>OZ244721.1:1877500-2764715 GCA_965219235.1 Sphingomonadaceae bacterium | reverse complement strand
ACTAAGCCGCCGTGCCGCCCACGGTGATCCCCTCCACCAGCAGCGTCGGCTGACCCACGCCGGCGGGCACGGTCTGGCCGCCCTTGCCGCAGAGGCCGACGCCTTCGTCCAGGGACAGGTCGTTGCCGATGCCCGTCACGCGGTTGAGCACCGTCAGTCCGTCGCCGATCAGCGTCGCGCCCTTGATCGGCGCGCCGATACGGCCGTTCTCCACCTGATACGCCTCGGTGCAGCTGAAGACGAACTTGCCGCTGGTGATGTCCACCTGGCCGCCACCGAAGCTCTTGGCGTAAATACCATTCTTGACGCGTGAGAGCAGCTCCGCAGGGTCGTCCCGCCCCGAGCGCATGAAGGTGTTGGTCATGCGCGGCATGGGCGCGTGGGCGAAGGACTGGCGGCGACCGTTGCCCGTCGCCGGCACGCCCATCAGGCGCGCGTTGAGGCGGTCCTGCATATAGCCGGTCAAGACCCCGTCCTCGATCAGCACGGTCTCGCCGGTCGGCGTGCCCTCGTCGTCGATCGACAGCGAACCGCGCCGATGGCCGATGGCGCCGTCGTCCACCACCGTCACGCCCCTGGCCGCCACCCGCTCGCCCAGCCGGCCGGAGAAGACCGACGTGCCCTTGCGGTTGAAGTCGCCCTCCAAGCCATGTCCCACCGCCTCGTGCAGCAGCACGCCGGGCCAGCCGGGGCCGACCAGCACGGTCTGCTCGCCCGCCGGCGCGGCCACGGAGTCGAGGTTCACGAGCCCCTGCGCCAGCGCGATGTCGATCGAGCGGTTCCACGTCTCGGCCAGGAACAGATCATCGTAGAGGGTGCGGCCGCCCTGCCCGTGGAAGCCCGTCTCCCGCCGGCCGTTCCGCTCCACCACCAGCGACACGCCGAGGCGCACCAGCGGCCGGATGTCGGTGGCGCGGAAGCCGTCGGCGCGCACGATCTCGACCACGTCCCAACTGCCCGCCAGGCTGACCGACACCTGCACCACGCTGGGATCGCGGGCGCGCGCGGCGGCGTCGATCCGCTGGCACAGCGCCACCTTGTCGGCGAACGGCACCGCGTCCAGTGGGCTGTCGCCGGTGTACAGGTGGACGTTGGTGCGCTTGGGCGGCGGGGACGGCGACTGGGTGGCGGGGTCGAGGAGCGAGAGCGTGTCGGCCGCGCGGCGGATGGCGGCCTCGCTGATCTCGTTGGCGTGGGCGAAGCCGGTCGTCTCGCCCGACACGCCGCGCAGGCCGAAGCCGGAGCCCACCGAATAGTCCGCCGTCTTCAACCGCCCATCGTCGAATCCAAAGGCTTCGGAGGCGGAATATTGCAGGTAGAGCTCGCCGTCGTCGCATCGGGCGAGCGCGTCCGCCGTCAGCCGGGCGGCGGCGTCGGGGTCGAGCGTGCGGTAGAGGAGCTGGCGGGGGTCGGGGTGGGTCATGGCCCGCTATATAGTGGCGTGGCCGTGGCGGGGAAACGGGCATCCGCTGCCCTCCCTGCGAGGGAGGGGAGCAATCCTACGTCGCCTCGCCCTCTACATCCATCCCCGCATCCGCCGGGCCGCCGATCAGCACGAACCGCCGGTCGCAATAGCCGCAGTCGGCATAGCCCTGCGGCCCGATCTGCAGCCAGACGCGCGGATGGCCCAGCGCCTCGTAGCCCGGCAGCTCGCTGGCGCCGTCGCACACCACCCGCGGCAACGGCACACGCTCGATTTCGGGAGGCGCGAAGGGATCGGTCATCGCGCTGGCCCTTAGCGGGCGGGGGAGCGGGCGACAACGGCCGTCCCGTCTCCACGATCGGCCCCGGCCGTCTCTCGCCGCCCGAGCCGACACCGCGCGCCCGGCCGCTCCGCTAGGCAGCCCGGCCCACCCCCGCTATGCCGCCGCCCATGAGCGAGAACGCGATCGAGATCGACGGCCTGTCCAAGACCTACGCGGGCGGCAAGCGGGCGCTGGACGACGTGAGCTTCGCCGTGCCGCGCGGGCAGATCTTCGGCCTGCTCGGCCCCAATGGCGCCGGCAAGTCCACGCTCATCAACATCCTGGCCGGCATGGTGAACAAGACGGCGGGCACCGCGCGCATCTGGGGCTTCGACATCGCCGAACACCCCAGGAACGCCAAGCGGTCGATCGGCATCGTGCCGCAGGAGATCCTGTTCGACCCGTTCTTCACGCCGCGCGAGGCGCTGGAGCTGCAGGCCGGTCTCTACGGCATCGCCAAGGCGGACCGGCGCACCGACGCGCTGCTGGAGGCGGTCGCGCTCGCCGACAAGGCGGACGCCTATGCCCGCACCCTGTCGGGCGGCATGAAGCGCCGGCTGCTGGTCGCCAAGGCGATGGTCCACCGGCCGCCGGTCCTCGTGCTCGACGAGCCGACGGCGGGCGTGGACATCGACCTGCGCCGCCAGCTCTGGACGCTGGTGCGCGCGCTCAACGCGGCGGGCACCACGGTGGTGCTGACCACGCACTATCTGGAGGAGGCGGAGGAGCTGTGCGACCGCATCGCGATCATCAACCACGGCCGCCTGATCGCCAACGAGCCGACCGCGACGCTGATCAACATGGCGCGCGAGAAGGTGGTGGTGGTGACCGTCGACCGCGATCCGCCCGCGCTGCACGACCACCCCGCCTTCGAGCGGGTCCAGCCGGCGGGCGAGCGCGGGCTGGCGATCACCTACGACAAGGACCGGATGAACGCGGGCGAGGTGCTGGCCGCCGTGCAGGCGGAGGGACTGGGCATCGTCGACGTGACCACGCGCGAGGCGGACCTGGAGGACGTGTTCCTGAACCTGACGCGGGCGGATGCGGCGGCGGCGGCTTGAACGGCTCCATCGGCCATCGGCCCACCGGCCGCGCTCCCTCTCCTCTATCAGCCCTTCAATCGCACCGCCGCTCGCAGGTGAGCGCCGAGCCGCCGGGGATCGCCTCCACCCTCATCGTCCCGGAGCACGCGCCGCCCAGCGCGCGGCCGTCGGGCGGGACGTCCACGCCCGCCCGCGCCAGCGTGCGTCGCACTTGGTCGGGGTCCTCCAGGAAGGTCAGGCTGCGGCGATCCAGCGAACCGCCGTCCGGCCGCGACAGGTGCGACCGCACCAGGCGGCTGAAGCGCAGCCCGTTCCACACGACGCCATCGGGCGCGCGGGCCGAGGCGTAATAGCGGATCGACGGCTCGACCTGCGGCGCGGCGGCGGTGTCGTCCCGAGGCTCGGCACCGGCCGGCGGGACCGGGTTGACCTGCGACACCTCCAGCTTGGGCGTGAGCGTCACCGCGCCGAGCCGCACCGGCCCGTCCGCCGCCCACTCGCCGCCCGACCGGCTGAGCAGCGCGTCGAACGCCTCGCGACCCTCCGTCCCAAACCGGCAACGGGACGGATCGGACAGTTCGAGCGCCGACGCGACATCGCGCTCCGGCGTCTCCGTCTCCGTCTCCGCCTCCGGTTCCGCCGCCATCGCGTTCTCCGGCACGGCGTCCAGGGCGGCGCTGTCGCGCGGCGAGGCCTGGCGGGACTCGGCCGAACCGACGGAGGAGCGCGGCGCGTCCACCGAGATCGAGCGCGCGAACAGCACCGCGGCGATCAGCACCGCGATGACCGCCGCGACGGCCAAGCCGACGACGACGCCGCGGCGGCGGGACGGCGCGGCGGGCTCGGCCGGAAGGTCCACGAATCGCGGCTCCGGCTCCTCCGCCCACTCGCTCGGCGCGACGGGCGCGGGCACCGGCTTGGACATCGCGGGGGACACCGGCGGCGGCCCGGCGGGCTCGGGCGGCTCGTCGATCCGCCGGCCGCCGAGCACGCGCAGCTTCTCCTCGCGGAATTCGTCGTCGGTGAGCGCGCCCTCGCGGTGCAGGGCGGCGAGCCGTTCGAGGCGGTCCAGGCGGTCGTCCATGGCCGCGCACCTTTGCGATGACGGAGGCGAGGTCAAGGGCGGTTCGTCTTCCCTCTCCCGATGGGAGAGGGCGCCGGACTCTCGAATGCCTTCCCGGGACGGGGATCGTTGCGAAATTACCGTCATTCCTCCGTCATCTGGAATGCGGGGATGACGATCTGGAATGACGCAACGATCCCCGTGCCGGGGAGGAACCGCTCCGCCGTCTTGCCCGCTTCCCCGCCCCTCGCCTAAGCCGCTCGGCCATGACCAGCCCCTACGACCTCGTCATCGTCGGTTCCGGCGCGGCCGGGCTGACCGCCGCGCTGAACCTCGCGCCCCGCTTTCGCGTCGCCGTGCTCGCCAAGGGCGCGCTGGACGAGGGCTCGACCCGCTGGGCGCAGGGTGGGATCGCGGCCGTGCTGGAGGCGGGCGACAGCTTCGAGGCGCATGTCCGCGACACGATGATCGCCGGCGCGGGCCTGAACGATGTGGCGGTCGTCGAGCATGTGGTGGGCCGCGCGCCCGCCGCGATCGAGCGGCTGGCGGAGCTCGGCGTGCCGTTCGACGCGCCGGACGCCGGCTCCGCCGACCGCTGGCACCTGACGCGGGAGGGCGGCCATTCCCACCGCCGCATCGTCCATGTCCACGACGCGACCGGCTGGGCCGTGCAGGAGGCTCTGTTGAACGCCGCCCGCGCGAAGCCCAACATCGACCTCCTGCCCGACCGCATCGCGATCGACCTGGTCACCGGGCGGCACGAGGAGCGCTATTCGGGCTCCGGCCGGGTCTGGGGCGTCTACGCGCTCAACCGCCGGACGGGCCGGGTGGAGGCGATCACGGGCCGCGCGACCCTGCTGGCGACCGGCGGCGCAGGCCGCACCTACCAGTTCTCGACCGCGCCGCGCGGCGCGACCGGGGACGGCATCGCGATGGCGTGGCGGGCGGGCGCGCGCGTCTCCAACATGGAGATGATGCAGTTCCACCCGACCTGCCTCTACAACACCCGGCTCAAGAACTTCCTGATCACCGAGGCGGTGCGCGGCGAGGGCGGGCGGCTGCTGCTGCCGGACTCCGGCGAGCGCTTCATGGCGCGGTTCGACGAGCGCCTCGAACTCGCCCCGCGCGACGTGGTGGCGCGCGCGATCGACCATGAACTGAAACGCCTGGGCCTGGACTACGTCCATCTCGACATCTCGCACCGCAAGCCGGAGTTCGTGCGCGGGCACTTCCCGACGATCCATGAGACGCTGCTCGGCCTCGGCATCGACATGACGCGGGAGCCGATCCCGGTGGTGCCCGCCCAGCACTACACCTGCGGCGGGGTGAAGGTGGACCTCGACGGCCGCACCGACCTGCCCGGCCTCTACGCGGCGGGCGAGGTGACGGAGAGCGGCCTGCACGGGGCCAACCGTCTGGCCTCCAACTCGCTGCTGGAGTGTTTCGTGTTCGGGGAAGCCACGGCGCGGCACATCACGGCGCACTGGGACGAGCTGGACGCGCCGCCCCCGATCCGCCCTTGGGACGAGAGCCGGGTGACCGACTCGGACGAGGAGGTGGTCATCAAGCAGAACTGGACGGAGATCCGGCGGTTCATGTGGAACTACGTCGGCATCGTGCGCACCACCAAGCGGCTGGAGCGCGCGCTCCACCGCATCGCGCTGCTGACGAAGGAAGTGGAGGACTATTACGGCCATTTCCGCGTGACCGCCGACCTGGTGGAGCTCAGGAACCTGCTCCAGACCGCCGAGCTGATCGTGCGGTCCGCGCTCGCCCGGCACGAGAGCCGGGGGCTGCACTACACGCTCGACTGGCCCGAGACGCTGCCGGTCGCCGAGGACACGGTGCTGGTGCCCTAGCATGGAAGCCCTCTCCCCTTCAGGGGAGAGGGTTGGGAGAGGGGCGGTGCCGCATCCGCCCTTGGCCGGGCGGTCCCCTCTCCTTCCGCCACCTGCGGTGGCTCCCTCCTCTCCCCTGAAGGGAGAGGGCTAGGCGGTCGTCCCTTTGCCCTCCCGCTGGATCAGCCCCAGCCAGGCGATCAGGCGCGGCACGGTCGTGCCCTGCAGGAAGATCGACACCGCCACCACCACGAAGGCCACGGTGATGATCTCGACGCGCTCCGGGATCGTGGCCGGCAGCGCCAGCGCGAGCGCCAGCGCCAGGGCGCCCCGCAACCCGCCCCAGACGAGCACGTGCTGGTATCCCGCCGGCACCGCCAGCGACCCCCGCCGGAACAGCGCCGACAGCGGATAGATCGCCAGCGCGCGGCCGAGCAGGGAGAGGACGAACGCCACCGCGGCGATCCCGACCACCGCCCCCAGATCGATCGCCGCCTCGCGCCCGCCGATCAGCAGGAACACGAAGCTGTTCACCAGGAAGGCGGCATAGTCCCAGAAACCCAGCATCGCCTGCCGGTTCTCGTCCGCGAACGAGCCCAGGAACCCGTAATTGCCGACGATCAGCCCGGCCGTCAGCGTGGCGAGCACGCCCGACACGTGGATGTGCTCAGCCGCCCAGAAGCTGCCATAGGCGATGATCGTGGTCAGCGTGATCTCCACCAGCCGGTCGCGGGTCTGGCCCGCCAGCCACACGATCGGCAGCGCCACGGCCGCGCCGACCAGCACGCCGCCGCCGATCACCGTCGCCAGTTCCACCGCCACGACCGGCGCGCTGGTGCCCGCGCCCGCCGCGATGGCGACCAGCACGGCGAAGCCCACCGCCGCCACGCCGTCGTTCAGCAGGCTCTCGGATTCCACCAGCAGGTGCAGACGCGGGGGCACGGCGACCTGCTTCATCATGGCGATGACGGAGACCGGGTCGGTGGCCGCGATCAGCACGCCGAACAGCGCCGCGCCGATCCAGCTCCAGCCGACGAGCGCGTGCATCCCCACCGCCACCACGCCCGCGGCCAGCGCCACGCCGAGCGTCACCAGCGCGAGCAGCAGCGGCAGCTCGCGCCGGAACGGCCGCCACGGGATCTGGATCGCCGCCTCGAACACCAGCGGCGGCAGGAAGATGGAGAAGATCAGCTCCGGCGTCAGCGGCGCCTGGAAGCCGATGGGCAGCGCGGCCAGCCCCAGCCCGGCCAGCACCAGCCCGACCGAATAGGGCATGCCGATGCGGTGGCTCACCATCGCCACCAGCGACGCCACCGCCAGGAGCAGGATCAGCCACGAGCCGCCGAGTTGTTCCACCTTCGAGCCCCCGTTCCCGGTCACGCCGCCACGCTTCACCGCTCCCTAGCCGGGGTTCGTCGCACGCGGCAAATGCGGGACTTGGCGATCGACCGGGATTGACTCACACGCGATGTCACGCGCTGTCGTTAACGGCAACGTCAGGCGCGGGGGGCTAGACCGGACGACGATGACGAGACGTGTGTTCGCCCGCGCGGCAGGTTTGCCGAAACCCCGCCCCGCGTCGCTCCTCCCCTTGAGCCTGGCCTTCGTGCTGGCGAGCTGCGTGGCGCCCTCCCGGCCGCCACCCGAGCGCGCGCGCGATGTCCGGCCGGCCGCACCCGTCGCCGTGCGCCCGCCGGTGCCGCTGCGCCCCTACGATCAGGCCCGCAAGCCGTCGCCGGCGATGGTGGCGGTCCTCGAGTCGCTGGTGCGCGACTTCGACGGCACCGTGGGCGTGTCGGTGCATCGCGCCGGGGCCGGCTGGACCGTCAAGGAGGGCGCCGATCGGCCGCTGCCGCAACAGAGCGTGTCCAAGCTGTGGGTGGCGCTGACGCTGATGGATCAGGTCGACCGCGGCGTGCGCCGGCTGGACGATCCGGTGCTCATCACGCGCGACGACCTGACCGTCTTCCACCAGCCGCTCGCGGCACTGGTCACGGACGGCGGCTACGCCACCACGCTGCGCGATTGCCTGGTCCGCGCGATGACCAAGAGCGACAACCTGGCCAACGACACGATCCTGCGCACCGTCGGCGGGCCGGACGCGGTGCGCGCGACGCTGCAGGCCAAGGGGCTGCACGGCATCCGCTTCGGCCCGGGCGAGCGGCTGTTGCAGGCCGGCACGGCGGGGCTGACCTGGCGGCAGGACATGTCGGTCGGCCGGCGCTTCTACGACGAGCGCAACAAGCTGCCCTACGAACGGCGCGCCGCCGCGCTGGACCGCTATTTCGACGATCCGATCGACGGGGCGAGCCCCGACGGCATCGCCGACGCGCTGCTGCGGCTGACCCAGGGCGACCTGCTCGCGCCCGGCTCCACCCAGACCCTGCTCGGCCTGATGGCGGATTCGACCACCGGCAAGAACCGGCTGCGCGCCGGCGTGCCGCCGGGCTGGCGCTTCGGGCACAAGACGGGCACCGGCCAGGACCTGGGGTCGCGCACGGTGGGCTACAACGACGTCGGCTGGCTGATCGCGCCGGACGGCACCATCTACACCATCGCGGTCATGATCGGCTCCACCACCCGGCCGGTCCCGGAGCGCATGGCGCTGATGCAGGCGGTGGCGAGCGCGGTGACGATCAACCACGCTCGGTAGGGGGGTCTGAGCCTCCCCTTCCTTCTAGGGAGGGGATCGAGGGGTGGGTGCGAGCGCCAGCGAGCTCTCGATGAGCCGGCACAAGGCTCGTCTTCGGCTCGCACCCACCCCCAGCCCCTCCCTTTCAGGGAGGGGAGTCACTTTCGCGTGCTTCGGCTCCCCGCTACACCCCCGCCCATGCCCCACCTCTATCTCGTCGACGGCTCGGCCTACATCTTCCGCGCCTATCACCGCCTGCCGCCGCTCACCAACAAGCACGGGGAGCCCGTGGGCGCGGTCTATGGCTACACGACCATGCTGTGGAAGCTGGTGCGCGCGCTCGACGACGCCGATGGGCCGACGCACATGGCGGTCGTGCTGGACAAGGCGTCCACCTCCTTCCGCAACGCGATGTACGCCGACTACAAGGCGCACCGGCCGCCGCCGCCCGAGGACCTGGTCCCCCAGTTCCCGATGATCCGCGACGCGACCCGCGCCTTTTCCCTGCCGCTGATCGAGGAGGAGGATGTCGAGGCGGACGACATGATCGCATCCTACGCACGCGCGGCGGAGCGCGAGGGCTGGCAGGTGACGATCGTGTCCTCGGACAAGGACTTGATGCAGCTGATCGGGCCGAACATCGACATGCTCGACACCATGAAAAACGCCGCCATTCGAGAGGCGGAGGTGGAGGCGAAGTTCGGGGTCGGGCCGGAGCAGTTGGGGGAGGTGCTGGCGCTGATGGGCGACAGCGTGGACAACATCCCCGGCGTGCCCGGCATCGGCCCGAAGAACGCCGCCAAGCTGATCGTCGAACACGGCTCGGTCGAGGGGGTGCTGGCCAACACCCACACGCTGAAGGGCAAGCTGAAGGAGAACCTGGTCGCCCACGCCGACATGGCGCGGCTGTCGCGCGAGCTGGTCCGGCTGCGCGAGGACTGCCCGCTGCCGCTGGCGCTGGGCGACATGGCGCTCGACGGCATCCCCGACGCGCCGATGCGCGCGTTCCTGGAGCATCACGGCTTCGGCTCGCTGCTGGTCAAGCTGGACGGCGAGGCCCGCTCCGCCGCGCCGGAGCGGGCCGAGGCGGTGGAGCGCGAGTTCAAGCCCATCGACCGCTCACTCTACGAGACCGTCACGACCCGCGACGCGCTGGGCGGGTGGATCGCGGAGGCGGCGCGGCTGGGCGTGGTGGCGGTGGACACGGAGACCGACTGCCTGGACTGCGTGTCGGGCGAGCTGGTCGGCATCAGCCTGTGCGTGGGCGCGGGGCGCGCCTGCTACATCCCCGTCGGCCATCAGACCGGCGGCGACGGCCTGCTCGCCGAGCGGCCGGACCAGCTGTCGGTGGAGGAGGTGTGCCGGGCGCTCAAGCCGCTGCTGGAGACCCCCGGGGTGCTCAAGGTCGGGCACAACTTCAAATACGACCTGACGGTTCTCGCCCGCCACGACATCGCGGTGACCCCGCTCGACGACACGCTGGTCATGTCCTTCGACCTGGACGCCGGGCGCGTGCAGGGGCACGGCATGGACGAGCTGGCCAGGACGCTGCTCGACCACCAGTGCCTGACCTTCAAGGAGGTGTGCGGGACCGGCAAGGCGCAGTGCTCCTTCGCCGAGATCCCGCTGGATCGCGCCACCGAATACGCCGCCGAGGACGCGGAGGTGACCTGGCGGCTGTGGCAGCACCTCCGACTGCGGCTGCCCACAGAGGGGGCGACCCGCGTCTACCAGCGCGTCGACCGGCCGCTGGTGCCGGTGATCGCCGGCATGGAGGGGCGCGGCGTGCTGGTGGACCGCGCCCACCTGTCGCGCCTCTCCACCGAGTTCCAAGGCCAGATCGCCACGGTCGAGGCCGAGGTCCATGAGCTGGCGGGCGCCCCCTTCACCATCGGCAGCCCCAAGCAGCTGGGCGAGGTGCTGTTCGACCGGCTGGGGCTGAAGGGCGGGCGCAAGGGCAAGTCGGGCGTGTGGTCCACCGACGTGACCGAGCTGGAGCGGCTGGAGCGCGACGGCGTGCCGATCGCGCGCAAGGTGCTGGAATGGCGGCAGCTCTCCAAGCTCAAGACCACCTACACCGACGCGCTGCAGGAGCAGATCGACGGCCGCACCGGCCGCGTCCATACCTCCTACTCGCTCTCGGGGGCGCAGACCGGGCGGCTCTCGTCCACCGACCCCAACCTGCAGAACATCCCGATCCGCACCGAGGTCGGCCGCCAGATCCGCGACGCCTTCGTCGCGCCCGAAGGGTCGGTGATCCTGGCCGCCGACTACAGCCAGATCGAGCTGCGCCTGGCCGCCCACATGGCCGACGTGCCGCAGCTCAAGGAGGCGTTCCGGCGCGGCGACGACATCCATGCGCTGACCGCGACCGAGCTGTTCGGCACCGTGGACCGCGACACCCGCGCGCAGGCCAAGACGATCAACTTCGCCATCCTCTACGGCATCAGCCGCTGGGGGCTGGCCGGGCGGCTGGAGATCACGCCGGACGAGGCGCAGGACATGATCTCCCGCTATTTCGAGCGCTTCCCCGGCATCTCCGAATACATCCGCCGCACGCTGGAGGACGCGCGCGGCACCGGCTACACGGAGACGCTGTTCGGCCGGAAGACGCACTTCCCCCGCCTGACCGCCAAGAACCCGAACGAGCGCGCGGGATCGGAACGCGCGGCGGTCAACGCGCCGATCCAGGGCACCAGCGCCGACATCATCAAGCGCGCGATGGTCCGCATGGAGCCGGCGCTGGCCGACGCCGGGCTGCCGCAGGTGAAGATGCTCCTCCAGGTCCACGACGAGCTGGTGTTCGAGCTGCCGGCGGGCGACGTGGAGGCGGCGACGCCCGTCATCCGCGAGGTCATGGCGACGGCGGCCGAGCCGGCGGTGACATTGTCCGTACCGCTGCAGATCGACATCGGCACGGGACGAAGCTGGGGCACTGCGCACTGAGGAGAACGCCTCCCCTCCTTGCAAGGGAGGGGATCGAGGGGTGGGTGGCGACGGCGAAGTCGAGCCTCCTATCCGTTGCACGCTTTCGGAGCTCGCTGGCGCTCGCACCCACCCCCGGCCCCTCCCTTGTGAGGGAGGGGAGCGACGACTCACGGCACATTCCTCGCCACCACACATTGAGGGCCGATGATCCCCCCTTCCTCCAGCGCCCTCGCATGAGCGAGGCCGCTCGCGCGCTCGCCGCCGACCTCTACGTTCCCGGGCTGCTGCTGTTCGGTGGCCTGATCCTGTTCGTGGCCTGGGTGCCGCTCATCATCCGGAAGCTGCCGCTGTCGCTGCCCATCCTGTGCATGGGGGCCGGCGCCGCGCTGTTCAGCCTGCCGGCGCTGCGCCCCTACGCCTTCCACCCGATCAACACCCCCTACGTGATCGAGAAGGCGACCGAGTTCATCGTCATCATCTCGCTGATGGGCGCCGGGCTGAAGATCGGGCGGCCGTTCGCCTGGCGCGGCTGGGGACTGGCCTGGCGGCTGATCTTCCTCGCCATGCCGCTCACCATCCTGGCGCTGACGGCGCTCGGCATGGGCGTGCTGGGGCTGGTGCCGTCCACCGCCCTGCTGCTCGCCGCGTGCCTCGCGCCCACCGATCCGGTGCTGGCCGGCGACGTGCAGATCGCGCGACCGGGCGAGGATCTCGAAGAGGACGAGGCCCGCTTCGCGCTCACGTCCGAGGCCGGACTGAACGACGCGGCCGCCTTCCCCTTCGTGCATCTGGCGCTGGCGCTGGCGGTCACGGGATGGAGCTGGGCGACCTGGAAGGAGTTCCTGCTCGAGGATCTGGCTCAGCGGCTCTCGCTGGGGCTGCTGATCGGCTTCCTGGCCGGCAAGGCGCTGGGCTGGATCATCTACCAGCTCCCCGGCGACACGCGGCTGTCCAAGACCGGCGACGGCTTCGTGGCGCTCGGCGCGACGCTGGCGGTCTATGCCGCGACCGAGCTGGTTCACGGCTACGGCTTCCTGGCGGTGTTCGTGGCCGGCCTGGTGATCCGGCACGAGAGCCGGGACGAGGGCTACAACCACCGGATGCACGACTTCGCCGACGAGGTGGAGCGGCTGACGATGATGGCGCTGCTGCTGTTCTTCGGCGGGATGCTGACGGCGGGCGGACTGATGGCGGGTGTGGCCTGGCAGCAGGTGGTGTTCGCGCTCGTGGCCCTGCTGCTGGTGCGCCCGATCGCCGCCGGCCTGTCGCTGATCGGTCACCCCGCGTCCGCTCCGGAGCGGGCGATCGTGGCGTTCTTCGGCATCCGCGGGCTGGGCTCGGTGTTCTACCTCGCCTACGCGCTCAACCACGGGACGTTCGTGGAGGCGCCCGTGCTGTGGTCGACGCTGGGCCTGATCATCCTGATCTCGATCGTGCTGCACGGCACGACGGTGACGCCGGCGCTGAACTGGATGGAGCGATGGCGGGAGCGGGTGGGGTGGAGCGGGACCACGCGCAGCGCGCAGTCGGAGCCGCATCCGCTGCCTTGAGCATCAACGCTCTTCCCCGTCGCCCCGGACTTGATCCGGGGCCAGCTTCTTCGCGTCGCCCACGCATTCGACTAAAGAGCAGCTGGGTCGGGGGCTCGAGGCCGAAGCGATGATGGAGAGGCGGGTACGCCTGGTTCGTCGCTCCGGGGTCAGCTCTCTCAGCCGATCGTCCCCGACAAGTCCCGCCAATCCGGGTTCCCGTGCTCGATCAGCTCGAACTTCCAAGGTCGCAGCCAGCGTTTTACCCGCTTCTCGTGCGCGATGGCGGCGACGATGTCGTCCACGTACTCTGCCCACACCAGCCGGTCGAGGCCTAGCTGGCGGCAGTGATCGGAGCCAATCCCGGTCCGGTGCTGGTGCATCCGAGTGGTCAGGTCGGCCGTAATGCCGACGCACATGGCTCCCCGATAGCGGTTCGCCATGATGTAGACCCAGCCGCCCATGTTTATGGCTTTCAAGACAAGCTGGGCCCCGGATCAAGCCCGGGGCGACGGTGGATAAGTTCACCCTCTACACCGTCACCCCGGCTTGACTGCGGCCAGCTATGTGGCTCGGGCGATGGCCGTCTACCTTAGCCGCTCCTTCAATGCCGGAAGTGCCGCACGCCTGTGAACACCATCGCCAGCCCGCGCTCGTCGGCGGCCGCGATGACCTCCGCGTCGCGCATCGAGCCGCCGGGCTGGACGACGCAGGTCGCGCCCGCCTCGGCCGCCTCCACCAGCCCGTCGGCGAAGGGGAAGAAGGCGTCCGACGCCACCGCCGACCCCACCGTGCGCGGCTCGGCCCAGCCGAAGCTCTCCGCCGCCTCGCGCGCCTTGGCGGCCGCGATGCGGGCGGAGTCGCGGCGGTTCATCTGGCCCGCGCCGACGCCGGCCGTGGCCCCGTCCCTGGCGTAGACGATGGCGTTCGACTTGACGTGGCGCGCGACCGTCCAGGCGAAGCGGGCGTCGGCCAGCTCGCGCTCCGTGGGGGCGCGCCTGGTCACCACCCGCCAGTCCGCAGCCCCGCCACCATCGCGCGACTGGACGAGCAGGCCACCGGCGATCGTGCGCATCTCCAGCCCCGGCCGCGCCGGATCGGGCAGCGCGCCGGTCAGCAGCAGGCGGAGGTTCCGCTTGGCCGCGAAGACGGCGCGCGCCGCCTCGTCGGCCTCGGGAGCGACCACCACCTCGGTGAAGATCTCCGTCACCGCCCGCGCGGTCGCCTCGTCCAGCGGCCGGTTCACCGCGACGATCCCGCCGAACGCGGAAACGGAGTCGCACTGGAACGCCGCCCGGTAGGCGTCGGCGAGGCTGTCCGCCTGGGCCACCCCGCACGGGTTGGCGTGCTTCACGATGACGCAGGCGGGCGGACCGTCGCGGAACTCCGCCACCAGTCCCAGCGCGGCGTCCGCGTCGGCGAGGTTGTTGTAGCTGAGCGCCTTGCCCTGCACGATCTCCGCCTGCGCCACGCCGCGCGCCACCGGCCCCTGGGGCAGGTAGAGCGCGGCGGACTGGTGCGGGTTCTCGCCATAGCGCAGCTCGGCGGCCTTGGTGGCGGCGAGGGTCAGCGTGGCGGGCAGGCGCTGGCCCTGATCGGCGCCAGTGAGTTCAGGGGCGAACCAGCCGGCGATAGCGGCTTCGTAGGCGGCGGTGTGGGCGAACGCCTTGGCGGCCATGCGCCTTCGGAAGGGCTCATCCGTCGCCGTGCCCTCCCCCAGCTCCTCCAGCAGGGCCGGATAGTCGGCCGGGTCGGTCAGCACCGCCGCGCCGTCGTGGTTCTTGGCCGCCGAGCGCACCATCGCCGGGCCGCCGATGTCGATGGTCTCGATCACCGTGTCGCGGTCCGCGCCGGACGCGACGGTGGCGGCGAAGGGGTAGAGGTTGACGACGAGGAGGTCGATGCCGGCGATCCCGTGCGCCTCCGCCGCCGCCTGGTGCGCCGGGTCGTCGCGCCGGGCGAGCAGGCCGCCATGGACGGCCGGGTGCAGCGTCTTGACGCGGCCGTCCATCATCTCGGGAACGCCGGTCAGGTCGCTGACGTCCCGCACCGTCAGGCCCGCATCGCGCAGCGCCGTGGCGGTGCCGCCGGTGGAGACGAGGGCCACCCCCTTGTCGCTGAGCGCGCGGGCGAGGTCGGCGAGGCCGGCCTTGTCGGAGACGGAGAGGAGGGCGGTGCGGATGGCGCGGGTGGTCATGGGCGGTCCCTTAGCCGCAAGCGTCGCACCTGCGAACCACCGTGCTCCTGCGGAACACCGTGCTCCTGCGGAGGCAGGAGCCTGTTGCCGTGTCCACCTGCGATGGCGGTCGCCCGGTCGCACACACGATAGGCTCCTGCTTTCGCAGGAGCACGGTGGAGCTAGACCATCGCCCCCGTCCCCCGCATCGCCCGGATGTTCTCCGCATAGCACTCCGGCCCGCCGCGAAAGGTCGCCGTGCCCGCCACCAGCGCGTCGGCGCCCGCCGCGATGCAGCGGGGCGCGGTGGCGCGGTCGACGCCGCCGTCCACCTCCAGGTCGATGGGCCGCCCGCTGGCGTCGACCATGCGGCGCACCGCCTCGATCTTCCTCAGCATCCCGTCGAGAAACGACTGACCCCCAAAGCCGGGATTGACGCTCATCACCAGCACCAGGTCGATCGTGTCGAGCACATAGTCGAGCGTCTTGGCGGTCGTCGCCGGGTTCAGCACCACGCCCGCCCGAAGCCCCAGCGCCTTGATCGCCTGCACGGTCCGGTAGAGGTGCGGCCCGGCCTCCGGATGGACGGAGATCGTGTCCGCACCGGCCTCCGCGAACGCCTCCAGATACGGGTCCACGGGCGCGATCATCAGATGGACGTCGAAGGGCTTGGTCGTCAGCGGCCTGAGCGCCCTGATGACCGCTGGGCCGAAGGAGATGTTGGGCACGAAATGGCCGTCCATCACGTCCATGTGGATCCAGTCGGCCCCCGCCGCGTCGACGGCGCGCAGCTCCTCGCCCAGGCGGGTGAAGTCGGAGGCCAGCATGGACGGGGCGATTCGGACGGGCCGGGTCACGGGTGGCTCACTGGCGGGTCACGGGGCGGTTGGCCAAGGGCACGAAAACCGCCGAAGGTCTCTCGAAGGTCGCGAGGTCGCGCGGCGATGCGAACAGCCCGCTTCGCGTGGAGTGTGCCGGACGAGGAGACGCGAACGGACACCATCGGCTCGCTCTACCTCAACTCCGGGCAAAAGTAAAGACCTATTTGGTTCATGGAGCCGAGCGAGCCGCGATCAGGATGGGACCGGGTGCCCGGCGAACTGCTTGGCCCCGTCGCAGATCGTCGCCCAGGCGGGCTTGTCGGCCACGAACTCGTGGAAGCGGTTGCGCACCATCGGGTCGTCGTCGATCGCGTTGGCGGCGATCGGCACGCTGTCGGCCTGCGACTCGATCTCGCCCAGCGCCGTGCCGCAGGTGCGGCAAAAGCAGCGCGCATGGGTGTGCGGCGGCTCCGGCTCGTAGCGCGTCACGTTGTCGCGTCCGGCCAGCCAGCGGATGTGCGCCGTCTTCACGAACACGAAGGTGCCCGCCCCCACCTTGCGGCAGCGCGAACAGTGGCAGGTGCCCATCATGGAGGGCGGCTCCGTCAGCTCGAACCGCACCGTCCCACAGCAACAGCTTCCCCGCATCGTCGACCTTCCTAGCAGGGGATCATCGCCCAACCCGAAACCGTCATCCCCGCGAAGGCGGGGATCCAGGCTCCACTCGACCCGACAACGACTCCGTCACCTGATACGGTGCCTGGATCCCCGCCTTCGCGGGGAGGACGAAGAGGGAGGCGGTTGTGGTGCAATGAACCCTCATCGGGAACATTGCAGGAACAGCGGCGGTTGTCAAGCCGCCGCGAAGCGCACGATGAAGAAGCCGTCCAGCCGCCCCTCGTCGGCCAGCATCGTCGGCAGCGTCCGCACCCAGCCCTCGGGCGCGGGGGCGATGCCGGCGGGGAGTTCGTCGGCCCGAACCGGCTCGATCCGCAGTCGCGCGTGGCGGGCGAGTGCGGCGACGGCCTGCTCCTCCCCCTCCTCGCGCTCCAGCGAGCAGGTGGCGTAGACCAGCCGCCCGCCGGGCGCGGTCAGCGCCACGGCCCGGTCGATCATCGCCGCCTGCGCCTTCGCCAGCGTCGCCACCGCGCGCGGGGTGACGCGGTGGAGCACCTCCGGATGGCGGCGGACCGTGCCGGTGGCGGAGCACGGCGCGTCGAGCAGGACGGCGGGGAACTGGTCCCTCTCCCTTGGGGAGAGGGAGGGAGCCGCGGAGCGGCGGAAGGGTGAGGGTGACGAGGCAGACGGGTCACCCTCACCCTCCCACTCGGCTGCGCCGAGCGGGGCGGGCCGATCACCCTCACCCTCCCACTCGGCTGCGCCGAGCGGGTCCCTCCCTCTCCCGCTGGGAGAAGGAAACTCGAGCACATCCCCCGCCACCAGCTCCGCCGCCAGCCCGGTGCGCGCCAGATTGTCCGCCAGCCGCCCCAGCCGCTCGCGCGATCGGTCCACGGCCGTCACGGCCCACCCGGCGGCGGCGAGCTGCATCGTCTTGCCGCCCGGCGCGGCGCACAGGTCGAGCGCGGAGCGGCTCCCGCCCTCCCCCAGCAACCGCGCGGGCAGCGAGGCGGCGAGGTCCTGCACCCACCAGTCGCCGGCCTCGAACCCGTCCACCGCCGTCACCTCGGTGCCCGCGTCGAGCCGCGCCGACCACTCGGCCAGCCGTCGCGCGCCGGGCGGCGGCTCCGCCCCGGGCTTCAGCGTCAGGTCGAGTGGGGGAGGCTGGGCGATGGCGCGCGCGGCGGCTTCCACCATCTCCGCCCCCCACTGCCGCTCCCACCGCTCCGCCACGGCGGCGGGCAGCGTCGGCAGGTCGGGCAGCCTCGCCTCCTGTCGCATCAGCGTGCCGAACACGCCATGGACCAGCCGCTTCGGCCCGCCGGTGACAAGCGGCAGCGCGGTGGCGATGGCGGCATGGGGAGGCGTGCCGAGCGCCAGCGCCTGGGTGAGCGCCAGCCGCAGCACCGCGCGCGCCTTGGCGTCCGGCGGCAGGGGCTGGCGGGTGGCCGAGTCGATCAGCGCGTCGAGGTCGGGCAGCCGCCGCAGCGTTTCCGCTGCCAGCGCATGGGCGAGGCCCCGGTCCGCTCCGGCCAGCCCGCGCGACGAGCGCTCCAGCGCCCCGTCCAGCGGCTCGCCCCGGTTCAGCACCCGGTCGAGCGCCGACAAAGCCGCGCGGCGCGGCGCAACACCTACGGGCGCACTCATCGCGGGGCGGGGTTGAAGCGGCGGACCATCGGCCGCACCTGAACGGACACGCCCCCCGACACAAGGACCGCCCATGGGCCAGCGCCCCGCCGACCTCAAAGTCCCCAAACTGCCCGACAGCCCCCCGGTGCCCGAACCCGAGCCGATCGCGGTGGAACCGGCCGAGGATCAGCCGACGGGGCGCAACCCGACGCGCTTCGGGGATTGGGAGTATAAGGGGATCGCGGTTGACTTTAGTTGAGGGGTGGACCGTTCGGGCGCTCCCGTGCTCCTGCGAAAGCAGGAGCCCAATGCCGGCCCGACAGGGCGATGGCGGAGAAGATGGAGACCGGGAATAGGCTCCTGCTTTCGCAGGAGCACGCATGGTGGCAGCGTCGAAAGTTGATGGAAAGCAGACGTAGATGGGAGTAGATTACGCCAAGGAGTGTCGCCGATCTTATGCCCTAATCGGGTTTTATGGAGACGATCTAAAGCCGGAGGAGATCACCGCAGCTTTCAGACGTGAACCTACGGTTGGTGTGAGAAAAGGTGAAAAGTGGATTACCTCTCTGGGCGGTGAGAAGCTTGGGCACACTGGGTCGTGGCGAATTAAATCTGAAAGCGCAGAACTCGCTAATTTGAGCGGCCAGATACGAAATCTACTTCACTATGCCTGGTGACCTAGAACTATGGCAGCGGTTTTCTAGTCGCTACCGTTCGGTTGCGTTCTGCGGTCTTTGGCTTCAGTCGTATAATGATGGCATCGAGCTTTCACCGGACATTCTCTTAGCCCTCGGGAGTCGAGGGCTGACTCTGGATTTAGATATCTATGGCGCCGAGACTGAGTGACCGTTGAGGTCATAAACGGTTCTCTCGAATAATCGCTACTCCCCCTCCGCCCGCAACGGCCGCGCCAGCAGCGCTTCGATCGCCTCTCGCGCGTCCACCTCGCCCGCCAGCAGCGCGGCGACGGCGTCGGTGATCGGCATGTCCACGCCGTGCGCCTCGGCCGAGCGGGCGAGAACGGGGGCGGTGGCGGCGCCCTCGGCCACGGTGCGGCAGTCGTCGAGCAGGGCGGCGGCGCTCGCGCCGCGCCCCAGCCCGACGCCCAGCGAGAAGTTGCGCGAGGCGGTGGAGGAGCACGTCAGCACCAGATCGCCCAGCCCGCTCAATCCGCCCAAAGTCTCCGCCCGCGCGCCGCGCGCCAGGCCGTAGCGGGTCATCTCCGCGAAGCCGCGCGCGATCAGCGCCGCGCGCGCGTTCAGCCCCAGCCCCGCGCCCTCCACCACGCCGCACGCGATGGCGAGCACGTTCTTGACCGCCCCGCCGATCTCTGCCCCCACCACGTCGGTGGTGAGGTAGGGGCGGAAGCCCGGCCGGGCGAGCCGCTCCGCCAGCCGCCCGCCCAGCCCCTCGTCCTCGCACGCCAGCGTCAGCGCGGTGGGCAGCCCGGCGGCGACCTCGTGCGCGAACGTAGGCCCGGACAGCACGGCGACGGGGGCGGCGGGCGCGACGACGGCCGCGACCTCGGCGACCGTCCGGTCGGTCCCCGCTTCGATCCCCTTGGCGCACAGCACCAGCGGGGTGGCGCCGACCGGAGCCTCGGCCAGCACCGCGCGGACGTGCTGGGCCGGCACGACGACGAGCAGCGCGTCGCAGGCGGCGAGGTCGGCCAGCGAGCCGGTGGCGCGGACGAGCGGGGAGAGCGCGCGGCCGGGCAGGAAGACGGTGTTCTCGTGGGACGTGTTGATCGCGGCGACCACGTCCGCCTCGCGTGCCCAGAGGGTGACGGGGGAGCCGTCGGACGCGATCACCTGCGC
Organism: Sphingomonadaceae bacterium; assembly: GCA_965219235.1. Taxonomy (GTDB): domain Bacteria; phylum Pseudomonadota; class Alphaproteobacteria; order Sphingomonadales; family Sphingomonadaceae; genus CBDHCC01. The sequence continues at coordinate 2,744,876 of OZ244721.1, read as the reverse complement.
GAGAGCGGTGCCCCACGCGCCCGCGCCGAGCACGCCGATCAACGTCCCTCTCCCCTTGGGAGAGGGACGGAGGCGCGCAGCGCCGGGAGGGTGAGGGTGACAACCGGGCAAGCACAGTCACCCTCACCCTCCCGCTGCTGCGCAGCTCCCTCCCTCTCCCGGGGGGAGAGGGATTTCACGCCTTCACCCCCGCCCCGCGAGCGGGCTCCGCATCCGGGTCGAGGGGCCAGCGCGGCCGTGCCGCCACGCTCAGGTCGTCCGTCATCCCCAGCGCCAGCCGCTCGCAGCCGGCCCAGGCGATCATCGCCGCGTTGTCGGTGCAGAGCCAACCGGGGGGCGCGACGAAGCGCAGGTCGTGGGCGGCCGCCAGCGCCGTCAGCCGCGCCCGCACCGCGCCGTTCGCCGCCACGCCGCCGGCGACGACCAAAGCCGTCACCGGCCCGGCTTCGCCCAGCGCGCATTCGGTCCGGTCGGCGAGGCAGTCGACCGCCGCCTGCTGGAACGACGCCGCGATGTCGGCCGGCCGGTGCTCGCCCGACGCCACCGCGCGCGCCACCGCGCTCTTCAGGCCGGCGAAGGAGAAGTGCGGCTCGCCCGACCCCACCAGCGGGCGGGGCAGCGGCACGGCGGCGGGGTCACCCTCGCCCGCCAGCCGCTCGATCGCCGGACCGCCGGGATAGCCGAGGCCCAACAGCTTGGCCGCCTTGTCGAACGCCTCGCCCACCGCGTCGTCGATGGTGGTCGCGAGCCGGCGATAGCGGCCGACGCCGTCCACCACGAGCAGCTGGCAATGGCCGCCGGACACCAGCAGCAGCAGATAGGGGAAGCGGAGGTCGCGCTCGACCAGGCGGGGCGACAGCGCATGGCCCTCCAGGTGGTTGACGGCGATCAGCGGCTTCGCGGCGGCGTGGGCGAGCGCCTTGCCCGTCACCAGCCCCACCATCACCCCGCCGATCAGCCCTGGCCCGGCTGTGGCGGCGACCGCGTCCACATCGGCCAGCGCCACGCCCGCCTCGGCCAGCGCGCGCTCGACCAGCGGGGTGAGCGCGTCGGCATGGGCGCGCGCGGCGATCTCCGGCACCACGCCGCCATAGGGCGCGTGCGCCGCCTCCTGACCGGCGAGCGCGTGGGAGAGCACCCGACCATCGCCCGTGACCACCGCCGCGGCGGTCTCGTCGCAGCTCGATTCCAGGCCCAACACCAGCATGGCGTTGTCCTGTCCCAGCGGCCCCGATAGGGCAAGCCGTCCAGTGCCCCTCTCCCGTTGGGAGAGGGAGGGAGCCGCGCAGGGGCGGAAGGGTGAGGGCGAGGTGCTGGCGAGCGGACGCGTCACCCTCCCACTTCCCTTCAGGGGACCGTTACGTGCTTCGACATCGTCATCCCCGCCTTCGCGGGGATGACGAAGGAAGGCTGGGATGACGAAGCAGGAAGGTGGCGGCTATTCTGCAGCGATCTCGAAGGAGAGAGGGGAGTGAGCGAACCCTTCCCCTTCGACGGCCCCCGCCATAGGAGGGCCGCGATGGCCACCACCCCCGCTCATCCTGAGCCCGTCGAAGGACCCTTCCGCCTCGGCACCCGCCGCTCGCCGCTGGCGCTGGTGCAGGCCAACCTCGCGCGCGACGCGCTGCTCAAGGCGCACGGCTGGGCGGCGGACGCGATGGTTCTGGTCGAGGTGACCGCGTCGGGCGACCGCGTCCAGGACCGCGCGCTGGCGGAGGTCGGCGGCAAGGCGCTGTGGACGCGCGAACTCGACCGCTGCCTGGCCGAGGACCGGATCGACGCGGCCGTCCACTCGGCCAAGGACGTGGAGACGGTGCGGCCGACCGCGATCGCGCTGGCCGCCGCGCTTCCCCGTGCCGACGCGCGCGACGTGCTGGTGGGGGCGGACAGCCTCGACGCCCTGTCGCCGGGCGCGCGGCTCGGCACCTCGTCCCCCCGCCGCTCGGCGCAGGTGCTGGCGCGGCGGCCGGACCTGTCGGTCGTGCTGATGCGCGGCAATGTGCAGACCCGCCTCGCCAAGCTGGCGGCGGGCGAGGCGGACGCGATCCTGCTGGCCAAGGCGGGGCTGGACCGGCTGGGACTGTCAGTGGGCACGCCGCTCGCCACCGACAGTCTGCTGCCGGCTCCCGCGCAGGGGGCGATCGTGCTGGAGTGCAGGGCGGAGGACGCGCGCGCGCGGGGAACGCTGGGGGCGATCTCCGACGACGCCACGATGGCCGCCGTGCGCATGGAGCGCGCGGTGCTCGACCGCCTGGGCGCCGACTGCCGCTCGCCGGTGGCGTGCCTGGCGGAGCCGGAGGGCGACGCGACGCGGCTGCGGCTCGAACTGCTGTCGCTCGACGGCCGCGCCCGCATCGCCGACGAGACCCGGCTGGCGACCGGCGACGAGGCGGCGGCCCGCGTCTTCGCCGCCGCGCTGCTCGCGCGAGCGCCCGAGGCGGTGCGGGCGCTGTTCGCGGGGTAAAGAGGTGTCTGTCACCCTCACCCTCCCATCCGCCGCGCGGGCAGGCCCCTCCCTCTCCCGCTGGGAGAGGCGTGTTCCCTCTCCCATCGGGAGAGGGAGGGAGCGCCGCAGGCGCGGAAGGGTGAGGGTGACGAACGGGTGACGCCTCCCATCCTCATCCTCCGCCCCCGACCCGCCGCCGGGGCGACGGCGGAGCGGGTGCGGGCCGCCGGCCTCACGCCGCTGGTCCATCCGCTGTTCGCGCTGCGTCCGGTCGCGTGGTCCCCGCCCGAGGAGCCCGCCACCGCCCTCCTCCTCACCAGCGCCAACGCGGTCCGGCTGGCCGGGGCGCTGCCCGAAGCGCTGGCGCGCCTGCCCGCCTTCGCCGTGGGATCCGCCACCGCGGCCGCCGCCCGCGTGGCCGGGCTGAGCGTCGCCTTCGCCGGCTGCTCGGACGGGGCGGAGGCGGTGCGCGCGGCGGCGGCGGCCGGGCACACGACCGTCATTCACCTGAGGGGCGAGACGGCACGCCCACTGCCCCCGGGTGTTCGCCTGCTCCCCGTCGTCACCTATGCGGCGGAGCCGACCGCCACCCCGCTGCCCGTTCTGCCGGCCGGCACGGTGGCGCTCCTCCACTCGCCGCGCGCCGCCGCCCTGTTCGCGGAGCGCCTCGTCGCCTCCGGACCCTCGCGCGCGGAGCTGTCGATCGTGGCGATCAGCGCGGCCACGGCCACAGCGGCGGGACCGGGCTGGCGGCGGGTGGAGGTTGCCAAGCGACCGGCCGATGGCGCAATGATCGAGGCGGTCGTCCTCGTCGCGGCCGCCGAACCGTGAGAACCATCCGTCCGTGCCGCCGTCCGACCGACCCCGCTCCGACGCCGCCGCGCTCCGCCCGCCGCGCGCCGAGCCGCCGTCGCAGGGGATCGGCGGGCGCGCGGTGGCGGTGCTCGTTCTCCTGGCCTTCGTTGGCGGGCTGATCGCGATGGGCTGGCTGATGACGAACACCGACCGGCTGCGGCCCGGCGCGTCCCGCTCCGTCGCGACGGCCGAGCCGACCACGCCCCAGCCCGCCGCCACGCCGGCGCTCGCGCGCCTCGCCGACAGCGTCGATCCGGTGACCGGCCGCTCCCCCGAGGCACCTCCGTCCGCCGCCGCCACGAACCCCAACCCGCCGCTCGCGGGGTCGCTCGGTCCGGTGAGCGAACAGGTGAGCACGCTGGAATCGCGGCTCGCCGGCATCCGTGTCGCCGCGGACGGCGCCGCCGCCGACGCGCGCCGGGCGGAGGCGATGCTGCTGGCCGTCGCGGCGCGGCGCGTGCTCGATCGGGGCGTGCCGCTCGGTTTCCTCCAGGCGCAGCTGCGCGCGCGCTTTCCCGGTCAGCCGCGCGCCGTGGACACGGTGATCGACGCCGCCGCCCATCCGGTCACGATCGACTCCCTGCGCGAAGCGATGCCGGACCTGGCGAAGCGACGGTCGGGCGGAGGCTTCCTGTCCTTCGTGCGCGGCGAGGGCACGCCGCTGATCGCCTTTCGCCGGAGCGACGCGCCGCCGAGCACCGCGCCCACGCTCCTGACGCGCGCCGACCAGGCGCTGGCGCGCGGAGATGTGGCGGCGGCGCTCGCCCAGGTGGAGGGGCTGGCGTCCACGCCGGAACGGCGTGAGTGGGTGCGCTCGGCCCGGCGCTATCTGGCGGCGCGCCAGGCGCTCGACGTGATCGAGACGGCCGCCATCCTGCAGGGCTCCGGGCAGCCCGCATCCGGACAGGCGCAGCAGGCGGGAGGCTGACGCGGAGGGAACGGACTCGCCCACGGGCGGTTGGCTCGTTCAGAACGTCAGGGGAACCAAGGCTATGACAGACGACAGGATCGTGCGCGACGAGCACGGCTACGACGGACCCGAACGCGTCCGGGTGGAACCGGAAGGCGCGCGGACCACCGTGACGGAGTCCGTGCCCGACTATATGGGCGATGCCTTCCGGTCGCGCGTGTCCTGGGGCGCCATCTTCGCGGGCACCGTCGTGGGCGTGGGCGTGCTCCTGATGTTGTCGCTCGCCGGCCTGGCTCTGGGTCTGTCGAACGCCGACTTCGGACCCGGCGAGAGCGGCTTCAAGGGCCTGTCCGTCGGTACGGGTGTCTGGCTGGTCGTGTCGCAGCTGATCGCGCTGGCGGTCGGCGGCTTCGTGGCCGGTCGCCTCGCCGCTGTCCCGAAGACGACCAGCAGCGCCTTTCACGGTGCCGCCGTCTGGGGGCTGGCGACGCTCCTGATGGCTTGGATGGCGTCGAGCGCGATCGGTTCGGTCGTGAACACCGCCACCTCGGCGATCGGCTCGATCGCGTCGGGTGTCGCTCAGGTCGCTCCAGCCGCCATGCCGGACCAGCAGACCCAGAACCAAATCGCCGGCCAGACGGATCAGATCGTCAGCTCCGTGCTGTCCGACCGCGAGAAGAACCAGGCCACCAACGCCGTCACCCGGAACGCCGAGGCCGTGGCTCAAGGGAATGCGACGGTGGGTGAGGCGGTCCGCAACGTGACGAACACGCTGTTCGGTCGCAACGGCGTGATAGGGCCGGACGACCGTCAGCAGGCGATCGACGAACTCGCCCAGCGCACCGGCATGAGCCAGGCCGAGGCCGCTCAGACGGTCGACAATGTGCAGCGCAAGGTGCAGCAGGTCGCCAGGACCGCGCCGGCCACGGTCGAACGGACGGCGACCGAGGCGACGGATGCGTTGGCAGGAGCCGCCTTCTGGGCTTTCATAGCCTCGTTGCTGGGACTGATCGCCGCGATGGCCGCCGCCGCGGTGGGTCGCCCCGCCCGGCATGAGATCGCGCACCGCCGCTGATCGCGGGACCGGCGGGACGTAAGGGGCCGGACACCGGGCGGTGTCCGGCCCTTCGCGCTTTCGTTTTCCGCGCGAATCCCTATATTCTGGTTCATGGCAACCAACCCCGCGAACATCTACGATTCCCAGTCCATCAAGGTCCTGAAGGGCCTCGACGCGGTCCGCAAGCGGCCGGGCATGTACATCGGCGACACCGACGACGGGTCGGGCCTGCACCACATGGTGTTCGAAGTCAGCGACAACGCGATTGACGAGGCGCTGGCGGGCCATTGCGACCGCATCATCATCTCGCTCAACCCCGACGGATCGGCCAGCGTGGACGACAACGGGCGCGGCATTCCGACGGACATCCACGCGGGCGAGGGCGTGTCGGCGGCCGAGGTCATCATGACCCAGCTGCACGCGGGCGGCAAGTTCGACAACACGAACGACGAGAACGCCTACAAGGTGTCGGGCGGCCTGCACGGCGTGGGCGTCTCGGTGGTCAACGCGCTCAGCGAGTGGCTGGAGCTGACGATCTGGCGCGACGGCCAGGAGCACACCATGCGGTTCGAGCATGGCGATGCCGTGTCGCCGCTCGTCGTGACCGGCCCCGCGCCCGACAACAGCGCGGGCCAGCCCCGCAAGGGCACACGGGTGACCTTCCTGCCGTCCACCGACACGTTCAAGAACGTGACCGAGTTCGATTTCGACCGGCTGGAGCACCGCTATCGGGAGCTCGCCTTCCTGAACTCCGGCGTCCGCATCCTGCTGGAGGACCGCCGCCACGAGGAGCCGGTGCGGCGGGAACTCTTCTACGAGGGCGGCATCGCGGCGTTCGTGAAGTATCTCGACCGCACCAAGGTCGCGATCATGCCGGACCCGGTGTCGATCAGCTCCGAGCGCGACGGGGTCGGCATCGACGTCGCGATGGAGTGGAACGACAGCTATTACGAGAACGTGCTGGCCTTCACCAACAACATCCCGCAGCGCGACGGCGGCACGCACCTGGCCGCCTTCCGCGCCGCCTTGACCCGCACGCTCAACAACTACGCCGAGAAGTCCGGTCTCCTCAAGAAGGAGAAGGTGTCGCTGACCGGCGACGACATGCGCGAGGGGCTGACCGCCATCGTGTCGGTCAAGCTGCCGGACCCGAAGTTCTCGTCGCAGACCAAGGACAAGCTGGTGTCGTCCGAGGTGCGCCAGCCGCTGGAAAGCCTGATGGCCGACCGGCTGGCCGAGTGGCTGGAGGAGAATCCGGCGCTCGCCCGCCAGATCGTGGGCAAGATCATCGACGCCGCCGCCGCGCGCGAGGCGGCGAAGAAGGCGCGCGAACTCACCCGGCGCAAGGGCGCGATGGACATCGCCAGCCTGCCCGGCAAGCTCGCCGACTGCCAGGAGCGCGACCCGGCCAAGTCGGAGCTGTATCTGGTCGAAGGCGACTCCGCCGGCGGCTCCGCCAAGCAGGGCCGCGACCGCGCGACGCAGGCGATCCTGCCCTTGAAGGGCAAGATCCTGAACGTCGAGCGCGCGCGCTTCGATCGGATGCTGTCGTCCAAGGAGGTCGGGACGCTGATCCAGGCGATGGGCACCGGGATCGGCCGGGACGACTTCAACATCGACAAATTGCGCTACCACAAGATCGTCATCATGACCGACGCCGACGTGGACGGCGCGCACATCCGCACCCTGCTCTTGACCTTCTTCTATCGCCAGATGCCGGCAATCGTGGAGCGCGGGCACCTCTTCATCGCCCAGCCGCCGCTCTACAAGGTCGCGAAGGGCCGCTCCGAGGTGTACCTCAAGGACGATCAGGCGCTCGACCAGTATCTGGTGGACGCGGGGCTGGGCGCGCTGGTGTTGGAGACCGCCCAAGGCGCGCGGTCGGGCGAGGATCTGCGCGCGCTGGTCAACCATTCACGCCGGATGCGGTCGCTGATGGCGTACGTGCCCCGCCGCTACGACCCGAAGATCATCGAGGCGCTGGCGCTCGCCGGCGCGCTCGCCCCCGGCCTCTCGCCGGAGGATCGGGCGGAGGCGGTGCGGGGTGCGTCCCGCTGGCTGGGCGTCGGCGACGAGGAGGCGGTGTGGACCGGCGAGATCACGCCGGACGGCGCGCTGGCGCTCGACCGGATGTGGCGCGGCGTCATGGACCACCATCTGATCGAGGCGAGTTTCGTGGGCTCGGCGGAGGCGCGCAAGCTCGCCGGGCTGGCCGCTGAACAGGCCGACGCCTATCGCGAGCCGTCGCGCCTCGTCACCCGCAAAGCAGCCGAGAAGGCGGAGGAAGCCGAGGAGGAGGCCGAGGTTCCGGTCGGCGTCCCAGTAAACCAGCCGTCGCAGCTGCTCGACGCCGTGCTGGCCTCGGCGCGCAAGGGCCTGTCGGTCCAGCGCTACAAGGGGCTGGGCGAGATGAACGCGGAGCAGCTGTGGGAGACCACGCTCGACCCCGCCGTGCGCTCCATGCTGCAGGTGACGGTCGACCAGGCCGACATGGCCGACGAGATCTTCACCAAGCTGATGGGCGACGTGGTGGAGCCCCGCCGCGAGTTCATCCAGGACAACGCGCTCAATGTGGCGAACCTGGACGTGTGACCACATTGTTCCTCCCTGGCACGGGGAGATGGCGCGAGCGAAGCTCGTGACGCAGGGGCTTGCCGTCGGGTCATTGGAGAGCGCCGTGCGAGCCGACGCACCATCGGCAAGCCCCTCCACCGCCTGCGGCGGTCCCCCTCCCCCTGCGGGGGGAGGAATGCAACGTCTCTCTCTCCGGAACGCCATCCCCTGCCCGGCGGTTTCCCGCCGGAACAGCCACCACGGAGTTCCCGATGATCGACAACACCACTGACGAGCGTTCCCGCCCCTCCCTCACCCGCACGCTGATCGGGGGCGCGCTCGCCGGGGCGGCCGCGTCGGCGGCGATGAACGGCTTTCAGACCCTCCTCGCCCGCGCGCAGGAAGCTCAAGGATCTTCGAATGGCGGGGACGACGACACTCCGAGCACGGTCAAGGCCGCCGACGCGCTCAGCCAGGCGGTCCTCGGCCATGACGTTCCGCACCGCGACGAGGCGGCGGCTGGCCGCGCTGTCCATTACGCGACCGGCGTGGGGCTGGGCGTGCTCTACACCGCGATGGGCCGCTGGATGCCGGCGGTGCGCGCGGGCTGGGGCACCGGCTACGGTATCGCCTCGGCGGCGGTGCTGGACGAGGGGCTGGTGCCGGCGCTCGGCCTGGCGCCCAAGCCCACCGAGGTGCCGGCCTCGTCGCACGCCTACGCCGCGGCGAGCCACATCGCCTTTGGCCTGGCGCTGGAGAGTGTGACGCGGATCGTCGTGGGCGCGCCGGAGGAGTGAGAGCTATCCTCCCCGAGCTTGCTCCGGGGAGAGAACCACCGCCGCAGGCGGTGGTGGAGGGGTTCGGCTCCATGCCCCTCCACCACGCCGCTGCGGGGCCCGGTCCCCCTCCCCAAGACAAGCCTGGGGAGGACTTCACAACGGCAACTCCGGCTCCATTTCCCCCACGTCCCCCAGCTTCGACAAACTCAGCCCCAGCAGCCGCACGCCGAGCGGCAGCGCCCGCTCCGCCGCCAGCAACTCGCGGCCTATCGCCAGCAGCTCGGCCTCGCCCGACAGCGGGCGCGTGAGCGAGCGGGCGCGGGTGATGAGCGTGAAGTCGGCGAACTTCACCTTCAGCGTCACCGTGCGCCCGACCGCGCCCTTGGCCGCGATCCGCTCCCAGACGATGGCGGCGATGCGCGCCAGCTGCCGGTCCAGCTCGTCCGCCGTGCGGCAGTCGGTGTCGAAGGTGCGCTCGCCGCCGATCGACTTGGCCTCGCGGTGGGTGCGCACCGGCCGCTCGTCGATCCCGCGCGCGATGTCGTGCAACCGCTGGCCGAAAGAACCGAACCGCTCCGTCAGCCAGTCGAGCGACCGGGCGCGCAGGTCGGCCCCGGTCGCGATGCCCAGCCCCTCCAGCTTCGCCGCCGTCACCGGGCCGACGCCGTGGAACCGCTTGACCGCCAGCCCCGCGACATAGTCCAGCGCGCGCTCCGGGGTGACGACGGTCAGCCCGTCGGGCTTGTTCTCGTCGGACGCCAGCTTGGCGATCAGCTTGTTGTAGGACACGCCCGCCGAACAGGTGAGCCCGGTCTCGCCCAGCACCCGCGCCCGGATGCGCCGCGCGATCGCGGTGGCGGGCTCGCCCCGGGCGGTCACGTCGAGATAGGCCTCGTCGAGCGACGGCGGCTCGATCAGCGGCGTCTCGTCGCGGAAGATCGCGCGGGTCTGCGCGGACAGCTCGCGATAGCGCTCGAATCGGCCCTTCACGAAGATCAGCTGCGGGCACAGCCGCAGCGCCAGGCCGGACGGCATCGCCGACCGGACCCCGAACGCCCGCGCCTCATAGGACGCGGCCGCCACCACGCCCCGCCCGCTCGACCCGCCCACCGCCACGGGCCGCCCCCGGAGCGACGGATCGTCGAGCTGCTCGACGCTCGCGAAGAAGGCGTCCATGTCGACATGGATGATCTTGCGCACGGTCACGGGAGTGAACTACCCCGTTCCCTTCATGTTCTCAATCGGCGGAGCCCCGGCAGGGGAGGCGACGCGGTGTGTCAGCTCGCCCGGCCGCCCAGCAGCGCGGACACCCGGGCGCGGAAGCGGGCCAGTTCGTTGACGTCCACCGTCGGCGCGGAGACGAACCGGACCGAGTTCGGGTTGATCGTCGCACCGCCGCGATACACCTCGTAATGCAGGTGCGGGCCGGTCGACAGGCCGGTGGAGCCGACATAGCCGATCACCTGGCCCGCCCGCACCCGGGTGCCAGGCGACACCGCGATGCGGCTCATATGCGCGTAGCCCGTGCCCATCGCGCCGCCGTGGGCCAAGCGGACATAGCGTCCATGGCCGCCGTGCCAGCCGGCATAGGTCACCACGCCGTCGGTGGCCGCGTGGATCGGCGAGCCGTAGGGCGCGGCGAAATCGACACCGGCGTGCATCCGGGTGTAGCCCAGAATGGGATGACGGCGCATCCCGTAGCCGGAGCTCTGATAACCCGCGACCGGCTGCGCGAACTGGCCGCGCGGCCGGACGAGCGAGGCGGCGTCGTACCAGCCGGGGCGGCCGTCCACCGTCCAGCGGATCAGGTGCGTCGGCCGACCGTCGCGCCACACGCCGGCGAGCAGCAGCTCGCCGAACTCCACCTCGCCGGTCGCCGCGCGCCGCTGCTCCACCACCAGGTCGAAGCGGGTGGAGGCCGGCAGGCTGTCGAGCCCGCCGACGCGCGCGCCGATCGCCTGCAGCGCGGTCTGCACAGCGTCGGCCGGCACCCCCGCGGCGCGCGCCGAGCGGTAGAGGCTGCCGCCGACCGTGCCGCTGACGCGCAGCGGCGTGGCGTCGACCGGAATGCGGGTGGGCACGAGCTCCAGCCCGCCGCCGGCGCGCTGAACCGCGAGCGCCAAGCCCAGATCGGCGCGAAAGAACAGGCGCTCCAGCGGGCGCGGCACGCTCTGGCTCGATCGGCGGCCGAGCACCAGGTCCATGCGCGTGCCGGCCTTGATGCCGTCGAGCGCCACGGCCTCGCCGACCAGCACCGCCGCCTCAGCCGCCTCCGTTCCGCCGACGCCGGCGCGCTCCAGCACACGCGCGAAGCTGTCCGACCGGCCCAAGGTGGCGGTCAGTTCGACGCGCGGGCGCTCCGGCCGGCCGGTGAGCGGGCGCACGGCGTCGGTGGCGCCCATCCGCCGGCCGGTGTCCGCGCCGAGCGCCAGCGGCGTGATCGCCTGCGCCGACAGGGCGGCCAGCGCGTGGTCGCCGGCGGGCGGCGGCATCTGAGCCACCACCGGCCGGATGCCCGGGGACAGCCCCCAGACGGCGGCGATCAGCGCACTCAACGTGCCCATTCCGCGCCACCACACGCGCGAGCCGATGTCGGCGCCCAGATCGGGCGCCAGGTTCACGTCACTGAGACGGCGGCGCGTCTGTCGAGCGGATATGGGCAGCGCCTGCGTCATGGAGAGCGACTGCGTGGCCGCTCCGCCGCTCGCCGCTGCCGTGTCCCGCTGGAACAAACCGTCCGCCTCGCTGTTGTGGCCGCCGCCAGCCCGGATGAAAGGATGCGCCGCGTGTCGCCCGCGCCTTTGCAGGATCGGTGTTAAAGTCAACTTAAGTCGTGCGAGTCCCACGACGGGACAGTGCCTGCCCGGGATGGAGGGCGGAACCCATTTTGCACTTGCCGAGCGGCGGACGACTGACGATGTTGCAGCCACACGATGGCGGACACTGCCACCCTGCAGGCCGTGCTGGGGCCGACCAACACCGGCAAGACGCACCTGGCGATCGAGCGGATGTGCGCCCACTCGTCGGGCGCGATGGGCTTTCCGCTGCGCCTGCTGGCGCGCGAGGTCTACGACCGGGTGGTCGCGATCAAGGGTGCCGCCTCGGTCGCGCTCCTGACCGGCGAGGAGAAGATCCGGCCGCCGAACGCGCGCTACACGCTCGCCACGATGGAGAGCCTGCCGCGCGGCGGCGACTTCGCATTCGTGGGGCTGGACGAGGCGCAGCTGGGCGCGGATCCGGAGCGGGGCCACGTCTTCACCGACCGGATGCTGAACGTGCGCGGTCGCGAGGAGACGATGATCCTGGGCGCCGACACGCTGGCGCCCGTCATCCGCGCGTTGATGCCCGACGCGCGCATCACCAGCCGGCCGCGCTTTTCCACCCTGTCCTATGAAGGGCCGAAGAAGCTCAGCCGCCTCCCCCCGCGCTCCGCCGTGATCGCCTTCTCCGCCGACGAGGTCTACGCGCTGGCCGAGATGCTGCGGCGGCAGCGCGGCGGAGCGGCGGTGGTGATGGGCGCGCTGTCCCCGCGCACCCGCAACGCGCAGGTGGCGCTGTTCCAGTCGGGCGATGTCGACACCATCGTGGCGACCGACGCCATCGGCATGGGGCTGAACCTGGACCTCGCCCACGTCGCCTTCGCGGGGCTCACCAAGTTCGACGGTCGCAAGCGTCGTCGGCTGACGGTGGCGGAGATGGCGCAGATCGCCGGGCGCGCCGGACGGCATCATCGCGACGGCACCTTCGGCCTGCTGGGTGGAGAGGGCTCGCCGCTGGAGTTCACGCCCAACGAGCTGGAACGGCTGGAAGAGAACCGTTTCCCGCCCCTCGAGACGGTCTTCTGGCGGCGGGGCGATCCCGAATTCGCCTCCGTCGCCACGCTGATCGCCAGTCTGGAGGAGCGGCCGAACCGCCCCCGCCTGCGTCCCGCTCCGGAGGCGACCGATCTCGCCGTCGCGCGCCTTCTGTCGGCCGAACCCCGCGTCGCGGCGCGCGCCACGGGCTCCACGATGGTCCGCCGCTTCTGGGGAGCGTGCGGTGTGCCCGACTTCCAGAAGCTGGGGGCGGAGCACCACGCCCGCTTCGTGGCGCGACTGTGGGGCCACCTGTCCACCGACCCCGGCCATGTGCCCACCGACGTGATCGGCGAGGCGTTCGCCCGGCTGGAGGTGGTGGACGGCGACATCGCGGCGCTGGCCGGCCGGCTCTCCGCCGTGCGCTCCTGGGCCTATGTCGCCCACCGCGACGACTGGGTGGCCGACCCCGCCCACTGGTCGGGCCGCGCCGCCGAGGTCGAGACCCGGCTGTCCGACGCGCTCCACGAACGCCTGACCCAGCGCTTCGTCGATCGCCGCACCAGCGTGCTGATGAAGCAGATCGGACTGGACGCCCGCCACCTGCCCGTGGAGATCGCCGGCGATGGGGTGGTGAGCGTGGAGGGCGAGCCGGTCGGCACGCTCGACGGCTTCCGCTTCCGCGCCGACCCGGCCGCACGGCTGGCCGACAAGCGCATGCTGCTCGCCGCCGCCGACCGGGTGCTGGCGCGCGAGCGCGGGGACCGCGCGGCGGCGCTGGCGGCCGACACGGACGACGCCTTCGCGCTGCGCTGCGCGGAGCGCGGCTGGCCGCTCGAATGGCGCGGACGGCGGGTCGCGCGCCTCGACCCGGGACGCACCGTGCTGGAGCCACGGGTGCGCCTCATCGCCGAGGTGCCCGACGCGGGCGGAGCGGTGGCCGCGCGGCTGGAGCGCTGGGTGGCCGAGCGCACCGCCGCGCTGCTCGGTCCGCTGGCGCGCCTGGATGAGGCGGCGCGCGACCTGTTCACGCCCGCCCCGCTGCGCGCGCTCTACGCCGCGCTGGTGGAGGGCGGTGGTGCCGTCTGGCGGGGACCGCTCGCCGCGACGCTCGCCGAACTGGGTCCGGCGGACCGCCAGCGGCTGCGGCGCGACGGCGTGGTGCCGGGATCGCTCGACCTGTTCGTGCCCCGGCTGCTCAAACCCCGCGCGCTCCTGTGGCTCGCGGCGTTGCGCGCGATCGCGGCGGACGAGCGACCGCACGGCCTGCCCGCCTTCGACGGGCCGTGGATCGCGGGCGGTGGCCATCCGGGCTTCCGCCCGCTGGGCGCGGGCCGGGCGTTGCGCGTGGATCTGGCGGAGCGGGTGCTCGCCGACCTGCACCGGCAGGGTGGACGGCGCGCGCCCTTCGTGCCCGACCCCGCGCCCGCCGTGTCGCTGGGCCTGAGCCCGGCGGAGTTCGGACGGCTGATCCGCGACGCCGGCTTCCGCCCGGTCGACGCCGAACGCTGGCGCTTTCGCGGGCTGTCGCGACCGCGCCACCACCCTGCCCCGCCGCCGCGCGCCGACAACCACTTCGCCGACCTGAGGGTGCTGCTTGCCGGTGAGTGAGCCGCGCGCGACCATGCGCTTCGACAAGGTCGCCTGGCATCTGCGCCTCGCCCGCACCCGCTCGGCCGCCGCCGCGCTGGCGGAGCGCGGCGTGGCGCGGGTGAACGGCCGGCGGATCGAAAAGGCGCACTGCCCCGTCGCGGCCGGCGACGTGCTGACGGTGCCCCAGGGAACGGGTGAGCGCGCGCGCGTGCGGGTCGTGCGCGTGCTGGCGCTGCCCGCCGCCCGGCTGGGCGTGGCCGCGCTCGCCGGCGCGCTGGAGGAACTGACGCCCGCGCCGCCGATTGACGGCCCGCCCCCCACGTCATAGCAGCGGCCCAAAGGAGCCCTCCCCCATGACCTACGTCGTCACCGACGCCTGCATCAAGTGCAAGTACATGGACTGCGTCGAAGTGTGCCCGGTGGACTGCTTCTACGAGGGCGAGAACATGCTCGTCATCAACCCGTCCGAGTGCATCGACTGCGGCGTGTGCGAGCCGGAGTGCCCCGCCGAGGCGATCCTGCCGGACACCGAGCCCGGCCAGGAGGCCTTCCTGGAACTGAACGCGAAATACTCCGCCGACTGGCCCAACATCACCCAGAGCCGCGAAGCGCCCGCCGACGCCGACGAGTGGAAGGGCAAGCCGGACAAGATGGCGCTGTTCTCGCCGGAGCCCGGCGAGGGCGACTGACGCTCCTGGCCCACGGATCGGCGTTGAAAAAGCGGCGAATTGCTGCTATGGGATGACCCCAAGGGGCCGGCCAATCGGGGTCGGCCTTGTCACATCAGGCCGCCGTCGCACTCCAGCCCATCGCAAGGTCCTCGTTCCATGAGCGCGCCGCGTCTGCCGACGGCGGCGAGGGACACTGGCGATCCGCTCGGGCGGGCGGCCTGGCAACCGGAAGGATCCCCATGGCCGCCAAGCCCCTCATGTTCGAAGTCGGCGATTACGTCGTCTATCCCAAGCACGGTGTCGGCCGCGTGACCGAGCTGCAGCGCCAGGAGATCGCGGGCACCCCGCTCGAGCTCTACGTGCTGCGCTTCGAGAAGGAGAAGATGACGCTGCGCGTGCCGACCACCAAGGCCGAGAGCTTCGGGATGCGCAAGCTCTCCTCCGACAAGACGCTGAAGGAGGCGATGGAGACGCTCAAGGGCAAGCCCAAGGTCAAGCGCACCATGTGGTCCAGGCGGGCGCAGGAGTACGAGGCCAAGATCAACTCCGGCGACCTCGTCTCGATCGCGGAGGTGACGCGCGACCTGTTCCGCGCCGACGACCAGCCGGAGCAGTCCTATTCCGAGCGGCAGATTTTCGAGGCCGCCGCGTCGCGCCTGGCGCGCGAGCTCGCCGCGATGGAGAAGACCGACGAGCCGACCGCGCTCGCCCGGATCCACGCGATCCTGAACGAGGCGGCGCCCCAGTGGCAGAAGGAAAAGGACAAGGCCGCCGCCTGATCCTGCGGGGCGGGCGCGCGACCGTGAGGTGCGCGCGCCCGCCTTGTGCCCCGCCGGCTCGCGTGGCACCCTGTCGGCCATGCTGTCCCGCGCGCTCCTGCCCCTTACCCTCCTCCCCCTTACCCTCCTCTTGGCCGCGTGCGGCGATGGCGAAGCGGTCGAGGGGCGGCCGGCGACACCCGTCACCCCCCAACCCGAGGCGACCGCCGCCCGACCGGCCGGTGCGCGCACCTACGACCTGGCCGGCTTCACCGCGGTCGAGTCCTCCGGTCCGGACCGGGTGGAGGTGCGCGTCGGCCCCGCCTTTTCCGTGCGCGCCGAGGGGCCGGCCGACGTGCTGGACAGCCTGGTGGTCGCGCGCAGCGGCCCGGCCTTGACCATCGCGCGGCAGCGCGAGTTCGACGGCCCGATCCGGCCGGCGACCGTGTTCGTCACGCTGCCGACGCTCACCGCCGCCGCGCTGCGCGGATCGGGCGCGATCGCGGTGGACCGGATCGCCGGCCGGGCGTTCACCGGCACGCTGGCGGGATCCGGCGACCTGTCGCTCGGCCGGGCAGAGGTCGGAGTGCTCACGCTCAATGTCGGCGGCTCCGGCCATCTCAGGCTCGCGGGCGCGACCCAGCGGCTGGAGGTGACCACCGCCGGCTCGGGCGACGTGAACGCCAGCGGCCTGGTCGCGGCGGAGGCGTCGGTCACCGTGCAGGGCTCCGGCGACGTCGCCGCGACGGTGAACGGCCCGGCCGAGGTCAGCGTGATCGGCTCGGGCGACGTCGACCTGGGCGAGGGTGCCAGGTGCCGCACGGCGGTGGCCGGCAGCGGCCAGGTGCGCTGCGGCGGCTAAGGTCGCGGGGCGGCGTGGTCCGCCAGCCGGAGCAGCCCGCTCACACCCGCTCAGGCTGAACCCGTCGAAGCCTCCCGTCGACCCGGCTCAAGGTCGTGGCGACGGAGGGACGGACGGTGGCCGGCCCTGAGCCCGTTTGCCCCTCCCCTCATCCGCTGTTCCTCAGCCCCGTGGCGATGGCGTTGATCGTCAGCTCGATGCCCTCGCGCACCTGGCTGTCCACCTCGCCCGCGCGGTGGCGCTTCAGGAGTTCGACCTGCAACAGGTTGAGCGGCTCCAGATAGGGCAGGCGCAGGCGGATGGAGCGGTCGAGCGCCGGCTCGCGCTCCAGCAGGCGGCTCTGGCCGGTGACCTGCAGCAGGCCGTCGCGGGCGCGGTGCCAGCCGTCCTGGATGCGGCTCCAGATGCCGTCGGCGTCGGGTGCCAGCGCGGCATAGCGCGCGGCGATGGCGAGGTCGGACTTGGCCAGCACCTGCTCCATGTTCGAGAGCGCCGTGGCGAAGAACGGCCAGTCCGCGGCCATTGCCTTGAGCAGCCCCTTGTCCGCGAAGGCGTCCAGCGCCTCGCCCACACCGTACCAGCCGGGCAGCATGATCCGCGCCTGGCTCCAGGAGAACACCCAGGGGATCGCGCGCAGGTCGGCGATGGCGTCGCTCTTTTTCCGGCTGGCGGGGCGCGATCCGATCTTCAGCCCGGCGATCTCCGCGATCGGAGTGGCGGCGCGGAAGAAGTCCTTGAAGCCCGGCGTGTCGTAGACGAGCGCGCGGTAGGCCTTGAGCGCCGTGTCCGACAGCGTGTCGGCCGCCGCCGCGAACCGCTCCCGGTCCGCGCCGCGCCCCGGCTCCAGCGAGGCGAGGACGGTGGCGGACACGATCGCCTCCAGGCTGGCGTCGGCTTGGGGGCCGCTGCCGTATTTGGCGGCGATCACCTCGCCCTGTTCCGTGATGCGGATGCGGGCCGCGACCGTGCCCGGCGCCTGGGCGCGGATGGCGGAGAAGGCGGAGCCGCCGCCGCGCCCCACCGCTCCGCCCCGCCCGTGGAACAGCTGCATCGCGCGGCCCGCGTCGGCCAGCACCGGCACCAGCGACCGGCTCGCCCGGTTCAAGGACCAAATCGAGGTGAAATAGCCGCCATCCTTGTTGCTGTCGGAATAGCCGATCATGATCTCCTGCTCCGGCCGCAGGTCGGCGGTCGCGGCGATCTCCGGCAGGGCGAGGTAGCGTGCCATGATGTCCGGAGCCGCGACCAGATCGTCCACCGTCTCGAACAGGGGCACGGCCTGGATCGCGCCGAACAGCCCGACCTCCCGCAGGAGGAGGTTGAGTTCGAGCAGGTCGCTCACCGTCTCGGTCATCGAGATGATGGCGGTGGTGATGCACCCCGGACCGAAGCGGCGGTGGGCGTCGGCCGCGGCGCGGAAGATGGCGAGCTCGCCGGCCGTCTCCTCCCCGTAGTCCACCCACGGCGCGCCGAGCGGCCGGTTCTGGCTCAGTTCGCCCCGCAGCAGCGCGACCCGCGCCTCCTCGTCCAGAGCCAGATAGTCCGCCTCCACCCCCGCGCGCGCGAACAGCTCGGCCACCGTGCGCTCGTGGACGGCGGAGTTCTGCCTGAGGTCGAGCGTGGGGCCGTGAAAGCCGAACACCTCCAGATGGCGGATCAGCCGGCCCAACCCCCCGCCGCCCGCCATCGCCTCGCTCCCCTTCGCCAAGGCGCGGGCGAGGACGGCGAGGTCGGCGCGCAGCTCCTCGGGCGCGCCGTAGGGCTCGGCGGACAGGCGCGAGGGCCGGGGCGGCGCACGGCCGACCAGCGCCTCGTAGGTGGCCGCCGTGCGCGCGTAGAGGCCGCTCACCGCCCGACGATAGGGCTCGTCGGCGCGCGCGGGCGCGTCGTCGCCGCTCGCGTCGGCCAGCGCCAGCACGGCGTCGGGCACGTCGGCCAGCCCGGCCGAGATCGACAGCTCGCGGCCCAGCTCGTGCAGCCCGTCGAGCGTGCGGCCCAGCGCCGCCTCCGCCCCGCGCGACAGCGCCATGGTGAGCGTGTCGGCGGTGACGAACGGGTTGCCGTCGCGATCGCCGCCGATCCAGCTGCCGATGCGCAGGAACGCCGGCGGCCGCTCGCCCAGCGCCGTCTCCCAGCGGGCATAGAGGCCGGGCAGCAGCGGCATGAGCACGTCGCGGACGACGGCCAGCGCGTTGTCCACCTCGTCGCCGACCACCAGCTTCTCGCGCCGCAGCGGGCGGGTCTGCCACAGCAGGATCACCTGCCGCTTGATCGCCGCCTCCACCCGGTCGCCCTGCGGCGTGACCTGGGCTCCGGTGTCGCGCAGCGCCATCAGCTCGGCGATGCGCTGGCGATGGTCGAGGATCGAGCGGCGGCGCACCTCCGTCGGATGGGCGGTGAAGACGGGCACCATGTTGGCCCGGCCGATCAGCTCGCGCACCGCCTGACTGCCGACGCCCTCCGCGTCCAGGCGGGCGATGGCGGAGGCGAGGTCCGCGCCCTCCTCCCGCGCCACGCCCTCGCGGTCCTCCGCGATGTTGGCGAGCAGCGAGAACAGCATGAAGCCGCGCACGAAGTCGAGCGTCTCGCCCAGCGTCAGATCGGAGAGACCTCCTGGATCCTCGGCATCTCCCACCCCGTCGCCGGAGCGTGCCCGGGCGACGGAGGCCGACCGGATGCGCTCGGTCAGCGCGTACAATCGCTCACCCCCCTGCTCGCGGATGACGTCGCCCAGCACGCGGCCGAGGAACTGGATGTCGGGGTTCTGGGTCAGGTGGGAGGTGGTCATGGTGCGGGTGTGGAGCGTGGGTGTGGGCGGGGCAAGAGGAGGCATTCTCCGATCGCGCGGCGCGCCCGAAGCAGAGTCACCCCGATTGGCCGCTTAGTCGAATCGACTGCTTCTGAGTGGGAAAGGGACGGTCGGGTTTGGTGATGCCGTCAGCCCCTCCCGCTCGTCCTGAGCCTGTCGAAGGACGCACAAAGGGCTCAGCCGCGGCGACCGCCGGACGTGCCTTGCCCAACGTCCCCTTCAACAAGCTCAGGACAGGCTTCGACAGGCTCAGGACGAGCGGATCGGGGTTGGAGAGTTCGACGTCCGCAGGTGGGTCGCTAGCAGCCATTCAGCTCAGCTGTGGAGACGACGGGCATCAAGCGCTGAGGCCCAGCCAATCCCCTACGGCGCCGCCCGTTCCGCCTCCGCGCCGGCCAGGAACAGGGTGTACTGGTCCGCCTCGTCCGACCAGTCCGCCAGCGGCGTCCACCCCCCCGCCAGCAGCAGCAGCCGAGCCGAGCGCAACGTGTATTTGTGACTGTTCTCGGTGTGGATCGTTCCCCCCTCCGCCAGCGCGAAGGGCCGGCCCGCCACCTCGAACGCCACATCGCGGCCGGCGATCAGGTGCATCTCGACGCGCGCATGCGAGTCGTCCCAGCGCGCTTCGTGATGGAAGGCCTCCACCGGGATGGTGCCATCCAGCTCCCGGTTGATGCGGGTGAGGAGGTTCATGTTGAACCGCGCCGTCACGCCCGCCGCGTCGTCATAGGCGGGCAGCAGCACGGCCACGTCCTTCACCCGGTCCATGCCGATCAGCAGGTGCGCGTCCGTGCCCAGCGTGGCGCGCATGGAGCGCAGCAGGTTGACCGCGGTCTCCGGCACCATGTTGCCGATGGTGGAGCCGGGGAAGAAGCCCACGATCGGCTGGCCCGCGATGGCGGCGGGCAGCGGCACCTGGCGGGTGAAGTCGGCCTCCACCGGGTGGACGGCCAGGCCGGGAAAGCTCTCCGAGAGTTCCGCCGCCGCCTCGCGCAGGAACGCGCCGGAGATGTCGATCGGCACATAGAAGGCGGGCTCGATGCAGCGAAGGAGGCGCGGTGTCTTGGCCGAGGAGCCGGAGCCGAACTCCACCACCGCGCTGCGGGCCGGCGCGCGCTCGCGCAACTTCGGGCACACCGCGTCCAGAAGTGCCGCCTCCGTGCGGGTGGGGTAGTATTCGGGAAGCCGCGTGATCTCCTCGAACAGCGCCGAGCCGGCATAGTCGTAAAGCCAGCGCGCGGGCACCGCCGGCTGGGGCTGCGACAGCCCGGCCAGCACGTCGGCGCGGAAATGCGGGTCGGCGGTGTGGGTGCGGGCCTCGGCCTCTATGTCGGCCATCCGCTAGAGATCCCGCGCCAGACGAACGCCGGTCGCCTGCCAGCGCGCGGAGGGCGGGAAGAAGTTGCGGTAGGAGGCGCGCGAATGGCCGCGCGGGGTGAACAGGCTGGCGCCCTTCAGCACCATCTGACCCGACATGAACTTGCCGTTGTACTCGCCGACCGCGCCGGGTTCGGGGCGGAAGCCGGGGTGAGGCAAGTAGGCCGAGCCCGTCCACTGCCAGGCGGGGCCGAACATCTGGGTCAGGCTCCCGGAACCGGCATCGCCGGCGGCGGCGCGGGGCCGTCCGTCCGACGGACCGTCGAGCTGTTGTCCGGCGGCCGGGTCGAGCGCGGCCGCGGCGGTCTCCCACTCCGCCTCCGTCGGCAGGCGGGCACCGGCCCAGCGGGCGTAGGCATCGGCCTCGTAATGGCCGACGTGCAGCACGGGCGCATGCGGGTCGAGTGGCCGGAGCCCGTCCCACCCGAAGCCGTGCCAGTCACCGTCCACCCGCTCCCAATAGAGCGGAGCGTCGATGCCGTGCTCCCCGACCCAGGCCCAGCCGTCCGACAGCCACAGCTCCGGTCGTCGATAGCCGCCATCCTCCTGGAACGCCCGCCACTCGCCGTTCGTCACCAGCCGGTCGGCCAGCGCGTGCGGCTGCAGCCAGACGGTGTGGCGCGGCCCCTCGCAGTCGAAGGCGAAGCCGTCGCCGTCATGGCCGATCTCCACCGTGCCGCTGCGCCCCTCGACCCAGCCGCGCGGCCGGGCTTCGCCGGCCGCGCGGGGGCGCGGGGGCACGAGGGCTGGATACAACGGATTGCGCGAGAACAGGTGCAGGATGTCCGTGCACAAGAGTTCCTGATGCTGCTCCTCGTGATGGCAGCCGAGCGCCACCAGCACCCGCCCCTCGTCCCCGATGGCGTCCCAGTTTCCGGCCACCTCATCGGTGACATGGGCGCGATAGGCCAGCACCTCCTCCAGCGACGGCCGGGTGATCATGCCGCGCGCGGCGCGCGCGTGCCGCTCGCCCTCCGCCTCGTAGTAGCTGTTGAACAGGAACGGGAAGCGCGCGTCGCGCAACTGGTAGCCGGCCAGGTGGTCGCGCAGCACGAAGGTCTCGAAGAACCAGGAGGTGTGCGCCAGGTGCCATTTGGCGGGCGAGGCGTCCGGCATCGACTGCACCGTCGCGTCGGCGTCGCCGAGCGGGGCGGCGAGCGTCTCGGTGAGTGCCCGCACGGCGGCGAAGCGCCTGCGAAGATCGTGGTCCGGGGCGGCGGGGGCGGGCAGGCTGGCCATGCGGTCTCCTCGGGCGGCAGAACGGGCGGAGGGGAGGGAAGGTTGCCAGGGCGCTTGGGCCGCTCCGTCGCCGACGTCCAGAGGCTGGCAGGAGAGATGTTCACGCTCGACTTGCGCCCGAAGACCGCTTGGCCGACGGTGCGGACATGATGATTGCACGCCGTTCCGCCAGACCCCTCGCCGCACTGCTCGCCGCGCTGCTCCTGACCCTGCCCGGCTGCCGCGGACGCGAGACCAATGCTTCCCCGCCTCCGCCCGCCAAGCCCGGGCCGTCCCAACCCGCGCGGGCGTCCACCGCCGTGGTGATCGCGAGCGTGAGCGGGGTCGAGCCTGGCGGAGAGCCGGTGGAGGCGGCGTTGCAGACGGAGGCGCAGTGGGGCACCGAAGACGCCATCTACCGCGCGCGCGCGGAGGCGGACGCGGCGTCGGTCGCGCTGCGCTTCGACGGCGTGGTGCCGGGTCGATACGCGCTGGTGGCGGTGCAACCCGCCCTGGCGGCGACCGTCGACGGCCGGACGCGGATCGCCGGAGGGGATCGCGGACCCGCGACGGAGGGATCGCCCGCGACGGTGTCGCTCAAGCCGGCGGGAGCGGGCGGCTGGGCGGCGAGCGGCGCGGAAAGGCGCCGCCGACCGGACTGGGAGAGCGCCCGTGTCGCGGTGCCGCCGGACGGGGCGACCATCCCGCTCACCCTCGGGAGACGCTGAGCGGGAAAGAGGCCGGAGAGTCTCGCGAAGACGGCACTCGCGAGCTGACGGACGAGTGGCCACCGGACCGCAGGACGCCCGCGTCGCTTCTGCTGGGGGCGGACACCCTTGCTGGTTCAGGGTGGCCCGATGATGGGAGGAAAGCGGGCCGCGCAAGAAAAAGGCTCCGGTGCCATGACGGCACCGGAGCCCTCCACTCCTCAGAAGGGCGTCAGTTGGCGCCGCTCGTGTTGATCGTGCCGTTGGTGCCGGCCGGGAAGAACCCGCCCTGCTTCACCGAGGCGCTGTTGAGGTAGACGACGTTCAGCACGTTGGCCGCCGTGCGGCTGTACGCGAGCGAGTTGGCGTCGGTCGGCACCAGGTTGGCCGCGCCATTCCTCGGTGCCACGCCCTGATCGTCGTCGGTCGAACCGTCGACGGCGTCGCGGGCGTTGGAGATGCCCTCCGTCGCCTCGATCAGCTTCAAGGACGGCGTCTGCATGCCCTTGCGGTACAGGATCGTGCGGATCAGGCCAGCGTGATAGGCTTCCGCCGCCAGGATGCCGGCGGCCGATTCCAGATAGTCCTTGCGCATGATCAACGGCGAGGCGCCCTTGTAGGCGGTCACGCCGACATCCTCGAAGATGAACGCTCCGAGCAGGAAGTTGTTGTCGTTGGCGTAGGGATCGAAGGACTGGCCCGCTCCGATCAGCCCCGCCGCGCGCGCCGCGGCCGAGAAGGAGCCGTTGGCGTCCGACGAGATGTTCAGCGCCGGCTGGGCCACCGCCGCGCTGCCGAGCGCCGTGCGCAGGAACGCGACGTGATTGCGCTCGTCGGCCGCGATTTCGCGGGCGTATTGCGCCACGATCGGGTCCTGGAACGGAACCTGCTTGCCGCCGGTGACCTGGCCGCGCGTGCCCGTGCCGCTCAGCAGAGAGTCGGGCAGAGGAGCGCCGTTGACCGCGTAGGAATAGAACTGCGCCTCGAGATATTCGAGATTGAGCGCGAAGTTCAGGATATCCACATCCGTCGCTGTGGAACCCGGCGGAGGCGGCGGAGGCGGCGTGCCACCCGGAGGCGGCGGCGGCGGTGTGGCCCCAGGCGGTGGAGGCGGCGTCATCGTCACCGGATCCGGGCCGTCGTTGTTGTTGCCGCACGCCGCCAGCATGGTCACGCCGGCGATCGCGGCGCTGGCCTGGCCCGCCTGCTTCAAAAAGGCGCGGCGTTCGGCGCGGCGCACGTCGCACTCGGCAAGGATGCCGATCATGGTGTCCTGATCCATCGGGGTCTCTCCTGTTGCGCGCGCCATCAGTTCGCGCTGCTCATCTGAATGGTGCCGTTCACGCCGTTGGGGAAAAATCCCCCCTGGGACACGGCGCCCGAGTTCAAATAGACGACGTTGAGCACGTCGCCCGTCGTCCGGCTGAAAGCGAGACCGTTCGCGTCGAGCGGCACGATGTTCGAAGCGTTGCCGATCGGCGCCACGCCCTGATCGTCGTCCAAGACGTTGTCGACGCTGTCCCGGGCTCCGGAGATCGCCTCCGTCGCCTCGATCAGCTTGAGCGAGGGGGTCTGCATTCCCTTTCCGTAGAGCGTCGTGCGCACGATCGACGCATGGTACGCCTCGACCGCCAGAAGGCCGGCGGCCGCTTCGAGAAAGGTCTTGTTGGCGATCAGCGGCGAAGCGCCTTTGTAGGCGGTCACGCCCACATCCTCGAAGATGAAGGCGCCGAGCAGGAAGTTCTCGTCGTTCATATATGGATCAAAGGACTGTCCGGCTCCGATCAGTCCCGCAGCCCGTGCCGCGGAAGAGAAGGCGCCTTGCGGGTTCGACGAAATGTCGACCATCGGCTGCGCCACGGCCGAACGGCCGAGCGCGGAGCGCAGAAAGTTGACGTGGTTGATCTCGTCCTGAGCGATTTCGATCGCGTATTGGCGAACGATCGGATCCTGGAACGGGACCTGCTTGCCCCCGACCACGCCGCCGCGCTGGCCGGTTCCCGTGAGACTGCCCGCGGGCAATCCCTGCCCGAACACCGCATAGGAGTAGAACTGGGCTTCGAGATATTCGAGGTTCAGCGCGAAGTTGAGCACGTCCGCGTCGGTCGGCGCGGCCTGCGCGACGGCACGGCTCGACACACCGGTCAACGCCAACCCACCTCCCAGAGCGACCACGCCGCCCACCGACTTGAAGAAATCGCGTCGATTCTCGCGCCGCCGCACACGCGCGTCGAGCACACCCGTCATCTCGGTGACGTCAACCTGACTGTCGTCCATCGTCCACCCTCTCAGTTGTTCAACTGGTGTACGCCTACCCCCACCCGCCCGTTCCGCCGATGGTTGATTGCGTACGCGGTAGTACCTAAACTCCTGCGCTGACGGGGAGAGGATGACGAATGGACGCGAGCAACGGCGGATGCGGGACCCCGGGCAACCGCCTGCTCGACAGGTTGGCCGCCGCGCCGCGCGCCGACCTGATCGGCCAGGCCGACATGGTGAGCTACGCCGCCGGACAGGTCGTGTCGCGCGCCGGCGAGCCCATCCCGGCGGTGCTGTTCCCGCTCACACTCGTCGTCTCCTTCGGTTCCGATCTCGGCGGCGACGGGCTGATCGGCGGCGAGGGGCTGGTCGGCTGGAGCGCGATGACCGGCTGCGCGCTTGCCTTCGACTCCACGGTCGCGGTGCTCGACGGGGGCGAGGCGCTGCGATTGCCTGCGAGCGCGGTGAAGGCGGCATGCCTGCGCGACCCGGTCTTCTTCCGCATCCTGCTGCGCTTCGCCCAGTCCGTCGCGGTGCAGATGAGCAGCACGATCGCCTCGCTGCGCTCCGACGATGTCGAGACGCGGCTGGCGCGCTGGCTCGTCATGCTGCACGACCGCCGGCCCGGCGACGACCTGCCGATGACGCACGAGCGCCTGGCCGAACTGCTCGGCGTGCGGCGCGCCAGCGTCACCGACACCCTGCACAAGCTGGAGGGTGATCGGCTGGTGCGTGGCACGCGCGGGCACATCGCGATCCTCGACCGCACCGGGCTGGAACGCGCGGCGGGCCGCACCTACGGTCCCGCCGAACGCGTGTATGACGAACTGATGAGCCTCGACTCCGGCCCCAGCCCGGCGCCCTCATTGTCGCAGCGCCTGGGACAGTTCGTCGCGGCCTGAGCGCGGGGCGACGTCACAGCAGTTCCCCCTGCGCTGAGCCCGAGTCCTTCGGCTCTCCACCCAGGTCCCGTCGCGCCCGCTCCCGTTCGGCCGAGAAGCGCACGTCCTCGTTGCGATCGTCCGACAACCGGGCGAGAGTGTCGTCGGACAGTTCGGCGAAGTCCATGCCCCTGTCGGGTCCAAAAGGCACGCGCGGCAGCAGGCCGGGCTCGCGCTCCCACGCGATCAGCCGTTCCGGCCCCACCTCGTTCAGCTGGTCGCGCAGGTGATGGGCGGTGACGTAGGCGTCGGGATAGGCGCGGTGGACCGGCAGCCCGCGCGCCCGGTCCAACCCCGCGGGCTTGCGCCAGTAGCGCAGCACCTGGTTGGAGAAGGACGGGCTGTCCGGCCACAGGCGAAGCGCCGATTTCCAGGTGCAGATCCAGTCCGCCCCGCCGGTCAGTTCGGGCGTGCAGAAGCGCTTCTCGAAGGAGGCGCGGTGGGCGGCGAGCGCCAGTGGACGGATGGCGGGCTTCAGCACCGGCGGCGCGGCGTCCGCCCACATCGGGGCGCCGACCACGTCCGCGTCGATGATGTGGTGGATGGCCTGGGTGACAGCCGGAATGGCGCGTCCCGGATCGACGAGCGTGTGGCCCTGTCCGCCACCGATCCGCCACACGCCGTCCGCGCCCTCGACCACGTCCTGCCACCCGATCTCGCAGACGCCGTGCGCGGGCGGGCGGCTGCCGGTGGTCTCCAGATCGACCACCCGCACGAAGCGGCTCAACCCAGCCGCTCCCGATGCCAGCGCAGGTGGTCGCCCAGGACCGTGGAGACGAAATAGTAGGAGTGGTCGTAGCCCGCGTGCCGCCGCAGCGTCAGCGTCAGGCCGGTGGTCGCGCAGGCCGTCTCCAGCCGGTCGGGCCTCAGCTGCTCGTTCAGGAACGGGTCGGCCTGGCCCTGATCGACCAGCAACGCGTCCGTTCTGGCGCCGCTCTCGATCAGCCGGCAGGCGTCGTGCGCCGCCCACCTCCGCTCGTCCGCACCCAGATAGGCGGTGAAGGCGTCGCGGCCCCAGGAGCACTCGGTCGGCGCGCAGATCGGCGCGATCGCGGATACCGACCGCCATCGGCCGGAATGGCGCAACGCCAGCGTGAGCGCGCCATGACCGCCCATCGAATGGCCGGTCACCCCCTGGCGCGCCGGGTCCAACGGCACGAGAGCGCCCACGGCGTCCGGCAGTTCGCTCACGATGTAGCGTTCCATGCGGAACGCGCCCGACCACGGCGCCTCGCTCGCATCGAGGTAGAAGCCGGCTCCCTGACCCAGCGCGAGAGCGTCGGCGTCCGGAACGGCCGCGCCTCGCGGCGAGGTGTCAGGAGCGATGACGACAAGACCCAGCTCGGCCGCGGCGCCGCGATACTCGCCCTTCTCGGTCACATTGGCGTGGGTGCAGGTGAGGCCGGACAGGAACGTCACGGCCGGCCAACCGCCGAGGGGTTCGTCGCCCGGCGGAACGAACACGCCCAGGGTCATCGGGGTGCCGGTCGCGGAGCTCAGATGGCGCAGCACGTGCTGCGTGCCGCCGTGACTCCGTTGAACGGACAGGGTGTCCATCAGCCGCGATGGATGGCGCAGAGCTTGTGGCCGTCCAGATCGCGGACGTAGCTCAGGTGCATCGGTCCCATGCTGCTCTCCCGCAGCCCCGGCGGATCCTCGATGGCGGTGCCGCCCGCCGCGACGGCCGCGTCGTGGAACGCGGTCACCTGCTCGGGTGAGTCGCAGCGAAAGCCCAGCGTGAAGCCGTTGGAGGCGGTGGCCGGCTCTCCGTCGATCGGAACGGTCAGCGCGAAGCTGCCCTTCTTCGACGCCCAGAACAGCCGCTCCTTGTCCTGGAAGGCCGTGCCGTAGCCGACGATGGGCAACACGGCGTCGTAGAAGGCGCGCGCGGCCTCCAGGTCGTTGGTGCCCAGCATCACGTGGTTGATCATCGGTGGTCTCCTTGGTGCGCCCGCGACCCTAGCGCAGGGAACGCCGCGGACAAGGTGGCGCGCCCCGCCCGGTTTGACAGGCGCGACGATCGCGCGGCACCGAGGCTCCACCAAGTCCGGGAGACACCCGCATGAAGACCCGCGCCGCCGTCGCATTCGCCCCCCTCCAGCCGCTGGAGATCGTCGAGCTGGACCTGCAGGGGCCGCAGGCGGGCGAGGTGCTGGTCGAGGTCAGGGCGAGCGGCATCTGTCACACGGACGCCTACACCCTGGGCGGGCTGGACTCCGAAGGGCGCTTCCCCTGCGTGCTGGGACACGAGGGTGCCGGCGTGGTGCGCGAGCTGGGGCCGGGCGTCACCTCGGTGTCGCCCGGCGATCACGTCATCCCGCTCTACACGCCGGAGTGCCGCCAGTGCCCGTCCTGCCTCAACCCGAAGACCAACCTCTGTACGGCCATCCGCGCGACCCAGGGCCGGGGCGTCATGCCCGACGGCACCAGCCGGTTTTCGCAGAACGGCGCGCCGGTGTGGCATTATATGGGCTGCTCCACCTTCTCGAACTTCATCGTGCTGCCGGAGATCGCGCTGGCGGTGATCGATCGGCGGGCGGCGTTCGACACGATCTGCACTGTCGGCTGCGGCGTCACCACGGGCGTGGGCGCGGTCGTCAACACCGCGAAGGTGGAGCCGGGCGCCACCGTCGTCGTCTTCGGGCTGGGTGGCATCGGGCTCAACGTCGTCCAGGGCGCGCGGCTGGTCGGCGCGGGTCGGATCGTCGGCGTGGATGTGAACCCGGACAAGGAGGCGTGGGGTCGCCGCTTCGGCATGACCGACTTCGTCGACCCTCGCGCGGTGGAAGATGTGGCGGCGCACATTATTGAGCTCACCGGCGGCGGGGCGGACTATTCCTTCGACTGCACCGGCAATGTGGAGGTGATGCGCCAGGCGCTCGAATGCTGCCACCGCGGCTGGGGCGAGAGCGTCATCATCGGGGTGGCCAGGGCGGGCGAGGAGATCGCCACACGGCCGTTCCAGCTGGTGACCGGCCGGACCTGGAAGGGCACGGCGTTCGGTGGCGCGAGGGGGCGCACCGACGTGCCGCGCATCGTCGGCTGGGTGCTCGACGGCCATATCGAGGTCGACCCGCTCATCACCCGCCGGCTGGCGCTCGACGACATCAACGAGGGCTTCGCGATGATGGCGCGCGGCGAGGGCATCCGCAGCGTCGTGGTGTACTGACGGGCCGACCTCCCCCTCACGCGCAGACCGCCACGCCCAGGGGTG
This sequence comes from Sphingomonadaceae bacterium, assembly GCA_965219235.1. Taxonomy (GTDB): domain Bacteria; phylum Pseudomonadota; class Alphaproteobacteria; order Sphingomonadales; family Sphingomonadaceae; genus CBDHCC01. The sequence goes on along the minus strand of OZ244721.1, from coordinate 2,716,073 downwards.
GCAGCCGGTCGTCCGTCGCCCCGTTGAGCGCGACCAGCATCCGACCTGCGGTGCGCCAGGCGACGGTTTCGTGGCCCAGGTTGAAGGCGCAGGTGAGAGCGCGCCCGCGCCAGCTCCGCCGGAACACCAGCAGGTCGCCGGGCGTGTCGACGAAGTCCAGCGCGCCCAGGCGCAGCGCCGGCTCCGCGCGGCGCAGCGCGAACACGGCGCGGGTGACCGCCAGTGGACTGTCGGGATCGCGCTCCTGCCGGTCCATCGCGCGCGCGCGATGGCGCGGATCGATCGGCAGCCACGGCTCGGTCGTGGAGAAGCCGCTTCCGATGCCCTCGGACGTCCACGCCATCGGGGTGCGCGCGCCGTCGCGGCCCAGCGTCAGCGGCCAGTTGGCGATCGCCTCCGGGTCCGCCAGCCGCTCGAACGGCACGTCCGCCTGCTCCAGCCCCAGCTCCTCGCCCTGATAGAGGAAAATGTTGCCGCGCAGCGTCGCGAGCAACGCCAGCGTCAGCCGCGCCATGGCGGTTCCATCCCGCCCCTCGGTCCAGCGCGACACCGCTCGGGGGACGTCGTGGTTGGAGAACGCCCAGCTCGGCCAGGGCTCGCCATCGTCCGCGGCCTCGCCGCTCGGCCACTCCGCCATCGCGTCGCGCACCAACGCCGGGGTCAGCCGGTCGGCGGACAGGAACGCGAAGCCGTAGGCCGTGCTCAGCCGATCCGTGCCCCGGGTGAACGCCCGCATCTCCGGCAGCGGATCGACGCCGCCGACCTCCGCCACGGTGAAGCGATCGGGATAGCCGGCGACGACCGCCGCCAGCCGCTCGACGAAACCCACGATCTCGGGCTGCGACTGGTTGTGGACGTGCGACTGATGGTCGAAGGGGCGGGTGCGCGGCCGATCCGGCGGCGCGACCGGATTGTCGGTCAGCCGCCGGTCGTGCATCGCGAAGTTGAGCGCGTCCAGGCGAAAGCCGTCCACGCCGCGATCCAGCCAGAAACGGGCGACATCCAGCATCGCGTCCTGGACGTCGAGCCGGTGCAGGTCGAGGTCCGGCTGCTCAGGCAGGAAGTTGTGGAAGTAGTATTGCCCCCGGCGCGCGTCCCACGTCCAGCAGGAGCCGCCGAACACCGACAGCCAGTTGTTGGGCGGCGAGCCGTCCGGCCTGGGGTCCGCCCAGACGTACCAGTCGGCGCGGGGATTGGCGCGATCGGCCCGGCTCTCCCGGAACCACGGGTGTTGGTCGGAGGAGTGGGAGTAGACCTGGTCGATGATCACCCGCAGTCCCAGCGCGTGCGCGCGCTCCACCAGCCGGTCGAAGTCGGCGAGCGTGCCGAACAGCGGATCGACGCCACGGAAATCGGCCACGTCGTAGCCGAAGTCCTTCATGGGCGAGGGGAAGAAGGGCGAAAGCCACAACCCGTCCACGCCAAGAGATGCGACGTGATCCAGGTGCGCGGTGACGCCGGGCAGATCGCCGATGCCGTCGGAGTCCGAGTCGGCGAAGGAGCGCGGGTAGACCTGATAGAGGACGGCGCCTCGCCACCAGGGAAAGGCGGTCAATGCGACATGATGGGCTGGATACATGCGGTTCGAATTAGACGCATGGAGGAGTCGAGTAGCGGGCTGCACAGATCGTCGGTTGTGGTGGTACATGCGTGAACAGGTACGAAGATCATAGAGGACGGCTCACCCGCGCTTATTCATGTTGTCAACCTCGTAGAATTCAAATGCTTGGAAGGCAGCAAAAAAAAGGCCTCAATAATGAGGCCTTGCTGAGAATTACTTCCGGATGGAGCCGAAAACCCAATCCCAAATGCCTCGCCCGGTCGTCGGGCGCTTCGTCGTCTTGCTCATAATAGATCCCTCGTTGCTATGCCATGGTGGCCAACAACATGTTAACCTTACCACACATGGTTAACAAGGGGGAGCTTTCAGCTTTGGTTCCGTCCCACGGAGGAAAAGCGTGCCTCCAGCCCGCTGCGGAAGGTCTCCTGGAAATCCTCGATCCGCTGCGGCCGTCCAATCGCGAAGCCCTGCGCCACGTCGCAGCCGAGTCGGCCGAGCAGGCGCAGCGTCGCCAGGTCCTCGACGCCCTCCGCCACCACGCAGCGGCCGAGCGCGTGGACCATGTCGATGGTGCCGCGCACGATCGCGGTGTTGACCGCGCTGTCCGACAGGCCCGTGACGAACAATCGGTCGATCTTCACCTCGTCCGACGGCACGGTCTTGAGGTAGAGGAGGTTGGAGGCGCCGGTGCCGTAATCGTCGATCGACACCCGGCAGCCCGAGGCGCGCAGTCGGTGAAGATTGGTGGCGACAGTCGGATTCTCACTCAGCGGCACAGTCTCGGTGAGCTCCAGCGTCAGCAGATTGGGCCGCAGCTTGTGGCGGAATAGCGTCTCCAGCATCCGCTCGTGCAGGTCGTCGCGACCCAGCATCACCGCCGACAGGTTGATCGCGACGTGGAAGGGCCGGCCGGTGGCGTTCAGCAGCGCCGCGCTGGCGACCGCGTGCTCGGTCACCGCCCAGGTCAGCGAGTCGATTCGTCCGTCGCGCTCGGCGTGGGCGATGAACTCGGTCGGCGGGATGTTGCCGCGCGTGGGATGGGTCCAGCGGACCAGCGCCTCCGCGCCCGTCACCCGGCCGGAGGCGAGGTCAAGCTTGGGCTGATAGGCGACCCAGATCTCCTGATTGTGGAGCGCCTGGTCGATCGCGGTGTGCAGCGACGTGGTCCAGCTCGCGCGTTCCAGCCGCTCGCTGTCGAACGAATGCGCGACGTGCCCGCTCTCTCCCGCCTCGGCCGCCGCATTGGAGGCGGAGGCGAGCCGCAGCGACGGGTCCTGGTCGCAGTTGACGTCGACGCCGAAGGCCAGCTCGACGTCGATCTGGTGGCCTTCCAGCGCGATCGGTGTGGCGAACAGCGCCTTGAGGCCCGTCAGGTGCGATTCGATGGCGGCGAAGCTCTGCGCCGGCGCGTACCACGCGAAATGTCCATTTTCGTCGTGGTAGAGCGTCAGCGCCTCGTCGCCCGCCTTCAGCCGGTACACCACGGCGCGCGCGAAGGCACCATGCAGGGCCGAAGGCAGCGCCGTGAGGATCTCGTCGATGCGCGCGATCCGCGCGACCACGACGGCGGCGTCGCCAGGTGGATCGGCGGCGCGGAAGCCGGTCATGTTGGGCAGGTTGGAGCGCGCGTTCGTCTGCTCCGCTCGCAGTTTGCGCTCTCGCCAGTTTACCATCCAGGTGACGGTCGCAAGCGCCGCTAGAGCGGGACCAGGGTCAAGGTTCACCTGGAACAGGCTGGCGATACCGCCCACCAGCAGGAGGAACGCGAAGCCGGCGACGCGGGTTGCGGCCGCCACCCGCCGCGAGAGTCGGGCGCGGGCGATTAGCCAATGCGCCACACCCACGAGCAGCAGCAGCGGCCAGCCGCCGAGGTTAGTCGGCCGTCCGCGCAGCAGGGTTTCGGCCGCAAGCACGTGCGCATCAGTCTGCTGGCTGGGGCCGAGCCGTGGCAGTCGTATGAGATCGTTCGTCGCGCTTCTGCCGGCGAGCACTACGATCTTGCCCGCGAACGCCGAGAGCGGAAGCGAGCCAGAAACCACGTCCGCGTACCTATACCGAGGGACAGTGCTTATGCGCGTACTGAAGTCGATCAGGAACATATCACTTGGTGGACCTGCACGGTCCGCCATTGCCGAGGCAAAGGACGGCACGATCCGCCGGCTTACAACATCGGCATAAGACATCCTGTCCGTATAGCCGAAAGGGTTGATCCAAATTGAGGAACTGCCGACCTCAGCGTGCCGCAGAAAAAGAGGCTCGGGCAGCCGGTCAATCTCCGACTTCGAGTTGTGCGTGGTGGTTAGCTTAGCCGCCAAGAACACCGGACTCCTGTAGCGGGCGAGCGCCTCCGCCAGCGCAGCGTCGGCGGCAGGCGTGCTGGGGGCGAAATACTGCCGCTCGACGAAGACTTTGCTCGGCTGATACCGGCGCAGCGCGTTGAGCAGGCGCGCATCCTGCAACCGCTCGACATCCGGCGATAGCACGTCTTCGGATGGCACACTGTCGACGATGACGATGCGTCCCGACGCGCGCTTCGGAATCAGCGAGTATTGCGCCTCCCGCAAGAGCATGTTGATCGGCACGGGTTCGGCCACCGCGAAGAACGCGCCGACCAGCATGGCGATCGTCAGCGGGCCGAACAGCGTCCGCCAGCGGAAGGACCGTTTCGGCTTGGGAGGACGGCCCTGCATGGTCGCAGCGCTAAGCCCAGAAAGTTTGCGATAGGTTAACCAACCCTATGCAAGTCGCGCCGAGCCCGGATCAGGTCCGCGTCAGGTCACCAGCTCCGCCAGCGTGGACAGCCGGTCGGCCTCCGCCGCCGGCTTGTCGCGCCGGATGCGGTGGATGCGGGGGAAGCGCATGGCGACGCCCGACTTGTGCCGCTTCGATCCATGGATGGAATCGAAGGCGATCTCGAGCACCAGCTCCTTCTTCACCTCGCGCACCGGGCCGAAGCGCTTGACCGTGTTGTGGCGCACGAAGCGGTCGAGCCAGCGCAACTCCTCGTCCGTGATGCCGCTGTAGGCCTTGCCCACCGGCGTCAGCTCGCCATCCTCCGTCCAGCAGCCGAACGTGTAGTCGGAATAATAGGAGGACCGCCGCCCCGACCCGCGCTGGGCGTACATCATTACGCAGTCGGCGGTCAGCGGATCGCGCTTCCACTTGTACCACAGCCCCGCGCGCCGGCCGTTCACATAGGGACTGTCGCGGCGCTTGAGCATCATCCCCTCGATCGCCGCGTCGCGCGCGCCTTCCCGGATGCGGCCGAGCGCCTCGAAGTCGGAGGCATCGATCACCGCCGAGAGGTCGAAGCGGTCGGCGGGCAGCTCCGGTACGATCGCCTCCAGCCGCGCGCGCCGTTCGGTCCAGGGGAGGGATCGCAGGTCGTCGGCCCTGTCCACCAGCACGTCGTACAGGCGCACGAAGGCGGGGGCCTCGTCGAGCATCGCCTTGGTGACGGTCTTGCGTCCCAGCCGCTGCTGCAGCGCGTTGAAGGAGGCCGCCCCGCCCTCCTCGCCGCCCTGCACCCCGCCCCGCACCATCAGCTCGCCGTCGAGCGCGCCGGGACGGGTGTAGTCGGCGGCCACCTCGGGAAAGCTCGCGGTGATGTCGTCGCCCGTGCGGCTGTAGAGCCGCGTCGCGCCGTCCACGTGGACGAGTTGCACACGGATACCGTCCCACTTCCACTCCGCGACATAGTCGGCCAGGTCGACGACCGTGTCCTCCAGCGGATGGGCGAGCATGAAGGGGCGGAAGACGGGCAGGTGGGCCGCGTCGGGCTCGGGTCCGCGCCCCTCCAGCCACTCGAACAGCTCGGTGTAGGGCGGGCGGAGCACGTGCCACAGCTCCTCCACCCGATCGAGATCGACGTCGAACGCCTGTGCCAGCGCGGTGCGGGCGAGCCGCGCGGACACGCCGATGCGCATCGCGCCGGTCGCCAGCTTCAGGAGCGCGAATCGTTCGTGCTCGTCCAGCACATCCATCAGCGCCGCCAGCGCTTGCGGAGCGCCGCGCCGGTCGAGCGCCTCCAGCGCGCCCACGATCTGGGAGAGCGACAGCGCCTCCTTCTCCGCACCCGGCCGCTCCGGCCAGATGAGCGCGGTGGTCTCCGCGGTGTCGCCGACGAAGTCGCGGCTGAGGGCGAACAGCACGGGATCGACGCGCTCCATCGCCATCGCGCGGATGGTGCTCGCCTTGACCGCCGGGAAATCGAGCTCGCCGGTCAGCGCCGCCATCGCCAGCCCACGGTCGGGATCGGGCACGGCGCGCAGGTAGCCCTCGATCAACCGCAGCTTGCTGTTCCTAGAGCGGGTGTAGATCAACCGGTCGAGAAGGGTCGCGAAGGCGCGCATGGCGGGTCTTGTGCCCGCTCCCGCGCGCCGCGTCATCCCCGGCGCGGATGACGGCGTCAGATGCGGCCGGTGATCGCGTGGAACGTCCTGGGCCATCGCGGTTCCGGTGAGTACCAGGCCCGCGACACCGGCGAGGAACATCCATGACAGCATCGCGCGGCCCCTGCGCTCGATCGGGATGTCGCATCCCTCCCGGTCTCACGCACCGTGAACTCTGAAGCTAGCCCGGGACGCGCGCTCCCGTGGCGCGGGTCGCCGTGTCTTCATGGCAGCGTCCTCACGAGAAAGGGGACCGCCACCGAAGCTGGTGACGGTCCCCCGATCGGCTGCGGCGCTTTCCGTTAGAAGCCGAAGCCGATCCCGGCGCTGGCGCCCAGATCGCCCCGCGTGTTGTAGGTCCCGCTCAGCTTGAAGACGACATCGCCCTCTTTCGACGCCACGCTGCCGCCGAGCGCGAAGGCGGACTCACCCTGGAAGGTGCCGACGCCGAGCGCCACCATGCCCTTGCCGGGCGTCAGCGTCTGCGGCAGCCCGGCGACCGCCAGCGCGCCCGCCGTCCCGGCCTCCGCGTCCTCGCGGAACCCACGCAGGTCGAAGCGCACGCCGGCGAGCTGCTCGTCGGTGTAGGCCCTCGCGCTGGCGAGAGTGGTCGACAGGCCGGTGCTCAGCTGGCCGAAGGTGGCCGCGTCGTTCGCCGCCACGCCGTTGGCCAGATTGCGCAGCGCGACCGGCGCTCCGCCTGGCCGCAGGGTGACGGCGTTCTGGTTCGGCCCGTCATAGCGCACGGCCGTCGTCGCGACCTCCTCCACCCGGGCGCTGTTCTGAGCGACACGCGTGTTGGTGGCGAACAGCTGGCCGCCGTTCACCGCCTCCGTCGAGCCCGTCGCGAGCGTGCCGGGGGCGACGTTGCTCAGCACCACCGGAGCGTCCGCCGCGCCCACGAGAGTGAGGTTGTTGCTGGGCACGCCGCCGTTCGGCACGGCTGGCGTCGCCGCGTCGGAATAGCGGACCGGTCCGGTGGAGCCGTTGGCCACTCCGGCCTGCAGCCCCGCGATGTCGGCGGCGTTCCGCGCCACGCCGGCCGTGTTGGCGGCGACGGTCTGGTTGGTGGCGAACAGCTGACTGCCGTTCACCGCCTCGGTCGAGGTCGCGGTCACCGCGCCGGGGGCGAGGTTGCCGATGGTGGTGCCGGTGGCCCCTCCCAGCGTCACCCGGCCCTGCGCGTCCGTGTCGTACTGCACGGCGCGGTCGTCGAGCGCGGCGAGGCCGGCGGCCACGTCCCGCACCTGGCCGACATTGGCGGCGTCGGTGGCCGCCGTGCCGGCGGCGACGTTTGTGATCTGGCGCTCGGCACCCGGCGCGCCGACGGAGACCTCGCCCGCCGATCCGGCGGTCGGGCCGCGCGTGGCGACGGAGCCGGAGCCCAGCGCCACGGAGTCGGTCACGCCCGGCTGAACCGTGGCGCCCGTGCCCAGCGCGACGGAGCGCAGCGCGGTCGGGTCGGTCGCGGCGTCGTTGCCGATCGCGAGCGAATCGATTTCACCGGCCACGGCCGCCCGGCCGGGATCGCCCAGGCCCGTGATCTGGTTGCCGCCGACGCTCACACCCTGCGGATTGGTGACGCTGAAGCTGTCGGACTGCGTCTGGCAGGCGTCCGTCGGGCTGATGACGTTGCCGTTCACGTCGAGCACCTGCAGCGTGATCGGCTGGCCGGCGGCCGCGTCGGCCAGCAACCCGGCGGCGTCGATCGCGAGCGGCGGGACGACCCCGCCGACAATCGGAAGGCCCGGCAACGCACCCAGAAGGCCGTTGACGGTGGTCTGGGTCGGGGCGACGATGCCGTCCACGACGGGTGCGATGGTGTCGGTCACGGCCGAGCGTGGCAGGCTGACGCCGGTGCAGACGCTGACGACGTTCTGCGCCTGGGCTTGCGCGGGCAGCATGGCCGCCAAAGCCGAGACGGACGCGAGCGCGCCCAGCCGGAGCGCCCGCTTGCGGTTGGACACGCTCCAGCGGCCGCACGAAGCATAGGACAAGACGGACGAAGAGTTCTTGAGAAAGGCAAACATGAAACCAGCTCCTGGACTGAATGTCCAAGTCAAAACTGATCATGCTACTCTGAACACCAACTGACGAGTTATTATAACTGAAACAGTGTAATGAAGCATTAACTATACTGATTGAAGATTGCCGCGCCACCGATGATCGGCAGGTCGCGGGCCCGGGTCAGCGGCTCGCGCCGGGCCTCCACGGCACCTCGTCGCCGCCGGCCGTCAGGCGGCAGGCGACGAACAGGTGGTCGCTCAGCCGGTTGAGATAGGCGAGCGCGGCCGGGTTCAGCGCGCGCGCCGCGCCCGCCGCCACGGCCGCCCGCTCCGCTCGCCGCGTCACCGCGCGCGCCTGGTGCAGCGCCGCCACGGCCGGCGAGCCGCCGGGCAGGATGAAGCTGGCGAGCGCCGGCAGTCCCGCGTTCCAGACGTCGATCTCGCGCTCCAGCCGTCCGACCTGCGCCGTCGTGACGCGCAGCGCCCAGTCCGGATCCTCGCCCGCGCCGAAGGGGGTGGCCAGGTCGGCGCCGAGATCGAACAGCTCGTTCTGGACGCGGCCGTACGTCTCCGCCGTCGTACGATCCAGGTGGAGGAGCGCGAGGCCTACGGCGCAGTTCGCCTCGTCCACATCGCCGATCGCCGCCATCAGCGGGTCGGCCTTGGACAGCCGCGAACCGTCGACCAGCCCGGTTGTGCCCGCGTCGCCGGTGCGCGTGTAGATGCGGTTGAGCTTGACCAAGCGGTCAGCTCGCGAAGGCGTACATCAAGAGGGCGGCGACCAGCACGGCCACCGCCTGGAACTGGATGCGGCGCACCATCATCTTGTTCTGGCGCAGACCCGATGCGGTCCCGTCGCCCTTCAGGTCGTCCTCCGTCTGCTTCAGGAACACGACCAGCCCCCGGATCAGCGCCCAGACGGCGGCGAGCGCGGCGGCGACGATGACGAGGATGAGGAAGACCTGCATCTCTTCCAGTTAAGGTGCGAGCAGGCGATAGGGAAGGGGCGGCCGGTCCCGCGCCAGCGCCTCGACGAGCGCCGGCCCGTCCCAGCCGACGGCGGCGAACGCATCGAGGCTCGCCGCGCGGTCGCGCGTCGCGAGCCGCCGGCCGTCGGGACCGAGCACGAGCGCGTGATGGCGATGCTCCGGCTCCGCCAGGCCGAGGGCGGCGCGCAGCAGCGCGTGGACCGGCGCACTGGGCCGGAGGTCGAGGCCGCGCACGACCAGGTCCACGCCCATCGCCGCGTCGTCCACGATGGTGGCGAGGTGATAGGCCGTGGCGCCATCGCGGCGTCGCAGCACCACGTCGTCCACGGCGTCACGCGTGACGGCGTGCTCCGCGCCGCCTGCGCGCCACGCGACCGGGCCGCAGCGGGCGAGCGCCGCGCCGCTGTCGAGCCGCCAGGCCGCGCCGTCCTCGCCCGACGGTCCGGCGCGCCCCCGACAGGTGCCCGGGTAGCGCGCGCCGAGCGGCCCGTGCGGCGCGGCGACGGCGGCGGCGATGTCGGCGCGGGTGCAGACGCAGGGGTAGGCGAGCCCCGCCTCCACCAGCCGGTCCAGCGCCGTCCGATAGGCCCCGACCCGCTCCGACTGCCGCACGACGGGTCCGTCGAAGGCGAGGCCGAGCCAGCCCAGCTGCCGCAGCACGGTCGCCGCGTGCTCCGGACGGGCACGCGCCGGGTCGAGGTCGTCGAGCCGCAGGCGGCAGGCCACGGCCGCCTCGCGCGCCGTGACGGCGGCATAGGCGTGGCCCAGATGCAGCGGGCCGGTCGGGCTGGGCGCGAAGCGGGTGACGAGATGTTGTGCCGCCATTCCTCCCACACCCCATCCCTTGGCCCCGATCCCTTGACGACGGCCGCCGCGCTGTCATGATGCCGTCACGCCCACGCGGCAAGACGCGCGCGATGGTCCAGGAGAGGAGCGGATGCAGGCCGACCCAGTCCTAACGCCGGAGCGGCTGCGCAGCCCGGACGGCTGCCCCGCGCTGGTGCTCAACGCCGACTACACTCCGCTCTCCTACTACCCGCTCAGCCTGTGGCCATGGCAGACGGCGGTGAAGGCGATGTTCCTCGACCGCGTCGACGTGATCGAGCGTTACGACCGCGAGGTCCACTCGCCCAACCTGACGGTGCGCCTGCCCTCCGTCATCGCGCTCCGCCAGTTCGTGAAGCCGTCGGAGCACCCCGCCTTCACCCGCTTCAACCTGTTCCTGCGCGACCGCTTCTCCTGCCAGTATTGCGGCAGCGCGCGCGAGCTCACCTTCGACCATGTCCGGCCGAGGCGGCTGGGTGGGCGGACGAGCTGGGAGAACGTCGCCACCGCGTGCAGCCCCTGCAATCTCAAGAAGGGCGGCCGCACGCCCCGGCAGGCCGGCATGGCGCTGCACCTCGAACCCATCCGCCCGACCCACTGGCAGCTGCAGGAGAACGGGCGGAGGTTCCCGCCCAACCACCTGCACGAGACGTGGGTGGATTGGCTGTACTGGGATGTGGAGTTGTTGGGATAGGGCGGCGGCTTGCGACCAGAGGCGGCCGTACGATCATCCCTCTCCCCTGAAGGGGAGAGGGACCGTCCGCTCTCCACCCGGAACCTGACCTTCCCTAGGCGGAGCCGCCGACGCTCTTCATTCCCTCCACCGCCGCCTCGTGCATCGCCATCCCACTCGCCAGCAACCCGAACGCCCTCGGACACGCCCGATTGAAGCGCAGCGCCTCCCCATGCGCGTCCGTCGCCACGCCGCCGGCCTCCTCCACCAGCAGCGCGGCCGCCGCGATGTCCCACTCGTTCCCCCAGCGCTTCGTTGCCAGCACATCCGCCTCGCCGGCCGCGATCATCGCCAGTCTCAGCGCGATGGAGTTGGGCTTGGCGACCGCCACCAGCTGCGACCCCCTGGGCAGCACATCGGCGGGCGTGCGCGCGCCGGCCAGCTCCGTCCGCTCGGAGCAGCGGATCGGCCGCCCGTTCCGCCACGCGCCCGCGCCGCGCTCCGCCGTCCACAGCTCGTCGCGCCCCGGGGCGGCGAGCACGCCCAGCACGGGCCGGCCCGCCTCCACCAGCGCCACCGACACGCACCAGCCGGTCCGCCCGCGCAGATAGTCGCGGGTGCCGTCGATCGGGTCCACCACCCACACGCGGTCCGCCGTCAATCGCGCTCCATCGTCCGCCGTCTCCTCCGACAGCCAGGCGGCGTCCGGGGCGAGCGCCCCCAGCCGCTTGGCGAGCAGCCGGTCGGCCATCAAGTCGATCTCGCTCACCGGGTCGCCGGGCGCCTTCTCCCAGCGGCGAAAGCTGGTCGCCTGGCGGGCCAGCACCGCGCCCCCGACCTCACCCGCCACCGCCGCGGCGGCCGCGAGGATGGGTCTGGGGGTCACCATGGGCGGCCCACCGCACCCCGCTCGGGCGTCGTGAGCGGGTGGAGGAGCCGGGTGAGCTCAGCCACCGGCCACCGTGCAGCCCTCCACCCGCACGGTGGGCGAATCGAAGCCGGTGCGGCGCACGAGGTCGCTGGCCGGGGTCAGACCGCCGAACATCGTCGTCAGATTGCCGGCCACCGTCAGCCCCGACACGGCCTCCGCCAGCCGGCCGTCGCGGATCGCGAAGCCGCTGGCCCCGCGCGAATAGTCGCCCGTCACCAGATCCGCGCCCTGCCCGATCAGCTCGGTGACGTAGAAGCCCAGCGGAATGTCGGCCATCAGCTCGTCCGGGGACAGGTCACCGGGCAGCAGCGCCAGGTTCGACACGCCCGCGCCGGGCGCGCCGCCGACCCCGCGCACCGCATGGCCGGTGGGCTGGAGCCCGAGCTGGCGGGCGGCCGCCGAGGCCAGGATCCAGCCGGTCAGCCGCCCGTCCTCCACCAGCCGCGAGCGCCGGGTCGCCAGTCCCTCGGCGTCGTGGGGGCGGGAGCGCGACGCGCGGGGGCGCAGCGGATCGTCCTCGATCGTCACTCCGGGCGCGAACACCTGGCTGCCCAGCCGGTCCTTGAGGAAGCTCGTGCCCCGCGCGATGGCCGTGCCGTTGATCGCTCCGATCAGATGGCCGATCAGCCCGCCGGCCACGCGCGGATCGTAGAGGACGGGCATGGCCGCGCTCTTGAGCGTGCCTGGGTTCAGCCGCGCCACCGCCCGCTCGCCGGCGCGTCGTCCGACCTCGTCCACCGCCTCCACGTCGGCCAGGTGGCGCGCGCCATGGCCGGCATAGTCGCGCTGCATGCCAGCGGCCTCTCCGGCCAGCACGGTGACGGAGTGGCCGTGGCGGCTGCCCTCGTAGCCCCTCGCCCAGCCGGCCGAGGTGGCGAGCGCGGTGACGGTGCGCGACTGCGACGCGCTGCCGCCGGACGAGTTGGTGACGCCGGCCACCGCGCGGGCCGCGTCCTCCACGGCCAGCGCGCGCTCCTTGAGGGCCGCGGCGTCCACCTCCGCCGGGTCGAGCAGGTCGAGATCGGGCGCGGGCTGGCGCATCAGCCGGTCGTCGGGGGCCAGGCCGGCCCACGGATCGTCGGGGGCCTCGCGCGCCATGGCGACGGCGCGGTCGGCGAGCGTGGCGAGGTCGGCGGGGTCCAGGCTGTCGGTGGTGACCGACGCGTGCCGGCGGCCGACGAACACACGCAGGCCGATCGCCTGGCCCTGCGACCCGTCCACGTCCTCCAGCGCGCCCAGGCGCACGGTGACGGAGCGCGACTCGCCGCCCGCGAACACGGCGTCGGCCCCGTCCGCTCCGGACTTGAGGGCGCGGGAGACGAGGTCGGCGGCCCGATCGGTGGCTTGGGCGGGGGTCAGCATGGGGGGCTAGTGGGGACGGGGTGGTGGGATGTCGAGGGTTGTGGGTCGAGTGGGTTGCCCCCACTCCCGCTCAGCCTGAGCCTGTCGAAGGCCGGTGGGCGTAAGGAGCATGGTTTGGTGGACTTGGTTCTCCGCCGAACCCCGGCTTCGACAGGCTCAGCCTGAGCGGGAGTGGGGAGGCTTGGTCTTAACCTCCCCTCACGCCGTCCACCCCACCACCAGGCAGGCGAGGAACACCAGCAGGCCCGCCGTGCGATTCGAGCGGAACTTGGCCAGCGGGTCGCCCTCGTCGTCAGCCCGCAGCGTCGCCACCTGCCAGCCCAGGTGCAGCGCGGCGGGCGCGAGGCCGACCAGCGCCAGACCCTGCCCCCTCACCTGCCACAGGGCCGCCGCCCAGAGCGCCAGCGCGAGGCCGTAGAACAGCGCCACGCCGACCCGCACCGCCCTCCCCAGCCGGAGCGCGGAGGAGCGCACGCCGATCAGCGCGTCGTCCGCCCGATCCGACAGCGCGTACACCGTGTCGTAGCCCACCACCCACGCCACAGTCCCGACATAGAGCGTCACGATCGCCGCGCTGGGCCAACCCGTCACCGCCGCCCCGCCGACCAGCGCCCCCCACGCGAACACCAGCCCCAGCCAGGCCTGCGGCCACCAGGTGATCCGCTTCATCCAGGGATAGGCGGCCACGAGGACAAGGCTGGCGAGCGCCACCACCCGCGCCTCCCACCTCAGCCGCACCAGCACCGCGAGTCCGACGAGGGCGAGCGCCCCCAGCCACAGCCACGCCGCGCGCGCGCTCACCGCCCCGCTCGCCAGCGGCCGGGCGGCGGTGCGCGCGACCCGCGCGTCCAGATCGCGGTCCACGATGTCGTTGTAGACGCAGCCCGCGCCGCGCATCGCGATCGCTCCCGCCAGCATCAGCGCGTAGAGCCGCCAGTCGCGCGATCCCGCCAGCGCCAGCCCCCAGGCGCAGGGCCAGAAGAGCAGCCACCAGCCGATCGGCCGATCGAAGCGCGCCATGGAGGCGTAGGGCCGCGCGCGGGCGGGCAGCAGGGCCAGCAGACCCGGATGCTGGCTGTCGGGCGTTGGGTCCGGGGTCTGGTCAGGGGCGGCGGGCGGGGCCATGGGGACCTCCTATGCCCGCCGCCCCCGCCTGGCCACCGTCGAGCGCGCCCCGGCTGTTCGTGGACCGGCCACTGACGGAGGGCGCGGCCGTGCCCGCGACCCCCGAGGCGCTCCACTATCTCACCCGCGTGATGCGGTTGGGCGAGGGCGACGCGGTGCGCCTGTTCGACGACCGCACCGGCGAGTGGGCGGCGGAGCTCGGGCCGCCCGCCAAGCGGGCCTTGGTGTTTCACGTGAAACACCGCCTCGGCTCGCGCGAGGCGGTGCCCGACCTGTGGCTCTGCGCCGCGCCGGTCCGCCGCCCCCGCTGGGAGTGGGTGGTGGAAAAGGCGACCGAGCTGGGCGTGGCGCGCATCCTCCCGGTGCTGACCCGCCGGGCCGTGGTGGACAAGGTGAGGCCCGAGCGGATGCGCGCGATCGCGGTCGAGGCGGCCGAACAGTGCGGGCGCACCGCGCTGCCGCGGATCGGCGAGGCCCTGCCCCTCGCCGATCTGCTGGCGGACTGGCCGGCCGACCGCCAGCTCCTCCACGCCGACGAGGCGGGCGGACGGCCGATGGCGCAAGTGGCGCGCGCCGGCCCGGCGGCCCTCCTGATCGGGCCGGAGGGCGGCTGGGCGGACGAGGAGCGCGCCGCCATCCGGGCCGTGCCTGGGGCCGCCCCGGTCACGCTCGGCCCGCGCGTCCTGCGGGCGGAAACGGCGGCGGTCGCGGCCGCGGCGCTCTGGATGGCGGTCGCCGGAGACTGGCGCTAGTTGATCCGCACCCGGAACCGGATGGTGGCGCTCGCATAGGCGGCCAGCTGTCCCTGCGGCTGGAACCGCACCGCGCGCACGGCCGGGTCGTACCCCGCCGCCGGCGTGTAGCCATAGCTCGTCCCGCCGTTCGAGTAGCTGACATTGGCGCTCGCCAGCGTCAGCCCGCTCCCCGGCCCGGTCAGCACGGCGGCCTGCACCCCGGGCGTCGCAGGGTCGATGTCGCCGTTGAAGAAGGTCACCTGGAGCGGCAGCACGTCGGCGATCAGGGTGGAGTTCACGTCCACCGGGCTGCCGCCGGTGTTGGTCACGGTCAGCGTGTAATCGATAGCGGAGCCGGGGACGGCGAGGCGAGCGGCGCCTGTCGTGCCGACCGGAGCCGATGACTTGGCCAGCGTCAGGGCGGGCATGGTGCAGAACAGCAGGTCGTGGATCGCCACGGCCTGCGCGCCGGGAGCGCCGCTCGTCGGCGTGTTGAAGGCGGTGTGCCCGTTGGCGTAGCGGATCTCGACCCGGTCCACGGGCTCGGTGAAGCCGACGAGCACATTGCCCGCGGCGCTGGTGCTCGCAGCGTTCGCGGCGTTGCCGACGACTTCGCGGCTGGTGAAGCCGCGGCCGTTGAGCGTGCCGGCGCCGATCGCCGTGGTGTAGGGTGTGCCGCCGCCCGGATCGGTCTGGTTGTTGCGCCCACCCGCCGATTCGATCCGCGGCGTCAGGGCCGTGCCGGCCGTTGTGAACCCGGTGATCTTGATCCAATCGCGAAAGGTGTCGGCGGAGGTGTCGATGTCGAAGATCAGGAACTGGAGCTCGCGGATGATGCGTTCGAATTGCAGCCGGACGACGACGACGTTCGTCGTGCCGTCGATGTCGGTCGCGAAGCCTCCGAAGGTCGCGCCGAGCCGAAGGCTGGCGGTGCCCGTGCCCTGCCCGCCGGTTTCCACGGTGCTGACGGTCGCGCCCGTGTTGAGCGCGCCCACCGCGCCGCTGTAGCTGAGCGTGACGGTGTGCGGTCGTCCCGTTGCGTCGGTGGCGGTGTAGCCTTTCGCGCCCGTCCCCTGCGCGCCCGGTGGCTGCGCGTTCCAGTCGAGCCGGAATTGCTGCTGGGCGGAACAGCTCGTCTGCGCGCGCGCCCCGCTCGGAAGAGCCAGCCCGAGCGCGAAGGAGAGCGGGAGGAGCGCACGGCCGGCCATCGCGCGGAGGATTAGCCCCGGGAGGGTTAACGCCGCGTAAGGCCTGCGCGCTTGGCAAGCCGGGACATTGCCGCCAAGGCGAGGACGCCATGAGCACGCGCGGCGCCGCCTCCTCCGACGATCCGGTCATCG
This sequence comes from Sphingomonadaceae bacterium, assembly GCA_965219235.1. Taxonomy (GTDB): domain Bacteria; phylum Pseudomonadota; class Alphaproteobacteria; order Sphingomonadales; family Sphingomonadaceae; genus CBDHCC01. The sequence continues at coordinate 2,700,136 of OZ244721.1, read as the reverse complement.
AGAGCGTCGCCGACCTGGCGCGGCCGATGCACGAGGGCGAGAAGTCGCCGGACCGATGGCGGATCGGCACCGAGCACGAGAAGTTCGTCTACTGCGTGAACGACCACCACGCGCCCTCCTACGGTGAGCCCGGCGGCATCCGCGACCTGCTGATGGCGCTCACCGACTATGGCTGGGAGCCGGTGGTGGAGGGCGGGCAGGTCATCGCGATGGCGGGCGCGGACGGCACCGTCAGCCTGGAACCGGCCGGGCAACTGGAGCTGTCGGGCGCGCCGCTGGAGACGCTGCACGAGACCTGCGCGGAGACCGGGCGTCACTTGGAGCAGGTCAAGGCGGTCGGGGCCGCGACCGGGCTCGGCTTCCTGGGCCTCGGCATGTGGCCCGACAAGGCTCGCGCCGAGCTGCCGTTCATGCCCAAGGCGCGCTACGAGATCATGGCGCGTCACATGCCGCGTGTGGGCACGATGGGCCTCGACATGATGCTGAGGACCTGCACCATCCAGGTCAATCTGGACTATGCGAGCGAGGCCGACATGGCGGCCAAGTTCCGCGTCGGCCTGGCGCTCCAGCCGCTCGCCACCGCGCTGTTCGCCAACTCGCCCTTTACCGAGGGGCGGCCCAACGGGTTCCTGTCCTACCGCTCCCACATCTGGTCCGACACCGATCCTCATCGCACGGGGATGCTGCCCTTCGTGTTCGAAGACGGGTTCGGGTACGAGCGCTATGTCGATTACATGCTCGACGTGCCGATGTACTTCGTCTGGCGCGACGGCGCGTATCTGGACGCGAGCGGGCTGTCCTTCCGGGATTTCCTGGACGGCAAGCTCTCCATCCTGCCGGGCGAGCGGCCGCGGATGAGCGACTGGATCGACCACCTCTCCACCGCCTTTCCGGAGGTGCGGCTCAAGAGCTTCCTGGAGATGCGCGGGGCGGACGGGGGGCCGTGGAACCGCATCTGCGCGCTGCCCGCCTTGTGGGTCGGGCTGCTCTATGACGACACGGCGCTGGCGGCGGCCTGGGACGTGGTCAAGGACTGGTCGATGGCGGCGCGCCAGGGCTTGCGCGACGCGGTGCCGAAGCTGGGCCTCGACGCGCCGATCCCCGGCGGCACTCTCCGCACCATCGCCGGCGAGGTGCTCGACATCGCGGCGGCCGGGCTGTCGGCGAGGAAGCGGCTGAACGCGGCCGGCGACGACGAGAGCGGCTTCCTCGACCCGCTGCGCGAGATCGCGCGTTCGGGCAAGGTGCCGGCGGCGCGGCTGCTCGACCTGTACGGGGGCGCGTGGGGCGGGGATGTGAGCCGGGTGTACGAGCTGGAGAGTTTCTGAGGGCGGCGGACCTTCTCCCCGGAGGGGGAAGACTGCGGAAGGATGGAGTGAGATCTCCGTGCGCGTCCCCTCTCCCGCCGGGAGAGGGACAGGGTGAGGATGACCGGCCTGTGCGGACTCTCACCCTCGCCCTCCCGCCGCTGACGCGGCTCCCTCCCTCTCCCGGCGGGAGAGGGATGTTCAATGCAACCCCCGCCCATCCCTCACGTTCTCGCACCAAAGGAGAACCGCATGACGATCGACACCGACACCACCGCGCCCGACGGCCGGCTGCCCGACCCCGGTGCGGTCGTGGCCAAGGAACAGGCCAAGGCCGCCTCACCCGCGCAGCGCGCCGTCCACGATGCGAAACTCGGCCTGTCGAGGAACAAGGACGTTGCCGTTTCGGCGGGCGCTCTCGGGCTGGGGGCGCTCGCGGTGGCCGCCGCCACCTTCGGCGCGATGCGGGCGAAGACGGGGGAGCGGTCGTCCTCAGGCAAGGCCACGCGGGTCGGGGAGCGGCGGCATGACGACGCGCCGGACCACACCGCGCGCTCCGAGCAGGGCGGCTATGACGTCGCCGGCCGCTCGGTGCTCATCAACCGCCCGCGCTCCGAACTCTACGCCTACTGGCGCGACTTCCAGAACCTGCCGACCTTCATGGAGAACCTGAAGGCGGTGCGGCCGGAGGGCGGCAAGACCTCCACCTGGGTCGTCAAGGCGCCGGCCGGGCGCACGGTCGAGGTCGAGACCGAGGTCGTGGCGGAGAAGAGGAACGAGCTGATCGCCTGGGCGTCCACGCCGGACAGTTCGATCGAGACCGAGGGGCGGGTCGAGTTCCGGGACGCGCCGGGCGGGCGCGGCACCTATGTCACGCTGGTCGTCGCCTACGATCCGCCGGGCGGGACGCTCGGCAAATGGGCCGCCAAGCTGACCCGCCGCGAGCCCGAGGTGCAAGCGCGCGTCGAACTCAAGCGCTTCAAGATGCTGATGGAGACGGGCGAGATCGCCACGTCGGACAATCGGCGATCCTAGCCCTCGCCCGCTTGCGGGAGAGGAGGGAGCCGCGCAGCGGCGGAAGGTGGGGGTCTCCTTTCCTCTTCCGATTCCTTCCCGCCAGACAAGAACAAGAAGCAGGAAAACCCTCACCCAACCCTCTCCCGCAAGCGGGAGAGGACCTCAGAAACAAAGGACACCCCACCCATGCGCGCACTCACCTGGCACGGCACCCACGACGTCCGCGTGGAGACGATGCCCGACCCTGAACTCGTCAATCCGCGCGACGCGATCGTCAGGGTCACCTCGACCGCCATCTGCGGCTCCGACCTCCACCTCTATGACGGCGTCATCCCCGGCGTCCTGTCCGGCGACATCCTGGGGCACGAGTTCATGGGCGAGGTCGTGGACGTGGGCACCGAGTCCACGCTCAGAAAGGGCCAGCGGGTCGTCGTGCCCTTCACCATCGCGTGCGGCAGCTGCTTCTTCTGCGAGCAGGCCCAGTTCAGCTGCTGCGACAACTCCAATCCGGCGGACAAGCAGGACCTGTCGGAGACGCTCTACGGCCATGCGATGAGCGGGCTGTTCGGCTATTCCCACCTGACCGGCGGCTATCCTGGCGGGCAGGCGGAGTATGTCCGCGTTCCCTTCTCCGATATCGGCCCGATCGTGGTGCCCGACGGGATGGAGGACGACCAGGTGCTGTTCCTGTCCGACATCCTGCCCACCGGCTGGATGGCGGCGGAGAACGCCCAGATCGAGGAGGGCGACACGGTCGCCGTCTGGGGCTGCGGCCCGGTCGGGCTGTTCGCGATCCAGTCCGCGCTCCTGATGGGCGCGGCCAAGGTGATCGCGATCGACCATTATCCGCACCGGCTGCAACTGGCCAAGTCGCTGGGCGCCACCACGCTCAACTTCCGCGAGACCGACGTGCGCGACGCGCTGATGGACATGACCGGCGGCATCGGCCCGGATGCCGTGATCGACGCGGTCGGCATGGAGGCGCACGGCTTCGCCATCGACAACATGGCCGACATCGTGAAGCAGAAGGTCGGCGTGGGCGCGGACCGGGCGTCGGCGCTCAAGCAGGCGATCCTGGCGTGCCGCAAGGGCGGGCGGGTCTCGATCCCCGGCGTCTATGGCGGCATGACCGACAAATTCCCGCTGGGCGCGCTGATGGAGAAGGGCCTGCAGGTCCGCACCGGCCAGACCCATGTGCAGCGCTACCTCAAGCCGCTGATGGAGCGCATCCAGGCGGGCGAGATCGACACCACCTTCCTGATCTCCCACCACCTGCCGCTGGAGGACGCCGCGAAGGGCTACAAGAACTTCAAGGAGAAGCAGAACGAGTGGACCAAGGTGGTGCTGAGGCCTTGAGGGGCTGAGGGCCGCCCCCTCCTCGTCATCCCCACCGCCTCCTCGTCATCCCCGCGAAAGCGGGGATCCAGGCTCCACTCGTCCCGAAAGCGACTTCGTCCCCGCTCGAGGCGCATGGATCCCCGCTTTCGCGGGGATGACGTATGAGGGGTGCGGAGTGATGGAACCAGCCCGTTTTACGGGCGCTAACGTCCGCAACCCATAGGAGAATTGAATGACCACCCGCCCCTTCGCCGTCGTCACCGGCGCCTCCACCGGCATCGGCCTCGAACTCGCCCGCCTGGCGCTGGGCGACGGCCACGACGTGCTGATCGCCGCCGACGAGCCGGAGGTCGAAACCGCCGCCAACGACCTGCGCTCCGACAACGCCGGCGCGGTCGAGACGCTGCGGGCCGACCTCTCCACGAAGCACGGCGTCGATGCGCTCGTGCAGAAGATCGGCGACCGGCCGGTGGACGCGCTGATGGCGAACGCCGGGCGTGGCCTCGGCCACTCGTTCCTCTCTCAGGACTGGGACGAGATCAAGGAGGTGATGGACCTGAACGTCGTCGGCACCGTGTCGCTGATCCACCAGATCGCGCGCGGGATGGTGGACCGGAACGCCGGCCGTATCCTGATCACCGGATCGATCGCCGGCTTCATGCCCGGCAGCTTCCAGGCGGTGTACAACGGCACCAAGGCGTTCCTCGACAGCTTCTCCTACGCGCTTCGCAACGAGCTGAAGGACACGGCCGTCACCGTCACCTGCCTGATGCCCGGCGTGACCAACACCGAGTTCTTCGACCGCGCCGACATGCTCGACACGGAGGCCGGCGAGCAGGCCGAAGCCGGCAAGGGCGCCGATCCCGCCGACGTGGCCAAGGCCGGCTACGAGGCCATGAAGAAGGGCGAGCCCGGCATCGTGCCCGGGTTCATGAACAAGGTGCAGGCCTTCTTCGCCGACATCATCCCCGACACGGTCCTGGCCCAGATGCACCGCAAGCTGGCCCAGCCGAAAGGCGAGACGGCGGACGCCTGAGGGCGAACCTCCCGCCTGAGCGGATTTGGTCTGTCGGGCGCTAGGTCGGTGCGTGAGCCCCCTCTCCAACCGGGAGGGGGGCTGCCGCCTTCACCCGCGCCCGCGCCGCGTGGAGCAGCGGCTCGGTGTAGCCGGACGGCTGGTCCGCGCCCTCGAAGATCAGCGCCTTCGCCGCCGCCATCGCCGGGTGGTCCGCCGCGCCGGCCATCGGACGGTAGTCGGGGTCCCCGGCGTTCTGGCGGTCCACCACCGCCGCCTGCCGGTCGAGCGCCGCCTCCACCTCGGCGCGGCTCACCACGCCGTGCATCAGCCAGTTGGCGAGCGCCTGGGCGCTGATGCGCAGCGTCGCGCGGTCCTCCATCAGCCCGACATCGTGGATGTCGGGCACCTTGGAGCAGCCAACCCCCGCGTCCACCCAGCGCACGACATAGCCCAGGATGCCCTGCGCGTTGTTGTCCACCTCTTGTCGCACCTCCTCGGGCGTCCAGTTGCGCCCGTCGGCCACGGGGAGGGTCAGCAGCCGGTCGAGCGACGGCACCGGCCCGCCCGCCATCGCCGCCTGCACGGCGGCCACGTCCACCTCGTGATAGTGGAGCGCGTGCAGCGTGGCGGCGGTGGGCGACGGCACCCAGGCGGTGTTGGCGCCGGACTTCGGATGCGCCGCCTTCGTGGCCAGCATCTCCGCCATGCGGTCGGGCATGGCCCACATCCCCTTGCCGATCTGCGCCCGCCCGCCCAGTCCGCAGGCGAGCCCGATGGCGACGTTGCGCGCCTCGTAGGCGGTCAGCCAGTCGCTGGTCCTCATCTCCCCCTTCGGGATCATCGGGCCGGCGCGCATGGCGGTGTGGATCTCGTCGCCCGTGCGGTCGAGAAAGCCCGTGTTGATGAAGGCGACGCGGTCCTTCACCGCATGGACGACGGCGGCGAGATTGGCCGACGTGCGCCGCTCCTCGTCCATCACGCCGACCTTGACGGTGTGGCGGGTCAGGCCGGTGAGGTCCTCCACCGCGTCGAACAGCCGGTCGGTGAAGGCCGCCTCCTCGGCCCCGTGCATCTTGGGCTTCACGATGTAGACCGAGCCGGCGCGGGAGTTGCGCAGGTGGCCGAGCCCCTTCAGGTCGTGGAGCGCGCACAACACGGTGATCGCCGCGTCCAGGATGCCCTCCGGCGCCTCGCTCCCGTCGGGCAGGCGCACGGCGGGCGTGGTCATCAGGTGGCCGACGTTGCGGACGAACAGCAGCGAGCGGCCGGGCAGCGTCACCGTGCCGCCGTCGGGCGTCGCGATCTCCTTGTCCGGTGCCAGGCGGCGGGTGATCGTCTCCCCGCCCTTGGCGAACGTCTCGCTCAGCTCGCCGCGCATCAGGCCCAGCCAGTTGCCGTAGCCCAGCACCTTGTCGGCGGCGTCCACGGCGGCGACCGAGTCCTCCAGGTCCACGATCGTGGTGAGCGCGGACTCCAGCACCACGTCCGCCAGCCCCGCCGGATCGGCGCGGCCGATCGGGTGCCGGCGGTCGATCACCAGCTCGACGTGGAGTCCGTGGTGGGTCAGGACGGGGTTGCCTCCGTGGTGTCCCACCAGCCGGCTCGGGTCGGCCAGCGTCGGTCCCTCGCCTGTCCAGTCGGTCCATGATCCACTGGCGAGCGGCACCACATCGTCCAGGAACGCCCTGGCCCGCGCGATCACCTGTGCGCCCCGTTCCTCGTCATAGCCGTCGGGCTTCGGCTCGCCCGGCAGCGCGTCGGTGCCGTAGAGAGCGTCGTACAGGCTGCCCCAGCGGGCGTTGGCGGCGTTGAGCGCGAATCGGGCGTTGAGCGCCGGCACGACGAGCTGCGGCCCGGCCGCCCTGATCTCGGCGTCGACATTCTCGGTGTCGATCGTGAAGGGGGCCGGCTCGTCCACAAGATAGCCGATCTCGCGCAGCATCGCCTGATAGGCTTGCCCGTCGCGGATCGGGCCGGGATTGGCGAAGTGCCACGCGTCCAGCCGGGCCTGGAGCGCCTCGCGCGTGGCCAGCAGCGCGCGGTTTTCGGGCGCGAGGCGGGCGAAGAGACCGGCCAGGCCGGACCAGAGGGCGTCCGCCCCGATCCCGGTGCCGGGCAGCCCGCGCTCCTCCACGAAGCTCGCCAGTTCGCCCGCCACGTTCAGCCCCGCGCGCTCCACCCGTCCATCCATGTCCGATCCTCTCTTGCCGTCACTCCTACCGGGGCCGGACGGCGGGCGGTAGAGCCATGAGGGACCATGCGCGAACGAGCTTCCGACCCTCTCGACATAGCAAAGATATTGTGCCATATGGGTTGTGTGTTCACGCTGTGCCCCTTCTTCGTCACCCGCGCGATTTCCTACTCTCTCCCAGCGAGCCCTTCGCATCGCTGCGTGAACTTTGTGACCTTTCGCGCGGTGGACCAAGCGGGCGGAACACGCCCGTGAGTCGCCCGGTTCTCCTCGCCCTTCTCCTCCTGCCCCTCTCAGCCCCCGCCTGCTCGCCGCTCAAGACGTTCGACGCGCTGGTGCCCAAGGACGGCGGAGCGCGGCTGGCGGAGCGCGGGATCGCCTATGGCACCGACCCGCGCCAGACGCTGGACGTGTATGTGCCGAAGGCGACGGGCACCGAACGGCCGGTCGTCGTCTTCATCTATGGCGGCTCCTGGTCGAGCGGCACGCGCGACGGCTATCGGTTCGTCGGCCGCGCGCTGGCGGCGCAGGGCTTCGTGGTCGTCATCCCCGACTACCGGCTGGTGCCACAGGTGCGCTTCCCCGGATTTGTGGAGGACGGCGCGGCCGCCGTGCGCTGGGCGGAGACGAACGCGAAGCGCTTCGGCGGCGACGGCGCACGGATCGTGCTGATGGGCCACTCCGCCGGCGCGCACATCGCCGCGCTGCTGGCGCTGGACGAACGCTGGCTGGGCGCGGACCGGAGGGCGGTGAAGGGCTTCGTCGGCCTGGCCGGCCCCTACGACTTCCTGCCGCTCGACCCCGGCGCCGCGCAGAATGCGCTCGGCAACTGGCCGCGCCCGGCCGAGACGCAGCCGATCACCTATGCGGGTGCGGGCGATCCGCCGGTGCTGCTGCTGGCCGGAGCCGACGACACCACGGTCAAGCCGCGCAACTCGACCGCGTTGGCCGAGACCCTGACGGCGGCAGGAGTGGACGCCACCGTGACCATCTACCCCAAGGTGGGACACATCGGCATCGTCACCGCGCTCAGCGAACCGTTCCGGGGCAAGGCCCCCGTGCTCGCCGACACGGCGGCGTTCGTGCAGCGGGTGACGCGGCGGTAGGAGGATGCCGGTTACGGCCGCATCAGCCTGATAGTCCATGTCCCGTCGCCCCGGGCTTGACCCGGGGTCCAGCTTTTCCCGAGCGGACGCATGAGAAAAGGACAGCTGGCCCCCGGCTCAAGGCCGGGGCGACGGGCTGATGCTGCAGGAAGCCGCCGACCGCTCGCGGGGCGATGGTGGACAGGGCTGGATTCGAACCAGCGTACGGGAAACCCGGGCAGATTTACAGTCTGCTGCCTTTAACCACTCGGCCACCTGTCCACTAGGCCGCGCCGCATGGCCCGCCGGCCGCTTGCCTGTCAACGCTTGGAGCCCGAAAGAGTCGCCCATGGCACGAAAGCACGCTCCCAAACGACGCGGCGACCGGGGGATCGAGGGGCGTCCGCGCCTCTGGGGCCGCCACGCCGCCTTCGCCGCGCTCGACAACCCGGCGCGCACGGTCCGCAAATTGTGGGTGACGGGCGAGCTCAAGGGTCAGCTGGTGATCGACCCCCGCTGGCCGATCGTCATGGCGGAGGCCGCCGATCTGGGCCGGCTGGTCCCCAACGACGCGCCGCATCAGGGCATCGTGGTGGAGGTCGATCCGCTCCCCGACCTGTTCCTGGCCGACGTGCTGGCGACGGACCCGACCGGCCCGATCGTGGTGCTCGATCAGGTGACCGACCCGCACAACGTCGGCGCCATCCTGCGGTCGGCCGCCGCGTTCGACGCCGCCGCGCTGGTGACGCAGGACCGCCATTCCCCCCCCGAGGGGGGCACGGTGGCGCGCGCGGCGTCGGGGGCACTGGAGGTGGTGCCCTGGGTGCGGGTGGTGAACCTCGCCCGCGCGCTCGATGAACTGGCGGAGGCGGGCTATTGGCGCATCGGACTGGACGGCGCCGCCGAGCTGACGCTGGCCGAGGCGACGGGGCCGGAGAGGGTGGCGCTCGTGCTGGGGGCCGAGGGCGAGGGGATGCGCCCCAACACCGCCGCCCATTGCGACGCCGTCGCCCGCCTGCCGATCGGGGACAAGGTGGAGAGCCTCAACGTGTCGAACGCCGCCGCCATCGCCCTCTACGCCGTGTCGGAGCCGGGGTGAGCGGCCTCCCGCGCCCCTACGACTCCTCGGCGATCGTGACCGCCAGGCCGTCCAGCGCGTCGGTGAACGGAATCTGGCAGGACAGGCGGCTGGTCCCGTCGCGGCCCTCGGTCGACTCGAGCAGGTCGTCCTCGTCCTCGCCCATCGGCGGCAGCGTGGGCAGCCATTCGGCGTCCACATGGACGTGGCAGGTGGCGCACGACAGGCAACCGCCGCACAGCGCCAGCAGTTCGTCGAAGCCGTTGTCGCGGATCACCTCCATCACCGACAGTCCCGCCTCTCCCGTGACGGTGCGGGTCTCGCCCTCGCGGGTGGTGACGTGGAGGGTCGGCATGGGGTGGTCTCCTGAAGCGCGTGTCGCGGCGCTCTGCCGCCGCCGCCGCCGCGTTGCAACATGGGGCTGAGCGCCGAGCGGCTCGGCCGCGCCCTGGCGGAGCTGGGCGCGCGCGACCCCGCCGTGGCCGCCGTGGTGGCGCGGGTCGGCGTTCCCCCGCCCCGCCAGCGGCCGCGCGGCGCCGCCACGCTGGTCCGCACCATCGTCGGCCAGCAGGTCAGCGTCGCCTCGGCGCGCGCGATCATCGGCCGGCTGGAGGCGCTGATCGGCGCGGACCTGCCGCTCGACCCGCTGGCGGACGCGAGCGACGAGGCGCTGCGCGCGGTCGGCCTGTCGCGCCAGAAGGCGGGCTACCTGCGCTCGCTGGCCGGAGAGGTGACGAGCGGGCGGCTGGCGATCGACTCGCTGCCCGACGACGACGAGGAGGCGATCGCCGCGCTTGTCCGGGTGAAGGGCATCGGCCGCTGGTCGGCGGAGGTCTATCTGCTGTTCGCCGAGGCGCGGCCGGACGTCTGGCCCGCGGGCGATCTGGCGGTGCAGGCGTCGCTGGCGGCCATGCTGGCGCTGGAGACCCGTCCCGACGAGCGCGCGACTCGGCGCCTGGGCGAGCGCTGGCGACCGCATCGCGGCGCGATGGCGATCCTGGCGTGGCACCACTACAACGGCGGCGCGCCCGCTTGAGGGTTGCCGAACGGTCCGCCAGCGCGCAGAACTGCGGCTGGCTCCGATCCGGAGGGGAAGTTACGGGGTCCTTTACAAAAATCATCCTAGGCCTGTCTCATGGAGACGATCCGCACGACGCGCCTGTGGAGCGCGCGCGGCCCGCTGGGCGTCGCGATCGGCTATTATCTGCTCGCCGCGCTGTCGCTGCGCTTCACCCAGGGCGCCCACGGCATCGCGACCCTGTGGCCGGCGAGCGGCTTCCTGCTCGCCGCCCTCATCCTGGCGCCGCGTCGGCGACTCGCCTGCCTGGCGGCCGCCGCGCTCGCCAGCGTCGCCGCCAACATCGGCGCCGGCACCCCGCTGTGGCTGGCGGCCGCCTTCACGGTGGCCAATGTCGGCGAGGCGTGGTTGGCGATCGCCGTTCTCGGCTCCCGACGGGGGCGAGTCCTGTCGTTCCTGCATCTGAGCGGCCTGGGCCTGTTCTGCGCCGTGGCGTTCGCCGCGGGCCTGTTCAGCGCCACGCTCGCCACCCTGCTGTCGCGGTCCGGTTGGGAGTTCTTCGTCTCCTGGGCGAGCACGGTCGTGCTGGGAATCCTGATTGTCACGCCCGTCGTGGTCACGCTCGCCCGGCTGACCCTGCATCGCCGCGCCTCCGCCAACGATCGGTCGCGGCTGGAGGTCGCGGCCCTGCTGTCCCTGGTCGCCGTCGTCGCGGCGGGCGTGTTCGGCCAGACCCACTATCCGCTCCTCTTCCTGCCCATGCTCGCCGTGCTGGCGGTGACCTATCGCCTGGGTGTCATGGGGGCGGCGGCGAGCGTCCTGCTGACCGCGATCATCGGCTCCATCCTGACCGGCCGGGGCAGCGGTCCCGTCCAGTTCGTGGCGGGAGGGCCGGGCACCGTCGTCCTGTTCCTGCAGTTCTACCTGCTGGTCCTGATGGCCTCGGCCCTGCCGATGGCCGCGCTGCTCGCCTCCCGCAAGGCGCTGACCGAGCAGCTGCACCAGAGCAACCGGCTGCTGCGGCAGGCCGAGGCGGTCGCGCAGGTCGGGCACTGGAGTTCCGACCTGGTGGCGCGGACGCTGTTCTGGTCGCGGGAGGTCTATCGCATCCATGGGCTGTCGCCGGACGTCCCGCCCGACATCGAGCGGGCGCTGATCGTCTACCATCCGGACGACCGGCCGCGCATCAAGGCGCTGCTCGACGACGCGCTGACGAGCGGACGCCCCTTCGACTTCGACGCCCGGGTCGTGCGGCCCGACGGCGCCGTGCGCCACGTCCAGTCGCGCGGGCAGGTCGAACTCGATGTGGACGGCCGTCCGGTGGCGATGTTCGGCGTGCTCCAGGACGTCACCCGCCATGTCGAGGCCGCCCACGAGCTCGAGCAGGCGCGGCGCGCGGCGGTCGAGGCGGCCGCGCGCGAGCGGCGGCTGGCCAACACCGACCAGCTGACCGGACTGCCCAACCGGCGCCGCACGCTCGACGTGCTCGACCGCGCGATCGCGGACGCGCAGGCGAGTGGGGAGCCGCTGTCGGTGGCCATCCTGGACATCGACCACTTCAAGGCGGTCAACGACCGCTGCGGCCACGCGGCGGGCGACGAGGTGCTGCGCTGCGTGGCGCGCACGGCGCGCATCGCGCTGAGGAGCGGCGACTTCGTCGGACGCTATGGCGGGGAGGAGTTCGTGGTCGTCCTGCCGAACGCGGCCTCGGGCACCGCCATGCGGGTGGCGGAGCGCGTCCGGTCGCTGATCGAGACGGAGAGCCGCCGGAGCGCGCCGGCGCGGGCGGTCACCGTCAGTCTGGGCGTCGCGGCGATGCGCGATGGACTGTCGGGCGAGGCGCTGCTCCACCTGGCGGATCAGGCCCTCTATCGGGCCAAGGCTTCGGGCCGCAACAGCCTGTTCCTGGCCGCCTAGCGCTCACACGGCGGCCCCCGGTGGTGTGCCCGCGCGTGTCGACCCCAACCCGTCCGAGTCCTGCCGCTTCGCCGACGGGCGCCCTTCGAGGCAACCCCGCGGCAGTGTCCCGGTTCGAAATCGCATGTGCTGGAGCGTCGCTTGAGCCCGGGGTCGAACAGACGGAACCGTCGCTCCGACCTTGAGTCGGGGTCCAGCCGAACCCGGGGGCTCGCCGTTGCGGTCAAGCAGCCGGACCCGGCGCGACGGGATCGGACCAGCGTCTCCGCATGACTCATGCGGAGACGTCGCCAGACGCCAGTCCCGCAACCGCATTCGGTCACGGGGGCGTTACCGAGGTGTTACTGCCCCGACTCGATGTTCACCGCCGCCTGCTTGCCACGGTTGTCGACCTCGCAGTCGAACTTCACCCGATCGCCCTCGTTCAGGCTGACCATCCCGGCGCGCTCGACCGCCGAGATGTGGACGAAGATGTCCGGCTGGCCGTCGTCGCGCTGGATGAAGCCGAAGCCCTTCATGGGGTTGAAGAACTTGACCGTGCCGGATCCGGCCTCGCCGGTCAGTTCGCGGCGCGGTCCACCGCTCCCGGCACCGGCACCGCCGCGCGGCGCCGCGCCGCCGAAGCCGCCCTCGCGCGGCGGCGGACCGCGGTCGGCCTGCACCGGCACGACCTCGCCGTCGAGCTGCAGGTCGGAGGCCGACACCCGGCCACCGCGGTCGACGAGCGAGAACTTGACCTTCTGCCCCTCGCCCAGCCCTTCCAGGCCCGCGGCCTGCACGGCGGAGATATGGACGAACACATCCTCGCCGCCATCGTCGCGGACGATGAAGCCGAAGCCCTTCTGTCCGTTGAAGAACTTGACGGTGCCGGAGCCTTCGCCGACGACCTGCGCCGGCATCCCGCCACGCGCGCCGCCGCCGCCACTGCCACCGCCGCGGAAGCCGCCGCCACCGCCGCCGCCGCCGCCGCCGCCGAAACGGTCTCCGCCGCCCCCGAAGCGATCACCGCCGCCGCCGCCGTAGCCGCCGCCACCGCCGAAGCGATCACCACCTCCACCGCCGTAGCTGCTGCCGCCACCGAACGAATCGTATCCGCCGTCCGAACCCTTGTCGCGTCCCCGCCCGCCGCGATTGCCGCGACGATCCCGATCAAAACCCATCTTCACTCTTCACTTTCACGTCGTCCCAGCAAGTCAAACGCTGGCAAACCGACCCGGGACGACGGGCAGGAACCGCGGGGGGCACCACAGAACGGTGGCAGCCCGCCGGTACGCTATAGCGCAGAACACGCAGCGGGGTAAGTCGAAATCGTCGCTCGACGTGCTGGGGCTCTTCGCACGGCTCCGTCTTGCGCGCGCACGGTGGGGCGGGCAAGGGTCGCCCGGTGACGGACATCCTTTCGCTGCTGACCGATCCGGCCGCCTGGGCGGCACTCCTCGCATTGATCGTGATGGAGGTCGTGCTGGGCATCGACAACCTCATCTTCATCTCGATCCTCTCGAACAAGCTTCCGGAGGGCCAGCGGCAAAAGGCGCGGCGGCTGGGCATCGGCCTGGCGCTGGTGCTGCGCCTGGCGCTGCTGTCGATGATCGCCTGGCTCGTGGGGCTGGTCGAACCCGTCGTGAACCTCGGCATCACGGGTCCGCCGACCGCGCACGGCGAACCCGTCTTCGAGACCGCGTTCTCCTGGCGCGACCTCATCCTGATCGCCGGCGGCCTGTTCCTCACCTGGAAGGCGACCAAGGAGATCCATCACACGATCGACGCCGAGCCGTCGGGCGCCGAACTCGACAAGACCGGCAAGGTGGTCACCTCCTTCGGCTCCGCCATCGCGCAGATCCTGGCGCTCGACCTCGTCTTCTCGATCGATTCGATCCTCACCGCCGTGGGCATGACCGACCAGCTGCCGATCATGATCGTCGCGGTCGTCTTCGCGGTCGGCGTGATGCTGTTCGCCGCCAACCCGCTGGCCGAGTTCATCGAACGCAATCCGGGCGTCGTCATGCTGGCGCTGTCGTTCCTGCTGATGATCGGGGCGGTGCTGATCGCCGACGGCTTCGGCTTCCACGTGCCCAAGGGCTACATCTACGCCGCGATGGCGTTCTCCGCCGTGGTGGAGACGCTCAACATCGCGGCGCGCCGACGACGCGAGCGGCGGCGCGAGGCGGCGGCGTGACCGTCCACCTGCACCAGGAGGACCTGCCCGACGATGTCCTGCTCACCGGCGACATCGCGGTCGACACGGAGACGATGGGGCTCGACCCGCGCCGCGACCGGCTGTGCGTCGTGCAGCTGTCGGACGGCGGCGGGGACGAGCATCTCGTCCGCTTCGCGCCTGGCTCCGACTACGCCGCGCCCCGCCTGCGCGCGCTGCTCGCCGACCCTGACCGGGTGAAGCTGTTCCACTTCGGCCGCTTCGACCTCGCCGTCCTCGAGCGCTATCTGGGCGTGCGCGCCGCGCCGGTCTACTGCACCAAGATCGCGTCCAAGCTGGTGCGCACCTACACCGACCGCCACGGCCTCAAGGAACTGGTGCGCGAGCTGGTCGGGCAGGAGGTGTCGAAGCAGCAGCAGTCGTCCGACTGGGGCGCGGACGAGCTGACGCCCGCGCAGCTCGACTACGCCGCGTCGGACGTGCGCTTCCTCCACCGGATGCGCGACGTGCTGGACGAGCGACTCGCGCGCGAGGGCCGGACCGAGCTGGCGCGGGCGTGCTTCGACTTCCTGCCGACGCGGGCCGCGCTCGATCTCGCCGGCTGGGCCGAACAGGACATCTTCGCCCATGCCTGAGCGGATGAGCTGGGCGCGGCCGGGCGGCGGGCACGACCGCCTGATCCGCCTGCTCGCCTGGGGCCTGCCGACGCTGGTGGGCGTGCTCGCCGCCTTCCTGGTGATGGCCCCGCTCACGATGAAGCGCGAACTTGGCTTCACGCTCCAGCGCGGCGAGATCGAGCGGGTGCCCGAACGGCTGCGCGCGACGAACGCCACCTATCGCGGGCTCGACGATCAGGGACAGCCCTTCACCGTGACGGGCGACTCGGCCGTCCAGACGGCGGCGGGCGACCAGCGGGTGCGGCTGAGCGGGCTGATGGCGCAGCTGGCGACCCGCGACGGTCCCGCCCGGCTGTCCGCGCCCGACGCCGTGTTCCGGCCGGACGCGCGCACGGTCGCCGTGGACGGACCGCTCAGCGTCCGCATGGGCGGGGACTACCGGCTCGACACGTCCAATGTCGATGTCGATCTGGGCGCCCGCACCGCCGAGAGCCGGGGGCGGGTGACCGGAACCCTGCCGCTCGGCACCTTTGCCGCCGACCGGATGGTGGCCGACCTGGACGACCGCCACGTCGTGCTCGAAGGGCGGGCGCGGCTGCACGTGAAGCAGGGAGCGCTGAAGCGATGAGGCGGCTCGCCCGCGCTCTCGCACTGGCGCTCGCCGTCGGCGCGGCCACCGCCGCCGGGGCGCAGGCGTTCCGCGGCCACGACAGCTCCGCGCCGGTGGATTTCGAAGCCGACCGGATGGAGGTGCTCGACCGCGCGGACCGCGCGATCCTGTCGGGATCCGTCGTCGCCCGCCAAGCCGACCTGACGCTGACCGCCCAGCGGGTCACCGTCTCCTACACCAACGCGAGCGGCATCGACGTGCAGCGGCTCGACGCGACCGGCGGCGTCACCGTGCGCCGCCGGAACGAGCGGGCGAGCGGGCAGACCGCGATCTACGACCTCGACCGCCGGATCATCACCCTGGTCGGTGGGGTGCAGCTGACGCGCGGCACCGACATCCTGCGCGGCGGACGGCTGACGATCGACCTCGCCTCCGGGCGCTCGGTGCTCGAGGGATCGGCGACGCGCCAGACGACCGACGACGGCGTCCCGGTCGGCCCCACCGGCGGACGGGTCAGCGGCCGCTTCACCGTGCCCAAGCGCTCCGGCGACTGAGTGGCGCCGGGCGTGGCGCCGCGGCCGCCCGTGCGCTAGGAGTGGCCGCGCCGTGGCCGACATCGAACCCCTCTCCGACACGCTGGCCCCGCCCACGGCCGCCGAGGCGCGCGCGGCGGGCGAGGACGGGCTGGCGGTCGTCTCCATCGCCAAGAGCTACGACAAGCGGGTCGTGCTGTCCGACGTCTCGCTGGATGTGGGCCGGGGCGAGGTGGTCGGGCTGCTGGGGCCGAACGGGGCGGGCAAGACGACCTGCTTCTACTCCGTCATGGGGCTGGTGAAGCCTGACCGGGGCCGCATCGTGCTCGACGGGGCCGACATCACCCAGCTGCCGATGTACCGCCGCGCGGTGCTGGGGCTGGGCTATCTGCCGCAGGAAAGCTCGATCTTCCGCGGCATGACGGTCGAGCAGAACATCCTGACCGTGCTCCAGCTGAAGATCCGCGACCGCGACGAGCGTCACGCGCGGCTCGACCAGCTGCTCGACGAGTTCGGCATCGCCCGGCTGCGCACCGCGCGCGCCACCGCGCTGTCGGGCGGCGAGCGGCGGCGATGCGAGATCGCGCGCGCGATGGCCGCCGACCCGTCGATCATGCTGCTCGACGAGCCGTTCGCCGGCATCGACCCGATCTCGATCGGCGACATCCGCGACCTGGTCTGCGACCTGAAGAAGCGCGGTATCGGCGTGCTGATCACCGACCACAACGTCCGCGAGACGCTGGAGATCGTCGACCGGGGCTGCATCATCTACGGCGGACAGGTGCTGTTCGCGGGATTGCCGGCCGATCTGGTCGCGGACCCGAACGTCCGGCGGCTCTATCTCGGCGAAGGTTTCGCGCTGTAAGGCCGATGAGCCTCGCGCCCACCCTGCAGCTCAGGACCGGCCAGTCGCTGGTCATGACGCCGCAGTTGCGGCAGGCCATCCACCTGCTGACGCTCTCCAATCTGGAGCTGGAGGCGGTGGTGGCGGACGCGGTCGCCGCCAATCCGCTGCTCGACGACGGGCGCGGCGGGGACAGCGTGGAGACGCCGGACGCCGAACCGGATTCGCCGCTCGACCTGGACGCCGCGCAGGAGGCGGGGGCCGGCGAGGAGGGCGACCGGCCGGCGGGGCCGCGACTCGACACCGGAGGGGCCGACGGCGGCTCGGGCGAGGCGTTCGACTTCGACCGGCTGGCCGGCGACGGCCCGACACTCGCCGAGCACCTGCTCGCCCAGGCGGGGCGGGCGCTGTCGGGACCGGCGCTCGCCATCGCGGCCGACCTGATCGCCCACATCGACTTGGCGGGCTACCTGACCGCCACCGCGCCGGAGGTGGGCGAGCGGCTGGGGGCGTCGCCCGGGAAGGTCGAGCGGGTGCTCGCGGTGGTGCAGGGCTTCGAGCCCACCGGGGTGGGCGCGCGCGATCTCGCCGAGTGCCTGGCGATCCAGGCGCGCGAGGCGGACCGCTACGACCCGTGCATGGCGCGGCTGATCGCCAACCTGCCGCTGGTCGCGCGCGGAGCCCTGCCGCAGCTCAGGCGCTTGTGCGAGGTCGACGACGAGGACCTGGCCGACATGATCGCGGAGCTGCGCGCCTACGACCCCAAGCCGGGCCTGCGCTTCGGGGGCGAGCCGGTGGTGGCGATCCAGCCGGACCTGTTCGTCACGCCCACCGCGGCCGGCTGGGCCGTCGAGCTGAACGCCGCCACCCTGCCCCGCGCCGTCGTCAACCGCGCCTATTACGTCGAGGTGTGCCACGGCATCGCCAAGGCGGACCGCGCCTGGCTGGACGAGCGGCTGGCGGACGCCCGCTGGCTGGTCCGCACGCTGGACCAGCGGCGGCGCACCATCCTGAAGGTCGCGGCCGAACTGGTGGAGCAGCAGGCCGGCTTCTTCCGCCACGGCGTGTCCGCGCTGCGCCCGCTGACGCTGGCGGCGGTGGCGGACAAGGTCGGCGTGCACGAGACCACCGTCAGCCGGGTGACCAGGGGCAAGCACCTGTCCTGCCCGCGCGGCACGTTCGAGCTCAAGTGGTTCTTCACCAGCGGCGTGGCGGCGGGCGACGGTGAGGAGGCGTCGGCGACGGCGGTCAAGGCGGCGATCGTTCGGCTGGTGGCGGCGGAAACGGCGGACGGCGTGCTGTCCGACGACGCGCTGATGACCGCGCTCAAGGAGCAAGGCTTCGATCTCGCCCGGAGGACGGTCGCGAAATACCGGGAAGCGGAGGGGATCGGCTCGTCCGTCGCGCGTCGACGACGGTTCAGGCTGGGAGGGTAGCCGTTGGCTGTCGGACGCCGGAGGACACGCGCTCCCACTGCCTTTCCTCCCGCTATCGGGACGAACGCACGTTTGCCTTGGCCGAAGCCTCACCCCATTTTGGTGCCCGTCATCGCCATCTCGCCGAACGCGCCGGCCTTGATGGTGCCGTCGAGCGTGTCGCCGTCCACGGTCGCCTTGCAATTGAGCGTCATCGGCATGGGCACCACCATGTCCATGTCCCAGGTCAGCTCGTTGCCGTCGACCTTGCCGTTCTTGACGTCCAGCGAGCCCATGGCGCCGGCGTTGGTGCCGGTCCACGTGTCGCCGTCGGTCTTCACCGTCAGCGTGGACTTCTGGTCGCCCATGGGAGACTTGGTGATGCACTCGTAGGTGCCGTCGACATTCGCCATGATGTGGGGTCTCCTTGGATTGAGGCCAGAGGCTTAGCGAGCGCCGCTCCCCGTGTCACCCGCCGCCGGGGCGTAGGTGACGGGCAACCCGATCTTGTCGAGCTGGCCCCGGATCTTCGCCACGTCGCCCACCACCAGCCAGGCGAACCCGCGCGGATCGGCGGCCCCGCGCATGGCGGCATCCAGCTGCTGCGCCGTCAGCGAGCGGTAGCGGCTCGCCAGACTGTCGGCATAGTCGGTCGGCCGCCCGAACTGCGCGTCGGAGATCATCTGGGCCAGCACGGCGGTCGACTGCTCGTAGGAGCCCGGCAGCTCGCGGATGTTGCCGGTGACCACACGCGCCAGCTCCGGCGGCTGCACGCCGTTCGTTCCCGAAAAGCCCTGCACCTGCCCGATCAGCGCGGAGATGGACGGCCCGGTCTGATCGGTCTGCACGGGCGCATAGACCAGCATCGGAAAGTTGTCCTTGGCCGGCTGGAGGAAGGTGTAGGCACCGTAGCTCCAGCCCTTCGTCTCGCGCAGGTCCGTGTTGACGCGCGCCAGGAAGTCGCCGCCCAGCACCTGGTTGGCGGCCTGCAGCGGCACGAGGTCGTCGGAGCCCTTCAGCGGCAGCACCTGCCCCGCCAGGATCAGCGACTGGGGCGAGCCCGGCCGATCGATGGCGATGATGCGGCCCTGGCGCGCCGGCACGGGCGCGTCGTAGTTCTTGGACCCCGCCGCGCCGCTGCCGGCCCAGTTGCCGAACCGCGCCTCCAACAGCGGCAGCATCTGCGCCATGGTGGTGTCGCCCACCACGAAGACGCGCGCCGTCTCCGGCCGGAGCCAATGGTCGCGGAACATCTCCAGGTCGGCGCGGGAGAGAGCGGCGACGGTCGCCTTCTCACCCGATCCGGTCAGCGGAATGCCGTAGGGGTGCTGGGGTCCATAGAGCATCGGGCCGAGCTGGCGCTGGGCCAGCGCCACCGGCTGTGTCATCTCCGAATCGATCCGGCTGAGCTGCTGCGTGCGGACCCGCTCCAGTTCCGCCGGGTCGAAGGTCGGTTGGCGGATGACGCTCGCCATCAGGTCGAGCGACGGCGCGAGGTTGGTGGTGAGCGCGCGCAGGCTCACCTGGCTCGAATCCAGACCGCCTCCGGTGTTCAGGCTCGCCCCCAGCCGCTCCTCGGCCTCGGCCAGTTGCTGCGAGTCCAGGCTGCCGGCCCCTTCGTCCAGCATGGACATGGTGAGCGATTGCAGGCCCAGCTTGTCCTTCGGGTCGGCCGCCGCGCCCGCGTCGAACACCACCGCCACGCGCACCACGGGCACCGTGTGGCGCTCGGCCAGCCGCACCTCGATGCCGTTGGAGAGCTTGGCCGTCTGGACGGTCGGGAAGTCGACATCGCCGACCTGGCCCACCGGCGGCAGCGGCAGTTGCTGGGTCAGCGCCCCACCGCTTGGCCGACCGCTCGCCGGCACCAGCTCGGCCGCGATGCCCTCGGGTGAGGACGGAACGTAGGTGGCCGGGCCACCCGCCGTGCCGGCCGTTCCACCGCCGATGGCGGCCGCGTCCGCCGGCCGCTCGCCGGGCACCACGCGCAGCTTGGCGACGGGCCGCGTCAGCCAGCGGTCCATCACCTCCTTGACCTGGGCCGGCGTCACCCGCGCCAACTGGCGCAGCTGCTTGGCGTAGAGGTCGGGGTCGTTGGCGTAGAGCTGCCCCTCGGCCAAGGTCACCGCCTTGCCGTTGAACCCGCCCACCTGCTCCAAGCCGCTGATGGTGGAGGCGGCGGAGGAGAAGGCGACGCGGCGCACCTCGTCCGCGGTGGGACCCGTGCGCAGATAATCGGCGATGATCTGGTCCAGCCGGGCGGCCGCCCGATCCGGATCGACGCCGGGCGTCACGTCCATCGTGACCTCGAAACCACCCAACTGCTGGAAATCCTCGACGCCGGCGGAGACGCTCACCGCCAGCTTCTCCCGACGCACCAGGATGTCGTCCAGCCGGGAGGATGCGAGCCCGCCCAGCACCGACGCGCCGACCTTCAGCGGCACCAGGTCGGGGCTGAGCAGGCCGGGCACCGACCACATCCGGTAGATGCGCGTGGTCGCCACCTTGTCCTTCAGCTCGGAGGCGACGGGAGCTGCCAGGGTCGGAATGGGTGCCTCGACCGGCTCCACCTTCGGCCCGCGCGGGAAGGAGCCGAAATACCTCTCGACGAGCGGCCGCGCCTCGGCCGCGTCGATGTCGCCGGCGAGCACGAGCACGGCGTTGTTGGGGCCGTAGTGGTTGCGGAACCAGCTCTTCACGTCGGCGAGACTCGCCGAATTGAGATCGTCCATCGAGCCGATCGGCGAGTGCGAGTAGGGGTTGGACGGGTCGGGGAACAGCAGCCGCAGCTGCTCATACTGCACCAGGCCGTAGGGCTGATTGTCGCCCTGGCGCTTTTCGTTCTGCACGACACCGCGCTGATTATCCAGCTTCTCCTGCGTGACCGCGCCCAGCAGACGTCCCATCCGGTCCGCCTCCAGGAACAGCATCCGTTCGAGCGCCGGCTTGGGCACGGTCTGGAAATAGTTGGTGCGATCGAAATAGGTCGAGCCGTTCTGGTCGGTGGCCCCGATCTCGGCGGTGTATTTGAAGAAGTCGTCGGGCGCGTTCTCCGACCCGTTGAACATCAGGTGCTCGAACAGATGGGCGAATCCGGTCTTGCCCTTGGGTTCGTTCTTCGATCCGACCGCGTACCAGATGGAGGTGGCGACGACCGGCGCCTTGCGGTCGGTGTGGACGAGCACGGTCAGGCCGTTGTCCAGCACGAACCTATCGTACGGGATCCTGATCTCGTCGACGAGGGTGTCGAGCGCGCTGGTCCGGGCGGGCGTCTGGCCCGGCGTGGCCGCCGCCATGCGAGGCGCCGTCGCACAGGCGGACAGCGCCAGCAGCGACACCGCCGCGAAGGTGAGTGTTGCGCGCGCCATGGTCATCGTCCCGATTGCCCTTGTTCGCCGCAGGTTTGGAGCGGTCCGTCGCCAAGATCAAGCGACTCCGCTCCCGCGAGAGTTAAGAGGCGATTCCACCGCGGAGCAGGAACGATGGACTGGTTGCGACATTGGACCCGCCACGGGCGGGAGCGCTGGGAACGTCACCTGCGCGAGGCGCGCATCTTGCTGGCGGACCACGGGCTCGACAAGGCGCGCGCCCTGCTGCGCCAGCGGGCCGACGACACCGCGCTGACCCCGCGGGACCGACGCCACTGGCATCAGGTTCTGAAAGCACTGGAAAGTCTGTGAGCCTCTTGTGTTGCATATCGGCAACACTACCTGAGACAGGCATCATGAGGGGACGTCCATGAATCTCGACCAGTTCACCGACCGCGCCAAGGGCTTCCTGCAGGCCGCGCAGACCGTCGCCATCCGCGAGAACCATCAGCGGATCACGCCCGGGCATCTGCTGAAGGCGCTGCTGGACGACGAGGAGGGCATGGCGTCGGGTCTGATCGCGCGCGCCGGCGGCTCGGCCGAGCGTGTTCGGCAGGCGAACGACGCCGCGCTCGCGAAGCAACCCGCCGTGACGGGTTCGGGCGCGCAGTCCACGCCGGGCCTCGACAACGATGCCGTGCGGGTGCTCGACCAGGCCGAGCAGATCGCCCAAAAGGCGGGCGACAGCTTCGTGACGGTCGAGCGGCTGCTCCTGGCCCTCGTCATGGCGAGCGGCACGGGTGCGGCCAGGGCGCTGGCCGACGGCGGCGTCACCGTCCAGGCGCTGAACGGCACGATCAACGAGCTGCGCGGCGGGCGCACCGCCGACACGGCGTCGGCCGAGGATCGCTATGACGCGCTCAAGAAGTTCGCCCGCGATCTGACGCAGGCGGCGCGCGACGGCAAGCTGGACCCGGTGATCGGCCGCGACGAGGAGATCCGCCGCACCGTCCAGATCCTGGCGCGCCGGACCAAGAACAACCCCGTGCTGATCGGCGAGCCCGGCGTCGGCAAGACCGCGATCGCCGAGGGGCTGGCGCTGCGCATCGTCAACGGCGACGTGCCCGACACGCTCAAGGACCGCCGGCTGATGGCGCTCGACCTGGGCTCGCTGATCGCAGGCGCCAAATACCGGGGCGAGTTCGAGGAGCGGCTGAAGGGCGTGCTCGACGAGGTGCGCCAGGCCGAGGGCGAGATCGTGCTGTTCATCGACGAGATGCACACGCTGATCGGCGCGGGGAAGAGCGAGGGGGCGATGGACGCCTCAAACCTGCTGAAACCCGCGCTGGCGCGCGGCGAACTCCACTGCATCGGCGCGACCACGCTCGACGAGTACCGCAAGCATGTGGAAAAGGACGCGGCCCTCCAGCGCCGCTTCCAGCCCGTGTTCGTGGGCGAGCCGACGGTCGAGGACACCATCTCCATCCTGCGCGGGCTGAAGGAGAAGTACGAGCTGCACCACGGCGTGCGCATCACCGACGGCGCGCTTGTGTCGGCCGCCACGCTGTCGAACCGCTACATCGCCGACCGCTTCCTGCCCGACAAGGCGATCGACCTGATGGACGAGGCCGCCAGCCGCATCCGCATGGAGGTCGAGTCCAAGCCCGAGGAGATCGAGGCGCTCGACCGGCGCATCATCCAGCTCAAGATCGAGCGCGAGGCGCTGGCCAGGGAGACCGACGCCGCCAGCCGCGACCGCCTGACCGCCTTGGAGGAGGAACTCGCCAATCTGGAGGAGGAGTCCGACGCGCTCACCACCCGCTGGCAGGGGGAGAAGGACAAGATCGCCGCGTCGGCCAAGCTCAAGGAAGAGCTGGACGCGGCCCGCGGCGAACTGGAGCGCGCCCAGCGCGAGGGCGACCTCGCGCGCGCGGGCGAGCTGTCCTACGGCACCATTCCGGACCTCACCCGCAAACTGTCCGACGCGGAGGCGGCCACCGACGGCGCGATGCTGCGTGAAGAGGTGACGGCGGAGGACATCGCGGGCGTCGTCGCGCGCTGGACCGGCATCCCGGTGGAGCGGATGCTGGCCGGCGAGCGCGAGAAGCTGCTCGCCATGGAGGAGCGCATCGGCGAACGGGTGATCGGGCAAAAGACCGCCGTCGCCGCCGTCTCGCGCGCCATCCGTCGCACGCGCGCGGGGTTGCAGGACCCCAACCGCCCGCTCGGATCGTTCCTGTTCCTCGGCCCGACCGGCGTGGGCAAGACCGAGCTGGCGCGCAGCCTCGCCCAGTTCCTGTTCGACGACGACCAGGCGATGGTGCGCATCGACATGAGCGAGTTCATGGAAAAGCACTCGGTCAGCCGCCTGATCGGCGCGCCGCCGGGCTATGTCGGCTATGACGAAGGGGGCGTGCTGACCGAGGCGGTGCGCCGCCGCTCCTACCAGGTGATCCTGTTCGACGAGGTCGAGAAGGCGCATGGCGACGTCTTCAACGTGCTGCTCCAGGTGCTCGACGACGGCCGGTTGACCGACGGGCAGGGCCGCACGGTCGACTTCACCAACACCATCATCATCCTGACCTCGAATCTCGGCTCGCAATATCTGGCCGCGCTGGGCGACGAGGAGCCGGTGGAGAAGGCGGAGCCGCAGGTGATGGAGGTCGTCCGCGCCCACTTCCGGCCGGAATTCCTGAACCGGCTGGACGAGATTATCCTGTTCCACCGCCTGTCACAGGCCGACATGGCCCCCATCGTGGCGATCCAGGTGGCGCGCGTCGGCGACCTGCTCAGGGACCGCAAGATCGCGCTGGAGCTAACGGATGGAGCGAGGGATTGGCTCGGCCGCGTCGGCTACGACCCGGTCTACGGCGCGCGGCCGCTGAAGCGCGCCGTCCAGCGCCACCTCCAGGACCCGCTGGCCGACCGCCTGCTGGCGGGCGAGGTGCCGGACGGCAGCACGGTGCGGGTGGACGAGGGCGAGGGGGAGCTGGGGCTGACTGTGGGGTGACACCCCCGCATCGGCCGGAGACGACAGCCGGCACGAAAAGGGGCGCCCATTGCCGGGCGCCCCCTGAATGTCTGGATCGTCCGTCGGTTCAGAACCCGACGCGCACACCCGCCTTGAAATAGCGGCCCAGAATGCCCGTGCCGCCCTGCACCGGATTGTAGAGATGGGCACCATAAGTGACCACGTCGATCGGCGGCAGGTCGTCGAGCAGGTTGAGCACGTTGGCGGTGAAGGTGAAGCGGTCGTTCGCCTTTACCCGGATACCCAGGTCGACGGTGATATAACGGGGCACCCGATCACCGGTCGGCGAATAGCCGGGGTTCAAGCCGCCGTCCTTGTAATCGTCTCCCTGATCCTGCGCCGACAGGTCATATCCGTCGAAGTAGTTGACGGTCCCGTTCAGCTGGAAACCACCGAATTCGATGCTGTTCAGCCAGGTGCCGCGGAACTTGGGCGTGCCCGAGCCTGCGGTTAGGTTGAAGTTGCCCAGCGTACCGTCATACCGTTCGCGCGTGCCGTCGGGGAAAACGGTTTCCAACTTGAGAATGTAGCTCGCATCCAGGAAACTGCCGAAGCTGAAGTCACCGAACTCCCGTCGGAAACTGATGCCGCCGTCGATCCCCGACGTCTTGACCGTGTTCGCGTTGATCAGCTGCGACGCCACGAACGCAACACGCGGCGTTGCGGTCGGATTGTTCACGTCAGGCGCGTCGGGCGTCACGGTAAAACCGGCCGGAATCGGCTGGCCCGTGTAGTAGGCCTGCAGCGCCGGGGAGTTGCTCGGCTGCGTGATCGCACCTGTCTTCTTGATGTTGTAATAATCGACCGTGAACGACAAGTTACGGATCGGTTCGAAGATGACACCGCCGGTGAACGACCGCGACTTCTCCGGGTCCAAGTTCGGACTGGCAAGGGTCGTCTGCCCATAGGACCCGGATCGGATGTAGGCCGGACAGGTGCTGAACGTCGCCACCGTGCAGCCATATTGCTGCAGGAAACCGTCGTTGAATATGGAGGCGTTGTTCGTGACGAAGCCAGTCGTCGGCAGCGCGTTCGCCTCACCGAACGACGGGATCCGGAAACCGCGAGAGTAGGTGCCGCGGATCGCCAGCTGTCGCACCGGGGTGAACTTCGCGCCGACCTTGGGCGAAAAGTAATCCTGGCCCGAAGAGTAGCTGTCGTAGCGGCCGCTCAGGTTCACCTCGAAGATGTCCAGGACCGGCGCGTTCAGCTCGGCGAACACCGCCTTGACCGTCCGGTCGCCCTTGGTGCCGAAGGCGTTCAGGGTGAAGTAGCGTTGCGTCGGCCCGAAATTGTCCGGGTTGCCGCTGGGCGCGTCGACCGCCTCGTAATAGATGGTGCCACCCACGCCCAACTGCAGCGGGCCGCCACTCAACTCAGCCAAGGTGCCGCTCACCACCGCCTGCAACTGGTACAGGTCGGACGTGGCACCCACGTTGCTGTCCGGCATCAGAAAATCACGCTGAGCCTGGGTGTTCAGTTCGGGATTGACGAAGTTGAAGGTGCCTTGCGCCACTGCGGTCAGCAAGTTGGCGATGTAGACGTAGCCCTGGCGGCGACGCTCAAAGTCCGTGTGCATGGCAACAGCACCGATATCGTAGGTGATATTGGGTGTGATGCTGCCACGAACCCCGATCATACCGCGATAGACACGATTGCGGGTCTCGTTCACGACTGGATTGCCAAGGTCACGGCCGATCAGGCGGGCCAGCTGGCCCTGCGCCGCGAACGGGTTGTTGGGGTTCAGGCGACCGTTGGTCGCGTTGCAGCCCGTGTTCAGGCCGTTGGCGCTGCCGACGCCCTGAGCGCAGACATAGACTGGCAAGGTCAACGGGAAGGAGCCTGCGGCGCGTGTGCCGCCCGTGCCGGAGGTCGAGAATTGCGGAAACAAGATGCCGGCATTGGCCGTGCCATAGATGGTGGCCGGATTGCCGGTGTACCGGGACGAACTCTGCTGGAAATTGACCTCTGCGAACGCTTCGGAGTCGCCGCCGAAGGTGAAGGTCGCACGCGCCGAACCGCCGAACCGCTCGATCTGCGGCGTGATCACGCCGTACTGCTGCGTATAGTCCACGTTGCAAACCTGACGGGGCGCGTTTGCAACAGCCGCGAATTGTGCGTCCGTCAGAGTGGTGAAGGTGCCGTTCGTACACGCCGACAAATTTTGATAGCGGCCCTGGGCCGTCGTATTCGTGGGATCGTAGGGGCGCACCAGGAAATTGGTGGCGGTCGAGATGCTGGCGAACGTCCCATCGCTTTCGATGCCGTTTAAGGTGTCATTGGGTCCTCGCGTGCCATCAGGCCCGCTCAGTCCACGAAGATCGTCCGAGTTGAAGGGATAGGGGCGCTGCGAATTCTTCAGTGCCTCGCTGCGATAGTAGAAGCCGCTGGCATAGACGTTGAAGCCGTCGGCGCTGATGTCGCCATGACCTGCGGTCAGGCTGAGCCGATATTGGGACGCGTCGCCACGCTCGGAGATGCCGCCCTCCGCGCGACCGCCGAAGCCGGTGAACTGGCGCTTGGTGATCACGTTGACCACGCCCGCGATCGCGTCGGCGCCATAGGCGGAGGATGCGCCGTCGCGCAGCACCTCGATCCGATCGACGATGTCATCCGGAATCGTGTTGAGATCGACGAAGTTGCGCGTGCCGTCATCGGCCAGCGGAAAGTAGGCGGCGCGCAGGCCGTCGAACAGGACCAATGTGGAGCTGGTGGACAGGCCCCGCAGAGACACGGCCGACGCGCCGCCCGCGAAGGCGCCGTTGGCGGTGAAGCTGTTGGTCAGCGCCGGGCCGTTGTTGGACGCGAGCGACTGCAGACCTTCCTGCACGGTGCTGATGCCGCGCTGGTCGAGGTTTTCCGTGGTGATCGTGGTCACCGGCGATGGCGTTTCCGTGTCCGTCCGTCCCAGGATGGAGCCGGTGATGACGATCCCCTCTCCAGCCGCGGGGGTGTCGGGACCCGCGCAGTTCGGATCGTTCGGAGTCACCGAGCAGTCGACATCGCCCACGTTGGTGGGCGTCGCATCCTGCGCGTGCGCCGGCGCAGCCATAAGAGCCAAGCCGAGCGCCACGGTGGCGACGCTAGACTTAAGAACCGTTACAGAACGGATAGTGTTCAAAGCTTGATCCCCATTTTGAAATTCGAATTGCCTAAGTCGCTTCGGAAAATTTCTTTCTTACTGACCGAAGGATGCCCTCAGTCAGGTGATTGGTAAAGACAGGAAACAAAGCGCGCGCCATTTCAGAGCATGGTGTAACTTCTTTGCAACATCTGCAGCTATCTACTGCGGCTTATTTACCCCTGCGGTTCTCGCCGCACTGAGCCGACATGGCGCCGATCGTGGCGATCCAGGTGGCGCGCGTCGGCGAGCTGCTCAGGGACCGCAAGATCGCGCTGGAGCTGACGGACGGGGCGAGGGATTGGCTCGGCCGCGTCGGCTACGACCCGGTCTACGGTGCGCGGCCGCTCAAGCGCGCCGTCCAGCGCCACCTGCCAGATTCCTTGGCGGACAGGTTGCTGGCGGGCGAGGTGCTGGATGGGTCGACCGTGCGGGTGGATGAGGGCGAGGGGAGCTGGGGCTGGTGGTGGCCTAATCCCACGCACAAGGCGACATGCGCGATATTGGGCAGGGGCGAAGCCGGACCGGCCGACAGATCGTCGAAGCCGATCCGGCGGGACGGCTCCGGCCAGCCAGCTTCAGGACCATTTAAAAAGGGCGCGGCGCGTATCTTCGGCTCCGACACACGGACGCAGCCGACCCGGCCCGCGGCCATGTCGATCGTGTGAGGCAAGGTTCAACCGATCCCTCAAACCGCCCTCAGCCAACCCGTTACCGAATAACGACGCACGGGGACCTGCGCCACGACTTCGCTGACCGAATGAGGGCCGGGCACGCGGAACAGGGTAAGCGCGTTCATCCCCGGCGACCAGCCCTCTAGCCGGCCGTCGGACTCGTGGAACAGCAGAAGCCCGCCCCATTCTGGCCGCCAATCGGGGCACAGGGAGAACACGTAAGCAGCGCGGCGCGCCTTGCCCGGCACACCATCGTCGTGCGCGGTCAGGAAGTCGCCCGGTCCATAGGCGGTGGCCTGCGCGTCGGCGAAGCTCACGTCGCACGCGCCCGTTATCTGGCGCAAGATCCCCAGCACCGGCTCGCTCGACAGAGAGCGGGCGAACGCCGTCAGCGGATCGGCGGACCTCGCACGCTCCGCCGCCCCATCGGGCACGCGTATGGTCTCGTAGCGGTACTGGAAGCCGTAGCGCGCCTCCGCCCGCACCGCCGCGTCGAGCGCCGACAGCCGCTCGATCGGCAGGGTCGCGCGCACGGCTCTCGGCAACTCCACCGCCCCGCTCCGTCCGGACACCACCTGCGTCCAGTCTCCACGCCCCTTCAGAGCCGCGTGCAACGCCTCGGCGTGGCCCGAGCGCAGGAATGACGTGACCCGCACCCGACCCGTGCGAGCGTACTCGGCCGCCAAGCGGGGCACGTCCAAGTCGTCCATCAAGGTGGGGGCATGTTGCACACGGTTTCCTTGTCGGTAGAACAAGGTCGATGGACCCACTTCCGCTCTTCCAAGTCAACCCCGATCTCGACCAGGTAGTGCCTCAGTTTGAACTCCTCCGCGCAGGGTCCGCTGTGGAGATGTGCGGTCGCCGTATAAAGCCCTCTCCCCTTCAGGGGAGAGGGTTGGGAGAGGGTTGGTCGGGTCTCTCCCGGCTTTGGCGTTCCCCTCTCCTTCCGCCGCTTCCCGGCTCCCTCCTCTCCCCTGAAGGGGAGAGGGCTGCGATGTCCGCTTCAGGTCGCACCGCACTCTTGCCCGAAACTTTTTCAAACTGCGACACCACTCTCGACCACTCAGCGTTGGCACAGCGCTTTGCCGCCAACGGACGGATTCAAATTTCGATGTGCTGACCTCCGCCTCCGCCAATGTCCTCCACGACGTGCTCGCCACCAAGACGCCGTGGGGCTTGGCGTGGCAAGGCGGGAGGCGGTGGGACGTTCCTCGCCTGGGCGCGTGCTGCCACAGGTCGCACCAACCTCATCAAGGCGGATGCCCAGGCGACGCCGTTCGGGCCGGGCCGCTTCCCGTCGACCCATGACGACAGCGACGCCGATCGCGAGGGGCGGCAGATCGCCTATGTGGCTCTCGATATGCGCCGTGGAATGGCGGCCCGACTGGGACGGGCAGCTCCTGTTCCTGGACGAGCGCGACAATGTGGAAGCGGGCTGCACGCCCGGTTCAACCCGCTCAACCTGTTCGCCTTGCC
The DNA here is from genome assembly GCA_965219235.1 of Sphingomonadaceae bacterium. Classification (GTDB taxonomy): domain Bacteria; phylum Pseudomonadota; class Alphaproteobacteria; order Sphingomonadales; family Sphingomonadaceae; genus CBDHCC01. The sequence goes on along the minus strand of OZ244721.1, from coordinate 2,670,383 downwards.
GCTTCGCCACATAGCGCGCGGTGGCACCCTGCGCTCCCTGGGCGCGCTGTACGACCACCGGCTGGTTGAGGGATCGCTGAAAGGACCGGCTGGACAGCCCGCCCGCCGCCGGGCAAATCCACCAAGGTGAGCGCCGACGATCCCAACCGGCTCTTCTCCGCTGCGGAGACGGCGTATGGTGCAGGCCGGTGGGGGGACGCGCGTCGCCGGTTGGACCGGCTGGCGGGACTGATCCCACCCCATCCGGCTGTCCTCCACCTGTCCGGTCTGGTCCATCGCCGACTGGGATCGCTGGACTGTGCGGTCGCCGACCTGGAGCACGCGGCGCGGCTGGCTCCTACCGATCCCGACATCCGCAACAATCTCGGAAACGCCTTGACCGACGCCGGTCGCGACGGAGACGCGGTCGAAGCGTACACCGCGGCGGTCCGGTTGAGACCCTCCTTCACGGATGGCTGGCGCAATCTCAGCCTGGCGCTCGCCTCTCTCGAACGCTGGCCCGAGGCGGTCGCGGCGGCCCGCACCGCCGTCCGTGCCGGACCCGAACAGGCGGTCAACTGGTCGGTGCTGGGCGCCGCGCTGCGGAGCGTTGAGTCACTGGACGAGGCCGCGCACGCCTTTGACGAGGCGCTGAGGCTGGCGCCGCAGCTCGCCTCCGCGCTGGCAGGTCGCGCCCGCATCGCTCTGGAACGCGGAGAGGCGGACGCGCTCGCGCGACACGAGCTGGCCCTGGCGCGCATGCCGGACGACCGGGATCTTCTGCTGGGCGCGGTTCAAGCCGACCTTGGCTCGACCGCGCTCGACCGGCTGCGCGCGCGGCTGCGACTGGAGCCCGACTGGCTGGAGGGCCATCGCACGTACGTCAAGCTGGCGTCGCGGCGCGGCGAGCCTGCGGACACTACTCTTTGCGACGGGCGACAAAGGCGACCGGACGATGCCGCGCTGGCAATCGAGCACGCGACGGTCCTGGTGCAGGCGGAGCGGGAGGGTGATGCGCTGGCCTTGATCGACGGGCTGGCGGCCGGGATGCGCGATCTGGTCCCGATTCAGCAGAGCGAAGCCTTTGCCGCCATGATGACGGACGATCTCGATCGCGCGCACCGGGTTCTCGCCCAACTCGCGCGCACGGCGGCGGACATCGCCGCCGAACCGCTCGCCTATCTGGCCCTGCGGGAGCGCGATCCGGCCGCCGCGGCGGCGGCGCTCGAACCGCTGGTGGAGGCGGACACCGCGACGGTGTCGCACTGGGCGCTGCTGTCGCTCGCCTGGCGCATGCTGGGCGACGAGCGGGAGGATTGGCTCCACGGCCAGGCCGGGCTGGTGGCGACCCAGGACCTGAAGCTGACGGACGAGGAATTGTCCAAGTCCATTGCCCTGCTGCGCCAGCTGCACGCCGCATCCCGTGCGCAGCCGCTCGGCCAATCCATGCGAGGCGGAACACAGACCCGGGGGCGACTCTTCGCCCGCACGGAGCCGGTCCTCCGGATGCTGGCGGACCGCTTGCGGGACGCGGTCGAGCGGTATCGGGCCGCCCTTCCGAAGGCGGATCCGCGTCATCCCCTGCTGCGCCATCGCGAGGCCGACTGGGCGATCTCCGGCTCCTGGTCGGTTCGGCTGACCGGCACCGGCTATCACATCCATCATATCCATCCACACGGAGTGGTGAGTTCCGCCGCCTATCTGCGCGTGCCGGAGCTGGGTGCGGACGAGCAGCCGCAGGCGGGTTGGTTGACGTTGGGGGCCAGCCCCCGCCAACTCCGCCTCGATCTGCCGCCCACTGGGGTCATCGAACCTCAAGTCGGACGGCTGGCCCTGTTCCCGTCCACGCTGTATCACGGCACCGTGCCGTTCCGGTCCGGAGAGCGACTGACCGTCGCCTTCGACGTGACACCCAGAGCGTGAGCGACCATCGCGTCGCCTGGTGTGTCTTTTCGCGGCGGCGGGACGACGATGGCGAGTGTCTGCCCGCCAGCGCGGCGGCGATGGACTTTCGAAACGCAGGCAGACGAGCACTCTTCGCCCACTGGATTGTAGCCCGCAGGCTCTGAACCGGAGAACGGAACTCTGGGCGGCCCCATGGGCCTCCAGCCGCCCTTTCTTACACCATCGTGCTGGGCGAACAGGCGCTCGCGCAGGAGCGCAACCGTGCCGCCGTCATCACCAAAAGCGGCGGATCCCATAAGAACCCGCCGCTTCAACAATCGACAGTCGGAGCGTCAGAAGCGCAAGGCCGCCGACACGAAGAAGTCGCGGCCCAGCACGTCGTACGTCGACGGATAGGTGTTCGCCTGCTCCTGGTTGTCGCCGATCAGCTGCGGCTTCTTGTCGAACAGGTTGTTCACGCCGATCGCCAGCGTGAACTGGTCCGCCAAATCGGCCGAGAAGGACAGGTCGATCAGATTGTAGGCACGCAGGCGCTCGACGCTGTAGTCGGTCGTGGGGTCGTCGTCCCGGACGTGCGACAGGTGCCGCCAGCGGACGCTGCTGGTCAGCGGCCCGTCGATGAAGGAGGCGCGGCTGGTCCACTTGTATTTCGGACGCGGATTTCCGTTCGGACAGATCAAACCGAAGGTTCCGGCGCATTCGTTCACGATGTCGGGAGTATCCTCCACCGGTGTGAAGTCGAACTTGTGCGTCCAGGTTCCCTGGAAGAACAGGTTCAACTTCTGCTCGCCGGTGTCTGTCAGCAGGGAAAACGGAATGCGCGTGTTGTAGCTGGCGGCCAGATCGATGCCGTCCGTCTCCACCTTGCCCGAATTCGCGTTCAGGATACGCGGCGGGTTGGTGTCGTCGAGAACGCCGCCAGCCGCACGGTTGCGGCCCGCAGCGATGGCCTGGCAGTAGATCGAATTCACGTCCTGGAACACGTTGTAGCAGAGGTTCAGGACGTTGTTCAGGCCGCCGCCCAGTGCGGTGATGTAGCCATCGACCTTGATGTTGAAATAGTCGGCCGTCAGCGCGAAGCCCGGCAGGAAGCGTGGCCGCACCACCACACCGCCGGTGTAGCTTTCGGACCGCTCCTCCTGCAGCCCTGCGAATCCACCCTCTACGTCCTGAATCTGGGTGTTTAGCTGCAACCCGGGAACGCCGACCTGATCCGGTGCCACACCTGTGGCGACGCAAAGCGCGGCGATGGTGGGGTTGGCGGCATTGGCCTCCACCGCGCACGGGTCGACGGCGCCCGGAAAGTTCTGCGCCAGACCCCCGAACAGCTCCTGAACGTTGGGAGCCCGGATCGCGCGCTGATACTGGCCGCGGAAGGTGATGTCGCGGATCGGGGCGTATTGCAGGCCCCCGGCGTAGGTGGTGACCCCGCCCACGGCGTCCAGCGAATAGTCGGAGTAGCGGACGGCGCCATTGGCTTCGAGCAGCTCCAGTCCCGGCTTGCCCGATGCGATCGGCACACGAAGCTCGCCGAACACCTCCTTCACATTGTAGGAGCCGGCGGTCGGCGCGGACCCGTTGAAGCCAATCACGTCACCCGACGACAAGGCGGTGTCCGGGATGAACTCGGACGATGTCTTGCGGTACTCTCCGCCGATCGCGATGCCGACATCGTCCGCGCCATAGCCGAAGTTGAACAAGCCACCACTCACCGACGCGCTGGCGACCTGCAATGTGGAGATGTCGCCATTCTGGGCCAGGATGGAGATCGAATCGACCTGGGCGGGAGTCAGAGTGCCCGGCCCGAAGATGTTGATCGGGGTGCCGGTGCCATCCAGACCCGCCTGGAACGCCGAGCGACTGATGTTGCCCGACTGGATGTTGGCGTTGCGGGTCCGCGCATAGCTATAATAGGCGTCGTAGTTGAAGTTGCCGAACACCGGTCCGGTCACCCCGACCAGAAGACGGAAGGCGTTGCGCTCATCGAGCGAGTTGCGGGACCCCGTCTCGACCACGCGGCGCTGGATGGAGGTGCTGATCACTCCCGCGCCGTTCGCCGGCGCGTTGGCGCCGCTGTAAAGTGGGCCGAGCGGAACGTAGCCTGGCGTGCCCGCGTTGGCCGCGTCCGTCGCCGCTCGCGCCGCGTTGATCGCCGCCTCGTTGGCATCGATCTGCTGCAGGGCCGCCACGGCTCCGGGCGACAGGAACGGCGCCACCGTCGCGATGTTCACGTTGAACGTTCCGGTGACCGGCGTGGCCGCGAGTTCGTTGGGCACGCGGTTGTTGACGAAGGTCACCTCCGCATAGGCCTTGTGACCGGCATCGGACAGCTCGTACTCGCCATAGCCGCCGAGCAGATAGCGCTCCTGTGCCACCTGCAGGTAGTTGGCGGGGCCGAAATTGTAGAGGTCGCCGGCGCGAGGGCGCGGAACCCCGGGGACGTCGAACACGGCGTCGTCGAACACGTTGCCCTGTGCCAGCGGCAGGAACTGGGCCGGCGTGTCACCCGGATCGGTGAAATCTCCATTGCCGTTCAGATCGATACCACGGGCGATCAGGCCCGTACCAACAGCGTTGATCCGGCCTTGGGGCAGCGTCGAAGAGCCGGCCGGCGTCAGCCCGCCCTCGCCGTCGTCGCCAAGCACCGAACCGGAGAATCCTCTCGCGCCCTGGAAGACGGATTTGCGGCGGTAGTATTCGGCGAAGACGGTCGCGTGGCCGCGCCCGTCGCCCAGTTCGGTGCCGAGCGCCAGGTAGGCGTTGTAGCGCGCGCCGTCGCCCCGCTCCGTGATCGAATACTGGCCGCCGGCCTCCACGCCCACCAGGTCCTGGCGCAGGCGGAAGTTCACGACGCCGGCGACGGCGTCCGAGCCATAGACGGCGGACGCGCCGCCGGTCACCACGTCGACCGAATCGATCAGGAAGGAGGGGATGGTGTTGATGTCGACGAGCTGGTTGGTGTCGAAGAAGATGTAGCGCCGGCCGTTGACCAGCACTAGGGTGCGCTCGTCGCCCAGGCCGCGCAGCTGCAGCGTGGCGAAGCCGCCGCCGGGATTGTTGGAGAAGGACGATGTGCCGGGAATGACCTGCGGCAGGGTGTTGATCACGTTCTCGACGTTGATCGTGCCCGACAGCTTGAACTCTTCGTCCTGAATCACCGCGATCGGCGCGGCGGATTCAAGATCGCGGCGCGGAATGCGCGAGCCCGTGACGACAATGGCCGGACCAACGGCGTTCTGCTGACCGTCGGTGGCGTCCGGCACGGCCTGAATGCCGACCTCCTGATTCGTCTTGTCCGATTGGTCGGCGTCCTGCGTCGCAGTCGTCACCGACTGCTGGGCGGCGGCCGGGCTGGCGATAAGCGCGAGGCCGATCGCGACGGGCGCGGCGGAGGCTTTGAGCAGGGCGATGTGGTTCGGTGTCTTCACGTTGGCGTCCCTTTGCATATTCCCCACGGAGCCGGCGGCGGCTTGCACCCACCGTTCCTTACATGGCCGGTGTGACGAAGGCCCTGTTTGCTGTAAACGGGGGGCAACCTCCCCGCGCCTGTTTTGCGGTGTGGTGTCGCCGGAATGTCACACCGTCGACTCCCGCTTCACCCACGGCCGTTCCGGGCCTATGCCGTTGGTCGAATTTCACCAGGAGATCCGAGCCCATGACCCGTGACGCTTCCCCGGGGCTGTTCCTGCTGGCGTTCGTCGCCGCACCCGTCCCGGCACAAGCCACGGCGGAGCCGTCTGCTCCGCCGCAATCCTATCGGGCCTTGCTTGACTGCCGCGACACCGCCGACGACCGGGAGCGGCTCGCGTGCTTCGATGCGCAGGTCGCGGCGTTGGCGGCCGCGGCGGCGCAAGGCGATGTGCTGGTGGTCGACCGCGCCGACGTCGAGCGCCGTCAGCGCGAACGGTTCGGGCGTTCGGAGCGGACCAATCCGGTGCTCGCAGGACCGGACGGACAGCCCATCGACTCCCTCGAGACGACGGTCTCCGCCGTGAACTACACGCCACTCGGCAAGCTGGTCGTCCAGCTTCCGGACGGCGCAGTCTGGCAGCAGATCGACAGTCGCGATCTGGCCCGGCCGCCGACGGTTGGCACACACGTGCGGCTGCGCAGGGCGACGCTTGGTTCCTACCTCGTCAATGTCGACGGTCAGACGGCGATCCGGATGCGGCGCACCAACTGATCGCTAGCCCCCGTCCCGCTCCACGAGCCGCTGTGGATCGAGGCGCTGGCCCTTCCAGCGCAGCGTCCAGTGGAGGTGGGGGCCGGTGGCGCGGCCGGTGGCGCCGACCCCTGCGATCGGCTGACCCGCCACCACCGCCTGCCCCTCGGCAACCGTGATCCGGTCCAGATGCAGGAACGCGCTCGACAAGCCGTGGCCGTGATCGAGGATGAGGAGGTTGCCCTCCAGCGCGAACTCGCCCGGCGAGACCAGCACCACCACGCCCGACGCCGGCGCCAGCACGGGTGTTCCACGTGGAACGGCGATGTCGACGCCCGAATGCGGAGAGCCGCGCACGCCGCCGCGATAGACGCGCTGATTGCCGAAGCGTCCGGAGACGCGGCCGACCACCGGCCAGCCGAAGCGCTCGCGCCAGCCGGTGGCGGCGGTCTCCCGCCCCCGCGCGGCGGCGATCATCGCGACCTCGCCCCGCCGGCGCTCGGCATAGTCCTCGTCGCTCTGCCCGCCCGGGCGGAACGCCACGTCGACGCGCTGCGTCGACCAGTCGGTCGGCGCCACCGGCACGGCGCGCGTCACCGTCGCCCCGCTCGCCAGCCGCGCGACGAGCACCGCCCGCTGCCCGGCGTCGCGGTCCAGGCCGAAGACGAAGCGGCCGTCGTCGGCCACCGCCAGCGGCTCGCCCTCGAGCGTCACCGCCAGCGCGGTGGAGGGCGCCCGCCCGCGCACGAGCCCGCCCTGCGCGAAGTCGCCCTCCAGCTCGAAGGTCTCGCCGCGCGGATCGGGCGCGGTCGGCGGGGAGGGCACAACGCGGACCGGCGCGGCGGCGGGCGGCGCGGGCGGAGCCGCCTCCGGCGCGCAGGCGCCCAGGCCGCCGACCGCCAGCGTCCATAGGGCGAGACCCCGCCTCACGCGCGCGCGTCGGCGTCCGCGGCGAGCGCCAGCGCGGCGGAGGCGTAGGGCTCCTGCCGCTCGACGCTCCAGTAGCGCAGCTCGTCCAGCGGGATCGCCGCGCCGCTCACCGCGCACACGACGTGGTCGCCGGGCGACAGCATCCGGGTGGCGTTGGGCAGATACTGGAGTCGGGCCGGCCGGCCGCGAGCGGACATGAGCATGGACCGGGTCTAAGGGGTGGAAGCGGCCGGTTCAATGCGAGGCCGTGCCTAGAGCAGGCTGCCCTGCTCCACCGGCGTCGCGGGCAGGCGTTCCCGATCGACACGCGCCTCCACGCGACCATCGGCGAACACGAGGCGCAGCCGCGCGGCCGCGCGCGCCGCCCCGGCGGTGGTCAGCACGCGTCCGGCCGCGCTCTCCACCCGCGCATAGCCGCGCGCGAGCGGCGCGTCGGGGTGGAGCGCGCCGGCCAGCCGCCAGGTGGCGGCCAGCCGCTCCTCGGCCTCGCCCAGCCCGCGCGCGAGGACGCGCGGGTCGAGACGCGCCGCCGACAGCCGCTCGCGCGCCCGCGTCGCGAGCGCGCTCAGCAGCCGGGGACGCAGTCCGGCGACGGCCCGGTCGAGCGCGGCGTCGCCCGCCGCCAGCCGCTCGGCGCCCGCCCGGCGCAACCGCTCGCCGGCCTCGTCGAGTCGCTGGGCGTGGGCATCGGTCAAGCGCGCGGGTGGCGGCAGCAGCCGGGCGACCAGGCGCAACCGTTCCGCGGAGCGCGCCCACCGTCGTTCCGCGCCCGCCGCCAGCCGGCCCCGCGCCTGGGCGAGCTGCGCCGTCAGTTCGGAGCGGACGGGCACCGCCATCTCGGCGGCGGCGGTCGGCGTGGGCGCGCGCCGGTCGGCCGCGAGATCGCACAGGCTGGTGTCGGTCTCGTGCCCCACCGCGCTGATGACGGGGATGGCGGAGGCCGCCACGGCGCGCACCACCGCCTCCTCGTTGAAGGCCCACAGATCCTCCGCCGATCCGCCGCCGCGCGCGACGATCAGCACGTCGGGGCGCGGAAACGGACCGCCCGTGCCGAAGCCTGCGACGGCGGCGGCGATCTGCGCGGCGGCGCCCTCGCCCTGCACCGCCACCGGCCAGACGACGACGTGGCTCGGCATCCGGTCGGCCAGACGGTGCAGGATGTCGCGGATGACGGAGCCGGTGGGCGAGGTCACCACGCCGATCGTGCGCGGCAGGAAGGGGATCGGCCGGCGGCGTTCGGCCGCGAACAGCCCCTCCGCCGCCAGCCGCGCCTTCGTGCGCTCGAGCAGCGCCATCAGCGCGCCCTCGCCGGCGAGCTCCAGCCGGTCGACGATCACCTGGTAGCGCGAGCGGCCGGGATAGGTGGTCAGCCGCCCGCTGGCGACCACGTCCAGCCCGTCCTCGCCCGCGAAGGCGAGCGCGGCGGCGGCCCCGCGCCACATCACGCCGTCGATGACCGCGTCGGCGTCCTTCAGGCAGAAGTAGCAGTGGCCGCTCGCCGCGCGCTTCCAGCCGCTGATCTCGCCGCGCACGCGGACATGGCCGAAGCGGTCCTCGACCGTCCGCTTGAGCGCCGCCGACAGCTCGCCCACCGAAAGCGGGGGCGCGTTGTCGCCGGGCGGGCTCTGGGCTAACAAAGGGTGAACGGCCGGGGCGCCGACATCGTCATCGAGAGGTTTGCTGGGCATGAACATCCTGATCCTGGGGAGCGGCGGGCGCGAACACGCGATCGCGTGGAAGATGGCACAGTCGCCGCTGTCGCCCAAGCTCTTCGCGCTGCCCGGCAATCCGGGCATCGGGGAGCTGGCGCAGCTCGCCGACATCGACCTGGCCGACCATCGCGCCGTGGTCGACTATTGCCGCAAGGCGTCGATCGCCCTGGTCGTGGTCGGGCCGGAGCAGCCGCTGGTCGAGGGTCTGGCCGACAACCTGCGCGCGGTCGGACTCGCCACCTTCGGGCCGGGCAAGGCGGCCGCCCAGATCGAGGGCTCCAAGATCTGGGCGCGCACGGTCGCCGCGCGCGCGGGCGTGCCGATGCCCGGCCACGTCGCGGTGGCCAAGAAGGACGCCGCGCTGATCGCGCTCGACGATTTCGCGCTGCCCGTGGTGATCAAGGCGGACGGGCTGGCGGCGGGCAAGGGCGTGGTCGTCGCGACCACCCGCGACGAGGCCGAGGACGCCATCGCGGAGATGTTCGACGGCCGCTTCGGCGCGGCGGGCAAGCAGATCCTGATCGAGGAGTTCCTGGAGGGCGAGGAGGTCAGCGTCTTCGCCATCACCGACGGCACCACCGTGCTGCCCTTCGGCACGGCGCAGGACCACAAGCGGCTGGGCGACGGCGACACGGGTCCCAACACCGGCGGCATGGGCGCCTACTCGCCCGCCGCGGTGCTCGACCCCGCGACGCACGAGCGGGTGATGGACGAGATCGTCCGGCCGATCCTGGACAAGATGGCGCGCGAGGGCACGCCGTACGAGGGCGTGCTCTACGCCGGCGTGATGCTGACCGCGGACGGACCGAAGCTGATCGAGTTCAACTGCCGCTTCGGCGATCCCGAGACGCAGGTGCTGCTGCCGCGCCTGGAGGACGATCTCGTCGAGATCGTGCTCGCGACGGTGGAGCGCCGGCTGGCGGAGCGGGACGCGCCGCGCTTCTCCGACGACGTCGCGCTCGCGGTCGTCATGGCCGCTCCGGGCTACCCGGACGCGCCGAAGACGGGCGCGGCGATCACCGGGGTGGACGCGGCGGCGGCGGCCGGCGCGCTGGTGTTCCAGGCGGGAACGGGCGGCACGAGCGACGCGCCCACCGTGGCCGGCGGGCGCGTGCTGGCGGTGACCGGCCGCGGCGAGACCATCGCGCTCGCCAAGCGCCGCGCCGAGGCCGGGATCGGCGCGATCGCCTTTCACGGGGCGCAGCACCGCTCCGATATCGGCTGGCGTGCGCTGGCACGCGACGCGGAGCCGGTGGGCTGACGAGCGGAGGGAACGACCATGCTGCAGGACTATTGGTGGGCGATCGTTCTTGCGTTGACACTGGTCGCGGTGCTGGTGATCTGGCTGGTGCTGGGCCGGCGGCGCGGCGTCGGGTCGGAGGCGGCCGAGAGCCTGCGCGACCGGGATGGCTCCCGCGCCGCGCGGCCCACTTTCGCGCGCACCGATCCGATGGGCGTGCCGCCACCGCTCGCCACCGGATCCTCCGTGGCGGCGGAGGCGGAGCCGCTGCGCGAAAGCCCGCTCGACCGCACGCCGCCGCCCGCCGATGACGGCGCCCTGGAGAGCGCCGCGGACGCGGCCGGCGTGTTGGGACCGAGCGTCGCGGCGGAGGCGGCCTCGATGGACCAGGCGAGCGAGCCGCGGCGCGCGGGCGACGACCTGACGCGGATGAAGGGCCTGGGTGCCAGGCTCCGCGACCGGCTGGCGGCGCTGGGCGTCACCCGCTTCGAGCAGATCGCCGCCTGGGACGATGCGGACATCGACCGGATCGACGGCCAGCTTGGCGGCTTTGCGGGCCGCATCCGGCGCGACGACTGGGTCGAGCAGGCCCGCTTCCTCGCCGCGGGCGACCGGGAGGGCTACGAAGCGCGGTTCGGAGCGCTGGGCTGACGGACCGCTCCGGTCATGAATAGCCGACCGCCTTCCGGGGGCGGGAATGAACTCGCACCGATCGGTCGGCACCGTGCCGAACCGCCCCGCGCACCAGCCCGCCACTTGGCCAATCCGCTCCGGGGACGAGGAGACGAAGGTCCACCAGGCGTGGCGTGGCGTGGCAACGGACGCGGCGCGGTGCGCAGGAGGATGTCGTCGCCGGTCACTGCGGCGCCACCGCCTCGATAGCCAGCGCGTGGATCGGGTTGTCCATCAGGTCGGCGAGCGCGTTCAGGACCAGCCGCTGGCGCTCGACGCGGCTTAGGCCGGCGAGCTTGTCGCTCTCCACCCGCACCGTCCAGTGGGTGACACCCGACCCGTCGTCGCCCGCGTGGCCGGCGTGCTTGGCGGAGTCGTTCACCACCTCCAGCCGGCGGGGCGTGAGCGTGGCGACGAGCCGGTCGCGGATCGCGGCCTCCACGTCGTCGGGCATTTGGGCGGGAGCGGTCGAACGGTCGGTCATCGTTCCTATATAGGCCGCTTTGTCCGTCCTCCGAGAGTTCCGCGTGAGCCGTTCCGACCCGTCCGCCCGCCGCGCCACCCGCTTCCACGGCCGCATGGACGGGGCGGATCGCGCGTGCGCCGTCCCAGGCTGTGGCGAGCCGGGCGAGTTCCGCGCGCCCGGCGCGCGGCGGCCCTCCTTCGACGGTCCGGGGGAGTGGCAATGGCTTTGCCTCGATCATGTCCGGGCGTTCAACGCCGGGTACAACTTCTTCGAAGGGATGGACGTCGACGAGATCACGGCGGCGCAGCGGCCCTTCGCCGGGTGGGAGCGCGAGACGCGGGCGTTCGCGGGCGGCGGCGCGGACCGTCCGCCCGCGTGGGCGGACTTCGCCGACCCGCTCGACGCGCTGGGCGCCCGGTGGAAGGAGCGGATGGCCGAGGCGCGCGCGGAGGCGGCGAGCGGTCGGCGGCTGACGCCGGAGGACCACCGGGCGCTCAAGGTTCTCGGCCTGGAACCGGACGCCGACCGCGCCGCCATCCGCCGCGCCTATTCCGCGCTGGTCCGCCGCTACCACCCCGACCGCAACGGCGGCGACCGCAGCCACGAGGCGCGGCTGAGGGCGGTGATCGACGCCTATCAGGAGTTGCGGCGCTCGGCGGCGTTCGGGTGATCCGCGATGGTCATGAGGGACGGCAACTCCTCACTCCCTCAAGTGAGTGACGGCTCGAACCGGATCTCATCCCGCCGCCGGCTCCGGCGGGGCGGCGTCGAAATCGGCGAGCTGCGCGGCAAGCGCGCGCTGGAACGCCGGCCGCGCCTCGCAGCGCGCCTGGTAGGCGGCCAGAGCGGCCCGCTCGGCGACCAGGTCGGTGTGACCGAGGATGCGCAGCACGCTGGCCATCATCAGGTCGCCGGCGGTGAAGCGGTCCTCCAGATGCCCGCGGTCGCCCAGATGGTCGGCGACGCGGCCGAGACAACCGCGCACCATGTCGATCACGCCCGGCCGCCGCTCGCGCGCCCAATCGGCGTCCTTGTGGAACAGGTCGATCGACGCGAGCTGCTGGACGAACGGCTCGACGCTGTTGAGCGCCGCGAACACCCACGTCGTCGCCCGCGCGCGGCCCTGGGCGTCGCGCGGCAGCAGGGTTTCGCAGCGTTCGCCGACATGGAGCACGATCGCGCCGGATTCGAACATCCGCACCTCGCCGTCGCGATAGGCGGGCACCTGATCGAACGGCTGGTCCTCGAGATAGGACTCGGGCCGCGCCGTCGCGGCGTGGAACTTGCGCACCCCATAGGGCAGTCCCGCCTCCTCCAGCGCCCAGCGCGCCCTCAGGTCGCGCACCTGGCCCCGGGCGAAGCCGGGCACCCAGGACAGCGCGGTGATCCGGATCGGGGCGTCGGGGTCGACGGGCATTGGGGTCTCCTTGGTGCGGTGGGTGATCGACGCCTCGCCGGGCGCGCTCCGGATGGCGGGTGGGTCAGTCCCGGTCGGGCGCTCCCAAGGGGAAGAGATGGCGGTGCGGTCGTCCCTCCTCCACCGCGCGCGACACCGACGGTCGCGCCAGCGCGCGTTCGCGATAGCCCCGCAGCGCCGGACAGTCCTCGGGGGATCGGCTGGACCCGATCGGCGTAGAAGAGGGCCGGAGCCCCCGCGCAATCGGCCAGCGAAAAGGTGTCGCCCGCCGCCCAGACACGCCCCGCGAGCCGTGTGTCGAGCCAGCCATAGGCCGTGTCGAGCATCGCACGCGCCTCCGCCACCCCGGTCGGATCGCGGACCTCGGCGGGCCGCAGAGCGTCGCCGACCACCTTGATCATCGGCGTCATCACATAATCGTCGAAGATCCGGTCGAGCATCCGGACCTCGACCGCGGCGGCCGGATCGTCGGGGAGGAGGCGGACGGGGCCGGGGTGGAAGAGCTGGAGATGCTCGATGATGGCGCTGGTCTCGACCACCGCGCGCCCGTCGTCCGCCAGCACCGGCATTTTGCGCAGCGGCCAGAGCGCGGCCCACTCCGCCCCGTTCTCCGGGTGATCCTGATCGAGGATCCGCATCTCGAACGGCGTGCCGTTCTCCCGCAGCGCGATCAGCACCTTCCAGCAATAGGAGGAGAAGGGGTGGGCGAAGAGCTGGAGGCTCATGAGGTCGCGTCGGCGAACACCGCCGCCTGAGCGTCGAAGGCGCGACGGAAGGCGGGCCGCGCTTCCGCGCGCGCGACGTAGGCGGAGAGGTTCGGGTGGGCCTCCAACAGCTCCGTCCCGTTCAGCATGCGTAGCACCGTCACCATCAGCAGGTCGCCGGCGCTGAACCCTCCGTCGAGCCAGTCGGCGTCGCCGAGGCGGGCGGAGAGCTCGCGGAGCCGGTCGCGGACGCGGTCCTCCACGCCGCGCAGGCGCGGCTCGTACCAGCTCTCGTCGCGCTCCAGCATCCGGGCCATGGTGCGGTCCCAGATCGGCGGCTCCACCGTGTTGAGCGCGGCGAACATCCATGTGATCGCGCGCGCCCGCGCATCCGCATCCTCCGGCAGCAGGCCCGCATGGCGCTCCGCGATGTGGAGCACGATCGCACCGGATTCGAACAGGACGAGATCGCCGTCCCGATAGGTCGGGATCTGGCCGAACGGCTGGATGGCCCGATGCGCGGGTTCCTTCATCCCGCCGCGCGAGACCAGGCGAACCCCGTAGGGCTGGCCGACCTCCTCGAGCGCCCAGCGGACGCGCATGTCGCGCGCCAGTCCCCTGCCGCCATCCGGCGAGCGTTCAAAGGCGGTGATGGTGGGCGTCATGGGCGCGGTCCTATGTCTCGCGCCGTTTCGTCGACCGTCGGCCGATAGGTGCCGAAGCTCCAGAGATTGCCTTGCGCGTCGCGGGCGGCGAAGTCGCGGCTGCCATAGTCGGTGTCGTGGAGGTCGGTCACGATCGTCGCGGCGGACGCGCGCACCCGCTCGCACAGCGCGTCCGGATCGTCGACCGCGACGTAGAGCGCGTCCGTGCGGCGGCCGTCGAGGGGGCCGACCTGTGCGCCGTACTCGTCATCGCGTGCGTCGCCGAGCATCAGGATGGACGGGCCGAGCGACAGCTGGGCGTGGACGATCCGCTCGCCAGCGCGGTGGACCTCATGCTCCGCGAAGCCGACGACATCCACCAGCCAGCGGATCATCGCCCCGGCATCCCTGCAGCGCAGGGTGGGGTAGAGGCGCGGCGCGGCGCTCATCGTCCGTCGTCCAGCGCCGGATACCAGTCGGTCCCGCGTCCCTCCGGCGTGGTGTCGAGGATGATCCAGAGCGGGTTCATGCCGGGGGCGTTGTGGGGGTCCTGGCCTGGATCGGCCATCGCCATGTTGCCTTCCGCGCTGTAGAAATGGCGGATCGTGCCGCCGCCGCCCCGGGTGAAGACGGTGTAGGCGGGCATGTCCGCGTCCCGCTCGCCGACATAATCCTTCGTGAAGTCGCCCACCGGGTCCGAATAGAGCCCGAGGTTCCGCCAGCCCCGCTCGCGCCCGTAGGCCGCGATCCTGGGGTAGGAAGAGCGCGCGACGACGGCGAGGCCGACCCGCTCTTCCAGATGCGGGACCTCCCCGTCCCAGGCGTCGAGCTGCGCGGTGCACATCGGGCAGCCCCGCTTGCGCCGCGGCCCGTACATCATCGAATAGACGACCAGCGTGTCGTGCCCGCCGAACAGGTCCCCCAGCCCGACCTCGCCTTGCGAGCCCACGAAGCGATAGTCGGCCTCGACCGAGCCACCCGGCGGCAGGGCGCGACGCATCTCGCCCACGCGCCAGATGTGGCGGCGCAGCTCGATCTCCTCGGCCAGCAGCGCGTCGCGGGCGCGGCGGTGGTCGTCGCTCTCGCCCGGAAAGCGGCGGTCGTTGGCCGCCGCCAGGTCCTTCGCGGAGGCGAGGGTTCCATCGTGGGCCATCCTCACTCTCCCCTCACCGCAGCCTCGATCGTGGCGACGTCGATCTTGCGCATGGTCATCATCGCATCGAACGCGCGCTTGGCGGCGGCGCGGTCGGGGTTGGCCATCGCGTCGGTCAGCACGCGCGGGGTGATCTGCCAGGACAGGCCCCACTTGTCCTTGCACCAGCCGCAGACACTCTCCTCGCCGCCGCCGTCCAGGATGGCGGTCCAGTAGCGGTCGGTCTCAGCCTGGTCGTCGGTGTGGACCATGAACGACACCGCCTCGTCGAAGGTGAACTCCGGCCCGCCGTTCAGCCCGACGAACGCCGTGCCCAGCACGGTGAACTCGACCGTCAGGACATCGCCCTCCTTGCCCGACGGATAGTCGCCCGGCGCGCGGTGGACCGCGTCGACGCGGCTGTCGGGGAAGGTGGCGGAGTAGAAGGCGGCCGCCTCCTCGGCGTCGCCGTCGTACCAGAGGCAGGGGGTGAGCTTGTGGGTCATGAGTGTGTCTCCTTGAAATCGGCGATCAGCCGTTCGTAATCATCCACTGGCGGGAAATGTTCGTAGCTGTGGACGGCGGGCGTCTGTGCCCAGGCGAGCTTTTCCGAGGTGCAGCTCTCCAGGAATGGCACGAACCAGCCGGTGTCGTCGAGCATGGTGGCGCGGACGTTGACGAAGTCGCCCATCGCCGCTGGCGGGCGGGTGAAGACCCAGCTCAGGCAATGCGGGCAGTGGTGGTGCCGCGCCTCGCCGTGCGGCCCGCCGACGACCGGCTCGCCCTCCGTCACCTCGAAGCCGGAGCCCGGCACGGTGACGGTCAGCGAGAAGGCGCTGCCGGTCATCCGCTGGCACCCCGTGCAGTGGCACGCGCTCGTCAGCATCGGAGCGTCCGACAGTCGAACCCGCACCTGCCCGCACCGGCAGCCGCCCGCCATCGGGAGAGACCAGCCCGCCATTACGCACCCGGCGCGGCGACGCCGAACACGACGCCGTGCGGATCGCCGGCGACGATGACCCGGTCGCCGCCCGGCACCTCCTGCGGCCCCATGTGGACCGTGCCGCCGCCCCGCCGTACCCGCTCCACGGCGGCGTCGATGTCGGGCGCGCGGAAGTAGAACAACCAGCCGGGCGGCGGGCCGTCGGGCCGGCCTGGCATGGTCGCGCCGATCGTCTCGCCGGCGGCCTCGACGAAGATGTAGTCGCCCATGTCGCCCATCGGCATCCTGTCGGGATAGCGCCAGCCGAACATGGTGGCGTAGAAGTCGTGCGCCGCCGCCTGATCGGGGGTGTTGAGCTCGTTCCAGTTGCACTTGCCCATGCCGGTGCGGTCCCACGCGGCGCTGCCGTCGTCGCTCGCCCCGCGCATCACATAGAACGGGAGGCCCTGCGGATCGGCCACGAACGCCATCCGCCCGACATCGGGGATGTCCCAGGCGGGCATCAGCACGCCGCCGCCCGCCGCCTCCACCCGGGCGACCGTCGCGTCCACGTCCTCGACGCCGATGTAGAACAGCCAGGTCGGCCTGGCCCCGCCTTGCCGCATCTCGTCGGTCAGCCGCATCACGCCGCCGACCAGCCCGTCGCCGGTGTCGATCATGCGATAGTCCATCTCGCCGGACGGCCGCGTCTCGATCGTCCAGCCGATCACGTCGTCGTAGAAGCGCTTGGACGCGTCGGGCTCGGGGGTCAGCAGCTCGTACCAGATCGGCGTGCCCTGGGGGTTGGTCATCGGTCCTCTCCCCGTCCGCCGCCCAGATCGACGACGGGCTCGAACCCGCCGAAGATCATGCGCTTGCCGTCGAACGGCATCGGTTCGGCCATGAACCGCTCGTCCGTCTCCATGCGCGTCATGGCCGCGTCGCGGGTCGCCTTGTGGGGCCATTCGATCCAGGAAAAGGCCACCGTCTCCCCCTCCTTCGCGTGCACGGCCCGCGCGAAGTCGGTGAGCTTGCCGTCCGGCACGTCGTCGCCCCAGCACTCCACGATCCGGGTCGCGCCGAACGTCAGGAAGAGGGAGTCCATCCGCCGCGCGTGGTCGATGAACTCGTCGCGCCGGGCGGTCTCGACCGCAAGCACGAAGCCGTCGATGTAGCTCATAGTGTCTTCTCCTCAGTTTGGTGCCCTCTTCCGCCTCGGCCGCCACTCCTGGCGACTCGACACTTGAACACCATGCCCCTCGAACTTACGTATTGCAACTATGAAGTCAGAAAAAACAACCAGACGCCGCTACGACGACGCCTGCGGGACGGCCCACGCGATGGAGCTGCTGGGCGAGCGCTGGGCGCTGCTGGTGGTGCGCGAGCTGCTGTGGGCACCCAAGCGCTTCGGCGAGCTGAAGGGCGGGCTGCCGGGGATCAGCGCCAACGTGCTCTCGCAGCGCCTCACCGATCTGGAGGCGGCGGGCGTGGTGTGTCGCCGCACGCTGCCGCCGCCCGCCAACGTGCCCGTCTACGACCTGACCGACTGGGGCCGGGAGTCGGAGCCGATCTTCCAGTCGCTCGGCCGCTGGGCGGCGCGCTCGCCCGCCCACGACCCCACCCTGCCGATCAGCGCCGCCTCCGTGCTGGGCTCGCTGCGCACCATGCTGGACCGGGAGGGGGCCGACGGCATGGAGATGGTGGTCGGGCTGGAGATGGGGGCGGAGCGCTATCGGCTGTCGCTGGCGGGTGGCGAGCTGACGGTCGCGGTGGGCGAGGCCAAGGACGCGGCCGTGGTGCTGGCCGGCCCTCCGCAGGCGATCGCGGGCGTCATCTACGGCGGGGCGCAGATGGAAACGATCGCGGTGACGGGCGACCCCGCCCTGGCGCAGCGCTTCGCGGGGCTGTTCGTGCTGCCGGAGCGGGTTGTGGTGTGAAGGGGAATGGGTTTGACGGCTTTCAACGCAGACGCGGACGTACGATCATCCCTCTCCCCTTCAGGGGAGAGGGAGAGCCGCGACAGCGGCGAGGGAGAGGGGCACGGCATGGGGCGTGGAGCTGCGATCCCTCGCAACGTTCCCCTCTCCTTCCGCCGCCTCCGGCGGCTCCCTCCTCTCCCCTGAAGGGGAGAGGGATAGGAAGGTCCGCTCTCCAACCAATCGCGGCCATGCGCCCGCCGTCCAGCTGCCGTCCCACCCCACCCCCAGCTTGCGGCCACGCGACCAACGCCTTAGCTCCACACCGACACCGCGCCCGTCCGAAAGCCCCCGCATGACCGACAGCAACACCCAGCCCGACAGCCGCGCCGACACCGTGCTCGACAAGCCCGACACCACCGTCAACGTGCGCGAGATCTTCGGGATCGACACCGACATGACCGTGCCGGCGTTCAGCGAGGCCGACGAGCGGGTGCCGGACCATGATCCCGCCTACGTCTTCGACCCCGACACCACGCTCGCCATCCTGGCGGGGTTCGCGCACAACCGCCGCGTGATGGTGCAGGGCTATCACGGGACCGGCAAGTCCACCCACATCGAGCAGGTGGCGGCGCGGCTGAACTGGCCCACCGTGCGCATCAACCTGGACGCGCACATCAGCCGCATCGACCTGATCGGCCGCGACGCCATCGTGCTCCGCGACGGTCAGCAGGTGACGGAGTTCCGGGAGGGCCTGCTCCCCTGGGCGCTGCAGACCCCCACCGCCCTGGTGTTTGACGAATATGATGCGGGGCGCCCCGACGTCATGTTCGTGATCCAGCGCGTGCTGGAAACGGGCGGCAAGCTCACCCTGCTCGACCAGAACCGGGTCATCCGGCCCAACCCATATTTCCGGCTGTTCGCCACCGCGAATACGGTGGGGCTGGGCGACACCAGCGGGCTCTATCACGGCACGCAGCAGATCAACCAGGGCCAGATGGACCGCTGGAACATCATCGTGGGCTTGAACTACCTGCCCGCTGCGACCGAGGCGCGGATCGTGCTGGCCAAGTCGGGCGAATACGACAATCCCGGCGGCAAGAAGACGGTGGACCAGATGGTGAAGGTCGCCGAGCTGACCCGCCAGGGCTTCATGAACGGCGACATCTCGACCGTCATGAGCCCGCGCACCGTCATCAGCTGGGCGGAGAACGCGCTGATCTTCAAGGACGTGGGCTTCGCCTTCCGCCTGTCCTTCCTCAACAAGTGCGACGAGGCGGAGCGCGCGCTGGTGGCGGAATACTACCAGCGGGTGTTCGGCAAGGACCTGCCGGAGAGCGTGGCGAAGGCGGCTTGAAGGGATGGAACAGGTGGACTAAGTTGCCTTAGTCCACTTGGGAGTTCAAGCCGTGAACGCGCCTGCGAAGATCGCTGTTTCCACCGTGCAGATCGTCAACGTCCACGAGGCCAAGACGAACTACTCCAAGCTGCTCGAACGCGCGCGGGCGGGGGAGGAGATCGTGCTGGCGAAGGACGGTGTGCCAGTGGCCAAGATGGTGCCGTATGAGGAGCCCAAGCCGAAGAAGCGGGTGCCGGGCGGCTGGCCGGAGCTGGCGAACATCCCCGATTCGGTCTGGTTCGACCCGCTGCCGGATGAGGAGCTCGATCTGTGGGAGAACGGGCACCCGGACGATCCTCTCAACCAACTGTGACGTTGCTGCTCGACACGCATGCGGCGCTCTGGTGGTGGAGGGGCACGAGCCGGCTGCCCGCGTCGGTGCGTGCGGCCATCGAGGATGCCGCCACCGTTTACGTCAGTCCAGCGAGCGCATGGGAGGTCGCGACCAAATTCCGTCGCGGCCGCCTCCCTGATATCGGCGACCCGGCCGAACGCTTCCCGGCACTGATGGAGCGGCACGCCTTCTCGACCCTGCCGATCCGACAGGACCACGCGCTTCGCGCAGGTTCGCTGGCGGGCGAGCACGGCGACCCGTTCGACCGGATGATCGCAGCACAGGCGCTGATCGAGGATTTGACCGTCGTCACCCGCGACCGGCAGATCGCCGCTTTCGGCTGCCGCACGCTTTGGTAAGCCACCGTCCATGACCGCCGACACCCCGCTCGACGCCTTCAAGGCCGCGCTGACCGGCGCCGCCCGCGCGCTCGCCCGCGACGCGGAGGTGGAGGTGGGGTTCACCGCCGAGAGCCCCGGCCAGTCGGGCGGGCAGATCCGGGTGCCCACACCTCCCCGTGATCTGCCTGCGGCAGATGTCGCCCGCGCACGCGGTTTCGCGGACGGCTACGCGCTGCGCCGGCGGCTGCACGACCCCGCGCTCCATGCGGGCCGCGCGCCCACCCAGCCGGTGGCGCGCGCGGTGTACGACGCCCTGGAAACCGCGCGCGTGGAGGCGCTCGGCTCGCGCGGGCTGGCGGGCGTCGGCGCGAATCTCGACGCCGCCTTCGCCGAACGCCTGCGCTCCGACCCGATCGCCCGCGCGCGCTCGGCCGACGAGGTGCCGCTCTCGACCGCCATCCAGCTGCTCGCGCGCGAGCGGCTGACCGGACAGCCGGTGCCGGAGCGGGTGGGCGAGGCCGTGGGCTTTGTGCGCGCGTGGATCGAGGAGAGGGGCGGGGCGGACCTCGACGCGCTCGGCCTGGCGCTGGACGACCAGGCGAACTTCGCGGAACTGGTCGGCAAGCTGTTGCGCGACCTGGACCTGACCGACGCCGACCCGACGCTCGACTCCGACGAACCCGATCCGGGCGAGGACGAGGAGGGCGGCGACGACACCGACCGGCCGGACGAGGGCGAGGACGGGGCCGACACGCCGCCCAGCCCCGGCGATGTCGAGATGCGGCCCGAACAGGGCAAGGACGAGGGCGGCGAGGGCGAGAAGGAGGGCGAGGCCGATACCGAGGACGCCGAGGGCGAGGGCGAGGGCGGCGAGGGCGAGGAGGGGATGCGGCCGGTGCGCCCCAACCGCCCGACCGGCCTGGTCCCCGACTTCGCCTACCGGGTCTGGACCACGAAGTACGACGAGGCGATCGACGCGGACGAGCTGTGCGACGCCGAGGAGCTGGTCCGCCTGCGCGGCTTCCTCGACGGTCAGATGGCGCATCTGGGCGGCGCGGTCACGCGGCTGGCCAACCGCCTCCAGCGCCGGCTGATGGCACAGCAGTCACGCGCCTGGGACTTCGACCAGGAGGAGGGGCTCTTGGACGCCGCCCGCCTGGCCCGCGTGGTCGTGAACCCGACCCAGTCGCTGTCCTACAAGGTGGAGCGGGAGACCGAGTTCCGCGACACGGTGGTGACGCTCTTGATCGACAATTCCGGCTCCATGCGCGGCCGGCCGATCTCCATCGCCGCGATCTGCGCCGACATCCTGGCACGCACGCTGGAGCGGGTCGGCGTGAAGGTCGAGGTGCTGGGCTTCACCACGCGCGCCTGGAAGGGCGGGCACGCGCGCGAGGACTGGCTGGCCAAGGACCGCCCGCCGCTGCCCGGCCGCCTCAACGACCTGCGCCACATCCTCTACAAGCGCGCCGACGAGCCCTACCGGCGCGCTCGGACCTCGCTCGGCCTGATGATGCGCGAGGGGCTCTTGAAGGAGAACATCGACGGCGAGGCGCTGGTCTGGGCGCACGACCGGCTGATCGCCCGACCGGAGGAGCGCAAGGTGCTGATGGTCATCTCCGACGGCGCGCCCGTGGATGACTCGACCTTGAGCGTGAACCACGGCGGCTATCTGGAGCAGCACCTGCGCCAGGTGATCGACTGGGTGGAGCGGCGCTCGCCGGTCGAGCTCGCCGCCATCGGCATCGGCCACGATGTCACCCGCTATTACCGCCGGGCGGTCACGATCACCGACGCCGATCAGCTCGGCGGCGCGCTGATCGAACAGCTCGCCGCGCTGTTCGACGCGGAGGGGTGATGACAGGACCTTGAACGATCGGGCTTGTCGTGTCCGCCCGTCGATCGTAGACGCTTCGCTCGTTGTTCTTGGGGGAGATCGACGGATGATGTTCGGATTGCAGGTGCTGGCTCTGCTTTGCACCCTGTTTCAGGTCACCGGAGAGCCGCTTTCGCTGCCGCCGGAGCCCTCGCTCGTGATCGAGACCCGCACCGTCCTGGTGCCGAAGGGAACGGAAGTCCGCATCCGAATCGACGACCGGATCGGCTCGAAGCTCAGCCACCCCGGCGATGTCTTCCACATCAGTCTTGCGGCTCCCATCGTCGTCGACGGCAGCGCGCTTGTGCCGGCCGGCACCAAGGGCAGTGGACAGGTGGTCCATGCCGCGAAGGCGGGTTTCGGCGGAGCGGCCGGCGAACTCATCCTCGCCGCGAGGTTCCTGGATTTCGAAGGCCGGCACATCGATCTTCGCAGCCTTCGCTTCGGGCGGACGGGCGACGACAACACCGCCGAAGCGATCGCGATCGGCGCGACGATCGGCGTGCTGGGGTTGCTGGTGAAAGGAGGGAACCTGACGGTGGAACCCGGAACGGTCGCGAACGCGAAGATCGCCCGGGACACGGAGTTCCGGATTTCCGGCCCGCAAGGCGGTTCGACGAGTTCACAACAGGGAGACTGACGAATGAGCATCAAGATGGCAGGCCTGGCCGTGGCGGCCCTGCTGCCGATGGCCGCGGTTCAGGCGGAGCCGGCAACGAGTGAAACCTCTCGAACCATCGATGTCCCCGCTCCACCGGAGGGCAAGGGGCAGATCGTGTTCTACCGGACCGGCGGTCCCGGCTTCATCATGGGCTGCGCCGTGAAGGAGGCCGGAGAGAAGGTCAGTTCGCTGGGAGCCGGCAAGTATTTCCTGCTGGTGACCGAGCCTGGGCCTCACCAATTCACCGCGGAAAGCGAAGCCAAGGACACCCTCAACCTCGAAGTCGAGGCGGACGAGACCCAGTATGTCCGCTGCAAGATCAAGATGGGCATCCTGATGGGCCGGCCGAATCTGTCGCCCTCGGACGAGAAAACATTCGAGTCATTGAGTGGTAAGCTCAAGATGGTCGATGAGGAGGATCGTGGTCCCCGCACCGTCGCACCACGACCCACACGGGCCGATGCCGAAGCGGGCAAAGAGCCCGCGCAGTAACCGGGAGCAGTCGCCCCACACACAGCAAAGCCCTCCCCGCTCCTGCGAGCGGGGAGGGCCGGATCCGACGGCGCGGGACGTCAAGGCCGCCGGACCCGCCGCGGCCGGTCGCCCGGCCGAAGCTGTGTGAGGATCAGCGGCGGGTGCGCCGGCAGGGATCGTCGCGACGGTCGATCACGTTGCCGAGCACACCGCCGGCCAGCGCTCCGATGATCGCGCCTTCGGTCTTGTCGCCGTAGCGCGCGACGCCGTTGCCCACGAGGCCGCCCGCGATCGCACCGATGATCGTGCCGCCGGTGCCGTTGTCGCAGCGATCGTCGTAGCGACGATCGTACCGGCGCTGCTGCCGGCGGTCGTAGCGCCGCTCGGCTTGGCGGTCGTAGTAGCGATCGCCCGGACGGTAGCGGGTGTAGCGGCCGCGATACTGGTCCGCCGAGCCGTCGGCCCACGCGACGGCACCGGCCGAAGGACCGGCGTGGGTCGCGGCCGCGGCGGGCGCGGCGCCCAGGCCGCCGATCAGCAGCGCGGGTGCGGCGAGGAGGGAGAGGGACTTGAGCATCGGCTGTCTCCTTGAACTGATGGCCGCGTCGAGGAACGTCCTGCGACACGCCCTTTGTGCGCGAGTCGCAGTGAGGTGCCGCTGAACATCGGCGACAGACCTTGTTCAGGAAAATCGCCTTTTTTATGAACGGACGTTCAGATCGACCCCTGTTCCGCTCCGCAAGGCGGACGGCTAAGGCGGACGTGTCGTGCGACGGATCCCCCTCCTCGGTGCCCTGACCCTGGCCGGTCTGCTGGTGACGCCGCCGTCGATGGTCGGCTCGGCCGGCCCGGCCGCGAGCCGGTTCGGCGGTGTCGTCGCCGGGGAGTCTTGGCCGCCCGGCGAGGCGACCGTCCGCTCCGCCTGGCTCACACCCCGCCAGGTGGTCACGCTGGTGGGCGGCGAGCCGTTCGGCGGGCTGTCCGCGCTGGCGGTCCGGGGGACGGCGGTCGATCCGCGCGCGATCGCGGTCGCCGACACGGGAATCGTCGCCCGTTTCCCGGTGCGGGCGGGCGGCGGCGACCGGCCCGCCCGTCTCCGCCCCCTGCCGCCCGCGCCCGGCGACGGCTCGCGCAAGGCGGATCGGGACAGCGAGTCCCTCGCCGCCGCGCCGGACGGCGGCTGGTGGGTGGGCTTCGAGCACCGCAACGAACTGCGGCGCTACTCCGCCGACCTGGCGCGGCTGACCGGGCGCTACCGTTCGCGGGCGCTGTCGGAGCTGCCGGAGAGCAGCGGACTGGAGGCGCTCGCCGGCCTGCCCGGTCGCCGGATGATCGGCATCGCGGAGACCGTGCGGGGCGACGGCCGGTCACCGGCCTTTCTGTGGTCGCTCGACGCCCGGGGGCGCATCGCGGGCGAGCGGCGGCTGTGGTTCCGCCCGCCGGCCGGCATGCGCGCGACCGACGCGGTGGCGCTGGACGCCGACGAGCTGCTGGTGCTGGTGCGCCGGTTCGCCGTGCCCGAGGGCTTCACGACCGCGCTGGTCCTGGTGCCGCTGGCGCCCCGGCCGGGCTTCGGGCCGACGAACTGGCCGGCCGGGTCATCGCCCGCTTCGGACCGGCCTATGACAACCTGGAGGGGATGGCGCTCACCGCGTTCGGCGGTCGCCGGATCCTGTGGCTGGTGTCGGACGACAATCTGAGCCCGCTTCAACGCACCGTGCTGGCGAGTTTCTGGCTGGCCGATCCGCGCCGCTAGGCGGCGGCCGCCCGCTTCTTGACGATCTCGCGCTTCAGCTTCCGGACGCGGGGCGACAGCCGCTCGTCGCGCGTCTTCATCAGCCAGTTGTCCAGGCCGCCATTGTGTTCGACCGAACGCAGGCCGTGGGTCGAGACCTTCAGCTTGACGCCGCGATCGAGCGTGTCGGACAACAGCGTCACATTCTGCAGGTTGGGCAGGAAGACGCGCTTCGTGCGGTTGTTCGCGTGGGACACGTTCATGCCCACCATGCGGCCCTTGCCGGTCAGTTCGCAAATGCGCGCCATGACGTGATTGTCTCTCGTTCGAGCTGTGTGACGGAAAGGGCGCGCCCTAGCCAAGGGGGAGCCGGAGGTCAACCGGGTGGCGGGCGGCCGCCTTGGTCGGACATGCCGCGCCGCGCTATGGCGCGCGCATGTCCGCCCGCTCTCCCATGGCCCTCGCGCTCCGCGAGGCGCGGCTCGCCGGCGAACGCGGCGAGGTGCCGGTGGGCGCGGTGCTGATGCTGGGCGACCGCGTGGTGGCGAGCGCCGGCAATGCCACGCGCGGGAGCGGCACGCCGTCCGACCCCACCGCTCCCGATCCCACGGCCCCCGATCCCACCGCCCATGCCGAGATGCGCGTCCTGCGCCAGGGGGCCGCCGCGCTGGGCCGCGAGCGGCTGGGCGACTGCGACCTGTGGGTCACGCTGGAGCCGTGCGCGATGTGCGCGGGCGCGATCGCGGTCGCGCGCATCCGCCGGCTCTACTGGGCGGCGCCCGACCCGAAGGGAGGCGCGGTCGAACACGGGCCGAGACTGTTCGCCCAGCCCACCTGCCACCATCGGCCCGACCTTTATGGCGGGCTGATGGAGGAGGAAGCGGCGGCGTTGCTGCGCGCGTTCTTCGCCGCGCGGCGCTGACGCGCCGACCTCCCGCCGCCACGGCCGGGCGGCGGGAGGGTCGGACCGCGATCAGTTCTGGGTCACCGGGACGATGCGGATCTCGACCCGCCGGTTGGCCGCGCGGCCCGCCTCGGTGGAGTTGTCCGCGATCGGCGCGCTCTCGCCATAGCCGCGCGTGGCGATGCGCACGCGGGACACGCCGTCGGCGGCCAGGACGTCGGCGACCGATCGCGCGCGGCGCTCCGACAGGTCCTGGTTGTAGGCGTCGGAGCCCGTCGAGTCGGTGTGGCCCAGCACGTCGATGGCGCTGGACGGATAGGCCTGCAGCGACTGGGCGATCTGGTCCAGCGTCCCCCGGAACTGCGGCATCACGTTGGACTGGTTGTAGGCGAAGGTGATCGAGTCGGGCGCGCGCACGGTCAGCGAGTCGTCGCCGTTGCGGATGACGTCGACGCCGGACCCGCGCGTGCGCGCCTCCAAGTCCTTCTGCTGGCGATCGAGATAATAGCCCACGGCCCCGCCGGCGATGGCGCCGATGCCGGCGCCGACGATCTCTTCGGTGCGGCTGTTGCGGCCGCCGATCAGGTCGCCGAGCAGGTAACCGGCCGCGGCACCGCCGAGCGCGCCCAGACCGCCCCCCTTCACTCCGGGCTGGTTCAGCGTGTCGCACGCGGCGGTGCCCATCAATGCGGTGCCCGCGAGCACGGCGGCAGCGAGTTTCGGAGACTTCATGATACGGATCCTTTGTGTCGTGACGAACGTGCCGCCAAAGCGCGGCAACCCGGTCCATTGTTCCCTGGGGGTGAACCGGCGGTGAGGCGACGGTTGCGGGCGCGAAAGGAAGCGCGCTAAGACCCCGGACTCGAACGCAGATGGCCGCGCCCACCCCCTTTCCCTGGATCGACATCCTCGTGATCCTGGCGCTGGTCGTGCTGAACGGCCTGCTCGCCATGTCGGAGCTCGCCATCGTCTCGTCGCGCCCCGCCCGGCTGGAGGCGCTGGCGCGCGCCGGACGGCCCGGCGCGGAGACGGCGCGCCAGCTCGCCTCCGACCCCGGCCGCTTCCTGTCCACCGTCCAGATCGGCATCACGCTGATCGGCATCGTGGCGGGCGCCTATTCCGGGGCCAGCCTGTCGGGGCCGCTGGCGGAGCGGCTGCGGCCGCTGGGGCTGGACGCCGCGACGGCGCAGCAGGTCGGCTTCGTCGTGGTGATCGGCCTGACCACCTACGCGAGCCTGGTGATCGGCGAGCTGGTGCCCAAGCAGTTCGCGCTGCGCCGGCCGGAGGCGATCGCGGCGGTGGTCGCCTATCCCATCAAGGCGCTGGCGGTGGTCACCGCGCCGCTCGGCTGGCTGCTCGACGGCACCAGCGCGCTCGTCTTCCGGCTGCTCGGCCTGCGCCGCGAATCGAAGGAGCAGGTGACCGCGGAGGAGCTGCATCTGATCGTCGCCGAGGCGACGCGGTCCGGGGTGATCGCCGAGTCGGAGCGCGCCTTCATCTCGGGCGCGGTGCGGCTCGCCGACCGGCCGGTGCGCGAGGTGATGACGCCCCGGCCCAAGCTCGACTGGATCGACGTGAACGCGGACGAGGCGACGATCCGCGCCGCGCTGATCGAATCGCCGCGCACCCGCCTGCCGGTGGCCGACGGGTCGGTCGACGACATCCTGGGCGTGGTGCAGGCGCGCGACATCACCGCCGCCGTGCTGCGCGGGCGGCCGCTGGCGCTGCGCGAGCTGATGCGCGAGGCCCCGGTGGTGTTCGACCAGCTGGACGCGATGGACGTGCTGGAGGTGCTGCGCGAGGCGACGGTGCCGATGGCGCTGGTCCACGACGAATACGGCCATTTCGAGGGCATCGTGACGCCCGCCGACCTGCTCGCCGCGATGGGCGGGGCGTTCGCGTCGGACCGCGAGGGCGACACCGACCCCGACCTGTTCGAGCGCGAGGACGGCAGCCTCCTCGTGTCGGGCGGCCACGACGCGGCGGGACTGGCGGAGCGGCTGGACATCCAGCTGCCCGAGGCCCGCGACTACGCGACGGTGGCGGGCTTCGCGCTCGCGGCGCTCCGCCACCTGCCGACGGTGGGCGAGAGCTTCGAGGCGCAGGGCTGGCGCTTCGAGATCGTCGACATGGACGAGCGCAAGATCGACAAGCTGCTGGTGAGCGCGGTGTAGCCAGCCCGCGCTCGACGATCGCGCCAGGGGGGAGAGTGCGGATGCGGAAGAGGCTGATGATCTCGGCGATGATTGAACCGGTCCCGGCCGGCAAGCAGCCGGGCTCAGGGTCGAGCCCGGAGCGGCGCGGTTCGACCGACGGTCCTACATCCGAATCGGGCGTGCCGTGCAACGCGATCGAACCCCCGGACACCGTCTCACGGGGGCGCTTGACCGCGCCCGCGCCGCCCGGCAGATCACGGGCCATGCGGGTATAGCTCAATGGTAGAGCACTAGCCTTCCAAGCTTGTGATGCGGGTTCGATCCCCGCTACCCGCTCCAGCCGCCCGCGCCTGCCGGAGAGGCGCGCCCAACATTTCACCCCTTGTTGACCGCGGCGGTGTAGAAGAGGCCCGCCATGCACGCGCCCGCCCGCATCCGCCTCGCCGACGACGCCCGCCCGCGCTCCGCGGTCGGCCACGGCGTCGGGATCGCCGGACTGGTCGGGCTGGGCAGCTGGCTGGTGGTGGCCCGCGCCTACGGCCTGGACGGACCCTCGAGCGCGCTGGTCGCCGCGGCCGCCTGCGGCGTGCCGATGGTGCTGTGGTCGGTGGTGATCGAGCGCGTGCAGGAGCGGCCCTCCACGGGCCTCGACCTGGCGCTGCGGCGGCCCTGGCGGGAGACGCTGGACCTCTCCACCACCAAGCTCGCCGGCCTGTGGGCCACCTGGGCGGTCATCGCCGCGATCTACTGGGTGGGTCGCTGGTACGCCTTCGGCGGCTATCCCTGGGCCATGGGGGTGCTGACCGCCGCGCTGCCGGCGCTGCTCGCGCTCTCCGTCCCCTACACGCTGTGGATCGACCGGCGGATGGTCAGCCCGCGCGACGGCTGCTGGCACATGGGCGCGGCGGTGACCGGCCGCTGGGCGCAGGTCGACCGGGCGCGCCTCGCCGACCACGCGCGCTCCTGGGCGGTGAAGGGCTTTTTCCTGGCCTTCATGCTGTCGATCGTGCCCGGCGGGTTCCGGCAGATCATCGCCACCCCGGTGGCCGACATGGTCGCCGGCCCGGTGGCGCTCGCCAACGTGCTGATCGCGGGCATGTTCGTGGTCGACGTGATGTTCGCCACCGTGGGCTACATGCTCACCCTGCGCCCGCTCGACGCCCACATCCGCTCCGCCGAGCCCACGGTCGCGGGCTGGGTGGCGGCGCTGATCTGCTATCCGCCCTTCGCGCTGATGCGGCCGGGTCCCGCCGGGACGGCCGATTCGCTCTATTACGCAGGACCGCTGCACTACGAGACCGGCACCGGCTATTGGGGCGAGTGGCTGGCGGGCGCGCCCGCGCTGCTCTGGGCGAACGCGGCGCTGCTGGTGGCGCTCACCGCCTTCTACGCCTGGGCGACGGTGGCGTTCGGCCTGCGCTTCTCCAACCTGACGCACCGGGGCATCCTGACGCACGGTCCCTACGCGCTCACCCGACACCCGGCCTATCTGTCGAAGAACCTGTTCTGGTGGTTCTCGACCATGCCGTTCCTCGCCGCCGCGCCGGCCGACGCGGTGCGCAACACGGTGCTGATGGCGCTGGTGAGCGGGGTCTATTACTGGCGCGCGCGGACCGAGGAGC
The DNA here is from genome assembly GCA_965219235.1 of Sphingomonadaceae bacterium. Lineage (GTDB taxonomy): Bacteria > Pseudomonadota > Alphaproteobacteria > Sphingomonadales > Sphingomonadaceae > CBDHCC01. Next base: position 2,641,080 of record OZ244721.1, on the reverse strand, counting down.
GGCATCTGGGCCGCGACCCCGCCTACCGCGCCTATTTCGACTGGATGGAGGCGCGCGGGGCCTGGCCGCGCCTGACCCGCCCGGCGCTCCGCCGCCGCCCGCTTGAGCCCATGGCCCCAACGGGCGCATAGCGGCGGCAGCCGAGGAGCCACCGCCCGTGACCGACTTTCCGATGATCCGCGTGCCGCTCTCGACCGGGGTGGAGCTCGACACCGTCGACCTGGGGCCGCGCGACGCGCCGGTGCTCCTGTTCCTCCACGGCTTTCCCGAGTCGCACCGCACCTGGCGCGCGCAGTTGCCGCACTTCGCCGAGCGCTATCGCGTGATCGCCCCGGACCAGCGCGGCTATCGCGGCTCGTCCCGGCCGGCCGGGCAGGCGGCCTACAGCCCCGACCGGATCGTCGCCGACGCCTTCGCGCTGATGGACGCGCTGGGGGTGGAGCGGTTCACGGTGGTGGGCCACGACTGGGGCGGCGCGGTCGCCTGGGGCGTGGCGCTGGCCGACCCGGCGCGGGTGGAGCGGCTCGTCATCCTGAACGCGCCGCACCCCTATCTCTACCAGAAGGCGCTGTTCGACGATCCCGAACAGCGCGCGGCGGCGCAGTACATCCGCGCCTTCCGCGACCCGTCGCACGACGACGAGGTGCGCGAGCACGGACTGGTGCCGGTCCTCCTGAAGGCGGTGCGCTGGGATCGCTCCGTGAAGCTGTCGGAGGGGGAGCGCGCCCGGATGCTCGCCGACTGGTCCGACGGCGAGGCCGCGATCGCCATGCTGAACTGGTATCGCGCCACCGCCATCGTGGTGCCGCCGATGGACGGACCGACGCCCGATCGCCCGGCGTTCCTCGACGCCCCCTTTCCCTGCGTGACCGTGCCGACGCTGGTGATCTGGGCGACCGACGACCTGGCGCTGCGCCCCTCGCTTCTGGACGGGCTCGGCGAGCTGGTCGACGATCTGACCGTGGTGAAGGTGCCCGACTGCGGCCACTTCGTGCCGTGGGAGGCGCCCGACCGGGTGAACGCGGCGCTGGACGGCTGGCTGACGGAGCGGGGCGGGTGATGCCCTGTCCCGACACCGCTCAGGCCGAGCTTGTCGAAGCGCTCGACGTGGGGTCAGGACTCATCATAGCCCTCTTCCGCTTGCGGGAGAGGGTTGGGTGAGGGTCTTTCCTCCTTCTGCATTCTTTACGAAAGAAGACCCTCACCGCTGCGACTAGGCGGCGAGCCGCCAAGTCTCGCTCCTCTCCCGCAAGCGGGAGAGGGCTGGAGGGTGCAACAGGTCCTCACCTTCATACAATCCCAAGGTTTTGCAGCCCCAGGTCCGTCCGGTTGCCGCGACGCTCAGCTCGGGCAGGATGGCATCAGGCACGGGACGTCCTCACCCCACCCACTCCATCCAGAAGCCGTGGCTGTGGGCGTTGGCGAGCGTCACGGGCTCGCCCCCGCCCGGCCAGGCGCGGACCGTCAGCTCGTGGCGCAACAGCTCGCGATTGGCTTCGAGCGCCACCCAGCCGAGCGGCGCGTCCACCGCCGCGCCCGCGCCCGCGCGCTCCATCGCGTCCGTGATCCGCGCCTGCTCGCCACCGTCCAGATACTGCCAGACGATGGAGTGCATCAGCACGCGCGCGCGGCCGGGCGCCGGCGGCTCGGCGAGCCGCGCCTCCACCCAGTCGGCCGCCAGCCCGCGCTCCAGCCGGGGCGGGTCGGCGCGGGCGAGCGCGACGGCGGCTTCGGTGCGCTGGACGCGGTCGGGCTGGTCGGCCCAGATGTAGCTCATCAGCCGCTCCGCCTCGGCCGGGTCGGCGAGGTCGAGCGGGTCGCGGTCCACCCCCCGCGCGGACGCGATTCGGATGGAGGCCTCGGGGGGTGGCGGTCCACGCCAGTCGGGCGCGATCCGCACGGGCGAGTCGGACGGTCCGACCGCCACCCCGCCGAGCTCCAGCCGGACGCGGTCGATCAGCAGGTTCAGCCCGGCGCTCGATCCGATCTCCCACAGGTCGATGGGCAGCGGATGGGGCTCGGCGAACCACAGCAGACCGGCCATCAGCCCGGCCGCGCGGCCGACGTCGTTCGTCTGGGGCGGCCGGTCGAGCCAGGGCGAGAGGCGGGCGTCGTGGCGGCGGACGGTGCCGGCGAGCGCTTCGCGGGACATTCCCTCGCCGGCGAACAGCGCCGCCAGTTCCGGCGACCCGCCCGACCGGGCGAGCGCGCGCAGCCCGCCGACCAGCCGCAGCACCAGCGCGTCGGCGACCGGATGGCCGGCCCAGTCCAGCACCCGCCGTCCCGTCTCCGTGTCCCGATCCAGGGCCGGCAGCGCCGCCTCGCACACCGCCGCGGTCACCGGCGCGCCATTCGCCCGGCAGTAGGCCGCCTGCGCGCGGAAGGCGAAGGTGACCGGGTCGAGCGCGGCCGCCGCCACCCGCTCAGCCCTTGCGGCTCGCCTCGAACAGGAACCAGGCCCGCTCCTCGGCCTGGTCGATCCACTCGTCGGCGATCGACGAGGTGGCGGTGTCGCCCGACTCCTCGGCCGCCTCGCGCGCCTCGCGCAGGCGCTTGATGAGCGTCAGATTGTCGTCGCGCAGCTCCGACAGCATCTCGGCCGGGGCGACGTACTGCTGGTCGTTGTCGTGGATCGCCTGGCGGCGCGACACGTCGCCGATCGAGCGCAGCGTCGTGTTGCCGGTCTTGCGCACCCGCTCCGCCACGGCGTCGGTGATCGCGAAGATCTGCGTCGCCTGCTCGTCGAACAGCAAATGGTAGTCGCGGAAGTGCGGACCGGACATGTGCCAGTGGAAGTTCTTGGTCTTGAGATAGAGCGCGTAGAGGTCGCTCAGCACGTCGTTGAGCCGGTCGGCGACCGACTGGGTGTTGCGGGTGCCGAGATCGGTGGGGGTCTCGAGGCGGTCGGGGGTGGCGGTGGCCATCGGGGTCTCCTGCTGGACGGTTCCGACGGGAAACGCCCGGCCGTGCGCTTGGCTCCTCTCACGCGAAGCCGAGCGCGGAGAGTCCGAGCGCGGCCGCCAGCGCCAGCATCGCGGTGGCCAGCCCCCAGCGCCACACGGGCCGGTCGGGCAGCGCCACGCCGCCCAGATGGGCGAGGCCGAGCACCGCCAGCTCGCCCACCGTGGCCCCCGCCACCGGCAGCAGGTCGCCGGCCCAGGCGCAGAGCGCGAAGACCACGAAGCCGCCCGCCGCGACCGGGCGGGAGAGCGCGAGCTCCGCCAGACCCGCCCACGGTCCCACGGCCGAGGTGCGCGCGCGCCCGATCAGGCAGGCGATGCCCGCGCAGACGAGCGCGAAGGCGAGCAGCAGCAGGCGCGCGTTGGGCTCGACCAGCTCCGCCACCAGCTGCCCGGCCACGCCCGCCAGGAGGTTGGTGCCGGCGAGCACGACCGTCAACCCCACCATCAATCCGGCCGGGTGCGAGGAGGCGCGCTTCAGCAGGAAGGCGGGCGACCCCACGCCCCGGTCGGCGAGCGCCAGCACGCCGCACACCAGCCAACCGAGGAGGAAACCCGCCATGCCACGCTCCATAGCGCAGATGGGGTGTGAGTGTCGTTAAGGTCATGGCCGGGCCTGTCGTCCGTCTTGACGCCCGCGCGCCGCTCTGGCAGGCGCGGCGGACACGAGGGCGGCGGCCTCCCGCCGCCCTTTTCGCGTTCGTCCCCGCGCGCGCCGGGGCCGCCAGTTCGAGGGACCCGCCATGGCCAAGCCGGCAACCATCAAGATCCGCCTGCAGAGCACGGCGGACACCGGATTCTTCTACGTCACCAAGAAGAACCCGCGCAACCACACCGAGAAGTTCACCTTCCGCAAGTACGATCCGATCGCCAGGAAGCACGTCGAGTTCAAGGAAACGAAGATCAAGTGAGGCCCGGAGGGTCGCCAGCGCCCGCCCCCCTCCGCTCAGGCTGAGCCGGTCCAACGGTTGTCGCGTCCGCGAGGCCGGACGCGGACGCCCGTTCATGGTGGGAAGCGGACCGTCCCGTCCCTCTCCCCTTCAGGGGAGAGGAGGGAGCCGCCGGAGGCGGCGGAAGGAGAGGGGAACGGTCCGCGGGATCGCAGCTCCACGCCCCATGCCGCGCCCCCCTCCCTCGCCGCTGTCGCGGCTCTCCCTCCCCCCTGAAGGCTAGAGGGATGATCGTACGTCCGCATGTGGGTCGTAAGCCGCCGCACGTATCGAACCCGGAGAGGCGATTAGTGCCCTGGCGTTGTTTTACGGGCAACCAGCGCTCTGAGTTCTACAAGTTCAACCGTTGCAGCCGCAATCGGTATGTTGTTCGAAGGCGGTCTGTCTGCCTGCGCGTTTCCCCATCGATGCAAGCCAAGAAGGCTGGAGGGCCGCCGCTTCCTCCATCCCAAAGTTTGTACTCGGCGTCACAGGTGGCATCCCGATAGGCGACCCATGCCCTCTCCGCCTTGCGTAATCGCTGGCGATCATCGCCCTCTAACACGGTCATGATCCGGGTGTAGGTGCGATTTAGCTCGTCATCCGATTGCTTACCGGACTCCGCAAAGCAATTTACAATGTCCACCGTTGTCCCGCTCTGCCAGCAGGGAGCCTCAGCACCAGTAGCCGCGTCACCGCTCCTCGCGACCGCCGCGCCCGAGATCAGGGTCGCGGCAACGATGACGATGACGGTTAGAGCCTGCATGCGGCGACCATACAAGGGGGCCGAAAGGGCAGCAACTGGGTCGCAAGCGGCAGCACCATGGCGTGCGGTCCATGCCCTCTCGCGGGACCGGGGCTTCGGCGCGCGCGGCCTGGACGGTCCCGCCCACCCCTACTCCAGCAGCCGCTCCACCGCCGCCACGAAGGGCTTGAGGGCGATCGGCTTCGACACATAGCCCTTGGCGCCCGCCCGGCGGATACGCTCCTCGTCCTCGCGCCCGACAAAGGCGGTGACCGCCAGCACGGGGATGGTGCGCGTCAGCTGGTCGCGCGCCAGCATCGCCATCAGCTCCAGCCCGCTGATGTGCGGCAGCTGGATGTCCATGACGATCAGCTGCGGCCGGCGCGCGGTCACCCGCTCCATCACGGTGCGCGCGTCGTCCACCCCCTCGACCGCGTAGCCGTGCGCGGTCAGCACGTCGGTGAACAGGCGCAGGTTCAGGCGATTGTCCTCGACAACCAGGATGCGTTTTGCCACCCGGCCCTTCCCCGCCAGTCCGTCACGTTCCATCGGAGCTACGCCATCCGCCCGCCCGCAACAACCCGAGCCACGGACGCCGACGCGGCGCTGGCGCTGTCGGTCCTCGGCTGGATCGTGGGCGACGGGGACCGGGCCGGCCGCTTCCTGGCGCTGACCGGGCTGGGGCCGGACGACCTGCGCGCCCGCGCGGGTTCGGCGGAGGTGGGCGCGGCCGCGCTGGGCTTCCTGCTCGCCCACGAGCCCGATCTGCTCGCCTGCGCGGCGGCGATCGCGGCCTCTCCGGCGCGGCTCGCCGAGGCCGGCCGGAGGATGGGCGCGTGACCCGGCCGCTCCCGATCCGCCCGCTGATCGTGTGCGATTGCGACGAGGTCATCCTGCACATGGTCGTGCCGTTCCGCGAATGGCTGGACGAGGCGCACGACATCCATTTCGACTTCGCCAACGGCTTCGCCGACGCGCTCCGTCACAAGAACACCGGCGACGCGCTCGACCCGACCGAGGTCTGGCCGCTCCTGGGCGAGTTCTTCCGCGACCACATGGACCGGCAGGGGCCGATCGAGGGCGCGGTTGAGGCGCTGGGCCGGCTGTCCGCCGATGCCGACCTGGTCATCCTGACCAACATCGGCGAGGAGCTGGGACCGGCGCGCGCCGCCCAGCTCGAGCGCGTCGGGCTGACCGCTCGGGTGATCGGCAACCGCGGCGGCAAGGGGCGGCCGCTCGCCCGGCTGCTGGCGGAGCGCGGCGACGCGCCGGCGGTGTTCATCGACGATCTGGGCGAGCAGCACGCCTCGGTCGCCGACCACGCGCCCGGCGTCTGGCGGCTGCAGCTCGTCGGCGAGCCGCAGATGGCTCCGCACGCCGCCACCGCCGCGGCCGCCCACGCGCGCATCGACCGCTGGGCCGAGGCGGAGGACTGGATCCGCGAGCGGCTGACGGTGTCCCCGCACGGCGCTCTGTCGCGTTGTCCAGGCTGAGAGACCATCGTGCCGAGGGTGGGGGGCTGCGGATCGGGTGGGAAACCCCGTCTTGACCCCCGCGGTCCGGCGCGCCACCTGCGCGCGATGAGCACCATCGAACAGCGGCTGGCCGACGCCGGCCTCGTCCTGCCCACACCCGCCGCGCCGGTGGCCTCCTACCTGCCGGCGGTCGAGCACGGCGGCCTGCTCACCGTCTCGGGCCAGCTCCCCTTCCTCGACGGCGAGCTCGTCACCGGACGGATGGGCGGGGGCGCGGAGCTGGCGCGCGGGCAGGAGGCGGCGCGGGCCTGCGGGCTGATGCTGCTCGCCCAGGCGAAGACGGCGCTGGGCTCGCTCGACCGGGTGGCGCGGGTCGTGCGGCTGGGCGTCTTCGTCGCCTCCACCCCCGACTTCATCGATCAGGCGCTCGTCGCCAACGGCGCGTCGGACCTGATGCGGCTGGCCTTCGGCGAGCCGGGTCGCCACGCGAGGGCGGCGGTGGGGGTGCCCGTTCTGCCGCTCGGCGCGTTGGTCGAGGTGGATGGCCTGTTCGCGGTCGAACCCGATCCCCTGGCGCCCTGACCGCTGGATCCCGCGTCCGGCGCCGGGGCGCCTGGGCGGCCTGTGCGACGCGCCGTTCGCGCATCGCGGGCTCCACGGCCACGGGCGCACGGAGAACGGGCGGCCCGCCTTCGCGGCGGCCGTGGCGACAGGCTGCGCGATCGAGTGCGACGTGCAGGCGGCGGAGGGCGGGCGCGCGGTCGTGATCCACGATGCCCGGCTCGACCGGCTGACCGGCAGCGCGGGCGCGGTCGCCAATCGCTCGACCGGAGAGCTCGCGCTTCTGCGCCTGCCGGACGGCAGCGTCATCCCCACGCTGGACGAGGTGCTGGCGCTGGTCGCCGGCCGCGTGGGCCTCTTGATCGAGGTGAAGGTGCCCGGCCCCTTCGACCCGCGCCTGTGCCGGTCGGTGGCCGGGTCGCTCGGCGGGTACGGGGGTCCCGTCGGCGTGATGAGCTTCGACCCGCGCGTCGGCCGCTGGTTCGCGGAGCACGCGCCGGCGGTCGCGCGCGGGCTGGTCGCCTCGAACCAGGGCCGGCGCGGTCGCTGGCTGGCGCTGCGCCATCTCGCCGCGATCCGCATCGCCCGACCCGACTTCCTGGCGTGGGACGTGCGCGACCTGCCCGATCCGGTGCCCGCCGCCGCGCGCCGCCGCGGGCTGGGCGTGTTCGCCTGGACCGTGCGGACCCCCGACGAGCGCGCCCGCGCGCGCCGCCACGCCGACCAGCCGGTCTTCGAGGAGGCGGCGTGAGACCGAGGGGAGCGCCGGACGCGCGGCTGCGGCTGGAGGGCGCGGTGGGCGCGATCCCGGCGGCCGACTGGGACCGGCACGCGGGCGACAACCCCTTCGTCTCCCACGCCTTCCTCACCGCGCTCGAGGAGTCCGGCTCGGTCGGCCAGGGCACCGGCTGGCAGCCCCTGCCGCTGGTGCTGGAGGGGGAGGACGGAGCCGTGGCGGGCGTGCTGCCCGCCTATGGCAAGAGCCACAGCCAGGGCGAATACGTCTTCGACCACGGCTGGGCGGACGCGTGGGAGCGGGCCGGCGGACGCTACTATCCCAAGCTGCAGATCGCGGCCCCCTTCTCGCCCGTGCCCGGCCCGCGCCTGCTGGGGCCGGAGGATGCCCGCGCGGCGCTGATCGCCGGCGCGCAGGCGCTGACCGACGGCAACGGCCTGTCCTCGGCGCACGCGACCTTCGTCCGGCCCGAGGAGCGCGCGGCGTTCGAGGCGGCGGGCTGGCTGATGCGCGAGGGGCTGCAGTTCCACTGGGTGAACGACGGCTACCGATCGTTCGACGAGTTCCTGGGCGCGCTGTCGAGCCGCAAGCGCAAGACCATCCGGCGCGAACGGCGCGACGCGCTCGCCCAGGTGACGGTGCGCCGCCACGAAGGCGGGGAGATCACGGAGGCGCTGTGGGACCGCTTCTGGCTGTTCTACCAGGACACGGGCGCGCGCAAATGGGGCCGCCCCTATCTGACCCGCCCGTTCTTCAGCCTGCTGGGCGAGCGGATGGGCGGGCGGCTGGTGCTGCTGATGGCGGAGCGGGACGGCCAGGCGATCGCGGGGGCGCTCAACCTGGTGGGCGGCGGGCGGCTCTACGGCCGCTACTGGGGCGCGCTGGCGGAGGTGCCGTTCCTCCATTTCGAGCTGTGCTACTATCAGGCGATCGACATCGCGATCGAGCGCGGGCTGGCGGTGGTCGAGGCCGGCGCGCAGGGCGAGCACAAGCTCGCGCGGGGCTATCGCCCGGTGCCGACCTGGTCCGCGCACTATCTGCCCGATCCCGGCTTCCGCGCGGCGGTGGCCGACGTCCTGCGGCGCGAGCGCGCCGCGATCGGGCGGGAGGCGGAGGTACTGGAGAGCGTCGGCCCGTTCCGCCGCGCGGGTTGAGGCGGTCACGCGCACGGCCGGAGCGGGTGGGGGCCTGCGAGACCGACATCCCCCTCCGCCCGTCCCGAGCCTGTCTGAGGCGATGATGTGGCTCCAGATTCGACGCTCGCCCCGACTGCTACCGACGTGAAGGCGGACGTCGAACTCTCCAACCCCGATCCGCTCGTCCTGAGCCTGTCGAAGCCTGTCCTGAGCTTGTTGAAGGGGACGTTGGGCAGGGTACGTCCGGCGGTCGCCGCGGCTGAGCCCTTTGTGCGTCCTTCGACAGGCTCAGGACGAGCGGGGGTGTGGTAAGCGCACGATAGGATTGGAACCACCGCTCCCACCCGCCGACGATGGCCTCTCGGGGTTTTCAACCTACATCATCGCCTTCGACTGGCTCAGCCCGAGCGGGCGTGGGAGAGGACCTCCTCGTTTCGCGATCCGCCGGCGGCCGCCCGCCCCTGAGGTCGCGCTCTATGCGGCGCGCACCTGCGTCATGGACAGCCAGTCGCGCGCCTCGCGCTGGGCCTGCGCGATCTCGCGCGCGGACATCTGGTCGGCGATCTCCGCGCGGCAGGACTGGCCCGCCTCCGATCCGGCGAGCGCGGCCAGGTTGAACCACTTGTGCGCCTCCACCAGGTCGACGACCATGCCGCCGGTGCCGCTGGAGTAGGCGATGCCCAGATCGTAGCAGGCGTCGGTGTCGCCCGATGCGGCCTCGCTCAGGCGATTTGCGAGCAGGATCGCGTGGGTGTTCATGCTGATGGCCATGTCGGTGGCTTCCCCTCTCCCGGCTCCCCTTCGAAGCCCGTGACGCGGGGTGGCGCCCGCGCCTTAAAGAGATGGTTAACGGGCGCGCGACCGTACGCCGGCGGACACGGAACGGTTGTCGATCAACCGGGTAGAGCCCACGCGCGCGGCCACGAACAGCCGCGCGCCCTCCGCCGCCCCCTCGGCCGGAGCGAGCGTGTTCCCATCGCGCAGCTCCAGATATTCGACGTCGACGCCGGCCGCCGCCAGTGCGTCGCGCGCCGGGCCGAGCGCGTCCTCCACCCCGGCACCGCCATCCAGCGCATCGAGCGCGAGGTCGAGCGCGCGCGGGATCGCCGCCGCCCGCTCCCGCGCGTCGGCGTCGAGGTGGCGGTTGCGCGACGACAGCGCGAGGCCGTCCGCGTCGCGCACCGTCTCCACCCCCTCGATGTCGACGGTGATGTTGAGGTCGCGCACCGCCCGGCGGACGATGGCGAGCTGCTGCCAGTCCTTTTCGCCGAACACGGCGAGTTCCGGACGCACCTGGTTCAGGAGCTTGACCACCACCGTCGCCACGCCGTTGAAGTGCCCGGGCCGGGTCGCGCCGCACAGCGGCTCGCGCAGGCCCTCGACCCGCACGCTCGTGGCGAAGCCGTCCGGGTACATGACCGCGGGCGCGGGCGCCCACAGCACCGCCACGTCGGCCTCCGCCAGCAGCCGCTGGTCGTCGGCGAAGGGACGCGGGTAGGAGTCCAGGTCCTCGCCCGGCGCGAACTGGGTGGGATTGACGAAGATCGAGACCACCACCCTGTCGGCGAGCACCTTCGCGCGCTCGATCAGCGCCCGGTGGCCCGCATGGAGCGCGCCCATCGTGGGCACCAGCGCGACCGTGCCGCCGCGCGCCTTCAGCGCGTCCACGGCGCGGCGCAGCGCCGCGAGCTCCGTCACCGTTTGCACGCCCCACGCCCCCCCGTTACAGCCCCCGCGGACCGGATGTGCGCCGCGCCGCGCCGCATGGCAAGGGCGGACGCGAGGCGGGTCCGTGGGATTTCAGGGGGTTGGCTGACGGTGGCGTTCGACGGCAGGCATCTGGTGGTCTTCGCCAACGAAAAGGGCGGCACCGGCAAGTCGACCACCTGCGTCCATGTCGCCGTCGGGCTCGCCAAGGCGGGCTGGGGCGTCGGCCTGGCCGATCTCGACAGCCGCCAGCGCACCGCCGCGCGCTATATCGAGAACCGTCGCGAGACCGAGCGCCGCCGCGGCATCGCGCTCGTCAGCCCCGAGGTGCGGGTGCTGGAGCGACCGGACCAAGGCGCGCTGGACGATCTGCTGGGAGACCTCGCGACGCGCGCCGACATCCTGCTGGTCGACACGCCCGGCCGCGACGACGAGTTCGCCCGCTGGGTGGCGGGCCGCGCCGACACGCTGGTGACGCCGATGAACGACAGCTTCGTCGATCTCGACCTCATCGGCACGGTGGACGCGGAGAGCTTCAAGGTGACCCGCCCCTCCTTCTACGCCGAGACGATCTGGGAGGCGCGCAAGGTGCGGGCCAAGACCGACGGCGGCACGGTGGACTGGGTGGTGCTGAGGAACCGCCTGCAACAGCTGGAGGCGCGCAACATGAAGCGCGTGGCCGCCGCCATGCAGGAGCTGTCCAAGCGGGTCGGCTTCCGCGTCATCCCCGGCCTGTCGGAGCGCGTCGTCTATCGCGAGCTGTTCCCCAAGGGGCTGACCTTGCTCGACATCGACCAGATCCGCGATGTCGGCCTCAGCCACGTCGCCGCGCGCCAGGAGCTGCGCGACCTGATCGGCGGCCTGAACCTGCCAAGCCGGCCGGCCGGGGGCCGGGCGTGAGTCGATTTTCATTCCTCCCCGAGCTTGCCTCGGGGAGGGAGACCGCGACGCGAAGCGGCGTGGTGGAGGGGTGCGGCCGCTTGCGATCGACCGGGCTCTGTCTCGATCCTTTGGCGCTCCACCCCTCCACCATGCTGCGCATGGTCCCCCTCCCCGAGCAAGCTCGGGGAGGAATGATGGCGTGATCCCCCTCCTCCTGATCGGCACCGGCTTGGCCGCGCTCGCCGCCACGGGCCGGGCCAAGCGGCGGGAGCAGCGGCGGCGGGCGGCGGACTGGCTGGGGGTGCCGCTCGACGCCGACCCCGCCGCCATCCGCGCGGGCTGGGCACGGGCGATGGCCGTCGCCCATCCCGACGCCGGCGGCTCGGCCGAACAGGTGCGACGGATAAACCGCGCGCGCGAGGTGTTGTTGTCGCAAAAGGAGACACCATGATCGACCGCCACGACTTCCACGCCACGAGTCTGCGCGAATACGACATTCGCGGGATCATCGACGAGACGCTGGGCGCCGATGACGCGCGCGCGATCGGGCGCGGGTTCGCCACGATGGTGCGGCGCGGCGGCGGGCGGACGGTGGCGGTCGGCTATGACGGCCGCCTGTCCTCGCCGATGCTGGCCGACGCGCTGATCGAGGGGCTGAACGCCAGCGGCTGCGACGCCGTCAACATCGGGCTGGGGCCGACGCCGATGCTCTACTGGACCGAGGCGACGATGGACGGCGTGGACGGCGGCGTCATGATCACCGGCAGCCACAACCCGGCCAACTACAACGGCTTCAAGATGGTGATGGGCCACGCGCCCTTCTACGGCGAGCGGATCCAGCGGCTGGGCACGATGGCGGCCAAGGGCGACTGGATGACGGGCACGGGCACCAGCCGCACCGCCGACGTCATGACCGGCTATGTCGACCGGCTGCTGCAGGGCCTCGACGCCAAGCCGCTGCGCGTCGGCTGGGACGCCGGCAATGGTGCGGCCGGGCCGGTCGTGGAGCGGCTGGCCAAGCGCCTGCCGGGCGAGCACTTCACGCTGTTCACCGACGTGGACGGGTCGTTTCCCAACCACCACCCCGACCCCACCGAAGAGAAGAACCTGGAGGACCTGCGCGCGCTGGTCGCCGAGAAGACCCTCGATTTCGGCCTCGCCTTCGACGGCGATGGCGACCGGCTGGGCGCGATCGACGGCGAGGGGCGGATCATCTGGGGCGACCAGCTGCTCCAGATCTTCGCCGCGCAGGTGCTGGCCGACTGCCCCGGCTCCACCATCATCGCCGACGTGAAGGCCAGCCAGGCGCTGTTCGACCGGATCGCCGAACTGGGCGGCAAGCCCTTGATGTGGAAGACCGGCCACAGCCTGATCAAGGCCAAGATGCGCGAGACCGGAGCGCCCTTGGCGGGCGAGATGAGCGGCCACATCTTCTTCAAGCACGACTATTACGGCTATGACGACGCGCTCTACGCCGCCGTGCGCCTGATCCGCGCGGCGAGCGAGAGCGACGAGACCGTGACCGAGATGCGGTCGGCCATGGCGCAGATGACCAACACGCCGGAGCTGCGCTTCGACGTGGACGAGGCGCGCAAGTTCGCGGTCATCGACGAGGTCAAGGCGCGGCTGTCGGGCACGGGCGCGCGGGTCGACACCACCGACGGCGTGCGGGTGACGACCGACGACGGCTGGTGGCTCTTGCGCGCGTCCAACACCCAGAACGTGCTGGTCGCCCGCGCCGAGGGCCACGACCGGGCGGCGCTCGACCGGCTGATGGCGTCCATCGACGAGCAGCTGGCGCAGTCGGGCGTGAGCCGGGGGACGGGCGGGCACTGAGCTTTGCGGCATAGCCACGCACCACGTCGCTGAGCCTCATCCCGTCATCCCCGCGAAGGCGGGGATCCAGGCTTCACGCGTGGGCGTGCACCTTCATCCGGACATCATCGCACAACGTTCGGCGCCTGGATTCTCGCTTTCGCGGGAATGACGAAGGAGAATGCGTTCGCAGCCGCCTCAGGCCGCCAGCCGGTCCTCGGCCGGCCACCAGGCGATCGGTGTCGCCCCCAGCCGCGGGTTCAGTTCGATCAGGTGGTTCAGATACGCTTTGGGCTTCTTCTTCAGCTCGCCCGGGTCGTCGGCGTTCAGGCCCACCAGCCGCGCGATGTCGGCGACGAAATGCACGCAGTTGCGTCGGTTCAAATTGTAGGCGTCGCCCGGCAGGTCGCGCCATGTCTCCACCTCGGCCAGCACCCTGGCGTAGGTCGCGTCGTCGATGACCAGCTCGAAATGGCGGTTCGCCTCGGCGATGTACTTGGGCTCCTCCACCCAGATCGTGTGCCGGACCGACCCCAGCAGGATGGCGGGCGAGATCGTGCGCGCGGTGAAGCCGGCGTTGCCGTCCACCGGCGTGCCGTCCGCCGTCGTCCCCTCCCACCGCACGAAGGCGTGCGGGAAGCGGCCGCCGAACGCGCCGGTGAAGCTGTAGAAGGACAAGGTGACCTCGGCGGCGGCGGGCGTGGCCCAGCCGGCGAGCGCGAGCGCGAGGGCGAGGAGCAGGCGGCGGAGCATCGCCGCTTCCTACCGCCGTCGTCCGGTCGCGCCAAGCGGGCTGGCGCGTGGGCGGGCCGCCCACTAGTCTCCCGCCGCGAAGGAGCGGGACGGGCATGGACAAGGCGATCTTCATCACCGGCGGCGGGTCCGGCATCGGGCGCGCCACGGCGGCGCACTTCGCCGCGCGGGGCTGGCGCGTCGGCCTGGCGGACGTGAACGAGGCGGGCATGGCCGAGACCGCCGCCCCGCTGCCCGACGGGCGCGCCCGCGCCTTTCCGCTCGACGTGACCGACCGCGACGCCTGGGACGCGGCGCTCCGCGAGTTCGCCGGGTGGAGCGGCGGGCGCATGGACGTGCTGTTCAACAACGCCGGCATCGCGCGCGGCGGCCGGTTCGCCACGCTGACCCGCGACGACGTGGAGGCGCTGATCGACGTGAACTTCCGCGGTGTCGTCTACGGCGCGCGGGCGGGCTTCGCGCTGCTGGACGCCACGCCGGGATCGTGCCTGCTCAACACCTGTTCGGCGTCGGGCCTCTACGGCTCGCCCGGCCTGTCGCTCTATTCGGCGACCAAGTTCGCGGTGCGCGGGCTGACCGAAGCGCTGGAGCTGGAATGGGCGCCGCACGGGATCACGGTGCGCTCGCTGATGCCCGGCTTCATCGACACGCCGATCCTCGACCTGGTGCCGCCCGACAGCAACCGCAGCGCGCGCGAGGCGGTGGTGGAGGCGGGGCTGGAGTTCACGCCCGTCGAGCGCGTCGCCCAGGCCGCCTGGGACGCGGTCCACGGGCGCGGCACCCACACGCTCGTCGGTCCCACCGCACACCGGCTGGCGCGCGCGGCGCGCTGGACGCCGGGGCTGCTCAAGCGGCAGCTGCGCGACAACGCGCTCGTCCGCGAGGCGTCCGGGCGGGAGTGAGCGAGCCCCTGCTGCGGCTGGAGGACGTCGCGCTCGCGCGCGGCGGACGGCTGCTCGCGCGCCATCTGTCGCTGACGCTCGGGCCGGGCGGGGCGCTGCGCATCGACGGCCCGAACGGCGCGGGCAAGTCGTCGCTGCTGCGCGCCGTCGCGGGCCTGCTCCGGCCGCTCGCCGGGCGGATCGAGCGGCCGGGCGCGGTGGCGCTGGTCGACGAGCGGCCGGGCTTCGACGGCGAGCGGCCGCTGGTGCGCGAACTCGCCTGGTGGGCCGGCGGACGGCCGGTGGCGGACGCGATGGCGGCGATGGGCCTCGCCCCGCTGGCCGCCGTGCCGACCCGCCACCTGTCGCTCGGCCAGACCCGGCGCGCCGCGATCGCCCGCGCGATCGCCGGTGGCGCGGCGCTGTGGCTGCTGGACGAGCCCGGCGGCGGGCTGGACGCGGACGGCCGCGCGCGGCTGGACGCGGCGGTGGCGGCGCACCGGGCGGCGGGCGGCGCGGTGCTGCTGGCCGACCACCGCCCGCCCCCGTGGCCCGGACTCGCGACGATCGACCTCGCCGCCCACGCCCCGGCATGAGGGCGCGCGCGCTCGTCGGGCGCTGGCTCGCCCGCGACGCGCGCGCCGGGCGGCTGTGGCTGCCGCCGGCGTTCTTCGTCGCCGTGGCGCTGCTCGTGCCCCTCGCGATCGGGTCCGACGCGGCCGTGCTCGGCCGGGTCGGCGGCGGCGTGGCATGGCTGGCGGCGCTGCTCGCGGCGCTGCTGCCGGCCGAGGGGCTGTGGGCGGCGGAGCGCGCGGACGGGACCCTCGACCAGCTGGCGGTCCACGGTCTGGGCGAGGAGGCGCTGGCGGCCGCGCGCATCGCGGCGGTGTGGATCGCGCTCGCGGCGCCGCTGGCGCTCGCCCTGCCCCTGGCGGCGGCGCTGCTGGCGCTGGACGCGGGGCAGGGCTGGCGGCTCGCCGCGTCGCTCGCGGCCGGCACGCCGGGGCTGGCGGCGCTGGCGGTCATGACCGGCGCGCTGACGCTGGGGCGCGGGCGGGTGGGCGGCCTGACGGCGGCGGTGATGCTGCCGCTCGCCGTGCCGCTGCTGATCTTCGGCGCCGGCGCGCTCGGCGGACGGACGGACGCGCTCGCGCTGACCGCGGCGACCAGCGCGCTGCTGCTCGCGGTCGCGCCCTTCGCCGCCGGCGCGGCGCTGCGCGCGGCGCGCCGGTGACGACATGCCCGGGTGACGGCTTGCCCGCGACGCCGCGATTGGCTATGGGATAAGGGTTCGACGTTGCCGGACTGCGGTTCGGCGGCGTTTTTTGTTTCGGCCCGGCGGGGCCACGGTCCAGCGGAGTTCCAGTTCCTTATGCAGATCATCGTTCGCGACAACAACGTCGACCAGGCGCTGCGCGCGCTCAAGAAGAAGCTGCAGCGCGAGGGCGTGTATCGCGAGATGAAGATGCGCCGCCACTACGAGAAGCCGTCGGAGAAGCGCGCGCGCGAGCATGCCGCCGCCGTGCGCCGCGCGCGCAAGATGGATCGCAAGCGCGCCGAGCGCGACGGCATCCGCCAGCCCTAAGCCGCCAGCCCATGTCCGCCACCGCCATGCCGCTCCGCCCGGTGGGCCGCACCGGAATCGTGTTGCTCGCCGTCGGGCTGGCGCTCGGCCTGGGCGGGGCGGTCTGGGCCGCGGGCGAGGGCACGGGCCGCGAGGAGGTCCAGCTGACCCGTCCGGCCGCCGACTTCCTGCGCTGGAATGCCGGCCGCGCGGGCGTCCAGACGCTGCCGGGCGGCACCCAGATGCTGGCGCTGGAGGAGGGCGCGGGCGACGTGCCGAAGCCCGAGGACCTCGTCGAGATCGGTTACAAGGGCCTGCTGGCCGACGGCACGGTGTTCGACCAGAGCGACAAGGCGCCCTTCCCGGCGTCCGGAACGATTCCCGGCTTCAGCGAGGCGTTGCAGCGGATGCGGGTCGGCGGCCGCTACCGCGTGTGGATTCCCGCCGACCAGGGCTATGGCGAGCGGGGCAGTCCGCCGGTGATCCCGCCCGACTCGCTCCTGATCTTCGACGTGTCGCTCCTGTCGATCAACAATCCGGAGCTGATCCGGCAGCTGCAGCTCATGCAGCAGCTGCGCGCTCTGCAGGGCGCGCGCGGTGGCGAAGGCGCCCCGCCTCCGCGCTGACGACCCACTGCCGCCTCAGGCGAGGGGCCGCCTCAGGTGGAGGGGTGCGTGCCCTGTTCCTCCGCCTCCTTCTCCGCCTCGCGGTGCAGCAGCACCTTGATCGCCGCCGTGACCGGATCGGCGATGGCCAGGCCCAGCAGGCCGAACAGCGCCGCGAACAGCACCTGGGCCGACAGGGTCAGCGCCGGCGGCAGGTCCACGGTGCGCTTGGCGACGATCGGGATCACCACATAGCCGTCGAAGGTCTGCACGACGGCGTAGGTCCCGAGCGCCCACAGGCCGACGTCCACCCCGGCCGAGAAGCCCACCGCCGCCATCAGCAGGCCGGTGACGAAGGCGCCGACGTTCGGAATGAAGGCGAGGATGCCCGACACGATGCCGAGCACGCCGGCCATCGGCACGCCGCCCAGCGACAGCAGGCCCCAGGTGAGCGCGCCCTCGAACGCCATGCCGAGCAGACGCCCCGCGAACAGGCGGCGCAGCGTGGCCCCGACGCGCCGGAACAGCAGCGTCGCCTCGTCGCGCCGGTCGCGCGGGAACAGCCACACCGCCCCGCGCGCGTAGGTGCCCGGATCCATGGCGAGGAAGAGGCCGATCACCAGGATCAGGAACAGCGAGGTCAGGCCGCCGAACGCAGCGCCCAGCAGGGACGTGACGACGCCGAAGGACCGGCCGAGCTGCCCGCTGACGGTCGCCAGGTTGAAGCTGTCGGGCAGCAGTTCGTAGCGGTTGAGCAGCGTCGCCAGCCGCTCGCCCTGCACCGTCAGCGTCTGGCGCAGCTGGCCGAACTGGTTGGCCATCTCCACGCCGCCGAACCACAGGGTGGCGAGCAGGAAGGCCGTGACCGCCAGCACGACGATCGCCAGCCGCCAGCCGCGCCCGATCGGCAGCGCCCGGCCGAGCAGGCGCGCGCCGCCGTCGAACATCACCGCGATCAGCATGCCGGCGACGATCAGCAGGATCGGCTGGATCAGCACCACGATCAGCGCCGCGGCCGCCACCATGGCGATCCACACCGCCGCGCGCTTGCCCTCCTGCCGGACCAGCGGGTCGTGCACCTCGCTCGGCCCGTGCGCCCGCTTCGCGTCCTCCATGGCGGTCACCGCGCGGGCTCCGGATGCAGACCGACGAACGCGCGGCCGGGACGCATCGAGGTGAACCAGCTCACCGGGTTCCACCACTCCGCCGAGCCGTCCATCGAGAAGGTCAGGAACTCGGCCCGTCCGCCCAGATTCTCCCACGGCACCGGACCGCCCAGTCCCAGGTCGCTGAGCGGGTAGCGGCTGTCGGCGCTGCGGTCGCGGTTGTCGCCCATCAGGAACACATGGCCCGCCGGCACGGTGACCGGCGCGTAGTTGTCGCCGGGCGAGACCATGTCGTCGATGATCGGAAAGCGCACCGGCCCGTGCCGGGTCGGCACGGTCTCGTCCATCACCGTCAGCCGGCATTGCTGCGCGCCGTCGGGCAGCGTCACGCGCGCGCCGGGATAGACCGACGGCGCGCACGGGCTGTTGGCGTCCACCGGCAGCGCCACGGTGTGCGGCGCATCGCGCGGCAGCACCCGGCCGTTCAGCACGACGCGTCCGTCGACCACCGCGATCGTGTCGCCGGGCAGCCCGATCACCCGCTTGATGTAGTCGACGTCGCTGCCCGGCGGCACCGCGATGACGATGTCGCCGCGCTCCGGCAGCCGACCGAACAGCCGGCCCTTCGTGAACGGCAGGACGTGGAAGGACGGCGAGATGTAGGACCAGCCATAGGGGTATTTGGTCACGATCAGCCGGTCGCCCTTCGAGAGCCCCGGCATCATCGATTCCGACGGGATGTAGAACGGCTTGGCGACGAAGGAGTGGACCGCCAGCACCGCCAACAGGATCAGGAGGATGGAGCGCAGCTCGTCCCACAGGCTCGGCTTCGCCTTGTTCTCCTCCGCAGGGCTGTCGGCGGCGCGGTCGGTCATCGGAGGGCGGCCTCGGGCAGGGTTTCCAGGATGACGAAGGCCTGCGCCCAGGGATGGTCGTCGGTCAGCGTCAGATGCACGCGCGCCTCATGGCCCGCCGGGACGAGGCTGTCGAGCCGCGCCGCCGCGCCGCCGGTCAGCGCGAGCGTCGGCGCGCCGGTCGGGCCGTTCACCACCCCGATGTCGCGCCAGTGGACGCCGCGCGCCAGACCGGTGCCCACCGCCTTGGCGAACGCCTCCTTGGCGGCGAAGCGCTTGGCGTAGGTGCCCGCCTTGGTGAGCGGCCGCCGCGCCGCCCTGGCGCGCTCGACCTCCGTGAAGCAGCGCCGCTCGAAGCGTTCGCCGAACCGCTCGAGCGAGGCCGCGATCCGCTCGATGCTGCACAGGTCGGAGCCGACGCCGACGATCATCGCGCCCACCTCATCGCGACTCGTCCATCAGCGCCCGCATCCGGCGCACGCTGGCGTCCAGCCCGGTGAAGATCGCCTCGCCCACCAGAAAATGGCCGATGTTGAGCTCGGCGAGCTGCGGGATGGCGGTCACGCCCTGCACGTTGTCGAAGGTAAGGCCATGGCCGGCGTGCGGCTCCAGCCCCGCCCTGGCCGCCAGCGCGGCGGCATCGGAAAGCCGGCGCAGCTCCCCGGCCCGCTCCGCCCCGTCGAGGTCCGCGTAGCGGCCGGTGTGCAACTCCACGACCGGCGCGCGGAGGCGCAGCGCGGCGTCGATCTGGCGCATGTCGGGCTCGACGAACAGGCTGACCCGCACGCCCGCGTCGTCGAGCCGGGCCACGAAGGGGGCCAGGTGGTCGTGCTGGCCAGCGGCGTCCAGGCCGCCCTCGGTCGTGCGCTCCTCGCGCCGTTCGGGCACCAGGCAGACCGCGTGCGGGCGACGGGCCAGCGCGATCGCGAGCATCTCGTCGGTCGCCGCCATCTCCAGGTTGAGCGGCACCGGCAGCTCGGCCATCAGCCGCTCGACATCGCCGTCGCGGATGTGGCGGCGGTCCTCGCGCAGATGGGCGGTGATGCCGTCCGCGCCGGCCGTCACCGCGAGCAGGGCGGCGCGCACCGGATCGGGATCGTCGCCGCCGCGCGCGTTGCGGACGGTGGCGACGTGGTCGATGTTGACGCCCAGACGCGGCGGGCGCGAGGAGGCGCTCACGCCGCGCGGCTGCCCGGCCGGGCGACGGGGATCGCCGCCAGGTCCGGCGGCACCTCGTCCGGCCCCCAGGAGGGCACGTCGAGCGTCAGCAGCGCGGCGAAGGGCACCGCGAAGCGCGCCGCGCCGCCGGAGCGGTCGACGAGCGCGCAGGCGGCGACCACCGTGCCACCGGCACGCTCCACGGCGGCGATCGCCTCGCCCGACGACAGGCCGGTGGTGACCACGTCCTCCGCCACCAGCACGCGCTCCCCGCCCGCGAGCGCGAAGCCGCGGCGCAGTTCGAAGGCGCCGGTCGGCCGTTCGAGGAACATCGCCGGCACGCCGAGCGCGCGGCCCATCTCGTGGCCCACCAGCACGCCGCCCACCGCCGGCGAGATCACGGCGTCGACGGCCAGACCGGCGGGCAGCCGCGCCGCCAGCGCGCGCGCCAGCCGCTCGGCGCGCGCCCCGTCCATCAGCACGCGCGCGCATTGCAGGTAGCGCGCGGAGTGCCGGCCGGACGACAGCACGAAGTGCCCCTCCAGGAGCGCGCCCGCCGCCCGGAACTCGGCCATCGCGTCCGCATCGGTCAGGGGCAGGGAAGCGGCCATCGGAGCCCGCGCCTTAGCGGAGCGGGCGAGGGGATGCCAAGCGGCGGCTGGTGGCGGGACCCAAGGACCGACTTCGGAATGGAGGAGACGGCTGCCGGCGTCGGAGACGACCTGCCTCGTCGCCGCTCCGGCGACACGGTTGGCGGTCGTCCGCCTCCGCCACGCAGAACCGCCTGTTGCGCTTGAGCAGCGCCCCGGGCCGCGCTATGTGGCGTCCACATCCGTTCGACATGCGTTCGCCGCGCGGACGGTGCGCGCGGCGGACCCAAACGCCCAAGACCGAGGCCGGACCGACGCCATGAAGCTGCCCGCATCCCTGCTTCTCCTCATCGCCGCCGTTACGGCACCCGCGCTGCCGGTGGTTGCGGCACCGGCCGCGCCGGCCCCACGGTCCACCCCCGCGCCGCAGGCCCCCCCGGCGCTCTCGCCCGCCCCGATCGCGCCGACTCAGGCCGCTCCGGGCGAGGCCGCGACCACCACCGCGGCGGACGCCGACGCCGGGCCGACCGTCGCGACCGAGCTGCCGGAACAGACCTTCGCGCGCGCCAAGCCGGTGGTCGGCATCGGCCAGCCGGTGAACGAGCGCGTCGGCCTGCAGCCGCAGGTGACCGCGATCGGCCGCCAGGCGGAGTGGATGCACAACTGGATCCTGATGCCGGTGATGGTCGGCATCACGCTGCTGGTGGTGCTGCTGATGGCCTATTGCGTCATCCGCTTCCGCCGGTCCGCCAACCCGGTGCCGTCCAAGACGACGCACAACACCGCGATCGAGATCGCCTGGACGGTGCTGCCGGTGCTGCTGCTGCTCGTCATCGCGGTGCCGTCGATCAAGCTGCTCGCCGCGCAGTACAAGCCCGCGCCGGCCGACGCGCTGGTCATCAAGGTGACGGGCAACCAGTGGAACTGGGAGTACGCCTATCCCGACAACGGCGACTTCTCGTTCGTGTCGAACATGCTGGACAAGGACTCCGCGAACAAGTCGGGCGAGCCCTACCGCCTGGGCGCCGACGAGCGGATGGTCATTCCGGTGAACACCCCGGTGAAGCTGCTCGTGACCGGCTCGGACGTGATCCACAGCTGGGCGATGCCGGCCTTCTGGATCAAGATGGACGCGGTGCCCGGCCGCATCAACGAGGTGACCTTCACCGTCGACACGCCGGGCCTCTATTACGGCCAGTGTTCGGAGCTGTGCGGCATCCGCCACGCCTTCATGCCGATCGCGGTCGAGGTGGTGTCGAAGGCGGACTTCGCCCGCTGGATCGCGTCCAAGGGCGGCACCATGCCGGGCCGCAGACCCGCGCCGGCCGCCGGCGCCGCCACCACAACGCCGCCGTCCGCGATTCCGGTCCCGCCCGCCCTGAACGGTCCCGGCGCCGCGCCCGCTCCCGCCGCCCCGCTGGTCACGCAGGGCGCCACCGCCAACGCCGGCTCGAACACCGAACGATGACCGGCGCCCACACCACGATCGCCCGCAGAGGTTCCGCACGACCATGACCGACACGCTCCGCGCCGCGCCGCTCGCCTACTCCGTCTCCCCGGAGCACGGCAGCCACGCCGACAGCGATCACAAGCCGGGCTTCTTCACCCGCTGGTT
Organism: Sphingomonadaceae bacterium; assembly: GCA_965219235.1. Taxonomy (GTDB): domain Bacteria; phylum Pseudomonadota; class Alphaproteobacteria; order Sphingomonadales; family Sphingomonadaceae; genus CBDHCC01. The sequence goes on along the minus strand of OZ244721.1, from coordinate 2,619,008 downwards.
CCTGTCGACGAACCACAAGGACATCGGCACGCTCTATCTGATCTTCGCGATCGTGGCGGGGCTGATCGGCGGCGCGATCAGCGGCATCATGCGCCTCGAGCTGGCGGCGCCGGGCATCCAGTATCTGCAGGGCATCGCCAGCTTCGTCGAGGGCAAGCCCGGGCTGACCGACTTCTCGCCCGAGACGCTGCACCTGTGGAACGTGCTGATCTCCGCCCACGGCCTGATCATGGTGTTCTTCATGGTCATGCCGGCCCTGATCGGCGGCTTCGGCAACTGGTTCGTGCCGCTGATGATCGGCGCGCCGGACATGGCGTTCCCGCGCATGAACAACGTGTCCTTCTGGCTGACGGTCGCGGGCTTCTGCTCGCTGTTGACGAGCGCGTTCCTGCCGGGCGGCAGCGGCCTGGGCGCGGGCACCGGCTGGACGGTCTATGCGCCGCTCTCGACCAGCGGCTCGCCGGGGCCGGCGGTCGATTTCGCGATCTTCTCGCTCCACCTGGCCGGCATCGCGTCGATCCTGGGCGCGATCAACTTCATCACCACCATCTTCAACATGCGCGCGCCGGGCATGACCTTGCACAAGATGCCGCTGTTCGTGTGGTCGGTGCTGGTCACCGCCTTCCTGCTGCTGCTGGCGCTGCCGGTGCTGGCCGCGGCGATCACCATGCTGATCACCGACCGCAATTTCGGCACGACCTTCTTCGACGCGAGCGGCGGCGGCGACCCGGTCCTCTATCAGCACCTGTTCTGGTTCTTCGGCCACCCGGAGGTCTACATCATGATCCTGCCGGGCTTCGGCATCGTCAGCCAGGTGATCGCGACCTTCAGCCGCAAGCCGGTGTTCGGCTATCTCGGCATGGCCTACGCGATGGTGGCGATCGGCGCGGTCGGCTTCATCGTCTGGGCACACCACATGTTCACGACCGGGCTGAGCGTGAACACCAAGATGTACTTCACCGCCGCCACGATGGTGATCGCGGTGCCGACCGGCATCAAGATCTTCAGCTGGATCGCGACGATGTGGGGCGGGTCGATCACCTTCAAGACGCCGATGCTGTGGGCCTTGGGCTTCATCTTCATGTTCACGGTCGGCGGCGTGACCGGCGTGCTGCTCGCCAACGGCGGCATCGACAACTACATGCACGACACCTACTACGTGGTCGCCCACTTCCACTATGTGCTGTCGCTGGGCGCGGTGTTCGCGCTGTTCGCCGGCTTCTACTATTGGTTCGGCAAGATCACCGGCAAGGCGTACAACGAGGTCCTGGGCCAGCTGCACTTCTGGGGCTTCTTCGTCGGCGTGAACGTGCTGTTCTTCCCGATGCACTTCCTGGGCCTGCAGGGGATGCCGCGCCGCTATCCCGACTATCCGGACACCCAGGCCTTCTGGAACGCGCTCGCGAGCTGGGGCTATGTGATCATGGCCGTCTCGATGGTGGTCTGGCTGGTCAACATCGTCTGGTCGCTGGCGGCCGGTCGCCGGGTCGAGGGCAACTACTGGGGAGAGGGCGCCACGACGCTGGAGTGGACGCTGTCCAGCCCGCCGCCGTACCACCAGTTCGAAACCCTGCCGAAGGTCGACTGAGCCCCACGCCGCTCCCGCTTCGCACGCGGGGACGGCGCCGACCCCCTCCCATGGCAGGCCTCCTCCACCTTCCCCTCGCCCCCGAGACGCCGCTGCCCGCCAGCGCGCGCGATTTCTGGGCGCTCCTCAAGCCGCGCGTGGTCAGCCTGGTGGTGTTCACCGGGCTGGTCGGCCTGCTCGCCGCTCCGGGCGCGGTGGACCCGGTGCTGGGGTTCGCCGCCGTGCTGTGCATCGCGCTGGGGGCGGGTGGATCGGCCGCGCTCAACCAGTGGTACGAGGCCGATCTCGACGCCCGGATGCGCCGCACCGCCAGCCGTCCGTTGCCCGCCGGTCGGATGGAACGCGCCACCGCGCTCCAGTTCGGCGTCGGCCTGTCGGTCTTCTCGGTGGCGCTGATGGGGCTGGCCGCCAACTGGCTGGCCGCCGCGATCCTGGCGGTCTCCATCCTCTACTACGCGGTCGTCTACACCATCTGGCTGAAGCCGCGCACGCCGCTCAACATCGTCGTCGGCGGCGGCGCGGGCGCCTTTCCGCCGCTGATCGGCTGGATCGCGGCGACCGGGCAGGTCGCGTGGCTGCCGGTGCTGCTGTTCGCGATCATCTTCCTGTGGACGCCGCCCCATTTCTGGGCGCTGAGCCTGTTCGTGCGCTCCGACTACGCCGCCGCCGGCATCCCCATGCTGCCGGTGGTGAAGGGCGAGGCCGCGACGCGGCGGCAGATCGGGCTCTACACGCTGGCGCTGTCCGCCGCGACCCTGGCCCCCTGGGCGCTGGGGCTCGTCGGGTCGATCTACGGCGTGGCGGCGGTGGCGCTCACCGTCCTGTTCGCCGCCGCGGCCTGGCCGGTCGCCACGCGGCGCACGGGCGACGACGACGCGATGCGGCCGGAGAAGCGGCTGTTCGCCGTCTCGATCCTCTATCTCTTCGCGCTGTTCGCCGCCGTGGCGATCGACGCGCTCGCGCTCGGATGATCGAGCCCGACCGCCTGACCCCCGCCCAGACCGAGGCGTGGCGCCAGCGCCAGCGCGGCCGCGCGCTGATCACCGCGCTCGTGCTCGGCGCGCTGGTGGTGCTCGTCTTCCTGATCGCGGTGCGCAAGATGAGCGGCGCGTGACCACCGCCCCGCTCCGCCTCGACCGCGCCAAGCGGCGCACCGCGCTCTCCATGGCGATGATCGTCGTCGGCATGGCGTGTCTCGGCTATGCGAGCGTGCCGCTCTACCGCATCTTCTGCCAGGTGACGGGCTTCGGCGGCACGACGCAGCGGGTGGAGACGGCGGCTGGGGTGCGGCCCGTGCCGGGCAGGACGGTCTCGATCCGCTTCGACGGCACGGTGAACGGCGTGCCCTGGACGTTCAAGCCGGAGACGAACCAGATCCGCGTCACGATCGGCGCGCAGACGCTCGCCTTCTACGACGCCACGAACCACTCCGACCGGCCGGTGACCGCCAAGGCGAGCTACAACGTGTCGCCCGACCTCGCCGGCGCGTATTTCACCAAGATCGAGTGCTTCTGCTTCACCGAACAGACGCTGCAGCCCGGCCAGAGCGTGCGGATGCCCGTCCTGTTCTACGTCGACCCGTCGATCCTGGACGACGAGGAGACGCGCCAGTACCAGGAAATCACCTTGTCCTACACCTTCTTCCCGGTCCACAAGGCCGGATGACGCGAACCGGCCGGACGGCGGCCGAGAGGGAACTGACGACCATGGCCGGTGCCAAGACCCACGACTACCACATCCTGCCGCCCTCGGCCTGGCCGCTGATCGGTGCCGTCTCCGCGCTCGCCATGACGTCGGGCGGGGCGATGTGGATGCACGAGATCGCGGGCGGCGGCTGGGTGTTCCTGGCCGGGCTGGCGGGCGTGCTGTTCACCATGTTCTCCTGGTGGGCCGACGTGATCAAGGAGAGCCACGAGGGCTTCCACACCCCCGTCGTCCAGCTCCACCTGCGCTACGGCATGATCCTGTTCATCGCGTCGGAGGTGATGTTCTTCGTCGGCTGGTTCTGGGCGTGGTTCGACTTCTCGCTGTTCCCTTCGAACATCGCGGAGATCGGCGGCGTCTGGCCGCCCCAGTCGATCGAGGTGCTGCCGGCCTTCCAGCTGCCGCTGCTCAACACGCTGATCCTGCTGTGCTCCGGCACGACCGTCACCTGGGCGCACCACGCGCTGCTGCACGGCGACCGCGACGGGCTGAAGAAGGGACTGTGGGCGACGATCGGGCTGGGCCTGCTCTTCACCTCGATCCAGGCGTACGAATATTCGGAGGCGCCCTTCCCCTTCGCCGGGCTGAACTACGGCTCCTCCTTCTTCATGGCGACGGGCTTCCACGGAGCGCACGTCATCATCGGCACGATCTTCCTGATCGTGTGCCTGGTGCGCGCCTATCGCGGCGACTTCACCCCGCGCCAGCATTTCGGGTTCGAGGCGGCGGCCTGGTACTGGCATTTCGTCGACGTGGTGTGGCTGTTCCTGTTCCTGTCGATCTACGTCTGGGGCGGCTGGGGCGCGGCCACCCACGGGTGATGCGCGCCGGCCTCCGGGCGGGCTGAGCGAAGCCCATGCGCCCGTCCGCGTTCGCCGTGGGGATGCGGGGCTTGTGCCCGCGCTGCGGAGCCCGGACGCTGTTCGCCGGGCCGGTGCGATTCGCCGAGCGCTGCCGGTCCTGCGGCCTCGATCTGTCGGCCTTCAACGTGGGCGACGGACCGGCCGCGTTCGTCACCGCGCTGGCGGGCGGTGTGGTGGTGGTGCTGGCCGTGACGCTGGAACTCGCCGCCTCGCCGCCCGTCTGGCTCCACATCGTGCTGTGGGGTCCGCTGACGTTCCTGCTCGTTGTGGGCGGCTTGCGGGTGACCAAGGGCTGGCTGCTCGCCAGTGAACATCGCCGCGACGCGCGCGAAGCTCGCCACGGGGGGCCGCCACGATGAGACGGCTGCCGGTCCTGCCCACCATCCTGGTGCTGCTGGCGGCCGCCGCGATGGTGGCGCTGGGCGTCTGGCAGCTTCAGCGCGCGGGCGAGAAGCGCGCGCTGAAGGCGCTCTACGCGCGCAATCTCGCGCTGCCGCCCACCGCCGTGCCGGTGTTCGGCGCCGCCCGGCCGGAGCTGATGTTCCGCCGCGCGACCGGCACCTGCCTGGCCAACGGCCCGGCGACCGCGCGCGGCGGCGAGGACGCGTCGGGCGCCACCGGCTACCGGCTGATCGTGCGCTGCGCGAGCGGGGCGGAGGGGCCGGGGCTGCTGATCGAGGCCGGCGTGGGCGATCGGTTCGACCGGCCGGTGGCGCTGCCGCCCGGTCCGGTCACCGGCACACTGGTGCCCGCGCCGACGAGCACCAGCCTGCTCGGCCGGCTGACCGGACCGCGCCCGGCCGCCGAGGCGATGCTGGTGCTCGACCGGCCCGCGCCGGGCCTGCGCCGCTCCGCGCGGCCCGATCCCAACGCCATTCCCGACAATCATCTCGCCTACGCGGTCCAGTGGTTCGCCTTCGCGCTGGTGGCGCTCGTGATCTACGGCTTCGCGCTGCTGCGCCGCGCGCGCCGCGCGGACGGGATGCCGCCGTCGTCACCGCCGACCCGCGGATGACGATGCTCTATCGGTCCACGCGCGGGCGCGCGCCGCCGCTCGACTTTCGAGGCGTGACGATGACCGGGCTGGCCCCCGATGGCGGGCTCTACCTGCCCGAGCGCTGGCCCCGGCTGTCGGTGGAGGACCTGCGGGCGCTCGCCGGGCTCTCCTACGCGCGCACGGCGGCGCGGGTGATGGCCCCGTTCACGGCCGGCGTGCTGGAGGAGGAGGAGCTGGCGATGCTCTGCGAGCACGCCTACGCCGCCTTCGACCACGCCGCCGTCGCCCCGCTCGTGCAGCTGGACGAGCGCCACTGGCTGCTCGAACTGTTCCACGGACCCACGCTGGCCTTCAAGGACCTGGCGCTGCAGCTGCTGGGCCTGTTCTTCGAGCGGTTCCGCGCGCCCTCCGATCCACCGCTGACGCTGATCGGCGCGACCTCCGGCGACACCGGCTCGGCCGCCATCGCGGCGCTGGCCGGCCGGGAGGGGGTGGCGATCGTCATGCTCCACCCGGCCGGGCGGATCAGCGACGTCCAACGCCGCCAGATGACGACGGTGCCGAGCCCCAACGTCCACAACATCGCGGTCGAAGGCAGCTTCGACGACGCCCAGCGGATCGTGAAGGCGCTGTTCCGCGATCCGGCGCTGGGGGGCCTGACGCTGTCGGCGGTGAACTCGATCAACTGGGCGCGCCTGCTCCCCCAGATCGTGTACTACGTCCACGCCGCCGTCCGCCTGGGCGCGCCGGAGCGGCGGGTCGCGTTCAGCGTGCCCACCGGCAATTTCGGCAACGTCTTCGCGGGCTACGCCGCCGCCGCCATCGGCCTGCCGGTGGAGCGGCTGATCGTCGCGACGAACGCCAACGACATCCTGCACCGCGCGCTGTCGGCCGGCGACTATTCGGCGCGCGACGTGACCCCCACCGCCGCGCCCTCCATGGACATCCAGGTCTCGTCCAACTTCGAGCGGCTGCTGGCGCAGTTCGGCGGCGCGGCCCGCGTGGCGGACGACATGGCGCGGTTCGAGGGCGCGCGCGCGCTCTCCCTCTCGCCCCACTGGCGGGCGGCGAGCGCGGCGCTGTTCGCCAGCCGCCGCATCGACGCGACGGCCATGGCGCGCGCCATGGCGCGGGCGCGCGACAGGTCGGGCGAGATCGTGGATCCGCACACCGCCATCGGCCTGTCCGCCGCGTGGGAGGTCGCCGACGCGCTGCCGGCCGATGTGCCCGTGGTCACCCTGGCCACCGCGCACCCGGCCAAGTTCCCCGACGCGGTGGAGCGCGCCATCGGGGTGCGTCCCCCGCTGCCGTCCCGCCTGGACGCGCTGTTCGAGCGGGAGGAGCGCTGCGCCACGCTGCCGGCGGACGAGCGCGCCGTCGCCGACCACATCCTGGCGGTGACCGCGCGATGAGCGTCGGCGTGCTCGCCGGCGCGGGCTGGGCGGACTACGCGCTGCTCGACTCGGGCGGCGGCCGCAAGCTGGAACGCTACGGCGCTCACCGGATCGTCCGGCCGGAGCCGCAGGCGCTCTGGTCCCCGGTGGCGGGCGGCTGGGATCCGGACGCCGAGTTCCTGCCCGGCGCGGACGAGGAGGGCGGCGGCCGCTGGGACGTGCGCCGCCCGCTGCCGGACGGCTGGCCGCTGGCGTGGCGTGACGTCCGCTTCACCGCCCGGCCCACGCCGTTCCGTCACCTGTCGTTCTTCCCCGACATGATGCCGGTCTGGACGTGGGCGCGCGAGCGGGTGCGTCCGGGTGACGAGGTGCTCAACCTGTTCGGCTACACCGGCGTCGGCACGCTGGCGCTGGCGGCGCGCGGCGCGCGGGTGGTCCATATCGACGCCTCGAGGAAGTCGGTCGCCGCCGCGCGCGACAACGCCGCGCTCTCCGGCCTGGCGGACGCGCCGATCCGCTGGCTGGTGGACGACGCGGCGAAGTTCGTCGCGCGCGAGGGTCGGCGCGGACGGCGCTACGACGGCCTCGTCCTCGACCCGCCCAAATACGGGCGCGGACCGGACGGCGAGGTCTGGCGGCTGGAGCAGGACCTGCGCGCGCTGCTCGACGGCTGCGCGGCGCTGCTCGACGGCGACTCGCGCTTCTGCGTGCTGACGGTCTACGCCGTGCGCCTGTCGGCGCTGGCGTTGGCGGAGACCCTGCGCCAGTCCTTCGCGGCCCTGGGCGGGCGGGTCGAGGCGCTGGAGCTGGCGCTGGTGGAGGAGGCGCGCGGCCTGACGCTTCCCACCGCCATCGTCGCCCGCTGGAGCCGGGAGACGGCGCCGTGACCGCGCTCACCGTCAACGACACGCCGGTGGACTACCGCGTGGAGCCGGAGATGCCGCTGCTCTGGGCGCTGCGCGACCTCTCCAACCTGACGGGCACCAAATACGGCTGCGACGACGGCAGCTGCGGCTACTGCATCGTCGATGTCGATGGCCGGGCGGTCCGGTCCTGCCAGCTGACGGTGGGCGCGGCGGAGGGCGCGGTGGTGACCACGATCGAGGGTCTGTCGCCCGACCGCTCGCATCCGCTGCAGCAGGCCTTCGTGGCGGAGCAGGTGGCCCAATGCGGCTATTGCATCCCGGGCATGATCCTGGCGGCCAACGCGCTGCTGGCCGCGGTTCCCGACCCCGATCCCGCGACGATCCGGGCGAGCGTCGACGTGCTGTGCCGGTGCGGCGGCGCGGCGCGGCTGGTGGCGGCGGTCCGGCTGGCGGTCGCCGTCCGGGCGGGCCGCGCGCGCGTGGCCGCCGCGCCACCGCCGGGCGTCGCCGCGCGGGACGCCGCGCGCGAGGTCGAGGCGCTCTCGCCCGGGGACCCGCCGCCGCGAAGATGAAGCGGAGCCAACGGGCGGTTCAGCCCGCCGGCATCCACGGTCTGGCAAACGGAGTCCCATCGGGGAGGACCGTCCGCCCCTCACGTCCCGGGAGACGACGATGCGCAAGCTGATCCTGGCCATGGCGATGGCCTCCACCCTCTTCACCCCCGCGCTGGCTTCGGCGGCCGACCGCCCGGGCGACCGCACCGAGCACCGGGCCGAGCGCCGGGCCGAGCAGCGCGTCGACCGCCGCGCCGACCGCGCGCGCGCGCGGGTCGACCGCCGCACCGACGTCCGGCGTGACCGCGCGCGCGCGAACGGCAACCAGCGTCGCGTCCAGCGCATCGACCGGCAGGAGCGCCGCGCCGACCGTCGCATCGACCGCCGCGAGGACCGGACCGAGCAGCGGATCGATCGGCGTGCCGACCGCCGCGTCGAGCAGCGCCGGTACGAGCGTCGCTACGACCGCCGGGTCGCCGAACGGCGGGCCGAGAGCCGGTGGAACCGCGACTGGCGCCGCGACCGTCGCTACGACTACGCCCAGTACCGCCGGTACAATCGCGCGATCTATCGGGCTCCGCGCTACTACGCACCTTATCGCAATCGCGGCTATTCGCGGCTGACGATCGGCATCGGACTGGGTACGGGCTATTACGGCAACCGCTACTGGATCAACGATCCGTACCGCTATCGCCTGCCCGCCGCCTACGGTCCCTATCGCTGGGTGCGCTACTACAACGACGCGGTGCTGGTCGACACGCGGCGCGGCATCGTCGCCGACGTGATCTACGACTTCTTCTACTGAGGGGGAGAGGGCGGTCCGTGGCGGGACCGCCCCCTGGTTCAGGCCTGGTCAGGGGCGCGGCGGCGCCATCCAGCCGATCATGCGCCCGAGCGTGTGGTCCCGGTCGACCCACTGGTTCTTCAGCGCGCCGCCGATGTGCAGCACCAGCAGGGCGACGAAGCCCCAGCCCAGGATCTCGTGGCCCTCGTGCCCCAGGCCGGCCAGCGCCTTGTCCGCGCCGGTGGGCAGGAACGGGAGCGGGAACAGCCCGAACCAGCTCATCGGCCGCAGCGTGTCGGACGCCGACACCATCAGCCAGCCGAACAGCGGCATCGCGATCATGAAGGCGTAGAAGGTCCAGTGGGTGGCGAGCGCCAGCGCCCGCTGCCACGCCGGATGATCGGGCATCTGGCGCGGCGTCGGGTGGCCGACCCGCCAGGCGAGGCGGGCGAGCGAGAGCACGAGGACGGTCAGGCCGATGGCCTTGTGGACGTTCATGACGGGGCCGATCCACGCCTTCGGCAGCGACTCGTGGAAGAACCCGCCGAGCAGATTGCCGAGGATGAGCAGCGCGATGGTCCAGTGGAACCAGCGCGCCACCGTGTCGTAGCGCGCCGCCGCCGGAGCCGTCCCGCGCCTGTCGTCCACGATCGTCGCCATGTCGTCGCCTCCCGTCCTGGCGCCACGATGTAGGGCGTAAGCGTCCGCGCGCCTAGCCCGTCACCCGAGTGGCCGCCTCGCCCTCTGCGCCACGCGCCAGGCGAGCGACTTCAGGTGGTTGTCGGCCGGATGGCGGCGCGGTGGCGCGGGCCGCAGCCCCGCGCGCCGCAGCGCCGCGTTCAGTCCGTGGGCGTATTGCTCGCGATAGCTCCAGCCCGAGCGCCAGGTCACCGAGAGCGAGACGGAGACCTCCGGCCCGTTGCGCACGAAATGCGGCGCCTTGACGGGCACGTAGATCGCCTCGCCCGGCGCCAGCGGGACGGCCGTGCCGTGCGGCGCGAAGGAGTCGTCCCACGGCAGGTTGCGATGGCCGCCCTCGTGGCAGCGCTCGTGCTCCTCCGGCGGAGCGAAGCGCCAGTCGCCGGCGGGCCAGACGGTGAAGGTCTTGGTGCCGCGCACCTGCGCCAGGATGTTGTGCTCCGGATCCATGTGGAAGGGCGTCATCGATCCGGGCGAGGAGACGAACAGGAAGCCCTCGCGCTTGAGCATCGGTCCGGTCGCGGCGCGGATCGCGTCCTCGATGGGGGCCAGCGCCTCGTCCAGCAGCTCCGCGTAGGCCGCGTCCCGCTCGATGAACTTGAGCACCATCCACGACCCGTTGCTCTCGATCCCCTCCAGCGTCGCGTGGATGTCGAGGCCGTTGCCGGGCACGTCCTCCGGCGCGATGCCGACGGGCAGGTCGCCCGCGTTGTGCTCCACCGTCTCGGGCCGCATCCGCCGGGCGAGCGCCACGATCGCGGGCAGTTGCAGCAGCGGGTGGGCGGCGAGCCCGTGCGCCAGCGTCGTGGGCTGTTCGGGATAGGCGGCGGTCAGCCGCGCCAGCGCGTCGGGCGGCCACATCGTCAAGCCCCCGTCCCCCGCAGCGCGCCCCAGCCCTGCTCCGCGAACCGGGTCAGGCCGTGGACCGCGCGGCGCCTCAGCCCCGCGAGCGGCAGGGTCACGCGCACCATCGCGCGCCGCTCGCCCCACAGATGGTCGATCATCGGATGCCCCTCGGCCGCGCAGCTGTCGACCCAGTCGATGCCCGGCTCCTCCAGCAGGCCCAGCGCGTGGCGTTCCAGCAGCACGCCGGGCGAGAAGCGGGCGAAGCGCTCGTCATAGGCGATCTTGTAGGAAAAGGCGCCCGGCGGCGCCAGCAGCGTCGCCAGCATCGCGACGGGGCGGCCGTCGAGCGACAGCGACAGCGCGTGCAGGCGGCGCCGCGCGTGCGCGCCGGCCACGGTCTCGCGGAAGATCGCCTCCGTCGCCGGCGCGCACGCCATCGCGGAGCCCGAGCGCCCCTTCCAGCCGGCGCGCTCCAGGTCCAGGAACGCGGCGATCCAGTCGCCGACGCACCCGTCGGGCCGCAGGCGCTCGAACGCCATCTCCCCCTCGTCGGCCAGGCGGTTGGCGAGCCGCGCGATCTCCTTGCGCTTCTTCTTGCGCACGGTGGCGGTCCAGTAGGCCTCGGGCGAAAGGTCGCTCGCCAGCATCGCGCGCTCGGCGCGGTGGACGACGGCGAACGGGCGGTCGAGCGCCGCGGCCGCCGCGCGCAGCCCGGCCAGGACCGGGCCGCGCTCGTCGAGCCCGGTCAGATGGAGGAAGCCCGGCCAGGCGGACCCGTCCAACAGCCGGATCAGCCGCCGCCAGAACGCCTCCTCCCGGCCCGCGCGCACGATCGGCGTGCCCGCGAAGGCGTTGGCGTGGCTCCAGTTGGTCGTGTGGCGGACGCTCAGCCGGCCGTAGTCGCGACCGCGCGCGAGCGGCAGGATGCCCAGCGGTTCGCCATCGGGATCGGCGACCCAGGCGATCGCCGTGCGCTCCGACTCGCCGAGCGCGTGGAGGGCGGGCAGCACCGTCCAGGGTTCGGCGAACACGTTGGGTTCCGACGCGCGGCGCACCAGCCGCCGCCAGCCGGCCACGCGCTCGCCGCCGAACGCAGCGGCGGGGATGAGCGCGCTGTCGTCGTGGCGCACCGCCGCGTCGGCATCGACCGCGTCGGCGGGCGGGATCGCGTGAAGGCTGGACATCGCCCCTGACCTACCCCCCGTCGGTTAAGAAAGTGCGGGCGCCGGAGCGTATGGCCGCGCGTCCGCGCTGTCCAACATCGCTCCGCTTCCACACACCGGCAGGCCTTGCCGGAGCGCGCCGGCTCTTCCGGGAAGAGCCGGACCCCGAGTCGAGCCCGGGGTGACGAGGTGAGGCCGGCGGCCCGCCCCCATCGCTCCGAGCGCGACGCCGGAGTCGCGCGACCGTCCGGGGTTGACCCCGGCGGGGGATCGGCCTGCGGTGGTCGGAGCAGGAGAGCCGCATGATCCGTCCCCCCGCCCCGCGTCGCGGACGCGCATGAGCTCGGCGCTGCCCGCGCCGTGCGACGGGGCACTCGCCGAAAGCTCGCGCCAGCAGGCCGGCGGTCATCCGACCTGGACGCTCGCCGCCACCGTCCTGGGCTCCAGCCTCGCCTTCGTCGACGGCTCGGTCGTCAACGTGGCCCTGCCGGCGCTCGGCGAGAGCCTGGGGGCCGGGGAGGCGGAGCTCAGCTGGGCGATCAATGCCTATCTGCTGCCGCTGGGCGCGCTCATCCTGCTGGGCGGTGCCGCGGGCGACCATTTCGGACGGCGGCGGCTGTTCCTGATCGGCGTGGCGCTGTTCCTGGCCGCCTCCCTCGCCTGCGCGGGCGCGCCGACCTTCGCGGCCCTGCTGGCGGCGCGCGGCGCGCAGGGCGTGGGCGCGGCGCTGCTGATGCCCAACAGCCTCGCCATGCTGGGCGCCGCCTTTTCCGGCGAGGCGCGCGGGCGCGCGATCGGGACCTGGGCGGCGGCGGGCGCCATCGCGGGCGCGGTGGGGCCGCTGATCGGCGGCGGGCTGGTCGACGGCGTGGGCTGGCGGGCGATCTTCCTCGTCAACCTGCCGATCGGCGCGGCGGCGGGGTGGATCGCCTGGCGCCACGCCGCCGAGAGCCGCGACCGTCGCGAGGGCCAGCCGCTCGACTGGTCGGGCGCGGCGCTGGCGACCCTCGCGCTGGGCCTCGTCACCTGGGCGCTGACGGCGGCGGCGGACGCGAGCGCCGGGCGGGCGACGGTGTGGGCGGCGGCCGGCGGCGGGCTGGCGCTGCTCGGCGGCTTCGTCTGGCTGGAGCGCGCGAAGGGCGACCGGGCGATGACGCCGCCCGCGCTGTTCGCCACCGCGACCTTCACCGGCCTCACCGTGCTGACCTTCTTCCTCTACGCCGCGCTCGGCGGGCTGCTCGTGATGCTGCCCTTCCTGCTGATCCAGATCGCGGGCTATTCCGCCACCGCGGCGGGCGCGGCGATGCTGCCGCTGCCGCTGCTCATCGGCCTGGGATCGCGCCTGATGGGCCGGGTGGCGGCGCGCTGGGGCGGGCGCTGGCCGCTGGCGGCGGGCGCGGCGATCGTGGCGGTGGGGCTGGTGCTGTTCCGCCGGGTGGAAAGCGCCGACATCGACTATTGGCGCGACCTGCTGCCGGCGATCGTGGTGGTGGCGATCGGCATGGCGGTCAGCGTGGCGCCGCTGACGACGAGCGTCCTGGGCGCGGTCGACGACGACCATGTCGGCGCGGCGTCGGGCTTCAACAGCGCGGTGGCGCGCGTGGGCGGACTGATCGCGACCGCGCTGGTGGGTTTCGTGTGGGCGCTGCAGGGATCGCCCGACGCGTTCATCGCTGGCTTCCGCGCGGCGGCGCTCGCGGCGGCCGCGGCGGCACTGGTCGCTTCGGCCGGAGCCGTGTGGCTGATCCGGCCCCCGGCGGAGAGCTAGCGCGCGAAGGCGGCGAGCGCGGCGCGGGCGACGGGCGCGCCCCATTCCTGCTGCGATCGGTTGAAAACGCGGCGCGACAAGCGGCCCCGGGCTGCGCTAGGCGACGGCATGGCGACGCCCGCACACCGCTGGACCGCGATCGTGCTCGCCGGGGAGCGTCCGGGCGACGACCCGGTCGGCCGGCCCTTCGGACCCGGGCCCAAGGCGCTGGTCGCGGTCGGCGGCCGGCCGATGGTCGCGCGCGTCGTCGACACGCTGCTCGCCTGCCCGCGGGTCGCGCGCGTGGTGGTGCTGGCGCAGGATGTGGCCCGGCTCGCGCCCGCGCTGCCGCCCACGGGCGTGACCCTGAGGGAGAGCGGCGCCGGCATCGCGGCGTCGGTGCGGACGGTCGCGGGCGGGGGGGACGCGCCCTGGCCGGTGCTCGTCACCACCGCCGACCATCCGCTCCTCACCCCCGCCACCGTCGCCGAGTTCCTGGCCGGGGTGGGCGGGGCGGAGGTGGCGGTGGGGCTGGTCGCGCGCGCGACGGTGCTGGCGCGCCACCCGACGACCCGGCGCACCTGGCTGCCCATGGCGGACGGCGGCTGGACGGGCGCGAACCTGTTCGCGCTGACCGGCCCGGCCGCGCGCCCGGCGCTCGACCACTGGGCGGGCGTCGAGCGCGACCGCAAGCGCGCCTGGCGGCTGGCGCTGACCTTCGGACCGGGACTCGCGGCGCGCGTGCTCGCCCGGCGGCTGGCCCTCGGCGAGGCGGTGGCGGCGGCGGGCGGGCGGCTGGGCGTGCGGGCGGTGGCGGTGCCGCTCTCGGACCCGGACGCCGCGATCGACGTGGACCGCCCGGCCGACCGGCGGCTCGCGGAGCTGATCCTCTGGGCGCGCGACGACGCCCCGTGAGGATCGCCCCCTTGAAAATCGCCTACGTCATCAACTCGCTGGAGGGCGGCGGCGCGGCGCTGCCGCTGCCCGACATCGCGCGCGCGCTCGGCCGGGCCGGGGCGGAGGTGCGGGTGCTGGCGCTCACCCGGCGCGACGGCCGCGCCCGGCCGCCGCTCGACGCCACCGGCGTGCCGGTGGCGGTGCGCGACGGCGGTGAGCGCGATCACGGCGCGGCGCTCCTGTGGCTGCTGGACCGGCTGCGGGCGGAGCGGACCGATGTGGTGTGGACCTCGCTCACCCGCGCCACCCTGCTGGGGCAGCTCGCGGGACGGCGGCTCGGCCGGCCGGTGGCGAGCTGGCAGCACAACGCCTTCCTGACGCCCGCCAACCGCCGGCTGCTGCGCGCGACGCGGCGGCTCACGACGCTGTGGGTCGCCGATTCGGGCGCGGTGGCGCGGCTGACGGCGGAGCGGCTGGCGGTGCCGGCGGAGCGGCTGGTCACCTGGCCGATCTTCGCGGCCGATGCCGACGCCCCGCAGGCCGTTCCCTGGCGGCCGGGCGAACCGATCCGGCTGGGGAGCCTCGGCCGGCTGCATCCGGCCAAGGGTTACGACGTGCTGCTCGACGCGCTGGCGACGCTGACGGGCGAGGGCTGGACGCCGCCGGCCCCGCTGCGCCTCGCGATCGCCGGCGAGGGGGCGGAACGGGCGCCGTTGACGGAGCGCGCGCGGGCGCTCGGAGTGGCGCTGGAGCTGCCGGGCTTCACCGCCGACCCGGCGGCCGTCCTGGCGGGGCTGCACCTCTATCTCCAGCCGTCGCGGCGCGAGGGCTTCGGCATCGCGGCGCACCAGGCGATGGCGGCGGGCCTGCCCGTGCTGGCGAGCGCCACCGGCGAGATGGCGCGGTCGGTGGTGGACGGGGAGACGGGGCGGCTGGTGCCGGTCGGCGATCCGGGCGCGCTCGCCCGGGCGCTGCGCGCCCTGCTCGAGTCGCCCGAACGGCTGCGCGCGATGGGAGCGCGCGGCCGGGAGCGGGTGCTGGCGCTCTACGGCCGCGACGCCTTCGACGCGCGCGGCGCGGCGGCGCTGGCGCGGCTCCGCGCGCTCGTGCCCGGTCTAGGCTGAGGGTGGCCGCAGCGCGCGGCGGAACGACCAGGCGAACGCGCCGGTGGCGAACAGCGCGGTCGCGAGCGCGTGGACACCCGCGCCGTCGACCCCCAGCCGCCACAGCAGCAGCGGCAGGAGCGGGAACAGGCCCAGGCTGGCGGCGAGGTTGATGCCCGCCGACCGCCCGGGCCGGCCGAGCGCGATCAGCCCGCTCGAGAGCGCCGGCGCGCCCAGCCGCACCGCGCCCGCCGCCGCGACCAGCACCAGCACGGTGGCGCCCCCCGCGAAGCTGCGCCCGCCGAGCAGCGCGATCAGCCGCGTCGGGAACAGCGCCAGCAGGGCCACCAGCGGCACCGCCGCCAGCATCGCCCAGCCGCTCGCGTGCCACACGGTGCGCGCGAAGGCCGCGCGCTCGCCCCCCGCCAGCAGCCGCGCCATGACGGAGTAGCCCGCCTGGCCGATCAGCGTGGCGGGGACCTGCAGCGCCGTGCTCGCCCGCTGCGCCAGCGCGAACACGCCGGTCGCCGCCGGCCCCAGCACCCAGCCGACGGTCAGCGGCAGCAGCCGGGGGGCGAGATCGCGCAGCGTCAGGTCGAGGTTGGTGGTGGCGAGGAACGGCACCAGCCGCGGGTTGTCCGCCCGCACCCCCGCCACCGGACCGAACACGCGCTCCGCCACCCCCAACCGGCGCAGCGCCAGCCAGCCCAGCGCCCACATGCCCGCCCCCTCCAGGAGCGCGGCGGCGAACCACACCCACAACAGCGCGATCAGCCCGCCGCCCGCCGCCCACACCGCCGCCGCTCCGCCGAGCCGCACCACCGGCTGGACGAGGTTGTGCGCGGCCAGCCAGTCGTAGCGATGGGCGATCTGAACGAGGCCGCCCGGCGTGGCCCGCACGGTGGCGAGCAGCGCCAGGCTGTAGGGGACCGCCACCGCGATCGTCGCCGGGCTCCAGCCGAGCCGGGGGCCGACGAGCGGGGCGAGCAGCGCGGCGACCGCGACCGCCGCCACCCCGCAGGCGACCTCGACCAGCGCCACGAAGCGGGTGAGCCGCATCAGTCGTCCGTGGTCGCCCGCCGCCACCGCCTCGGCGCCGTAGCGCACGATCCCGTGCCAGCCGGAGAACGCGACGACCGTGCCGACCAGCGTGACGTAGCCGTGGACCAGCACCAGCACGCCGAAGTCGCGCGCGCCCAGCAGCTGGGCGACGATCAGCAGCACCAGCAGGCTCAGCACGCCGGCCCCCGCCTTGCCGCCGACGAGCAGGGCGAAGTTGGCCAGCACCCGGCGCAGCGGGCCGCGGGGGGTCATGGCACGGCGTCGAACAGGGCGAGGTAGCGGCGGCCCACGGGACCGATGCGGTAGCGCTCGAGCGCGTCGGGCGCGAGCGGCGGCGGCGGGTGGGCCAGCATCCGCGCCATCGCCTCGGCCAGCGCGGCGGGGTCGTCCGGCGGCACCACCAGGCCGTGACCGGGGGGAATCATCTCCCGGATCGACGGCGCGCAGTCGGTCGCGACCACCGGCAGTCCCGCCGCGAGCGCCTCGACCACCACCGCCGGCACGCCCTCGAAGCGCGAGGACAGCACGAGCAGGCGCGCGCGTTCCATCCAGGGCCGCGCGTCGGGCACCTGTCCGGCGAAGGCGACGCGCCCGGCGAGCCCCAGCTGGGCCGCGCGCATCTCCAGAGTCGCCCGCTCCGGTCCGTCGCCCACCAGGATCAGCCGCACGTCCGCCGCGCCGAGCGCGAGCGCGTCGAGCGGCAGCGCCCAGTTCTTCTGCGCCACCAGCCGGCCCACGCCGATCACCAGGGGAGGCGCGTGGGCGGGGGGTGGTGCCCCGATGGGTGTGTCGTCCTCCAGGATGGGATTGGGCACGACATGGAGACGGGCGGCCGGCAGCAGCCCCGCCGCCTGCGCCGCCAGCCCGTCGGACAGCGCGACGACGGCGTCGGCGTGGCGCAGGCGGCGCGCCAGCAGCCGCTCCCACGCCCGTTGCCGCCACTCCGGCCGGTCGGGTCGCCGCACGGGATTGCTGAGGCGGGCGACGAGCGCGAGCCGCCCGCCCGCCGCGCCCCGCAGCGCCGGCAGGGCGGGCAGATGGTGGTTGCCGGGAATGTAGAGCCCCTCCAGTCCCTCCAGGACCGCGCGTGCCCCCGCCCACGCGCCCAGCCGCGCCAGCGCGCCCGCGCCGCGCCCGATCGCGCGCGCGGGCGACAGCAGCGGCAGCGGCGGGTGCCGGGCCTCCGGGCCGTTCCCCGCGGCATTCCACGTCTCCGCTCCCGCCGGGTCGCCCACCAGCAGCACGACCTCGCGCCCCTCGCGCCGCCAGGCTTGACCCAGCCGCCGCGCGATGCGTTCGGTGCCGCCGCCCCTGCCCCCGTCATGAAGGACGATGCCGATGCGCTGCCTGATCACTGATCCCCTGCCCACGAGCGAGCGCACCTATGGGCGCATCGCCGTCGCTGGCAAGCGCGGCGGCTGATCGGCCGTGCGCGTCGGCTTCCTGTTCAACCACGACCAGACGCACCAGGTCGCGCACGCCGCGCCGGTCGCCCTGGCGCTCGCCGGGCTGCGTCCCGACTGGACGGTGGTGCTGGCGAGCGGGTCGGACGCCATGGCGGCGGCCGTCGAGCGGATCGTCGGCGGCGACGCGCCGGTCAACCTGGTGCGCGAGCGACTGCGTCACCGCTCCGCCGTCTCCCGGCTGGCGTCGCGCGCGCTCGACCGCTGGCTGCCGGCGGCAAAGCTCACGATCTACCGCGACAACCTGCCGTTCTTCGCCGGGCTGGACGCGCTCGTGGTGGCGGAGAAGACCTCGGCGATCCTCCGCACGCGCTACGGCCTGACCGACCTGACGCTCATCCACACCCGGCACGGCGCGGGCGACCGGGCGATCGGGTTCGACCCGGCCAGCGCGCTGTTCGATCACGTGCTCGTCAGCGGACCCAAGATCCGCGACCGGCTGGTCGCCGAAGCGGGCGTGCCGCCGGAGCGGCTGTCGATCGTCGGCTATCCGAAGTTCGACACGCTGCCCGCCGAGCCGCCACCGCTGCCGCTGCCGCTGCCGCCCGGCCGCCCGACCGTGCTCTACAACCCGCACCCCTCACCCGCGCTGTCGTCCTGGTTCCGCGACGGGCCGGCGGTGCTCGACTGGTTCGTGGCGCATCCCGGGTTCAACCTGATCTTCGCGCCCCACGTGATGCTGTTCGCCCGCCCGGTGACGCTCAGCCTCTCGCCGTTGCGACTCGACCGTCCCGGCCGCATCGAGCGGCGCTGGCGGGACGCGCCCAACATCCTGATCGACACCGGCGGCCCGGCGGCCACCGACATGACCTACACGCGCGCCGCCGACCTCTACCTGGGCGACGTCAGCAGCCAGCTCTACGAGTTCCTGTGGCGGCCGCGCCCCGCGATCTTCCTGAACTCGCACGGCGTCGCGTGGGAGGACGATCCGAACTACGCGCACTGGCGCGCGGGCCGGGTCATCGACTCGGCGGACGACCTCGGCGCGGCGCTGGCCCGCGCCCGGGCCGAGCAGCCCCGCGTCCGCCCGGTGCAGGAGGCGCTGTTCGCGGCCAGCATCCAGCTCACCGACGAGCGCTCCTCCGACCGCGCCGCGCGGGCGATCGCCGCCGCGCTGGCCCGCTAGCCCCAGCGCACCGCCCGCCAGCCACGCGCGGCCGCCAGCCGCGCGAGCGCGGGCGAGGGGTTCACCACCACCGCCTCGTCCGCCCAGTCGAGCAGCGGCGCGTCCGACGCGTGGTCGGAGAACGCGCGGACATGCGCCGCCTCGCGCGGTTCGCCCAGCCACTCCCGCACCGCCGCCAGCTTGGCCGCGCCGTGACGGTTCGGCCCGACGCTGCCGGGCCGCAGCGCGTCGCCGTCCCAGCGCGACAGGGTCGCCACCGCCTCCACGCCGAGGCGGCGGGCGAGCGGCTCGACCAGCACGCTGTTGGCGGCGGTGGCGATCAGCACCCGGCGCCCGGCCGCGCGCTCCGCCGCCAGCCGCTCCGCCGCCCGGGGCAGGAGGCCGTCGGCCACCAGCCGCCCGGCGAGCCGCTCCGCCACGCGCTCGGCCACGTCGCGCGGCAGGGTGGGACCGACGAGCGTGCGGTGCATCCACGCCTTGAGCGCGCGGCGATCCAATAGGCCGAGCGCGTGGGCGGCGAAGCCCAGCGGCCAGATCGCCAACGCCGCCAGCCGCCAGGGCCGGTGCGCGCGCGCCAGCGCCAGCAGCAGGCGCGTGTAGGTCGGCCGCCGCGTGAGCGTGCGGTCCAGGTCGAAGACGCTCACCTCCATCGCCGCATCCCTCGCCCAGCCACCGGCGGGACGCAACCGCATGAACGGGAGGAACCGGCGGGGTTCACTGGACATTCAACGCCGCCGACCTAGTGCTCCCACCCAGTGACCGTTCGTCAGGAGTCCCGCATGTCCGCCCGCCGCCTCTCCACCGCCCTGGCCCTCGCGCCGCTGGCCGCCGCCCCGCTGGCGCTGGTCGCGGCCCCCGCCCTGGCCCAGGCCGACGACCTCGCGCGGGTGGCCACCCACCTGAAGGCGGCGACGTCTATGACCGCCGCGTTCGCCCAGACCGATCGCGCGGGCAAGACGCTCACCGGCCAGCTCACCATGAAGCGGCCGGGCAAGATCCGCTTCCAGTATCAGAAGGGCGTGCCGATCCTGCTGGTCGCGGACGGCAAGGCGCTGACCTATATCGACTATTCGGTCAAGCAGGTGCAGCGCTGGCCGGTCGGCGACAGCCCGCTGTCGGTGCTGATCGACCCCGACGCCAACCTGCAGCGCTTCGCCAGGACGGTCGACTCGCCCGACCCGAACGTCGTGCTGGTGCTCGCCAAGGACCCCAAGCGGCCGCAATACGGCGCCATCACCATGGCCTTCCGCCGCGACGCCGCCGCGCCGGGCGGGCTGATGCTGACCGGCTGGGTGACGCTCGACAGCCAGAACAACCGCACCAGCGTGCGGCTGTCGGACCAGCGCTACAACGTGGCGGTGAGCGACAGGACGTTCACCTGGAGCGACCCACGGAAGTCCGCCGGCGCGCGCTGACGCCGCCGTTCACTTGCGCGACAGTTTTCCGCGCCTATCTCGGTGTTGCGATCGCGGTCGGCGGGATCGGGATTCCCCCTGTTGCCCGCCCGCGGACTCGGTCGCATGCGTGACGAACGCGTAGGGGATCCCCGCTCCACCCCCCTGGAGCGGGGGTCTTTTGCGCGTGTCCCACGGCCGTTGCCCGGACGTCCGCCCGGGTCGAGTCTGTCGAAAGCGGTGATGTGGCTCCAGATTCGACGCTCGCCCCGACTGCTACCGACGTGAAGGCGGACGTCGAACTCCCCAACCCCGATCCGCTCGTCCCGAGCCTGTCGAAGGACGAGCGGGTCGGGGGACGTTCTGGCGCGACGTGGGTTTGCAAAGGACAGGCTCGGCGCCAGCGGGTGTGGGACAGCCACACCCCTACAGCTGGTGCCCGGTCCGGTCCCGCTTGACCGCCAGATAGCCGGCATTGTGCGCCGTCGCCGGCAGCGCGAGCGGCACGCGCTCGGCCACCGCCACCCCGTGCGCCTCCAGCGCCGCCACCTTGGCCGGGTTGTTGGTGAGCAGGCGCACGCGCTCCACCCGCAGCGCGCGCAGCATGGCGGCCGCCACGCCATAGTCGCGCTCGTCCACGGCGAAGCCCAGCCGGGTGTTGGCGTCGACGGTGTCGAACCCCTGATCCTGGAGCTGATAGGCGCGCAGCTTGTTGATGAGGCCGATGCCGCGCCCCTCCTGCCGCAGATAGAGCAGCACGCCGTGCCCGTCGGCGCGCATCCGGGCGAGCGCCGTCTCCAGCTGCGGCCCGCAGTCGCACTTGAGGCTGCCGAACACGTCGCCGGTCAGGCATTCGGAGTGGAGCCGGACGAGCGGCGGCCGGTCGTCGGCGTGGCCGATGACCAGCGCCACATGCTCCTCGCCCGTCACGTCATGGCGAAAGCCCACCACCCGCGCGTCCTCGGCCGCGCGCACCGGCAGGCGCGCGGCGGCCACCCGGTGCAGCCGGTCGGCATCGGTGGCCCCGGCGAGCGCCGCCACCTCCAGCCGCGCATCGCCGCCTTCGCCGTCGCGCGCCCAGACGGCGGGCAGCAGCCCCTGGCGAGTGCAGAGCCACAAGGCGGCGTCGAGCGCGGCCGCCGGCTCCGGCTCGGCGAGCGCGAACGGTCCCTTCATCGGCAGCGCGAGATCGTCGGCGGGATTGGCGACCGCCAGCGCCAGGCGCGGATCGGGCAGCGAGGCGCGCGCGATCCGCACCGCGCCGCCCGAGGCCGCCTCCAGACGGTTGGTGAGCTTGAGCGTGGCGGCGCGCGCCGGGCTGACGACCAGATCGGCGGCGCCGTCCGCGTCGAGCGCCGCCAGCGCCCCGGCGTCGCCGCGCTCCACCGACAGCACCGTCACGCTGTCCTCGCCATCCGCGATCGTCACCGGCCAGCCGCGCCGGAGCGCGTCGAGCGCGCGCCCGACCGAGCGGTCGGGTCTCACCACTCGAACTCGGTGACGATCGGCACGTGGTCGGAGGGCTTCACCCAGTCGCGGCAGTCCTCATGGACCCGGTGCGCGACCGCCTGGCCGGCGACGTCCGCCGTCGCCCACATGTGGTCGAGCCGCCGGCCCCGGTCGGACGTGCGCCAGTCCTTGGCGCGGTAACTCCACCAGCTGTGCAGCCGCTCCGGCGCGGGCACGAAATGCCGGCCGAGATCGACCCAGTCCGCCGCGTCCCGCAGGCTGTCCAGCGCGTCGACCTCGACGGCGGTGTGGCTGACGGTGTTGAGCAGCTGCCTGTGGCTCCACACGTCGGACGGCAGCGGGGCGACGTTGAAGTCGCCGGTCAGGATCGTCGGCCGGTCGAGCGCGTCCGACCAGCGGGTCATGCGCTCCAGGAAGTCGAGCTTCTGCCCGAACTTCGGATTGACCTCGCGGTCGGGCACATCGCCGCCGGCGGGCACATAGACGCACTCCAGCGCGACGCCGTTGGGCAGCAGCGCTCCCAGGTGGCGCGACTCGCCGTTCGCCTGCCAGTCGAGTCGCGTGTCGGCGGTCAGCGGCACCCGGCTGACGATCGCCACGCCGTGATAGTTGGGCTGGCCGTTCAGCAGCTGGTGCGGATAGCCGGCGGCGGCCAGCGCGGCGGCCGGGAAGTGCTCGTCCGGCGACTTCGTCTCCTGCAGGCACAGCACGTCGGGCCGCGCCTCCGCCAGGAAGCGCAGGACGATGTCCAGGCGAAACCGCACGGAGTTGATGTTCCAGCTGGCGACGGAGAGGCGGGTCATGGGCGCGGGGTCTAGAGCCTCGGGCGGCGGATGAGAACCGGGCCGTCGCTGCGACCCGCGCGATGGGCTGCGCCCTGGCGGGGCTTCGACAAGGCGACCATGTCGTCTGCAAGCCCACGAAGACCGACCTGAGTTGGTTCTGGTAAGCGGACGAGCATCCACGACCCTCACCCCGGCCTTGAGCCGGGGTCCAGCTTCATTTTGGCGGCCGGTGGGGCTGTCGTGTCTAGCGCTCGGGCGGTCGTCACCCCGCTCGGACGGTCCGAGCGGCAAGACAGCCCGGACCCCGGCTCAAGGCCGGGGTGACGAGGTGGATAAGGGCCGCCCACGGGTCGGGAACGGTGCGGGGAAACGTCGGGTTTGGAAGCCACATCATCCCTTTCGACAGGTTCAGGACGAGCGGGTCGGGGGAGGCGTGTTTCACGTGAAACACGCCCGCGGTCCCAGCAACGCCGCCACCTCCGAATCTCCAGAATCGCAATCTCGAAACCGGACGGGAGCGCGACCGCCGGCTCACGCGCGCGCGCCGAACAGCGCCGTGCCGACGCGGACGTGGGTGGCGCCCAGCGCCACGGCGGTCTCGAAGTCGCCGCTCATCCCCATGCTGAGCCCGGTCAGCCCGTGGCGCGCCGCCAGCTCGGCGGTGAGCGCGAAATAGGGCGCGGGGTCGCCCTCCAGCGGCGGCACGCTCATCAGCCCCACGACCGGCAGCCCCGCCGCGCGCGCGTGGTCCAGCATGTCGGGCAGCGCGGCGATGGCGCAGCCGCCCTTCTGCGGCTCCCCGCCGATGTTCACCTGCACGAAGCAGTCCGGCACGCGCGGGCAGCGCGCCAGCGCCCGGACGAGCGACGGGCGGTCGAGGGAGTGGATGGCGTCGAACAGCTCCGCCGCCGCGGCGGCCTTGTTCGACTGCAGCCGGCCGACCAGGTGCAGGCGCAGGCGGGGCTCGACGGCGCGCAGGTCCGGGACCTTGTCCTCCGCCTCGTCCACGCGGTTCTCGCCGAAGACGAGCTGCCCCGCCTCCATCAGCGCGGCCAGGGCGGACGCGGGGTGGCGCTTGCCGACCGCGATCAGCGTGACGTCGGCCGGGTCGCGCCCGGCCCGGACCGCGGCGGCGGCGATGCGGTCCCGCACCCGCTCGAGCGCGTCGGACGGCGGAGAGTGGGTCAGTGTCAAATCGCCACCTCTTCGTCTTTGCGAGCCGAAGGCGAAGCAATCCAGGGGGTGGTGCGTCGCGACAGCCGTCCTGGATTGCTTCGTCGCCTTCGGCTCCTCGCAAAGACGAGACATGGACGTATAACAGTGGCACATATTGAAACCGACCCACCACTGGACGGCGGCACGGGTGGATCGGCGGGCATGGGCGGCCCTATAGCGGCGGCCATGCGCCGGCTCCACCCACGATTCTTCCGCCGCCTGCCGTCCGTCTGGCTGATGACCGATTCCCGCAACCGGGCCGACCGGCTTCCCGTGCTCGCGCGGCTGCCGCGCGGTGCCGGCGTGGTGTTCCGCGACGGCGACCTGCCGCGCGAGGAGCGCCGGGTCCTGTTCCACCGGGTGGCCGCCATGTGCGCGCGCCGCTCGCTCGTGCTGTTCGTCGCCGGCCGACCGATCCGGGGCGACTGGCGGGCGCACGGCCGCCACAACTCGCGGCGTCGCGACCGGCCGCTGTCATCCCGCCCGGTCCACGACGCGCGGCAGGCCACGCGCGCGCGCCACCTCCGCACGGACGTCCGCTTCGTGTCGCCGGTCGGCGCGACGCGCTCCCATCCCGATGCGCGAGGTCTCGGGCGCTGGGGCTTCGCGCGTCTCGCCCGGCGCTGCGGCGCCGGCTGGACGATCGCGCTGGGCGGCCTGACGGCGGAGCGGGCGCGGCCGCTCAGGGCGCTGGGCGCGGACGGGTGGGCGGCGATCGACGGCCTGAGCGGCCCGTGGAGCGATCAGAACCTGAAGGCGGTGCCCACATACACGGCGGAGCTGTCGGCGCCGCCCTGCACGTCGGGGTCGAGCCGATCGCGGTTGACGCGATAGCGCACGCCCGCCTTGACATCGACGGAGCGGCTGAGCCGGTAGCGGCCGCCGACCTCCAGCTCCAGCGACGGATCCGCGTCGGATCCGCGCGCGACGTCGTTCAGCGAGGGCGCGGTCTCCACCTTGAGGTCGGAGCCGAAGCGCGAGGGACGCTCGACGCCGCGGGTGGGCGCCGACGCCACCGGCTTGCGCGTGATCGCGCGGTCCACCGCCGCGACCGTTCCGGTCTGCGCGAAGCTCTTCCAGCCGATCGACTCGCCCAGCTTGTAGGAGGAGGGCTTGATCGCCAGCGCGGTGGAGTCGGTCGAGTCCGCCAGGCTGGGCCGCCCGGCGGGCGAGGCGAGGCGGTTCAGATTGGCGCGGAGATCGACGGGACGCACGTGGGTGGCGACGGTCACCGGGCCGGGCACCGCCTGTCCGGGCGTGGGCGTGAAGCGCAGCGTGGACCGCGCGAGCCGGCCGTCCTGGGGCAGCGAACGGAGCAGGCGGGCCAGCACCGGATCGGGCGCGGACGGCGTGAACGAACCCAGCCCGCCCAACACCGGCCCACCGGCGCGGATCACCGTCGCGGCCATGGCGGAGTGATCGTTGCCGGCGGCGAGCACGGGCGCCACGATGGCGGTGGCGAGACCGACGGTCGCCAGCAGGCCGGCGCGCACTCGCGCGGACGGCACTCGCAGGGGCGCGGGGATTCGCTTGCTCACGAGGTCACAATAGGCGCCCGCCGGCCCGAGTTCCAGCCGTTCGAGAGGTGCGGCGAGAATCCCCCGCGCTGTTGCCCAAAGCACACAGCCGGGCGCTCCGCTTGTCGACGATGGCCGGGCGGGATAAGGCGGGCGGACCGCCACCCCGTCCCGCCCGAAAGGCTGTCCGCCATGTTCCTCCGCCTGATTCCCGTCGCCGGTCTCGTCGCGCTGGGCGCGCTGGGCGGCTGCTCCTCCGATCGCGACCGGGCGGCGGCGCTGGCCCCCGCGCAGGTCACCACGATCGGCGTCAACGGCTATCTGTGGCGCGCGGCGCTCGACACCGTGTCGTTCATGCCGCTGACCTCCGCGGACGCGGGCTCCGGCGTCATCATCACCGACTGGTACGTCAATCCGGCGAGTCCCACCGAGCGGATGAAGCTGACCGTGACGGTGCTGGGCACCGACCTGCGCGCCGACGCGCTGCGCGTGGCGGCCGCCCGCCAGGTGGCGCAGAACGGGGCCTGGGCCGACGCCCCGGTGCAGGCGGCGACCGTGCAGACACTCGAGGACATCGTGCTGACCCGCGCCCGCGACCTGCGCCGATCCGCCCTCGCCGGCTGACGCAGACGGCCATGGCCGAGCCGTTCGACCCCCGGACCGTCGATGCGCGCTGGCAGGCGGCGTGGGAGGCGGCGGGTTGCTTCAGCGCGCCCGACCGGCCCGACGGCCCGGCCAGCTACATCCTGGAGATGTTCCCCTATCCGTCGGGGGCGATCCATGTTGGGCACGTCCGCAACTACGCGATGGGCGACGTGCTCGCCCGCTGGCGGCGGATGCAGGGCCATGCGGTGCTGCACCCGATGGGCTGGGACGCCTTCGGGATGCCCGCCGAGAACGCGGCGATCGAGCGCGGCGTCGATCCCGCCGCCTGGACACGCTCGAACATCGACGCGATGCGCGCGCAGCTCAAGCGGCTGGGACTGGCGATCGACTGGAGCCGCGAGTTCGCCACCTGCGACCCCGCCTATTACGGCCACGAACAGGCGCTGTTCCTCGACCTGATGGCGGCGGGCCTCGTCTTCCGCCGCGAGAGCGAGGTCAACTGGGACCCGGTCGACCACACCGTGCTGGCCAACGAACAGGTGATCGACGGCAGGGGCTGGCGGTCGGGCGCGCCCGTGGAGCGGCGCAAGCTGAACCAGTGGTTCCTGCGCATCACCGACTTCGCCGACGAGCTGCTCGACGGCCTGGCCGAGCTGCCCGACTGGCCGGACAAGGTGCGGACGATGCAGGCCAACTGGATCGGCCGGTCGGAGGGGCTGCGCTTCGCCTTCCCGCTCGACCAGCCGGCGCCGGCCGCATCCGTCGAGGTCTTCACGACCCGTCCCGACACCATCTTCGGAGCGAGCTTCGTGGCGGTCGCGGCCGACCATCCGCTGGCGCTCGCGCTGGCGTCGGAGCGCGCGGACGTGGCGGATTTCGTGGCCGAGCTGAAGCGCGGCGGCACCAAGGAGGCCGAGATCGAGACGGCGGAGAAGCGCGGCCTCGACACCGGGCTTGCCGTCCGGCACCCCCTCGACCCGACGCTGACACTGCCGGTCTGGATCGCCAATTTCGTGCTGATGGACTACGGCACCGGCGCGGTGTTCGGGGTGCCGGCGCACGATCAGCGCGACCTGGACTTCGCGCGCAAATACGGCCTGCCGGTGCGCCGCGTCGTGGCCGACGGAGAGCTCGCCGCGCCCGAGTTCGACGGCGACGTCGCCTATACGGGTGATGGCGCGATCGTGAACTCGCACGTCCTGAACGGCATGGGCGTCGCCGACGCCAAGCGCGCGGTGATCGCGCGCGCCCAGGCGGAGCAGTGGGGCGAGGCGCAGGTGACCACCCGGCTGCGGGACTGGGGCGTGTCGCGCCAGCGCTACTGGGGCACGCCGATCCCGGTGATCCACTGCGACGCCTGCGGCATCGTGGCGGTGCCGCGCGAGCAGTTGCCGGTGGTGCTGCCGCCCGACCCCGACTTCTCCGAACCCGGCAACCCGCTCGATCGCGCCACGGATTGGAAGGCCGTGCCCTGCCCGTCCTGCGGCGGCGCGGCGCGGCGGGAGACGGACACGCTCGACACCTTCGTCGACAGCTCGTGGTACTTCATCCGCTTCGCCAGCCAGCCCGCCGACCGGGCCTTCGACCCGGAGGAGGCCGCCGCCTGGCTGCCGGTCGACCAGTATATCGGCGGGGTCGAGCACGCGATCCTGCACCTGCTCTACGCCCGCTTCTGGACCCGCGCGCTGCACCGCATCGGCCGCCTGCCGGTCGCCGAGCCGTTCCGCGCGCTGTTCACGCAGGGGATGGTGACGCACGAGACCTATCGCGGCGCCGACGGCTTCCTGTCGCCCGCCGAGGTGCGGCGCGAGGGCGCGGCATGGATGGACGGCACCGGCCAGCCGGTCGAGGTCGGACGCATCGAGAAGATGTCCAAGTCGAAGCGCAACACGGTCGATCCCCTGCCCATCCTGGCCGCGCACGGGGCCGACGCGCTGCGCTGGTTCATGCTGTCCGACAGCCCGCCGGAGCGCGACTTCCCCTGGTCGGCGACCGGCATGGAGGGCGCGGCGCGGTTCGTCGGGCGGCTGTGGCGGCTCGTCACCGGCCTGGGCGACGGCGAGGCGGCGGACGCCGCTCTGGAGCGGCTGCGCCACCGGACCATCGCCGGCGTCACCGAGGATCTGGGCGCGCTCGCGTTCAACAAGGCGGTCGCCAAGCTCTACGCCTTCGTCTCCGCCATCGAGAAGGCGCCCGACGGGCCGAGCCGCGACGCCGCGATCGACACGCTGCTGCGGCTCGTCGCCCCGATGGTGCCGCACATCGCCGAGGAGGCGTGGGCGCGGCTCGGACACGACACGCTGATCGCCACCGCCGACTGGCCGGTCGCCGACCCGGCCCAGCTGGTCGAGGACGAGGTGACGGTGGCCGTGCAGGTCAACGGCAGGCTGCGCGACACGCTGACGCTCGCGCGCGGACTCGACCGCGCCGACGCGGAGGCCGCCGCGCTCGCCAGCGAGAAGGTCGCGCGCACGCTGGACGGCCGGCCGCCGCGCAAGGTCATCGTGGTGCCCGACCGGCTGGTGAACATCGTCGCGTGAGGGCGCCGGCGCTCCTCGCCGCGCTGCTGCTCCCCGCCTGCGCGCTCCAGCCGGTCTATGGCGGCGGCGCCACGGGCGCGCGCGCGACCCTGCTGCGCTCGATCGGCGTCGATCCCATCCCGGACCGCGCGGGCTGGCTGATGCGCAACGCGCTCTCCGATCGGCTGGGCGGAAAGGGAGGGGGAGCGGCCGCCTATCGCCTGCGGGTGGAGCTCGACGACCGGATCACGGGCTTCGGCACGCGCACCGACGACACCGTCACGCGCGAGCGGCGCACGCTGCGCGCGCGCTACCGGCTGGTGGACGATCGCGGGCAGGTGCTGCTCGACCAGACCGCCGGATCGGACGCCGGCGTGGAGGTCGTCGGCTCCGAATACGCGATCATCGCGGCGGAGGACACGGCGCTGGAGAACCTGGTGGACCAGGTCGCCGACCGGATCGTCGAACGGCTGGCGCGCTTCCGCCCGGCGCCGTGACCGCGCGCACCCCGCTCGCGCGCCTGCTCGGCCGGGGGCGTCCGGACAGCGTGGCGGCGCTGTTCCACGGGGCCGACGATTCGGGCATCGCCGCCGAGGTCGCGCGTCTGCGCGACGCGATGGGCGCGGAGGCCGACACCGTCACCGTGACCGACGGACAGCTGCGCGACGACCGGGGCGCGCTCGCCGGGGCGGCGGGCTCGCGCTCGCTGTTCGGCGGCGAGACGCTCGTCGTGCATCCGATGGAGGAGCCGAACCGCTCCGCCGCCGCGCTCGAGGCGCTGCTCGGGCTGGCGGGCGAGCCCAACCCGGTGGTGGTCACGGCGGCCACGCTCACTCCCAGGAACAAGCTGCTCGCGCTCGCCAAGGGTGACGCGCGGATCCATGTCCAGGAGTTCCGCGCGCCCGACGCCGCCGGCATGGCGCGGCTGGTGCGCGAGCGGGCCGCCGCGCTCGGCCTCGCCTTCGACGGCGCCGCGCTCGACCGGCTGCTGGCGGAGGTCGGCACCGACCGGCGGCTGGCCGCGATGGAGATCGAGAAGCTCGCGCTGCTGCTGGGCGCGGACGGCGACGCGCCGGCCACCGCCACGCTGGAGGACGTCGAGTCGATCGTCGCCGGCAGCGCCGCCGCGCCCGAGGCGTTCCCGGTCGCCGACTGGCTGCTGACCGGCGAGACGCGGGCGCTCGCCGACTGGCTGGGCGAGGCGTCGGCCACCGATCTCGGCAACGCCGTGCGCGCGCTCACCCGGCGCGCGGGTCAGATGGTGACGGTGGCCGGGCGATCGGGCGACGCGGGCGCCCTGCGCCGGGCGGGCGCGTTCGGGGCGGCGGAGGGCGTGCTGCGCCGGCTCGACCGCCGCCTGCCGCCGCAGCGGATGGCGGAGTTGGCGGGCGCGCTGGGCGAACTGGAGGCGCTGACCCGCACCAGCCGCCCCGACGCCGACACCGCGCTGCGCCAGCGGATGCTGGCGCTCGTCCAGCGGTTGCGCTGACCGGGGAGGAGTGGATCGGAACGGGATGACGTCACATGGATCGTCATCGCGAGGAGCGAAGCGACGCGGCGATCCAGGATGGGCGCGGTCTGGATCGCTTCGCTGCGCTCGCGAAGACGGGGCCGGTTCCCTCCGATGTCATCAAGCTCTAGCCGGCCTCGCCGCTCAGCCGCTGGCAGATGCGGTCGAGCTGTTCGAGCCCGCTGTAGCGCAGCACGACCTCGCCGCGGCCCTTCCGGTTCGTCACCGTCACGGGCACGCCCAGATGGTCGCTCAGCTGGCGGCCGAGCGCCGCGAGATCGGCGTCCGCCACCGCGCCTCCGCCGCCCGTCCGGCGCGCTCGGCCGCCCCGCGCGGGTTTCGCCTTGCGGACCCGCGCCTCCACGTCACGCACCGAGAGGGCGCCCGCCACCACCGCCTCGGCCGCCGCCACCGGATCGTCGGCGGCCAGCACCGCGCGCGCGTGGCCCATGGAGAGCCGCCCGTCGCGCACCATGTCGCGCACCGGCTCGGGCAGGTCGAGCAGGCGCAGCAGGTTGGCGATGTGGGAGCGCGACTTGCCGACGGTGCGCGCCAGCGCCTCGCGCGTGTGGCCGTGTTCGTCCAGCAGCCGGCGATAGGCCTCCGCCTCCTCCAGCGCGTTCAGGTCGGCGCGCTGGATGTTCTCGATCAGCGCGATCTCGAAGACCTGCGCGTCGGTCAGCTCGCGCACCACCACCGGCACGTCGCGCAGGCCCGCGATCCTGGACGCCCGCCAGCGCCGCTCGCCCGCCACCAGCCGGAAGCGGTTGCCGCTGGGGCGCACCACCAGCGGCTGGATCACGCCGCGCTCCGCGATCGACCGGGCGAGCTCTTCGAGAGCCTCCGGGTCGAACCGGCGCCGTGGCTGGTTCGGATCGGGTTCGATCTGATCGAGGCTCAGCGAGCGCGTGCCGTCCCCCGCCTTCGCGCGGCCGCCCTCGCCCAGCAGCGAGTCCAGACCCCGCCCGAGGGACCCCGTGACGGGCAGCGAGTGCGGGTGTGGGCGATAGGAGGTCACGCCGCCACCCGCTCGGGCGGCAGGCGGCGCAGCAGCTCGCGGCCCAGCGCCATATAGGCCGCCGAGCCGGAGCAGCGGTGGTCGTAGAGCAGCGCCGGCAGGCCGTGGGACGGCGCCTCCGACAGCCGCACGTTGCGCGGGATCACCGTCTCGAACACCGCCGAGCCCAGGCAGGCGCGCACATCGTCGGCGACCTGCGCGGTCAGGCGCGCGCGGCGGTCGAACATGGTCAGCACCACGCCCATGATGTCGAGCGAGGGGTTGAACCGCTCGCGGATGCGCTCGACCGTGCGCAGCAGCTGCGAGAGCCCCTCCAGGGCGAAGAACTCGCACTGGAGCGGCACCAGCAGCGAATCCGCCGCCACCAGCGCGTTGACCGTGAGCAGGCCGAGCGAGGGCGGACAGTCGATCAGCACGATGTCGTAGCGCCTCAGCGCGTCGGCCGACAGGGCCTGGTCCAGACACCGCGTGCGCTCGTCGCGCTCGACCAGCTCGACCTCCGCGCCCGACAGGTCCTGGGTGGCGGGCACCAGCGACAGATTGGGGATGACGGTCGGCAGCACGATGTCGGCGAGCGGCGCGTGGCCCATCAAGAGGTCGTAGGACGAGCGCTCGCGGTCGGCCACCGAGATGCCGAGCCCGGTGGACGCGTTGCCCTGCGGATCGAGATCGACGACCAGCACCTCGCGGTCGGCGGCGGCGAGCGCGGTCGACAGGTTGATCGCGGTGGTGGTCTTGCCCACCCCGCCCTTCTGATTGGCGACCGCGATGCGGATCATGCCCGTCGCATTGCTCCCGTCCGCCGCCCCACGCGTTCCGCCACGACGATGCCGGCGGCGGGATCGGTGAGGCTCTGTTTCACGTGAAACACACCCTGCCACCCGCGCGCGGCGTCGTCCACCTCGTCCTGCGCCGAGGCGCCCTTGGGCAGCAGCCAGCGGGTGTCGGGCGTGGCGAAGCGCGCGCCCATCGCGAACAGGTCCGGCAGCGGGGCCACCGCGCGCGCGGTGATCGTGGCGACCGGGCGCGACGCGACGCGGGCCAGCGTGATGTTCTCGACGTCCACGTTCGCCAGCCCCAGCTCGGCGACCGCGCGCCGCAGCCACTCCACCCGTCGCGCGCGCGGCTCGACGCACAGCACCGGCGCGCCGGTCAGGACGGCGACGACCAGCCCGGGAAAGCCCGCGCCCGTGCCGATGTCGAGCCAGGCGGCGGCGGGATCGGCGGCGAGCGGCACCAGCTGCGCGGAGTCGAGCGCGTGGCGGCTCCAGAGATGCGGCAGCGTGGAGGCGGCGACCAGGTTCTGGCGGGTCGCCTCCTCGCGCAGCAGGTCGAGCAGGGTGCCGAGCGCGGGGATCGCGTCGGGATACCGCGCGGCGATCCAGGCGCGGGCGTCGTCCTCGGTCGTGTGTGGCGTGCGCATGGGCAGGGGGATAGGCGACCCGGGCGGCCGCAGCCATCCTCCCGGGCCTCCGGCGGGGACTGTTCGTGGCGGTGGGCGGACCTCCCTTCCCTCTCCCCTCAAGGGGAGAGGATTGGTTGAGCGGGCTGCAAGCCCGCCCTCGTCCTCCCCGCCGGGGCTTGGAGAGAACCACTACCCCCCGTCCCGCCTCGCCGCGACCAGCAGCAGGGCCAACGCGGCCGGGGTTACGCCGCGCACGCGGGCGGCCTCGCCGAGCGTGGCGGGGCGCGCCGCCGCCAGCCGCTCGCGCATCTCGTTCGACAGGCCCGGCAGCGCGGCGTAGTCGAGCGCGGGCGGCAGCGCGACCGCGCCGTCGGCCGCGACCGCGCGCCGCTCCGCCTCCGCGCGCGCGCGATAGGGGGCGTAGCGGCTCTCCTCCGCCAGCGCGTCCGCCAGCTCGCCGTGAACCGACAGCGCCGGCTCGACCGCCACCACCGCGTCCCAGCCCACGCCCGGAAAGCGCAGCCAGTCGAACAGCGGCCGCACCGCCCCGTCGCCGCCCAGCCCCTCGGCCACCGCCCGGCCCGGCACCGGCCGCGCGAGCAGCCGCTCCGCCTCGGCCCGACGCCCGCTCTCCCGGTGGAACCGCTCCGCGCGCTCCGGCCCGACGCAGCCCGCCGCCAGCCCGATCGGCGTCAGCCGCGCCTCCGCGTTGGTGGCGCGCAGCCGGAGCCGGTGCTCGGCGCGCGAGGTCAGCATCCGGTAAGGCTCGGTCACGCCCTGCAGCACCAGGTCGTCGATCAGCACGCCGACATAACCGTCCGCGCGTCCGATCGCGACGGACGCCAGGTCGAGCGCGTGCGCGGCGGCGTTCAGCCCGGCGACCAGCCCCTGCGCGGCGGCCTCCTCATAGCCGGTGGTGCCGTTGATCTGGCCGGCGTGGAACAGGCCCGGCAGCGCGCCGAGCGCCAGCCGGTGGTCGAGCGCGCGCGGGTCGACGATGTCGTACTCGACCGCGTAGCCCGGCTGGACAATCCGCGCCCGCTCCAGCCCGGCGATCGAGCGCACCATCGCCTCCTGCGCGTCCGCCGGCAGGCTGGTCGAGATGCCGTTGGGATAGACGGTCGCCGTCGTCAGCCCCTCCGGCTCCAGGAAGATCCCGTGGCCGTCGCGGTCGCCGAAGCGCGCCACCTTGTCCTCGATCGACGGGCAGTAGCGCGGACCCGTGCCCTCGATGCCGCCATGAAGGGGCGAGCGGTGGAGGTTGGCGCGGACGACGTCGTGGGTGGCGGCGTTGGTCCGCGTGAGCGCGCAGGACAGCTGCGGCAACAGCCGCGCGGGCGTCGCGGCGCTCATCGTCCAGCCGCCCCCGTCGGAGGGCTGGCGCTCGAGCCGCGCCCAGTCGATCGTGCGGCCGTCGAGGCGCGGCGGGGTGCCGGTCTTCAGCCGCGCGGTGGGCAGGTCGAGCGCGCGCAGCTGCTCGGCGAGCCGGGTGGCGGGGCGCTCGTCGATGCGGCCGCCCGCCATGCGCTCCCCGCCCCGGAAGAGCCGTCCGCCCAGGAACGTGCCGGTGGCGAGCACGATCGCCCGGGCGGCGAGCGCGGCGCCGTCCGCCAGGGCGAGGCCGGTCGCCCGCCCGCCCGCCACCCTCAGCGACCCGGCGTGACCCTCGACGACCGTGAGTCCCACCTGCCCGCGCACCGCCCCCCGCACCGCGCGGGCATAGAGCCGGCGGTCGGCCTGCACGCGCGGGCCGTGGACGGCGGAGCCCTTGGACGCGTTCAGCATCCGGTGGTGGATCGCGGCGGCGTCGGCGGCGGCCGCCATGACGCCGTCGAGCGCGTCGACCTCGCGCACCAGATGGCCCTTGCCCAGCCCACCGATCGCCGGGTTGCAGCTCATCGCGCCGATCGTGGCGGGGTCGGAGGTGACCAGGCCGACGCGCGCGCCGCGCCGGGCGGCGGCGCACGCGGCCTCCACCCCGGCGTGCCCGCCGCCGACCACCAGGACGTCGAAGTCGCTCATGGCGCGGGAGCTATGGGGTGGTGAGGGCTGGGGCAAGGGGGTTGGGCAGGCAACCCTCTCCCCTTCAGGGAGAGGAGGGAGGCGGCGGAAGGAGAGGGGACTGTTCTGCGGCACGGAAGTTCTACCCCAACGCCCCTCTCCCCTGAAGGGGAGGGGGCTTGTGACAGTCTCTCCCGAGCTACTTCCCCACGCAGAACCGGCCGAACAACTGATCCAGCATCTCCTCCGTGCCCGCGCGGCCGGTGAGGCGGTCCCAGGCGGCGTTCGCCTGGCGGAGCGACTCGGCGAGCAGGACCGGGTCGTCGTCGCGGGCCTCCAGCGCCTCGGCCGCCCGCGCCAGCCCGGCGCGCTGACGGGCGGTGAGCGCCTGGGCGTCGGGACCGGGCAGGAGCGCGCGCGCCCGGTCCAGCAGGGTCGAGCGGAGCGCGTCCATCCCCTCGCCGGTCACCGCCGACACGGCCAGTCGCCCGCACGGAGCCGCGCCCCGCCCGTCGCAGCGCGGGTGCAGCGCCAGCGCGCCGGGCGGAGCCCCCCCGTCGCCCAGCCACAGCACCAGGTCCGCGCGCTCCATCGCGGCGGCCGCCCGTTCGACGCCGATCCGCTCCACCTCGTCCGCCGTGTCGCGCTGGCCGGCGGTGTCGAGGAGGAGCAGCGGCACGCCGTCCCACTCCACCGCCGCCTCGATGACGTCGCGCGTCGTGCCCGGCACCGCCGTCACGATCGCCGCGTCGCGACCGATCAGCGCGTTGAACAGGCTGGATTTGCCGGCGTTGGGCGGCCCGGCGAGCGCGACGCGCACGCCGTCGCGCAGGCGCTCGCCCGAAGGGTGGGCAAGCTCGGTCCTCAGCTCCGCCGCCAGCGACCCCATGTCCGCGCGAACGGCGGCAAGGTCGACCGCCACGTCGTCCTCGTCGTCGAAGTCGATCGCCGCCTCCGTGCGCGCCGCCAGCGTCAGCGTGCGCGCCTGCCAGCCGGCGACCGCGCGGGACAGCGCGCCGTCCGCCTGGGCGAGCGCGGCGCGCCGGGCGGCGTCGCTGTCGGCGGCGATCAGGTCGGCGAGCCCCTCCGCCTCCGTCAGGTCGATGCGGCCGTTGGCGAAGGCGCGCCGCGTGAACTCGCCCGCCTCGGCCGGGCGGCAGCCGAGCGCCAGGAGCGCGCGTTCGGCGGCGCGCACCACCGCGCGGCCGCCGTGCAGGTGCCATTCGAGCACGTCCTCCCCCGTCGCCGTGGCGGGACCGGGCAGCCACAGCACCACGGCCCTGTCGATGGTGGAGCCGTCCGCCGGGTCGGCCAAGCGGCGCAGCGAGGCGCGGCGCGGCTCCGGCAGGCCGTGGACCGCCCCGGCGACGGCGCGCGCGTCCGGGCCGCTGATCCGCATCAGGGCGACGGCCGCGGGGACGGAACCGCCGGCCAGCGCGAAGATGGTGGTCATTGTTTCACGTGGAACACTGTCGCCCGCTCCCTCTGGAACGTCATCCCCGCGCTTTGGAACGTCATCCCCGCGACAGCGGGGATCCACGCTCCGGACGGTCGATCGGGTGAGGCGTGGGGGAGAGCCGGTCCTGGATCCCCGCCTGCGCGGGGATGACGGGGACCTACGATAGGGCGAGGGTCCTCACTCCGCCGTCTTGCCCGGCTTCAGGAACTGGTTGAACATCGCCAGGCCCAGCTCGCTCATCGGCGAGAACGCCTTGGCCATCTCCTGCATCCGCTCCGGCGCCGCGCCGCCCTTCATCGCGGAGGCGACCGCGTCGGTGAAGCTGTCGTTGACCGCCGCCACGTCGGGCAGACCCAGGAACGCGCGCGCCTCGGCCGGGCTGCAGTCGATCTCGATGTTCATCTTCATGGGGCTCGGGTCCCTTCCGTGGCGGAGTCCTTCAATGGTGGGGGAGCGGCCCCGACGCAACGACTCACGACGACAAGGCCCGCGATCATCGCCCGGACGCGCCGTGCGAAAGGTCCCGAAGTTCACGCACCGTGGGGTGCGCCGCGCTCTGGCACTGTAGGAAACGGGACCGGCGGGCCGCGGCATCAAGAGCGGGCTGGCGGGGATCATAGATCTTGTATAACCCAGATGGTTCTCTTTTGCAAGCCCCCGCGTCGTCTCCCGGCGGACATGCCACGCCTGTCACGACGCCTGGGCCATCCGGCCCGCTCGGCCGTGCCGTCGTCCTCCACCCCACGGTCCCCTCCTTGGAAAGGTGGGACGGCGCGCACCCTCACCCCCACAGCCTCAGGACGCCCACCTGCGGGTCCACGACGCCCTCGTAGATCATCCGGCCCGCCACGAAGACGATCACCGCCAGCCCCAGATAGGCGATCCAGCGATAGCGTTCGATGTATTGGGCGATCGCGTTGGCGGCCAGGCCCATCAGCGCGACCGAGAGCAGCAGGCCGATGATCAGGATGCCGGGGTGCGCGCGCGCCGCGCCGGCGACGGCGAGCACGTTGTCGAGGCTCATCGACACGTCGGCGACCGCCACGCCCCAGGCGGCCGCCGCGAAGGACTTGGCCGGGCGCATCCCGTCGACCTCGCCCGCGTGGTGCGCGCCCTCGCGGATCTCGCGCCACATCCTCCACGACACCCAGACGAGCAGCAGGCCGCCCGCCAGGATCAAACCGATGATGCCCATCAGCCAGGTGACCGCGAGCGCGAAGACGATGCGCAGCACCAAGGCCGCGCCGATGCCGATCAGGATGACCTTCCGGCGCTGCTCCGCCGGCAGTCCGGCGGCCAGCGCGCCGACCACGATCGCGTTGTCGCCGGCCAGCACCAGGTCGATCAGCAGCACCTGGCCGAACGCGGCGAGCGCGGCCGGGTCGCCGAGGTTCGAGAAGTCGGTGACGATGTTGTGCCAGATGTCTCCGGGCGATCCCGCCGACGGCGGCGCGGCGGCGTGGGCGGCGGCGAGCAGCTCCAGCAGCATCGACTCAGCCGTTCATGGAGTCGAAGAAATCGTCGTTGGTCTTCGAATCCTTCATCTTGTCCAAGAGGAACTCCATCGCGTCGATCGTGCCCATCTGCATCAGGATGCGCCTGAGCACCCACATCTTGGCCAGCTTGTCCTTCTGGACCAGCAGCTCCTCCTTGCGGGTGCCCGACTTGCCGACGTCGAGCGCGGGGAAGATGCGCTTGTCGGCGACCTTGCGGTCGAGCACGATCTCGGAGTTGCCGGTGCCCTTGAACTCCTCGAAGATGACCTCGTCCATCCGCGATCCCGTGTCGATCAGCGCGGTGGCGATGATCGAGAGCGAGCCGCCCTCCTCGATGTTGCGCGCCGCGCCGAAGAAGCGCTTGGGCCGCTGGAGGGCGTTGGCGTCCACGCCGCCGGTCAGCACCTTGCCCGATGACGGCACGACCGTGTTGTAGGCGCGGCCCAGCCGCGTGATCGAATCGAGCAGGATCACCACGTCCTTCTTGTGCTCGACCAGCCGCTTGGCCTTTTCGATCACCATCTCGGCGACCTGGACGTGGCGGGTGGCGGGCTCGTCGAAGGTGGAGGCCACGACCTCGCCCTTCACGGAGCGCTGCATGTCGGTCACCTCCTCCGGCCGCTCGTCGATCAGGAGCACGATCAGGAAGACCTCGGGATGGTTGTCGGTGATCGCCTTGGCGATGTTCTGGAGGAGCACCGTCTTGCCGACCCGCGGCGGGGCGACGATCAGCGCGCGCTGGCCCTTGCCCTGCGGCGAGATCAGGTCGATCACGCGCGCCGACTTGTCCTTGACGGTGGGGTCGAGGGTGTCGAGCGACAGCTTCTCGTCCGGGTAGAGCGGCGTCAGATTGTCGAAATTGACCCGTGTGCGGACCGCGTCGGGGTCATCGAAATTGACGGTGTTGAGCTTGGTGAGCGCGAAATAGCGCTCCCCGTCGCGCGGCTCGCGCACCTCGCCCTCGACCGTGTCGCCGGTGCGCAGGCCGAAGCGGCGGACCTGGTTGGGCGACACGTAGATGTCGTCGGGGCCCGCGAGGTAGTTGGCCTCCGGCGACCGCAGGAAGCCGAAGCCGTCGGGCAGCACCTCGATCGTGCCTTCGCCGAAGATCTCCTCGCCCTCCTCGGCCAGTTCCTTCAGGATGGCGAAGAGCAGGTCCTGCTTGCGCAGCGTGGACGCGCCCTCGACGCCCAGATCGTCGCCCATCGCGACGAGTTCGGCGGGCGGCGTGGCCTTGAGTTGCTTCAGATGCATGGGATGATGGTCCGGAGTGGGGCGGCGCGCCATGTTGGAAGAGGACGCGCGGCCGGTGGGATCGAAGAGAAACGTCGTCACGGCGGTGGAGAACCGCCGGGGCGCGCCGCGACTGGGCGCGCACCTCGATCTGGGAAGCGATGTAGGAGGTGTGGGGGGAGGGCGTCAAGCGGGGGGCGTGCCAACACCCCTCTCCCCTTCAGGGGAGAGGAGGGAGCCGCGAAGCGGCGGAAGGAGAGGGGACCGTCAGCCGAAAGAATGACCGGGCGGACAGTCCCCTCTCCCAACCCTCTCCCCTGAAGGGGAGAGGGCTTTCCGCTCTCAGCGATAGAAGACGTGGTTGCCCAGCGTGGCGACCTTCGTCTTGTTCCAGCGCGGGGAGACGCGGGTGGCGTGGAAGAACAGCGCCTCGCCGACCGGGCTGTCCCAGGCGTCCGCCATGGCGGCGTGGGTCACGGCCTTGGCGGTCTCCCACTGGCGCCCGGCGCGCGCGCTCGGCAGGCGGCCGCCGCGCACGAAGGAGAACTGGCTGCGCTGCGTCACCACGCCGCACACCGAATTGGGAAAGCGGCGGCTCTCGACGCGGTTCAGGATGACGTGCGCGACCGCCATCTGGCCGGCGAGCGGCTCGCCCTTGGATTCGTAGAACACCGCGATCGCCATGCAGCGCTCCTCGGCGGTGAGCGCCTCGTCGTCCTGGAAGCTGTCGACCGCGTCGCGCAACGTGGCGAAATCCTCGTCGGCGGCGTCCGCGGGCTCGTTCGAGGGGGCGGCGGGCTCCGGCACCGGCTGCACGACCGGCCGTGACACGAACGCGACCACCTCCGGCTGATCCACGGCGGCGACGACCGGCGCCGGCTCGCTGTCTAGCATGGCCGCCATGGACTGCGTGCCCGTGGCCATGGTGACGATCGTGGTGGCGAGAACCGTGGCGCAGGCCGCGGCGCGGAAGAACAGGCTCATGAAGTCGCTTGCTTGAGCGGTGATGTCCGCCGCCGTGGTTCGCCGATCGTCGTTCGATCGCCGCCCGCGGTGCGTTCACCCCCGACTGCGCTGCCGGACTTTTTGCGGGTCCGCTGGGAACCCCGTCCGGCCGGGCGCGTTTCGATTGGTCCGTCGGCTGTGACGGGTGTGCGTCAGCCCTTCAACCGAGCGCGTCCATTTGCGCGGCGAACCGTTCGGCATCCGCGACATCCAGTTCGATTCCCCACAGATCGGGGTCGCCAGCCATGCGGCGCTGCAGCAAATCCTCATGGCAACGGCGGTTTTCCGGCGATTCGGACGCGAGCGCCACCCGATCCCATGTCAGACGGCCGTCCCAGTCGGTGCGCCGCTCCAGCCGGACGCGCCCGATGCCGCGCTCCGCCAGCACCACCAGCAGGCCGCCCGCCTGCTCGTCGCCGCGCTGGAGCACGGTGGCCGCGCCGCCCTCGCCCTCCGCCATCCGGCGCAGTGCCGTCACCAGCAGGGCGGTGGTCAGCCGCGCGGTCACGCGTCGCGGTAGCCGGGCAGGTCGCTGAGCGCGATGCGGCTGACCATGAAGGTGCCGGTGCCGCGCGCGACCTCCGCGCCGTCCTGCTCCAGCCGCCCCTCGGCGACCAGCACCCGCCGGCGGCCCGACAGCCAGCGGCCGCGCGCCGTCACCGGCCCGGCGCGCATGGGCCGGGTGAAGAACAGGTTCATGGCGGTGGTCAGCAGGAAGCGGTCGGAGACCAGGCTGTTGGCGGCGTAGAAGGCGGCGTCGTCCAGCATCTTGAAATACGCCGTGCCGTGGACCGCGCCGGCGGCGTGGAAGTGTTCGGGGCCGAGCGTGAAGGCGATGCGCGACTCGCCCGGCCGCTCGATCGCGAGGCGCGAGGGATACAGCCGGTTGATCGGCGCGGCGGCGTAGAGCCGTTCGAGCGCGGCGAAGTGCGCCGCCTGCCCGCCGCCGGGCGCGGCGTCAGGCGGCGTCACGCGCGTCCGGCGGGACCAGCAGCGAATAGAGCGCGTCGGCGGTGCGCGCGCCGCGCAGCTTGGCGACGGTGTCCGCGCTCCTCAGCAGGCGGCTGATCTGGGCGAGCAGCTTCAGATGCCGCGCGCCGCCGTCGGTGGGCGACAGCAGCAGCACGGCCAGGTCGACGGGCGCGGAGTCCACCGCGTCGTAGGCGATCGGCTCGGCGAGCGTCACGACCGCCATGTGGAAGGCGGCGAGTCCGTCGAACCGCGCGTGGGGGATGGCGGAGCCGCCGCCGAAGCCGGTCGGCCCCAGCCGCTCGCGCAGCCACAGCCCCTCCGACACGGCGGCCGCGCCGAGCCCGGACGCCGCCGCGCCCAGCTCCGCCAGGTGGGCGAACAGCGCCTTCTTCGTGGGAATGTCCACGCGCGCCTCGACCCTATGGGGTGAGAGGATCGACTGGAAACCTGTCACGCGAACTCTCCGCCTAGCCGATGGCCCGGACAAGCCGCGCGGGTCTTGGGCGACGCTCCTACCGGGACGGGGCTAGCGGATCAATGCGGCTCGACCCATCCGATGGTCCCGTCGTCGCGCCGGT
Organism: Sphingomonadaceae bacterium; assembly: GCA_965219235.1. Lineage (GTDB taxonomy): Bacteria > Pseudomonadota > Alphaproteobacteria > Sphingomonadales > Sphingomonadaceae > CBDHCC01. The sequence goes on along the minus strand of OZ244721.1, from coordinate 2,577,969 downwards.
AGACCATGTTGAAGGCGCCGGTGCCCGAGTTGCGGAACATGAGCGCGCCGGTGTTCCTGAGGTCGAGCATCATCACGGCGTCGCCCACCGAGGCGTCGGGGATGTCGACCCGCGTCTCGGCAACGATCAGCGGGTTGTCGTCGGCCTCCTCCTCGCCCTCGTTGGGCTGGAAGACGCGGTAGGCGGCGTTGTCGATCGCGATCGCGTCCGCCGGCGGGGCGGGCGTCTGCTGGCGGTCCTTCAGCCGGCGCATGTGGCGGCGCAGCTGCTTCTCGATGCGCTCGGCCGCGACGTCGAAGGCGGGGCGCGCGTCGGCGGCGTCGCCCGAGCCCTTCAGCACCACGTTGGCCATGACGTGCGCCACGATGTCGCAACGGAAGCCGTGGTCGTGCGGCCCCTTGCCGAAGGTCACCTGGGCCGAGATGGCGCGGGAGAAGTACTTGTCGGCGATGGCGGACAGCCGCTCGGCCACATGGTCCTTCAGGGCCTCGCCGGTGTCGACCTGGTGCCCCGAGATGCGAATGTCCATGGGTGTCTCCGTTGGCGCGCCGGGGCGCGCGTGGTGTCAGTGGTCCAGCCGCGCCCAGATCGGGTCGGCCATGCGGGCGATAAAGGCGCGGTGGCGCCCGAGTTCCGCCGCGCTCGCGGCGTGCGGACGGGCGGGGCGGACCGGCGGGCGCGCCGCGCCGCCGCGCGCGGTCCCGGGCGAGCCGGCGGGGCGGTCGGCGGCGAGCGACAGCCCGATCTGCGCGCCGCCGTTCAGCTCCAGATAGACCCGCGCGAGCAACTGGGCGTCGAGCAGCGCGCCGTGCCTCACCCGGTGCGAGCGATCGATGCCGTAGCGCGAGCAGAGCGCGTCGAGCGTCAGCTTGGCGCCCGGATGCCGCCGCTTGGCGATCGCCAGCGTGTCGCGCATCCGCGTGCCGCAGACCGCCGCGCGCCGGCAGAACGCCAGCTCCGCGTTGAGGAAGCCGACGTCGAAGGGCGCGTTGTGCGCCACCAGCGGGTCGTCGGCCAGGAACCCGATCAGCTCGTCCACCCGCTCGGCGAAGCGCGGCTGGGCGCGCAGGAACACCGTCGTCAGACCGTGGACCGCCTCGGCGTCGGCCGGCATCTCGCGGTCGGGGTTGAAATAGGCGTGGAAGGTGCGCCCGGTCTCCATCCCGCCGACGATCTCGACGCACCCGATCTCCACCATCCGGTCGCCGCCGGCGTGGGAGAGGCCGGTGGTCTCCGTGTCGAACACGATCTCGCGCATGGGCCGGTTATGCGACGGGGACGGGTGGCGGGCAAGCGATGAACGATCCTTCCCGAGGCAAGCCCGGGGAGTGCGACCTGGAGCGGACATCGCAGCCCTCTCCCTTCAGGGGAGAGGAGGGAGCCGCCGCAGGTGGCGGAAGGAGAGGGGACCGCGACCGGCCAGCGCGACCCCGGTCGCCATATCGCTCCCCTCTCCCAACCCTCTCCCCTGAAGGAGAGAGGGCTCATGCGGCGACCGCACATTCCCACAGCGGACCACACGCAGGCGATTTCAAATCGAGGCACCGCCATGGAGCGCCCCCTTGTGAGCGCCCCCGCCCGCCGCTAGCGTCCGCGCCGCCCATGGCCACGCCCCGCCCTGCCCGCCGCAAGGCCAAGCCCAAGGGCCGGCCGGCCCTCCGCACGCTCGGCAATCTCGTCAAGCTCGGCCTGGGGCTGGCGCTGGTCGCCGCCGCCGCGCTGGCCGTGATGGTGGGCATCGCGTACTCCGAGATGCGCGACTACCCGACCTTGCGCGCGACGCGCACCGGGCAGCAGTCGATCACCGTGCGCGGCGCGGACGGGGCGAAGCTGCTCGCGATCGGCCCGACGCCCGGCGAGTGGATCGAATATCCCGACATCCCGCCGGTGATGATCGACGCCATGCTGTCGGTCGAGGACCGCCGCTTCTACCGCCATCCGGGCATCGACCCCGTGGGCCTGGCGCGCGCGACCTGGCGCGCCGCGCGCGGCTGGTGGCGCGGATCGGACCGCCGGCTGGAGGGCGCGTCGACCATCACCCAGCAGCTGGCGCGCAACCTGTTCCTGTCCAACAGCTATTCGGTCAGCCGCAAGCTGCGCGAGGCGGTGCTGGCGATGGCGCTCGAGCTCAAGCTCTCCAAGCGCGAGATCCTGGAGCTCTATCTCAACAAGGTCTATTTCGGCGGCGGCGCCTACGGCATCGACGCGGCCAGCCGGCTGTTCTTCTCCCACTCCGCGCGCGAGCTCAGCCTGGGCGAGGCGGCGATCATCGCGGGGCTGGTCAAGGCGCCCTCCAACTACTCGCCCACCGCCGACGTGGCCGCGGCGATCGGGCGCAGCCAGGTGGTGCTGAACGCGATGGCGGCGAACGGCGTCATCAGCCCCGCGACCGCCGCCATGGCGGAGCCCGCCGAGGTCCGCCTGGCGCCGCAGCCCAACCAGAACTCGGTGCGCTATTTCACCGACTGGGCGCTGCCGCAGCTCGACACGCTGGTCGAGCCCACCACCGCCAATCTGGAGGTCTGGACGACGCTCGATCCCAAGCTGCAGGCGGAAGGCACGCGCGCGGTCGCCGCCGGCGTGCCGAAGGGCGCGCAGGGCGCGCTCGTCAGCCTGGAACAGGACGGCGCGGTGCGCGCGATGGTCGGCGGCACCGATTACGTCCGCTCGAACTACAACCGCGCGACGCAGGCGCTGCGCCAGCCGGGATCGTCGTTCAAGCTGTTCGTCTATCTCGCCGCGCTCGAGGACGGGTTCAAACCGGAGGACGTGGTCAAGGACGCGCCGATCACCATCGCCGGCTGGAGCCCGCGCAACTCGTCCGGCCGGTTCTCCGGCCCGGTGTCGCTGCGCACCGCGTTCGCCTATTCCATCAACAGCGTCGCCGCGCGCATCGGGCAGCAGGTCGGCTTCTCCACCGTCGCGTCGATGGCGCGGCGCTTCGGCGTCACCACGCCGGTCGGCACCCAGCCGTCGATGGTGCTGGGCTCGTCGGAGGCGCACCTGCTCGACATGACCCGCGCCTACGCCGCCGTCAGCGCGGACGGCCACGCGGTCACCCCCTACGGCATCACCCGGGTCGTCGCCGACACCGGCGAGGAGCTCTACCGGCACGAGGCGGACGAGCCGCGCACACTGGTCGCCGACTATGTCGCGGCGCAGATGACCGACCTCCTCCAGACCGCGGTCGCCACCGGATCGGGCCGGGCGGCGCAGATCGGCCGGCCGGTGGCGGGCAAGACCGGCACCACGACGTCCAACAAGGACGGCTGGTTCATCGGCTTCTCCTCGGGGCTGACGACCGGCGTATGGATGGGACGCGACGACGCGCGGCCCGTGCCGGGGCTGCAGGGCGGGACGGCCCCGGCGCGGGCCTGGGCGAGCTACATGCGCCAGGCGGTCGCCGGCCGCCCGGTCCAGCCCTTCCGCACCCAGGTGACGCTGCCCGAGTGGCAGCTGGAGGAGCCCGACGACGCCTATCTGGGCGAGCCGGACACGGAGCCCTATGGCGACGACGGCGCGCCGGCGCCGGACGGCCAGGGCGGGCTGATCGTCGACCGGCCGCAGCCGCCACCCGGCCGCGACGCGCCGGTGCTCGACCAGGACTGGATCGACCGGGTGACCGGCGCGCGGCCCGCGCCCGGTCCGCGCGACGCGCCGCCGGCGGACCCGCGCGATCCGCCGGCGCGTCCAACCATCGACGCGCCGCGCCGCCAGCCCCCCACCGTGCCGCCGCCGGCACCCCTGCCGCCGCGCGACGGCCAGCAGGGCTCGACCGCCCGCATCCTCACCCCGCCGCCCCGCGCGCGGCCGGCGACGGCGGAGTCGCGGCCACAGCCATAGCCACCACCCACCGCTCGGACTGAGCCTGTCGGAGCCCGCGTCCGCCCGATCCTCGATGCCCACCGGCCCTTCGACGAGGCGATTGTGTCGTTTGCGAACCCACCGTTTCGCTCCGACCGCTTCCAACGGGAGGGCGGACGTCGAACTCCCCAACCCCGATCCGCTCGTCCTGAGCCTGTCGAAGCCTGTCCTGAGCTTGTCGAAGGGGACGTTGGGCAGGGCACGTCCGGCGGTCGCCGCGGCTGAGCCCTTTGTGCGTCCTTCGACAGGGTCAGGACGAGCGGGAGTGGTGGTGAGAGCACGATAGGATTGGAACCACCGCTTCCCACCCGCCGACGTTAGCCGGTCGGGTCTGCAAACGACGCAATCAGCCTGTCGAAGCCTCCCGCCCGACCCCGTGCAGCGCGCGGCCGTGGGCGCGCAGCCACGCGCGCGCCGGGCCGTGGGGGCCGCCCAGCAGGCGCTCCGCCTCGCGGTGGAACGCGGGCGAATGGTCGAGATGGGTGCGGTGCGCCAGCTCGTGCGCGACGATGGCGCGGCGCACGGACGCCGGCATCAGGATCAGCCGCCAGCTGTAGCGCACGCCGCCGGCCGCCGAACAGCTGCCCCAGCGGCCCGACGGGTCGCCGATCCCGACGGAGGTCACCGCCAGCCCGTGGCGCTCCGCCATCGCCAGCGTCTCGGCGGTCAGCCGGCGGCGCGCCTCCGCCTTGAGCGCGCGGTGCAGGCGGTGCGACAGCTCGTCCACCCGCCCACCGACCCGCACCGGATCGTCCAGCGCGACGCCGCGCGCGGCGGGATCGTGCCGGATCGCCACCTCGCGCCCCTCCAGCGGCAGCGCCGCGCCGTCGCGGAAGGGCCGCGCGATCGGGCGCGCCGCCGCCAGCCGCCGCACCGCCGGCCCCTGCCCGCGCGCCCAGGCGAGCGCGGGCCGGAGCGGCGCGCGGCGGGGCAGCGTGAGGCGCACCGCCGGCTCCCAGTCGACCAGCCGCAGCGTCACCCGCCGCGCGGTGGGATGGCGCACCACGTCGATCCGCCAGGCCACGCCATCCACGCTCAACGCCTCAGAGCGCATCGACGAGATGGTCCTCCAGCGGCCCGGCGCGAACCTCGGAGATCACCTTCCCCGCGACCGTGGCGCCGGCCGCCCGCGCGCTGCCGGGATCGCCGGTGACCAGCGGGTGCCAGTCGGGCAGGCCGCGCCCCTCGTCCAGCCGGCGGTAGGCGCAGCTCGCCGGCAGCCAGTCCACCGTCGGCAGCTTCGCCGGCGTCAGCCGCACGCAGTCGGGCACCAGCGCCTTGCGCCGGCGATAGTCGGTGCACCGCGCCGTCGTCTCGTCGAGCAGGCGGCAGGCGACGTTGGTCAGCGTGACCGCGCCGGTGTCGGCGTCCTGGATCTTGTGCAGGCAGCAGCGGCCGCAGCCGTCGCACACCGCCTCCCACTGGCCGCGATCCATGCGCTCCAGCGGCACCCGGTCCCACCAGGCGTCGCTCACCGGATCCATCGCGCCAGCTGGGCGGCGATCGCGGCGGGCGGGGTCGCGTCGTCCTTGGCGATCGTGGTGATCGGCTGCCCTTGCGGACCGTAGAGCACGGCCAGGTCGGAATGGGTCATCAGATACTCGCTCGACCCCTCCACGGTCTCCTTCGTGGCGCCGACGCCATATTCCTTCGACACCGCCGCGATCGTCTCGGGCGAGCCGGTGAGGCCCAGCAGATGCGGGTCGAAATTGGCGGCGTACCGCTTGACCGCCGCGGGCGTGTCGCGCTCCGGATCGACGGTGACGAAGATCGGCTGCAGCTTCGCCGCCTGTTCGGGATGCGCGCGCGCGAGGTCGCGATAGCCGGCCATCAGCCTGGCGAGCGAGGTGGGGCACACGTCCGGGCAGAAGGTGTAGCCGAAGTACATCAGGCGATAGCGCCCCTTGAAGTCGGCGTCGGTGACCGTCCGGCCGTCCCCGTCCACCAGCGCGAACGGCCCGCCCATCCGCGCGCCGGCCAGCGGCGGCTCGCCGGGCGCGGCGGTGTCCGACTGGCAGGCGGCCATCAGCAGGAGCGGGAGGAGGGCGGCGATCTTCATGACGAGCGACATGGCGCGTTCACCCAAGCTTTGCTAGGTGGGACGCGATCGTTGGACCGGATGGACGCGCCATGACCCGCACACTCGCCGCCCTGCTCGTCGTCGCCGCGCCGGCCGCGCTCGCCGCCCCCACCGCGCTCTCCGCCCAGGCGCAGACCTCGCCCGGCTACGCCTTCCTGGAGGCGGTGAAGAAGGCCGACGGCGGGGAGGTGACGCGGATGCTCGGCGAGCCGGGCCAGGTCGTCAACAGCCGCGACCGCTCGACCGGGGAGACCGCGCTGCACATCGTCACGCGCGCCAAGAACGAGCAGTGGATCGGATTCCTGCTCTATCGCGGCGCCAATCCGAACATCGGCGACCACGAGGGCACCACGCCGCTGATGCTGGCGGTGATGCTCGACTTTCCCGCCGGCGTCGACCGGCTGATCGCGGGCGGCGCGCGCGTCGACGAACCGAACCGCCGGGGCGAGACGCCGCTGATCCGCGCGGTCCAGCTGCGCCAGCCGGACATGGTGCGCCGACTGGTCGCGGCGGGCGCCGATCCGGCGCGCACCGACTCGGTCGCCGGCCTGTCGGCGCGCGACTATGCGCTGCGCGAGGGGCGCAACGGCGAGCTCGTCGAACTGCTCGACGCGCCGGCCGCGCCCAAGCCGGACAAGCCGGTCTTCGGGCCGTCGCTGTAGGGAGCAGGCGCGTCTCCCCTCTCCACGGGCGAGGTCAGAACCCCGCCGTCGCCACCAGTCCGGCCAGCCCCTCGTCCTCGCGCAGCTGCAGCCGGCTGGCGGCGCGGGTGGCGAAGCGCAGCGTCTGGGCCTTGCGCCGCGCCGCCGGCAGCGGAACGCAGCGCGCCTCGCGCACCACCGCGGCCTCGTAGCGGTCGGCGCGGATCAGGCCGACGCGGTCCGGCCGATAGTCCTCGCCGTCCAGCGGACCGGCGTCCAGCCCGTCCGCCAGCGCCCAGTAGAAGCGGTCGCACCAGGGCAGGTACTCCGTCCACTTGCGATCGCCCAGCAGGTCGGCGCGCGACACCTTGATCTCCACCACCACGATCTCGCCCTTGGCCGACACCGCCATCAGGTCGACCCGCCGCCCGCCGGGCACCGGCACCTCGTGGAGCGACGCCAGCCCCCGCGCCATCATCAGCCGCCCGATCGAGCGGCAGACGTCGGCGCCGGTCAGCGGAGGATGGAGGGGCTGGGCGGCGGCGGTCATCGGGGGGTTGTAGAACAGGCCGGGAACGATGGGAAAGGGGCCAGGAACCATCTTTCGCTTTTCCTCCGTCCAGGCCGAGCGTGTCGAAGCCGCGTTCCGGTTTGGCTGGACGGTCGTGGTGGCCCCCTTCTAGAACGGCTTGACGATCGCCAGCACGACGATGATCGCCACCGCCACGCCGGGCACCTCGTTCAACAGGCGCAGCGCGCGCCCGCTGACTCCCGGTCGCCCGCCCGCCAGCCGGCGGCCATAGGCGACCAGCCAGCCGTGATAGGCGCTGAGGCCGATCACCAGGAGGATCTTGGTGTGGAGCCAACCCACCGGACCCAGCGCGTCGCCCGGCGACAGGCCCCAGTTGAGCGCCAGCGCGATCCCCAGGAGCCACACCGCGATCATCGAGGGGGTCAGGATGATGCGCCTGAGCTTGCCCTCGCGCTCGATCCAGCGCGCCGCCTCGTCCGATCCGGCGACGGCCTCCTGATGGTAGACGTAGTAGCGCGGCAGCAGGAACAACCCCGCGATCCAGTAGATGACGAAGATCAGGTGGGCGGCCTTCGCCCAGGGATAGAGTTCACCGAGATAGCCGGTCATGCGGTCTCCTTCGCCGCCTCCATGGGACGGCGCGCGCGGTTGTTCAAGCGTGCGCCAGAGGCGCGCGCACGGCCGCGATCAACCGCTCGACATGGGCCACCGGCGTGTGCTGCGAGATGCCGTGGCCCAGGTTGAAGACGTGCGGGCGGTGGCGGAGCGCGCGGCGGATGCGCGCCACGCCCGCGTCCAGCGCGTCGCCGCCGGCGAGCAGCAGCATGGGGTCGAGATTGCCCTGCACCGGCAGGCCCTTCGGCAGCGCCGCGTCGGCCCACTCCGGGTCGATCGTCTCGTCCAGGCCGATCGCGTCCGCGCCCACCTCGCGCGCGTAGCGGACGAGCTTGGCGCCCGCGCCCTTGGGAAAGCCGATCACCGGCACGCCCGGGGCCTCGGCGTGCAGGCGCTCCACGATCACGCGGTTGGGCGCCACCACCCAGCGGTCGAACTGCTCCGGCGACAGGCTGCCCGCCCAGCTGTCGAACAGCTGCACCGCCTCCACGCCCGCCGCGATCTGGCCAAGCAGATAGGCGACGGTGAGCTCCACGATGGCGTCGATCAGCCGCGCGAAGCGCTCCGGCTCCCGGTAGGCCATCGCCCGCGCATCCGCCTGGTCCTTCGATCCGCTCCCCGCGACCATGTAGGTCGCCACCGTCCAGGGCGAGCCCGCGAAGCCCAGCATGGCGACGCCCGGCGGCAGCGCGGCCACGACGCGCTCCACGGTGGCGTAGACGGGCGCCAGCCGCTCGCGGGCGGGGGTCAGATCGTCGAGCGCCGCGTCGGCCAGCGGCGGGGCCAGGCGCGGCCCCTCGCCCGCCTCGAACCACAGCGCCTGCCCCATCGCCCAAGGGACCATCAGGATGTCGGAGAACAGGATCGCGCCGTCCATGGCGAAGCGGCGCACCGGCTGCAGCGTCACCTCCGCGGCGGCCTCCGGATCGGTGGCGAGCGCCAGGAAGCCGCCCTTCTCGACCCGCAACGCGCGGTATTCGGGCAGGTAGCGCCCGGCCTGGCGCATCATCCAGAAGGGCGGGGGGTCGCGCACCTCGCCGGCGAGCGTGGCGAGGAGCGGGGCGGGGGATCGCGTCATCGCCGCCCCCTTAACAGACTCAATAGAGAGATTCAGTTGTTCTTGTAGAAGGGTGGGTCGGGAACGGGATGGCACATCCCGTGCGCCCATCGCCCACAGCTTGACTCCACGCCCGGCTGAGGACGCGGCGAGTCCCGCCGATCGTCCCCGCTGTCCACAGCCTGTGGACGGATCGCGCGGGCTGTGGATGGCCTGTGGATGGCCGGCGGGACCGGGGGGAGGGATGGGCCGCGTGGCGTTCTCCCCCGACTTGTCCTAGCGGTTGTCCACAGACTTCTGCTTCGGGAGACCCCGTGCCGCCCCTGCACCTCCATCTGCTGTCCGACTCCACCGGCGAGACGCTGGAGGGCCTGGCCAAGGCGGCGCTCGCGCAGTTCGAGGGGACGGAGGTCACGCGGCACTTCTGGCCGATGATCCGCTCGCCCGCGCAGCTCGACCGGGTGATGGACGACATCGCCGCCAATCCCGGCCTGGTGCTGTTCACGATCGTCAATCCCGACACCCGCGCCACGCTGGAACGCCGCGCCAAGACCGTCGGCGTGCCGACGGTGAGCGTGCTCGACCCGGTGATCGACCGGCTGTCGGAGCTGCTGGGCCGCGAGGCGACCGGGCGGTCGGGCCGCCAGCACTCGCTCGACGCGGCCTATTTCGACCGGGTGGAGGCGATCCAGTTCACCATCGCGCACGACGACGGCCTGCAGCCCGACAATTGGGAGCAGGCGGACATCGTGCTGGCCGGCGTGTCGCGCACGTCCAAGACGCCCACCGCGATCTATCTCGCCAATCGCGGCTACCGGGTCGCGAACATCCCGGTCGTGCCGGAGTCGCCGCCGCCCGCGCACCTGTTCACGCTCGACCATCCGCTGGTGGTCGGACTGACCACCAGCCCCGACCGGCTGATCCAGATCCGCCGCAACCGGCTGCTCTCCCTCAACGAGCGCGCCGAGACCGACTATGTCTCGCCCGAGGTGGTCGCGCGCGAGGTGGCCTATGCCCGCCGGCTGTTCGCCGACGCCGACGTGCCGGTGATCGACGTCACCCGCCGCTCGATCGAGGAGACGGCGGCGGCCGTCATCGCGCTGATCGGCCAGCGCGAACGGGTCGAGGCCGGGCTGGCCGAGGAGGAGGAGTGACGCTGCTGCTCGCCTCGGCCAGCGCCATCCGCCGCGCGATGCTGACCGCCGCGGGGGTGGACGTGGCAGCGCGCGCGAGCGGGGTGGACGAGGGCGCGCTGAAGGCGGCGCTGGGCGGTCTCGGCCCCCGCGACCTCGCCGACGCGCTGGCGGAGGCGAAGGCCGTGAAGGTGTCCTCGCTGGAGCCCGATCGGCTGGTGCTGGGCGGCGATTCGGTGGCGAGCGTCGGCGACCGGCTGTTCGACAAGCCGGCCAGCCGCCACGAGGCGGCGGAGCACCTGCGCGCCATGTCCGGCCGGACGCTGGTCCTGACCAGCGCCGCCGCGCTCGCGCGCGAGGGTCGCGCGGTCTGGCGTCACGTCGACGCGGCGCGCCTGGCCGTGCGCCCGCTCTCCGACGCGTTCATCGCGAGCTATCTCGACGCGGACTGGCCGGCGATCGCGGGCAGTGTGGGGTGCTTCCGCATCGAGGGACCGGGCGTGCAGCTGTTCGAGCGGGTGGACGGCGACCATTTCACCATCCTGGGCCTGCCGCTGCTGCCGGTGGTGGCGCAGCTGCGCCGGCTGGGTGAGCTGCCGGCGTGATGTGCGCCGAGGTCATCGGCGATCCGATCGCCCATTCGCTGTCGCCGACGATCCACCGCTTCTGGCTGGAGCGGACGGGTATGGCGGCCGACTACCGCGGGTTTCACGTGAAACGGGAGGGGCTGGCCGGCTATTTCGACCGGCGGCGCGCCGATCCGGACTGGCGCGGCTGCAACCTCACGCTGCCGCACAAGCTCGCCGTGCTCGACCTTGTCGACGACGCGGAGGCGGTGCGCGGGTCGGTGGGCGCGGCCAACACCGTGGTGCGGCGCGCCGACGGGTCGCTGTTCGCCACCACCACCGATCCCGGCGGCTTCTGGGCGCCGGTCGCGGAGCTCGACCTGACGGGCCGGCCGGTGGCGGTGGTCGGCGGCGGCGGGGCGGCGCGCGCGGTGCTGTGGGCTCTCAAGCAGGTCGGCGTGGGCGAGGTGACGGTGCTCAACCGCGATGTGTCGAAGGCGAGCGCGCTGCTCGCGCGGTTCGGCCTGAAGGGCCGCGCACTGCCGCTCGACGCGCCGCTGCCGCCCGCGGCGCTGCTGGTCAACGCGAGCGCGCTGGGGATGCGGGGCCACCCGCCGTTCGCCCCCGACCTGTCGCCGCTGCCCGAAGACGCGGTGGTGTACGACCTGGTCTATGCCCCGCTCGAAACACCGCTGCTCGCGGCCGCCCGCGCGCATCGGCTGGAGACGGTGGACGGGCTGGAGATGCTCGTCGCGCAGGCCGCGCTCGCCTTCGAACTCCTGTTCGGCGTGGCGCCCCCGAGGAACGACGACGAAGCGCTGCGCGACCTGCTGGTGGCGGGGTGAGGCCGCACCGCCTGGGCCTCACCGGCTCGATCGGCATGGGCAAGTCGACGGTGGCCGCGATGTTCGCCGCCCAGGGCGTGCCGGTGTTCGACGCCGACGCGACGGTGCGCGCGCTGCAGGGACCGGGCGGCGCGCTGCTGCCCGCCATCGAGGCGGCGTTCCCCGGCTCCACGGGTGTGGGCGGCGTGGAGCGCGCCGCGTTGCGCCGGGCGGTGTTCGCCGACCCGGCGGCCCGCCTGGCGCTGGAGGCGATCGTCCATCCCGCGGTCGCCGCCGCGCGCCGCGCCTTCGACGCGCGCCACGCCGCCGCGCCGGTGGTGCTCCACGACGTGCCGCTGCTGTTCGAGACGGGCGGCGAGGCGGGGGTGGACACGGTGCTGGTCGTCTCCGCGCCGGCCGCCGCGCAGCGGGCGCGCGTGCTCGCCCGACCGGGGATGACGGAGGCTGTTTTCCAGGCGATCCTGGCCGCCCAGACGCCGGACGCGGAGAAGCGCGCGCGGGCGGACGTGGTGATCGACACGGGTGGAACGCTGGCGGCGACCCGCGCGCAGGTGCGGGCCGTGCTGAGTGGGTTCGAGAGCGGGCGCTGACCATCCTGGCGGTCCAGCCGAACCCATTTGCCGCTCGCCCTGGGCTTGTCGCAGGTGATTGTGGACCCGGTCTTCAACGGCTGGTGGAGAGCGGCCACCGCGCTTCTGTCGTACCCTCGACCCCACTCCCCGCTCGTCCTGAGCCTGTCGAAGGACACACAAAGGGCTCAGCCGCGGCGACCGCCGGACGTGCCCTGCCCAGCGTCCTTCGACAGGCTCAGGACGAACGGATGGAGGGCACGGATCGAACGGCGCCATATAGGTCGAAACCGTTCCGGCGCGACGCGGGCTCGCAAACCACACAATCGCCTTCGACAGGCTCAGCCCGAGCGGAGACGGGGTTGCCTGACATTCGTCAACTCGAACAGTTCAGCCCCAGAGGAAGAGAGCCCGACCCTGTTCACTCCTCCGGCCGGAACTCCAGCGACACAGAGTTCATGCAATAGCGCCGGCCGGTGGGCGGCGGGCCGTCGGGGAAGACGTGGCCGAGATGGCCGTCGCAGCGCGCGCACAGCGATTCGGTGCGCACCATGCCGTGGCCGCGGTCCTCCCGGTCGGTGACGCGGTCGGGCTCGATCGGCCGGGTGAAGGAGGGCCAGCCCGAGCCCGAGTTGAACTTGTCGGCCGAGGAGAACAGCGGCAGCGCGCAGCCGGCGCAGACATAGGTGCCGTCGCGATACTCCTTGTCGTATTTGCCGGAGAACGCGCGCTCCGTGCCCGCCTCGCGCAGGACGTGGAACTGTTCGGGGGTCAGGCGGTCGCGCCACTCGGCGTCGGTCAGGGTGAGCTTGTCCATGCGGCCGCAGGTGGGCGTTGGCGCCGCCCGCTTCAAGCCGGGCGGATGCGGGTCGCGCCGCCCATGAAGTCCATCATGCCCGGAATGCGCGCGAGCGGCAGCAGCCGGCGCGCGAGGGCCGGCCGCTCGCCGATCGCGCGCAGCAGGCGGGCCACGCGCAGCGGGCGGGCGGCGCGGGCGGCGAAGCGGGCCTGCCAGTCGGGCGCGTTCGCTCCCGCCAGCCACGCGCGCGCGGCGTCGGCGCCCGAGGCGACCGCGATGCCCAGCCCCTCGCCCGCCAGGCTGGGGATCACGGCCGCCTGGTCGCCCAGGCGCCACACGCCGGGCACCGTCGTGCGCGCGCGCCAGCCATAGGGGACGGCGGCGATCGCGTCGGCCGGGCCGGGATCGCGCGCCGCCAGCCGCTCGGCGAACGGCCCGCTCTCGTCGGCCCAGCGGGCGAGCAGCGCGTCGGGCGAGCCGCCGACGGCCGCCAGCGCCGACTTGCGCGCCGCGAGGCAGAGGTTGGCGCGGCCCGTCTCCTGCACCACCAGCCCGGCATAGCCGCCGGCGAACAGGTGCAGCTCGATCCGCCCGGCGAGCGCGCGCGCCAGCCGGGGGCCGGGCGACAGCGTGACGCGCAGCCCCAGCGACGGATCGCCGCCGTCGTCGCGCTCCCCGCGCGGCAGTCCGCGCAGCTCGTGCTTGCCGGTGGCCAGGAACAGCGCGTCCGGCGTCAGCCGCTCGCCGTCCGCCAGCGTCAGGACGCCGTCGGCCCAGCCCTTCGCCGACACCCCGCGCTCGATCGTCACGCCCGCAGCCTCCGCGGCCGCGTTCAGCACCGAGTCGAGCCGGCGGCGCGACAGGCCCAGCGCGGGCGCGGGCAGGCGGGCGGACGCGACCCGTCCTCCGGCGAACACCCGCAGCCGCTCCACCCGGTGCCCGTTCAACGCGGCGGCCGGCACGCCGAGCGTGTCCAGCTGCTTGAGCGTGCGCCAGGACAGGAAGCCGCCGCACAGCGCGTCGCCGACCGACGCCGTGCGCTCCAGCAGCCGGGGCTTGGCGCCACCCCGTGCCAGCGCCAGCGCGGCGGCGGACCCGGCGGGTCCAGCACCCAGGATCAGCACGTCCGATCGACTCCCCTCCCGGGAAGGGAGGGGCCGGGGGTGGGTGCGCGCGCCGGCGCGCGACACGGCGTCCGTCATCATCCCGCGCTTCCGAGGCTCGGCTGCGCCTCGCCACCCACCCCCGGCCCCTCCCCAGGGAGGGGAGCGTGGAGCCGCGACACGCACAGCCGGAACGGCAGCCACCGCTCCAGCCGCACCGGCGCGCGGCCCAGCCCGGCGGCGTCGAGCAGCACGCGCCAGTCGCCCTCCCGCCAGCTCCGCGCGACCGACAGCGCCCCGTCGTGCCGCACGATCGGATGCCAGCGGGCGGCGGCGGCGAGCGCGCGGAAGCCCGCCCGCGCCACCGCCGAGCGGCGCAGGTCGTTCACGAACCAGCCGACCCGCGCCGTCCCCTCCATCCAGCGGAGGAAGCGGACCAGCTCCGCCTCGGTCATGTGGTGCGCGACCAGCGAGGAGAGGACGACGTCCCACGGCCCCTCCTGCTCGGCATAGTCGCCGGTGCGATAGTCGATCGGCAGCGGCGCCGGGCCGGCGGCGAGCGCGGCGGGACGGCTCCGGGGATTGAGGTCCACGCCGACCAGCTCCGCCGCCGTGCCGCGCCGGCCGCACCGGCGGGCGATGGCGCGCAGCGTGTCGCCGCCGCCGAAGCCCACGTCGAGCACCCGCAGCGGCCCCTGTCCCTGTCCCCGCCCCCGCGCCGCGCGCTCCAGGAAGGCGAGCGTCGGTCGGGCGGCGAGCGTCGCCCGGTTGGCGCGGCCGAGGTCCGCCAGCACGGCCGCGAAGGCGGCCTCGTCGAGCGTGGCGTCGTCCATCCGCTCCGCCGCGCGGGAGCGCACCGCCAGCGGGTCCGGCCACCTCACCGCGCGATCTCGAAGGTCAGTCCCTCCGCCGCGAGCCCCGGCCCGAAGGCGAGCGCCACGCCCGGTCCGGCCGGCGCGTCGGCGAGCAGCCCGGCGAGGGTGAACATCAGCGTGGAGGACGACATGTTGCCGAACCGCTCCAGCACCCCGCGCGAGGCGGCGAGCGCGTCGGGGGCGAGGTCCAGCGCCGACTCCACCGCGTCGAGCACGCTGCGCCCGCCGGCGTGGACCGCCCAGGCGAGCCTGGCCGGGTCGCGCCCGCCGGTGAGCGCGCGGCGCACGTCCGGCGTCGCCAGCACCTCGCGCAGCCGCCCGGGCACCTCGCCCGACAGGATCATGGCGAAGCCGGTGTCGCCGACGTGCCACTGGATGAGCTCGCCCGAATCGGGCAGCGCCAGCGACAGCCCGCGCCCGAGCCGCAGCCCCGCGGTCTCGCGCGCGCTCACGATCGCGGCGGCCGCGCCGTCGCCGAAATGCAGCATGGCGAGCAGGCCGTCGAGATCGCCCGTCTCCTGCAGGTGGAGCGTGGACAACTCGCAGGTGACGACCAGCACGGTGGCCGCCGGGTCCGCGCGCACGATGGTGGCCGCCTGGCGCAGCGCGACGACGGCGGCGTAGCAGCCCATGAAGCCCACCAGCAGCCGCTCCACGCCGGCGCCCAGGCCCAGCCGCCTCGCCAGGACCTGGTCGAGACCCGGCGCGGTGAAGCCGGTGCAGCTGGCGACCACCAGGTGCGTCACCGCCGCCGGATCGAACGCCTCCCCCAGCGCGCGCACCGCGCGCTCGGCCAGCACGGGCGCGTGCCGGGCGTAGAGCGCCATCCGCCGGCTGGTGGGCGGCGCGCCGTCGGCGTAGAAGCCGCCCGGCTCCAGCGGTGGGCGGTCGAGCACGCTCCAGCGATGGCCGATCGCGGCGCGCTCCGCCATGCGGGCGAACACACGACGATCGCGCGGGTCCAGGCGCTCGGCGGCCCAGCGGACGAAGGTGTCGTGGATGTCCCGGTCGGGGACGGCGGTGCCGAGGGCGGACAGGACGGGCACCGGCATGATCGCTCCATTCAACGCGCGTCCGGCACGGTTCGATCCGGCAAGGTTCTATCCGGCGTGGGCGTCGACCGGCCCGTGTCGTGGCCGGAGTGAGCGGACGGTGAACGACCGCTCCGACCCTTACGCCTTCAGGCGATAGCCGGTGCGGAAGATCCAGACCACGATCGCCAGGCAGACGGCGAGGAACACCGCCGTCAGCCCCAGGCTGAGCGCGATCGACACGTCGCCGCGCCCGTAGAAGCTCCAGCGGAAGCCGCTGACCAGATAGACCACCGGGTTGAACAGGCTGACCGTGCGCCAGACCGGCGGCAGCATGTCGATCGAGTAGAACGCTCCGCCCAGGAAGGTGAGCGGCGTCACCACGAGGATCGGCACGAAGGACAGCTGCTCGAAGCCTTCCGCCCAGATGCCGATGATGAAGCCGAACAGGCTGAAGGTGACGGCGGTCAGCACCAGGAACAGCACCATGGCGACCGGGTGGAGGACCACCACGTCGACGAAGAAGGTCGATGTGGCCAGGATGATGAGGCCGAGCGCGATCGACTTGGTGGCCGCCGCGCCGACATAGCCCGCCACGATCTCCATGGGCGAGACGGGGGCCGACAGGATCTCGTAGATCGTGCGCGAGAATTTCGGGAAGTAGATGCCGAAGGACGCGTTGGAGATGCTCTGGGTGAGCAGCGACAGCATGATGAGGCCCGGCACGATGAACGCGCCGTAGTCCACCCCGCCCACGGCCTCCATGCGCGACCCGATCGCCGCGCCGAACACGATGAAGTAGAGCACCGTGGTGATCACCGGCGCCACCAGGCTCTGCCACAGCGTGCGCCCGGCGCGCGCCATCTCGAAGCGGTAGATCGCCCAGACGCCGCGCGGGTTCATGCCGCCGCCGCCCTCGGCGCGCGGCCGGGATTCTCGACCAGGTCCACGAAGATGTCCTCCAGCGAGGAGCGCGAGGTCTCGAGGTCCTGGAAGCCGATGCCGAGCTCCCCGAGCTTGCGCAGCAGCGACGGGATGCCGGTGCGCTCGGCGCGCGCGTCGAAGGTGTAGGTGAGCCGCTGGCCCTCACCACCGCTCTCCAGCGCCCATTCGGCGAGCTCCGGCGGGATCGCGGCGAGCGGCTCGTCGAGCGTCAGCGTCAGGCGGCGCTTGCCGAGCTTGGCCATCAGCGCGTCCTTGTCGTCGACCACCAGGATGCGGCCGTCGGCGATCACGCCCACCCGGTCGGCCATCTCCTGCGCCTCCTCGATGTAATGGGTGGTGAGCACGATGGTGACGCCGCGCTCGCGCAGTCGGCGGACGAGCGCCCACATGTCGCGGCGCAGGTTGACGTCGACCCCGGCGGTCGGCTCGTCGAGGAACAGCACTTGCGGCTCGTGGGCCAGCGCCTTGGCGATCAGCACGCGCCGCTTCATGCCGCCCGACAGCTCCATGATCTTGGCGTCGCGCTTGTCCCACAGCGACAGGTCGCCCAGCAGCTGGCGGATGTAGTCGGGCGCCGGCGGCTTGCCGAACAGGCCGCGGCTGAACGACACGGTGGCGATCACGCGCTCGAAGGCGTCGGTCGCCAGCTCCTGGGGCACCAGGCCGATCATCGCGCGGGTGCGGCGATAGCCCGACAGGATGTCGTGCCCGCCCACCCGGACCTCGCCCGACGTCGGCGTGACGATCCCGCACACGATGCTGATGAGCGTCGTCTTGCCCGCCCCGTTCGGCCCCAGGAGCGCGAAGATCTCGCCCGGCGCGATGGCCAGATCCACGCTGTCGAGCGCCACCTGTCCGCTCTTGTAGGTCTTGCGCAAGCCCCGGACGCTGACGATCGGCTCCATGGTGACACGCCCCCAGGCCGCGGATCGGCCGCGCACCCCATAGTCCGCCTACCGCAGCGACGCCACCGGGTCGCGGGCGCCGATGGACGGGACCGACCGCGACTGCGGCTGCGAATCCGTTGCCCCTGCACGGTTCGTGGGCCACAAGCCGCGCGTGGCGACCCTGAACAGATCACGGCATTGCGAGCGAGTCCGGTGCTTCGGAAGGCGACCCGTCGGTGGCTGACGCGGAGCCTCCTCCCCAGACCGCCGAACTCGAGCGCGGCGGCGACAGCGGGCTCGCCGCGCTCGTCATCCTGTTCGGCTTCCTGCAGCGGCCTGCGGACGCGGCCCGGCTGCGCCATGATCTGGGCCATGGCGATCCGGCCTCGGCCGAGGACCTGGTGCGCCTCGCCAAGCGCGAGAAGGTGCGCGCGCGCGTCACCAGCGTCGCGTGGGCCGATCTGGCACGCACACCGCTGCCGGCGATCGCCGAGACGACCGACGGCTTCGTGCTGCTCGGCAAGGTCGCCGAGGACAAGGCGCTGGTGCAGGATCCGGTCACCGGCGAGGTGCGTCATCTCGACCGGAACGCGTACGAAGAGGCGGCGACGGGCCGGCTCGTGCTGCTCACCACGCGCGAGAGCGTGGCGGGCCTGAGCCGCAAATTCGACGTCAGCTGGTTCATTCCCGCGCTGGTGCGCTATCGCAAGCTGCTGGGCGAGGTGTTCCTGGCCTCGCTGTTCATCCAGCTGCTGGGTCTCGTTTCGCCGATCTTCTTCCAAGTCGTCATCGACAAGGTGCTGGTCCACAAGTCCCTGTCGACGCTCGAGGTGCTGGCGGTGGGACTGGCGGCGATCTTCGTGTTCGAGACGCTGATCTCGGGCCTGCGGCAGTATCTCTTCGCCCACACCACGAGCCGGGTGGACGTGGAACTGGGCGCGAGCCTGTTCCAGCACCTCCAGTCGCTGCCGATGAGCTACTTCTCCAGCCGCCGGGTGGGCGACACGGTGGCCCGCGTGCGCGAGCTGGAGACGATCCGCTCCTTCCTCACGTCGAACTCCGTCACGGTCGTGCTCGATCTGCTCTTCACGATCGTCTTCCTGGGCGTCATGTACCTCTATTCGCCGGCACTTCTCCTGATCGTGCTGATCTCGATCCCGTGCTACGTGCTCATCTCGCTCGCCGTGCTGCCGGGCCTGCGCAAGCGCGTGGACGAACAGTTCCGCCGCCACGCCGAGAACCAGTCCTTCCTGGTCGAGAGCGTGACCGGCATCGAGACCCTCAAGGCCATGGCGGTCGAGCCGCAGATGCAGAATCGCTGGGAAAAGCAGCTCGCCGGCTATGTCGGCGCGGGCTTCTCGGCCGCCATGATGGGCAACTGGGGCAGCCAGGCCATCCAGCTCGTCTCCAAGCTGACGACGGTCGCGATCCTCTATTACGGCGCCAAGCTCGTGATCGCGGGCGACCTGACGGTGGGCATGCTGGTCGCCTTCAACATGCTGGCGGGCCGCGTGTCGCAGCCGGTGTTGAGGCTCGCCCAGCTGGCGCAGGATTTTCAGCAGGCGCGGCTGGCCGTCGATCGGCTGGGCGACATCCTGAACGCGCCCGCCGAGCCCCATGCGGCGTCCCGCTCGACGCTGCCGGCGATCACGGGCGCGGTGCGCTACGACCAGGTGCGCTTCCGCTATCGGCCCGACACGCCCGAGGTGCTGCGCGGCGTCGACCTGGAGGTCGGCGCGGGCGAGACGCTGGGGATCGTGGGTCCCTCGGGATCGGGCAAGTCCACGCTCACCAAGCTCCTGCAGCGGCTGCACATTCCCGAACAGGGACGTGTGCTCGTCGATGGCGTGGATCTTGCCATGGTCGATCCAGCCTGGCTCCGCCGGCAGATCGGAGTGGTGCTGCAGGAGAACGTGCTCTTCAACCGTTCGGTGCGCGACAACATCGCGTTGGCCGATCCGTCGACGTCGATGGAGCGCGTGATCGCGGCCGCCACGCTGGCGGGCGCGCACGACTTCATCCTGGAATTGTCGGAGGGCTACGACACCCGGATCGACGAGCGCGGCGCCAATCTGTCGGGCGGGCAGCGCCAGCGCATCGCGATCGCGCGCGCGCTCGTGGGCAACCCGCGCATCCTGGTGTTCGACGAAGCGACCTCGGCGCTGGACGCGGAGAGCGAGGAGATCGTGCAGACCAACCTGCGCGCGATCGCGGAGGGGCGCACGGTGATCATCATCGCGCACCGGCTGTCGGCGGTCCGACAGTGTTCGCGCATCATCACGGTGGAGGAGGGGCAGATCACCGAGACGGGAACGCACGACGAGCTGTTGCAAGCCGGCGGCCGATATGCTCAGCTCTACAGGCGACAAATGGGGGTCGCCCTGTAGAGGGTCAGGGTCGTGGTCTCAGCGACTGCCGAAGCACCGGCTGGCATCTGGCGACGCCACTGGCGCGTGCTGCGCGACAGCTGGGCGATCGAGACCGAGCGCCTGCGCACCCGGCGGGGCTGGACCGAGACCGACTTCCTGCCCGCCGCGCTGGAGGTCGTCGAGACCCCGCCCAACCCGCTCGGCCGGATCGTTCTCTGGACGCTGATGATCTTTCTGGGGCTGGCGCTGCTCTGGTCCTTCGTCGCGCGCATCGATGTCGTGGCGGTGGCGCCGGGCAAGGTGATCACGGTGGGCCGCAACAAGCTCGTCCAGTCGGCCGAGGGCGGGGTGGTGCGGGCGATCCACGTGCGCGACGGGCAGGCGGTGACCCGCGGGCAGCCGCTCGTCACCCTCGATTCGACCAACAGCGGCGCGGACCGCGCGCAGGCGATGGCGACGCTGCAGACCGCGCAGGTGGACGCGGCCCGGTCGCGCGCGCTGCTCGCGGGCCTCGCGGGCGAGGCGGCGGTGTTCGCGACGCCCGGGGGTCTGCCGGACGAGGTCGCCGCCACCCAGCGGGCGCTGATCGCGTCCCGCCTCGCCGAGCTGCGGTCGAAGGTGGCGGCGCTGCGCGGGCAGGCGGCCGAGGCGGATGCCAGCCGGGACGCCGCGCGGGCCGACGCCGCCCGGCTGCGCGCGACGCTGCCGTTCCTGGCGGAGCGCGCCGACAGGCGGCGCCAGCTGGTGGCGAAGGGCTTCGCGTCGAAGATGGGGCAGCTGGAGATCGACCAGCAGCAGGTGGATCACGAGCGGCAGATCGCGGTGCAGACCGCGAACGCGGAGCGCGCCCAGGCGACGATCGCCGGGGTGGACGCCCAGATCGCGCAGGCGCGCTCCGAGGCCGAGCGGGAGGTGCTGGGCGATCTCGCCAAGGCGGAGGCGGACATCCGGCTGGCGAGCGAGGAGCTGACCAAGGCCGACCAGCGCGCCGGGCTGCAGGTGATCCGGGCGCCGGTGGACGGCACGGTGCAGCAGCTGGCGGTCTACACCGAGGGCGCGGTGCTGAAGCCCGCCGATCCGATCCTGGTGGTGGTGCCCGGCGGCTCGGAGCTGGAGGTGGAGGCGCAGGTGCTCAACCGCGACATCGGCTTCGTGCGGGTGGGACAGGCGGTGACGGTGAAGCTGGAGGCCTTTCCGTTCACGCGCTACGGCACGCTGAAGGGCCGGCTGGTCTCGATCAGCCGCGACGCCGTGCAGGACGAGAAGCTCGGGCCGGTCTACGTGGCGCACGTGTCGGTCGAGGAGCCGTCGGCCGACTCCCGCGCCGCCGGTGTGGAGGTCACCCCGGGGATGGCCGCCACCGCCGAGATCCGGACGGACGAGCGCCGCGTCATCGACTATCTGCTCAGCCCGATCGAACGGCGGGTGAGAGAAGCGGGGCGGGAGCGGTGAGGGGGATCTTTTTTGAAAGTGGGCTTATATGGGGTGTGGCGGGAGTAATCATGAGTAGTCTAGGTATAGAAGGATGCAGCGTGGAAGAAAAACAATTAAAGCATGAAGAAGTGTGCAAAGCTCATGCAAAGGTTGAAGTTTTCGATACCGCTGCATGGGAAGAATATGTCTCAAAGCTAAAAGATAGAGCAAGTTCAAAAGAGAATAACAATCGCAGTCTCAACCTTGACAGCTTTCAAGATTTTACTTTTATGTTTGGTGAGGAATTGAAGTATTCTCGTGCCACTCCTGAAGGACTAACTCAGGAAAATGTCTACATTATGAAGTCCGGCCATGTGGTTGCTAGGCTGATAGATTTCACTGATCTTGTTGACGTAGGTGGTGCAAGTGTTGGTATTGATTGTGTATCTCGTTTTCCAGAATTGTACTTTAGATAGGATTCCAGATGGGCAACGAATCTAATCCGAAACCTCTGTACGCTCGCGATTATGTGAATTCTGCGCGCATTGCCGCTTTAGCCTATCATGTTAAAAACCTAGATAATACCTTTAGATTTAGTAAAAATATGACGGGTGTTGACTTAGCAAATGCTCTTAGAAGAATGCCGGGGATTGAAGCTATCATTCCTTCCAATGAGATTGATAGTTTTGCAAGAAATTACAAAGTAGTTGGCTATTTAGGTACAGATGCTGGTAAAGTCGGTCCTGACGCTATCGCTTTTTTAAATCTATCTAACAATTCTATTCAGCTAGGAGTAGCTGGCGTTAGCGATGGAAGTTTTGTTCCTTTCGGGCCTGGTGAGCTTGGAAGAACTATGCGATACACGAATGGAGTTGGATTTAATGATGAAAACTACGTTCCCATCCGTGATTTGTTTTTAAAATTAAGTACAGACTATCCTGCTTCTTACTTCGATCTTTCGGGGCATTCTCTTGGAGGCCAGACTGTACAACTACTATCTGCAGAGGCCTCACTTTTAGGATTTCTAAACAGGATAGTAACTGTAAATACCTTCGGAAGCTATGGTATAAACTTTCAAGCATCTGGCAATCTTCTAATTGAAAGCAAGTCTGTTCCTTATTTTAGACGCTTATTAATTGAACTTGATAGAATTGAGTTAGATGTTCCGTTTACCCACTTCAACAACGATAGCGACTTGGTTCCTGAGGGCGTGTTAGTCTCAATTCAAGGAGTGCGCTTAGCGGGAAGAGGACCCGTCGAATTGAACGACGGTGTGAGTGAAACAATGCCACGTACAGCGCATGCTATTGAAAGCTACATAGCGTCCCTTCTGAACAGTAACAACAATGACAAAGCTATTTATAACGATCCTAGTCTACGACCCGACGCTGTTTCTGCTGTCGCGGCATTCTACGGCATCAGTGATGACGCAGCGGAGGAGATTGTCGTTACCGCACGTAGGAGGACCGATAATTCCGTTACCATAACTTCGAGACTACCAAGGCAAGGTTATTTGCCCCAAGTGGATCCACGAACGGGTGCGGTGCTCCCAAATAGGCTCCGCCGTGTAGCCTCCGTGTTCCAATCTAGTATCCCTGGACTGGTACCGGAAAGTGTGGTGATCGACTCGCACTCTCGCATAGTGGAACTTGATGTCAGCATTGTAGATAATGTCCCAGTAGTTGTCCGCTCTAGAGCTAAAGATGGTTATTATTCTAATGATCAAGGTCTATGGACCCGGCCTGGAACGACTGTTGAAACCACTTACTCTGGTGGACGAGCTGTCAATACTGACATCAAGATCAATGATAAGAATGGGAATCCGATTCCAATTGGATTCTCTGATGCTGGTGCTGTTTTGGGTCAGCAACTGGGGTACTATTTGGCTAAAGGAGATGTGCTGACTGGTATTGTAAGCTCGGCTTTACTAAAGACCGTAGGGGACAATCTTGGAGATGTGCTTGATGGTGTCTTAGGCAATCAATCGCCTACCAAAGCCATTGAAGACGCCTTTGCGACCACTGGCCCAGAACTTCTCACCAACCTGCAAAGCGCAGGTCTGGGAGCCGTATCGTCGTTTCTAACTGCCGAGCTGGTTCATGCCCTGGGCGTGAACGGGCTTTTGGGAGAGGCGGTGAACACGGCCGGTGGGGCTGTGATCAATCAGATCGTCAGCAATATTGTCGCCAATCCCAACCTTAATCCATTTAGAGACCTCAATCTGACAGCCGTAGGCACCGCAGTCGGATCCTTCTTGGGAACCAAGCTCGCCAGTGCCATCCATTCCTTCGACACCATAGGCGGGCAGCTAGGCTCTGCCATAGGAAGTAGTCTCGGCACTCTTGGCGCCACCACCCTGCTGGTGGCTGGAACAGGAAGTTCGGCGACGCTTGCCGGCCTCCAGTTGGGTGCCCTGGCTGGTCCTCTTGGTGCCGCCTTCGGTGCTTTCGCCGGGTTCCTCCTCGGCGGCCTCATCGGCTCCGTCTTCGGCGGCACCCCGCGCTCCGGCGCGGACGTGCAGTGGGACTCCACCTCAGGCAGCTTCGTGGTCGCGAACGACTACGCCCGCAAGGGCGGATCGCGCGACGCCGCCAAGGGCATGGCGGAGGCGGTCGCCGGCACGTTCAACTCGGTGCTGGCGATGACCGGCGGCGCGCTGATCGCGCCGCAGGCGGTGCAGGCCGGCAACTACGGGATGCGCAAGAAGGACTATGTCTATCGTCCGCGCTCCACCACCGACAAGGACGCGATCACCCAGCGCTTCAACGGCAAGGACGGCGCCGAGCGGCTGATCGGCTACGGCGTCTACCAGGGGCTGACCGATCCCGACTTCCAGATCGCGGGCGGCGACGTCTATGCCAAGCGCGCGCTCTACAACACCTTCACGATGGGTGGCGTCGATCCGAACCATTTCGACTCCGCCGTGCTGCTGGGCAACCTCGCGACCGCGCAGCGCTACGAGACCTATCTCGCCAACTCGACCTCGATCAACGCGCTGATCGCGGCCGAACCCGACAGCGTCTTCACCGCCGAGTGGGCGATCGTGTTCGCGCGCGCGGTCGAGCTGGGGCTGGTCAAGCGCCACGCCAGCGACTGGTACGGCGGCTTCGGGTTGCTCATGGAGGAGGCGGGCGTCAGCGCGGCCGAGGTCGAGTTCGGCTTCGACTACGACCCCTTCGCCGACCGCGTCTCGCGCCTGACCGCACTGGGACCCTATGTGCTGGGCGACGCGATCGACGTGGCGGGCCAGGACTCCGTCGAGGGCACCGTCGGGGCGGACACGATCGATCTCTCCTCCGGCCAGCTCGCCGCCGGGCTCAGCGTCAACGGCGCGTCGCTGGCGGCGACCCGGGCGATCGATGTCGCCGCCACGGTGGATGGGGGCGAGGGGGACGACGTGATCCGCGCGTCCGACCGCGGCGACAATCTGATCGGCGGGGCGGGCGACGACACCCTCATCGGCGGGCGCCTGGACGACTGGCTGATCGGCGGCGAGGGCAACGACCGGCTGTTCGCGGGGCGGGTCGCGCACGGCGGCGTCGACGCCGCCGCCGCGCTCGCCGCCGACGGCGGCGGCGGCAACTATCTCGACGGCGGCGACGGCGACGACGCGCTCTACGGCTCGACCGGCTCCGACTGGCTGGTCGGCGGCGACGGCGCGGACGTGCTCTATGGCGGGGCGGGCGGCGACATCCTGAACGCGGGCGCCGGCAACGACGGCACGGCGGCCGCGCCGGCGGTGCAGGGCGGAGGCGGGTCCGACCAGTACATCTTCAACCGCGGCGACGGGCAGGACGTCTATTACGACGACGCGACGGGCGCGCTGCCGGGGGCGACGGGCGACAGCATCTCGCGGGCGGTGCGGGCGCGCACGGCGGGCACGCTGGCCAAGAACTGGTCGGGCGGCGGCGAGTTCACGATCGACGGCTCCACCCGGGGCGGCGAGGACGCGGTGTCGTTCGGCGCCGGGATCACGATGGGCGACATCGTGATGACGCGCTCGGGCACGGTCACGAACCCGGGCATGGACCTGATCATCCGGGTGCAGACGGACGATGTCTGGAACCCGGGCGACGACCAGATCACGGTGCGCGACTGGTTCGAGGGCACGCGCCGGATCGAGTGGCTGCGCTTCGCCAACGGCGAGGACATCCGGATCGGCGACTTCGTCTCGTTCCAGATCGGCACGGCGGGCAACGACGTGCTGGTCGGCACCAACGGCAACGACTTCCAATATGGCGGCGACGGCGACGACACGCTGTTCGGCCTCGCGGGCGACGACTTTCAGGTCGGCGGCAAGGGCGACGACCTCGTGTCGGGCAACGACGACAACGACATCGTGCTCGGCGGCAACGACGACGACATTGTGCTGGGCGGCCTGGGCAACGACCTCGTGTCGGGCGACGACGGCCGGGACCGGGTCTATGGCGGCGGCGGCAACGACATCGTCGTGGGAGGTCGCGGCGACGACGAGATCGTGGGCGGCGCCGGCGACGACGTGTTCCGCTACGAGCGCGGCGACGGCCGGGACACGATGTTCGACGAGTTCGCGGGCAGCTGGGAGGTCGTGTGGACCGGCGACAGCCGGTCGGGGGGCTACACCAACGGCTACGCGGTCGACCAATATGGCGTCGTCACCAAGGGCGCCGAGGTCGTCAACGACGGCACGAAGTGGATCGGCCAGTACGACTACAACGAGCAGGGCGGCGGCAAGACCCTCTACCGCCTGATCGAACCCGGTCCCGGCGCCAGCCGGGTCCGGAACTCCGGCCTCGACACGCTCGAGTTCGGGGTCGGGATCGACATCCAGGACCTCGCCTTCCGGCAGGAGGGCTCGGACCTGCGCATCGCCATCCTGCGCTCCGGCGCCGCGGCGGGCGCGTTCGCCGACACGGTCGATCAGATCAGGATCGTCGACTGGTTCGCGGGTGCGGGCGTGGGCAGGAGCATCGAGCGATTCCAGTTCGTCAACACGGGTGCGCAGAACGCCGGTGAGATGAACCTGATGGGCGGCACCGATGGCGACGACACCATCGTCGCGGCCGGCGGCGTGTCGGCCTGGATCACCGGCGGGGCGGGCGACGACACGATCACCGGCACGGCGCTCTCCGACATCCTGAACGGCTCGAGCGGGACGGACACGCTCATCGGCGGCGGCGGTGTCGACGTGCTCTATGGCGGGGACGGCGACGACACGCTGATCGGAGGGGCCGGAGCGGACATCCTGATCGGCGGCAGCGGGTCGGACACGGCGAGCTACGCGGGCGCGAACGGCGTGACGGTGTTTCTGGACGCGACTCTGGGCGCGAACACGGGCGAGGCGGCGGGCGACACGTTCGACTCGATCGAGAACCTCACCGGCTCCGACGGGAACGACGCCCTGTACGGCGACGCGGGCGACAACGTGCTCGACGGGGGTCGCGGGTCGGACACGCTCTATGGCGGTGCCGGCGACGACATCTACCAGCTCAACGCCGACAGCGGCACGGACACGATCATCGACCGTGTCATGGCCGCTCCGGTGGCCGGCGGCACCGGAGGCGCGGGAGGAGGTGGGGGCGACCCGGACTTCTATCCCGAGCCCGACTTCCGCACCGGACCCAATCTTCTCCTCCACCAGCTGCCGGACGGCGGCGGCCCGTTTCCGCCGCCACCCTCGCCTCCTCCGCCATCCCCCGCGCCGACCACGGTCGAGGGCGATGCGGGCGACGACACGATCGAGGTGGGAACCGGCCTGAGCCTGTCGGACCTGTCCTTCGTGAGGGTCGGCGGCGATCTCGAGGTGCGGGTCGCCGCCGCGGCGGCGAACAAGCTGGTCCTGAGGGACTTCTACCTCACGCCCGACGCCAGAATCGAGAATCTGGTGCTGGCGGACGGGCTGCTGGCCCGATTGGGCAACATCCGCCTGGCCGGAGAGGCGGCGAGCGCCGAGGCGGACCTGCTCGTCGGCACCGTGGGCGGCGACACGCTGAGCGGTCTGGGCGGCAACGACGTCCTGTCCGGTGGCGACGGCGACGACACGCTGGCGGGCGGCGAGGGCGACGACGTGCTCGAAGGCGGGGCCGGCGCGGACGTGCTGGATGGCGGCGGCGACACGGTCACGGCCGGCGGCACGCCCGGGCCGGACGGCAATGGCGACCTCGTCCGCTATGCCGGCTCCAAGGCCGGCGTGTCGGTCAACCTTGCGACGCTCGCGCTCTCCGGCGGCGACGCACAGGGCGACAGGATCGTCGTCCAGAATGGTGTCTCGTCGATCGAGAATGTCATGGGCTCGGCTCATGGAGACACGCTGATCGGCGACGGTCGCGCGAACATGCTGATCGGCTTGGCCGGCGACGACGTGCTCGATGGTGGAGCCGGCGACGACGTGCTGCTTGGCGGCGACGGCGTCGATGCGATCTTCGGCGGCGAGGGCGAGGACAACATCGACGCCGGCGAGGGCAACGACGTCAACGTCCGTGGCGGCGGCGGCAACGATCTGATCGCCGGCGGCGGCGGTCACGACGTCCTCTATGGCGACGCAGGCGACGACACGCTGGATGGCGGCTCGGGCAACGACACGCTGTTCGGGGGAGACGGCAGCGACATGTTGGGCGGCGGCGAAGGCGGCGATGTCCTGTATGGCGAGGCGGGAGACGATCGGCTCTCCGGCGGGTCCGGCAATGACGTGCTGATCGGCGGAGCGGGTGCGGACACCCTGTCGGGCGATGCAGGCGACGACGTTCTTTACGGGGAGGCTGGCGACGACACCTATGTGTTCGACGCCAATTCGGGTCACGACACGATCGTCGATGCGGACGGCGCCAATCGGATCGTGATCGCCGGCGTCACACAGGATCAGCTTTGGCTGACGCGAGCCGGCGACGCTCTGCGGATCGGCGTCATCGGAGGGACCGCGACGATTACCGTCAACGGCGTGTTCGGTGGAAGCCCCAGGTCCGTGATCCGAGAGATCACGACGGCTGTATCGTCGCTCTTCCTGAAGTCGGCGGGAATGGACAGTTATGCCGGGTCTCTCATCGAGGCCATGACGAACGCCAGCCCCGTGGCGGTCACGCCCGCCACGATCGCGGACGTGCCGGCAGCCGTGGCCGGATTGCGCGACGCGCTATGGCACGCCGGTGGCAAGGCGGCGCCCGAACTGGCCGACATGACGCTCGCGACGAACGAGGACACCGCGCTCGGCGGCACGCTGGCGGTCGTCGACCACGACGAGAACGTCGCGGGTTTCGGGGTCGCCACCCAGGCGGCGCACGGCACCGTCACGATCGATCCGACGACGGGCGCATGGATCTACAACCCGGCGGCGAACTACAACGGCTCCGACAGCTTCGTCCTGTCGGTCACCGATGCCGACAACCAGACGGCGGTCTCCACGGTCACGGTCGAGGTCGCGGCGGTGAACGATGCGCCCGTCTGGGGCGTCGCACCCGCGCTCGCCGTCGACGAGAACGCCGCCAACGGGACCGTCCTGGCCACGCTGGTCGCGACCGACATCGACGGCGATCCGGTGGTCTACAGCATCACGACCGTGAACAGTCCGTTCCAGATCAGCGCGGCGGGCGTGCTGAGCGTGCGCGACGGCGCGCGCCTGGATTCCGAGACCGCGCAGTCGGTCGGCGTCACCGTGCGCGCGAGCGACGGAATGGCGGACACGGACACGCTGCTGGTCGTGGCGGTCAGGAACGTGAACGAGGCGCCGACGATCACGTCGGGCACGGGATCGTCCTACTTCACGGAAACCGGGCTGGGCTCGAAGCCGGCGGACGCCGGCGCGGTGGTCGCGACCATCGGTGTCGCCGATCCCGACGGGACGGTGCCGACGCTCGAGTTCGTCAGCAATCCCAACAACTGGTTCACCATCGACCAGGCGAGCAGGACCGTCCGCTTCAACCCCGGTCTCAATTTCGACTTCGAGTGGGCGCGGGCGGCCGGCTACGCGATCGCCGACCGCGACGGCAACGGTCGCCAGGAGGCGCTTGTCGCCGATGTCGTGGTGCGCGCGACCGATGGGTCGCTGGTCTCCGGCAACGGCCTGGTCCAGGTGCTCATCGAGGATGTGAACGAGGCGCCCGCGATCAC
The DNA here is from genome assembly GCA_965219235.1 of Sphingomonadaceae bacterium. Lineage (GTDB taxonomy): Bacteria > Pseudomonadota > Alphaproteobacteria > Sphingomonadales > Sphingomonadaceae > CBDHCC01. Next base: position 2,548,563 of record OZ244721.1, on the reverse strand, counting down.
GTCGGGCACGATCGCCGCGCAACTGACCGAGACCGGCCTGGGCGCCAACCCCGCCGATGGCGGCGCGCTCGTCGCCAAGATCGACGTGGTCGATCCGGACGGAACCGATCCGATCCTGGAGTTCGTTCCCGGCAGCAACGCCGCCGGCTGGTTCTACATCGATCAGGTCGCCAAGGAGATCCGGCTGAATCCGGGCGTCAACTTCGACTACGAGACGTTTCGCGCGAACGGTCACGCGCTGTCGGACCGCGACGGGAACGGGGCCTTGGAGGCCTTGGCCGCCGAGATCCGCGTCCGGGCGACCGATGGCTCGCTCACCTCGGGCGAGAGCCTGATCCAGGTCTTCGTCGAGGACGTGAACGAGCGACCGGGCAATCTCGATCTCAAGGACTCCAATCGCTTTTCGGAAAGCGTCGCCGGGTCCGCGCCGCATTCGGGCCAGCTGATCGCCCGGTTCGAGGCGACGGATCCCGACGGCACCACGCCGGAGCTGGTGATCCTGAGCGGCAACGCGAACAACTGGTTCTCCGTCGCACCGGGAGGCCATCTGGCCTTTGCCGATTGGGGAGTGAACTTCACCGGCGACTGGCTGCGGCAAACGCTCGGGCAGCACGGGCAGGACTCCGGCTTCCACTCCGATGTCGATGGCGATGGTCTGAAAGAGATCCGCGTGGCCCGGCTGACGCTCGCCGCGCGCGACGCCGGAGGGCTGCAATCGGACCCGTTCACCTACGATGTCCTCATCGAGGACGTGAACGAAGCGCCGACGGACATCGCGCTGGCCCAGCCGGCGAACGTCGTCGAGCAGGATCACGCGCCGCGCGGCGTCGCGGTCGGCGGCATCGTCGTGGGCACGCTGACGGCCGCCGATCCCGACCTGGGAGAGGCCGGCGACACCCACGTCTATTCGACCGCCGATCCGAAGTTCGAGATCGTCAACGGCAACCAGCTCTTCCTGAGGACGGGTCAGGCGCTCGACTACGAGACCGCGCTCGTGGAGGCGGACACCGGCCGCCGCTATGTGGATGTCCCGGTCACGGTCGCGGACCGCCCGGGAAGAGAATATTCCCTGTCTCTGACGCAGCTGAAGCGTGTCTATGTGAGCGACGCGGTCGACTATCACTACGGGACCATCGGAGCCGACACCCTGGACGGCGCCGCCGGCGTGGACGAGATGTACGGCAGCGACGGAGACGATGCGCTCTACGGGCGGGGCGGCGACGACCGGCTGTATGGCGAGGTCGGCGACGACACCCTCGACGGCGGCGAGGGCGACGACCGGCTCTTCGGCGGCGAGGGCGACGACCGGATCCTGGGGGGCGCGGGGCGGGACACGATCTACGGAGAGGACGGCGACGACACGCTGCTCGGGGGCGCGGGCGACGACGTGGTCCTCGGGGGCGCGGGCAACGACGTCCTCTATGGCGAGGACGGAGCCGACGTCCTCCATGGCGAAGACGGCGGCGACACCATCGTCGCGGGTGCCGGCGACGACACGCTGCTCGGAGGGGCGGGCAACGACACCCTCTACGGTCAGGACGGGAACGACACGATCGACGGCGGCGACGACAACGACTCCCTGGTCGGGGGCGCCGGCGCCGACACGCTCATCGGCGGCGCGGGGATCGACACCGCGTACTACAGCGGTTCGACCTCGGCAGTGTCCGTGAACCTCGCGAGCGGAACCGGCGTGGGCGGAGAGGCGCAAGGCGACACGCTGAGCGGCATCGAGAACCTGGTGGGCGGTTCGCACGCGGACACCCTGGTCGGAGACGCGGGCTCGAACTGGATCGCGGGCGGAGAGGGCGGCGACTGGCTGCAGGGCGAGGCGGGCGACGACGGGCTGTTCGGTCAGGGCGGCGACGACACTCTCCATGGCGGCGACGGCGACGATCAGCTGGATGGAGGGGCCGGGAACGACACGCTGATCGGCGGGACCGGCAACGACGTCCTGAACGGGGGCCTGGGCGACGATCTGCTGATCGGCGGCGCGGGGGACGACCGCTATGTCTTCCTGCGCGGCGACGGCGACGACGTCGTGGACCAGATGGGCTCCACGCCGGACGACAAGGACATCGTCGGCTTCACGGACGTCTCGCGCGACAATCTGTGGTTCATGAGCGTCGGCGACAGCATCAGGATCGGCGTGCTGGGCGGGACCGGGCTGGACAGCTCGGTGACGCTCAAGGACTTCCGCACGGCGAGCGTCACGCAGACGGCCCAGATCCGCGTGGTGATCGCGCGGACCGACGCCACCATCGATCTCAAGATCGGCGAACTCACGACCAAGCTCGACCGCTTCGCGGCCGCGCTCGGCTATCAGGTCACCACGCAGGCCCAGTTCAACGCCCTGCTGGCGAACACGACGACGGTGATCGACGGCCTGACGTTCCGGCAGACCTGGACCAATTACTGGACGTCGAACACGCCGGCGGCGATCGCCACCTCGGTGCCGTCGATCGCGGCCGCGGAAGACCAGTTCGCGGCCCTCCCCTACGATCTGACCTTCTCCGTCACCGACGACTACGACGCATCGAACCAGCTCCTCGAGCGCACGGTCACCGCCGTCGCCGCCGCGGGCAGCACGACGCCCATGTCGTCGCTGATGGACGTGTCCGTCACCTGGCCGTCGGAGAACGGTGGAAACGGCACGATCGCGGTGCGCACCCGGCCGAATGCGAGCGGCACCGGCCATGTGTGGATCCACACGAAGGACACCGGCGGGCTCGTCAGCGATCGCTGGGTGCCGGTGAGCGTCAGCGCGGTGGCGGACGCGCCGACGGTCTCCGCATCCTCGCCCGGCGGCAACGCGGGTGCCGGGATCGCGTTGGCGATCTCGCCGCAGCTGACCGACACCGACGGATCGGAGTCGATCTCCCGCATCGAGATCCGCGGCGTGCCGGCCGGATTCGGCCTTCTCAACGACCGCGACAGCATCACGGCGGGCAACAACCGGGGCGCGGACGGCGTTTGGAGGCTCACTCCCGCCGATCTCGCCGGCCTGCGCATCGTGCCGCCGGCGAACTGGTCCAGGGACCTCACCGGAGCCGCGTCGCTCCTGGTCCGGGCGGTCTCGACGGAGGCGTCGAACGGCAGCGAGGCCACGTCGGGCGACATCCCGCTGGCGGTCCGGATCAACGGGGCGCCCTCGTCCTTCCCCAACCAGTTCGACTATGCGTCGGCCTTCATCTGGTCGGCGGAGTCGCGCTGGCTCGGCGGCACGACGGGGCCGGACGGCCGGGTGGTCGATGTGCTGCAGACGGGGCAGCTCGACGCCGACAACGGCGGCGGTGTCCATTCCAACGGCTTCCAGGTCGATCCGTCCAAGGCCTACAAGTTCACGGTCTATGTGCGGGCGGATTCGCCGGCGGACACCCTCGTCTATTTCGGAGTGGCCGCCGGCGGCTATGTGGAGAATGCGCACACGGGCGCGGACGACGGCAATCCGTACTTCATGTACCCGGCCCAGAACACGCTGACCGTCGGCCGCTGGTATCGCATGGAAGGTTACGTGCTGCCCAGGGGCGCGCCGCTCGTGGAGACGGGAGCCTATGGCGGCATCTTCGATGCGGTGACGGGCCGGAAGGTCGCCGACGCCACCACCTTCCGGTGGAACGACGCGATGCCCGGCACGCTCGTGCACAGCCGCTTCTTCAACTACTACGGTTCGGCCCAGGGCTTCTCGACGAGCTGGTACGACCCCGTCGCGTCCGAGGTCCCGATCTCGAACAGCTTCGTCGACGAGAACACGGCTCCGGGCGCGGTGGTCGGCATCCTGAAGGTCGACGATCCCGACCGGATCGAGAACAACCTGTTCGATCTCGACCGATCGTACCTGCTGCCCAACGAGCATCGCTGGGCAACGGGTGTCACCGGACCCGGCGGCGATCCCGTGACGGTGCTCCAGACCGGACAGTTCGACACCGAGAACGGCGGCGGCGCGATCTCCAGCGAGTTCGCCATCGATCCCACCAAGGCGTACAAGTACACCGTGTTCGTGCGCGCGGACTCGGTGGCGGACACGCGCGTCTATTTCGGTGTGCAGCCCGGCAGCGGGGCCAGTGTGGAGAACGCCACGACGGGCGCGGACGACGGCAATCCCTATTTCATGTACCCGGTCCAGAACACGCTCACAGTCGGCCGCTGGTATCGATTCGAAGGGTACGTGCTGCCCCAGGGCGCGCCGCTGGTGGAGGCGGGTGTCTATGGCGGCGTCTTCGATGTCGAGACCGGGCGGAAGGTGGCCGACGCGAACACCTTCCGCTGGGACGCCGCGATGGCGGGCACGACCACCCAGGCGCGCTTCTTCGACTATTACGGCTCGGCGCAGGGTTTCTCCACGAGCTGGTATCAGCCGGTGGTGGAGGAGTTGCCGACCTTCACGCAGAACGGGACCAGCGGCTTCACGGTCGACAGCGCCACCGGCCTCGTCCGCCTGGCGTCCAGCCCCGACTACGAGGCGACCGCGAACCTCCCCTTGAGCGTCACGGCGAGGGACTCCGGCGGCCTGCAGAGCACCGTCGCCTTCGACGTGGCGGTCAGGAACCTGAACGAGGCGCCGACGATCACGTCGGGCACGGGATCGTCCTACTTCACGGAAACCGGGCTGGGCGCGAAGCCGGCGGACGCCGGCGCGGTGGTCGCGACCATCGGTGTCGCCGATCCCGACGGGACGGTGCCGACGCTCGAGTTCGTCAGCAATCCCAACAACTGGTTCACCATCGACCAGGCGAGCAGGACCGTCCGCTTCAACCCCGGTCTCAATTTCGACTTCGAGTGGGCGCGGGCGGCCGGCTACGCGATCGCCGACCGCGACGGCAACGGTCGCCAGGAGGCGCTTGTCGCCGCCGCGGTCGTGCGGGCGAACGACGGTTCGCTGGTGTCCGACAACGGCGTCATCTACGTCCTCATCGAGGATGTGAACGAAGCGCCCACGATCACGTCGGGCACCGGGTGGAAGCACTTCACCGAGACCGGCCTGGGCTCGAACCCCGCCAACGCAGGGGTGGTGGTCGCGACCATCGGGGTCGCCGATCCCGATGGAACCGTGCCCAATCTGGAGTTCGTCAGCAATCCGAACAACTGGTTCACCATCGATCAGGCGACCAAGACGATCCGTTTCAACCCGGGCCTGAACTTCGACTACGAGAGCTTCCGGAACGCCGGCTACGGGAATGCCGACTGGAACGGCAACGGCATCCTGGAGGTGCACGTCGCCGATGTCTGGGTGCGGGCGACCGATGGCTCGCTTCTCTCCGACAACGGCCTTGTCCAGGTGTTCATCGAGGACGTGAACGAAACGCCCACACTGTCGCCGGGTTACACGGCCGCCTTCCTCAAGGAGACCGGGACCGGCCCCGCCAACGGCTTCGCCGCGGCCGACGCGGGCGCGGTGGTGGCGACCCTCGCGACGGCGGATCCCGACGGCACGGTGCCGACGCTCGAGTTCGTCAGCAATCCGAACAACTGGTTCTATATCGACCAGGCGACCGGGACGATCCGCCTCAACGGAGGTTTGAACTTCGATTACGAGGGGTTGCGCAACGCGGGGTACGGGAATGCCGATTGGAGCGGCAACGGCATCCTGGAGGTGCATGTCGCCGATGTGCGTGTCCGAGCCACCGACGGCACGCTCCTGTCCAACGAAGGGCTGGTGCAGGTGTTCATCGAGGACGCCCCGGAAGCTCCGGTCAACCTGCGACCGGATCGGGTGCTCAGCCTGCCCGAGAACTCGCAGGGTCAGTACACCGGCGGTTTCGCGTGGATCGTGGCCGACGATCCCGAGGGGCAGCCGCTGACCTATTCGCTCGTCGACGGCCTGACGGGGTCCGGCCGCTTCGGATTGCGCTCGGACGGACTGCTCTACACGACGGGGGCGTACACCAACTACGAGGAGGTCCAGCAGTACACCATCCGCGTGCGGGCGACCGATCCCACCGGGCTTTCGGTCACGCGCGACCTGCAGGTCGCCGTCACGGACGTGAACGAGCGGCCGAACACTGTGGTGCTCGAGGCGCAGAACGTCTTCGCGGAGACCCTGGCCGGCCAGGCGGCGCATTCGGGCAACCTCATCGCGCGCTTCACCATGGCCGATCCCGACGGACCGGCGCCGGGCCTGGTGATCCTGGGCGGCAATCAATATGGCTGGTTCACCACCGCCTACGGCAATCATCTGGCGTTCTCTCCGGGGGTGAACTTCACCTCGGACTGGTTGCGCGCGAACGCGGCGGCGCTCGGGATCGGCGCGGGGCACGACAGCAACGGCAACGGCATCCTGGAATATCGCGTGGCGAGCCTCACGATCGCCGCCCAGGACGCGGGCGGCCTGCAGTCCGACCCGTTCACCTACGACGTCTACATCGAGGACGTGAACGAGGCGCCGACGGTCGCTCCGACCACTCTGTACGTCGCCGAGAACATGCCCGGTGCCGGGATCACGTCCGTCGGAAGTGCTCTGACCTGGTCCGATCCCGACATCACGCCGGCATTCCGCAATGTGACATGGAGCCTCGTCGGGGGTGATCTGGGCGTCTTTTCGATCGGCCGAACGGACGGGCAAATGCGCCTACAGCAAAGTCTGAACTACGAGGCCCGATCCCAGTACAACGTGATCGTCCGCGCGACCGATCAAGGCGGACTGTACAGCGATCAGTGGGTCACGATCGGGGTGACCGACGCCAACGACGCTCCGGCGCCGACGGCGACCGAGATGTATGTCGATGCGGGTGGTGACGGTCGCTACTACGCGGGACAGATCGATGCCAACGACCCCGATGCGGGCGACACGCATACGCTGCAGATCATCAACGTCAATCATGTTTTCGGTTACCAGACCGCCAATCTGTATTATTCCGTCTACGACGACAATCTATACGCCAACGTCTCGGGGACCCGTCGCCCTCCAAGTATCGGCTTTGGCAACGGAACCTACTCTCAGGATGAAGTCACCATACGCGTGCGGGACAGCGCCGGCGCGTATGCCGACGTTGTGGTCACCGTCAATGTTTCCATCGACGACGGCGGACGCAGCTTCGGCGGCTTCCAGTCCCCGATCGCCATCGATCTCGACGGAGACGGCGTGGAACTCGTCAGCCTGGCGACCTCCAAGGTCACGTTCGATATCGACAATGACGGGTTGCTCGATCGCACAGGATGGATCGGTGCGGACGACGGCTGGCTCGCGCTGGATAGGAACGGCGACGGCAGGATCACCCAGGGCACGGAGATCAGCTTCAGGTCCGACCTGTTCGGCGCCCGGTCCGATCTCGAGGGCCTCCGCGCCTTCGACACCGACAAGAACGGTGTCTTCGATGCAGGTGACCGCCAATTTTCCGACTTCCGGATCTGGCAGGACAAGAATCTGGATGGCGTGTCCCAAGACCGCGAGCTGTCCACCCTGGCGGAGCGGGGCATCACCGCCATCCGGCTCGAACTCGATGAGACCGGCGACACAGTGGAGGGCGCTACCGACAATGTGGTGTTCGCCACCTCCGAGTTCTATCGCGGGAACGGGACCACCGGCGATGTCGGCGACATCTTCGTGGCGTTCGAAAGCGGTGTTGATGGCGACGTCGAGGGCAAGCTCAAGACGGACAGGACGGTGAAGTTCGCGGGTGTGGGCGACACGCACCCGTTGCCCGGCGAGCAGGGCAAGGGCGGGGGTGACGAGAAGGGCACGTCCACGACAGGCAGCTCCGGCAACGACAATCTCGGCCCCATCGTGATCGATCTCGACGGCGACGGGGTCGAGCTGACCTCCTTCGTCAACTCGACCGTGCGCTTCGACATGGACAACGACGGCCTGCGCGAGCGGACCGGCTGGGCGGGCGCCGACGACGGTCTGCTGGCGTTCGACTGGAACGGCGACGGCCGCATCGACGACGCCAGCGAGATCAGCTTCAAGTCGCTGATCCTCGGCGCCCAGTCGGACCTCGAAGGTCTGGCGGCGTTCGACGACACGGGGGACGGACGGATCGACGCCGACGATGCCGCCTACGACCATCTCGCCGTGTGGCGGGACGCCAACCAGGACGGGATCACCGACGCGGGCGAGCTGCGGTCGCTGAAGGCGGCCGGACTCACGAGCATCTCGCTGGCCAGCGTGAAGACCGGCCGGCAGCCCGGCAAGGAGGAGAATGTGGTCTTCGCGCGCACGACCGCCTCGCTCGCCGACGGATCGGCGACGGCGGTGGAGGACGTGTTCTTCACCTTCGAGACGGCGCCGGACGCCGCCGGCGAGCCGGTCCCGGCAGCCGGGGGGGACGGCAAGGGAGAGGTGGCGACGCCACCGACGCCGGCTGCCGACGCCGCCGAGCCGGTGGCGGTCGCGAGCCGGACCATGGGACGCAGGTTCAAGGACTTCCGCATCCACGCCGACGGTGGCTATCCGGTGATCCGACGCACGAAGGCCAAGGGCACGATCGCGCCCGACGCGGGTCAGCTGGGCGCCGCGACGATCCTCAGCTTCACCAACAAGACCATCGGGCTGCTCTCCACCATCATCCTCGATCTCGACGGCGACGGCGTGGAGACGAAGCGCTGGGGCAAGACGCGGGCCGGCTTCGACATGGACGGCAACGGCGGCTCCGACGACACCGGCTGGGTGTCGGGCGGAGACGGCTTCCTGGTGGCCGACATCGACCGCGACGGGCGGATCGAGGGTCCGGGCGAACTGTCGCTCCTGGGCCTGTCGACCAAGGCGCAGGGCAGCCGGGACGCCCTGGCGGCGCTCGACAGCAATCGCGACCGGGTGGTCGACGCCAGGGACGAGCGCTTCGACGTGCTCAAGGTGTGGGTGGACGCCAACGCGAACGGCCGCACGGACGCGGGCGAGCTCAGGAGCCTCGGCGACCTGGGCATCGCATCGTTCAACCTGGCGGCCCGCGCGACCGGCCGGTCCTCCAAGCTGGACACCAACCTCGTGACCGCGACGGCCACCTTCGCGCGCACCGACGGCTCGCTCGGCACGATGGGCGACACGCTCATCACCTTCAAGCCGGGCGCGGCGGCACCGATCGCCCGCGCCCCCCGGCTGGGCGACCTCAAGCGCGTCGGCCCCGCCCTGGACACCGGGCAGGACGTGCTCGGGCACCACCAGCGCTCGCCGGATGTGCGCCTGGACGGCTTCGACAGCCGCCTCGACGCGCTCGACCTCGCCAACTTCGGCACAGACCGCCCATCGGCCATGTCGACGCCGGAGCAGCGCAGCGAAGGTCGCGACTGGATCGAGGTGGTGGACGACAGCGACGCCATCATGGGTGCGGGTGGGGCGGGTCGCCCGACCGCTCCGGAGCAGGGACAAGGTGCGCGGGACTGGGTCGAGGTGGTCGGCGACAGCGACGCCGTCATGGCGACCCAGCCAACAGTTCCGCTGAACCCGGTCTCCCCCTTCGTGGAGCCGTACGCCGGCACCGCGGCAGACCCGGCGGGCGGGGCGGGGCAGCCCTTCAGTCCGGACCGGGGCCGCGATGTGGACGCGCTCGCCAAAGCCGGTGTCGAGCCCGGGGACCGCGATCGCTCCGCCGCGCGCGAGCGTCCGGCGACCCTCGCCGGCGATGAGCGGGCCGCCACGCGGCCGGATGAGGCGGCGGCCCCGAATCCGGCGGCCACGGGGCGGGAGGACGATCCGGCGGTGGTCGACACGGCCGAGGTCGACGTGCGTGGAAGGGGTGTCGAGGTGTCGGTCGTCGACTCCGCCCGCGCGGCCGCCGAGCTGCTGCGTCGGCCGCCCGCCCTGTCGCTCAACGTCTCGGACGGGCTCGCGGACAGCCGGCGGCGGCTCGGAGCCGGCAACGACAACGACCTCGCCGCCGCGGGACCGACCGGCGCCAACCTCGACAAGCTGATCGCGGCCATGGCCGCGTTCCAGGGGGCGGAGGGCATGGGAGCGATGGGGCTCTCGGGCACCACTCCGATCGAGACCGCCATGGCGCAGCTGGCGCCTGCGGCATGAGCATCGGCGGGACGATCGAGACGGGCAATGCGGGGGCGCCGCGCACGGTGGCCGAGGCCCTGGGGCAGATCACCTGGCTGTTCAGCCAGTCGCCGCTGCACAAGCAGCTGCCGATCGGCGCCCTCGAATGGTCGGTGATGCCGGCCATCGTCCACGAACAGTTCCGGGTGTTCCGCTTCGGTCCCCTACCGGGCCTGGAGGACGTGAAGCCGGAGGATCTGGCGCCCGGCTTCGACAAGGCGGGTCTCGAGCGGATGCCGTTGGGGGTGGCCTTCTGGGGCCACCTCTCGGAAGCCGCCGAGACCAAGGTCGAGGCCGGCGAGCGTCTGGACGCGGACGATTGGAACTCGGGCGACCGGCTGTGGCTGTTGGAGCTGATCACGCCGTTCGCCACCGCCGAGAACAGGCTCGCCGAGATCATGCTCGCCGATCTGCTCCAGGGGCCGTTCGCGGGCAAGCGCTTCAGCCTCCACCGCACCGATCCGCAGACGGGCCGCAAGGACAGGATCACGCTGGGTGGCGAGGCGCCGCCGACGAGCCGGTGACCGGGAGGGGCGCGGCTGCGGCTGCGGCGGTCGCGCTGGCCGCGGGTCTGGGTGGGTGCGCGTCGTTGCGACCCTGCCCGCTGGTCGGAGTGTCCCAGCTCCAGTGCCTGGCGTCCCGCGGGTCCAAGCCGTCGCAGCTGGCCCTCGCCAAGGCCTACGAGGCGGGCGACGGGGTGCCCGTCGACTATTCCAGAGCCGCCGAACTCTACCGGGCCGCGTCCGCGCCGGTGTCGGGCACGACCTACGTCTATTCCCCCCCGGTCGGCAGATCGGCGGGTCGCGTGATCCCGATCCGCACGGGACCGGATCAGGCCGGATCGGCCGAGGCGAAGTACCGGCTTGCCCTGCTCTATGAGAGCGGACGCGGCGTGAAGCGGGATGTGGAGAAGGCCCGCGAGCTGATGAGGGAAGCGGCCGAAGCCGGATACGCCGCACCGGGGGACTGACGCGTGCCCACCTCCTTCGAACCGCTCGTCCCCGTGCGATCGCCACGATCACGCGCTGTCCCCCCCACGGGCGGGCACCCGCGCCGGCGTTGGCGCATCCGCCACCCGATCCCGGGAAACTGGTGCCCAGAAGAGGACTCGAACCTCCACGGCCTTGCGACCGCCAGCACCTGAAGCTGGTGCGTCTACCAATTCCGCCATCTGGGCACGGGGTAGGCGGGCGCGGATAGCGGGCGGCGGGGGCGGCTGTCAAACCCGCGTGGGCGTCGCCCCCTTGCCAAGCCGCCCGGCCCTCGCCCAAGGAGCGCGGGACACGCCACTCCTTCGCAAAGGCGCGCATGACCAAGCCCAAGGCCCTTCCGTCGGGCGCCAGCCCGGCGCGCGGCACCACGCTCGTCACCCTGTTCGGCGGGTCGGGCTTCGTGGGCCGCTACGTCGCCGCCGAGCTGCTGAAGGCCGGCGCGCGCGTGCGGCTCGCCGAGCGCGACCCGAAGACCGCATATTTTCTCAAGCCGTTGGGCGATCTGGGCCAGACGCAGTTCGCGGCCGCCGACGTGACGCGGCCGGACAGCGTGCGCCGCGCGGTCGCGGGCTCCGACGCCGTGGTCAATCTGGTCGGCGTGCTGGCCGGCGACTTCCAGCGCGTCCATGTGGAGGGCGCGCGCACCGTCGCCGCGGCCGCCGCCGAAGCCGGGGCGGCCGCGATGGTGCAGATGTCGGCGATCGGCGCGGACCCGGACTCCCCCAGCCGCTACGGCCGGTCGAAGGGCGAAGGCGAGCGCGCCGTGCGCGACGCGTTGCCCGACGCCACCATCCTGCGCCCGTCGATCGTGTTCGGGCGGGAGGACCGCTTCATCAACCGCTTCGCCACGATGATCCGGCTCGCGCCCGTCGTCCCCGTGGTCGCGCCCGCCGCGCGCTTCCAGCCGGTGTTCGCGGGCGATGTCGGGCGCGCCACCGCGCAGGCCGCGCTCGACCGCGCGCACGCCGGCCGCACCTACGAGCTCGGCGGGCCGGAGGTTCTCACCATGCGCCAGCTCTTCGAATGGATCGCGGGCGCCACGGGGCGCGACCGCCTGTTCGTCGACGTGCCCGACGGGGTGGCGCGGGCGATGGCGGCGGTGCCCGGCACGCCGATCACGACCGATCAGTGGCGGATGCTGCGGCGCCCCAACGTCGTGGCCGACGGCGCGGCGGGGCTGGCGGCGTTCGGCATCGCGCCGGTGGCGCTCGACACGGTGGCCCAAGGCTGGCTGACCCGCTATCGGCGCCACGGCCGCTTCGCCGCGCACCCGTCGGTCTGACGCGGCTGGCCACCGCCGGCCTCGCCTCTTCCCTCCCTCCCAAGGCCCCTCGACCATGCCCGCCGACCTGCTGTCCGTCCTGATCCTGGGCCTGGTCGAGGGGCTGACGGAGTTCGTCCCCGTGTCCTCAACCGGCCACCTGATCCTGGCCGGCGAGCTGCTCGGCTACGACGCGGGCGCCTGGAGGGTGTTCAACATCGTCATCCAGCTGGGCGCGATCCTGGCCGTCGTGGTGCTCTACTGGCGCACCTTCTGGACGGTGGCGACCGGCCTGCTCGGGTGGCGGGAGGGCGCGGTCCGCTTCACCCGCAACCTGCTGCTCGCCTTCCTGCCCGCCGCCGTGCTGGGCCTGGCGCTCCATTCGGCGATCGAGGTGCTGCTGGGGTCGCCCGGGGTGGTCGCCTGGGCGCTGATCGCGGGCGGCGTCGCGATCCTGGCGATCGAGCGGCTGGTGCCGCCCGGCGGGACGCGGGGCGTCGCCGACCTGTCCATGCGCACGGCGCTGGGCATCGGCGCCGTCCAGTGCCTGGCGATGGTGCCGGGCGTCAGCCGGTCGGGGGCGACCATCATGGGCGCGCTGGCGCTGGGCGTGGAGCGGCGCACGGCGGCGGAGTTCTCCTTCTTCCTGGCGGTGCCCACCATGCTGGGCGCGAGCGCGGTGGAGATCTGGTCCAATCGCGCCGACCTGGCCAGCGGCGCGGGCGTCGGGTGGAACGAGATCGCGATCGGCTTCGCGGTCGCGTTCGTGGTGGCGCTGGCGGTGGTGAAGGCGTTCGTCGCCTATGTCAGCCGCCACGGCTTCGCGCCGTTCGCCTGGTATCGCATCGCCCTGGGGGCGGCGGCGCTGGTGTGGCTGGGGATGCGGTGAGGGTTCAGCGGACCAGTTCGCGCAGCGAGGCCGGCACCTGCGCCATCGAGCAGGAGCGGAAGCGGTTGTCGCCGACCGCGAAATGCACCTGGTCCGGCACGCGGAGCGTGATCGTCTCCGGCGTGCGCGAGCCGTCGTAGGTGTTCACGCACGAGTTGCGCAGGGTGTAGCGCTCGCCGGCGCGCGACAGCACCGTGGCGCGGCAGTCCTTCGTCGCCGATCCGGACAGGCCGCGCCCGTTCCACACCCGGAACGCGGCGTTGGCCGGGTTGCGACAGTCGGCGCCTTCCAGCACGTACACCCCGGGGGTCAGCGGCAACGGCGGGGCGCTCGGCGCGTCGCCGGCCGTGTTCCGAGCCGTCCGGGGCTCGTCCAGTCGCAGGTCGACGACGGCCCGCACACCGCGCCGCATGACCGTGCCGGACCCGTCCACCTGATCGGCGGTGCCGAACTTGGCGGTGGCACCGGCGAGGCGGAGCGCCTTGGGCAGTCCGCCCGCATCCCGCCAATCCGCGCACAACCGTGCCGTGCACAGCAGCGTCTCCGGCGCCGCGCCCTCCACCCGGGGCGTGAGTTCGACATAGGCGTTGTCGCCGGAGGTGAAGCCGTCGAGCGTCACCGGCTTGTACTCAAGCCGGTCGTACCCGCGCGACCGGGCTTCCATGACCTGGGTGGGGTTTTCGGAATCGATGGGCGTGTCGGCGGTGATCGCAGCGCCGGGGGACGCAGCGCCGCTGCCCTCCCGGGCGCCCGCGCTCTGTGAGGCGGCGTTGTCCGTCGCGCCTTCGACTGGTTGCGCTTGGGTTGCGCGTGCGCCCCGCACCGCGTTGCCCTCGGACGCTGGCGAGGAGCAGCCGGCAGCGACGAACGCCAGCGCGAAGGGGGTGAAGCGGGTCAGCAAGGGTCGGTCTCGCGCGTCGGGGTGTTCGCGGGGGAACGGGAGGATCGGCCCTCATGTTCCCCGAGGCGCCCGCCCACCCCTTTCCACACTCCCCGCGATCCGCCACACTCCGCCCCATGGACACCGCCATGCTCGGCTTCGTGGATCACGACCAGCGCTACCCGCCCAAGCGGGCGGCGGGCGCGCGGGCGGGTGATTTCGCGGAGATCGCCCGGGACTTCGCCGGCGAGGAGGCCGCCGACCAGTCCGGCCGCTGCTCGCAATGCGGGGTGCCCTATTGCGTCACCCACTGCCCGCTCCACAACCACATCCCCGACTGGCTGCGCCTGACCGCCGAGGGCCGGCTGCGCGAGGCCTACGAGCTGTCGTCGGCCACCTCCTCCATGCCGGAGATCTGCGGGCGCATCTGCCCGCAGGACCGCTTGTGCGAGGGCAATTGCGTGATCGAGTTCGCCGGCCACGGTGCCGTCACCATCGGCGCGGTGGAGAAGCACATCACCGACACGGCGTGGGAGCGGGGCTGGGTGGAGCCGCTCGTCCCCGGGCGGTCGCGGGGCCAGTCCGTCGGCGTGATCGGCGCGGGTCCGGCGGGGCTGACGGCGGCCGAGCGGCTGCGTGAGGCGGGCTACGAGGTCCATGTCTACGACCGGCACGACCGCGCGGGTGGGCTGCTGACCTACGGCATCCCGGGCTTCAAGCTGGAAAAGCCGGTGGTGATGCGCCGGGTCGAGCGGTTGGCGGCGGGGGGCATCGTGTTCCATCCCGACTTCGAGGTGGGGCGCGACTCTACGCTGGGCGAGCTGCGCGCGCGCCACGACGCGGTGCTGATCGCCACCGGCGTCACGGTTCCACGTGAAACATCGGTCCCGGGGTCGGACCGGCCGGGCGTGGTGCGCGCCCTCGACTTCCTCATCGCCTCCAACCGGGCGGGCTTCGGCGATGCGGTTCCCGGGCACGAGGACGGCTCGCTGCACGCGCGCGACAAGGCCGTGGTCGTGGTCGGGGGCGGCGACACGGCGATGGACTGCGTGCGCACCGCCATCCGGCAGGGCGCGCGCTCGGTCCGCTGCCTCTACCGCCGCGACCGCGAGAACATGCCGGGCAGCGCGCGCGAGGTGGCTCATGCGGAGGAGGAGGGCGTGGAGTTCGTCTGGCTCTCCGCGCCCGCCACGTTCGAGGGCGGCGAGCGGGTGCGCGAGGTGAGGGTGGACGCGATGCGCCTCGGCCCCGCCGACGCGAGCGGACGACGCGCGCCCGTCGTTGACGAGGGCGGCGGCTTCGCGCTCGACGCCGATCTGGTGATCGAGGCGCTGGGCTTCGACCCCGAACCGCTGCCCACGCTGTGGGACGCGCCGGAACTGGCGGTGACGCGCTGGGGCACGGTCAGGATCGACCATCGGACGATGATGACCGCGCTGCCGGGTGTGTTCGCCGCCGGCGACATCGTGCGCGGCGCCTCGCTCGTGGTGTGGGCGATCCGCGACGGACGCGACGTGGCGGAGCGGATGCACGGGTGGATGATGGCGAACGCGAGGGGGATGGCGGCGTGAGGTGGACGATTGGCATGGCCTTGGCGAGTGCGGCCTGCAGCACGGCGGCTCCGGCGCAAGACGGGACCGCCGTGCTTTCCGAACCGGCTTCGCCTTCGCTTGAGCGGCTGGCGGGTGCGCGCAGGTTGGTGGCGGTGATGATGCCGGAGTCGCAGCGCGACCAGCTGGTGGACGCCACGGTCGCGTCGGTGAAACAGGTCATGCAGTCGATGGTCGCCTCCCTGCCGCAGCTGGACGAGGCGCTGGCGGAGGAACCACGGGCCGCCCCCATTTTCCAGCGCTTCCTGCAACGACAGGTCGATGCTGCCCGCACGAGCACCGAAGCGAACATGCCAGACATGATCGAGGCCCTGACAACTGCCTATGCTCGGCGCTTTACCCCTGAACAGATGGCGGAGATGGAGGTTTTCTTCGCCACCCCGACCGGCCAAGCCTACATCGCCGAATCCTCGAAGATCATGACCGATCCCGCAGTGGCGGCGTGGCAGCAGAAGGTCATGGCCGCCGACATGGCGCGGATGCCCGCCGAGATCGAGCGGATGATGGACGAACTGAAGGCGCTCGGGGCGCTGCCGACCACCAATGGCACCTGACCCGCCCCTTCGATCCAGAAGGTCCTCGGTGACGTGCTCCAGCGAGCAGGAACGCCTCGCCGCCCACGGCATGTACCGCCCCGACATGGAGTCCGACTCCTGCGGCGTCGGACTCGTGGCCGCCACGAACGGGATCAGCTCCCGCCGCGTCGTGGAGGCGGCGCTCGAAGCTTTGCGCAATGTCTGGCATCGGGGAGCGGTCGATGCCGACGGGAAGACCGGCGACGGGGCGGGCATCCATCTCGACATCCCCCACGCCTTCTTCGCCGACGCCATCGAGCGGTCGGGCCATGCGCCGCTGCCCGGGCGTCTGGCGGTGGGCCAGGTGTTCCTGCCGCGCACCGACCTGGCCGCGCAGGAGGCTTGTCGCACCATCGTCGAGAGCGAGATGGTCGCCGCCGGCCTCACCATCTACGGCTGGCGGCAGGTGCCGGTGAACGTGGGCGCGATCGGCCCCAAGGCGGCGCTCACCCGGCCGGAGATCGAGCAGATCCTGGTCGCCGGGCCGCCGCCGGACGAGGCGGGCGCGGCGGAGTTCGACAAGACGCTCTACCTCGTCCGCCGCCGGATCGAGCGCGCGGCAGTCGCCCAGCAGATCCGCGACTTCTACGTCTGCTCGCTGTCCTGCCGCTCGGTCGTCTACAAGGGCCTGTTCCTGGCCGAGGCGCTGGCCGACTTCTACCCCGACCTGCTCGATCCGCGCTTCGAGAGCCGGGTGGCGATCTTCCACCAGCGCTATTCGACCAACACCTTCCCGCAATGGTGGCTGGCCCAGCCCTTCCGCTGCCTCGCCCACAATGGCGAGATCAACACGGTGCGCGGCAACCGGAACTGGATGCGCAGCCACGAGATCAAGATGGCGTCGGTCGCGTTCGGCGCGGACTGCGAGGACATCAAGCCGGTGATCCCCGCGGGCGCGTCCGACACCGCCGCGCTCGACGCGGTGTTCGAGGCGCTGTGCCGGTCGGACAAGGACGCCCCCGCGGCCAAGCTGATGCTGGTGCCGCCCGCGTGGGAAGGAGGCGGCGTGCCCCCGTCGCACGAGGCGCTCCATCGCTACGACGCCAGCCACATGGAGCCGTGGGACGGCCCCGCCGCGCTGGCCATGACCGACGGGCGCTGGGCGGTGGCCGGGCTGGACCGCTCGGCGCTGCGTCCGCTGCGCTACGCGCGCACGACGGACGGCCTGCTGGTGGTGGGATCGGAGACCGGGCTGGTCCAGCTGCCGGAGGCGCAGGTGGCCGAGAAGGGGCGGCTCGGCCCCGGCGGGATGATCGCCGTCGATCTGGAGGAGGGCCGCTTCTACACCGACCGCGAGATCAAGGACCGGGTGGCGGGCGAGCGCGACTATGCCCGGCTGACCGCCGGCTACCGCACGCCGGCGGACCTGCCGCCGGTCACGGCCGAGCCCGCGTGCTACGACCGGGCGGAGCTGGCGCGCCGCCAGGTGGCCGCCGGGCAGACGCTGGAGGACCTGGAGCTGATCCTCGCGCCGATGGCGGAGGCGGGGAAGGAGGCGGTGGGATCGATGGGCGACGACACGCCGCTCGCCGTCGTGTCGGACAAGCCGCGCCTGGTCAGCCAGTTCTTCCGCCAGAATTTCTCACAGGTCACGAACCCGCCGATCGACCCGCTGCGCGAGCGGCACGTCATGTCGCTCACCACCCGCTTCGCCAATCTCGGCAACATCCTGGAGGTGACGGACGGCGGCCGGGTGCTGGAGCTGCCCTCGCCCGTGCTGCTGTCCGCCGAATGGGCGCGGCTGCGCGAGGCCTTCGGGGAGCGCGCCGCGACGATCGACTGCACCTTTGCCGTGGGCGGCGGGCCGGAGCGGCTGCGCGAGGCCATCGCGCGGGTGAGGGCGGAGGCCGAGGCGGCGGTGCGCGGCGGCCGGAGCGAGCTGTTCCTGACCGACGAGGGCGTGGGGCCGGAGCGCGTCGGGCTGTCCGCCGTGCTGGCGGCGGCCGCCGTCCACACGCACCTCGTGCGCGTCGGCCTGCGCTCGGACGCGTCGATCAACGTGCGCTCGGCCGAGGCGCTGGACACCCACGCCTTCGCGGTCCTGATCGGCGTGGGTGCCACGACCGTCAGCGCCACCCTGGCGGAGGCGGCGATCGCCGACCGGCACGCGCGCGGCCTGCTGGGCGGGCTGACGTTGGCCGAGGCGCTGGAGAACTACCGCACCGCGATCGACAACGGCCTGCTCAAGATCATGGCGAAGCTCGGCATCGCGGTGATCTCCTCCTATCGCGGCGGCTACAATTTCGAGGCGGTGGGGCTCAGCCGCGCGCTGGTCGCCGACCTGTTCCCCGGAATGCCGGCCAGGATCTCGGGCGAGGGCTACGCCTCGCTCCACCTGAACGCGACCGAGCGCCACCGCGCCGCCTTCGACGCGGGCGTCGCCCGCCTGCCGGTGGGCGGCTTCTACCGCCAGCGCCACGGCGGCGAGACCCACGCGTGGGGCGCCGAGCTGATGCACCTGCTGCAGACGGCGGTCGGCACCGACAGCTACGCGACCTACCAGCGCTTCTCGCGCGGCGTCCACGCGCTGCCGCCGGTCTATTTGCGCGACCTGCTCGAGTTCAACCCAGCGCCCGAGCCCGTGCCGCTCGATGAGGTGGAGCCGGTGACCGCCATCCGCCGCCGCTTCGTCACGCCGGGCATGAGCCTGGGCGCGCTCGGCCCGGAGGCGCACGAGACGCTCGCCATCGCCATGAACCGCATCGGGGCCAAGGCGGTGTCCGGCGAGGGCGGCGAGGCGACGGAGCGCTACACCCCGCGCGCCAACGGCGACAACGCGAACAGCGCGGTCAAGCAGATCGCGTCGGGCCGCTTCGGCGTCACCGTCGACTACCTGCTGTCCGCGCGCGAGATCGAGATCAAGGTGGCCCAAGGCGCCAAGCCGGGCGAGGGCGGCCAGCTTCCCGGATTCAAGGTGACGGAGTTCATCGCCCGCCTGCGCCACTCCACGCCCGGCGTGACCCTCATCAGCCCGCCGCCGCACCACGACATCTACTCGATCGAGGATCTGGCGCAGCTGATCTACGACCTGAAGCAGGTCAACCCGACCGCGCGCGTGTGCGTGAAGCTGGTCAGCTGCGCCGGCATCGGCACGGTCGCGGCCGGCGTCGCCAAGGCGCACGCCGACGCCATCCTGGTCAGCGGCCACACCGGCGGGACGGGGGCCTCGCCCCAGACCTCCATCAAATACGCGGGCACGCCGTGGGAGATGGGATTGGCCGAGGTGCATCAGGTGCTGAGCCTCAACGGTCTGCGAGAGCGGGTGACGCTGCGCACGGACGGGGGACTCAAGACCGGCCGCGACATCGTGATCGCCGCCATCCTGGGGGCGGAGGAGTACGGCATCGGCACGCTCTCGCTGGTCGCGATGGGCTGCATCATGGTGCGCCAGTGCCACTCCAACACCTGCCCCGTGGGCGTCTGCACGCAGGACGAGCGGCTGCGCGCCAAGTTCACCGGCACGCCCGACAAGGTCATCGCGCTGATGACCTTCATCGCCGAAGAGGTGCGCGAGGTGCTCGCCTCGCTGGGCGCGCGCGCGCTGGACGAGGTGATCGGCCGCACCGAGCTGCTGCGCCAGGTCAGCCGGGGGGCCGAGCATCTGGACGACCTCGACCTCAATCCCGTGCTCGCCAAGGTGGACGACGGGTCGGAACGGCGCTTCGCGGCCGCCACCTTCCGCAACGAGGTGCCCGATGGGCTCGACGCGCGGATGATCGCCGATGCCGGTCCCGCGCTCGGGCGCGGCGAGAAGATGCAGCTCGCCTATACGGTCAGGAACACGCATCGCGCGGTGGGCACGCGCCTGTCGAGCGAGCTTGTGCGGCGCTTCGGCAGCGAGGGTCTGGCGGCGGGGCACGTGACCGTGCGGCTGCGCGGATCGGCCGGCCAGTCGCTGGGCGCGTTCCTTGCCCAGGCGGTGACGCTGGAGGTGTTCGGGGATGCCAACGACTATGTCGCCAAGGGCCTGTCGGGCGGCACCGTGGTGGTGCGCCCGCTGGTGTCGTCCACCCTGGCGACGCAGGACAACACGATCGTCGGCAACACCGTGCTCTACGGCGCCACGTCGGGCGCGCTCTACGCCGCCGGCCAGGCGGGCGAGCGCTTCGCGGTCCGCAACTCCGGCGCCGATGCGGTGGTCGAGGGCTGCGGCGCGAACGGGTGCGAGTACATGACCGGCGGCACGGTGCTGATCCTGGGGCCGGTCGGCCGCAATTTCGGCGCCGGCATGACCGGCGGCATGGCGTTCGTGCTGGACGAGCGGTTCGGCGCGGCGGCGAACCCCGATTCCATCGTCTGGCAGCGGATCGGGACCGCTCACTGGGCCGACCTCGCCCGCCGCCTGCTCGCCGAGCACGTCCGGCGGACGGAGAGCCGCTGGGCGGCGGAGCTGCTGGCCGACTGGGACGGCACGCGGACGCGGCTGTGGCAGGTGGTGCCCCGCGAAATGCTGGACCGGCTGGCGGAGCCGCTGGAGGACGAGGGCGTGCGCGCGGCGGAGTAGGAACGGCGATCCGCTCGCCCCGAGCCTGGCGAAGCGCGTGTCTTGCATCCCGTGGCCCTCGGAGAAGAGGCTTCGACGGGCTCAGCCTGAGCGGGTTCCTCCGCGCGCGCGCCACCCTCTCCACACCCACCACCCCGCGGCGCCGTAGAGCGGCAGCGCGGGCCAGCCGCCGGGGTCTCGCCACAGATAGGCGACACCCATCAGCGCCGCGACGACCAGGACGCCGCCCGCCCAGCCCGGTGCCTCGTCGCGCGTCAGCGACCACGCGCCCCACCCGCTCGCCGCCAGAGAGTTCGCGGCCAGCCACGCGTAGCTCGCCGCCGCCCCCATCGACCCGGCGAGCGGCCATTTGACGGTCGCATAGCCCACCATGGCGCGCGGAAAGCAGTCGGCCGCCAGATGGAAGCCCAGGCCCAGCGCCACGCCGGCCGCCACCCCGCGCCCGGTCCGCCACAGGGGGATCAGCAGGAGCACGGAGTGGGTCAGCGCGCTGCGATGGTCGAGCGGCAGCCACTGGTCGAGGTCGGGCAGCGTCAGCCCGGCCGCGACGCCCAGCGCCGCCGCGATCGCGCGCGCGGCCGCCGTCGGCGCGCGACGGCCGACCAGCCACGCCAGCGCGAACCACACGATCGTCATGCCTCTTCCCCCCTCCCTCCGGCGGCCGTAACAGGGCCGCCATGTGGCTCCTCCACCAGTTCCCGCTCTGCCCCTTCTCGCGCAAGGTGCGCCTGTGCCTGGGGGAAAAGGGCGTCGCCTACGACCTGGTGCTCGAACGGCCGTGGGAGATGCGCGACGCCTTCCAGGACATCAACCCGGCCAGCGAGACGCCGGTCCTGGTCGAGCCCGACAAGACGCTGACGCTGATCGATTCGACCGTGATCTGCGAGTATTTCGAGGAGACGGTGGAGCGCGCGCCGCTGCTCGCCGGCACCGCGGCGCAGCGCGCCGAGATCCGGCGGCTGGTGGCCTGGATCGACCGGCATTTCTACGGCCTGGCGGTCCATCCGCTGATGCACGAGCGGATGCGCAAGCGGATCGAGCGCCAGGGACCCGACGCCAGCGCGATCCGCGAGGCGATGCGCTGGGCCAACCGCCAGCTCGACTATCTCGACTATCTGCTCGACCACCGCGCGTGGCTGGCGGGACCGCAGCTGAGCCTGGCCGACCTGACGGCCGCCGCGCACATCTCGGTCGCCGACTATCTGGGCGGCGTCGACTGGCGCGCGCACGAGCCGCTCGCCCGCTGGTATTCGGGGCTGAAGTCGCGGCCGTCCTTCCGCCCGCTGCTGTCCGAACGGATGAGCCCGATCGAACCGCCGCGCCACTACGACAAGGTCGATTTCGAATGAGCGGCCTGCCCTTCGAACTATGGGTGCTGGGCTGGGGCGCGGTGCTGGGCGTGGTCCACATCCTGGCCGCCATCCACCTGAAGACGAAGCAGTATGGGCGCGACTGGAACACGAGCGCGCGTGATGGCGAGCGGCCGCCGCCGAACGCGGTCGCGGCGCGGGTGGACCGGGCGCGCGGCAATTTCCTGGAGACCTTTCCGATCGCGATCGTCGCGCTCGCCGGGACGGTGGTGGCCGGCCGGACCGGCACGGTGACGGCGATCGGGGCGGGGCTGTGGCTGACGATGCGCATGGTGTACCTGCCGCTCTACTGGACCGGCGTGCCCCGGGTGCGCACGCTGGTGTGGCTGGCCAGCATGGTCGGCCTGGCGCTGGCGCTCTGGCCGCTGCTGGTGCCGTAGGGCGGCGTCTTTCAGGAAAAAAGCTTTCACACCCGTTCAGGCTGAGCTTGTCGAAGCCCGGCCCTTCTTCCCGCGCCATCTGTCCCGAAAAGGAAGCGCACTTCGACAAGCTCAGCGCGAACGGATCAGGTGAGATCACTCACCTTCTTCACGCCCGCACCGCCGCCACGAGATAGTCCAGCCGCGTGTCGTCGCTCAACCGGAAGCCGCCCTTCGCCAGGTCGGGCGACAGGCCTCGGGTGTCGATCACCCGCAGCTCCGCGCCCGCGAGCACCGCCGTCAGCTCGTCCGGCGTGAGGAACAGCGACGCATCATGCGTCCCTGCGGGGATCACGCCGGTCAGTTCCGCCCCGGCGACCAGCAGCGCGCGGCTGGCGAGCGTGCGGTTGGGGGTGGACAGGATCAGCAGGCCGTCGGGCGACAGCGCGCGCGCCAGCCCGGCGGCGAAGGCGTCGGGGTTCGACACATGCTCGATCACCTCCAGCGCGGTCACGAGATCGAACCCGGCGCCGATCGCCTCCTCGTCGAGCGCCTCCAGGCCGCCCTCGCGATAGTCGACCGCCAGCCCCTGCCCCTCCGCGTGCGCGCGGGCGACGGCGATCGCGCGCGGCGAGGCGTCGAGCCCGGTCACCGCCGCGCCCAGCCGGGCGAGCGGCTCCGCCAAGAGCCCGCCGCCGCAGCCGACGTCCAGCGCGCGGCGGCCCGCGAACGGCGTGAAACCGGCGGAGTCCAGACCCCAGCGCGCCTCCGCCACGCGACGGATGTAGCGCAGGCGCGGCGGATTGAGCCGATGGAGCATCGCGGACGAGCCGGTCGGGTTCCACCAGTCGGCGGCGAGCGCGTCGAAGTGCCGCGCCTCGGCGGGGTTTATCGTGGAGGCGCGCTCGCTTGCGTTCGTCATGGGCGCTTCGTAACAGGCGGCGGCCCCGGCTCAAAGGGGTGGGGAAGGGGCGGACCGCTGAGCCTGATCGTCGCGAAATTCGGCGGCACGTCGATGGCGGGCACCGAGCGCATCCGCGCGGTCGCCGGCCTGGTCGCCCGCCAGCGCGCGCGGGGATCGCGGTTGGCGGTCGTCGTGTCGGCGATGGCGGGCGACACCGACCGGCTGGTCGGCTTTCATCGCGAGGCCGCCGCGACGGGCGACGCGGCGGAATACGACGTGGTGGTGTCGGCCGGCGAGCAGATCACCGCGGGTCTGCTGGCGACGGCGCTGAACGGAATGGGCGTGCCCGCGCGCAGCTGGCTCGGCTGGCAGCTGCCCGTCCGCACCGTCGGCCCGCATGGCCGCGCGAAGGTGACCAGCATCGACACCGACGCCCTCCTCGCCGCGCTCGACGCCGGCGAGGTGGCGGTCGTGCCGGGCTTCCAGGGCCTCAGCGAGGACGGGCGGGTGACCACGCTGGGTCGCGGCGGGTCGGACACCAGCGCGGTGGCACTCGCCGCCGCGCTGGGGGCCGACCGCTGCGACATCTACACCGACGTGGACGGCGTCTACACGACGGACCCGCGCATCGTCGGGCGCGCGCGCAAGCTCGATCGCGTGACGTACGAGGAGATGCTGGAGCTCGCCTCGGTGGGCGCCAAGGTGCTCCAGACGCGCTCGGTCGGCCTCGCCATGAAGGAGGGGGTGCGCGTCCAGGTGCTGTCGTCCTTCACCGGCGAGGACGCCGCGCCGGCCGACGACCGGCCGGGCACGCTCATCGTGGGCGACGACGAATTGGGAGACACCGACGTGGAACGCCAGCGCATCACCGGCATCGCGCACGACAAGAACGAGGCGCTGGTCAACCTGATCGACGTGCCCGAACGGCCGGGTTCGGCGGCCGCGATCTTCAAGCCGCTCGCCGACGCCCACATCAACGTCGACATGATCGTGCAGACGCCGACGCGCGGCGACGGGCTGACCGACATGATGTTCACCGTGCCGCGCGTCGATCTCGCGCGCACGCTGGAGCTGATGGAAGGCGCACGCGGCGCGATCGGCTATGACCGGATGACGACCGACGACCACATCGCCAAGGTGTCGGTGGTGGGCGTCGCCATGCGCTCCAACCCCGGCGTGGCGGCGACCATGTTCGGCACGCTGGCGTCGCGCGGCATCAACGTGGTCGCCGTGTCGACCAGCGAGATCAAGGTGAGCGTGGTGATCGACGAGGACGAGACGGAATTGGCAGTGCGGATGCTCCACACCGCCTATGGGCTCGACGCGTGAGCGGGCGGACACGCCTGGCCGAGCTGATGCGGCGCGGCACCGACTTCCTGGGCTGCGAGGTCGCGATCCTGTGCGGCGCGATGAGCTGGGTGTCGGAGCGCACGCTGGTGTCGGCGATCTCGAACGCCGGGGGTTTCGGCGTGATCGCCTGCGGCGCGATGACGCCCGAGCTGCTGGACGCGGAGATCGCGGCGACGCGCGCACGGACGGACAAGCCGTTCGGCGCCAACCTGATCACCATGCACCCGCAGCTCTTCGACCTGATCGAGGTCTGTTCGCGGCATCGGGTCGGTCATGTCGTGCTCGCCGGCGGCCTGCCGCCCAAGGGGTCTCTGGAAGCCATCAAGGCCACGGGCGCGAAGGTCATCGCCTTCGCCCCCGCGCTGTCGCTGGCGAAGAAGCTGATCCGCACGGGCGTGGACGCGCTCGTCATCGAGGGGATGGAGGCGGGCGGGCACATCGGGCCGGTGTCGACCAACGTGCTCGCCCAGGAGATCCTGCCGGAGGTGGCGGGCGACATCCCCGTGTTCGTCGCCGGCGGGATCGGCCGGGGCGAGGCGATCGCCGCCTATCTCGAGATGGGCGCCGCCGGCGTGCAGCTGGGCACCCGCTTCGTCTGCGCGACGGAATCGATCGCGCACCCGAACTTCAAGCGCGCGTTCCTGCGCGCGTCCGCCCGCGACGCGGTGGCCACGGTGCAGGTCGATCCCCGCCTGCCGGTGATCCCGGTGCGCGCGCTCAAGAACGCGGGGAGCGCACTGTTCAGCGACCATCAACGCACCGTCGCCCAGACGCTCGACCGGGGAGAGGTGGCGATGGCCGAGGCGCAGCTTCAGATCGAGCGTTACTGGGCGGGCGCGCTGCGCCGCGCGGTCGTCGACGGCGATGTCGAGCACGGCTCGCTGATGGCCGGGCAATCCGTCGGCATGGTCACCGCCGAGGAACCGGTGGCGGACATTCTGGCGCAACTCGTCGCGCAGGCCATCTCCGCGCTTGACGCCAGAGCGTCGGTGACGGCAGAATCCGGCGGATCGAGAGAAAGGGTCCCGACGTGAGCACGCGCACCATCCTCGCGAGCGCCCTGGCGGCCACCGCGCTCGCCGGCTGCGCGGTCAAGACGCCGCCGCCGGAGGTCGCGCGCGTGGCGCCGCCGCCGCTCGTGGCTCCACCCCGCCCGGCCGGCCCGGCGGGCACCGCCGTCACCTTCGCGACGCCGCCGCGCGACAGCTACGGCAAGTATATGACGCCCAACACGGGGCTGACGACCGAAGAGGCGCTGTGGCACCTGCGCATGGGTCTGAACGTCGCCGCGCTGTCGTGCTTCGATGCCAACGACAGCGTGAACGCCGCCTATGCCAATTTCCTGACGCTCCACAAAACGCGGCTGGCGCGGGCGAACACGGCGATGGACAAGCTGTGGGTGGAGCGCACGAGCAAGGCGGACGCGAAGACCGCGCGCGACAGCCATTCGGTGGATGTCTACAACTTCTTCGCGCTGCCGATGATCACCCGGACGTTCTGCGCGGCGGCCGACCGGGTGCTCGCGACCGCGAACGCCACGCCGTCGGACCAGCTCGACGGCTACGCCACGGTGGGCCTCGCCGAACTGGAGGCGCCGTTCACCGAGTTCTTCGCCAGCTACGACAGCTACAAGGTGGCGGCCGCGGAGTGGGACCGGCTCTACGGAACGCCCGAGCCGGTGCGGTACGGGGCCAGCGTGGCGAACCCGACCCAGACCGTGTTCCAGTCCCGCGAGGTCACCTACGATCCCGCGACGAACCGACCCGTGGGCGCCCCGGGCACCGCCCCCCCGACGGGGGACGCCAGCGTGCCCCTCGCCCCCGCCTCTCCGCCGACCACGCCGCCCGTTCCGGGCCGCTAGTCCCCGCCGGCGAGCGGCCGGCGCTCCGATCGGGAGCCTCCCGCCCCTCGCCCCGGCCCGCGCGATCTGTTAGCCCCGCGCATGGCCTCCGTCAGCGATCCGCCCCTGGCCTCGACGGCGCCACGCACCGCCGCCCGGGCCGCGCGTGCGATCCTGACGGCCATGCACGACATCATGGCCTCCGCCGCGCCCGCGCAGACCAAGCTGAACACGGTCGTGGACATCATCGCCGACGGCCTCGACAGCGAGGTCTGCTCGATCTACCTGCTGCGCGACGGGGTGCTGGAGCTCTACGCCACCCACGGCCTCGCCCAGGAGGCGGTGCACGTCACCACGCTGGCGCTGGGCGAGGGGTTGGTGGGCACGATCGCCGGCGAGGTGGAGACGCTCAACCTCGCCGAGGCGGCCGGCCACCCCGACTTCGCCCATCGGCCGGAGACCGGCGAGGACCTGTTCCACTCCTTCGCCGGCGTGCCGATCGTGCGGCGGGGCCAGGCGGTCGGCGTGCTTTCGGTGCAGCACCGCGAGCCCCGCCGCTACGAGGAGGTGGAGATCGAGGCGCTGCAGACGGTCGCCATGGTGCTCGCCGAACTGATCAAGAACGCCCAGCTGATCGACGCCGACGGCGGCCACGGGCCGGTCGACACCGGCCCGGCGACGCTCACCGGCCAGCCGCTCGTCGCCGGCATGGCGGCCGGCGTGGCGGTCTATCACCAGCCGCGCGTCACCATCGAGCACACGGTGGCCGAGGACGCGGAGGCCGAGCGCCAGCGCGTCCAGACCGCCTTCGACCGGATGCGCGAGCAGATCGAGCGGATCACGCGGGAGGCGGAGTTCGGCACCGGCGGCGAACAGGCCGACGTGCTCGCGACCTACCGGATGTTCGCCTATGACGAGGGCTGGATCCGCCGCATCGAGGAGGCGATCGCCAGCGGCCTGACCGCGGAGGCCGCGATCGAGCGCGTGCAGCAGCGCACGCGGATGCGGATGCGCCGGATCGACGATCCGCTGCTCGCCGAGCGGATGCACGATCTGGAGGACCTGTCGAACCGCCTGCTGCGCATCGTGTCGGGCCAGATGGGCACCGCCGCGCAGTTCGGCCTGCGCCGCGACACGATCCTGGTCGCGCGCAATCTCGGCCCGGCGGAACTGCTCGAATACGACCGCCGCCGGCTGAAGGGCGTGCTGTTGGAGGAAGGGTCGCTGACCGCCCACGTCACCATCGTCGCGCGCGCGATGGGCGTGCCGATGCTGGGCCGGGTGCGCGGCGTGCGCACGGCGGTCCGCGACGGCGACGAGGTGCTGCTCGACGCCGGCGGGAAGACCGCGCTCGTGCGGCCCGCCGCGCCGGTCGCCGCCGCCTTCGCGGACCGTCGCGCCCTCCTCGACCGCCGGCGCGTCGCGCTCGATTCCCTGCGCGACGCGGAGCCGGTGACGCGCGACGGGACGCGGATCGCGGTGATGGTGAATGCGGGTCTGCGCCAGGACGTGAACGCCGCCACGCTGACGGGCGCCGACGGCGTCGGACTGTTCCGCACCGAGTTCCAGTTCCTGGTGTCCGCCACCATGCCCCAGCGCGAGCGCCAGCAGCGCCTGTATCGCGAGGTCCTGGACGCGGCCGATCCGAAGCCGATCGTGTTCCGCACGGTGGACATCGGCGGCGACAAGGCGCTGCCCTACATGAAGGCGGAGGACATCGACGCCGACAACCCGGCGATGGGCTGGCGCGCGGTGCGCGTGTCGCTGGAGCGCGCCGGGCTGATGAAGGCGCAGGCGCGCGCGCTCCTGGAGGCGGCGGCCGGGCGCACGCTCCACGTCATGTTCCCGATGATCTCAGAACCGTGGGAGTTCGACCAGGCGCGCGCGCTGTTCGAGGACCAGGCCGCGTTCCTGCGCGCGCGCCGCCGCCCGATCGCGACCGCCGTGCGCTATGGCGCGATGCTGGAGGTGCCGGCCTTGGCCGAGATGCTGGACGTCCTGCTGCCGCGGCTCGACTTCCTGTCGGTCGGCACCAACGACCTGACGCAGTTCCTGCTCGCCGCCGACCGCGCGCACCCCAAGCTCGCCGAGCGCTACGACTGGCTGTCGCCCGCCGTGCTGCGCTTCCTGCGCCGCGTCGCGCGCGCGGTGGACGGCAGCGGCGTGGACCTGACGGTGTGCGGCGAGATGGGCGGGCGCCCGCTGGAGGCGATGGCGCTGATCGGGCTGGGCTATCGCCGGCTGTCGATCACCCCCGCCGCGGTGGCGGCGCTGAAGGCGGCGATCCGCTCCGTCGACCTCGCGCGGCTCACCGCGGAGGTGGACCGGCTGGTCGACCGCGGCGATCCCGACATCCGGGCCGCGCTGGCGGGCTGGCTGGCGGAGCACGGCTGCGAGCTGACGTAAGGGCGGACGCGCGGGAGCGGAGAGGCCATTTGACACAGGTTGAACTTTCGCCGCACACTCACCGCCTGCCGCGGCGGCGATGGCACGACGGGTCCGCCGTCGGCGCTCCCCGCCGCACCGGCGAACGGGAGGCGGGATGACGGACGACATGGCGGACCCCGACGACCTGCATCCGACGCCCGTGGGCGCGCGGCTGGCCCGCGCGCGGGAGGCCGCCGGCCGCGAGCTGAACGAGATCGCCGTCGCCACCCGCATCCCGCTGCGCCACCTGGACGCGATCGAGGCGGGCGACTTCGACGCGCTGCCCTCGGCCACCTACGCGGTCGGCTTCGTGCGCGCCTATGCCCGCAGCGTCGGCCTGGACGAGGTCGAGCTCGCCGCCCAGGTGCGCGAGGAGATGGACCTGCCCGCCCGCCACGTGCTGAGCCCGGGCGGCACCGGCTCGACCGCCGTGCCCGAGCCGCAGCGCATTCCGCCGCGCGCCTTCGCCTGGACCGCGGCGGCCATCGCGGTGGCGCTCGTCGTCGCCTTCGCCATCTGGCGCACGAGCCTGGACGATTCCACGTCGCTCCTGACCGGGGCCGAGAGGGGGCGCGCGCCGGCGTCGGTGTCCGCGCCGGCCTCCGCCCCGTCGGTGCCGGCCACCGGCCCCGTCGTGCTGACCGCCGTCGACGAGGTCTGGGTGCGGGTGCGCGATGGCGCGGGCGCGACGCTCGTGTCGCGCACGCTGCGGCCGGGCGAGCGCTACGAAGTGCCCGCCGACGCGTCGGACCCGTCGGTGACGGTGGGCCGGCCGGAGGCGCTGACCGTCACCGTCGCCGGACGGGAGGTGGCGCCGCTGGGTCCCGCCGGGCGGCCGGTCAACGACGCTTCGCTGGCGCCGGCAGCGCTCACCGCCGCCGGCCGCGCCGCCGCGCCGGCGCCCGGCGCTTAATCGGCGGGTCAGGCGACCGCGTCCAAGGATCCCGCCATGCTCTCCCGATCCGCCCGCCCGCTCGTCGCCGCGCTGCTGCCGGCCGCCGTCCTGCTGTCCGCCCCGGCCGCCGCGCAGGACGCCGACCTGGCGGGTCGCGTGAAGCGGCTCGAACAGCAGGTGCGCGCGCTCCAGCGCACGGTGTTTCCGGGCGGCGGGGGCGAGCTTCTCGCGCCGGAGATCGCGCCCGCCGCTCCCAACGCGCCCCCCGCCGGAACCCCGGCCTCCTCGGCGCTCGCCGACGCCCAGGCGCGGCTGACCGCGCTGGAGGGGCAGGTCGCCGCGCTGACCGACCAGACGGAGCGCGCGACCCACGGCCTGGGGCAGCTGGAAACGCGCTTCGCGGCGCTGGAGGCGCGGCTGGCCGCGTTGGAAGCGCGCGGCTCCCCGACGGCCGGCGGCACCGCGCCGCCCGCGACCGACGACGGGGTGGGTTCGGAGGCCGGACCGGAGGGCGAGAGCGGGGGCGCGGCGGCCGCGCCGCAACCGGCCCCGGCCGCCGGCGCCGACGGCGCGCGCGCCGCCCGGATCGCGGCGGTGGAGCGGCCGAAGACCGCCGATCCGGCCGACGACCGCTATGTCTATGGCTACCGCCTGTGGGCCGCCAACCTCTATCCGGAGGCGCGCGCCGAGCTGGCGAAGGTCGTCAGGGACTCGTCCAAGCACCGGCGCGCCAGCTGGGCGCAGAACCTGATCGGCCGGTCCTACATGGACGAGGGGCTGGCCACCAGGGACAACGCGCTGCTCACCAAGGCGGCGGAGGCGTTCTTCGACAACTATCAAAAGTTCCAGGACGGCGAACGCTCGCCCGACAGCCTCTACTATCTCGGGCGCACGCTGACGGCGCTGAAGGAAAAGGCGCGCGCGTGCGACGCCTATGGGGCGTTCGACGAGGTCTACGGCTCGGTCGCCACCTCCACCCTCAAGGCGCAGGTGAAGCAGGGCCGGAAGGACGCCGGCTGCTGACGGCGGGCGTCGGACCGCGCTTCGCCGCCGCGCTCGACCGGCTCGCGCCGGTGGGCGAGCCGCTGGGGCTGGCGGTGTCCGGCGGGCCGGACAGCCTGGGGCTGCTGCGCCTGGCGCTGGAGGACGGCCGCCGGCCGGTGCGCGTGGCGACCGTCGATCACGGGCTGCGCGCGGGATCGGCCGGGGAAACAGCGGATGTGGCGCGCCTGTGCGTCCGGCTGGGCGTGCCGCACACCAGTCTGCGCCCGGACGCGCCGATCCCCGGGCGCAACCGGCAGGCCGGCGCCCGCCGCGCGCGCTATCGGGCGCTCGCGGGCTGGGCGGAGCGCGAGGCGCTCGCGCGGGTGGCGACGGGGCACCAGTGCGACGACCAGGCCGAGACGCTGGCGCTCCGCCTGATGCGCGGCAGCGGGCCGCACGGCCTGGCGGGCGTGCGCGAGCGCCAGCGCCTGCGCTGGCCCGACGCCCCGCCGCTCACCCTGGTGCGCCCCTGCCTCGGCCTGCGGCGCGCCGAGCTGGCGGCGGTGGTGCGCGACGCGGGCTGGTCGGCCGTGGAGGACCCGTCGAACACGGACGACCGCCACGATCGCGCGCGGCTGAGGAAACGGCTGCCGTCGGAGCTCGCGCCGGCGCTCGCCCGCTCGGCGCGCGCGCTGGCGGAGGCGAGCGAGGCCCTGGCCTGGGCCGAGGAGCGCGCGGCGGCGCAGTCGCTGACGCTGGCGGAAGGCGCCGCGGCGATCGCGCCGGCCGGTCTGCCGCCCGCGCTCGCCCGCGCGCTCGTCGCGCGCGCGGTGGCCGCGCTCCGACCGGGCGCGCCGCCCCCGACCGGGCCGGAGGGCGACCGCCTGCTCGCCGTCCTGGCCGCCGGCGGCGCGGCGACCCTGCGCGGCCTGCGGTTCTCCGGCGGCGCGGTCTGGACCGTGTCGCCCGCGCCGCCCGCCGCGCCGCGCGATTGCAAGGCGGCGCCCGCACCCTATCTTGGAACCACCCCTCGCGCACCGGACCCGACCGCATGACCGATCCCAAGCCGACCCCGCCCAGCGGCCCCAATCCGTGGACCCGGAACATCCTGCTGTGGGTCGGCATCTTCTTCGGCCTGGCGCTGTTCGTCTCGATGCTGACCCCGTCGGCCACGCCCGCCGACAGCCTCGCCTATTCCGATTTCGTGCAGAAGGTGGAGTCGGGCACCGTCAAATCGGCGGAGATCAGCGGCGACACCGTCGCGGGCGAGCTCACCGACGGGGACAAATACTCCGTCATCGTGCCCGCCCAGGACGCCACGCTGATGAAGCGGCTGACCGACGGCAACGTCACCGTGCGCGTGAAGCCGGAGGAGCGGCCGTCGATCTGGACGTACCTGCTCTACCAGTCGCTCCCGTTCCTGCTGATCATCGGCGTGGCGTTCTTCGTCATGCGCCAGATGCAGAAGAACGCCGGCTCGGGCGCGATGGGCTTCGGCAAGTCCAAGGCCAAGATGCTGACGGAGAAGTCGGGCAAGGTGACCTTCGACGACGTCGCCGGGATCGAGGAGGCGCGCGAGGAGCTGGTCGAGATCGTCGAGTTCCTGAAGGACCCGTCGAAGTTCGCCAAGCTGGGCGGCACCATCCCCAAGGGCGCGCTGCTGGTCGGCTCTCCCGGCACCGGCAAGACCTTGCTCGCGCGCGCCATCGCGGGCGAGGCGGGCGTGCCGTTCTTCACCATCTCCGGCTCCGACTTCGTCGAGATGTTCGTGGGCGTGGGTGCCAGCCGCGTGCGCGACATGTTCGAGCAGGCCAAGAAGAACGCGCCGTGCATCGTCTTCATCGACGAGATCGACGCGGTCGGCCGCCATCGCGGCGCGGGCATCGGCAACGGCAACGACGAGCGCGAGCAGACGCTCAATCAGCTGCTGGTCGAGATGGACGGCTTCGAGGCCAACGAGGGCATCATCATCATCGCGGCCACCAACCGGCCGGACGTGCTCGACCCCGCGCTGCTGCGCCCCGGCCGGTTCGACCGGCAGGTGGTCGTGCCGCGCCCGGACATCGAGGGCCGGGTGAAGATCCTGGAGGTCCACTCCAAGGGCAAGCCGCTGGCGCCCGACGTCGACCTTCGCACCGTCGCGCGCGGCACGCCGGGCTTTTCCGGCGCGGACCTCGCCAATCTGATGAACGAGGGCGCGCTGCTGGCGGCGCGCAAGGGCAAGCGCATGATCGCGATGCTCGAGCTGGAGGAGGCCAAGGACAAGGTGATGATGGGCGCGGAACGCCGCTCCATGGTCATGACCGAGGACGAGAAGAAGGCGACCGCCTATCACGAGGCGGGCCACGCGCTGGTCTCGCTCCACGTTCCCGGCTGCGATCCGCTGCACAAGGTGACGATCATTCCGCGCGGACAGGCGCTGGGCGTCACCTGGAACCTGCCGGAGCGCGACCGCTTCTCGATGTCCATGCAGCAGATGAACGCGCGCCTGGCGCTGTGCTTCGGCGGGCGCATCGCCGAACAGCTGATCTACGGCCAGGACGCGCTCAACACCGGCGCCGCCAACGACATCCAGCAGGCGACCGACATGGCGCGCGCGATGGTGATGGAATACGGCATGAGCCCGAAGCTCGGCTGGCTGCGCTACAAGGAGGGCGGCGGCGAGACCTTCCTGGGCCAGCAGATGGGGGCGCAGAGCCACATCAGCCAGGACACCGCCCAGCTGATCGATTCCGAGGTGCGCCGCATCGTCGAGGAGGCGGAGGCGACGGCCCGCACGGTGCTGACCGACAATCTGGACGAGCTGCACAGCCTCACCAACGCGCTCCTCGAATATGAGACGCTGACCGGCGAGGAGTCGAAGCGCGCGATCGCGGGCGAGCCGATCGGCCGCGACATCGACGGCGGCAACAACACCCCGCGCCCGATCACGAGCGGCGCGTCGGCCATCCCCAAGACCAACCGGCCCAAGCGCCCGTTCGGCGACCCGAAGCCCCAGGCGGGGTAGGGCGGTGTCCCGGTTCCAGATCGGCTCTACCTGATACCTGTCCTCCGGAGGAGGCGCGGCAAGCCTCTCCCCTCGGGGGTTGGATGACATTGGATGGAACCGGCTCCGTCGTTGCGAGCGAAGCGAAGCAATACAGACCGGCGCGCGCCTCCTGGATCGCCGCGTCGCTTCGCTCCTCGCGATGACGATCCAACGTGACGTCATCCCCGCGAACGCGGGGATCCAGGCTCCACTCGACCGACAGCGACTCCGTCCCCGCATCCGGTGCGTGGATCCCCGCTTTCGCGGGGATGACGGTGGTGAAGTGTGCAGGGATCCACTGAGCCGAAGGCGGCCGCAGGCCAACGGGAGGACAAAACACCGCTTGGCCCCACCGCCCATGCGTGTTACTTTCCTAGGACACCGACTGGGGAGAGTGGCATGAGGTGGACGATCTTGGCGGCCGCGCTGGCGGTGAGCGGCTGTATGAGCGATGCGGGCGGATCGTCCGGGACGACGGAGCGG
Organism: Sphingomonadaceae bacterium; assembly: GCA_965219235.1. Taxonomy (GTDB): domain Bacteria; phylum Pseudomonadota; class Alphaproteobacteria; order Sphingomonadales; family Sphingomonadaceae; genus CBDHCC01. The sequence continues at coordinate 2,514,239 of OZ244721.1, read as the reverse complement.
AGCTATGCCCTGTCCGGATTCAACTCGGTGCGGCTCTCCGGTCCCGACGATGTCAGAGTGTCCGTCGGTCCCGCCTTTTCGGTGCGGGCGACGGGACCGGCGCGCGTGCTGGACCGGCTGGAGGTGATCGCGGTGGACGATCAACTGCGGATCCGGCGCACGGGACGCGGCCTGGGGACGAACGCGGCCACGACCGTGTTCGTCACCCTCCCCGCGCTCGCCTCCGCCTCGCTCGGCGGGTCGGGCGACCTCAGCGTGGACCGGGTCGCGGGCGAGGACTTCACCGCCGCCGTCGGCGGGTCGGGCGACCTGACCGTCGAGCGAGTGGCCGTCGAGCGTCTGAAGGGCGCGATCGCCGGATCGGGCACCCTGTCGCTCGCCGGCACCGCGCGCGAGCTGGACGCGAGCATCGCGGGATCGGGCGACATCGCGGCCGGGGGGCTGACCGCCGAGCGGGCGCGCGTGTCGGTCATAGGATCGGGCGACGTGCGCGCGGCGGTGCGGGGCGACGCGACCGTCTCCATGATGGGCTCGGGCGACGTGGACCTCGGCCCGCAGGCGCGCTGCACGGTCAGCAAGATGGGGTCGGGCCGGGTCCGCTGCGGCGGCTGAGCCGGCGGGTTCAGGGGGAGTTCACGCCCGAAACGGCAGTCCTCACCGCGATTTGCCGGGGGACTGCCATGCGACCGATCACGACCTTGACGCTGGCGGGCTGCGCGTTCGCGCTCGCCGCGCCGGCGCTCGCCATCCCCGTCGGCGACTTCCTGCCGCGCGCGGAGCGGCTGAAGGCGAAGGGTCCGGCCGCGATCTTCTCATCCGACCTGAAGCCGGTGACCGCCGAGATGAAGCGCGTGGTGCGCCAGTACAAGGCGGACATCGCGCGGTCGAAGGCGGTCGGCCAGACCCCGCGCAGCTGCCCGCCGCCGGGCAAGTTCAGGATCGATCCCGAGGAGTTCCTGGCCGCCCTGCGCGCGGTGCCGGCCAACCAGCGCGGCATCGACATGGTCGAGGCGTTCCATCGCTTCATGGCGGCCAAGTTCCCCTGCTGAGCATCAGCCGATCGCGCCCAGCGCGAACAGGATCGCGGCGAACAGCGCGACCGCGAACCAGATGAAGACGCTCAGCAATCCGAAGCGGAGGAGCGTGGCGCGCTTGGACAGGCCGTAGCTGCCGCGCAGGTGTACGAAGATGTGCAGCGGCGCGAGCACGCAGAAGGCCACCATCACCGCTTCCAAGGGCACCCCCACCCTGCTCAGCAGCATCATCGCCACCGTCAGGAGCGTCATGGCCGCCAGCGAGTAGGTCACGAACACCGTGTGGTCGTACAGCCCCACATCGCGCCGCCAGAAGAACAGCAGCCAGACGAACGGCACCGACAACGGGATCAGCGCCCAGCTGAACTTGTAGCTGTTCGCCTGCACCTTGTAGGCGACGAGCGCCGGGTCCTGGGCGATCTTTTTCACCGCCGCGTCGAGCGTTGCGTTGCCGGTCCCGTCTTCTTTGGAATCAAAGACCCGCTGACCCCACGCGGCCCGCGCCTGGCGGACGAGCGGCAGGGCGGCCCGCGCCCGATCCCGCTCGGCCCCCCGCTTCGTTGCGATGGAGCCGGCTTTCGCGTCGCCGTCGATCGCCTGGGGATCGGGCTCCGGCTCGCCGATCTTCGAGCCGACGAGGACCTTCCGACCGTCTTCCGTGTCCACGGTCACCCCGAAGCCTCCCGACACACGTCCCGCGGCCGGGTCGGCTGCAGCCACCTTCTGCAGGGAGGCCTCGATCCGCGCCAATCCGGGACCGACCAGATCCTCCTCGCCGATCTCGAACAGGTGCAAGCCCAGCACCTGCATGGCCAGGAACAGGATCGTGACCGAGAACAGGAACATTCCCATCGGCGACACGAACCGCCGCCGCTCGCCGTGCGCGTAGCGCCGGGTGAGTTCGCCGGGCTTCAGCGCGAGGAGCGGCAGCGTGTTGGCGAGCTTGCCGTCCAGGTGCAGCACGCCGTGCATCAGGTCGTGGCCGATGGCGGCCATCGAGCGGTGGACGCGCGCGGCCTGGCCGCAGCCGTGGCAGTGATCGCCGGTGAGCGCGGTGCCGCAGTTGCGGCAGGTCCCGCCATGTGTGTCCGCTGCCGCCGTCATCGCCCGCGTTCCCCCTCCGGCCAGCGAGTGTCCTAGCGGAGCGACACGGCGGGGGAAAGCGTCAGTCGACAAGCCACCCGATCGGCTTGAAGGTGCCGCCGTTGGACGCCGGCGCGGAGCAGGCGGTGAGGCCCACCACCAGGTCCAGGGCCGCGCGGAAGCGGATCGCGTCGCCCGCCCTCGACACCGGCGGCAGGACCTGGAACCGCCCGGTCTCGCCGTCCACCGGCACGTTCATGAAGCAGTTGAACGCCGCCGGGATCGCGTCGGCGGTCATCCCATGAGGCGCCAGCGCCGCCAGCAGATTGCCCTGGCAGCCCCGGTGCGGCGGCTCGTCGTCGTAGCACAGGCGGAAGGTCGCCTCGCTGCACGGGGTGAGCAGGAAGTCGTGACGACCCACATCGTCGCCGACGATCTCCAGCATCGGACGGGAGCGGTTCGACCACAGCGTGGCGCCGGTCGTCAGGTAGATCGTCTCGTTGTAGTCGAAGGTGCGGCCGTTCGACAGCACCTCGCCCCCGTCTTCGGCGCTCACCGCCAGCAGGTCGGCGACCTGGCCGCCCTGGATATCGACGACCGTCAGCGTTCGCCCGGCGGCGAGTTCGATCGCGGCGCCGGAGCGCGGCTCGATCCGGTTCACGCCTCCAGCGACCCCGGGGCGCCGTCGCGCTGGAAGGGGCAGCGCCAGTCCTCGCCGACCTGGCGCCCGCTGTACTGCCGCGCCTCCGACACCGAGCCGTGGCGCGCCAGCATCGGGTTGGTCGAGCCCGCCAGCGCCGCGTCGCGGGTCAGGATGGCGGCGCGCAGCGTCTCGTAGCGGCCCGACCGGCGCAGCTCTTCGAACTGGTCGTGCAGGTTGAACACCAGCACGGGCCGTTCGAACCGGCGCGCGGGGCGGCTGGCGTGGGGATGGAGGCCGACGACGAAGAACGCCTCGCCGCCGAAGGAGAGCGAGAAGTGCGGGTCGTCCGGATCGCTCGACACGCGGTCGTCGGGCGCATGGCCCAGCCAGGCGTCCTTGTCGGACAGCGACTGGACCCGGTCCCACAGCGCGCGCTCGAAGTCCGCCTCGTCCAGGTCGCCCGGGCGGTCGAAGACCACCGCGAAGGAGCGGAACAGGCCCGGATCGCGCCGGTAGTCGGCGGCGAAGCGGGCGAGCGAGTCATGGATCGCCAGGTCGTCCCACGCGCTCGTCAGGTCGGCGGCGTGCAGCACGCCCAGCGTGCCACGGTTGAGCGCCGCCTTGGCGCCCACGCAGGGAAAGCCGTCGTCGGCGATCCAGGCGCGGAACGCCTGCGCGGCGCGGGTGCGGGCCGCGTAATCTATGTTAAGCAATTGATTTGTCCCATGTTTCTTGCGACCGTCAACCGCGCGGACCCGAGTCGGGTTCCCCTCCGCCGCCGCCGGCCCTAGCGTGCGGATGCGATGGCGAAGATCGGTCTTCTGGGCGGCAGCTTCAACCCGGCGCACCGGGGCCACCGCCGCATCACCCGCCACGCGATCGCCGCCCTGGGGCTGGACGAGGTGTGGTGGCTGGTCTCGCCCGGCAATCCGCTGAAGGCGAACGCAAGCGACATGGCCCCGTTCGCCGCGCGCCTGCGCTCGGCGGGGGCCATGGCGCGCGGCCTGCCGGTGCGCGCCACGGGGATCGAGGCGGCGCTGGGCACGCGCTTCGCGGTCGACACCGTGCGCGCGCTCCAGCGGCGCCATCCGCGCCACCGCTTCGTCTGGCTGATGGGCGGCGACATCGTCGGCGAGTTCCACCGCTGGCGCGACTGGCGGAGGCTGGCGGCCACGCTGCCGATTGCCGTGATCCACCGGCCGGGCTATGCCGGACTCACCGGCGCGGGTGTCGCGGCGGGCTGGCTCAGGCGCTTCGTCCACCGCCCGGACCAGGCACGACACTGGACGCAGTGGAGCCTGCCGGCCCTCGTGCCCCTCAGCCTGCCGCCCGACAGCACCGCCGCCACCGCGATCCGCGCCCGCGATCGCCGCTGGGCCGACCGCGTGTCGCCCCTCCCCCTCCACGATCCGCTCGTCCGCCGCCGCATCGGCTGACGCGCGCTCCCCTTTCGAAAGGACCCGACCTGCCCGCCACCGCACCCACCGCCGAAGCGTCCGGCCCCGCCGCCCCGGACACGGGCTCCGACACGCTCCACCGGCTGATCCTGGATCAGCTGGACGAGGACCAGGCGATCGACCTCGTCTCGATCCCGCTCGCGGGCAAGAGTTCGATCGCCGACCATATGATCGTCGCCTCGGGCCGCTCGACCCGCCAGGTCGCGGCGATGGCCGGCAAGCTCGCCGAGCGGATCAAGCGCGACACCGGCCGGCCGGTGATGACGGAGGGCCTGCCGCACGCCGACTGGGTGCTCATCGACGCGGGCGACGTCATCGTCCACCTGTTCCGCCCCGAGGTGCGCGAGTTCTACAACATCGAGCGGATGTGGAGCTTCGGCGAGGAGGCGGGCGAGGCGGCGGTCTGACCTCCGCCGCGCGGTTCCGATGAGGCTCCACATCGTCGCGCGCGGCCGCATCGGCCGGTCGGCGGAGGCGGAGCTCGCCGACCGCTATCTGGCCCGCATCCGCTGGCCCACCGCCGTCACGGAACGGCCCGACCGGGGGGACGACGCTCCCCCGCCTCCACACGGGCGCGCCGTCACCGTGGCGCTCAGCGAGGAGGGGCGGCTCTGGTCCTCCGCCGACCTGGCCGACCGGCTGGGGCGCTGGCGCGACGACGGGGTGGCGGAGGCGCGCTTCCTCATCGGCGCGGCCGACGGGCTGAACGAAGCGGAGCGGGCGTCGGCCGACCACCTCCTCTCCTTCGGACGCGCGACCTGGCCGCACCTCCTGGCGCGCGCGATGCTGGCGGAACAGCTCTACCGCGCCACCGCCATCCTGGCCGGTCATCCCTATCACCGGGAGGGGTGATGCGCGCGGTGCTGCTCCCCCTGCTGCTGCTCGCCGGCGTCACCGCCGCCGCGCCGCCGCCCGATTCCGCCCCGGACGGTCCCGTGGCCGACCGGCTGGCCGCCGAGCGCCAGCGGCTGCGCGAGGCGCGCGAGGCGAAGGCGGCGGCGGAGGCGCGGGTTCGGGCGCTGGAGGCGCGGGCGGCCGAGGCGCGCGACGCGGCGGACCGCACCGCGCGCGAGCTCGACGCGCTGCGCGGGCGGGTGGCGGCGACGGAGGCCGACATCGCCGCCGCCCAGGCGCGCGTCGCGCTGGTGCGCGGGCTGCAGCGGACACGCGCGGCGCGGCTGGGCGAGCGCCAGCGGCCGGTGGTCGAGCTGATGGCGGGGCTGGAGGCGCGCCGTCGCCGGCCGCCGGTGCTGGCGCTGCTGCAGCCCACCAGCCTCGACGATCTCGTCCACACCCGCGCGGTGCTGGCCACGGTCGCGCCCGCCGTGCAGGCGCGCACCGCCGCGCTGCGCTCCGAGCTGCGCGAGGCGCGCGCGCTGGAGGTGACCGCGCGCGCGGCGGTGTCGGCGCTCCGGACGGCGCGCGGGCGGCTGGTGGACGACCAGCGGCGGCTGGCCGAGGCGGAGGCGGCGGCGCGCGCCGAGGGTCGCGCGCTCGCGGGGGAGGCGCTGGGCGAGGGCGACCGCGCGCTGGCGCTGGGCGAGGAGGCGTTCGACATCGCCGACCGGCTCGGCACGCTGGAGCGGGCGCGGACCACCACCGCGCGCCTGGCGGCGCTGCCCGCGGCGATCCCGCGCCCCGGCGCGCGCGCCGCGCCGCCGCGTGCGCCGGTCTACCGCCTGCCGCTCGACGCGCCGCTGACCGTCGGGTTGGGCGAGCTGTCGGACACCGGCGTCACCGCCAAGGGCCTGGGCTTCCGCGCCGCGCGCGGCGCGCTCGTGCGCGCGCCGGCGGCCGGGCGCGTCGCCTTCGCCGGCCCGTGGCGCCGCTACGGCCGGATCCTGGTGATCGACCATGGCGGCGGCTGGACGACGCTGCTCACGGGTCTGGGCGCGCTGGGCGTCCGCGCGGGGGCTCCGGTCGCGGCCGGCCAGCCGCTCGCCCGCGCCGCCGGCGAGCCGCTGCCGGTGACGGTGGAGCTGAGACGGGGGAACCGGGCGATGGATCTGCTGGCGTTGTGAGGGGGCTGGCGGAGGCCGCCGGGGAAACGCACCCTTCCGGTGTGGTTTGCAAGCGCAAGAGGCCACCCTCGGCTGGTAGAGAGCGGTGGTTCCAATCCTATCGTGCCCTCACCACACCTGGATCGGGGTTGGAGAGTTCAACGTCCGCTTGAGGGACAGGACACGGCCCCCTCGCGCATCCATGCGCCGTTCAGCGAAAACCGTGCTATGCGGCATCCACGTTCGTCACCCCTTGCCAAGGCCGCCCGCACCCATGCCGACCGACCGCCCCGCCGCCCCGCCCCGCCTCCGCCTGGCGCGCGCCGCGCTCGCCGCGACCGCGCTGGCGCTGGTGCCGATGGCGACCGGGGCGATGGCGCAGGTCGATTCGAACACCACCGCGCAGCTCCAGCGCTTCGCGGACGTGTTCGAACGGGTGAAGGCGCTCTATGTCGAACCCGTCACCGACCAGAAGCTGATCGACGGCGCGATCCAGGGGATGCTGTCGAGCCTCGACCCGCACTCCGCCTATCTGAACGAGTTCGACAACGAGAATCTGCGCACCCAGACCGACGGCAAGTACGGCGGGCTGGGCCTGACCGTCTCGCTGGAGGACGGGGCGGTGAAGGTCATCGCGCCGTTCGAGGATTCGCCCGCCGACAAGGCCGGGATCAAGGCGGGCGACTACATCACGCGCCTGGACGGCAAGCTGATCGTCGGCGGCACGCTGGACGAGGCGGTCGAGCAGATGCGCGGCGAGCCGGGCACGACCATCACGCTGACCATCGCGCGCGCCGGCGCGGACGCGCCGCTGGAGATCCCCGTCACCCGGCAGATCGTCGAGCTGAAGCCGGTCAAGTGGGAGGTGAGGGACGGCGTCGGCGTCATCAACCTGAACGGCTTCAGCCGCGACGCGGCCGACGAGGTCGTCAAGGCGATCGCCGGCATCAAGGCGCAGACCGGCGGCAAGCCGCTCGGCTACGTCCTCGATCTGCGCTCCAACCCGGGCGGGCTGCTCGACCAGGCGATCGAGGTGTCGGACCTGTTCCTGTCCGGCGGCGAGATCGTCGAGCAGCGCGGGCGGATGCGGCGCGACAACGCCAAATACTACGCCCGGCCGGGCGACGCGACGGGCGGCGCGCCCATGGTCGTGCTGGTCGATGTCGGCTCCGCGTCCGCGTCCGAGATCGTCGCCGGCGCGCTGCAGGACGACCACCGCGCGCTGGTGATGGGCGAGCGCTCCTTCGGGAAGGGATCGGTGCAGACCGTGTTCGACCTGACGCCGACCACCGCGCTGCGCCTCACCACCGCGCGCTACTACACGCCGTCCGGCCGCTCGGTGCAGGAGGGCGGGATCAAGCCCGACATCCCCGTGCCCCAGCTGACCGACCCCGACTGGAAGAAGCAGCCGCGCATCCGGGAGGCGGACCTGCGCCGCCACCTGGTCAACGATCAGCTGAAGGACGAGAGCGTCATCGAGGACGATCTGAAGGACGACCCCCGCTTCACCATGACCGCCGACCAGTTGAAGGCGAAGGGGATCGAGGATTTCCAGCTCTCCTACGCCATCGAGACGCTGACCCGCCAGCGGCGCGCGGTGGCGCGGGGCGGCCAGCGCTGAGCCGGTGACCCGTCCCCCGCCCTCCCTCGCCACGGCGCGCGCCGTGGCGTTCCTGGTGCCGCTCGCGCTGCTCGGCGGTGCGCTGGTCGGCCAGTTCGCCTTTGGGCTGGTGCCGTGTGAGATGTGCCTGTGGCAGCGCTGGCCGCACGTCGCCGCGCTGCTGCTCGCCGGCCTCGCCTTCGCCGTGCGGGACGAGGGGGCGGTGCGCTGGCTGACGGCGTTCGCGGGCGGCGCGCTGCTGACGACGGCGGCGATCGGCGGCTATCACGCGGGCGTGGAGTATGGCTGGTGGACGGGGCCTGCCTGCTCGGCCGGCGCCGGCGGCTCGCTCGCCGAGATCCTGGCGCGGCCGGTGGTGGCGTGCGACCGCGTGCAGTGGTCCTTGGCCGGCGTGTCGCTGGCGGGTTTCAACTTCCTGTTCTCGCTGGCCGCCGGATTGGCGGTGTTCGCGCTGGCGCTCGGCCGGCGCCCGCCCGCCCGCCGCGCGGTGCCGGCGTGAGGCGCCCGCCCGATCGGCGCGAGGTCGATGCGATGATCCGCGTCGACCAGGCGGGCGAGTTCGGGGCGACCCGCATCTACGCCGGCCAGTTGGCCATCCTGCCCCGCGACGGCCACGCCGCGCACGTCATCACCTCGATGGCGGCGGGCGAGGAGCGCCATCTCGGCTGGTTCGACCGCGAGATGGCGGAGCGCGGGGTGCGCCCGACGGCGCTCCAACCGATCTGGGATCGCGCCGGCTTCGCGCTCGGCGCCGTCACCGCGCTCATCAGCCCGGAAGCCGCGATGGCCTGCACCGAGGCGGTGGAGACCGAGATCGACCGCCATTATTCCGAGCAGCGGGAGCGGCTGGGCGACAGCGACCCGCGCCTGTCCGACGCCATCGCCGACTTCCAGGCCGACGAGCTGGAACACCGCGACACCGCGCGCGAGCACGGCGCGGACAAGGCCGTCGCCTACCCGCTGCTCACCGCCGTCATCCGCCTGGGCTGCAAGGCCGCCATCGCGGTCAGCAAGCGGCTGTGAACCCATCCGCTCTTCGGGAGTTTGTCCGTCATGATCCATCCGCTCCTCCGCCTCGCCCCCGCCGTGCCGCTGGCGCTCGCCGCCGCGCCCGCCCTCGCGCAGGACGCCGCGCCGGTCGATAAGGTCAACCAGGTCACCGTCTACGACCAGGCCGACTGTCCCGCCGAACAGCCCGGCACGATCACCTCGTGCATCGTCATCACCGGCGAGAGCCCGTATCGCATCCCCAACGCGTTGCGCACCGTGCCCGACACGCCGCCCAACCGCTCGCCCGCGGTGAACGCGCGCAAGACGATCACGCCGGTGTCCGGCTTCGGCAGCTGCTCGGCATCGGGGGTCGCCAGCCAGGCGACCTGTTCGGGCCAGGAGTACGAGGACTGGAAGAAGCGGCAGGGCCAGGGCCGGGCGACGGTCTATGCCGACCTGATCGAGAAGGAGCGGCGCGAGCGTCTCGGCCTGATCGATCAGGAAGCCGCCGACCAGCAGGCGATCGCGGATGCCGACACCGCGGCCGCGGACGGCGCGACGACGGTCGTCGAGCAGCCCGCCGACCCGGCGATCACCGGCACCACCACGCCACTGCCCCCCGACGCCACCGCCGATCCGGCCACGCCGCCGCAGCGCTGATGCGGGGCTGGCGGCGGGTCGAAGTGGCCGCTGCCGGGTAGGGGGGCGGCAGGCCGGCGTCGCTCGTGTGCGCCGGCCCTGCCGTCACGAACGGTCACTCCGTCGCGGTGGAGAGTTCGACCGCGCGGCGCACCAGCCCGGCGAAGCGCGCCTCGTCCACTGGGGCCTCCGGGTCGTTCCAGCCCGCCGACACCACGCGCCAGCCGCCCGTCCGGTCGCGCAGCAGCAGGGTCATGCCGATGACGCCGGGCTCCGAGCCGCCCTTGTAGCCGACATAGGCCGGTTCCGGCAGCCCGCCCGCAGGACCCGGATTGAGGGCCAGGATGCGCAGCGCCTCGCGGCCGCCGGGCGTTTCGCCGTGGTCGCGGAACCACGTCATCACGCGCACCAGATCGGCGGGCGCGGCGAACCACTCGACACGGTCGATCATCGCCGGACGACCGCCGGCCGTCAGCGGCAGGATGAGGTGGTCGGGCGTCGCGGCGATGTCGCCCGCCAACAGGGCGCGGCGGCCCGCCATGTCGAGCGCGGCGTACCGCGCCGCCAGCGCGCCCGCGCCGACGTATTTCAGCTTGAACGCCTCCAGGACCGTCAGGAAGGGCGTGTTGCGGGCGCCATCGCGCACACCCACCGTCGCCTGCATCGTCTCGATGCGCCCGCGGCCCAGCGCGTGGATCAGCGCGTCGGCCGCGCTGTTGTCGCTGACCGCGATCATCGCCTCGGCCAGGTCGCGGAGCGGCACCTGGGTGCCCGCCGGCCGACCCCGGAAGCGGCCGGACGGCAGCGCGAGACCGTCCAGCGGGACGGGGTCGTCCCAGCGGCGCTCACCCGCATCGACGGCGCGCACGAGTTCGGCGAGGACGACCAGCTTGAAGGTCGATCCGATCGCGAGCGGTCGATCGGGGGCGACCGCGGCCGCGATCGCGCGGGCGTCCGGATCGGCGACGATGAAGCCGCTCCGGCCCGGCAGCTCGCGGATGGCCGCGGCGACCGCGTCCAGGGTCGCCAGGGCGGCCACCGCCGCCTCGTCCACCCCGGTGACGCGCAGCCCGGTGATCCGGCCGACCGGATCGGCCTCGATCGCCAGCGTCATGGTGGCCGAGCCCCGTTCGAAGGTGACCCGGATCGCGGCGGCGTCCGCATCGGTCCGGTCCAGCGCTCCGATCCCGGTGGCCGCCCCGAGCCGGGTCACGAGCTGCGCGGAGATCGCCCGCACCTGCGCCTCCGGGATCTGCGCCAGGAACCCGGGTGCGAAGCTCCGCCCCACCTCTCCGCCGCCGTTCAGGATCGCGACCAGCTCGTCGGCCCGTTGCGCGAGCCGGGGCGCGGGGGTGGGGGCGGGCGAGGACGGTGGCGAGGCGTCCGCGGCGGTGGCAGTCTGCGCGTGCGAGGGCGCGACGGCACAGGTCGCGATCAGGGCCGCGAGACCCGCGCGCCGCCCCGGTCGGCGAGCCGTGGTCCGCCGCGTCACCTGGCCTTCTCCGCCGCGATCCAGCGGTCCACCTGCTCGTCGAGCACGTCGAGCGGCACCGCGCCCTGGCCCAGCACCGCGTCGTGGAACGCCGGCAGGCGGAACGTGGGACCCAGCGCCCTCTCCGCCCGCGCGCGCAGCTCCCGGATCTTCAGTTCACCCACCTTGTAGGCGAGCGCCTGACCGGGCCAGCTGATATAACGGTTGACCTCCGCGTCGATGTTGGCGGCGGTGAGCGCGGTGTTGTCGGTCATGAACGCCACCGCCTTCTCCTTCGACCAGCCCTTCGAATGAAGGCCGGTGTCGACCACCAGCCGGGTCGCGCGCCACATCTCGTAGGACAGCCGCCCCATCTCCTTCTCCGGCGTGTCGTACAGGCCCATCTCCTCGCCCAGCTTCTCGGAATAGAGCCCCCAGCCCTCCACGAACGCGGTGATGAAGCCGCCGAAGCGGCGGAAGGGCGGCAGGTCGAGCTCCTGCTGCAGCGCGATCTGGTTGTGGTGGCCCGGCACCGCCTCGTGCGCGGTGAGCGCCGGCAGCTCCCACAGCGGCCGCTGGTCCAGCTTCGAGGTGTTGACGTAGTAGAAGCCGGCGATGCCCGCGCTCGGATTGCCCGGGGAGTAATAGGCGGTGGTCGTGCCCTCCGCCGTCTCCGCCGGGATCGCCTTCACGCCATAGGGCAGGCGGGGCAGGCGGCCGAAGAAGCGCGGCATCATGCCGTCGATCGCCTTGGCCTGGGTGGAGGCGGCCGCCATCAGCTCGTCCGGCGTCTCGGGATAGTATCTGGGATCGGTCCGCATCGCCTGGATCATCGCCTCGCGGCTGGCGAAGCCCGCCTTGGCGGCCACCGTGTCCATCTCCGCCCGGATGCGCGCGACCTCCGACAGGCCGAGCGTGTGGATCTGGTCCGGCGTCATGTCGGTCGTCGTCATCTGCTTGACCCGGAAGGCATAATACGCCGGCCCGCCCGGCAGCTCGCTGACCCCGACCGTCCGGCGGCAGGCGGGTCGATAGCGGGTGCGATACCAGTCCAGGTGCTTGGCATAGGCGGGGAAGAGCTGGTCCTTGATGACGCCCTTCGCCCGCGTCTGGAGCGCGGCCCAGTCCGCATCGCTGGCGTCCACCGGCTTGGTGCCCGTGAACGGCTTGTAGAAGCGGCTGGCGGCGGGATCGTCCGTCACCACGCCCCCGATCGACGCCTCCACCCCGCCCAGCACCGCGCAGGGCAGCACCTCGCCCTGCCTCAGCGCCTCGTCCGACACGGCGAGCGCCTGGTCGTTGAGGCGCGGATAGTCGGCCAGCCGGTCGAGATAGTCGGCATAGTCCGCCTTGGTCCGGAACGGCAGCTGGTCGGCGAGCCCCGCCGCCTCCTGATGCCAGCCGGCGTAGGTGGTGAACAGCATCGTGCGCTGCGGGAAACGATTGGCCTCGACCGTTTCCGTCAGCTGTCGGGTGAGCAGGCGATAGGAGGTGCGGTCCTCCTGGCTCAGGCTGTCCACCGGGATGGCGTTCAGTCGGTCGAGGAACACCCGCGCGTCGGCCGCCTGCCGGTCGGCGGCGGCCAGCGACAGATCGCCCAGCCCCGGCCCCGCCGGCTCCCCCAGCGACCGGGCGAGCACCGGATTGTCCTTGAGCACCCACGCCCAGTGATCGGTGAGCAGCTGGCGGAGGTCGTCGGCCGGCGCGGCGGCGGCGGGTGTGGCGACGATCAGCGCCAACGGTGCGAGCGCGCGGGCCAGGCGATGGACAGTCATGGCGGTTCCTCTAAACTGCGGGTCCGGTCTCAATCGGAGAGACAGTGCGATGGCGACGGTTGCAAAGGCAAGGGGCGCGCGCTCCCCCCATGCGCGCGATACGTTCGGAAGACCCTCAACCCGGCCTTCCCCAGCCAAGCGGGAGAGGGCTATGACGAGCCACGACCCTGGTCTCCGTCACCTCCGCCCACTCCGGCCGTTGTAATTTGCCCGTCTATCAGCCGGGTTAGAAGACCGTGGAGCGGGCGCAGGTCCGGCACACCGTCCTCCACCCCCTCGTCGGCCGCCTGCAACGCGGCGACATTCTCGTCGCGATTGCGGCGGATGAGTTCGGGAAGGATGACGCTTCCCGGCAACCACGCCTTCGCCTTAAGACACAGAACGAAGTAGCAGACCACCCGCGCCGTTCGCCCGTTGCCGTTGATGAACGGGTGGATGTGGTTGAGCTTCCAGAGAACGAACGCCGCAAGGAAGACGGGGTCCGCCTTTTCCCACCGTCTGTTCACCTCGTCGATGAACATGCTCATCAAGGCAGGCACTTGAAATGGCGGTGGCGGCTCGTACTTGCCGACGGCTCCCGGACAGGGCCAAAGCTGACCGGCGTTCGTGTGCAGACACGAGATCGCGTGGAAGTTCAGGGATTGAATGACCTCCAGCGAGATGAGAGGTCGGTCGAGTTCGATGGAGGCGAGGACGATCGACCTCAGGAAATCGTATTAGCGGTCGAGATTTGCGATCGCCAGCGCTTGGTAGGTGGGATGGTCTTCCCGTCCGACCAGCTCGTAGATGAACATGCTAGACTCGTTCCGGAGTGCCCTCGATGGTGTCGAGCGCGGTTTCGATCTCCGCGCGCGTGACGGTACTGTCGTGCGGCAGATTGCCGTAGATGAACGACACCTTCTGAGTGTGGAGCTGGCGGCGATCGATCGGCATGAGCGCTGCTCGCCGGAGCCGCGCGAGCAACGCCTCGTCCGTCGTGATCTCCGCTCTCATCGCTGTCTCCATATCTTCGTTCAAATGCCTGTGCCGCCGGTTCGGCTCAAGGTGCCCGTTCACGTTCGGCATGCATGTGACTCATAACCGACCGTGGCAACGGCCTGTTGCATCGCATCTTGAAAAAAGCGGTGAACGAGTTCCGTTTGCATGGCCAAGCCGGTGCTGCTCCAGTGCGGCAGGTCAGACGCGAACGCCGGACACACCCGCCGTACGGCATCGCCGTCGCCGCCGGCCACCCTCAGCGTGGCGGGCGGCGGGTGATGGGAAGGGTCATCGACCTCTCGACCGCTCGACCGTCTTGCCGGACGTGTTCTGGGTGGGTGCGAAGCGGCTGCGGCTTTCGCTCACCCCACCTTGCGGATCGTCTCTTCCAGCCGAGCCACCGTGACCCCCAGCTTGCGGGCGACCAGCGTGTTCTTCACCGTGCGGCCGTCGGCTTGCAGGTAGAGCCATTGTTCGACGCCGATCCCGTCGCCCGGGTATTTCACGTGAAACAGGTTGCCGCGCACCTGCCCCTCCACGGGTCCGGTGGCGTCGGTCAGCGTGCCGGTCCAGCGGCCGTCCCCCTGCGGCCGGAGCAGCCAGGTGCGGGCGCGCGCCGGCTTGGAGCCTTCGGTCACCCGCTGGCGCAGCTTGAAGACGCCGTCCGGCTGCATCCGCCCGGTGCCCTCGACGAAGGTCGTCACCCGCTCGCGCCCGATCACCTTCAGCGTGCCGGTGCCGGTGGTGGCGCCAGCGAAGAACGCGTCGGGGCGGAACACCGGCTCGGCGGCGGTGGTCGCGCGGAAGGCGTCGCCCGCGCAACCGCCGAGCGCCGCCGCACTCCCCAGCGCCAGCGCGAGCGCGAGCCTCACCAGACGCGGACCCGGTCGGCGGGCGCCAGATAGAGCGTCTGGCCGGTCGCCACGTCGAAGGCGGGATACCAGGCGTCCAGGTTCCGCGCGATGTCCGCGCGGTACTCCGCCGGACTGTGCGGGTCGGTCAGCACGCGCTGGCGCGCCGCCGCCTCGCGCACGTTGCGCCGCCAGACCTGCGCCCAGCCCAGGAAGAAGCGCTGGTCGCCCGTGGTCCCGTCGATGGTCGGCGCGGGCTTGCCGTCCAGCGTGGCGCGGTAGGCGTCGTAGGCGACGTTCAGCCCCGCCAGATCGGCCATGTTCTCGCCCAGCGTGTACTCGCCCTTCACGTTCAGGCCGGGGAAGGGCTCGTAGGCGTCGTACTGCTTGACCAGCTTGCCGGTCAGGCCGTCGAAGTTCTTCACGTCGGTGGCGGTCCACCAGTCGGACAGGCGGCCGGTCTGGTCGTACTTCGATCCCTGGTCGTCGAAATGGTGGCTCATCTCATGACCGATCACCGCCCCGATGCCGCCGTAGTTCACCGCGTCGTCGGCGTTGGGGTCGAAGAAGGGCGGCTGCAGGATGGCGGCCGGGAACACCACCTCGGTCAGGCCGAAATTGGCGTAGGCGTTGACCGTCTCCGGCAGCATCCCCCACTCCCACCGGCGGATCGGCCCCCCCAGCTTGGCGATGTTGTATTCGTGGTCGAACTCGTTGGAGCGCACGGCGTTGCCGAACAGGTCGTCGCCCTTGACCTCCAGCCCGGAATAGTCACGCCAGCGGTCGGGATAGCCGACCTTGACGGTGAAGTTGGCGAGCTTGGCGAGCGCGGCCGTCTTGGTCTGCGGCTCCATCCAGGTCAGCGTCTCGATGCGCCGTCCGAAGGCCGCCTTGATGTTGCCGACCAGCTCGTTCATCTTCGCCTTGTATTCAGCCGGGAAATACTTCCCGGCGTAGATCTTGCCGACCTCCTCGCCCAGCACGCCCTCGGTGAAGCCCACGCCCCGCTTCCAGCGCGGCTCCATCTCCGGCGTGCCCTGCAGCGTGGTGCCGTAGAAGGCGAACTGCTCGTCCGTCACCGCCTTGGGCAGCACGGAGGCGAAGCCGTCCATCGAGCGCACGATCAGCTGATCCCGCAGGACGGAGAGCGGCGCCTGGCCGGCCAGTTTGGCGATGCCCGCGACCGCGCTCGGCTGCGCCACGACGATCGCGTCGGGCTTCGGCGTGCCGATCCCGTCCAGGTAACGCGCGAAGTCGAAGCCGGGGCTGGATTTCTGCAGTTCCGCCAGGGTGCGCCGGTTGTAGGTCTTGGTCGCGTCCGACGAGTCCTCGCGCGTCCAGCTGACCTTCGCGATCTTCGTCTCGTAGGCCAGGATCGCGTCGGCGCGGCGGGTCGCGTCCGTCTCGCCCGCGAGCGTCAGCACGCGCGCCAGGTGGTCGCGATAGGCGGTGCGGAGCGTGGCCATCTTGGCGTCGTCCGACAGGTAGTAGTCGCGATCCGGCAGGCCCAGGCCGGACTGCGACATGGACAGCACGTAGGCCTCGGGATTTTTGTCGTCCTGTCCGACAAAGGTGCCGACCGGACCGCGCACGCCCATCCGGTCCGCCTTGGCGATCAGCGCCGGATAGTCGGCGCGGCTCTCGAGAGCCTTGATCTCGGTCAGCCAGGGCTGGATCGGGGCCAGACCCTTGGCCTCCACGGCCCCCTCGTCGAGGAACGAGGCGTAGGCGCGGCCGATGGCGGAGTTCGGGTCCGCCTTCGCCTCGTCCAGGATGGCGCGCACGCGCTCCTGGCTCAGGTCCGAGAGCACGGTGAACATGCCGTAGTTCGACTTGTCGGCGGGAATGGCGGTGTTCTTCGCCCAGGTGCCGTTGGCGTATTCGTAGAAGTCGTCGCCCGGCTTCACCGCGGCGTCCATACCCGCCGCGTCGTAGCCGTAGGCGCCCAGCTGCGCCTTGCGGTCGGGCAGGGAGGCGGCCTGCACCTTCGCTTCCGTCGGCGTCCGGGTGGCGACCACGTCGGGCTCCGACGACATGGTGGCGCAGCCGGACAGCGCGAACGCGCCCAGGCCGGTGGTCAGGAACAGCGTGGTGCGGATCATCGGGGCTCTCCAGAGTGCGTTCGTCTTGCCAACCGATGTAGCAGGCGAAGGGTCCATCGCAAGAATGGCACGGCCGGACCGTGCGCTCCCGGACGCGCGCCCCGAACCGCCGGTGCGGCGCCACCACGACTGGACTCGCCGTCTGCTCGAACATAGATGGAACGGAATGGCCCAGCTGGACGTCCGCGAGAAGCTCGAGATCCTGGCGGACGCGGCCAAGTACGACGCGTCCTGCGCCTCGTCCGGCACCGCCAGGCGATCGTCCGCCGACGGCCAGGGGCTGGGCTCGACCGAGGGCATGGGCATCTGCCACGCCTACGCGCCCGACGGCCGCTGCATCAGCCTGCTCAAGATCCTGCTGACCAACAGCTGCATCTTCGACTGCGCCTATTGCATCAACCGCAAGTCGTCGAACGTGCGGCGTGCGCGGTTCACGGCGAAGGAGGTGGTCGACCTCACGCTTTCCTTCTACAAGCGCAACTACATCGAAGGGCTGTTCCTGTCGTCCGGCATCATCAACTCGTCGGACTACACCATGGAGCAGATCGTGGAGGTGGCGCGGTCGCTGCGCGAGGACCACCACTTCCGCGGCTACATCCACTTGAAGACCATCCCGGACGCCGACCCGATGCTGGTCCACGCCGCCGGGCTGCACGCCGACCGCATCTCCATCAACGTGGAACTGCCGACCCGCGCCGGGCTGAGCGCGCTTGCCCCTGAAAAGGACGAGGCGCGGATCGACGGCGCGATGGGCGCGATGAGGGAGCGGATCGTGGAGGCCAAGGCGGAGCGCAAGGTCAGCCGCCACGCGCCGCGCTTCGCGCCCGCCGGCCAGTCCACCCAGATGATCGTGGGCGCGGACGGCGCGGACGACCGCGCGATCATCGGCCGGGCGAGCGGGCTGTACGGCGCGCACGGGCTGCGGCGCGTCTACTACTCCGCCTTCTCGCCGATTCCCGACGCGTCGGCCGTGCTGCCCTTGAAGCGCCCGCCGCTGATGCGCGAGCATCGGCTCTACCAATCCGACTGGATGCTGCGCTTCTACGGCTTCTCGGCCGCCGAGGTGGCGGACGCGGCCGACGACACCGGCCACCTGCCGCTCGACATGGACCCCAAGCTCGCCTGGGCGCTCAAGCACCGCGAGGATTTCCCGGTGGACGTGAACCGCGCCAGCCGCTCGCGCCTGTTGCGCGTGCCGGGGCTGGGCACGAAGGCGGTGGACCGCATCCTCGCCTCGCGCCGCCACCGCACTCTCAGGCTGGACGACGTGGCGCGGCTGACCGTGTCGGTCGCCAAGCTGCGCCCGTTCCTGGTCACGGCGGACTGGCGGCCGACGGTGCTGAGCGACCGCGTGGACCTCAGCCGCTGGGTGAAGCCGAAGTCGGAGCAGATGGAATTGTTCGCGGCTTGAAGGCTCCGCCTCCCCTTCCTGCAAGGGAGGGGATCGAGGGGTGGGTGCGAGCGAAGCGAGCCACGATGTCGGGCTGAACCAACCGGCTTGGGAGCGCGCGCTCCGCACGCGCACCCACCCCCGGCCCTCCCTTTCAGGGAGGGGAGAAGCTTTGGCGCAACTCCGCCCCTCCCTGCCCGTTCTCCCACCAATGCCCCACCGCGTCACCCTCGCCCGCCCCGACGATTTCGACGGCTGGCGCGATGCGGCGCGCGCACTCGCGCTGGCCGGTGCGCATCCGGCGGAGGTGAGCTGGGGGGTGGCGGGCGACGCGGGCGATCTGTTTTCCGGTGCGGCGTCGCTGCCGGCCGCCGCGCCGGATCGCACGCTGTCCGTCCCCAAGCCGTTCCTCGACCTCGCCCGCCAGGTCGTGCTCCACTCCGATTCCGAACGCTTCGCGCTGCTCTACGAACAGCTGATCGCGCTCTCCGACAGGCGCGCCAGCATGGACGATCGCGCCGACCCGCGCCTCGACCGGCTCCAGACCCTGGCCAAGGCGGTCCGGCGCGACAGCCACAAGATGCACGCCTTCGTGCGCTTCCGCGAGATGGAGGAGGACGGCGCCACCCGCTTCGTCGCCTTCTTCGAGCCCGACCACCACATCGTGCGCGCCAACGCCGGCTTCTTCGTGCGCCGCTTCGCCAGCCTGAACTGGTCGATCCTCACGCCGGAGGTCTCGATCCACTGGGACGGCGAGGCGGTGCGCGAGGGGCCGGGCGCGACCAGGGCCGACGCGCCCGACGGCGATCCGGTCGAGGAGCTGTGGAAGAGCTACTTCAAGTCGATCTTCAACCCCGCGCGGCTGAAGGTCGGCGCGATGCTGTCGGAGATGCCGAAGAAATACTGGGCCAACCTGCCCGAGACCGCGCTGGTCCCCGCGATGATCGCCGGCGCGCAGCAGAGGGAAGCCGCCATGATAAAAGCCGGTTCGCGCCAGCCGGAGCCGCCGCCGGCGCATACAGCTCCTCCGGGCGCGCCCTTGGAGGAGACCCGCGTCGCGCGCGGCGGCTCCAGCGCCGAGGCCGCGCTGGCGGCGTTGCGGGATGAGGCGTCCCAGTGCCAACGGTGTCCCCTGTGGGAACCCGCGACCCAGACGGTGTTCGGCCAGGGACCGGCCGATGCGGCCCTGATGCTGGTGGGCGAGCAGCCGGGCGATCAGGAGGACCTGGCCGGCCTGCCGTTCGTCGGCCCGGCCGGGCAGATGCTCGACGCCGCGCTGGTCGAGGCGGGGATCGACCGTGCGACCACCTACATCACCAACGCCGTCAAGCACTTCAAGTTCGAGCCGCGCGGCACGCGGCGCATCCACCAGACGCCCGACGCGTCCGAGATCGAGGCCTGCCGCTGGTGGCAGGAGCGGGAGCGGGAGATCGTCGGCCCCAAGATCACGGTGGCGCTCGGTGGATCGGCGGGGCGCGCGCTGACCGGCCAGGCGGTGACCATCGGCCGGATGCGGGGACGCCCGCACCCGATCGAGAGCGGCGGCGAGCTGTGGATCACGGTGCATCCAAGTTACCTGCTCCGCATCCCCGACGAGGCGCGCAAGGCGGCGGAGCGGGCGAAGTTCGTGGCCGACCTGACGCTGGTGCGCGAGCGGCTGGCGGCGCTGGGGTGACGCGGAAGCCCTCTCCCCTTCAGGGGAGAGGGAGGGAGCCGCCACAACCGGCGGAAGGGAGAGGGGAACGCAAGCGGCCAGTCTCGCACCCAGTCACCATCCCGTCCCCCTCTCCCAACCCTCTCCCCTGAAGGGGAGAGGGCTTTAATTCACACCGACCCTCCCCTAACGCCGCCTGCGAACAGGAGCTTCGCATGGCCAACGTGACCGTCGTGGGCGCCCAGTGGGGCGACGAGGGCAAGGGGAAGATCGTCGACTGGCTGGCCGAGCGCGCCGACCTGGTCGTGCGCTTCCAGGGCGGCCACAACGCCGGCCACACGCTGGTGGTGGGCGACCAGACCTACAAGCTGTCGCTGCTCCCGTCGGGCGTCGTGCGCGGCACGCCGTCGGTGATCGGCAACGGCGTGGTGCTCGACCCCTGGGCGCTGACCGCCGAGATCGAGCGGCTGGAGGCGCAGGGCGTCCGCGTCACGCCGGACACGCTGGAGGTGTCGGACGCCTGTCCGCTCATCCTGCCGCTCCACCGCGAACTCGATGGCCTGCGCGAGGACGCCAGCGGGTCGGGCAAGATCGGCACGACGCGGCGCGGCATCGGCCCGGCCTACGAGGACAAGGCGGGCCGGCGGGCCATCCGCCTGTGCGACCTCGCGCACCTGGACGAGCTGGAGCCGCAGCTCGACCGCCTCCTCGCCCATCACGACGCGCTCCGGGCCGGGTTCGGAGCGCCCCCCGTGGACCGCGACGCCCTGCTGGACGAGCTGCGGGACATCGCGCCCAAGGTGCTGTCCTACGCCAAACCCGTCTGGCGGACGCTCAACGAGGCGCGCGCGGCGGGCAAGCGGCTGCTGTTCGAGGGCGCGCAGGGCGTGCTCTTGGACGTCGATCACGGCACCTATCCCTTCGTCACCTCGTCCAACACGGTGGCGGGCACGGCGGCGAGCGGCACCGGGCTGGCACCGGGAGCGACGGGCACGGTGCTGGGCATCGCCAAGGCCTACGCCACCCGCGTCGGGGCCGGCCCCTTCCCGACCGAGCTGGAGGACGCGACCGGCGAGCGGCTGGGCGTGCGCGGCCACGAGTTCGGCACGGTGACCGGCCGCAAGCGCCGCTGCGGCTGGTTCGACGCCGCGCTCGTGCGCCAGTCGGTGGCGGTCGGCGGCATCGGCGGCATCGCGCTCACCAAGCTGGACGTGCTGGACGGGTTCGAGACCCTCCGGGTGGGGGTCGGCTACGAGCTGGACGGCGAGACGCTCGACCATCTGCCCGCCCAGGCCGGCGAGCAGGCGCGCTGTCGTCCGGTGTGGGAGGAGATGGAGGGCTGGTCCGACAGCACGGCGGGCGCGCGCTCCTGGGCCGACCTGCCGGCCGCCGCGATCAAGTACATCCGCCGCGTGGAGGAGCTGATCCGCTGCCCGGTGCTGCTGGTCTCCACCAGTCCCGAACGCGACGACACCATCCTGGTGCGCGACCCGTTCGCGGATTGAGGGAGGATGTATTCCTCCCCGGCACGGGGAGGTGGCAGGGCGCAGCCCTGACGGAGGGGTTTGCCAAGGCTGGTGGGCGGGAGCGGACGGTGGACGTAGGAACTCGGCCTTTACCCTGCGGCAAACCCCTCCACCACCTTCGGTGGTCCCCCTCCCCGTTCCGGGGAGGAATGGCATCATGACCTCCCGTCACCCGACCCCCCTCCTGACCGACCACGGCGCATATACGCCGCGCTGGACCGACCGCCTCGCCTTCGCCGCCTTCCTGCCCGCCACCCTCCCGTTCCTCGCCCGCTCGCTGCGGGGCGGCTCCAAGGCATCGAAGCGGCTGCTGCTCGATCGCGTCGCCCTGCCCGACGACGCGCTGCCCCATCTCGGCAGCTGGAAGGCGGACGCGGGCCTCCTCCACCGGCTGGTCGACATCGTGCGGCACGATCGGCCGGCCGCCGTGGTCGAGCTGGGGATCGGCGCCTCCTCGCTGGTCCTAGCCCGTGCGCTGGAGCGGCATGGCGGCGGGCGGCTGACGGGGCTCGACCAGAATGCGGAGTTCGTGGACGCAACGCGCGCCTGGCTGGCGGAGCATGGGGTCGCAGCGGACCTGCGCCACGCGCCGCTGGAGGACTCCCGCCCGCACGGCTGGCCCGGCGCGTTCTACCGGCTGGACGGCCTGCCGGAGCGCATCGACCTGCTGGTGATCGACGGTCCGCCCTGGACGCTCCACCCGCTCACGCGCGGCGCGGCCGAGCGGCTGTTCGACCGGGTGCCGGTGGGCGGCACGGTCATCCTCGACGACGGCGCTCGGCCGGGCGAGCGGCTGATCCGGCGGCGCTGGACGCGCGACTGGCCGGGGTTCGACTGGCGGTTGGAGGGCGGGGGGACGAAGGGGACGGTGGTGGGTGTGAGGCGGACGTGAGCGCCTCCCCTCCCTACAAGGGAGGGGAACGAGGGGTGGGTGGCGAGGCGCAGCCGAGCTCTCGCGACTGAGCAGCTCGCTTCGCTCGCACCCACCCCCAAACCCCTCCCTGCAAGCAGGGAGGGGAGCTAGATTGCTCGCCCCTCCCCGTTCAGCGCCGACACCACCGTCGCCGCCACCAGATCGCCGACGACGTTCAACGTCGTGCGGCACATGTCCAGGAAGCGATCCACGCCCAGCACCAGTCCGATGCCGGCCGGCGGCACGCCGACGGACCCCAGGATCAGCGCGATCACCGGCAGCGACCCGGCCGGCACGCCCGCCGTGCCGATGCCGCCCAGGATGCACACCAGCATGACGCTCGCCTGCTGCACGATCGACAGCTCGACGCCGAAGAACTGGGCCAGGAACAGCACCGTCACGCCCTCGAACATCGCGGTGCCGTTCTGGTTGGCGGTCGCCCCGATCGTCAGCACGAAGCGCGCGATGCGCGGCGGCAGGCGCAGCCCCTCGTCGGCGACCTTGAGCGCGGTGGGCAGGGTGGCGTTGGAGGACGCGGTGGAGAACGCCACCAGCGTCGCCTCCTGCGTCTGCCGGAAGAACGCGAGCGGGCTCTTCTTCGCCACCAGCAGAAGGATGAGCGGGAAGACCACGAACATCTGGAGGCCGAGCGCGCCCAGCACCACCGCGCAATAGGCCCCCAGCCGCACCAGCAGCTCCCAGCCGAACAGGGCGGCCAGGTTGAACATGAAGCACGCGACCGCCAGCGGGGCCATGCGGATGACCACGCCGATCAGACGCATCATCACCTGCAGCAGGCCCTCGACGCCGGCTTGCAGCTTCTCGGTCGCCGGCGACTGGACGAGCACGAGGCCGATGCCGAAGATCAGCGCGAAGAACATGACCGCCAGCACGTCGTTCTCCGCCATGGCGGTGACGATGTTGGTGGGGATGATGTTGAGCAGCGCCTCGATGCCGGTCGGCGAGTCCCCGGCCCGCGCCACGATGCCCTGGGCGCCGGTGGAGGCGCTCGCCAGCAGCTCGCGCGCCACCGCCGGATCGACGCCGCGCCCGGGCTGGACCAGGTTGACGAGCAGCAGCGACAGCACGACGGCGACGGTGGAGACCAGGATCGTATAGACCAGCGTCTGGACGCCGACCCGCCTGAGCGAGCGGATCTCCCCCATCTCCGAGATGCCGACGACGAGCGCGGAGAACAGCAGCGGGATCACCAGCATGAAGAGCAGGCGCAGGAAGATCTGGCCGATCGGCCCGGTGACAGTGGTCGTCACCGTCGTGACCCACGGCGCGCCACCCGCGGTGAGGTTCACGATCAGCCCGCCGATCAGCCCGATCGCGAAGCCGATCGCCATCTGCCAGTGCAGCGCGAGCGCGGAGTCCTCGCGCTCCTCCGTGCTCTCGCTGATCCCGTCGACCGTGCTCATGCCGCTCCCCTTCGCCGTGGCGATGGGGTGCGCGAGGGGTGAAGGTCAAGAGAGGCGCCCCCCCCTCTCCCCTCAAGGGGAGAGGGCAACGCCATTCACGCCAGCAGCACGATCGCCAGGCACGTCGCCGCCGCCACCGCGACCGTCAGCGGCAGGCCGGCCTTCAGGAAGTCGGTGAAGCGGTAGTTGCCGGCCGCGTAGACCAGCGTGTTGGTCTGATAGCCGATCGGCGTGGCGAAGCTCGCCGAGGCGGCGAACATGACGGCGATGATCAGCGGGCGCGGGTCGGTGCCCAGGTCGCGGGCGAGAGCGATCACGAGCGGCGTGACCAGGATCGCGACCGCATTGTTCGTGATGACTTCGGTGAGCACCACCGACAGCAGATAGACGGCGACGACCAGGCCCCAGGCGGGGACCTCACGCAGCAGCGGGGTCACGGCGTCAACGATCAGCTCCACGCTGCCCGCCCGCTCCAGTCCCGCGCCGACGGCCAGCATTCCGTAGATCAGCACCAGCACGTTGCCGTCGAGCGAGGACCACGCCTCCTCCGCGTCGATGCAGCGCGCGAGCAGGATGGCGCCCACCGCGATCAGCGCCGCCACGCCGATGTCCACCCAGCCGAGCGCGGAGAAGATCACCACGCCCGCCAAGGCCGCGATGGCGATCGGCGCGCGGGTGCGCCGGAACTCGCGCGCGCGGGTCTTGCCGACACCGTACAGATTGGGGTTGAGGCGCAGGTCGGCGATCTGGTCGGCGGGACCGGCGATCACCAGCCGGTCGGCGGCCCGCATCCGCGCGCCGGGCAGGTCGGGCGCGGGCAGCGTGCGGAAGCGGGTCATGCCCAGGATGCGCACGCTCTGCGCCGACAACAGCGGGATGTTGGCGAGCCGCTGACCCAGCGCGGGGTGGCTGGGGGCGAGCGTCGCCTCCACAACCTCGGCGGGCTCGACGGCTGCCGTCTCCCCGTCGGCGATGCCCACCGTCCAGTCGCGCGATTGGGTGAGCGACAGGATCTCCGACAGCGCCATGCGCGCCACCACCCGGTCGCCGACGGAGAGCGGGTGGTCCAGCACGCCCTTTCGCCGGAAGCGGCCGTCGTGCTTGACGGCGATCGGCGTGACGGTGCGCCGCCGCATGACCGCCGCCTCGCGCAGGGGGAGTCCCGCCAGGCCGCTTTCGTCGCGGAGCGTCAGCTCGGTCAGGAACTCGGTGTCCTCGTCCTCTCCGAACATGCCGGCCGCATCGTCGCTCGGCAGCAGGTGGCGGGCGAACAGCACCAGCACCGCGATCCCCGCCGCGCCGGCCGCCAATCCGTAGGGCGTGATGGAGAAGATGCCGAAGCCCGGCAGCCCCGCCTCCCGCGCCACGCCGTCGACCAGCAGGTTGGTCGACGTGCCGATGAGCGTGGTGGTGCCCCCCAGGATGCAGATGAAGGACAGCGGGATCAGCAGCCGCTTGACGGGAAAGCCGGTCGCCTGGGCGAGCTTCGCCACCAGCGGGATCATGACGATCACGACGGGCGTGTTGTTCATGAAGGCCGAGGCGACGAACACGCCCGCGAACAGCTCGACCGTCGCGCGGATCGGATGGGTCTCGGCGCGACTGACGATGATGTTGGCCACCGCGTCGAGTGTGCCGGTGCGCAGCAGCGCGCCCGACAGGATGAACATCGCCCCGATGGTGATCGGCGCGGGGTTGGCGAAGACGCCGAACACCGACTTGGAGTCGAGGATGCCCAGTGCCAGCAGGGTCGTCGCCCCGATGATGGCGACCACGGCGGCCGGAAAGCGTTCGAGCACGAACCCCACGAAGATGAGCGCCAGCACGACCAGGCCGATGGCGGCCTGGTGCTCCGCGACCAGCGCGCGAATCGCCTCGATCATCGGGGGGAGTGGGTCAGCCGCATTGCGCCCGGTGAAGCAGGAACTGGTCGGCCAGCACAAGCGCCATCATCGCCTCGACCACCGGCACGCCGCGGATGCCGACGCACGGATCGTGGCGGCCGGTCGTGGCGATGGTGGTCGCCTCGCCCGCCGGCGTGATCGTGTCGATGGGCGTCCGGATGGAGGAGGTCGGCTTGAAGGCGACGCGCGCGGTGACCGGCTGGCCCGTCGAGATCCCGCCCGCCACGCCGCCGGCGTGGTTGCCGCCGAAGACCGGACCCTCCGGTCCGGGCCGCATCGCGTCGGCGTTGTCCTCGCCCCGCGCCGCGCCCGCGCGGAAGCCGTCGCCGATCTCCACGCCCTTGGCGGCGTTGATCGACATCAGCGCGCCCGCCAGATCGGCGTCGAGCTTGGCATAGACGGGCGCGCCCCAGCCGGCGGGCACGCCCGTCGCCTCCACCGCCACCACCGCGCCCAGCGAGCTGCCGTCGCGCCGCGCCCGGTCCACCAGCCCCTCCCACCGCTCGGCGGCGGCGGCGTCGGGGCAGAAGAAGGGATTGCGGCCGATCTCGTCCGCGTCGAACTGCTCGATCGCGTCGCCCCCGATCGCCTCGACCCAGCCGATGATCGCCACCTGCGGGATCACGAGCCGAGCGATCGCTCCCGCCGCCACCCGCATCGCCGTCTCGCGCGCCGAGGACCGCCCGCCGCCGCGCGGATCGCGCAGCCCGTATTTGGCGTCGTAGGCGTAGTCGGCGTGGCCGGGGCGGTAAGCGCGGGCGACCTCCGTGTAATCCTTGGAGCGTTGATCCACGTTGCCGATGTGGAGCGCGATCGGAGTCCCCGTCGTGCGGCCCTCGTACACGCCGGACAGGACGCGGACCCGGTCGGGTTCCCTCCGCTGGGTGGTGAAGCGCGACTGCCCCGGCCGCCGCCGGTCCAGGAACGGCTGGATGTCGGCCTCCGACAGCGTGAGCCCCGGCGGGCACCCGTCCACCACCGCCCCGATCGCCGGTCCGTGGCTCTCCCCCCAGGTCGTCAGGCGGAACAGGCGGCCGGTGGTGTTGTGGCTCATGGCGCCGGTCCCGACAGGTCCGCGTCCGGGTCGAGCGGCGTCAGCGCCGCGCCCTCGCCCGGCTCGCCGGCGTCGCGCCAGCGCCACAGCACCAGGTTGGTGCCGCCCGGGTTCTGGACCGACGGCACCAGCGCGCCCTCCGCCCCGGCCGCGATCAGATCGGCGGCGAGGGACCAGGAGGGTGGGGCGGTGCCGTCGATCCTCGCTTCCGTCTTCCAATCGGCGTTCAAGGCGCGTTCGACGTCCTCATCCCCAGCGGTCAGCTCCGCGATCCTGTCCGCTTCGAGCGTGTACGGCACCAGCGTGCCCGGCTTGATGATACCTTGGTAGAACTCGGCCGCGGCGGTCGCCGGCTCGGTCGCCAGATAGAGGGCGGGCTGACCTATGGGGTTCCAGCGACCACCGAAGCGTCGCGCTCCCTCCCCCGACAATGAACTTCGCTGGCGCTCGATGGAGACCATGCGCCAAACAGTGAGGGAGAGCGGTCGAAGCGCAGCCATGACCGCGCCTTAAACCAACTCGGGCGAGGAGGTCACTATCAGCGCTTAGCGTTCCACCACCTACGAGTAGACCCCCTCAGCCATCCGCTCCAAGTCTTCCATGACCAGTTCCGCGTGCCCCTCCTCCACCAGCGCCTCCGCCGTGCGGCCGAAGCCGGGGATGGGCTGGTGCTTGAACCAGACGATGGCGCGGCCCTCGTCGCCCGACAGTTCGGCGGCGCGCGCGATGATGCGCGCGATCCGCCCCAGCTTCTCCTGCACCGCCGGGCTCTCCGGTCGGGCGGACATGGTGTTGCGGTTGAGGTGCGCCAGCTTGGCCAGCCGCGTCATGGGCAGCTTCAGCCGCTCGGCCAGCCGCCGGGGCGCGATGATGTCGTCGTCGCGGATGTCGTCCAGAAAAGCGGCAAGCATGGCTGCACTCCCTGGGCGGGATATGCACCCGGATGTGCCTGGAATCAAGTCGGCGGTTCCGTCCGGCCCCGCGGTGGCCCGACGATCTCCAGCCGGTTGCCGAACGGATCCTCCGTGAAGAACCGATCCCGCCCCTCGATCGGGGCGTCGTCCCGAAGGGCACGGCCCGCCGCCGCAAGCCGCCCCCGCAGCGCGGGCAGGTCGTCCGTGGCCACTGCGATGTGCGCCTTCTTCGCCGGCACGAACGACTCCTCCACCCCCAGATGCAGCTGCCGGTCGCCCATCGCGAACCAGCACCCGCCACGCCCCTGGAGCGCCTCCGGCTTGGCGATCTCGGCCAGCCCGAGGAGGTCGCCGAAGAACCGCCGAGCCTCCGCCTCGCCGCCAATGGGCATGGCGACCTGCACGTGGTCGAGGGTCAGCACCTCAGGCGGCTTGCGGACGTCGCTTGGTCTGATCGCCTTGCCCGGCGAGCAGCCCGGCGATGGAGATGTCCTCGTCCAGCTCGTCCCAGTGCAGACCGACGGTGCCGATCTCGACCCCCGCTCGCTGCTCCGGCGTTCCGTCGAGCAGGCGCGGGAACCAGGCGAGCGGGATGCCCAAGGTTCGGCCGTCTTCTAGATCGACCCACATGGCGTCATCATCAAAGCGGACAGCCTTTGGCCTAACTAAAGTGTCCATTCCAAGCCTCCTGCAACTCGCGTCGACGGGCGCGCACGATCATCAGAGCCATCGCCAACTCCCGCCGGTCGAAACCGTGATTGTAGGCGAGTTCGACAGCATCGCCAGTCCAGAACTTCGCTTCGCGCCCGTTCTTGACCACATGGATGTGCATCGGCTCGCGCGGCTCACCCTCGTTCGAGAAGAAGTGGAAGCGCAAACCGCTTTGTCTGAACACGGTAGGCACCCCTCACGCCAGCGCGATGTCGGGGGCGTCTTCCGCCTTCATGCCGATGGCGTGGTAGCCGGCGTCGACATGGTGGACCTCGCCCGTCACCCCGCTCGCGAGGTCGGAGAGCAGATACAACCCGGCCCCGCCGACATCCTCGATCGTCACGTTGCGGCGGAGCGGCGCGTTCAGTTCGTTCCACTTCAGGATGTAGCGGAAGTCGCCGATGCCGCTCGCCGCCAGCGTCTTGATGGGTCCCGCCGACAGCGCGTTCACGCGGATGCCGTCCGGTCCCAGATCGGCGGCGAGGTAGCGCACGGACGCCTCCAGCGCCGCCTTGGCGACGCCCATCACGTTGTAGTGCGGGATGACCTTCTCCGCGCCGTAGTAGGTCAGCGTCAGGATCGACCCTCCGGCGCGCATCATCGGCAGCGCCCGCTTCGTCACCGCGACCAGCGAATAGGCGGAGATGTTCATGGTCATCAGGAAGTTGTCGAGCGTCGTGTCGACGTATTTGCCGCGCAGTTCGTTCTTGTCGGAGAACCCGATCGCATGGACCAGGAAGTCGAGCCCGTCCCACCGCGCGCCCAGTTCGGCGAAGGCGCGGTCGAGGGCGGCCATGTCGCCGACGTCGCAGTCGATCGTCAGATCGGAGCCGAGACTTTCGGCCAAGGGCTTCACTCGCTTGCCCAGCGCCTCGCCCTGATAGGTGAAGGCGAGTTCGGCGCCTTGCTCCCGCAGCGCCCTGGCGATCCCCCAGGCGAGCGACTTGTCGTTCGCCAGCCCCATGATCAGGCCGCGCCTGCCCGCCATCAATCCCGTCATACGCCCGTGTTCTCCACCAGTTGCGGCTCGTCATAGACGGCCACCGGCTTGTCGGCGAGGGCGGCGTTCAGCTCGATCCCGAACACCATCCCCAGCCCCACCGTCCAGAAGAACAGGAGCGCGATGGTGGCGCCGGCCAGGCTGCCATAGGTCAGATCGTAGCCGCCCGCGAGGCCCAGCACGGTCGGCAGGAGCGCGGTCACCAGCAGCCACCAGCCCGCCGTGAACACCGCGCCCGGCCATTTCGGATAGCGCCGGGAGCGATAGGCGGACGGGGTGATCAGCCGGAAGAGCGCGTAGAGCGAGCCGATCAGCGCCAGCGCGGGCACGATCCGCCCGATCGCCAGGATCGACAGCCAGTCCTGCTGGAACGGCAGCCAGGTCGAGATCGCGGCCTCCACGCCCGTCAGCACCACGCCCAGCACGAAGCCGAACATGGCGAGCGCGACGGCGCCCACGATCATCAGCACCGACGCGGCGCGGTAGCGCAGGAAGGAACGCGTGGGCTTCGTCCCGTAGGCGCGGTGCATGATGTCGCGCACCGTCTCGATCAGCGAGCCCACCGTCCACAGCCCGACCAGCGCGCCCAGCCAGAGCAGCGGCCCGGTGCGCGCCTTGAGCACCTCCTGGATCGCCGGCAGCACCGCCTCGCCGACGTTGCGCGGCATGGCGGCGAGCACGTTCTCCACGATCGCCAGCCCCCAGTCGGTCTCGCCCAGGAGCTTGGTGATCGCCGCCGCGATGATCGCGAAGGGAAACAGCGCCAGCAGGCTGAGGAAGGCGAGGTTGCCGGCGTGGACGAAGCCGTCGCGATAGGTGCCCAGCAGCGCGCACTTCGCCACCTCCCACGCCCGCTGGCCGGGACGCAGCCGCTCGACATGGCCGCGCAGCCGCTCATGCAGGCGGCGATGATAGCGGGCCTCCGGCGTGTGATCGTCGAGGACCGCCGGCACCGGCGTCAGACGCCCAGATCGGCGCGCAGCGACTCGCCGTCGCCGCCCGGCCAGTCGGCGACGAACCGCTCCAGGGCGGCGTCGCCAGTCGGCAGCGCGATCATCAGCTGGACGAGCTGGTCGCCCCGGCCACCCGCCTTCCTCGACCAGCCCTTGCCGCGCAGGCGCAGCGTGCGGCCGGAGGACGAGTTCGGCGGCACCGTCACCACCACCGCGCCGTCGGCCGTGGGGCAGCGGACCTTCGCGCCCTCCACCGCCTCCTTGAGGCTGATCGGCAGGTCGAGGCGGATGTCGTCGCCGTCGCGGGTGAAGTGCGGGTGCGCCCCGATCTCGACCGTCACCTGCGCGTCCCCGGCCCCGCCCGGCCCCGCCTGGCCCTTGCCGGCGAGCCGCAGCGTCGTGCCGCTCTCGACCCCGGCGGGCAGCTTCAGGTCGAGCGTCGAGCCGTCGGAGAGCGTGATCCGCTGGGGCGCCAGCGCCGCCGCGTCGGTGAAGGACACGAGCAGGCGGTAGGCGACGTTGGCCCCCTTGGGCGGCGGCGCGGCGCGCGTCTGGCGGCGCGCTCCGCCCATCCCGCCGGGCGCCCCCGCCCGCCCGCCGAACAGCCCCTCGAAGATGTCGCCCAGATCGGCCGCGCCGGCCTGGTTGAAGTCGGAGCCGAAGTCGAAGCCCCCGCGCCCACCCCCGGCCCCGGCCCCGCCGAAGCCGCCCGCGAACGGGTTGACCGGGTTGCCGTCCGCGTCGATCTCGCCCCGGTCGAAGCGCGCGCGCTTGTCGGTGTCGGACAACAGGTCGTAGGCCGCCGTGACCCGGCCGAAGCGGTCGCCGGCGGTGGGGTCGTCGGGGTGGCGGTCGGGGTGGAGCTGCTTGGCGAGCTTGCGATAGGCGCTCTTGATCTCCGCCGCGCTGGCGGAGCGGGTCACGCCCAGGGTCTGGTAGGGATCGGCCATCGCGCCCCTAGCTAGGTGAGGCGATTGGCGGGAGCAATGGGCGGTCCTATAGCGCCCTCATGGCCACCGACCCCCTCGAGCTGTTCGACCGCTGGTTCGCCGAGGCCGGGCGGTCGGAGCCCAACGACCCCAACGCCGTGGCGCTCGCCACCGCCGATGCCGACGGCCGGCCGTCGGCGCGCATGGTGCTGCTCAAGGGCCACGGGTCCGACGGCTTCGTCTGGTACACCAACGAGGGGAGCCGCAAGGGCATGGACCTCGCCGCCAATCCCGTGGCCGCGCTGTTGTTCCACTGGAAGACGCTGCGCCGGCAGGTGCGGCTGGCCGGGCCGGTGGAGCGGGTCGCGCCCGACCTCGCGGACGCCTATTTCGCCAGCCGCTCGCGCGCCTCGCAGCTCGCCGCCGCCGCGTCCGACCAGTCGCGGCCCCTGCCGTCCCGCGAGACCTTCACCGAGCGCGTCGGGGCGCTGGACGAGCGGCTGGGCGGCGGGCCGGTGCCACGCCCGGCGCACTGGGGCGGCTATCGCCTCACGCCCGAGACGATCGAGTTCTGGGAGGACGGCGCCGACCGGATGCACCACCGCCGCCTGTTCACGCGGGATGGCAAGGGGTGGACGGAAGGGTTGCTGTTCCCGTGAGGGGGCTTGGAAAGGTCCTCCCCGGCACGGGGAGGGGGACCGCCGCAGGCGGTGGAGGGGTTTGCCCAAGCTCTACGCTGATGAGCGGTCGTCTTATGTCGAGAGCGGCTGACCCCACCACCATCCTTCGGATGGTCCCCCTCCCCGTGCCGGGGAGGATCTGAACGGTGACTCCCGCCGCCCCCTTCCGCCCCACGCCCCGCCCACGCGCGCTGTCGCTCGCCCGCCGCGCCGCGCTGGCCAGCGTCGCCACCGCGAGCGTGCTGCTCGCGCTCAAGGGCTGGGCGGCGTGGGCCACCGGGTCGATCTCCATGCTCGCCTCGGTGGCCGATTCCGGCCTCGACCTGCTGGCCGCCGGCGTCACCCTCTACGGCGTGTGGCTCGCCGCGCAGCCGGCCGACCAGGACCACCGCTTCGGCCATGGCAAGGCGGAGGCGCTGGCCGCCTTGTTCCAGGTGGCGCTCATCACGCTGTCGGCCGCCGCCATCCTGTGGCAGGCCATCGCCCGTCTCCACACGCCGGCGGTCAACGAGCGCGCGGAGATCGGCGTGGGCGTCTCGCTCGCCGCCATCGCGGTGACGCTCGGCCTGCTCGCCTATCAGCGCTCGGTGATCCGGCGGACCGGCTCGGTCGCGATCCGCGCCGACAACGTCCACTACCAGTCCGACGTGCTGCTGAACGCCGCCGTCATCGCCGCCCTCGTCCTCGACCAGGTCGCCGGAGTGGCGGGCGCCGACGCGCTGTTCGGCATCGCCATCGCTTTGTGGCTCGCCTGGGGCGCGTTCGGCGCGTCGAGCCAGGCGATCGACCAGCTGATGGACAAGGAATGGCCCGACGACCAGCGCGAGCGCTTCCTCGCCGTCGCCGCCACCCATCCGGAGCTGAAGGGCATCCACGACTTCCGCACCCGGCGCTCGGGCATGCACGACTTCGCCCAGTTCCACATGTACGTGGCGGCCGACATGAGCGTCGCCGACGCGCACGACGTGATGGACGAGGTGGAGGACAAGATCCACGCCGCCTTCCCCGACGTCGAGATCCTGATCCACCTCGATCCCGAGGGCCACCTCGACACCGACGACCCGCTGGCGGAGACCGACGTGACGCCCCACTGGTTCGGCAAGCGCGTCTAGAGCGGGACTCCACGAGTCCGCTCCGGCTGAGCCTGTCGAAGCCTCTTCTGGCGGGGCGGTCAAAAACGTCCTTCGACAAGCTCGGGACGAGCGGGGTAGAAGGACGGCATGAAACTCCCCTTCGCGCAGGTCGACGCCTTCGCCGACCGGCCCTTCACCGGCAACCCGGCCGCGATCGTGGAACTGGACGCGTGGCTGGACGACGCCACGCTGCTGGCGATCGCGGCCGAGAACAACCTGGCCGAGACCGCCTTTCTGCTGCCCGAGCGCGACGGCGCGGTGCCGCTGCGCTGGTTCACGCCGGGCGTCGAGGTGGAGATGTGCGGCCACGCCACACTCGCCAGCGGGCACCATCTGCTGAGCCGTCAACCGGGGCGCGACACCGTGCGCTTCTCGACGGAGCGGGCGGGGGAGCTGAGTGTTTCACGTGAAACATCGGGCTACAGCCTGTCACTGCCGATCTGGCGACCGGAGCCGACGCCGCTGCCGGCGATCGTCGCGGCGCTGGGCCTTCCACCCGAGGCGGTGGAGGCGACCTTGTGGCACCGCGCCGAATACGCCGTGATCGCGCTGGCCGACGAGGCGGCGGTGCGCGCGGTGCGGCCGGACGTCCGCGCCATCGCCGCGATGGGGCCGGTCGCCGTCATCGTGACCGCGCCCGGCCGGCGGACCGACGTGGCGAGCCGCGTCTTCGTGCCCGGCGCGGGCGTGGACGAGGACCCCGTCACCGGCTCCGCCCACGCGGTGCTCACCCCCTATTGGACCGAACGCCTCGGCCGCCCCCGCTTCACCGCCCACCAGGCGAGCGCGCGGGGCGGCGATCTGGGGTGCGAGTTGAAGGGCGACCGCGCGGTGCTGACCGGCGGCGCGGTGACGGTGATCGAGGGTGTGCTGACGGTGTGAGGCGGCGCCGGGCGGTCGCGCCGCCGATGCTCCCGCGAAAGCCGAAGCCCGGATCTCGATGCCAATCCCGTCGTCCGCAGGGAAGCCGATGGGCGGCCAACTCCCCACCGACGGACGCTCGTGACAAACCGCTTCAGGGGACCGTTGCGAAATGCCGCCGCTCCTCCGTCATCCCCGCGAAAGCGGGGATCCATGCACCGCCGGGCGGAGATGGGAGCCTGGATCCCCGCCTTCGCGGGGATGACGATCTGCAATACCGCAACGATCCCCTTCAGGGGAGAGGGTTGCCAAGCGGACGGACCGCTCACCACCAGTGATCGCCATTCAATGGACCGCCCTACCTTCCCGAGCTTGCATCGCGTCCTGGCTCCGTCGCCACCAGACCCGCACTCGCCCTGGCGTCGTGAGGTCCTGACGCCCCTCCACCCCTCAACCCCCCACCTCCGCCGCCACCCGCTCCAGGCCCCGCGACCCCGCCCCCTCGGTCGCCGCGATCCAGCCGCCGCCGAGCACCTGGGATCCCCGATAGACCACCGCCGCCTGGCCCGGCGCCACGCCGTGCTCGGGGCGGTCGAACGCCACCCGGTCGCCCGCCAGCGTGGCGGGCACCGGGGGGGCCATGGAGCGCACCTTGACGGCCACCGCGCCGTCGCGGTCGTCGGCCAGCCAGCTGGCCTCCTCCACGCTCAGCGCCGCCACCGCCAGCGCGGCGCGCGGGCCGACCACGACGCGGCCCGCCTCCGGCTCCAGCCGCACGACGTAGAGCGGCTCGGCCCGGCCGCCCAGCTCCAGCCCGCGCCGCTGGCCGATCGTGAAGTGGACCAGCCCGCGATGGCGGCCCAGCACGCGGCCGCCCTCGTCCACGATTTCGCCGGGCCGGTCGGCCTCCGGACGCAGGCGCTTCACGAGCGCGGCGTAGTCGCCGTCGGGCACGAAGCAGATGTCCTGGCTGTCGGGCTTGGCCGCCACCCCCAGCTCCATCCCGGCGGCGATGCGACGGACCTCGGCCTTGGGGAGATCGCCCAGCGGAAAGCGCAGGAAGGAGAGCTGCTCGCGCGTGGTGGCGAACAGGAAGTAGCTCTGGTCGCGCGCCGGATCGATGGCGCGGTGCAGCTCCGGCCCGTGCCGACCCTCGACCCGGCGGACGTAATGGCCGGTCGCCAGCGCCTCGGCCCCCAATTCGCGCGCGAGGCGCAGCAGGTCGGTGAACTTCACCCCCATGTTGCACCGCACGCAGGGCAGCGGCGTGCGGCCCGCGACGTAGCTGTCGGCGAAATCGTCCACGACCGACCGGCGGAACGCGCTCCGGTGGTCGAAGACGTAGTGCGCGAAGCCCAGCCGGTCGGCGACCGCGCGGGCGTCGCGGATGTCGCGCCCGGCGCAGCACGCGCCCGCCCGCCCGGTCGCCGCCCCGTGATCGTAGAGCTGGAGCGTGAGGCCCACCACCTCCGCGCCGCCACGCGCGGCCAGCGCGGCGACGACCGACGAGTCGACGCCGCCGGACATGGCGACGGCCAGCCGGCGGCCACGCCAGCGCGCAAGGTCGGGGAGCGGATCGTCGGACATGCCCTCCCCTTAGCGGCCGGCGGCCGGCCTGTCGCGGGCGACGGTCGACCGCTTTACACCGTCTTAGCGGTTGGCGGGGTAGGGCGGCGGGCGATGGACCTGACCCATCCCTTTCCAAGCCTCCAGGGTCGCCCGCCGCGCGAAGAGGCGTCGCCGGTCGATTTCGCGGCGCTGACCGCCGGGCTGGCCACCTGCGCGGCGCTGACCCCCACCGGCCGCGCTCAGGCGCGGGTCGACGGGGGCGGAGGCTCGGGCGGATTCGCGGAGAACGGCCTGGCCGCCCGTTCGACCGCGACGGGCGGGCGACCCGGCGCTCCGGACCATGGTGAACGGCCGATTCACCATGGCGGTTTAGCCGGCGGTCAGTCTATCGATCTACCCCGAACCCCTTCCTCCACCGACCCGACCGGCGGCCCCCTTCGCCCGCGAGAGCGCACATGATCCATGAAAAATCCTTCCGTCCCGCGCAGGTCATCGGACCGCTGGGCGAGCCGCTGACGCTCGAGACCCTGCCGTCGCCCGACACCTCCCGCTGGGTGGTGCGACGCAAGGCGGAGGTCGTGGCCGCGGTCACCGGAGGGCTGCTCACCCAGGAGGAGGCGTGCGAGCGCTACGGCCTGACGCCCGAGGAGTTCGCCAGCTGGCAGCGCGCGGTCGATCGATCCGGAATGAAAGGTCTGCGCGTCACGCGAATCCAGTCCTATCGCAAGGAGTACGAGCGCCAGCAGCGCTTCTAGATCGGCTCGAACACGGTCCCGGTCACTCCGTCCGTCGCAGGCATTGGAACCTCATCCGCCCAGCCTCGTTCTGACTTCCGTTCGGCGGTCGGTGGACTGCCACTAACGGGAGGACAAGTTCATGATCGGAATTATCATTTGGCTGATCGTCGGTGGTGTCTGCGGCTGGCTCGCGAGCATCATCATGCGAACCGACGCGCAACAGGGCATTTTTCTCAACATCATCGTCGGCATCGTCGGCGCGTTCATCGCCGGCCTGATCATCAACGGTGGCTCCCTCAATGACCAGATCACGATCGGATCGTTCCTCTGGTCGCTCGTCGGTGCCGTCGTCCTGCTGGCGATCGTCAATCTGTTCCGACGCGGTTCCGTCCGGTAAGACTTCGGACCAGGAACACCGATCGGCCCGGTCCCGCCTCTGGCGGGGCCGGGCCTTCGCTGTTATGGCGCCGGAATCCACGCTGCTTGCGCAGACGGCGTGGCTTTGCCATGGTGCCGTAGTGATGTAACACACTCCGGCGGGATTGGACGACAAGGTGGCGGTGATGAACATCGAACGGCGCATTGATCTGTCCGATGCGGCTCCGCTGGACGGGATCGCTCCCGAACGCCGACGGTTGGGCCGGGGCGCGTGGATCGCCGTGGCGCTCGCCCTGCTGGCGGTCGCCGCGCTCGTTGCCTGGTACGTCTCCGGCCGCGACGCCGCGGCGACGCAGGCCGCGGCAGACGGACCGCCCGCCACCGCTGCCCAGGTGGTCAGCGTGGCGGTGCCCGGCCGCTCCGGGGTCCAGCGCACGCTCACCGCCAGCGGCACGCTCGCCGCCCGGCGCGAGGTGCCGGTCGGCGTGGTCGGCGAGGGCGGGCGGGTGACCGCGGTGCTGGTCGACGCCGGCTCGTGGGTGCGGAAGGGCCAGACGCTCGTGGTGGTGGACCGCGCGGTTCAGGCGCAGCAGATCGCCGGGCTGCGCGCGCAGATCGGCGTGGCGGAGGCCGACCTCAGGCTCGCCCAGAGCGAACTCGACCGGGCGCTGCAGCTGGTCGAGCGCGGCTTCATCTCCAAGGCCGACATCGATCGAAAGACCGCCACCCGCGACGCCGCCCGCGCGCGGGTCGGCGCGGCGCAGGCCGCCGTGCGCGAGGCCGAGGCGCGCACCGCGCGGCTGAACATCGCCGCGCCTTCGGCGGGCCTGATCCTGTCCCGCAGCGTCGAGATCGGGCAGGTCATCTCCGCCGGCTCGCCGCCGCTGTTCACCATGGCGGAGGGTGGCCAGCTGGAGATGCGCGCGCAACTGAACGAGGCGGACCTGGCGCAGCTGTCGGTCGGCGTGCCCGCCAGGGTGACGCCGGTGGGGCTGGACCGCGTCTTCGACGGGCAGGTGTGGCAGATCGCCCAGACCGTCGACCCCGCCAGCCGCCAGGGCATCGCGCGGATCGCGCTGCGCTACGACGCCGCGCTCCGGCCCGGCGGCTTCGCCACCGCGCGGATCGACGCCGGCGGGGCCGACCTGCCGGTGCTGCCGGTCTCCGCCATCCAGAACGACGACAAGGGGGCCTACGTGCTGATCGTGGGCGCGGGCGACAAGGTCGAGCGCCGCGCGGTCACCCTGGGGGCGGTGACCGCCAGCGGTGTGTCGATCGCGGAGGGCCTGAACGGGCGCGAGCCGGTGATCCTGTTCGCCGGCGGCTTCCTGTCGCCCGGCGACACCGTCAAGCCCCAGCGGGTGACGCCGGCGAGCCTGCGCCCGTGAACTTCCGCAACATCTCCGCCTGGTCGATCCGCAACCCGGTGGTGCCGCTGGTGATCTTCACCGCGCTGCTGCTGCTCGGCATCATGAGCTTCGCGCGGATGAACGTCGTCAACGACCCCAATGTCGAGTTCCCGTTCGTCAACGTCTCCATCTCGCAGCCGGGCGCGGCGCCCACCGAGATCGAGAACCAGATCACCCAGCGGGTCGAGGCCGCGGTGCGCGGCATCACCGGCGTCAAGAACATCTCGTCGTCGGCCAGCGAGGGCAACTCGTACACCGGCGTCGAGTTCGAGATCGGCGTCGACACCAACGTGGCGGTCAACGAGGTCAATTCCGCCATCGCCCAGATTCGCGGCGAGCTGCCCGACGGCATCCTGGAGCCCCGCGTGTCCAAGGAGGAGACCTCGGCCCGCCCGATCGGCTATTTCGCGGTCAGCGCGCCCGACATGACGCTGGAGCAGCTGTCCTGGTACGTCGACGACACCGTCGCCAAGCGCCTGCTGTCGATCGAGGGCATGGCCGCGGTCGACCGGCTGGGCGGCGTCGACCGCGAGATCCGCGTGACGCTCGACCCCGCCCGGATGCAGTCGCTGGGCGTCACCGCGGCGCAGATCAACCAGGTGCTGCGCGGCACCAACCTCAACTCCGGCGGCGGACAGGCGGAGATCGCGGGGTCGCGCCAGTCGGTGCGCGTGCTGGGCAACGCCGCCTCGGCCTACGCGCTCGGCCAGTCGCTGATCCCGCTGCCCGGCGGGCGCACGGCGCGGCTGGACGACGTGGCCAGCGTCACCGACGGCACGTCGGAGCGCACGCGGCTGGCGGAGATGGACGGGCGCGACACCGTCATCTTCAACATGAGCCGCACCAAGGAGGCCTCCGACGTCACTGTCTATGACGAGGCGGTGAAGGCGATGGACGACATCACCAAGGAGAATCCCGGCCTCGCGTTCAAGGCGCTGTCGAACGATGTCGACTACACCAAGGGGCAGTATCACAGCTCGATCGCGGCGATGATCGAGGGCGCGGTGCTGGCGGTGGTCGTCGTGTTCCTGTTCCTGCGCGACTGGCGCGCCACGCTGATCAGCGCGATCGCCATCCCGCTGTCGGCGATCCCGACCTTCTGGTTCATGGACCTCATGGGCTTCAACCTGAACTCCTTGAGCCTGCTGGCGCTGGGACTGGTGGCCGGCGTGCTGGTCGACGACGCGATCGTGGAGATCGAGAACATCGTGCGCCACATGCGCATGGGGAAGACCGCCTATCAGGCCTCCATCGACGCCGCCGACGAGATCGGGCTGGCGGTGGTGGCGACCACCATGTCGATCGTGGCCGTGTTCCTGCCCGTCGGCCTGATGCCAGGCATCTCCGGCCAGTTCTTCAAGAACTTCGGCTTCACCGTGGTGGCCGCGGTGCTGACCAGCCTGGCGGTGGCGCGCATGATCACGCCGATGATCGCCGCCTATTTCCTGAAGGCGCACGGGGCGGCCGAGCATGGCGAGAGCCGGCTGAAGGAGCGCTATCTGGGCGTGCTGCGCTGGTCGCTCGACCGCAGGCGGGCGCTGGCCTTCGCGGCGCGCGGCGGGTGGCGGCGCTTCGCGGCGCTGTTCCTCGACCACCGGATGTGGATCGCCGGTGTCGGCGCGCTCATGTTCCTGCTCACGATCGCGATCGGCAGCCAGATCCCGCAGCAGTTCGAGCCCGACACCAACGAGGACTCCGCGCGCGCGCAGATCGAGATGGTGCCCGGCACCACGCTGACGCAGACCTACGCCGTCGCCAAGCGCGTCGAGACGCTGCTCAAGCGCGAGCCGGAGGTCGAGAGCACCCGCATCTTCGCGAGCGAGGGCTCGGGCTCGGTCAACATCACGCTGAAGAAGGACCGCGAGACCACCAGCCAGGAGTTCCAGCGCCGGGTCGCGCCCAAGCTGCAGGCGGTGCCCGACGCGCGGGTGAGCTTCCAGGAGCGTCGCGGCGGGCCGGGCTCGGGCCGGGCGATCTCGATCATGCTGGCGGGCTCCGACCCGGCGCTCCTCAACCGCACCGCCGCCACGCTGGTCCAGCAGATGAGCCGGCTGCCGCAGGTGCAGGCGCCGCGCGTCAAGGCGGACCTGAAGCGCCCCGAGCTGATCGTGCGGCCCCGGCAGGAGCTCGCCGCGTCGATGGGCGTGTCGACCCAGGCCTTGTCCCAGACGATCCGCATCGCGACGCTGGGCGACATCGACCAGAACAGCGCCAAATTCTCGCTGTCCGACCGGCAGGTGCCGATCCGGGTGATGCTGCCGGAAAGCTCGCGCCGCGACATCTCCACCATCGCCAACCTGCCGGTGCCGATGGCCAATGGCGGTTCGGTGCCGCTCGGCCGGGTGGCGGAGCTGTCCTTCTCCTCCGGCCCGACCACGATCGAACGCTACAACCAGCAGCGCCGCGTGTTCGTCGGAGCCGATCTGGCGCCCGACGTGGTGAAGAGCGACGCCACGAAGGCGATCGACGCGCTGCCGATCATGCGCGACCTGCCCAATGGCGTCACCAACAAGGCGGTGGGCGAGGACCAGTGGCAGGCCGAGTTCGTCGTCGACTTCGCCATCGCCATCGTGTCGGGCGTGCTCCTGGTCTTCGCGGTGCTCGTGCTGCTCTACAAGCGGTTCATGTCGCCGCTCGTCAACATGGGCTCGCTGCTGCTGGCCCCGTTGGGCGGGCTGATCGCGCTCCTGATCGTCGGCCAGCCCTTCTCGATCGCGGTCTATATCGGGATGCTGATGCTGATCGGCATCGTCGGCAAGAACTCGATCCTCTTGATCGACTTCGCGCTCGAGGAGATGCACGCCGGCGTCGACAAGGACACCGCGATCGTGGACGCGGGCCGCAAGCGCGCCCAGCCGATCGTGATGACCACCATCGCCATGGTGGCGGGCATGGTGCCGACCGCGCTGTCGCTGTCGGGCGACGGCGCGTGGCGCGCGCCGATGGGCACGGTGGTGATCGGCGGGCTGATCGTGTCCACGATCCTGACGCTGCTCATCGTGCCGGCCTCCTTCAGCCTGGCCGACAGCTTCGAGAAGTGGCTGGGTCCGAAGTTCGGCCGCATCCTGAGCTATCGTCCGGGTGACGACACCCGCGCCATGGCGGAGCCCGGCGCCGCGCCCGTCGCCCAGCCGGCGGAGTGATCACGGCCTCCAACCGCGTTCCACGCATCGTCTGGTCGCCGCCCGGATCGGCGGGCGGCCTCGCCTCCATGCGGCGCGCCGCGACGGGCCTCCTGGGCGTCATGGCGGCCGTGTTCGTGCTCGCCGCCTGGGGACAGGACCGCGTGGCCGGACTGGACTTCGTGAAAGCGTTCGCGGAGGCCGCCATGGTCGGCGGCCTGGCCGACTGGTTCGCGGTCACCGCGCTCTTCCGCCACCCGCTCGGTCTGCCGATCCCCCACACCGCGATCATCCCGCGCAACAAGGACCGGCTGGGCGACAGCCTGGCCCTCTTCCTGCGCCAGAACTTCCTCATCCCGCAGGTGGTCGCCCGACGGATGCAGCGGATCGACGTCGCCGCGGCGCTCGGCCGCTTCCTGGAGGCGCCGCGGCTGGCGGGCGGCGGGCGGCTGCGCGAGGCGGGCGGGCGCATCCTGGCCGATCTCCTCACCGCCACCGACGACGCGCAGCTGGGCGGCCTGATCAAGCGCGAGCTGCGCGGCTGGCTGGAGCGGACGGAGGTGTCGCCCCTGATGGGCCAAGCGGTCGCCGCCGCGATCGCGGAGGGCCGCCACCTGCCGGTGATCGAAGCGGTCGCCGGCTGGGCGCGCGACACCCTCGACGCGAACGAGGCGCTGGTGCGCGACGTCGTGCGCGAGCGGTCCAACGCCATCCTGCGGCTGACCGGCCTGGACGAGACGGTCGCCACGGCCATCCTGAACGGCCTCAGGAAGCTCCTGACCGACGCGAGCGCCGATGCCGACCACCCGCTGCGCCAGCGGATCGAGGAGGGGCTGGCCGGCCTCGCCCGCGACCTGCAGCACGACCCCGCCCTGCGCGCGCGGGTGGAGCGGATGAAGGCCGCGCTCATCGACAACCCCGCCATGGCCGCCTGGCTGGACGGGCTCTGGACCCGCGCGCGCGCCCGGATGCTGGCCGCCGCGCGAGATCCCGACTCGGTGCTCGCCGGCACGCTGGGCGAGGCGACGCGCGCGCTGGGCGCGGCGCTGATGAACGAGGCGCGGCTGCGCCTGGTGCTCAACCGGCTGGCGCGGCGCACCGTCGTGGGCGCGGTGGCGCGCTATGGCGACGGGCTGGTGCGGCTGATCTCCGACACGGTGCGCGGCTGGGACGCGGTGACGCTGACCGACCGGGTCGAGCAGGCGGTCGGGCGCGACCTCCAGTACATCCGCATCAACGGCACGCTGGTGGGCGGACTGGTCGGGCTGACGCTCTACACCGCCGAATGGCTGGTGCG
This sequence comes from Sphingomonadaceae bacterium, assembly GCA_965219235.1. Classification (GTDB taxonomy): domain Bacteria; phylum Pseudomonadota; class Alphaproteobacteria; order Sphingomonadales; family Sphingomonadaceae; genus CBDHCC01. The sequence continues at coordinate 2,472,037 of OZ244721.1, read as the reverse complement.
CGGGTGAGCGTCGTCCTGACGACGGAGCGGTTGAGACTGCGCCAACCGGAGCTCGGCGACGAACCCCGCATGGCGGCGCTGGTCGGGCCGGAAGCGGTCCATCGCCACCTGGGTGGCCCGCAGACGCCCGAGGAGAGCTGGAACCGCTTCGTTCGCGGCGCGGGCTGCTGGGCGCTGTTCGGCCATGGTCCGTTCGTGATCGAGCGCGCGTCGGACGGCCGCTTCGTGGGCAACTGCGCCCTGCTCAGGGGCAGGCGTGGGCTGGGCCGCGCGTTCGACAGCGTGCCGGAGGCGGGCTGGGTGCTCGCCCACTGGGCCTGGGGGCGGGGCTTCGCGGTGGAGGCGATGACGGCGGTGTTGGAGTGGCTGGACGCGGGACCGAACGCGAACGCCGTCGTGGCGATGATCGACCCGGACAATGCCCCCTCGATCACGCTTGCGGGAAAGCTGGGCTTCCGCGCCTGGGGCACGGCGCGCTATCACGACGAGCCGGTGCGCCGCTTCCGGAGACCCGCGCCCGCCGGCGACGGTCCGCCCGGTTGAGCGGGCCGGCCGCTTCGCCCATAGACGCGGGCATGACCCGTCCGCATCTCTCCGCCGCGCTCGTTCTCCTCGCGCTGGGCGCCTGCGTCCCGCGCGCCGCCCCCGCGCCGGAGCCGGCCCCGCCGCCGCGTCCGCAGGCGCGGCCGGCGCCGCTCCCCGCGCCGGCCGCGCCGCCGACCGACTGGCTGCGGGCGCCGATCGGCGCCGGCGCCTGGACCTACCGCGCCGGGCCGACCGGCACCGTGGCGCTGTGGGGCGAGAGCGCCGGCGGGACGCGCCTCGCGATCGCCTGCGACCGCGCGAGCCGCACGATCCGCCTGACCCGCGCGGGCGCCGCGGCCGGGTCGATGGAGGTGCGCTCGACCAATGGCGCGCGAACCCTCGACACGCGCGCCGACGACGGGCTGCCGGGCGCCGCCGCGACGCTGCCGGCGGCGGACGACTTCCTGAACCGGCTGGTCTTCTCGCGCGGGCGCGTCCTCGTCACGGCCACCGGGGTCGAGCCGCTGATCGTGCCGACCTGGGCCGAGCCGTTCCGGGTTGTGGAGGATTGTCGCGGATAGGGCTTGCGCCGGCGCGCGGAAGGATTCACATTGCCGCTCGCGTCCAGCCGGGCGCGATCCTGTTCATTCAGCGAAAGGAGGTGATCCGATGTCTCATGGTTCAGCACAGGGGTCGGTGAAGTCCGTTCGGAGCGCGCGCGTCTGACCAGACGCTAGACGGCGCTCCGTCGGCGGCACTTCCGGCCGCTGACCATGCCTTGGAAAGGGTCGTTCGGCAGCTGCCGGGCGGCCCTTTTCGCGTGTTCGGCGAACGGACTCGACAAAGTGGGGCGCAGGCCCCATGCTGCGGCGCAGCACGATCGGAACTCCACCCAGTTCGAGGGGTTTATCCACGATGAACGTTCCGTTCACGGAACACGCCAGGATCACTCTATGACGGACATCACGCTGACCCAGACCGCTCTTCCCGCCACCTCCCGCGCGCGCGCCTCGGCGTCCGGTCACGTCGCGCCCGGCCACGTGACCCATGTGGCGTTGCTCGGCAACTACCCGCCGCGCCAGTGCGGCATCGCCACCTTCACCGCCGACAGCGCCGCCTCGCTCCGCCTCGCCTCTCCCGGCCTCGCGCTCGACATCTACGCGATGGACGATGGCGCGGGCTACCGCTTCCCGCCAGAGGTGACCCAGGCGGTGCCGCAGGACGATCCCGCCGCCTACGCCGCGCTCGCCGATCGCATCAACGCCAGCGGCGCGCAGGTGCTGTGGATCCAGCACGAATTCGGCATCTTCGGGGGCGAGGCGGGGGAACATCTCCTGGCGCTCACCAGCCGCCTGACGATCCCGTACGTGCTGACGCTCCACACCGTGCTCGACCGGCCGAACGCCGTCCAGCGCCGGGTGCTGAACGCGCTGATGGGCGGAGCCGCCAAGGTCATCGCCATGGTCGAGCGCGCGCGCGACATCCTGGTGCGCTCCTACGACGTGCCGCGCAGCCGCATCGCGGTCATCGCGCACGGCATTCCGGACCGGCCGCTGGTGCCCACGGCGGTGGGCAAGGCGCGGCTGGGGCTGGGCGAGCGGCCGATCGTGCTGACCTTCGGCCTGCTGTCGCCCGACAAGGGGCTGGAGGACATGATCGCGGCGCTGCCCGCCATCCGCCAGCGCGCGCCGGGCGCGCTCTACGTCATCGCGGGCGCGACCCACCCGCATCTGGTGGCGCGCGAGGGCAACGCCTTCCGCGACGCGCTCAAGGCGCAGGCCGACGCGCTGGGCGTGGGCGACATGGTCGAGTTCGTGAACCGCTACATGGAGCTCGACGAGCTGACCGACTGGCTGGCCGCGGCGGACGTCTATGTGACACCGTACCGCAATCCCGCCCAGATCACGTCGGGCACGCTCGCCTACGCGGTGGGCATGGGCAAGGCGGTGGTCTCCACCCCCTTCGTCCACGCCGCCGAGCTGCTGGCGGACGACGGGGGACGGCTGGTGCCCTTCCGCTCGCCCGATGCGCTGGCGGACGCGGTGGGTTCCTTGCTCGCCGACCCGACGGAACTGACGGAGCTGTCGCGCCGCGCCTATCGGCGCGGGCGCGCGACCATCTGGCCGCGCTCGGGCGAGGCGGCGATGGAGCTGTTCGGCACCATCCTCACGGACAATGTCGCCCGTTTGACGACGCGGGCCGCTGGCGTGGCGGTGGTGGGGGGGACGCCGGCCGGGGTGGCGCGGCTGACCGACGACACCGGCATCGCGCAGCATTCGATCCTGGCGGTCCCGGATCGCAACCACGGCTATTGCATCGACGACAACGCGCGCGCGCTGATGCTGATGGCGTTGGCCCCTGAGATGGACCCGGCCGAGCGGGGGCGGCTGTCGACGGTCTACGCCGCCTTCCTGCAGCACGGCTGGAACGCGGACGCCGGACGGTTCCGCAACTTCATGGGCTTCGACCGGCGTTGGCTGGAGGAGGTCGGCAGCGAGGATTCGAACGGCCGCACGCTGTGGGCGCTGGGCGTCACCGCCGCCCGTCACCCCGATCCCTCCGTCGCGCGCTGGGCCGAGCGGCTCTATGACGGCGTGGCCCCGGCGATGGCCGATGTGACGAGCCCGCGCGCGCTCGCCTTTTTGATGCTGGGCGCGCTGGCCCGGCTCGAGGTGTCCGCCGACCATCGGCCGTCGATCGCGCTCCTCGTGCGCCACGGCGCCGCGCTGATGGCGCTGGTGGAGGCGAACCGGCGACCGGACTGGACCTGGTTCGAGATCATGCTGGCCTACGACAACGCCCGCCTGCCCGAGGCGCTGATCCGCGCGGGGGCGTGGATCGAGGACCGGGCGATGGTCGCGGCGGGGCTGGACACGCTCGCCTGGATCGGCGCCAAGCAGCGCACCGAACGCGGGCATTTCCGCCCCGTCGGGACCGAGAGCTTCGGTCTGGCGCACACCGAGCCCGCCGCCTTCGACCAGCAGCCGCTCGACGCGTGGGCGATGATCGACGCCTGCGCCGCCGCGGCGGAGGTCGACCCCGATCCGCGCTGGGTGGCGCTGGCGGAGCGCGCCTATCGCTGGTTCCTGGGCGACAACGATCTCGGCCTGTCGATGCTGGCCCCGGTCACCGGCGAGTGCTTCGACGGACTGAACCCGGTCGGCGTCAACCTGAACCACGGCGCGGAGTCGGTGCTCGCCTGGCACCTTGCCCGCGCCGCCAAGATGCGTATGGACGCGGTGGTGGCGGACGGTCGGCGACGGACCGCGGCCGCCAGCTAGGAAGCGGGCCGCCGACCGGCCCGAAAGGGGCCGTCACATCCGTATCCATCACCACCCGCTGCGCCTGACCGCCGACCCCGAAAAGGTCGTGGTGCGCCCGTTCCATTTGTCCTGGCAGCAGTCCGGGGTCGCCTCCTCGCGCACGGTGCGGACCGTGCGGCGCGTGCTCTCGCTGTCCGACGCGCAGGTCGAGGCCGAGCTCGCCCACGTCTATCGCGACTTCGCGCGCCGTCACTGGCAGACGCGCAAGGTGTTCGAGGAGCGCTGGGACGCGCTGGCCGCCGAGCTGGAGCATTACGGCCTGATGGGCGACCTGGACCCGCCGCCCGCCATGCGCGAGCTGATCGGGGCCTACTTCTCCCACGAATACGCCTACGCCGCCGCCGCGCTGATGAACCCGTCCGTCGTGCCGCACCCCGACCAGTCGGGGCTGGAGGGGGGCGCCATCCGCTTCGCCATGTCGCTGCGCGCGGTCGGCGAGGGGCACATCTCCACCGTCTGCTTCCGTGAGGGCATCGTCACCCCGGACCGCACGATGACGCTGCAGCCCGAGCCGCCCTTCGCCACCTCGGCCGACATGATCCGCGACCTGGACGGCGACGGCCGCACGGGTCCGGACGACCCGGTGTGCGTCTACCGCCACCGCGACAGCTCGCTCTCGGCCACCGTGCTGTTCCCGGTGACCGAAGCGCAGTCGAAGGGGCTGGAGGACCTGCGCCTCACCAAGTTCGAGGACGGGGAGTGGCTGGGCACCTACACCGCCTTCAACGGGTCGGACATCCGCTCCGAGCTGTTGCGCACGCGCGACTTCCGCTCCTTCATCCTCCAGCCGATGTTCGGCTCCGCCTCGCGCAACAAGGGCATGGCGCTGTTCCCCGAGAAGATCGGGGGCCAGTACAAGATGCTGGGGCGGCAGGACGGCGAGAACCTGTTCCTGCTGTCGTCCGACCGTCTCGACGACTGGGGCGAGGGCGAAAAGCTGATGGAGCCGGCCTATCCGTGGGAGTTCATCCAGATCGGCAATTGCGGCAGCCCGATCCGGATCGACGAGGGCTGGCTGGTGCTGACCCACGGCGTCGGCGCGGTCCGGCGCTACACCATCGGCGCGGTGCTGCTGGACGCGGACGACCCGTCGAAGATCCTGGGCCGCACGCCCGATCCGGTGCTGGCCGCCGCGTCGGACGAGCGCGACGGCTATGTCCCCAACGTGGTCTATTCGTGCGGCGGCATGGTCGTGGGCCGCGACCTGTTCCTGCCCTACGGCATCGCCGACAGTTCGGTGGGCTTCGCGTTCATCGGGCTGGACGAGCTGATCGGCTGCATGGTCTAAGGGGCGGATCGAACGGGGAGCGACGGCGATGCGGTGGATGGCGGGGGCGGCAACGATGGCCGTGGCGGGGTGTGCCACGAGCGGGGCCGAGCCACAGACGATGGCCGACAGCGGACATCCGGTGATCCTGCGTCCCTATGCGGGGAACGGCGACCTGGAGGTCTCGCTTCGGCGGATCACGGCGCTGGACGACGCCGGACCCCGGCTGAACGCCGTCATCGCGGTCCTGCCCGACGCGCGCGAGCAGGACGAGAGGCTGGAAAAGGCACCGGCCGCGGAGCGTCGATCGGGTCCCCTGTTTCGCAAGCCCGTCCTCATCAAGGACAACATCGCCATCGCCGGCCAGCCGACCACCGCCGGCTCGCTCGCGCTCGAGGCCAACGTCGCCGCCGCCGACGCGCCGCTCGTCGCCCGGCTGCGCGCGGCCGGGCTGGTGATCCTGGGCCGCACCAATCTGAGCGAGTGGGCGAACATCCGCTCGACCCAGTCCACCAGTGGCTGGAGCGCGGTGGGCGGCCTGACGGTCAATCCCTGGGGCGCGGGACGCAACGCCTGCGGATCGTCGTCCGGCAGTGCCGCCGCCGTCGCCGCCCGTCTCGCTCCGTTCGCCATTGGAACGGAGACGGACGGCTCGATCACCTGCCCGGCGGGCGTGAACGGCGTGGTCGGCTTCAAGCCCTCGCTCGGCGTGGTGAGCGGCGCGGGCGTGGTGCCGATCGCCCACAGCCAGGACACCGCCGGGCCGATCGCGCGCACCGTCGCCGACGCGGCCGCGCTGCTCGACGCCATGCGGACGGACGGCAAGTCGATCGGCGCCCTGCCGGCCGATGCGCTTCGGGGCACGCGCGTCGGCGTGCTGCGCGACCGGGTGGGCGACGACGCGGAGATCGCCGCCGCCTTCGACGCCGCGCTGGGCGGACTCAGGCGGGCCGGCGCCACGCTGGTGGAGATCGCCGACAGCCGCTCGGGCCTGGACGGGCTGGACGAGGCGGAGCTGACCGTGCTGCTGGCCGAGCTGAAGGGCGGCATGGCCGCCTATCTCGCCACCACCGATCCCGCCCGAGTGCCCAGCCGCACGCTCGCCGACCTGATCGCCTTCAACAGGGCGCATCCGGAGGAACTCCGCTTCTTCGATCAGGATCTGTTCGAGCGGGCGGAGGCGGGGCCGCTCGGCTGCCCGCCGGCGGCCACGGGCTGCGTCGACGACCCCGCCTATCTCGACGCGCTCGCCAAGGCCAAGCGGCTGTCGCAAGGCAAGCTCGCCGCGCTCCTGAAGGACCACGACGTGGCCGTGCTGGTGGGGCCGACCAACGGTCCCGCCTGGCTCTCGACGCTGGGCAAGGGCGACGCCTACGAGGGACCGTCGGTCAGCCAGCTACCGGCGATGGCCGGCGCCCCGCACCTGACGGTGCCGATGGCGCTGGTGCGTGGACTGCCGGTCGGGCTGAGCCTCATCGGCGCGATCGGAGACGACGCGCGGGTGCTGGCCTATGGCGAGGCGTTCGAGCGGGTGCGGCCAGCTCTGCCCGAGCCGCCGCTCGCGGGAGGAGAGAGCCGGAAGTGAAGCGCGTCGCGCCGGATGTGTTCCACGTGAAACATTACGGGGAAGACTTGTCGTAGCAGTGGGTTAAAGCAATCACGTCACATCGCATCGTCGTTGCGAGGAGCGAAGCGACGCGGCAATCCAGGACATGCGCGCCGATCTGGGTTGCTTCGCTGCGCTCGCAACGACAGGTCGGCTTCATCCAATGTCATCCCGCTCTAGATGGCGGGAATGGTGACCGTGAGGGTCAGCCCTCCACCGGTCGCGTCCCACTCTCCGCGCGCGCGGAGCGACCCGATGGCGGCGTCGATCAGCCGGCTGCCCAGCCCCCGGGAATCGGCCAGCGCCGCCAGCGCCGCCGCGTCGCCCACGCCGTTGTCGGCGCAGGTCACGCGGTAGCCGCCGTCCGCCGTCGCCTCGCCGGTGATCGTCACCGTCCCGTTCGCATGACCCGGCGGGAACGCGTGCTTGATCGCGTTGGCGACGAACTCGTTGGCGACGATCGCGATCGAGTGCGCGTCGGCGGAGTCGACCGTGCGCTCGGCGAAGCGGGCGCGCACCGCGACGTGGTGCGGCGCGACGGCGGAGAACAGCCCGCCGGCGCGCGCGAACAGCGCCGACAGCTCCACCGTCTCGCCGTCCGACGCGCGGTGCAGCTCCTCGTGGATCGCGGCGACCGTGCCGACCCGCTGCGCCACGGTCTCCAGCGCCTCGCGCACCGCCGGGTCGGACGCGCGCCCCGCCTGCAGGCGCACGACGGCGCTCACCGACTGGAGCGAGTTCTTCACCCGGTGGTCGATCTCGCCCAGGAGCACCTCCTGGCGGGCGAGCGCCAGGCGCAGGTCGAGCTGGCGCATGACCTGCGCGGCCAGCACGCGGAGCGTCCGGCGCTGCAGGTCGCTCAGCGCGCGCGGGCGGCGGTCGAGCACGCACAGCGTGCCCAGCGGCACGCCGTCCGGCGTCTTGAGCACCGCGCCGGCGTAGAAGCGCAGCCCCTCGACCGCGACGCACAGCGGATTGTCGGCCGTGCGCGGGTCGGCCAGCGTGTCCGGGATCTCCAGATACTCGTCCTCCAGCATGGCGTGGGCGCAGATGCCGTCGTCGAGCGGCAGGGAGCGGACGCCCAGCCCGACCTCCGCCGTGAACCACTGGCGATCGCGGTCGAGGAGCGTGATGACCGCGATCGGCGCCTCGCACAGCTGCGCGGCCAGCTCCACCACGTCGTCGAACGCCGGCTCGCGCTCACGGTCCAGGATGCCGTAGCGGGCCAGCGCGGCGACGCGCCGGTCCAGCTGGGGATGGATGGGGGCGGGCAGCGGCGGGACTCCCGGCGTCAGGCGGTGACGGGCGGCGGGCTCAACCCGGCCACGCCCCGCTCGCCGGACCCGCGGCGCACCAGCGTGCCCGCGCCCTCGCGCGTGAAGAACTCGAGCAGCAGCGCGTGGGGCACGCGGCCGTCCAGGACGACGGCGGCGTCCACGCCCGCCTCCACCGCCGCGACGCAGGTGGCGAGCTTCGGGATCATGCCGCCGGTGACCGCGCCGCCCGCCGTCAACCGCTCGATCTCCGCCGGCGTCAGCTCGGTGAGCAGCCGCCCCTCACGGTCCAGCACGCCCGCCACGTCGGTCAGGAGGAACAGCCGCGCCGCGCCCAGCGCGCCGGCGATCGCCCCCGCCATGGTGTCGGCGTTGATGTTGTAGGTCTCGCCGTCCTCGCCGGTTGCGATCGGGGCCACCACGGGCACGATGCCGGCCTCCGACAGCGTGTCGAGCACGCGCCGGTCGACGCGCGCCGGCTCGCCCACGAAGCCCAGGTCGACCACCGCCTCGATAGCGCTGCCAGGGTCCGGCTGCGACCGGGTCAGGCGGCGCGCGACCACCATCCCGTCGTCCTTGCCCGACAGCCCCGCCGCCCGGCCGCCGGCCGCCGCGATGGAGGCGACGATGCGCTTGTTGAGTGTGCCGGACAGCACCATCTCGGCGACCTCGGCGGTGCGCGCGTCGGTCACGCGCAGACCGTCCACGAAGCGCGTCTCAACGCCCAGCGCCGCCAGCATCGCCCCGATCTGCGGGCCGCCGCCATGGACCACGACCGGGTCGATGCCGACCGCCTTCAACAGCACCACATCCGCGGCGAACATCCGCGCCGCGTCGGGGTCGCCCATCGCGTGGCCGCCGTACTTCACCACGAAGGTCGCCCCGGCATAGCGCTGGAGGTAGGGCAGCGCGTCGGCCAGCGTGCGCGCCTTGGCGAGCGTCTCGGGCGCCGGGGCGGTCACGCGGCCGGCCCGGCGTCGAGCCGTCGGCCGAGCGCCACGAACACCGCGATCAGCAGCGGGACGGCGACGATGCTCAGCGCCACCTTGGCGAGCGCCTGGCCCAGGATCAGCTCGCCGATCGGGCGCACGCCCAGGAACGCCACGGTGATGAAGATCAGCGTGTCGACCACCTGGCTGACGGCGCTCGCCACTCCGCCGCGCACCGCCAGCCAGCGCGTCGTGCCGCGCCGGCCCATGCGCGCGAACAGGTAGACGTTCAGGAACTGCGACACGCCATAGGCGACGACGCCGGCCAGCATCAGCCGGACATTCTGACCCAGGACGATCGGGAAGGCGGCCTTGGCGGGCTCGTACATGCCCTCGTCCGTCGGGAGCGCGAGGACGAGCGCGATCAGCGCGATGGCGGTGCCGAGCGGGACGAAGCCCCACAGCACCAGCCGGTTGGCGACCGCGCGCCCGTGCAGCTCCGCCGTGGTGGACGACAGCACGACGAGCATCAGGAACGCGAAGATGCCCGCCTCCACCGCCAGCGGCCCCAGCGCCACCTGCTTGGCCCCCAGGATGCCCGCCAGCACGGTCATCCCGCCATAGAGGAGCGCGATGCCGAACAGCGAGCGCGGAATGGCGGGGGGCGGAGGGGTGGCCATGAGGCGCTTTATCGGAACGGGGGGAAGGGGCAAGGTGCTCGGGGAGGGGGACCGCCGAAGGCGGTGGAGGGGTGGGGCTCCGAACGCAAGGGCAAGGCTTAGCCCTCTCCCGCTGGCGGGAGAGGGTTGGGTGAGGGTCTTCTTCCTTCTTTCAAGCTCAAGGCAGGAAGACCCTCACCTTCCGGCGCCATGCGCCTCCCTCCTCTCCCGCAAGCGGGAGAGGAGGGAGGCGCACTTCACCCCCCCTAAGGCTGCAACCCGCCGTTCACGTGCCGCCACACGTCGGAGATCACCACCGACCCCTCGCCCACCCCCGACGCCACGCGCTTGACGGAGCCCAGCCGCACGTCGCCGACCGCGAAGATGCCGGGTGCCGACGTGCCGAAGGTGGTGGCCGCGCCGACGCCTGTGCCGGTGGGCACGAAGCCCTTGTCGTTGAGTTCGACCACGCCATCCAGCCAGCCGGTGTTGGGGGCCGCGCCGATCATGATGAAGAGGCCCTGGACGTCCATCGCGCGGGTCTCGCCACTGTTCAGGTCGCGCACCGTCACTCCGCCGAGCGTCTCGGCGCCGTGCAGCGCCGCCACCTCCGTGAAGGGGTGGATCGTGATCGCCGGGTCGGCCTCCAGACGGCTGGAGAGGTAGGCGGACATGCTCTCGCCCAGCCCTTCGTTGCGGATCAGCACATGGACGTGCTTCGTCTCGCGCGCCAGGAACATCGCCGCCTGCCCGGCCGAGTTGCCGCCGCCGACGATCACCACCTCCCGGTCGCGGCAATAGCGCGCCTCCACCTCGGTGGCGGCGTAGTACACGCCCGCGCCCTCGAACGACTCCAGCCGGTCGAGCGGCAGGCGGCGGTACTGCACGCCGGTGGCGATGACGATCGAGCGCGCGTTCACCGTCTCGCCGTCGTCCAGGCTGAGCGAATAGCAGCTCGCGTCCCCGCCGACGGACACGACGGCGCGCGGCATGACGAAGCGCGTGCCCAGCCGGATCGCCTGGATCTCGCCGCGCCAGCACAGGTCGCCGCCCGAGATGCCGGTCGGAAAGCCCATGTAGTTCTCGATGCGCGAGGACGATCCCGCCTGGCCGCCGATCACCTCGTTCTCGATCACGAGCGCGCTCAGGCCCTCCGCGCCGGCATAGACGGCCGCGGCGATGCCCGCCGGGCCGCCGCCGACGATCACCACGTCGAACGTGTCCTCGCCGCCGAGCGGCAGGTCGAGGCCGAGCAGGCGCGCGACGCCGCGCGGGCTGACGTCGTCCAGCGGCTCGCCGGCGAACAGCGCGGCCGGGCGGTCGGTCGGCAGGCCGGCATGGTCCAGCCGCGCGTCGGCGCGCTCGCCGCCCAGCTCCAGCACCTCGGCCGGCAGGCGGTTGCGCGCGGCGAAGGAGACCAGGCGGCGCAGGTCGCGGTCGTCGTCCGCGCCGACGATGGTGAGCGCGCTGGCGCCGACCTCCCACACGCGGCGCCGGCGACCCGCCAGCACGGTGACGATCTGGTCCGACAGCTCCGGCACGCGCGCCATCAGGTCCAGCATGGCGCGATGCGGCACGGCCGTCAGCCGGATGGGCGTGACGGCGCGGAAGCCCGCGTTCCAGGGCGCGCCGTTCAGGACGCCGATGTCGCCCAGATACTGGCCGGGCGCCAGCGTGTGGGGCATGGCGCGTTCGCCGGTGGTGACGTCGACCACCTCGACCTCGCCCTCCTCCACCAGCAGGAAGTGGTCCATCGGATCGCCGGGCCGCACGACCAGCTCGCCGGCGGCGTGCTCGCGCGCGCCGCCGATCGCGCGGATGGCGTCGAGATGGGCGGCGCCGAGCGGGGTGCGCGGCGTCTGTTCGATGTCGATGGCGAGCGTGTCCATGAGGGCCATGTAGGGTCCACGCGCCGGGCGCGCACGTCCCCCTTCAACTCCCCTCCCTTTCAGGGAGGGGTCGGGGGTGGGTGGCGAGCGTAAGCGAGTCCGGGCTGGCATCAATCCTCTGGCGGGCGCGCTGGCGCGCGCACCCACCCCCAGCCCTCCCTGAAAGGGAGGGAGGAGATCGGCTCCCAGTTTCAACTGGCCCTCCACACTGGTCACGCGTCCGCCAGCCGCTATGGTCGCGCGCCGACTAGGGGGACCACCATGCGCGCACTCGACCAACTCGGCCCGTGGCGGGGACTGCTCGGCGTGGTCGCCATCCTGGCGCTCGCCGTGCTGCTGTCGAGCGACCGCCGCGCCATCCGCTTGCGCGTGGTCGGGGCGGCCTTCGCGTTGCAGGCCGGCATCGCGCTCCTGGTGCTCCACACCGGCGCGGGGCGGGCGGTGATCGGGGCAATGAGCCGGGGGGTGTCGAACCTGCTCGGCTATGCGGGTGCCGGCACCGCCTTCCTGTTCGGGCCGCTGGCCGCGCCGGAGGTGGGCGGCAACAGCTTCGCCATCGCGGCACTGCCGGTCATCATCTTCTTCGCGAGCCTCGTGGCCGTGCTCTACCACCTCGGCGTCATGCAGTTCGTGGTGCGCTGGGTCGGCGGCGGCATCCGGGTCGTGACCGGCATCACGAAGGTGGAGAGCCTGTGCGCGGCGGCCAACATCTTCGTCGGCCAGTCGGAGAGCCCGCTCGTCATCCGGCCCTATCTGGCGAGCCTGAGCGCGCCGCAGCTGTTCACCGTCATGACCGTCGGCATGGCGGGCGTGGCGGGCACCATCCTGGCCGCCTACGCCACGCTGCTGGGGCCGACCGCGCTGCCCTATCTGCTGGCGGCGAGCTTCATGGCCGCGCCGGGCGGCATCCTGATGGCCAAGATCATGATGCCGGACGCACGCGGCCTGGCGATCGTGGAGCCCGCCGCACTGGACCTCGATATGGGCGAGGAGCGGGCCACGACCATTATCATGGCAGCCGCCAATGGCGCGGCGACCGGCGTGAAGCTGGCGGTGGCGGTCGGGGCCACCGTGCTGGCCTTCGTGGCGCTCGTGGCGCTGGCCAATGGTCTGCTGGGCGGCGTGGGGGCGTGGGTCGGGCTGCCGGATCTGTCTTTTCAGCAGATCCTGGGCACGCTGTTCGCCCCCTTCCTCTACCTGGCCGGCGTGCCGTGGGAGGAGGCGGCGCGCGCCGGCGGGCTGTTCGGGACCAAGCTGGTGCTCAACGAGTTCGTGGCGTTCATCGAACTGGGCGCGACACCGGGCCTGAGCGCGGTCACGGTGGCGATCGTCACCTTCGCGCTGTGCGGCTTCGCCAACTTCTTGAGCATCGCCATCCAGCTGGCCGTGACGGGAGGGCTGGCGCCATCGCAGCGGGCGATGATCGCGCGGCTGGGCATCCGGGCGCTGGTGGCGGGGAGTTTGGCGAACCTGCTCTCGGCAGCCCTGGCGGGGTTGGCGCTGGCGCTATGAGAACTCCCCTCCCTGCAAGGGAGGGGTCGGGGGTGGGTGGCGATGGCGAAGCCAAGCTTGCGCAGGTTCGGGCGCGGAGCAGCCTCCGGGGGCTCGCTTTGCTCGCACCCACCCCCGACCCCTCCCTTGCAGGGAGGGGAGTTGTTGGCTGCACCCCGCTCCCCCTCCCCAAGCGAGCTTGGGGAGGATAAGGCCACTCCATGACCCCCGCCACCCTCCGCGCCGATCTCCTCCCCCGCATCGGCGCCGCCGGCGATCTCGCGGCCGTCGAGGCGCTCCGCGTCGAGGCGTTGGGCAAGCAGGGGTCGGTCTCCGCGCTGCTCAAGACGCTCGGACGGATGCGCCCGGAGGAGCGGCAGAGCGCCGGCCCGGCCATCCAGGCGCTGCGCGAGGAGGTGGCCGCCGCGCTCTCCGCACAGAAAGCCGCGCTGGAGGCCGACGCGCTCACCCAGCGCCTTGCCTCGGAACGCATCGACCTCTCGCTGCCTGCCGATCGCCAGCCCGCCGGTCGCATTCACCCGGTCAGCCAAGTGACGGACGAGCTCGCCGAGATCTTCGCCGATCTGGGCTTCTCCGTCGCCGCCGGGCCGGAGATCGAGAGCCAGTGGCACAATTTCTCCGCCCTCAACATTCCCGAAACCCATCCCGCGCGCGCGATGCACGACACCTTCTATCTGGACGAGGAGGGGCCGGAGCCGCGTGTGCTCCGCACCCACACCTCCCCCGTCCAGATCCGCGCGATGATGAGTGGACCGCCGCCCCATCGCGTGATCGCGCCGGGCCGCGTCTACCGCTCCGACAGCGACGCCACCCACACGCCCATGTTCCACCAGGTCGAGGGGCTGGTGATCGACCGGGGCATCCATATGGGCCACCTGAAATGGACGCTGCAGACCTTTCTGGCCGCGTTCTTCGAGCGTGACGACGTCGAACTGCGCCTGCGCCCCTCCTACTTCCCCTTCACCGAGCCGTCCGCGGAGGTCGATGTCGCCTGGACGATGGTCCACGGCCAGCGCGTGATCGGTGGCGACCCGAACGCGCCGGGCGGCGGCTGGCTGGAGCTGCTCGGGTCCGGCATGGTCCACCCGGCCGTGCTCACCGCCTGCGACCTCGACCCGGACGAGTGGCAGGGCTTCGCCTTCGGGGTCGGCATCGACCGGCTCGCCATGCTGAAATACGGGATGGAGGACCTGCGCGCCTATTTCGACGGCGACCAGCGCTGGCTGGCGCATTACGGGGTCTCGGCGCTCGACGTGCCCACGCTCAGCGGGGGAGTGGGGGCATGAAGTTGACCTTGGACTGGCTCGCCGACCACCTGGAGTTCGACGCCGCGGTGGAACAGGTCGCCGAGCGGCTGACCGCCATCGGGCATGAGGTGGAAGGGATCGAGCGGCCGGGCGAGGCGCTCTCCGCCTTCAAGGTCGCGCGCGTGCTGACGGCCGAGCCGCACCCGAACGCCGACAAGCTGCGGCTGCTCTGCGTCGATGCGGGCGACGGAGCGGTGGCGGTGGTCTGCGGCGCGCCCAACGCGCGCGCGGGCATGACCGGCGTGTTCGGCCCACCCGGCGCGGTGGTGCCGGCCAACGGCCTGGAGCTGCGCGTCGCCGTCATCCGGGGCGTGGAGAGCCACGGCATGATGTGCTCGGCCACCGAGCTGGGCACGGGCGCGGAGGGCGACGGCATATTGGAGCTGCCGGGCGACGCGCCGGTGGGCGAGAGCTACGCCGACTGGGCGGGCTTGGGCGAGGCGATGATCGACGTGGCGATCACGCCCAACCGGCAGGACTGCATGGGCGTTCGCGGCCTCGCCCGCGACCTGGCGGCGGCGGGGCTGGGGACGTTGAGACCACTCACCGTGCCGGAGTTCGCCGGGACCGCCCCGGGACCGGAGGTGCGGACGGAGACGGACGGCTGCCCCGCCTTCTACGCGACGGCCGTCACCGGCGTGACCAACGGCCCCTCGCCCGACTGGCTGCGCCGGCGGCTGCTGTCGGTGGGGCAGAAGCCGATCAGCGCGCTCGTCGACGTCACCAACTACGTCATGCTCGACCTCGGCCGGCCGCTGCACGTCTATGACCGCGCGACGCTCAGCGGGCCGCTGGTGGCGCGAGAGGCGGCGGAGGGCGAGACGGTGGAGGCGCTGAACGGACGCACCTACACGCTCCGGCCGCCGATGACCGTCATCGCGGACGACCTCCACGTCCATGACATCGCCGGCATCATGGGCGGGGCGGCGTCAGGGGCGCAGCCGTCCACCACCGACGTGCTGATCGAGTGCGCCTATTTCGAGCCCGAGGCGGTGGCGCGCACCGGCCAGGCGCTGGGGCTGACCTCCGATGCGCGCACCCGGTTCGAGCGCGGCGTGGACCCGGCGTTCCTGGATGACGGGCTGGCGATCGCGACCGAGCTGGTGGTGCGGCTGTGCGGGGGCGAGGCGAGCGCGCCGACCCGCGCCGGAGCGCCGCCGGACCTGAGCCGCACCATCGCCTACGATCCCGGCCTGTGCGAGCGGCTGGGCGGTCTCAAGGTGGAGCCGGAGCGGCAGCGGGCGATCCTGACGGCGCTCGGCTTCACGGTCGAGCCGCGCGACGGAATGTTCCACGTGGAACGTCCCTCCTGGCGGCGCGATGTGGAAGGACCGGCCGATCTGGTCGAGGAGGTGCTGCGGATCGAGGGCCTCGACCGGGTCGCCGCCGTGCCGCTGCCGCGCCCGGACGGCGTCGCCCGCCCGACCGCCACGCCCGCCCAGCGGATCGAGCGCCGCCTGCGCCGGGCCGCCGCCGCGCGCGGGCTGACCGAGGCGATCACCTGGAGCTTCCTGTCCGACGCCGAGGCCGAGCCATTCGGGGGCGCCGCGCACCGGCTCGCCAACCCGATCAGCCAGGAGATGGTGGCGATGCGGCCCTCGCTGATCCCCGGCCTGCTGTCGGCGGCCAAGCGCAACCGCGACCGGGGGGCAACCTCCGTGCGGCTGTTCGAGATCGGGCGGCGCTATCTTGGCGCCGGAGAGGGAGGGGGCGAGCACGACACGCTGGCGCTGCTGCTGGCCGGCGAGCGCACCGGGCGCGGCTGGCGCACCGGCAAGGCCCAGCCGTTCGACGCCTTCGACGCCAAGGCGGAGGCGGAGGCGCTGCTGGCGGAGGCGGGCGCGCCGGTGGACAGGCTGATGGCGATGGCCCTGGAGACAGAGCGCGCGGGCGACGCCTTCCACCCCGGCCGCTCGGCGACGCTCAGGCTCGGGCCGAAGACGGTGCTGGCGCGCTTCGGCGAGCTGCACCCGGCCGTGCTGGCGGCGTTCGACACGGACGGGCCGGTGATCGCCGCCGAGCTGTTCCTGGACGCGCTGCCCGTTCCGCGCGCCGGCGACCGTCGCCGCCCGCCCTTCCGCCCGCCGGCACTCCAGCCGGTGACGCGCGACTTCGCCTTTTTGGTGCCCGAGGACCGTCCTGCCGCCGATCTGGTGCGCGCGGTGCGGGGCGCAGACAAGGCGCTCATCACCGACGCCCGCGTGTTCGACCGTTTCGCCGGTTCGGGCGTTCCCGAGGGACAGGTCAGCCTGGCCGTGGAGGTGACGATGCAACCCGGAGCGAAGAGCTTCACCGAGGACGAACTGACCGCGCTGTCGGACCGCATCGTCGCGGCGGCCGCGAAAGTGGGAGCGGTGCTGCGTGGGTGAGGGGCAGGGGCAAGCCCTCTCCCCTTCAGGGGAGAGGGTTGGGAGAGGGGTGGTTCCGCTTGGCGCGGAAGCTCTCCGGTGCGTTCCCCTCTCCTCCCGCCGCTGCGCGGCTCCTTCCTCTCCCCTGAAGGGGAGAGGGCTACGATGACCGACCTCATCCACCTCTCCCACGGCCCCCTCACCGCCGCCATCGCCCCCACCGGCGCGGAGCTGCGTTCCCTCACCCTTGACGGCGAGGAGCGGATGACGCCGGCCGCGCCGGATCACTGGCAGGGCCATGCGCCCATCCTGTTCCCGGTCATCGGCCGGGTGGCGGACGACACGGTGCGGGTGGACGGGCGCGCCTATCCCATGCCCAAGCACGGCCTCGCCCGCCATGCCGAGTTCGCGCTGGTCGAGGCGAGCGCCGCCGCCGCGCACTTCCGCCTTGCCTCGTCCGCCGACACCCGCGCTCACTATCCGTTCGACTGGACGCTCGACGTGGTCCACGCGCTCTCCGACCGGCTGGAGACGACCGCGACCGTCACCAACACCGGCGACCGGCCGATGCCCCACTCCTTCGGCTTCCACCCCGCCTTCGCCTGGCCGCAGCCGGGCGGCGAGCGGGACGCCTCCACCATCATGTTCGCCGACGACGAACCCGGCGAGCTGCTCGTGATCCGGCCCGACGGCCTGATCGCGCCCGAGCGGCGGCCGAGCCCGCTCGACGGCCGGGGGCTGACCCTGCGCGACGCCCTGTTCGAGCAGGACGCGCTCGTCTGGTCGCCGGTGCGCGGCCGCTCGGTGCGCTACGACAGCGGGGCGAGCCTGACGGTGGCGTTCCCTGACAGCGACACGCTCGCGATCTGGACGCAGCCGGGCGCGGGCTTCGTGTGCATCGAGCCGTGGGTCGGTCACGCCGATCCGGCCGGGTTCGCGGGCGAGATGAGCGACAAGCCGGGCGGGCGGATGCTGCCGGCGGGGGAGAGCGCGGAGTACCGGCTGGTGGTGACGCCGAGTTGACAGCTCTCCCCTCCCTGAAAGGGAGGGGTTGGGGGTGGGTGCGAGCCAAAGGCGAGCCCTTCTTGGTCGAACAGGCTCGGCTTCGCCTTCGCCACCCACCCCTCGATCCCCTCCCTGGAAGGGAGGGGAGGATCAGCCCCCCTCAAGTCGCGCGGCGCAACTCGAAGACCGCGTGGTCGGCCAGCAGATTGGCGGCGCGGGCCGGGCGCGGGCGGTCGCCGGCCAGGAACCAGGACCGCGCCACCGCCAGCCCCTCGGCCCGGCAGAAGGCGCGGAAATCGTCGATCGTGAGGTGGTGGATGTTGGGCGTGGCGTACCAGCTGTCCGGCAGCACGCGGGTCACCGGCATCCGCCCGCCCAGCCCAAGCGAGGCGCGCACCCGCCAATGGGCGAAGTTCGGGAAGCTCACGAACACGGCCGGCGCGACCCGCAGCAGCGCCGTCACCAGCCGGTCGGGGCGGCGCGCGGTCTGCAAGGTCTGGCTGAGCACCGCCACGTCGAAGCCGTCGGCGGGATAGCCCGCCAGCTCGACCTCCGCGTCGCCCTGCACCACCGCCAGCCCGCGCGCCACGGCCTCGCTCACCTGCTCGGCGTCGATCTCCAGACCGCGCACGTCGCAGCCCTGGTCGCGCAGCGCGGCCATCAGCGTGCCCCGCCCGCAGCCGACATCCAGCACGCGCGCTCCACCGGGAATGGCGTCCGCGATCACCGCGAGATCCGGGCGCAACACCGTCATGCGGTCAGGAACCCCGCCACGATCCGGTCGAGGCCGGGCGTGTCGAGCAGGAAGGCGTCGTGGCCGAAGGGGGACGACAGCTCGACGAAGCTCGCCGGCGCGCCGGCCGCGTTCAGCGCCGCCACGATCCCGCGCGATTCGGTCGTGGGGTAGAGCCAGTCGGAGTCGAAGCTGACCACGCAGAAGCGGGTGCCCGGATCGAAGGCGCGGGCGAGCACGCCGCCATGGGCCTCGCCCAGGTCCCAATAGTCCATCGCGCGGGTGATGGCGAGATAGCTGTTGGCGTCGAAGCGGCCGGTGAAGGCCAGCCCCTGATGGCGCAGGTAGCTTTCGACCTGGAAATCGGCGTCGAAGCCGAAGCCGGCGGCGTCGCGGTCCTGCAGGCGGCGGCCGAACTTCTCGGTCAGCCCGCCCTCCGACAGGTAGGTGATGTGCGCGGCCATGCGGGCGACGGCCAGCCCCTTGGCGGGCGGGTCGGCGGGGTCGTAGCGGCCGCCCCGCCAGTTCGGATCGGCCATGATCGCCTGCCGCCCGACCTCGTGGAAGGCGATGTTCTGGGCCGAGTGGCGCGCGGCAGACGCCACGCAGACGCACGCGGCGGTGCGCTCCGGCGCGGCCGACGCGAGCGCCAGCGCCTGCATCCCGCCCATCGACCCGCCGACCACCGCGTGCAGCCGGGCGACCTCGAGATGGTCGAGCAGCGCCAGGTGGGTGCGCGCCATGTCGGGGATCGTCAGCACCGGCAGGTCCATGCCCCAGAGGGTGCCGTCCGGCCGCTCGCTCGACGGGCCGGTGGAGCCGGAGCAGCCGCCGATCACGTTGGCGCACACCACCAGATGGCGATCGGTGTCGATCGGTCGGCCGGGTCCGATCATGCGCTGCCACCAGCCTGGCTTGCCGGTGCGAGGGTTCGGATGGGCGGCGTGCTGGTCGCCGGTGAGCGCATGGCAGACCAGGATGGCGTTGGAGCGATCGCTGTCGGGAGTGCCGTAGGTCTCATAGGCGATGGTGAGGGGCGACAGCGTGCCGCCGCCGTCCAGCACCAAGGGGCCGGGCAGTGTGACCCGGCGGTCGAGGCCAAGGCGCGCGTCGTTCATAGGTAGGGCCGGGTGCGGACGGGCCGCGGTGTTGTCAATCGGGCTGCCTCCCCTCCCTTCCAGGGAGGGGATAAAGGGGTGGGTGCGAGGCGAAGCCGAGCGGCTTTGGCGGAGAGAGGCTCGCTGGCGCTCGCCACCCACCCCCAGCCCCTCCCTGGAAGGGAGGGGTGTAGCCTCGTATAAGGCGCTCATGTCCGGACCTGCGCCCAAGCCCTGGATCGAGGCGATCCACGCCTACGTCCCCGGCAAGTCGGCGGGCGCGGACGGGCGGCCGCTGGTCAAGCTGTCGGCGAACGAGAACCCGCTCGGCACCGCCCCGGCGGCGCGCGCGGCGCTGGCGGCGCGGGACGGGAGCGCGGCCCCCTATCCCGATCCCGACGCGCGCGCGCTGCGGCAGGCGATCGCGGACGCGCACGGGCCGCATGCGGAACGGATCGTGTGCGGCACGGGGTCGGACGACCTGCTGACGCTGGCCGCGAGCGCCTATTGCGGGCCGGGCGACGAGGCGCTGCACATGCGCTACGGCTTTTCCGTCTATCCGATCGCCATCCGGCGGACCGGGGCGACGCCGGTGGAGGTGCCCGACCTCGACTACGGCACCGACGTCGACGGCCTGATCGCCGCGATCACGCCGGCCACGCGGGTGGTGTTCGTCGCCAATCCGAACAACCCGACCGGCACCTTCCTCCCCGCCGCCGAGATCGCGCGGCTGCACGCGGGCGTGCCCGACGAGGTGCTGCTGGTGCTGGACGGCGCCTATGCGGAGTATGTGCCGCCCGCCGAGGACGACGGCGCGCTGGCGCTGGCGGGGTGGGCGCCCAACGTGCTCGTCACGCGCACCTTCTCGAAGATCCACGGCCTGGCGGGCGAGCGGGTCGGCTGG
The DNA here is from genome assembly GCA_965219235.1 of Sphingomonadaceae bacterium. GTDB lineage: Bacteria > Pseudomonadota > Alphaproteobacteria > Sphingomonadales > Sphingomonadaceae > CBDHCC01. Next base: position 2,451,659 of record OZ244721.1, on the reverse strand, counting down.
GCGACCGGCCCCGCCCCGGTGGTCGACGCGCTGAACCGCATCCGGGGTCCGTTCAACGTCACCGCGAGCGGGCAGGCGGCGGCGGCGGCGGCGGTGGCCGACCGCGCGTTTGTGGAGAGTTCGCGCGCCCACAACGAGCGCGAGCGCGCCCGCTTCGCCGAGCGGATGCGCGCGCTCGGAAATGCCGGGGTGCGGGTGGTGCCGAGCCGGGCCAACTTCCTGCTGGTGCTGTTCGAGGGCGCCCTGTCGGCCGAGCGCGCCTACGGCCTGCTGATGGAGGCCGGCGTGATCGTCCGCTGGCTGCCGAACCAGGGCCTCGCCCACGCGCTCCGCATCACGATCGGCGAGGCGGCGGCGATGGCCCGGGTGGCGGATGTCATCGCGGGGGCGGTGTAGGGGAGCCCGTCTCGCCGCCGCGACCAAGCGGGATGACGTCACGGCAATTCGTCATTGCGAGGAGCGGAGCGACGCGGCAATCCAGTAGTGACTCAGTTTGATATGTATCGGCTGATCGCTCTGGTTGGCTTGCCCGGGCTTCTGCCGGCTCTGGCCGCCCTAGAGAACGGAGAATGAGCTAGCCACCATGGACGAGCATCGTATTTATCGCGTGACTCCCGTCAGGACAGACGCCGATCTGGCCGCCACGATCGAACTGTTGCGAGCCTATGCGGCTTCTCTCGACGTAGATCTCGCCTACCAAAACTTCGAGACAGAGATGGACGCTATGCCGGGCCGCTATGGGCCGCCGAGGGGTGAATTGCTGCTAGCTCGTGACGCTGACAAGGTGCTCGGTTGCGTGGGCTTACGTTCGATTGAACCCGAGGGCTGCTGCGAGATGAAGCGCCTCTATGTCTCCGCAGAGAGTCGCGGATCAGGCCTCGGACGGGCGTTGGTTGAGGTTCTCGTGAGCGTGGCCGAGCGAATTGGTTATTGTGAAATGAGGCTCGATACTCTTCCCTCGATGGCGGGGGCTCAAGCGCTTTATCAGAAGCTCGGCTTCGTGACGATGCAACCCTACTACGCGACTCCCGTGGAAGGGACGGTGTTCATGCGTCGCTTGCTTCGCCCTCTCCAGTGCACCTGATCCAACCGCCATATTCAAACTGAGACACTACCGGCGATCCAGGATGCTTGCGCCGGTCTGGATTGCTTCGCTTCGCTCGCAAAGACGGGGCTGGTCACATCCAATGTCATCCGGCCTGGACCGCCCGCGCGCGCCGCGTCCCCCCTCACCCGTTCAGCGCGTTGATGGCCGCGTGCGCGCGGCGTTCCGCCTCCGCGCGGGGCAGGCCCGGCGGGATCGTCTCGCCCACCCGGAAGGTGATGGTGCCCGGCCGCTTGACGAAGCTGCCCTTGGGGCTCAGCCGGCCGCTGTCCACCGCGATCGGCACCACCGGCAGGCGCAGCAGCGTGTAGAGACCCGCGAAGCCCGATTTCAGCGGCGGGCTTTCTCCATGCGGCACGCGGGTGCCCTCCGGCAGCAGCACCAGCGTGCGGTCCTCCGTCACCGCGCGCGCCGCCAGCGCCTTCATCGCGCGCAGCGTGGCCGCCCCGCCCTCGCGGTCGATCATCACCAGGGCGTAGCGTTCGCCCAGCCAGCCCCAGACGGGCACGCGGCGCAGCTCCGCCTTGGCGAAGATCAGCGGGCGGTCGAACAGGCGGGGCAGCTCGATCGTTTCCCACATCGCCTCGTGCTTCAGGACGACGAGCACCGGGCCGGACGGCCACTCGCCCTCGATGCGCGTGGCGATGCCCAGCAGCCGGCGCGCGCAGCCGGCGTGGAAGCGGCTCCACACCCGCGCCATGATGGCCAATCCGCGCTCCGACACCGGCGCCACCGCCGCCGCCGCGAGCACGATCGGCACCGATCCCGGATAGAACACCGCCGCGAACAGGCAGGAGCGCGCAAAGGCGACGAGGTCAGCGGACGAGCGCAGCGCCGTCCTCCACCAGCACCGCGATCCGGCGCAGCGCGTATTTGTTGTACTCCGTCCACAGCGACCACAGCGAGGGTTCGCTGGGCACCGCGTCGACCCGCACGCGCACGCCGCGGCCGACCTCGCGCCTCAGCTCGAAGGCGGCGCGCGGCATGTGCCAGTCGGTGGTGATCAGCCGCGCGCGGGCGACGCGGCGCCGGGCGAGCCAGGCGGCCGCCTCCACCGCGTTGCCGCGCGTGTCCCCGGCCTCGTGCCCCAGCTCGACGCAGCAGGCGAACAGGCGTTCGGACACGCCGTACTCCGCCGCCAGTTCGCGCGGCCGCACCTCGCGCGCGACGCCGGAGACGAACAGGCGCGCGACCTCGCCGCGCCCGAGCTCGTCCAGCCCGCGCGGGATGCGCTTGGGACCGCCGGTGAAGACGATCGCCGCCTCGCCCGGCACGTCGGTCGTCTGCGGGCCGGGCAGCGTCACCGCGAACACCGCGAAGCCCAGCAGCCAGACGAGCAGCGGCACCGACAGCGCGCGCCAGATCACCGCATCGCCCTCAGCGCCGCCAGCACCGTCCAGCGGGTCGACAGGCGGGTGAGCGCCATCGCGCCCAGCGGCACCAGCGCGGTGGCGGCCGCGACCAGCCAGCGGGTCGGCACGCCCGCCACCCCCGCGCCGTCGCCCCCGGCCCCGGCGACGCTGAAGCCATCCGCCAGCCGCGCGGTGCGGTCGGCCGCCAGCGCGAACAGCGCCAGGCCGAGCGCGTAGCCGACCGCGACGCCCGCCAGCCCGTCGCGCGCCACGCGCCGCTCGAACAGGCGCGAGACCTGCGCGTCGGTCGCGCCCAGCAGGTGCAGCGTGGCGATGGTGGAGCCGTGCGCGTCGAGCGCGGCGCGCGCGGCGAGCACCACCGCCGCGGTGGTCGCCGCGACCGCCAGCAGCAGCACGGTGAGCGCCAGGCCCGCCGACAGCGTCAGGAAGCGGCTGACCGGCCGCGCCCATTCGACGCTGCGGTCGACCCGCACCGCGCCGGAGAGCGCGGCGAGCCGGCCGGCCAGGCGTCCGGCGGCGCGCTCCGCGGCGACGCGCCCCCCGGCGGCGAGCGTCACGTCGATCAGCGCGGGCACGGGCAGCTCGGGATCGAGCTCCTCGGTGCCGAGGTAGGGGGCGATCAGCTCGCGCACTCGCGCATCGGGCACCAGCTCGGCGCGCGCCACCCGCCGGTCGCCCTGCAGCAGCGCCAGCGCGCGCACCGCGACGGCGGACCGGCGCGCCGGATCGCCCTCCACCACCTGCACCGTCAGCCGCTCGCTCAAGGCGTCGCGCAGCGACAGGGCGGCGAGCGCGCCGGACAGCGCCGCGCCGGTGGCCAGCGTGGCGAGCGCCAGCATGACGCCCAGGATCCACGGCATGGTGGTCGACAGCCGGCTGCCGCTCAGCAGCCGCTCGACGCCGCCGGGCGGCAGCGCGCGCGGCGCGCTCACGTCCGGGACCGCGCGGGCAGCGGGTGGCGCAGCTGGCCGGTGGGGTCGGACAGGCGGCCGTCCACCAGGCGCATCATCTGCGCGCCCGGCACGCGGTTCAGCAGGTGGATGTCGTGGGTCGCCACCACGATCGTCGTGCCCAGCCGGTTGAGCATCTCGAACAGGTGGAGCAGGCGGCCGGCCATGTCGGGATCGACGTTGCCGGTGGGCTCGTCGGCGACCAGGATGCGCGGCTTGCCGATCACGGCCCGCGCGATCGCCGCGCGCTGCTGCTCGCCGCCCGACAAGGTGGCGGGCCGCGCGTCGGCGCGGTCCCCCAGGCCGACCCAGCCGATCAGCTCGTCCACCGGCCGGTCCACCGCCTCGCCGTCCAGCCCGGCGACGCGCAAGGGCAGCGCCACGTTGTCGCGCACCGACAGGTGGGGGAGCAGGCGGAAGTCCTGGAACACCACGCCGATCCGCCGCCGGTACTCCGGCAGCCGCTCGCGCGCCATCGCCACCACGTCGTCGCCGAACAGCCGGATCGCGCCGCGGGACGGCAGGTGGGCGAGGTAGAGCAGCTTCAGGAGCGAGGTCTTGCCCGCCCCCGACGCGCCGGTCAGGAACGAGAAGGAGCCGGGGCCGAGCGAGAAGGAGATGTCGGACAGCACCTCCGCCCCCATGCCGTAGCGCAGGCCCACGCCCTCGAACTGGACGGTGCCGCTCACGCGCGGGCGTGGAGGGGGGCGGGGGCGGTGGACCGGGAGGCCATGAGGGTCGTCATGGCACAGGCCGCCGCCCGCCGCCAAGCGTCCGGCCCGCGCGGCGTGCGGGAGCGCGCCCTTGCCAGCCCCGGCCCGCGCGTGCTTTGAGGGCGCGCGATCCCTCGAGCCAGCGAAGCGCCCGCCGCCGCCCATGATCCTCACCTGTCCCGCCTGCGCCATGCGCTATCTGGTGCCCGACACCGCGATCCCGCCCACGGGACGCCAGGTGCGCTGCGCCAACTGCCGCCACAGCTGGCACCAGGATCCGGCGGAGGCCGGGGCGGGGGGAGGGGCGGCGCCCGCCGCGCGTGTCGCCGCCCCTCCCCCCGCCCGATCCCTGCCGCCGGTGCCGCCGTCGATCGCCCCGCGCGAGCCACGGCCGATGAGCAACCGGCCGGCGCCCGCCCCGCCGGAGCGCGCCGGCGTCATGGACCACCGCCCGCCCTTTGCCCGCCGCCGCAACCCGCTGCGCACCTGGAGCTGGATCGCGGGCGGGCTGGCGGCGCTGCTGCTCGCCCTGGGGGCCGCCGCCTGGTGGGTCGGGCGCGCGCCGATCGCGGCCGCGCTGGGGCTGCCCGCGACCGGCGAGAGCCCGCTGCTGATCACCGGCGTGACGGACCACCAGCGCATCGGCGACGCGCGCAACATCCTGATGATCAGCGGCAACATCCGCAACGTGTCGGACGCCGAGCAGGCGATCCCCCCGATCCTGGCGGAGGGCGTCGACGCCAACGGGCGAGTGATCTACAGCTGGACCTTCCCGCCGCCCCGGGGCCGCATCGGACCGGGCGAGACGATCCCCTACAACAACGCCCAGGCCGGGGCCACCGACAAGATCACCGACGTCTTCCTGTCGTTCGACGCGGCGGGGCGCTGAGGGCGGCTTCGCTCCTTCCTCCCCTTCAGGGGAGGGGCTTGCCGGGCCAGCTCCAGATGCAAAGCCGGTTCAAGGCGGAGACGCTCCCCGCCGCGCCCCGTTGCCCCGTGCCACCCGCTCTGCTAGCGCGCGCACCTGCCGTGCGGCCATGGCGGAATTGGTAGACGCGCAACGTTGAGGTCGTTGTGGGCGAAAGCCCGTGGAAGTTCGAGTCTTCTTGGCCGCACCACTCCCGATCCCGCCCCCCGGCGCGCTTCGCCGCAGAAGGATGCGCTCAGCCCCGCCGCGCGAACCAGATCACGTGCCGCGGCCCCTTGCCGTTGGCCCGCGCGCGCACCGCCACCTCCTCCACCGCGAAGCCGGCGTCGCGCAGGCGCCGCGCGAAGCGGGGGTCGGGCGCGGCGCTCCACACCGCCAGCACGCCGGCCGGCCTCAGCGCCGCCTTCGCCACCGCCAGCCCCCGCGCCGAATAGAGCCGGTCATTGCCCCGCCGCACGATACCGTCCGGGCCGTTGTCCACGTCGAGCAGGATGGCGTCGAGCGTCCCCGCCTCGCCGGCGATCGAGTCCGCCACATCGCCGATGGCCACGCGCACGCGCGGATCGTCCAGGCACCCGGCGGTCAGCGCCGCCATCGGCCCCCGTGCCCAATCGAGGACCTCCGGCACCAGCTCCACCACCCGCACCCGCGCCTCTGGTCCGAGCTTCGCGAGCGCCGCGCGCAGCGTGAAGCCCAGGCCGTAGCCGCCGATCAGCAGGCGCGGGGCGGGCGCGGCCAGCCGGTCGAGCGTCAGCGTGGCCAGCGCCGCCTCCGACCCGCTCATGCGCGTGGTCATCAGCTCGTTGCGGTCGAGCAGGATCATGTGGTCGCCGCCGCGCTCGACGAGGCGCAGCTCGCCCCCGCCGGGAATGCGGGCTGTGGCCAGCAGGGTGCGCGGGGTCATGACAGGACGGTTCCCCAAATCCGCTCAGGCTGAGCCTGTCGAAGCCTCTCTCCTCCGCTCCGCAGACAGGACGCCTGAACCCACCCGGGCTTCGACAGGCTCAGCCTGAGCGGTTGTGGTTGAAGAACCCGTCTCGCCTCACCCACCACCCGGCGTCCGCGAGGTGTTGGGCGGATGGTGCGGCGCGCTCTTGCCTTCGGGGCGGGGCGAACGGCTCCAGTCGATGCGGTAGAGGTCGAAGCGGCGGTCGTTCAGGTTCTGCACCGTGCCCTCGGCGCGCGCCCAGACGAGGTCGGACAGGTTGACGTCGGCGATCGTCAGCGCCTCGATGTTCTCGCTCGCCTCGGCCGCCACGCCGTCGCGCGCGAAGGGGAAGTCGCACGGCGTGATGATGCACGACTGCGCGTACTGGATGTCCATGTTGTCCACGCCCGGCAGGTTGCCGACATTGCCGCTCATCACCACGAAGCACTGGTTCTCGATCGCGCGCGCCTGGCAGCAATAGCGCACGCGCATATAGCCCTGGCGGGTGTCGGTGCAGAAGGGCGTGAAGATGATCTTGGCACCCTCGTCCACCAGGCGCCTCGCGAGCTCCGGGAACTCGCTGTCGTAGCAGATGAGCACGCCGATCGGGCCGCAGTCGGTCTGGATCACCGACACCTCGTCGCCGCCCTGGATGCGCCACCAATAGGCCTCGTTGGGCGTCGGGTGGATCTTCTCCTGCGCGTGGACCGAGCCGTCGCGCAGGCAGACATAGGCGATGTTCTGGATCTCGCCGTCCCCGGTGCGGGTGGGGTGGCTGCCGCCGACGATGTTGACGTTGTAGGCCAGCGCCATGGTGGAGAGCGCATCCACGAGCGGCTCGGTGTGCTCGGTCAGCCGGTCGATCGCCTGCATCGGCGTCAGATTGTCCTTTTCAAAGGACAACAGCGACAATGTGAACAGCTCCGGGAAGACCACGAAGTCGGACTCGTAGTCCGACGCCACATCGACGAAATACTCGATGTGCTTCAGGAACTCGTCGAAGTCGGCGACCGCGCGCGCCTGCAGCTGGACTGTGGCAAGACGGACCCCGTCCACCCCGCGCGGCACCTTGAAGCGCCGGTCCTCGTCCGGGTCCACATAGGGGTTGCGCCAGACCATGTGGATCGCGCGGCCCGCCGACGGCTTGTCTTCGGGCAGATAGCGGTCGAGCACTCCCAGCGGCTCGAAGCCGTTCTGAAGCTGGAAGTTGATCACCGGGTCGCGCAGCTTGCCGGCGCGGACCTGGTCGAGATAGTCGGCCGGATCGGCGGCCTTCTTCGCCTTTCTGGCCTTGGCATAGCCGGGCAGACGGCCGCCGAAGACGATGCCCTTCAGCTCCAGCTTTTCGGCCAATGCGCGCCTGGCCTCGTAGAGCCTTTTGCCGATCCTGAGGCCGCGCTGGCTGGCGGCGACCACCATCTCGATGCCGTAGAGCCAGTCGCCGGTCGGATCGTGACGCGATCCGAAGCCGTTGCCGCTGATCGTCTCCCAATCGTGGGGCTTGAGCGCCACCGCCTCGTCGATGCGGCTCGACGCGCAATAGCCCACGACCTTGCCCTCCCAGACGGCGACGAACTGCCCTTCGGGAAAGTTGTTGATCTGGCCGCGGATCATGCCGGGCGTGTAGTTGTCGACCCCGACATAGACTTCACCGATGAGCGCGAGGATCTCCGCCACATCCTTGGGCGTGGCGGGGCGGACGTTGAGCTTGGCGGGGGTCGGGCTGGGCATGGGAGCGCGCTGTAGGGACAGGCCGCGCATCCCTCAACCGCGCCTTCAGCCCTCTCCCCTTCAGGGGAGAGGGCTTTCCAGCGGGAGCACGGGGGTGCGGAGACCGGGAAGGTCCCGTTAACCATCGTCGCTCTACAGCCCCCCCCCATGCGCCTCGCCCCGCTGCTCCTGGTTCCCCTGCTGCTCGCGTCCTGCGCGCGCGAGCGGGCGGTGGAGCGGCCGGCTCCTGGGCCGGTGTCGCGTCCGGCGGCTCCGCGTCCGTCCCCGGCCACGCAGCAGTGCCTCGGCACGCTGGTGACCGCCGGCGTCCGGTTCGAGGCGCTGCCCGACCGCTCCTTCGGCGGCGGGTGCGGGCTGTCGGGCACGGTCAAGCTCCTCGACATCGGCACGCCCGTGACCAACCTGGGCGCGCTCACCTGCCCGCTGGCGGGCGCGTTCGCCGCCTGGACGCGCTATGCCGTGCAGCCCGCCGCGACCATCGCCTTCGGCCGGCCGGTCGCGAAGATCGAGAGCTTCGGCACCTACAGCTGCCGGGCGGTGGCGGGGTCCGACCGCCTGTCGGAGCATGGGCGCGCCAACGCTGTCGACGTGGCCGCCTTCGTGCTCGACGACGGCCGGCGGGTGACGGTGAGGGACGACTGGAACGGCGCCGACGACGCCCGCCGCTTCCTGCGCCTGATCCACGACTCCGCCTGCCGCCGCTTCGGCACGGTGCTGTCGCCCGACTACAACGCGGCGCACGCCGACCACCTGCACCTCGACATGGCGCCCGGCCATTTCTGCCGGTGAGCGTCGCTTCTGTCGTTGAGGTGACGCGACCGAGCGTCTAGCGCGCCGCGGATGACCGACGCACCCCAGACGTCCCCGCCCACCGGGGACATCCCCCACCGCCGCTTTCCCCGCGCGGGGGAGGACGCCGCCGCCGCGCGCGCGGGCCTCTCCACCCCGCAGACCGAGTCCGACGCCTATCGCCTCGCCTTCCAGGACACCGAGTTCCTGCTGCGCGAGGATCTGCGCCCCGTCCGCTTCCAGCTCGAACTGCTGAAGCCCGAGCTGTTGATGACGGAGGCGGGGGTGGCCTCGACCTTCGTGGTCTACGGTTCGGCCCGCATCCCCTCGCCCGAGGAGGCGGAGGGGATGCTGAACCCGCCGGAGGGGCAGGAGCCGAGCCCGGTGGCGCAGTCGCTGGCGGCCAAGGCGAAATACTACGCCGAGGCGCGCGAGCTCGGCCGGCTCGCCAGCTCCGCCGGCCGCGACGACGAGCACGGGCGGCAGTTCGTGGTCTGCACCGGCGGCGGCCCGTCGATCATGGAGGCGGCCAATCGCGGCGCGCGGGATGCCGGGCGCGAGTCGATCGGGCTGAACATCGTGCTGCCCCACGAACAGGCGCCCAACCGCTTCGTCACCCCCGACCTGTCCTTCCAGTTCCACTATTTCGCGCTCAGGAAGATGCACTTCCTGCTGCGCGCGCGGGCGGTCGCGGTGTTCCCCGGCGGGTTCGGGACGATGGACGAGACCTTCGAGCTGCTGACCCTGATCCAGACCGGCAAGATGCAGCCGATCCCGATCTTCCTGTTCGGGCGCGAGTTCTGGGACCGGGTGATCGACTTCGACGCGCTGGTGGCGGAGGGCACGGTCAGCGAGGCCGACATGGGCCTGTTCCGCTTCGTCGAGACGGCGGCCGACGCCTGGGGGCAGACGCTGGCGTTCTATCGGGAGTAGGGGCACCCATCCCTCTCCCCTTCAGGGGAGAGGGAGAGCCGCGAAGCGGCGAGGGAGAGGGGCACGATCTTTGGAGAGCGCGCACCCGGTCGCCGTGCCGTTCCCCTCTTCCAACCCTCTCCCCTGAAGGGGAGAGGGCTTCAGGACGCTACTGCTTTTCCTTCGGCACGGCCGCATTCACCTGGGTCGGATCGACCGGGTTGGCGGATGGGTCCACCTTGACCGCGCCGTTCGTCTCGGCCGGGGCGGCGGCGTTGTCGGCCCCGGCCGCCGGCGTCGCCGCGCCCGGGGCCGGCGCCGCCGGCAGCGGCTTGGGGCTGTCGTTGTTCTGGTTGAGATAGGCGATCACGTTGGCCCGATCCTCCGTCTTCGACAGGCCGGCGAAGGTCATCTTGGTGCCCGGCGCGTATTTGCGCGGGGAGGTCAGCCACTCGTTGAGCGCGTCGAAGGTCCACGGACCCGGGACGCCCTTGAGCGCGGCGGAGTAGGCGAAGCCCGCCTCGTGCCCGTGATTCTCGCCGACCACGTTCCACAGATTGGGACCGGTGCCGTCCGGGCCGCCCTTGGCGATGGTGTGGCACGCGGTGCATTTCTTGAACACCTCGGCGCCCTTGGCCGGGTCGGCGGAGGCCAGCAGCGTCTCGAACGGAGGGCCGGCGTCGGCGGCCGCGCCGCCCGCGCCCTCCTCGACCACGCCGGCGATGGGATAGCCCGGCGTCTCGGGCGGCTCGTCGTTGAAGTACTTGCCGGCCGCGATCGTCGAGCCGAGCGCCACGATGCCGGCGGCGAGCACCCAGCCCGCGATCGTGTTGAACTTGTCGCCCATCTGGTCCTCGTCGGTGGCAGGGCGGCGCGCGGCCGCCTTTTCAACGCGTTCCCCTAGTCCGTCGGCTCCGGAGCGGCAAGCGGGGCGGTGTCCAGCCACGCCGCCAACAGCGTGTGTGCGATGGCGAAGGGCGGGGGCGCCAGGAAGGGGGCGTCGGGCTCGCCGGCCAGCGCGGCGGCCACCTCGGCGCGCGAGAACCAGCGCGCGTCGTCCAGCTCGCGCTCGTCCAGCGCGATGGCGGTGCCGGTGGCGCGCGCCAGGCAGGCGACCATCAGCGAGGACGGGAACGGCCAGGGCTGGCTGGCGAGGTAGACGACCTCGGCCACGGGTATGCCCGCCTCCTCCATCACCTCGCGCCGCACCGCCTCCTCCAGCGATTCGCCGGGCTCCACGAAGCCCGCGAGCGCGGAGTAGCGGCGCGGCGGAAAGCGCGGCTGGCGGCCGAGCAGCGCCGTGTCGCCGTGGACCGCGAGCATGATGACGACGGGATCGACGCGCGGGAAGTGCTCGGAGCCGCAGGCCGGGCACGCGCGCGCCCAGCCCGCCTTGGCCAGCGCGCTGGCGGCGCCGCACACCGAGCAGAAGCGGTGGCGGGCGTGCCAGGCGAGGAGCGAGCGCGCCGCGCCCCAGATCGCCGCGTCGGCGGGCGACAGCTCGGCCAGCGCGCGCCAGTCCGCCGGGCCGGCCGGCGACCGGGCGTCGAGGTCGTCGGGCACCGCCACGAAGCGCGCGGCGCCGTCGGCCAGTCCGAGCAGCAGGTGCTCGCCCGCTCCGATCCGCCGCCAGCCGAGCGCGCCGCCTTCGAGCGCCGGCTCCAGCCCGCGCATCGTCAGCGCGCGGCTGTCCGGGTGCGCCAGGAGCGCCGCCACCGCCGCCGGATCGGAGCGCACCGCGTCCGCCCGGTCGAGCGGGCCGCCGGTGAAGAACGGCGGCGCCAGTCCCGCGTCAGGCAGCGGGCGCGCCCTCGGCCGGCGGGACCGCGACTCCGCTGTCGGCGATCAGCGCGCGGGTGACCGGACCCTGGAAGTCCGCCGCCTCGGCCGGCAGCACCTGGGTGTAGCCGCCGAGCCTGAGGCCGCGCGCGCGGTCGATGCCGCCGATCGTCCCGGCCGCCCCCGCCCAGCCGAAGCTGCCCTTGGACGGGCCGCCGGGCTCCGGCGTCAGCACCACCCGGCCGCCGGCGCCGAAGCCCTGCCCGGCGACGAAGGTGCCCCTGGTGTCCGCGCCCTCCGGCAGCAGGTTGGACAGGGCCAGATCCGCCGTCGCCTTGGTCAGCACCCGCTCGCCGTCCAGCGCGCCCCCGCCCAGCAGCATCCGCAGGAAGCGGTCGTAGTCCGCCGCCGTGCCGACCAGTCCCGCGCCGCCATAGGGAAAGGCGGGCTTGTCGGTGAACACGCTGTTGGCGCCGGGATCGACCGGGATCAGCAGGCCGCCCAGCGCGGCGTAGCTGGTCGCCAGCCGGTCGGTCTTGTCGCGCGGCACCTGGAAGTAGGTCTCGTCCATGCCCAGCGGCTCGAACAGCCGCTCGCGCAGGACCAGGTCGAAGGGCCGGCCGCTCGCCACCTCGATCACCCGGCCGAGCAGGTCGTAGGCGACCGAATAGCTCCACCGCGCGCCCGGCTCCGCGATCAGCGGCAGCGTCGCCAGCCGCTGGGAGAACGCCTCCAGGCTGGGCGCGTTGGGCACGTTCGGCACGCCCGGGATCGCCATCCGGCTGACCGCGCCCGGATTGAGGCCCAGCCGGACGTACTCGGCGAGCAGCGGTCCCTTGGTCACGATGACATAGCCCAGACCGGCGGTGTGGGTGAGCAGGTGGCGCACCGTGATCGGCCCCCTGGCGGGCCGCGCGTCGAGCGTGTCGGCGCTCAGCTGGACGCGCGGATCGGCCCATTCGGGCATCAGCTCGGCGATCGGCTGGTCGAGCGCCAGCCGGCCGTCCTCGATCAGCTGCATCACCGCCATGCCGGTGACCGGCTTGGTCATCGAATAGAGCCGCCACAGCGTGCCCGCGTCGGGCTCCACCAGGCCGCCGCGCATCAGCCCGCCGGCCGCCGCGGTGACCAGCGGCCCGTCGCCCCGGCCGAGCGCCGCCAGCCCGCCCGCCATCCGGCCCGCCGCGACGCGCCTGGCGATCAGCGCGTGCGCCGTCGGCAGCGCCTCGGCGCCGCGCGCCCGGACGGCGGCGGCGGGCAGCGCCAGCGCCGCGCCCGCCCCTCCGGCGAGCGCGAGGAAGCGGCGGCGGGAGAGCGTGTCGGTCAGCATGGGGCGTCCTCATGGGCACGGGCGATTGCGGCGGCCTGAACGAACAACGAGGCCAGCCCCGCCCCGTCCAGCCGGTCGAGCGGCCACCATTCCCACACCGTCGGCGTCTGTCCAGCGGCCACGCGCACGACGGCGAGATCGAGCGTGAAGTGGCTGAAGCCGTGGGCGACGGTGCCGAGCGGGGTGCCGGCGGGCGCCTCCGGCCAGTCGGTGGCGCGTCCGTCCCAGCCGGTCGACGGCAGCGCCAGCGTGCCGCCCAGCATCCGTGTCGCCGCGCGCCGCACCAGCGCGACCCGGCCGTGGCGCTCCACCCACCAGGCTGTGCCGGTGCGGCGCGGGCGCTCCCGGCGCGGGGTCTTGACGGGGTAGCGCTCCGGCTCGCCCTCGGCCCGCGCGCGGCAGGGATCGGCGAGCGGGCAGAGCAGGCAGCGGGGCGCGCGCGGCGTGCAGACGGTGGCACCCAGGTCCATCAGCGCCTGCGCGAAGTCGCCCGGCCGGTCACGCGGAACCCACCCCGCCACCATGCGGCGCAAGGCGGGCCGAGCGGCGGGCAGCGGCGTCGCGTCGGCCGTGACGCGCGCCGCGACGCGCTCGGCATTGCCGTCCACCGCCGCGACCGGCTCTCCGAATGCGATCGCGGCGATCGCGGCCGCCGTGTAGTCGCCGATCCCCGGCAGCGCCTTCAGCCCGGCGGCGGTCGCAGGGAAGCGCCCGCCGTCCGCCGCCACCGCCCTGGCGCAGGCGTGGAGGTTGCGGGCGCGGGCGTAGTAGCCGAGGCCCGCCCAGGCGGCCATGACCTCGCCCTCGTCGGCCGCCGCCAGCGCCTCGACCGTCGGCCAGCGCCCGGTGAAGCGCCGCCAATAGGGGGTCATGGCGGCCAAAGTCGTCTGCTGGCTCATCACCTCCGACAGCCACACGGCGTAGGCGTGGGCCTGTCGACCCTCGGGCGGCACCGCCCCGCCCGGCGGCACGCGCCAGGGCAGCGCGCGGGCTTGGGCGTCGTACCAGGCGAGCAGCGGGGTGGCGATGGAGGAGTCGTCAGGGGGTCGGCGGATCACGACCAATGCCGGTTTGCGTATAAGGTGAGTCGTCGTTGCGAGCGCAGCGAAGCAATCCAGGATGACGCCGCTGGATTGCTTCGCTGCGCTCGCAACGACGGATGAGTGCGACCTGGAGCGGGCGGAAAGCCCCTCTCCCGACAGGGGAGGGAAGGAACGGCCGACTTCCCCGCAACATTCTCGACGCGCGCCATCGGCTCTGGCATGGGGGCGGTCGCATGGCGAAGGCAAGCACTCCCTCCACCCGGCGCGCGAAGGCGGGCGAGCGGCCGCGCGGGCGCGGGGCGCGCGCGGTGGCCGATCTGGTGGGCGAGGTCGGCGGCGTCGCCTTCCGCCGCTTCGGCTTCGTCCAGTCGGCGGTCGTCACCCGCTGGCCGGAGATCGTGGGCCAACGTTACGCGGAGGCCTGCGCGCCCGAATCGATCCGCTTTCCGCGCGGCACGCGCGACCGGGGCGTGCTGCACCTGGTCGCGGCCGGCGCGCACGCGCCGATGCTGCAGCACGTCGCCCCCCAGATCGTGGAGCGGGTCAACCGCTTCTTCGGCTATCCGGCGATCGAGCGCGTGGCGATCCGCCAGGGCGCGGTGCCGCCGCCCCCGCGCCGGGCGGCCGCCGTCGAGCGCGAGCTGGCGCCGGTGCCCGCAAAGCTGGGCGAGTCGCTCAAGGCCGTGGCCGATCCCGAGCTGAAGGCGGTGCTGGAGGCGCTGGCGCGCGGCGTGGCGACCGACGCGCCCGCGCCGCTGGCGGTGCCGGTGCTGGGGAGAGTGTCGTGAGGGGGGCGAGTGATATTCCTCCCCGGCACGGGGAGGGGGACCGCTCACAGAGCGGTGGAGGGGTCGGCCCAAGCTCGACGGTCAACCTCCGCGCGTCCCGACGGACCTGCCGCAAACCCCTCCACCGCTTCGAGTGTCGGGTCGGATCGTCCCCCGGACGATCCTGGACAGGCCGGGGGCCTGTCCACCCGACACTCCCCCTCCCCGTGCCGGGGAGGAACGTCTTGCTCGCCCTTCTTGCCCTGCTGGCCACCCCGCTCCTCGCGCAGGACACGCCTCCACCGGGCGCCTGGGTCGAGGGGCGCGCCGACGCGCCGGTGCGGGTGGTCGAGTATCTCTCCTTCACCTGCCCGCATTGCGCCGAGCAGGAGGCCGCGACCGGGCCGCGGCTCGAGGCGTTGGTGAAGCGCGGCCTCGTGGCGCTGGAGACGCGCCACGCGCTGCGCGATCCGATCGACTTCGGCGTGGCCGTTATGGCGCGCTGCCAGGGGCCGGCCGCCTATCCGGGCAACAAGCTGGCGCTGTTCGCCGCGCAGGCCGAGTGGCTGCCCCGGGCCGGCGCCTACCTGGACGCCAACCGCGCCACGCTCGCCGCCCTGCCGCCCGCCGACGCCTATCTGGCGCTGCTCGACGGGGCGGGCGTGATGGCGCTGATGCGCGACCGCGGGCTGACCGACGCGGCGGCAAGCGCCTGCCTGTCCGACCCCGCCGAACAGCGCGCGCTCGAGGCGCAGAGCACGGAGGCGTGGTCGACCCGCGCGATCCCGGGCACCCCCTACACCCTCGTCGCCGGCCTGCCGGTCGACGGCCGGGACTGGCCGACGCTCGCCGCCGCCATCCGGGCCGCCGCCGCCGCCTCCCGCCGACCCACCGGAGACCCACGATGATCGTCCGCCCGCTCCTCCCGGCGCTCGCCTGCCTGGCGCTCGCCGCCTGCGGCGGGAGCGACGCCGCCGCGCCGCCCGCCGCGCGCCAGACCGCCGCCGCGGTGGCCCCGCCCGCCGGACAGCAATGGACCGACGTGGTCGCGCGCACACCCGAGGGCGGCTATCGCATGGGCAACGCCGACGCCCCGGTGAAGCTCACCGAGTTCGGCTCGCTCACCTGCCACGTCTGCGCCGACTTCTCGAACACCGGGTTCGAGGCGCTGAAGGACTATGTGCGCAGCGGCACGGTGTCCTACGAGTTCCGCAACTTCATCCGCGACGGCGTGGACCTGACCGCCGCGCAGCTGACCCACTGCGCGCCCGACGGCGCGTTCTTCCCGCTGACCGAGGCGCTCTACGCCGACCAGAAACAGTGGTTCATGGCCAAGGTGGACGGGCTGAACGAGCGCTTGAAGGGGCTGGAGACCGCCCCGCCCGCCCAGCAGTCGCGCGCCATCACCCAGGCGCTGGGCCTCGACGGCTGGTTCGCCAGCCGGGGGCTGAGCACCCAGGCGCAGGCGCGGTGCCTGGCCGACACCAAGGCAGGCGAACAGCTGAGCCGGGCGACGAGCGAGGCGGCGAGCGCGTACGACATCCAGGGCACGCCGACCTTCCTCATCGACGGGCGCAAGATCGACGGCACCGCCTGGTCGGTGATCGAGCCGGCGCTGACCCGCGCCGGCGCGCGCAAGGGCTGAGCGCGGCGCCGCCGGCGATGACGCAGGCGCCCGCCTGGCCGCTCCTGTTCGGAGAGCTGTCGGCGCCGCTCACCTGGTGGCGCGGGCTGCAGGCGTCGGCGGACCTGGCGGCGGGGCACGACGGCGGCGGCCGGCCGGTGCTGCTGCTGCCCGGCTTCCTGGCCGACGAGGCGCGCATGTCGCTGCTGGCGCGCACGCTGCGCCGCGCCAACTACCGCGCCAAGCGGTGGCAGCAGGGTCGCAACCTGGGCGCGACCGCGCGCACGCTGGACGACATCGGCGAGCGGATCGCGGCGATCCACGCGCGCTACGACCGGCCCGTGGCGCTCGTCGGCTGGAGCCTGGGCGGCCTGTTCGCGCGCGAGGCGGCCAAGCGCGCCGGGGCGGCGGTGGACCGGGTGGTGACGCTGGGCTCTCCCATCGCCGGCGACCTGCGCGCCAACCACGCCTGGCGGCTCTACGAGCGGGTGGCGGGCCATCCGGTGGACGCGCCGCCCGTGCCGCTGGACGGCGGCCGCCCGCCGCAGCCCACCGTGGCGCTGTGGAGCCGGCGCGACGGCGTGGTGCCGCCGGTCAGCGCGGCGGGGCTGGCGGGCGACCGCGACGAGGCGGTGGAGGTCGACTGCACGCACATGGGCTTCGTCAGCGACCCGCGCGCGCTCGCCGCGATCCTGACGGTGCTGGGCCGCTAGGGTCGGGATCTGTTGCTCCCCCCAGCCCTCTCCCGGTTGGCTGGGAGAGGGGCGCGGCGGCGAGGGTCTTCCGATGGCCGCAAGGAAGAAGGAAGAAGGAAGAAGGAAGAAGACCCTCACCCAACCCTCTCCCGCTTGCGGGAGAGGGCTATGATGGGTCCTGACCCTGGTGCTGGATGACGCTGGATCGGACCGGCTCCGTCGGTGCGGGCGCAGCGAAGCCATCCGGACCGGCGCGCGCATCCTGGATCGCCGCGTCGCTTCGCTCCTCGCGACGACGATCCGACGGGACGGGAGAAGGGCCGGGTGTGGTTGAGCCCGCCCTCCG
This sequence comes from Sphingomonadaceae bacterium, assembly GCA_965219235.1. Classification (GTDB taxonomy): domain Bacteria; phylum Pseudomonadota; class Alphaproteobacteria; order Sphingomonadales; family Sphingomonadaceae; genus CBDHCC01. The sequence continues at coordinate 2,434,646 of OZ244721.1, read as the reverse complement.
CGCCGCCGTTCAGCCGCGCGCCAGACTTGCTGGCGTATGCGAGGGCGTCGATCCAGCCGGGGAGGTCCGCCCGTGAACGAGTCGTCGGTGGCGCTCAACCGCTTCGGCCTCGGCGCGCGCCCCGACGGCGCGCCGCCCGCCGACCCGCGCGGCTGGCTGCTCGCCCAGCTCGACCGCTACGACCCCCGCCCGGCGCCCGTCGCCGCGCTGGCGTCCACCGCCGACATCGCGCGCCGGGTGGCGGACGGCCGCGCGGCCGTCAACGCCGCGCCCGAGGATCGGCGCCGCGACGCCAAGGCGGCGCTGAAGCTCGACAACCGCGACGACTATGCCGACGCCGTCGCCGCGCGCGCCGCCGTCGCGCTGACCACCGACACGCCCTTCGTCGAACGGCTGGCGCAGTTCTGGTCGAACCACTTCGCGGTCTCCGTCGACAAGAACTACGTCCTCCCCTTCGCCGGGGCGTTCGAGGCCGAGGCGATCCGCCCCCACGTGCTGGGCCGGTTCGCCGACCTGCTCGCCGCCGCGGAGCGCCACCCGGCGATGCTGTTCTACCTCGACCAGGCGAACTCGATCGGGCCGGACAGCCGCCGGGGCCTGGGCCTGGCCGAGCGCCGGCCGGACGCCAAGCGCGGGCTGAACGAGAACCTGGCGCGCGAGATCCTGGAGCTGCACACGCTGGGCGCGCGGTCCGGCTACACCCAGGACGACGTCGTCGAGCTCGCCCGCGCGCTCACCGGCTGGACGGTGGGCGGCATGGCCGCGCGCGGGAACGCGCGCCGGGGGACGCCGGGCGCCTTCGCCTTCTTCGAGGCGGTCCACGAGCCCGGCGAGCGCACGGTGCTGGGGCGTCGCTATCCCGCCGGCGGGGAGGCGCAGGGGATGGCGATCCTCGCCGACCTGGCCGTGGCGCCGGCCACCGCCGACCACATCGCCACCAAGCTGGCGCGCCACTTCGTCGCCGACGATCCGCCGGCCGCCGTCGTCCAGCGCCTGCGCGCCGCGTTCCTGTCGTCGGGCGGCGACCTGCCCACCGTCTACCGCGCGCTCGTCGAGTCGCCGGAGGCCTGGGCTCCCGCGCCGGCGAAGTTCAAGTCGCCCTGGGAGTGGCTGGTGTCGGTCGGGCGCGGCCTGGGCTGGAAGGCGGCCGACGCGGGCCGCGCGACCGGGCTGCTGAAGCAGCTCGGCCAGCCGGTCTGGTCGCCCGGCTCGCCCGCCGGCTGGCCCGACACCGCGGCCGGCTGGGCCGCGCCGGACGCGCTCGTGCGGCGGGTGGAGGTGGCGCAGTCGCTGAGCCAGGCCGCCGGCGACGGCGCCGACCCGCGCGCGCTCGGTCCCCGGCTGCTGCCCGGCGGGCCGGGCGAGGCGACCGTCCAGGCGGTCGCGCGCGCCGAGTCGCCGGCCGCCGGCCTGGCGCTGCTGTTCGTCTCGCCCGAGTTCCTGCGGCGATGAGCGGGCGGTGGTCCCGCGCTGCCGGCACCGGGCCGCGCTCGCCTTGGAAGGGAACGACCCCATGACGCTCGCACGCCGCCGGTTCCTCGCCGTCGCCGCCTCCGCCGCGGGCGCGCTGTTCGTGGCGCCGCGCGTCGGCTTCGCGCAGACCGCGCGCCGGCCCCGGTTCCTGTTCGTCATCCAGCGCGGCGCGGCGGACGGGCTGAACACCGTCGTGCCCGTGGCCGAGCCCGCCTACGCCGCGCTGCGCGGTCCGATCGCCATCGACCCCGCCGCCGCGCACCGGCTCGACGGGACCTTCGCGCTCCACCCGTCGCTCGAGCGCACCGCCGCGCTCCACGCGAAGGGCGAGGCGCTGTTCGTCCACGCCGTCGCCACGCCCTATCGCGAGCGCTCGCATTTCGACGGGCAGAACGTGCTGGAGACCGGCGACACCGCCCCCGGGCGCCGGGCGGACGGCTGGATGAACCGGCTGATCGGCCTGCTGCCCCAGCCGGAGCGCGGCGCGCTGGCGCTGTCGCCGACCATCCCGCTGGCGCTCCGGGGGCCGGCGCGGGTCGCCTCCTACGCCGCCTCGCGCCTGCCGCAGCCCACCGACGACCTCCTCGCGCGCGTGACGAGCCTGTATGAGGGCGACGCGCAGCTCCACGGGCTGTGGAGCGCCGCGCTGGACGCGCGCGCGATCGCCGGGGGCGCGGACGCGAGGGCCGACTCCGCCAGTCTGGGCGCGCTCGCCGCGCGCTTCCTGTCGGCGCCCGACGGTCCCAGCCTGGCGATGGTGGAGACCGGCGGCTGGGACACGCACGGCGGCCAGAACGCGCGGCTGGCCAACGGGCTGCGCAATCTCGACGCGCTCCTCGGCGCGCTGGCCGACGGGCTGGGGTCCGCCTGGGCCGACACGACGGTGCTGGTCGCCACCGAGTTCGGGCGCACGGCGGCGGTCAACGGCACCGGCGGCACCGACCACGGCACGGGCGCGGCGGCGATGCTGCTGGGCGGCGCGGTGAAGGGCGGGCGGGTGATCGCCGACTGGCCGGGCCTCGGCCCCGCGCAGCTGTTCGAGGGGCGCGACCTCGCGCCCACCACGTCGCTCGACATGCTCGCGGCGGGCGCGCTGGCCGGCGCGTTCCGCCTCGATCCCGACGAGGTGGCGCGCACCGTCTTCATGGGCCAGGCGGGCGCGCGGCCCGTCGAGGGGCTGATGCGGGGGTAGGGGAGCCGCCCTCCCCGCAACCGAACCCGCCCGCCGCGGACGATTTATTTTCGCGGTCCCCTAAACCTGCGGGCGGATCGGCGGATCAGTGCTTTCGATGGGCGACCTCGCGTGATGAGGCCGGGTGCCCGGGCGGGGGAGCAGGGCATGGTTGCGATCTTCACGGGTTTGGCGGCGGGGCGTTCGAGCGGATCGGCGGCGACGCTGGGCGCCGCGGGGCTGCTCGGCAGCGCCACGCAGGGGCGCGGCGGGGACCAGGTGACGCTGAACGCCGCGACGGGCAATCTCGTCCTCTCGCGGCAGGACGAGTTCCTGATCGGGCGCGGCCCCGACCTCGCGATCGCGCGCACCTACAACAGCCTGGCCCAGGCCGCCGACGACAATGGCGACCAGTGGCGGCAGAGCACGGACCGGCGCGTCTTCGGGCTGGAGGGAACCGCGAACGCGGCGGGCAGCACGGTCAGGCGGGTGGCGGGCGACGGCGCGGTCGCGACCTACGTCTGGCAGGGCTCGTACTACGAGACGACCGACGGCGGCGGGAGCCACGACCGCCTGAACTACGCCGGGGGCTACTGGACCTGGACCGACGGCGACACCCAGGTCGCGGAACGCTACGCCGCCCACGGCGCGGAGTGGCGGATCGACCGGCAGACCGACAGCGACGGCAACCGGCTGACCTTCACCTACACCGGCGACACTCTCACCCGGATCGCCACCGCCGACGGCGGCACGGTCGACTATGGCTGGACGGGCGGCAACATCACCTCGATCGTCACCGGCTACAAGGACGACGCCGGGGTCGCGCGGACGCTGACGCGCACCCGCTACTTCTACGACGCCAGCAACCGCCTGTCGCAGGTGACCACCGACCTGTCGCCCGAAGACAACTCGATCGCGGACGGCCGGATCTACGCCACAGGCTACGAATACGCCAATGCCACCACCCGTCTGGTCAGCGCGATCGTGCAGAGCGACGGGTCGCGGCTCAACCTGACCTACGACGCGGCCGGCCGCGTCGTCCGCATCGCCCAGGTGATCCCCGGAATGGCGACGCGCACGACGGGGATCGCCTACGGCACGAACGCGACCGACGTGACCGATCCGATGGGCCGGGTGACCACGCTGCGCTACGACGCCGCCGGCCAGCTGACGGCGATCGAGACCCCGGCCGTCCAGGCCTATCCCGCCGCGACGGTTCCGCAGCGCCAGACGGTCGCCTTCGCCTACGATGCGGATGGCAACCTCGCCGGCGTGACCGACGCGTCGGGGGCGCGGACCGGCTACGTCTACGACGCGCGCGGCAACGTGACGAAGATCACCGACGCCAACGGCGACACGACCGAGCGCTGGTACGACGCGAACGACAGCCTGGTGCGCGAACGCACCTATGGCCGTTCGGGGGGCGGAGCCGCCGACGCCGCGATCGTCACGCAATACATCCACAACGACAAGAACCAGCTGCGCTACACGATGTCGGGCGAAGGCCACATCACCGAATACCGCTATGACGGCTACGGCAACCCCACCACCGTCATCGAATATTCCTCGAACGCCATCACCCCTGTCTTCGGACTGCTGACGGAAGCGGACCTCGACGCTTGGCGCTCCGGCATCCCGGATTCCACGCCCCGGAAGACGACCGCCAACGCGTACGACGCGCGCGGCAACGTGACGCGATCGACCGACGGCGGCTACGTTTCCGCGATCTACACCTACGACCAGCACGGCCAGCTGTTGTCCCGCGCCACGCCGGGAGAGGCCGCCGAGAGCTTCCTGTACGACGGCCTGGGCCGCCTGGTGTCCACCACCAACACCGACGGCGGCGCGACCTCCATCGTGTTCGACGACCCCAACACGACCACGGTCGTCACCACGGCCTCGGGACTGAGCACCACCTCGACCTACAACAAGGACGGCGACCTGGTGAGTTCCACGGAAGCGGGCTACCACGTCGCCGGCGGCACCGCCCGCTACGACTACGACGCCGACGGCCGCGTCACCAAGGCGACCGACGCGACGGGCTACACCAGCTACTATTACTACGACGAGGCGGGGCGGAAGGTCGCCGACATCGATCATTACGGCCATGTCGTGGAGTACCGCCACGACGCCAACGGGCGCGTGATCGCCACCGTGCGCTACGCCAACGGGCTCGCCGGCTCGAACTTCGCCAACCGCGCCGTGTTCCGGCCCGCGCGCGACGACGCGGCCGACCTGTGGCAGTGGACCGCCTACGACAGCGGCGGCCGGGTGGGGCGGACGGTGGCGGGCGACGGTTCGGTGACCGGCTACGAGTACGACGGCGCGGGCCGGCTCGTCGCGACCACCGCCTACGCCACGAAGATCTCGGTGACTTCGCTGGGCCGGCTGCGGGACGGAGTGCCCGGCGCCACCACGACCGTCGCGGCGAACCCGGAGGCCGACAGCCGCCTGCGCTCCTTCTACGATCGCGACGGACGGCTGACGGGGACGCTGAACGCGGAAGGCCATCTCTCCCAGATCCTCTACGACGAGGCGGGGCGGACGATCCAGGAGATCGCCTACACCGCGCCCACGGCCGCGGCGCTGCGCGCCGACGGCACCTTCGTCCAGCTGCGCGCCAGCACGAACCTCGCGCCCGACGCGCAACTCGTCACCCGCACCGTCCGCGACGGCGCGGGGCGGGTGCGCTACGTCGTCGCCGACGATCTGCGGGTCACGGAGTACGGGTACGACGCGGCCGGTCGGCAGACCCAGACGATCCAGTATGCCACGCCGATCGCGGCCGCCGCCACTTTCTCCCTGGACGCGGTCCAGGCGGCGGTCGCCACCGCCAACCCGCTGCCGGACGCCACCATCCGCCGAAGCTTCGTGGTCTACAACGGGCAGGGCCATGCCGCCTACGCGATCGACGCGTCCGGCGGCGTGACGGGTTTCACCTACGACACGGCCGGTCGGGTCGTCCGCACGGCGCGGTTCGCCACCGCCTATTCGCCCGGAGGCCTGCCGCGCCTGTCCACCATGGACGGCTGGGCGGCGACGAAGCTGGCCGACGCGCGGATCACCCGCACCTTCTATTCGGCGCGCGGCGACGAGGTGCGCTTCGAAGTCGACCCCGAGAACTTCGTCACGCGCCATGACTACGACGCCGAAGGGCGGCTGGTGCGGGACTACCGCTGGGCGAACACGGTCACCGCCACCGACGCCTCGACCACCTCCGACATGAACGCCGCCTCGCAGGCCGCAGGAACGTGGGCGGGCAACCGATACGGCTACGACGCGGTCGGGCGGCTGACCGACGCCTATCAGGTCTATCCGGACGGGGTGGCGGAGGTGGTGCTCGCGCACAGCTCCAAGGGCTATTACGGCAACGGCACCCTGCAGTGGGAGATCCAGGGCGCGGGGCTGGGCGCGGCCGAGAGCCGCACCCTGTCCGAATACGACCTGACCGGCCGGCTCGTCCGCCGGCACGACGCCTATGGGGTGGTGGGGCAGCAGGCCACCACCGGCTACGGCTACGACGCTCTGGGCAACCTCGCTTCGATCACGGACGCGAACGGCAACACGACGCGCTTCGCGAACGACCGCCTGGGCCGCGCGCTCACCCGGACCGACGCGCTGGGCGGCGTCACGCGCTACGAGTACGACGCGTTGGGCAACACGGTGAAGACGACCGACGCGCGCGGGGGCGAGACGTTCCGCTACTACGACAGCCTGAACCGTCTGACCCTCTCGGTGGACCCGGAGGGCTATGGCACCCGCACCGCCTACACCGCGTTCGACGAGGTGGCGAGCGTCACGCGCTATGTCCAGCCGCTCGCGGCCACGCCGGTGGTCGCAACGCCTCCCGCCTTCGCGCCCAGCGGCGGATATGCGACCACCGGCTTCGCCTACGACAAGCTCGGCCGCGTCGTCGGCACGACCGACGCGCTCGGCAACACGGACGGCTACACGCTGGACGCGTTCGGCCAGCGTGTCGCGGTCCGCAACAAGCTGGGGGCGGTCACCACCAACGTCTTCGACAAGCGCGGACTGCTCGTGGAGGAGCGCAAGCCGCTCTTGGTGTACGACGACGGCGGCACGCGGCGGGCGACCTCCGTCACCAACCGCTTCGAATACGACGCGCGCGGCAACCGCACCAAGAGCATCGAGGCCGCGGGGCTGACGGAGCAGCGCGTCACCACCTACGCCTACGATGCCGCCGACCGCCTGGTCGAGACGCGGGGCGAGCCGGTGTGGACGTATCCGGCGGGCGACGCCGCCCCGGTCTTCGTCGCGCCCACCGAGAGCCACGCCTACGACGCGCGGGGCAACGTGATCGAGACCCGGGACGCGGTGGGCGCGCGCACGCTGTTCTACTACGACAAGCTCGACCGGCTGACCCACCAGGTCAGCGCGACCGGCACGCTGACCCAGCATCTCCACGACGCCAACGGCAACGTGATCGAGACGCGGGTCTTCGAGACTCCGGTGCGCCTGCCCGCCGGCGCGGGCGGCGTGGCGCCCGCATCGATCGGTCCCTATCGCTACACCCAGTTCCTCTATGACGGGAACGACCGGCTGGTGCAGACGCGGGTGCCCGGCATCCGGACCGGCAGCTTCAACGGCCAGTTCTCCGATGCCGTCCAGTTGCTGACGACCAACTACGCCTACGACGCGACGGGCAACGTCGTGCGCGTGCAGGATCCCAGGGGCGGAGCGACCCACAGCTATTACGACAGGCTGGGCCGCAAGACCTCGGAAGCGGTGTCGATCGACGCGGCGACGAGCCAGCGCACCGACTGGACCTACGACGCGGAAGGCAACGTCACGAACGAGCGCCGCTACGCCGAACGGGCCGGCGTGCCGGCGTTGGGCGGTCCGCCCGCGGTAGCCATGAACGCCGCGGACCGCGTCACCGACTTCGCCTACGACAAGAACGGCAACCGGCTGACCGAGACCCGGCGCAACGTGCTCGTCCTCGAACCCGGCGCGGGGACGGAGATCGTCAGGAGCGCGGTGATCTCCTACCAATACAACGCGCTCGGCCAAGTCACCCGCAAGATCGAGGCCACGCGCGAGGGAACCGACTACGCTTACGACACCAGCGGCCGCCTCGTCAGCGAGACGCGCGCGCTGTACGGCGCCAACGGCGAAGCCCAGGCGCTCTATCAGGACTACAACGGTCTCGCCGTGTCGCCCAGGACCACCTACCTCTACAACGGCCTGAACGATCTCGAGGTGACCACGCAGTCCGGCACCACGGGCGCGGCCGCCCGACAGACGACGTATCGGTACGGGGTGGGGGGACGACTGGCGACCGTGACCGACGCCTCCGGCTTCGCGCGCAGCTATTCCTACGACGCGGCGGGACGCGTCACCCGCGAGAGCTATGGACGGCTCACGCCCGGCGGCTCGACGGTCGGCGACGCGATCGGCTATGCCTACGATCTCGAGGGGCGGGTCACGACGCAGGGGCTGATGATCAACCGCGACGGCCGCTGGCAGCTGGGAAGCGATCCCACGCTCGGCCCCGCGCCCGACGTCACGCGCGTCGAATACAACGCGTTCGGCGAAGTGTCCCGCCGCGGCGTCAACGGCCTGCAGGAGCGGTTCGACCACGACGACGCGGGCCGCGTGTGGCGCACCAACTCGGGCGACGGGACGTGGCAGTATTACATGCACGACGCCAACGGCAACCCGTCGCTCGCGGTGCGCAGCACGGGCGCGGACCTGGCGGACAAGACGCTGGACGACGTGCTCGCGCTGTTCGGGGGGGCGGCAAACGTGCGCTACGCCAAGGCCGACGGTGCCGTCGCCACCCTCACCAGCTACGACCAGCGCGACCAGGCGACGCTGGTGCGCGAGCCGGGGCGCGAGCTGGCGGCGGGCGGGAACGCGGTGCTGACGACGCGGCGGGCCTACACCGCGTTCGGGGAGGTGGCGAGCGAGACCGACGCGACGGGGGCGACGGTCGCCTACGCCTACAACACCATGGGCCGGCTCATCGAGACGAAGAGCCCGCTGGTCGCGACGGTGCTGGCGGACGGGACGCGGCGGGACGTCGAGCCGACCGAGCGGCTGCACTACGACGCCGGCGGCCGGCTGGTCGCGAGCCGGGACGCCAACGGCAACCTGACGCGCCGCGCGCTCTTGGCGGGGACGGGCTATGGCGGGACGGCGGCGCTGGTGGCGCGCACGACGTTCGCGGACGGGGGCGAGGTGTCGACGGGCTACGACATCCATGGCGACGCGCGCACGGTGACCGACCAGCTGGGCCGCGTGACGGCCAACGGCTACGACCGGATGGGGCGGCTGGTCCGGGTCGCGCACGCCGACGGGCTGGTGGACAGCTATGTGCTGGACGGGCTGGGGCAGCGGATCGAGCACACCGTGCTGGGCGTGGCCGACGGCGAGCGCACGCTGTTCGACGCGCAGGGCCGCGTCACCTGGCATCGGGACATGGGGGGCGACACGACCACCACGGCGTACGAGTGGGTCGGCACGCTCACGACCGCGGGGATGGGGCGGTTCGGCGGCTGGCGGACGGTCGCCACCCAGGCGAACGGGCGGCGCACGACCGTCGACGCCGACCTCTACGGGCGCGAGCTGTCGGCCTACGACCTGGGCGGCGCCCGCACGGTGACGACCTACGACGCGGGCGGGCGGGTGGCGTCCGAGGCGCGGGGCGGCGTGACCACGCGCCACGACCAGCTCAACACCGGCTGGCTGGGCGGGGTGGAGCGCAGCGAGGGGGCCGCCGTGACGCGCACCGCGACCTACGGCTACGACGCGGCGGGGCGCAAGGTGTCGGAGCGGATGGACGGGCCCGGGGGGCGGCTGCAGAGCGCGAGCGCGACCTACGACGCCTTGGGCCGGATGGTGTCGTGGTCGGAGGCGGGCAACGCGACCACGCCGCGCGCCGCGGCGACCTACGGCTACGACGCGGGCGGCAACGTGCGCGTGGTGGGCACGACGAGCTACGCGTGGCTCGACGGGGCCGGGCGGGCGGTGGCCTATGCCGCGCCGGTGGCGCGCGAGCGGTGGTTCGGGTACGACGCGATGGACCGGGTGGTGGTCGAGGTCGGCGGCGGGTCGGACACCACCACCGCCTACGACCGGGCGGGGCAGCGGGTGAGCGCGACCACGACGCAGCGACGCTCCGAGCGGGTGTGGGTCGAGGACACCGGCGGCCCCGGCGGCCCCTACACCCCGCGGCTCCCGATGGCGGCGATGGCCGCGCCGGGCGTCGCCGCGCCGGGGATGGCCGATGCGGGGATCGATGCGGTGTCCGATGCGGGGGTCGATCCGGCCGCGCCCGATCCGGGGGCCGACGCGGTCGAGGCGCTCGCGGCCGACGGCGGGGCGGCGGACGGGGCGTCGGACGGGGCGTCGGGCGAGGGGGCGGCGGAGGGCGCGCTCTTCGATCCTCCCGCCCCGGTGACTGCCACGGTGCCCGCCCCGGTGCCTGCCACGGTGCCGGTGCCCGTGCCGCCCGCCTGGCCCGGGCCGGGCGCGGACGGGGCGCCGGTGGCGGACGGGGCGGGAGCGGACGGGGCGCCGATCGCGGACGGGACGGACGCCGTCGCGGCGCGCTCGACGCTGCTCATGGAACCGCGCCTCCCCGACGACCCCGCCAATCCCGACGACCCCTGGGACCCCGTCCTCCCCACGCCCACGCCCACGCCCACTCCACGCGGAGCTACGACGCGACGGTGACCGACCGCTATCAGTACGACGCGGGCGGGCGGCTGACGGCGGTGTCGTCGGCGGAGACCTCCTATGAGGGCCTGCCCACCCCCGCCCGGCAGCGCGGTCGGTTCGCCTACGACCTCATGGGGCGTCTGACCCACCAGTGGGACTACGAGGCGGACGGGGCGACGCTGGCCTATGAGCGCACGCTCGCCTACGACGCGCGCGGGCTGGTGACGGGCGACACCGCCTATACGAAGCGCGCGGGCGGGTTGTCCAAGTCGGTCACCACCAACGGCTATGGCGCGGGGGCGGACTATGCGCTGGGCGCGGTGGTGACGCAGGACACCGCGCAGTACGAGGCCTCCCCGGGCGCCACCCAGATGACCTTGGCGCGGCGCTCGACCACCACGACGAGCTACGGGTGGAGCGACGCGGCGCGGGTGGCGAAGATCGTCCACACGCCCGACACGGCGCAGGCCACGCGGTACACCACCACCAACGCCTACGCCGCCGACGGGGCGCTCGTCTCCACGACGATCGCCGACGGGCGGCGGTCCAGGACCTCGTCTACGGCCTGGGATCGTCGGTGGACGGGATGCTGGTGGGAGCCGCTCTGCGACCGAACAGTCGGATCGTGGAGCCCGCCTGGCTCCCGGAGGTGCATGGGAACTCAAGGCTGTCAACGAGGACGGCTTATGTGTATGAGCTGTATCAGACTGATCCGCTCAAAGCAGATCCTACCTTCCTAAAGTATGGAATTTCTCAAAATCCGCAAACACGTTATTCAAGTAGCTTTATGTCCGACAAAGATATATATCCTATTGCAAGTGGCAATCGAACAGAGATGCTGAATTTAGAACGTCAGATGGTAAGCCATAATCCTGGCCCATTGAACATGGAACCTTGAGCTAAAGCTGCTCGCGCTGAGGGGCGAGGAAGATGATAACGATAGGCAATCAATTTGGTGGACCTGAGCAGCGCGGTTCTCCTGTGCAAAAAGCTTTGTCGGGGTCTATGGCGCTTGCTGCTCAGATTCGAGACCCTAATTACAACAACGGCACAGAAGCATGGATTAATCCTATTTTTATTTTACCAGGTTCAATCTGGGCGCCGGAGTTTGAGGGATTTAAATTAGGCCACTTTTCGCGAAAACAGAAGGGATTAGTCGTAATGATAGCGGTCCCCCAGTTGGTCGCCGATGGCGAGGACATCACCGAGTTCGTCGGCACCTCCTTGCGCGAGGCCGTCCGGCTCGCGGCGGCGCACTTCGCGTCCAAGGGCATCAGCTTCTCCACGCTCAAGGCCGAGAAGATCATCCTGGCCATCGAGGCCGGGCTTGAAGGAGCAAGCGCGAACTGACCGCCCTGCGGCTTCCGCCCCGCTCAGGCGGCGTCGGCCAGCCTGATCTCCAGCACCAGTCCCGCCGCCACGGTGAGGTTGACGAGCGCGTCGAGCGAGAACTTGCCGAGCTTGCCGCGCAGCAGGTCGTTGAGCCGGGGTCGGGTGATGCCCAGACGCGCGGCCGCCGCCGCTTGGGGCAGGCCCCACGACTCCACCCGCGCCGCGAGCGCCGAGAGCAGCGCCGCGCGCGCCTTCATGTTGGCGGCCTCGGCGGGCGTGTCGGCCAGCGCGTCGAACACGTCTTCGAAGGTCTGCGCGTCCATGGTCTAGTCCTTCCACTCCCGCAATCGGCGGGCCGCCAGATCGAGGTCCCTCTGCGCCGTCCGCTGCGTCTTCTTGGCGAAGGCGTGCAGCACCAGGACCCGATCGGGCGGCGTCGCCAGATAGATCACCCGGAACGCGCCGCCCGCCTCGCGCACCCGGATCTCGCGCACGCCCGCGCCGACGGTCCTCATCGGCTTCCAGTCGTGCGGGTCGTGCCCGGTCTGGACCCGGCTCAGCTGATAGCCCGCCTCCGCCCGCGCCGCCTCGGGAAAGTCCCGCAGCCGCGCGAGGCTGTCGCCGAGGAAGGAGATCGGCTTCACCGGCACGTGTGTATCGGACCGGATACACACGTGCAAGGGTCGTGTATCCCGACCCTCGACCGTCATCGACTCACGATCACGGACGGCCGCCCGCGCACGGTGGGCTATGCGAGCGATCTCGACGGGCGGATCGTGCGCCGCGACGAGGCGGACGCGAACGCCACCACGGGCGATCCGCACGCGCTGTGGTATCGGTTCGACGGGCGGCAGATGGGGTCGGCGACCAACGACGCGCGGGGGAGCGGGGGCGACTACGCGGGCTCGGTGGACGACCGCCAGGCGGTGGAGGGCACGGGCGCGTTCCGGCTCGGCGCGGGCGGGGGGGTGTACGACAGCGGGTTCGCGCAGGGACCCGCCGCGATCGACAGCACCGCCACCGGCAGCGAGGCGGGCAGCTACACGGTGCGCGGCGGCGACACGCTGGCGGGGATCGCTCAGCAGCTGTGGGGCGACGCGGGGCTGTGGTACAAGCTCGCCGAGGCCAACGGGCTCACCGCGGGCACCGCGCTCGCCGCCGGCCAGAGCCTGCGCCTGCCCGCCGGCGTGCTGCGCTCGGCCCACTCCGACGCGACGCTCACCCCGGCAGCCTGCCCCGGACCTGATCCGGGGACCACGCGGGCGCGCGATCGGCGACATCCAGCCGACCACGCCCCAGCCCCCGGCGCCGCGCACCTCCCACTCCAAGAAGCACTGCGGCGGGTTCGGGACCGTGCTGCTGGCGGTGGCGCAGGGCTCAAACACCCCCTTGTTCCGCAGCCCCCCGCTCGCCCATAGAGGGTGTCGGGCACCGCCGTCGCGAGGCGGTGCGGGGGAACACGATGAGCACCGACCGGGCGCTGAACTTCCTGAACGAGATGCTCTGGAACAGCCTCATCATCGCCGGACCCATCCTGGCGGCGATGCTGCTCGTGGGCATCCTGATCAGCGTGTTCCAGGTGGCCACCCAGATCCAGGAGATCACGCTCAGCTACGTGCCCAAGATCCTGGTCGCGGGCGTGCTGATGATCGCGCTGGGGCCGTGGATGGTGGCGCGGCTCACCGGCTTCGCGCGCTCGCTCTACCTCCTCATCCCCACCCTGGCGAGCTGACGGAAGGACGATGTGGACGAGCTGACCCGGCAGGCGGTGGCCACGGCGCTGCTGGCGCTGCGCATCGCGCCGACGCTGGCCTTCTCGCCGCCCTTCACCCTGCTCCGAATCCCCGCCACGGTCCGCGTCCTGCTGGGGCTGGCGCTGGCCGGCTGGATCGCCGCCGCCCATCCGGACGCCAGCTGGAACTCGGACTTCCTGGCGCGCGGCCTGCCGGCGGTGGCCGCGAGCGAGCTCCTCCTGGGCGTGGCGCTCGCGCTGGCGCTGCAGCTCGCCTTCGCGGCCATGCTGTGGGCGGGGCGCGCGCTGGACATCCAGGCCGGGTTCGGCCTGGCCCTGCTCGCCGATCCGACGACACGCGCGCAGCTGCCGCTCGCCGGCACCATCTTCGCCTACGCCGCGGCCGCCATCTTCTTCTCGATGGACGGGCCGCTCGAACTCCTCGCGATCTGGTCGGCGTCGCTCGACGCGGTCCCGCTGGGGAGGGGCGCGATCGGCGCGTCGAACGACGCCCTGCCCATCCTGTTCGACTATATGGGCGCCGTCTTCGCCATGGCGCTGGGCCTGGCCGCGCTCGTGCTGCTCGTCCTCTTCCTCCTGGACCTGGCGATCGCCTTCATGTCGCGCACCCTGCCGCAGATGAACGTCCTGGTGCTCGGCTTCCAGGTGAAGTCGATCGCCATGCTGGCCACCCTGCCGCTGGCGATCGGCGTGTCGGGCGCGCTCTTCCTGCGCATCCTGCGCCGGGCGCTCGAGACGACGCCGATGCTGATCCGGTAGCGCGATGGCGGAGGGACAGGACCAGGACCGGACCGAGGAGCCGACCCCGTTCAAGCTGCGCCGGGCGCGGGAGAAGGGGCAGGTGGCGCGCGGCCAGGACCTGGGCTTCCTGGGCAGCCTCGCGGCGCTGGCCGTCTTCCTGCTGTTCGCGGGACCGTTGCTGGCGCGGCGGACCGCGAACCTGATGCGGTCGTCCTTCACCGTGGGGCTGGACCACGTGCGCGAACCCGCCGACGCGCTGAGCCTGATCGCCGCGGTGTGGGGGCCGGCCATGGCGCCGCTGGTGGTGCTCGGCGCGACGGTCACGACGCTGCTGGTCTGCCTGGAGCTGGTCCAGCTGCGCGGCTTCGTCTTCGCGGCCGAACCGCTGAAGCCGGACTTCAACCGGCTGAACCCGGCCAAGGGGCTGAAGCGGCTGTTCTCGGTCCGGATCCTGAAGGAGACCGGCAAGAACATCGCCAAGTTCCTGCTCTACGGCTTCGCGGCGTGGCTGGTGCTGAAGGGCGCGGTGGAGACGCTCGGACGGTCGGTCGGCAACGCCCGCGCGCTCGCCACGGCGATGGACGGCGCGGGGGTGAGGCTGGTCTTCGCGTTCATCGGCGTCGCGCTGCTGTTCGCGGTCCTCGACCAGATGATCGTGCGCAAGGAGTTCCGCAAGCAGATGCGGATGAGCAAGCGCGAACTCACCCGCGAGACCCGGGATCGCGAGGGCGAGCCGCGCATCCGGCAGAAGCGCAAGCAGCTGCACGCGGAGGTCACCAAGCAGCACGCGTCGGTCGGCGGACTCGGCGGCTCCGACGTCCTCGTCACCAATCCGGATCACTACGCGATCGGCCTGCGCTACGATCCCGCCACCATGTCCGCCCCCCAGCTGTCGGCCAAGGGGCGCAACCGCTTCGCCCTCGCGCTGAAGGCGGAGGCGGCGCGGCGCGGCGTCCCCATCGTCGAGAACCGGCCGCTCGCCCGCGCGCTGTTCCGGGCGTGCGACGTGCGGCGCGAGGTGCCGAACGCCTTCTACCGGCAGGTGGCCGACATCTACCTGACGCTGCGCGCGTCCGCGACGCCACAGGACGTCCAGGGACGATGATCCAGCGCCTCTTCGACAAGTATCAGGACCTGGCCCTCGTCCTGGGCATCGTGCTGATCCTGGTCATCCTGTTCTCGCCCATCCCGCCCGCCTTCCTGGACCTGGCGATCATCCTCAACTTCGGTCTGGGCCTGACGATCCTGCTGCTGACGTTCTACGTCCACAAGCCCGTCGAGTTCTCGACCTTCCCGTCCCTGCTGCTCGTCGTCACCCTCTACCGGCTCTCGCTGAACGTGGCGGCGACGCGGCTCATCCTGACCGGCGCGGACGCGGGCGAGGTGATCGGTTCGATCGGCGCCTTCGCCGTCCAGGGCAACTTCGTGATCGGGCTCGTCGTGTTCTTCATCCTGGTCGTGGTCCAGTACGTCGTGGTGACCGCGGGCGCGCAGCGGGTGTCGGAGGTCGCCGCGCGCTTCACGCTCGATTCCATGCCCGGCCAGCAGATGAGCATCGACGCCGACCTCAACATGGGTCTGATCGATCAGAAGGAGGCGATCCGCAGGCGCGAGGAGATCGAGAAGGAGGCGGCCTTCTACGGCTCCATGGACGGCGCCAGCAAGTTCGTGAAGGGCGACGCGATCGCGGGCATCATCATCCTCTTGATCGACATCGTCGCCGGGCTGATCGTCGGCGTCGCGCAGATGGGCATGGGCTGGAGCGAGGCGCTGCAGCGCTTCACGCTGCTCACCATCGGCGACGGCATCGCCACGCAGCTGCCGGCGCTGATCGTCTCGATCGCGACCGGCATCATCGTCACCCGATCCTCGGCGGACCAGCAACTGAGCGCCGAGCTGTTCAAGCAGCTCGCGTCCGAACCGCGCATCCCCCTGATCGTCACCGCCGTGCTGATGGCGTTCCTGCTGCTGCCGGGGATGCCGAAATGGCCGATCGTGCTGATCGCCGGACTGGCCCTGTTCGTGTGGTCGCGCACCCGCCGCCGGGCGCGCCAGCTGGCGGCGGAGCGCGACGCCACGGACGACGCGGCGCCGGGCGCGGCCGCGAGCGGGCTGACGCCGACGGTCGAGATCCGGCTGGGCGGCGAACTGGCGGAGGCCTGGAAGGACTCCAACGCGCTCATCATGGACCGCATCGCGAGCGCGCGCCGCGCCTACGAGCAGACGTTCGGCATCGGGTTCCCCGCCGTCCGGTTCGGAGACGGGGAGCAGATCGGCGGCCTGGAGTACCAGATCCTGCTGTTCGGCGGCGGCTACGCCTCGGGACGCCTCCATCCCGACCGCCTGCTGGCCATCCGGGCGCAGGAGGCGGGCGAGCGGGTGGAGGGCATCGCCGGACGCGATCCGGCCTTCGACCTGCCCGGCGTCTGGATCGAGCCGCGGCTGGAGGGCGAGGCCCAGGCGAAGGGCTACACGGTCATCGACCCCCTCACCGTGCTGCTCACCCATTTCGGCGAGGTCGTGCGCGGGGAGGCCGCCATGCTGCTCACCCGCTCGACGGTCGTGGCCCTGCTGGAGGAGGTGCGCGAGCGCCAGCCCAGCGTCGTCGAGGAGCTGATCCCCAACACGCTGGCGGTCTCCGACGTGCAGCGCGTGCTCCAGAACATGCTCGCCGAAGGCGTGTCGATCGCGAACATCGACCTCATCGTCGAGCATCTCGTCGACCTCGCCCGCCACCAGAAGGACCCGCTGGAACTGACCGAGCTGATCCGCCAGCGGCTGGGCTTCGCCATCTGCCACCAGTTGCGCGGCAAGCACGGCGACCTGGCGGTCCTGAGCCTCGATCCGCGGGTCGAGAACCAGATCCTCGCGAGCGTCCGCAACGCGCCCGCCGGCTCCACCATGCCGCTGGAACCGTCGCTGGCGGAGACGCTCGTGCGGACGTTGGCCCCGCTCAGCGAACGGATGATCGGGCAGGGCCGCACCCCGGTGCTGCTTTGCGGCGGCGAGATCCGCCGCTACATCCACGCGCTCACCAAGCGGACCCTGCCGCGACTCGCGATCCTGTCGGTCAACGAGATCCCGCTCAGGATCGACCTCAAGTCCTTCGACGTCGTCCGGCTGGAATCGTGACGATCCCACACCCCGCCCCTGTCCCGGAGAGACGCCCGTGACCGACGACACGCCCGCCGGACCCGCGCGCAGCGATCGGCTGCTGGGGTATCTGGAAGCCGATCCCGCCAACGCGGACCTGATCGGGGATGTCGTCGAGGCCGCCCTGGAGGAGGGCCGCGCGGACCTGGCCGGCCGGATGGTCTCCCGTCTGGACGAGGTCGGGGCCGGAGGCGCGCGGTCGTCCCACCTGGCCGGGCTGGAGGCGATGCATCGCCGGGACTTCGCCGAGGCCGCGCGGCGGTTCGGCGGCCTGCGGGACGAAGGCGTCGACTCTCCGGCCCTCAGGTTCAACCACGCGTGGTCGCTCGCCATGCTGGGGCGGCACGAGGAGGCGCTCGCGGAGATCGACGACGCCACGGCCCGGGCCTTCGCTCCCGCCGCCATGCTCGAGATCCAGCTGCGCCATCAGTCGGGCCTGCTGGACGAGGCGGGGTCGCGCGCGCGGACGCTGGCCGCCCTCCATCCCGACGACGAGGGTCTCATGGCCGCCATCTCGGTCCTGGCGATGGATCTGGACGACGCGGATCTCGCCGGCGAGACGGCGGCGAGGGGGGGCGACCACCCCGACGCGCTCGCCACGCGCGCGACGCTGGCCCTGGAGGCCGGCGAGCGCGAAGCCGCGCTGGCGCTCTTCGGACGCGCCCTCGATCGGCGGGTCCACACGCCGCGCGCCTGGATCGGCTCGGGTCTGGCCCGGCTCTCGATGGACGATCCCGTCTCGGCGGCGCGGGACCTCGACCGGGGGGCGGAGATGTTCGGGTCGCACCCTGGCTCCTGGCTCGCGGCCGGCTGGGCGCACGTCCTGGCGCGCCAATTCGGCGCGGCGCGCCAGCGCTTCGAGCGCGCGCGCGACGCCGACCCCGCCTTTGCGGAGGCGCATGGGGCGCTGGCGGTGGTCGACCTCGCGGACGGCCGGCGTGAGGACGCCGAGCGCAACGTGCGGATCGCGTCTCGCCTCGACCGGGAGTGTCTGTCGGCCGCGCTCGCCTCGATCCTGCTGGCCGAGGGCGCGGGGGACGCCGATCGCGCCCGGCGCATCTTCGACCTGGCCGTCGACCGTCCCCTCTACGAGGGGGGCGCCACGCTCGCGCAGCACCTCGGCGGCCTTCGGTATCAGGGGCCGGCCGCGACCCGCAACTGATGAACGGCGCGGTCGAGCACGGCGCGCCCGTCCGCGTCTTCGCGGATCATGCGATCGACGTCGCTCGCCAGAGCCCGAAAGCGCACGTCGTTCACCAGCGTCTCGCCGAACTCGTCGGCGAGCAGATTGGCGATCAGGGCGCGGCCGAACTCCTCGTCGCTCAGCGATTCGACCGCGGCCAGCTGCCGGACCCGGTCGGCCATGCCCACGCCCGCGGCACCGGCACCGGCATCCGCACCGGCGGATCGGGTGGGCCTGGCCGGCCTCGTCTTCGCCATCCGCTGAAGCTCGGCGCGGAGCAGCAGGAGCGCCTGGTCGACGGTGGTGATCCTGGACATCCCGGTCGCCCTCAGTGCTTCGTCTGGCTGGAGAACTGGTTGAGGATGAACGAGGTCGGCGAACTCACCGCATCGGCGGGTCGGTCGCCCCGGTCGGACCGGCCGGCGCCCTCGCCGGCGGCCAATCTCTCGCATTGCTCCCGCAGCAATCCCATGTCGTGGCTCAGCGCGGGATTGTCGTCGTTGAGCGCGATGCCCGACGCCAGCCTCTCGGCGGCCTGCGGGAACTCGTCGCGGATCATGTGGGTCAGACCTTCCACGAACTGCCTCAGACAATGATCGTCGGGCAGCCGCAGGAGCGGACCCCAGGTCGCCAGAGCCTCGGACGCCTCGCCCGACGTCAGCTCGAAGAATCCCATCTGGAAGCGGGCGAGGGGAAAGTCGGGCGCGATCTCCAGCGCGCGGCGGAACGCGTCGTGCGCCTCGACCGGGCGCTCCCTGGCCACGAGCAGCGACGCGCGCAGGAAGTGGAGACGCGGGTCGCCCGGGTGCCGCTCCAGGACGGCCTCGACCCGGGTCAGGTCGGTCCGGTCGTCGGTCCGGATGGCCTCCACCAGGGCGTCCATCTCGGCATCGTCGCACAGCTGGCTCATGACGCTACTCTCTCGCTAGAGGACCCAGACGCTGCCGGATCCTGGTGATGCCCGCCCCGTGCAACTGCGACACCCGGCCCCGGGACACCCCCAGCAGCTCGGCGATGTGCGCGAAACTGACGCCGTTCCGGTAATGCTGCGTTAGCACGGCGCGCTCGCGTTCCGGAAGGTCGTCGATCTGCCGGGCGACGAGCGCGGCCAGCTCGTTCCACGCCACCGTGTCGTAGGCGCTGGGCGCGGGATCGGGCAGGGGGTCCAGGGCACCGTCGGACACGCTGTCCAGGATCAGTCCCGTGGCGAGGCCGACCGCCAGCTGGGCCAACGTGTCCAGCGCATCGATCGGGTCGCCGCCGCCGGCGCGGATCGACCGCATCCGGTCGCGGCGGGTCCGGAGCCGGAAGCCGTACTCGTCCCCGCTCTCGCTCATGCGCGGCAGATGGTTGGCGATGTTGCCGAGGATGCGCGGCTTGGCGAAGCCGCGGAAGCCCACGCCGCGCACGGGGTCGTAGCGGTCCAGGGATTGCAGCAGCGCCTCGAACGCCCATTGCTCGAAATCGCCGCGCTCGGCCGTCGTCCGGGCGCGGCGCGCGAACTCGCGGCGCGCCAGCTGCCGGGCGAACGGCATGTGGGCCTCGAACAGCCATTGCCGGCTGTCCGCCCCGGATCGGTCCCGCAGCTTGCGCCAATGGGCGGCCTCGATCCGGTCGGGGCGCGCGATCCGCCGCAGGCCGGTGGAGCCGGGGGCGTCGCTCATCGAAAGCTTCCGAGGACACCCTCCAGGATCAACGCCCACCCGTCGATCAGGACGAACATGAGCACCTTGATCGGCAGCGAGATGGTGGCCGGCGGCACCATCATCATGCCCAGCGAGAGGAGGATGCTGGAGACGATCAGGTCGATCAGCAGGAAGGGGAGCAGGACCACGAAGCCGATGGTGAAGGCGACGCGCAGTTCGTTGAGGATGAAGGCCGGCGCGAGCTTCAGCAGCTGCACGTCCTCGGGACGGGTGGGCAGCGGATCGCCGGTGATGTCGTAGATCGCCTCGATGTCGCGGTCCCGCGTCTGCTTCAGCATGAAGGTGCGCAGCGGCGCGCTGCCGTCGCGCATCACCTGCTCGATGTCGGCGTTCCCGGCGAGCAGGGGCGTCAGGGCGACCCGGTTCAGCTCGTCCAATGTCGGTCCCATGGTGAACGCCGTCAGGAACAGCGCCAGGCTGATCAGGACGGCGTTGGGCGGCGTTTCCGGCATGCCGAAGGCGTGGCGCACCATCGACAGGACGATGACGATCCGCACGAAGCTGGTCATGCTGATGAGGATGGCGGGGATCACCGCGAGCAGCGTCAGCAGGACGGCGACGCGCACGGGCTCGGTGGTCCCGCCGGCGGCGAGTCCGGTGGCCGCGTCGGCGCGGCCCGCCGCCAGGATCAGCAGGGCCGACGAGACGAACAGCCGTGCCGCGACCCGCCTCATTCGGCCGTCGGGCCGATCCGGACGTCCGCTCCGTCCGCGTCGCACAGGCGTTCGGACAGGGTCGCGAATCGATGTTCGGAGACCAGGACCAGGTATTCCCGTCCGTCGCAGCGAAGGAGACAGACATTCGCGTGCGGGCTCATCCGCCGGCTCTCGACCACCTCGATGCGGTTCCGGAGGCGCCCCGCCCGCAGGCCGAAGAGAGCCGGGAGCGAGGCCGGACCGATGACTCCACCGCGCCGGCGGACGGCGAGGATGGCGGCGACCGCGACCAGCGCGCACAGCAGCAAGGCCCCCGCGACGCGCCACAGGGAGACGCTCAGGTCCGGTCCCTGGCCCAGCCGCTGCGCCATCGCCGGAGCCGAACACGCGACGAGACCGGCGGACCACACGCGGAGGATGGGTGCGCGCATGACCCGGGCGCGTCAGTCCGCGATCTCGGTGATGCGAACGGCGAACCTGTCCTGGACGGAGACGATCTCGCCGCGCGCGATCGTCTTGCCCTTGACCACGAGATCGACCGCCTGATTGAGGGAGCGATCCAGCGGCACGACCGAGCCCCGCGCCAGGGCGTCGAGTTCGCCGACGTTCATGCTGGCATACCCCAGGACGGCCTCCAGCCGGATGTCGACATGCTCGATCAGCTTGCGGTCGAGCCCGCGCCCCGGACGGTCCTCGACGGGGTCCGGCCGCGGATCGGCTTGTCCTTCGGAGGCGGGCGTCGCCTTCAGTGGATCGCCTCGCTGAGCTCGAGCGCGAAACCCTGCTCCCTCTCGACGATCCGGCAGGCCGCCCGACCGGCGGCGCGTCCGTTCACGAGCAGGGGAAGCGATTCGCCGAGTGTCCGCTCGAGCACGAAGACGTCCCCCTCGTCAAGCGCGGCGAGTTCCGCCAGGGTGAGCGCCGCGCTCCCCAGATCGGCGGACAGACTCAGCTCGACGGACGCCAGCGCATCCTTCAACGGGCTCAGCTCCGCTCCCGGCGACCGCGTGCCGCAGCGATTCTTCCAGTAGGCGATCGCCAGCTCCGCATCCATCCAGACCACGGCCAGCGTCGCACCGTCGTGCCACGCCAGTCCGAGTTCGAAGCCCTCTTCGCCGGATCGGGGCACCACGCCCTCCCGCCACGGCTCCGCGGTGTCCGAACCCAACGCCCGGCACACCTCGGAGCGCAGATCGTCCAGGCAGGCGGCGGTGAGCTCCGCGATGAGGAGGCGGTCCGCGGGGCGCAGCTTGGCGTCCTCGATCCGATGGTCCAGCATCCGGCAGGCGAGCTCCGTCATGGCCGACGGGGCCAGGCGCAGCTCGATGCCGTCGGCGGGGCGGTGCCACGCCGCCGCCTCCGGACGGCCGCCGCTCGTCCCGGACACCGCCGCGGCGACGGACACCGAGCCGGCGGCGAACCACTTGCCGGACCAGTGCCGCACGGGCTCGGCCAGGACATCGCCCAGCGTCACGCGGTCCATCGCCGTGGACGGAAGCCAGGGCCGGACCCGTGCGGTCAACCCTGGCCCCGGATGCCGAAGAGCTGCTGGATCATGTCGTTCGACACGCTGACGATCTGCGACGACGCCTGGAACCCGCGCTGGATCAGGATCAGGTCGCCGAACTGCTGGCCCAGATCGACGTTGGAGGCCTCCAGCCGCGCCGAACGGACGCGACCCACGCGCAGGTCCGCGCTGGTCGTCAGGTCGTGCTCGCCACGGCCCTCGGCTTCGAACCGACCCGCTCCGACCTGCTTCAGGTTCTGAGGATCGCGGAAGTCGGCGATCGCGATGTCGCCCACGGACGCGGTCTGGCCGTTCGTGTAGGCGATCTCGACCTGCCCCTTGTCGTTGATGCCGATCCGCGCGATCGATCCCAGGCCGTAGCCATCGACGGACGTGGTCCGCAGGGTCGAGATCTCTCCCGAGGAAAAGGACGTCGCGTCGGCGAAGTCGAAGGCGACGTCCAGCCCCGACGCCGTGTCCTGGAAGCGCGGCGTCGCGGTGGCCGGATCGACCGCCCCGGCCTTGAACCGCAGCGTGGACGAACCGATCGTCCGGCCGTCCTGATCGGTCGCGGTCACCGTCCAGCGATCGATTTCGGTGGGGTGCTTGGCGAACGCCAGCTGCCAGATATGCTCCTTGCCGTTGGCATCGAAGACCGTGACGTCGCCGATCGCGAAGCTCGTCGCGGTGGACGACAGGTTGTCGGCGAACTTGATCGTCGTGGTGGGCGACGGTCGGCTGGAGCGCGCCGCATCGATGTTGAGCGCCACCGGCTTGCCGTCCTTGCCGAGCGACGCCAGCCGCAGCTCCGTCCCGTTCAGGAGGATGTCCCCGTCCTTGCCGACCGCGAAGCTGCC
The DNA here is from genome assembly GCA_965219235.1 of Sphingomonadaceae bacterium. Lineage (GTDB taxonomy): Bacteria > Pseudomonadota > Alphaproteobacteria > Sphingomonadales > Sphingomonadaceae > CBDHCC01. The sequence goes on along the minus strand of OZ244721.1, from coordinate 2,411,431 downwards.
GGTGCGGACATAGCTGAGTTGCGCGCCGTCCATCAGGACGAGAAAGCCCGATCCTTCGATCGCCAGGTCGAGATCGCGGTCCGTCTGACGCAACTCGCCCTGTCCGAAATCCACGGTCGAGCGGCCCAGGCTGACGCCATAGCCCCGTCCCTCGCTGGCGCCGTGGGAGAGGCCGCCGCCCCGACCGGCGCCGAACACGTCGGAGAACGTGACCTCCGACGCCTTGAAGCCGAGCGAATTGAGGTTGGTGACGTTGTTGCTGACGGCGGTCAGGCCGTCCTGGTAGGCCTTGAGGCCGCTCAGACCGATGTAGATGGCACCCAGCATCATTCGTCTCCTTCACGGATCTGCAGCACGGAACTCAGCGGGATGGCGCTGATCGTCTGGCCGTCCCGGGTCTCCACCGTCACCTGCGGGTTGCCGTCCCGGAAGGAGACGGCGCGCACGGTGCCCGACAGGGTCTGACCACCGGCCGGGATGTCGACCGTCCTGCCGAGCAGCCCCGTCGCCTGGGCGGTCGCCTGGGCGGACACCAGGATCTGCAGGCGGTCGGCCATCGTCTGGGTCTGCTGGATCTGGGAGAACTGGGCCAGCTGGGACACGAACTGGAAGTTGTCCATCGGCTTCAGCGGATCCTGGTAGGTGAGCTGGGTGAGCACGATCTTGAGCAGCGATTCGAAGCTCAGGCCGAAGGCGTCGGTCGCCGAACCGCCGGTTCCCTGAAGCGGCGGAGCGGCCTGGCCGCCGGCCCCGATAGGCGCAACCTGCATCATTCCCGCTCCCCCCGCTCGCGGCCCGTTCTGTGCCCGCGTCCATTGATCGTCAAGGCGGCCGGGCCGAGGCCCAGCTCGCGCAGAAGCCGGCCCGCCTCATCCAGCAGGCGCCTCTGGTCCTCCTCGTCGAGTCCGTCGACCCGCACCACGAGATGCGCGCCCGCTTGGTCCCGCCACAAGGTCATGCGCATGGGCAGGCGGCCGTCGGGAGGCGCCGCGCGGCCCGGAAGCGGGCCTCTGCGCGCGTCCGCCGTCACGGGTGTCGCCCTGATGTCCGTCGAGGCGCATGTGGGGGCCGCGATCGGAGCTTGCGGAAGGCTTGCCGCCGCGCCTCCCACAGGCGATGCCGGCCCGCCTCCGGGAGGCACGACACCGCCCGGACGGGCATCCTCGGCCCGGATGGGAGGGGCGGTCGTCCGGGGAGTGGCGGCCGGGACCTCCGCGTCCACCGCGCGAACCCCGCCCTCCATCGGCGACCGAGTGCGCAGGGCGTCCGTCTCGGGACGAGCGGCGGTGACGATCGGTTCGGGGGATCGGGAGGAGATCGCGCGATCTCCTCGGGCGAAAAACCCGAACTCGTTGAACCGCGCCGCGCTGGCGGCCCCGTTCGAGCCCGGCTCGATCCCCGGCGGGCTCCGCGGAACGGGGCCGGCCGGCCGGCCCTTCCCGCCCTCCAGGAGATCGCGGAAGCCGCCCCGGCCGGCTTGCCCCGCCGGCGCGTCGCCGTCGTGCGATCGGTCCGAAGGGGCCCGGGCCTGGGCCGACGGGTGGCTGGCGGGGGGGTGGATGGCGGCGGTCACGTCCGACGTCCCCGGGCCAGCCGCCGATCCTCCGCTTCGCCCATCCGGCGCTCCTCCTGCCGACGATCGCATCTCCGGCGGGCGGCGCCCGCGAGCCGTTCGGCCACCGTCCATTCGCCGTCGCACCGGGTGGCGGCGGCCCGGCGGTGGTCGAACGCGCGGTCCGCCGCCGCGCGCTCGCTCGCCGCAGCGTCGAGTCGGTCCTGCGCCCGCGCGAACGCGTCCGCGTGGAGGGTGGACAGGGTGATGTCGAACGTCTCGCCCCGAACCCCGGCGCGCCAGTGGTCGTGCGCGCGCACGGCGACGGCGCGGTCCTCCTCCTCGCGCCGCTCGGCCGCGCGAAGCTGGACGAGCGCCTGGGACAGGGCGTCGTCGCTCACCCGCTTGCGGACCGCCTTGAGCTGGGCGAGTGTCCGCAACGTCCTGGACCGGCGATCAGCCATGCGCCGACGCCTCGCCGGACAGCTGGATCAGCCGCTCCACGGACGCGGCGAAGTCGCTTTCCTCGTCCAGGCCCTGCCGCAGGAACCCGGACAGCTCGTCCCTCGAACCGATCGCGCGGTCGAGCGCGGGGTTGCTGCCCGGTCGGTAGAGTCCGCTCTCGACCATCGTGCGCGCCTCCTCGTAGGTGCCGAGCAGCGCGGCGACCGCGCGCGCGGCGGCGTCGTGGGCCGGATGCCTGAGCTGCGGCGCGTTGCGGCTGACGCTGCGCACCGCGTCGATCGCGGGAAAGTGCGAGAGCTCGGCGAGCCGGCGGGACAGGACGACGTGCCCGTCCAGGAGCGAGCGCATCAGCTCGGCGATCGGGTCATCGGCGTCGTCGGTCTCCGTCAGGACGGTGAAGAAGGCCGTGATCGCTCCGCCGCCGCGCGTCGCGCCGCACCGTTCGACGATGTGGGGCAGGGCGGAGAACACGTTGGGCGTGTAGCCCCGCACGCTGGGCGGCTCGTCGGCGGACAGGCCGATCTCCCGCAGCGCCATGGCCATGCGCGTGACGGAATCGACCACCAGCACCACGTGCCGCCCCTCGTCGCGCCAGTGTTCCGCCAGCGCCACGGCGTACCTCACCGCGCGCGCGCGCATCGCCGCGCTCTCGTCCGACGTGGCGGCGACCAGCGTGGCGTTCCGCGCGTCGCCCCGCGTGATCTGGCGCCAGAACCGTTCGACCTCGCGGCCGCGCTCGCCGACCAGGCAGACCACCAGCCGATCGCACCGCACCTGCCGGACGAGCTGTTCGACGAGCGACGTCTTGCCCACGCCGCTGGCCGCGAAGATCCCGACCCTCTGGCCGACGCCCAGCGTGAGCAGCCCGTCGATCGCGCGCAGGCCCGTCGTCAGCGCCGTCCGCGGATCGACGCGGTCGAGCGGCGCGGGCGACCGGCCGCTCAGCGGAGCCCAGGCCTCGGCGTGGATCGCGCCCTGGCCGTCGAGCGGCTGGCCGAGCGCTCCGACCGCCCGTCCCCCGAACGCCTGCCCCACGCCCACGGTCGCGCCGGTCGCGCCCGCCCGGACCGTCGCGTTGGGACGGATCGGGACGTGGCCGCCGAACGGCACGAGGACGACGCGGTCCTCGTTCACCGCGACCACCTCCGCCGCCGTCTCCTCGCCGCCCGTCTCGATGTGACAGACGTCGCCCACCGAGCTCATCGGCCCGTCCGCCTCGACGAAGCCGCTGCGCACGCGGCGCACGCGACCGAAGGAGGTCGTGAAGCGGGCCGACGACATGCGCGTCAGGAGGGCCTGCGCGGCGGTCATTCGCCATCCGCCATGTCGGCCAGCAGCTCCGCGAGCCGCGACCATTGCGAACCGATCGAGGCGTCGACCTGCCCCAGCGTCGATCGGATGACGCAGAACCCCGCCGGCCTGTCGCCCGCGATGTCCAGGACCAGGCCGGGACAACGGCTCCGCAGCGGCTCGACCGCCGCCGGGTCCGGGAAGTCCTCCGCGCTCAGGCCGATCGTGGCCACCAGATCGCGGTCGAGCGCGGCGAGCTGCAGCGCCAGCGTCCGCTCGACCAGCTCCCGCATCGACTCCGGACTCTCGAAGATCCGGGCCAGCGCGAGCCGCGCCAGCTCGGCTCCGACCCGGTGGGCCTGGGAGAGGGCCTCCGTCTGACGCGCGAGCGCCAGCTCCACCGCCTGTTCCAGGGCCTCCAGCCGGTCCCGCTCCCGCGTGTCCGCATCCCGGCGACCGCACGAATGGCCGTCCCGATAGGCCCGTTCGGTCGCGGCTTGGCCTGCCGCCTCCAGGGCCGCGAGACGATCGAGCAACGCGCGGCGTTCGTCGTCCACCGTGGCGTCCGGCGGGCTCCCGCTCTCGAGGATCTCGGGCGCGGGAGCCCGGGGTCTCGCCTCTCCCAGCAGGGCCGGACGATAGTGGGTCACCGCGGCGGCCTCGTCGCGGGACTTGATGACCGCGCTCACGGGCGCGGCCGACGCCGCAGGGCGTCCAGGCCACGAGCCAGGAGCGACGGACTGGAGGCCGCCCGCCGCGCCGGCTTCGGCTCGAGCGCGCGCAGGGCGGTGCCGAGGCAGTCCCGCACGCTCGCCGTCATGCGGATCCGGGATGGCTCCGCCGCGCCGGCGACGCGCTCCGCGAGCCATGGCGAAAGATCGGGCTCGGCCAGGACGTCGTCCAGCGACAGGTCCTTCGGCGCCGTGGCCGGCGGCGATGCGGCCTTCGGCTGGCGCAGGAGGCGTTCCGCCGTTCGGCGCTGGTCGGCCGACAGGTGCCGCAGCACCTGTCGGCGATCGGCGGCGGCCAGTCCCCGCAGCCGGTCGACCGGCGATCGCTCCGGCGGGTCAGGCGGTCGCATAGGCCTCCTCCCCATCCTCCAGATGGTCGCCGAGCAGTTGCGCGAAGGACCGGCTCTCGTCCTCGCTCAGGGTCGCCCGCGCGCGACCGAGCCTCAGCAGCAGGAAGACCGTTATCCCGGCGATCCCGGCCACCGCCAGATAGGCGAGGACGTTCCAACCGGAGAGCAGTGTGGGCGCTCTGTCCGCGACGGCCTCCCGTGGCGCCCTGGCGACGTCGCCTCCGGTCGCGGACGCCGGAGACGGGCCGCCCAGCGGCCCGGCGGTGATGGCGATGCTGTCGCCGCTGTCGACGTCCAGCGCCAGCGTGTCCACGACCGTGGTCCGCAGCAGGCCCCGATCCTGCTCGGACACGTCCGGAGCCACGGCGATCGTGACCCGCAGCCGCAGGTCGCGCTCGACACCGGAGGACGCGCCGGGCTCCCGACCCACGACCGTCGCCGATCCCGCCGCGCCACCCGGAAGCGCCTTGATCGCCAGATCGTAGTTCAGCGCGGGCAGGACCGCCGTCACCGCGCCGCGCGCGCGCGCCGTGTAGAAGCGCTCGATCTCGCTTTGGCCGCCCGCGGTCGCGGCGGACACGGGATCGCCGCTGACGACCCGGCCGTGCTCGTCGAGAACGGCCACTTCCGGAAAGGAGAGCTCGGGCACCGCGAACGCCACCAGCCTCTGGATGCCCACGACCATGCCGTTCGGAATCGGGCCGCCGCCGCGCATGCGCAGCGTGACGGCCGCCTTGGGCGCGGATCGGGGGCCGCGGAACAGCGTCCGCTCGGGCATGGCCAGGTGGACGCGGGCCTGCTCGACGCCGTCCATGCCCATGATCGTGCGCGCCAGCTCCCCCTGCAGGGCGCGCTGATAGTTGATCTTCTGCGCGAACTCGGTCAGCCCCATGTCGGACTCGTCGAACAGTTCGAACCCGGCTTCGCCGCTCAACCGAAGGTCGGACCCCGCCAGCGCCAGCCGGGTGGCGTCGATCCGGTCCTCCGGCACCAGGACCGTGGCGCCCCCGTCGCCCAGGCGATAGGGAACCCGGCCCTTGTCGAGTTCCGCGACGATCGCCGCCGCGTCGCTCGCCCGCAGCCCCGTGGAGAGCGGCACGTACGCCGGCCGCAGGAACAGGGCGTAGACGGCGATCAGCGCCAGGGTGACGGCGGCGAACACGCCCCCGAACACCAGCAGCTGCCGTCTGCCATCCTGTGTCATGCCCATGGGCGGCCCCGTTCCGCTACAGCTGCATGGCCATGAGGTCGCGATAGCTTTCGACGAGCCGCGCCCTCACCTGCATCGCCAGTTCCATCGACATCCGCGCCTCTTCCAGGGCGAAGGTGACCTGATGCACCGGGATGTCGTCGTCGAGCGCGAACTGGCGGACCAGGTCGTTCGCGGTCGCGATCTTCCGGTCCACGGTGCGCAGACCCGCCATCAGCACCGACCCGAAATCGGCTCCGGACGCCAGGTCGGCGCGGACGACCAGGGCCGGATCGACTCCCAGCGGCTGGGCCGCCGAAAGGGCGGCGCCGGTGTCGAGGGCGGCGACCGCTTCGATCGGCATCAGCCGGTCCTCCCGAGTTCCAGGGCCTTGGAGTACATCTGACGGGCGAGCCCCAGGGCCACCAGGTTGGCTTCGTACACGCGGGAGGTCTTCACCATCAGCGTCATCTCGGCCGCGTGATCGATCGCGGGATAGGTGACGAAGCCCGCCTCGTCCGCGTGCGGGTGCTTGGGTTCGTACACCCGGCGCACCTGGTCGGTCATGCGTTCGACCCCGAACACCCGCACGCCGCTGGGCCGGGCCGTTTCGCCCTGCTCGATCAGGCGCGCGAAGTCGGTGTCGGGACCCGAGACCAGCCGCAGGGGAGCGTAGGGCTCTCCCGTGGCGGTGCGGGTCGTCTCGATGTTGGCGATGTTCTGGGCGATGACCTGCAACCGCTGCCACTCGACATCCAGACCGCTGCGGCTGATGGCCATCGCTTCCATGGGTCAGCGCCCTCCCGTCACGGCCGTCCGGCCGAGCTGCATCTGACGCCCGAGCACGTCGAGGAGCGCGGCGTAGCGCAACGCGGTCCCCGACGCGGTCGCCAGCTCCAGATCCACCCGCAGCTGTTCGCCGCTCGCCACCGGCGGCGCCCGCTCCAGGCGCGGGGCGACGTCGCGGATCGCCCGCACGCCCTCGCCGGCCGCCGCCTTGAGCGCGCCCTCGAAGGACACCGCCATCGGACGATAGCCCTGCGTGCCGGCGTTGGCGATGTTGTCGGCCGTGACGATCGCCCGCAGGGCGAGGCCGTCGAGCGCCTTGGCGATCAGTGCGACCGAGGTCTCGTCCATGTCCGCCTCTCCCTCCTGAGCTACTGGACGACGATGTCGGCGTGGAGCGCGCCCGCCGCCTTCATCGCCTGCAGGATGCTGATCGTCCGCCGGGTCTCGATCCGCGCGCGCGCGAGCCCCTGCGCCAGGTCGGCGACGGTCGAGTTGGGGAAGGTGACCACCGCGTCGTTGGACGCCTGCTCGACGCTGAGCGTGGTGTTGGCGATGACGAGGCTCTGCACGTCGCTGGCGAAGCCGCCGATGAAGCTGGGCTGGGAGGCCTCGACGTCGCTGCTCACCGTCACGCGGACATCGCCCTGCGAGATGACCACGCTCGAGATGCGGACGTCGCCTCCCGCCACGATCGTCCCCGTGCGCTCGTTGATGACGATGCGGGGCGTGCGCTGGGGCTCGACGGTCAGCGCCTCCAGCTGCGAGACGAAGCCCGCCACGCCGCCGGCGCCGCCGGGAACCCGGATGCGCACCTCGTCGGCGTTGCGCACGGCGGCGATGCCGCCGAACCGCTGGTTGATGCGGTCGGCGATCCGCTGCGCGGTCGTGAAGTTCGGGTTGTGGAGGAGGAAGCCGATCTCGCCGCCCGCCTCGATATGCGCGTCCACCGGCGTCTCGACGGTCGCGCCGCCCGGCAGCGTCCCGCTGGTCGGATAGTTGCGCTGCTGCGAGTTCAAATTCGCTTCGAAATGGTAGCCGCCGACGGTGAGCGACCCCTGCGCCAGCGCGTAGGTCTTGCGGTCCGGGCCGAGCAGCGGCGTCATCAGCAACGTGCCCCCCGCCAGGCTGCGCGCGTCGCCGACCGAGGACACGGTGGCGTCGATCCGGTCGCCCACGTTGGCCGAGGCGGGGAGCGTCGCGGTGACCATCACCACGGCGACGTTGCGGCTGCTGATCTGGTCCTCGGCCACGTTGGTGCCGAGGCGGTTGAGGATGTTGCGCAGCGCCTGCCGGGTCACCCCGCTGCGCCGCGTGTCGCCCGATCCGGACAGGCCCGTGACCAGGCCATAGCCGATCAGCGCGTTCTCGCGCCAGCCGTCGAACCGGCCCAGCCCGGTCAGCGGCACCTGCTGCGCCAGCGCGGGCACGGGCGCCAGCAGGAGACCCACGAGGAGGAGGAGGCGGGACCCGCGCACGCCGGTCAGCCCAGACCCAGGAAGCTGAGGATGCGGTTCACGAGCCCCGGCTTGGCGCTGCGGCTGACGAAGCCCTGGCCGTCATAGTCGATCGCGGCCTCCGCGATCCGCGACGAGGGCACGACGTTGCCGCTCTGGATGTCGGCGACCCGCACCTGCCCCCGCACCCCGATCAGCGTGCGCTCCCCGTTGACCAGGAGGTTGTGGCGGCCGGACACGAGCAGGTCGCCGTTCGGCAGCACGCCGGTCACGCCGACCGAGATCGTCGCGACCAGCTGGTCGGACCGGCGCGCCTCGCCCGTGCCGCTGTAGCCCCCTCTGAGCGACAGGTCGGCGGATTCGTCGACGCCGGCCACGGCCACTCCGCCCCCAAGGTCGCTGCGTTTGCGGGAGCTCTGCTGTGCCGTGGTGGCGGCGCGACTGCTCTGGGAGATGAGGATGGTGAGCACGTCGCCGACCTGCGAGGCCCGCTGGTCGGAGGCGAGCGCCGCGAAGCTGCCGTCCTTGTAGAGGTCGTCCGCCTTGAGCGAGGCGGTCGGCAGGACGCCCGCGGCGATCGCGAGCGTCAGGGCGATGGTCCTGGCGTGGGTCCTGGCGTGGGTCTTGGCGTAAGTCATGGCGTGGCGTCCCCGTCCTCGAGTTGCGCGAGCGGCACCGCGAAGCTGTGGCCTTCCGCGTCGGTCACGAACATGGCCCGTCCGGAGCGACCCGGCTGGGCGGCGCGCACGTCCCGCTCGATCCGGACGGGACCCGCGCGGGCGACGAGCGTCAGCGCCGCGCCGCGGTCCACCGCGTAGCGGGGCGGAGCGATCCGGCCCAGCCGTGCGCCCGCCGCCATCGCCTCCGTCGCCCGCAGCGCGCCCGTCGCGCGCTCGTACGCGAGCCGGGTGGCGACGGCGTCGTCGCCGCACGGCACCGGGCGCAGGTCCGAGCGGCGGATCAGGGCGCCCGCCTCGATGGCGGTTCGGAGTTCGCCGCAGGCTCCGCCGTCCGCCGGCATCACGGTCGATGATGGGCGGTGGAAGCGGACCTGCCGCGGCGCGCCCGGGACATCGGCTTCGAGCCCCGGCACGCGACGCCGCAACAGGGCCGCCAGTTGACCGGCGTCCAAGGTGCGTTCGGTCTCGCGCGGCGCGAACCGGAAGAGGGTCAGCGACCGCGTCCGGCTGCGCGCCGGCTCCGCGAGCGCGGACAGGTCGTAGACCTGCCCGACCGTGACGTCGGGCGCCTCCACCGACAGATCGTCGCCGGCCGTCAACGCGACCTGGAGCAGTGCGGACAGGAGAAGCGCCGGCATGGCCATGGTCCCGGTCGAACGCCCCTAGCCGCGCAGGTTGTTGGCGATGCCGGACAGCTGGTCGGCCGCCTGCACCACCTGCGCGTTCGCCGAATAGGCGCGCTGGATCAGCATCATCTGCACCATCTCGGTGGTGAGTTCGACATTGGATCGCTCGATGGAACCCTGGAGCAGCGCGCCGACGCCGTCCTCGCCGGGCCTGGCGGCGGTGGTCCGCACGCCCTCGGCGGCGCGGTAGAGCCCGCCCTCCACGCGGTCGAGCGCCGTCGCGTCGTCGATCCGCACGATCTCGATCTCGCCGAGTTCGACGGGCATCTCGGATCCCTCCACCTGTCCCGTGACCGTCCCGTCGCGCCCGATCCGGACCGCCGTGACATCGTCCGGGACGGTGATGGCGGCGCGCAGGGCCAGGCCGTCCTGGGTGGACAGCAGCCCGTCCTCGCCGATCTTCAGGCGACCGCCCCGCCACAGGAGCGTCTGGCCGTCCGGACCCATCAGCTCGATGAAGCCCCGTCCCTCGATGGCGACGTCCAGCGCGTTGCCGGTCGCCTCGATCGGCCCCTGCTCCAGGATCGCGAAGGACGGCGTCGCGCTGACCCCGCCGGGGACGAACCGGCCGGCGCCGCCGAGCAGCCCGCTCGCCATCACTTCGGAGAACCGCACCTCGCTCCGCTTGAAGGCGGGCGTGTTCATGTTCGCCACGTTGTTGGCGATCAGGTCGAGCGCCCGCTGCTGGGACCCGAGGCCGACCGAACCGACATAGAACGCGCCATTCATCGCATCATCCCCCCAACGAGAAGGCGTCGATCGCCTTGCCGGACAGCTGGTCCCAGACCTGCACCAGGCGGCCGTTGCTCTCGGCCTGGCGCATCAGCGCCATCATCGACACCATCTCGTCGCCCAAGGTGACGTTCGAGCTTTCGACCATGCCCTGGTGCAGCCGCGAATCCTCGGCCCCCTCCAGCCGCTCGGAGGCGATCGTCATGAGCGTGCCCGAGACGGCGGCGACCGCCGCCCCCTCCTCGGCCCGGTAGAGGCCGATGCGGGCGATCGGATAGTCCTCCCGCAGGACCGTGCCGTCGTCCAGGATCTCGACATCGTCGTCCTCGAGCACCAGATCGCCGCCGCCCTCGACCTGCAGGGCCATGCCCCCCGCGTCCACGACCCGTCCGTCCCCGCCGAGACGAAACTGGCCCGAGCGCGTCAGATACTCGGACGATCCGATCGCCACCTTGAAGAAGGCGTCGCCGCTGATCGCCAGATCGAGCGGATTGCCGGTCCGGGACAGCGCGCCCTGGCCGAGGTCGGAGCCCGTCGATCGGTCCAGGGCCGCCGGGGACGCCGATGGCCCGGTCGGACCGTCCGTCCTCGCCTCGTCCATGCGGGCGACCAAGTCCGGGAAACCGATCTGGCGCTTGTAGCCCGGGGTGCTGATGTTGGCGATGTTCTGCGACACCGTCTCCAGCCGGTGTTCCACCGACGAAAAGGACACGGCAATCGAATCGATGAACGCACCCACAGCCGGTTCCCCCCATGCCGGAACGCTCCTCCCATCGCCGACCGGGGCGAGGGCTGTCAATGACTATGATCCGTTCCGGACCAAATGCCCGCCAGCGGGCACCCGCGCGATCCGCCAGGCGATCGTCCTTTCCCGGATCCGGTTTCTGCCACCGAGCTCCATGAGGGTCAGGTCACCCGTGCCCGCACCGCGAATCGCGGCTCGCGCCACACGCCGCTCCGCACCACCTCTCCCACCGCGTCCGCCGCCCGCCACACCTCCGCGTGGGTCAAGGTCAGCGGCGTGATCCCGAAGCGCGCCACGTCGGGCGCGCGGAAGTCGCCCACCACGCCGCGCTCGATCAGCGCGGCGACGATCCCGTGCGCGTGGGCGTGGCGGAAGGAGGCGTGGCTGCCGCGCCGCTCCGCCTCGCGCGGGGTGATCAGCGCCAGGTCGGGCGCACCCTCGCCCACCCGCTCCACGAACAGCTCCCACAGCGCCACCGCCTTCGCCCACAGCGCGGCCGGGTCGACCCGCGCCATCAGCTCCACGCCGACCTCCAGCGCGGCCATCGACAGCACCGGCGGCGTGCCCGCCAGGAAGCGCTCGACGCCGGGCGCGGCCTCCCACCCGTCCCCGAACGCGAACGGGTCGGCATGGCCGAACCAGCCGCTGATCGGCGAGTGCAGCCGCGCCTGCCACGCCTTGGCGACATGCAGGAACGCCGGCGCGCCCGGCCCGCCGTTCAGGTATTTGTAGCCGCAGCCGACCGCCATCGGCACGCGCGCGGCGGTCAGGTCGAGCGGCACCGCGCCGACCGAATGGCTCAGGTCCCACAGGATCGGCGCGCCCGCCGCCTCTGCCTGCGCCGTCAGCGCCGCCATGTCGTGCCGCGCGCCGGTCCTGTAGTGGACATGGGCGAGCACCGCGACGGCGGTGTCCGGGCCGATCGCGTCCGCCAGCCCGCCCGGCTCCGCCACCACCAGCCGCTTGCCCGTCAGCTCGGCCGCCGTGCGCGCGACGTGCAGGTCGGTGGGGAAGTTGCCCGCCTCCGCCACGACCTGCCCCCGGTCGGGAGCCGCGCGGGCGGCGGCGACGGTCAGCTTGAACAGGTCGACGCTGGTGGAGTCGGTGACGACCACCTCGTCCTCGCGCGCGCCGATGATCCCGGCGATGGTCGCGCCGATCCGGGCGGGCGCGCCGATCCAGTCGTGCTCGTTCCACCCGCCGATCAGCGATCCGGCCCACTCGCGGTCGATCACCTCCGCGATCCGCGCGGCGGTGGCGCGCGGCGGCACGCCCAGCGAGTTGCCGTCGAGGTAGATGCGGTCGCCCCGCCGGTCGAACTCGGTCAGGAGGGATGCCAGCGGGTCGGCCCGGTCCAGCGCGCGCGCATCCTCCAGCGTCATGCGATCTCCTCCAGCGCGTCCAGCGTCGTCGCCCACGCCGCGGAACCCGGCGCGATCAGCTCGACATGGCCCTCGTCCGGCACGGTGACGAGTTGCGCCGCGCAACCACTGGCCGCCGCGCGGCTCTCCCACAAGCGCGCCAGCACCGGCGGCGCGATGCGATCCTCCGTCGCGTTCACCAGCACCTGGGCGGCGGGGAAGGGCAGCAGCTCGGCGGGCGAGGTCTCGGCGAAGCGGTCCGGCCGGTCGCCCACCAGGCGCGGCACCGGGTCGTTGTCGCAGCTGTCGTGGGGCGGGCGCGAGACCAGCTCCAGATCGGGCAGGCCGCCCAGGCAGAGCACGGCATGGATCGGCAGCGGCTCCGGCCGCCACAGCACGCTGTCCCGCCGCAGGCTCCCGCGCGCCGCCAGCCACAGCGCCAGATGCCCGCCCGCCGAATGGCCGAGCGCCACCACCCGGTCGCCCGCCACGGGCCGCCCGCGCAGCGCATCGGCGGCCGCCGCGACGTCGAGGAACGTGCCGGGCCAGCCGCCGCCGGGCCGGTCGATGCCGCGGTACTCCACGTTCCACACCGCCCAGCCGCGCGCCGCCAGATCGGCGCAGACCCAGTCCATGATGGTGAGGTCGGCGATGTCCGTCTGCCAGCAGCCGCCATGGACGCTGACGATGGTTCCACGTGGAACACCGGCGGGCCGCCACAGCTCCGCGCACTGGAGCGGGTCGGGTCCATAGGCGAACCGCTCCCCGCCCGCCGGGCGCGGGCGGGCGAACAGGTCGGGCCAGGCGAGGGGAGTGGGCACGTCAAGCGCCCTACACTCTCCCCTCCCTTCCAGGGAGGGGGCGGGGGTGGGTGGCGACGGCGAAGCCGAGCCTGTGTCCGCCGCACCGAGGCTCGCTGCGCTCGCACCCACCCCCGGCCCCTCCCTTTCAGGGAGGGGAGCCGCACCACCTCGACGGGAGGAGCCCCCTCTCCACGGGACCCCGGCGTGCGCCGGGGCGACGGGGAGTGGGGGAGCGGGGAGGTGGACGGAGTGGAGAGGCGGGCGGAGCGGGGAGGTGGGCGAAGCCCAGCCTGTGTCCGCCGCACCGAGGCTCGCTGCGCTCGCACCCACCCCAACCCCTCCCTTTCAGGGAGGGGAGTAAATCCGTGCGCGCCGCCGTCTCCGCCTTGACACCTCCCCCCGCGCCCGCCACCCCGGCGCCGGGCCACGCCGTCCCAACGCGGCGCGCGCTCTCTGTGAGGAGAGACCGACATGACCGTACCCCCCCGCGCCGGTTCGCCGGTGCCCCGGACCGTGCCGGGCAACGATCCGCTCAATCCCGATCTGGGCCTCGGCACCCCCTTCGACGGCACCGACCGCTCCACCGGCGCGAAGCTCGATCCCGTGGCCCCCGCGCCCTCGGGCGAGCGGCCGCCGGCCAAGCCGGAGCGGCCCTATTTCTCGTCCGGTCCCTGCGCCAAGCCGCCCGGCTGGGCGCCGGAGCGCCTCGCCACCGGCTCGCTCGGCCGCTCGCATCGGTCGAAGCTCGGCAAGGCGCGGCTGAAGCACGCCATCGACCTGATCCGCGAGGTCCTGGAGGTGCCCGACAGCCACCGCATCGGCATCGTGCCCGCCTCCGACACCGGCGCGGTCGAGATGGCGATGTGGACGATGCTGGGCGCGCGCGGCGTCACCACGCTGGCCTGGGAGTCGTTCGGCGAGGGCTGGGTGACGGATGCGGTGAAGCAGCTCAGGATCGAGCCCGTGGTGCTGACCGCCCCCTATGGCGCGATCCCCGACCTGTCCGCCGTCGACTGGGACACCGACGTGGTGTTCACCTGGAACGGCACGACCAGCGGCGTGGCGGTGCCCGACGGCGACTGGATCGCCGCCGACCGCGCCGGCCTGTCGATCAACGACGCGACCTCGGCGGTGTTCGCCATGCCGATGCCGTGGGACAGGCTGGATGTGACGACCTTCTCCTGGCAGAAGGTGCTGGGCGGCGAGGCGGCGCACGGGGTGATCGTCCTGGGGCCGCGCGCGGTCGAGCGGCTGGAGAGTTACACGCCGGATCGGCCGCTGCCCAAGATCTTCCGCCTCACCAAAGGCGGCAAGCTGATCGAGGGCATCTTCCAGGGCGAGACGATCAACACCCCCTCCATGCTGTGCGTCGAGGACGTGATCTTCGCGCTGGAATGGGCGCAGGGCCTGGGCGGCCTGTCCGCGCTGATGGCGCGCGCGCGGGACAATGCGGGGGCGCTGGATGCGATCGTGGCGGCGCGGCCGTGGCTCGATCATCTCGTCGCCGATCCGGCGATCCGGTCCATCACGAGTGTCTGCCTCAAGCTGGTGACCTCGGGTGCGGACGAGGCGGCGCTGGTCAAGCGCATGGCCTCGCTGCTGGAGGGGGAGGGCGCGGCGTTCGACATCGCCTCCTACCGCGACGCCCCGCCCGGCCTGCGCATCTGGTGCGGCGCGACGGTCGAGACCGAGGACATCGAGGCGCTGGGTCCGTGGCTGGATTGGGCCTGGGAAAAGGCGAACGGCTCCGACTGACCTTAGCCTTTGTTGTTGGCCCTTCGTCCTCTCCCCCACCTCCGTTCATCCTGAGCCTGTCGAAGGGCCTTCTTCTTCTTCCGACCGCTCCTCAGGACAGAAGTGCGGTGCTTCGACAGGCTCAGCACGAACGGGTCTTTTCCGCATTTCCAGTCCAAGAAGGACCGCCCATGACCCCCAAAGTGCTCATCTCCGACCAGATGGACCCCCGCGCGGCGCAGGTGTTCCGCGAGCGCGGGTGCGAGGTCGATGAGAAGACCGGCCTGTCGCCCGACGAGCTGAAGGCGATCCTGCCCGGCTATCACGGCCTCGCCATCCGCTCGTCCACCAAGGTGACGGCGGACGTGCTGGCCGCCGCCGCGGACCTGAAGGTCGTCGGGCGCGCCGGCATCGGGGTGGACAATGTCGACATCCCCGCCGCCTCGGCGCGTGGCGTGGTGGTGATGAACACGCCGTTCGGCAACTCGATCACGACGGCCGAACACGCCATCGCGCTGATCTTCGCGCTCGCCCGCCAATTGCCGGAGGCCGACGCCTCGACCCAGGCGGGCAAGTGGGAGAAGAACCGCTTCATGGGGGTCGAGCTGACCGGCAAGACGCTGGGCCTGATCGGCGCGGGCAACATCGGCTCGATCGTCGCCGACCGCGCGCACGGCCTCAAGATGAAGGTGATCGCCTACGACCCCTTCCTGACGCCGGAGCGGGCGGTGGAGATGGGGGTCGAGAAGGTGTCGCTCGACGAGCTGCTGCCGCGCGCCGACTTCATCACGCTCCACACGCCGTTGACCGACTCCACCCGCAACATCCTGTCGACCGAGGCGCTGGCCAAGACCAGGGACGGCGTGCGGATCGTCAATTGCGCGCGCGGCGGCCTGATCGACGAGGCGGCGCTGAAGGCGGGGCTGGAGAGCGGCCACATCGCCGGCGCGGCGCTCGACGTGTTCGCGGTCGAGCCGGCGAAGGACAATCCGCTGTTCGGCACGCCGGGTTTCGTGTCCACCCCGCACCTCGGCGCGTCGACCAGCGAGGCGCAGGTCAACGTGGCGATCCAGGTGGCCGAGCAGATGGCCGACTATCTGGTCGACGGCGGCATCGCCAACGCCCTCAACATGCCCGCCCTGTCGGCCGAGGACGCGCCGCGCGTGCGCCCGTACATGGCGCTCGCCGACCGTCTCGGCTCGCTCGTCGGCCAACTCGCCCACGGCGCTTTGTCGGGCGTCTCGGTCGAGGTCGAGGGCGCGGCGGCCGAGCTGCCGGTGGCGCCGATCACCGGCGCCGTGCTCGCGGGCCTGATGCGCACCTGGTCCGACACGGTCAACATGGTGAACGCGCCGGTGATGGCGCGCGACCGGGGCATGGAGGTGCGCGAGGTGCGCAACACGCGCGAGGGCGACTACCACACGCTGCTGCGCGTGACGGTGGACACCAGCGACGGCCCACGGTCGGTCGCGGGGACGCTGTTCGGTCGGGGCGCGCCGCGGCTGACGGACATCTTCGGCGTGACGGTCGAGGCGGATCTCGCCGGCCCGATGCTCTATGTCGTCAACACCGACCAGCCGGGCTTCATCGGCCGGCTCGGCACGGCGCTCGGCGAGGCGGGGGTGAACATCGGCACCTTCCACCTGGGCCGGCGGCAGGCCGGCGGCGAGGCGGTGGTGCTGTGCTCGCTGGACTCCGAGCCGGATGAGGACGTTGTGGCGAGCGTGCGCGCGCTGGACGGCGTCAGGATGGTGAGGGCGCTCAAGTTCGGGTGATCCCTCGCCAGCGCACGGGGGTTGTATCAGGCGTCCAATGCGGTTCAATCCGCTCGGCCTGAGCTTGTCGCAGGCCGGGTGGCCGCGAGGTGCTGAACCCGACAGACGGGTGTCAAGTCGGAACCCCGCCTTCGACAAGCTCAGGCTGAGCGGTTTTCGTTACGAACCAGCCTCATCCTGCTCTAGGGCACCCCTCCATGACCACCCCCGGCCTGCTCCCCACCGGCTTTCGCGACCGCCTGCCGCCCCACGCCGACACCGCCGCCCGGCTGGAGGCCGCCGTGCTCGGCGCCTTCGCGGCCCATGGCTACGAGCGGGTGGCCCCGCCGCTCGTCTCCTTCGCCGACGATCCTGCGGGCGGGCTGAGGCGCGGCGGCGGCACGGATGCCCTGCGCGTGGTCGATCCGGCGAGCGGGCGGACGCTCGCGGTGCGCGCCGACATCACGCGCCAGATCGGGCGGATCGCCACGACCGCCATGGCCGGCAACCCGCGCCCCGTGCGCCTGTCCTACGCCGGCCCGGTCTGCCGCCTCCGCGCGCCCCCCGCGCGGCCCGAGCGGCAGGTGACGCAGGCGGGCGCGGAGCTGATCGGCGTCGACTCCGTGCCCGCCGCGGTCGAGGTCGTCGGCGCGGCGATCGAGGCGCTGGCGGCGGCCGGCGCGCGCGACCTGACGCTGGACCTCACCACCCCCGACCTGGTGGCCACGCTCGCCGCCGGGCCGTTGCCGCTGGACGACGTGAACGCGGTGGTCGCCGCGCTCGACGCCAAGGACGCGGGCCGGGTCGCCGCACTCGCCCCCGCCTATCTGCCGCTCCTGGACGCGGTGGGGCCGTTCGCCGAGGCGAGCGCGAGGCTGCGCGCGATCGACACGGGTGGCGCGCTGGCGAGCCGGCTGGAGGCGCTGGCCACCGTCGCCGCCTCGGCGGAGGGCCGCGCGCGCGTGACGCTCGACCCGACCGAGCGCCATGGCTTCGAATACCAGAGCTGGCTGGGCATCTCGCTGTTCGCCGACGCGCTGGAGGGCGAGATCGGGCGGGGCGGCACCTACACGCTCACCCACCCCGATGGCCGCCGCGAGCCCGCGACGGGCGTGTCGCTGTTCCTCGACCCGCTGGTCGACGCGGCGGCGGATGGGGCCGAGCGGCGGCGCCTGTTCCTGCCGCTCGGCCATGACGAGGCGGCGGCGGCGCGGCTGCGGGCGGACGGCTGGGTGACGGTGCGCGCGTTCGGGGCGGAGGACACGGCGGCGGCGCAGTGTTGCGGGTATGAGCTGGTGGCGGCGGGGGTGCGGGAAGTGACGATCTAGACCTCCCCTCCCTGAAAGGGAGGGGTCGGGGGTGGGTGCGAGCGCAGCGAGCCTGCTAGGGCGGCTTCATGCGCCGCGTGCTGGCCGAGTGGGCGACCTCGGCTGATATCCCACTGCAAGCGCCACGAGTGACGACGACTTGCCCGCCCGAGAGCCGCCGAGTGCCTCGGTGGCACCCACCCCCAACCCCTCCCTGCAAGGGAGGGGAGTTGTCGCGGCACTCTACGCCCGGCATCGGCTACGCCTGGATCCCCTAATCGAACAGGCTCGACACGCTCGACTCGTCCGCGATGCGCCGGATCGCCTCGGCCAGCAGGGGGGCCACGCTCAGCACCCGCACGCGCTCCGCCTGCGCCACCTCCGGCGGCAGGCCGATGGTGTCGGTGACCACCAGCTCCTTCAGCGGCGAGGCGGCCACGTTGGCCAGCGCCGCGCCCGACAGCACGCCGTGGGTGCAGTAGGCGACGACCTCGCGCGCGCCCTGCTCGGTCAGCGCGCGGGCCGCGTTGCACAGCGTGCCGGCCGAATCGACGATGTCGTCGATCAGCACGCAGAAGCGTCCCGCCACGTCGCCGATGATGTTCATCACCTCCGACTCGCCGGCCCGCTCGCGCCGCTTGTCGACGATGGCGAGCGGCGCGTTGTCGAGCCGCTTGGCGAGCGCGCGGGCGCGCACCACGCCGCCCACGTCGGGGCTGACCACCATGACGTCGTGCCGGCCGAAGCGCGCGTCGATGTCCGCGCTCATCACCGGCGCGGCGTAGAGGTTGTCGGTGGGGATGTCGAAGAACCCCTGGATCTGGCCGGCGTGCAGGTCGACCGACAGCACGCGGTCCGCGCCCGCGGTGGCGATCAAATTGGCGACCAGCTTGGCCGAGATCGGCGTGCGCGGTCCCGGCTTCCGATCCTGCCGGGCATAGCCGAAATAAGGGACGACGGCCGTGATCCGCTTGGCCGAGGCGCGGCGCAGCGCGTCGATGCAGATGAGCAGTTCCATCAGATTGTCGTTGGCCGGCGCGCCCGTCGGCTGGATCACGAACATGTCCTCGCCGCGCACGTTCTCGTGGATCTCGACGAACACCTCCTCGTCGGCGAAGCGGCGCACGCTGGCGTCGGTCAGCGGCATCTCCAGATAGGCGGCGATCGCGCGCGCGAGCGGCGGATTGGCGTTGCCGGTGAGGAGTTTCATCGTGTGGCGGCCCCTTCGTTCGGGTGAGCCTTAGAGGGTGGGCGATGGCACGCAAAGTCCCTCTCCCAGCGAGGAGAGGGAGGGAGCCGCGCAGCGGCGGAAGGGTGAGGGTGACAGATTTCCCAAGCGCGGTCGCCCGCACCTGTCCCCCTCCCAAGGGGAGAGGGGACGCTGTGGATCGGGCTTGCACAATGCCCCATGGTCCGGCCATCGCACGGTCGGACAAGCCTAGGGAGTCAAGTGGTGCGCGGACAGGTGCTTGGAGTCGATCCGGACAGCCGGCGGGGGCAGATCGCGGGCGAGGACGGTGTGCGCTACGCCTTCCGTCCCGAAGACTGGAGCGACCTCGCCGAGCCGTCGATCGGGGCGCGGGTCGATTTCGAGGCCGACGACCGCCAGGCGCTCAACGTCTTCCGCGTGCCCGACGCCGGCACGCCCGCGCCCGGCCGCGTCGCGGTGGTGCCGGTCACCGACCGCAACCGCTTCGTGGCCGCGCTGCTCGCCTTCTTCGTCGGCACGCTGGGCCTCCACCGCTTCTATCTCGGCCGCAACGGGTCGGCGATCGCCATGCTGGTCCTGTCGGTCACGGTGGTCGGGCTCCTGATCAGCGCGCCCTGGTCGCTCGTCGACACCATCCGCTATCTGATGATGAGCGACGAGGAGTTCGCCCACCGCTACCCGCGCCGCCACGAGGCGGTGGCGCTGGGGGATGACGGGCGGCCGCTGTCGCTGCCCCGCCGGTGAGCCGGACGCTCGCCATCGCGCTCGCCCAGCTGGGGCAGCGGATGGGCGACCTGGCCGCCAACGCCGACGCCGTGCTGGCGGCGCGTTCGCGGGTGCCCGAGGCCGACCTGCTGGCGGCGCCCGAGCTGCAGATCGTGGGCTATCCGCCCGAGGACCTCGTCCTCAAGCCCGCGCTGGTCGAGCGCGCGCGCGCCGAGCTCGACCGGCTGGCGGCGGCGACGGCGGACGGCGGCCCCGCGCTGCTGGTCGGCCTGCCCTGGGCCGAGGAGGGGCGGCTGCACAACTCGGTGGCGCTGCTCGACGGCGGCCAGGTCGCGGCGGTGCGGCACAAGCATCTGCTGCCCACCTACGGCACCTTCGACGAGGCGCGGCTGTTCGCGCCGGGGCCGCTGCCGGAGCCGGTGGACTTCCGGGGCGCCCGGCTGGGCCTGCCGATCTGCGAGGACATCTGGCGGCCGGCTGTGTGCGGCCACCTGAGAGCGCGCGGGGCGGAGCTGCTGCTCAGCGTCAACGGCAGCCCGTTCGAGGTCGACAAGGACGACCTGCGCTGGAAGGAGATCGCGGCCAGGCGGGTGGCGGAGACCGGCCTGCCGCTGCTCTATCTCAACCGCGTCGGCGGGCAGGACGAGCTGGTGTTCGACGGAGCGAGCTTCGTGCTGGGCGGCGACGGCGCGCTCCTCCACCAGCTGCCCGACTGGGAGGAGGCGGTCGTCGCCACCCGCTGGCGGCGGGACGGCGCGCGCTGGTTGGGCGAACCGGGCGCGCTCCACCCGCTCGATCCCTTCCCGGCCGACATCTACCACGCCATGGTCGTGGGGTTGAGGGACTATGTGAACGCCAACGGCTTTCCCGGCGTGGTTCTCGGCCTGTCGGGCGGCATCGATTCCGCGCTCAGCGCGGCGGTCGCGGTGGACGCGCTCGGCGCGGAGCGGGTGTGGTGCGTGATGATGCCGTCGCGCTACACCAGCGCCGCCAGCGTGGGCGACGCCGAGGGCTGCGCGCGGCTGCTGGGCTGCCGCCTCGACACCATCCCGATCGAGCCGTCCGTCGCCGCGCTCGAGCATATGCTCGGCCCGGCGTTCGAGGGCCGCGAACCCGACCTGACGGAGGAGAACATCCAGTCGCGCCTGAGGGCCGTCACGCTGATGGCGCTGTCCAACAAGTTCGGCCCCATGGTGCTGACCACCGGCAACAAGTCCGAGATGGCGGTGGGCTACGCCACCATCTACGGCGACATGGCCGGCGGCTACAATGTGCTCAAGGACGCCTACAAGACGACGGTGTTCGCGCTCTCCCGCTGGCGCAACGCCAACCGGCCCGCGCTGGGC
Source organism: Sphingomonadaceae bacterium (assembly GCA_965219235.1). Classification (GTDB taxonomy): domain Bacteria; phylum Pseudomonadota; class Alphaproteobacteria; order Sphingomonadales; family Sphingomonadaceae; genus CBDHCC01. Next base: position 2,390,527 of record OZ244721.1, on the reverse strand, counting down.
CTGGGGCCGGACGGGCCGGTCGTGCCCCGGTCGGTGATCGACAAGCCGCCGTCGGCCGAGCTGCGCGCCGACCAGCGCGACGACGACTCCCTGCCGCCCTACCCGCTGCTCGACCGCATCCTGCGCGGGCTGATCGAGGGCGAGAAGTCGGTGGACGATCTGGTCGCCGACGGCATCGACCGGGACGTGGCGAGCCGCATCGAGCGGCTGCTCCACCTCGCCGAATACAAGCGCCGCCAGGCCCCGCCCGGCGTGAAGCTCGGCACCCGCAATTTCGGGCGGGATCGGCGGTATCCGATCACGAACGTCTTCAGGACTGGGGCGTGAGGGGGAGCGCGACAATCCTCCCCATCTTTGATGGGGAGGGGGACCATGCGAAGCATGGTGGAGGGGTGCGGCTCCATACCCCTCCACCACGCCGCCTTCGGCGTCGCGGTCCCCCTCCCCAGCGAAGCTGGGGAGGATGATTTTATGATCACCCGCTTCGCTCCATCCCCCACCGGCCGGCTGCACGTCGGCAATCTGCGCACCGCGCTCCACAACTGGCTGTGGGCGCGGGCGGCGGGCGGCCGGTTCCTGCTCCGGATCGACGACACCGATGCCGAGCGCTCCCGCGAGGCGTGGGTGGCGGCGATCCGGGCGGACCTCGCCTGGCTGGGGATCGAGGCCGGCGGCGAGGCGCGGCAGTCGGAGCGGTTCCCGCTCTACGACGCCGCGCTCGACCGGCTCGCCGCCGCCGGCCGCGCCTACCCGGCGTGGGACACGCCCGAGGAACTCGACCTGCGCCGCCGCGTGCTGATGGGTCGCGGCCTGCCGCCGGTCTACGAACGCACCGCGCTCGACCTCTCGGCGGACGACCGGGCGCGGCTGGAGGCGGAGCGCGGGCCGCCGCACTGGCGCTTCCGGCTCGACCATTCGGCACCGATCGAGTGGTACGACGCGGTGCGCGGTCCCCAGCGCTTCGACCCGGCGCTCCTCTCCGACCCCGTGATCCGCCGCGCGGACGCGACGTGGCTCTATCTGCTGCCCTCCGTCGTGGACGACGTCGCGCTGGGCGTCACCCATGTGCTGCGCGGCGAGGACCATGTGTCGAACACCGCCGTGCAGACGCAGATGATCGCCGCGCTGGGCGCCGAGCCGCCGATCTTCGCGCACGAGGCGCTGCTGGTGGGCGAGGAGGGCAAGCTGGCCAAGCGGCTCGGCTCCTTCGGGGTGGACGACGTGCGCGCGCTGGGCGTGGAGCCGGTGGCGCTGGCCGCCCTGCTGGCGCGGCTGGGCAGCGGCGATCCGGTGGAGCCGGTCGCCTCGCTGGACGAGCTGGCGGCGGGCTTCGCGCCGGAGCGGCTCGGGCGGGCGCCGGCGCGCTTCGATCCGGCGGAGCTCACGGCGCTGAACGCGAAGGTGCTGCACGCGCTGCCCTTCGCCCCGGTCGCCGACCGGCTGCCGGCGGGGATGGACGAGGCGGCGTGGCGGGCGATCCGACCGAACCTCACCGTGCTGGCGGACGCGGCCGCCTGGTGGCGGGTCGTGACCGGCCCGCTCGCCGCTCCGCCACAGCCCGAAGAAGGCGGGTATCTGGCGGCGGCGGCGGAGATCGCGGCGGGACTGGATTGGGACACCGATCCGTGGTCCGCGCTGACGGGGGCGCTGAAACGGGCGACGGGGCGCACGGGCCGCGCCCTCTTCCACCCGCTGCGCCTGGCGATCACCGGGCGGGGTTCGGGTCCGGACATGGCGACCCTGCTGCCGCTGATCGGGCGGGACGAGGCGGTGGCGCGGTTGGGAGCGGGGGCGGGGGCCGGGAAAGGTGGCCCATGAAGCAGGCGCCGGACGTTCGGGGCTAGCCCCTCCTCTCCTCCGAGCGGGGTGGGTTGAGGGGATGCTCTCCCAACCCTTTCCCCTGAAGAGGAGAGGGCTATGGTCAGGCACCCTTCCCCATCAGCCCGCCATCCCCTACATCCGGCTCATGGCCTTCCTGCCCCGCCCCTCGCGCCCGTCGGTCGTGTGGGCCGATCTGAAGCTGTTTTTCTCCACCCGGCAGAAGCACCAGCTGGTCTTCGCCACGCTCGCCGTCGCCCTGCCGGCGCTCATCGTCCTGGGCTTCGTCCACGACAGCCATTTCGAGCGCGAGTACCACCCCGACATCACCTATGTGAGGAACTGGAAGGAGGGGCGCTCGGCCGCCGAGATCGCGGCGCAGCAGGCGGAGTACCAGACGATCAAGGACGCGCAGCAGGCGGAGCTGGAGCGCCGGCGCGAACCCTTCAAGAAGATCGACAGGGAACTGAAGCGGCTGGGGATGTGAGCGCCCGGCCTGTGGCGGACGACGCCCGCTGGATGGGCGCGGCGCTGGCGCAGGGCGAGCGGGGACGGGGACGGACGGGCCTCAACCCGGCCGTGGGCTGCGTGCTGGTCGGGGACGGTCGCGTGGTCGGGCGGGGCTGGACCCAACCTGGTGGGCGGCCCCATGCCGAAGCGGTGGCGCTCGACGCGGCCGGCGGGGCGGCGCGCGGGGCGACGGCCTACGTCACGCTGGAGCCCTGCGCCCACCGGAGCCCGCGCGGGGCGGCCTGCGCCGACCGGCTGGCGGCGGCGGGGGTGGCGCGGGTGGTGGCGGCGCTGGGCGACCCCGACCCGCGCACCGACGGCCGGGGTTTCGAGCGGCTGCGCGCGGCCGGAGTGGAGGTGGCGACCGGCGTCCGCGCGGCGGAGGCGGCGCGCGCGCTCGCCCCCTTCCTCGTCCGGCAGCGGCTGGGACGGCCGTTCGTCACCCTCAAGCTCGGCCTCAGCCTGGACGGGGCGATCGCCACGGCGGCGGGCGAGAGCCGCTGGATCACGGGCGAGCGGGCGCGCGCCCACGCCCATCTCGAGCGCGCCCGCCATGACGCCATCCTGGTGGGCGGGCGCACGCTGCGCGCCGACCGGCCGTCGCTCGACGTGCGGCTGGAGGGGTTGGCGGACCGCTCGCCCAGGCGGCTGGTGCTGACCCGGGGGGAGGCGCCGGAGGGGTGGACCGCCGTATCCTCCCCCACCGACCTGCCGCCGGTGGGAAGCGTACTGATGGAGGGCGGCGCGCAAGCGGCGGCGGCGTTCCTGGCGGCGGACGTGGTGGACCGGCTGCTCCTCTATCGCGCGCCCGTCCTGATCGGCGGCGGCCGTCCGGCGGTGGGCGAGTACGGCCTCCCCTCGCTGGCCGCCGCGCGTGGGCGCTGGACGCTCGCCGAACGCCGAGCGCTTGGCGCGGACACGCTGGAGGTTTACGAGCGGACCCGAGGAGAGGAGGTCCCATGTTCACCGGCATCGTGACGGACATCGGCACCGTGCTGGCGGTGCGCCGCGACCGCGATCTGCGCGTCGAGATCGGCACGACCTTCGACGCGGCCGCGCTCGATCTGGGCGCGTCGGTCGCCTGTTCGGGCGTCTGCCTGACGGTGGTGGAGCGCGCCCGGGGGATGTTCGCGGTGGACGTGTCGGCGGAGACCGTCTCGCTGACGGCCGCCGACCGCTGGCGGCAGGGCGCGCGGCTGAACCTGGAGCGCTCGCTGAGGGTCGGCGACGAGCTGGGCGGTCACATCGTGCTGGGACATGTCGACGGTGTCGGGCGGGTCGAGGCGGTCGAGCCCGACGGCGGCTCCACCCGGCTGACGATCGCGGCGCCCTCCGCCATGGCTCCTTATCTGGCGCGCAAGGGGTCGGTGGCGGTGGACGGCGTCTCGCTGACGGTGAACGGGGTGGAGGACCGGGCGGACGGCACGGTTTTCACGCTCAACATCATCCCCCACACGGCGGAGGTGACGACACTCCACGCGCTGGCGGTGGGCGACGAGGTCAATCTGGAGGCCGACCCGATGGCGCGCTACCTGCAGCGGATGCTGGCGGTGCGGGAGGATCGCTTCTCCTCGTAAAAGCACCACCCCCGCTCGTCCTGAGCCTGTCGAAGGACGTTGGGCAAGGCACGTCCGCCGGTCGTTGCGGCTGGGTCCTGTATACGTCCTTCGACAAGCTCGGGACGAGCGGCTCTACACGAATGCCCATGATGGTGTGACGAAACTCTCTTGTCACTCACACCACAGTGTGACACACCCTCTCCTATGTCCCAGCTCCTCATCGACCGACTCGTCGCCCTGGTGGACGATGGCCACGCCACCCGCTCCGGCCTCGCGCGCGCCGCCGGGCTGCATCCCAACAGCCTGCGCCGGCTGGGCGAGGGAGACTGGAACCCGACCGCCGACACGCTGGGCAAGCTCGAACGCCATCTCGATGGCGACGGGGCGGCGGTCATGGCCTCGGCGGCCGAGATTATCGCGGAGGCCGCCAACGGGCGCATGGTCGTGCTGGTGGACGACGAGGACCGGGAGAACGAGGGCGACCTCGTCGTCCCGGCCCAGATGGCGACGCCCGACGCGATCGCCTTCATGGCGCGCCACGGACGGGGCCTGGTCTGTCTGGCGCTGACGGCGGATCGGGTCGCCGCGCTCGACCTGCCGCCGATGGCGCGCACCAATCGCACCCCGCTCCAGACCGCCTTCACCGTCTCGATCGAGGCGCGCGACGGCATCACCACCGGCATCTCGGCCGCCGACCGCGCGCGCACCATCGCGGTGGCGATCGACACCGCGAACGGGCCGGACGCGATCGTCTCGCCCGGCCACGTCTTCCCGCTCGCCGCGCGGCCCGGCGGGGTGCTGGTGCGCGCCGGACACACCGAGGCGGCGGTGGACATCGCGCGGCTCGCCGGCCTGAACCCGTCCGGCGTGATCTGCGAGATCATGCGCGACGACGGCACGATGGCGCGGATGGACGACCTGCTCGACTTCGCGCGGCAGCACCGCCTCAAGGTCGGCACGATCCGGGACCTGATCGCCTATCGCCGCCGCCACGACCACCTGGTCGAGCGGCGCGGCGAGTGCGACTTCGACTCCGACCATGGCGGCCGCTGGCGCGCGATCGCGTTCGCCAACAAGGCGACGGGCACCGAGCAGCTGGCGCTGGTGAAAGGCCCGCTCAACCCGGACGAGCCGGTGCTGGTCAGGATGCACGTCGCCGATCCCTTCTCCGACAGCTTCGGCGCGACCGGCCCGCGCAGCCGCCTGCTGGCCCGCTCGATGGAGATGATCGCGGGCGAGGGATCGGGCGTGGTCGTCCTCCTGCCGCCCCCGCGCGGCACCTTCTCCGCCGCCGTGCGCGCGCGCTCCGGCGTGATCGAGCGCGCCGAGGCGGACGAGCTGCGCGACTATGGCGTGGGCGCGCAGATCCTGACCGACCTGGGCATCGAGCGCATGGAGCTGATCACCAACACCCATCACACGCTGGTGGCGCTCGACGGCTACGGCCTGACGATCACGGGCGAGCGGCCGGTGGCGGGGTGAGGGGGACCTCTTGCCGAGAGTCTCCCCCTACGTCATCCCCGCGAAGGCGGGGATCCACGCGCCAAGCGGGCCTCCCGCGAGGAGCATCGGAGAGTTGACCGCATCGTCGCATGGATCCCCGCCTCCGCGGGGATGACAGAAAGGGAGGGACCGACCGATGGCGCACATCCTGATCGCGGAGGCGCGGTTCTACGCCGGGCACAACGACCCGCTGCTCGCCGGCGCGCGGGCGGCGCTGGAGGGGGCGGGGCACAGCCACGAGACGGTGACGGTGCCCGGCGCGCTGGAACTCCCGGCCGCGATCGCGCTGGCGGCGGAGAGCGGGCGCTACGACGCCTTCGTGGCGCTGGGCGTGGTGATCCGGGGCGAGACGTATCATTTCGAGATCGTGGCCGGCGAGTCGGCGCGCGCGCTGATGGCGCTGAGCCTCGACGGCCTGGCGATCGGCAACGGCATCCTGACGGTCGAGGACGACGAGCAGGCCCGCGTGCGCGCCGACCCCGCGGGCAAGGACAAGGGCGGCGACGCGGCCCGCGCGGCGCTCGCGCTCATGGCGCTCAGGGAGCGCTTCGCGTGAACGGGCCGCTGATCGAGACCGGGCGGCTGATCCTGCGGCCCCCGGTGGCGGACGACTTCCCGCACATCGCCGCCTTCGCCGCGGAGGAGGAGACCAACCGTCATCTGGGCGGGGTCAAGTCGCGGTCCGAGGCGTGGCGCTTCTTCACCTCGCTGGTGGGCGCGTGGGTGGTGGACGGCTTCGCCATGTTCTCGGTCATCGAGCGCGACACCGGCCGCTGGGTCGGCCGCATCGGCCCCTGGAGCCCGCCCGACTGGCCGGGGACCGAGGTCGGCTGGGGCGTGTCGCGGGAGTTCGCCGGACGCGGCTACGCCCACGAAGCGGCGGTGGCGGCGATGGACTTCGCGGTGGACCGGCTCGGCTGGACGCACATCATCCACACCATCGCGCCCGACAACCACCGCTCGATCGCGCTGGCGCAGCGGCTGGGATCGGTGAACGAGGGACCGACCGCGCTGCCGGCTCCGCTGGACGGGGTGCGGGTGGACGCGTGGGGGCAGTCGGCCGAGAAGTGGCGGACGCGGCGGGGGCCATGAAAGTCGAGGCGAGCCTCTTACTCGGCCGTGAGCCTGCCGGCGAAGCGCGTAAAGCAGATCGTCCGCTATCTGCCGCCGTGGGAACCGTTCGAAGGCTTGGCGCGCAGCTATCGAACAGTGATCATGGAAATCGCTTTGCGGCTCTTCACCTGTGCTGTAGGTCGGGGAGCCCTGTACAGGGTTCGCGCGCAGCAGGGGAGGCGAAATGAGAAGGGCTATTGTTCGGGCATTCTTGGGTGCTCTCGGACTGTTGTGTGCCAACACAGCTCATGCCGATCAAGGCTTCACCTATGGGAGGCACTATCCCAATGGCCAAGCCGCCGCTGATTTCATGTACGGAAACCAGGGGATGTACCGATCCATAACGAATCTTGCCGCTCCCTACAACTACTACACGCCATCTCAATACAACAATTTATGTGACACAAGCCAGCGTAAGAACGATCTTAATGCGCTAGTAGCATATGGCTCTGATCCGACCCATCAGTCTACAACACCGGACAAAGACTGCCATTTGTTACTTGATTTGAATGGCGACGGTTCTCTCGACAGAAGCGGTGGAGGCTATGCCTTCATTGAGCACAACGGAATTGGCGACCGAGGAGTAAGTCAAACCAATTCCTTTAACAATTTCTGGTTCGACGATAATTGGCTGGCTCGGTACGTGGCACTCGCCTACAGCAAGCCACAGCCGTATGGATTGTGGGCACCAAATGATTTTGTCAGATGGGCAATTGTTGGAGGTAGCACATCTCAGTGGAATAGAAACAGGTTACCCTACACAAATAACTTCTTCGATCAGATTTCTCTGATCGGCTTGTACGATGTGTCAACCGGAGATTGTGCGGGCGCGCTGTCTCAGTTCAATACCTGGGTATCCAAGAGTGGAGCAACTTACGACAGTCCGAATCAGCAATACAACTACCCTAATGTTTCCTACAATTACTACTATGGCTTGTTCAAAATCTTTACTGAAAAAACTTTAAAATACTGTTCCTACCCCATTCCTATACAAGATAAGCTGATACAGCATAATATATCCATCAGGTCGAAGATACTTGACAATCAAGTGGTGAACGGTAGTGCGCTTTTGGGGTGGATAACTGACATAGGCAACAGCGGCAGTCTTATAAACACCGAAACAACCTCGGCGCAAATCCTTGGATTGGGAGCCGGGGGGCGTTATGCGTTCGAGGCGGGCCGAGCGCCTATGGCGTTCTCCAACAACAACTATTTTGTTCGACCGCAGAATTGGATATCCGCTGTCATCGGGCAATCGACTGCCGGCACACTCGTGTTCGGCCCGAGCATGAAATTTCCCGTAGGCGCTATGACGGTGGATTTTTTCCTCCGCGCGCCCACGCCAGTGGGAACGGTGGCCGGGTTGGACATATACGATGGCAGTAGCGATACCGTTCTTGCCTTGCACACAGTCACAGCCTCGGAAATCCGTCAGGGAAACATCTGGACCAAGATTACGGTTTCGACTAGTGTCACTAACCTCAACAACAGTCTACAATTTCGGGTCTATTGGCCCGGTGGCTCCAATCTTGATGTCGCTTATGTTCAGGTGAGGTAGTTGCGAAATACTTCCTAGAAGCGACGCTCGGCTGCCAGCGCGTGGTGCGTGTCTGACGACCTTCGTCTAGCTCAAGGCCGTCTACCCCAACGCGATCAGCACCTCGTTCCTTCGCGCCATCGGCGGGATGAAGGGGGCGTCGTAATAGGCGTATTCCGCCCCGCCGGACGCCGTCTCGCCGCGCCGTTCGATCCAGTTGCGCAACTCGCGCTCCTTGGCCGCCATCGTGGAATCGTCGCCGCTGCCGGAGAAGCGCACCGCGGCGACCCGGCGGCGCGGGATGGTGGCGAGCGCCACCGCGCCCGACGGCGTGGGCAGCCGGTCCTCGGTCCAGCCCGACGGCATCACGAAGCGGGTGCGCCAGCGCGCGTCCCCGGCGACGTCCTCCGCCCGTTCGGCCAGCACCGGCGCCACCATGGCGATCCTGTCGCCCGGCCGGTTCTTGGCGCCGATATAGTCGGCCAGCCGGCGATAGCCGCGATCGAGCGCCTGCGACCGGCTGCCGGGCTGCGTCGTCTCGGCGACGATCAGCTCGGGATAGCGGCGGATCGAACAGTCGCCGTCCTCCGCGTCCAGCATGTAGGGCGCGCGCTCCGCCCCCTTGTCGCGCCACACCATCGCGCCGTAGCCGACGCCCGCCGCGAGGAAACCCAGGCCGAGCAGCTTGCGGACGCCTGAGCCGGACGGGCGGTCCTCCTCCCATTCCTCGTCATCGCCATCGTCGTCGTGCCCGTCGTCATATCCGATGGTCGCGTCGTAGCGCTCGTCGCCATCCGCGTCGGCGACGTAGTGGGCGCGTGGATGATCCTGGGGCGGGCGGGTGCGGAAGAGTGCCATGGCCGCTCAACCCGCGGCCGCCCGCGCCGGTTCCAGCGCGGGGTAGTCGGTGTAGCCCGGCGCGCCCGGTGAGTACCAGGTCGCCATGACGTCCGGGTTCAGGGGCGCGTCGCGGCGCAGGCGCTCGGGGAGGTCGGGGTTGGCGAGGAAGGGGCGGCCATAGGCGATCGCGTCGGCCAGGCCCGCGTCCAGCCGCGCCTGCCCGTCCGCCTTGCCATAGTCGCTGTTGAGCACCAGCGGGCCGGTGAACACGCGCCGGATGTGCGGGCTGACGGGCGGCACCTCCGTGGAGCCGAAGGTGCCGTCGGCGCGCGGCTCGCGCAGTTCGAGGAACGCCAGGCCCATCGGCTCCAGCGCCTTTGCGGCCGTCGTGAAGGTGCCCACCGGGTCGGAGTCGTCCACCCCCTGCGTGTCGCCGTTGGGCGACATCCGCACCGCCGTGCGGTCCGCGCCGACCTCGCCCGCCACCGCCGTGGCGACCTCGCGCAGCAGGCGGACGCGGTTCTCGGCGGGACCGCCATACTCATCCTCGCGCAGGTTGGCGTTGTCGCGGAGGAACTGGTCGATCAGATAGCCGTTGGCGGCGTGGATCTGCACCCCGTCGAAGCCCGCCGCCATCGCGTTGCGCGCCGCCGCGGCATAGTCGCCGATCACGCGGGGGATCTCGTCCAGGGCGAGCGCGCGGGCCTCCTCGTAGGGCTGCTTGCCGGCGTAGGTGTGCGCCTGCCCGGGCGCGGTGGTGGCCGAGGCGGAGACCGGCCGGGCGCCGCCCAGGAAGTCGGGATGGACGATGCGGCCCATGTGCCACAGCTGCGCCGCGATGCGCCCACCGGCGCGGTGGACGGCGTCGGTCACCGGCGTCCACGCCGCCACCTGCTCGTTCGACCAGAGTCCGGGGGCGAAGGGCCATCCCAGTCCCTCCCGGCTGATCCCCGTCGCCTCGGTGATGATCAGGCCAGCGCCCGCCCGTTGCGCGTAATACTCCGCCATCAGGGGCGTCGGCACGTGCCCGCGCGTCGCCCGCCCGCGTGTCAGCGGCGCCATCAGGATGCGGTTGGGGGCGTGGATCGCGCCCAGCTGGATGGGATCGAACAGGCTGGGCATGGTGGGTCCTTTGGCGGGTGACTTCGGGTGGAGGGTGCCACATGGGGACGGGTCGGATGGATCGGCAAGCGCAAGCAGATGTTGGGCAGCCCCAAGCGGGGCGCTCCACCGCCGTCCTCGTGCTGATCGCGGGCAACGCCTGCCTGGCGCTTGGCCCGTGGCTGGTGCGGCTGGCGGACACCGGCCCGGTCGCCACCGGCTTCTGGCGACTGGCGCTGGCGCTGCCGGTGCTGGCGCTGTTCGCCCGGCGGGAGGGGAGCGCGCGGCCGCGCGGGAACCTGATGGTGGCCGTGGCGCTGGGCGGGCTGTTCTTCGCCGCCGATCTGGCCGCCTGGCACTCGGGCATCGTGCTGACGAAGGCGGCGAACGCCACGCTGTTCGGCAACACCGCGAGCCTGCTCTTCCCGCTGTGGGCGTTCGCGGTCGCGCGGCGGTGGCCGAGCCGCGCCCAGGCGCTGGCGCTGGCGCTCGCCTGCGCGGGCGGCGCGCTGTTGATGGGTCGCAGCTTCGAGATCGCGCCCGGCAACCTGCTCGGCGACGCGCTGTGCCTGGCGGCGGGCGTGCTCTACACGGGCTATCTGGTGGCGCTGAAGGGCGCGCGCGGGCGGCTGGGGAGCTGGTCGGTGCTCGCCTGGTCGACCGCCGCCAGCGCGCCCGCGCTCCTCGCGCTGGCGCTGCTGCTGGGCGAGCGGGTCTGGCCCGGCAACTGGACGCCGCTGGTGGCGCTCGCCCTGCTCAGCCAGATCGCGGGGCAGGGGATGCTGATCTGGGCCTTGGGCGCGGTCCGGCCGCTGGTCGTGGGCCTGGCGCTGCTCACCCAGCCGGCGGTCGCCGCGCTCACCGGCTGGCTGGCGTTCGGAGAGACGCTGGGCGCGGCCGACCTGGGCGGAGCGGCGCTGATCGCGCTGGCGCTGGTGCTGGCGCAGCGGCGCAGGGCGTAGGTCTCCGCCGGTCACCCTCACCCTGTCCCTCTCCCGGTGGGAGAGGGGACGCACCCCAAGCCCCTCTCCCATCGGGAGAGGGAGGGAGCCGCTTCAGCGGCGGAAGGGTGAGGGTGACACGACGGCGCGGCGCGGTCCGCGAGCGACTTGCGGCCGCAAAGTGTCGCTCCTAGCATTCCCCGCATGACCGCCGCCGACCCCCTCCCCGACGATCCCACGCTCGACGAGGTCCGCGTCGCGCTCGCCCCGGGCCTCGCCGCGCAGGCGGGGTTCGACGGCTGGGGCGGGGCGGCGGTGGCGGCGGCGGCCGACGAGGCGGGCGTCGACCCCGACATCGCGCGACTCGCCTTCCCGGGTGGGCCGGCGGCGCTCGTCGACGCCTGGTTCGACAGTCTCGACCGGCGCACCGTCGCCGCCTTCTCGCCGGAGCGGATCGACGCGATGCGGGTCAGCCAGCGCATCCGCGCCCTGGTGGAGCACCGGCTCGACCTCATGGCTTCCGACCGCGAGGGCCTGCGCCGAGCGCTCGCCGTGCTCGCCCGGCCCACCAATCTCGGCGAGGCGGCGCGACTCGGCTGGCGGACCGCCGACCGGATGTGGCGGCTGGCCGGCGACACCGCCACCGACTGGAACCACTATTCGAAGCGCGCGATCCTGATGGGCGTGTACGGCTCCACCATCGCGGTGTTCCTGGACGACATGAGCGAGGATCACGCCGACACGCGGGCGTTCCTCGACCGGCGGCTCGCCGATGTCGGGAAGTTCGAGAAGGTCAAGGCGCAATGGCGCGGCTCGAACCGCGAGCGGCCGAGCCTGACCCGCTTTCTGGGGCGCCTGCGCTATCCGGTCCTGTGACGGGCGGCCGTTCCTTCTTCGTCATCCCCGCGAAAGCGGGGATCCAGGCTCCGGATGACGGATTGATGCCTGGAGTTCCGCTTTCGCGGGAATGACGGAAACAGAGGGATGAAGGATCGGCACCCTCACAAACCGCTTGCCCCTTCCACCTCCTATTGATAATCAGTCGCACGAAGGAGCCGAGATCGTGCGACTGAACGACCTGCCCGCCCACCGCGCCGCCCGGATCGAGGGCATCGACTGGTCCGTCCTGTCGGCCACCGACGCGCGCCGCCTGCGGGAGCTCGGCTTCGATCGCGGCGTGGCCGTGTCGGTCGAACATCGCGGCGGCTGGCGCGGGCGCGGGCCGCTCGCGTGCAAGGTCGGCCGGATGCTCGTCGCGATCCAGCGCGCCCACGCGCTCGCGATCTCGGTGGAGCCCGCGACGGCTTCATGACGCCCGCGCCCCTGGTGGCGCTCGTCGGCAATCCGAACGCCGGCAAGTCGGCGCTGTTCAACGCGCTGACCGGGGCCAGGCAGAAGGTCGGCAACTATCCCGGTGTGACCGTCGAGCGCCATGCCGGCCGCCTGGCGCTGCCCGACGGACGCCCGGTCGAGCTGGTCGACCTGCCCGGCGCCTACAGCCTGGACCCCTCCAGCCCCGACGAGACGGTGACCCGCGACGTCGTCACCGGCGTCCAGGAGGGCGAGCGCCTGCCCGACCTGCTGGTGATCGTGATCGACGCGACCAACCTGGACAACCACCTGCGCTTCGCGCTGCAGCTGATCGCGCTCGGCAGCCCGTGCGTGGTCGCGCTCAACATGGTCGATCTGGCGGAGCGTGACGGGCTGGTGATCGACGCCGGCGTGCTGTCGCGCGAGCTGGGCGTGCCGGTGATCCCGACCGTGGCCGTGCGCCGGCGCGGGCTGGACGCGCTGCTCGACGCGGTCTCCGAGCGGGTGGGCTCCAGCGGCGTTCTGCGCCTGCGCGCGGGCTCCGGCGCGGCGGTGGAGGAGGATCTGACCACGCTCCAGCGCCGCGCCCGCGCGCTGTCGGTGCGCGCCACCGTCAGCGAGAGCGCGGCGCGACGCTGGGGCCATGCCGCCGACGGCGTGGCGCTCCACCCGGTGTTCGGCCCCGTCCTGCTGCTCGGCGTGCTGTTCCTGATGTTCCAGGCGGTGTTCGCCTGGTCGGAGGCGCCGATCGGCTGGATCGAGGGCGCGCAGGACTGGTTGGCGGGCGCGGTCGGCGGCGTGGTGCCCGACGGCCTGTTGCGCTCCTTCCTGGTGGACGGCGTCGTCAACGGCGTCGGTTCGGTCGTCGTCTTCCTGCCCCAGATCGTCATCCTGTTCGCCTTCATCCTGGTGCTGGAGGCGAGCGGCTACATGGCCCGCGCGGCGTTCCTGATGGACCGGCTGATGGGGATGGTGGGGCTGAACGGTCGCGCCTTCATCCCGCTCCTCTCCTCCTTCGCCTGCGCGGTGCCCGGCATCATGGCGACGCGCACCATCGCCGAGCCCAGGGAGCGGCTGACCACCATCCTGGTCGCCCCGCTGATGACCTGTTCGGCGCGCCTGCCGGTCTATGCGGTGGTGATCGGCGCGTTCATCCCCGCGCGCGAGGTGTGGGGCGGCGTCGGGTTGCAGGGGCTGGTGCTGCTCGGCCTCTATCTCGCCGGCATCGTGGGCGCGCTGGTGGTGGCGCTGGTGCTGCGCTCGACCCGGCTGAAGGGGGAGGCGGCGGGCATGATGATGGAGCTGCCGCGCTGGCAGTGGCCCAACGGGCGCGACCTGGCGCTGGGCCTGTGGAGCCGCGCGGGCGTGTTCCTGCGTCGCGCGGGCGGGGTGATCTTCACCGCCACGATCGCTTTGTGGGTGCTGCTCTCCTTCCCGCAGGCCCCGGCGGGGCGGCAGCTCGATCGGTCGATCGCCGGGCGGCTCGCCACCGCCATCCAGCCGGCGTTCGCCCCGATCGGCTTCAACCGCGACATCGTGCTGGCGCTGGTCCCCGCGATGGCGGCGCGCGAGGTCGCGGTGTCCGCGCTCGCCACCGCCTATTCGATCGACGAGCAGCCGACGGACGGCCGCGATCAGGTGCGGCCCGAGGACACGGACCGGGCGCTGGGCGCGCGCCTCGCGCTGGACTGGAGCCTGCCGACCGCGCTCGCCTTCCTCGCCTGGTTCGTGTTCGCGCCGCAGTGCCTGTCCACGATCGCGGTCGCGCGGCGGGAGACCAACAGTGTGGGCTGGACGAGTTTCATGGTCGGCTATCTCTTCGCCTTGGCCTATGTCGGCGCAGGCGCTACCTACTGGCTCGCGAGAGCCGCCGGGCTCTGAAGAGGGAGCGAGCGAGTGGCAGGCAGCGTGAACAAGGTGATCCTGATCGGCAATCTGGGCAAGGACCCGGAGGTCCGCTCGACCAACGGGGGTGAGGTCGTCAGCTTCAGCCTGGCCACGTCGGAGAGCTGGAACGACAAGCAGTCCGGCGAGCGCCGCGAGAAGACCGAGTGGCACAACATCGTCATCTGGAACGAGATGCTGGGCAAGGTGGCGAAGAACTACGCGAAGAAGGGCAGCAAGGTCTATGTCGAAGGCCAGCTCCAGACCCGCAAATGGCAGGGCCAGGACGGCAACGACCGCTACACGACCGAGATCGTGCTGCAGCGTTTTCGGGGCGAGCTGACCTTGCTCGACCGGCGCGAGGGCGGCGGCGGATCGGACGGCGGCTGGGGTGGCGGCGAGTCGCGCTCCGGCGGCGGGCGCTCCGGCGGCGCGTCGGGCGGGAGTTCGTCCGGTGGCTCGTCCGGTGGCGGTGGCCTGGGTGGCGGACAGGACTACGCCGCCGACCTGGACGACGACGTTCCGTTCTGAGGGAAGCGGCCAGCCCGCTCCGGCCTGGTCACCCTCACCCTGTCCCTCTCCCAAGGGGAGCCGCGTCAGCGGCGGAAGGGTGAGGGTGACCGGAAATCGCTCCCGCGACTCAGTCCCTCTTCAACCCCAGCAGCTTCGCGAACGGGCTTGCTTCCACCTCGGTGGCGATGCCGAGCGCGCGGCGGCGTTCGTCGGCGTCCGGCGCGCGCGGCCAGGGGTCGAGCTCCAGCGCCATCGACTGCGCGGTCGCCTCGCCCAGGTCGAGCGCGCCGTTCTCCATCTCGACGAGATCCGGTCCCTCCAGCTCCCGCTCGAACGCCTCGTCCGTCAGCTCGGGCAGAGGGTCGCGGGTGAAGAGCAGGGTGGCGGGCGCGTCGAGCGCGAAGGGCACGGGCTCGGCCGTCGTCACGCACGCCTGCGCGCCGGCGGCGAGGATGCGGCCGGTCGCCAGCACGCCTTCGGCGTGCGGCGCGAGCGTCCAGCGGCCCTCCAGCCGGTCGAGCGAGTCGAGGCCGAACCGCGCCGCCAGCGCCGCGCGCTCGGCCGCGTCGGCCACGACCGCCTCGTAGCGCTCGACCGAAACCGCGTCGGCGCGAACCGACCGTGAGAACTCGGGCGTCATGCCGACACCCGCCCCGCCACGAGCGCGTCCGTGCCGGTGCGCTCCAGCCGTTCGGCGAAGGCCCTGAGCGCCTGCGCCGTGTGGTCGAGCGCCGCCGCCGTCGGCTCCGCGCCGCCGTAGACGTTGCGCGCCACCGCCTGGCGGAAGACGGCGCCGTCATCGGCCGCCAGCGCGTCGCGATAGGCGCCGAGCCGCCCGCCCAGCGCGCTCACCAGTCGGCCGACCCGCTTGCCCACGACCATGTCGCCGATGCCGATCTCGCGCAGGGAGGCCTCCATGTCGTCCACGAACAGCTCGGTCAGCGCGACCGACGCCTGCGCCTCGCCGTCCAGCCGGGCGAGCGCCAGCGCCACCACGGACGACAGCACGGCGAAGCGGCCGTTCACGTCGTCGGCGACCCCGCCGGCCACGTACCAGTGCGACTGGCGCGCCTCTTCGATCAGCCGGAGGTAGAGGTCGCGCACCGCGTCCCTGCGGTCCGGCCGGGCGGGGAACAGGCGCTGGAGCAGGCTCAATCGCGGTCTCGGCTTGTGGGCGGGGCGAGGCTCCGATATTGAGCGCCCCTCGCGCGGTTGCAAGCCGTCCGCGCTCCCACGCACCGGAGTGCGCCCGATGATCCGTCCCCTCCTCCTCCTCATGCCCGTCCTCGCGCTGTCGCTCGCCGGCTGCGCGCGCGACCGCGGCTATCAGGGCTACATCGTCGACGAGGCGCTGGTCAGCGGGATTCAGCCGGGCGTCGACAACAAGCAATCGGTCGAGGCGACGCTCGGCCAGCCGACCTTCACCGGCGAGTTCACGCCGGACGAGTGGTACTACGTGTCGCGGATCACCAAGCAGTACGGATTCAGCCGACCCTCGCCCGTCGGGCAGACGATCCTGCATGTCACCTTCGCGCCCGACGGTTCGGTGGCGGCCGTGGACCGGCGCGGCCTGGAGCAGGTCGCGTCGATCTCGCCGGACGGCGACCACACGCCTACGCTCGGCCGCGACCGCTCGCTGTTCGAGGATCTGTTCGGCAACATCGGCACGGTCGGCGCGCCCGGGGGCGCGGGCGGCCAGGCCGGGCGCGGGCAGGGCCAGGGCGGCTGACCGGCGGCCGGGCCGCTCAGCTCACCATCCCGCCCGCCGCCAGCACCGCCAGGGTGACGAGCTCGCTGGCGCTGGCGCCCATGGTGGCGATCTGCACCGGCCGCTCGACACCGACCAGCATCGGCCCGATCACCGCGTCGCCCGACAGCTCGCGCATCAGCTTGGCGGAAATGTTCGCCGATTGCAGTCCGGGCATGACCAGCACGTTGGCCGGTCCGGTCAGGCGCTCGAAGGGGTAGGACGCGGCGACGGCCGGGTTGAGCGCCACGTCGGGCGCCATCTCACCGTCGAACTCGAAGCCGGGCTCGCGCGCCTCGAGCAGCGTCACCGCCTCGCGGATGGTGTCGAGCCAGGTGCCGGGCGGGTTGCCGAAGGTGGAGTAGGACAGGAAGGCCACGCGCGGGTCCTGCCCCATGCGGCGCGCGACCGCCGCCGTGCCCTCCGCGATGTCGGCGAGCATGGCGGCGGTCGGCCGCTCGTTGACCGTCGTGTCGGCCAGGAAGATGGTGTGGGCGCGGCCGACGAGCACGTGAACGCCGAACGGCGTGCGGCCCGCCGCCGGATCGAGCACCCGCCTGAGCTCGCGCAGCGTCTGGGCGTAGGTGCGCGTCACGCCGGTGATCATCGCGTCCGCCTCGCCCATCTTGAGCAGCAGCGCGCCGAAGATGTTGCGGTCGCGGTTGACCAGCCGCTCGCAGTCGCGGCGCAGATAGCCGCGCCGCTGCAGCCGCTCGTACAGGCGGTCCACCATCGCGGGGACGAGCGGCGAGCGGTAGGAGTTGTGGACCTCGTACTCCTCGGGTCGCCGGACGCCGAGCGCCGCCAGCCGGTCGGGCACGTCCTCGCGCCCGACCAGCACGGGGGTGCCGTAGCCGCCCTCCTTGAAGGCGATGGCGGCGCGCAGCACGACCTCCTCCTCGGCCTCGGCGAAGATCACCCGCTTGGGGTCCGCGCGCGCGTGCTCGTAGGCGAGCGTCAGGGTCGAGGTGGTGGGGTTCAGGCGCGAACGCAGCGCATGGGCGTAGGCGTCGAAGTCCTCGATAGGCTTGGTCGCCACACCGCCGTCCATGGCCGCGCGCGCCACGGCGCTGGAGACCACCTCCATCAACCGGGGGTCGAAGGGGGCGGGGATGATGTAGTCCGCGCCGAAGCGGTGGGCGTGGCCCCCGTAGGCGGCGGCCACCTCCTCCGGCACGGGCTCGCGGGCGAGCGCCGCGATGGCCTCGGCGGCGGCGACCTTCATGCCGTCGGTGATCGCGGTCGCGCGCACGTCGAGCGCGCCCCGGAACAGGAAGGGGAAGCCCAGCACGTTGTTGACCTGGTTGGGATAGTCGGAGCGGCCGGTGGCGATGATCGCGTCGGGCCGCGCCGCGCGGGCGAGTTCGGGCCGAATCTCCGGCTCCGGATTGGCCATCGCGAACAGGATCGGCTGGGCGGCCATCTCGGCCACCATCTCGGGCCTCAGCGCCCCGGCCGCCGACAGGCCCAGGAACACGTCCGCGCCCTTCAGGGCCTCCTCCAGGGTGCGCGCGGTGGTGGGCGACGCGTGGGCGGACTTCCACTGATCCATGCCGTCCTCGCGGCCTTCGTAAATCACGCCGGTGCGGTCGCACATGACGACGTTGGCCTTGCGCACCCCCATGTGGATCATCAGGTCGGTGCACGCGATCGCCGCCGCGCCCGCGCCGTTCACCACCATCCGGAGGTCGGCGAACGATCGGTCGGTCAGGCGGCAGGCGTTGATGAGGCCGGCCGCCGTGATGATCGCCGTGCCGTGCTGGTCGTCGTGGAACACGGGGATGTTCATGCGCTCGCGCAGGGCCGTCTCGATCACGAAGCAGGCGGGCGCGGCGATGTCCTCCAGGTTGATGCCGCCGAAGGAGGGTTCGAGAAGTGCTACGGCGTTCACGAAGGCGTCGGTGTCCTCGGTGTCGAGCTCCAGGTCGATGGCGTCGACATCGGCGAAGCGCTTGAACAGCACCGCCTTGCCCTCCATCACCGGCTTGGACGCCAGCGCGCCCAGATTGCCCAGCCCCAGGATCGCGGTGCCGTTGGAGATGACGGCGACCAGGTTGCCCTTGGCGGTGTAGTCGTAGGCGGTCGCCGGATCGGCGGCGATGGCCCGCACCGGCAGCGCGACGCCCGGCGAATAGGCGAGGCTCAGGTCGCGCTGCGTCGCCATCGGCTTGGACGCGACGATCTCCAGCTTGCCCGGCCGGCCCTCGGCATGGAAGGCGAGCGCCTCGCGGTCGGAAAACTCGATGCGGCGGTCGTCGGTCATGGGCGGCTCCGGGTCGGGAGGGCGAAGGCATAGCAGCCCTCACCCCTTCGGGGGAGAGGACTGTTGCGCTCCCCGCCCCTCCGCTAACCCATCGCCGATGGCCGAGCCCACGCCCATGATGCGCCAGTATCTCGATCTGCGCGCCACCGTGCCGGACGCGCTGCTGTTCTATCGCATGGGCGACTTCTTCGAGCTGTTCTTCGAGGACGCGCGCGTGGCCGCCGACGCGCTGGGCATCGCGCTCACCCATCGCGGCGAGCACGATGGCCAGCCGGTGCCCATGTGCGGCGTGCCCGTCCACTCCGCCGAGGGCTACCTCGCCCGGCTGGTGCGCGCCGGGCATCGGGTCGCCATCGCGGAGCAGACGGAGACGCCGGAGGACGCAAAGGCCGCGCGCGGCTCCAAGGCGACGGTGAACCGCGCCATCGTCCGTGTGGTGACGGCGGGCACGCTGACGGAGGACGCGCTGCTCGATCCGCAGGCGGCCAATTGGCTGGTGGCGGTGGCGCGCGTCGGTTGTCGGTGGGGCGTGGCGGCGGCCGATGTCAGCACGGGCGCGCTGCGGCTGTCCGACCTGGGCCAGGGCGAGGGGCCGGAGGCGGAGATCGCCCGGCTCGGCCCCGCCGAGGTGCTGGCGGCGGAGGGCGTCACCTTGGAGGGCGTCGATGTGCGGGAGCGGCCGCCCGCCGCCTTCCGCGCCAAGGCCGGCGAGGCGGCGCTGAGGCGGCTGTTCGGAGTGGCGACGCTCGACGGGTTCGGCGCGTTCGACCGGCCCGCGCTGGCGGCGGCGGCGGGGTTGATCGAGTATCTGGAGCACACCGGGCGGGGGACGCTGCCCACCCTGCGCCCGCCGGTCAGCGCCGCGCCCGCCGCCCGCCTCGCCATCGACGCCGCCACCCGCGCCAGCCTGGAGATCACGGTGGACGCCGAGGGCGGGCGCGCCCACTCGCTGCTGGCGGCGGTGGACCGCACCGTGACGGCGGCGGGCGCGCGGCTGCTGGCGGACGACCTCTCCGCGCCGCTCACCGACCGCGCCGCCATCGAGGCGCGTCTGGACGCGGTCGAGTGGATGTGCGCCCACGAACGCGAGGCCGAGCGGCTGCGCGCCGAGCTCAAGCACTTGCCCGACCTGGCGCGCCTGGTAGGAAAATTGGCGGCAAACCGCGCCTCTCCGCGCGATCTGGGGGCGGTGCGCGACGGGCTGGCCGGGGCGAGGGCGCTCCACGAGTGGCTGACCGCGTTCGACACGCCTTCGCTCGTCACTGCCCTCCTTCCCCGGCTGTCGGGCCATGGCGAGCTGACCGACCGCCTCACCCGCGCGCTGGTGCCCGAGCCGCCGCACGACGCGGCCGCCGGGGGCGCGATCGCAGCGGGCTATGACGCCGCGCTCGACGAGCTGCGCCGGCTGGGCAAGGAGGGCCGGCGCGCCATCGCCGCGCTGGAGGCCCGCTATCGCGACGCGACCGGCGTGCCGACGCTCAAGGTCAAGCACAACGGCGTGCTGGGCTATCATCTGGAGGTGCCCGCGCGCGCCGCCGACCCGCTGATGGGGGCGGACAGCCCCTTCGGCCACCGCCAGACGATGGCCAACGCGGTCCGCTTCTCCCACCCCGACCTGCACGAGGAGGCCGGCCGCGTGACGGAGGCCGCCGCCCGCGCGCTCGCGGCGGAGGCCGCGCATCTGGAGGAGCTGACGGAGCTGGCCACCGCGCGCCTCCACGCCATCGGCGACACCGCCGACGCGCTCGCCCGGCTGGACGTCGCCGCCGCGCTGGGCACGCTGGCCCGTTCGGGCGCGGGCACCGGCGGCTGGGTGCGGCCGGAGCTGGCGGACGAGCCCGTGTTCCACGTGGAACACGGCCGGCATCCGGTGGTGGAGGCGGCGGTGACCCGTGCCGGCGAGCCGTTCGTCGCCAACGACCTGACCCTGACCCCCGACGATCGGCTGTGGCTGGTGAGCGGGCCGAACATGGGCGGCAAGTCCACCTTCCTGCGCCAGAACGCGCTCCTCGTCATCCTGGCGCAGGCGGGCGCGTTCGTGCCGGCCAGGGCGATGCGGCTGGGGCTGGTCGACCGCCTGTTCAGCCGGGTGGGCGCGTCCGACAACCTGGCGCGCGGCCGCTCCACCTTCATGGTCGAGATGGTGGAGACCGCCGCCATCCTGTCGCAAGCCACGGAGCGCTCCTTCGTCATCCTGGACGAGATCGGGCGGGGCACGTCGACCTATGACGGCCTGGCGATCGCCTGGGCGGTGGCAGAGCACGTCGCCGAGACCAACCGCTGCCGAGCCCTCTTCGCCACCCACTATCACGAGCTGTCGCGCCTGGCCGAGACGCTGGACGCCGTCAGCCTGCACCATCTGAACGCGCGCGAATGGAAGGGCGAGCTGGTCCTGCTGCACGAGGTCGCCCCCGGCCCCGCCGACCGCAGCTATGGTCTGGCGGTCGGCAAACTCGCCGGCCTGCCCGCCCCCGTGCTGGCCCGCGCCAAGGCGGTGCTGGCCAAGCTGGAAGCCGGCCGCGCCGCCACCGGAGGCCTGGCCGCGTCGCTCAGCGACCTCCCCCTGTTCGCCGCCGTGGAGGCGGAGCCGGAGCGCGACGCGCTGAGGGAGGCGCTGGCCGCCCTGAACGCGGACACGCTGACGCCGAGGGAGGCGCTGGAGGCGGTCTATCGGTTGAAGGAAGTGGCGGGGGATTAGGGGTGACAGGGTTGATAGCCAGAGAGCCTATTCAACCGCAAAGGTCCGAAGCCGCCGTCGTTTTTTTCTCCCTTAGCAAAGCGGCTTGACAAACGGTTAAGAAGGAATATCTCTCCTGCATAGCACTCGCACCGGGTTAGTGCTAAGTGATGAGCGATGGACGGAACGATGGATTCTCAGGGGGCTCTTCTTCGGGGCATATTGGCAACCGTGGCCAGAGGCACGTTTCCACCGGCGCGCATTCTGGAGATCGTAGGGACGGGGACGAGCGAGACTCAGCGGCGTGCCTACAATCTATGCGATGGCAGCAGAACGCAGGCTGAGATCGGTAAGGCACTTAACCTCGATCCAGGCAATTTCAGCAAGACGCTAAATCGATGGATCGATGAAGGTATTGTGATCCGAGTGGGTGAGAAGCCTGATGTGCGACCTCTTCACGTCTATCCGATTGCTGAAGGTACGATCAAGAGAGCATCAACGAAATGAGTGCTGATCCGTCTTTAAGCTTAGTTTTGGAGAAATTGGACATTCTCATACATATTCAGGTTGCTCGAGCAATCAAAGATATGAACACTCAGCGCGATAAAATTGTTTTTCTATACGGAGCTGGGTTTGGGCCAACTTACATTGCAAGTCTTTTGGGCACCACCCCGAAGACGGTGAGCGTGGCCATGGCGAGGCATAAGAAGGCTTTGTCTTTAAAAGCGGAGAACGACGATGAGTGATAAAGTTGCTTTGAGATCGTTGATCTACTTCGCACAATGCTAAAGGTGCAGGCACTATCGGCGGTTCGCGACCTTTCGACAAAAAAAGCAAAAATTCTGTTTCTTGCAGAAGCTGGCTTAAGCCCTGGCGAGATTGCCACAATCGTGGGATCAACAAACGGGGCAGTAAGTCAGACGATCTATGATTCTAAAAAGAAAGAGAAGCAGGGATCAGATGGCGGATAAGGCGGAAGACATTCTAGAAGAACTCCGAAGCGTGAAAACGCTGCTGATGCTCCATTTGCTCACTCGTGGAGTAAAGCAAAATCAGATTGCCTCCGCGCTTGGGGTGCATGAGGCAACCGTCAGCCGTATGCTGCCTAAGGGACTTTCGCGAAGTTTGGCTAAGAACGCCGACGTGGCAGGTCGGGAAACTAGCTAATGGAAGAGACGCTGAAAAAGATCTTATCCGAAATCGAATTAATGAGGCGACTCAAAATGGCCGAACTAATGGAAGAGGGATGGTCTCAGGCAAAGATCGGTAGTGTCATAGGCGTCAGTCAGGCATCAGTTAGTAGAATGCTAAAGCTAAAAAAGCTAAGCAGTTCCGAGACAGAAAGTGAAGACCCCAATGGTTCATAGCCAATTACCGGCTGTAAATATATCCGGCGATTTTGAAGAGACTGTTTTGCAATGGGCTCGACACCTTGGAAGGGACAAAAACAGGCGGGCTGTCTTCAACCTTATTTATGGGCGTGGAACGAGGCCAAGGTCAAAGAAGCAAATTGCTGAGGCTCTTCAGGTCGGAGGCACTGCGCAGGTGGTGCAGAACGCGTTGGATGAGCTCGCAAAATATCATCTCATTGTACGAGTTCCAAATGATGGAAAAGTCGATGATGGTAGTCGGTGGCTTTATGGTAAGGACAACTCGGTCCGAGCACACCGGGACAGAATTGTACGGCTGGCAGATAATCCAAGCGCCGCAAAGCTCATCCCTACTAAGCGTAGACCAGCGGCAATCGGCGGTTTTTCTCTGGTTGAGACCCCGATTGTCAAAGGTCAGAAGCGGACAGGTGGCGCTCAAACGAGCCGACAGAAAGCTAAGATCAAGATTGCACTGCTCATTACCAATCCGGAGCTAACAGCGGTTTTGCAGACCGGATTAGAAGCAAGGAAGATTGTAGAGGGTATAAGGCTTTCTGGAAACAGCAACAAGGTCGACATTAACCATGTCCTCGCTCCGACTCTGGACACGCTGCTAGATGTGCTAAATACCTACTGCCCAGATATTATCCACTTTTCGGGACATGGTGGAGGACAGGCGCTAGTTTTTGATAACGAAAATGCAGGTGACGATGGTGGAACTATATTGAGCTTTGACTTGGTCGCTCGTGTGATTGAAGCAACCAGAGCGAAGCCTAAACTGATTGTTTTTGCCGCGTGCGACACTGTCCGTGGCGCGGAGCGTTTTCTTAATTCAATCCCAGCGATAGTTGCCATGTCGGATAAGATTGGCGACGCTGCAGCCTGCAATTTCTCTAAGCGGTTCTATCAGTCTCTTATTGGAGGTGCGACCATCGCGAACGCTTTAGAGCAGGCAAGGATTGGTTTGGAGGTTAAGGGTGATCAAGACGCCGATCTGCCTACCCTGTTAGCCAACGACCGCCGTAGTAGGGAGTTTACCTTTATCTAGCCTTCCCCCCACCTCCCCACCCCACTACCCTCCCCACCACCATGCCCCAGCTCTACGACGAACTCACCGCCCGGCGGGGCATCGTGGATCGGCGCTTCCTCATCCAAAAGCTGGCGGCGCTCCCCGACGGCCCCAACCTCCGGGCCGCCACCGTCGCGCTTGCGCGCGACGCGCTCGACGCGGGGCGCGACACCATCGCCGCCCGCCTCGCCGCCACGCCCGCCTCCGGGCATCAGGCGGCGGCCGGCACCGCCTACCTCACCGACGCGGTCGTGCGCCTGCTCCACGCGGCCGCCGTCACCCGGCTCCAGCCCGCCGCCCACCGCACGGCGGGCGAGCGGCTCTCGCTGGCGGCGGTGGGCGGCTATGGCCGGGCCGAGATGGCGCCGCAGTCGGACGTGGACCTCGCCTTCCTGCTCCCCGGCAAGCCCACCGGCTGGACGGAGCAGGTGGTCGAGACGATCCTCTACGGCCTGTGGGACCTGGGGCTGACGGTCGGCCATTCCGTGCGCTCGGTGGACGAGGCGGTGCGCCTCTCGCGCGCCGATCTCACCATCCGCACCGCGCTCCTGGAGGCGCGCTTCCTCGACGGCGACCGCGCCCTCTATGCGGAGTTGCGGCGGCGCTTCTGGGAGGAGGTGGTGCCCGGCACCGACCGCGCCTTCGTGGCCGCCAAGCTCGCCGAACGCGACGAGCGGCACCGGCAGATGGGCGACAGCCGCTATGTCGTCGAACCCAATGTGAAGAACGGCAAGGGTGCCTTGCGCGACCTCCACACGCTGTTCTGGATCGGCAAATACGTCCATCAGGTCCAGTCGCTCTCCGGCCTGGTGGAGCGCGGGCTGCTGACCGCGACCGAGCTGCGCCAGTTCCGGCGCGCGGCCAACTTCCTGTGGGCGGTGCGCTGTCACCTGCAGCTCGCCAGCGGCCAGCCGGGCGATCGCCTGACCTTCGACCTGCAGCGCGAGGTGGCGGAGCGGATGCGCTATGCCAACCGGCCGGCCAAGTCGTCGGTCGAACGCTTCATGCAGCATTATTTCCTGACCGCGAAGACGGTGGGCGACCTGACGGGCGTGTTCCTGGCGCACCTCGACGAGACGAGCGCGCGCGCCGCCCGGCGCTTTTCTCTCCCGGCGTGGAAGCGATCGCCGCGCGCGCTGAACGGCTTCGTGCTCGACCGGGGGCGGATCGCGATGCCGCAGGACGACTGGTTCCGCGAGGACCCGGTGCGCCTGATCGAGCTGTTCCAGCTCGCCGACCGGCACGGAGTGGAGGTCCATCCGCTGACCGCGCGCGCGGCCAGGCGCGACGCGCGGCGGATCGACGACGCGACGCGCGCCGACCCTCGCGCCAACGCGCTGTTCCTGGACGTGCTCACCAGCCGCCGCGACCCGGCGGCCGTGCTGCGCTGGATGAACGAGGCGACCGTGCTCGGCCGCTTCGTGCCCGATTTCGGGCGCGTGGTCGCCCAGATGCAGTTCGACATGTACCACCACTACACGGTGGACGAGCACACGCTGCGCGCCATCGGGCTGCTCGGCCGGATCGAGCGGGGGGAGCTGGCGGAGGAACACCCGCTGTCTACCGCGATCACCCGCTCGCTGCGGTCCCGCCGCGTGCTCTATCTGGCGGTGCTCTGCCACGACATCGCCAAGGGGCGGGGCGGGGACCATTCGGTGCTGGGCGCGGAGGTGGCCCGGCGGCTCGGACCCCGGCTGGGACTGGAGCCTTGGGAGACGGAGACGGTCGCCTGGCTGGTGCGCTGGCACCTGCTGATGTCCCACTGCGCCTTCAAGCGCGATGTGGCCGATCCGCAGACGGTCCTGAACTTCGCGGGCACGGTGCAGCTCAACGAGCGGCTGCGGCTGCTGCTCGTGCTGACGGTGGTGGACATCCGCGCGGTCGGGCCGGGGGCGTGGACGGGGTGGAAGCGCCAGCTGCTCACCCAGCTGTTCGATGGGACGGAGGAGGTGCTGCGGCTGGGCCATATGGAGCGCGGGCGCGAGGCGCGGATCGCCGGGCGGAGGGCGGAGGTGGCGGAGCGGCTGGGGGTGGCGGAGAGTGCGCTCGATGCCGATCCGATGCCCGACAGCTACTGGATCGCCGAGACGCCCGACGTCATCGCCTTCAACCTGGCGGCGCGCGGCGCGATGGAGACGGCGGGCGAGGCGTTCGCGGTCGTCGTTCGCCCGGACCCGGAGCGCGACGCGACCCTCGTCGCCGTGCTGGCCCCGGACGAGGGCGGCCTGTTCGCCCGGCTGGCCGGCGCGATCAGCCTGGCGGGCGCCAACATCGTCGACGCGCGCATCCACACCGGGAGCGACGGGCTGGCGGTGGACAATTTCCTGGTGGCCGACCCGCTCGGCGGCCCGTTCGACGACCCCCACCGGCTGGAGCGGCTGGAGCGCGAGGTGAGGGACACGCTGACCGCCCACCGCGCGCTCGCCCCCGCGCTGGCGCGGCGGCCCCGGGTGCGCGCGCGGTCCGACAGCTTCGACGTGGTGCCCGCCGTGGCCGTGGACACGCGGGCGTCCAACCGCTTCACCGTGGTGGAGGTGACCGCCGCCGACCGCCCCGCGCTGCTCCACGCGCTCGCCCGCGCGCTGTGCGAGGCGAACGTGACGGTACGCTCGGCTCACATCACGACCTTCGGCGAGCGCGCGGTGGACAGCTTCTACGTGACGAACCTGCTGGGCCAGCCGCTCACGGATGAGGCGCGGATCGAGGCGCTCAAGGACCGGCTGCTGGCGGTGGTGCGGGAGGAGGAGGCGCGGGCGGCGGCGTGAGGACGGGGGTGGTGCCGTCGATCAGCAGCGTTGATGCCGGCCGACCGGAGAGGCGCGGGGCCAGGGACGGGTTGAGCGGGTAGCCGTCGCCCGTCCAGCGCAGCACGACTTCGCCCGCCGCCAACCCGCCGCCGCCGATGCCCACCACCAGGTCCCGCCAGCCGCCCGTCCGTGTCGCCAGCATCCGGATCGGCGCGCGGCTGATGGTGGAGCGGCTGACGGTTCGGGGGCGGTCGCCGGCGCGGGCGAGCACGAAGAGGGTGCAGCCGCCGCTGCCGCACCAATGGGGGTCGGTGGCGAGGATCACGACCTCCGGTATGCCGTCGCCGTCCAGGTCGGCTTGCGCCGCGCGGCCACTCGCCAGGCCCTCGGCGGCCATCCATGTCGAGACAGTTCGGGAGAGGTGGTCGCCGACTCCTGATGCTGTCGTGGTCGCACAGCCGCCTGCAAGCAGCACCAGAAGGGCAGTCAGGCTGCTCGCTCGAACCGTGGCCACGATCATCCTCCCCTAGGGTCAGGACCCATGAACTCCCTCCAGCCCTCTCCCGCTTGCGGGAGAGGAGCGAGACTTAGGCGCGACAGCGCCTTAGTCGCAGCGGTGAGGGTCTTCCTGCGCCGCAAGGAAGAAGGAAGAAGACCCTCACCCAACCCTCTCCCGCAAGCGGGAGAGGGCTCTAACGAGCCTCGACCCCAGTCAAGCTCGGGAGGATTTGCTTCCTCCTGCCCCTCACTCGAACAGCGGCCCGTTCAAATAGAGATAGTCGGGCGTCCACTGCCCCGCTCGGGCCAGCGCCTCGCGGTCGGGAAGGTCGACCCGGCCGCGCCGCAGGACCGCCAGCCCCTCCTCGCGCAGCTGGCGGGCGACGCGGCTGATATGGACCGGCGTCAGGCCCAGACACTCGGCCATCTGGCTCTGGGTGAGCGCCAGGTCGAAGCCGTCCGGGTCGCTCCGCCCGACGGTGCCCAGCCGCGCGTCCAGCTCGCACAGCAGGTGCGCCAGCCGCGCCCGGGCGTCGCGCCGGCCGAGCGACACCTCCCACTCCCGGCTGATCGCGGCGTCGAGGCAGGTCATGAACCACAGCACGCGGGTGAGGTGCGGCCGGCGTTCGACGATGGCGGCCAGCCCCGCGTGCGACATGGTGACGATCCGCGCGGGCGTCAGCGTCACGATGTCGCTGTCCAGCCGCTTCAGGAGGAAGCTGTGCAGGTCGGCGTGGTCGCCGGGCACATGGACCTCCATGATCTGCCGCCCGGCCTCGGTGCTCTTCGCGCGCCCCAGCAGGCCGTCGAGCAACAGGGTCGACTGGTCGAGCCACTCGCCGCGTCGGATGAGCGTGTGCTCGGCCGGCAGCTCACGCACCTCGCCCAGGGTGGCGCCGAGCGCGGTCAGGTCGTCGTCCGACAGGTCGTGGCGGGCGCGGATCTTGGCGGCCATCGCGACCAGCGGTCCGTCCGTGTCGTGGCCGCCGACCGCCACGGCCTCAGCCCCCGTCCGTCGGCGTGGCGATCGCCGGCTGGCCTGTGGGGTCGAGCGCGCGCTCCTCCTTCACGCCGCGCTCGGCCGACCGCGCGTCCCCCTCGCGGGTGGCGGCGCGCTCGTCCGCCTTGGCCTTGCGCTCGGTCTTGGCGGTCTTCTCCGCCTGGTGGTCGGCGGCGCGCTCCTCGGGCGCCTCGGGCGGCACGAAGCTGATGACGACGTCGCCGGGCTCCGCCCCCCGCAGCTTGTCGGTGGAAAACACGTGGTTGACGACTCCGTCGCGCAGCACGGCGACCAGCTCCGCCCCCTCGTCCATATTCTGGCGATGATCGTCCAGCGTGTACTTGTCCGTGATCCGCGTGCGCGAGAAGGTCCAGCCGGCGGCCGCCTGGGTCAACAGGTCGTCCATCGACGCGCCCGATTCCAGCATCACCCGGCCGCGCACCGCCTGCACCGTCGCGCGCCCGCCGCCGCCGATCTGCGCGATCTTGTCGAAGCCCACCTCCGGTCCCAGGTCGGCGCAGATGAGCGCGTTGTAAGCGGCGTTGTCGGTCGCCGCGATCACCTGGGTGAAGTCGCCGAAGTCTAGGGCGTCGTGCGTCACCTCGTCCACCACGTCGCCCTGATAGACCTCCAGCCCCTCCCGCCTGGCGGTGCGCAGCGCGAATTTGGACGGGTCGGCGATCAGCACCGGCACGTCGAGCGCGCTGAGCAGCTTGCCCAGCCCGACCGTGAAGCCGTTGGCGCCCACCATCAGCACGCCCTTGCCCTCCCCCTGGTCGATGCCCAGCCGCCTGGCCCACCACCGCGCGGAAAAGCCGTGGGCGATGATCGTGACGATGACCACGGCAAAGGCCAGCGGCACCAGCGCCTCGGCGTCGCGCACGCCGTATTCGCTCAGGCGCAGCGAGAACAGGCCGGTGATCGCCACCGCCACGATGCCGCGCGGCGCGATCCAGGCGATGAACAGCCGCTCGCGCCAGGGCACGGAGGAGAACATCAGGCTGGCGAGCACCGTGATCGGCCGGACCGCGAACAGCAGCAGCAGCAGGAAGACGACGAAGCGCGCGCGGAACGCCTGCATCGTCTCCCAATCGATGGTCGCCGACAGGATCACGAAGACGCCGGAGATCAGCAGGACCGCCAGGTCCTCCTTGAAGCGGCGGAGAGCGGTGGTGGAGAAGGTCGGCCGATTGGCCAGCACCACGCCCATGATCGTGACGGTGACCAGCCCGGTCTCGTGCATCACCACGTCGGCGGCCACGAAGCCGAAGATCACGGTGACGAGCAGCATGGGCGCTTTGAGATATTCCGGCACCAGTCCGCGCGGGAACAGCCAGGTGAGCGCGAAGCCCAGCGCCGCGCCCAGCAGCCCCGCGACGAAGGTGGCGGCGGCGACATCGAGCCCGATGGCGAACACGTCGCGCTCGGCGCCCGTGTAGGTGATCCAGGCGTAGATCGCGACCGCCAGCAATGCGCCGATCGGATCGTTGACGATCCCCTCCCACTTCAGGATGTCGCGCGTGCGGTTGCCGACGCGCAGCGTGCGCAGCATCGGGCCGATGACGGTCGGGCCGGTCACCACCAGGATGCCGCCGAACAGCGCGGACACTCCGAGCGACAGCCCCGCGCCGTAGTGCGCGGCCGCCGTGCCCAGCCCCCAGCCGATCGGCACGCCGATGGCGACCAGCCGCAGCACGGGCCAGCCGGCGTGGCGCAGGTCGCGGAAGTTCAAGGACAGGCCGCCCTCGAACAGGATGACGGCGACCGCGAGCTTGATGATCGGTTCGAGCAGCGTGTTGAAGTCCTGCTCCGGATCGATCAGGCCCAGCACCGGACCGCCGACGATGCCGACGAGCAGCATCAGGAAGATGGCGGGCAGGCGGAACCGCCAGGCGGCCCATTGCGCGCCCACTCCCAGCACGCCGATCAAGGCGATCTTGGCAATGAGGGAGTCGATCATCGCCGCCACCCTAGCCGCGCGGGGAGGGCGGGGGCAACGGCCCGGCGGCGCGCCAGCCGGGCCGTTGGATCATGGTGCGCGGGTCAGAACTTGCCGCGGACCGTCACGCCGTAGGTGCGCGGCTCCGCCAGGAAGGCGGAGTAGGTCTGCTGCGGGGCGACGAACGGCGTGTTGAAGGCGACCTGCGTGTAGCGTTTGTCGAACACGTTCTGGGCGAACAGTTCGATGGCGTAGCGCTCGTCCGGCCCGCGCAGGCCGATGCGGGCGTTGACCACCGCGAAGCCGTCCTGCTCCTTGCCGTAGAGCAGATCGGAGCCGGTGTTGTAGTCGCCCGACAGCCGCGCGTTGACGAAGAACAGGCCGGAAAAGCCGGTGTCGCCGATCGGCGGGGTGAAGGCGAGCGAGGTCGTGCCCACCAGCTCCGGCGCGTTCGACAGGTTGTCACCCGGCAGCAGGCGCAGCGCCGGGTCGAGCGGGGTGCCGTCCTTCGTGCCGATCAGGTTGTTGCGGTAGTGCGTGTTCGTGTAGGTGATGCCGAAGCTGGCGTTCAGGTAGCGCGCGGGCGTGATCGCCGCCTCCAGCTCCACGCCCTGCGCGATCACGCCCGCCCGCACGTCGTCGCGGTCGCAGGCGCCCGTCGCGGCGCTGGCGTCGCGGTCGGCGCCCCCCAGACTCTTGTCGCACGCGTTGACGTTCTGGACCAGGAAGACGCTGCCGTTGAAGGTGTTGAGCTGGAAGGACGAGAACTCCTGCCGGTAGGCGGCCAGCGTCACCGTCAACGGGCGGATCGAGTATTTCGCGCCGACCTCGTAGGCGTTCACCGTCTCCTGGTCGAACTGGAGCGCGGCGGTCGAGCCCGCGACCGCGGGGTTGAACAGCGGATTGTTGAGCGCCGAGCGGTCGAGGTTGAAGCCGCCCGCCTTGTAGCCGCGCGAGTAGGAGCCGTAGACCAGCAGCGCGGGCGTGGGCTTCCAGGACAACACGGCGGTGCCGGTGAACTCGTCCTCCTTGCGCTGGTCCGCCAGGCTCAACCCGTCCAGCTCGCTCGTCGAATTGCCCTGGCAGGTGAGCGCGATCAGGCCGCCGGCCAGCCCCGCGAGCGGGCCGCCGAGCAACGCGGTCTGCAGCGCGCGCTGGCGCGGGCAGAAGACGTTGTCGTTGCCGAAACGGGCGCGGAAGTCCTTGGTCTCGTTCGTGTAGCGCAGGCCAAGGGTCAGATCGACGGTGTCGGTCACATGGACGATGTTGTGGGTGAAGAAGGCGTAGTTCTCGCTCTTCTGCCGATAGCGATCGACGGTCGTCCCCACGTCGTTCACCTGCGCCAGCGTGTCGAGGCCGGCGAAGATCAGCGGGGTGGCCGCGCCGAACGCGCCCGCGCCCCCGTTGGCCGCGCGCAGCGCCGCGCGCCCGCCGGCGCTCAGGCAGCCCGTGCTGCCCGGACTGACGAGCGCCGGATTGACCGCCAGCACGATGCGGCAGGGCGCGAACGCGCCGTACTGCGCGCCGAAGCGCAGATTGTCGCGCACCGTCAGCTTCTCGTTCGAATAATAGCCGCCGACCAGCCAGTCGAGCCGGTCGTTGAACAGCGAGCCCTGCAGCCTGAGCTCCTGCGAGAAGGTCTTGAACGCGCGCGCGCCGCCATTCTCGTTGGGCGCGCGATAGAGGATGTCCACGGTGGTGTAGTCGGTGTCCGACCCCTGGAAGTTGGAATATTCACGATAGGCGGTGATCGAGGTCAGCTTGATTCCGCCCAGATTGTAGTCGATCTCCGCCGATCCACCATAGTCCTCCGTCCGACCCTCGTAGCTGCGGCCGGCGGTCGGGTAGATGTTGTAGTTGAAGGTGCTCTGGGTCAGCGCGCGCGGATCCTGGCCGAGCGCCAGCAGCACGGGGATGATCGGATTGGCCGTGCTGGTCAGCGCCGGCGTGCCGTTGGGCCGGGCGAAGGAGTCCAGGCGCGGGCCGATCCGGGCCAACGGCGCGAAATCCGGCTGCACGAAGGTCGCCGCGCAGCAGGCCTCGTTCTTCTTGGAATAGTCGGCGGACAGCAGCAGCTTCAGGTCGGGCGTCGGCTCCCACAGCGCCTTGCCGCGCACGAGATAGCGGTCGCGGTCGTTGACGCGGCGGTTGTTGGTGCGGTCGCGGTAGAAGCCGTCGCGGTTGGTGTAGGTGCCGTCCAGCCGCGCGGCGAAGGTGTCGCCCAGCGGCACGTTCACGCCGCCCTCCAGCCGCACGTAGTTGTAGTTGCCGTAGCTCGCCGAGCCGTAGCCTTCGATCCGGGTCAGGTCGGGCTGGGCGGTGACGATGTTGAGCAGGCCCGCGGACGCGTTGCGGCCGAACAGCGTGCCCTGTGGCCCGCGCAGCACCTCGATCCGGTCGATCGGGCCGAGGTCGCCCAGCGCGTTGCCGGAGCGCGAGCGGTAGACGCCGTCCACGAACACCGCGACCGAGCTCTCCAGGCCCGGATTGTCGCCGACCGTGCCGATGCCGCGGATGCGCGCCGACCCGTTGGCCTCGTTGCCGGTCGAGGACACGAGCAGCGAGGGGGCGAGCTGGTTGAGCTCGCGGATGTCGTTGGCGCCCGAATTCCGCAGCTGCTCGGCGCTCACCACGTTGACCGCGATCGGCACGTCGGCGAGCTGCTGCTCGCGGCCCTGGGCGGTGATGACGATTCCCTGGACGGTCGTCTCGACGGGCGGGGACGGGGTGTCCGCGGTCTGGTCGACCGAGCCGTTGTCGACCGGATCGAGCACCTCCTGCGCCTGGGCGGGCAGCGCCCAGACCAGGGTGGCCGCCGTGGTGAGCAGGAACGCCTTCGTCATCCATCGTCTCCCAGGTGATCGGACCTTTGGCCCGTTGGAGACGATGCTATGACAGCCGCGACCGGAGCGGAAGGAGAGCGCGGCGAAAGCGCCTCGGCTGTGTCCCAAAGGACACAGCCGGCCGGCGCGTCACTTGGGCGCCAGCACCATCAGCATCTGCCGGCCCTCGAGCCGGGGGTAGGCCTCGACCTTGGCGATCGGCTCCACCTGCTCCTGCACGCGCTTGAGCAGGTCCATGCCGAGCTGCTGGTGCGACATCTCGCGCCCGCGGAACCGCAGCGTGACCTTGACCTTGTCGCCGTCCGTCAGGAAGCTGTCGACCTTCTTCATCTTGGTGTCGTAATCGTGGTCGTCGATGTTCGGCCGCATCTTGATCTCCTTGATCTCCTGCGTCCGCTGCGACTTCCTCGCCTGATTGGCCTTCTTCTGCGCCTCGTACTTGAAGCGGCCGACGTCCAGGAACTTGGCGACCGGCGGATCGGCGTTGGGCGACACCTCGACGAGGTCGAGCCCCAGTCCGGCGGCCTGCTCCATCGCCTCGCGGGTGTACATCACACCCAGATTCTCCCCCTGGTCGTCGATCACCCGAACCTTGGGGCTCTGGATGAACTCGTTGTAGCGGGGGCCGGATTTGGGCGGCGGCGCCATGGATCGGCGCGGAAGGGAAGAGGGTATCGTCTGGTCTCCTGCGGTGTGACTCGCGGCGGCGCGAAAGCGTGTCGCCGGCAAACTATATAGGCGAATTGCTCCACCGTTGAAAGACGTGGGCAACAACGCCTCCAATCCGTGGGTGCTCAGGCCGGCGTGAGGTCCGGCGGTGTCGCCTCGGCGGCCAGGCGCGTCACCAGCTCCTCCACCGACAGCACCTCCTGCTTGCCCGCCTCGCCCAGCGAGCGGAGCGCCACCGTGTCCTCCTCCGCCTCCCGCTTGCCGACCACCGCCAGATGGGGGACGTGCGCCAGCGAGTGCTCGCGCACCTTGTAGTTGATCTTCTCGTTGCGGAGGTCGAGCTGGACGCGCAGCCCCGCCGCCTCCAGCCGCCTCGCCACCGAGTGGGCGTGGTCGTCGGCCGCGTCCACGATGGTCGCCACCACCACCTGGGTGGGGGCGAGCCACAGCGGGAAGCGGCCGGCATATTGCTCGATCAGGATGCCGATGAAGCGTTCGAACGTGCCCAGGATGGCGCGGTGGAGCATGACCGGCCGGTGGCGCGCGCCGTCCTCTCCGACGTAGCTCGCATCCAGCCGCTCGGGCAGCACCGTGTCGGCCTGGATGGTGCCCACCTGCCAGGTGCGGCCGATGGCGTCGGTCAGGTGGAACTCCAGCTTGGGCGCGTAGAAGGCGCCCTCGCCCGGCAGCTCCTCCCAGCCATACGCGTCGGTGTTGCGCCCGATGGACGCGACTGCGGCGCGCAGCACGGCTTCCGCCTCGTCCCACTCCGCGTCCGTCCCGAAGCGCTGGTCCGGGCGCAGCGCCAACTTGATGGCGTAGTCGGGGAAGCCCAGCTCGCGGTACACCGTGTCCAGCAGCTCGCAAAAGCCCGCGATCTCGGCGATCAGCTGGTCGGGGCGGCAGAAGATGTGGGCGTCGTCCTGCGTGAACTGGCGCACCCGCAACAGGCCGTGGAGCGCCCCGTGCGGCTCGTTCCTGTGGCAGCAGCCCATTTCCGCCAGCCGGATCGGCAGGTCGCGGTAGGACTTGATCCCCTGGTTGAAGACCAGCACGTGCGCCGGGCAGTTCATGGGTTTCAGCGCCATCAGGTCGCCGTCGCCCGACAGCACCGCGGCACCCTCGACCGTATTCGGCACCTCGTCGGGCACGACGAACATGTTCTCGCGGTATTTGCCCCAATGGCCCGACCGCTCCCACTGGCGCGCGTCCATCAGCTGCGGCGTCTTGATCTCCGCATAGCCGGCCGCGTCCAGCCGCCGGCGCATATAGGCCTCCAGCGCGCGCCAAATGACGAAGCCCGGCGGGTGCCAGAACACCGACCCCTGCGCCTCGGGTGCCAAGTGGAACAGGTCCATCTCGGCCCCGATCTTGCGATGGTCGCGTTTTGCGGCCTCCTCCAGTCGGTGGAGGTGGGCGTCCAACTGCTTCTTGTTGAGCCAGCCGGTGCCGTAGATCCGGCTCAGCATCGCGCTCGCCTGGTCGCCGCGCCAATAGGCAC
This sequence comes from Sphingomonadaceae bacterium, assembly GCA_965219235.1. Taxonomy (GTDB): domain Bacteria; phylum Pseudomonadota; class Alphaproteobacteria; order Sphingomonadales; family Sphingomonadaceae; genus CBDHCC01. The sequence continues at coordinate 2,355,574 of OZ244721.1, read as the reverse complement.
CCGACACGCGGGTGAGCTTGAAGGCGGCGGGGTCCAGCTTGCCCGTCGACGCGAGGTGCGGCCCCCGGCAGAGGTCCAGCCAGGTATCCGCCCCCGGTTCGCCGGCGTGATAGACGGTCAGCTCCTGGTCGTCCGGCAGCTCGGCCGCCCACTCCGCCTTGAAACTCTCGCCCTTGCCCTGGAACCACGCGATCAGCCGGTCGCGCTCCCACACCTCGCGGATCAGCGGCTTGTCCTCCGCGATCACGCGCCGCATCTCCGCCTCGATCGCGGGCAGGTCCTCCTCCGTGAAGGGGCCGCGCTCCGGCGGCGGCGCGAAGTCGTAGTAGAAGCCGTCCTCGGTCGCCGGGCCGAAGGTGATCTGGGTGCCGGGGAACAGCCGCTGCACCGCCTCCGCCATGACGTGCGCATAGTCGTGGCGCGCCAGCTCCAGCGCGTCCGCCTCGTCGCGCGCGGTGATGAGCGCGAGCTCGGCGTCCTGGGTGAGCGGCCGGGAGAGGTCCCGCACCTCCCCATCCACCCGCGCGGCGAGCGCCGCCTTCGCCAGCCCCGGCCCGATCGCCGCCGCGATGTCGGCGGGCGTGGTGCCGGGGGCGACCTCGCGCGCGGAGCCGTCGGGGAGGGTGATGCGGATGGGGGCGTTCATGGTGGAGTGGATAGGGGGAGGGGAGAGGGGGGTGTCAAGCGCGTGCGGGACGGCACCCGGTCACTTGCCGCCACGTGCGATGCGCGTCTTCAGTCCCGCTTGAACGCGCCGATCCTGAGGACCTCGGCGGGATCGCGCAGGGTCAGCATCTCGTCGAGCGCGGCCCGCTTGTCGGCGGCGGCGGCGTAGTACCGCTCCCAGATCCTCAGCCCGATCCAATAGCCGAGTTCGCTGGGCCAACCGTCGGGCGGGGTGCTGTAGTTGCCCACCCATCGCTTGCCCTCCTCCGGATCGGCAGCGCCGGTCTTGGGGGCGATGTCCGCCTGGAACCGCCGCCACAGCTCCGCCTCGCGCGGACGCGCCCACTCGGCGCGCTCCGTGTCCGGCTCCTCGCCCGTGACGAGCCGGGCGATGAAGTCCGCCGCTCCCTCGGCCAGCACATCCTCCAGCAGGGACCGCTCGTCGGCATCGCCGCCCGCGTCCCGCTGAAACGCATGCACCGTCTCGTGCGCGAAGAAGTGGCGCACGGTGCGGCGGAAGGCGGCGGGGTCCGCCGCGCCCTGGCACAGGACCTCCAACCCCAGCACCTGGGCGCCGAGACCCGCCGTGCCGCCCGAATTGCCGGCGCCGAACACGAAATAGACCTGGGGCAGCCTCGCCTCGGGCAGCGCGCCGTGAAGGCCGAGATAGATCGAACGGAGATCGGCCGTGGCCTGCCTGGCGAGCGGCAGGCACGTCTGGATCGCTTTGCGATAGTCGTCGGGATTGTGGGCTACGGCTTTGGCGAGCCACTGCGCGCTGACGATCCGATCCGGCGTGAAGACCTCAATCCCATAGCTGCCGCTGTCGAGATAATCGCTCTGCAGCTGCTCGGCGGTCGGCTGCCCATCCGTTTTGGCGAACAGCGTTGCGAATCTGTCGGCGTCTTCCGTGTGTACGGTCGCCGTCAGCGGGTCCGCCGGCGCTGGCGGATCGGCAACAACTGGAGAGGCCGCGAGGAGCAGGACGGCGGCCGCCACGGATTGGGTGAGCACGACGATCGCCTCGGATCAGAATTGAGCCGCAGGAATGCCGGCCTACCGGCGATCGCGCAAGACCCGGCTCGTTTCGCCCGCCCCTCACCCATGCCGCCCCGCCCGCTGCGGCAGCAGCCACACCAGCGCGGCGATCGCCACCGCCAGCACGAGCGACGCCAGCGGGCGGGAGAAGGCGAGGCCTTCGTCGGCCAGCGGCTTGTCCAGGAAGTCGCCCACCGCCGCGCCCAGCGGAGGGGTCAGGATGAAGGCGGGCCAGAACCGCGCCACCCGGCCGACGCTGGTGGCGCAGTAGAGCGCCGCCAGCACCGCCAACCCGTCGGCGAACACCAGCTGCCGCTGCTTGGCCATCAACGTCGCCGCATCCAACGACCACGATCCGCGCGGAACCACCACCTTCCGGTGGGCACCCCGCGCGGACCCCGTCAGGACACCGCCTGGCGCAGCTGCGACGCGCCCGACTTGTGCTTCGCGTCCATGGCGGAGAAGCGACTGATGTAGGACCGGATCGCGCTCTCCTTGGTCGATGCCTTCTCCTGATCGGCGGACCGCTTGTCCTCCGCGTTGATGCGGTTCATCTCGTCCACGAAGGCGCGGTTGAAGTTCGACCCGCTCATCGTCTTCAGCCGGGCGAGCATCTTGGTGTCCTTGTCGGTCATGCCGGCCGGGAGGTTCACCCCTTCCTGCTTCACCAGCTGCATGAGCGCCTGGTTGGCGCGCGAGTGGTCGCGCACGATCATCTGGGCGTACTGCTTGATGGCCGGCTTGGTGGCCTTGGTGGTGGCGAGCTTCGCCAGGGCCAGTTCGTAACGCCCGCCCTGGACGTCCTGGATCAGGAACGTCCGGTCGGCGTCGCTCGCGCGGGCCTGGACGGCGGAGGAGAGAAGCGAGGCCGACAGGGCGACGCCGAGGAGGAATGGTGACTTGCGCATATCCGAACTCCCGAAGGCCGCCCGCCCGAAGTGGCGATGGCCGACCCGAAGACAGCAACCGGCTTGGGCACGGGCGGTTCCCGCCGCCGGCCACCTTAACACATTGTCATGATGGAGTTTGTTCGCGGTCATCCGAGCCGATAAGGCGCGGTTGCCCGCGCCGCCCCTCACCCATGCCGCCCCGCCCGCTGCGGCAGCAGCCACACCAGCAGCCCGATCGCCACCGCCAGCACGACCGACGCCAGCGGGCGGGAGAAGGCGAGGCCTCCGTCGGCCAGCGGCTTGTCCAGGAAGTCGCCCACCGCCGCGCCCAGCGGGCGGGTCAGGATGAAGGCGGCCCAGAACAGCGCCACCCGGTTCACGGCGCTCGCGTAATACAGCACCGCCAGCACCGCCAAACCGCCGGCGAAGATCAGCGCCGCCCCGCCATAGCCCAGCCCGCCGGTGTCCGCCGTCCAGTCGCCCAAGGCCGTGCCCAGCGTTTGGCTGAAGGTGATCGTCACCCAGTAGAACACCTCGGCGCGCCGGTCGCGGATGGTGTCGGCGTCGATATGGCCCAGCCTCAGCTTCCACGCCGCCAGCGACCCCAGCACCAGCGCCAGAAGCAGCGCCGAGCCGCCGGTGTAGCCGATCCCCAGCGACCGGGTGGCGAAGTCCGCCAGCGTCGTGCCCGCCGTGGTGGATGCGATGATGGTGATCCAGTAGAGCGCCGGATGGAACGCCCGCGCGCTCACCTGCGCCACGACGAAGCCCAGCAGCAGCACGCCGAACACGGCGGTGGAGACGAGATAGCCCAGGTCCAACGACATCGACAATGTGTCGCCCGCCGTCTCGCCCAGGGTCGTCGCCAGCACCTTGACGACCCAGAAGCCCAGCGTGACAGCCGGCACCTTGCTCAATACCCGGTCCGTGTCGGTCACCCTTCAATGGTCCCTCATAGGGCGCCGCCCCTCGAACACACCAGCTTCTACCCTGTTCCTCGGCGGGGTCCACCCCCGTGGGCAACACGGGCGCAGTGGGGGCTTCGACAAGCGAGCCGGACCCCGGCTCAAGGCTGGGGTGACGAAGGGGGTCCGGCCCGCTCGATCCCGTCGGCGGTGTCCAGCAGGCTCGCACAGCGCCGCGCCGCCACCTCCACGAGCCCGTCGGTGATCGTCGCCTCGGTCCGGGTAGAGCGCGTCCACCGTCGGCCACAGCAGATGGCCGAGCACGTCGATCACCGGCCGCGAATACCAGCTGTCGGACCAGTCGAGCGGCGCGCCGCGCCCGTATTCGGCGAACGCCGCCTGTCCCCAGGCGACCGCCGACGGCTCTTCCAGCAGCTCGCAACCGTGACCGGCCACCGCCGCCGGACAGCGCCTGAGAAACTGGTCGGTCAGCGCCCGCTTGGTCGCCTTCGGCTCCTCGCAATAATGGGAGGGCGGAGAGCGGTCCGTCCGCTTGGCAACCTTCTTCCCTTCAGGGGAGAGGGAGAGCTGCGAAGCAGCGAGGGAGAGGGGCAGGCGGGACCTCTCCGGCTTCGTTCCCCTCTCCCCTGAAGCGAAAAGGGCTGCCCATTCATGTCCACCAGCGGGCCGCCACCTCCGCAGGTTGGCCCTCCATCGCTCCTCGCCTACACCACCGCCATGACCGCCATGACCGCCATCCACCTGATCGTCGGCAACACCGGGGCCGGCAAGAGCACCTACGCCGCCCGGCTGGCCGCGCACGAACGAGCCCACGTGATCGCGGTGGACGAGTGGATGCGGGTGCTGTTCCACGCCGACATGCCCGACCCACCCTCCTACGACTGGGCGCTCGAGCGCACCCGGCGGATCGACCGGCAGGCGGTGACGGAGGCCACCCGGCTGGCGGCGCTGGGATTGCCCGTGATCCTCGACCTCGGCTTCTTCGCGCGCGAGCATCGCGACCGGGTGCGCGCCGCCATCGCGGAGGCCGGGCAATCCGCCGTCACCCACATCCTGGACGTGCCGATGGCGGAGCGGTGGGCGCGGGTGGAGCGGCGCAACCTCGATCGGCCGGAGGGCTGGCAGTTCGACGTCGACCGCGCGACCTTCGAACTGTGCGAGACGCTCTACGAACCACCGGGCGCGGACGAACTGGCGGGCGCGGTCGTCGTGCGGCAGGGCGCGGCATGACCGACCGACTTGAACGCGCCCATGCTCCCCCGCTGGCCGTCCGCCGCCTCTCCGGCACCACGCCCACCGTGCTGTTCCTGCCCGGCTACGCCTCCGACATGACCGGCGGCAAGGCGGCGGCCCTGTGGGACTGGGCGGAGCGCACGGGACACGGCTGTGCGCTGTTCGACTGGCGCGGGTGCGGCGAGAGCGAGGGCGACTTCGCCCAAGCCACGCTGGACGACTGGCGCGACGACGCGCTGGCGGTGCTCGATACGATCGAGGGGCCGGTCGTGCTGGTCGGCTCGTCGATGGGCGGCTGGGTGGCGCTGCTGGTGGCGCTGGCCCGGCCGGAGCGTGTGGCGGGGCTGGTCGGCATCGCCGCCGCGCCGGACTTCACCGACTGGGGCTTTTCCGGGGCCGAGCGCGCGCGGCTGGCGGCGGGTGGCGATCTGGAGGAGCCGTCCGCCTATGACGACACGGTGATGCTGACCACCGGCCGCTTCTGGCGCTCGGGAGAGGACCATCTGCTGCTGACCGCCCCCATCCCGCTGCCCTGCCCGGTGCGCCTCCTCCACGGCACGGCGGACGCGGAGGTGCCCGTCGAGGTGGCGCTTCAGCTCCTCGACCGGATCGAGAGCCCCGACGCGACGCTCACCCTGGTGGACGGCGGCGACCACCGCCTGTCGGGCGAGCGCGACCTGACGCGGCTGGTGGCGGTGGTGGAGGAACTTGGAAAGGCTGCTTGACACGTAAAGCTCGCTTGACGTAAAGCCTCCTTGTCACAAGGCGAGGAGACGACCGATGACGACCACTTGTGCGGCGCGGCGCTATCGCCGGTCGTTGTTGCTGTTGATGGCGGGCTACGGATTCGCTCTGTTCGGGGTGAGCGCCTACTTCGCCAACGGGCCCCGGTCTGGCGCACTCACCTACGTCGCCGCCCTGATCCCGGCGTTCCCGATCATCGGCGTCTTCGTCATCATCGCGCGCTTCCTGGCCGAACTCGACGACGAGTATCTGCGGATGCTGGAGGTGCGAAAGGCGCTGGTGGCGACCGGCTTCGCGCTCAGCCTGGCGACCGCCTGGGGGTTCCTGGAGGCGTTCGGGCGGGTGCCGCATCTCGACGCCTATTGGGTGGCGATCGCCTGGTTCGGCGGGCTGGGGCTTGGCGGCTGCGTCAATGCGCTGTTCCCTCCCGGTGGCCGCCCTCCGGAGGAGGCGTGACCAACCGCCTCAAGCGCCTGCGCGCCGAGCGGGGGTGGAGCCAGGCCGACCTCGCAGAGCGCCTCTCCGTTTCGCGCCAGTCCGTCAACGCCATCGAGACCGGCCGCTACGACCCGTCCCTCCCGCTCGCCTTCCGCATCGCCGACCTGTTCGCCCTCGCCATCGAGGACGTGTTCGACCGACCCACCAGCTCCAAGGAGACCTGACCCATGCGCCACCTGCCGATCCTCGCCCTCCTGCTCGCCACTCCGGCCGCCGGCTGCGCCCAGACCGCGACACCGGCCGCCTCGGCGCCCGCCGCCACCCCGCTCGTGCAGCGCGAGCGGCTGACGGTGGAGGTGGTGGGCCACGGCCCCGACGTGATCCTGATCCCCGGCCTGTCCACGCCGCGCGAGGTCTGGGCGGCGACCGCCGAGCGGCTGAAGGCCGCCCACCGCCTGCACCTTGTGCAACTGCGCGGGTTCGGCGACCCGGCCGGACCGAACGCGACCGGGCCGGTGCTCCGGCCCTTCGTGGACGATCTGGCGGGCTATATCCGCGACGCGAAGCTCGACCGGCCGGCGGTCGTCGGCCACTCGATGGGCGGGCTGGCCGCGCTGATGCTGGCGAGCGGGCGGCCGACGCTGACCGGGCGGCTGGTGATCGTGGACGCGCTGCCCTTCATCGGCACGCTGTTCTCGCCGGACGCCACCGTGGAGTCGATCCGGCCGCAGGCCGAGGGGATGCGGGCGATGATGGTGGCAGCGTCCGCCAACCCGGACACCCGTCTCGGTCAAGCCAGGAGCACAGCCTCGGCATTGGCCAAGTCGGACGCCGGGCGGACAGCCGTCGCTCGTTGGTCGCTGGCGTCCGATCCCGCCGTCTCGGCACAGGCGATGGCGGACGATCTGGGGACCGACGTGAGCGGCGACCTGCCGCGCATCACGGTGCCGGTCACTCTGATCGTGCCGACAGACGCCAGGGTGCGGCCGGCTGCTCAGACGGAGGCGTTCTACCGCGCCGCCTATGGCGGTCTGCCCGACCTCACGCTGGTGCCGGTGGCCGACAGCGCGCATTTCGTGATGCTGGACCAACCCGCCGACTTCGCCCAGGCGCTGGACACCGCGCTTTCGACCCGGACCGACTGACACGGGATCGTTCACCGGGGATGCAGCGTGGCCGCACCATGCTCCCTCCCATGCTGCTCCCCCTCCTCCTGCTCCAGGCGACCGCCGTGCCCGCCACGCCTCCGGCCCTTTCCGCTCCCGATCTCGAGGCGCGAGCCTCGGCGGCCAGCGGGGCGGAAGCGGCGCAGGGGTGGGCGCAGGCGGGGCTGGCGTGGCTGGAGGCCGGCGACGGTGCGCGGGCGCGGGCGGCGTTCGACCGGGCGCTGTCGGGACCGCTGCCGCGTTCCGCGACCGGCGAGCTGCGGCTGAACCGGGCGCGGGCCGACGGGCTGCTGGGCGACACGGCGGCCGCGCGCGCCGATCTGGACAGCGCCATCGCCGCCCTGCCCGGCGACACCGTCCCTCTGCTGCTCTCCGCCGCGCTCGCGCGCCGGACCGGCGACCTCGCCCGCGCGGGCCGCGACCTGGAGGCAGCCTGGGACCTGGCGCCCGACGACCCGCTCGTGCTGCTGGAGGCGGCGCGGGCCGCGCGCGCGGCGCGCGAGCCGGAGCAGGCGTCGGTCGCCTGGCGGCGCGTGCTGGCGGTCGCGGGCGACCCCGCCGCGCGCGCCGAGGCGGCCGCCGGCCTGAAGGCGCTGGGCCTCAAGGTGGAATGAGGCCGCCACATCCCGCGCGAGGGGCGCGGCACGCGCGCTCCCGCCTTGCCATCGCGCCCGGCCGCGCTAAGCCCCGCGACCATGGCCACGCCCCCCCTGGCACTCGCACGGCCGTTCTTCGCCGACAAGAATCGCGCCTTCTGGCAGCTGCAGACGGCGGGCTGGGGCGGCTATCTGGCGCTCAGGACGGCCTCGTCCTTTTCCAACGGCTTTCCATTCGAGTTCCTGATCCAGCTCGTCTTCCAGGTCGCCACGGGCTATTCGCTGACGCTGCTGCTGGCGGTGGTCTACCGCTCGGTGATCGGCCGGCAGCGGGCGGTGACCGGCACGGTCACGGTGGCCGCGATCGTGTTCGCCACCGTCCTGTTCTCGGTGATCGACGCCTGGGTCTACGCCACCGTCAACCGCTCGATCACCAACGTCGACTGGAAGGCGCTGGTCGGCTATCTGACGCTCGACTTCACCGTCATCGCCGCCTGGTCGGCGCTCTACTACGCGATCAACTTCTACCTGATCGTCGAGGAGCAGGTGGACGAGCTGCAGCGGCTGGAGGTCCAGGCCGCGTCGGCCCAGCTCGCCATGCTGCGCTATCAGCTCAATCCACACTTCCTGTTCAACACGCTCAATTCGATCTCGACGCTCGTGCTCCTGAAGCAGACCGAGCGCGCCTCGGCGATGCTGCAGCGGCTGTCGTCCTTCCTGCGCTTCACGCTGGTCAACGAACCCACCGGCCGGGTGACGCTGGAGCAGGAGGTGGAGACGCTCAAGCTCTATCTCGACATCGAGAAGATGCGCTTCGGCGACCGCCTGCGGACCGAGTTCGACATCCAGGCCGAGGCGCTGAAGGCGCAGCTGCCCTCGCTGCTGCTCCAGCCGCTCGTCGAGAACGCCATCAAGTACGCGGTCACGCCCCAGGAGGAGGGGGCGGAGATCGAGCTCGCGGCTCGGCTCGTCGGGGATGACGTGCGGGTCACCGTGTCCGACACGGGTCCGGGCTTGCCGGGCGAGGCCGATGCGATGAGCCTCTCCACCGGCGTCGGGCTCGCCAACATCCGCGACCGCTTGCGCCAGGCCTATGGCGACGCGGCGCGGATGGAGGCGGGTCCGGTGGCCGGAGGGGGATACAGCGTCATCCTGACCTGGCCCTTCCTGCCGGACACCAACCAAAGAAAGGTCCTGCCATGACCATACGGACCATCCTGGTCGACGACGAGGTGCTCGCGACCCAGGGTCTCCAGCTCCGGCTGGAGGCGTTCGACGACATCGAGATCGTCGACACCTGCCAGAACGGGCGCGAGGCGATCCGGTCGATCAAGCTCAACAAGCCCGACCTCGTCTTCCTCGACATCCAGATGCCGGGCTTCGACGGCTTCTCGGTCGTCGCCGGCCTGATGGACATCGAGCCGCCGCTGGTCGTCTTCGTCACCGCCTATTCGGAGCACGCGATCCGCGCGTTCGAGGCGAACGCGGTCGACTATCTGCTGAAACCCGTGGAGCCCGAGCGGCTCAAGGATTCGATCGACCGCGTGCGCGCCCGGATGGCGGAGGCCAAGGGCATGGGCGAGGTCGAAAAGCTGCGCGCCGTGCTGGAGGAGGTGGCTCCCGGCGCCGTGCGCGAGATGGCGGACGGCGGCGAGCCCGACCTGCCGTCGGCCGATCGCTACGAGAAGCGGATCAACATCAAGGATCAGGGCCAGATCTTCCGGGTCGACGTGGACGACATCGAGCGGATCGACGCGGCCGGCGACTATATGTGCATCTACACCGGCGACAACACGCTGATCCTGCGCGAGACGATGAAGGACCTGGAAAAGCGGCTCGACCCGCGCAACTTCCAGCGCATCCACCGCTCCACCATCGTCAATCTCGACCAGGTGAAGCAGGTCAAGCCGCACACCAACGGCGAGTGCTTCCTGGTGCTCGGCTCCGGCGCGCAGGTGAAGGTCTCGCGCTCCTACCGCGAGGTGGTGGCCCGCTTCGTGCACTGAGGGGGCGGTCGAAGCCCTCTCCCCTTCAGGGGAGAGGGTTGGGAGAGGGGCGGTGCCGCATCCGCCCTTGGCCGGGCGGTCCCCTCTCCTTCCGCCACCTGCGGTGGCTCCCTCCTCTCCCCTGAAGGGGAGAGGGCTTTGAGCGTCCCGCAGCGGGACAGGCGCGCGGTCAGGGCTGATTAACCCGGCTGTGCCAAGTAGGGCGGCGGCGCCCACTCGCGCCTCACCACCACAGGACGATCCACTGCCCGACGACGCACCCATCCGCGCGCCCGACGCGCCCCGGCCGTTCGCCGGGCGCAAGCAGCGTGTCGTGCGCTGGCGGCACGTCGGCTGGCGCGTCGGCGTGGCGGTCGTCGCCGTGGTCACCACGGCGGCGGTGCCCAGCCTGAACGATCGCGCCCAGCAGGTCGCGGCCCAGGTCGTCGACGCCGTGACGCCCGACCCCGCCACACCGCCGCTGCCCGACGTGGAAGCGCTGATGACCGGCGATCCCGTCGCCATCGACGCCTCGGCGAACGGCTTGGATCCGGCGTTGGTGGACGCCGTCCTGCCGCCCGCCGCCGGCGCCGCGCCCCTCGTCCCCGCCCGGCCCTTCCCGCGCGCGGGCTCGCCGCTCGACCGGGCGCGCGCGCAGCAGTGCCTGACCACCGCGATCTACTACGAGGCGGCCAGCGAACCCACCGACGGCAAGCGCGCGGTGGCGCAGGTGGTGCTCAACCGGGTGACGCACCCCGCCTTTCCGGGCACCGTCTGCGACGTGGTCTATCAGGGGTCGGAGCGCTGGACCGGCTGCCAGTTCTCCTTCACCTGCGACGGTTCGATGGCGCGCGCGCCGGCGCGCCGCGAGTGGGCGGAGTCGGCGGCGGTGGCGGCCGACGCGCTGGCGGGCCGCGTCTTCGCGCCGGTCGGCCTCGCGACCCACTATCACACCTGGCGGGTGTGGCCCGCCTGGGGGCGCACGCTGGTCTCGACGACCACGATCGGCGCGCACATCTTCCACCGGCTGAGGGGCTATTGGGGCACGGCGGCCGCCTTCCGCGCCGGCTATCGCGGGGGCGAGCCGATGCCCGGGCCGCATGCGCGCCTGGGTCCGCCGCCCGAAAGCATCGCGTCGGCGCCCTCGCCCGACGATCCCGCCACGCGCCCGATCGCCTCCACGGGAGCCTTCGCCGCCGTTCCCGCGCCGCCGGCGCCCACCCCGCGGGCACAGGCGAGCGCCGCCGCTCCGCCGGCCGCCACGGTGGCCGGCGCCCGCACCGCGCTGGAAGACCGTCGCGCCGTCGGTGTGGTGAGTTCCGACCTACCGACCTCCACCGTCAAGCCGGAATACGCCGAGAGCGGCCGCTGGAAGGGCGACGCGCCCGCGCGGTGATCCTCCACCGTTCCAACACCTCGCTCGTCCTGAGCCTATCGAAGGGCGTTGGGCAGGGCGCGTCCGGCAGTCGCTGCGGCTGAGCCGTTGGTAGGTCCTTCGACAGGCTCAGGACGAACGGATCGGGACTGGGGAGTTCGGTATGCTGCCCGAACGGTGCTCTATGTTTGCGGACGGCGCTAGAACCGCTTGCGGAAACTCACCTCGACATACCGCCCGCGCGGGTCGAGGAAGCCGGGCTGATAGGCGAGCGGCGTCGCGCCGAACGGGCCGCGCACCGGGCGCACTCCGCCGAAGAGGTTGTCCACCCTCAGCGACAGCCGGCCGCCCTTCAGCACCGGCAGGGCCTCGAGCGCGTCCTCCCGCTGGTCGAAGTCGATGAACGCGCGCGCCGACAGGGTGGCGATCTCGCCGAACCGAAGGTCGCTCGCGGTGCCGCCGTTTAGCCCGGTGCCGCCGTCCGACAGCACGGCGCGCGACGTGTAGGTGCCCGACAGGCGAAGGCCCAGGCCGTCCTTGAACACACCGCCCTCCAACTGCGCCTGATGACGCGCGATCGGCGTGGAGCCGTCCGTCACATCGCCGCCCAAGAGGTCGAGTTCGGGAACACCGGGCCGGATCGAAACCCGATTGTCGAGTTGCCAGATGTCGTAGAGGGCCAGGAACCAGCGGCCCTGCCCCCGACGGGCGCCGAAGATCACGCCGGCGGGCGAGGGGCGGGCTGCGGGCGGCGGAGAGGGCGGGGCGGCGGCGGGGCGGGCGGAATCGGCCGGACCTTGCCCGCCGCCGACCGCCGGGTCGCTCGGCGGACGGGGTCGCCCGGTGGATCGGGTCCCGCCGGGGCGATCCCCTCCGGGCGGACCACCCCCCATGCCTCCCGCCGGTTCGCCGCGCTGCGACTCCGGTCCGATCGAGCCGCTCAGCGAGAAGCCGAACCGGATGCGGGACGAGCGGAGCCGGTCGAAGGTGACGGGGCGCAGGTCCAGCTGCGTCAGTCGCCCGGCGGCGTCGCGAGTCACCCGGTCGGGGAACGCCGCCTCGATGGCGGGCGTCAGCAGCGGAAAGCCCGCCGTCACGTCGTCCGAGCGGTTGGTGAGATACTCGACCACGAACGACTTCGACCCCCCGGCGCCACCGCGCCCCCTGCGTCCGCCGCCCCCACCACCCCCGCCGCCACCGGGAGTCCAGGTGAGCGACAGCTTGGTGTCCCGCCGGGTCTCGCGGCGCAGGTCGGGATTGCCGCCGGTGAGCAGGTCGGCGAACACCGTGCCGCGCGCGCCGTCGAACACGGGCGCGTTGGGCGTGAGCAGCTGCGGCTCGCCCAGCTGCGTGAGCGACGGCGCGGCCTGTTCTCCGATCACGCTGGCGATCAGCGACAGGCTCTCGACCGGCTCCCACGTCAGACCATAGCCGTATTCGGTCAATCGGCCGAAGTCGCTCAGCTCCTGCACCCCGCCATTGGCGTTGAGCGACAAGGTGCCGATCGCGTCGCCGAACCCCTCCCGGCGGCTGGTCACCGGCAGGACCAGGTTGGCGCGGGCCAGCCCGCCCCGACGCCGGAGCGAGACGTCGCTCGCCACCCGGCCGCGCGCCTGTGTGTCCAGCGTCACGTTGCGGCCGGTCGCGGTGAGTGTCAGCTGCGCGGGACCGGCCGGCAGGCGGAACGGGGAGCCGGTGAGCGTGCCGGTGACCTCGGTGCGTCCCGACAGGCTGCGCGTGGTGTCGCTCGTCCGCTCGCCCGACAGCGCCAGTCCCGGGTCGAGCGGATCGAACAGACCGCTCGCGACCCCGGCGATCAGTCCGGTGGCGTCCGGCTGGCGATCGGTGAAGGAGCGGTTCAGCCCGTGGGTGTAGGTCGCGCCCGCCGTCCAGCGCCACGCGCCCAGCTGACCGTTGGCGTTGGCGCCGAGCTCGATGCTGTCGGTCTTGCCGGCGCGCTCCAGGGCGCCGCCGGCCGGGAACAGCCGGGTGATCGGCTCCGCCTGACCCGGCACCGTGAAGGTCGCGACCGGCAGGCCGAGCAGCGCCAGCGTGCGGGTGCGGTCGTAGCTCGCGGTGAGCGACAGGTTCGTCCGCGTGCCTAGGTTGCGCGACAGCGACGCCGACAGCTTGAGCGGGTCGGTGTCCGGGACCAGCGTGCGGAACCGCCCCTCGTCCACCAGCCCCAGCGCGTCCGTGCGCGACTGGATGATGTCGCGATCGGACTGGAGCAGGCGGCTGGTGGGCTCGAACTCGGCATCGAGGTTCAATCGCTGGGTCTTGCCGATGCGGGTGAGCTTCGCGTCGACCTCGTTGGTCTCGTAATCGCCCGCCGTGGCGAAGCCGTAGCCCGCCTCCAGCGCCAGCGAGCGATAATTCGGCTTCAGGATGAAGTTGATGACCCGCTGATCGGGCCGGTAGCCATATTGCAGCGCCAGCTCTTCGGGAAAGATCTGCACCCGCTCGATCGCCTCGGGCGGGAGGTCGGCGAGCTCGCGGAAGCCCGACACCCGCTGGCCGTTGATCAGCACCACCGGCTGGCCGTCGCCCCGCCCGCGCGCCGATCCGGTCTCAGGCGCCAGGGCCGTCAGCAACTCGCCGATCGACGAGGCGCCGTAGGAGGCGACGTCGGCGGCATCGAGCTCCTGTTCGACCGGCAGGTCGGTGTCCACCTCCCCGAACAGTCGCCGCCCGGTGATGACGATCTCCGGCGCGACAGGGGTGTCTTCGGGCGCGGCGGCCGGGTCCGCCACGGGTTCGGCGGGGCTCGTGCCGTCGGACGGAGCCGCGTCCTGCGCCCACAGGGGCGCGGCCATGGCCAAAAGTGCCAACGCGCCCGTCCGGCGGAGCGCCTGGGCACGAGCGATCATGGGCGGAACTCCGACGACGGCGGTGAGCGCGCCCGGTGCGGGGTCGGCGCTTTACGCCGGGTGAACGAGCCGGCGCACGCGATCAGCTGAGCGAGATGCCGTCGGGATCGCCGGTGTCCTCCTGCAGGTGGTTCTGGATGACCGGATGGCCGCCCAGGTCCTGCCGCGCCTCCAGGATCTCCGCGCGCTGGCTGTCGTCGTAACCCTCCAGCTCGTCGTCCTCGCCCTCCGCCGCCGCCAGCAGGTCGGTGGACACCATGTCCTCGTCGGCGAGGTCCTCCGGGTCGCGGCTGTCCTGCGGGTCGAGTTCGTCGGCGGGTGTGCGGCCGGGGGCGGCCATGCGGTCGGTGCGGCTGTCGGGCATGAGGGTCTCCTTGTTCGTGGGAAACGCCCGCCCGCGCGCTTGGCTCCGCCGCTGCGCATCCCTAGGCGGGGGCGATGGTGGATCGGACGCTGAAGGTGGGGCTGGCGGGGCTCGGCACGGTGGGCACCGGCGTGCTGCGCCTGCTGGCGGAGAACCGCGCGCTCGTCGACCGCCGCGCCGGCCGGCCGATCCGCGTGGTGGCGGTCAGCGCGCGCGACCGGCGGCGGGATCGCGGCGTCGACCTGTCGCCCTTCGCCTGGATCGCCGACCCCGCCGATCTGGTCGAGGGCTGCGACGTGGTGGCCGAGATGATCGGCGGGGCGGACGGTCCCGCGCTGGCGCTCGTCCACCGGGCGCTCGCGGCGGGCCGCGCCGTGGTGACCGCCAACAAGGCGATGGTCGCGCATCACGGCCTGGCGCTCGCCCAGGCGGCGGAGGCGGCCGACACGCCGTTCAAGTACGAGGCGGCGGTGGCCGGCGGCATTCCGGTCATCAAGGCGATCCGCGAGGGTGCGTCGGCCAACCGGCTGACAGCGCTGCACGGGATCCTGAACGGGACGTGCAACCACATCCTGACCACCATGGAGGCGACCGGCGCGCCCTTCGCCGACGTGTTGGCGCAGGCGCAGGCGCTGGGCCTGGCGGAGGCGGACCCGGCGACCGACGTGGGCGGCACCGACGCGGCGCACAAGCTGGCGATCCTGTCGGCGCTCTGCTTCGGCACCCGCCTCGACCTCGCTGCGGTCGGCGTCACGGGCATCGGGCGGGTGGACGCCACCGACATCGCGGAGGCGCGCGCGCTCGGCCATCGGGTGCGCCTCGTCGGGCGGGCGGAGTGGGATGAAGGCGGACTCAGCCAGTCGGTCGGCCCCGCGCTGGTGCCCGACGCCCACCCGCTCGCCCATGTGCTGGGCTGCCAGAACGCCGTGATGGCGCACGGCAACTTCGTCGGCCGGCTGTTCTTCGAGGGCGCGGGCGCCGGGGCGGGGCCGACGGCGAGCGCGATCGTCGCCGACCTGATCGACATCGCGCGCGACGAGTACGGCCCGCCCTTCGCCATGCCGGTCGGCGCGCTGGAGGTGGCGGGGCGCGCCGATCCGGACGCGCGGCGCGAGAAGACCTATCTGCGCTTCGTGGTCGCCGATCGTCCCGGCGTGCTGGCCGAGATCGCGGCGGCCATGCGCGACGCGGGCGTGTCGATCGAGAGCTTCATCCAGCGCTCGCCCACCACGGCGGAGGGCGCGACGATGGTGCTGGTGACCCACGAGTGCGAGGCCGGCCGGGTGACCGAGGCGCTCCACCGCCTGGAGGGCAGCGAAAGCCTGCGGGCCGAGCCGATGCGGATGCCGATCCTGGGGGCGGGGTGACAGGAAAGCCCGCTCCAGGACCAAAAGCCGTCTTACGGACCCCGCTCACCCTGAGCTTGTCGAAGGCGATTATGCACTCTACAAACCCACTCTGACGGGCTAGATTGATGGGCATAGGGAGTTGCCTGCCATGTCCGTTCTGTCCAGCCCGCATTTCCACGACGAAGCCAAGGCTTTCGAGTTCCTAGAGAGCATCGTCTGGGCTGGTGGCGTGACGTGCCCGCACTGCGGCGTGGTGGAGGGCCGGGTCTATGACCTCGCGGGCGTGCGCGGCAAGCCGAGCAAGAAGAACCCGGAAGGCGCAATCCGCTACGGCCTCAAAAAGTGTGGCGAGTGCCGCAAACAGTTCACCGTGAAGGTGGGCACCGTGTTCGAGCACGCCCGTATGCCGCTCCATCTGATGCTACAGGCCGTCCACCTGATGGTGTCCAGCAAGAAGGGCGTCAGCGCCCATCAGCTTAGCCGGGTGCTAGAGGTCCAGTATAAGAGCGCGTGGTTTCTCGCCCATCGCATCCGTGAAGCCATGCGGTCCGGCGACCTCGCCCCGTTCGGCTCCGATGGCGGCGCGGTCGAGGTCGATGAGACGTTCATCGGCCGCAAGAAGGGCAAGCTCATTCGCCACGGCTATGAGCACAAGATGAAGGTGCTGGCGCTGGTGGAGCGCAACACGGGCCGCACCCGCATGATGGTCGCCGACAACCTCACCACTGCCTATATCGCGCCCATCGTTCGGGAGAACGTGGCGCGTGAGGCCGCCCTGATGACGGACGAGGCGCGCCACTACGTGAAGGTCGGCCGCGAGTTCGCCGCGCACGGCGTCGTTCGTCACATGGTGGGCGAGTATGGCCGTGGCCCGATCAACACAAACACGATTGAGGGCAGTTTCTCAATCTTCAAGCGCGGGATGCGCGGCGTGTATCAGCACTGTGCGGAGAAGCACCTGCATCGCTATCTGGCGGAGTTCGAGTTCCGGTATAACAACCGCACCGCGCATGGAGTGGACGACCGCCAGCGGGCAGCAACGGCGCTGGCGGGCATCGGCGGCAAACGGCTCACGTATGCCGCGTAGGTTGACAGTCTATCAACTTGATCGGTCATAACGTGAGTCAACAGGATTGATTAGGAGTTTCGTCACGCATCTCGCATATTCCGGTTCGGAAACGAGATGTCCGCCAGGCTTCGTTTCGAGGCCCCCAGCCGAAGGGTTGGGGGCCTCTACTTCTCTCAATTGACCACGCGAAAGCGGTCGTTTGGAGCGGGTTCAAACCCCTTTTCGTAGTAGCGCTCGCCAACGTAAACGAGCGCTCCATCGCTTTTAAGCCGCGACAGCACAGAACCCACAGTGTCCTTTGCTACCGTCGGCACCGTCTCCCTCACCCGAGCATCAACTTCTGCTGAGGTTGCACCCGCGTGAGCGGACTCACGCATGAGATCGAGCACAACGGGCTTGATCGGAGGCGCTCTACGTCGAGGTGCTGGAGTGGTTTGGCTGTCGGGATTGAGAAGCTGCTTCGCCTTCAATAGGCCAGCGCGCTCGCCTTGCAGTCGGGAGATTTCCGCTTCTAAGCGGGCGATCTCCTCATTCAGTGGTTCCATTCGCTTATTTGCCATGTCAGAGTTACCTTGGAAACGAGGGGTGGTGCCCGCTGCGGGACTCGAACCCGCAGTTGTCCGCCAGGACTTCGGTTTTAAAGACCGTTGCGTCTACCATTCCGCCAAGCGGGCACCCCTTCTTGATAGAAGCGTTGATAGGGAATGCAACCATGAACGACACCTCGCCAGCAACCCAAGCCGACAAGTTCAAAGCCGCCGCGCGCGAGCTGGAATGCGACGACGACGCCGACCGGTTCAAGGAGCGTGTGGGCAAGCTCGTGAAGCACAAGCCGGTGGAGCCGGAGGAGAAGGCGAAGTGAGCGCGGAGTTCTGGGCAATCGTGAGCGTCGGCTTCGTGCTGTTCCTCACCCTCGTGAGCATCGGCGACAAGCTACGTCGCATCATACACCTGCTAGAGCTGTCCAACACCATGCAGCACGAGACGCGTCAAGGCGAGTGGTTTGGTAAACGTGGAACGGGTTTGTAAAAGACACAATCACCTTGTCGAAGGGCGCGTTCCGACACTCCGACAGATCGGGGAAGAGGCTTCGACAGGCTCAGCCTGAGCGGGGTGGGGTTGGCTGGCCCTCAGAACGCAGACCTGCGCGCCAGACCCCTCCACCACTCCGCTTCGCGGGCGGTCCCCCTCCCCGAGGCAAGCTCGGGGAGGAATGAGAGCCGACGCACCTCGACAATCTCCTCGCCGCCCGCCTAAGCGCTTGGACACCCAGCAGGAGAGACCGATGCCCACCGCCAGCGACGCCCTCGACCGAGTCCTCGTGCTGGAGATGGTGCGGGTGACGGAGGCCGCGGCGGTGGCCGCCAGCCGCCTGATCGGGCGCGGGGACGAGAAGGCGGCCGACGCCGCCGCCGTCGAGGCGATGCGCGGGGCGCTCAACGAACTCGATCTGGCCGGCACGGTGGTCATCGGCGAGGGCGAGCGCGACGAGGCCCCGATGCTCTACATCGGCGAGGAGGTCGGACGGGGGCCACGCGACGGACCCGCCATCGACATCGCGCTCGACCCGCTGGAGGGCACGACCATCACCGCCAAGGCGGGACCGAACGCGCTCGCCGTGCTGGCGATCGCGGAGAAGGGCTGCCTGCTGAACGCGCCCGACGTCTATATGGACAAGCTCGCCTGCGGCCCGGGCTACCCGGATGGACTGATCGACCTCGACAAGTCCGCCAGCGACAATGTCCGCGCGCTGGCCGAGGCGAAGGGGGTCGAGCCAGACGAGGTCATCGTGTGCGTGCTCGACCGGCCCCGGCACGAAGCGCTGATCGCGGAGCTGCGCGCGCTCGGCTGCGGCATCATGCTGATCCCCGATGGCGACGTGGCCGGCGTGATCGCGACCGCCGATCCCGACACGACGATCGACCTCTATATGGGCTCGGGCGGCGCGCCGGAGGGTGTGCTGGCCGCCGCCGCGCTGCGCTGCGTGGGCGGCCAGATGAAGGGCCGGCTGCTGTTCCGCAACGACGACGAGCGGGGCCGCGCGCGCAAATGGGGGATCGAGGACCTGGACCGGGTCTACGACCTCAAGGAGATGGCGAAGGGCGACGCGATCTTCGCGGCCACCGGCGTCACGGACGGCTCGCTGCTCGACGGGGTGAAGTATCTGCGCGGCGGGCGGATGACGACGGAGTCGGTCGTCATGCGCGCCTCGTCGGGCACGGTGCGCCGCGTGCGGGCCGAGCACCGGGTGACGCCGCGCGCGGCCCGGGCGGCGTCACGCGATGCCTCGGTCTAGGGCGCGGCGACCATCATAGCCCTCTCCCGATTGCGGGAGAGGGTTGGGTGAGGGTCTTCTTCCTTCTTCCTTGCGGCGCAGGAAGACCCTCACCGCTGCGACTGGGCCGCAAGCGGCCAAGTCTCGCTCCTCTCCCGCAAGCGGGAGAGGGTTGGAAGGAGTTGATAGGTCCCGACCCCACGGTGCCGTTGACTTGAGCGCGCGGGGCGGGGAGGCTGGCCGCATGGCCCGGCCGCTCGCCCACACGCACGCCGCCAACCCGCACTGGCTGCCCGCTGCCCAAGGGCAGGACGTGCTCCACATCCCGGGCTCCGACGGGCTGCCGGTGGTCGGCAACACCCTCGCCATCCTGTCCGGCCCGCACGAGTTCGGCCGGCGGATGGTGGCGAAATACGGCAACGTGTGGCGCGACCGGGTGTTCGGGGCGCGGCAGGTGGCGCTGTTCGGGCCGGACGCCAACAAGCTCGTCCTGTTCGACCGCGACAAGCTGTTCTCGAACGAGCAGGGCTGGGGGCCGACGCTCAACCTGCTGTTCCCGCGCGGGCTGATGCTGCTCGACTTCGAGCGCCACCGGGCCGACCGCCGGGTGCTCGCCGCCGCCTTCAAGCCGGAGCCGATGCGCCACTATGCCGCCGTTATGAACCGCGGCATCGCCGAGCGGATCGCGAGCTGGGAAGGGCGGCCGATCCGCTTCTACGACGAGATCAAGGCGCTGACCCTGGACCTGGCGGCCGAGGCGTTCCTGGGGGTGGAGCTGGGGGCCAACGCCGAGCGGCTCAACAGGGCCTTCGTGGACACCGTGCGCGCCGCCGTCGCGCCCGTCCGCCGCCCGTGGTTCGGCACGACCATGCGCGCCGGCGTGAAGGGCCGGCAGGCGCTGGTCGACTTCCTGCTGCCCCAGGTGGCCGCGCGGCGCGCGGGGACAGGCGAGGACATCTTCTCGCGCGTGTGCCGGGCGGTGGACGACGAGGGCGAGCCGATGCCGGCCGACGCGATCGTCGATCACATGATCTTCCTGATGATGGCGGCGCACGACACCACCACCTCGTCCATCACCTCGATGCTCTATCTGCTGGGCGGGCACCCGGAGGCGGTGGCGCCGCTGGAGGCCGAGGCCGAGGCGCTGTTCGAGGCGGTGGGCGACGCGCCGACGCCGGAAGACGTGGAGGCGCTGGGCGAGGCGGAGCGGGCGTTCAAGGAGACGCTGAGGATGGTGGCGCCGGTGCCCTCCCTGCCCCGGCGCGCGCTCCGACCCTTCTCCTTCGGCGGCTATGACTTCCCCGCCGGCGCGCGGGTCAGCGTGTCGCCCGCCTGGACGCACATGGACCCGGCGATCTGGCCGGAACCCGAGCGATTCGATCCCTCCCGCTTCATACCCGAGTCGATCCGGGAGCGGCACAAATTCGCCTGGGTGCCGTTCGGCGGCGGCGCGCACATGTGCCTGGGGCTGCACTTCGCGGTGCTGCAGGCGCGCCTGTTCTCCTTTCACCTCCATCGCCGGTATCGGGTGGCGCCGGGCTGGGAGCTGGACCAGCCGTGGAGCGGCCGCTGGATCGAATGGCCGATTCCAAAACCGCGCGACGGCCTGCCGCTGACGATCGAGCGGCAGTGATCCGGGCGGTGGAGCGACCGCCGCCGAGGCGGCGAACGTGTCTCTTTTGCAACGCACCATAAGCTTTCTCGACACCCTGGCGCGGCTCGACACCATTGTCATCGAAGGGCAACAAACCCGGTGCAGAGGCGCGGTCAGCGACCGATATTGCGCGTCCAGAGCCAGCGCTCAAGGGGAACCAGACTATGCGTAACAACCTCTATGTGGGCGTGGCCGTGGCCGCGCTCGTCCTGCCCGTGGCCGTGAGCGCGCAGGAGACGACGTCCGCGATTCGCGGAACAGTCACCAGCAACGGCGCGCCCGTTTCCGGCGCCACCGTCCAGGTCGTGGACGTCGCCTCGGGCACGCGCTCGTCGGCCACCACCGGCCAGGATGGCGCGTTCAGCTTCAACGGCCTGCGACCCGGCGGCCCCTACACCGTCACCGTGACGAGCGCGGCCGGATCGAAGACCGTGACCGACGTCTTCACGATCTTTCAGCAGGTCTACAGCCTCCCCATCGAACTGGCCTCGGCCGGCGAGGCCGTGGGCGAGGGCGTCGTGATCACGGCGGCGCGGGTCGCCGGCGCGGGCACCCAGTCCGACGGACCGCAGACGGTGCTGACCCAGGAGGACGTGAGCAAGGTCGCGTCGGTGAACCGCGACATCCGGGACGTCGAGCGCCGCGATCCGTTCGCGTCCATCGACCTCGGCAACTCCGGCGACCGCGGCGGCGCGGTCGCCTTCGCCGGCGTCAACCCGCGCTTCAACCGCTTCACCATCAACGGCGTGGGCGTGGGCGACACCTTCGGCCTCAACCAGGACGCCAGCCCGACCAACCGCGGCCCGGTGCCGTTCGACGCGATCGGCCAGGTCACCACCTCGGTCGCCCCCTACGACTTCCGCCAGAGCGGGTTCCAAGGCGGCGCCATCGACGTGGCGCTCCTGAAGGGCGACAACGAGTATCACGGCACCGGCTTCTATTCGCAGAACACCGACGGCCTGTCGGGCGACCGGATCGGCTCGACGGAGATCGTGAACCCGAATTTCAAATCGGAGACCTACGGGGTCACGCTGCGCGGCCCGATCATCCGCGACAAGCTGTTCCTGATGCTGTCGGGCGAGCGCAACATCGATCCGCGCCCCTTCAGCACGCTGATCGGCCAGGTGCCCAAGCTGACCCAGGGGATCGTCGACAACATCGTGGGGATCGCCACGGCCGCCTATCCAACCACCAAGCCCGGCGGCGTGCTGACGATCAACCCGCGCAAGGACGAGAAGGTGGCGGCCCAGCTGGACTGGAACGTGACCGACCGCCAGCGCCTATCGCTGTCCTACATCAACGCCTACGACTCGCTGGTCAGCCAGAACAACACCTCGACCTCCAACTCGACGCCGCGCTACGGCCTCAGTTCCAACGCCTACGCCCTGACCGAGCTGCTGCGCGCGGGCATCGCCCAGCTGAACTCCAACTGGACCGACAATTTCTCCACGGAAGTGCGCGGCATCTACAAGCGCACGGTGCGCGGGCAGGAGCCGCTGAACGGGCGCCCGTCGGGCCAGTTCACCGTGTGCAGCGACGCCACCTCGGTCGACTCCGCGACTGGCTGTTCCAGCGGCGTGCCGCAGGTGACCTTCGGCCCCGACAACTTCCGCCAGACCAACGAGCTCAACTTCGACACCTACGAGGGCTCGATCCTGGGGCGCCTGCGGGCGGGACGGCACGAGATCGAGGGTCTGATCGACATCGCGCGCAACCACACCTTCAACAACTTCGTGCCCAACAGCCTGGGCTCGTTCTACTTCGACTCGCTCGCCGACTTCCGGGCGGGCCGGGCCAACCAGGTCCAGTACGCGGCCACCATCGGCGGCGATCCGAACGGCGCGGCGGCGGACTTCAGCTACACGCAGTTCGCACTCGGTCTGCAGGACGACTGGAGCGTCACCGACGAGCTGTCGCTCACCGTCGGGGCGCGGGTGAACCTGTTCTCGCAGCGTGACCAGCCGGTGCTGAACCCGTTCTTCACCGACCGCTACGGCTTTTCGAACCTCAAGACCTACAAGGGCCAGGTGCTGTTCGAACCGCGCGCCAGCTTCAACTACAAGCCCGCCGCCATCGACCGGCTGCGCATCCGCGGCGGGGCGGGCATCTTCGCGGGCGGTTCGCCGGACATCTACCTGTCGAACAGCTTCTCCAACACGATCACCACCAATTCACTGACGATCAACCGCGATGCGACCTGCGACATGCCCGGGACGCTGTGCGACCTCGCGCTCAACGGCGTGACCGGGCAGGTGCCGCCGGCGCTGGCGGCGGCGGCGAGCAGCGCGACCGCCAACCCTGACTTGGAGCGCACCAACACCGGCGCGCTGGCGCCCGATTTCAGGCTCCCGCGCTCGCTCAAGGCCACCCTGTCGGCCGACTACGAACTGTTCGGCTTCGACATCGGCGCCGACTATTACTATTCGAACACGCTGGACGGGATCTTCTTCCGCGACGCGCGCTCGGTCGTGATTGGCACGCTGCCGGACGGGCGGCCGCGCTACGGCAACGGCTTCTTCCCGTTCAGCAGCAGCAACTACGACATCATCACCGACAACACGTCCAAGGGGCGCAGCCACATCGGCGTGATCCGGGCCAGCAAGGATTTCGATTTCGGCCTGTCGCTCGCCGGCAGCTACACGCTGCAGGACGTGCGCGACGTCAGTGCGGCGACCTCGTCGACGATCAACTCCAACTACCGCTATCAGATCTTCGCCGATCCGAACGTCGCGGCGCTCGGCACGTCGAACGACCAGACCACCTGGCAGTTCAAATACTCGGTCGGCTTCGACCACGCGTTCTTCCGCGACTATCGCACGGTGATCCAGCTGTTCGGCGAGACCCGGGCGGGGCGTCGGTTCAGCTACGGCATGATCGACAACACTTCCAATCGCTCGCCGGTGTTCGGCACGGTGCTGACCAGCAACCAGGCGACGAACCTGCTCTATGTGCCGGCCGGATTGGACGATCCCATCGTCAGCTACGACTCGGTCGCCACCCGGGACGCGCTCGACGCGCTGATCAACGGCTCGCCGCTCAAGGGCTTCCGCGGGCGGATCGCGGACAAGAATATCGACCGCAACCGGGCCTTCACGCGCATCGACCTGCATCTGGAGCAGGAGATCCCGACCTTCATCGGCAAATCCCGCATCACCCTGTTCGGCGACATCAACAACCTGCCCAACCTGATCAACAAGGACTGGGGCGGCCTGCGCCAGCTCGGTTTTCCGGCGACGGCGGGCGTGGTCCAGGTCCAGTGCCTGACCCAGGCGACGGATACCGGCACCGCGCCGGGGAAGGGAGTGGTGGCGACCACCAGCGCCCAGCCCTGCGTGCAGTACCGCTACTCCAACTTCGCCGCGCCCAACACCAGCGCGGTGAACGTGACCCAGTCGCTCTACGCCATCCGCCTGGGCGCGCGCTTCACCTTCTGACCGGACCTCCCGCCACCCTGGGTGACGGGGTGGCAGGCCACCGGGCGCGCATGAAGCGATCGCACCGGCCCGCCCCCTCGCGCCGGCGGGCCGTTCCCACTATGTCCTGCGCCATGAATCCGAAACACACCCGTCAGCAGAGCGGCAGCGAATGCTGACCCACATCTCCGTCCGCGGTGCCCGCGAGCACAATCTCAAGGGCGTCGACATCGACCTGCCGCGCGACAAGCTGGTGGTGATCACCGGCCTGTCGGGCTCGGGCAAGTCGTCGCTGGCCTTCGACACCATCTATGCCGAGGGCCAGCGGCGCTATGTCGAGTCGCTGTCGGCCTACGCCCGCCAGTTCCTGGAGATGATGCAGAAGCCGGACGTCGAGCACATCGACGGCCTGTCGCCGGCCATCTCGATCGAGCAGAAGACCACCAGCCGCAACCCGCGCTCGACCGTCGCCACGGTGACCGAGATCTACGACTATATGCGCCTGCTGTGGGCGCGCGTCGGCGTGCCCTATTCGCCGGCCACCGGCCTGCCGATCAGCGCGCAGACGGTCAGCCAGATGGTCGACCGGGTGATGACGTTGCCAGAGGGCACGCGCTTCTACCTGCTCGCCCCGGTCGTGCGCGGCCGCAAGGGCGAGTATCGTCGCGAGTTGGCGGAGTGGCAGAAGGCGGGCTTCACCCGTGTCCGCATCGACGGCGAGTTCCACGACATCGCCGACGCCCCCGCGCTGGACAAGAAGTTCAAGCACGACCTGGAGGTGGTGGTGGATCGCCTGGCCGTCCGCGAGGGGATAGAGACGCGGCTGGCCGACAGTTTCGAGACCGCGCTGGGGCTGGCGGACGGACTGGCGTTCGTGGACCTGGCGGACGGGACGGTGGACGCTCTTCTTCACCCCTCCCTGACCAGGGAGGGGACGGGGGTGGGTGCGAGCGAAGCGAGCTCCGAGCTGTCCGACGAGGAGTCTTCTGGGCGCGCAGACGCGCGCACCCACCCCCGTCCCCTCCCTTCCAGGGAGGGGAGCAAGTCCGGGCTGAAGGGCGCGGAGGTCCCCGCCAACCGCATCGTCTTCTCCGAAAAGTTCGCCTGCCCGGTCTCCGGCTTCACCATCGCGGAGATCGAACCCAGGCTGTTCTCCTTCAACGCCCCCCAGGGCGCCTGCCCGGCCTGCGACGGGCTGGGCGAGAAGCTGATCTTCGACCCCGACCTGGTGGTGCCCAACGGCCGGCTGAGCCTCAAGAAGGGCGCGGTCATGCCCTGGGCCAAGTCGAACCCGCCCTCGCCCTACTACCAGCAGGTGCTCGCCAGCCTTGGTGCCTTCGCCGGCTTCACGCTCGACACCGAGTGGGACGACCTCACCGACGACCAGCGCGACCTCATCCTGCACGGGTCGAAGCGCAAGCCGGTGCCGCTGACCTTCAAGGACGGGCGCAAGGAATACACCGTCAGCAAGGCGTTCGAGGGCGTCATCGGCAACCTCAACCGCCGCCTGCTCCAGACCGAATCCGCCTGGATGCGCGAGGAGCTCAACCGCTACCAGTCCGCCCAGCCTTGCGAGACCTGCCTCGGCGCGCGCCTCAAGCCCGAGGCGCTGTCGGTGAAGATCGCCACCGCGTCGATCGCCGAGGTCGTGCGCCTCTCCGTCCTCGACGCGCTCGCCTGGTTCGACGCGCTGCCGGGCAGACTGGAGGGCCAGCAGTCGGAGATCGCCGCGCCCATCCTGAAGGAGATCCGCGAGCGCATCGGGTTCCTGAACAACGTCGGCCTCGACTATCTCAACCTCGACCGCACGTCCGGCACCCTCTCGGGCGGCGAGTCGCAGCGCATCCGTCTCGCCAGCCAGATCGGTAGCGGCCTGTCGGGCGTGCTCTACGTGCTGGACGAGCCCTCCATCGGCCTGCACCAGCGCGACAACGACATGCTGCTCGCCACGCTGAAACGCCTGCGCGACCTCGGCAACACGGTGCTGGTGGTGGAGCATGACGAGGACGCGATCCGCGCCGCCGACTGGGTGGTCGACATGGGGCCGGGCGCGGGCGTGCGCGGCGGCGAGGTGGTGGCGCAGGGGCCGCTGTCCGAGGTGCTGAAGTCAAAGGACTCGCTCACCGCCGACTACCTCACCGGCCGCCGCGAAATCCCCGTTCCGTCCACCCGTCGCAAGGGCACGGGCAAGAAGCTCACCGTCACCGGCGCGCGCGCGAACAACCTGAACAACGTCACCGCGTCGATCCCGCTGGGCACCTTCACCTGCGTCACCGGCGTGTCGGGATCGGGCAAGTCGTCCTTCACCATCGACACGCTCTACGCCGCCGCCGCGCGCGAGCTGAACGGGGCGCGCATCCAGGCCGGGCGGCACGACGCCATCAAGGGCTTGCAGCACCTCGACAAGGTCATCGACATCGACCAGTCGCCCATCGGCCGCACGCCGCGCTCCAACCCCGCCACCTACACCGGCGCGTTCGGCCAGATCCGCGACTGGTTCGCCGGCCTGCCCGAGAGCCTGGCGCGCGGCTACAAGCCCGGCCGCTTCTCCTTCAACGTGAAGGGCGGGCGGTGCGAGGCGTGCGCCGGCGACGGCCTGATCAAGATCGAGATGCACTTCCTGCCCGACGTCTACGTCACCTGCGACGTGTGCCAGGGCAAGCGCTACAACCGCGAGACGCTGGAGGTCACCTTCAAGGGCAAGTCGATCGCCGATGTGCTCGACATGACGGTGGAGGACGCCCACGCCTTCTTCGCCGCCGTGCCGCCGATCGCCAACAAGATGGCGATGCTGGAGGAGGTGGGCCTGGGCTATGTCAAGGTCGGCCAGCAGGCGACGACGCTGTCGGGCGGCGAGGCGCAGCGGGTGAAGCTGGCCAAGGAACTCAGCCGGCGCGCCACCGGCCAGACCCTCTACATCCTGGACGAGCCCACCACCGGCCTGCACTTCGAGGACGTCCGCAAATTGCTGGAGGTGCTGCACGCGCTGGTCGAGCAGGGCAACACGGTGGTGGTGATCGAACACAACCTCGACGTCATCAAGACCGCCGACTGGATCCTGGACCTGGGGCCTGAGGGCGGGGTCAAGGGCGGCGAGATCGTGGCCGAGGGCACGCCGGAGCAGGTGGCTGCGGTGGAGGGGAGCTTCACGGGGCGCTATCTGGCGGGTTTGCTGGAGCGCGGGGCCAAGGAACCGGAGCGCGAGCGGGTGGCGGCGGAGTGAGCCTTTACCGCCCGGAGTTCGAGGCGGCGCTGCGCCTGTTAGCACGGATCAGTGAAGCGCTTGCCAAAGCTGGCTGTCCGCGACCTGTCCTGGTGGGCGGTGCCGCTGCCGAGTACTACTCGGCAAGCGCGTTGATGACCGGCGACGTGGACCTGTGCACGCCGGTTCAGAGCGAATTGGAGGCGGAGATGCGGCGACACGGTTTCATCAAGCCTTCGGGACCCGGCAAGTCGACGCGCGGCTGGATACACCCGGACCTTCAACTGGGCTTCGAGGTCGTCGCCACCGTGCCGATGGACGGCGCCGTCGATCGCGACCACATCCTGCTGGTTCAGGACATCGCTCCGGATCAGGCGTTCGCCATCATCTCGGTGGAGGACCTGATCGCCGACCGCATGGGGCAGTACGCGTCCGGAGCGGCGCGCGACCGGATCGATCAGGCCCGCGCCCTGTTCGCGCTTCACCCGGACGCCGACCTCCGCTATCTGGAACGACGCATTCGCGAGGAAAGCTTTGGCGACTATGGTGTGCAAGACCTCCGCTGACGATCCTGAGAGCTGGTCCGGCCCGCGAATTGACCATGCGGAGTTCTCGCGTGACCTCGCCCGCCGCCGCGCTGCCTATGAAGCCGAGCACGGCCCCCTGATCATCCCCCGCAACCCCGGCACCCGCCGCACGGCCAGCAAGCGGGCGCTTCTGAAGGCCATCGAGGAGGCGGGTGGCACGTGGTGAGCGGCACGTCCTATCGGCGGGACGTGCAATGAGCGAGAGCGCAAGCGGTTTGGACGACAGCTGGGTTGATCCCGATGACGCGCCGGAGTGGACGGACGAGTGGTTCGACAAAGCCGACCTGATGTGGGGCGACAAGGTGCTGCGCCGGGGGCGGCCGCCCGGTTCGGCCAAGCCGGTCGCGTCGCTTTGCCTCGGCACCGCCGTCTTCGACCGCTTCCGCGCCGACGGCCCCGGCTGGCAGACCCGCATCAACGAGGCGCTGCGCAAGGCGGCGGGGGTGTGATCAATGCTCGGCCTGACCGCGTGGTCCTCAAACGCCGTATCGCTTCTTGCCCCCCGACGTGATGCAATAGCGTCCGCCCCTGGGGCCGACGCACACCTGCCGGCCACTGCAAGGGCAGGGTCCATAGGAGCTGCTGCGGACAGGATGGGCTTGGCTTGGGGCGGCCGCCCGCCGCTCCGACGTGCTCGGACGCGAGGATCGGGCCGGAGCGGTGGCCGACACGTGCGGCGCGGCGACCCAGAAGGACCGGCCCCCTTGGGCCACCTTCACCCAACCGCCCGATCGATCGATGACGCTGAGGGCGCTACCGGATGACAGCCTGTCCACCACGGACGCGGACGCGAAGGGTTCGGCGCGCGCGTTCAGGCTGTCCACCGTCACATAGACCGTGTCGCCCACCGAGAAGTTCGACGCTTCTCCTAGGGCGGCGGGGCTCACGGCAACGGGGTTGGATGGGGAGGCCGAGGACCCAGCGCGTTCGGCCGAATCGTCGGGAGTCGACCCGCCGACGCACTTGCCCAAGGCCAACAGCAGCAGGAGGATCACGACCAGGCATCCGCATCCTTGTCGGCGCGACGGGGCCAACCCGCCGTCGCCGCCTTTGCGAGGAAGGAAGGAGCTGTAGGACAGGCCACTTCCAGGCAGGCCGACCGTGGCGCGAGCGCCGCGCGGGCCGAGATTGACCGTGGCGCCCGGTCGACCGATCGAGGTGCTGAGGCCCGACTTGCTGATGTTGAGGCGCACGCCCCGCGTCAGCTTCACGGATCGGCGGAATCGAAAGCCCATGCGACACCCTCCCTCCAGGCGCTCCTCTTGGTGAGACGTTCGTCACACGGCTGTTCGTGATTCCAAACCCGGCACTCTTCCGGCCATCCGGGGCAGGAAAAGGGACCGTCCCCCTGGGCCAGTCTCGGCGCAAAACGGATCGGAGCGCAACGCGTTTCCCGGTCGTCAGAAGGGCCGCTGCTGGTTCCCGACTTCGGTCTCGGTGTCACCGTCCGGGCCTTCGTCCTCCAGCGCGCTGCCCGCCGCCGCCCCGACGGCGTCGCCGGCCAGCGTTGGCGCGTCGCCCGCTGGCCGGTCGCCCGCGCCCACGCCCGCCAGGTCCGCGCCGTTGACGCCGGCATCCCGGCCGTCGTCGGGTATGGCATGACCCGACGGTTCGCCGCTGGCAGCCGTGTCGCCGAGCGCATTGTCCACTCCAGGCTGGGTGTCGGCGGTGTCGTAGGGGGCGTCGTTCGTCGGGCCGCGCCCGGCATTGCTGGGGTCGGTCATGGGGTCTCTCCGGTGTCCGCGGAGCCGACATCGCCGGCGTCGGTGAGCGAGGAGCGGCGGTGGAACTCGCCCTCGCGCACGCCCTCCTCCTCTCGCGTGGGAGACAGCTCGTTGACGCCGGCCGGGTGCAGCGCGCCGTCGTGGCGCTCGTACTCGGTGGACAGGTTGTGGTCGGGAGGGCCGGGGGGTCGTGCCATGGTCGTGCTCCTTTATCTCTGGAGCGGGAGGAACCGGCGGCCCCGCCCGGCGGTTCCGGCATTCACCTATGTGAAGGACATCCGCATGACCAAGTCTGCCATCCTGATGCTCGGCGGGGCCACCGTGCTCGCCGGCTGCGCCACCGTCGCGGGCACGGTGGGCGAGAGCTACACCACCGCGCTCGTGGGTGGGCAGGAGGTGCCCGGGCCGGGCGACCCGGACGGCACCGGCACCGCCAAGGTCACCGCCGACGCGACCACCAACCAGGTCTGCTACGACCTGACCGCCCAGGCGATCGCGCGGCCGACCGCCGCGCATCTGCACGAAGGCGCGCTGGGCGTGGACGGGCCGGTGCGCGTCACCTTCGACGCCCCCGCCGACGGCAAGTCCTCGGGCTGCGTCAAGGTGGAGCGCACGCTCGCCGCCGCGGTGATCGCCAACCCGGCGAACTTCTACGTCAACGTCCACAACGCGGAGTACCCCAAGGGGGCGATCCGCGGCCAGCTCAAGCGCTGACGATCGGGGACACGGCATGACGATTCATAGGACGGGACGGGCGAGCTATGACGGGCTGGGCAAGGACGGGCGTGGCCATGTGTCGGCGCAGTCCGGCGCGCTCGACGCCCCCTACGGCTTCGCCACCCGCTTCGAGGGCGAGCGGGGCACCAATCCGGAGGAGCTGATCGCCGCCGCCCATGCGAGCTGCTTCACCATGGCGCTGTCCTTCAAGCTGGCCGAGGCCGGTCATGCGCACGGGCATCTGGAGACGACCGCGACGGTGAGCCTCGACAAGGACGGCGACGGGTTCACGGTGACGAAGTCTGCGCTGGACCTCACCGCGCGCGTGCTCGGCATCGAGGCGGCGGAGTTCGATCGGATCGCGGCCGATGCCAAGGCGAACTGCCCGATCTCCAAGCTGCTGGATTGCGAGATCACGCTGGATCACCGGCTGGAGGGGTGAGGGCCTGCTGCCGCGCGCTGCGGGCTCAGGCCTTTCCCGGGTGCTTGTAGTCCGGCTTGCCGCCGATCGAATCGGGATAGTCGTCCGGGCTCACGACCGACTCGCGCGGCTCATCGTCGGGCCTGCCCGGCGTCTCGCGCGAGTTGGGGTGGTCGGCGGGCGTGGGCGCGCCGGTGGGCGGGGTGATCGGCAGGGGTGGGTCGATCGGACGGTCGTCTTCGATTGTCATGCGGCTCCAAGCGCACGCGGCCGGGCGGCGGTTCCCTTGCATGGCCCTGAGTCGATGCGTTAGCGTCATTGCCGATGAGGGCGGACGACCGCCGACAGAGAGGAACCCGCCATGCCCGACGCACCCGAACCCCACGGCCTGAACGGCTTCGCCTTCGTCGAGTTCACCGGCCCCGACACCGCCGCGATGGAGCGCCAGCTGACGCAGCTCGGCTTCACCCCCGTCAGCCGCCACCCGCAAGCCGATGTGGTGCGCTTCCGGCAGGGCGACGCCACCTTCCTGCTCAACCGCGGCGGCACGCCCCAGGCGCGCGACTTCGCTACCGACCACGGCCCGTCGGCCAACGCCATGGCCTTTGCCGTGAAAGACCCCGCCGAGAGCCACCGGCTGGCCATCGAGCGCGGAGCGAAGGCGGCGGACGCCAGGGCCGGGGTGCTGGGCGACGATGCCCATGTGCTGGAGGGCATCGGCGGCTCCTACCTCTATCTCGTCAGGGACGGCGCGGACCCGTTCGCCCACTGGACGGAGATCGACCACGGCTCCACCGATGGCGTCGGCCTCCACACTCTCGACCATCTCACCCACAACGTCCGGCGCGGGCAGATGCGGGTGTGGTCCGGCTTCTACGGCGACGTGTTTGGCTTCACCGAGCAGAAGTATTTCGACATCAAGGGCAAGGCCACCGGCCTGTTCAGCCAGGCGATGGTCGCTCCCGACGGCAAGATCCGCATTCCCCTGAACGAAAGCCAGGACGAGGCGAGCCAGATCGAGGAGTTCCTGCGCGAGTACAATGGCGAGGGCATCCAGCACATCGCTCTCGCCACCGAGAACATCTACGAGACCGTCGAGGCGCTGCGCGACCGCGGCGTCCAGTTGCAGGACACGATCGAGACCTATTACGAGCTCGTCGACAAACGCCTGCCCGGCCATGGCGAGGACATGGAGCGCATGAAGCGCAACCGCATCCTGATCGACGGATCGGACGAGGAGGGCACGCTGCTGCAAATCTTCACCGAACCAACCTTCGGCCCGGTGTTCTTTGAGATCATCCAGCGGAAGGGCAACCAGGCGTTCGGCGAGGGCAACTTCCAGGCGCTGTTCGAGTCGATCGAGCTGGACCAGATCCGGCGCGGCGTGATCGAGGTGGACGCGTGAGCCTTCTTCTCCCCTCCCTGCCAGGGAGGGGCAGGGGGTGGGCGCGAGCCGAAGGCGAGCTCCCCGGCGTTCGGCACAGGCTCGGCTTCACCTTCGCCACCCACCCCTCGATCCCCTCCCTGAAAGGGAGGGGAGGGTCATGACGGCCTACCTTCCCGGCTTCGCCAACCACGTGTCCACCGAGGCGCACCCCGGCGCGCTCCCCATCGGCCGCAACTCGCCCCAAAAACCTCCCTTCGGCCTCTATGCCGAACAGCTCTCCGGCACCGCCTTCACCGCGCCGCGCCACGAGAACCGCCGCTCCTGGCTTTACCGGATGCGACCTTCGGCCGAGCACCCGCCCTATCGCCGCTATGACGGCGCGCCGCGCCTGGCACCCGGCACGATCGACGAGCCGCTGGCGCCCAACCGCCTGCGCTGGAACCCGCAGGCGATGCCGGACCAGCCGACCGACTGGGTCGACGGTCTCACCACGATGCTCGCCAACCGCGACCCAGCCAGCCTGGAGGGCGTCGCGCTGCACATCTACGCGGCCACGAAGGACATGGAGGCGCGCGCCTTTGTCGATGCCGATGGCGAGTTGCTGATCCTGCCGGAACAGGGCCGTCTCGAACTCCTGACCGAACTCGGCCGCATCGAGGTCGCGCCCGGCCACATGGCGCTGATCCCGCGCGGGGTGCGCTTCAAGGTGCGGCTGCCCGACGGCCAGGCGCGCGGCTATGTCGCCGAGAATCACGGCTCGCTCTTCCGCCTGCCCGACCTCGGCCCGATCGGCGCGAACGGCCTCGCCAATCCGCGCGATTTCGAGACGCCCGTCGCCTGGTTCGAGGACCGCGACGAGGAGACCGAGCTGATCCAGAAGTTCGAGGGCGCGCTCTGGACCACCACACTGGACCACAGCCCGCTCGACGTGGTCGCCTGGCACGGCAATCTGGCGCCGTGCCGCTACGACATGAGCCGGTTCAACACCATCAACACGGTCAGCTTCGACCACCCGGACCCGTCGATCTTCACCGTGCTGACCAGCCCGTCCGACGTGCCCGGCCGCGCCAATGCCGACTTCGTGATCTTCCCGCCGCGCTGGATGGTGGCCGAGGACACCTTCCGTCCCCCCTGGTTCCACCGCAAC
This sequence comes from Sphingomonadaceae bacterium, assembly GCA_965219235.1. Classification (GTDB taxonomy): domain Bacteria; phylum Pseudomonadota; class Alphaproteobacteria; order Sphingomonadales; family Sphingomonadaceae; genus CBDHCC01. Next base: position 2,322,338 of record OZ244721.1, on the reverse strand, counting down.
GTGATGAGCGAGGCGATGGGCCTGATCCACGGGGCCTACGACGCCAAGGCGGAGGGCTTCGCGCCCGGCGGGCTGTCGCTCCACAACCTGCTGGGCGGCCACGGGCCGGACGTGGCGAGCTGGACCGCGGCGACCGAGGCGGAGCTGAAACCCCACAAGATCGAGGGCACGCTCGCCTTCATGGTCGAAAGCTGCTGGGCCTATCGCCCGACGCGGTTCGCGGCCGACACCGCGCAGGCGAATTACGACGAGGTGTGGGGCGGGTTTCCGAAGGCCGTGGTGCGGTGAGCCGCGACAATTCCTCCCCGAGCAAGCTCGGGGAGGAATAAACCTCTCCCTCGCGCACGCCTTCACCGCCGAGCGCCCGACGTTCGACTGACCCCGTCCAACCGAAAGACCTCCCATGAAACTCGCCTCCCTGAAGCACGGCCGCGACGGCAGGCTGGTCGTGGTGTCCGACGATCTCGCCTGGTGCGCCGACGCCACCCACATCACTCCGACGCTGCAGGCGGCGCTGGACGACTGGGACGCGGTCGCGCCCAAGCTGGAGCTGCTCGCCACCGACCTCAGGAACGAAGCGATCCCGCGCGACCGCTTTCACGAGCACGACGCCGCCTCGCCGCTGCCCCGCGCCTACCAGTGGCTCGACGGCTCGGCCTATGTGAACCACGTCGTGCTGGTGCGGCAGGCCCGGGGCGCGGAGATGCCGGAGAGCTTCTGGCACGACCCGCTGATGTACCAGGGCGGCTCGGACGGGTTCCTGGGGCCACGCGACCCGATCCCGCTGGCCGACGAGGGGTGGGGCTGCGACATGGAGGCCGAGGTGGTGGTCGTCACCGGCGACGTGCCGCAGGGGGTGAGCGCCGGGGAAGCGCTAGGCTATGTGCGCCTGGTCGGCATCACCAACGACGTCTCGCTCCGCAACCTGATCCCCGCCGAACTCGGCAAGGGCTTCGGCTTCGTCCAGTCCAAGCCGGCCTCCGCCATGTCGCCGGTGTTCGTGACCCCCGACGCGCTGGGCGACCGCTGGCGCGACGGCAAGCTGCACGGCGCGCTGGAGGTGGATCTGAACGGCGAACCGTTCGGGCGCGCGGATGCGGGCGAGGACATGACCTTCGGGTTCGGCCAGCTGATCGCCCATGCCGCCAAGACACGGCCGCTGGTCGCCGGAACGGTGATCGGATCGGGGACCGTCTCCAACCGCGACGAGGGCGGCGGGCCGGGCCGGCCGGTGGCCCGGGGCGGGCGCGGCTATAGCTGCGTGGCCGAGCAGCGGATGGTCGAGACGATCGCCGACGGTGCGCCCAGGGCCGAGTTCCTGAAGGCGGGCGATACGGTGCGGATCGCGATGATGGACGAGGCGCATCATCCGATCTTCGGCACGATCGAGCAGACGGTGGAGGCGGTGTGAGGGTTGCCGTGCTCATCCGACGTGCCGTGCTCCTGCGACCTCCCGTGCTCCTGCGAAAGCAGGAGCCCAATGTGGGTTCGACCGGGCGATGACGGTGCCAAGCGGAGCCGGCAATAGGCTCCTGCCTCCGCAGGAGCACAATGTGGAAGCATGACCACCCCACCTCCCGACCGCGCCTCACCCGCCAGACTCATCGCCACCCCTGCGGGTGTCCGCCTCTGCCCCCTCGGCCAGATCGCGGACCCCGGCAGCCACGGCTTCGTGCTCAAGCTGAAGGCCGGCTATTTCCACGGCTTCGCGGTGCGCCATGGCGGCACCGTGCGCGGCTATGTCGACCGCTGCCCGCACGCCGGCGTGCCGCTGACGCGCGGGGTGGACGACTATCTGGTGGGGAAGGGCAAGCTCATCGGCTGCCACTGGCACGGCGCGCTGTTCCGGGCTGAGGACGGGGCGTGCGTCGGCGGCCCGTGCAACGGCGTCGGCCTGACGGCGTGGCCGCTGACGGTGGAGGACGGCTGGGTGGTGACGGCGGGAACGCGGCCGTCGCCACCAGGTTGAGGGACTGGAGGACCCCATGACCGACAGGAAGATCAGCACCGGCCCGAACGCGCGTCCGAAGAACGTCCCCATCGCCGGCACGGCGTCCGGTATTCCCGACGAGGCGCTGGCGCCGGGCGAGGAGCTGCCAACGCCGCCGACGGACGAGGAGGTGGCCGACGCGAAGCGGGCTCTGGGGGTGACGGCGAAGGAGGGGCGGGACGCCTCTCCTCCGCCAGCCATCCGCTCGTCCTGAGCCTGACTCCGCCCAGCCGATCCAGGCTTCGACAGGCTCAGTCCGAATGGGCGCGGGCGAGGTTTGGCTTCCTAGGCGCCGCCGTTCGCCATCAGGTCGACCTCGGTGCCGCCGCCGGCCACCCGCGCGATCACCGCATAGGCGAGGTTGCCGCGCGTGCCGCCGAGCAGGCGCTCCGCCCCCCGGTCCTCGGTGTCGGTGGAGTAGCCCGCCGCCTTCGCCCGGCGCGCGTACCAGCCCAGCACGGCGGGCCGGGGATCGGTCGTGCGGAAGGTGGCGACCCTGAGCGTGCAGTCGCCGTCCGCTCCGCCCGCCTCCACCAGTCGCGCGCCGGGATAGACCGGGAAGGCGGCCGGCAGGCGCCGGACCCAGCCCGCGCCAGGGCGCACGCGGTCCGCGCAGCCGCCGACGGTCTTCGCCACGCGCTCGGGCGGGCGATCCGGCGCGGCGCGGCGCGGATCGACGCGGATGGCCTCGCCCAGCGCGCGCGCGTCCGCGCCGGCGCCGGTTTCGTTCAGGAGCGCGTTGTCGGGCAGCGGCGTCTCATCCGTCACGCCGCACCCGGCCAGCAGGGCGGCGGCGGACAGGAGCAGGAGCGGACGGGCGGGCGGCATGGCGTGATCCTCGGGGCTTCGGGCGCCGTCGCTGGCACGGCCGGTCCGCCGCGCCCAGCCGCGCGCGCCGTCTGTCCCGCCCCGGGACGCACGCGGGAAGAGGGCGCCCCGAGCGCTCCCGCGCCCTTGCGGCGGGTCCGGTCGAGCGGGTACGCCCGCGGCCATGCTGAACGCCCTGTCCGTCCTGTTCGCGCTGGTCGCGGCGGCGATCGCGCTGCCGGGGCTGGTGCCGTTCTTCGGCATCCTGAACTGGCTGGCGCTGCCGGTCGCTGGCATCGGCGCGGGGCTGGGCGCGCTGTCGAACCGGACCAGCGGCCGCAACGTCAACCTGGTGGTATTCGCGCTTGCCGCGATCCGCCTGTCCCTGGGCGGCGGACTGGTCTGATGGCCTGGTGGGTCGTGAAGTCGGAGCCCGACGCCTATTCCTTCGCCGATCTGGTGGCGGAGGGCACGGGCACCTGGGACGGGGTGCGCAGCCACCAGGCCGCCAACAACCTGCGCGCCATGGCGGTCGGCGACACGCTGTTCGTCTACCATTCGGTGAGCGACAAGGCCGTGGTCGGCACCGCCCGGGTGACCCGGGCCGCCTTTCCGGACCCCACCGACTCCACCGGCAGGTGGGTCGCGGTGTCGCTGGTGGCCGTGAAGGCGTGGGAGCGGCCGGTGACGCTCAAGGCCATCAAGGCCGACCCGCGCCTGGCCGACATGGCGCTCGTTCGCCAGTCGCGCCTGTCCGTCTGCCCGGTGACCGACGAGGAGGCGACCGTGCTGCGCGAGCTGGCGGGGCGCTGATCGGGCGGAGGACCCTCCGACTCCCAGACCCGTGCGGGCTGAGCCTGTCGAAGCCCTGTCCTTCTTCCTGCACGATCGTCTTCAACAAAGGGCAGCGCCCTTCGACCGCCTGCCTGCGGCAGTCGCTCAGGACAGGCTTTGGCAAGCTCAGCGCGAACGGGGAAGTCGATGGAACCTAGAACCGCACACCCACATAGCCGAGCACGGTGGCGTCCGCGCCGATCCGGTCCGCGAACCCCAGGCGATTCGTGACGTCCGTGTCGACATAGCGGACACCGGCCACGAACGGACCGCGCACCCCCTCCACCCCCAGCGACCAGTCCCAGTAATCCTGGGATGACAGCGCCGGCGTCACGGCGCCCACCGCCCCCGTCGCGCGACCCACATGGGCCAGCACGGTCAGTGGCGTGGTCGGCACCCCCACCGTCAGGTCGCCGGCCGCATAGAGACTGTCCTCCCGGCCCAGCGACGACTGCCCCTTCGGCGCATAGGCCGCCGACACCCGCGCGCGGGCGGGGCCGAGGTCGTAGGCGAGCGCCAGATAGGGTTCGTAGAAGTCGGTGTCGAACCCGCTCAGGCGGTCGGGGAACAGGTAGAGCGTGGCCCCCACCTCGCCCGTCAGGCCGCTGGCGAGCGGGCGGCGATAGCTGCCATAGAGTTCGGCGCGCACGTCACCCTGGCCGAACAGCGCGTCACCGGGGTCGCGCCCGGCCTGGTTGGACAGGAACACGCCTCCCGACAGGCCGCTTTCGTGCCGCACCGTGACCGCGCCCTGCACCGCCGGATCCCCGTCCGTCTGCGACAGGCCGCGAAAGCGATAGTCGGTCAGCACGCTCGCCTGTGCGTCGACCGCGACCGCGGAGGGGACGCCGGTGTCGAAGTCCTGCGCGAGCGCGGGCGCGGCGGGGCCGAGCGCCAGGAACAGGACGGTCAGTGCGCGCATGGTCAAGCTCCGGTTGCCGCGGCTGCGGTGGCCCTCCCCTGTCGCCGTGCGGGCGCGGCGGCAAGGGGTCTGGGCGGGGAATGGCTTGGGTTGGAGGTCCGCAGTTGGTGGGACGCGGAGGGACCATTTTTGATTGCTGCACAAGAACACCCGTTGCCCCTGGAAGGGCGCGGCCGGACCGCCGTCACATCCGTTCGATGCGGCGTGCGGTTTCATCGATCAGATCGACGATAGCGTGCAACGTCCCCCCTTCCAGCGCGCCGCGGTGACGCTGCCCGCGCAGCGCGTTGCGCAGATTGTCCATCGCACGGTGGACCTGCAGGTTCGGTTTGGCCCGCCGGTCGTCGGCGATGTCGGCGAGCCGTTCCATCAAGGCGCTCACCTCCTCCTCACGCTCGGCAAGCTCCTCTTCCCCCTGCGCGGAGGCAGCGTAGGTTCTGCGGGGGCCGTCGTCATCCTGGCGTTCGGCGACCGCGCCTTCGTCCGCCAGCAGTTGCAGCGTCGGATACACAGCCCCGGGGCTCGGCGCGTAGGCCCCGCCGGTCAGGTCTTCGATCGCCTTGATCAGCTCGTAGCCGTGGCGCGGCGCGTCGGCGACGAGTTTGAGCAGTGCGAGCCGCAACTCGCCCGGCCCGAACATCCGACCGCGTCGCCGACCCCCAGCCGATGTGGTTCTCGGATCAAAGTCGCCGATGTTGATGCCATGCAGTCTCTCGATTTTCGCCTTCCAGTAGGGGTTCATCTCGTCCTCCTCTTTTAAGAGCGATTCGAGATATATCTTGATACCTCGAATATGCAAGAGGGGTCATCACACCAGCAGGTGGGTGTGGCGTTCGGTTCGGCGAGTCCTGGGTGGCGCGCGGATTATCGCGGACGGCAGCCACTTGGTCGCAAGCGGACAAACTGCGCCCCTGCTTCAGGGCCGGCCGGCGTCGTCGTCCGATGACAGTGCGGGCGGCCAGTGCTTCACGTTCAGGTCGCGTTGCGGGAAGGGGATCTCCACCCCGTGCTCCTTGAACAGCCACCACAGGCGGTTGAGCACGTCGGACTTCACGTTGCCGACGCCGCCTTCGGGATCGTTGATCCACACCAGGATCTCGAAATTGACGGAGCTGTCGCCATATTCGACCATCCACACGTTGGACTGCGGCTCGTCGAGCACGCGCGGGCTTTCGCGGGCGGCCTGCAGCATCAGGTCCTGCACCCGCGCCATGTCGCTGGCATAGGAGACCCCGACCGGGATGCGGACGCGCACGTTCTTGTCGGTGAAGGACCAGTTCTCCACCTCCTGCGTCATCAGGTTCTCGTTGGGGATCAGGTGCTCCTTGCCGTCGCGGGTGACGACGGAGACGGCGCGGATGCCGATCTTCTCGACCCAGCCGAAGCTGTCGCCGACGACGATCACGTCGCCCGGCTTGATCGAGCGGTCCATCAAGAGGATGATGCCGGAGATCAGGTTGCCGAAGGTCTTCTGGAAGCCGAAGCCGATCGCGAGACCGAACGCGCCGGAGAAGAAGGCGAGCGCGGTCAGGTCGATGCCCAGCACGTCGATGCCGATCAGGACGGCGACGACCAGCACCACCATGCCCGCGACCTTCTGCGCCAGCACCTGCTGGGTGGGGTCGAGCGCGCGCGAGCTCTCGATCGAATGGCCGATCAGGCGATTGGCCAGCCGCACGCCCACGAACAGCAGCACGACCGTCACGCCCCACACGACCAGGGTGAAGAGCGAGTAGCGCCGTTCGCCGACCGTGAAGCCGACCGCGTCGAGCTGGCCGGTCAGCACGCTCACTCCGCCCATCGCATTGGCGAGCAGCGCGGCGAAGACGATCACGACGGTGACGTTGGCGATCAGGCGATTGACCATCAGCCCGCGCATCAGCTGCAACAGGAACAGCGCGGCGGCCGCCGCCAACGCGATGCCGATCGTGAAGCGGGCGAGCGGCTGCCAGGGATAGGCCAGCAGGAGGAACAGGATCATCAGCATCGCCGAGCCGTGACGGACCAGCGCGGTCATGCGCGGGGCCAGCCCGCCGACGTGCCCGACCCGGTTGCGCCACAGCGTGGAGGCGCTCTCGCCGAAGCGCCGCGACAGGAACACCGCGAGGAGGAGCGCGAGCAGCACCAGCCCACCGCCGATCGCCACCTGCTCCAGGTGGAGCGCCGCCGGCATGGCGATGCCGAAGGCGCGCAGCATGGCGACGACCCGCGCGCTCACCGTGCGCGCTCCACCCGGTCAAAGGCGCGCGCGAGGTCGGCGATCAGGTCGGCCGGGTCCTCCAGGCCAACCGAGAGCCGCACCAGCCGGCCGGGCGCGTCCCACGGCACGACCGTGCGCTCCGGATCGGCGGGGATTGCCAGGCTCTCATAGCCGCCCCAGCTGTAGCCGATGCCGAACCGATCGAGCGCGTCGATGAGGCGGGCGCGGTCGGCGGCGTCCCAGCCCCCGGCCAGCACGAAGCCGAACAGGCCGCACGGGCCGGCGAAGTCGCGCGCGTAATGCCCGTGGCCGGGGCACGAGGGCAGCGCGGGGTGCAGCACGCGCGCGACCTCCGGCCGGTCGGCCAGCCAGTGGGCGACCGCCAGCCCGCTCTCCCCCTGCCGCGCCAGCCGCACGTCGAGCGTGCGCAGTCCGCGCAGCGCCAGGACGGCGTCGTCGGGGGAGACGGTCTGGCCCAGCGCCTGGGCGGTGCGGCGCAGCGCCGGCCAGCGGCGCTCGGTCGCCGTGACCGCGCCCATCATCAGGTCGGAATGGCCGCCGATGTGCTTGGTCACGGCGACGATCGACAGGTCCACCCCAAGCGGCAGGGCGGCGAGCAGATGGCCCGAGGCCCAAGTGTTGTCGAGGACCGTGACCACGCCGCGCGCGGCCGCCGCCGCCGCCATCGCAGGCAGGTCGCAGACCTCCATCGTCAGCGATCCCGGCGTCTCCAGCAGCACTGCGCGCGTCGCTTCGGAGAGCGCGGGCGCGAGCGGGGCCATGGGGTCGATGAAGCGCGTCGCGACCCCCCATGTCTTCAGGAGTCCGTCGGCCAGCGCGCGGCTGGGACCGTAGGCGTTGTCCGTCAGCAGCAACTCGTCGCCCGGTCGCAGCACCGAGAGCAGCGCGCCGGCGATGGCCGCGACGCCGGACGGATAGAGCATGGTGCCCGCCGCGCCGGGCTCCATCTGCGTCAGCGCCTCGGCCAGCGCCCAGTGGCTGGGCGTGCCGCGCCGGCCGTAGAACCACTCGCCGTCGCGATTGCCGCGCCCGCCCGCCTCCAGCGCGGCGCAGTCGTCATAGAGGATGGTGGACGCGCGCCAGACCGGCGGGTTGACCGCCGGGCCCGTCCACTCCGCCCGCCGTCCCGCCGCGACCAGCCGGGTCGCGGGCGCGGACTCCGACGGCGATCCGCCGCTCACGCCGCTCCGGTCGCCACCGGCAGGTCGGCGTCCGCGCCCCATTCCGCCCAGCTGCCGTCATAGAGGCGCACGTCCTCCTTGCCGAGCAGGCGCGCGCCGAACAGCAGCACGGCCGCGGTCGTGCCGCCCCCGCAGGTGGCGATCATCGGCCTGGTCAGGTCCACGCCCGCCTCCTCATAGGCCATCCGCAGGTCGCCGTCGCGTTTCCAGGTGCCGTCGGCGTTGAACAGCACCTCGTAGGGCAGCGAGCGGCTGCCCGGGATGTGTCCGCCGGCCAACCCGTCTCGCGCCTCCGGCTCCGTGCCCGCGAAACGGCCGGCGGAGCGCGCGTCCACCACCTCCGCCTCGTGCCCGTGCAGATTGCCGAGCACGTCGGCCTTGGTCGCCAGCATGGAGTCGTCGCGAAAGGGGGTGAAGTGGCGATGGCGCAGCGTCTCCGCGCCGGTGGCGAGCGGGCGGTTCTCCGTCTTCCACTTGGCCAGGCCGCCGTCGAGCACCGCCACCGAATGCGCACCGAACGTCTCGAGCAGCCACCAGGCGCGGCACGCGGAATGCAGCGGGCTGTCGTCGTAGATCACCACCCGGCTGCCGTCGCCCAGCCCCAGGGACTGCATCCGGCTGGCGAACTTCTCGGCCGACGGCAGGCCGTCCTTTGTCAGCTCCGTGAGGTCGAGGAAGACGGCGCCCGCGATGTGCCCCGCCTCGTACTCCGCCTTGGCGTTCCGACCGGCGGCGGGCAGGGTGGCGCTGGCGTCCACCACGCGCAGGTCGCCGGCGCCCAGCTCTCCGGCCACCCATTCGGTGCTCACCAGTTGATCCATCGCGTCCTCCCATCTCGTGTCCGGACGGCTTAGCCACCACCTTCCAAGCTGTCGAGAAAGGCCGCCGCCCCGCCCCGGATGGCCGCCTTGCGGTTGTCGCCCATCCGATCCCAGGTGGAGTAGGGGTTGCGAAGCCGGTGGTTGCCGCGCAGCGTGTCCTCGTTCCTCGCCAGGAAGTCCCAATAGAGCGCGTTGAACGGGCAGGCGTCGGCCTCCCCCATCTTCTTCTTCACGTCGTAGCGGCAGCGCCCGCAATAGTCGCTCATCCGGTCGATGTAGTTGCCCGACGCGGCGTAGGGCTTGGAGCCCAGCAGGCCGCCATCGCCATAGAGGATCATGCCCAGCGTGTTGGGGCACTCCACCCACTCATAGGCGTCGGCATAGACCTCCAGATACCACGCCTGCACGGCGACGGGGTCCAGACCGGCGATCAGCGCGAAGTTGCCGGTGATCATCAGCCGCTGGATGTGGTGGGCGTAGGCGTGGGCGAGCGTGTTGCCGATCGCGTCCGCCATGCAGGCCATGTCGGTGTCGCCGGTGTAGTAGAAGTCGGGCAGCGGCCGGCGGGCGCCCAGGTGGTTGCGCCGCGGATAGTCCGGCCCCGCGAACCAGTAGATGCCGCGCATGTATTCGCGCCAGCCGATCACCTGGCGGATGAAGCCCTCCGCCGCGTTCAGCGGGCAGCGGCCGTCCCGATAGCGTACCTCCACCTCGCGGCAGAGCGCGATCGGATCGAGCAGGCCGGCGTTGATGTAGAAGGACAGCACCGCGTGGTAGAGGAAGGGCTCGCCCGTCACCATCGCGTCCTGCCAGTCGCCGAAGCGGGCGAGGCGCTGGTCGAGGAACCACGCCTGCGCCGTCTCGGCGTCGGCGCGGGTGACGGCGATGCCGAAGTCGGCGAGCGAGCCGGGGTGGTCGGCGAAGCGGCGCTCGACCAGCGCCAGCACGTCGCGGGTGATTGCGTCGGGCGCGAAGGCGGGCAGGTTCGGGGCGCTCATGTCCGCCTTGGGCGGTTTGCGGTTCTGCTGGTCGTAGTTCCACCGGCCGCCGGCGGGCTGGCCGCCGTCCATCAGCAGGCCGGTCTCGCGCCGCATCTCGCGGTAGAAGAACTCCATCGTCAGCTCGCGCCGCCCCTCCGCCCACTCCGCGAAGCGGGCGTGGGAGCAGAGGAAGCGGGCGTCCTCCAGCACGGTGACCGGGGCCTCGAACTTGTCGGGCCAGGCGTCGAACGCCGCCTTCAGCCGCCACTCGCCCGGTTCGGTGACGCGGATAACCGAAGGCCGGTGGCGCTCCACGGCGCGCGCGACCTCTCCCGTGAAGCTGCCGGAATTGTCGGCGTCCTCCAGCTCCACATACTCCACCGTCCAGCCCAGCCCGCGCAGTTCGTCGGCGAAGTGGCGCATGGCGGAGAAGAGATAGGCGATCTTGCGCTTGTGGTGGCGCACATAGGTCGCCTCCTCCTGCACCTCCGCCATCAGGACGACGGCGTCGGCGGGGTCGACTCCGGCGAGCGAAGGGAGGTCGAGGGAGAGCTGGTCGCCCAGGACGGGGATCAGGACGGGACGGCCCACCTCAGCCGGCGAGCGCGTGGGGCCGCTGGCCGAGCTCGCGATAGTGGCGCGGACCCTGGTCGACGCGGAACGGCCCCATCTTGGTGCCCTGTTTCGGCGCGCGGCCGACGACATGCGCGCCGGTCACCCGCACCGTCCCGCCCGCCACCGTGCCGGCGAGGTCGACACCGACCAGCGGCACGAAGATCGCCCGGTCGGCGAGCTGGATCGGGCGGAAGTCGCGCGCGCCCACCCGCAGCGACCGCTCGATCGTGCGGCTCTCGCCGGGCGGGAGGTCGGGCAGGTCGAGCCGTGGCCGGCCGGACCCCTCGACGGCGAAATGCCGGAGCTGCGCGTCGCCCTCCGGCCCCGCGCCCGCCATCGTCAGGTCGAGCGACAGGTCGGTGGCGGGCGCGGGGCCGGCGTTGGTGACCGTCAGTCGGCATTTGAGGCTGCTGCCGAGCGCGGTCGCGCGCGCTTCCAGCGGCTCGAAGACGAGCACGAGCGGCGTGAGCGGGGCGGCCGGCGCGGCGGGGATCGCGGCGGGCGGCGGCACCGGAGGCTCCGGCCGCGCGGGCACCGCCGCCTCGGGCTCCGCCACGCGCGCCGACGCCCGCCGCGCCGGACGGCGGCGGCGCGCCACCAGCAGGAGCGCGCCGAGTCCAAGCAGCCCGGCGAGCGCGAACAGCGCCAGCGGCCCGCGGGAGGTCTCGCCGTCGGGCAATGGCTCCGCGCGCGGCGGCGGGGTGGCGGTCGCGGAGGACGGGAGAGCCTGCGCGGACGGCTCGGACGGCTCGGGCGCCGGAGCCGGAGCGGGCACGGCGTTCGTCCGCTCGGATCGGGAGGGCGGAACGGGACGCTCGGCGGCGGGGGCCGAGTCGCGCCCGGCGCGCGGCCCGGTCCGCGGGATCGTGTCTCGCGAGGCGGGCGAAGGCGCGCTGCGGGCGGGCGGGGCCGGTGGCGGAGCGGCGGCGGACGGCGCGGCCTGATCGCTCGCCGTCGGACGCTGGGGCGGCGGGGCGGCGGGCGGCCGCTCGGTGGGCAGCGGCGCCGGTTTCGGCGTCAGCCCCGGACCCTGCAGGCGCGGATCGACCGCAGGCTTGGGCGCGGGCTCCAGCTTGAAATCGCGCACGGAGGGCGGCGCGTCCTGCGCCGCGGCGGGGGCGGCGGCGGACGCCAGAACGGGCAGGAGGAAGAGGACGGGTCGCATCGCCATCGCCATAGCCCCTTTGCGCGCGCGGGTGAACGGTCGCTGACAAGCGCCGTTGGCTGGCGATTCCCATCTCCCCACCGCTTCGCGGCAGGGAGGATCGGCGGCCCTATTCCATCCGCCCCTGACAACCACCCTTCGCTCGCCTACATCGCACGCCATGATTCCCACCCATCTCGGCCGGACCTCGCCCCTCCCCGCCTCGCCGGAGGAGGCGGCGATCGACTATGTGCCCAACCCGCGTCCCGACACGCGCTACCTGGTGCGCTTCGCCGCGCCGGAGTTCACGTCGCTGTGCCCGGTGACGGCCCAGCCCGACTTCGCCCATCTGGTGATCGACTATTGCCCCGACGCCACGATCGTCGAATCCAAGTCGCTCAAACTGTTCCTCGGCGCCTTCCGCAACCACCAGGCGTTCCACGAGGACTGCACGGTCGGCATCGGCCAGCGGCTGATGGAGGAGATGACGCCCCATTGGCTCAGGATCGGCGGCTATTGGTATCCGCGCGGCGGCATTCCGATCGACGTCTTCTGGCAATCGGGCGAGCCGCCGGCCGGGTTGTGGGTGCCCGGACAGGGCGTGCCCGGTTATCGCGGGCGGGGCTGAACGACGGGCGCTTCACCCTATCGCAACGCCTCCACCGACACTATTGTTGACATATGAGCGACACCCATTCCCATGCCGTGGCGATCGAGCCCGGCGACATCGACTTCATGGGGCACGTCAACAACGCGAACTATCTGCGGTGGGTGCAGGAGGCGGTGGTCGCGCATTGGGAGCGCGTGGCCCCGCCCGACGCGGTCGCGCGCCACCTATGGGTCGCGCTGAAGCACGAGATCACCTACCGCAAGCCCGCCTTCCTGAACGACGAGGTCATCGCCACCAGCCTGCTGGAGAAGGTGCACGGCGCGCGCGCGACGTTCGCCACGCTGATCCGGCGCGGCGAGGAGGTGCTGGCCGAGGTGCGCTCCACCTGGTGCTCGCTCAACGCCGACACGCTGCGCCCCGCGCGGCTCACCGACGAGATCAAGGCGCTGTTCCTGGGGGAGCGATGATTGCTCCCAGCGTCATCCCCGCGCAGGCGGGAATCCAGGCACCATCGTGGGAACAGTCACACTGCTGACAACACGGTCGCCACTCGCCGGATCGGAGCCTGGATCCCCGCCTGCGCGGGGATGACGGAGGGAGGAAGGACTCTCCCTCCCGCCCCATCATTGCCCGAACGGCACGCTCACATAGCGCGCCGGGCCGCGACCGCGCTGGACGAGCAGCGCCACCGACGAGCGGCCCGCGCGCGTCGCCTCGCGCACCACCGCCTCGACCTCGTCCGGGGTGGCGACGGCGGTCCGGTTGGCGGACAGCACAATGTCGCCGCGCTGCAGCCCGATCTGCGCCGCGTCGCTCGACGGATCGACGCCCGCGATCACCAGCCCGCGCGTGCCAGGATCGACGCCCAGCCGGCGCGCGATCGCCGGGGTGAGCGGCTGGAGCGCCAAGCCCAGCGACGCGCCCGCCTGGCCCTGCGCCGGCGGCTGGTCGGGCGAGCCGATGCCGTCCTGGTCGTCGCCGCCCAGCGTCTGCGCCAGCTCCTCGTCGCTCGGCCGCTGCTCGAGCTGCGCGGTCACCGTCTGGCGGCGGCCGTCGCGCAGCAGCTCGATCGGCACGCGGGTGCCGGGCCGCACGTTGGCGACCAGATAGGACAGCGTATTGTCGGGCGTGACCGGCTGGCCGTTGACGGTGACCACGACGTCGCCCTGCCGGATACCGGCCTTCTCCGCCGCGCCGCCGGGCTGGACCGAGGCGATCAGCTCGCCGCGGTTCTTGTCGAGGCCCAGGCTCTCGGCGAGGTCGCCGTCGATCTCCTGGATGCCGACGCCCAGATAGCCGCGCTCGATCGACTGGCCGCGCATCAGCTTGTCGATGATCGGCCGCGCCTCGCTCGCCGGAATGGCGAAGCCGATGCCGACGCTGCCCCCCGTGGGCGAAAAGATCGAAGAATTGATGCCGACCACGTTGCCGTTGAGGTCGAACATCGGCCCCCCGGAATTGCCTCGGTTGATCGACGCGTCGGTCTGTATGTAGCGGTCGTAGGCCCCACCCTGCCCCGTGACGCGGTGGAGCGCGGAGACGATGCCGGCCGTCACCGTGCCGCCCAGGCCGAACGGGTTGCCGATCGCCAGCACCCAGTCGCCGACCCGGATTGAATTGGAATCGCCGAACTTCACGAAGGGCAGCGGCCTGGGCGCTCCGATCTTGAGCACCGCCAGGTCGGACGAGGCGTCGCGCCCGACGAGCTTCGCCTCGTACTCCTTGCGGTCGGGCAGGATGACGGTGATCGAGTTCACCACCGCGCCCTCCGCGCCGGGCGAGACGACGTGATTGTTGGTCACCACATAGCCGTCGGCCGAGATGATGAAGCCTGAGCCCAGCGATTGGCCCTTCTGGGTGCGCGGACGGGTGCCCGGCTGCACGCCCTGGAACATGTCCATCAGCGGGTTGGATTGGACCGCCACCGTCTGCTGGGTCGAGATGTTGACGACCGCCGGCTGCAGCTGCTCGACCAGGTTGGCGAAGGACTGCGGCGCGCCGGTGCGCGGGGCGGCGGTCGCCATCTGCCGCTCGTCGTTCTGCGCGACCTGCGCGCCGGCCGGATGGGTCATCAGCGTGATCGCGCTGCCGCCGAGCAGGATGGCGGCGGTGGTGGCGTAGGCGTAGCGCATGGGCCCTCTCGTCATATGATCGTCCGTGTCCTTGGTTCGCGGGCGGGCGCCCGGTTCGTCCCGTTGCGCGCGCCGCTGTGATGAGCGGGCGCTGAACGGCCTTTGAACGCCGCCGTCGTCCCTCACCGCCGCCCTCGGAACTGCTGCAGATACTCGTTGTCCGGCGACAGCAGCACGCTGGCCGATCCGGACTGCTCGTCGGGCGACAGGAAGGTCTGGCGATAGCTCTGCATGGCGCGGTAGAAGTCGTAGAAGTCCGGGTCCTTGTTGAACGCCTGGGCGTAGGTCGCCGACGCCTGGGCGTCGGCCGTCGCGCGCGTGATCTGCGCCACCTTGCGCCCCTGCGCCTCGATCGTGCGCGCGCGCTCGTTCCTGGCCGAGCGCATCCGTTCGAAGGCGGAGTCGAGCGGCGTGCCGTCGGGAAGGTCGGCGCGGTTGATGCGCACGTCCACGATCTCGGCCCCGTATTGCTCCGCCACGCCGTTCAGCCGGGTCTGGATGTCGTTCATCACCACGCCGCGCTCCGGAGACAGCAGCGCCACGAACTCGCGCTTGCCCAATTCGTTGCGCAGCGCCGAGCCCAGGATGGGCCGGAGCGCGTCCTTCACCCGGTCGATCGGCTGGGCCTGGCCGACCGACTCGATCATCTGGCGCGGGTCGACGATGCGGAACAGCGCGAAGGCGTCGACCTGGAGGCGCAGCTGGTCGGTGGACAGCACCTGCTGCTGCTCCATCTCGACCGCCTGCACGCGCTTGTCGACCATCACCACCTGCTCGAACAGCGGCACGTGGGCGCGCAGGCCGGTGTTGGTGGCGCCGAACGGCCGGCCGGGCTCGTAGCGGTTGTAGGTGCGCTGGACCTTGCCGAAGTTCAGCACCACGGCCTGCTTGCTCTCCGGCACGACGAACAGCGTCATGGACGCCAGGATCAGCACCGCGATCGCGATCGCGCTCCAGCGCACGAGGGGGCTGGACCAGCTCACTGGCCGCTCCCACCGGGCGCGGCCGGGGTGACGGCCTGCGGCGGCGGCACGGGCGCGCGGCCCGGCTGGACCTGCAGGTAGGGGACCACGCCGGGCACCTCCACGATCGTCTTGTCCACCTTCTGCAGCACCTGCTCCATCGTCTCGTAATACATCCGGCGCTTCGTCACCTCGGGCGCCTGGCGGTATTGCTCGTACACCTTGTCGAACGACTCCGCCTCGCCCTGCGCCAGCGCGGTCACCTGCTGGGCGTAGGCGCGCGCGTCGTTCAGGTCGCGCGTCGCGTTCTGCTGCGCCTCCGTCACGCGCTTGAAGGCGTCGTTGACAGCCGCCGGGGGGTCGGCCTGGTTGATCTCAACGCCCTCGATGCGGATGCCCGCGTTGTAGCTGTTCAGGATGTCCTGCACGCGGGCCGCGACCTCCGTCTCGATGTCGGTGCGGCCGGGGCCGATCGCCTGGTCGAGCGTGAAGTTCGCGACGACCGCGCGCATGGCGCTCTCGGCGGTCTCCTGCACCGCCTGTTCCGGGTTCTCGAACTGGAACTTGTAGGCTTCGGGCGACGAGATCGCCCAGCGCACGGTGTAGGCCAGGTCGATGATGTTCTGATCGCTGGTCAGGACCAGCTTCTGGCTGTCCTCCGCCGTCGAGCCGATGGTGATCCGGCGGATCTCGTCGACATTCACCGTGTCGACGGTCTGGAAGGGCGCGGGCAGCGTGAAGCTGACCCCTGGACCGAGCGTGGAGGAGTAGGAGCCGAAGGTCTGGACCACCCCGCGCTCGCCCGGCCCGATGCGGTGGATGCAGGTGAAGGCCAGCCACAGGAGCGCCACGCCGAGCGCGCCCCACAGCCAGATGGATCTGTCGAACGGCCGCGGCAGGCCGCCGCGCCCGCCCCCGCCGGTGCCGCCGCCGCCCGTTCCGGAGGCGACGCCGAACATCTCGCGCAGCTTCTCCGACGCGTTGTCCACCGATGAGCGCGGACCGGCGGGGCGGCCGCTCGGCTGCGTCCAGGGATTGCGCGGCCGGGGCGGTTGGCCGTCGCCGTCGCCCGTGCCCCAGGGGCCGGCCATCGCCAGCCCGCGCAGGCTCGGCCCCAGCCTCTCCCGCCACCGTGTCGGCCACCTGTCCGACCCGGGGGGCCGCCCTCGCTTTTCGCTCATGGCACTCTCTATAGGAAGCGCGCGCGGTGATTCACAGACCACCCCCTTGCAAATCCGCGCCAACCGGGAGCGTCCGCATGTCCCCCGACCCTCCCGCCGACACGCTGAGCCGGGCCGTCGCCCGGGTGGCGGCCGCGCGCCTGCGCGCCGCGCGCCGCGATGGCGCGACCGCCAGCCTGGTGCTGGACGCCTCCGGCCTGTCCCGGGCCGAGGGCGAGGCGCTGGAGGCGGGCGCGCGGGCCGCCGCGCTGGCGGTGGACGGGATCGCGCAGGTGCGGGTCGCGCTCACCACCGAACGCGCCGGCCGGCCGCTGATCGCGGTCGCCTCGGGCAAGGGCGGGGTGGGCAAGTCGACGCTGACGGCGAACCTCGCGGTCGCGCTGGCGCGGGCCGGGCGGACGGTCGGCCTGCTGGACGCCGACATCCACGGCCCCTCCCAGCCCACCCTGTTCGGATCGGCGGGCGTCAAGGCGGAGGCCCGGGACGACCGGCTGGTCCCGATCGAGACCGAGCACGGGGTGCGCGTGCTGTCGATCGGCCATCTGGTCGACCCCGGCAAGGCGCTCGCCTGGCGCGGCCCGATGGCGACCGGCGCGCTGACCAAGCTGGTCGAGGCGCACTGGGAAGGTTGCGATCTCCTGCTCGCCGACCTGCCGCCGGGCACGGGCGACATCCAGCTCAGCCTCGCGCAAAAGGCGCGGCCGGCCGGCGCGGTGATCGTGTCCACGCCCCAGGACCTCGCTCTGATCGACGCCACCCGCGCCGTGCGCCTGTTCGAGCAAATGGGCGTGCCGATCATCGGGCTGGTCGAGAATATGAGCGGCTATCTCTGCCCCCATTGCGGCGCGGAGTCTCAGCCCTTCGGCCATGGCGGCGCGCGGGCGGAGGCCGACCGGCTGGGCGTGCCCTTCCTGGGCGCGGTGCCCCTGTCGCTCGCCATCCGCGAACAGTCGGACGCGGGCACGCCGCCCGCCGCCGGGAACGGGCCGGAGGGGGCGGCGTTCGCCCCGATAGCCGCCCGCATCCTCGCCTGGTTGGAGACCGAACATGCCGCTCACCGCTGACGCCGACATCAAGGCGCTGCTGGAGGCCACCCGCACCGTGGCGCTGGTCGGTGCGTCCGACCGCCCGAACCGCCCGTCCTACGGCGTGATGAAGGCGTGGCAGGACGCCGGCCGCCGGGTGCTGCCCGTCAACCCCCAGATCACCGGAGAGCATGTCCATGGCGAGTATGTCTGGGACCGTCTCGACCAGCTGGGCGTGGAGATCGACATGGTCGACATCTTCCGCCGCTCCGAGGTGGCGGGCGAAGCGGTGGACGACGCCGTGCGCGCGGGCGCCAAGTCCGTCTGGCTGCAGATCGGCGTCATCGACGAGGCGGCCGCCGCGCGGGCGGAGGCGGCGGGGCTGAAGGTGGTGATGGACCGTTGCCCAAAGGTGGAGATCGCGCGGCTGCTGGTGGAGCGGCTAGAGACCTGAGCGTCCGCTTGCGATTCAAGAGCGGATGTCGAACTCTCCAACCCCGGAGGACAGAGCGTGGCCACGACTGGCGACAGTCCGCTTCCCACCAAACAGCAGCCACATCCCGGTCCGTCTTCTCATTGCAGCGTCGCGCGGTTGTCGCCCCAGTCCTTGAAGAAGCTCAGGAGCTGGACGATCAGCTCGGTGCGCTCGGCGAGCGTGTCGGCCTCCAGCATCGCCTGCTTGGACGACACGTCGAACGGCGCGATCTGGGCGATGCCGTTGACCAGCGTCTCGTCGTCCAGTCGCCCGATTCCTTCCCAGTCTATGCGATAGCCGCGCGCGTCGGCGAAGGCGCGCGCCTCCATCTCCAGTCCGGCGCGCGCGGCCAAGGACAGCGGCGCGGGTTCGTCGCGGTCGTCGGCATAGCCGTCGAGGTCGGCCTCGACCTGGCGAAAGGGTGTGGCGACCTCCAGCTCGCGCAGCAGGCGGAAGCGCTGCACGCCCTCCAGGATCAGGTTGTAGCGGCCGTCGTCCAGCGCCTCGACCTGGTCGATGCGGCCGACGCAGCCGACGTCGAACAGCTCCGGCTGGCCCTCGTCGGTCTTGTCGCGCGGCTGGATCATGGCGATGCGGCGGTCGCGCGCGGACGCATCGGCGACGAGCGCGCGATAGCGCGGCTCGAAGATGTGCAGCGGCAGCTGGGCGCGCGGGAAGAGCAGCGCGCCGGGCAGGGGGAAGATCGACAGCCGCATCAGCCGAACAGGATGTCGGACAGCCGCCGTCGCTGGGCGGAGGCCCAGGGATCGGTGAGCCCGACCGCCTCGATGAGCTGCAGCAGCTTCGCGCGCGCCGCGCCCTCGCCCCATTCCCGGTCGGCGGCGATCGAGGCGAGCAGCCGGTCGGCCGCCGCGTCGCGCTCGCCGACCGCCATCTCATGGCCCGCCAGCGCGATCTGCGCCTCGTGGTCGGCCGGATCGGCGGCGACGCGCGCGCGCAGCGCGGCGATCATGCCCTCGTCGGCCACCTGCCCGGCGATCGCCAGGCGCGAGCGCAGGCTGGCGATCGCCGGGTCGGACGCCAGCGCCTCCGGCACGGTGTCGAGCCGCGCGCGCGCGTCGTCGCCGCGGCCGGCGGCGATCAGCGCCTCGATCTCGCCGGCGTAGGGGCGCGGATCGTCGGGCGCCATGTCGACGATCTGGGCGAAGATCGCGGCGGCGCGCTCCGCGTCGCCGGCGGCCAGCACCTCGCGCCCCATGGCGAGCAGCGGCTCGATGTCGGGCGCCCCGGCCGCGCCGTCGATCGGCCCGAGCTGCTTCAGGATCGAGTCGATCGCGCCCTTGAGCTGCCCCTCGGTGCGCGCCGGCGTCAGGTCGGCGACGATCTGCCCCTGGAAGACGGCGTAGACGGTCGGGATCGAGCGGATCTGGAACTGCGCGGCGATGAACGCCTCTTCGTCGACATTCACCTTGGCGAGCACCACGCCCTGGTCGGCATAGTCCGCCGCGACTTTTTCCAGCGTGGGCGTCAGCGCCTTGCACGGTCCGCACCATTCGGCCCAGAAATCCACGATCACGAGCGCGGTCGCCGAGGGGTCGAGGACATCGCGCTTGAACTTCTCGGTCGCCGCCTTTTCGTCCGCGGTCATCGCCAGTGTCGCCATCGTGTCCCTCGTTCGCTGTGCCCGTGTTCCGGTGGGTGCAAGGTAAGGCGCGCGGAGGCCGCCCGCCACCCCCGAGTGGCGGGACTTGCGGGGCCTCCACCCCCATGCTAACCGCCCGCTCCACCCTGTCTGGACGCACGCGCGGCCGGACCGCCAGAGCGGGCGTAGCTCAGGGGTAGAGCACAACCTTGCCAAGGTTGGGGTCGAGGGTTCGAATCCCTTCGCCCGCTCCAGTATTTCCAAAAGTTTAGCAGACGGTTGTGCGCTTACCCCGCCCTCTTTTGTTGAGGCAGGTAAGCAGGAGGTAAGCGGCGCGACCACTTTGTGGGACGCTTGCCGGCGAACTCAGGCATAGCAGATCGGCGAGCGGGAGCGGCACAAATACAAGTTGCCGCTGCTCAACGTCCGGGAGCGGTGGTGGTGGTGCCGGTGACCTGCTCCCCCTTTTCAGGCCGCTAATAACTTAGCTTCGGTGTCCATATGCCCCTCGCGGGGGCGGTTGGTAAACTCGGCGGGTGCCAACCCGCCAAGGCTGCTGTGCGGACGCACGGTGTTGTAGTCCGTCCGCCATGCCTCGATGATCCGTCTTGCCGCAGCCAGCGATGGGAACAGGTGCTCGTTCAGGCACTCGTCGCGCAAGCGACCATTAAAGCTTTCGACGAAGCCGTTCTGCTGCGGCTTGCCCGGCGCGATGTAATGCCACTCGACCCCGGTGTCCTGGCACCAGGCGAGAACGGCATGACTGGTCAACTCGGTTCCATTGTCGCTGACCACCATGCACGGCAGCCCGCGACGCTTGGCGATGGCGCTCAGCTCGCGAACGACCCGCCGACCCGACAGCGAGGTATCGACGATGCACCCCAGGCATTCCCGGCTGTAGTCGTCGATGACGTTGAGCATGCGGAACCGCCGGCCGCAGGCCAACGAGTCCGATACGAAGTCGAGCGACCAGCGCTGATTGGGTTCCTGCGGGATCGCCATCGGCGCCCGCGTTCCCAGCGCGCGCTTGCGGCCACCACGCTTGCGCACCGTCAGCCGCTCCTCGCGATACAGCCGGTACACCTTCTTCAGGTTCATGCCCTTGCCCTCACGCCGCAGCAGGATTGCCAGCCGTCGATAGCCGAACCGACGACGCTCGTTCGCGATCTCGCGCATCCGCTCGCGAACAGCATCGTCCTGCCCGCGAAGCGGCTCATATTGCCATGCCGACCGATTGACCCCGATCAGCCTGCAGGCGCGACGCTCGGAAAAGCCGTGATCGGCCATCAGCTTCTCCACCGCAGCGTAGCGCTCCGCAGACCGGGTCAGTTTTTTCCCAGCAGATCCTTCAACGCCGACACGTCCAGCATCGATTCCGCCAGCAGCTTCTTCAGCCGTCGGTTCTCATCCTCGAGCGCCCGCAACCGCGCCGCGTCGGACACCGACAGCCCGCCGTACTTCGACTTCCAGTTGTAAAAGGTCGCATCGCTGATCCCGTGCTTACGGCACAGATCGGCCGTCTTCACGCCCAACCTCATGCTCGCGCAGCACACCTATGATCTGATCCTCGGTAAATCGGCTTCGCCGCATCGCTCGTCTCCATCTGACGAGCTAACCTACCAATGGCATGAATTCTGGGGAGCAGGTCAGTGAGCTTGCAGTTTTATGGCTCGGCTTTCGGTCAATGGGCTGGAGAGCGTCGAGCCCGGCGCGTGGTTCGACGGCTGGTCGCATTTGTTCGTGTCGATCATCGTGCAAGCGTTGCTGGTGAGTGCGCCATGGTGGCGTCGGGACGCCAGTGTCGCCCTTGTCCTCGTAGGGGCCGTGCTCAGCCACCTTGTCCTCAATCTGCCGATGCATCCCGCGACCATCCAGTGGTATCCACATTCGCGCGGCGGCTTCGGCAATTTTCTGCATGAATGGGCAAGTCACATGTTGTTTGGAAAAATCAATCGGCAGTGCGTTGAGATGGTGGTCGTGATCTGCGGCCTCTCAAACTACGTGTGCTCTCGCGTCGGGCGGCGGTCGGTAGAGCAACCGGGGTCGCTGGTGCCGTCTTGGTGGGATCGCTACAACTTGCATTCGGTAAGGAGCTTGCTCAGTTACTTTATTAGTTCCGGCGAGATCATGCCATCCCCACCGATGGCGCAGCGAGCGCGCGAAAACTCTCGCCCATGCCGCCTGGAACCATAGTTTCCTGAAAGCATGAAACCGTGCTGACATGTAGCGCGTCGAGCATGGAGATGCTCGCGAATACCTGTCCGTCCCGGTATCCAGTTGTGTCAGCGTCGCGCGAAAGCTCAGACAAATTCTCGATGGCTGGAATGCCGATTCGCGTTGCGATCGCCGCCGACAGCCCGGCCGCTGCGCGGCAGCTGGCGGTACTGGTCGCGGACCGTGGAGCTCAAATCGTTTATTATACCGCTGAAGCCAGCGATCTTCATGCCGCGGTTCTTCGCAGCAGACCGGACATCGTGTTCCTAGGCGTCAACACCAATAGCCCCGACGGGATCGAAGCGGCTGCGGCTTTGGCGTCAGAGGATGGAATTTTCATCGCCCTCGTTGCCCGCGATGACCGCTACGCTCTCCGCGCGGTTGAGATCGGCGCGATCGGATATCTACTAATGCCATGCGATCCACTTAAGCTCGAGCATGTGCTCACTAAGGCTAGCCGCTGTCTGCCAAACTATCGTCATGGACTGGACGTCCGACCTGCGCGCGATTATCTACGGCCAATAGGAACGTCGCCCGAACTGCCAGGCCGGGGATACGAGGCCGCCCTATGGGTTCGTGAACGAGGACGTGACCAAGTACGATTACCCACGGACGCAATCGAAAGCATCGTGGCGAAGGACGACTATGCGTGCATGCGCGCATATGGTCGGGAGCATCTCTTGCGCTCGTCGCTTGATCGATTGATGCAAAAATTGGATCCGTCGGCTTTCATTCGCGTGCATCGATCGGCAGTGGTGAACATCGACTGTATCGACAGGATCACGCGAGCGCGTGCTGGAGGTCGTGCAGTAGTTCTGAAGGATGGAAGTCAGTTTCCTCTCGGACGGGTCTATGGCAAGGCGCTGAAATTGCGGCTTATCCGATCCACTCGATAAACGCAGCGGGCGCACTAATGACCATCTTGCTGCGGACCGCGGTAGCTGTCGATTGCCTCGAAGATCGTTGCGAGCGCCGTACGCTCAGGCTCGTCCAACTCGGGTCGCCATACTTCGAATAGGAGGACCACGCGGGTTTGATTGCTGTGATTCCAGGCTTCATGCTCGATCGAATCGTCGAAAATCAGACATTCGCTATCGTGCCAATTCCGCGTCTCAGCGCCGACGCGAAGGCCGCAATCTTGCGGCGCGATGATAGGCAGATGACAGATCAGGCGAGTGTTGAGCAGCCCATTGTGCGGACGGATGTGGGTGCCAGGTCGCAGAACCGAAAAGAGCGCCATTGGCGAGCGGTTCTCGATGATCGGCATCGGCAATCGCTGCAGCGCTGCAACGGTATTCGGACAAAGATGTGCGTTCGGCATCACGAGCTGTCCGGTCCGCCAGATGTGGAATGCGCTCCAGCGCGGGTCGTTCATCAAGTGGTTGGCCGGCGCCGGACGGTCAATCGTGCGTTCGACGTAAGGCTCAAGCCCGGCCCCGTCGGCGAGGATCGTCAACACTTCCTCACGGATGGCGGGAGCGGCGGCTTCCAGATCAGCAACCCACGCAAATTCGCCGCGCTCGAAGAAGGGACGTTGGGGCAACCCAGGGAAGTAGAACATCGACGGTTGCTGAAGATGCAGCTCACTGCGGCCGAAAAGCAGGTCTAGCGCATGGCGCAACCGAGCGGCTGGCGCGCGCCCTCCGATTTCAAGACTGGCAATCGCCTGTTCGACATGCGCGGCGAACCGGCAATCAGACTGCGCGACGAACGCCTCGCCCGTACGAAGCATGGCTGCGAGCGCGGGCGTTATATTAGACTTAGGTTGGACCGCTACCTGGAACGCGGTTCGATAGAAGGCCTGCGCCGCTCGATCATCACCGCGACGCGCTCTCGATGCCGCCATCATGAGCAATGCGGCAAGGTCCCGGTTATCGATCGCGAGCTGCCGGCTGAGCGCGGCCTCTGCAGCGTCACCGTCTTTACGGGCTTCGGCGGCCTGCGCGATCAAGGTCCAAGGGATAGGGTAATCCGCGGCGCCCGCCACCAACAGGTCGAGTTTAGACTGTGCGAGTAGCGGGTCATGCCGGCGCAGTGCGCCGATTGCTTCCCGCGTCAGCATTTCGGCCTCAGCTCGACTGAGGCGACTCACAGTCCCCCGGCATGCGCTTGCGTTCGCTCGCTTCCTTCGCGTGGAAGCGGAAGCGAGGCTTGGGCAAAGGCGTATTTCCATCCCCCCGGCGTGCGCACGTAAGTGTCGCTGAACCACAAGAGCCGATCGAACCGAATACCTTCGCGCACACCGCGGATCCGGAGGCGAGCGGTGACGACCGCCGTGTCGCCCCAAACGCGAACAGTCTGCGTGCCGGGATCTTCATCCTGGACCGCGTAATTGATGAGCCCTGCTCGCGCCTCCGCGATGACTTCGTCGCGAGTCACTATCGAACCGTTGCCGAGGACAAGGTAAAACGTCGGATGCAGGATCCGGTCGATCGCTGAGGCGTCGTTGCGCTTGACCGCGGCCTGGAACGCAAGATCAAGCGCCGATACGATAGCGGCGTCAGCATCGGCGGTACGCGCAGGTGCTTCCAAAACTATTGCGGAGGCGGTGTGAGCCGGGAGTGTCGCAATCGTCATCAGCTTTTCCCTTTCAATATATCGGGCAGCCTCAGTGCGGTGGGGGATCCGCTCACGTGTGCTGTCCTAGTCTTTATCGCAGCGTCTGCTCTACCGCGGAGGTGGGGGGCTCGCCAGAACGAGCGGCCATTCCGGTGGACGACGTGGCCCCTTACATAATGCAGTCTAGGCGCAGCACGCGAACTTCCCGGTGTCGCGCCCCTTTCGACTGCGGCAGTCTGTCTGGATAGATCGAGGCGCACCTCGAGGTGCTCCTGCAGCTCCGGGCGTCCTTGCCTGCTGCGCCTGCGGTTCAACCTTGCAAGGTCGGACGGTATCGCGCGCAGCGTGCCTTGACTTTGCATCAGCGCCGAGAAGGCGAGCACGAAGGGCAGCAGGTACCAACTGGAAGCGATGCATTCGGTGACAGCTTGCCGGAGGGTCCCGCGGCGCGTGTGACGAAGGTAAGGCGTCCACGATGGATCGAGCACGGCGACCGCATGGACGAACAGCGAATCCAATTGCGGATGATCGGCATTTCTGAATCTGAAGCGATCAATGTCGTTCGTCTCACCGGCAATGGGGCCGTCAAGATCGAAGTGGAAGTCCAGGATCAGGAGGTCCGCTTGGCCATCGGTCCTTTCATAGTAGCCGGTAATCACCCCGCTGCGCCCATTCCTCGCGGCATACACCAGAGTCCCTATTCTTCCTTGGCCGGGTCCTTCTCCCGCCCATTCAAGCCAGAAGCGTTCGCTGGGCACCCGCAAAAATGGATTGTTCGGATGGAGGTAAGGGTCCGATGATCGAACGAGCTCGCAGCACCAGTCAGAGACGTCCCTCTGGAGCACATAACGGGAGTAGACGGTCCTGATGTCGTTCGCGCGCGCGCCGACGCCGGCCAGCGTAAATCTTTTGCCGCCGGCAGCACTTACGGTGATCGCGTCGCACGAGGATATGACCTTGTCGACCAAGCGGCCTGCTGGTTGTCGTAAGGATATGGCCGACCCATTGCCAGCGACTGACGGAACGGCGGCGCGACCCTCACCAGCAGCGGCTCGGGTGAAATTGTGGCGGCCCAGCTCATCAATATTATATTGCCGCACTATGTCTGCCTAGAGGGTTAGAAACCTTACCGAAGAGCCTGCGGATCAAGGTCTGCAGGATCAACTCGGGCAAACAATTGAAAAGAAGAAGTCTGGTTGCCACCTTCCTGTTGCCGAGCGGCACAAAAAAGCGGTTAAACGACCAATTCGCTCGACAAAACACGAAAATTGGAGCAGAGTGGCAGCAGCGTCTGACTCACTACGCAGTTGAGTTTTAATGTATGCCGAATCAGGCCCAGCTGGTGAAATGTCGACACGGCAGTCTATCGGTTAGACCATGCCCTAGTTCGATTTGTTTATAATATTTGTAATCTGCTGCCGAATGTCGAGTAGATGCTGCTCAACGTCATCGGATGTAACGCTGGTGCAACACTCTTGTCGAATATGGTTATAAGTCACACCAGAACTATTTACCAACTGAAAATAAGTTGCGAGCCTGGTCGGCGAGACTGTCGTGAATGCCAGCGACAGATCGCCAACCAGGGAGTTCACCGTGACACGATCAAACCACCTTCTTATCCTTCGAGGGGGCGCAGCGCCGCTGGCGATCGCTCTGGCCATGGTGAACACTCCGGCTCACGCGCAGTCGGCAAGCACGCAATCGGTTCCGGGGACGACCACCTCCGAGGATCCCACCGTTCAAACTCCCGACACTCAGGAGTTGGACAACGGGATCGTCATCACGGGATCGCTGATTAAAAATCCTAATCTCGAGCAATCCACTCCCGTCAACGTCACCACATCGGAGGAAATCGAACTGCGTCAATCGAACACCGCGGAAGACGTGTTGCGTGAATTGCCAGGCGTTGTTCCCAACATTGGTTCGGCGGTCAACAACGGTAACGGCGGCGCGTCATACGTTGATCTGCGAGGCCTTGGCTCAAACCGAAACATCGTTCTGCTGAACGGTTCGCGGCTGGTTCCGTCGAACTTCGTTGGCCGGGTCGACCTCAACAACATCCCGCTGGCGCTGATCGATCGCGTCGACGCTCTGACCGGAGCCGCGGTCACGACTTACGGTGCCGACGCGATCACGGGCGTCGTGAATTTCGTCACCAAGCGCAACTTTACCGGACTCGAGGTGGCTGCATCCGAGCAGATTACCGAGCGCGGCGACGGCAACATATTCCGGGTGGACGCGACGGTCGGCGGCAATTTCGAGGATGGCCGCGGCAACGCGGTCCTTAGCCTCGGCTACCAGCGTGCCGACCCGATCTACCAAGGCGACCGCGATTTTTCGGCATTCCAGATCGACTCGTTCTCGGGCACGGAAACCGGCTCCGGAACCTCGGTTCCGTCGCGGTTTAGCGGGACACGGCCTCTCGACCCGGTGACCGGTCAGCCAAGCACCAATCCCGCTGTCGGCAACAACAATCTTCGTCAGATCAACCCGGCGACGGGCTTCGCGGAACAAAGCTTGTTCGCGCCGTTCAATTTCAACCCATTCAACATATTCCAGACGCCTTTCGAGCGGTTCAATATCTACGCACAGGCCAACTACGACGTCACCGATCGCATCCGCGTTTACGCTCGTGGCCTGTACTCGAAGAACAAGGTCAGCACGATCGTGGCACCGTCTGGATCGTTCGGCGAGAACGTCACGATCAATCTCAACAATCCCTTTTTGCCGGCAGGTTTGAGAAACCAGTTTTGCGCGTTCAATGTGGCGCCGGCCCCGGGAACCCCTGGGGGTCCGCCCGCAGGCTCCCCGCAGAACGTCTATACCCCCAGATTTACGCCCGCCCAATGCGCGGCGGCTGCGACCGCCTCGGGACCGGCCGATCCGAATTACCGCACGGTGGGCGTGACGTTGAACCGCAGAACGGTTGAGGTCGGCTCACGCCTCAACGACTTCCAAACGCAGGTGTTCGATTATCACATGGGCATCGGCG
The DNA here is from genome assembly GCA_965219235.1 of Sphingomonadaceae bacterium. GTDB lineage: Bacteria > Pseudomonadota > Alphaproteobacteria > Sphingomonadales > Sphingomonadaceae > CBDHCC01. Next base: position 2,295,070 of record OZ244721.1, on the reverse strand, counting down.
GTGAGCTCACGCATAGCCTGAACTGGGACGTCAACGGCTCCTACGGCGAAAGCGAAAACACGCAGACGTTTCAGAACTACGTCGTGACCTCGCGGCTCCGCCAAGGACTGCTGGTCAACGGCACGGCGACCAGCCCAATGTGTCAGGATACGTCCAACAACTGCGTGCCCGTCAATATCTTTGGAAACGCTGGCACGATCAGTCCCCAAGCGGCATCGTTCCTGTCGACCAACGCCACCGCAGCGAACAAAACCACGCTCGGCCAGGTGCAGGGAACAATCTCGGGCGATCTCGGCTTCGGATTGCCGTTGGCGACCAATCCGATCGGCGTCGCCTTGGGCGGCGAATATCGTCGGTACACGGCGGAGCAGTCGGCTGACAGCCTTGCCCAGACGCCCGGCGCGTTAGGGGGTACTGGGGGCGCCACGACGCCATTCCGCGGCGCGTATCACGTCTACGAAGCGTTTGGTGAGGTCATCGCACCGCTGATCGAAGATCGGCCACTGTTCGAAAGCCTTACGCTGGAGGCTGGAGCGCGGTATTCAAGATATGAGATCGATGCCGCAGGCAGTCCCGGCTATGATACCTGGACCTACAAGGCTGGTGGCAGCTGGGAGCCGCTAAACGGCGTTAAACTGCGTGGCAACTACAGTCGTGCTGTCCGCGCGCCCAACATTGGCGAGTTGTTCACGCCCCTGTCGGTGAGCCTCACCAACCTTGGTATCGATCCGTGTGCAGGTGCGGCGCCGACCACCAATGCCAACCTGCGCTCGGTGTGCCTGGCGCAAGGGGCTCCGGCAGGCACCATCGGCGCGATCACCAATCCGACGGCTGGACAGGCCAACATCAACGCGGGCGGCAACATTAACCTGCAGCCGGAAAAAGCCGATACGTACACCCTTGGTATTGTCCTTCAGCCCGATTTTGTCCCGGGATTCAATTTGAGCGTCGATTACTACAACATCCGGGTCAAAGACACGATCGGCGCCCCCCTTCCCGGTGACCTCGTCGCCGCCTGCTTTGGGAACGTAACCGCCGCCAGTGCTACCGATCCTGCTTGCACCGTCATCCGTCGAAATCCGACGACAGGCGGGCTCGATGGCAGCCCTGCGACGACGCCAGGCCTGTTCGCGCAGAACAGCAATCTCGGTCGCTTGTTCACCGATGGGGTCGACCTGATCACGAATTATCGCCGCGACTTCGGCGTGGCACGCCTCTCGCTGTCCTTTGTCGGTAACTACACCCACTCGACCAAATTCCAGGCAACGCCCACGGCGATCAATCGCGAATGTGTTGGCTTTTACAGCAACAATTGTGCGCCTTCACCGGGCGTGGCCTCGGGCTCGATCCAACCAAAGTTCCAGTTTTCACAACGTACCACCGCCTCGGTCGGCGCGGTCGACATCTCGCTGCTGTGGCGGTTCATCGACCGTGTCCGCTACGAGGGACAACAATTTCAAGACGAACTCGACGCAGCGGTTGCCGCTGGGGCCAACCCGGCGACGGGCTGCCCAGACCCCACCGGAGCGGATCCGAATGGCTGCGTTGTCGATCCCGCGTTTCGGACCATCGGAGCGCGTAGTTACTTCGATCTAGCAGCACGCTTCCGGGCGACGGACAACTTCGAACTCGTCTTCACGGTGCAAAACGTGTTCGATCTGCAACCCCCAATCGTGGGCAATACCGTTGGAACGACGACTTTTAACAGCGGTAACACTTATCCATCAACGTACGATGCGCTAGGTCGCCGCTTTGCGGTAACCGCCAAAGTCATCCTTTAAAACAGTTTCGCATGCAGAACAGGGGAGCGGCGACGAGACGTCGCTCCCCCTTTTTTGGACTAAGGACGTAAACCCGATAGCTAGAAGGCTACCGCACTTGTACGTTCTTCACTTTCTCGGATCGATGCTGTTGACTCAGAGTCGGAAGATCAATTCCTGTTTTGCCTTCGTGGGGATGATCTCCGCGCACAACGCATTCGTTTCGCCGTCCGAAGGTCATCTTGCCAGGCCTCCAGCCAACTCGAATGGCAAATCTGCGGCTGCCGCCACCGCTCGTGCCCATTCGACGACCATTGCAATTTCGTCGCCGTGAGCCGATCGGGTTGCTTCATATGCCGACATCCGTAGGTTTCGATCAAACCTCTCGCCGGACTTACTGTGCCGCGAGAAGACCGGTCCGGCGACGACCTGCGATGCGACCATCCGGTCGATCGCCAGCCCGAAATGCGAGCCAGCAGCGGCAAGCGTCGCGACCGGGTCTGCGAGGAGTTCTTCGCTGCTGAGGGAGCGGACGCGCGAGGCGCCGTAGCGATTGAGAAGTTCAACAAACAACCGATGCTGGACCAGCCATCCGACCGCCGCGCACTGCAGGTCGGTCTGGCGGAAGATATCGGTTGGCGTGAATCCCAGATCAGCCACGCCCTCTTGGATCAGCCCCTCGAGCAACTCGCGCGCCCACAGTCGGCAATGCATGCCTTTGCGCGCGACCGAGACGAGGAACGTTTCCAGAGGCGCGAAGAGTATGATGGCCTTGGCTTGTGGCCGCAGCGCGAGCAATCCAGCAGCGAGCGGATTGAGAATGTTGGAAGGCTTGATTATCACAGCCTCACCGACGGACCATGGGCGCCCCAACAGGGCCAGCGCGGCGTCGAACAGCTGACCGGTCCCTTGAACGTCGGCCTCACCTCGGCGGCGGCGGCCGACTATGTCGTTCAAGATGACCGGTTCGCTGAGCCCCATGGCGATCCCATCAATATCGAACGCCCTGACGAGCAGCGTCGAGGCGCAGAAGGCCGAATGGAAAATGAAGTGAACCGGACCAACCGGTGCTGCGGAGAGGCTGTTGCTGCAGGATTGACGGACGATCTGGGCGTCAGCGCCAAGACATTCGTCGGTGAGAAAAGGAACGGCGCGATGGCGATCGCGCGTCACATGACGGAAGAGCAACTCATTCCCCGGTGCGAGCCGATGAGACAGCCATGCAGGATCAGCAGCAATGACCGATGTCGATAGTACACTCATGAAGTGGGCACTGCTAGACTCGCGGGTGATGGATATATGGGGAGATTCACGTCATCTGTAGAGCTGCCGATTTGATAACCTAAGATTCTAGCCACAAGCAGCGCTGGTTATAAAATCTCGTGCATCGAGGTGAACGGTTAATCGCTCTTCGCTGAACTCCATAGTCAGGATGTCGCCGGGACGGATGAAGCGAATTACCTTTGCGCCGCTGCTAATTCTCATTCCGTTGCTGATTTTACTGGTCGCGTGGCTGCCAACATAGGATTGCACCGATTTCGCTCCACAGACATCGGTCTCCTTAACCTCCCTCGGCAGATACTGACTTGCGGGCGGGTCGATTTTGCGATTGTTAATCTCGACGGAGGTGGCACCGGCACCCTTGTTTCTGGTTTCATCCGCCGCACTGGTCAGTTGTGTCGCGTTTTGCGCGCACCCAATGAGGGCGACGCTGAGCAAGGTAATCGCTATAGTCCTCGGCATGCGTTTTCGCCTTCTCGAAGGAGGTCTGTGATTACTTTTCTTAGATCACTCCCGACTTATCAATGTTCTAACGCGATCGCCAGGCATGCCGTAGCACAGGTGAACATCGGTGCTGCTCCGAGTGACGGCGTGACAGGGCTTTTCGAATGACGGTCTGCAACGAGACCTTCTCCTCACGCGCAAGAGACAGCCGCTCCCCCGCTCCGCACCCCTGGTTATGCACCTGCATACTCAGATCTAAATTGCGATGGCGTGATGCCGAAGACATTGCGAAAGGTCGATGAAAAATGACTATGACTCGAAAAGCCGAGATCTAGCGCAAGATCGATAAGACTCTCCCGCCGCGGCAGTTCGAACAATGCACGAGCCAGCCGCAGCCGCATCTGATATCGGTAAAGTGGCATGCCTTCGGAACGTGTGAAAGTTTGCGTGAGGTAGATTGGCGAGACGCCAACTTGCGATGCAATTTGCGTCAGCGACAACGGCTCGTAACCGTGCTGGTGCAGTATCTGTTTGGCCTTTTGAACCACTCTGCGGCACGCTTGATCCGCGCCTCGGGCCTCGTCCTCGGCAACGAGTCGCAGAAGGAGCAAGCTCATTTCTTCGCGTGCGAGGTGCGACATCTCGGCGAACAAGAGACGGTGTACGAGCAGCCGCATGTCGTCGGTCACGGGTCGACTTGTAGCCGACCACCATAAGGAACCCTGCTTCAACCCGATTTCGTCCAGAAGCTCTGCGTCCACCGTCAGGATGGCGCTGCCGTGTCCGATCTGCTCGTGCGGATGTGTTTCCGTGAACTCCTCCCCTCCGCTGACAAGAAGCAGTGAGTTGGCGTCGATCAATCGTTGCTCTCTCCCTACGCGCCAATCAAAGGCGCCAAAATAGGGAAACACCAATTGGTAGCCGGATGAGTAGCCTTGGCCCAGGGGGTGCGCTACTTCCCGGCGGCTGTCTTCAAGTAGCAGGCCACCCGTATCATAGATCACTCGACGGTCGGTGCAAACATCGGGTCCGCAGCTTCCGGGCAGAAGCCACCCCGCGGAGGTGAGCGCGGCAGCACCAATCTGGTCGTATTCGAACCACATATTCACAGAAAGCAACCTCACCAACCCACCTTTGGCAATCAGCTTATACCATTGATCCCGCTATCAAGATTTTAATGTAAGCGCAGTGTGCGTAACAGCCAGTCGGCTTCCACCCTCCCCCGGGGGCATTAATCGAATATAGCCCGCCGCAATCCTATGACTGTTGTGGCCGAGGCATGCTCGTCGGGTTCGATGACAAGCCTCACTCCCGCGCCTGCCAAACGTTCGAACGGCGAACCGGCGCCGACACGCTCGAACTTTTGTCGAATGTGCAGCAATACAAGCGACCGGGTTGCTGGTTGCGCGCCAACCTCTTCAAGCGCCATATCAAGCGAGTCGAAGGTGGCGCGCCCACGTCGGGCGACACAGGCGAAGATATGAGCCTCGACGGGCGACAGGGGTACATATTTCCCTCGCCATCTCACCTCTAGCGGGTCAAAGGCGATGGTCACCGCGCCTCGCTTAATCAAGAGATCTCGCGGATCTTCGGTTAGTTCGGCGCCGCAGCGGGGGCAGCATAGCTCCGCCCGTAGTCTCTCCGTTGCCTCAGCTACCTCGTTTGCCCGGCAACGCGCCGCCGGAGTCCTTGTGTGCACCTCTCGCGCTCCGCCAATGGTCCGGCTTGAGAGTGCACTGCGAAGTTTGAGTCGGCTTGCAGGATATTAATTAAATTTGAGCGATGCCTCAACGAGCTGGACGTATCGTTCCAGCTTCTGGTCGCGAGCGGCCATTATTGGTGGTTGAGCGACCTCGGCAGTTGATTGCCAAATTCGTCATGTGACTCCGCAAAAACGCCCACCGTTGGGGCGTTAGTCCGGGGAAACCCCGCGCATCTCAAAGTTAACGGTGACCGCCCGTGTAGCGACGCCCCACAGTCGTCCTTCTCGGATCCAAGCAGGCCGATCCTGCCTGCGACGGCAGCCGATACTCGTTCGAGCCGCCAAACGATACCGGCCAGCCGAGTCGGAGAATGAAACGAGAGACGGTTTAAGGAGGCCTAACGCCGCTAATGGGCCTTATGCTGCAGCCTGCAGGCCGCCTCCGACGATCGACCGTTTTCTGGACAGACTGCTGAGCGGGTTGTTGCACGCTCAATCCCAAGATCGCCCGGCTTCTCTCGCGTCGTCTTCGCGAGGCACCAAAACGACCGTCTTCTGGACAGCCGGACGTGTTTAGTGGTCGATCGCTGGAGTGGGCGTTAGGGTAGGCTCGCGAGCTGATGAAGAGATACGCCGCTAGAGGAGTAGGACACGGGTGACCCATTGGTTTGTGCCCCTTGCCGCGCTTTTGAGTGCCAGCGCCATGGAACCCGCTTCGCCTCGTAGCGCGGAAGTCACTCAGGCCTTCGATATGGTGGTTCCAGCGGCTCCGACCCTCGTCACGTTGAACGGGGAACCCACGCTCCGGTATGAGCTGCATCTGACCAGCTTCGCGGCCGTGCCTCTTACCTTGCAAGAGGTGGACGTGCTCGACGCCGCGAGCGGCGCGCCGGTCGTGGCTCTCAGGGGTGACGACCTTGCGCGGAACAGTCAGGTGGTCGGGAACGCCGCTTCGGGCAACGATCCGCTCCGCATCGAGCCTGGCCGCCGTGTAACGGTCTACCTGGATGTAATACCGGACAACTTCGCCAAGGCACGATCTCTCCGGCACCGTCTCGTCTTCCTGAAAGACAACATCCCGCTAATCGAGAGCGGTGGTGATGTCGCCAGCCGGCTAGCGCCGCTTCCGAAACTCGGCCCGCCTCTGCGCGGCGGCCCCTGGGCTGCGGTGTACGATCCCATGATGCGGGGCGGCCACCGTCGCGTCATCTTCGCGACGGCAGGCCGGGCGCGCGTGCCTGGGCGCTTCGCGATCGACTTCATGCCGGCCAAGGGTGGACAAGGGCCGGGAGCCGATGTGCTCGCCGTTGCCGATGGAATCGTCAACGCAACACATGACGGTGTTCCCGAACCGGCGCGGGGAGCGGCTCGCCCTCCAGTCCTCGTCGGTGACGAAGCGGGCAATTATGTCGTTCTCGACCTCGGCGGCGGCCGGTTCGTGCATTTCCAGCACATGATGCCGGGTCTCACCGTCCGGCCGGGACAGAAGATCAGGCGCGGCCAAGTGCTAGGCCGGCTCGGCAGCACCGGCCATGTCACCTCGCCGCACCTTCACCTCCACGTCTCCGACAGCCCCGCGCTGCTAGGCTCGGAGGGGCAACCTTTCACGCTGGAGGGAACGACGGTGGTGGGCAGTCTGCCGTCAGCCGAGGCGGCCGACACCGGGGAGGCTTGGAAGCGGCTCACCCCGCATGAATTGGGCGGCGGAGGCGACGACCTACCACCGCCAAACTCGATCGTTATGTTCGGCAACGCTCGTTGAGCAATCCCGAGTCTGTCCGGAAAGCGGCCGTTTCTCGAAGAGCCCGGCCCGGCTGCTCGAGCTGTAAGCGGGCGGCCGGAGCCGCCCGCCCTACACTACCCGTTCCGCTCAAGGGTGAACGCCACTTCGTAGAGGCCGGGGTGGGCCTCTCCGTAAGCCTTGTTGCCCTCCAGCAATCCTTTCGCTTTCAGGTGCTCGATCACGCGTTGGGCGGCAACATGATCGGCGCTCTGCGCGTAATTGATGACGCGCGTTCCATCTAAGCTGCGATGTAGGCTCGCCGAAATCCAACCCTCCACCTCGCGGGCGGCTTTCGCCGCCTCCGACAGATAGTCGATAAGCGGCTGCTGCTGCCCTTCCGGCACTGTGAACACATTGATCTGCGTCACGATCGGGGTGTTGGCACGAATAATTGGCATGGTCCTGCACTCCTAGTTGAGCGCTGACCGCAAAGGCTGGGACCGACCGAACACTCCGAACAGCGCCAAGCCTCGGCGGGTCGCGCCGATGCTTGTCGCGGGTTCGCCTGGTGGGGCGATACGGAGCCTCTTGCGAGGTAGCGGGCTTACCGATGCCGCTCTGGTCCTTTTCGACGGCGCCGATTTAGACTTACTGCGCACCGACGGCAAGGTGCGATGGTCACGTTGGGCAACCTGCTTATAGCAGCGCTGTACTTACTCCTTGGGTAGCCTGTCAGAGGTTGGGTGAAATCCCGCGCTTCCACGGCGTGTGCAGCCGATAGCGTGGTGCGGCCGTGGTGTTCTCCTTCGTCGTGCTGATGAGGCTGCGCCGGCGTAGGTGGATGATGGCGCGCTGAACCGCCGTCTTGGACAGCCCCGTTCTGGCGGAAAGCTCGCGCAAGCTCAGGGCGATCGTCCGTTCGGTGTCGCCCCCGCCCAAGTGCCACAAGCTGAGATAGACGACGAAGGCACTGGGAGCGCGATCGTGCCCCACCAGGTCTGGCATCAGGGAGTCGACGATATAAGGATCAACAGCGACAGCCTGGCTCGACATGACTATAGTGTTTAAAGGACGGGTTCCCTTCCGTCCATGCGGCGCGGCAGGGTGGCCCGACCAAGGAGGGCTATCATGATCGTGCATGTGAAGTTTGTCAGCATTCCCACGCGCGACCAGGATCGCGCGCTCGCCTTCTATACCGAGAAGGTCGGGTTCAGGCTCATCGCCGATCAGCCGTTCAGCCCTACCCAGCGCTGGATTGAGCTTGCGATCGGCAGCTCAGAAACTCGTTTCGTATTGTTCACGCCGGACGGGGACGAGGGTCGAGTGGGCGGGCAGTTTAATGGTGCGCTCGCCTGCGACGACGTTGAGGCAACCTACCGCCAGCTTTCCGAACGCGGCGTCGAATTTCGTGAACAGCCGACGAAGCAGCCTTGGGGCACTTTCGCTATCATGCGCGACCCGGACGGCAATGAGTTCGTCCTGTCATCGCGAGCGTGAATCGACCGTTTGTTGAACGATGCTGCGGAGCTGCGCCGCCTCGGGTAACTGGTCGAGCTATTGCGGCTAAGGTTCGGCTAGGCTGCCGCCATCGTGGCGAGCTTCGTCACCGTGTTGATGTTGCGAGCGGTCCCGCCACTCGCGGCTCTGATCTTGAGCCGCGACCTGCCCATGCCCTCGCCGTAGTGGACATAGATTTCGCGCACGCCCAAGCTGATCTCCTCGTCCTTGCACCCGGTAACGCCGTCCAGCGCGTCCGGCGCGGGAGCGTGGTCGAGGAAAATAGCCACCGTGTAGTTAGGCTTTGTCGCCTTGAACGGGTTTGCCGCCAGCACGGCGGTCAGTTCCTCGCCGGTGCGGACCATCACCTCGATCCGCTTGCCCGCGAACGCCTCGATCTCGGCCTCGATCGCAGCCTTGACGTGCTGCTCGCTTCCCGCCGCGTCGAAAACCACGTTGCCGCTCGCGATATAGGTCTGGACGTTGGTGCAGCCCGCCCGTTCGCATATGGCCTGGAGTTCGGTCATCGGCAGGGTGTTATGGCCGCCCAAGTTGACCGCCCGAAGCAGCGCGACGTAGCGCGTCATGGGGACGGCAGCGAGTAAGCCAGGTCGTAGGAGTGCTTATCGCCCTTGATCTCGATGGCGAGCTTGCCCCTGATCCCCTTCAGCTCCCCGGCGCCGGAGTTCGGCGCGACCATGATGTCGAGGTTCATGCCCTCCGCGTCGCTCATGTAGCCGCGATGAAGAAGAACGAACCCGCCCTTCTTGCCGTCCAGCGTTCCCTCAAACCTCTCCAGCGCCGCATAGGCATTGACGGCGCTATCGCCGATCATGGTGCCCCTAGACGTGCCCGCCAACGCACCGGAGAACGTCTTGGTCATCGCATACCGTGTTTCGCTCTCGGGCTCGATCGCGACCTCGAAGCTGCCGCGGGCATGGCGGCTAACAGCCTTAGCCGCGGCCGGCTGCTTCTTGGGCGAACCGATCGCGGGTGGGGCCGTGGTCGCGAGCCCCGCCGCGACCATGCAAACGGCAAGGTAGAAGAATCGCCCTCGGTCCATCCAGTGACGCTAGCTCGCGGGATGATGGCCGGTCAACGCGGGTTATAGCCGGCCACCGTCTAACCCTGCTCATCGTTCAATGAACGACTGTCTGTCGAACAACGAAATGGTCGCGCCGACGGAGCGTCAAAACCGAACGAGACTGTGAAAAACTCGGGCGAGAGCGGATCGGCTGCTCAGGCGAGCACATAGGCTGCGTCAGAGATGGCGAGGACGCACTGTTGCATCAGCTCATCGCTCGATTGTGCTTTATTGCTGCTCATAAGCGCCGAGTTTGGGGCAGGCTGGAGTTTTCAACAGTCTCGACTGGTTTTGACACCGGGCGCGGCAGTACGGAGGCCACGGCGATCGACCGTCAAGGGCCGGGGATCCGGAGCGCCGAGGCGATCCAGTGTTCGAAATCGGCGATCTTGCGGGCATACCGGCGTGGGTGCGCGCACACCAGCCAGTAGGCAGCTGCCTCAGTCGCGATCTTTTCGAACGGGCGGACCAATCGACCTTCGCCGATTTCGGCACGCCAGAGCGCCGGCGTCAGCAGCGCCAGGCCGCGGCCCGCCATCGCCGCTTGAGCGGTGGCGGCCTGAGAACCCAGACTGATACGGACGCCGGGATGTGGATTGCGCCCGTGGGCAACGTTCTGCGGAAACCAACTTCGCCACAAGGGGTCCTGCGGGTTGATGCGGGGCATCGTCAAGGCGGCCTCCGGATCGAGGGGCAGCCTCGATCCCGCAACCAAACCGGGACTGCACATCGGCGTGAAATCGATGTCGATCAGGCGCCGGGCGTAGAGCCCGGGCCAGCCGCCGCGACCGGCGCGGATCGCCACGTCGATATCCTCCGCTGCGAAGTCGACGACGCGATCGGTGGCGTCGACACGAATTTCCAGCTTCGGCCTTTCCGTTTGGAAGTCGCCGAGATGGCGGGCGAGCCAGATGGTGGCGAAGGTGGTCGTGCTGGAGATGATCAGCACTTTCCCATCTTGGCCGCGAAATTCGTCGAATGCGTCGTCGATCTCGTCGAAGGCGGCATGCAGCCGACCGGCTACCTGCGCGCCGGCAGCGGTGAGTTCGACGCGGCGCCCGCGGCGCAGGAACAGCGACGATCCGAGTCGGTCCTCGAGGAGCTTGATCTGGTAGCTGACGGCGGACTGGGTGAGCCCGAGTTCGACGCCCGCCGCAGTGAATGTGCCGTGCCTGGCTGCTGCTTCGAAAGCCCTGACGGCGAGCAGCGGCGGGAGGCGTCTCATGCACGCTTGATAAGTTACACTTGTCAGTCTGGTCCACCATTTGATTCGTGCACCGACTGATCGCCGTGCAGTTGAGCCAGCGTCACCCCCTTACCCAAGGCGAGAGCGAGCATGTCCGAGCACGCCATAAATCCATTCAGATTCGAGGCGAGCACGGCAGCATTGCGAGATCTCGATGACCGGCTGCGGCGGGTGAACTGGCCCGACGAGATCGACGCCGAGGCCTGGCGCTTTGGTCCGCCGCGCAATTACATGAGACGCTTCGTGGACTACTGGCTCGATCGCTACGATTGGCAGGTGCACCAGACGCGCATCAACGCGCTTCCGCAGTTCACCACCAGCATCGACGGCCAGCTGATCCATTTCATCCACCAGCCAGGAGTCGGTCCCGCGCCAATGCCCATCGTGCTGACGCACGGATGGCCGGGCAGCATCGTGGAACTTCTGGAACTCATCCCCAAGTTGACTGATCCCGCCAAACACGGCGGCGACCCGGCTGATGCCTTCACGGTCGTCGCGCCGTCGATACCCGGCTACGGTTTCTCCGGGCGGCCGACCAGGCCCGGCATGGGCGTGTTCGCCATCGCCGATCTATGGCCGAAGCTCATGAACCGGCTCGGCTACACGCGGTTCGGCGTGCAGGGCGGCGACTGGGGCTTCTGGATCAGCGCCGCTACCGCGCTTCGCCATCCCGACCACGTTCTCGGACTGCACCTCAATTATGTTTCGGGCCGCTTCCGCCCGGCGGTGGACGAGGCTGAGCAGCCGCTTTCGCCGGAGGAGCGTGACTATCTCGCGCGCGCGTCCGACTGGAGCGAAGCCGAAGGAGCCTACATCGCGATACAAGGAACGAAGCCGCTCACTCTTGCCTACGCACTCTCGGATTCGCCCATCGGCCTCGCCGCCTGGCACGTCGAGAAGTTCCGCAGCTGGAGCGACTGCGCAACGGAGCCCGACGAGGCGTTGAGCAAGGACGACATGATCACCGACATCATGCTCTACTGGCTGACAGGTACTGCCCACTCCGCGATGCGACTCTACGCGGAGTCGCGTCAGCAGCCGTTCCATCTTTCACCGGGGGAGCGCGTGACGCCGCCCTGCGGCATCGTGCGCTTCCCCCGCGAACTTCCGATGCCGCCGCGCAGGTGGGTGGATCGAGCGTTCAATGTCGTTCACTGGACCAGCGCACCGCGCGGCGGACATTTCGGAGCCTGGGAGCAGCCGGAGCTGCTTGCCGCCGATATCCGCGAGTTCTTCCGTCCAATTCGATGATTTGTCGTGTTTATGACACCAGTCTCAAACGGTTGTGACCCTTTTCACAGTCAGATATGCGTTGGAGAATGGTTCCGGTGGTAGTGACGGCTCGCTTTTGCAGCGTTGCCGCACGTCTTCATATCGCACCAGCGCCGCCGGCGAGATTTCGACGTATCGAGAAAAACCCAGCCGCAGTTGCGCCCGGCGCAAACGCCCAGCCGCCCGTCGAGCGGTCGGGACAGCAGATCGGCCGCGCCCAGGGCAATGGTGACGCCGATGACGTGCAAGCCACAGGACCGTAGCGAACTTCGCAGTGCGCTATCGGCCTCCCACCGTAGCTCGACCGCAGAGCCTCCCCGCCGGCACCACCGCTGTAGTTCTTCAATTGAGTGGTCGGGCGGGCGAACGCCTCCACCCCCTGCATGAACCAACTCGTAAAGAGCGGAGCGCAACAGGCGGGCCTGGACCAGTGCGGCTTGGCCCCCTGCCGGGTCCATGCGGTCCAGCGCGGTCAACTCGCGCGCATGGCCGGCATCGCAAATGCCGGCCAGCTCGGCCCACTCGACCAGGCAGGCATAGCCGTCGATCCAATCCCGCGGATCGCGGTTAAGGCCAGCGGCCGTATTGATGAAGTCGAGCACGACGTGCCCTGCGCACAGGTCGTCGGTCGAGAACTGATGAGGCACCACGCGCAAGGGGGGAAGGGTGGGCGCGATCATGGCTGGACTCTAACCGCTTCGCCCGTCATATCCAGTTAGAACCGCACGGTCGGATGAGGCAGCATCGTCCCCGAGTATCGCAAGGCTCTCATCGTGACAGTCCATCAGGGAATGATCGAGATCGCCTATATAGTCCTGCCACTGCTCGTGTTGCAGTGGCTTTTGCCAACCCGCGCCGATCCGGAGCGCCGCTGACATGTTCGTGGGGCATTTCGTGGCGGGCCTGGCGATGCGGGGGCGGGCGCGGGAGGTGCCTGTCGCAGTCTATATCGGCGGCGCGTTCCTGCTGGACTTTTTCTGGGTGGCGTTCGCCGTCACCGGGCTCGACCTGACGCCCTGGAGCGACTGGTCGCATTCGCTAGCCATGGCACTGGTCTGGTCAACCGCCTTCGCCGCGATGTTCATCAAGTTCGGCCGCAGCGCCGTGATTGCGGTGTGGCTGATCGTGTTTTCGCATTATTGGCTCGACCTGCTGATCCAGGGCGCGTCGCTCTATCCGAACGAGCCGAACGCGCCGGCCATTCCGATCCTCTTCACGACCTATGCCTGGGTGCTGCAACGCCTGCTCAGCGCGGCGTTCCTCGTGGTGTTCGTGCGCGACGAATGGAAGGCGGGCATGCTCTCCTGGCGTACACTTGCGGCCTGCGCCCTCGTCGTCGCGCTGTCCTTCCGCTGACGACATGATGACATGGCATGATTTCGTGGTGCAGCTTCTGCTGATCCTATCCCCAGCGGCGATCCTGACCCTGATCCACTTCGACGGGCGGCGCTGATGTACGCGGGCCATTTCGCAGCGGGACTGGCGATCAAGACGGCCGAGCCGCGGGTGCCAATGGCGGCGCTGATGGGCGCTGTGTTCCTGCCTGACCTGCTATGGCTCGGCTTCTCGGTCACCGGGTTGGAAACCGTCGAACCGGGCATGTGGTTCGACGGGTGGTCGCATTCGTTCGCGTCGATCATCGTGCAAGCGGTTCTCGTCGGCGCGCTGTGGTGGCGACGGGATGTGCACATTGCCCTCACTCTCGCCGGGGCCGTGCTCAGTCACCTTGTCCTCGACCTGCCGATCCATCCCGCACCCCTAGAATGGTATCCGCATGCGAGCGGCGGCTTAGGTAACTTCCTGCACGGATGGGCCGGCCACGACCTGCTGTTCGGCAAGAGCAACGGTTGGTGGGTCGAGGCGGCGGTCGTGATCTGCGGCGTGTCGATCTACGTGGCGGGCTCGCGTCGGGCGGGGGTCAGTAAAGCGATCGCAGTCGCTGGCGCTGTCCTGGTGTCGTCGTTGCAAGTAGCGTTCGGATAGTCGGCAATAGACGGTTGTACGACCGCATGGGCCGCCTGCTCCACCCTCGACGCGCAGCGCATTTTGCGCGAGCCGTGCTGCCACATTCAGGGCCTCATTCGTAGGTGCGTTCCATTTAGGCCGCCATGAAGACTCCTATGATGTAGCTCGATCCTGTCGGCTTGCTGGATCAGCCGCTTCGGCGCCGATCAAGGTTTTCACGTAGAGTGTGCCGTTGTCCTCCGCCTCCTCATGGACGACGACCTGCGTCTTCTTGGACAGCCAGAACCGGCTTTTCACGCGACCTGTGTTGTAATCGGCGGTGACGAGCCAGCAATCGAGGTCGCGGCCGTCCGGGCCGGCGATCTTGGCCTCGCCCGCGTACTTGAAGCGATAGTGGTTCGGCGGCTCCTGCCCCGGATCGTAAAACACCAAGTCGGCGACATAGCCCGGCTTCCAAGGCAGAACCTGCAACAGCTCCATGTCGAGCTCGAAGTTGAAGGCGGGCTCCGGCGACGCGATCTGAAAGTCGGCCCGCGTATTGTCGGGCAGGTCTTTCATACCGACGATCTGGTTCGGCTCGAAGCGGTAGCCGCCGACGATCGTCTTGCCGTCGTGATGGACTGTGCGGACGTGCGTCAATGGCCGAAAGGTCGCGGCATCGAACCATGAGTCCTGGTCCACGGTGTAGCTGGGCGTACCGTCGCTGGCCCACTCCTGGACGATGTGCAGCCGGCGAGCCCCCTCGTGATCCTCGAAGCTCACGGTCCGCGTCCAGAGGTCGGTCGGCGAGCGACGGCCGCTCTTGATTGTGTACCGCACATAACGCTGGACCCCGCTGGTCAGCAGCGCCATTCGGGCGGGGTGTGTCCCCACTGGTACCGCGGTTACAATCGGCGCGGTAGCCGATGATGCCAGTGACGCCGCCGCTATAGCAAAAAGGATTGTTAGGTGCATTCACGGTCACTCCCAATCTAGCCGCACGAAAGCGGTCGTTCCCAAACCTCGATACTAGTCAGCGTTTCAATGACTATCGCTTTAATCAAGTACCTCGACGGGCACCTGCTGCCTTAATGGGGTTATCACGCAGGAGTGGTGTCGCAGTCGATCCGCGAAACTTTGTTTGCGACATGCCTTCTCGATACGCCACAGCGCCCCGAAGACGTCGGCGTCACATTCGTCAAAGAGTTGCTTGAATGCCTTTACCGAAACCGCCTCGTAGCGCTGCGTTTGCTCGGCTTCGGCGTGTCCCAGCTTGGTCAATCGAACGATCGTTCGTCGAGCATCTGCCTCATCCGAGGCGGTCGAAACAAGGCCAAGCTCCCGAAGCGTACGAATCCAGGTGATGATGAGCGGATGCGATTGCCTCAGCGCGCTGGCGAGCTGCGTCACTGGCGTGGGACCTTCGCGATCAAGATACCGCAAGGTGGAGTGAGTGCGAGGCGGCGCAGTCAGACCTGCTTCGCGGTCCCAGATTTCAAACCCCTGACGAAACTCGTCAGCGAGACGGAGGAGCAGGTGTCCGAAGTAGGCTGGCCCAAGGCTCTCGATAAAATCGCTCATTCGCCCTTCCATAGCCAAAGATTGCACGATAGGTAAATGCTTACGAATTATGAGCGCCGCGGTGACTCAAGGGCGAAAAGCCACGATTGTTCCGCCGAATGAGTGCCTCGGCTTTAGGTGAAGAGCAGCATCTATCCGTCCGTTTGAGGTGAACCATGCGATTAGCGATCATCGGTGCAGGCAATGTCGGGGGAGCGCTTGGAAAGGGATGGGCGCGGTCCGGCCATGAAATTGCCTTTGGGGTAACGACACCTGACAAGCCCGAAAACAGGAGCGCGGCGGAAGCCGCAGGGGGTGCCCAAGTCGTCCCGCCTGCGGATGCTATTCAGGGCGCGGACGCAATCGTCTTGGCCGTCCCCTGGGCGGCAGCGGCCGACGCCATAGCCGCCTGCGGCGATCTTCAAGGCCGAGTGCTGATCGACGTCACCAACCCCATCCGATTCAGCGAGAGCGGGATGGAACTTGATTTCGGGTTCGACACGAGCGCGGGAGAGAAGGTCGCAAGTCTTGCTCCGGGAGCGTTGGTCGTGAAGACGCTGAACCAGGTCGGCTTCGATGTGATGGCAGCCGCGTCCGGGTATCCAGTAAAGCCCGTCATGTTTGTTGCCTCCGACCATGCGTCGGCGAAGCAGGTTGCCATGGGCCTGGTGAGCGATCTCGGCTTTGAGGCGCTCGACGGCGGGCCGCTCGAGACGGCGCGCCTGCTGGAGCCGATGGCGATGCTCTGGATCGATCAGGTTTACCAGCGAGGCGCGCCGGCCGATTCGGCGTTCGCGCTCCTCAAACGGGACCAGCGCGAGGCGACCCGATAGTATGCCGAGAGCCGATGAGCAGGGAGTGCATCAGGAGGTCATGATGGGGGTCATAGCGCTCAACCACGTGCAGCTTGCGATGCCTTGCGGGGAGGAAGCTGCCGCGCGTGAATTTTACGCGGGCATCCTGGGCATTCCAGAAGTTGTTAAGCCGCCGCACCTTGCGAGTCGCGGCGGCTGCTGGTTCGAGCGGGACGCGCTGAAGGTGCATCTCGGCGTTGAACGCGACTTCCGACCGGCAATAAAAGCGCATCCCGCCTTCACCGTCTCGAACCTTCCCTCGCTGATCCAACGTCTAACCGCAGCCGGCTTCACGCCGATCGAGGACGAACCCCTTGCCGGCTTCGACCGCCGCTATGTCGCTGACCCGTTCGACAACCGGGTCGAGTTGATGGAGGCCTTGTGACGACGCTCCCACCCACTGTGGTGATCACCTATGCTTGTGACTCCAAGAGCCTCGCTCGATATAGACTGAGAAACGCATGAAACTGCTCGGAGTTTTCCTCGCCTTGATCACATCTGGGGCGGTTTCAGCATCGATCGATCCGCAGATCTTCTCGCCGGGAGTGATCTCGAGCGGAGCGCATGATTCTGCGCCGGCCTTCTCGCCGGACGGTCGCGAGTTGTATTTTGGTCGGAGCACCCCAGCGGCGTCTTTCATCCTATCCGCTCGTAGGGTCCGCCGAGGTTGGTCGCGCCCGGAGGTCGCCCCGTTTTCGGGACAATGGCTGGACATGGAGCCGGCCATGGCGCCTGACGGGTCGTACCTGATCTTTGTCTCGAACCGACCTGTCAAAGCAGGAGGTGCCCCAATCGATGGAAGATCGAACGGTCAATCGCAACCGGGTAAGGGGGGTAACCTGTGGCGGGTGAATCACGAGGCGGGCGGTTGGGGTCGCCCGCAGCATTTGTCTCCTCTGATCAATGACGGCGGCTCTATCTATGCCCCGAGCATCGCAGCTGACGGCACGCTCTACTTCATGAAGCCATCCGCTGAAACGGGTCGGTTTCAATTGTTTAGAGCGCCACGATCTGGCACCGGATACGAGACGCCGCAGCCCCTGCCGTTCAGTGACGGATCGACAACAGATGTCGATCCGGCTGTAGCGCCGGACCAATCTTATATCGTCTTTGGGTCCGGACGCAGGGCCAACAAGGACATCGACCTGTTTATCGCTCATCGCGGGCCAAGTGGATGGATGGCGCCAGTGTATCTTGGCGAACCTCTGAACAGCCGGACGTCTGATGCCGAGCCGCGGTTAAGCCCCGATGGTCGTGTGCTGTATTTCTCAAGCGAACGCATGGCGCCCGTTGCCAGCCCATCCGATCAAGCCGATGCAACAAAGCTAGTCGCCGAGATGAGTGCCTGGAACAACGGCCTGTACAACATTTGGCGGGCCGATATCCGACCGTTGCTCGCGATGAAGGACGCACCCTTGGACGATTCTGCGCCGCGCCATCAGGAGCTTGCGGATGAGTCCGGCGTTCGGATGGCGGAGCAGCGCTGGAGCGAGGCTTTCGTGAGCGGCGATGCCGTCGCTTGAGGTGAGCTCCTTGATACGGATTATGTCTCGGTCAGTTCCAAAGCTGAGGTTCGGACAAAGCAGCAGATCATAGATAGCGCGAAGCGCTATGCTGCCGATCATCCGGGCTCGAAGGCGCAACCACTCGCCAGCAGCGTTATCATCAGACTCCTCGGACCCACGGCGATTGTGAGACACACCGACGCCAGCAGTCAGTCAGTTGATCTTTTGCACTATGACTCTGGGCGATGGGTCGCCGTCTACTCCCAGCACACTGCAACCGCCGCCAAATAGGCAAGTTTGATCGAAGTCCATAGCCCATGAGCTCTGTAAGGAACAATTTCCTGAACCTCTGCGCGATAGCCGCCGTTATGTTGCTTGCTGTCACGAATGCCCAGGCTCGCAACATTGCCGACATGTACGCCGTAGATCACGTCAGCCGTGCCTTTGACAGCGCGCAGTATAGAAAGGATCGATCCATGCTGGATCACCTGCTTGCCAAAAACATGGTCTATATCCGCGGCTCGGGCGAAAAGGTAGGGCGCGAGGCTTTCTCGCTGCGTTCTCAGAGCCTGGCAAGCAGTTTGAGCCGTTCGTCATCACCGACCGACAGTTCGTGACGCTCGGCGGCGGGGGAGTGGCCGTAACCGCCAACGGCACGATCTGCGGATCAAGCAGCGAGGGCCGATTTCAGGATCATTTTCGGTTCACAGATATCTTCAGTCATCGCAAAGGGCGGTGGCAGGTGACCTATGTTCAGGTCAGCCGGATTACCAACAAATTACGCAGTACTCTCCGGCTGCGGCGGGTAGGCTCTTGCCGCTTCCGCCGAGCTCCAAATGGCCGGACGGCGTGTTTGATGTCGAGATGTTCGCCCAAGGCACGCTGCGCATCGTCTTTTTTGCCCACGGAACCGACTACGACGCGGGTTATGGGCCAAAGACGGCGGCGAACCGTATGCCCGCCAACAATTTGCCGCCGGCTTTGCCGCCGATGACTTCTATGCGAGCGGAACCCTCCGGCAACCTATCTACATCGTGCCCCCGGCTGGGCTCGTGATCGTCCGGCTCGGCAAGTGGAGGCTGCCTGATTTTGGCATTGATGACGATCTTCGGCTCATCGAGCGGGCCGCTACGGGGTGATCAATGCGCAATGAAGCATTGGAAAACTCTGCAGGCGAGATATCGTCGGCAGCGCCGTTGTGTAAATGGCTCCCCTCAGAACTGCCTTGATGGAGCTTCGTCATCTTCGTCACTTCATAGCAGTAGCGGAGGAACTTCACTTCGCGCGAGCCGCTGAGCGGCTTGGCATGGAGCAGTCGCCGCTCAGCCACTCGGTCCGGAATTTGGAAGCAGAGCTTGAGACAAAGCTGTTCCACCGGACGACGCGGCGCACCTGGCTGACGCGAGCGGGAACGCGGTTCCTCGCCGACGCCCGGCGTATCCTGGGCGAGGTGGAGGCTGCGGCGGTGTCGCTGCGCGCGGAATGCGAAGACAGTCCAGAACGCGTTCGCTTAGCCCTGGGCGAGGACTTTGCGGGCGAGCCGTTCACACGCCTGCTGTTCGAGCTGGAGCATCACCGACCGCCGCTCGCGGTTGACGTGCGCGAACTCACGCATGGGGAGGCCGTAAGGCTCGTTCGCGATTGCGGCGCAGACCTTGCCCTGACGCTTGATGGGCGGGAACGCGGAGGTTTGCTACAGGTGCGGGGGTGGGCGAAACCCTTGGTGCTAGTGACATCGCTCGGCCACCCGCTCGCCGAGCGCGACAAGGTGGCGCTGGCCGAGGTTGCAGCGGAAAGCCTCGCATTGCCGCGGTCGACTATTTGTCCCGGCTATCTCGCGCAGGTTGAGGCGCTGCTCGGGCATCACGGAATGCGCGCCCCGGAACGGGTGAGCGTCCGGCACTGGAACACGGCCGTGAGCTTCGCCTCAACCGGCCGCGCTCTCGCGCTCGTGCCCGCGTCGTTCGTCAACGGCGCGACCTCTGTCGCAGTCATCCCAATTGCCGAGCCCGATGCCGAACTCGTGACGTGGTTGCTTCACCCCGGGGAACTCTCCCCAGCGGCGTCGCTCGTGCTCGAGGTGGCCGCTTTGATCGACGCCGACGAAGATGTCGTCGAGCCTGGTCTTGCGTCGCCAGGCTGACGGGTCTTTCTGAACCCACGGTCGCGGTCCATGAACGAGGCCAGCATGTGCGGCACAAGCGCCGCGGCTTCGACCGGCTCGCCATAAACGGCGACGTAGGCTTCGACGTAGCGGTCAAGGTCAGCCTTGACCTGCGCTGTGAGGGCGATCGTGAGCCGGACGACCCCCGTCTTCGGCAACGGGCCCAACCTTAGCTTATTCATCGAGGATATTCTCCCGTGCGGCGCGCGGCGGCCCCGTAGGGACGCAGCACGAGATCTTGGTTGACGATCACCCGCACCGGGAAACCCGGTCGCACGGTCAGGGTCGGCTGGACATTCAGGTTGCGCCGCGTGACCTGCTGGCCGACTTGGTTGACGCTCTCCTCAGTGCTGCGCGAGGTCGCGACCACCATCGTCTGCTGGCCGGTACCACCGAGTCCGCTATTTTGCGAGCCGAGCTCGGCGCCGACGCCGAGCAGTGTCGAAAGCGCCGCGCCGGCAAGCAGCTTGCCCCAGTGATTGTCGGTCTCGTCCTCAAGCCCGGCGAACCCCTTCGTGTCCGCGCCCGGCAGCCGGTCGAGCACGATCGAGGAACCGTCGGGCATGATGAGCCGCGTCGAGGCCAGCAGCACCCGGCTCTGCCCGTAGGAGACCTGGGCATCGTAGGTCCCGAGCAGGCGCGACCCTTGGGGGATCAGCAGCGACTTGCCCGTGACCGTATCGTAGACGGGCTCGGTGACGGTCGCGATCGTCTGGCCCGGCAGGTCGGAGTTCAAGCCTGGCACCATGGCGGCCGGGATGATCGTGCCTGCCATGACCTGGAACGGCGAGGCGGGCGTCTGCAGCCGGCCCGATGCGTAGATCTTGGTCTCGGTCGCCGCGTTCAGGAACGCCGATTTCTTATCCTGCCCGTTCTGACTTGCGGCCTCGTCGAGCCGCGCGCTCTCGGCGGAGCCGGGCAGCGCCGCGAACGGGCTGGGCGGCGTCGTCGGGCCAGCAACCGCCGTCTCGGCGGCAGGCTGGTCACTCTTCTGGCGCACTTGGACGAACAATGCGCCGCGTCGCGCCGCGTCGGCTTCTTGGCGCAGTCTTTCCCGCTCAGCGGCGGCGGCTTGTTCCTCGGCCGTCGGCCCAGCGGGCGCGGTCGGGGTCACCACGGGCGCGCCCTGCTCCTGCTGTGCCCGCAGGAACGGGCGGCCGAGATCGCCCGGCAACGGCGGCCCGAGCGGCGGCACACCGGCGGGCAGCGCGGGCTTGGGCAACGAGCCATAATCGCCCGGCAGGGTGCGCAGCCCTTCCGCGATCGGCTTGCGGTCGGTCGAGTAGAGTTCCTGTGGCGGAGCGCCGCCGCCATGCTGGACGCCGAGCGCGCCGGAACCGGCTCGGCGTCACGCGGTGGTCGCAGTGGCGCATGGCACCGTCCATGGCGAGTGCGCGATCCTGGTCCGTAACAGCTGGGGTCGAGTTGGGTGCTGCCGGACATGGCTGGCTCACCGAAGGCTTTCTTGCGCCGCGCCTCTTCGGGGCAGCGAAATTGACGGAGGACGTCGATGTATCCGCCTATCCCGTCGCAGCCTGATTGCGCGACCGCTTGGCGCGAAGCCGTTCGCCGTGTCGACGCTGCGCCCGGCCGCGAGGCCTATACGTCATTATCGACGTCGCCGACCCTACGGCGAACGCCACGGTCATCCATCCGGGGATCGCGTCGGTTGACACCTTCCTTACCGCTCGTGCCAAGCCGATCGAGACGGTCGCCAACACCATCTTTCCGGCGTCGCTCTACCTCCGGTACGGCGCGCCGGCGTTCTTCAATGTATTCGAGACGAAGGTGTTGCCGAAGGTAAGGCGCGGTGACCGCTGGTCGGGCTATTACTTCGAGCGGATGGTGGCTTCTCCCGTTCCGGCGGGTCAGCCGCCCAACCAGCTCTGGAACATCATCGAGCGGATGCGGAACGACCAGGTGAGGGCACTCAACAAATTCGAGCTGTCGCTGTTCGATCCCGCCCAGGACGTCGACAACTCACCCTACGGCGGCCAGTGCCTGAGCTTCTTGAGCTTCAAGGTCGTTCCGGGCACTCCCCGCACGCTCCTGCTGACGGCGATGTACCGCAACCACTATTATATTGAGAAGCTGCTCGGCAACCTGATCGGACTCGGCAGACTGATGGCGTTTGTCGGCCGCGAAACCGGGTTAAAGGTTGGTTCGCTGACCGTCGTGTCGACGCACGCGAAGATCGATCAGCCCGACGGGGCGCGGCGAGCCGAGATCGCGGCGATGCTCGACGGTTTCGATCAGGCTCTGGCGCCGTTGGCGGCCTGAACGGCGAGCAGCGGGAGGTCGGATACGTTCTCGTGAACGCCGTAGATCGCGTGGACGCCAGCGATGAACTCGGCTTGGCCGCCATAGCTCGGATGCCTGACCGTCATCACCGGAATGTCGATGCCCGCGAGCGCAAGACTCGCGTCACGGCCGATTGCCACGATCCGCCGTGGCCCGATCATCTCGATCAGCGCTAGGAGGAAGGGCCAGGTAACGTCGCGCTCGGCGCGGCAGTGACAGCGGTTCGAGAGCGGATGGTCGGCTTCGTGGGGGTGCAAAGGAAAGATATTCCAGAGCACGACCGGTGCGCCGACGCGCGCGAGGACCCGCCATACGATCGCGGCCGTGCGCTCGGCGACAACGGGGCCATGCGTGGCGCGATCAAGCGTGATGCTCCCCAGCAGCGTGCTCGCGGAGGTCAGGTGAACCTCGTCGGTCAGGGGCACGCCGGTCCGGCGACCGCCGCGGTAGCCGAGATCGCGTGCGATCCAGATCGTATCTACCTCCGCCTCGATCGCGGCTTCAAGGCAGTGCACCAGGTTGCGCTTGCGCAGATGCGCAGCGTCAGCTCGGTCATGGACCGGGCAGCAATCGCGATAGGGGTTAAAGACAGAGGGCAGGCGGGTGTCAGCGAGAGCGTCGGCGAAGGTGCGTGGGGTTTTCACGAAAGGGGCTCAATAGAAAGGTGACGGCTGGTCATGTCGATCTGTACGCGTCCGCGCCGATGTTCACGCAGGAAGCGGAAGGCCGCATAGCCTTGAAGGATGGCCTCTTCCCAAAGCCAAAGTGGGCACTGCTCGGCCTCGTAGCCGGCGACGAACTGGCGGATGTGCTTCAACAGGTCGAACGGAAGATCACCGTGTTGCATGTTGGCGAACAGGTCGAGCTCGACGGCCTGGCCGAAGATCCAGGTCGTAATGCCTTCCTCGATCAGGGTGGCCCGCGCACCGTCCTGTGCATCGTCAATCGTCGGATCGGATTTCCGTTTGAGCCGAAACAGCGCGCGGATGACTGGCGACCAGCTCAGCACCGCGACATAAGCGTAGTGAAAGACGTCGTGGAAGCGGTAGTCGTCGACGGTCATGGCGTTGTCGGTCAACCGATCACCGATATTGATGCCGTTGCAGCGTTGGAAGACGTAGGTTCGGCCGCGCACCTGCCGCTCGGAGATCTCGATTGTGAGCCGCCGTGGAAGCCGCTCCTCGGGCTCGGCACCCTCGTCGAGCGGTTCGGGATAGACGCGCTCGCGCGGCCAGCGATCTGCCGTTTTGGCGAGGTTCTTGACGGCCGCCGCCTCGAGAGTGACGCCAGCTTCGTTAGCAGCCTGGATCAGGGTGCGGGTTACCGCAGCCAAGCGTTCGACGAGCGGCGATGGACCGTCGACGAGGCGTCCTGCCTCCTGGTCAATCATCAGCAGCCCTACGTCGCCCGCGAGCTTGAGCAACGTATGCTCGAAAGCCGCCGAGGGCTCGGCGGCGCGCGTCATGATCTCCGGCTGCAGTGCGGCGAACGACAGCACTTCACCGCTGCTGTTCGCCTTGCTGTGGGGGATTGGCGTTGCCTTGGCGAAAACGTCGCCGAGCGTGATCCCACCGCGAGCGGCGACGGTGGATAAATACCAGAGGACGTCGTCGAGCTCCTCGACGACAGCGCTGGCGTAGCCGAGGTAGGACGCGCGATCGCGCTGCTTCTTCTTGACCTCGCTCAGGAGGCTTCCGGTTTCGCCAAAAAGACCGAGGAGCGGGAAAGCAAGTGATCCGCCGTCGCTGCCCTGGTCGGTCGTAAGGGCCTGCCTCGCGTAATCCCCGATCGTGAGCGGGGTGAAGTCGTCGATTTCTGCGCTGGTCATGCGGCCGCCGCATGCAGGCCGACGCCGGCCCGTTCAATCCTAGGGCGCGACCGGCGGCTAATCGCACTGGGTCGAGCAGTAAGTGCGCGCGCAAGCTCGTCCGAAACCTGATTCGCCGCGACGACCAGCGCGGCATCCAGGTGGATGTAGTCCTGCGTCATGCCGCGCGGCGCGTGCCCGAGGAGGCCGGCGATGGTCAGCTCGGAAAAACCGAGATCGCCCGCGACGCTGGCAAAGGTATGACGGAGCGTATGCGGCGTGACGCCCGTCAGCTTCGCGCGTTTGCAGACTCGCTGAAGAACTCTCACGACGCCGATGAAGTGACCATCTCCCACATCGGCTGGAAAGACGTAATCCGATCCCTTGCGGCCGGGCTGCGCCTTGATCGTCTCGACCGCCGAACGGCCGATAACGCGGATCTGGAAGTCGCTCTTCGTGTCTGGAAAGTAAACTGCTCCCTCCCGGCCACGGACCCACGACCGCTTGAGTCCCAACCCTTCCATGCGCCGGAAGCCGGTGAGCAGGAGCACGCGGATAGCGCCGATGCCCGTCGCGTTCTCATGGTCGCCGGCCGCCTCGGCCATCGCCGTGCCGAGCCATGTGATCTCCTCCAGGCTCAGGCGTCGTTTGGCCTTCTTTGGCGTGGTGAACTTTCGCTGTCGGGTGCTGCCGCCGTTCCAAGCCACAGCGGTGACACAACAGCTGATGGCCGTAGAGCGGACCGTCGACCTGCAATTGCGCAGCTGAAAGAGCTGCCACTCGCAGGGACGATGATATAAAGGATCATTGACGATCCGACAGGGGGCGAAGCGCGTGACCGAGTGGACAATCGGCATCCTGGGCGGCTCCGGCCTCTACGGCATGGAGGGGCTGGCCGACGCGGAATGGCGGGCGATCGACACGCCCTGGGGCGCGCCATCGGACGAGCTGCTGTTCGGGCGGCTGGGGTCAGCGCGCCTCGTCTTCCTGCCGCGCCATGGACGTGGGCACCCCATCCCCCCGCACGAGGTGAACGCACGCGCCAACATCGACGCGCTGAAGCGGGCCGGCTGCACCGACGTCCTCGCCATCTCCTCGGTCGGATCGTTGCGCGAGGAGCTGGCCCCCGGCCGCTTCGTCGTCGTGGATCAGTTCATCGACCGCACGACCGCCCGCTTGCCGTCGTTCTTCGGCACCGGCATGGTCGCTCATGTCTCGCTGGCGCAGCCGGTCTGCCCACGCCTGTCCGCTTTCGCCGCCGCGGCCGTCGAGCGATCGGGCGGTCGGGTGGCGATGGGTGGAACCTACCTCGCCATGGAAGGGCCGCAATTCTCGACCCGCGCGGAAAGCCTGCTCTACCGCCAGTGGGGCGCGGACGTGATCGGCATGACCGCCATGCCCGAGGCGCGCCTCGCGCGCGAGGCGGAGCTGCCCTACGCCCTGGTCGGCATGGTGACGGACTACGATTGCTGGCGCGAGGAGGCGGCGTTCGTCGAGGTCGCGCAGGTGATCGGGCAGATGACCGCCAACGGAGCGGTGGCGCGCGACACGGTCGCCGCATTCGCCCGCGCGCTGCCGGTCGAGCGCGAGCCTTCGCCCCTCGACACGGTGCTGGACCACGCGATCGTCACCGCTGCCGAGGCGCGCGACCCGGCCGCGCTGGCCCGGCTGGACGCCGTGGCGGGCCGGGTGCTGAGGACATAGCGCCTCGCCCGCGCCGTCAGCCCGAACAGCTCGCCCCGCCGAGCACGCAGAAGCGGGCGCAATGGGGGTGGTTGAGCGACACCGGCCGCGCCGCTTCCGCCAGGGTCTCTCCCAGATCGAAGCCCTTGGCATAGGGCAGCAACGTGCAGGCGACGACGCGCGCGTGCGGCTCCCCCTTCCGATGGACCACCATGCGGCTGTTCGAACACATCACGTCGGCGGGCGTCTTGCCCAGGATACCCCAGCAGGCGGCCGTGATCTCCGGCACGTCGGCCGCCGCGTCCATCTCCGGGAACAGCACCAGCCGGGCGCGGTCGGCGGCGTCGATCGCGATGCTCCGCTCCGCGAACAGCCGGGCGTAGCCGGCGCGCGCCGCGGCGTCCGGTTCATCGCTCAGGTGGCGGCCCGCCACTGCGATCGAGACGCCCTCGTCCGACAGCCATCGGAGCCCCGCCAGCGCCCGCTCCCAGCTGCGCGGCCCGCGCTCCGCTTCGTGAACCGCCCGCGTGTGGTGGTCCAGGCTGACGCGCAGCGTGAGCCGATCGCCGTGCCGCGCCTTCAGCGCGGACAGTTCGGCTCGCTTGTGGCGCATCGGCGTCATGGCGTTGGTCAGCACGAGCGTTTCGTGTCCGCGCTCGAGCGCGTCGGACAGCATGGCCGGGAGCTCGGGGTTCAGGAAGGGCTCGCCGCCGGTGAAGCCGATCTCGCGCACCACCTGCCCGGATGCGGCGATCTCGTCGAGGAAGCGAGCGGCCTCCTCGTGGCTCAAATAGATCAGCGCGTCGTTCACCGGGCTGCTTTCGATGTAGCAGGTCTTGCACTGCAGATTGCACAGCGTGCCCGTGTTCAGCCACAACGTGTCGAGCTCGCGCAGCGCGACTTGGGCGCGCGCCTCGCCCCCGGCGGTCATGTGGGGATCGCGGAACTTGGCGCGGTCGAGCGGCCGGGCGTCGGCGATCCCGAACGGAGAGGACGTGGGGGCCGGGGCTTCCCGGGATCGCGGATCGGTCAAGCGTGCTCCTGAGTACGGCGGCGACCTTGCCACGCGGGCGGTGCGCCTGTCACGGCGGCGGGCGTACACGAGAGACGAGGATGCCGCGCTGAACATTCTGTTGACCGGCGCGTCCGGATTGATCGGCGGAGAGGTCGCCCGCCGGCTGGTGGCGGCGGGACACCGGGTGACGGCGCTCGTGCATCGGACCGCCGACGTGCGCGGCAATGACGGCGCGGCCGTGCCTCTGGCGGGCACCGTGCGCGGCGATGTGGCGGCGGTGCGGCTGGGATGGGACGAGGCGACCCATGCCAGGGTGGCGCACGCCCACGATCTGGTCGTCCACTGTGCCGCCAGCGTGCGCTTCGACATGACGGACGCCGACTATGACCGGGTGAATATCGGCGGCACCGCCAACGTCGCGGCGCTCGCACGAGCGGGCGGATGCGACCTTCTGCACGTCAGCACGGCCTATGTTTGCGGCCGGGCCGACGGCCTGGTGCCGGAGGCGCGGGTTCGGTCAGGGGTGGACTTCGCCAACGGCTATGAGCGCAGCAAGGCGGCGGCCGAGGCGGTGGTGGTCGCCAGCGGCGTGCGCTGGGCCATCGCGCGACCCTCGATCGTGGTGGGGGAGCACGCGACGGGCGCGATCCGGTCCTTCGACACGATTTACGTCGTGTTCCGGCTGATCGCGCAGGGGTTGGTGCGACGGCTGCCCGTCGCCGCGCACGCGACCCTCGACCTCGTTCCGATCGACCACGTGGCGGGCGGGCTGGTCAATCTGGCCGCCCGGATGGAGGCGGCGGCGGGCTCAATCGTCCACCTGACCGCCGCCGCGCCCGTGCCGGTGGCGACCTTCCGGGACGCCATCGCGCGCCGCCCCCATTTCGCGGTGCCCGAGCTGGTGCCGGCGGACCTGTTCGATCCGGCGGCGCTGCCCCAGCGCGAGCGGCGGGTGTGGCTTCGGGCGGCCGGCGTCTATGCGAGCTACTTCGCGCGCGATCCCCGCTTCGTGGCGGAGCGTCTGGCCGCGCTGTCGGGCCACCGCTGTCCGCCAACGGACGGCGCCTTCCTCGATCGGCTGATCGGCCATGGCCTTGATGCGGGGTTCCTGCCGCGCTCCTAGCGCACGTCGGGATAATGGCGGCCCAGCCGCTCGCGCGCGCCGAACGCCCACATCATCCCGCACTTGAAGTAGATCCAGTTGGCCTTGAGCGGCCCCCAGGCGGCGACGCGGCGATCCGACGTCTGCACCGTCCGCCCGATCAGCCGCACCCGGCCGTGTCCGGCCAGCTTGATGCACAGGTCGGCCTCCTCCATCACCAGCGTGCGCTCGTCGCAGCCGCCCACCGCCAGGAAGTCGGCGCGGCGGAAGAACATCGCATGGTCGCCGAACAGCAGGCGCACGCCGCGCGCGAACAGGTGGGGGCGCAGCAACAGCGGCGCATACCAGGTCTTGATCCAGTTGTGCGCGCTCGTGCCCCAGCGGGTGCCGTCCGGGCCTGTCAGGAGCGGAGTGAATCCGGCGAGCGCGGTGCGGCCATCGGCCATCGTGCGCTCGATCACCGCCACGGCGTCGTCCGGCGGAATCGTGTCGGCGTGGAGCACGCATACGATTGGGCGGGCCGTCGCCGCCACGCCCGCGTTGATCTGAACCGATCGGCCGCGACGGCTCGTCAGCACGGTCCAGCCGGCCGCTTCGGCCAACGCCACGCTGTCGTCCGTGCTGCCACCGTCGACTGCAACGATCTCGGCGGGCGCGGGATCGAGCGCGGCGAGCACCCGGATCAGCCGCGGCAAGGCCGCCGCCTCGTCCAGCATCGGGATTACCAAGGCCACGTCGCTCATGGGATCAGCTCCGGCCAGCGTGCCAGATCCTCCGGTCGGTCGCAATCGTCCAGCGGGTCCAGCATCTGATAGGGGACGCTGCGTTCATCGAGTCGTCGCACCGTCTCGATGAAGACCGCGTCGGTGCCCCACGGCATGTCGTCGAACAGGAACGGCACCGGCGAGCGATAGCCGAGCAGGTAATAGCCGCCGTCGGTGGCGGGGCCGATCGCGACGGGCTGGCGCCGGAGTGCCAGGACGGCCGCTTGAAGGTGATGCGGCGTCAGCCCCGGTATGTCCGCGCCCAGGAGAATGGCGGGCGCCGGAACCCGCGCCAGCCTATCGCCCAGATCGCCCTCCCCCTGATCCACCAGTGGAACGTCGCCGAGCCAGCTCTTGAACAGCGCCGGAGAGCCGCCCGTCATGTGCACCACCAAAGCCAAGCCGGCCGCACGGACGATGGCGACGGTGCGCTCGACCAGCCTTCGATGCACCTCGGCGGCTCCCTCGGCACCGACCAGCGGGATCAGCCTGGTCTTCGCAAGGCCCGAAGCAGGGTAGCGGGCGAACAACCGCACCGGGGGAGAACAATGGGCGATCATTGCACCTCCATGCCTCAAGAGAGCTTCTGCTGCTAGAAGAGAGGGCGATTGGTGTTCAGAACACAATAATTTCTCCTTCATCGATAGGATGTCAACAGAATTGAACAGTTACTGCTAATACTGCTAACAAATTCGGCAGCCCAAGCAACTCGGAGCCACTGTATACGTGGCGAAAAATGGTCCACTGCAATGCTCCAGCCAGGTGAGCAGAACCGAATCGGGAGCCGCCATAGCGAAGGACCAATCCGAGGAGGATATAGACAGCTTGCATAAACGAACCTAATGTCCTCTCTCGAGCAGGAGGACGGCGCCGCGTGGTCACGATCTTGGGCGGTTGGCAGAGCGATTTCTCGCGCAACTGGGCGCGAGAGGGCCTCGATCTGGCGGGTGCCTTCGCCGAGGCGTTGAACGCCGGGTTGGAGGAGACCGGCTTGCAACCAGGTGACATCCAGACTGGCCATGTCGGCAATTTCGTCGCCGACCTCTTTGCGGGCCAAGGGCTGCTCGGCGGCTTTTTCGGGCAGGTCCATCCCGAGCTGGACGGCCTGCCCACGGCGCGGCACGAGGCGGCCTGCGCCAGCGGCAGCGTGGCGATCCTCGCCGCGACCGCGGAGATCGAGGCCGGGCGCTACGACACCGCCTGCGTGCTGGGCATCGAACTGATGCGCAACGTTCCCGGGCAGACCGCGGCCGACCATCTCGGCGCGGCGATCTTCAAGGGTCACGAGCTGCAGGACGCGGTCTTCCCCTGGCCGCGCGCGTTCAGCGACCTGGCCGAGGAGTACGACCGCCGCTACGGCCTGGACTACCGGCACCTGCTGCGCATCGCCGAGGTCAATTTCGGCAACGCGAAGCGCAATCCCAACGCGCAGACCCGCAAATACACCTTCACCGACAAGAGCTTCACCGCCGACGACGAGGCCAATCCGGTGATCGAGGGCCGCACCCGCAAGATGGATTGCGGGCAGGTCAGCGACGGCGCGGCGGTCGTGTTCCTGGCGTCCGACGACTGGGCGGCCGACTGGGCGGGCGGGCGCGGGGTGCCGGTGTCCTCGCTGTCCCGGATCGCGGGTTGGGGCCACCGCTCCGCCCCGATCAGCTATCGGGCGAAGATCGACGCGAGCGAGGGGCAGCCCTACGTCTTCCCCCAGGTGCGGCGCGCGATCGAGGACGCGCGCGATCGCGCGGGCGTCGATCTCGCCGGAATCGACGCCGTCGAGACGCACGACTGCTTCACCGCGACCGAATACATGGCGATCGACCATCTCGGCCTCACCGCGCCCGGCGAAAGCTGGAAGGCGATCGAGGAGGGGATGATCGACATGGGCGGCGCCTGCCCGGTCAATCCATCGGGAGGGCTGATCGGCATGGGGCACCCGGTCGGCGCGACCGGGGTCCGGATGCTGCTCGACGCCCACAAGCAGGTCACCGGAACCGCGGGCGACTATCAGGTCGAGGGCGCCGAACGCGTCCAGACGCTCAACATCGGCGGATCGACCACCACCACCGTCAGCTTCGTCGTGGAACGCGGCGGCGTGGCGTGATCGGCCGCCGCACCTTCCTGGCGGTGGCCGCGCTGTTGCCCCTCCCCCTGTCAGCAAGGACCAGACCCGTGACCCGCATGCAGCAGTTCCAGGCCGTGATCGACGCGTGGAAGCGCAAGGACGTCGAGGCGGTGTTCGCCGCCATGACCGACGACATCGTGTGGCACTACGCCGCCGCGATCGCCCCACCCGCCCGGGGCAAGGCGGAGGCGCGCGCCTTCGTGACCGCCTTCGGCGCGAACATCGGCGAGGTCCGCTGGCGCATCTTCCATCATGCCGAGACCGCCGACCGGCTGTTCGTCGAGGGCGTGGACGAATACACCACCACGGACGGGATCGACATCGCCGCGCCCTATTCGGGGGTGATCGAGTTTCGCGGCGACAGGATCTCGGGCTGGCGCGACTATGTCGATCGAGGCGTGATCGAGGCGCAGAAGGCGGGCGGCGGCTGGAGCGATCAGGTGAAGGAGCTGATCGCGCGGCCCGCCCAGTCGTGACCGCAGGAGCGGCCGCACCCGACGACGACTGGCGGGCCGCGCCCTTCCGCCACGCCGAGTTCCTGAGCGTCGACCTCGACGTCCGGCAGGATCCCGACGGCACAATCCGGCTGACGACCAATCATCCGTTCGAGCCGATCGACGCCAATCTGGCGCGCGCGTTCCTGCGCATGGCGGAACGCAGGAGCGACGAACCCGCGCTCGCCGAGCGTGGTGCCGACGGCGAGTGGGCGTACACCAGCTTCGCAGGGCTGGCGCGGCAGGTGAGGGGGGCCGCGCAATGGCTGCTCGACACGCTGCCGCATGGGTCGGTGCTGGTGCTGATGGCGGAGAACAGCGTCGCGGTCGCGGTGATGAGCTTCGCCGCCTTCGCGACGGGCACGATCCTGTGTCCGGTCAGCCCGGCCTATGGAACGGCGGGCGGCGATCACGCACGGCTGCGCCACGTCTTCGCCAAGACGCGCCCGGCGGCGATCTTCGCCGATCCCAAGCCCTCCTGTGCCACGGCGCTGAGCGCGATCGGGAGCGACGCAAGGGTCGTGTCCCCCGACCCCGCGGTGTTCGGAGCGGACGCGGTTTCCTTCGATGAGGTGATCGCGACGGAGCCGACCGACGCGGTCGCCCGGGCGATCGCGGCCGTCGATCCGCAGGCGACGGCGCAGTACATGATGACCTCCGGATCGACGGGGCTGCCCAAGGTGGTCGAGCACTCCCTGTCCGCGCTCGCCGCCAACACCGCGCAGGGCATGGGCCTGATCGGGCGCGCGGCGGGCTGGGACGATGCGATGCTCGACTGGCTGCCGTGGCATCACGCCGCCGGCGCTTCGGTCCTGCGCGCCGGCCTGATGCTCGGCGGGACCCTCCACATCGACGCGGGCAAACCCGCGCCCGGCCTCTTCGAGACCAGTCTCGCCAATTTGCGCGAGACGAGCGTTCCATACTTCAACAACGTGCCGCTCGGCTATGCGATGCTGGTCGACGCGATGGACGCCGACCGGCGGCTGCGCGACACCTTCTTCGCCCGGATGCGGCTGATGCTCTATGGCGGCGCGGGGCTGCCGCAGCACGTCTACGACCGCCTGCAGCGGCACGCCGTCGCCGCCACGGGCCACCGGGTCCACATGACGACGGGCTATGGCATGACCGAGACCGTGTCGGGCTGCTGCGCGATCCATTTCGAGACCGACAGGGTCGGGATCGGCCTGCCCGGCCCCGGCGTCGAACTGAAGCTGGTCCCGAACGGCGAACGGTACGAGGTGCGGATGCGCGGACCGATGCTGATGAAGGGCTATCTGGACGATCCCGACCGGACCGCCGCCGCCTTCGACGACGAGGGCTACTACCGGACCGGCGATCTGGCGGTGTTCCACGACCGCGCCGATCCGGGCCGGGGTCTGGCGTTCGCCGGGCGGATGGCGGAGGAGTTCAAGCTGTCGAACGGCACGTGGGTCTATGGCGGCCAGCTGCGCGAGGCGTTGCTGAAGGCGCTGTCCGGCGAGGTGTCTGAGTTGGTGCTGGCGGACGACGACCGCCCCTGTCTGGGGCTGCTGGTCTGGCCGAAACCGGGCGCGACTTTGGACGCGATCGCCGGCAAGTTGGCAGAGTTCAACGGCGGGCAACGCGGCCGCTCGGCGACGATCCGGCGGGTGCGGGTGCTGACCACCCCCCCCACAGTCGATGCGCACGAGATCTCGGACAAGGGCACGATCAATCGCCGCGCGGTGCTCGATCACCGGACGGCGGACCTGGACGCCCTGTTCGCCGATCCTCCCGGCGAGGGTGTGCGCGTGTTGTAACCATCCGCCCCACACGGTCGGGGCGACTTCAAGGAGAGAGGCGCGATGGAAGTCTGGACGCTGCTCGCGACCAACGCCGTGATCCTGGCGGCCTGTTTCGCGATCCTCTGGGCGATCTGCCTGAAGACGCGCGACGTCACCCCGGTCGACAGCGTCTGGGCGTTCGGCATGGTCGTCATGGCGATCAGCAGCTTCGCGCTGTCGTCCGGCGAGCCGCAGCGCAAGGGGTTGCTGCTGTCGCTCTGCGCGCTTTGGGGCCTCCGGCTGGGCGGCTACATGATCTGGCGCTGGCGCAGCCATGGAACCGACCGGCGCTACGCCGCGCTCCTCGGCAAGGCGGAGGCGCAGCGCGGGTGGGGTTTCGCCAAGGCGTCGGCGCTGCTGGTCTTCGCCACCCAGGCGCCGCTGCTGTTCGTCGTCTGCCTGCCGGTCCAGCTCGGCCAGGTGGCGGCGTCGCCGCCGCTGGGCGCGCTGGCGGCGATCGGCGCCGCGCTCAGCCTGTTCGGGATCGCGTTCGAGACGGTCGGCGACCTGCAGCTCGTCCGGTTCAAGGCCGATCCGGACAACGCCGGCCGGGTGATGGACCGCGGGCTGTGGCGCTTCACGCGCCACCCGAACTATTTCGGCGACGCCTGCGCGTGGTGGGGGATGTTCCTGATCGCGGCCGAGACGCCGGTCGGATTGTGGTCGCTGCCGGGTCCGCTGCTGCTCACCTGGACGCTGATGAAATGGTCGGGCGCGCCGACCGTCGAGGGCCGGATGCGGCGGACGAAGCCCGACTATGCGGCCTATGTCGCGCGCACGTCGGGCTTCGTCCCATGGCCGCCGCGACGGGCGTGACGATCCCGCCCACAGGCGGGACCTACCGCCCGAACGGCCGCAGTTTCGCGCCCGCCGCGCTGTCGATATACTCGTCCAGCCGGGTGATGCGTCCGTCCGCCATGCGCACAACCACGCAGGCGTCCATCGACCAGGGCGTGCCGTCGGGCAGCGTCGCCGACAGTATGTGCTGCTGGACGAACCCGTCGGGCAGCGCTTCGCGCCGCAGCACGGTGTAGGCGCGGTCGGGCAGCGTGCGGACGAACCATTCCAGCACCTTCACATTGTCGTCGATCGTCTGCTCGATCCCGTCGGTGTTGTGCCAGATCTTCGCGCCCGGCGCGTAGCACGCGCGCATGGTCTCCACATCGCCGGCCTGGACCGCGTCGACGAACCGCCGCGCGAAGGCTTCGATCTCTTGAGGCGTCATGTCTCTCTCCCTTGGAAGGATGCGAGCCGCGCGCGGGCGGCGCGCCAGCCGGTGTCGAGGGCGTGGACGATGCGCGCGACCGGCTCGATCGCGGTCACCGCGTGCAGCCCCTGCCCCGCCGCCCACAGGTCGCGCCATTTCGCCGCCGGGTCGCCGCCATAGTCGCGCGACGGCGGCTGGCCGAGATCGTCCACGTCGTAGCCGGCGGCGGCGAGCGACGGCTTCAGCCAGGACGCGGCCGTGCCGGTGATCGCCGGGCTGACCACCAGATCGTCGGCCTTCGCCGCGATCACCATCCGCTTGTAGCCGTCGGCCGCCAGGCTCTCCTCGGCGGCCAGGAAGCGAGTGCCCATATAGACCAGGTCGGCCCCCGCCGCGACCGCGCCCGCGACCGCCGCGCCGTCGGCCAGGCCGCCGCCGACGCAGACGATCCCATCGAAGAAGCCGCGCAGGACCGACACGAACGCGAACGGCGACAGGCTGCCGGTGTGGCCGCCGGCGCCGCTCGCCACGGCGACCAGCCCGTCGGCCCCCGCCGCGGCGGCCTTTCGCGCGAGCCGCTCGTCGACCACGTCGGCCAGCACGATGCCGCCATAGCCGTGGACCGTCGCGATCGCGGGGGCCGGGCTGCCCAATGCGGTGATGACGATCGGCGGCCGGTGCCTGGCGACCAGCGCCAGGTCGTCTGTGAGCCGGGAGTTGGACGAATGGGTGACCAGGTTCGCCGCCCAGAGACCGGGCGCGTCCATGGTCTGCGCGGCGATCCGGGTCATCCACTCGTCGAGCTGCTCCGAGGTGCGGCAGTTGGGGGTGGGGAAGGCACCGACGATGCCGCTCCGCGCCGCCGCGATCACCATCTCGGGACCGGAGACCAGGAACATCGGCGCCGCGACCACCGGCAGCCGCAGGGTGCGGAGCAGGGGATGCGTCACGCGATCCTCTCCACCACCATCGCCGCGCCCACCCCCTGCGCGCCGGTGGCCACGACCAGCCCGAGCGTCCCGCCGCATTCGTCGAGCACGTCCAGCAGGGTCGAGGTCAGGATCGCGCCGGTCGCGCCCATCGGGTGCCCCTTCGCCAGATGCCCCCCCGACACGTTGACCCGCCCCGGATCGACCGGCCAGTCGCGCAGGAACTTCGCGATCACCACCGCGAACGCCTCCATGAACTCGATCCGATCCATGTCGGCGAGCGTCACGCCGGCCCGTGCGAGCGCAGCGTCCATAGCGGTGAAGCCGGCGGTCAGCGACTCGCGCGGATCGCCCCCGGCCTCGGCGAAGCCCCGGATGCGCGCCCGTGCGCCCTGAGGACTGGCGCTCAGCAGCGCGAGCGCGGCACCGTCGACCATCGGCGGGGCGTGCGCCACGGTCAGATGGTGGACGGCAGGAGCATCCAGCGCGGCGGCATAGCGCGCGCCCCAGTCGGCGAATGCGGTCGGCAGCGCCGCCAGCCGCTCCGCATCGATCTCCCGAACCGCTTCCTCATGCGTCAACCCGCCGACGGGGATCCGGCTCGCGTTCCAGGCCGGGTTCCGTTCGGCCGCCGCGGCCAGCCGTTGCGAGCGTTCGGCGCAGGCGTCGAGTTCCGCGCGCGTCAGCCCCTCCCGTTCCGCGAGCAGGTCGGCCGCGAGCCCCACCGGGATGTAGCGTCGCGACGGGTCGAACTCCGTCGCCTCGTAATACTCGGCCGCGTCGGCCATGAACGGCACGCGCGACATCATCTCGACGCCCCCGGCCAGCGCGCTGTCGGCCTGCCCCGCCACAATCGCGTTCGCCGCCTGTCCGATCGCCGTCAGGCCCGACGCGCAGAAGTTGTTGAGCGTGTGGACGACCGTCCCGTCGCGCAGCCCGGCGGCGAGTTTCGCGACCATGCCGATGTGCCCGCCCTGCGCGCCGACCTGCCCGACACAGCCCAGCGTCAGCAGGTCGGCCGCGCGCGGATCGTGGCCGCGCCGGGCGATCGCGTCGACCAGTTGCGCCACCAGCCCGTGCGGCGTCTCGCCCGCCAGCGCGCCGTCCGGCTTGGCCTTGCCGCGCGGAGTGCGGACCGCGTCGTGCAGGAACACGGTCATGCCGGCGCGCGCCACGCGCTCGGCGGATGATAGGCGAACAGGCCGGGCGGCGCGGCGATGACGTCCGGGATCGCGTTGACGGCGACCGCGACGACGGCGTCGGTCAGCGCGCGCGCGGGCGGCAGAGCCGGATCGGCCTCTTCGATGTCGAGGGTCATCCGGATCGTCGGCCGCCCGTCGATCGCGATCGTCCAGTGCCCGAGCCGGTCCCCGCCGTGCAGCGTCGGGTCGGCGGTCCACAGGATCGACAGCAACAGCTCCGGCCCGGCGGCGGTGCGCGCCGTCCATCGCCACTCGGTCGCGGCGACATGGCCTTGGCGGATCGGCCCGGCGGCGGTCGCGAGTTCGCGCGGCGCGAGCGTCAGCCGGTGATCGGGGTCGATCCGCGTCACCCGCGTTCCGAGCTCGGCGGCGGCGAAGTGCAGCACCTCCGAGAACAGCGCGCCATAGAGCGTCGCGAGCGGCCCCTCGCGGATGTCGCGCTCGGCCGGATCGGTGTCGAGGCCCATCAGCCCGAACACGAAGTCGGGGCTCCGCATGTTCGACGCATCGACCGTCTCGAACACCGACACGCGGGTGAGCTCGTGGCTCATCGCGGTCGCCGCGAGCGCGATGCGTTCGACGATCAGCCCCGGATTGACGCCCACGCCGGCCAGCGTCGCGCCACCGCGCTCGGCGGCTTCGCGCAGCCGGGCGGCATAAGCCTCGCCGTGCGCGTCCGGCCAGTGGAAGCCCGCCGTCGACACCACGTTCTTGCCGGACTCGAGCAGTGCCACGACATCATCGACCAAGCCGTCATAGGGCAGGGTGATCCGGGGGGTGTGCAGCACGATGTCGGCGTCGAGCGCCAGGATCGCGCCTCGATCGTTCGTCGCCGTCACCCCGATGTCCGCGCGCCGGGCGAGCGCGCCCGCGTCGCGGCCCGCCTTCTTCGCGCCATAGACGTACGCGCCGACCAGATCGTGGGCGGGCGCGTCGATGATCCGGCGCAACGCCGTCCTGCCCATCGATCCCGTCGCCCACTGGATGACACGCGCCATTCGCCCCTCCTTGGTCGCGACCGTGGCTAGCCAACTTGCCGCGCCGTGTCAGTACATTTATGAAAGTCACTAGACGAGAGGATGACGGCCCATGTTCCTGACCCCCGAGGCGCGGGTGCGCGACTATGAGGAGCGTGGCTGGTGGAGCGGCGACGGCGTCGACTCCGTGCTGCGTCACGCCATCGAGCGCGGCGGCGACGCGGAGGCCCTGGTTGATCCCGTCAACCGGGCGACGCTCGATGGACGCGCGCCCGAGCGGCTGAGCTGGCGGCAGGTCGGCGAGCGGGTCGACTCGCTCGCCGCCGCGCTGGCCGGGCGGGGTCTGGGCAAGGACGATGTCGTGGTCGCGCAGCTTCCCAACACGACCGATGCCGTGCTGCTGTTCCTCGCCTGCGCGCGGTTGGGTCTCATCCTGTCGCCGGTGGCGATGCCCTATCGCGCGCACGAGCTCGGCCATATCCTGGATCGGACCACTCCACGCGCCTTCGTCACGCTGCCGCGCTTTGGCGGGTTCGATCACGCCAGCATGGCAGGTGCGCTGGCGGCGGATCGGCCGGGTCTGAGCGTGCTGCTGTTCGATGACCTGCGCTCCGATGTGGCCGCCCCCGCCGTCGTCGCGACGGCCCCCTCCGCCGTCGGCGGCGAGGTCCTGACGATCTGCTGGACATCGGGCACCGAGGCGCGGCCCAAGGGCGTGCCGCGCGACCACAACCACTGGACCCTCAATGCCGATATGGTGATCGAGGGGACCGGCATGGTCGCGGGCGACGTGCTGCTCAATCCGTTTCCGCTCGTGAACATCGGCTCGATCGGCGGGCTGGTCATGCCGTGGCTGCGGCTCGCGACGAAGCTGGTGCTGCACCATCCCTTCGACCTCGGCGTCTTCCTGGCGCAGATCGAGGCCGAGCGCGTCAGCTACACGATCGCGCCGCCCGCGGTGCTGACCGCCTTGCTCAAACAGCCGCGGCTGATGGCCGGGGTCGACCTCACCAGCCTGCGCGCGGTCGGATCGGGGTCGGCGCCGCTGTCGCCCTGGCTGATCGAGGGCTGGGCGGAGCGCGGGATCGCGGTCACCAACATCTTCGGATCGAACGAGGGGGCGAGCCTGTTCTCGAGCGAGCACACCGTGCCGGACCGCGCCGACCGCGCGCGCTTCTTCCCGCGCTTGGGGGCCGAAGGTCAGGACTGGCCCGGCCTCATCCACCGCGTGATCCGCACGCGATTGGTGGACGACGCGGACGCCGAGATCACCGGGCCGGGACAGCCGGGCGAACTCCGCATCGCCGGCGGCGCCACCTTCAGCGGATATTGGCGCTCGCCCGAACTTACCGCAGCGGCGTTCGACGACCAGGGTTTCTTCCGGACGGGCGACCTGTTCGAGATCGCGGGCGACCGCGACCAGTTCTACCGCTTCGTGGGTCGATCGAAGGAGATCATCGTGCGCGGCGGGATCAACGTGTCGCCCGCCGAGATCGACGATCTGCTCGTGGGGCTGCCCAACGTGGCGGAGGCCGCGACGGTCGGCATCCCCGACGAGGTCCTGGGCGAGCGGATCGCGGTCGCGGTGGTCGGGGCGCCGGGTGCCACGCCCGAACTCTCCGACGTGACCGACTGGCTCGCCGCGCGGGACGTCGCGATCTTCAAGCGTCCCCAGCGGCTCGTCGTGGTCGAGCGGCTGCCGCGCAATCCGATGAACAAGGTGGTGCGCGGCGAACTGCGCGCCATGGTGCTGGACCGGCTCTAGCTCAGGTCATCCCCGCCGCCGCGACCCGCGCCGCCCTCGCGGCGTCGAGCGTCGGGCGATCGACCCAGTGGGCGTGCGTCCCGCTCGACAGTTTGTGGGGCAGGGCGATTCGGCATACGGGCCCATCCGCGAATTTTTTCGCGTCGATCAGGATGCACTCCGACGTGCCGCGATTCTCGTCGATGATGAAGCTCACCAGATAACCGTCGTCCTCGTCCGTGGCCCCGATGCGCGGCGCGAACGGCGCCTCCGAGGCGTACTGGCCGCGCTCGAGTGTCAGCTCGATCGCCTCGCCGGTGTCCAGATCGTGCTTCACGAACCCCTCGAACAGGAACCAGCCGGGCTTGGCGACGGTCGAGTAGGCATAGCGGTATTTCCTGCCGGCGAACGTCTGGTTGATCATCCCGAACTCGACCGTGCGGTCGTCGAGCCGTTCCTCCGTCGTCGTCCCGTCGGCCAGGTTGAAGCGCCAGCGGTGCAGCCGGGTGCGCATCGCGTGTCCGTCGAGATACGCCATCATGTGCCCGTGCTCGCCCGCGTCGGGCGCGGGCCGGGGAGTCGGGTTCTCCTGGAAATAGCCGTCGACGATCACCTCGTCGCCCTCCTCATAGGCGTTGAGGAAGTGCAGCACGTAGGTCGGCGACGCTTCGAACCACCGGATGTCCTCGGTCGCACCATGGCGCGGGATCAGCGCGAACCGCGCCGGCAGATCCTTGTGCAACCGGACGGCATGCATATTGCGGCTCTCGAGCAGCTCCTCGTCCCAGAACACCGGCATGTCGTTCAGGATCGACCAGTTCTCCGAGAAGATCATGTCGTGCGGCAGTCGCGGTCCCGGCAGCGGGACCGGGATGTAGTGGGTCCGCCGGCCCGCCGCGTCGACCACGCCGTAATGCATGTAGGGCGCGTGCTTGCTGTAGTTGAAGAACAGCAGTTCGCCGGTCGCCTCGTCGACCTTCGGATGGGCAGAGATCCCGTCGAGGGGCACCCACGGCGCGACCCCCTCGGTCTCGAGCGTCTCCGGATCCACGACATAGCCTTCGCCGCACTGATAGAAGGTCGCGATCGCTTTGCCCGCATGGACGATCACGTCGGTCGACGCGGAATCCTTGAGCCCGCCATGCGCGCCGAACCCCGGCCGCCGCGACACGTCGGGCATGTCCGCCAGACCGCCCCAGAGGGACCCGCCGGCATCCTGTTCGGCCTGGAAACAGCGCGTGCGGATGAAGCGGTTGCGATAGGTGGCCACGCCGTCCCGGAAGCTGATCTGGTGCAGCATCCCGTCGCCGTCGAAGGGGTGATGGCGGCCCAGCGGCTGATGGATTTGGTTCTCGGTGTTGCGCAGGTAGATGCCGTCGATGTCGGTCGGGATCGCCCCTTCGATCACGTCGAGCTCGGTCGCGTTCACCTCCTGGTGCTGCGGAGTCCAGGCGCCGTTGAGATACGGATGGTTCGACGGCTTCAGGGTCGTGCGGATCGGCGGAAGTGTTTCGACTTGCATGGGAATCGCGGTCCTCGGAGACACAGAGACACGCCATCGTCATACCCCGAGTTGGTCCGATAACGCAAGTTTGGTCGAAGCTGCCTTGACGTGGATCAAACTGGGCTTCACAAGTTACTTTCATAACAATACCTGGAGGGTGCGATGGGCGGCAAGTGGATGGGGCTGGCGGTGGCCGCGGCGGTCCCTCTGGCGGCCGCCATCGCCGCCGCTCCGGCGACGCAGGAGAAGGCCGTGAGCGAGAATCCCAATATCGCCGTCGTCGAGGAGATGATCGCCGCGTGGAACGCGCGCGACGGCGACCGGATCGCCGACCTCTTCACCGAGGACGGCGTGCTGCATTCGATGATGATCGACCCGATCGTGGGCCGCGAGACCATCCGGCCCCGGATCAAGTTCCTGGTCGACAACGCGACCCACATGGAGATCAAGCCGC
This sequence comes from Sphingomonadaceae bacterium, assembly GCA_965219235.1. Classification (GTDB taxonomy): domain Bacteria; phylum Pseudomonadota; class Alphaproteobacteria; order Sphingomonadales; family Sphingomonadaceae; genus CBDHCC01. The sequence goes on along the minus strand of OZ244721.1, from coordinate 2,253,924 downwards.
GCACCATCGCCGTGGTCGGCGACACGGTGTTCCTGGAACGCACCGACAACTTCACCTTCAAGGGGCACGCCGGGTCCGTGCCCGTGGTCGGCGTGCTGGAGATCGAGGGCGGCAAGGTGAAGGTGTGGCGCGAGTATTACGACCGCGCCGAACTGCTCGAGGCGATGGGAGTGGGGGAGGATTTCTGATCCGGACCGCGCCGGTGCCGGCACGCGTCCCGCCCCCGTTCTCGCCTGGCTGACGCTCGCCGCCTTGTTCGCGGCGTACATCCTGTCGTTCGTCGACCGGATGATCATCGGGCTGCTGGTCGAGAGCATCAAGCGCGACCTGGACATCACCGACACCCAGATCAGCCTGCTGCAGGGGCTGGCCTTCGCGCTGTTCTTCACCATCGCCGCGATCCCGATCGGGCGCCTGGTCGATCGCGTCCATCGCGGGCGCGCGATCGCGGCCGGGATCGCCATGTGGAGCGTGATGACGATGGCCTGCGGCTGGGCGACCAGCTTCGCCGGGCTGTTCGTCGCGCGGATGGGCGTCGGTGTCGGAGAGGCGGTGCTCTCGCCCGCCGCCTATTCGATCATCAACGACAGTTTCCCGCGCCGCCGACTCGGCCTGGCGATGGGCATCTTCGGCCTCGGCTCGGCGGTGGGGGCCGGGCTCGCCTTCATGATCGGCGGCGCGGTGGTGGCGCTGGTCGCCAACGCCCAGGGTGTGGCGGTGCCGTTCATGGGAGCGCTTCGCCCCTGGCAGTTCGCCTTCGTCATCGCCGGTCTGCCGGGGCTCGCGGTGGCGCTGCTGTTCCTGTTCATCCCCGACCCGCGTCACCGGGTGGGCGCGATCCCGGCCGTCGTGCCGATCGGCGCCGTCGTCGCGCATCTGCGGGCCCACGCGGGCTTCTTCTGGTCGATCTTCGGCGCGGTCGCGGCGGTCAACGTGGCGGTGCTGGGGTCGGTCAGCTGGCTGCCCGCGATGCTGATCCGCAGCTTCGCACTGCCGGTCGATCAGGCGGGCTATCTGTCGGGCGGCCTGCTGATCCTGGGCGGCCTGATCGGCATGGTCGGGGGAGGGATTGCGATGGACCGCATCGGCGGCGGCGCGCCGCCCGCGCGACTGCGCTTCGCCGGGGCGGCGACGGCGATCGCGGTGATCGCCGCCGCCTGCTATCCGCTGGTGCCGTCGCTGTGGGCGCTCGGCGTCGCCTTCGTGATCTTCTTCGCCGCCGCCGCCAGCGTGGTCGGCGCCGCGCCGTCGGTGTTGCAGCAGCTGGCCCCCGGGGGAATGCGCGCCACGATCGCGGCGGTCTATGTCTTCGTCATCAACGGCATCGGGATCGGCTTCGGACCCAGCGTCACCGCGATCCTGGGCGACAGGCTGTTCCCCGGCGGCGACGGCATCCGCTACGCGATGGCGATCGTCGCGCCCGCCGGCTATGCCGTGGGCGCGGTGTTGTTTTTCGTGGCGGCAAGGCATGCTAAGCGCCGGACCGCATGAACGCCCCCGTCCTGATCCGAACCTGTTCCATCTGGCGCAGCCTGGACGTCGTCGGCGACACCCCGACGCTCTTGATCCTGGAGGCGAGCTGGCTGGGAGCGCGCCGGTTCGACGAATTGCGCGCGCGCACCGGCCTGCTCAAGGCGCTGCTCAGCGACCGACTGAAACGGCTGGTCGAGGCCGGGCTGTTCGAAAAGCACCTCTATTGCGAGAGCCCGCCGCGCCATTCCTACGTGATGAGCGAGAAGGGTCGCGACGTCTATTGGACGTCGCTGATGATGCTGCGCTGGGAAATGGGCTGGGGCGGCGGCAGCGGCAAGATCGCGGTCGACCTGACGCATCGGCCCTGCGGCCGCCCGTTCCGGCCCGAACCCGCCTGCGGCCATTGCGGCGACACGATCGACGCGACCCAGGTCGACTGGGAGCAGGGGCCGGGCGTCGGATGGATGGCACCGCACTACAGCCGCCGCCGCCAGCAACGCGAGTCGGCGCAGGGCGCCACCAGCCTGCTCGACCAGGCCGCGCAGATCATGGGCGATCGCTGGGCCAGCCTGATCATGCGGTCGATCTTCACGGGCATCCATCGCTATGACGACATCCGCCAGGACACCGCGATCGCGACCAACATCCTGGCCGAGCGGCTCAACTGGCTGCAGTCGATCGGCGTCATCCGCCAGCGCGCCTATCCCTCCAACCCGCCGCGCAACGAGTATCGCGTGACGCGCAAGGGGGTCGAATACTATCCCGTGCTGCTGATGCTGATGCGCTGGGGCGATCGGTATTACGTCTCGCCGGAGGGGCCGCCGGTGCTGCTCCTGCACAAGACGTGCGGACAGCCGCTCGATCCGCAGGTGGTGTGTTCCGAATGCCGGCTGCCGCTCACGCCGGAAGACGTGTCCTTCACGATCACGGAGCGCGCCTCCGCCGTCTAGGTGAAACGATGTCCCGTCGGCTCGTCGTCGCGAGGAGCGAAGCGACGCGGCGATCCATACGCGCGCGCCGGCCTGGACTGCTTCGCTGCGCCCGCGACGATGGGGTCGGTTCGATCCGGTGTCCTCCGACACTCAAATTGTTGTTGACATTTAGAACCAGATCGGTTATCCATCGTGGCGATGGTCGTCCTTGCATTCCCCTTGAACGACACCAGGATTCCTGGGTCGCGTCCTCTCTCGCGGCCGATCGGAGCGTCGCGCGAAGTCCTACAGCCTCGCTCTGAGCCCGCCGCACCGTTGTGTGAACTTTGTGACTTTCCACCCGCCGCTTTCGCGATCGTCCGGCCGCCTGGGGAGGGATGATGCCACGTCGACTCGTCATCGCGAGGAGCGAAGCGACGCGGCGATCCAGGATGCGCGCGCCGGTCCGGATGGCTTCGCTGCGCTCGCGACGACGGGGCCGGTCCGATCCAATGTCATGCGACTCCAATCGCCCGGTATCGACTTTCATTGTCATACTCACTCGGCTAGACCGGCTTCATGGAGAGCAGCCGCGTCGTGATCGTCACCGGAGCCGGCAACGGGCTGGGCGCGGCGTTCGCGCATGCGCTCGCCGCTGAGGGCACGACGGTCCTGGTCAACAACCGCCGCCACCCCGACCGGCCGTTCTCGGCGGATGCGGTGGCCGAGGGCATCCGGGCCGCAGGCGGTCGCGCCACGGCCGATGACCACGCGGTCGATGCACCCGGTGCGGCCGAGGCGATCGTCGCGAACGCCGTGGACACGCATGGGCGACTCGACGCGCTGATCCTGAACGCCGGGATCAGCGGCCCGGCGATGAGGATCGGTGCGGGCGATACGGGGCTCGCCGAGGTCATGGCGATCAATTTCTTCGCCAATGCGCGGCTGGTCGAGGCATCGTTGCCAGCACTCGGGAACGCACCCGCCGGCCGGATCGTGTTCGTCTCCTCGACCGGCGGCCTGCACGGCGTGCGCGGGCGCGCCGCCTACGCCGCGTCCAAGGGCGCGCTCAACGGCTACGCGCTGAGTCTCGCCGACGAGCTCCGCCACACCGCGATCCGCGTCAACATCATCGCCCCCTACGCCGCGACGAAGATGACGGCGCAGCCGGGCCGCGCGTCCGATCCGGCGCTCGGCCCGGCGGGCGCCGCCGCGATGCTCGCCTGGCTGGCGAGCGCGGCGTGCGGGCGGACCGGCGAGATCTGGGTCGCGGGCGCCGGCCACATCCGCGCCGCGCGCGCGATGGAGAGCGCGGGCGCCGGGTTCGATCCCGGTGCGCTCGACCGGCTGGCCGCCATGCCGGACGCGCGCGGCTACACCGGCGGCGAGGCGGCGTTCGCCGACTTCTATCGAAATCTTGACGAGGAGACGACGGCATGAGGATCGAAGGGTGCGTGGCGCTCGTCACCGGGGGCAATCGCGGCATCGGCGAGGGTTTCGTGCGCGAGCTGCTCGAACAGGGGGCGAGCCGGGTTTACGTCGCCGCGCGCACGTCGAGCGACGCCGAGGCGGCGGCCGCGGCCGATCCCAAGTTGGCCGGCCTTCAGCTCGATGTCACCAAGCTCGACGAGATCGCCGCCGCCGCGAAGCGCTGCGGCGATGTGACCCTGCTGATCAACAACGCGGGCGCGTTCCACCGGCAGACCCTGCTGACGGCGGACAGCGACGCCGCCATGCGCGAGGAGATCGAGACCAACTATCTCGGCCCCGTCGCGATGATCCGCGCCTTCGCTCCGATCCTGAAGGCGAACGGCGGCGGTGCGGTCGTCAACGTGCTGTCGGCCGGCGGGATCGTGGCCGTGCCGTCGATGGGCGGCTACAGTCCGTCGAAATTCGCCATGCGCGCGGCGTCGGACTGCCTGCGCGCCGAGCTCGCGCCGCAGGGCACCGCCGTCCACGCGCTGATCGTCGGGTCGGTCGACACGCGCATGGCGGCGCACGTCACCTGGGCGGAGAAGTCGAGCCCGCGCGACATCGCCAAGGCCGGCCTGGTCGCGGTCCGGCACGGGATCGACGAACACGACACCGACCCGCACTCCATCGCGGTCCGCGCCTTCCTGGCGCGCGATCCGGCGACGCTCAAACGCTCCATGGCCGACGGCCTCGCGAACGGGAGGCGCTGACATGGCCCACGCCAACACCATCGAAATGATGCTCGCGCGCCAGGACATCCACGACGTGATGATGCGCTACGCCAGAGGCATCGATCGCGGCGACGAGGCGCTGCTGCTCGGCTGCTATTGGGACGATGCGGTCGAGGTGCACGGCCCGGCCTACAACGGACCCGCCGTCCCCTATGTGAAGGCGGCGGCGCGGCGGATGCGCGACAACCGGCCGACGATGCAGCATCTGGTCGCCAACATCCACGTCGAGTTCGACGGCGCGGACACCGCCTGGGTCGAAAGCTACATCCTGACCTTCGCGCGCTTCGGGAAGGACGGGCGGGACCACGACACCTTCACCGGCGCGCGCAGCCACGACAAGTTCGTCCGCCGCGACGGCGAGTGGCGCGTGCTGCACCGCCGTGTCGTGTTCGATTGGAACCGCGACGCGCCCTCGTCGGAGGGATGGTGCCTGGGCCTGTTCGACACCGGCCATCCCGACATGGTGATGGGCGCCAAGGCGCCCGACGACCTGACCTACTTGCGCGACTGACCTCCGATCAGAACCGGACCGACAGCTCCGCGCCATAGGTGCGCGGCGCCCCCAGCCGCGACGCCTCGTCGCCGAAGAAGGCGATGACGTTGGTGCGGTACAACTCCTTCGTCAGATTGCGGCCCCAGATCGAAAACACCAGGTCGCCGTCGTTCGGCGTGATCGAGATCCGCGCATCGAGCAGCCCATACCCCGGCTCGATGGCGGACGCTTCCGGATTCCAGCTGAGCTTGCCCTGGCGGTTGTAGTTGACGTGCGCGCGCAGCCCGTTGACCCAATTCCCCAGGTCGGTCGTGAAGTCGCCGCCGAGGTTGAACTGGTATTTCGGAGTGCGCTGAAGGAACTTGCCGTCGTTCACGTTGCCGACGGAGTCGGTGAATTCGATGTACTTGGTGTCGAGCACGGTCAGGCCGCCATAGAGGCTGAGCCCCCGGGTGACGGCGACCGACGCCTCGGCCTCGACGCCCTTGATCTTGGCGTCGGCCGCGTTGTCGGTGATGTTGCACAGGCACACCGCCGACGTCTGCGTGACCTGCAGGTTCTTGTAGCGCATCGAAAAGGCCGCGATGTTCAGCCGCGCGCGGCGGTTGAAGAGGTCGAGCTTGGTGCCGATCTCGTAACTGTCGACGGTTTCGGGGTCGTAGCTGGACTGCGCCGCCAGGGCGTTCGCCGGATCGTCCTCGAAGCCGCCGCCCTTGTAGCCGGTCGAGTACGTGGCATAGAAGAAGAGGTCGTCCGTGGCCTTGAATTCGGCGGTGACCTGCGGCGTCACTTCACCCCAATCGTTCGAATAGCCCGTCGTGTAGCCGCCGCCCTCCCGGAAGGTCGACGACAGCGGCGTCGCTGGGATGGGATCGTTGGGGGTGAATTTGTCGCCCGTTTCGACCGCCAGACCCGTCACGACACCGCTCTTCTTGTCGTGCGAGTAGCGCAGTCCGGCCACCAGGCGGAACTGCTCGGTGAACCGATAGCCGAGCTGGCCAAAGACCGCGTAGGAGGTGGTCCGGCCGCGATTGTCCCAGGCCGACTCGCCGTTGAGCGTCGGGATGGCGGGGACGCGGATCTCGAAGCTGATCGTGTCGTTCTTGCGCACCCGGTCGCGTTGGAAATAGCCGCCCAGGATGTAGTCGAACCCGCGGTCGGTCCGTTCCGGCGACACCAGTCGGATCTCCTGCGTGAACTGCTTGATCCGCTCCCGCTCGCGCACCGGCGAGCGGAACAGCAGCGGGACGATCACCCCATACTGGTTGCTGGGTCCGATGCCGGTCTGGTCGTACTGGCTGTAGGCGCGGCCGTTGCGATAGCCGGTGATGCTGGCCAGCGTGCCGATGCCCTCCAGCTCGTGATCGAGCTGCAGGGTGATGCCGTAGGCCCGGCGGTCCAGCTCCTGCGGGGTCGGCGCGAAATCGCCCTTGTAGGTGTTCCAGTCCGGCAGGCTCTCGCGCACCGACAGCGGCTTGCCGCGAATCGCTCCGACCTGGGCGCGCGCGGCGCTCCACGGCCCCGAACCCGGTCCCGGGCCGTCGAGCACCACCGTGTGGAAGCCATTCGACTTGTCCTTCGTGTAGTCGACGATCAGACGGGCCGAGTAATCCGCGTCGTCCGGGCTGTATTCGAGCTGGCCGCGCATCTGCACGCTGTCCACGTTGTCGAGATCGACATTGTGCGCGATGTCGCGGGCGAAGCCGTCGCGCTGGCGCACCTGGAACGCGAACCGCCCGTCCAGTCCGCCCGCCGCGATCGGGCCGGTCACATGACCCTTCACCAGCTTCTCGTTGTAGTTGCCGTAGGACGCGCCGAGGCTGCCGCCGAAGGTTCGTTTCGGCTGCGCGCTGTAGATGCTGATGGCGCCGCCGACGACGTTGCGGCCGAGCAGCACGCCCTGGGGTCCTCGGATCACCTCCACCCGGTCGATATCGTAGAGGTCGAAGTTGAACAGGCCGGAGCGGCCGACATAGACGTCGTCGAAGAAGATGCCGATCGACTGGTCGGCCGTGGGCGAGTCCAGCCGCGTGTTCGTGATGCCGCGGACGTTGAACTCCTGATCCAGCGGCGAGAGCGCGGTGAACGACAGGGAGGTCGCGCGGCCGGCCAGGTCCTCGAAGCTCAGCACCCGATCCTCCTCCAGCGTCGCGCCGCCGAAGGCGGTGATCGCGGCCGAGGTGTCCTGAAGATCGGTCTCGCGGCGTTGCGCGGTCACGATGATGCCCTCGAGCTGAACGACGTCTCGGTCGGCTTGCTCTGGGACGGGATCGGATGCAGCGGGTGCCTGCGTGTCCGTCGTCTGCGCGACGGCGGGCATCGTAAATGCCATGCCGAACGCGATGGCCGAGCTTGCGTAAAGAGTCTTCATCCGTCCCCTCCTCAGGCGGCCCGCCTTTATGACAGGTCCGATGATCATTGATCATCCGCCAGTGGGTTCGATAATGCAAGTAGATTATTGTGGCGAGGATCGATTGTCCTGTCGACCAAATCCGCCAGTAGCGGTAAGCCCAGAGAGCGGCAGGGCAAAAGAGCAGTTCAACCCGACGTGGCCGAGAACCGGCCGTCAGTTTGCGGGAGGTTGGGTCCGGTGCCCGAGCGGTTTCTCACCGGGTTGGCGGCTTCGCTCAACACAGCCAATCAGCCAATCAACTGTCGGACATCAGCCGGATGGCGAACCCGCCGCCCGCCTCCATCCGGACGGACAGGCGGCTGGCGGACGTGACCGTCCGGCGCTCCACCACCATGGCGAAGGGATCGCCGCCGATGCCGCCACCCGGCCCGTCGCGGTAGATCTCGGCCGTGTAGCGCCGCCCCTTTGGCAGAAAGTCGAAGGCGAGCGGCTGGTCGCGCGCCGTTCCGTCCGTCACGCCGCCCACCCACCAGTCCCGACCGCCGCGCCGCTGGCGGGCGAACACGGCGTACTCGCCGACGGCTCCGTCCAGCATCAGGCTGCGCCCCCAGTCGGCGGGCACCGCCTTGATGAAGGCGAAGGCCTCCGGGTGCGCCTCGTAATTCTCCGGCAGATCGGCCGCCATCTGCACGGGGCTGTAGATCACGACGGTGTTGGCGAGCTGCTTGGCGAGGGTGGAGGGGATGCGGCGGCCGTCCCTGCCGGTCAGGCTGACGATGCCCGGCGTGTAGTCCATCGGGCCGGAGAGCATCCGGGTGAAGACCAGCGTCGCCTCGTGCTCCGGCGGGTTCGGCGGCTCTCCCCAGGCGGCGTACTCCATGCCGCGCGCGCCCTCGCGACTGACCATATTGGGGTAGGTGCGGCGCAGGCCCGTGTCCTTGATGGGTTCGTGCGCGTCGATCGCGATCCGGTGCCTGGCGGCCTCCAGCGCCACGCGCACGTGGTGGCGGGCCATGAACTGGCCGTCGTGCCACTCCCACACCTCGCGCCCCGCCTCGTCCGTCCGCAGCACGCCGCCCGCATCCGCGACATAGCCGGTCTTGACCGCGTGGACGCCCAGCCGTTCGTAGAGCGCAAAGGCGCGCGCCATCTGCTCCTCGTACAGCCCGGCGTTGCCGGCGGTCTCGTGATGGCCGATCAGCTCGACACCCTTGGCGCGGGCGTGGGCGGCCACCCGTTCGATATCGAAATCGGGATAGGCCCGGTCGAAGACGAAGTTGCGGCCGTGATCGCCGATCCAGTTGCCGTCCCAGCCGACGTTCCACCCCTCCACCAGCACCGCGTCGAAGCCGTTGGCCGCCGCGAAGTCGATCAGGCGGAGGGCATTCGCCGTCGTCGCCCCGTGCCTCGGCCCGCTCTCCCAGCTCGCCTGGCCCAGATGCATGGCCCACCAGATGCCCATGTACTTCAGCGGTTTGACCCACGACACGTCGCCCAGCCGGTTGGGCTCGTTCAGATTGAGGATGAGGTCGGACGAGGCGTAGAGCGCGGGCGCGCTGTCGGCGATCTGGATGGTGCGCCAGGGGGTCGCGAACGGCGCGGTCGCCGCCACCTTCCACGGCTCCGACGAGGGCGCGAGGCGGGTGCGGAAGCGCTGGCCGTCGAGGCGCTGCAGCCAGAAGGCGGAGTAGTCGCTGAGTGCCGCCTCGTGGATCGCGATGTGCAGCCCGTCGGCGCGGCGCAGCGTCAGCGGCGAGTGCGCCGTGCCGACCTCGCGTGCGGGCGTGTGGTGATAGAGATACTCGTAGCGATTCCACTCGCCCGCGGGGATCCACCAGGCCTCCGCCTCGCCCGCCACGTTGAACTCGGTCAGCTCCTCGTCGATGCGGATGTCGTGGAGCTGCGGCTGGTCGGGAAACTCGAAGCGGAAGCCCACGCCGGTGTCGAACACGCGCGCGGTGAGGTCGATGCGCCGCTTGGCGCCGATCAGCTCGACCATCGGCACGCGCAGCTCGCGATAGCGGTTGTCGACCCAGCGGTTCTCTCCCCAGGGCTGCTCCCACCGCTCCGACACTTGGCGGGTGGTCGCTGGCCCGAGCAGGATGGCGTGCTCGAACTTGCCGCCCTCTCCCCGCAGCATGAAGCCCAGGCGAGAGGGCGCGATCACCGGCTGGCCGTCGCGGGTGACGGAATAGTGCGGGATCTCGCCCACCGTCGCAATCGTGAAGCACAGCCGCCCGTCCGGGGAGCAGGCGGTGGCGGGCACGCTGTCCCGCGCGCTCGCCACCGACGGCAAGAGGAGCGCGCACAGCAGCGCCGCGATCGCGGCGACCGGACGCGTCACCGGGCCGCCTCGAACACCGGCGGGCCGGCGGTGTCCTCATACTGCCGCCGCAGCGCCGCCAGGCGTTGCTTCATCGCCGCGATCCGCCCCTGCATGGCGGGATCGTCGATGCGGTTGCGGATTTCCGTCGGGTCGGTCTTGAGATCGTAGAACTCCCACTGGTCGATGTCGCCGTAGAAGCGGATCAACTTGTAGCGGTCGTCGCGCACCCCGTAATGCGCGCGCACCGAGTGGAAGCCCGGGAACTCGTGATAGTGATAGTAGATCGCGTCGCGCCACTGGGCGGGCGCCCGGCCCTCCGCCAGCCCCGCCAGCGAGCGGCCCTGGATGGCGGCGGGCACCGGCAGGCCGGTCCACTGAAGGAAGGTCGGGGCATAGTCGATGTTCTGCACCAGCTTCGTCACCCGCGAGCCCGGCGCGATGTGGCCGGGATACTGGATCAGCAGCGGGGTGCGCAGCGACTCCTCGTACATGAAGCGCTTGTCGAACCAGCCGTGCTCGCCGAGGTAGAAGCCCTGGTCGGAGGTGTAGACGACGATCGTGTCGCGATCGAGCCCGGTGGCCTCGAGATAGTCGAGCACCTGCCCGATGCCTTCGTCCATCGCCGCGATGGTGCCGAGATACTCCCGCAGATACCGCTGGTACTTCCATTCCGCCATGTCGCGACCCTTCAGGTCTGCGGCGTTCATCGCGTCGTTGTCGGCCTGGTGCAGCTCGTCCCACCGGCGGCGCTGCTCCGGCGTCATCCGGTCGAAGGCGTCGGGCCAACGGTTGTAGCGCAGCTCGGTCGAGCCCACGCGCTGCGTCATCTTGAGGTCGTGGCCCTCGTACATGTCGCGATAGACGTTCATTTCCTGCGCGGCCGCCGCCGGGCGTCCGGCATAATCATCGAAATAGGTCGGCGGGACGGGGAAGGTCACGCCCTGGTATTTCTGAATATAGCGGAGCGGCGGCATGAAGTTGCGATGCGCCGCCTTGTGGTGGATCATCAGCGCGAAGGGCTGGTCCGGCTTGCGCTTGGTCTTCAGCCAGTCGAGCGCGTCGGCGGTGATCAGGTCTGTGGCGTAGCCCTCGACGCGCCGCTCCCCATCCGGCGTGATGAAGTCCGGATTGTAGTACTCGCCCTGGTCGTCGAGCACCTTCCAGTATCCGAAGCCCATGCCGGTCGGCGCGCGGTTGATGTGCCACTTGCCGACGATCGCGGTCTGATAGCCCGCGTCGGCGAGCCTATGCGGCCAGGTGGGTTGCGCATTGTCGAACGTCTCGCCGTTCTTGGTGAAGCCGTTCTTGTTGCCGAACTTGCCCGTCAGCATCGCCGCCCGGCTGGGTCCGCACAGCGAGTTGGTGACGAAGCTGTTGGTGAAGGTCGCGCCGTTCCGGGCGATCCGGTCGATGTTGGGGGTGGGCGCGAGCTTGGAGATCGGGTGGCCGTAGGCGGAGATCGCCTGCATCGCGTGGTCGTCCGACATGATGAAGACGATGTTGGGGCGCTGCGCCGGGGTCGGGGACGAGAGGGCGGCAGCCTGGCGCGGGGCCGGCGCGCAGGCGAACAGGGTGCCCAGCAACACGCCCGCGACCAGCTTGTTCAAACGCATCCTCCGCCCCCTCTCCACTCGACCTTCGTCTTTGCGAGCGCCACGCGAAGCAATCCAGAACCATCGCGGTGCCGCGACCCGCCCTGGATTGCTTCGTCGCCTCCGGCTCCTCGCAAGGACGAGGGGCCGACATGCCCATCATCCGCACCGCCTATACAGGCGATTTGGAAGCGGTTACAAATCTCGGATCAGGGGTCGAGTCGTCAACGGGCACAGGCCTTGGCGCAGAAGCGGCGAAAAGTCGCGCGACCACAGTCAGGGGAGAGTTCCATGTCGAAGGTGCATTGCGTGGCCGTCCGGCCCTCTCGGTTGAAGACGCTGGCGTCGACCCTCGCGCTCGGCGTGGCGAGCGGCACAATGGCGCTGGCGATGGCGACCCCCGCCCAGGCCCAGGAGTCCCAGTCGTCACTGCGCGGCACCGTCAGCGCCGACGGTGGCGTGACGCAGGTGACCGCGATCGAGGTCAACACGGGGCTGACCCGCACCGTCACCGTGGGGCCGGACGGCGGCTACAACTTCGCCTCGCTGCGCCCCGGGGTCTACCGGCTGGAGCTGACGACGCCGAACGGCGTGCGCCAGACGGACCAGTTCACCCTGTCGGTGGCGCAGGACGCGGTGCTCGACTTCGACTTCACCACTCCGGAGGTGGCCGAGGGCAATGCGGAGGGCATCATCATCACCGGCAGCCGCATCCGCACGATGGAGGGCGGCGAGGTCGGGGTGAACATCAGCCGGCGCGAGATCGAGCAGCTGCCGCAGAACAACCGCAACTTCCTGGCCTTCGCCGACCTCGCCCCCGGTGTGCAGTTCGTCAATCCGAACGGCCAGTCGCGCATCCAGGGCGGCGCGCAGGACAGCCGGACGGTGAACGTGTTCATCGACGGCGTGGGCCAGAAGGACTACGTGCTCAAGAACGGCGTCACCGGGCAGGACTCGACCCAAGGCAACCCGTTCCCGCAGCTCGCGATCGGCGAGTATCGGGTCATCAGCTCCAACTACAAGGCGGAGTTCGACCAGGTCAGCTCGGTCGCGATCACCGCCATCACCCGCTCGGGCACGAACGAGTTCCACGGCGAGGGGTTCGTCGACTACACCGATCAGAGCCTGCGGGAGCGAACTCCAAACGAGATCTACGGCTCAAATCCCGGCAAGGTCAAGACGAGGGATTTCCAGTTCGGCGGCTCGCTCGGAGGGCCGATCATCCGGGACATCGCCCACTTCTTCTTCACCTACGAAGGCAAGCGCATAGAGAGTCCCGTCGAAATCACGCCCGGACTCAATCTGCCGGTGTCGTTCTTTCCGTCCCAGTACCAGGACGTGTTCGGTTCGACCAACTCCCAGTTCAACGAAGACCTCTACTTCGGCAAGATCGACGTGTCGCCCACCGACAAGGACCTGATCGAACTGTCGGGCAAGTATCGCGACGAGAGCGGTGAGTTCCTGAGCAACGGCATCAGCGCACGTTCGACGATCAGTTCGCAGAACGTCAAGGAAAAGCGTGGCCTGTTGCGCTGGGAGCACACCGAAGCCGACTGGATCAACGACCTCAAGCTGACCTACGAGACGCCCGATACGCGCCGACGCCGTTGCTGTTCGGCAACGGATTCCTGTTCGCCTATGCCGGCCCCTCGCCGACCGATCCGCAGCCCGGCGTGACCGTGCGCGACAGCATCCTGCGTGTCGGCGGCGGCGCCAACTTCCAGGACAAGGGCCAGAAGGGCTACAGCGTCCAGGACGACTTCACCTATATCGGCCTGGAAGGTCACACGATCAAAGCCGGAGTGAAGGCGAAGTTCGTCAAGCTGCGGACGCTGCAGCAGAACAACCTCAATCCGGTCTACACCTACAACGTCGCGTTCAATCCCAACGGCGGCGCGTTCAACGACCAGATCCCCTATCGCGTGCAGTTCGGCGCCGACACCGGCAACGGATCGCCGATCGTGAAGTCGAACAACTTCCAGCTCGGGCTCTACATCCAGGACGACTGGGACGTGACCGACCGGCTGACGCTCAACCTGGGCCTTCGCTGGGACTACGAGCGCACGCCGGCCTATCTCGACTTCGTGACCCCGGCCGACGCGATCGCGGCGGTGTCGCCGGCCAACTATCCCAACCTGGCCAACGCCGATTACGACATCAACGACTTCATCTCCGACGGCAGCCAGCGCAAGGCGTTCACCGGCGCGTTCCAACCGCGTGTGGGCTTCTCCTACACCATCGACCAGGGTCGGCGCTTCACCGTCTTCGGCGGCTATGGCCGGTCCTACGACCGCAACCAGTTCGACTTCCTGCAACAGGAGATCAGCGTCGGGTCGTTCACCACCCGCACCTTCAACTTCATCACGGGCGATCCGCTCAACACCTGCGCCCCCGGCCCGACCTGCGTGCCGTTCGATCCGGTCTATCTGACGGACGCGGGGCGCACGCAGCTGATCGCCAACGCCGGCGCGGGCGGAGGGCGCGAGCTGCGCTTCATCAACAACGACCTGAAGGTGCCCTATTCGGACCAGTTCAGCCTCGGGCTGCGCAGCCGCGTGACCGACCTGTTCGACGCCGAGATCGGCTACACCCACATCGAGAGCCGCGACGGCTTCGCCTACCTGCTCGGCAACCGCCGGCCGGACGGCAGCTTCTTCCCGCCCGCGCCGGCCTCGCCCGATTCGCCCTTCGGCTTCGCGCCGCCGGGCTTCGGTTCGATCATCATCGGCACCAACGGGCTGGAGACCAGCGCGGACACCGGCTATCTGAAGCTGGTCAAGAACTACCGGCCCAGCTCACCCTGGAACCTGACGGCGACCTACACCTACACCGAAGCGGTGGAGAACCGGAACTTCGGCGAGGTCTTCGCGCTCGATTTCCCGTCGCTGGACGACTATCCGGTGGTCCGCTCGGGTGGCGTGCGCAAGCACCGCCTGGTCACCGCCGGCGCGGTCGATCTGCCGATCGGGGTGACCCTGTCGGGCAAGCTGGTGCTCTCCTCGCCGCCCTATCTCAAGGCCTTCGTCAACCGGGGCGGGGCCACTCCCACCCGCGACGTCGTCGCGGCCGAGGGCTTCGGCAACGGCGATCGCTGGGGCTTCCGCCAGGTGGACCTGGCGGTCACCAAATATCTGCCGCTCCGCTTCCTGACCGACGAGTCCCGCATCCGGGTGCGTGTCGACATCATCAACCTGTTCAACGACCGCAACTACACGAACTACAACAACAACCCTCTGGACGACACGCGCTCGTCCCCCCTGGATACGGTCTACAGGGAGATCGTTCTGTACGGCACCGGCTCCAACCCGCCGCGCACGATCAAGCTGTCGGCCGGCTTCTCGTTCTGAACCGACGCTTTCGGATGCGGTCCGGCCAAAAGGGTCGACCGCGTCCTTGTTGAGAGGATTGGGAGCGATCCATGCCGTTTCGAGTGGTCCTGGCGATGGTCCTCGCCGCGCTTGTCGCCGGATGCGCTCCGATGCCCGCGCCCGGCCAGGCGACCGCACCCTCGGCCGCCGCGCAGGAGGCGTTCTCCGAGGACCTCACGCGCCGCACCTTCCGCTATTTTTGGGAGACGACGGACACCGCGCGCTGCCTGGCGCCCGACCGCTGGCCGCGCCGCACCTTCTCGTCGATCGCGTCGACCGGCTTCGCGCTCACCGCCTATGGCATCGGGGCGGAGCGCGGCTACGTGACGCGCGCCGAGGCCGCCCGGCGCACCCGCGACTGCCTGCGCTTCTACCGCGACGCGCCGCAGGGGGGCGCCCCCGCGGGCATGACCGGGCACAAGGGCTTCTTCTACCATTTCCTGAATTACGAGGACGGCACCCGCCGCCAGGGGTCCGAGCTGTCCACGATCGACACGACGCTCTTCCTGGGCGGCGCGCTGTTCGCCCAGAGCTATTACGACCGCGACGATCCGGTGGAAGCGGAGATCCGCAGCCTCGCCGAGGACATCTACCGCCGGGTCGAATGGGACTGGGCGCAGCGCAACCGCACCGGGACCAAGGCCGCCAATCTGCCGAACTCCCACGGCATCACCATGGGCTGGCGGCCGGAGACCGGCTTCGAGAGCCACGACTGGATCGGCTACAACGAGGGGATGCTGGTCTATATCCTGGCCGTCGCCTCGCCGACGCACCCGGTCGGCACCGACGCCTGGGAGCAGGGGTGGGCCGCCCGGCTGGCGGACGACTGGGGCACTTATTACGGTCGCGATTACGTGCAGTTCGGGCCGCTGTTCGGCCACCAGTACTCCCACGTCTGGGTCGACTTCCGGGGCATCCAGGATCGCTTCATGGCGTCCAAGGGCATCGACTACTTCATCAACAGCCGGCGCGCGACGCTCAGCCAGCGCGACTACGGCATCGACAACCCCAACCGCTGGGTCGGCTATGGCGCGGACGACTGGGGCTGGACGGCGTCGGACGGGCCGAAGTCGTCGCGGGGCGAGTACACCGTCAACGGGATCCCGCGCACCTTCTTCACCTACACCGCGCGCGGGGTAAGCGCGGAGCGCGTGGTCGACGACGGCACGATCGTGCCGACGGCCGCCGGCGGCTCGGTCGCCTTCGCGCCGGAGGTCGCCATTCCCGCGCTGATGGCGATGCGCGGCCGCCATGGCGAGCGGCTGTACGGAACATACGGCTTCAAGGACGCCTTCAACCCCAGCTTCACCTTCACCCAGGCCGGATCGGCGACCGGCACCGTGGACCCGAAGACCGGCTGGGTCGCGGGCGACCATCTGGGCATCGATCAGGGGCCGATCCTGGCGATGATGGAGAACCACCGCAGCGGGCTGGTGTGGCGGGTCATGCGAAGGAACCCGCACATCCGCACGGGGCTGGAGCGGCTGGGGTTCAAGGGTGGCTGGCTGGAGGGGGAGGCGGCTGAGTGAGCGCGTCTCCTGTCGTTCTAACCCTCTCCCGCTTGCGGGAGAAGGTTGGGTGAGGGTCTTCTTCCTTCTTCCTTGCGGCGCTCGAAGACCCTCACCGCTGCGCCCCGGACCTGATCCGGGGCTCGCTCCTCTCCCGCAAGCGGGAGAGCGCTAGAGGGGCGATAGCTGGGTCTCGACCTCCCTCCGGCCGCCGATCATACGCCACCCGAAACCCCACATTGGACGCGCCCAGCCCCGGATCGCGGGCCGTGCGCGCGGCGGGGCGGTAGCGCTGGCAGTAGTTGGGGGCGCACAGATAGCTGCCGCCCTTCACCACCCGCGACATGAAACCGGGATTGGCGGGGTCATAAGCCTGCTGAGGGGTCGGCCCGGTCGGATTGTGCGTCGGCGCGGACGGATCGTGGCCCGGGGCGTAGAGGTCGGACGTCATCTCCCAGACATTGCCGACCATGTCGTACAGGCCGAAGGCGTTGGGCCGGTAGCAGCCCACGGGGGCCACCCGCTTGACGAAGCCGTCCGTGCCCTCGTCCAGAACCGGGAACACGCCCTGCCAGCTGTTCGCCTCGGTCGGCTGTTCGACGGGCGAGGGGCCGCCGGCGCGCGCGGCATACTCCCACTCCGCCTCCGTCGGCAGCCGCCCCCCGGCCCAGCGGGCGTAGGCGGCCATGTCGGGATAGGCGAGGTGGACGACCGGCTCCCCCGGCCGCTGGCGCGGACCGGCGGGACCATAGGGGTGCCGCCAGTCCGCGCCCGGCACATAGCGCCACCAGTCGTCGGTATCGGGGGACGGCCGTTCGGGGGCCACGAACACCGCCGAGCCGGCGGCCCGCATCTCCGGCGGCACCTGCTCGATGGGGATGGAAAAGGCGGCCGGATCGACCGGCTTTTCGGCCACGGTGACATGGCCGGTGGCGGCCACGAAGCGGGCGAACTGCGCATTGGTGACCTCGTGCGGGTCCAGCCAGAAGGAGCCGACGGTGACGGACCGCACCGGCCCTTCCTCCGCATAGACGGCGGTCGAGCCCATCTCGAACCGCCCTCCCGCCAGCCGCAGCGGCGTGTCGGCGAGAGTGCGGCACGTGCGCGCGGCGGCGGCGGTCGTCGCGGCTGCGGTGCTGTCGTAGGTCGGCTCTCCCTCGCACGCTCCCAGTACGCTCAGCACGAGCAGCAGCGGAACACGTCGCATCACTTGAGGCTTCTCCATCAGTCATCTTGTCGGTGACGGTGGAAGCGTTTACACGAGAGCCTCTGGTGGCCCAACACCACCCTCGGACGCAAGCGCCCGGAGACGACGCATGACGGCGAAGCGGCCGACGCTCAAGGACGTGGCCGACCTGGCGGGCCTGTCGATCGCGTCCGCTTCGCGCGCGCTCAATGGCAAGCCCCATGTCAGCCCGGACGTGCTCGCCCGGGTGCGCGACGCCGCCGACACACTGGGTTTCGTGCCGCACGAAGGCGCTCGCCAGCTCACCCTGCGCCGCACCGACACGATCGGCGTCATCCTGCCCGACCTGTTCGGCGAGTTCTTCTCCGAGCTGATCCGGGGCATCGACCACGCCGCGCATGTTCACGAACAGCAGCTGCTGCTCTCCACGTTGCACGGAGCGACCGGCCGGGTGGCGACCGTGGCGGGCGCGATGTCGGGGCGGGTGGACGGCCTGATCGTCATGGCGCCGGAGTGCGAGCCGGACGCCCTGGCCCGCGACCTGTCGGCGGGTCTGCCGACTGTGCTGCTGAACACGGCGCTGCCCGGCCGCTCGTCCTTCACAATCGACAACCGGACGGGATCGGTGGCGGCGACGGAACACCTGATCGACGGCGGATGCCGGCGGCTGGCTTTTATCGCGGGGCCAGAAGCGAACTCGGATGCCGCCGCGCGGCTGGATGGGTTCCGCGCCGTGGTGGCGGACCGGCTTGGCGAGGCCGACCCCCTGATCCTGCCCGGAGACTTCACGGAGGAGGGCGGGACGCTGGCGGCCGAGGCCCTGCTGCCGCGTCGCGGGACGATCGACGGCGTGGTGTGCGCCAACGACATGATGGCGATCGGCTGTCTGCTCGCGCTGCGCGGGGCGGGGGTCGCCGTGCCGGGCGAGATGGCCGTGATCGGCTTCGACGACGTGCCGGCCGCGCGCTACCTCTCGCCGGCGCTCTCCTCCGTGCGCGTGGGCATCGGCCGGCTCGGCACGCTGGCGGTCGAGCGGCTGCTGGAGGCGATCGACTCCCCGGGGGCCATACCCCGCGCCGAGATCCTGCATCCCACCCTGGTCTCCCGCGGCTCGACCCTCCCGACCCCCGTTCATCCCCGTCTCCGCCAAGGCGAGAAAATGCCATGCTGACCCGAACCGGATGGTGGGCCGCTCTGGCGCTGGGCCTCGCCACCCTCTCGCCCCTCGCGGCCCAGTCCTCTCCCGGATTGGAGGAGGGGCAGCACGCCCACCAAGCCGACGCGGCCGGCGACTACGCCTATCAGCTGTTCCTGCCGCTTGGCTATCTGGCTTCGGGCGAGGAGCGCTGGCCGCTGCTCATCTTCCTCCACGGATCGGGCGAGCGGGGCGACGACCTGGCAAAGGTGACGGTCCACGGCCCGCCCAGGATCGTGGCCGACCATCCCGGTTTTCCCTTCATCGTGCTGTCCCCGCTGCTGCCCGAGGACCAGGACTGGGACACCGCCACTCTGGAGCGGATGCTCGCACGGGCTCAGGCGACGCTCCGGATCGACCGCTCGCGCCTCTACCTCACCGGGCTCAGCCGGGGCGGCCACGCCACCTGGCGCTGGGCCGAGGAGCGGCCGGAGCTGTTCGCGGCGGTGGCCCCGGTGGCCGGGCGCGGCGAGGTGGAGGGCGCGTGCCGGCTCGCGGGCCTGCCGCTCTGGGCGTTCCACGGCGACCGCGACGATGTGGTCGAACCGTCGGGCAGCTTCGCCATGGTGGACGCGATCCGCCGGTGCGACGGAGCCATGCCGCGGCCGCGTCTGACGATCTATCCTGATCTGGGCCACAACTCGTGGGACCCGGCCTATGACGATCCGGCGCTCTACCTCTGGCTGCTGGAGCACCGCCGGCCGGTAAACTGATTTGCCGGGCTGACCGTCAGGCCAGCGTGAAGCGGCGCTTCTCGCCATTGGTGGAGCTGGTCGCCACCCACAGGTCGAACTCGCCCGGCTCCACGACGAAGCCGTCCTCGCCCCAGAACGCCAGGTCGTCGCGGGTCAGCGTCATCTCCACCCGCCTGGACCCGCCCGGCGCAAGCTCGACCCGCTGAAAGCTCTTGAGCGCCCGCACCGGCTGGACCCGGCTGGCGACCACGTCGTGAATGTAGAGCTGCACCACCTCCGCGCCCGCCGCGCGGCCGATGTTGGTGACGGTCGCGCGCACCGTCATCCGGTCGGTCATGCGCTCCGGCACCTCGATCCCGTCCACGCGGAAGGCCGTGTAGCTGAGCCCATGGCCGAAGGGGTAGAGCGCCTCGTTCCTCGTCGTGCGATAGCGCGATTTGTAGGCCTGATCCCCGGTCTCCGGCGCGGGCCGCCCGGTGTTCGGATGGTTGTAGAAATAGGGCTGCTGGCCGCTCTCGTTGGGAAAGCTGACGCACAATTTGGCCGAGGGATTGACCCGGCCCGTCAGCACGTCGGCGATGGAGTGGCCGGCCATTGAGCCCAGGAACCAGGTCGCCAGGATCGCGGGCGCGTCCTTCACCGCGCCCTCCAGCGCCAGCGCCCGTCCGTGGCGCAGCAGCACCACCACCGGCGTGCCCGTGGCCGCCACCGCCTCGGCCAAGGCCATCTGCGCGGGCGGCACGGTGATGGACGTGCGCGACTGCGCCTCGCCGGACATCCCCTGCGCCTCGCCGATGGCGAGCAGCACGACATCGGCCCCGCGCGCGGCCGCGACCGCCGCCTCGATGCCGCCGGCGATCGGACCCTCGACCTCCGACCCCTTCACGGAAGTCACGCGGAACCCTTGCGCCTCCAGTCCCTGCCGGATCGAGACGTTCAGCGTCTCGTCGGACATGAACGCCCAGGTGCCGACCACATTGTCGCGGTCCTCGCCGAACGGCCCGATCAGCGCGACGCGCGCCGACGGCTTCAGCGGCAGCAGGCCGCCCTCGTTCTTCAACAGCACGATCGAGCGCGCGCCGACCTCGCGTGAGAGCGCCAGCATGGCAGGGGTCGACACGCTCCGCCGTTCGGCTCGTGCGTCGATCGAGCGGTAGGGATTGTCGAGCAGCCCGACCGCCTCCTTCAGCCGCAGCACGCGGCCCACCGCCTCGTCGAGCCGCTCCATCGGCACGTCACCCGAGCGCACCAGGTCGGGCAGCCATTCGTTGAACAGGTTCGACTGCATGGCCATATCCATGCCCGCCAGGAACGCCTTTTTGGCGGCGTCGCGCCCGTCGGCGGCGTAGCCATGGGCGATCAGCTCCTCGTCGGCGGTGTAGTCGCCGACCACCATGCCCCGAAAGCCCCACGTCCCGCGAAGCAGATCGGTCATCAGCCAGCGGTTGCCGCTCGACGGCACGCCGTCGATGTCGTTGAAGGCCGACATGATGGTGGCGACGCCGGCATCCACGCACGCCTTGAAAGGGGCGAGGTGGACGTCGTGCAGCGTGGAGGGCGAGATCTGGGTGTAGTTGTAGTCCTGCCCCCCCGACACCGCGCCATAGGCCGCGAAGTGCTTGGCACAGGCGGCGACCCGCGTGGGATCGCGCAGGTCGTCGCCCTGGAATCCCCGCACCCGCGCCACGCCCAGCACGGCGCCGAGATAAGGGTCCTCGCCCGACCCCTCGGCCACCCGCCCCCAGCGCTCGTCCCGGGCGACGTCCACCATGGGCGCGAAGGTCCAGTGGATGCCGAGCGCGGTGGACTCCAGCGCCGCCGCGCGGGCCGTGCGCCGGGCCAGGTCCGGGTCGAAGGCGCACGCCTCCGCGATCGGAAGAGGGTAGGCGGTGCGCAGGCCGTGGATCACGTCGGCGGCGAAGATCAGCGGGATCTTCATCCGCGTGCCCTCGACCGCCGCCCGCTGCGCCTCGCGCGCGCCGGTCACGCCGACGCCGTTGAACAGCATGCCCACCTCGCCCCGGGCGACGCGCGCCAGCTGCTCCTTTGCGCCCGTGGTCGGCAGGTTGGGATTGAACGCCTTGCCGATCGGCCGGATCTGGTCGGAAAAGCAGGAGAGCTGACCCGCCTTCTCCTCCGGCGTCATGGCCGCGATCAGGGTGCGAATGCGATCGGTGCGGGCAATCGCCGGCATTCCCCCCAACGACAGACCCGCCAGCGTGGCTCCTCCTTTCAGAAGCTGGCGGCGGTTGAGCGACATGAGCATGGCATCGTCCTGGTTGTCCGCACACAGCTAAGCTGACATATGAACTGCTTTCAAGACAGGCGAACACCCCGAAACTCCGCCGCCTGCAAGTGGGTCATCCACCTCGGAAGCGCGCAGCCTAGAAGACACTCATAAGACTGAAACAGACGACTGGATAAACAAAACCGCGTCAAAACCAGAGGCGCACACCGGCGACGACGTTCGTGACGCTGAGATCGCCGCCGCGCGCGCGGAGGAAATCTCGACTGCCACCGAAACGCCACTCCTGGGCGATGCCGATATAGGGCGCGAACTCGCGCACGATCTCGTAGCGCAGTCTGAGGCCGAGCTCGACGCTGCCGAGCCCCGCGCCGATGCCCAGCTCGCGCACCTCCTGTGCCGCCAGATCGACCTCGGCGCGGGGCTGCAGCCGGAGGCGTTGGGTGATGCGCTGGTCCAGCTCGACCTCGACCCGCGCGGTCAGGTCGCCTTTCTGAGACAGGAAGGCGGCGGCGTCGACCTCGAACAGATAGGGGGCCAGTCCCTGCACGCCCGCGGCCAGGTGAGTGCGATCGGGGCCGGCGAAGTCCTGGCGCACGCCCAGCTGTGCGTCGAACCACGGGGTGATGGCGTGACTCCAGAGCGCCTGCAGTTCGGCGTGCCCGATGCGTTCGCCGAAACTGCCCTCGCCCTCGGATTTCACCCACAGCTTGTCGAGGTCGCCGCCGTAATACCCCTGGAGATCCCACAGATAGCCGTCGCGCCCGCTGCGGGAGCGCAGCTCGGCGCGGTCGGCCATGAAGAAGGAGTAGAGTTGCCCGCCCTGCTCGTGCGCCAGCTGATCGCGGGATGCGCGCATCGCCTCCGCCCCCCAGATGTCGTCCGCTGCGCGGGCGGGGCCGCGGCCGGCGGCGGGCGGGGGAGGGGCCTCGCTCGATGGCGCGTCACCGCGCGCCGTCGGCGTCATCATCGACCCGTGGTCCATGGCTGAGTGGTCCATTGGAGCCGCGTCCCCGGGCGGCTGAGCGGCCGGCTCGTCACCGTCCGTTTCGCCCATATCCATGCCGCCCACGTCCGCCGTGCCAGTGTGGTCCATCGGCCCGGCAGCGGGGGGCGTGCTGCGGGCCGGGCGCGACGCGGTCGTCGGCTGGCGGGGCTTGGCCCGAGCGGCCGCTTTCGGAGCTTGCCGGGCGGGCGGGTTCGTCGATGGCTTGGCGGCAGGCTTCGGTGCCGGCTTCGGCCTGTCCATCGTCATGCCGGGCGGCATGACGTGGCCGGCGTGCTGCGCCAGCGCGGGGCTCGCCGTCAGCAGCAGGGCGAGCCCCACGGCGGACCGGATCAAGACGTTGCCCCGCCGGATGCCTGCCCCTCGGGAAACGCCACGCTGACGATCTGGAACATGCCCGCGTGCATGTGGTAGAGCAGATGACAGTGAAACGCCCAGTCGCCGGGCTCGTCGGCGGTCAGATCGAACCGCGCGCTGCCGCCCGGCTGCACCACCACCGTGTGCTTGAGCGGCTGGTGGCCAGGCTCCGCGCCGTTCACCAGTTCGAAGAAATGGCCGTGCAGGTGGATGGGGTGCGCCATCATGGTGTCGTTCACCAGCTTGATCCGCACCCGTTCATCATAGGCGAAGCGGATCGGTTCGTCGCTGACGGCGGAGAACTTCGATCCGTCGAACGACCACATGTAGCGTTCCATGTTGCCGGTCAGGTGGATCTCCATCAGCCGTGTCGGCGTGCGCTCCTCCGTGCGGGTGAGCGAGGCGAGCTGGCGGTAATCGAGGACGCGGTGATCGACCGTGTCGAGCCCGATGCCGGGATCGCCCATCCGGTCGACGGGGTCCATCGCCACCATGTCGATGCCGGGGCCGACCTTCACGTCGGGCGGCAGCAGCGAGGTGTCGCGCATGTCCATGCCGCCCATGGCCATGCCCGCCATGCCGGTGGGCTTGTCCCCGTCCCCGCCACCCGCCATCGCGCCTTGGTCCATCCCGCCCTGCGCCATTCCGGCCATGCCCGGATGATCCATGCCCTTCATCCCGCCCGCGCCGCCGTGGTCGCTGCCCCCGTTCATGCCCCCGCTCATCCCCATGTCGGCCATCGTCAGCAGCGGCGGGTCGCGCAGCGCCGGCACGGGCGCGCGCGCGCCCGGCGCGGAGGCGAGGGTGGCCACCGCCATGCCGGATCGGCCCATCGACTCCGCGACGATGGTGTAGGCCGCCGCCCGGCCGGGCTCGACCACCACGTCGTAGGTCTCGGCGACGCCGATCTGCAGCTCGTCCACCTCGACCGGCCGCACGTCCTTGCCGTCGGCGGCCACCACCGTCATCGCCATGCCGGGAATGCGGACGTTGAAGAAGGTCATGGCGCTGCCGTTGATCAGCCGCAGCCGGATGCGCTCGCCGGCGCGGAACAGATACTCCAGGCCCTCGGTCGGCCCATGGCCGTTGGCGAGATAGGTGTAGGCGGGCGCTGTCACGTCCAGGATATCGGTCGGCATCATCCGCATCCTGGCCCACATTCGGCGGTCCGGACCGGACAGCGAATAGTCGTCGGTCGCCGTGGTCTGCTGATGATTGTAGTAGTTTTCCCCAACTTTTAGCTTGCGCATGATGTCGTGGGGGTGGGTAGGAGTGAACTCGCTCAACAGCAGCACATAGTCGCGATCCGCCCGCACCGGGTCGGCGCCGGCCGGATCGACCACGATCGGGCCGTAATGCCCCGCCTGCTCCTGCAGGTTGGAGTGGGAATGCCACCAGTAGGTGCCCGATTGGCGCACCGGGAACTGGGCGGTGAAGCTCTTGCCCGGCGGGATGCCGGGGAAGCTGACACCCGGCACGCCGTCGAGCTGGAACGGCACCATCAGCCCGTGCCAATGGATCGACGTGTCCTCGTCCAGCCGATTGTGGACGTTCAGCGCGACCGTCGTGCCTTCCTTCAGCCGCAAAAGCGGGCCGGGGACGCTGCCGTTGACGGCGATGCCCATGCCTTGGCGCCCCTGGACCATGCGGTGCCCGCGCGCGACGGTCAGGTCGATGCTCACGCCGCCGACCTCGTCGAAGCCCTGCCGCAGACGGCTCGCGTCCATCAGGCTCCCGCCCCGTGCCCATGCTGGCATGGCAAGCGCGCCGCCGCCGACGGCGAGGCCGCCAAGCAGCTGTCGGCGGCTGAAGCTTTTCTCGATCACCGCGCTTGAACTCCTTGTCGAGAGGCATAGATATATACCCCCACCGGGTATCGCAAGGTCGTCAATGCCGCAGGATCGCACCGCCACCGTCCACCGCCTGCGCCGCATCGAGGGGCAGGTGCGCGGGCTCGCCCAGATGCTGGAGGACGACCGCTATTGCATCGACATCCTGCACCAGCTGCAGGCGGTTAAGGCCGCTCTCGGCAAGGTCGAGAGCCGGGTGCTCAAGGACCATGCCGCCTGCTGCGTGGCCGAGGCGATCGACTCCGGCGACCCGTCCGAGCAGCGCGCGAAGTTCGGCGAGCTGGTCGATCTGTTCGAGAAAATGAAGCGCTGATACGGAGGTCGCGCATGAACGAGCACACCACCATCCAGCGGGGTGGCGCAAAGACCGCCACGCTCTACCGCATGGTCATGGACAAGCACATCTGCCCCTACGGCCTGAAGTCCAAGTGGCTGCTGGAGCACGAGGGCTATACGGTCGAGGACCACTGGCTGACCACGCGCGAGGAGACGGACGCCTTCAAGGCCAAGCACGACGTCGAGACCACGCCCCAGACCTTCGTCGGCGGGGAGCGGATCGGCGGCTACGACGACACCCGCAAGTTCCTCGGCAAGGACGCCAAGGATCCCGACGCCACCAGCTACACGCCCGTGATCGCGATCTTCGCCATGACGGCGCTGATGGCGCTGGCGACCAGTTGGGCCGCCTATGGCGAACTCCTCACGATGCGCGCGGGCGAGTGGTTCATCGCGATGTCGATGTGCGTGCTGGCCATTCAGAAGCTGCGCGATGTCGACGGTTTCGCCACCATGTTCCTGGGCTACGACCTGCTGGCGCGCAAGTGGGTGCCCTACGCGTGGCTGTATCCGTTCGGAGAGGCATTGGCGGGCGTGCTGATGATCGCGGGTGCGCTCGACTG
Organism: Sphingomonadaceae bacterium; assembly: GCA_965219235.1. Classification (GTDB taxonomy): domain Bacteria; phylum Pseudomonadota; class Alphaproteobacteria; order Sphingomonadales; family Sphingomonadaceae; genus CBDHCC01. Next base: position 2,228,263 of record OZ244721.1, on the reverse strand, counting down.
GATCAGCGTTCCGGTGGCGCTGACGATCGGGTCGATCGGCGCGGTGTCCGTCTTCTACGCCGTCTATGTCCAGAAGCGCGAGCTGAAGTGCGCCTGCGTCGGCGGCAGCTCCAACGTGCCGCTCGGCTTCGTATCGCTGACCGAAAACGTCATGATGGTGGCGATGGGCATCTGGATGTGGATCAAGTGAGACGGGATCGACCGTGAAGGGAAGGGTGTCGGCGCTCGGCGTGATCACCGGCGTGTTCTCCACGCTCGCGATCCTCGCCATCATTGGCCTGATCGTGGTCTACACCGGCGGCTACAACGTCGCCGCGACGGAGGATCACACGCCGTTGGGCCGCTGGGTGACGTCGACCACGATGGAGAACTCGGTCAAGGCCCATGCGTCGGGCATCGCCGAGCCCCGGTTCACCCCGGCGATGATCGTCGAGGGCGGCGGCGAGTACAAGGCCATGTGCGCCCAGTGCCACGGCGGCCCGGGCGCGGAGCCGGCCGAGTGGTCGCAGGGAATGCTCCCCATGCCGCCGCGCCTGACGGAGCACGCGGCGGAATGGCAACCGCGCGAGATTTTCTGGATGGTGAAGCACGGCATCAAGATGTCCGCCATGCCGGCCTTTGGCGGCACGCACGACGACCGGACCCTGTGGGCGATCGCCGCCTTCGCCAAGCGGCTGCCCGGCATGACCGCCGAGCAGTACGCCGCCATTCCCCAAGAGCCGGAGCATGGCGAGGGCGGGCACCATGGCGACAAGCGCAACGAGGAGGATCATGCACATGAGCACTGAGACGTCGGGCGGGATGCGCATGGGCTATGGCCGCTTCGCCGCGATGATCGCCACCTCCACGGTGGTGATGTTCGCGCTGATGTACCTCAACACCTACGTCGTCGATCAGGTGTTCTTCAGCGAGACGCGCTTTTGGATGGCGTTCGTGATGGGAGCCGCCATGGCGATCATCATGCTGGGCTTCATGCTGGGCATGTACAGGAAGAGGTGGGTGAACGTCGGCATCTTCGCGGGTTCCGCTCTCGTCTTCGCGCTGGCGCTCTGGCTGGTGCGCTCCCAGGCGACGGTGGGCGACGTGGCCTACATGAAGGGGATGATCCCGCACCACTCCATCGCGATCATGACCTCCAAACGAGCGCAGATCAGCGACCCGCGCGTCCGCAAGCTGGCCGACGAGATCATCGAGGCGCAGGACCGGGAGATCGCGGAGATGAAGTACCTCGTGGACGATCTGGAGAAGCGGAAATGAGCATCCGCCTGCTGCTCGCCTTCGTCGGGCTCGCCGCTCTCGCCGCTTGCGACAACGCCGCACCGGGCGAGGCTCCCAAAGTGCCGGATCCACCGCGTCCGCAGATCGTCTCCGGCGCGGTCGCGGTCGAGCACGCCTTCGTTCCCAGCATCGACCCCGTCGTCATGACCGATGCGGAGATCGCCCGCGTCGTGTCGGCAGGGCGGCGCTGCGCCTTTCGCTACACCGAGGACAGCGACCCGGTGCTGGCGACCGACGGCGCGCGCGGCGTGGTCAAGATCAACGGCGACCTGGTCGCGCTCGCTCCCGCCCGCGCGGGTGGACTGACCGACATCGCCGCGGGCGGGGTGCTGAGCGCGGACGGCGTCCGCCTCACGGTCCAGCCGCTGCCGGGCGAGGACACGCATGTCGAGGGCGGGCGCGAGACCTGGGAGGCCAATCTGCGCTTCGAGGTTGCCAGGGCGCCCGGCCTATCGGTGGACTATCGGGGTTTTTACGGCTGCGATGTCGCTCTTCGAGAGAGCCGCTCCTGATGTGGGCGTTGAACCTTGGCGGGCGGTGAGGATTGAGGCTCTGATAAGAGCTTGAGTGCCGATCATCGGAAGGGCCTTTCATGACCGACCGTCGCGACGAGACCACGCAGGATTCCACCACGCCTCACTACACCCACGCCACCGGCGGCTGGGGGTCGCTGAAGGGCCTGAGCAAGGTCGCGGTCGAGGAACGGCCCGATATGGGCGCGGTCGAGACGCTGCTGCGCCAGAACAAGCCCGAAGGTCACATGTGCACGTCGTGCGCCTGGGCCAAGCCGCCCAACCCGCATTTGGCGGAGTTCTGCGAGAACGGGGCCAAGGCCACGGTCTGGGAGCTGACCCGCGACCGCTGCACGCCCGAGTTCTTCGCCCGGCACACGGTCACCGAGCTGAAGCGCTGGACGAGCCACGAGCTGGAGATGGTCGGCCGGCTGACCCAGCCGATGCGCTACGACGTGGCGACGGACCGCTACGCGCCGGTGGAGTGGGAGGAGGCGTTCGCCGACATCGGCGCGCGCCTGCGGGCGCTCGACCCCAGGTCGGCGGTCTTCTACGCGTCCGGCCGGGCGTCGCTGGAAACGTCCTACCTCTGGGCGCTGTTCGCGCGACTCTACGGCCACAACAACCTGCCCGACAGTTCCAACATGTGCCACGAGACGACCAGCGTCGGGCTGAAGACCGTCATCGGCTCGCCGGTCGGCACCTGCGTGCTGTCCGACTTCGACCAGTGCGACATGATCCTGTTCTTCGGCCAGAACACCGGGTCCAACTCGCCGCGCTTCCTCCATCCACTGAAGGCAGCGGTGAAGCGCGGGTGCCGGATCGTCACCTTCAACCCGGTGCGCGAGCGCGGACTGATCGAGTTTGTGGACCCGCAGAACCCGATCCAGATGACGGTCGGCAAGTCGACACACATCTCCGAGATGTACCTGCAGGTGCGCCCCGGCGGCGACATCGCGGCGATCCTGGGCGTCGCCAAGCGGGTGCTGGAGCGCGACGACCGCGCCGGCGGCGTGCTCGATCGCGCATTCATCGCCGAGCACACGGTGGGCTTCGACACCTTCGAGGCGACCGCGCGCGCCACCGGCTGGGACGCCATCGAGGCGGCGTCCGGTCTGTCGCGCGCGCATCTGGAGCGGGTCGGCGACATCTACTGCGTGTCGGACAAGGTGATCGGCATCTACGGCATGGGGCTGACCCAGCACGTCCACGGATCGCAGTCGATCGGGATGCTGGTGAATCTCCTCCTCATGCGCGGCAATATCGGGCGCGAAGGCGCGGGCATCTCGCCCGTGCGCGGGCACTCCAACGTGCAGGGCCAGCGCACCGTCGGCATCTCGGAGAAGCCGGAGCTGGTGCCGCTGGACAAGCTGGCGGAGATGTTCGGCTTCGACCCGCCCCGGACCAAGGGCCGCACCACGGTGGAGGTGGTGGAGGGCGTGCTCGACGGCTCCGTGCGCGCCTTTTTGAGCCTCGGCGGCAACTTCGCCCACGCGATCCCCGATCTGGCGCGGGTTGAGCCATACTGGGCGAAGCTGGCGCTGAACGTGCAGATCGCGACCAAGCTCAACCGCTCGCACCTGCTGGTCGGCGACGGCTCGTACCTGCTGCCCTGCCTCGCGCGGTCGGAGCGGGACGAGCGGGCGACCGGGCCGCAGGCGGTGTCGATGGAGGACTCGCTCAGCCACATCTACGGCTCGATCGGCAAGCGCACCCCGGCCTCGCCGCACCTCAGGTCCGAACTGGCCATCGTGGCGGGGATCGCAAAGGCGACCTGCGCGCCCAACCCGAAGGTGAAGTGGGACGCGTGGACCGGCGACTACGGCCTGGTGCGCGACCTGATCGCCCGGACCTACCCGGACGAGTTCCACGACTTCAACGCGCGCATGTTCCAGCCCGGCGGCTTCTACCGCGGCAACGCGGCGCGCGAACGGGAGTGGAAGACCGACAGCGGCAAGGCGCAGTTCACCGATCCGACCACGCTCATGTCGCTGGGCGTGGAGCCGGACGAGGAGGTCTTCACGCTCGTCACGCTGCGCTCGAACGACCAGTTCAACACGACGATCTACGGCTTCGAGGACCGGCTGCGCGGGCTGAAGGGCTCGCGCATGGTGCTGCTGATGAACCGCGGCGAGATCGCGAGAACCGGCGTGCGGGAGGGTCAGGTGGTGACGCTCGTCAGCGCCGTCGATGACGGGGTGGAGCGCCGGGTCGAAGGGTACATCGTGACGCCCTACGACCTGCCAGACCGCTGTGTGGGCGCCTACTATCCGGAGGCCAATCCGCTGGTCCCGCTCGACCTGCACGACCAGGCGTCCAAGACGCCGGCCTACAAGGGGGCGCCCGTGCGGATCGTCGCCTGACGGAGACGAGTGCCGCCACAGGCTTCACGCGCGTCGAGCCGCGCGGGGCTTGCGCGCGGGTTCGCCGGGACGTTGCGGTCGAAATGCCGGTGGCGCTGGAGTTCGACGGCTTCGGCTACGCCGTGCTGATGGCGACCCCCGCCGATCTGGGCGACCTCGCGCGCGGGTTCGCGCTCGCCGAGCGGCTGATCGACACGACCGACGATGTGCGCTCGGTCGGCGTCCACCCGACGCCGGACGGCGTGCTGGTGCGCGCGGCGCTCGCGCCCCGCTGCCGAAGTCGGGTGACGGAGCGGGTGCGCCATCGGCTGTCGGAGTCCTCCTGCGGACTGTGCGGCATCGAGAATTTGGAACAGGCGATCCGGCCGCTGCCCGCCGTCACCGCCGAGACGCGGGCCAACGAAGCGGCGATCTTCCGCGCGCTGGAGGCGCTCCGCGATCACCAGCCGCTCAACCGCGCCACGGGAGCCGTCCACGCCGCCGCGCTCGGCGGAGCGGACGGCGCGGTGCGTCGCGTGCGGGAGGATGTCGGGCGGCACAACGCCCTCGACAAGCTGGTGGGCGCGATGCTGGCGGACGGTGCCGGCTGGGACGGCGGCTTCGCGCTCATGACCTCGCGCGCCTCCTACGAACTGGTCGAAAAGGCGGTGCTGTCCGGCTGCCCGATGCTGGTCACCATGTCCGCCCCCACTTCCCTCGCAGTGGACCGTGCTCGGGAAACGGGGTTGAAGCTTGTGGTGCTGGCCCGGTCCGACGCCCTCCTGCGCCTGGAGGGTGCGTGAGGCCGGGCGGCGCCATTCTTGCGGGCGGACAGGCGCGGCGCTTCGGCAGCGACAAGGCGATGGCGCTGCTCGACGGACGGACCCTGATCTCCCACATCGCCGAACGACTGTGCCCGCGGGTCGAGCGTCTGGTGATCTGCGGAGGTGACCCGCGCCTGCCCGGTGTCAGGCACCTGTCGGATCGGCCTCGACCCGGATTGGGACCGCTCGGCGGATTGTGTGCGGCGCTGGCGGACGCGCGCGAGGCCGGCATCGACCGGGTCGTGAGCGTCGGGTGCGACACGCCGGTCCTATCCGATGGCCTGCTTGATCAGCTGACAACCCTGTGGAGGTCGGCGTTCGTGGCGACCCTGCCGCTCATCGGAGTGTGGCCCAGCGCCGACGCCGACGAGCTCGCTCACTGGCTGCTCACCGACCCGCGCCGCTCCATGCGGGGATGGGCCGGGCGGATCGGCGCGCGGGCGGTGGAGCCGGACATCCCGGTCGCCAACATCAACACGCCGGAGGACCTCCGCCGGCTGGAGGCGAAAAGCGCACGCGGACACAAGGCGCCAGCCGGCCCGCTTTGAAGAGGACTGCGCGCTGATCCACGCGGCGGCTGCTCCTCCATGGCGGGAGCGGATCGGTCTCGTCTGCGAGGGTCCGTTGGCCTGCTCGACAAGCCACAGATCGGCAATTCGATCAGGAGGGACACCCCTCCGCCGCGTCTGGCACAGCCCGCTATCATGTCGCGCGATGGGCGGAGGTGATCGTCAGAACTGGGTGCAAAGCGCCTGCGGACGGCGGGGGGAATCTGCGGCGCCAACGGCGGCGGGACCAGGTGCGAAACGCATCCAGCGGTGCTCACCATCAACCCTTCGGCGGTGTTTCGCCTGGCAAGTAGGCGGGGTTGAAGCGGGCGAACCAGTCGGTCGCGCCTTTCAGCCACTCCAGGTTTTCGGCTTCCGTGAAGTAGATGCCGTAGTGCCCGTTCTTGGGCTGCTCGATATAGGCGAAGTCGGTGCCTTCCTTCTTGCCCGAACCCTTGAGGCTGCCGACAAGCGAGCGCGCCTGGTTGACGGGCACACGCGGATCCTTGGCCCCGTGGACGATCAGGATGGGAGCCCACTTTCCGTTCGTGTTGAGCGCGGGTGAAATCTGCCGGATGTCCGACGCACCCGCCGAGAGGTAGTTGGACGAGAACGCGCCCAGATAATCGCGATCGTACTTCTTCATGGCCGGCAAGTCGTAGACGCCCGCCCCGGCGACTGCGCAACGCCAGAAGTTGGGATCGCGCTGTGCACCGCGCGCGGCCGCGTAGCCGCCATAGGACCACCCCATGATGCAGCCGCGCTTTGCGTCCACCACCCCTTGCGCGGCGAGCGCGTTGACGGCGTCGTTCACATCGTCCTGCATACGAAAGCCGAAGCCCTCGTCGCGGCCGATCTTCAGGAAGTCCTTGCCGTAGCCGCCGGAGCCGCGATAGTTCGGCTGAACGACTACATACCCCTGCTCGGCGACCGCCTGAGCCCAGAAGTCGTACCTTACATTATCACGGACTCCGTAGGGGCCGCCGTGGACCAACGCCACGACCGGAAGGTTCTTCTGTCCGATCCTATGTCGCGGCATCGTGACGATCGCCTGCACCTGCCGCCCGTCGGACGCCCTGTAGGTCACAGCCGATACCGGGTTGAGCTTACCATCCTTGACCGAGTTGTTGACATAGCCGAGCAAGCCGAAGTTCCCGGATTGCGTATCGTACAAATAATAGGCACCTGGCTGATTGGCATCTCCAACAAACACAATGAACTTCGTATTGTTCTTGTTGCTACTGCCAATCAGAGCGTTCCCTCGGCCAAACTCCTCATCGAGGAAGGTTTGAATCTGGGTATAGAGCGGGTTCGTCCACTTCACATAGCTTTTGTCGGTTGTGTAGGCGAACCCGTCGACACCATTCTCGTCGTCGTTCGCGACCGCGCCATCGACGTCGTAGCCTTTCATCTCGAACAGCGGCTCGCCCAATGTCATGGTGGACAGATTGGCCTTGTACACACGGGTGTAGCCATTTTGATTCGAGGTCACGATCGCCAAGTCGGGCTCGTCCAGAAAGATCTCCGGCTTTATGCCGTCTCCCGTCATGTTCTTATCCGCTACGTTCGAAACGGTACGAAAACTGTCGCCCGCGTTGGATCGGTAGAGCATCCGCAACTTGCCCGACTTGTCGTCGGAACCGAAGCCCATCCGCACTACGCCGTGGCCATCGACGGCCCAGTTCGAGATAATTGGGTTCGGACGCTGCAGAATCTCGACAATCTTGCCGCTGGCCACGTTTATGCGCGCCACTTCGGGCAACCCAATACGCTCGGTGCCGTAGGCCGTGGTGTCGCGCGAGACGACGATCTCACCTTTGTCCTCGTCTTTGTGCAGAATTGTGCCGCCGTCTCCGAACGCTCCATCCCAAGCGAGTGGCGTCAGCTTCTTCGTCTTCAGGTTGTAGCCGATCAGACGCCGCAACGCGACCGGCTGCCCCGCATCCGCGTAGTATTCCATGGACTCCAGGGTCAGCACCACATTGTCATCGCCGACCCAGGTATAGCCGGCCACCCGTCGGTCGCCCGCATTCTTGAAGTCGCCCGCCTTGGCGATCAGGGTGGGCGGTTTGTTGCCACCCGTGACATCCAGGATACCGTAGGCCAGGTCACCGCCGCTCGACAGGGTCACCATCGCTTTGGTGCCATCGGGGGAGAGGCGCGGCGAGCGGAGCGTGGCGAGCTGCGAATAGACGGTCAGCGATACCGTGCGTTCGACCGGCTCGCCAGGCGTGGTGGGCTGCGTCGCCGTCTTCGTCGCCCCTCCCGCCGAACTCTGCGCCAGGGCGGGTGCGGCGACAAGCGCCACCGGCGCGGTTCCTAGGGCGAGCGCACGGAGCAGAATGGTGCGGATCATGGTCGTGGTCTCTCCAAAACAGGTCACATGCCGGCAGGACCGGCCCTCGGTTCACCGATATAACCCATCCTCTCGTCGCAGGCAAAATATTCGGTTTGCCAGGACCTACCCCGCCGCCAGCGCCGCCAGCAGCAGGAGGGCCACGATGTTGGTGATCTTGATCATTGGATTGACCGCCGGCCCGGCCGTGTCCTTGTAGGGGTCGCCGACCGTGTCGCCGGTGACCGCCGCCTTGTGCGCCTCAGACCCCTTGCCGCCGTGATGGCCGTCCTCGATGTACTTCTTGGCGTTGTCCCACGCACCGCCGCCGCTGGTCATCGACAGCGCCACGAACAGGCCGGACACGATCACGCCGAGCAGCAGCGCGCCCAGCGCCGCGAAGCCCTGGCTCTGCCCGCCGACCGCCGCGATCACGAAATACACCACGATCGGGGTGAGGACCGGCAGCAGCGAGGGCACGATCATCTCCTTGATCGCCGCCTTCGTCACCAGTCCGACCGTGCGTGCATAGTTCGGCCGGCTGGTGCCCGCCATGATGCCGGGATCGTCGCGGAACTGGCTGCGCACGTCCTCGACGACCGCGCCCGCCGCGCGGCCCACCGCCGTCATGCCCATCGCGCCGAACAGGTAGGGCAGCAGCGCGCCCAGCAGCAGGCCGACGATGACGTAGGGGTTGGACAGGCCGAAATCGACGGCGAGCCGCGGGAAGAACTCGTGGAGATCGGTCGTGTAGGCCCCGAACAGCACCAGTGCTGCGAGCGCGGCCGAGCCGATGGCATAGCCCTTGGTCACCGCCTTGGTCGTGTTGCCGACCGCGTCCAGCGCGTCAGTCCGCTCCCGCACCGCGTCGTCCAGCCCCGCCATCTCGGCGATGCCGCCGGCGTTGTCGGTGACCGGGCCGTAGGCGTCGAGCGCCACCACCATGCCGGCCAGGGCCAGCATCGCGGTGGCCGCGAAGGCGATCCCGATCAGGCCCGCGAACTGGTAGGCGACGATGATGCCGACGCAGATCACGAGTGTCGGCAGCGCGGTCGCCTCCAGGCTGATCGCCAGTCCCTGAATGACGTTGGTGCCGTGGCCGGTCTCCGACGCCTTGGCGATCGAGCGCACCGGGCGGTAGGCCGTGGAGGTGTAATATTCCGTGATCCACACCAAGAGGCCGGTGACGACCAGTCCGACCATCGCGGAGCCGAACAGGTCCCAGCCGGTGAACGCGCCCGCGCCGGCCACCACCTGCGCCTCCGCCTCCAGCCCGGCCGCCTCGCGCGCGCCGCCGATGACAGCGTTCATGTCGACCAGCATCGTCGTCATGACGCCCAGGATCGCCAGCACCGATAGACCGGCGGTGGTCCAGAAGCCCTTGTAGAGCGCGCCCATGATCGAGCCGCCACCCAGCCGCACGAAGAAGGTGCCGACGATCGAGGTGATGATGCACACGCCGCCGATCAGCAGCGGCAGGCTCATCAGCGTCTGGATCTCCAGCGCGGTGCCGCGCACCAGCAGCGCGATCAGCACCATCGTGGCGCCCACCGTCACCACGTAGGTCTCGAACAGGTCGGCGGCCATGCCCGCGCAGTCGCCGACATTGTCGCCGACATTGTCCGCGATCACGGCCGGATTGCGCGGGTCGTCCTCCGGAATGCCGGCCTCGACCTTGCCGACCAGGTCGGCGCCGACGTCGGCCGCCTTGGTGAAGATGCCGCCGCCCAGCCGCGCGAAGATCGAGATCAGCGACGCGCCGAAGGACAGCGCGACGAGAGAGTCGACGACGATGCGGTCGTTGGCCGCGTGACCCTGCACCGCGACGAGCACGTAGAACAGGCCGGAGATCGCCAGGAGCGCCAGTCCGGCGACCAGCATCCCGGTGATAGCACCCGCGCGAAAGGCGGTGGAGAGCCCGCCCTGCAGGCTGAGGCGCGCCGCCTCCGCCGTGCGGACGTTGGCGCGCACCGAGATGTTCATGCCGATGAAGCCGGTGATGCCCGACAGCACCGCGCCCAGCACGAAGGCCGCCGCCGAGGTCCAGGTCAGGAACAGCCCGACCAGCACCGCGACGATCACGCCCACGATCGCGATGGCGGTGTATTGCCGGTTGAGGTAGGCGCCCGCGCCCTCCTGGATCGCCGCCGCGATCTCCTGCATCCGCTCGTTGCCCGGCGACTGGGCGAGCACCTGTCGGCTGGTGACGATGCCGTAGACGACGGCGATCAGGCCGCAGACCATGGCGAGCAGGACGAGCGTCATGTGGTTCCCCTTGTGTCGCGCCCCGGATCTGTCTTCCCCCGGTGGTCGCGTGTGGCGGGGAACCTGACCGGCCGGCGGGGAAAGTCAAGCGGGGCGGTGGGCGGCCGCCCTCAGTGCTCCCACCCCAGACGGTCGGGCAGGGGGACGGGGGTGCCGTCGAGCACGAGCCGCAGCCCCGGCTCCCGCTCCAGCCGGCCGACCGGCAGCGCGTCGGGGGCGGCGGCGGGGCGGTCGGGGGCGGCGAACAGCAGGACGTAATCGTCGCCGCCCGTCGCCGCCTTCAGCCGGTCGGCGGAATCGTGCGCGGCGGCCCACTCGGCGGAGATCGGCACGTCGGTGATCGTCGCCCCGCAGCCACTCGCCGCCGCCAGCCGCGCGGCGTCGATCAGCAGGCCGTCGGACACGTCCATCATCGCGCGGACCTCGCCCGCGATGGCGCGGCCGAGCGCCAGGTGGGGGCGGGGGAAGCGGTAGGCGGCGATGGCCTGAGCATGGGCATCAGCCACCTTGTTGTCATGCAACACCATTTGCTCCTGCCCACAAGCGTGCTCCTGCGGAAGCAGGAGCCCATTCCCGCTCTCCCCCTTGTGATCGGTCGTCCTTGAGGAAACCGCATTGGATTCCTGCTTTCGCAGGAGCACGGGCGGGGCCTCCAGCACCTCCAATCCCCACCCGGCATCCCCCACCGGCCCGCTCACCCAGAGCGTGTCTCCGATCCGGCCTCCGGTGCGCGAGGGTGCGCCGCCGGAGGGCGCGCGGCCAATCGCCGTCAGGCCGAACACCCGCGCCGAGCCCTGCGGCAGGCGGACGGTGTCGCCGCCGATCAGCGGCATCTCGTACTCGTCCAGGCAGGCGAACAGGCCGTCGAGAAAGCGCTCGTTCCACGCCTCCTCGCCCAGAGGGTAGGAGAGCAGGCAGGCGACCGGTTCGGCGCCCTTGGCGGCCAGGTCGGAGAGGTTGGCCGCCGCCAGCTTCCAGCCATAGCTCTCGGGCGGGTCGGCCAAGCGGCAATGGACGCCCTCGACCAGGGCGTCATGGGTGAGGACCAGGTCACCCAGCACCGCCGCGTCGTCGATCAGCCCGCGCGCGGCGGGGTCGAGCGCGCGGGCGGTGAGCAGCCGGTGGAACGCGGCTTCGGGGCTCATACCCAACCGTACTCCCGAGCTTCACCGTGCTCCTGCGAAAGCAGGAGCCCATTGCGCGCGCGACCGGGTGAAGGCCGGTGCCGCTGGAGAGCTGGGTTGGGCTCCTGCTTTCGCAGGAGCACGAATGGGGGCAGAAGCGCGGAGGACGTAGCCATCCGCGTCACCCCGGCTCCCCTCTCTCCGGCCGCACGTCCCCCGCCACCGCATCCAGCAGCGCGTTGGCGAAGCCCTTCTCCGTCTTGCCGTAGAAGGCGTCGGCGATGTCGAGATAGGCGGCGATGATCGTCGCGCGGGTCGCGTCCGGCCGGTGCGCCAGCTCCCACGCGCCGGCGCGCAGGATCGCCGCCAGCGGCCGGTCGAGGCGCGGCAGGCTCCAGCCCTTGGACAGCCGGGCGGAGATCAGCGCGTCGAGCTCCGCCTGCCGCTCGTCCACGCCCGACACGATGGCGTCGAACAGGTCGGCGTCGGCCTCCGCATAGTCCACGCCGTCGATCTCGGAGCCCAGGCGATGGTGGTGGAATTCGCGCAGCAGCGGCCGGATCGCCACGTCCTCCATCGAGCGCTGATAGAGCGCCTGGACGGCGGCCAGGCGGGCGGAGGCGCGCGCGCGGGCGATGTGGGCGGCCTTGGGGGAGCTGGTCATGGGGTTTGCTCCGTGCTTTCGTGCTCCTGCGAAAGCAGGAGCCCATTCCAGCTCTCCGCCTGGGACGGACGTGGTCCGGTCCCACCGGCAATAGGCTCCTGCTTCCGCAGGAGCACGGGGGTGGCGGGGCGCCGGACCATTACGCCATCCCCAACCGCTGCGCCACGCTCAGCGCGTGGGCGGGCAGGCCCTCGGCGGTGGCGAGCGCGACCGCCGCCGGGCCGATCGCGGCCAGCGCGTCCGCATCGAGTTCGAGGAACGAGGTGCGCTTCATGAAGTCGAGCACGCTCAGCCCGCTGGAAAAGCGCGCCCGCCTGCCGGTCGGCAGCACGTGATTCGGCCCCGCCACATAGTCGCCCACCGCCTCCGGCGTGTGCCGCCCCAGGAACACGGACCCCGCATGGCGCACCCGGTCGAACAGCGCCCGAGGCTCGGCCACCGCCAGCTGCAGATGCTCGGGCGCCAGCCGGTCGATCAATGCCGGGACCTCGTCCAGCGAGCCCAGCACCACCACCGCCCCGTGCGCGTCCCAGGCCGCGCGCATGACCTCGCGCGTCGCCAGCCGGTCGATCGTGCGATCGACGGCGGCCGCCACCGCGTCGGCGAAGGCGGTGTCGTCGGTCAGCAGGATCGACTGGCTGGACGGGTCGTGCTCCGACTGGCTCATCAGGTCGGCAGCGATCCAGTCGGGGTCGTTGGCCGCATCCGCCACCACCACGATCTCCGACGGGCCGGCGATCATGTCGATGCCGACCCGGCCCGTCACCTGGCGCTTGGCCTCCGCGACCCAGGAATTGCCCGGCCCGGTCACGACATCGACCGGCGCGATGCGCCCGGTGCCAAAGGCGAGTGCGCCCACGGCCTGCGCGCCGCCGACCCGCCAGACCTCGTCCACGCCCGCCAGATGGGCGGCGGCGAGCACCAGCGGGTTCGCCTCGCCGCCCGGCGTCGGCGTCACCATCACCAGCCGGTCCACGCCCGCCACCCGCGCGGGCACCGCGTTCATCAGCACCGACGAGGGATAGGCCGCGCGCCCGCCGGGCACGTAGAGTCCGGCCGCCTCCACCGGCGTCCAGCGCGCGCCCAGCCGCACGCCCGCCGCGTCGGTGGCGTCGCTGTCGGCGGGCCGCTGACCCCCGTGATACGCCACGATGCGGTCGTGGGCGAGGTCGAGCGCGGCGCGCAGGTCGCGGTCCAGCCCGTCCAGCGCCGCGCGGGCGTCGGCCGGCGCCACCCGCCAGCCGGTGGCGTCGAGGTCGTGACCGTCGAAGCGGCGGGTCAGGTCGCGGAGCGCCGCGTCGCCCTCGTCCGCCACGCGCGCCAGGATCGCGGCCACGTCGCGCGCCACGTCCGGGTCGCTGCCGCGCCGCGCCTCCACCAGAGCGGTGAAGCGCTCGGCGAAGTCGCCGTCGCGGGTCGCCAGCCGGATCATGCCGCCCGCGTCCGTTCGGCGGCCGCCTCGCGAAAGGCGCGGACCAGCGGCATCAGCGCCTCGGGCCGGCGCTTGAGCGCGGCGCGGTTGACGATCAGCCGGCCCGACACCGCCATCACGCGCTCGACCTCGACCAGCCCGTTCTCCGCCAAGGTGCGCCCGGTGGAGACGAGGTCGACGATGCGGCCGGCGAGCCCCAGCAGCGGGGCCAGCTCCATCGCGCCGTTGAGCTTCACGATCTCGGCCGCCACGCCGCGCGCCTCATAATGGCGGCGGGTGAGCGCGGGGTATTTGGTCGCGACGCGGACCTGGCCGAAGCGGGGCGGCGGCTCGTGCGCCATCGCGGCGGGCACCGCCACCGAGAGCCGGCAGCGGCCGATGCCCAGATCGACGGGCGCATAGAGCTCCGGAAAGTCGAACTCGGCGAGCACGTCGGAGCCCACGATGCCGACCTCCGCCGCGCCGTGCGCGACGAAGGTCGCGACGTCGAACGCGCGCACCCGGATCAGTTGGCGGTCCGGCGCCGCGCAGGCGAAGCGCAGCGCCCGGCTGTCCGGATCGAGGAACTCCGCGCCCGGCACCACGCCGGCCACCGCCATCAACGGCAGCGCCTCGTCGAGCAACCGGCCCTTGGGGACCGCGAAGGTGATGGGCCGGGACATGGGAGGCCGACGGCTTAGGGCCCGGGGGGGGCGGGGGCAACGGGGCAGCCGGGCGTGACGCCGGCCGGTCCCGCCGTCGGTGCGGACGTGTGATGCGGGTCCGTTCCCGCGATCCGCAACCACTCGGCGGACCGAGGGTTCTACCTTCGAGCCGAGCACAAGCGGGAGCCCCCATGACCGACCGCCATTGGGACCTGATCGTGATCGGCAGCGGACCCGGCGGCGCGTCGCTCGCGCACCGACTCGCGCCCACCGGCAAGCGCATCCTGATCCTGGAGCGCGGCGAGTACCTGCCGCGCGAGGAGGCGAACTGGAACTCCCAGGCGGTGTTCGTGGACGGCCGCTACCAGGCCGACGAGATGTGGCGCGACGTGGACGGCGACACGTTCAGGCCGGGTTTGCACTACTGGGTCGGCGGCAATTCCAAGGTCTATGGCGCGGCGCTGTTCCGCCTGCGCGAGCGCGATTTCGAGGAGGTGGCGCACGCCGGCGGCACGTCGCCCGCCTGGCCGCTGCCCTATGCCGCCTTCGCGCCCTATTACGACGAGGCGGAGCGCCTGTTCCACGTCCACGGCGCGCGGGGAGAGGACCCGACCGAGCCGCCGTCGGGCGCGCCTTATCCCTTCGTCCCCGTGCGACACGAGCCGAAGGTGGCGGAGTTGTCGGACAAGCTGACCGGCATCGGCCTCCATCCCTTTCACCTGCCGCTCGGCATCCTGCTCGACCAGAAGGCGGACGGCTGGGCGACGCCGACCAGCGTGTGCATGCGCTGCTCGTACTTCGATGGCTTTCCCTGCCTGTTGAACGGCAAGGCGGACGCGCAGGTGGTGTGCATCGACCCGATGCTGGCCGCGCACGGCAACGTGACCCTGCTGACCGGCGCCTACGCCTCGCGCCTCGCCACCGATCCGAGCGGCCGGCGGGTGGAGGCGGTCCATGTGACGCGCGGCGGCGTGGACGAGGTGTACACCGCCGACACCGTGGTCGTCGCCTGCGGCGCGCTGTCCTCGGCGCTGCTGTTGCTGCGCAGCGCGAGCGAAGCGCATCCCGACGGGCTCGCCAACGGGTCCGACCAGGTCGGGCGCAACTACATGCGCCACAATATGAGCGTGCTGATGGCGGTGATGACCCACCCCAACGACACGGTGTTCCAGAAGACGCTGGCCTTCAGCGACTTCTACTGGGGCGCGGACGACTGGCCGCACCCGATGGGCCTGATCCAGCTGATGGCGACCAGCCACACCGATCAGGTGAAGGGCGAGGCGCTGCCCGACTGGGCGCAGTGGCTGCCGGACCTGCCCTTCGACCAGATCGCGCGCCATTCGATGGACTTCTGGCTGCAGGCCGAGGACCTGCCGCGGCCGGAGAACCGGGTGCGTTACAAGGATGGCGAGGTCCATCTCGACCTGGTGGACACCAACCTGGAGGCGCTCGCCCAACTCAAGCGCAAGCTCAAGGAGACGCTGAGCGCGATCGGCTGGCCCGCCGTCCTGCTCGAACGCTCACTGTATCTCGGCAAGGACATCGGCTTGTCGGGCACGTCGCACCAGGCGGGGACCTGCCGCTTCGGCACCGACCCGGCGACCAGTGTGCTGGACCTCGACTGCCGCGCGCACCAGGTCGACAACCTCTACGTCACCGATGCGGGCTTCTTCCCGTCGATCGGGGCGGTCAATCCGACGCTGACCATCGTCGCCAACGCGCTGAGGGTCGCCGACATCCTGAAGGATCGGCTGTGACGATCGAGGGAGCGGCGGCGCTCGTGGTCCGTTGCGGTCTGGTGCTGCTGTTCCTGCCGTTCAGCGCCCTCGACAAGGTGCTGGATTTCCAAGGCTCCGTGAAGCAGGCGCGCCAGGTGTTCTCCGCCCGGTGGCTGGCGGTGGCCATACTGATGGTCGGGCTGGCGATCGAGGTGTTCGGGTCGCTGGGCGTCGTCACCGGGCTTGCCGATCGCGCGGCGGCGTGCGTGATCGCCGCCTATTGCGCCGCCACAGCCGTGCTGTTCAAGCGCTTCTGGGCGCAAGGCGATTTCTGGTCCGACCCGGACGGCAAGGGGCGCGGCCTGTTCTGGGATTTCCTGAAGAACCTGTCGCTGGGCGCCGGCTTCCTGCTGATCGTGGTCGGCACCGACGGCTCCGGCCTCGGCCCTTTCCTCGATCACCCCCTCGCCTCCAGCCAGCCCTATGGGAGTTCCCGATGAGCGACACCGGCCCCAAGCCCTCCGTCCCGTATTGGCATCTGCACGTCGACGAGGAGGGGGTGAGCCGCCAGACGCTCTGCCACTTGACCGACTACGAGCAGGCCTCGGTGGGTCCGGCGGACCCGCAGTGGAACGACAAGCAGGATCGCGCCGATTCCACGGTGGTCTTCACGGTCCAGCCGGTGGGCTGGATCGGCGACTGGCACGAGAACCCCGCACCTCAGTGGATCGTCGTGCTGTCCGGCCGCTGGTTCATCGAATCCATGGACGGCAGGCGGGTCGAACAGGGACCGGGCGAGTTCTCCTTCGGCGAGGACCAGAACTGCACGGAGACGGACGGCCGGAAGGGCCACCGCTCCGGCACGATCGGCGACGAGCCGGCGGTCCTGATGACCGTCCAGCTGCACGTCGAGCCGCGGCGGGAGGCGTGTCGCATCCGGTGAGCCAGTCCTACGAGATCCACGACGAGCGCTTCCGCTCCATGGTGCTGCCCAACGCGCCGCTGGAGACGCTGGGCGAGGGCTATCGCTGGCTGGAGGGGCCGGTGTGGTTCGCGGATCACCAGTGTCTTTATGTCAGCGACCTGCCGAACGACCGCATCCTGCGCTGGACGGAGGATGGCGGGGTCGGCGTGTTCCGTCAGCCCTCGGGCTTCGCCAACGGCCATGCGCGCGACCGGCAGGGCCGGCTGATCGGCTGTTCGCACCGCGACCGCCGCGTCACGCGCACGGAACTGGACGGGACCGTCACCGTGCTCGCCAGCCACCATCGCGGCGTCCCGCTCAATTCGCCCAACGACCTCGTCTGCCGGTCCGACGGCACCATCTGGTTCACGGACCCGCCCTATGGCGGCAACACGGACTACGAGGGCGGCAAGCACGCCGCCGAGCTGCCGCCCACCCTCTACCGTCTCGATCCCGCCACGGGCGGGCTGACGGTCGCCGCCGACGACCTGGAGGGGCCGAACGGCCTCGCCTTCTCGCCCGACGAACGCTGGCTCTACGTGTCCGACACCGGCCACCAGTTCGCCGCCGAGCCGCGCCACGGCATCCGCCGCTTTGCGGTCGGAGAGGACGGGATGCTGTCCGGTGGAGAGGCGTTCCACTCGGTGTCCCCGGGCCAGGCCGACGGGTTCCGCGTCGACGAGGGCGGCAACCTCTGGTCGAGCGCGGGCGAGGGCGTCCATTGCATCGCACCCGATGGCACGCTGCTCGGCAGGATCCTCACCCCCGCCACCGTGTCCAACCTGTGCTTCGGCGACCGCGAGCGGTCGCGCCTGTTCCTGTGCGTGTCGCACACGCTGATGGCGATCTTCGTCAACGTGCGCGGTTGCGTGCGGCCGTGACGCTCATGCGCATCCTGGGCTTCCGGCTGGTGACGCGGGATGCGGGCGCGCTTTGCCGGTTCTACGAAGCCCTGGGGTTCGCGCGCGGCGACCCGCGCCCGATCGCGCGCGCGGAGATGGCGATGCTGGGGCTGGCGGGCGCGGGCGAACGGACCCCGCTGCGCCTGGGCGACCAGTGGATCGAGCTCGACGCCTACGAACAGGCCGGCCGCCGCTACCCCGTCAACGCCCGCGCGGCCGATCCGGTGTTCCAGCATTTCGCGCTGGTGACTGACGACATCGATGCGATGTGGCGCCGCGCCCGCGAGGCCGGCGCCGCGCCGATCAGCCGCGACGGCCCCGTCACCCTGCCGTCCCGCTCCGGGGGCGTCACGGCCGTCAAGTTCCGCGATCCGGAGGGTCATCCGCTGGAGTTCCTCCGGTTTCCCGATCCGGATCATCCGTGGCGCGGGCGCGGTCTGCAGGGCATCGACCATTCGGCGATCGTCGTCACCGACGCGCCGCGCAGCCGGCGCTTCTACGAGGACCAGGGGCTGTCCGCCGCCGACGGCACCCTGAACCGGGGGGCCGAGCAGGACCGCCTCGACGGTCTCGACGAGGTGTGCGTGCGCGTCCAGCCGATGACGCCCGCCGACGGCCCGGCCCACCTGGAGCTGCTCGGCTACGAGCACCCGCCCGGTGTGGCCCGCGACGCGCCGGCGGTGAACGACGTGGCGGCCACCCGCACCGCGTGGATCGCGGACCGGAGCGGCCTGTTGCGCGATCCCGACGGGCATCTGCATCAGCTGTCCGGCTGAGCGTCGCTTCCCGTCCAGGCGGCGGCCATGCCGTCGCGGGAGCGGCGGATCACCGCCTCCAGATCGCCGTCGTAGAGCGAGTCCGGCACATCCATCGAGAAAATCTCGACCACATAGGGCGCATCGTAGCCCGTACCCCGGGTGGCCGCGAGCAGGCGCGCCAGCGGGATAGCGCCCTCGCCCGGCGCGATCCGGTCGGCGAAGGAGCGCGGGCGTCGCCAGTCGCTCGCCTGCACCGTGAAGATGCGATCGCCCGCGCGCGCGATCGCCGCCTCGATGTCGGCGTTCTGCCACACGTTCCAGTAATCGAGGCACAGGCCGACCTCGTCGCGCCCGGCCGCGTCGATCACGTCGAGTCCCTGATCGACGGTCCAGATCGCGCTCTCGACGTTCACCGAGGTGGGATTGAGTGGTTCCAGCGCCAGGCGCACGCCGTTGTCGGCGGCGACGCGGGCCAATTCGCCCAGCCGGTCGCCCACAACGCGCATCGCCTCCGCCATATCGCCCCTGGGATGCGCGCCGGTGTTGGTGATGAAGGGCACGCCGGGCGCGTGGCGACCCAGACGTTCGATCGAGGCGCGCAGGCAGGCGACCCGCTCCTCCAATCCCCTGGGCTCGGGTGTCATCCGGCTGTCGAAGAAGGTCCGGACCGTCGGCTGCACCCCGCTGATCCCCAGCCCGGCCGCCGTGATCGAGGCCATCTGTTCGGCGAAGCGATCGTCGTCCAGCTTGGCCTCCACCACCTCGATCGTGTCCACGCCCAGTGCCGCGTAGCGCGCGACGTCCTGATCGAACGTCCACGGCATGGTCGTGAACTCGCTGACACCGAAAGCGAAGGGCAGGTCGGTCATCCGTCGGCTCCTTTCACGGACCACAACGTTCGAGGCACCGGCTTGGGGTCAACGGAACACCCGGAACACGTGATCGGTCGCGCGAAGATGTTTTCGCACGGTGTGTTTGGGGTGGAGTTTCGACTGTCACGGGTCTGGATATGGCCCTCACCCTCCCACCACCTGCGGTGGCGGACCCCTCCCTCTTCACAGGATCAGGTGCTCGTGCGCGTCCCCTCCCACCTCGGGAGAGGACGGGGCGGGGGTGAGCGGCGTCCGGAGTCGAACCGCGCCCGCCACCCTGCTACCGCTTGCGCCCGATGCTCCCGCTCCTCCTCCAGGCCGCCGCGCCGCCGCCGGCCCCGCCACCCGTGGAGATCGTCATCACAGGGCGCGACCTGCCTCCCCTGCCGGGCGAGGCGGCGTTCGCCAAAGTCGCGCTGGACGCCGACGCCATCGCCCGGCCCGAGGCGCCGCTCATCGAGAACAGCTTGCGCGGACTGGGCGGTGTGCAGCAGTTCCGGCGCTCCGACAGCCGCTCGGCCTCGCCCACCAGCCAGGGGCTGACCCTGCGCGGCCTGGGCGGCAACGCGTCGTCGCGCACGCTCGTGCTGCTGGACGGCGTGCCGCAGGCGGATCCGTTCGGCGGCTGGATCGACTGGACCGCCTTCGAGCGCCAGCGGATCGCGTCGGCCACGCTGGTGCGCGGCGGCGGCACCGGCGCGGACGGGCCGGGCGCGCTCGCAGGCACGCTGATCCTCGAGAGCGCCGCGCCGGGTCCGGGCACGACCGTCGAGGCGCGGGCCGGCGGCGGCGCGTTCGGCACGGTCGACGCCGCCGCGCTGTTCGGCGTCAGCGTGGCGGGTGGCAGCGTCAGCCTGGGCGCGAACGCCGCGCGCGCCGACGGCTTCGTGCCGGTCGTGGCGGAGAGCCGGGGCGCGGCCGACCGGCCGGCCTCCTACCGGCGCGGCGGCGCGACCGCGCGCTTCGTGGTCCCGCTCGGCGCCGCCATCGAGCTGCAGGCGAGTCTCGGCGGCTTCGCGGACGAGCGTTCGCGCGGGGTGGAGGGCGTCGGGAGCACGCTGGCCGGCGGCGACGCCAGCGTCCGGCTGGTCCATCGCGGGCGCTGGCAGGCCTCCGCGCTCGTCTACGGCCAGCTGCGCAAGCTCACCGCGACCTTCGCGTCGCTGAGCGCGGACCGCTCGACCGCGACCCCGGTGCTGGACCAGCACAACGTGCCGTCGAGCGGTGTGGGCGCGCGCGCGGAGGTGCGGCCGCCGCTCGCCGGGCCGGTGACGCTCCGGCTGGGTGTGGACTGGCGGCGGGTGGCCGGCGAGACCCGCGAGGCATTCCTGTTCGTGGCCGGCGCGCCCACGCGCCTGCGCCGGGCCGGCACGGACACCACCACATGGGGCGGCTTCGCGGCGGCCGACTGGTCACTGTCGGAGCCGCTGACGCTCACCGCCAGCGCGCGGATCGACCGCTGGCGGGTGGGTGAGGCGACGCGGGTCGAGCGCGGGCTGGACGGGACGGTGTTCGCCGACGAGCGCGTGGGCGGCCGCTTCGGGTGGGAGCCGACCGGGCGGCTGGGCGCGGTGCTCGCCGTGACCCCGCGCCTCGACGCGCGGGCGGCGGCGAGCCTCGGCTGGCGGCTGCCGACCGTCAACGAGCTCGCCCGGCCCTTTCGCGTCGGCGCGGACGCGACCGCCGCCGATCCGGGCCTGTCGCCGGAACGCTCGCGCACGCTGGAGGCGGGGCTGGACTGGCGGCCCTTGGACGGCATGAGTTTGTCCGCCACCGCCTTTGACGCGCGCGTGACCGACGCGATCGCCAACGTGACTTTGGCAAGGGGGCCGGGCGTGTTCCCCGGCGTCGGCTTCGTGAGCGCGGCCGGCGTCTATCGCCGACGGCTGAACGTCGACGCCGTGCGGTCGCGCGGGGTGGAGCTGGACGGGCGGGTGGAGCGCGGCGCCTTCCACGCCCGCCTGTCGCTCTCGACGCTCGATGCTCGGGTGCGCGCCGGCGGAACCGCCGCCGCGCTCGACGGCCGCCGTCCGGCGCAGGTGGCGGACCTGTCCGGCGCGCTGTCGGCCGGCTGGCGCGGGCCGGGCGGGTTGCGGCTGACCGCGACGCTCGACCACGCCGGGCCGCAATACGAGGACGACGCCAACACCCGCCGCCTGGCCGCCGCGACGGTGCTGGACCTGTCCGCTGCCCTGCCGCTCACCCGTGCGCTCGGCGCCTGGGCGCGGCTGGAGAACGCGGGCGGCGAGCGGGTGGAGGCGACCGTGGACGACGACGGCGTGGTGGAGCGCGCCCGGCCGAGGGCGCTGTTCGCGGGCGTCAGCTGGCGGTTCGGGGGGTAGGAGGGTCCGCCCTGCCAGGGGCGAGGGTCGCGAGCGAAGCCCCTCCCATGTCGGGGAGGAACGATGCGACGGCTTTCGACCACGAGGATTGTCGCTACCGATCTCGCTCCTGTTCACGTTGCGTGCTACGGCATCATTGCCACGTTGATAGGAGGCGATGATGACCTACGACCGCGATTTGACCGACCAGCCCTGCTTTCGAGCGCACGTCTAAACGCCGCAAGGGCTATCCATCCGAGACGCACGTGAAGCGCGGGCTCCGCATCGTGCATGGCGACAAGGAGCTGGTCGAGAAGCTCGGCCGCAATGATCCATGCCCATGCGGCTCGAGTTTGCGGTTTCAAGCGGTGCTGCCTACGCTCAGGTCGCTTTCGATGGAGGCGAGCGCCAGGATTATTGGCGCAAGTGAGAAACGAGGGGGCTGGCAAGTGCCGGCCCCTTTAAACCAATGACGCACGTCAGACACGCCTCCCCCTCCGCTCGTCCTGAGCCTGTCGAAGGGGACGTTGGGCAAGGCTTCGACAGGCTCAGCACGAGCGGGGGTAGTGGTGAGAGCGCAACAGGATTGAAACCACCGCTTCCCACCAGCCGAAGTTAGCCTGTCGGGTTTGCAAACGACAAAATCACCTTCGACAAGCTCAGCACGAACGGGGAGGGCAACGCGGGTCGGTCGGCCCGACATGGGTCGCGAGCCGCTCTGGCGCGGCGTGGGTTTGCAAAGGACAGGATCGCCTTCGACAAGCTCAGCACGAGCGGAACAGCGGCTTACGGTGTATCGGGGGAGATAAGCTTTTCGTCCGCTTCCCACCAAAACCGGACGGTCGCCACCCTCTCTCCACCATGCTGTGCATGGTCCCCCTTCCCCCCTCCCCGAGACAAGCTCGGGAAGGATGATTCAAACCCCGCCGGCGCGTTTCACGTGAAACATCTCACCATCCGCGTTCCACCCGGCCGCCGCTTCACACTTGCGGCATCCCGCCCCATCCCCTACCTCCGCCTCAACGGAAAGCCGGCGGGTTCGCCCTTGGAAAGACGAGCCGGTCGACGGTCCCCTCCGCACCCAGAGGACGACCATGTTCGACGCTCTCGACCCCGTGATACTGGCGCGCATCCAGTTCGCCTTTACGGTGTCTTTCCACTTTATCTTTCCCTCCTTTTCCATCGGCTTGGCGAGCTATCTCGCGGTGCTGGAGGGATTGTGGCTGAAGACCGGCAAGGCGCTCTATCTCGACCTGTTCCGCTTTTGGGTCCGGATCTTCGCCGTCGCCTTCGCGATGGGGGTCGTGTCGGGCATCGTCATGTCGTACCAGTTTGGCACCAACTGGTCGGTCTTCTCCGACAAGACCGGGCCCGTGCTGGGGCCGCTGATGGCCTACGAGGTGCTGACCGCCTTCTTCCTGGAAGCCGGCTTCCTGGGGGTGATGCTGTTCGGGATGAGCCGGGTGGGGCCGAAGCTGCACTTCTTCGCCACCTGCATGGTGGCCCTCGGCACATTGGTGTCGGCGACCTGGATCATCTCGGTCAACAGCTGGATGCACACGCCGCAAGGGTTCCTGATGAACGCGCAGGGGCAGTTCGTGCCGGGGCCGAGCTGGTGGCCGATCGTCTTCAACCCGTCCTTCCCCTATCGCCTCGTCCACACCGTCGTCGCCTCCTACCTGACCACCGCGCTCGTGGTCGGCGGGGTGGGGGCGTGGCATCTGCTCAGGGATCGCGCCAACCCTTATGCGCGCAAGATGTTTTCGATGGCGATGTGGATGGCGGCGATCGTCGCTCCGATCCAGATCGCAGCCGGGCATGAGCAGGGCACCAACACGCTGGAATACGAGCCCGCCAAGGTGATGGCGATGGAAGGGCATTACGAGAGCCACGCCCACGGCGCACCGCTCTATCTGTTCGGCCTGCCCAACGACCGCACCCAGCATCTCGATTACGCGATCGGGATTCCGAAACTCTCCTCCCTGGTCCTCAAGAACGATCTGAACGCGCCGCTCGCGGGTCTCGACACCGTACCCGACGCCAACCAGCCGCCGGTCGCGGTGGTGTTCTGGACCTTCCGCGTCATGGTCGGGCTCGGGCTGCTGATGCTGTTGCTCGGCGTGGCCGGCCTGTGGGCGCGCTGGCGCAAGCGGTTGTACGACTGGCCGCTCCTCCACCGCTTCGCGCTGGTGATGGCGCCCAGCGGTTTCGTGGCGGTGATCGCCGGCTGGATGACCACCGAGGTCGGGCGCCAGCCCTTCACCGTCTACGGCCTGCTGCGGACCAGCGAGAGCGTGGCCCCGCTGGCCGCCCCGGCGGTGGCCAGCTCGCTCGTCGCCTTCGTGGTGGTCTACTTCCTCGTCTTCGGCATCGGCGTCTGGTACATCCTAAAGCAGATGGCGACCGCGCCGCACGCGCAGGAGGAGGGCGTGCCCTCCGCGCCGATCCGCACCGCGGGCGTCACGCCGGGGCCGACGCAGGGCACCCATCCGCGCGCCACCCGATCCGGTGGCGAGCCGGCACCGGCGGAGTAGGGGGCATGACCTACAATCTCGATCTGACCGTCGCCTGGGCCTTCGTGCTCGCCTTCGCGGTGTTCGCCTATGTGGTGATGGATGGCTTCGACCTCGGCATCGGCATCCTGTTCCCGACGATCGCGCGGGGGCGCGAGCGCGACTCGGCGATGAACTCGATCGCGCCGGTCTGGGACGGAAACGAAACCTGGCTGGTTCTGGGTGGCGGCGGGTTGTTCGCGGCCTTTCCGCTGGCCTACGCCATCATCCTGCCGGCGACCTATCCGCTCGTCATCGCCATGCTGCTGGGCTTGGTGTTCCGCGGTGTGGCGTTCGAGTACCGCTGGCGCGACGAGCGGCATCAGGGCTTCTGGGACTGGGCGTTCTCGGCCGGCTCGTTCGTCGCGGCGTTCAGCCAGGGGATCATCCTGGGCGCGGTGCTGCAGGGGATCACGGTGACGGGCCGCGCCTATGGCGGCGGCTGGCTCGACTGGCTGAGCCCGTTCAGCCTGTTGACGGGGGCCAGCACGGTCGTCGCGTACGCGCTGTTGGGGGCCACCTGGCTGATCTGGCGGACGGAGGGCGCGGGGCAGGCGCACGCGCGCCGGCTCGCCTGGTGGGCGTTCGGAGGAACCATGCTGGCGATCGTCGGGGTCAGCCTGGCGACGCTGACGCTCGCCACCGACTACGCCGCCAAGTGGTTCGCGTGGCCCGGCGTGCTGGCGACCGCCCAGGTGCCGATCCTGACGGCGCTGATCGCGCTCGGCATGATCCGCTCGCTTCGTCGCGACCATGAAGGGCGGCCCTTCGCGCTCGCCCTGGCGCTGTTCGTACTGACCTTCGCCGGACTGGGCGTGTCGCTGTTCCCATGGATCGTGCCCGAGGCGCTGACCATCTGGGACGCCGCCGCGCCGGAGAGCAGCCAGATCTTCATGGGGGTCGGCGTCGTCGTGATGATGCCGGTCATCCTTGCCTACACCGCCTACGCCTATTGGGTGTTCCGCGGCAAGGCGGGGCACGAGGGCTATCACTGATGCGGCCGCGGGACGCGTCGGTGGAGGGACCGCTCTGGCGCAGGATCGGCTGGATGGCGGCGATCTGGGCGATGAGCGTGGCGGCGCTGGGCGCGGTGGCGTGGCTGATCCGGCTCTGGATCGCCTAGAAGGACGCCGCGAGGGTGAGCGACGGACCGGACGCCGGGGCGGCGTTGCCGGCGAGTCGCAGGCGGTAGTCCGCGAGCAGGCTGACGGGGAGACCGCCCGTGGCGACGTCGAGGCGGAGCTGCGGACCGGCGTCGAGCCGGCGCGCCCCCGGTTGCGCCGCGCCCACGACCACGGCTCCGGCCCGCAGCGGACCGGCGACGGATCGGGAGACGCGCGCCTGGCCGTCGGCGAACAGGTCGCGCGCGCCCGCGCCGACGACACCGGCCTGGCCATAGGCGTCCAGCCGCCACTCGCCGGCTTCGACCGACCCACCGCCCACCGCCCGCAGCTGGAAGGCGTTGCGCCCGTCGGAGGACAGCGCCACCCGACGCTCGGCGACCAGCTCGATCGGGCCGTCGCGCGGCCGCACCGCCACTCCCAGCGCCGTTTCCACCTGGGAGGGGCCGCCGGCGCCGAGCGCGCCCGTCAGGCGAGCGGACGCCGCGACGCGGCGGGTCACCGGCAGGCGGGCGGTAACGATCGCCTGACTGCCGCCGAGGCTCGGTTCCAGCGGCCGCCCGAAGCCGCCGGAGCGGAGGTACAACGCGGCCTCCATCCTCAGGTCGTGCCGGAAAGCGGCCGAGGGCAGGGACGGACGCGGCGCGCCTGGTGTCAGACTTGGCAGGCTCGAGAACCCGGCCCGGGGTCCGAATGCGGTGGCGAGGACCGGCGCGGGGCCGCCATCGTCGAGCACCAGGCTCCACAAGTGATCGGCGGGGCGGTCGGCACTCCCCGGTGCGGTTGCCGAGGCGGCCAAGGGCGCGCCATGAACCAGGTTGCCCGCTCTCGATGCTGCCGGCTGGACGACCGGATCCAACCCGGTGCGTGTCGCTTGCGGCGACCGCAGTGGCTCCAGGTTCGCGGGCGGCGCAGCGGCGTGTGGCCCTCCCGACGCGGCGAAAGCGGGTGAGCCGGGCGTCGCCAGGTCCGGCCACAGCATCAGCGCGCGGACGGCCACCCAGCCGCCGCAGACTGCGCCGAGGAAGCGGATCGGCGGCCCCGCCACGCTGCGTCCGAGCCATGTCGGGCGAGGCGTCATCCGACCAGCTCCGGGAACTCGTGCGGGGTCTTGTCCCAGCGGACCTCGCCCGTCCGCCGCCAGTGGGCGTAGTGCCCGATCGCACGCCGGGCGGCGAGGATGGCGACGATGTTCGAAGCGACCGCACGCGGCATCGAGCGCAGTCCCTCCCGCCATCCGCCGGCCGCGGCGCTGGCGATCGCGCGGACCGCCAGGCGCCACAGCAGCATCGCGCCCGTGGCCGCGCTGGCGAGCACCAGCCAACGGTCCGCGAACAGGCTGGGCCACGCGCCCCACCCGAGACGGTTCAGCAAGACGAGCGCCACCGACAGCGCCAGCCCCGCATAGCCCGCCGTCAACACCGCCGCCGCGAGCGGCGCGCGCCGATCCCTCAGCCGCATCCAGAGTTCGATCGCCGGCCGCCGCCAGCCGATCCGGTCCCAGCCGTTGAGCGCGATGCCCGCCACCCAGCGGCTCTTCTGGCGCACCGCGGTCTCGATGGTGGCCGGAAAGCGGGCGCGGACCACGACCGCGCCGCCGGTGGCGCTCGCGGGGACGAACAGCGTCCGCCCGCCGCTTTCGTGAATCCGCAGCCCGAGCTCGTAATCCTCCACCAGGCTCCCGACGGGGAACGGCCCGGCTCCGCCGTCCAGCCGCCGCAGCGCGGCGCCCGTCAGCGCGCAGCCCACGCCCGCCCCGGGGATCGAGGCCCCCAGCGCCTGGCGTGTGGGCAGGTCCTTGCCATGCGCCTCCGCGAATTCGTCGAAATAGCTGTCCCCCACCGCTCTGCGGGTGAGCGAGGGCACGACGGGCAGCTGCACCATGTCGTGGTCCGCCAGCAGGCGCCGGAACAGCGCGAGCTCGCCGGGGGCGACGACATCCTCGGCGTCGTGCAGGACCACGGCGTCCGTGTCGCCCTGGGCTTCGGCCCGCCGCCACAGATGGTTCAGGCAGTCACCCTTCGTGGTCGGTCCGGCAGGCGGGATGACGACGGTGCGGAGCCGGGCGTCCGAGGCCGCCACGGCTTCGACGGCGCGCCGGGTCGCGGGATCGTTCGGGTAGACGCCCACCAGCACGCGCACGTCCTCGTCGCGCCACTCCGACAGCGTGTGGCGCAGCATCGCGCCGATCACCTCCGCCTCGTCCCAGGCGGGAATGAGGACCGCGAGCCGGGCGGAAGCGTCCGGCGCGGCTCGGATCGCCCGCACGATCCGGCGGCGAGGCCGCGCCGTGAGCAGCCACGCGCCGTCCATCAGGATGTCGTCGAACCCCAGGAGCAGGACGCCGAAGGCGGCGAAGCCCAACAGTTCGCGCGCGACCGCATCCATCGCGGTCCACAACCATGAGTCCAAGACCGCCGTCCCCTCGGCACTTGCTTCGGTCGATACGAATATCATCCGAACAGGACCTGGCAAGCCTCCCGACCCAATACTTCCCTCCACTTTCATTCGCGGCAGAGAGGACGAAGACGTATTAACATCCGTTCCGGATCAGAAACCTCACAGAGCCGATCGGTAGGCGAGCGCCGCGAATGGACAGATCGCGGTCTGAACGCGGTCCCGGCCGCGTCGGTGGCCCGCTATTTGCGCGGCGCTCTGTCCAAGAGGTGAGAGCGGCTGGCGGCCCGAGCGCGGTTGCCACCGTTCGGCCGGGGCGTCATTGAGCGCGGCATGACGATCGACGACGTCCCGCTGCTCACCAAGCCGCGCTCCGCGCTCCGCGACTTCCTGTCCGGCGAGGCCGCGGGCGGCGTGCTGCTGATCCTGGCGGCGGCCGCGGCGATGATCGTCGCGAACTCCGGCTGGGGAGGCGCCTACGAGCACCTGCTCCACGCGCCGATCGGGCCGACACTGGCCCCCAAGCACGGCCCGATGACGGCGCATCTGTGGATCAACGACGGGCTGATGGCGATCTTCTTCCTGCTGGTGGGACTGGAGATCAAGCGCGAGTTCAAGGACGGGCGGCTCGACAACTGGTCCCGCCGACGCCTGCCGATGATCGCGGCGGTGGCCGGAATGGCGCTGCCAGCACTCCTCTTCCTCCTGGTGACCGCGCGTCTGCCGGAGTTGCAGAACGGCTGGGCGATTCCGGCGGCCACCGACATCGCGTTTGCGATCGGCGTGCTGGCGCTGCTGGGCCGGCGCGCGCCCACGTCGCTCAAGCTCCTGTTGGTGACGGTCGCGATCGTGGACGACATGGGCGCCGTCGCGATCATCGCGCTGGTCTACACCGCCGGGCTGAAGAGCCTGTTCATCGGCCTGGCCGCCATGGTGCTGGGTGCGATGTACATGATGAACCGCTCCGGCGTGCTCAAGCTGTGGCCCTATCTGCTCGCCTTCCTTCTGCTGTGGTACTTCGTCCTGCTGTCCGGCGTCCACGCGACCGTGGCCGGCGTGCTGGCGGCGATGATGGTGCCGATCATCAAGACGCCGGGCCAGCCCGACAGCGCGGTGAGCCCGGTCCACCGGCTGGAGCACGCGATCCAGCCCTGGTCGTCCTATCTGATCGTGCCGCTGTTCGGTTTCGCCAACGCGGGCGTGTCGCTGGACGGGCTGGGCCTGGACGCCGTGTTCGCGCCCCTGCCCCTCGGCATCGCGGCGGGGCTGGTGTTCGGCAAGCAGATCGGCATCTTCGGCGCGATCTGGCTCGTCGTGCGGCTCGGCTGGGCGCGGCGGCCGCGCGGCGCCACCTGGCCGCAGGTGTGGGGCCTGTCCCTGCTGTGCGGGATCGGCTTCACCATGAGCCTGTTCATCGGCGCGCTCGCCTTCCCTGGCCAGCCCCTGCTGATCGAGGAGGCGAAGATCGGCGTGCTCCTGGGATCGCTCGTCTCCGCGCTGGCCGGGTTCCTGGTGCTGCGCCTGGCGCCGCTCCATCCGCACCATCGCCAGATCGAGGGGGAGGCAGCGTAGCCGCCGGAACAATCAGCCCCGCTCGGCCCTTTGAGAGGCACCCAAATCAGCCAAGGAGCCGCCGATGTCCAAACCCGAGAACCTGACCGACCTGTATTACGGCGAGCTGAAGGACCTGTGGTCCGCGAACGACCAGATGCAGCGCGCGCTGAAGAAGGTGTCGTCGAAACTCAGCGACGACAAGCTGACGGCGATGTTCGAAAAGTCGCTTGGCGGCATCGGGAAGCACACCGAGACCGTCAAGGACCTGATCGAGACCGGGGGCGAGAAGGTCAAGAAGGAGCATTGCAAAGGCATGGAAGGTTTGGTGGCGGAGTTCACCAAGCACACCACGGAAGAGGCGCCGCCGAAAGGTCCCGCCTTCGACGCGGTCGTCATCTCGCAATATCAGCGCATGAGCCACTACGGCATCGCCGGGTTCGGCACCGCCGCGGCCTATGCCGAGGCGCTGGGCAGGTCCGACGATCGCAAGAAGCTGGATGCGATCACCAAGGATATCTACGGCGCCGACGAATACGGCACCAAACTGGCGGAGACCGCCGTCAATCTTCACGCGATGGAAGACTGACCCTCTTTCCATCCCTATCGACGGGGCCGCGCCTTCCGCCAGGGAAAGCGCGGCCCCGTTTTCGTGGACCGGCCGCGCGCGGTTCAGCGCGGCTTCAGCCGGAGACTGCCTGAGCCGACACGTGCCCCCTTGCCCAGGACGCGGGGCGGAGTCATGCATCGTATCCTGCTCATCGGAACCGGGGGGAGCCAGTTGACGATCGACCGACGTTCCCCGACCGGATCGGCCGTGGCCCGCTGGCTGAAGAGCCGCACCGCGGGGACCAAGCGCGTGATCGTCGCCGCGAGCGACCTCGCCGTCGTGTTCCTCGCCTTTGGCGGCGCGCTGTTTCTGCGGCTCGGCTATGTCGACTTCAATCCGCCGCTCGCGCGCTCGCTGGCGGTGGCGTTGCTCGTGGTCGTGCCGCTGCTGTGGCTGTTCGGCCTGTACGACGCGGTGTTCCGCCATGTCGGCCGACAGACGGCGCTGCGCATCGGACAGGCCGTCGGCGCCTTCGCGCTGCCGTGGATGGCGATCATCACGACCATCGGCTTCGAGGACGTGCCCCGCACGTTGGGCCTCCTTTATCCGCTGGTGCTCTGGTTGGGTCTGGTCGGCACGCGCAACGGAGCCCAGTGGCTCCTGCGGCGCTCGGAGCCGGCGGCGGTGCGCAAGGCGGCCCCGGCCGCCCTCATCTACGGCGCGGGCTCGGCCGGACGGCAGCTGGCCGCCGCGATCGATCAGTCGGGCGAGATGCGCTCGGTGGCGTTCGTCGACGACGATCCCGACCTGCAGGGCCGTTCGATCGATCGGCGGCCGATCGTCGGACCCGACACGATCGGCCGGACCATCGAGGACCTTGGCGTCACGCACGTCCTGCTCGCGCTGCCGCTGGTCAGCCGGTCGCGCCGGAACGAGATCATCAGCCTTCTGAAGCCTTTTTCCGTGCAGGTGAAGACCCTGCCGGGATTGATGCACATCGCGCACGGGCGGGTGGACGCGGCGGATCTGCGCGACCTCGACATCGAGGATCTGCTCGGCCGCGACCGTGTCGATCCCGACCGCGACCGCATGGCCGGGTTCGCGCGGGACAAGGTCGTGCTGGTCAGCGGGGCGGGCGGCTCCATCGGGTCGGAGCTGTGCCGCCAGATCATGGCGCTGAGCCCCGCCACGCTGCTCCTCGTGGAGCGCTCCGAGCACGCGCTCTACGAAATCCACCGGGAATTGGCCGACGAACTCAGAGTCTCCCAGGTCGAGCTGAGGCTGGTCCCGCTGCTCGCCTCCGTCACCGACGCGGCGCGCATCGACCGTATCCTCGCCACCTGGCGTCCCGACGCGGTCTTCCATGCCGCCGCCTACAAGCACGTGCCGCTGGTCGAGGCGAACCCGCTGGAGGGTGCGAAGAACAACGTCTTCGGCACGCTGGTGCTGGCGCGCGCCGCGATCGCGCACGGGTGCGGCCATTTCGTGCTCGTCTCGACCGACAAGGCCGTGCGACCGACGAACGTGATGGGCGCCACCAAGCGCCTGGCGGAGATCGTCTGCCAGGCGCTGGCGGGCGAGGCCGGCACGGTCATCACGATGGTCCGCTTCGGCAACGTCCTGGGATCGAGCGGATCGGTCGTTCCGCTGTTCCGCCGCCAGATCGCGGCCGGCGGCCCGGTGACCGTGACCCACCGCGAGATGACGCGCTACTTCATGCTGATCTCCGAGGCGGCGCAGCTGGTCATCCAGGCCGGGGCGATGGCGCGGGGCGGAGAGCTCTTCCTGCTGGAGATGGGCGCTCCGGTCAGGATCTGGGACCTGGCGTGCAACATGATCCAGCTGGCGGGCGCGCGCCCGCGCCTGCCGGGATCGGACGTGGGCGAGATCGAGGTGGTGGAGACGGGTCTGCGGCCGGGCGAGAAGCTGTACGAGGAGCTGCTGATCGACGACGACGCCCGACCGACCGAGCATCCCCTGATCCTGAGCGCGGACGAGCCCGCGCTGCCGGCCCAGGACCTCTGGCCACAGCTCGAGGAGCTCGGGGTCGCGCTGGAGACGCAGGACGCCGTGGGTGCCGTGGCGCTGTTGCAGCGTCTGGTGCCGGAGTTCGCCTATGGCGGACTGGCCGACGCGGTGCTGATCGGGTCCGGAGCGCGGGCCACCGCCGCGGCCGCGCCGCGCCCTTCGCCGTTGCCATCCATCGTCCGGCACGGAGGGGCGCAGGCGCATGGCTGACCGCGTCCGCCGTCGGGCCGCCGGAGGTCTGCGCGAGACCCGCTGGTCCTTCCTGCTCGCTTTGACGCTCGTCGCCGCGGTCTTTCTGATGGGCGGCGGATCGCGTCTCGACATCGCCTCCCTGCCCATCCTGCGGCCGCTCGCCGTGCTGATCGGTGGGGCAGCGCTGCTGATGGATCGGCGCTGGTCTCTGCACACGCCATTGGCGCTGCTGGGTGCCTTGGCGCTGATCATGACGATCCAGCTGCTGCCCCTGCCCCCGGCCGTCTGGACGGCCCTGCCGGGACGCGGGATCGTGGAGCGGATCGCGCCCGCGATCGGAGCGGCGCAGCCGTGGCGCGCCGTGTCGCTCAGCCGGGACGGCACGATCAACGCGCTGTTCGCTCTCGTCGTGCCGCTGGCGATGCTGCTGGTGTTGAGCCGGCTGGAGCCGGTCGCACGCGGCCGCGTGCCGCTGGTGTTCGCGCTGTGGATCGGACTGTCGGGACTCTGGGGGCTGATGCAGGTCGGCGGTCCGCCGTCGAGTGCCCTGTATCTCTATCGCATCACCATACCGGGCAGCGCGGCGGGCCTGTTCGCCAATCCCAACCATCAGGCCGTGCTGCTCGCCTGCCTGTTCCCGCTGCTCGCCTATTGGGCGAAGCGGCCAACGGGGATCGGCACGTTCGCCTTCCGCCTCTGGGTCGCCGCCGGCGTCGCGATCCTGCTGGTGCCGATGCTGATCGTCACCGGGTCGCGCGCGGGGCTGGGCCTGGGCGCGGCGGCCGCGCTGGCGTCGTTGCTGGTGGTGCGGTCGCCCGTGGTGGTGCCCGCCCGGTCGCGGGGTCTCCGCCCCCCCCGCCCCCTGCCGCGTCGCTGGCTGCTGGCCGGGCTGGGCATCGCCGCGGCCGGAGTGGGCGGACTGCTGTGGCTGGAGCGCGGCGTCATCGACCGCATCTTCGCGACCACGTCGCTCGGCGAATTGCGCGCCACGCTCCTGCCCCGGCTCGTCGAGTTCGTCTGGAGCCAGTTTCCGGTGGGATCGGGCTTTGGCTCATTCGAGAAGCTCTGGCGGATCGGCGAGCCCACGGCGCTGCTGAATCCGGCTTATCTGAACCATGCGCACAACGACCTGGCCGAGTTCCTGATCGAGGGTGGCCTGGGATCGCTGCTCCTGTTGGCCGCCGCGGCGCTGCTGTGCGCGCGGGCGGGCGCGATCGCGTGGCGCGCGCGGGGCGCGACCCTGGACGAGCCGATGCTGCTGGCGCGCGCGTCCACCGTCATCCTGGCGGTCCTGTGCGCCGCCAGCCTGGTCGATTATCCGCTGCGCACTCCCACGGGGTCCATGCTGGCCGCCGCCGCGCTGGCGTGGTTGCTGGGGGCGACCGCGCGCGGTGCGGATGTCGGCTTGTCGGCCACCGAACGAGCGTCTAAGCCGGCCCGCTCCGACACAGTCACGGCAGCCTGATCGCCTTGTCCAGACGCTTGCTCCTTCTCGTGCTGCCCATCGCGCTGGCCGGATGCGCCGGCTCGCCGCCGATCGGATCGTCGTCCGGCGTGGACGTGCTGCGCGAGACCGAACTGCCGGCCCCCCAGCGCGAAGACCTGTTCGGCGACAAGCGCCCGTACCTGATCGGTCCGTTCGACAAGCTGTCGGTGTCGGTGTTCGGCGTGCCCGACCTGTCGTCCACGGTTCAGACCGACGCCGGCGGACAGCTCTCGATCCCGCTCGCCGGGTCGGTGCAGGCCTCGGGCCGGACACCCAACGAGGTCGCGCGCGAGATCGCGTCGCGGCTGCGCGGGCGCTATGTCCGCGACCCGCAGGTCACGGTGAACCTGGTCGAGACGGTCAGCCAGGTGCTGACGGTGGAGGGCGAGGTCGACCGGCCCGGCTCCTATCCGGTGCTCACCGACACCACGCTGCTGCGCGCGGTCGCCAATGCGCAGGGCACGACGGAATTCGCCAAGACGAGCGAGGTCATCATCTTCCGCACCGTGGGCGGCCAGCGCTACGCCGGCGTGTACGATCTGCGCGCCATCCGACGCGGAAACTACGCCGACCCGCCGGTCTATGCCAACGACGTGATCGTGGTCAGCGAATCGCGTTCGCGACGGCTGCTGCGCGACGTGATCCAGGCGTCGCCGCTGTTCCTGGCGCCGGTCATCACCCTGCTGCGCCGATGACGCGAAGGTCCCAAGAGCGATGAACGACCTCAACCCCGCCTGGGCTCACGCGAACGGCGCCGCGCTGTCCTCGACGGACCACCTCGCCGCTCCGGTGGCGGCCGGCCCCGGCGGGCATCCCCTGTTGGGCCTCTGGCGCGCGGCGAAGCGCTGGAAGTGGGTGATGGCCGCCATCGTGCTGCTGGCGCTGATCGCCGGGCTGGTCCTCACGCTGGTCGCCACGCCGATGTACACCGCGGCGGCGCGGATCGAGATCGCGCGCGAGCCGGTCAACGTGACCAACGTGGAGGGGGTGGACACCACCCAGGCGTCGCAGCTGTCGAGTGTGGAATACTATCAGACGCAGTATTCTCTGCTGGGCGCTCGCTCGCTCGCTCAGCGGGTCGCCAACGCGCTGCGTCTGGGCGGCGACGCGACCTTCGTCAACGCCTTCGACCTGGGCGGCAACGGACTGCTGGTCAACGGACAGGCGGCGGCGCCCACGGACGCCGAACGTCGCGCCCGCCAGGCGCGGGCCGTGGACATCCTGCTGAACCACATCGAGATCACTCCGGTGCGCGGCTCCAGTCTGGTCGACATCTCCTTCACCTCGCCCTCGGCGCCGCTCTCCGCCACCATCGCGAACGAATGGACGCGGCAGTTCGTGCAGGGCAACTTCGATCGCCGCTACGCGTCCACGGCCGATGCGCGCCGGGTCCTGGAAAACCGCTTGAACGAGCTTCGTCCGCGTCTTGAACAGTCGGAGCGCGACCTGGTCGGCTATGCCGCCAAGACAGGTATCGTGACGCTGGACAGCACGACCGGCCCGGACGGCAAGACGACGAGCGGGCGCACGCTCACCTCCACCGATCTGGAAGCGCTCAACACCGCGCTCGCCGACGCGACGGCGGCGCGGATCACGGCGGAGAGCAAGGCCCGGCAGAACGGCTCCGCCACGCCGGCCGACAACGCGACGGTCGCCTCCCTGCGCCAGTCGCGCGCGGAGGCGGCGTCCGAATACGCCCGCCTGATGGCGCAGTTCGAGCCCGGCTATCCCACCGCGGAGGCGCTCGCCAACAAGATCGCTTCTCTGGATCGATCGATCGCGCGCGAGGAAGGGGCGCAGAACTCGCAGATGAGCGGCGAGGCGAGCCGTGCCCTGCGGGAGGCGCGCACGCGCGAAGCGGACCTGCGCCAGCAGGTGAACGCGCTGAAGGGGGAGTATCTCGACCAGAAGCAGTCGACCATCCAGTACAACATCTATCAGCGCGAGGTGGATCAGAACCGCGAACTCTACGACGCGCTGCTCCAGCGCTACAAGGAGATCGGCGTCGCGGGCGTGGAGGCGAACGACGTCTCCGTCGTCGATCCCGCGCGAGTGCCCACCGAGCAGTCGAGCCCCAACATGGCGCTCAATCTGGCCATCGCGCTGCTCCTGGGCCTGACGCTGGCAGGCGCCGCGGCCTTCGTGCTCGACCAGATGGACGAGGGACTGAAGGATCCGAGCCGCGTCCCGGCGCTGCTCGGCGCGCCGTTGCTGGGCGTCATCCCCATCGTCGACGAGGACGAGTTCATCGAGCAGATCGACGACCGCAAGTCGGACATCTCCGACGCCTATCTGTCCGTCCAGACCTCGCTGTCCTTCGTCACCGAGAGCGGCCTGCCGCGCACGTTGGCGCTCACGTCCACCGAGGCGCGGGAGGGCAAGTCGTCCTCGTCGGTGGCCCTGGCCCGGTCGATGGCGCGCACGGGACGCTCGATCCTGCTCGTCGATGCCGACATGCGCTCGCCGTCGATCGCCGCCCTGCTGGGGCTCCGCTCCGGCCCGGGTCTCAGCAACGTGCTGTCGGGCGCGGACGAGTGGGTGGAGATGCTGCAGGCCGGGCCGGACGGCACTCAGGTCCTGACGACAGGCCCCAAGCCGCCGAACGCCGCGGAGCTTTTGACCAGCGGCCGTCTGCGTTGGCTGCTCGACCAGGCGCGTGCGCGCTTCGACCACGTCGTGCTCGACTGCCCGCCGGTGCTCGGCTTGGCCGACGCGCCGCTGATCGCCAGTCAGGTCGAAGCGGTCGCGTTCGTCAGCGAGGCGGACCGGATCAAGGTGCGGGCCGCGGTGAACGCCATCGAGCGGCTGCGCGCCGCCAACGCGCGCGTGGCGGGCATCATCCTGACGAAGTTCGACCGCGCGACCGGGTACGACTACGCCTATGGCTATGGCTATGGTTACGGACGTGAGATCGCGACGGAGGAGGCGGTCGGTTGATCCGCGCTCCCGCGCCCTCCGCGGGTTCGGCGTTGTCCCCGGGTATCCGGCGCGTGGCGATCGCCGTGGCCGCGCTGCTCCTCGCCGGCCTGGTCTGCGCCCAGGGAATCGCGCAGGTCGCCGGTCCCCGCCAGCCGGCGCTGGCGGTCGCGCTCTGGCCGTTCTCCGGCTTGGCGCAGGCGCGGATGGGTGAGCTGCTGGTGGATCCGGACACCCTGGCGGTCACGCCCGCCGCCGAGGCGCGGGCCCGCCGCGCGCTCGCGACCGAACCGCTCGCGGTCAACGCGGTGCGCACGATCGGACTGCGCCGGCAGGCGGAGGGGAGGGTGGCGGAGGCCCGGCGCGCGATGGCGCTTGCCGCCGACCTGTCGCGGCGGGACGTGCCCACCCAGACCTGGATGATCCAGCAGGCGGTCGCCGACAGCGATCTCGACCGCGTGCTCCAGCACTACGACACCGCGCTGCGCGGCTCGCTGGCCGCCAAGCGGCTGCTCACGCCCGCGCTGGTCAAGGCGGTCGGCGTACCGGGCGCGGTGGCGCCCTTCGCGCGACTGGTCGACCGGCACCCGCCCTGGTTCCCGGATTTCGTGCGCTCCGTGGCGGCGACCGGCGGCGCGGACGCCGCCGAGAATCTGGCCGCGGTGCTGCTCGCCCGTCCCGAGCAGATGGCGCGGGTCGAGCGCGCCACCCTGGCGCTGCTGGTCGGCAAGCTCGCCAGGGCCGGACGCTTCGCCCCGGCGGAGCGCATCTACACCGGCCTGCCGGATCGCGCCGCCACGGCCGGACTGCGCTGGCCCGGCTTTCAGGTGGCCGACCCGGTGCCGCCGTTCGACTGGACCGCCAGCTCCGACCCGGCCGTCAGCGCGGGGCCGGTGCGGTCGGGCCTGGCGGTGCTGGTCACCCAGCCGGGCGACCACCTGATCGCCGAACAGCTGCTGTCGCTGGCGCCGGGCCGCTGGAGGCTCAAGGGCGGACTGCGGCCGAACGCCGGCCGCGTGGACTTGGCTGAGTGGCGTCTGAGCTGTGCCGGCGACGGCGCGGCGCTCGGACAGGCCGACGCGCGCGCCGGGACCGTGGGTGGTCTCTCGGTGCCGGCGCACTGTCCCTATCAATGGCTGCGCCTCGTCGTGCGCCGCCAGGGCGACGAGGCGCTGGACCTGGTCGCCGGACCGCTGTCGATGGCGCCGGCCGGCCGTTGACCACGCGCGCCTACGACACGGCGAAGCGCGCGCTCGACGTCGCGGCCGCCGCCGGCGGACTGACGCTGGGCCTGCCCGTCCTCGCCATCGTGGCGTTGCTTGTCCGCTGGCGTCTGGGCTCGCCGGTGCTGTTCCGGCAGGAACGGCCGGGGCGCGGCGGCGTCCCCTTCCAGCTCGTCAAGTTCCGCACCATGCGCGACGCGCTCGACGCTGCGGGACGGCCGCTGTCCGACGAGGAGCGCCTGACGCCGTTCGGCCGAGTCCTGCGCTCGACCAGCCTCGACGAACTGCCAGAGTTGTGGAACGTCTGGAAGGGCGAGATGAGCCTGGTCGGACCCCGTCCGCTCTTCGCCCGCTATCTTCCGCTCTACAGTCCCGAGCAGGCGCGCAGGCACGACGTGCGGCCGGGGATCACCGGCTGGGCGCAGGTGCACGGCCGCAACGCGCTGCCCTGGCCCGAGCGGCTGGCGATGGACGTGTGGTACGTCGACAACCGCTCCCTCGTCCTCGACCTCAGAATCCTGGCGCTGACCGTGCTCAAGGTGGTGCGCCGCGAAGGCGTGTCCGAGGAGGGCCACGCGACCATGACGCCGTTCGCGGGCGAGCGATGAGCCGCCTGCTCGGCGTCTGGGGCACCGGCGGCTGCGGTCGGGGTGTTCTGCCGCTGGTGCGGCCCGTGCTGGCGCCCGGAGACACCCTGGTGTGGATCGATGACGATGCCACCGGCACCGTCAACGGCCACGAAGTGCTGACGTTCGATGGCTTTTGCGCGCGACCCGCAGGCGAACGGCGGGCGGCGCTGGCGGTCGCGGACGGGGCGGTGCGTCGCCGGCTCGCACGACGCTGCGCGGCGGCCGGTGTCGCGCCGCTCGGCGTGCGCGCGCCGGACGTGGTGGAGATGGACGACGTCGTGGTGGGCGAGGGCGCGCTGATCTCGCCGGGCGTGGTGTTCACCAGCAACATCCGCGTCGGCCGCCACTTCCACGCCAACATCCAGTCGATCGTGGAGCACGACGCGCATATCGGCGACTTCGTGACCTTCGCGCCCGGCGTGCGCTGCAACGGCCGGGTGACGATCGGCGACGGCGCCTATCTGGGGGCGGGCGCGCTCGTCCGGCAGGGGGTGACGATCGGAGTGGAGGCCACGATCGGCATGGGCGCGGTGGTGGTGCGCGACGTGGCGCCCGGCGTCACCGTCGTCGGCAATCCCGCGCGGGCGCTCGCGCGCTAGCGGCTCGCCGACGACAGCACGTCGGCCACCGTGGCGCACATGCCCTCCACCTCCGCGTCGGTGAGCGTCGGATGGGTCAGGAACATCAGGCTGGTCTCGCCCAGCTCGCGCGCGACCGGCAGCGGCTCGGCCGGCCGCCAGCCGGTGCCCTCGAAGGCGCGTTCCCGATAGACCTCC
The DNA here is from genome assembly GCA_965219235.1 of Sphingomonadaceae bacterium. Classification (GTDB taxonomy): domain Bacteria; phylum Pseudomonadota; class Alphaproteobacteria; order Sphingomonadales; family Sphingomonadaceae; genus CBDHCC01. The sequence goes on along the minus strand of OZ244721.1, from coordinate 2,189,339 downwards.
GAACAGCTGCCCTGATAGAGCGGTGCCCCGGCGCGCGTCGTCTCGGCCACGATCCGATCGCGCGACCAACCGTCCTTGAGTCCTTCCGGACGGACATAGGCGTAGAAGCGGTAATAGGCGTGGGTCAGCCGCTCGTCCGGCAGGGGCGCGCGCACGGCATGCCGGAAGGGAGCGAGCGCCGCGGCGTAGCGGTGCGCGATCGCGGTGCGGCGCGCGGTCCACCCCTCCATGCGGGTCAGCTGGATACGCCCGATCGCGGCCTGCACCTCCAGCATCCGCCAGTTGGTGCCGAAGCTCTCGTGCAGCCAGCGAAAGCCCGGCGGGTGCTCGCGCTCGTAGACGGCCTCGAAGCTCTTGCCGTGATCCTTGAGCGCCCACATGGCCGACCACAGGTCCGGGTCGCGGGTCGTCACCATGCCGCCCTCTCCGCCGGTGGTGATGATCTTGTCCTGGCAGAAGGACCACGCGCCCGCGTCGCCCCAGCCGCCGACCGGCCGCCCGTCGATCGCGGCCCCATGCGCCTGCGCGCAGTCCTCGATCAACCTGAGCCCGTGCTCGGCGGCAAGGGCGCCGAAGCCCTCCATGTCGCACGGCCATCCGGCCAGATGCACGGGCAGGACCGCGCGGGTGCGCTCGGTCAGCACGGCGCGGGCGCTGTCGGGCGTGATGTCGCCGCTGTCCGGGTCGACGTCCGCGAACACCGGCACGGCGCCCGCGCCGACGACGGAGGACACCGACGCGATGAAGGTGCGCGGGGTCACGATCACCTCGTCGCCCGCGCCGATGCCCAGACCGGCGAGCGCCAGGTCGAGCGCCAGCGTGCCGTTCGCCACGGCGACCGCGTGCGGCACGCCGACCCAGCGCGCGAACTCGCGTTCAAAGGCGCGACCCTGCTCGCCGGTCCAGTAGTTCACCCGGTTGGAGCGGATCACCTCGGCGACCGCGGCCACCTCTTCCGAGCTGAAGGACGGCCAGGGGGACAGCGGCGTGTTGAGCATGATCCGCGACTTAATGGCGCGCCGCCGTCTCGCCTAGTGCGCGCCGCTGTGCTTTGAAGGCGGGGCCATGGCCACGGTCCTCCTCAACGGCTCGCTCGCCACCAGCCTCGTGAACTTCCGGGGTGCCTTCATCCAGGCCATGCTGGCGCGCGGGCACCGCGTGCATTGCACAGCGCCCGCCATTCCGGACGCGGTGGCGGCCACGCTGGAAAGTTGGGGGGCGAGCTGCGAATCGGTGCCGCTCGCCCGGACGGGCCTCTCGGTGCGGGCCGACCTGGCCTATCGTCGGGCGCTGCGCCGGGTGATCCGGCGGGTGCGGCCGGACCTGGTGGTGGGCTACACCGTCAAGCCGAACGTCTGGGGCTCGCTCGCGGCGCGCGCGGAGGGCGTGCCCTCGGCGAGCTTCGTCACCGGACTGGGCTTCGCCTTCATCGCGCGCGGCGGCGGCCCCGTCCGGCGATCGGCGCAGGTGCTGGCGCGACGCCTCTACCGGCGGGCGACCGACGCGAACCGGGTGGTGGTGTTCCAGAACACCGACGATCGCGACGATTTCGTCGCGGCGGGCTGCCTGGGCGACCCATCCAAGGCGCGGATGGTGAACGGATCGGGCGTGGACGTGGCGCATTACGAGCCGGCGCCGCTGCCCGCCGCGCCCGTCTTCCTGCTGATCGCGCGCCTGCTGTGGTCCAAGGGCATCGCGGAGTATGTCGAGGCGGGGCGGCTGGTCCGGGACGCGGTGCCCGAGGCGCGGGTGCGCCTCGCCGGCTTTCTCGACCCCGGCCCGGATGGGGCCGGGGCCGCCGACCTCGCGCGCTGGGAGGCGGAGGGCGTGGAGTTCCTGGGCGAGCTGACGGACGTGCGTCCCGCGCTCGCGGAGGCCAGCGTCTATGTCCTGCCGTCCTGGCGGGAGGGAACGCCGCGCACGGTGCTTGAAGCGATGGCGATGGGGCGGCCGGTCGTCACCACCGACGCGCCCGGCTGCCGCGCCACCGTGACCGACGGCGACAACGGCCTGCTGGTGCCGCCCCGCGACGCCGCCGCCCTGGCGCGCGCGATGGTCGCACTCGCCCGCGACCCGGCGGCGCGCGCGCGGATGGGACGGCGCGGCCTGGCGATCGCGGAGGAGCGCTACGATGTCCACCGCGTCAACACGGCGTTGATGGATCACCTGGGCCTGTGACGCGGCTGGACTTTCGTGCGCCGGATGCGGAAGGGAGCGGCATGAGCCGAGCGGAACGCATCGCCGTCGTGGGACTGGGCTATGTCGGCCTGCCGGTGGCGGTCGCGCTGGCGGAGCATTATCCGACGGTGGGGTTCGATGTGTCGCGCCGCCGGATCGACGCGCTGGCGGGCGGGCACGACTGGACGGGGGAGATCGCGGACGAGGCGCTCGCCGCCTCCCCGCTCACCGTCACCGCCGACCCGCGCGCGCTGGGCGACGCCACCGTCATCATCGTCACCGTGCCGACTCCGATCGACATGGAAAACCGACCCGACCTGTCGCCGATCGAGAGCGCCTGCCGCCTGATCGGTCCCCGCCTTGCGCCAGGCGCGCTCGTCGTGTTCGAGAGCACGGTCTATCCCGGCGTCACCGACGACGTCTGCGCGCCGCTGCTGGAGGAGACGTCCGGCCTGACCCGCGGCCGGGACTTCACGCTCGGCTACTCGCCGGAGCGGATCAACCCGGGCGACACCGTCCACCGGCTGGCGACCATCACGAAGGTCGTCGCCGCCGACGACGCCGCCTCGCTCGCCCGGATGCGCGCGGTGTACGGCGCGGTCGTGGAGGCCGGGCTGCACGAGGCGCCCTCGATCCGCGTGGCGGAGGCCGCCAAGGTCATCGAGAACACGCAGCGCGACCTCAACATCGCGCTGATGAACGAGTTCGCGCTGATCTTCGACCGGATGGGCATCCGCACCGCCGACGTGCTGGCGGCGGCGGGGACGAAATGGAACTTCCTGCCCTTCCGCCCCGGCCTGGTCGGCGGCCACTGCATCGGGGTCGATCCGTATTATCTCACCACCGCGGCGGAGCGGTTGGGCTATCGGCCGGAGGTCATCCTGGCCGGGCGGCGGATCAACGACGCCATGGGCGCCCACGTGGCGCGCAGGACGATCAAGCTGCTCGTCGCGGCCGGCAAGCCGGTGAGCGGCGCGCGGGTCGGCATCCTGGGCCTGACCTTCAAGGAGGACGTGCCCGACCTGCGCAACAGCCGCGTGCCCGACATCGTGGCGGAGCTTGCGGACTATGGCATCGCGCCGCTCGTCCACGATCCGATGGCGGACGCGGCGGAGGCGGAGGCGGAGCACGGCATCGCGCTGTGCGACGAGCGCGATCTGACCGGGCTCGATGCGTTGATCGTGGCGGTCGCCCACCGCGCCTACCTGGCCGAGGAGTTCGGCTTGATCGATCGCCTGGTGGATGGCGGCGTGCTCGTCGACCTGAAGAGCGTGACGGGCACCTCGCCGCCGCCCCGCGCGATCACCCGCTGGAGTCTCTGAGCCGATGGGCAGCTTCGCGGCCACCGGCGTCGACTACGCGATCTCGCTGCTCATCGTGCTGATGACGGTGGCCGGATCGACGCAGCTCGCGCGCGCGCTGAAGGTCAATCCGGCCATGGCCGGCGCGATCGTGCTCGCGAGCTTCGTCTTCGCCTATGCCAAGTACATCAACACTCTGGTCGATAGCTCGGATTCGATGGGGTACTACTTGTTTTCACTAGGGCATGTGGATGCCGCTCTAGGAACAGATTCAGTTATTTGGATTACCTCGCTACTCACAAAAGGTCTGGGTTTAGCTTTCTTGCCTACTAACATGATGTTCGGCGCTGCCGGAGCTGTGGCATCGTTGTTGTTCTATGCTTCGTATTTGCGTTCTTCTGTTACAGTCCCCAACTTTGTTGAGCAAGGGGTGTTTTTGGGTCTTATCGTAGTGGCAGTCGGCTTTTGGGGGGGGGGGATTGGCAAGGACGCCATCGCCCTTCTCGGCTCATCTCTTTTCTGCTTGGGCCTTGTGGCGGCGAAACCGCGAGTCGCACTTTTAGGCATCGGCATTGCGCTCATGCTGGTGGTCCGCCCGCACATCGCGGCGGCGATGCTGGCGGGTCTGGCGGCGGCTGTTCCGCTGGCGAACGATTTGCCGCTGCGCGCGCGCGGTCCGCTACTGGCACTGGCAACGGTGTCACTGATGGCGCTCGTGCCCTTCGTGCTTTGGTACATCGGCTTGGACGAAAGCGCGGGTCTGACCGATTTTCAGGAGAATATCGAGGACCGTGCGACCAACTTCGCGGGGTCCGGGGGGTTCGTCGATATCTCCGCCCTTCCCGTCCCGCTCAGGGTGCTGAGCTACCTCTTCCGGCCTCTGCCCAACGAGGCCGGCTCCGTCACGCAGCTGCTGGCGAGCGGACAGAACCTGCTGCTGCTGGTGGCGGTCGGAGTTCTCTTCTGGTCGGCGCGTTCCTCGGGCCGCAGTTGGCGAGGGTTCGCGCCGCTGGCGCTGCTGATGTTCTCGCTCGCGGCGCTCATCCCGCTTGCCATGGGCACGTCCAATCTGGGCATCTCGATGCGGCAGAAGTGGATGTTCGTGCCGGCGCTGTTGCTCGCCCTGGTGCAATTGCGCAGTTGGGCGACGCTGAAGAGCGCGCACCGCAGACGGCGCTCCACGCCGACATACATGTGACACGGTGAACATCCTGAGCGTCATCGTGTGCTTCGGACCGGGTGGCGCCGAGACGTTGGCCGTCAACCTGTCGCGAGAGTGGGCGAAGAGCGGCCACACGGTGACCGTCGCCGCCCTGTGCCACGCGGAATCCTTGGGTCATTCCCAAAATGTGGAAAGGCGACTTGCAAGCGAGGTGGTGGATTCCGGCGGGACACCAGTGGTCCTGGGCCTGAAGAGCCGCTTCGCACTGCCCGTCGCCATGCTGAGAATTGCGAAAATGTTAAGGGAAAGAGAAGTGGATGTGGTTCATGTCCACACTCCGATAGCATTGGCTTACCTGTGTTATCCCTATAAAGGCTGTTCTGTCTTCTATACACATCACAATTCTTCTTTTGGTCGCATAAAAACTTTTATAAGGATTGTTGATCATTTTGTCTCTGGCTACATCGCTATTGGTAGCAACATCGCCGCCGCAATGGCCCCGATCGTGAAAAAGCCTTTGACCATCATTCGAAATGGAGTCGGTGGCGGCAATACCGCATCTTCAGTGACGGTACGTAGGGAAAGGATACGATTTCTTGCAGTGGGCACCCTGAAAAAGGAAAAGGACTATCTCAACTTGATTGAAGCGTTCTCCAAAGTTGTTTCGGAGTGTGGGGAAGACGAAAAAGCCACTCTCAGTATAGTAGGATCAGGACCTGATCTGAGTCATGTGGAGCGATGTGTCCACGATCTGGATTTGTCCGAGCGAGTGTTCCTTCTTGGCGCCCGCTCCGATGTGCACACCGTCATGGCGGAGCACGACGTGATGGTGTCCAGCAGCAGTATGGAAGGTTTTCCCATGGCGCTTCTGGAAGCCGCATCCCACGGCCTGCCGATCATTGCAACGGATGTCGGTGAAGTGAGAAACATAGTTCGTGATGGAATCAATGGAAGGCTTGTTCCACCACAAAACTCCACCGCTCTTGCCGATGCGATTTTAGGTGTGATTAGAAGCCCAGAAAGTCTATTGGTCATGGGGAAGAAATCATTAGAAATTGTGGAAGAGTTTTCTATTGAAAAAGCAGCAACGTCCTATATTGAATTTTTTGAAAGCCACCGTAAACAGCGGTCCGGATTTACTAAGTAGCCTGTGCCCTGCTCACAATGTCGCCTTGGCGGGATAGGCGGGGCAGGACCTGACCGCCATCCGCCAGCGAAAGGACGATCGCGTGCGCATCAGACCGGCGGAGCTGATCGGATTTGGCCTGCGCGGTGTCTTCACCGCCTCGGGCTTCCTCACCTCGCTGCTGCTCGCCCGGTTCGTGGCGCCCGACGAGCTCGGCCGCTATTTCGAGGCGCTGGCCTGGGCGCTGCTGCTGCTCAGCTTCGTGCAGGCGGGGATCGTCAACCAGACGGTGCGCGACGTCTCGGCCCTGCGCACGCGGGGCGAGTGGGCGCGGCTGCGCGGCACGGCGCTGCTGGCGGAGCGGATCATCGCCGGGGGCGCGCTGCTGGCCGCGATCCTGGTCGCCGCCTACGGCGCCTGGGGCGCGCCGGGGGACGAGCGCGCGCTCTACTGGCTCGCCGCCCCGGTGATGCTCGCGATCTCGACCAGCACGGTGCGCCAGGCGGTCGTGCGGGGACTGGGCTGGCCGCTGCGCGGGCAGGTGGTGGAGTCGCTCGTGCGGCCGGGGGTGCAGCTCCTGCTGTTGGCGCTGGCGACCTTCGGGATCGTGCGCGTCGCCGCCCGGGCCGAGGTCGCCATGGCGATCATGCTCGCGGCGACGCTGTCGGCGGCGGCGGTCGCCTGGCTGATCGAGCGCGCGGCGCTGCGGCCCCTCCCCAGCCCGGGCGAGCGTCTCGCGCCACCCTGGCGCGAGTTCGGCGGCTCGTTCGCGCGCAACGCCGCGATCGGCTGGTTCAGCGCACTCAACGCGGCGCTGGGCGTGCTCGTGCTCGGCTGGCTGGGCGCGCAGGCCGAGGTCGCCGTGTTCCGCATCATGCAGCAGCTGTCGATGCTGATGTCCTTTGGACTGGTGGTGGCGCTCAGCCTCTATGGCTATCGGCTCAGCCAGGCGCACGCCGCGGGCGATCGCGCCGACCTGCAGGCGACCGCGAGCCGCGTGTGCGCGGTCGCGACGCTGACCGCGCTGCCGCTGGCGGCGCTCTACGTCGTGGGCGGGCCGTGGCTGATCCCGCTCGGCTATGGGGCCGCCTACGCCGCCGGATACCCGCTGCTCCTGGTGCTGACGGTGGGACAGCTCGCCAACAACCTGTTCGGGGCGACGACCATGGTGTCGGTGGCGACCCACAACGAGGGCATGGCGGTCCGCGCGCATCTGCTGGCGACGGTCGTGAACGTCGCGCTGTGCGCCGCCCTGGTGCCGCGCCTGGGCGCCATGGGAGCGGCGATCGGCCTGTCGAGCTGCTTCGTCGTCTGGAACACCGCGCTGTTCCTGCGCCTTCGCAGCCGGGTCGGGGTCAGCACCCTGCCCGGCTGGCGGCGTCAGAGGTCGGGCGGGGCATAGCCGAAGCGGCGCGCGTCCTCCGCGTAGACGGTGCCCACCAGGGCCGCGGTCTCGGCGGTGTAGAGCGCGCGCCAGTCGACCGCGTCGCCCGAGCGGTTGGTGTGCGGCACCGCGAACGGCCGGCCGGTCCGCGCCTCGACCCAGGCGATCGTGGGCGCCAAATCCTCCAGCCGTCCCACATGGTCGACGATCGTGCGGCCGCGCGCGTCCGTGAACCAGCGGACCTGCGGCTGGAAGATCCCGTCCTCCCGCGACAGGTCGGCCTGCGCCAGCCAATCGTGCACGAATCTGTCGAAACTCTGGAACTCCGGGCGGTCGTAACGCGCGGCGTCCGCCATCCCCGCCACCACTCCGTCGCCCCGCCCGACGCCCGCGCGCGCGAAGCGCCATGCGGACACGGCACGCGACCAGGGGTCCCGCACGACCGTGAAGCGGGGCAGGGCCGCCACCGCGCGCGAGCCGAAGCGGGCGACGTCGCGGGCGGTGTAGTGGCCCATGAAGCGGCCGTAGAGCGCCTGGTTGATGCTCGACCCCGCCGCCTTGGGGACGTGAACGAAGACCACGCCCGCCTTGAGCAGGGTGCGCTCGCGGCGGCGCACCAGAAGCGCCATGCGGACGGAGTGTGGCAGGCGGGCGAGGACGGACCGGGGGACGGACCGGGTAAGGGTGGCGGGCGTCACGGGTGGGCTCCGGCGGGCGGGGGCCTTGCCTAGCGGGCGGCGGCCCGGGGGCCAACCGTGCGCTTCGCGCGCGCGCTTGGTAGGAGCGCTCGCATGAAGATCGCCATGCTCGCCCCCATCTCCTGGCGCACGCCGCCCCGCGCCTACGGCCCGTGGGAGCTCGTCACCAGCCTGCTGACCGAGGGGCTGGTCGCGCGCGGCGTGGACGTCACCTTGTTCGCCACGCTCGACAGCCGGACGGCCGGCGCGCTCGACGGCGTGATCGAGCGGGCCTATTCGGAGGATCCCGCGATCGACGCGAAGGCGGCCGAGATCGCGCACGTCGCCCACGTCTTCGAGCGCGCGGGCGAGTTCGACCTGATCCACAACCAGGCCGACTTCGTCCCGCTCGCCTTCTCGCGGCTGGTCGACACGCCCGTGGTCACCACCATCCACGGCTTTTCGGGCGAGCGCATCCTGCCGATGTTCCGCCGGTACGCCGACCGGGTCCACTACGTCGCCATCAGCGACGCGGACCGCCATCCGGGCCTGCCCTACGCCGCCACCATCCACCACGGGATCCCGCTCGATCGCTTCCCGTTCGACTCGGCGGGGAGCGAGGACCTGCTGTTCTTCGGCCGCATCCATCCCGACAAGGGGGCCGCCACCGCGATCGAGGTCGCGCGGCGCAGCGGGCGCAGGCTGGTGCTGTGCGGCCTGATCCAGGATCAGGACTATTGGGAGCGCGAGGTGCGGCCGCACGTCGATGGCGAGCGGGTGGTGTATCGCGGAGTGGTGAGCGGCGAGGAGCGGTTGCGCGCTTTGGGATCGGCGGCCGCCCTTCTCCACCTGATCGACTTCGCCGAGCCGTTCGGACTGTCGGTGATCGAGGCGATGGCCTGCGGCACGCCGGTCATCGCCCATCCGCTGGGCTCCCTGCCCGAGCTGATCGAGGAGGGGGTGAACGGCTTTCTGGTGGACACGGTGGCACAGGCCGTCGCCGCGGTCGATCGCGTGGCCGGGATCGACCGTGCCGCCTGCCGCCGCACGGTCGCCGAGCGGTTCACCGTCGAGCGCATGGTCGACGACTATCGGACGCTCTACGCCCGCATCCTGGACCGCTGAGGCCGGGGCGTGCGGATAAAATTCGAACCCGTGGTCTCTGCTTCTTTGCGCGACAAGCCACTCGCACGGCTAAATCGTCTCGCCGAGTTTGCCGGAGGGTTGGAGAGGCCGATGGCGTGCAATCACGCGTCGCGACGGTGTTCACCATGGTGGAGAAAGGATTTTACCTGCTCGCCAGCAGCCGGTGCGTCTCTGCGCCGACCCACCTCGCCAGCCCATCGCCGTCGAAGGCCAGCCGGTGCCCACCGGCCATCGTGATGACCGTCGCTCCGCGCGCGGCCAGCTCCGGGCACAGGCTGTCCGTCTCCTCCGCCCCGCGGAGGCACACGACCGGCAGGTCACCGAGGTTGTCGAGCTGCTCGGCGGCGGGGTGCTCCGGCTCGGTCCAGCTGAAGATTTCGCTCGGCGAGGCGCGCATCTCGTAGCTGGTGGCCGGCACGATCAGGATGACGCCCCCCAGACGCCGGCGCAGCGCGGACGGCAGGTCGGCAAGGCCTATCGGAATGGAGTCCGCGCCAAAGGACTGGCCGATCAGCACCACCCGGTCCGCCCCCGACAGCGCGATGGCGCGCCGGATCGACCGCGCGATCAGCGCCCGCACCTCCGCGGGCGTGCGCTCGTGACGGAAGAAGGCGAGACTGTTGACGCTCACCACCGGCACACCGCCGCGCGCCAGCCGGTCGATGGCGTAGCGGGCCAGGCTGAAGTTCGGTCCCATGTCGCCCGACAGGAACACGGCCGCGCCGGGCGGCGGTGTCGCGCGGGTCTGCGGCACCGGATGATCCCGCCACACCGCGCCGCCGAGATAGCCGGTGGCGAGCGACAGGCCCGCGCCGGCTCCCAACAACGTCGCGATCAGCCCTCCGAACACGCGCCACCGTGTCCGGCCAATCGAGCGGGGCTCTGCGCGCGCGTTCAGGGTGGTCGCGTGGGACACGGAGGTCTCCCTTCCAGGGAGAGACACTGGCTCCTGCGCGTTCAACGCACAATGGCACCGACATGAACATTGGGACACGCGCGGCGCGGCTCGCGCACTCCACCGAGGCGCGCTTCCTGGCCCTGCTGTCGATCATGCAGCTGGCGCTGGCAGCCGTGCTGCTGACGGTGCTCGCCCAGCAGGTGCGCGGCGGCGTGGTGGAGCGTGAGAAGGCGACGGCCGAGCAGATGGTGGCCGACCTGAGCCTGGTCGCGGAGGCCGAGGGGGTGCGGCGCCTGACGACCGTGCTGCGCGACCGGCCGGGCGACGGCACGGTCGTGCTGCTCGCCCGACGGGATGGCCGACGTGTCGCGGGGGGCCTGCCGCGCTGGCCGTCGTCGGTGACGACGCCGACCCGCTGGACGGAGACGCGGCTGGCCGGCCGTCCCGTCGGCATCGTGGCCGCGTGGCTCGGCCCGGACGCGCGGCTGATGGTGGCGCGGCCGCTGGCGGCGGAGGCGGACTGGTCGGTGCTGCGGCGCGCGATGTGGCTCAGCCTGGCGCTCGGCCTCCCGCTGGCCGTGTTCGCCGCCTGGATCGCGATGCGGCTGATCGATGGGCGGATCGACCGGGTCGGCCGCACCGTGGCGGCGGTGACGGCCGGCGACCTCACCCGCCGCGTGCCACGGGACGGCAGCGGCGATCGCTTCGACCGGCTGGCGGGCGCGGTGAACCGGATGCTCGACCGGATCGACGAACTGCTGGACCAGCTGCGCGCGCTGTCCGACGGCCTGGCCCACGACCTGCGCTCGCCCGTGACGCGGCTGACCGCCCGGATCGAGCGGGCGCTGGGGGAGGGCGAGCCGGCCGCCGACGCGCTGCCGGCGGTGGCGGCGGAGGCGGAGCGGCTGCTGACGATGCTGACCAGCGTGCTGCAGATCAGTCGCGCCGACGCCGGTCTGGGCCGCGAACAGATGGCGGTGGTGGACGTGGCCGGCGCGGTGGCCGAGCTGGTGGCGTTCTACGAGCCGCTCGTGGCCGAGCGCGACCGGACGCTCGCCGCCACCCTGTCGCCCGCCATGGCGCGGCTGCACCGGCCGCTGTTCGAACAGATGCTCGCCAATCTCATCGACAACGCGCTCGCCCACGGGGCCGGGCCGATCCGGGTGGCGCTGACGGCCCACGCGGGCCGGCTGCGGCTGTCGGTCGGCGACACCGGGCCGGGCATTCCGCCGGACCGGCGGGCGGACGCGCTGCGCCGGTTCGGCCGGCTGGACGAGGCGCGCGGCGGCGACGGGGCCGGACTGGGCCTGTCGCTCGTCGCCGCCGTCGCGCATCTGCACGACGGCGGCCTGACGCTGGAGGGTGGACCCGGCGACTTCGCCGTCGTGGTCACGCTGCCCGCCCTGTGATCCGACCACGGCCCTGTCAGGCGACGAGCGCCACGCGCTCCCGCCGGGCGGCGCTGCGCGGGCCGCCGCCGACCAGCGTCTGCAGGTCGACCAGCGCGCGCGCCATGCCTAGTCCCTGCGGCCCGGCGATCCAGCGCGGCTCCCACACCGGCCGGAACTTCTCCTTGTAGGCGCGCAGACCCTCGAACCCGTACAATCCCTCGCCATGGCTGTAGAGCGCCGCGCCGGCCCGGCTCCACATCGGGGCCAGCGGCCGCGCGGCGAGGCCCGACAAGGGTGCGAGACCGAGGCTGAACCAGCGATAGTCCGCCGCCCGGCCCCAGAGCATCAGCTCGGTGAACAGGAAGTCCATCGTGCCGTTCGGCATGGCGGCGACATGGCGCATCAGGTCCACCGACAGCTCGTTGCGATCCTCCGTGGCCCAGAGGTTGGCGAAGGCCACGATCCGGTTCTGCCAGCGGACCACGGCGACGGGGAAACGCCCCAGATATTCGGGGTCGAAGCGGCCGACGGAGAACGCCTTCTCCCCACCGCCTTTCGCCGCCAGCCACTCGTCCGACACGGCGCGCAGCTCGGGGATCAGCGCCGGGACAGCGCCGGCGGGAAGGACCGCGAAGCCCGCGCCCTCGCGGATCGCACGACGGTGAGAGCCGCGCAGGCCCTTCATGGCGGGGCCGTCGAGCGAGAAGTGGGCCAACCCGACCCGCGCCTCCTCGCCGTATTTCACCAGCTGCAGGCCCAGATCGATGGCGATCGGCACCGTGTCCACACTGATCTGGTAGAGCATCAGCCGGCCCTGCGCCCGATGCGTCTTTTCGCGCAGCCGCCACAGCAGGTCGGCGGCGGCCGCCGGGTCGCCCACCGGATCGGCCATGGCGATCCAGCTGGAGCCTTGGACCTGGTACATGACGAAGCTCTCGCCGTCGGGCGACCACAACAGCCGCTTGTCGCCGGTGAGCGACAGGAGCGCATCCGTGCGGGTGCTGCGCGCCAGCCCGGCGGCCGGGTCGCCCGGCGGCTCCTCCACCCCGTCGCGCGCGCCGGGGTGGCCCAGCAGCCGCCAGCCCGCCACGACGATCAGCGTCACCGCCGCCGCCAGGCTGGCCCGCAGGAAGCGCGGCGCGTCGCCCTTCCACGCGAAGCGCCACCACAGTTCGTCGGAATAGGGCACGTGCTTGTAGGAAAACAGGCCCAGCCACACCGCCGCGCCCACCGCCACCGCGGCGGCGGCCAGCGCGGTCGGCGTGCCGATGGCGGCGGTCAGCGCCGTGCGCCGGTCGAACAGCGGCCGGGCGATCTGCAGCGGGATGGCGATCGCGCCGAGCACCAGCGCCTCCTCCCAGTCGAAGCCCTTGGCGAGCGAGAAGACGATCCCGGCGATCAGCAGCGCGCGCGCCAGCAGGAACCCCGCGTCCAGCCGCCGATAGAGCGCGGGCGCGATCAGCACGAGCGCGGTGCCGACCAGGCTGGCGACGATCTGCGAGCCCTCCACGAACGGCAGCGGCACCAGGTCGCGCAGCAGGTGCAGGCGGCCGGGCACGGCGGGCAGCGCGCCGGACAGCAGCAGCACGCCGCCGCCCACGAAGACGGACGCGGCGAGGACGGCGGGCGCGGCGGCGCGGAAGACGGCGGCGGCCCCCTCCACCGCGATCTCGGCCGGGCCGCTCCAGCGCCGCCGCTCGTGGCGCACCAGCAGCAGCGCGGCGAGCGCGAGCGGCACCAGATAATAGACGACCCGGTAGAGGATCAGCGCCGCGAACAGCTGCGACCGGCCCTCCTCCGGCAGGGCGGCGATCATCACCGCCTCGAACACCCCCACCCCGCCCGGCACATGGCTGACCAGCGCCACGACGATGGCGAGCGCATAGCCCAGGAAGAAGGTGGGCAGCGACTGCACGCCCGCCGCCGGCACCAACACCAGCAGCGCCGCACTGGCCGCGAGCAGGTCGAGCGCGGCCACCGCCGTCTGCGCGCCCAGCTGCCGGGCGGAGGGCAGCGCCAGCCGCCAGCGGCCCAGCCGCGTCGGACGGCGCCCGAACCGCAACCAGGCGAGCGCGGCGGCGAACAGGGCCAGCACGCCCAGACCGATCGCGCGGGTCGCGCCCGGCGACAGGCCCAGCCCCGACAGCACCGACGCGCCGGGAGAGGCGATCAGGGCGGCGCCGACCGTCACCCCGACCCCGCTCCAGAAGGCGGCACCGGCCAGCGCCACCACGCTCACCACCTCGGCCGAACTCAGGCCCGCCGCCGTGTAGATCCTGAGGCGCGCCGAGCCGCCGGTCAGCGCTCCGAACCCCAGATTGTGGGAGAGCGTGTAGCTCGTGAAGGACGCGAGCGCCGCCGTTCGCCACGGCAACGGCCGACCGACGATGCGCAGCGCGATGACGTCGTAGAGCGTCAGCAGCCCGTAGGACGCGGCGGTCAGCGCCAGCGCCAGCGCGATGCGGCCCGGCGGCACGGCGCGAAGCGCGCGGCGCACGTCGCTCAGCCGCACCTCGGTCAGCAGATGGTGCAGCGCCCACAGCGCCAGCGCACCCATGCCGACCACCAGGACCGGCGTGGCCCAGCGCGCCCGCGCCTTCAGCCAGTCGATCACGACACGCGCGTCCGGCTCTGCCGTCGGCACAGCAGTCCGCTCGACAGGCGGCCGCTGATCGTCAGCGTGTGGGCGGTGGGCGGAGTCATGGGCGACCAGTAGCGTCCTTTTCGGCCGACACGAACCCGGCCCCCGCGCGCGCCCGATCACTCGATATGGTCGCCGTCGCACACCTGAAAGCCGCGTGACGCTTTGTTCACGCGCCTCTGCGGTCGCTCCGCTGGGCTCGCACGACAAGCTGTCCGCCATCTGTCCGAAGCTTAACGTGGCTGGCGGATCGAATCGCCTTATCCTGCTTGGCGACGGTTCGGTGCGACCACGTCGATCGCTCACCCCCGTCCAGACAAAGGATGAGTTCTTATGAACCGCTTGCTTCTCACCTCGCTCCTGGCGCTCGGCGGCGCGACCGCCGCGGCCGCCGCCCCGATGGCGTCCCAGACTCCCGCTGCCGACTCAAGCTACCCGATCTGCACGAAGACGATCACCGACAATTGCCGCGTGGTGGCCTCCGTGCCCACGAAGTACAGCAGCACCAGCCATCATGCGATGGCGGCCGGCACATCGAAGCGGCCGGCGCACCATGCCATGAAGCACTCCACCCGGCATGGGACGACGCGGCACAAGACCCGCCACCGTGCCGCGGCGACGAAGCCGATGGCGGCGGCGACCACCACCACTCGAAGCCCGACCACGACCAGGCCGGCGGTCGCCGGCACCGGAACGAGCAGGCCGATGGCCGCCACCCCGATGGCCACCAAGCCGATGAAGAACACGAACACCGCGTCGGCCATGCGGCCGAAGACGGGAGCGACGGCGTCGTCCGGCACGACCGCGCCGCGCACCCCGCGATGACCCGGAGTGGCGGGATGGGCGACGGCTCGTCCCGCCACGCCGATGCGGCCCTTTCCGACATCCGGTCGTTTGATGTCGCACCGGACGACACGGAGATGGGAATGGGCGGCAAGATCCTGGTGGTGGAGGACGACCCCGCCACCGGCGAGTTCATCGAGCGTGGCCTGAGGGAGGCCGGTCACGTGGTCGAGCGGGTGACGGACGGGCGCGACGGCGTCTTCCACGCGACGGACGGCACGTTCGACGCGGTCGTGCTCGACCGGATGCTGCCGGGCCTGAACGGCATGGCCGTGCTCGCGGCGCTCCGCGCGTCGGACTCCGAGGTCCCGGTGCTGCTGCTGTCCAACCTCGCGTCGGTCGAGGACCGGGTCGGCGGGCTGACGGCGGGTGCGGACGATTATCTGACCAAGCCGTTCGCGATGTCGGAGCTGGTCGCGCGGGTGTCCTCCCTGCTGCGGCGGAGGGTCGGCCCGGGCGCGGCGGAGACGCGGTTGTCCTGCGGGAGCCTCACGGTTGACCTGCTGACCCGTGACGTGATGCGGGGGTCGCGACACATCGACGTGCAGCCGCAGGAGTACCGGCTGCTCGAGTATCTGATGCGCCACCAGGATCAGGTGGTCACCCGCACCATGCTGCTGGAGGGTGTGTGGAACTACCACTTCGATCCGCGCACCAACATCGTCGACGTCCATATCAGTCGCCTGCGTCGCAAGATCGACGGCGAAGGCGAACCGCCGCTGATCCATACGGTGCGCGGCGTCGGATACAGGCTGTCGGCGCGTCAGGTTTAGGTGCATCCTGCACCTGAAGCGTCTCCTGTATCAGCATCGGTTCACTCGCTTGTCCGGGTAAGCCGTGATCCTTGAGTGCTGCTGTGTTCCGCTGTCGGTCGAGGAGAGTGTCCACCGATCTGTATCGGAGGACACAGGAGCAGACCGCCAAGCCGGAAGCCGGCAAGAGGCATTTGGCCGTCGATCCAGCGAAACGTGGTGCGTTTGCCACCTAACACCGGAACACTGGCGCACCCGACAGGATTCGAACCTGTGGCCTCTGCCTTCGGAGGGCAGCGCTCTATCCAGCTGAGCTACGGGTGCGGACTGCCGGCGCTTAACAGGCCGAGGTCTCGCGCTCAATGGCAAAGCGGCGGAGCGTGACCCGCGGGTCGGGGTCGGGCATGAGGACGGCCATGGACATGCCGCCGCGATCCGCCCTGTTCCTGCCGGCCAGCAACCCGCGCGCCATCGCCAAGGCGCGGGAGAGCGACGCCGATGCGATCCTGCTCGACCTGGAGGACGCCGTGGCGCCCGCCGCCAAGGACGAGGCGCGGGCGGCGGCGGTGCGGGCGCTGGCGGAGGGCGGCTGGGGTGCGCGGCCGGTCGTCGTCCGCGTGAACGGGCTCGACACGCCGTGGGGCGGAGACGATCTGACCGCCTTGGCTCACGCGGACACGCACGCACTGCTGTTGCCGAAGGTGGGCACCGCAGCCGACCTGCATCGGCACGAGGCGAGGCTGGGCGACGCACCGCCGCGCCTGCGCCTCTGGGCCATGGTCGAGAGCGCGGCGGCCGTGCTGTCGCTGCCGGCGATCGCCGCCGCGGGCGGCCGCCTGGCGGCGCTGGTGCTCGGCTTCAACGACCTGGCGCTCGACCTCGGCATCGACGATCCGCCGGAGGACCGCGCGCCCTTCGTGCCGGTGCTGAGCGCCGCCGTGATGGCCGCGCGCGCGAACGGCCTGTGGGCGATCGACGCGCCCTGCAACGCGTTCCGCACGCCCGAGCGCGTGGCGGCGGAGACCCGGCAGGCGGCGCGCTTCGGCTTCGACGGCAAGGCCCTGATCCATCCCGATCAGATCGCGCCCTGCCACATGGCCTTCGCACCCTCTCCCGGCCGCGTCGCGTGGGCCAGAGGGGTGGTGGAGGCGTTCGCCGACTCAGGCCATGGCGCTGCGCAGGTCGAGGGACACATGGTCGAGCGGCTTCACCTGGCGCAGGCGGAGCGGATCCTGGCGCGTGCGAGCCGCTAGCTAGCGGTCCATCCGCCGCACCGGCTGGAACGGACCGAAGCCGCAACTCGCGCCCGGCAGCGGTCCGCCGCCGCCGCGGTCCAACACCGTGAAGATGTCCACGTCGCACAGCCGTGACAGCGAGGTCGAGTAGGCGATGCCGTCATCGCGGCTCAGCCCTGGGCACCCGACGGGCAGCGTGTTGCGCAGCCGCTCGCCGCCCGCCAGCACGAAATCGATCGTGCGGTCGTCCAGCACACGCGTCTCGCGGATCGACGCGATCGGCACGCAGGAGACCGGCTTGCCCGCCGGAGCGTAGGCGAGCAGCTCCGCCCGATCGCGATCCGCCGGTCCCGCGACCGGTGCGGCGCAGGCCGCCAATGCGAGGAGGAGGACGAACGGGGTGCGGCGGGTCATGGGCTGGCTCCTTACCGGAGACAACGACGGGCCAGGACCGGAGTTGCGCTCGTCGCTGGCGCGCCCCGCGTTTCACGGCACGGTGTCCGGCGCGGGTGTCTTGGGACGATACGGGCACAGGTCCGCGATCGGGCAGCGCCAGCACCCCGGTGCGCGCGCCTTGCAGACATAGCGGCCGTGCAGGATCAGCCAATGGTGGGCGTCGCGCCGAAAGGGTTGCGGCACGCGCGCCTCCAGCCCGGCCTCCACCTCCTCCACCGTGCGTCCGGGCGCGACGCGCGTGCGGTTGGCGACGCGGAAGACGTGCGTGTCGACCGCGAAGCGCTCCTCGCCCCACCAGCAATTGAGCACCACGTTGGCGGTCTTGCGGCCCACGCCGGGCAGCGCCTGCAGCGCGTCGCGGTCGCGCGGCACCTCTCCCCCGTGGCGCTCGACCAGCAGCCGCGCGGCGGCGATCGCGTGCTTCGCCTTCTGGTTGTAGAGGCCGATCGAGCTGATGTGCGCCTTCAGCCCGTCCTCGCCCAGCGCCAGCATGGCCTGCGGCGTGTCCGCCTCCGCGAACAGCGCCCGGGTGGCCTTGTTCACGCCCGCGTCGGTCGCCTGTGCCGAGAGCGCGACCGCGACGAGCAGCGTATAGGCGTTGGTGTAGGCGAGCTCCGTCACAGGCGCCGGATTGTCGGCCGCCAGCCGCTCGAACAGCGCGAAGGTCTTCGCCTTCGAAAGCGGGCGGGGCAGGGCGGGGCCGCCGCCGGTCGGGGAGGCGCTCACAGGTCGAGCACGTCGCCCATCGTGTAGCGGCCCGGCGGTCGCCCGACGAGCCACAGCGCCGCGCGCACCGCGCCGCGCGCGAAGATGGCGCGGTTCTCGGCCCGATGGGTGAGTTCCAGGCGCTCGCCCTCCCCGGCGAGCAGCACGGTGTGGTCGCCCGCGACCGTGCCGCCGCGCACACTGGCGAAGCCGATGGCGCCGTCCGTGCGCGCGCAGTCGAGGCCGGCGCGCCCCTCTTCCGCCAGCTCGGTCAGGGTCGCCCCGCGTCCGGCGGCCGCCGCCTGGCCGAGAAGCTGCGCCGTTCCAGAGGGAGCGTCAATCTTCAGCCGGTGGTGCGTCTCGACGATCTCGATGTCCCAGTCCGGACCCAGCCGCTCGGCCGCCTCGCGCACCAGCCGGGCGAGCAGCGTGACGCCGAGCGAGGTGTTGCCGGTCTGCAGCACCGGCACGGCGGCGGCGGCGTGGTCGATCAGCCGGTGGTGCTCGGCCTTCAGCCCGGTCGTGCCGATCAGGACGGGGACGCCCGCGCCGACCGCGGCGTCGAGGTGGGCGGCGAGCGCGGCCGACGCGGAAAAGTCGACCAGCACGTCGCTCCTCGCCGCCAGCGCCGCCTCGTCCGCTCCGATCGCCAATCCGCCGATCGTGCCGCCCGCGTCCTCGCGGTCGGCGCCCCCCGCCAGCGTCGCGGCGCTGCTCTCGATGGCGCGCGCGACCTCCTGTCCCATGCGGCCGGCCGCGCCCAGGATGCCGATGCGGGTCACGGCCGCCATCCTAAGCCCGGCGCGTGACGGTCGGAAGACCGGGCGACGCCGTCCCTCACCGGGTCACGCGGCGGACGGGCACGGGCACGTTGCACACGTCCGCGCCGCCGGCGGGCACGATGAAGAACGGATCGCGCCGGTTGGCCCGCGCGTCGGCATAGCGGGCGAAGGCGGCGCTCTCCGTGCTCAAATACTCGAAGCGCGGCCGCTCGCCCTCCGGCAGGTCGGAGGCGAGCCGGATCGACGCGATCGCCACCCGCTGGGCGGGGTCCTCGTAGAAGCCCAGCGGGCCGGACCCGCGCGGCAGCGAGGAGAGGTGCTCGATCCCGTCGATCACCCGGCCCACGACGGCGATGTTGCGATCGAGGTGGCGCGGGGCGTGGCCGATGACGGCGTAGAGCTCCGCGCCGGTGCCGGTGTCCGGCGACAGGTTCCGCCCGACGCCGACGGTGGCGTAGCAGTGGACGGGCCAGAAGCTGGTTTCTTTCGCCTGGCCCATCGAGCTGGCGACCGGCCATCCCATAGCGAAGCTTGTGAAGGGTGCGTATCTGTCACCCACTTCTGTCCGGGTGAGATCAGGCGGCGGCACTGGCGCCTCACCCGTGGTCGAACCGTTCAACGCAGCAGCATAACCCTTTTGCGCCTCCGCGTACTTGCCCGATGCGATCAGAGCATTGCGGACCATCATTGCGCCCAAGGTGTACCGAATCCTCGGACGTCCTCGGGGATCTTCCCGCGTGAGCAGCTTACTGGTCGTGTAATCTCCCTCGACCATCACCTTCAGTCCGTCCGGCAGCGGCTTCTCCTCCGTCGCGTCGCCCCACTGCGCGACATAGTTGTCCTGCACCCGGTTGACGCTCGTCCCGTCCCACCAGCGCGCCCGCGCCAGCACCCGGATGTTGTCGATCCAGCCCTGGCTGAAGGGCGGTGGCATCAGCTGGATGACGACGCGGCGGGGCTCGCCGTCTTGGCCTGCCCCGGACCCCGAGCCGGGGGCGGGGGCGAGGTCCATGACCAGCAGGTCCTCGGGCGCGATCGCGCGCCACTCGGACGCGGGAGCCTGCGCCACGATCTCGTTGGGCGAGGGCACCTCCTGTCCGAGGGCCGGGGCGGCGAGCGCCGGCAGGACGGAGAGGAGGGCGGAGAGCGTGCGGACCATGGCGTCGCAGGCTGCCACAGCGGCGCGGCTTGCGAAAGCCCCGACCCCCCGCTAACCGACCCCTCGCGCCGGAGCGGTGGCCGAGTGGTCGAAGGCGCTCGCCTGGAAAGTGAGTAGACGTCAAAAGCGTCTCGAGGGTTCGAATCCCTCCCGCTCCGCCAACCACTCCTTATAGCGGTTAATTTGGCCGTGTTTTGCTAGAGTTGCGTCACTGACCACCATGCTTACCACTAGGCTCAGGACTCATTGGCCGAGCCAGAAGGTGACGGTTGCTGCGAGGCAGATAGCGGACATGAAGGTGCGGGCACATCGGTCGCAACGGGTGTGGATGCGGCGCCATTTTTGAGTTTCCAAACATGTTTTCGATGCGGTGACACTGGCGGCAGAGCACTGTGCGGTGGGGGATCTGGATCGTGCGATGGGATGCGGGGAGTGATGGCGCGCTCGGCCAGGCCGATCTGGAAGGACCGTCCCTGAGCAGGGCCGCATCCGTCTTCCCAAACCTGCGAACAGTTGCTTGGGGCCGTGGTCACCGATCCCGCCATGCGCCGGCTCGTTCCAGCGCGGGCGACACCGCTCGAGGCCGCCGTGCTCAAGATCGAGCAGGCCCTCGCCCGCCTCATCGCCGCCTCGCCCGATCTGGCCGCACGCGAGCGGCTGCCGCGCTGCGCGCCGGGCACAGGCCCCGCGAAACACGGGTTGCTCGAGGTGGGCGGTCCCGGATGACTCTTGGGGCTTCGGACGCCTGACCTATCGCTCCAGAAACCTCGGCATGATCTCCACCAGGTTGCAGGGGCGGTAGCGGCTGTCGAGCTGATGGCGGATGACCTCGTCCCAGCCATCCTTCACCGCGCCGTTCGAGCCGGGCAGCGCGAACACCGGCACGTGGCCGACCAGTCCGGCACAGGCGCGCGACTGGAGGGTGGACAGGCCGATCGTGCCCAGGCTCACCTGGTGGAAGGCGTGGGCGAAGCCGGTGATCTCCTTGGTGAACAGCGGGCGGAGCGCCTCGGGCGTCACGTCGCGGCCGGTCAGCCCGGTGCCGCCGGTGGTGACGATCGCGTCGACATGGTCGTCGCCGATCCAGTCCGTGACTCGCGCCCGGATCGCCCGCTCGTCGTCCCGTACGATGGCACGGGCGGTGAGCTGGTGGCCGGCCTCGACGACGCGCCCGGCCAGCAGGTCCCCCGACGAGTCGGTCTCCGGCGTGCGGCTGTCGGAGACGGTCAGCACCGCCAGCCGGAGCGGCACGAACGTCCGGCCCTCGTCCACGCCCGCCATCAGGCGCGCTCCCCGTCCACGGCCCGGTCTTTCATGGCCCAGCGCGCCAGGTCGGCGCGGTCGCGCTCGGTGGGCTCGATCCAGTGGGTGCCGTCCATCCGTTCCTCCTGCTTCCAGAACAGGGCCTCGCCCTTCAGGCCGTCCATCAGCCGGTCCACCGCCTCGAACGCCGCCCGCCTGTGCCGCGCCGCCGCGCCGACCCACACCACCGGCTCCCCGGGTGTCATGCGGCCGACCCGATGGACGATGCCGAGCGCGGTCAGCGCGAAGCGGGCGCGCGCCTCGCTCGCCAGCGCCTCGACGGAAGCGAGGGTCATGGTCGGGTGGTGGTGCAGGACCAGCGCGCGGGTGCCGTCGGTCGGGCGCACCAGTCCGGTGAACTGCACCAGCGCGCCGGCGTCGTGGACCGGGAGCGCCGCCGCCGCCGCCGCCGGGTCGAAAGGCCGGTCGGCGAGCCGGATCATCCGCCGCTCGCCGGGGAGAGCACGGAGAGCTCATCGCGCGGACCCAGCGGGTGGTCGGCGGCGACGAACGCGCCGTTCACCGCCAGGCGCGCGCGGTCGAGCTGCGCGCGGAGCGGCGGGGACTCGGCGCACAGCCAGTCGAGCGCGTCGGCGACGGTGCCGCAGCCGGCGGGCAGCGCGCGCTCGGCGGCGCCGGCGGCCTCGCTCACCGGGCCGAAGAACAGCGCGGTGGCCATCAGCCGCCCGTCACCGCCATCGTGCGCGCCATCGCCGCCTCGCCGCTCGCCATGGCGCCCTCGAAATCGTGCCGCTCCGGCTTGACCCGCATGGCCCGGTCCATCGCCTCCGCCAGCGCCCGCTCCGGCCGGGGGCCGCGCAGCGCGGCGCGCAGGTCGATCCGCGCGGCCCCGCCCAGGCAGGGGTAGAGCTGGCCGGTGCAGGTCAGCCGCACCCGGTTGCACCCGGCGCAGAAGTTCGAGGTGAGCGGGGTGATGAAGCCCAGCCGCCCGCCGGTCTCCGCCACCTCGACATAGCGCGCCGGGCCGCCGGTGGCGTGGGCGGAAGGGGTCAGCGTGAACTCGCGCTCCAACCGATCGCGCACCGCCGACAGCGGCAGGAACTGGGTGGAGCGGTCCTCCTCGACTTCGCCCATCGGCATGACCTCGATCAGGGTGAGGTCCATATCGCGCGCGTGCGCCCAGCGGACGAGATCGGGGATCTCGTCCGCGTTGGTCCCGGCGAGCGCCACCGTGTTGAGCTTGACCCTCAGCCCCGCCGCTTGCGCCGCCGCGATGCCGTCGAGCACCCGCGGCAGGGCGGCGCGGCGGGTGAGCCGCGCGAACCGCTCCGGATCGAGCGTGTCGAGCGAGACGTTGACCCGCCGCACGCCGGCCGCGAACAGCCGCTCGGCATGGTCGGCGAGCTGGGTGGCGTTGGTGGTCAGCGTCAGCTCCTCCAGCCCGTCGCCGATCCGCGCGCCCAGCCGCTCGATCAGCAGCGGCACGTCGCGCCGCACCAGCGGCTCGCCGCCGGTGATCCGCAGCTTCGTCACGCCGCGCTCGATGAAGGCCAGCGCGATCCGCTCCAGCTCCTCCAGGCTCAGCACCTCGGCCCTGGGCAGGAAGCGCACGCGCTCGGCCATGCAGTAGCGGCATCTGAGGTCGCAGCGGTCGGTGACCGACAGCCGCAGATAGGTGATGCGCCGGCCGAAGGAGTCGGTGAGGGGCGGGGTGACCGGCATGGGGAAGAGTGTAGGGCCGGTCGCGGGGTGGGACAATGGAGGGAGCGGACTCCCCTTCCTTTCAGGGGGGCGGCTGGGTGGGTGGCGAGCGCCAGCGAGCCTGCGCAGGTTGGCGTGGCATCGGCATCGAAAGCTCGCGCTGACGCGCTCGCACCCACCCCCAGCCCCTCCCTTGCAGGGAGGGGAGAGTTACGACCGCATCGCCCTTGCCAAACCCGCCGCCGCCCGCGCCCGGCGCTCCGTCTCGCGCGCGTCGTGCGTCACCACCCAGCTGCCGCCGACGCACAGCACGGACGGGTGGGCGAGCCACTCCGGCGCGGTCGCTTCCGACACGCCGCCGGTCGGGCAGAAGCGCGCCTCGGCGAAGGGCGCGGCGAGCGCTTTGAGCGCCGGCAGGCCCCCGGCGGCGGCGGCGGGGAAGAATTTGAAGTGGGTGAGCCCCGCGTCCAGCCCGCGCATGATCTCGCCCGCCGTGGCGACGCCGGGCAGGAAGGGCACGCCGCTGTCCGCCGCGTGGGCGAGCAGCGGGTCGGTCAGGCCGGGGCTGACCACGAAGCGCGCGCCCGCCGCGACGGCCTCGTCGAACTGGCGCGCGTTCGTGACGGTGCCCGCGCCCACCGTGGCGCCCTCCACCTCGCTCATGGCGCGGATGGCGTCGAGCGCGGCGGGCGTGCGCAGCGTCACCTCCAGCGCCGTCAGGCCGCCGGCCACCAGCGCCTCGGCAAGCGGGCGGGCGTCGCCCAAGTCCTCCACCACGATCACGGGGATCACCGGGGCGAGCGTCATGATGTCGCGGATCGTGGTCACGGATGGTCCCTCGCATAGGCCGCCGCCGCGCCGAGCAGGCCCGGTTCGGGATGGGTGATGACGCGGACCGGGATCGCGCGCATCCGGCTCTCGAACCGGCCCTTGGCCACGAAGCGCTCGGCGAAGCCGGAGCGGGGCAGGTGGCCGGCGATCCGCGCGCCCAGGCCGCCGGCCAGCACGACGGCGTTGGCGCCCTGCGCCAGCGCCAGGTCGCCGCTGACCGCGCCCAGCGTCAGGCAGAAGCGGTCGAAGGCGGCGGCCGCCAGCGCGTCGGTGCCGTCGAGCGCGGCGGTCCACAGCGTCCGGTCGTCCGGCCGCGCCACCGCCCGGTGCTCGATCCGGGCGAGCGCCTCGTAGAGGTTGCTCAGGCCGGGTCCGCAGGCGATGCGCTCCACCGACACGCGGTTGAAGCGCTCGCGCAGCTGGCCCAGCACCGCGTCCTCAAGGCTGTCGAGCGGCGCCCAGTCGATGTGCCCGCCCTCGGTCGCGATCACCCGGTAGGACCGTTCGTCGCGCACCAGCTGGCCCACCCCCAGCCCGGTGCCCGGGCCGACGATGGTGACGACCCCGGTCTCCGGCCACGCCGCCGGGCCGGTGAGCGGGACCAGCTCGTCGGCGGGAACGGCGGTCACCGCATGGGCGATCGCCTCGAAGTCGTTGAGCAGCAGGTGGTGGTCGAGGCCGAGCTTGTCGTCGATCAGCGCCGGGCGGATGACCCAGGGGCTGTTGGTCAGCTTCAGGACCTCGCCGTCCACCGGACAGGCGACCGCGATGGCGGCGCGGCGCGGCAGCGGGGTGCCGTGGCGGTCGGCGAAGGCGGCCCAGGCGAGCTGGAAGGAGGCGTGCTCGGCCGCCTTGAGCGTGACGGGCTCGCCCAGCCGCTCGACCCGGCCGCCGGCCACTTCCGCGATGGCGAAGCGCGCGTGGGTGCCGCCCACGTCGGCGACGACGAGGGCGGTCACGGCCCGGCTCCCTTGAACCGTGCTCCTGCGGACGCAGGAGCCCATTGCGGGCGCGACCGGACGGTGACCGTGCCCGGAGGAGAGGGCATTGGGCTCCTGCTTTCGCAGGAGCACGCGGGAGAGAACAGGCGTACGGGTGACGTCCTCGCCTGCCGTCTTCGGGGGAGAACAGACGCCCGGCCGACCTTCTCGCCGGCCGTCTCCCGACCGTGCTCCTGCGAAGACAGGAGCCCATTGCGGGTTCGACCGGATGGGGGCCGTACCAGGTGGAGAGGGCATTGGGCTCCTGCGTCCGCAGGAGCAAGGGGATGCGCGGAAGAGCACGGGGGAGAGCGGAGCGGCACGGACAACCTCCTCACAGCTCCCCCTCCATCGCGGCCAGCATGGCGGACGCGCCCGCTTCCGCCTCGTCCGATCCGCGTCGGAAGAGCGCGAACAGCTCGCGGCCCGTGTCGTGCGCCGGCGGCGGCGTGGGGGCCGGGGGGCGGGCGGCAAGGGACTCCGCGTCCACCAGCAGCTCCAGCACGCCGCCCACCGCGTCCACGCGCACACTATCGCCGTCCTCCACCCGGGCGAGCGGCCCGTCGGCCAGCGCCTCGGGGACCAGGTGGATGGCGCACGGCACCTTGCCGCTCGCCCCCGACATGCGCCCGTCGGTGACCAGCGCCACCCGGTGGCCACGATCCTGCAGCACGCAGAGCGCCGGCAGCAGCTTGTGCAGCTCCGGCATCCCGTTGGCGCGCGGCCCCTGGAAGCGGACCACCACGACCACGTCGCGGTCCAGCTCACCCGCCTTGAAGGCCGCGTTGACCGCCTCCTGGGTGTGGAAGACGCGCGCGGGCGCCTCGATCGTCCAGCGGTCCGGGCTCACCGCGCTCGTCTTCATGACGCAGCGGCCGAGATTGCCCCGGAGGAGCCGCATCCCGCCGTCGGCCTGGAACGGATCGGCCACGGCCCGCAGGATCGTGGGGTCGGCGCTCTCGGTGGGGCGGTCGGCCCAGGCGAGCGCGTCGTCCTCCAGCACCGGGGTGCGGGCGTAGTCGGCCAGGCTGTCGCCACCGACCGTGGGAATGTCGCCGTGCAGCAGGCCCGCGTCGAGCAGCTCGCCCACCACCCACGCCATGCCGCCCGCCCGGTGGAAGGCGTTCACGTCGGCCGCCCCGTTGGGATAGACCCGCGCGATCAGCGGCACGGCGTCGGACAGCTCGGCCAGGTCGGTCCAGTCCATCGCCACGCCCGCCGCGCGCGCGATCGCGGGCAGGTGGATGGCGTGGTTGGTCGAGCCGCCGGTCGCGAGCAGGCCCACGGCGGCGTTGACCAGCGCGCGCTCGTCGACGCAGCGGCCGAGCGGGCGCCAATCGTTCCCCTCCCAGCCGATCTCGGTCAGGCGGTGGACCGCCGCGCGGGTCAGCGCCTGGCGCAGCCTGGTGCCGGGATTGACGAAGGCGGCGCCAGGCAGGTGCAGCCCCATCACCTCCATCATCATCTGGTTGGAGTTGGCGGTGCCGTAGAAGGTGCAGGTGCCCGCGTCGTGGTAGGACGCGCTCTCGGAGTCGAGCAGCGCGTCCTCCCCCACCTTGCCCTCGGCATAGAGCTGGCGGGTGTGCTGCTTGTCCCGGTTGGGCAGGCCCGACGGCATCGGCCCGGCGGGGATCGGGATCATCGGCAGATGGCCGAAGCGCAAGCTCCCGATCAGCAGGCCGGGCACGATCTTGTCGCAGATGCCGAGCAGCGCCACGCCCTCGAACATCGCGTGGGACAGCGCGATGGCGGTGCCCATCGCGATGGTGTCGCGGCTGAACAGCGACAGCTCCATGCCGGCATGGCCCTGCGTCACCCCGTCGCACATCGCCGGCACGCCGCCCGCCACCTGCGCGGTCGCGCCCTTTTCGCGGGCGAAGAGCTTGATCTGTTCGGGATAGCGTCCGTAGGGCTGATGCGCCGACAGCATGTCGTTGTAGGCGGTGACGATGCCGATGTTCATCGCCGCGCCTTTCCGGATCGCGGCCTTGTCCGGACCGCTGGCGGCAAAGGCGTGGGCCAGGTTGGCGCAGCCCAGCTGGCCCCGGTGCGTTCCGGCCTCCCGGCCGCGCTCGATCATGTCGAGATAGCGCCGGCGTGTGGGGCGGGAGCGCTCCGCGATGCGCGCGGTCACGCGGGCGACGGTGTCGTTCGGCATGGCGGGCTCCCTCCGTCGCGGGTCGTGCGGGGCGCGGGACGCAGCGTCAAGTGCGGGCGGGCGCCGATGGTGCCCGGGGACGGATTCGAACCGCCGACACCACGATTTTCAGTCGTGTGCTCTACCAACTGAGCTACCCGGGCGCGCTCCCTGGCGGGAAGGGCGGGCTAGTGGCATCGCGGCGGCGGCCTGTCCAGCCCCTCACTCCTCGGGCGCGGTCGCCAACTCGTCGGGCGCGGCGGGGCGGCCCGGAAGGCGATAGCCCTCGCCCAGCCACTGGAGCAGGTCGCGGTCCTTGCACCCGCGCGAGCAGAAGGGGGCGTGGTCGCGATGCGGGGGCTGGCGGCAGACGGGGCAGGCGGCGCGGGCGGGCATGGAGGGGATGTGGGGAGCCGGAGGGGAGGGACAAGCGGCCCGGGGGCGACCCCCGCCTTGGCGAGGTTGGGGCGGAGCGCTCTGAGGGCGCTCCGGGGCGGTGGGAACCCTTCCATCGGCTTCGCCGGTCCCCCTCCCTTACGGAGAGGATCTAGGGTGAGAGCCCATCCCAGCCCTCTCCCGCTTGGCTGGGAGAGGGCTGGAGACAGTCACAGGTCCCGAGCCTGGTTCGGCGTCAGCCGCACCACCGCCCCCCTGCGCCGCTCCAGTTCGGCGAGCCAGTCGGGATGATGTGTCAGGCGCTCCGCCTCGACGGGGGCGAGGTCGAGGATGAGCGGGCGGCCGGGCGGCTCGCGGTCGGCGCGGCGGAGCGCGGCGCGGACGCGATGACCGACCGGGTCGGCGGCGATCGTTTCCGGGAGCGAGGCGCGAACGCGCGGCCGGATCACCTGCACGAAGCCGAAGCCGTTCATCGCCGTGCGCTCGAAGGGGGCCGGCAGGGCCGCGCCCAGCGCCTCGTCCACCGCGCGGCGCGCGGCCTTCGAGCCAACCGTCGGCAGGTCGAGGCCGATCGAGCCGCCGAGGTCGAACAGCCCGATCGCCGCCGCCGCCGCGCGCGCGCCGGTGAGCGCCAGCGTATCGGCCGGATCGCCGCCGTCCACGTCGATCAGGGTCATGGCGGGCGTCAGGCTCAGGCGCAGGGTGCAGCCGGGGCGGACCAGCTCGCCGGTCGCCGCCTCCTCCAGCCGCTCCGACCAGCCGGCCGCCTCCAGCGCATCGGGTTCGTGCGCGCGGAGGAGGCGAAGCGGGTCGGGGCCGGCGGCCAGCTCCTGTTCCAGTGTCGGCGCGGGAGCCGGCTCGCCCTCGTGCGGCACGGCGATCGCCCGCTTGGCGCGCCCGCGCTCCGGCACCGCCTCGCGCACCACCCGCACGGTGAGGGGTGCCCCGAGCGGCGCGGCGGCGCCGCGCACCAGCAGCTCGCGCCCGTCCTCCGTCCGTCCGACGAGCAGCCCCGGGAGGGCGGAGCGCTCGGCCAGCCGGACCCCTACCGCCTCGCCCACCCGCAGGCGATCGTCGTCGGGGTCGATGCGGATCGCGCGGATCGCGCCGTCGATCACCAGCGCGGCCCGGACCTCGCCGATGCCGCGCTCGACCCGCCACTCAGCCAAGCGGCAGTCCGGCGGCCCTGAGCAGCGCGCGCGTCTCGTGGAGCGGCAGGCCGACCACGCCCGAGTGACTGCCCGACAGCCAGCGGATCAGCGCTTCGGCCCGCCCCTGGATGGCATAGCCGCCCGCCTTGCCCAGCCCTTCGCCGCTCTCGACATAAGCGTCGATCTCGGCGGGGTGGAGCGGCTTGAAGAGCACGACGCTGTCCGACAGCCGGTGGCGCAGCGTTCCGTCGCCGTCGATCACCGCGACCGCCGAGTAGACGTGGTGCCGCCGCCCGCTCAGCAGCGCCAGCATCCCGCGCTGGCGGTCCGGCGTGTCGGCGGGCGGCAGGATGCGGCGGCCGACCGCCACGGTGGTGTCGCCGGCCAGCACGATCTCGTCCCCGCCGCGCGCCACGGCCCGCGCCTTGGCGGCGGCCATGCGCTCGGCATAGGGGCGCGGCAGTTCGCCGGGGCGGGGGGTTTCGTCGATGTCGGGGGAGACCGTCCGGTCCGGGATCACACCGATGCGCTCGAGGAGGTCACGGCGTCGGGGAGAGGAGGAGGCCAGCACCAGCTTCACGAGCGAACACTCACTTGAAGCGATAGGTGATCCGGCCCTTGGTCAGGTCGTAGGGCGTCAGTTCCACCTGCACCTCGTCGCCCACCAGCACGCGGATGCGGTTCTTGCGCATCTTGCCGGCGGTGTGGCCCAGGATCTCGTGGCCGTTCTCCAGCTCCACGCGGAACATCGCGTTGGGCAGCAGCTCGACCACCCGGCCGCGCATCTCGAGAAGTTCTTCCTTGGCCATGCAAATCCTGTCGGGGGAACGTGGCCGCGCGCTTAGCCGTTCGACCCCGTCGACGCAATGGCGCACGGAAGGGGCCGTCCTCCGCCACCTGGTCCCCTACGCCGGCGCGCGCCGGAACCAAACGGATAAACTCAGGTTAACAACTGTCATGAAACCGACCGTACTCATCGTGGAAGACGAGATCTTCGTGGCGCTCGACGTCGAGCGCGTGCTCGAGGATGCGGGCTTCACCGTGGTGGGCGTCGCCGCCGACCGATCGGAGGCGATGCGCTGCGTCGACGGCGCGAAGCTCGCCTTCGTGGACGTCAACCTGCGCGACGGAGCGACGGGGCCGGGCATCGCGTGCGAGCTGTCCGACGACCACCACACCCAGGTCGTCTATCTCACCGCCAACCCCTCCCAGATCGACCCGGTGGCCGGGCGCGCGATCGGCGTGCTGCGCAAGCCCTTCGCCGAGGCGTCGCTGATCGAGGTGGCGAACGCCGCCGCGGAGGGTCGCGCCCCCGCCCCCGTGGCGGGCTTCACGCCCTACTGATTCGATCGCGTGAGGGCGGAGCGCGGGATCGCCAGCGTCAGCATCAGCCCCCCGGGCCGCCAGTCCCGCTCCACTTGCGCGTCCAGCTGACGCGCGCCGCTGAGTTCGATCAGCCGCGAGCCGAAGCCCTCGTGCTCGGGGGCGACCGCGACCGGCGGCCCGCCGGTCTCCTCCCAGCAGAGCGTGACGGTCCGCGCGTCGGCGCGGGTGGTGACGGTGACGCGGCCCGCGTCCGTGGACAGCGCGCCATATTTGGCCGCGTTCGTGGCGAGTTCGTGGACGAGCAGCGCCAGCGGCGTGGCCGAGCGGTCGTCGATCGCGACGTCGTCGCCGGTCACCGTCAGCCGCTCCTCGCCATAGGGCGACATGATCTCGTGGACCAGCCCGTGCAGGTGGTCGGTCGCGTGCGGCGGCTCGGAATGCCGGGAGTGCGGGCGGACGAAGTCGTGCGCGCGGCCGAGCGCCAGGATGCGCTGGCGCAGTTCGGCGGCGAAGGGCCGCGCCTCCGGCCGGTCGCGGGCGGCGAAGGCGAGCAGGCCGGAGATGACCGAGAAGATGTTCTTGATGCGGTGCGACAGCTCCTGGCTGACGACCTCGCGCTCCTCCGCCAGCCGCTTCCTGTCGTCGATGTCGGTGCAGGTGCCGAACCAGCGCACGATGCGCCCCTGATCGTCGCGCAGCGGCAAGGCGCGGCCGAGCACCCAGCGGTACTGGCCGTCGCGCCGGCGCAGGCGGTACTCGATCTCGTAGGGGTCGCCGGTCGCCAGCGAACGGGTCCAGCGCCGCCAGCTCTCGGGCCGGTCGTCGGGGTGGAACAGGGCGGCCCAGTCCTCGCCGTCGGTGGAGCCCTCCGGCGTTCCGGTGACCTCGTACCAGCGCGCGTTGAAGAAGTCGTGATGGCCGTCGGGCCGGGCGGACCACACCATCTGCGGGATGGCGTCGATCACCGTGCGCACCTGGGTGGCGTCCAGCGCGCCGGTGTCCGCCGCCGCCTCCGCCTCGCGCTGCACGCGCCGGCGCGCGAACTGCACCGCCACCTGGTCGGCCATCAGCCGGAGCCCCTCCTCCTGCACGGGCGTGAGGCCGGCGCGGGGCGCGGGGTCGAGAACCGCGAGCGTGCCGATCGCCACGCCGTCGCTCACCAGCGGCACGCCGACGTGGAAGCGGTAGGGCACGTCCGCCAGCGCGGGATCGCGATGCGTGTCGCCGGCCACGGACAGGCGTCCGGCGGCGACCGTGCGCTGGACCAGCTTGAGCGGCATCGGGCGGTCCAGGCCCACCGAGGCGATGGTGCGCACGGCGTGGCGGTCGAGCAGGTTCACCGCCGCGGCCGGCGCCTCGCACAGGTGGGCGGCGAAGCGGACGAGCGCCTCCAGCTCCGGCTCCGAACGGGTGTCGGCCAAGTGGTGGCTCTGGAGGGCTGCGAGGCGGCGCTCGGCGTCGGCGTGGGTGGGCAGGATTCGGCGCTCCGGCACGAGGGGGACCGCCGGCCCTGACGCGCCGGATGCGCCGAGGTCAAGTCGCCCTATCCCAGGAAACGGAACGAACCAGGCGATATTTTTCGTGTGTCCTATCGAAATAGCACACCGGCTCTTGTGATTGCCGCATCGACCTGGCTAGTGTCGCCCCGCCCGCTAGCCGCGGGCTCAGGGGAGACACGGACGAAGTGACCGGACCGCGCCGCCTGACCGCCCCCGGCGCGCTCGCGCTGGCGCTGGCCGGATGCGCGGTCGGTCCCGACTACGCGGCGCCCGATCCGGCGCGGCTCGCCGTCGCCGGCGACTACGCCGCGCCGCGGCCCGCGTCGGGCGAGGCCGACCCGGCGGCGTGGTGGACGCGCTTCGACGACCCCGCCCTCACCCGGCTGGTGGAGGAGGCGGCGGCCGGCAACCTCGACGTGGCGGTGGCGGCGAGCCGGCTCGCCCAGGCGCGCGAGGCGCTGGTGCAGGCGCGCTCCGGCCGGCTGCCGACGCTGACCGCCGGCGCGAGCGCGGGGCGATCGGGCTTCGTGACCGGCGCGCCGTCGACCACCCTGCCGGTCTTCACCCCGGGCGGCCCGGCGGGCACGCAGACGATCACCGCCGGCGGCCAGAACCAGCTCTCGCTGTCGGGCGACGCCGGCTACACGGTCGACCTGTTCGGCGAGATCGGGCGCGGGATCGAGGCGGCGCGCGCCGACCTCGCCGCCTCCGCCCTCGACGCCGACGCGGTGCGGGTGTCGGTCGCGGGCGAGACCGCCTCCAACTACATCCAGGGCCGGCTGGCGCAGGAGCGGCTCGCGATCGCGCGCGATTCGCTGGCCAACGCCGACAACAACTTCGAGATCGCCGGCTGGCGGGTGAAGGCGGGGCTGGTCTCCGCCGTTGACGAGGAGCAGGCGCGCACCCAGCGCGCCCAGCGGCGGTCCGCCATCCCGCCGCTGATCGCGTCGGTGGCCCAGGCGTCCAACCGGCTCGGCGTGCTGACCGGCCGCGCGCCCGCCGAACTGGCGGCGGTGTTCGAGCCCGCTCGGCCGATCCCGGAGCCGCCCGACGCGATCGCGGTCGGCGTGCCCGCCGACACGCTGCGCCAGCGGCCCGACGTGGTGTCGGCGGAGCGCCGGCTGGCGGCCGCCAGCGCGCGCATCGGCGTCGCCCGGGCGCAGCTCTATCCCGCGCTCCGGATCACCGGCAATCTGGGGTCGGTGGCGACCGGCTTCGGCGGTTTTCTCGACCAGATCACCTACGGCCTGTTCGGCGGGCTGAGCCAGACGCTGTTCGACGGCGGCCGGCTGCGCGCGCAGGTGCGCGCGCAGGAGGCGGCGACGCGCGGCGCCTTCGCCGACTACCGGCGCACGGTGCTGGTCGCGCTGGAGGACGTGGAGAACGCGTTGCGCGCGCTGCGCTCCGCCGCCGATCGCATGGCCGCCCAGCGCGAGGCGGTGGACGCGGCCACCGCGACCGCGATCTACGCGCGCTCCAACTACCAGGCCGGGCTGACCGACTTCACCACGCTGTTGACGGTCGAGGACCAGCTGCTGGCCGCGCGCGACGGGCTGGCGCTGGCGCGCGGCGACCGGGCGCTGGCGGCGGTGCGGCTGTTCAACGCGCTGGGCGGCGATTTCGCCGCCGCCCCGACCGACGGCACCGGCGATTTCGCCGCCGCCCCGACCGATGGCACCGGCGATTTCGCCGCCTCCCCGACCGACGGCCTCGGCCCCGACACCACGCCCGCGACGGAGACGCCCACGCCATGAGATCGCCCTTCCGCCGCCGCGCCGCCGCCGCCGCTCCCGCCGGCGATGCGGACGTGGACCTGGACGCGTTCCTCGACGCCCCCGCGCCCTCGCGCCGGCGGCGGTGGATCAAGTGGGGGCTGGTGGCGCTCGGCGTGGTGCTGCTGGCACTCCTGGCGCGCTCCTGCGTCCAGCCCGCGCCGACGGGCGAGTATCTGACCAAGCCGGCGGTGCGCGGCGACCTGACGGTCACCGTGTCGGCGACCGGCACGCTGAAACCCACCAACGAGGTGCAGGTGGGGTCCGAACAGTCGGGGATCGTGACCGCCGTGTTCGCCGACAACAACGACCGGGTGCAGAAGGGCCAGCCGCTCGCGCGGCTCGACACCTCGCGGCTGACCGACACGATCACCCAGAACCGCGCCGCCCTCAACCTCGCGCGCGCGCAGGTCGACCAGGCGAAGGCGACGGCGCAGGCGTCGGCCTCCTCGCTCGCGCGGCTGGAGACCGTCTACAAGCTGTCGGGCGGCAAGGTGCCCTCGCTCACCGAGCTCGACAACGCGCGCGCCGACCGGGCGCGCACGGTCGCCGCCGTGCGCCAGGCGGAGGCGGGCGTGGTGCAGGCGCAGGCGCAGCTGTCCTCGGCGCAGATCAACCTGGGCAAGGCGACGATCTACTCGCCGGTCACCGGCGTCGTGCTGTCGCGCCAGATCGACCCCGGCCAGACGGTCGCCGCCTCCTTCACCGCCCCGGTGCTGTTCACCATCGCCGAGGACCTGGGGGCGATGAAGCTGGAGGTGCAGGTGGACGAGGCCGATGTCGGGCTGGTGGGGGCGGGCCAGGCCGCGACCTTCGCCGTCGACGCCTATCCGGGCCGCCGCTTCCCGGCGCGCGTCGAGCGGGTGGACGTGGGGTCCGAGGGATCGGGCACCCCGGCGACCGGCGCGACCAGCAAGGTGGTCAGCTACACCGCCGTCCTGTCGGTGCGGAACGACCGGCTGCTGCTGCGTCCCGGCATGACCGCGACGGCCGAGATCGTGACCGAGACGGTGAAGGCCCAGACGCTGGTCGCCAACGAGGCGCTCCGCTGGCAGCCGGAGACCAAGGAGGAGGGCGGCCTGTTCGGCGGCCCTCCGCCCACCGAGCAGGAGGTCGGGATCGGCCGGGGCGCGTCCGGCAACGTCTATGTGAAGGGTCCGGACGGCGAGCCGAAGGCGGTGCGCGTCCGGGTGGGCGTCAGCGACGGGACGCGCACCGTCGTCACCGGCGGGCTGAAGCCCGGCCAGCGGGTGATCGTCGGGCAGCTGGCGGTCGGCCAGACGCCGGACAACGCGACCGCGGGCGCCGGCGGTGGCTGAGCCGGCCGCCGCCGCCTCCGCCGCCGACCCGCTGGTGGCGATGCGCGGCATCACCAAGGTGTTCGGCCAGGGCGAGAACGCGTTCCAGGCGCTCAAGGGCGTCGACCTCGACATCCGCGCCGGCGAGTTCGTGGCGGTGATGGGCGCGTCCGGGTCGGGCAAGTCGACCACCATGAACATCCTGGGCTGCCTCGACGTGCCCACCGGCGGCTCCTACCGCTTCAAGGGCGTGGCCGTGGAGCGGCTGGACCGTCAGCAGCGCGCGCTGCTCCGCCGCCGCTATCTCGGCTTCGTGTTCCAGGGCTTCAACCTGCTCGCCCGCACGCCCGCCATCCAGAATGTCGAGCTGCCGCTCCTCTATCGCGGCCTGCCGCGCCCCAAGCGGCGGGAGGCGGCGACCAAGGCGATGGAGCTCGTGGGCCTGATGCCCTGGGCCGGGCACACGCCGGCCGAGTTGTCCGGCGGCCAGCAGCAACGCGTCGCCATCGCCCGCGCGATCGTCACCGAACCCGAACTGCTGCTCGCCGACGAGCCGACCGGCAATCTCGATTCCGAACGCTCGGTGGAGATCATGGAATTGCTCACCGACCTCAACCGGCGGCTGGGCATCACCGTGGTGATGGTGACGCACGAAGCCGACATGGCGGCGTTCGCCGGACGCATCATCAACTTCCGCGACGGGCTGGTCGAGCCGGAGCGGGAGGAGGTGGCGGCGTGAGGGTGCGCTGTCATCCCCGGACACTCCCCTCCCTGCAAGGGAGGGGCTGGGGGTGGGCGCGAGCGCAGCGAGCCCTTCGGACGCGCGGGTGGGCGCGAGCGCAGCGAGCCGGAGATCCTGAGCGCCGGACGGGCGACCCGCGAGGCATCGAGCCTCGCGCGCCGCGACCCACCCCCGCCCCCTCCCTTTCAGGGAGGGGAGGACGTGGCCTGCCCGGCACACCGTTTCCCGAAGCGGGGCGGACCGCCTAGATGCTCGGCACCACCGTCCTTCTCGCCTTGAACGAGATCCGCCGCCACCTGCTGCGCTCGGTCCTCACCGTGCTCGGCATCGTGATCGGCGTGGCGGCGGTGGTGATGATGGTGACGCTGGGCAACGGCGCCACCCAGGCGGTGCAGGACGAGGTCGCGGGGCTGGGATCGAACCTGATCTACGTCGTGCCCAGCCAGGGCGTGGGGCGCGGGGCGGGCAGCCTCAACCCGCCGCCCTTCGACATGGCCGACATCGCCGCGCTCGGCAGCCAGATCGCGGGCGTCACCGCCGCCGCCCCGCAGGAGAGCGCGGGGCGGACCGCGGTGCGCGAGGGGCGCAACTGGACCACCACCATCACCGGGACCACGACCGACTATTTCCGCATCCAGAACTGGAAACCGGCCGAGGGCCGGGTCTTCTCGGCGGCCGACGAACAGGCCGGCCGCGCGGTCTGCCTGCTGGGCCAGACGGTCAAGCAGAACCTCTACGGGCCGGAGGACGCGGTGGGCACGCGCATCCGTCTGGGCGACGTCAGCTGCACGGTCGCCGCGGTCATGGCCAAGCGCGGCGGCGGCGCGAACGTCGGCAGCGATCCGGACGATTCGATCGTCATGCCGATCAAGGCGGTGCAGCGGCGGCTGACCGGCTCGCGCGACATCGGCCTGATCCTGGTCGGCGTCGACAGCCGCTACGAGACCGAGCCGGTGGAGAACGCGGTCGTCGCGCTGATGCGCGAACGGCGCGGCTTCGGCCCGACCGGCGAAAAGGACTTCCGCATCTTCGGCACGGAGCAGTTCTCGCAGTCGCTGGGCAACATCACCGGCATCCTGACCGGCTTCATGGGCGCGGTCGGCGGGGTCAGCCTGCTGGTCGGCGGGATCGGCATCATGAACATCATGCTGGTGTCGGTGATCGAGCGCACGCGCGAGATCGGCATCCGGCTCGCCATCGGCGCGGTCGCGGGCGAGGTGCTGCTGCAGTTCCTGGTGGAGGCGGTCGTGCTGTCGTGCCTGGGCGGCATCATCGGCCTGGCGATCGCGCTGCTGGGCGGCCTGGCGCTCGCCCCGGCGCTGGGCGTGCCGTTCATCTTCAATTGGAAGCTCAACCTGGGCGCGTTCCTGTTCTCCGGGCTGATCGGCGTCGTCTTCGGCTATTTCCCGGCGCGCCGCGCCGCCGCGCTGAACCCGATCGACGCGCTGCGGCACGAGTGAGGGGCAAATTGCCATCCTGCTCCAAAGCCCTCTCCCGCCTGCGGGAGAGGAGGGAGGCGCGAAGCGCCGGAAGGTGAGGGTCTTCCTTTCTGGACCAAAAAGAAGCAAGAAGACCCTCACCCAGCCCTCTCCCGCAAGCGGGAGAGGACTAGTGTGAGACCCTCACCCAGCCCTCTCCCGCAAGCGGGAGAGGACTAGTGTGCGGCCATCCACGCCTTCAACCTCTCCACCTCGGCGTCGGTCAGCCGCAGGCCCAGCTTGGTGCGCCGCCACAGCACGTCGTCGGCGGTCCGCGCCCATTCCCGCTCCATGAGCCAGCGCACCTCCGCCGCGCTTAGGCCGCCACCGAAGTCGCGGCCCGGCTCGTCGGCCAGCCAGCACCGCGCCCGGGTGCCGTAGGCGCGGGCCACGCGCAGCGCGGTGTGCGCGTCGAGCCAGGGGTGATCGCCGCGCAAGGCGGCCGCCAGCGTCCCCACCTCGCCGTCGAAGTCGCCGCCCGGAAGGGGCGCGTCGGCGGTCCACTCCGCGCCCATGGGCGGCAGGTGGGGCGCCAGCTTCGCCAGGGCGCGTTCCGACAGCGTGCGGTAGGTCGTGAGCTTGCCGCCGAACACCGACAGCAGCGGCGCGCCATGCGCGTCCAGCTCCAGCTTGTAGCCGCGGCTCGCCTCCTGCGCGCGGCCGCCCGGCTCGGCGGCGAGCGCGCGCAGGCCGGCCCAGCGGTGGACCACGTCGGCGGGCGCGATCGGCCGGCGGAACCAGGCCGACGCGGCCTCGCAGAGGTAGGCGACCTCCGCCGCGTTCGCCTCGACCGGCTCGTCCAGCGCCTGTTCGGCGTCGGTGGTGCCGATGACCGTCAGCCCCTCCCACGGGATCGCGAAGATCACGCGGCCGTCAGGGTTCTGGAACAGGTAGGCGCGGTCGTGGTCGAACAGCGGCTCGACCGCGATGTGGCTGCCGCGCACCAGCCGGATCGGGCGCGGGCTTGTCAGTCCGAGCCGGTCGTAGAGCGCGGCGACGCGCGCGCCGGTGGCGTTGACCAGCGCCCGGGCGGTCAGCGTCCGGCGCCCGCCATCGCCCTCCAGCACGGCGTGCCACAGCCCGCCCTCGCGCCGCGCCTCGACGAGGTCCGTGCGGGTGAGCACGGTGGCGCCCCGGTCGGCGGCGTCGCGGGCGTTGAGCACCACCAGCCGCGCGTCGTCCACCCACAGGTCGCTGTATTCGAAGGCGCGGCGCAGACCCGCCTTCAGCGGCCCGCCCGCCGGGTCGCGGGTCAGGTCGACCGCGCGGTGGCCGGGCAGCCGTCCGCGCGCGGCGAGCCGGTCGTAGAGGGTGAGGCCCAGGCGGATCATCCAGGCGGGCCGCGAACCGTGGGCGAGCGGCACGACGAAGCGCATCGGGCGCGCCAGGTGCGGCGCGATCCGCCACAGCACCTCGCGCTCGGCCAGCGCCTCGGCGACCAGGCGGAACTCGTAGTGCTCGAGGTAGCGCAGGCCGCCGTGGATCAGCTTGGTCGAGGCGGACGAGGTCGCCCCGCCGATGTCGCCCGCGTCGATCAGCGCCACCGACAGCCCGCGCCCGGCGGCGTCGCGCGCGATCCCCGCGCCGTTGATGCCGGCGCCCACGACGAGGAGGTCGTGGGTCTTCACCAGGCGCTCCCCTCCCTGCAAGGGAGGGGCTGGGGGTGGGTGCGGGCGCGGCGAGCCTCGCCGCGCCGAGGGGTTCGGCTTCGCCATCGCCACCCACCCCTCGATCCCCTCCCTGGAAGGGAGGGGAGGTGCCCGGCCCTCACCCCGCAGCCCAGTAGATGTCCACCGGCACCTCCGCGTCGGCCAGCACGCGGCCGATGGGCAGCGTGGAGGACGGGCCGTCGGCGATCGCGCGCTCCAGCACCGCCTTCTTGGCGTCCCCGGTGATCACCACGATCAGCGTGTGGGCGTCGAGCAGCGCCGGCCTGGTCAGCGTCACGCGCGCGACGGGCGCGGTCTCCGGCAGCGGGTCGGGCTCCACGCCCACCGCGCGCCGGCCGCGCGGCACGTCGAGCGCGGCGTTCATGACGGAGGGGAAGATCGACGCCGTGTGCCCGTCCTCGCCCATGCCCAGCCAGGTGAGGTCGATCGGCCAGGACAGCTGCGCCAGGCGCGCGTCGGCCGACCGCCCGGCCTCCAGCGCGGTCCAGTCGTGCGACTGGTCGAACAGCGGGTTCACCGTGGCGCCCTTCGCCGCCAGCGCCGACGCGATCGAGCGGTGGTTGGAGAGCGGATCGTCGCCGCGCACCAGCCGCTCGTCGGTCGGCGTGATCGACACCTTGTGCCAGTCGATCTCGCCGTTGGCCGCCAGCGCCGTCAGGATCGGCGCGGGGGTCGAGCCGCCGGGGATGCACAGCTCCGCCTTGCCGTTCGCCTCCACCGCGCGCGCGATGATGAAGGACACGTCCTCGGCGACCTGTCCGGCCATCGTGGCCGCGTCGTCGAAGGTCCACCATTCGAATTCAGTCATGCCAGCTCACTCCGTCCCTCTCGGCCAGCGCGATCGCCGCGCTCGGCCCCCAATTGCCCGCACCATAGGGCGCCGGCGCCATCCCCGTCTCCGCCCAGCCGGCGCGGATGCCGTCGATCCAGGCCCACGCCGCCTCCTGCTCGTCGCGCCGCACGAACAGCGTCTGCTCGCCCTCGATCAGGTCGAGGAGCAGGCGCTCGTAGGCGATCCGGCGGCGCACGCCCGCGAAGGCGTGGGTCAGCGACAGGTCGAGCGGCACCTCCTGCAGGCGCACGCCCTCGCGGTCCAGCCCCGGCCGCTTGGCCATCACCAGCAGGCGGATGTACTCCTCCGGCTGCAGGCGGATGACCAGGTCGTTGGGGTCCACGTTGGTGAAGATCGAATGCGGCAGCGCCTTGAAGCGGATCGCGATCTCCGACTGGCGGGTCGGCAGCCGCTTGCCGGTGCGCAGGTAGAAGGGCACGCCCGCCCAGCGCCAGTTGTCGACGTGCGCCTTGACGGCCACGAAGGTCTCGGTGGTCGACGGCCTGTCGAGTTCGTCGGCATAGCCCGGAACCGCCTCGCCGCCGACCGCGCCGGCCCGGTACTGGCCGATGACCGTGTGCGTCTTGACGTCGGCCGCCGCGATCGGGCGCAGCGAGCGCAGCACCTTGACCTTCTCGTCGCGGATCGCGGTGGCGTCGTAGGTGGCGGGCGGCTCCATCGCGATCAGGCTCAGGAGCTGGAGCATGTGGTTCTGCACCATGTCCCTGAGCGCGCCCGTGTCGTCGTAGAAACCCGCGCGCCCCTCCAGCCCGACCGTCTCGCTGACCGTGATCTGGACGTGCGCGATGTGGGCGGCGTTCCACAAGGGCTCGAACAGCACGTTGGCGAAGCGCAGGGCGAGCAGGTTCTGCACCGTCTCCTTGCCCAGATAATGGTCGATCCGGAAGATGCGTTCCTCCGGGAAGGCGGCGGCGACCGCGTCGTTGATGTGGCGGCTGGATTCGAGGTCCTGGCCGAGCGGCTTCTCCAGCCCGATCCGCGTGCCCTCGCCGGTCAGTCCGGCCGAGCGCAGGCCGGCGATGGTGGGTTCGAACAGGAAGGGCGCGGTGGACAGGAAGATGGCGATGTCGCCGGGCGGCTGGCCGACGGCCTCGGCCAGCCGGTCGAAACCCTCCGGCGTGGTGGCGTCGAGCGCGACATAGGACAGCCGCGCCGCGAAACGGGCCAGCGCCGCCTCCGTCAGCCGCCCGTCGTCCAGCCGCTCGGCGAGCGCCTCGCGCGCCATCGCGCGGAAGTCGTCGTCCGTGAGCTCGGATCGCGCGGTGCCGATGATGCGGACGCCGGCCGCCAGCAGCCCGTCGGCGTCGAGGTTGTAGAGCGACGGCAGCAGCATCCGCCGGGCGAGGTCGCCGGTGGCGCCGAACAGGATCAGGGTGCGCGCGGGCTCGGTCATGGCGTGCGCCTGTTAGAGGGAGTGTGGCGGGTTGGCGAGGGGCTTTGGGGAGTGGGGAAGCGGGCGGAGCGGCGGCGTCGTCGAGCCCCTCGCCGAGCTTGCTCGGGGAGGGGGACCGCTCGCAGGGTGGTGGAGGGGTGGAGTTTTGATTCCCCGCTCGTCCTGAGCCTGTCGAAGCTTGTCCTGAGCGGCCGCCACAGGCGGCGGCCGAAGGAGGCGTTGGGCAGGGCGCTTCCGGCGGTCGCCGCGGCTGAGCCGTTGGTACGTCCTTCGACAAGCTCAGGACGAACGGGAGGGGGGCGAGGGCACAACAGAAGCGGAACGGCGGCTCTCCACCTCCTTCCCCGCCCGTCCTGAGCCTGTCGAAGGACGTTTCCTGCCGCCACTCCGTTGTCGGCAGATGGAAGCCCTTTCAACGTCCTTCGACAAGCTCAGGACGAGCGGGGAAGGAGACGCGGGTGGATCGGCCCTGCAGGGTTCGCGGGCCGCGCCGCGCGGCGTGTGTTCGCTTGGCCTGCGTCGTCCCGAGCGCAGCGAAGCGATCCCCGCGCGCGTCCTGGATCGCCGCGTCGCTTCGCTCCTCGCGATGACGACGGGACGTCGTCCTGCTATGGACCGACTCCCCTCCCACACAGGATCACCCGCCATAACGGACCCCCGACTGCGCGGCGAGCGCGAGGACGATCCCTCGTCCGAGGACCTCGCCAAGGACCGCACCGACCTGGCCGAGGACCGGACCGTGCTGGCCAACGAGCGCACCTACGCCGGCTGGACGCGCACCGCCTTCGCCTCGCTGGGCCTCGGGCTGGGCTTCAACGCGCTGTTCGGGAAGGTGGAGCCGGAGTGGGTGGCGCGCGCGATCGCCACCGCCTTCGTCCTGCTCGGCATCCACATCCAGTGGCAGGCGCGCGCCAAGGCGTGCCGGACGCTGTCCACGCTCAGCAGCCACACCGTCCAGGCGCACGGGACCCGCAGCTACGGCACGATGCTGTGGGCGGTGGTCGCCGGCGGCGCGGCCCTGATCGTGGCGATCTGGTTCCTGGTCTGAGCGGCGCTCAGGCGGCGGCGGGGAACCAGCTGGTGTCGAGCGCGCGGAAGCGGTCGGTGAACTGCGCCAGGGCGCCCATCTCCGCCTCCCGGAGCACGGTGACCGAGCCGCGCTCGCGGCGGATCAGCCCCTCCTGGACCAGCTCGCGCAGCAGGCGGTTGACGTGGATGTTGGTGAGCCCGACCGCATCGGCGAGTTCCGTCTGGGTCAGCGGCATGGTCATCGTGACGCCGAGCGCGTCGCCCACGATCCGGTGGCGGCTGAGCACGGAGAGGAAGAACTGCGCCAGCCGCGCCTTGCCGCTGGTGCGCCCGATCGCCTTCATCCGGTCGGCGAGTTCGACCATCTCGGCCATGCCCATGGCGAAGAACAGCGCCGCCAGCCGGGGATGCTCGTCGAACAGCGTCGCCAACGCCCGGCGGGGCAGGCGGCAGACCTCGGACGGCGCGTGCGCGACGACCCGGAAGACGCCGCGCGGGAAGGCGAGGTTGCTGAGGCCCGCCATGTCGCCGGCCAGGTGGACGCGCACGATCTGGCGCTGCCCGTCGGCGAGCAGCTCGGAGCTGGTCAGCCAGCCGGTGCGCACCAGCGCCACCATGTCGCAGGACTCCTCCTCCTCGAACAGCACGGCGCCGGAGCCCAGGGGTTCGGGCGACAGTTCAAGCGCCGCGAGGGATTCCTTCTCCGCGGCGGTGAGCGGCAGATAGTGCTGGAGCCGTTCGACGAAGCAGCTGTCGACCATGCGGGTTCCGATCGTGGGAGCCGGGAGACCGGCGGGAACCGGACGGGGAAGGCGAGCCTTAGAGCGGTGTCGGCGGCTCGCCATTAAAGTGAAGCAAGGCCGGAACGTTTGTCCGCCGCCGTTCAGCCGCGATGCAGATAGGGCTGCTCGCTCACGCCGGTCGCTTCGGCGAGCCGTCGCCGATCAGCAGCCGTCCGCCGCGCGCCTTCACCGCCATCTCGATCGCGGCGCGGAAGGGCTGGAGCAGCGGCGGCAGGGCGATGTGCAGGTCGACGGCGGTGTCGCTGACCTCCGCGATGGTGGACACCTGCGCGCCGAGCGCCGCCACGTCGAGCGCCAGCCGGTCGGGCGCGGTCCAGCGGTGCTCGACGGCCGCGATGCCGCCGGGGATGTGGCCGGGCAGCTCGCCGATGCGGTCGCGCATCCGCCGCGTCGCCTCCTCCTTGCCCAGCGAGTGGGGCAGCGTGATGGAGAGCGGATGCGCCATGGCGTCACCATACCACGCGGCGGCCGCATTCCCTAACGTAGGGCGGGTGGGCCTGTGAGATTGGCTTCGCTGGCCGAGTGGTCCGAAGCCAATTGGAAGCCCCTCCCCTTCAGGGGACCGTTGCGATTCGACATCGTCATCCCCGCCTTCGCGGGGATGACGACGACGGTGGCGGCCATTTTTGCGACGATCCCCTGAACGGGAGGGGAGGGCGGCCTCCCGCCCCCTTAGCCCCCGCCCAGCGGCGGCGCGGGGCGGGGGTCGGCGAGCGCGGCGTCGGAGAAGCGGATCGGCGTGGCGATCCCGGGCGCGGGCGGGGCGCCCTCGCGCGGCATCGACAGCACCAGCCCGCGCCCGGCGACCTGCGGCAGGGCGAGCGCCTCGGCGACGCTGTGGATGGGGCCGGCCGGCACCCCCGCCGCCCCGCACGCGGCCAGCAGGTCGTCGCGGGTCCAGCGGCGGGTCGCGGCCTCCAGCGCGGCCGTCAGCGCGGCGCGGTTCTCAACGCGCGCGGGGTTGGCGGCGAAGCGCGGGTC
Organism: Sphingomonadaceae bacterium; assembly: GCA_965219235.1. GTDB lineage: Bacteria > Pseudomonadota > Alphaproteobacteria > Sphingomonadales > Sphingomonadaceae > CBDHCC01. The sequence continues at coordinate 2,146,200 of OZ244721.1, read as the reverse complement.
GGCGGCCAGCGCCAGGTCCAGCACCTCGCACAGCCGCGCGAACTGCCGGTCGTTGCCCACCGCCAGGATGACCCAGCCGTCGCTCACCGGAAAGGTGGAGTAGGGCGCGATGTTGGGGTGTTGGTTGCCCATCCGGGTCGCGGGCGCGCCGGCCAGCGTGTTGAGCGCCTGGTTCGCCAGCACGCCCGTCATGCAGTCCATCAGGCTCAGGTCGATGTGCTGGCCGCGCCCCGTCGCCTCGCGCTGGCGCAGCGCCGCCTGGATGGCGATGGTGGCGTAGAGGCCGGTGACGATGTCGGCGAGCGCCACGCCGATCTTCTGCGGCGGGCCGTCGGGCTCGCCGGTCAGGTCCATGATGCCCGACAGCCCCTGGACCACGAAGTCGTAGCCCGGCCGCGCGGCCCACTCGCCCGTCTGCCCGAAGCCGGTGATCGAGCAGGTGACCAGGCGCGGGTTGAGCTGGCGCAGCTCGTCGGGCGACAGGCCGAAGGCGGCCAGCCCGCCGAGCTTGAAGTTCTCGATCAGCGCGTCCGCGCCCGCCGCCAGCGCGCGCACGGTGGCGCGGCCCTCCGGCGTGCCGAAATCGGCCACGACCGAGCGCTTGTTCCGGTTGGCGGCGTGGAAGTAGGCGGCGTCCTCGCTGCCGTCCGGGTTGGCGATGAAGGGCGGCCCCCACTTGCGCGTGTCGTCGCCCGCCGGGCTCTCCACCTTGACGACCTCCGCGCCCAGGTCGCCCAGCAGCTGCCCCGCCCACGGCCCGGCCAGGATGCGGGCGAGTTCCACGACCTTCAGGCCGGCGAGGGGTGGAGTCACCAACGACTCCCCTCCCTGCAAGGGAGGGGCTGGGGGTGGGTGGCGACGGCGAAGCCAAGCCTGCGAGGTCGGGCGTGCGTGCCCGCCTTCAGCAGCTCGCGCTGACGCGCTCGCACCCACCCCCAGCCCCTCCCTTGCAGGGAGGGGAGGCGTCCCGCCCTCCTCAGAACGCCGCGATCCCCGTGATCGCGCGGCCCAGGATCAGCGCGTGGACGTCGTGCGCGCCCTCGTAGGTGTTGACCGTCTCCAGGTTCATCATGTGGCGCATGACGCCGTATTCGTGGGTGATGCCGTTGCCGCCGTGCATGTCGCGGGCGGCCCTCGCGATGTCGAGCGCCTTGCCGACGTTGTTGCGCTTGATGAGGCTGATCATCTCGGGCGCGAACCGGCCCTCGTCCATCAGCCGGCCGACCCGCAGGGACGCCTGCAGGCCCAGCGCGATCTCGGTCTCCATGTCGGCGAGCTTCTTCTGGTAGAGCTGCGTCGCGGCCAGCGGCCGGCCGAACTGCCTGCGGTCGAGCCCGTACCGGCGCGCGGCGTGGAAGCAGAACTCGGCCGCTCCCATCGACCCCCAGCTGATGCCGTAGCGGGCGCGGTTGAGGCAGCCGAACGGACCCTTCAGCCCCTCGACATGGGGCAGGATGGCGTCCTCGCCCACCGCCACATCGTCCATCATGATCATGCCGGTGATCGACGCGCGCAGGGACAGCTTGCCCTCGATCTTGGGAGCGGAGAGCCCCTGGGTGCCCTTGTCGAGCACGAAGCCCCTGATCTTGCCGCCATGCGCCTCCGACTTCGCCCACACCACGAATATGTCGGCGATGGGGGAGTTGGAGATCCAGGTCTTGGACCCGTTGAGCACGTAGCCGTCGGCCGTCTTCCTGGCGGTCGTCAGCATCCCGCCGGGATCGGAGCCGGCGTCGGGTTCGGTCAGGCCGAAACAGCCGACGTACTCGCCGGTCGCGAGCCTGGGCAGGTAGCGCCGCTTCTGCTCCTCCGACCCGAACGCCTCGATCGGGAACATGACGAGCGAGGACTGCACGCTCATCATCGAGCGATAGCCGCTGTCGACCCGCTCCACCTCGCGCGCGATCAGGCCGTAGGCGACATAGCCCGCGCCGACCCCGCCATACTCCTCCGCGACGGTGGGGCCGAGCAGGCCGGCCGCCCCCATCTCCCGGAAGATCTCCGGCTCGTGATGCTCGTTGGCGAAGGCGTGGGCGACGCGGGGCGCCAGCTTGTCCTGGGCGTAGGCGCGCGCGGTGTCGCGGATCATGCGCTCGTCGTCGGTCAGCTCCGACTCGATGAAGAACGGGTCCGCCCAGTCGAAGCGCGCCATCCCGCCCCGTTTGCCCTCGTCGTCGCGTGCCATGGTGCCGTGCCTCCCGCCGTTCACCCCCTTATAGCGTCATTCCCGCGAAGGCGGGAATCCATGCTCCCAGAGGTCGGGTCGGACCACTCCATCGGAGCCTGGATCCCCGCCTGCGCGGGGATGACGAGTGCGAGTGGACGGCAAGCACCCTCACGCCGCCAGCGCGGCCTCCGGCGCGATGTAGTCCATCCCCAGGCTCTCGGCCACCGGGCGGCTGGTGACGTGGCCGCGATGGATGTTGAGGCCCTCCATCAGCCCCTCGTCCTCCGCCAGCGCCGCCAGCCCGCCGTCGGCGAGCGCCAGGCCGTAGGGCAGGGTGGCGTTGTTGAGCGCGTAGCTCGAGGTCCGGGGCACCGCGCCCGGCATGTTGGCGACGCAATAGTGCGTGATGCCGTCGACCTCGTAGGTCGGGTCGGAATGGGTGGTGGGGTGGCTGGTCTCGAAGCAGCCGCCCTGGTCGATCGCCACGTCGACCAGCACCGCGCCGGGCTTCATGTGGCCCAGCATCGCGCGGGTGACGAGCTTGGGCGCGCTGGCGCCGGGCACCAGCACCGCGCCGATCACCGCGTCGGCGCAGCCGATCTCCTGGTCGATCGCCTCCAGCGTCGAGTAGCGCGTGCGCACGCGGCCGGAGAAATAGTCGTCCAGTTCGCGCAGGCGCGGGATCGAGCGGTCGACGATCGTGACCTCGGCGCCCAGCCCGACCGCCATGCGCGCGGCCTGGGCGCCGACCACGCCGCCGCCCAGCACCAGCACGCGCGCGGGCGGCACGCCGGGCACGCCGCCGAGCAGCAGCCCCGCCCCGCCGTTGAAGGCGCGCTGGGCCTGCGCCGCCGCCTCGATCGACAGCCGCCCGGCGACCTCGCTCATCGGGGCGAGCAACGGCAGGTGGCCGCGCCCGTCGGTCACCGTCTCGTAGGCGACGGCGCTGACGCCGGACAGGAGCAGCCCGCGCGCCTGTTCGGGATCGGGGGCGAGGTGGAGGTAGGTGAACAGGATCTGTCCCTCGCGCAGCAGCGCCCACTCCTCGGGCTGCGGCTCCTTCACCTTCACCACCAGGTCGGCGCGGTCGAAGATGGTCGGCGCGTCCGGCGCGATCTCCGCCCCGGCGGCGCGGTAGTCCTCGTCGCGCGCGCCGATGCCGTGGCCGGCGCGGGTCTGGACGAGCACAGCGTGTCCGTGCGCGACATATTCGCGCACCGCGCCCGGCGTCAGGCCGACGCGGTATTCGTGGGTCTTGATCTCCGACGGAACGCCGACGAGCATGGGGGTCTCCTGAAGCCTTTTGCCAGCGCCTTCGGAGGGTTGGCGGGGGGCGTCAAGCCTTCTTCTCCCCTCCCTTCCAGGGAGGGGCGGGGGGTGGGTGGCGAGCGTCAGCGAGCCTGTATGGCGCACCGGGCCGGCTCGGCTTCGCCTCGCACCCACACCTAGCCCCTCCCTGAAAGGGAGGGGAACAGGTCAGACCACCTCCGGCCTCGGATGCCCCAGCCAGCGCGCGTCCGCCCGGTCGGTCAGCGAATGGACGAAGTTGCGGACCGCCTGCGCCAGCGCGTCGCCGCCGGGATCGGGCGCGTCCATCTCCGCCTCCTGCACGAAATGCGCCTGCACGACGTGGCGCGCCGCCATCGACTGGAGCACGGGGCGCAACGCGTAGTCGAGCGCCAGCACGTGCGCGGTCGTCCCCCCGGTGCCCAGCGGCAGCGCGACCTTGCCCGCCAGCGCGAACTGCGGCAGCACGTCCAGCGCGATCTTGGTCAGGCCCGAATAGCTCGCCTTGAAGATCGGCGTGGCGATCACGACCCCGTGCGCGGCCGCCACCGCCTCCTGCAGCATCGCCACGTCCGGGTGGTCGAGCCGGTATCCGGCGAGCGCCGCCCCGTCGAGATCGGCCAGCCGGATGTGCCGCGTCGTCACCGGGCCGGCCGCCCGGATGCGCTCCAGCACGCCCTCGGCCAGCCGCGCGGTGCGGGAGCGGGGCGCCGGGCTGCCGGACAGGGCGAGGACGTGGAGGGTGGGGGTGCTCACGGCGTGGCGAGCGCCCGGGCGGCCTCGCGCTCACTGAGGCGCACCACGAGCCTCAAGGCGGCGAGCAGAGCGGGCGGCAGGTCCGGCTGGCCCAGCTGGGTCGCCCAGTCGGGCGGCACCGCGAGGCCGCGTTCAACCGCCCTGGCGACGCGCGCGGACGTGTCGGGGGCGTCCGACGGCAGCAGCGCCAGCGCCGCGCGCTCCAGGCCCGTGCGATAGGCCGCCACGATCGGCCGCGCCTCGACCAGCGCGACGCCGAACTCCTCGAAGGTGGTCTCCGGCGGCAGGTCGATCGTGGCGACGTCGCGCACCCGGTCGCACAAAGGCGCGTCGCCGCAGCGCTCCAGCCACCCCCTCACCTCCGCCAGCCGCTCCTTGTCCGCGTCCGTCGCGTCGGCGAAGCGGCCGCGCAGCCAGCCGAGGTCGCCGGGCTGGAACCCGCCATCGACCACCACGCCCTCCAGCGGCGCGGGGAGCGGCGGCGGCTCGGCTTGCGCGGCGGCGGCCGTGGCGAGCGCGAGGAGGCCGAACAGCGCCCTCACTCGTCGTCGCCGTAGATCGCGACCCGCCGCCCGCCCGCCGACGAGGCGGAGCCGCGATACATGCCGGCGGTGTTGAAGCTCCAGGTGCCGACGCCCTGCGGTGTCGCCACGATGACGCCGCCGGAGCCGCCGAGTGCCTTGACCTCCGCCAAGACGTCGGCGGCGATTGTCGTCGTCGTGTCTCTGTCGAGGGGGATGGAGGCGGCGCAATCGCCGTCTCGGGAGGCGGAGCACGCCTCCTCGTTGAGGGCCGATGCGAAACGCAGCCGCGCGCAGATCTCGTGCGCCACGCCCACGCGGATGAAGAACTCGCCCGATCCCGTCGCCGACACGGCGCACGCCCGGTCGTCGGCGTAGGTGCCGGCACCGATGATCGGCGAGTCGCCGATGCGGTCCCAGCGCTTGCCGGTGACGCCGCCGGTCGAGGTGGCGGCGGCGACATGGCCCGCCCGGTCGAGCGCCACCGCGCCCACCGTGCCGTACTTCATGTCGACGTCGAAGGCGGACAGGCTGTTGGCCTTCAGCTCGTCGAGCTGCCGGCGGCGTTCGGGGGTGGCGAAATACTCCGGCGGAGCCTGCTCCAGTCCCTGTTCGCGGCTGAACGCGTCGGCGCCCGCGCCCGCCAGCATGACGTGGGGGCTGTGCTCCATCACCGCGCGCGCGGCCCGGATCGGGTTCTTCGTCGCGCTGACGCCCGCCACCGCGCCCGCCGCGCGGTCCTCGCCGGCCATGATCGCGGCGTCCATCCGGTTCGTGCCGTCATAGGTGAAGACCGCGCCGCGCCCGGCGTTGAAGCGCTCGTCATTCTCCAGCACCATGACGGCCGCCGTCACCGCGTCGAGCGCCGCGCCGCCGTCCGCCAGCACCCGGGACCCGGCGTCGAGCGCGCGGTCCAGCGCCGCGCGGATGTCGCGGTCCTGCTCGGGGGTGAGCTTGTCGCGCTCGATCGTCCCGGCGCCGCCGTGGACCACGAGCGTCCATCCGGGGGCGGCGGACTGCTGGGCGGAGGCGGGCGTGGTCAAGGCGAGGGCTCCCAAGAGGGCGAGGGCGGGGAGGAGGCGGCGCATGGGCGTGTCCTTTCGCCTGCCGGCCTAGCGCGCGCGCGGGGCCGGCGCCAGCTTGCGCGGGGGGTGGGCGCGCCCTAGAGCGTGACGACAGTGGGTCGAACCCCTCCCGTCGTTGCGAGCGCAGCGAAGCAATCCAGACCGGCGCGCATCCTGGATCGCCGCGTCGCTTCGCTCCTCGCGATGACGGTTCCCTGTGACGTCATCCTGCCCTAGGTCCCAGCCATGCTCGTCGTCTATCAGCTGCTCCAGTTCCTGCTCACGATCCTGTGGTGGGCGATCATCGTCCAGGCGGTGCTGAGCTGGCTGGTCGCCTTCAACGTGGTCAACCTGTCGAACGAGTTCGTGCGCCAGGTGTGGAACGCGCTCAACACGATGCTGGAGCCGCTCTACCGGCCGATCCGGCGCGTCCTGCCCGACTTCGGCGCGCTCGACCTGTCGCCGCTGGTCGTGCTGCTCCTGCTCTACATGGTCCAGAACATCCTGCTGCCCGGCCTCTTCCGCGCGCTCCTGACGGGCTAGACGGATGGCCGAGCTGTTCCTGGCGGCGTTCACCACCTTCTTCGTGGTGATCGACCCGCCCGGCTGCGCGCCGATCTACGCCAGCCTGACCGCCGACGCGCCGGGCCGCGAGCGCCGCGCGATGGCGTGGCGCGCGGTCGGCGTGGCGGCCGCCATCCTGCTGACCTTCGCGCTGGCGGGCGAGCGGCTGCTCGCCGCGCTGGGCATCAGCCTGGACGCGTTCCGCATCGCGGGCGGCATCATGCTGTTCGTGATCGCGCTCGACATGGTGTTCGAGCGGCGCACCCAGCGGCGCGAGGCGCGCGCGCAGGAGGTGATCGACGCGCCGGAGGTGGACGACGTCTCGATCTTCCCCATGGCCATGCCGATGATCGCCGGGCCGGGTTCGATCGCCACCATCATGCTGCTGGTCGGCCGCGCGCACGGGGTGGCGGAGACCGCGGCGGTGCTGGGCGCGCTCGCCGCCGTGCTGGCGCTGACGCTGGGCGCGCTGCTCGCCGCCGGGCCGCTGATGCGCGTGCTGGGGCACAAGGTGGAGGCGGTGGTCACCCGGCTGCTCGGCGTGCTCCTGGCGGCGCTCGCGGCGCAGTTCGTGATCGACGGCCTCAGGGAGAGCTTCGGGTTGTAGCGCCTCCCCTCACGAGAGGCCCTGTATAGCAGGAAGACGTGCCGTTGGGTCGTCGTTGCGAGGAGCGAAGCGACGCGGCAATCCAGGATGCGCGTGTGGTCTGGATGGCTTCGCTTCGCTCGCAAAGACGGGGCGGGTCCAATCCAATGTTATGCAAGTCTCGCCCTTCTCCCGCTGGGCTGGGAGAGGGCCAATGCATTCCGCTACCCCACCACGCGGAACAGCTTGAACGGCGAGCCCTTCGCCAGCGGCACCGGCGCCAGCCAGCCGGGCGGGCGGTCGGCGGCCAGGCGCGCGTACATCCCGTTGGGGTTGCGCGACAGGTAGAAGGTGGACTCCGCCAGGTCGGGGCAGATCAGCACGTACCGGACGCCGCGCCGCCGCGCGATCGCGCGCGCGCCCGCCAGCGGACCGCCGAAGAAGTGGTGGACGTCCAGGATCGCGCGGCCGTTGCGGTGGTACGGCCCCGCCACCGCCGAATGGTGGGTGGCGACGATCAGCCGGGGGCCGAGATCGACGAAGGTCATCATGCGCGCCGCCGGGACCGCGTTCAGCCGCGCGATGTTGCCGATCGCCGGGCAGCGCGCGCCGGCGCGCCTCACCGCCTCGGCGCGCGCGGAGGGGGGCGCGCCGCGCGCCGCCAGCGCGCCCTGGATCCACGAGGCGCCGGTGCCGGTGAGCGCCAGGAACAGAAGGCCGATCGCGGCGACCCGCGCCGCCGGGCTCTCGCGCCGCCGGATCCAGCCGAGCGCGGCCCAGCCGAGCGCGGCCGCGCCGGGCACCGCCAGCAGCTGCGCCGCCGGCCCCGCGCGCGCCTGCCAGAACAGGAGCGCGAACGCCGCCGTCGCGGCCAGCGCCACGGGCAGCCAGGGCAGGAGCGCGCGCCAATCCCGCCGCCCGCGCCAGGCGACGAACGCCAGCCCGATCAGCCCCACGATCGGCAGGCCCAGCGTGCCGACGATCACGGACGTGTCCTGCCGAAAGATCGGCTTGGCCTCGCGCACATTGTCGAGCCACAGCCGCCGGAGCTCGGGCGAGGCGTGCTCCGGCTGGCCCAGGCACTGCGGGAATCCCAGCGCCAGCACCGCCGCCACCGCCACCGCGCCCGCGCCGGCGACCAGCAGGCGCACCCACGCGCGCTCGTCGCGCACCAGGCCGACGAGCACCGCCGCGCCGCTCGCCGCCAGCATCACGCTCAGCCACACCGGCGACAGCGCGTCGCACACCGGCCGGCGGTTGGCGGCCGACGCGAACAGCGCGAAGGCGAGCGCGGTGGCAGGGCCGAGGGCGTAGGCGTAGCCGGTCAGCCGCGGCTCCTCCGCCGGCTCGGCCGACCAGCGCAGCGCGATCGCCGCGCCGCCGAGCGCCAGATAGGGCAGCATCTCCAGCCCGATCGCGAGCGACAGCGCGGTCGCCAGCCCCGCCACCACGCCGCCGCGCCGCCGCCGGGGATCGACCAGCCCGGCGATCAGCGCGGCGAGCAGCGCCAGCTGCCAGCCATGGTGGTCGATGCGCGTCGGCTGGACCATGCCCAGGGTGGACTGGGCGGTGAGCAGCAGCGCGAGCGCGAGCGCGAAGGCGCCGGGCGCGATCAGCCGCCGCGCGGTCGCCGCCACGGCGACCAGCATCGCGCCCAGCGGCAGCAGCGGGGCGATCCCGGTCGCGAGCCGCTCCGCCCAGCCGGCGCCGACGAACGGCCGCAACCCCAGCATCAGCCCGGCGAGCGGCAGGTCGACGAGCCGCGACCAGTGGACGTCGAAGCGGTCGGGCCAGCCCAGCCGGTGCTGCGTCAGGTCGAACCAGCCCTGGCCCGCCAGCCAGTCGCGCACCTGCTGCAGCCGCAGATTGTCGTCGGTGTCGCCCAGCCCCCAATAGCGCACCCTCGCCCAGCGCCACCACAGCAGCGCGGCGGCCGCGACCAGCCAGACGAGAAGCGTGACGAGCCGCCACCGCCGCGTGGCCCACACCTCGAACCGCGCCTCGAACCGCGACGGCCCGGGTGCGGCGAAGGGAGACGCTGCGAGGGGGGGCGCGGCGGGGGCGGGCGCGTGCATGACGCCCGGCCGTTAGGCGCGCGGGGGGTGGAGGCGCAAGCGGGGGGTGGGGCGGGTTTCGCTTTGGGGCCATCCGCGACGGGAGAGCGGCCCTTCTCACCCGGTCCCCACGACCGCCCGTCCCAAGCCTGCCCAGCCCGGCCGTCCCGAGCCCATCCACCCCCGCTCGCCCCGAGCCATCCAACCCCCTGTTCGTCCTGAGCTTGTCGAAGGCGATTATGTAGTTTGCAAACCCAGAGCTTCACCCCGACCACTCGCAACGCGAGGGCGGACCTTGAACTCCCGCCACTTATCCGCTCGTCCTGAGCCTGTCGAAGGACGTTGGGCGAGGCACGTCAGGTGGTCGTTGCGGCTGAACCCTTGTACGTCCTTCGACAGGCTCAGGACGAGCGGGGGTGGTAAGAGCACAATACGATTGGAACCACCGCTCCCCCAGCCGAAGTCGGCCTCTTGGGTTTGCAAAAGACACAATCGCCTTGTCGAAGGACGTGGGGCAGGCACGTCCAGCAGTCGCTGCGGCTGAGCGGTTGGTGCGTCCTTCGACAGGCTCAGGACGAGCGGGGGTGGGGGCAGAATTGTCTCCTTCGACAGACGAGCCTGTCGAAGGACGCCCGTCTCCGCTATGGGGAAGCGATGGCCTTCTACGCCTACCTGCTGCGCTGCCGCGACGGCTCCTACTACGCCGGGCACACGGACGACCTCGATCAGCGGCTCGCACAGCACGCGAGCGGCCTGGGTGGCGACTACACCGTCCGGCGCAGACCCGTCGAGCTCGTCTGGTCCGACAGCTTCGCGACGCGCGACGAGGCCTTCGCCGCCGAGCGGCGCGTGAAGGGCTGGGGCCGCGCCAAGAAGGAGGCGCTGATCGCGGGCGACTGGGCGCTGATCCAGCGGCTCTCCCGCAATCGCCAGGGAATCCCTTGATCGGGGTGAGCAGCGTCCTTCGGCAGGCTCAGGACGAGCGGAGATGGATGAGGTGTGGTGAGGAGCGGGGGGCTCCAACCCATGTTGTACCCTCGCCACCGCCTGTCCTGAGCCTGTCGAAGGACGTGCCGATGGCTCAGCCGCGGCGACCGCCGGAAGTGCCCGCCCAACGTCCTGCGACAGGCTCGGGAGGGCCGGGTTGGACAGGCTCGGGACGAGCGGGCAGCTGGACAGGCTCGGGACCTGCCTCACCCGAACCCTCTCCCAGCCAGACGGGAGAGGGCTCTACCGGGTCCCCAGCCTAGGGCGCCACCCCCCAGCGGGCGTAGCGCGCGGCCAGGGCCGGCTCCATGCCGTTGGCCGCCGCCAGGTCCTCGCGCCCGCCGGGCCGGCCCAGCGCGTCGCGGATGATCGCGCGCTTGTAGAGCGCCTCGGCCAGATCGGGCGCGATCTCCAGCGCGGCGTCGATGTCGGCGAGCGCGTCCTCCATATCGCCCATCCGCATGTGGACGAGCGCCCGGCTGTCGAGATAGCCCGCCGGCTCGGAGCCCAGCTGGATCGCCTTCGTGCACTCCTTGAGCGCCTGGGGCAGGTCGAGCCGGAAACGCGCCTTGTACCAGCAGCGCTCGTTCAGCACGTCGGGCGTGTTCGCCTTCTTGTTGGTGGCGGCGGTCAGCAGCGTCAACCCGTCCGCCGCCCGGCCGCGCGCGGCGAGCAGGTCGGCCCGCAGCGACGCCACCGTCTCGGCCGCCACGCCCGCCGCCGCGGCGCGCTCCGCCACCGCCTCGGCCGCCGCCAGGTCGCCGGCCGCCATGTGGATCTCGAACAGCGCGTTGGTCGCCCACACGTTCGCGGGATCGAGCGCCAGCGCCTTGGTCAGGTCGGCGCGCGCCGCCTTCGGATCGGCGGCGCTCAGCACCGCGCCGCGCCAGGCGAGCGTCTGCTCGTCCGGCCGGATCCTCAGCGCGGCCGCCAGGTCGCCGGCCGCCGCCAGCGGATCGTAGATCGAGCTGAGGAACGCCGCGCGGGCCAACAGCGCGGAGGGATCGTCCGGCTTGGCGCGCGCCACCTGGGCGGCGTGCGCCGCCAGCATCGGCGCGAGCGCGCCCGACGCCTTGGCGCGCTGGACCTCCTCCCAGCGCAGCGGGGTGCGGTCCGGCGCCACCACGCGGGGCGGCTCCGACGACAGCCGCGCCGCGGCCTCGCGCTCGGCGGGCAGGTCGGCGGCCGCGATCTCCCAGGCGGCGCGGCGCCGCCCCTCGCGGAAGGTCACCACCTGTCCGTCCAGCGTCAGCTCGCGCGAGAGCGCCAGGCCGCCCACCACGGTGTCGAAGCGGCTCTCGCCCTCCAGCCGGAAGGGCTCCGCCAGGGCGGGCAGCCGGACGGTGTCGATCTGGTCCAGATGCGACACCTCGCCCACCGCGACGGGCGCGGCGCCCCAGTCGTCGCCATAGCGGGTCGCGTCCAGCGACAGGTCGTCGACCACCGTCGCCAGCGCCAGCGCGCGCTGGCCGCCGTCGCCGCTCCAGTCGAGGTCGCGGATGCCGGTCGCCGTCACCTTCAGCTCGCCCAGCCGCTCGTCGAACGACCAGTCGCGCGCGGTGATGATCGCGCCGTCGACGATCGAGCGGACATAGCCGTCGACCATCTCGTCGGCCTCCGCCCGGCCGAGCGCGGCGGTCGCCGCCTTGAGCTGCTGGGCGAAGGCGTCGTGCGAGGCGACGGTGAGGCGGAAGGTCGCGGGCAGCGACAGGCCGGCGCTCGCGTCGGTGTCCAGCCGGATCGCCTGGTCGGGACGGCCGGGCGCGCCGATCGCGATGTCGGTGAGCCCGCCGCCGGTGGCGCGCGCGGGCAGGGCGACGCGGAAGGGCGGGGCGGCGAACAGGTCCTCGATCCGGTCGCCGACCTTCGTGCCGTCCAGCCAGGCGGTGCGCCCGCCCAGCTCCGCGCGCACCAGGACGTGGTCGAAGACGGCGAAGGAGGGCAGCCGGTCGCGGGTCGCGTCCTGTTGTTCGGTGTTGACGAACGCCGCCTCCGCCGGGATGCCCATGCGGTCGAGCAGCGCCAGCAGCAGCAGCGTCTTGGCCTTGCAGTCGCCATAGCGCTTGGCCCAGGTGTCGGCGGGCGTCTGCGGCCGATAGTTGCCGCCGTCCAGGCCGTTGAACAGGTAGCGCACCTCGTCCTGCACCAGGCGCAGCGCGCCCGCCGCGCGGACGGTGGGGTCGGCGCTCGCCGCCGCGATCGCGTCCGCCTTGGCGGCCAGCTCGCCGCCGTCGGGGAGGAGGTCGTGGTGCGCGAACAGCCCCGCGCCCAGCGCGGACACCTGCTCCCAGTCGCGGAAGGTCGACGCCTCGACCAGCGCCACCGGCCGCAGGCGCGCCGGCAGCGCGGGCGGCGCGTCGGGCAGCTTGGGGCTCGGCTGCGGCACGGTCAGCGTGCGGTAGCGGCCGCCCGCCACCGGCTCCGGCGGGTGGGCGAGCCCGCTGATCCGCGTGCGTACGCGCTCGTCCTTCGGCCAGACCACGCGCACCGAGCCGCCGCCGATGGCGACCGGCTGGGTGATCAGCCCCTGGATCATCTGGGCGTTGCCGGCCAGCACCGGGTCGCGCTCGACCGTGGAGGAGGCGAAGCGCAGCGTGTCGCCGACGCGCAGCCCCTGGACCTGGTGGGTGGCGGTCAGCCGGCCGTCGATCGTCAGCCGCTCCAGCCCCTGCTCGCGGCGGATGACCTCGAAGCGCTCGCCCTGGCCCAGCGCGTCGATCGCCCGGCCGTCGCGCACGATCTCCAGCCGGTGGATGACGATGTCGCCGTGCTCCGGCTGCCAGGCGACGGTCATCGTGCCGACCTGGCTCAGCATCTCGGGCGAGGTGACCCTGACCGCGAAGTCGGTGAAGCTCCACAGCTCGCCGTCCTCCAGCTTGTAGGCGCGGTCGAACAGCACGATGCCGGCGTCGTCGGCGACGGTCGGCAGCGTCGCGGTCGCGTCCGCCCAGTCCGGCGCGGGCTCGTAGCGCGGCGTGTCGCCGGCCAGCGCGGGCGCCGTCGCGGCCGAGGCGAGGAGCGCGGACAGGGCCATCAGGCGGCCGGATCGGCGCGCGACGCGCCGGAACAAGGCCACTCTCCCACTAAAAACGGGCACTCTCCGACCAAAAATGGCCACTCTTCCCCTCGGCACAGGCACTCTTCCCCTCAAAAATCGCACACATCGTTGGCGTTCGTCGCCGGACTAGCGCGTTCCGTCGCGGCGCGGTAGCGCCAAATGCGCCGCGGCCGGTCCGCGCGGAAGGAGGGGCGCGGGGATGTTTCACGTGGAACATACTGCGAACCTGCGACGGCTCCCCTCCGACCCTTCCCCTCCTCCTTCCCCGCCGCCCCGTCCACCGCTAAGCCGCGCCCCGACATGATCGCCATGCTTTCCGACCGCTCGCTGCGCGGGCAGCTGATCCGCTACGGCGCGACGGGCGGCGTGGTGACGCTGTTCGGCGTCGCGGCCTACGCGCTCGCCGCCGCGGCGCTGCGCCTCCATCCGCAGATCGCCAACCTGATCGGCTTCGCGGTCGCGGTGGTGATCGGCTACGGCCTGCACTCCCGCATCTCCTTCCGAGGGCATGGCGGCCGCGACGCGCCCGCCGCGCGCACCGCGCGCTTCGCCGTGGTGTCGCTGGTCAGCTACGGCCTCAACAGCGGATGGGTGTGGCTGCTCACCGGGCTCGCTGGCGGGCCGTTCTGGTGGGCGATCCCGTTCATGGTGGGGGTGACGCCCGTCGCGACCTTCGCGCTCAACCGCCAGTGGGTGTTCCGCTGACCCCGCGCCCGTCCGTCCCCGCCGACGCGGTCGCGCTCACCGTGCTCGTCCCCGTCAAGGACGAGGAGGCGGCGATCCCGACCTTCGTCGCCCGAGTGGGCACGATCCTGGACGGGCTGGCGGCGGAGCACGGGCGGGCCGAGATGCTGTTCGTGGACGACGGCAGCACCGACGGCACGCTGGCCGCGATCCGCGCCGCGCGCGGCGCCGACCCCCGCGTGACGGCGCTCTCGCTGTCGCGCAATTTCGGCAAGGAGGCGGCGCTGTCGGCCGGGCTGGACCACGCGCGGGGGCACTGCGTGGTGCCGATCGACGTGGATCTGCAGGACCCGCCGGAACTGATCGGCCCCATGCTCGCGCTTTGGCGGGATGGCTGGGACGTGATCTACGGCGTGCGCCGCCGGGCGAGCGACGGGGTCGCCAAACGGCTGACCGCCCACTGGTTCTACCGGGTCCACAACGCCATGACGCGCTACAAGATCCCCGAGCACGCGGGCGATTTCCGGCTGCTCGACCGCGCGGTGGTGGATGTGCTGATCGCGCTGCCGGAGCGCAACCGCTTCATGAAGGGGCTGTTCAACTGGGCGGGGTTCCGCCAGACGGCGATCGCCTACGACCGGGTGCCGCGCGCCGAGGGGACGACCAAGTTCCGGCCGTGGCAGCTCTGGTCGCTGGCGGTGGACGGCATCACGTCGGCCACCACGCTGCCGCTGCGCATCTGGAGCTATCTGGGCGGCGTGCTGGCGCTGGCCTCGATCGTCTACGCCGTGTTCGTGGTCGCGCGCACGCTGATCGGCGGGGTCGACGTGCCGGGTTACGCCTCGCTGCTCGTCGCGGTGCTGTTCCTGGGCGGCGTGCAGCTGCTGTCGCTCGGCATCCTGGGCGAGTATGTCGGGCGCATCTTCAAGGAGGTGAAGCGGCGGCCGATCTATGTGGTGCGCCGCCGCGTCGGGCTGGAGGGGGAGGACTGATGGAGCGCGGGGTCTTCGACCGCATGGCCGAGCAGGACGCGCGCCACTGGTGGTACACCGCCCGGCGCGCGATCCTGTCCGACGCGATTGCCCGCCTGGCGCGCCCGCCGGCCGACGGCCGCGTGCTGGAGGTCGGCTGCGGCACCGGGCACAATCTGGCCATGCTGGGGCGCTTCGGCCGGGTGGACGCGCTGGAGCTGGACGCGCCGGCGCGCGCGCTGGCGGCCGAACGTCTGGGCCGTCCCGTGGGCGACGCGCCGCTGCCCGCGCTCGACGGCGTGGAGCGCGGCGCCTACGACCTGGTGGCGCTGCTCGACGTGCTGGAGCATGTCGAGGACGACGAGGCGGCGCTGATGGGGGTGGCCGGGTGCCTGGCGCCGGGCGGGGCGGTGCTGCTCACCGTGCCGGCGAATCCGTGGATGTGGACGGTGCACGACGAGCACCACCACCACCACCGCCGCTACACCGCGCGCTCGCTCGCCAACGTGATCCGCTGCGCCGGCCTCCGGGTCGACGCGCTCACCCACTTCAACACGCTGCTCTTCCCCGCGATCGCCGGGACGCGCGCGCTGGGGCGAGTTAGGGGTCAGGAGACGAGCGACGACCTGATGCCGGGTGCAACCGTCAACCGGGTGCTGGAGGGCGTGTTCGCGGCGGAGCGGCACCTGGTGGGGCGGGTTCTCCTGCCGTTCGGCGTGTCGCTGCTGGCGGTGGCGCGGCGGCCCTGACGACGTCGTAGAGCGCCGAGTCGCCCGACCGCCAGACCAGCCTCAGCCGGGGGTCGCGCGGCCAGCCGGCGGGCGGCAGGTCCATCAGCCACAGATGGTCGAATCCGCCGAACGGCAGCCTCCGGAGCGCCTGGGGCAGGGTGCGCCACTCCCCACACCGGCGCGGCGTGACGATCTGGCTGGGATCGTCCACGAAGGGGGCCGCGCCCCTGTAGCGCACGGTCAGCAGCTCCGCGCCCGGCAGCCGGAACTGGTCGTTGACGAAGGCGTGGCGGCGTACGACGGCCAGCGAGGGCAGATGGTAGATGCGGTCCGGCCGGCTGAGGTCGCCGCAGTCGTTGCCGACCAGCGCCACCACCCGGGCACCCGGCCCGATGTGCTCGACCGCCGCCAGTTGGCGCGACGCGCGCGCGTCGTAGAGCGCGTAGCTGACGGTCGTGGCGGCGATCCGCACCGCGAGGAACGCCGCTCCGGCCAGCGCCAGCGCGCCCGCCAGCCGCCGGCTCCGCACCCGGACCGACAGCAGCAGCGCGGCCAGCACGAAGGGCGCCATGCGCATGTCGGCGTAGTTGGAGCCCAAGACGATGCGGGGCATCAGCACGAACGCCACCGCCATCGCCAGCGCGCCGAAGGTCAGCCGCGGCCCGAAGCGCGCGGCCCGGCCGATCGCCGCCAGCGCGCCCACCAGCAGCAGCACGGCCAAGAGCACGCCGGCCGACACCCAGTCGAACACCTCCCACCGATCGCGCAGCACGTTGAGCACCCAGCGGCCCTTCAGCGACCATTCGAAGAACTTGCCCGTGCCGCCCGCGCTGTCGCCGGCCCGCCACAGCACCATGAGGAGGGCGGGGGGCGCCAGCGGCAGACAGTGGACCGGAGCCTCCGCCAGCGCCCGCCACAGGGGCCTGCCGCCCCGCCACAGCCGGTGGAACTCGGCCGAGAAGGCGAGCAGGCCGAGCACGCCCCAGCCATAGGCGTGCGCGACCCAGACGGCGGCGCCCACCGGCACGAACACCGCCGCACGCCACCACAGCCGCCCGGCGTCGGCCATCCGCAACCACAGCGCGAAGGCCAGGAAGGCGAGCGCCATGGACAGCGCGTAGTTCACGAAGCCGAACTGGAACGGATAGCCATAGGCGAGCGGCAGCGCGAACAGCGCGGTCGGCGGCACCCGCCCCTGCACCGCGCGCGCCGTCAGCAGGAAGCCGAGCGCGGTCAGCGGCGGGATGGCGAGCACGACGAGCTTCGTCGCCCACTCCACGCCCACGACGCGCGCGAGCGGCACGACCAGCAGATCGACCCCGAGATTGCCGACCGGCCGCCAGTGGAAGTCGTAGAAGGCGGCAAGCGCCGGCGAGCGCCCGCCCTCGGCCGCGACCGCGTAGCGGCTCATATGCGCCGGCAGGTCGACCAGCGGCGGGATGGCGGGCCACAGCAGCGGCACCGCCATCAGCGCGACAAGCCCCACCAGCACGGACCGCCGTTCCCACCAGGGCTCGGTCCGGTCATTCATCCCCGGCTCCCCGTCTGGCGGTGGAAGATCGACGGAGCGGTCAGCAGGCTTCCGCCATGACGACGCCGCGCGGATGGCCGCCGGTCCGCCGGTCGTACACGGCGAGCAACAGCCGGTAGCACAGGACGGCGGCCCCCGCTCCCGCGATCCCGTCCACGGCGTAGTGCCAGCCCAGCGCGATCGACAGCAGCACGATCAGCAGGCCGGCGATCACCGTCGGCACGATCAGACGGCGTCCGAAGTTGCGGATGCAGATCACGATCCAGATGGTCGACGCGATGTGCATGGACGGCATGGCGGAGATGCCGCTGCCCGGTCCGAACCCGCCGGTCGAATAGAGTGTCCAGAGATAGTCCGCCATCTCGCGTGTTTCGGACGCGGCGCGAAGGCCCGCGAAACGTCGGCCGTAATTCATCTGCTCGAAGAACACCGGGCCGGCCGCCGGCACGAGCATATGGATGGCCGGACCGATCACGGACCACAAGGCGAAATAGGTCAGCAATGCGGCCGATCGTCTGGGCGAGGGCGGCGCCGCGAGCGTCAGGATCAAGGCCAGGATCATCATCGCGAACCAGCCGCGATGGTAGAAGAGCGCCGCCGGCCCGGTGTTGAGCCAGGTGAAGAGGGTCCAGGGATCCCGGCCTCCGAACAGCCGATGGTCGAGATCGGCCAGCAACGGGTCGGCCCAGAACGGGACCAGGTGGTTGAGCAGCGGCTTGGTCCACATGAACGTCGTCATGTTGATGCCCGCCAGGAACAGGCCCACGGCGATGAGCATCAGCCACGGCCGACTCCGCGACAAGGAGTGGTGGATGCGGGCAAGGGGATGCCGCTCTCCGTTCACGGCCAGGGTGAGAACGGCGCACAGGGACGCGAGCAGGGCGGCCACCATCATCCACGGAAGGATGATGCCGATGGCGGGCAGCACCCCGGATCGATTCGGGATCAGAGCCAAGGCGAGGGCGCCGGAAAGGGCGGTCAGGGTCGTCGCGGGCAGCAACCAGTCTCGATCGTCGGTCACCGCGCTCCACTCCCTCCGGGCAGACCCGCGGGCGCCGATCGGCGATCGACGTGCGGGCCATCCGGTCGATTGGACCCGCGAAAGCCAAGATATGGTTAAGCGGCCGGGCGTCGGCGGTCGGTCGGCGGCGGTCTCACGCCGCGCCGTTCCGCCGCGCCAGCAGCCGCAGCCGGAGCGCGTTGAGCTTGATGAAGCCGGCGGCGTCGGCCTGGTCGTAGGCGCCGGCGTCGTCCTCGAACGTCACCATGTTGGCGTCGTAGAGCGACTGGGGTGAGCGGCGGCCGATGACGCGGGCGAGGCCCTTGTGGAGCGACAGGCGCACCTCGCCCTCCACCCTCTCCTGGGAGAGGTCGATCGCCGCCTGCAGCATCTCGCGTTCGGGCGAGAACCACAGGCCGTTGTAGATCAGCTCCGCATAGCGCGGCATCAGCTCGTCCTTCAGGTGGGCCGCGCCCCGGTCCAGCGTGATCTGCTCGATCCCGCGATGGGCGGCGAGGTAGATGGTGCCGCCCGGCGTCTCGTAGAGCCCGCGCGACTTCATGCCGACGAAGCGGTTCTCGACCAGGTCGAGCCGGCCGATGCCGTGCCTCTTGCCCAGCGTGTTCAGGCGGGTCAGCAGCGCGGCCGGTCCCAGCGCCTCGCCGTTCACCGCCACCGCGTCGCCGCGCCGGAACCCGATCGTGACGATCTCCGGCTCGTCGGGCGCGCCGACCGGGTCGTCGGTGCGCGAATAGACGTGGTCCGGCACCGCCTCCCACGGGTCCTCCAGCACCAGGCCCTCGGACGAGGTGTGGAGCAGGTTGGCGTCGGTGGAGAAGGGGGCCTCGCCCCGCTTGTCGCGCGGGATCGGGATCTGGTGCGCCTCGGCGAACTCGATCAGTTTCGTGCGGCTGGTCAGGTCCCACTCCCGCCACGGCGCGATCACGCTGATGTGGGGGGCGAGCGCGTAGGCCGACAGCTCGAAGCGCACCTGGTCGTTGCCCTTGCCGGTCGCCCCGTGCGCGATCGCGTCCGCGCCGACCTCGCGCGCGATCTCGACCAGCCGCTTGGAGATCAGCGGGCGGGCGATCGACGTGCCCAGCAGGTATTCACCTTCATAGACCGCGTTGGCGCGCATCATCGGCATGACGAAGTCGGCCACGAACTCGTTGCGCAGGTCGTCGACGCGGATGTGCTCGGGCCTCACGCCCAGCATCTCCGCCTTGGCGCGCGCGGGCTCCAGCTCCTCGCCCTGGCCCAGATCGGCGGTGAAGGTGACGACCTCGTGCCCGCGCTGCTGCAGCCACTTCAGGATGACGGAGGTGTCGAGCCCGCCCGAATAGGCGAGCACGACGCGGGAGGGGTTCTGAGTCATGGTGGGGGCGGGTAGGTGTTGAGACGAACAGGGGCAAGATGCCGGACCGACTCCCCCCCTTCCAGGGAGGGGCTGGGGGTGGGTGCGAGCCGCAAGGCGAGCTCCCCGGCGCTCGGCAGAGGCTCGGCTTCGCCGTCGCCACCCACCCCCGACCCCTCCCTGGAAGGGAGGGGAGAAGAGTCTTGCCTCCGCCATCAACCGTGTCACAACATCTCCCAACAACAGGAGAGTCCCCCATGCGCACCGCCCCCCTCGTCATCCTCGCCGCCGCCAGCGCGCTCACACTCCCGGCCACCGCCGCGTCGGCCGACGAGGGCATGTGGACCTTCGATGCGTTTCCCACGGCGAAGATGAAGGCCGACTATGGCTGGGCACCGGATCAGGCGTGGCTCGACCGGGTGCAGGCGGCCGCCGTGCGGCTGACCGGCGGGTGCTCGGCCAGCTTCGTGTCGAACACCGGCCTGATCCTGACCAACCACCACTGCGTCGTCGGCTGCCTCCAGAACCTCTCCACCGGCGACGACGATCTCGTCGCCAACGGCATCAACACGCCGTCGATGGCCGAGGAGCGCAAGTGCCCCGGCCAGCAGGCGGAGGTCGTCACCAGGATCACCGACGTCACCTCGACCGTCAACGGCGCGATCGGATCGGCCACCGGCGAGGCGCTGGTCAAGGCGCGCGACGCCGCCGTGGCGAAGCTGGAATCGGCGGGCGACTGCGCCAACACCGACACCATCCGCTGCCAGGTCGTGACGCTGTTCGGGGGCGGGCAGTACAAGCTCTACCGCTACCGCAAATACTCCGACGTCCGCGTGGTCTGGGCGCCCGAGTTCCAGGCGGCGTTCTTCGGCGGCGATCCGGACAACTTCAACTTCCCGCGCTACGCCCTCGATAGCGCGTTCCTGCGGGCCTACGAGAACGGCAAGCCGGTCGCCACGCCGCAGCACCTGACCTGGAACCCGCGCGCGCCCAAGGAGGGCGAGACCACCTTCGTGGTCGGCAATCCCGGCCGCACCCAGCGGCTCAACACCCAGGCGCAGGTCGCCTTCGCGCGCGAACAGTCGCTGCCGCTGCGCCTGCTGCTGCTGTCCGAATACCGCGGTCGCCTGATCCAGGCGATGAGCGAGTCGCCGGAGAAGGAGCGGGAGGGCGGCGACGAGCTGTTCGGGACGGAGAACAGCTACAAGGCGCTCTACGGCCAGCAGCAGGCGCTCGTCGATCAGGCCTTCGCGGCCAAGCTGGCGACCAGCGAGCGCGATCTGCGCGCCGCCGTCGCCGCCTCGCCCCAGGCCGCTGCCATCGGCGATCCCTGGGCTCAGGTGGCCAGGGGCATCGACGCCTATCGCGACTTCGCGCTGCCCTACAGTTTTCTGGAGGCGCAGGCCGGCGGAGGCTCCACCCTCTACAACTATGCCGAGACGCTGGTCCGCGCGGCGGAGGAGCGCGAGAAGCCGAACGGCGAACGCCTGCCCGGCTTCACCGACGCCGCCCTGCCGCTGCTCGCCAAGCGCCTGACCGATCCGCAGCCGGTCTATCCCTGGCTGGAACGGCTCGATCTGGGCTTCTGGCTGTCCAAGACGCGCGAGTATCTCGGCACCGACGATCCGGCGGTGAAGGCGCTCCTCGGCAAGGAGTCGCCGGAAACCAAGGCCGAGCGGCTGGTGACGGGTTCCACGCTCGCCGATCCGGCGGTGCGCAAGGCGCTGTTCGAGGGCGGCCTGAAGGCGGTGCGCGCGTCCAAGGACCCGATGATCCAGTTCGCGCTGGCCAACGAAAAGCTGAACCGCCCGCTGATCGCGCGCTACAAGGCGGAGGTCGACGGCCCGATCACGGCGGCGCAGACGAAGCTCGCCCAGGCGCGGCTGGCGGGCGCCGACGCCGCCTCGCTCTACCCAGACGCGACCTTCACGCTCCGGATCAGCTACGGCAAGGTCGCGGGCTGGACCTATCGCGGCACCAAAGTGCCCTATGAGACCTTCATGAAGGGCACCTTCGACCGCGCGACCGGCCAGCAGCCCTTCGTGCTGGCCAAGGCGTTCGTCGCCAACAAGGGGAAGATCGACGGGAACACCGTCTATGACTTCACCACCACCAACGACATCATCGGCGGCAACTCCGGCTCGCCGGT
Source organism: Sphingomonadaceae bacterium (assembly GCA_965219235.1). Lineage (GTDB taxonomy): Bacteria > Pseudomonadota > Alphaproteobacteria > Sphingomonadales > Sphingomonadaceae > CBDHCC01. Next base: position 2,124,736 of record OZ244721.1, on the reverse strand, counting down.
GATCGCGCGCGACGGGTCGGTGATCGGCGCGGCGTTCGACGGCAACATCCACTCGCTGGGCGGCAATTTCGGCTATGACGGCACGTTCAACCGCACCGTGGTGGTGTCGAGCGCGGCGGTGCAGGAAGGGCTGGAGGCGATCTACCCCGCGCCGCGACTGGTGAAGGAGCTGAAGGGCGGGTGAGGCCAGCGGGCTCGTCCGTCACCCTCACCCTGTCCCTCTCCCAAGGGGAGAGGGGACGCGCCTCCACACCTCTCCCGGCGGGAGAGGGAGGGACCCGCCCGCGACAGCGGGTGGGAGGGTGAGGGTGACGATCCCCGGAACGGACCGGGGATGTCCGCCCCCTGGCTACACCGCCGCCCGGATCCGCCCCTCCGCCTCGGCCATGTACCCGCGCGTGATCGGCAGCGCGCGGCGGTCCCGCGTGTATTGCAGCTGGTAGTTGACCAGTCCCCCGTCCTCGAACGCCGAGGCCGCGCCCGCCAGGTAGAAGGTCCACAGGCGGTAGAAGCGCGCATCGTACACCGCCTCGATCCCGGATCGCTTCGCCACGCAGCGCTCGTACCAGGCGCGCAGCGTCCTGGCGTAGTGCAGGCGCAGCGTCTCCACGTCGGTGGTGATCAGGTTCGCGGGCGCGGACGCGTGGGCGATCTCCTCCAGCGCCGGGATGTAGCCGCCGGGAAAGACGTATTTGGTCGTGAAGGCGTCCGTCGCGCCCGGGCCGCCCATCCGGCCGATGGTGTGGAGCAGCATGACCCCGTCGTCGGCCAGCAGGTCGTGGCACTTGGCGAAGAACGGCTTGAAGTCGGCCGGCCCGACATGCTCGAACATCCCCACCGACACGATCCGGTCGAAGCGGCCGGCAAGGTCCCGATAGTCGGTGAGTTCAAAGGACACGCCGTCGCCCATGCCCTCCTCATCCGCCTTCCTCCGGGCGTAGGCGAGTTGCTCCTTCGACAAGGTCACGCCGGTGACGTGGACGCCGGTCGTGCTGTGCAGGAAGCGGGCGAGCCCGCCCCAGCCGCAGCCGATGTCGAGCACGCGCTGGCCCGGCTTCAGGTCCAGCTTGGCCGCGATGTGGGCGAGCTTGGCGACCTGCGCCTCGTCCAGCGTCTGATCCGGACCGCCGTCCCAGTAGGCGCAGGAATATTGCCGCCACTCGTCGAGGAACAGGTCGTAGAGCCGGTCGTCGAGATCGTAATGATGCGCGACGTTGGCGGAGGCCTTGCGCTTGTGGTTGAGCCGCACCCATCGTTGGCGGGCGCGGGCGAGCATGGCGGCCCCGGGGCGCACACCCTCCAGCTTCTGCTTGGCCTCCCAAGGATTGTTCGCGCGCACGAAGTGGACGAAGTCCCACACGTCGCCGCCCTCGATCCGCAGCCGCCCGTCGATCCAGGCCTCCGCCGTCCCCAGCCGCGGGTTGAGCGCCATGTCGCGCGCCACCCGGTCGTCGGCGAGCACCAGCGTCAGGTCGGGCCAGGCTGGGTCGCCGTCGCCATAGGCGCGGGTCGAGCCGTCGGCCGCGCGCACCGTCAGCCGCCCGCGCTTGATCAGCCGGGTGAGGGCCATGTTCAGGAGGGTGGAGCCGAGGGGCATGGGCGTTGGTCCGGTGGCGTGCAGAAGCGGGCCGGATGGGGGAGTGGCGATGGGAGGGCAAGGGGGTGGGTGGAGAAAGCCCTCTCCCTTCGGCGGGAGAGGGTTGGGTGAGGGTGGGCGGCGCGGAGCGCCGCGCGAGCCGGAGGCTCGCTCCCCCTCATCCAACTCCGCCTAGGCGCTGGGCGCCAAGGCTGCATATCCTTCTTCCCCTTCTGGGGAGAAGGGTTCAGGCGGCCGCCTCTTCCAGCCGGTCCAGCTCGGCCCGGCTCTTCCGCTCCGCCGCGCTCTTCAGCTGGCCGCAGGCGGCCATGATGTCGCGGCCGCGCGGCGTGCGGATCGGGGCCGAGATGCCGGCGTCGAACACGATCGCTGAAAAGCGCCGGATGCGCTCCATCGGCGAGCACGCATAGGGCGCGCCCGGCCAGGGGTTGAAGGGGATCAGGTTGACCTTGGCCGGCAGGTCGTGGGCGTTCAGCAGCCGCACCAGCTCGCGCGCGTCGGCGTCGGAGTCGTTCACCCCGTCCAGCATGACATACTCGAAGGTGATCCGCCGCGCGTTGGACGCGCTCGGATAGGCGGCGCAGGCGGCGAGCAGCTCCTCGATCCCGTATTTGCGGTTCAAGGGCACGATCTCGTCGCGCACCTCCTTCGTCACCGCGTGCAGCGAGACGGCGAGATTGACCCCGATCTCGTCGCCCGCCCGCGCCATCATCGGCACCACGCCGGAGGTGGACAGGGTGATGCGGCGCTTCGACAGGCCCAGCCCCTCGCCGTCGGTGACGATCGCCATCGCGTCGCGGACGTTGTCGAAATTGTAGAGCGGCTCGCCCATGCCCATCAGCACGATATTGGTGAGCCGGCGGCCTTCCGGATCGTAGCCCTTCTGCGCGCCGGCATGAGGCCACTCGCCCAGCGTGTCGCGCGCCAGCATCACCTGGCCGACGATCTCGCCGGCCGTCAGGTTGCGGACGAGACGCATGGTGCCGGTGTGGCAGAAGCGGCAGTTGAGCGTGCAACCGACCTGGGACGAGATGCACAATGTGCCGCGATCCTCGTCCGGGATGAACACCATCTCATAGTCGTGGCCGTCGGGCGTCTTCAGCAGCCACTTGCGGGTGCCGTCTTCGGAGAGCTGCGCCAGCACCACCTCGGGCCGGTCAACCGCGAAGGCGTCGGCGAACAGCGCGCGCGCGTCCTTCGACACGTCGGTCATGGCGGCGAAGTCGGTCTCGCCGCGATGGTAGATCCAGTGCCACAGCTGCCTGGCGCGCAGCTTGGCGGCGCGCGCGTCCAGCCCCGCGTCCGCGAGGCGCGCGCGGAGTTCCAACCTGGTCAGGCCGGTCAGCGCGATGCGCCCGTCCGGCCGCTCGACGGTGGGGCGGGGCAGCGGCACGGGGTCGATATGGCCGGGGATCTGCATGGGCGGCATATAGGGGCGGGGCGGTCGGGAGGCGAGTCGCGGAGAAGGGCTGTGGGAGCACCACTCCCTCCCGCTCAGGCTGAGCCTGTCGAAGCCCGCTCGGCGACAGATCGAGGCGGCAGGATTGCGGTTCGCAGACCAACCCTGCCTTCGACAAGCTCAGGCTGAGCGGGAAGAGGGGGTGCGGGTCACCGGCACGCGATCCGCGCCGCGTCGATCGCGGTCGGAGCGCCGCCCAGCGGGTAACCGTCGACGAAGCGCCGGCCCGTCGCGTCGCGGCTCTCCACCGCCATCGCGCGCGCCGTCCGGAGTGCGGCCAGGATCGCGCGGTCGGCCCCCGGCTCGGCGCCCCAGGCGTCGCGCCCCCGGGCGACGAGACGGAAGCGCCGGTCGCCCACGGCCAGCACCACGGGCGCATCCGCCCGCCGATCCCGGCTCAGCCGGAACTGCACCTGGTCGCGGAGGCCCCGCGCGGGCCAGCTGGAGACGCTCGCGAAGGCATCCGACGAGCGCCGGCCGGGCGGAGCCGCGATCGCCCAGCAGCGCTCCGCATCGCGGAACGCGCCCCAACCCTGCCACACGCCGATCGTCGCCGGCTGGAGAAGCAGGAGCGCGGCGAGCCAGCTCACGCCCGCACGCCGCCATCGCCGCGGACGAGCGGCGTCTCGCGCCCGCCCGCGACCGCCACCACCGATCCCTGGGGCAGCGCGGGGGCGAGGGTCACGCCGTCCGCCGTCGCGTGTCCCTCGCCGGTCAGGAGGCCGCGCAGGATGCGGCTCGACAGGCCGTGCGTCACCACCAGCCGGTCGCCCCCGTCCGTCCGCGCCGCCGCGACCCAGTCGGACAGCCGGCGCGCCACCTCGTCGATCCACTCGCCGCCGGGCGCGCGCCGCGTCAGCCAGCCGGTCGCCGGATCCATCGCCTCGCCCGCCGCGATCAGTTCGTCATAGGTGCGCCCGCCCCACGCCCCCACCCCTATCTCCGCCAATCGCGCATCCACCCGGGCCTGCCACCAGTCGAGCCCCAGATGCTCGGCGACGATCGCCCAGGTCTGGCGCGCGCGGCCGGCGTCGGAGGTCCAGACGGTCAGCGCCGGCCGCGCGCCCAGCCGCTCCGCCAGCGCCGCGCCGATCGCGTCGGCCTGGGCGAAGCCGGCCCTGGTCAGCGGCGTGTGCTCCGCGTCGCCCTGCAGCCGGCGGCCGGCGTTGAACACGGTCTCGCCGTGGCGCAGGATCAGCGTGCGTCCGGGCAGGTCCATGGCGGCGGCTTGTCCCAGAGCCGCCGCGACCGCGCAACCGTTCGGCCCGACTGTACGCTTCCGTTCATCCGGCGTTGAGGAACGGGGCGCCAGAGGGCTCCCGCTCCATTCACCGGAGCGTTCGAGATCAAGGGGTTTCCATGACCAAGTTCCTTCCCACGCTGCTGCTGGCCGGCACCGCGCTCGCCGCGACGCCGGCCGCCGCGCAGCAGGTGAACACCACCTTCACCGGCCCGCGCGTCGAGGGCCTGATCGGCTACGACAATCTGGGCGCGGGTGATTCCACGGACGTCGAGAACAACGACCAGCATATCGACGGCCTGTTCTACGGCGTCGCCGCCGGCTACGACTTCGCGCTCGGTGGCGCGCTGGTCGGCGCGGAGGCGGAGTTCGCCGATTCGACCGGCAAGGTCGAGGTGAACTCCACCGATCCCGACTATTTCGGCTTCGGGCGGGTGGCCGCCAAGCGCGACATCTATGTCGGCCTGCGCGCCGGTGTCCTGGTCCAGCCGACCACGCTGGTCTATCTGAAGGGCGGCTACACCAACGCCAAGCTGGGCCTGCTGGCCCGCGACGGCGAGACGGAGCTCGCCGGCAACTTCAAGCTGGACGGCTACCGCGTCGGCGTCGGCGCGGAGCAGGCGATCGGCCGCAACACCTTCGCCAAGCTGGAATACCGCTATTCCAACTATTCGAACGCCGAGTTCGACCGCAACAGCGACCTCATCCAGGGCGATCTGAGCGCGGACGCCGACCGGCACCAGGTCGTGGCGGGCTTCGGCTTCCGCTTCTGACCGGACCAGGGACGGGGCCGGGGCGGTTGCTCCGGCCCCCAATCGTGATAGGACCGCCTCCCGACAGACTCCGCCGCCCGCCGGCGGACGGATCAGCGACACGGATCAGCCAAACCGGGGGGACGAGACCGATCATGAAGGCCACCATCGAACGCGCGACGCTGCTCAAGTCGCTGTCCCACGTCCAGTCCGTGGTGGAGCGCCGCAACACCATCCCGATCCTGTCCAACGTGCTGATCGACGCGCGCGCCGACGGCCAGGTGCGGCTGACCGCCACCGACCTGGACCTGCAGATCGTGGAGTCGCTGGGCGGCGAGGTGGAGACGCCCGGCGCGCTGACCGCGCCCGCCCACATGCTGTTCGACATCGCGCGCAAGCTGCCCGACGGCTCGCAGGTCGCGCTGGAGGCCGCCGACGGCAAGCTGCACGTCCGCGCCGGCCGCTCCAACTTCCGCATGCCGACGCTGCCGCGCGAGGATTTCCCGACCATCGCGGAGGGCGAGCTGCCGACCCGTTTCGCGCTGCCCGCCGACGTGCTGCGCACGATCATCGACAAGACGCGCCTCGCCATCTCGACCGAGGAGACGCGCTACTATCTGAACGGCATCTTCCTCCATGTCGTCGACGACAACGGCGGCCAGCTGAAGGCGGCGGCGACCGACGGCCATCGGCTGGCGCGCGTCACCATCGGCCGTCCGGAAGGCGCGGAGGGGATGCCCGACATCATCGTGCCGCGAAAGTGCGTGGGCGAGCTGCGCAAGCTGCTCGACGGAATGGACGGCGACGTCTCCGTGTCGCTGTCCGACGCCAAGGCGCGGTTCGAACTCGGCGCGGCGGTGCTGACCTCCAAGCTGATCGACGGCACCTTCCCCGACTACAACCGGGTGATCCCGACGGCCAACGACAAGATCCTGCGCATCGATCCCAGGACCCTGGCCGAAGGCGTCGACCGCGTGTCCACCATCGCGACCGAGAAGACGCGCGCGGTGAAGCTCGCCATGGGCAGCGACAAGGTCACGCTGTCGGTCACCAGCCCGGAACACGGCACCGCGACCGAGGAGGTGCCCGGCGACTACGGCGCGGCCGACATGGAGATCGGCTTCAACGCGCGCTACCTGCTCGACATCCTGGGCGAGCTGGACGGGGACGATTGCGAGATCCACCTGGCCGACGCCGCCGCGCCCACGCTGATGCGCACCGACGGCGAGGCGCAGGCGCTCTACGTGCTCATGCCGATGCGGGTGTGAGCGCGCGGCGGGCTTGAGCGCCACCGGCGGCGGGGCGTGGATCGAGCGCCTCGATCTCGCCGACTTCCGCAACCACGCCGACGCCGCGATCGCCGCCGGCCCGGGCTTCGTCGTGCTGCACGGCGACAACGGCGCGGGCAAGACGAACGTGCTGGAGGCGGTGTCGCTGCTGGCGCCCGGCCGGGGACTCCGGCGCGCCGCGCTCGCCGAGATGGCGCGCGCCGGCGGTCCGGGGCGCTGGGCGGTGGCGGCGCGGCTGTCCGACGGCACGGCGATCGGCACCGGCACGGGCGGGCAGGGTGGCGCGCCGGACCGGCGGCGGGTGCGGGTGAACGGGGCCTTCGCGCCCGCGACCCAGCTCGCCGAGCGGCTGACCGTCCAGTGGCTCACCCCGGCCATGGACCGGCTGTGGGTGGAGGCGCCCGGCGACCGGCGGCGCTGGCTCGACCGGCTGACGCTGGCGCTGGCCCCGGGCCACGCGACCCACGCCACCCGCTACGAGGCGGCGATGCGCGAGCGCACCCGGCTGCTCACCGGCGAGGAGCGGCCCGACCCCGCCTGGCTGTCGGCGCTGGAGGCGCGGATGGCGGAGCACGGGGCCGCGCTGGCGGCGGCGCGCGAGGCGCTGGTGGCGGCGCTGTCGGAGCGGCTGGCGGCGACGCCCGAAGGGCTGTTCGCCCGGCCGCTGCTGGCGCTGGAGGGCGGCGGAGTGGAGGGCGGCCTGGTCGCCACGCTCGCCCGCCAGCGCGGCCGCGATGCCGCCGCCGGCCGCGCGCTGGAGGGGCCGCATCGCATCGACCTCACCGCCGTCCACGCCGCCACCGGGCAGCCGGCGGCCGCCTCGTCCACGGGCGAGCAGAAGGCGATGCTGCTCTCCGTCCAGCTCGCCCACGCCGAGCTGGTCGCCGAGCGCACCGGCCGCCCGCCCGTGCTGCTGCTGGACGAGGTCGCCGCCCACCTGGACCCCGCCAGGCGGGCCGCGCTGTTCCAGCGGCTGGCGGGGCGGGGCCAGGTGTGGATGACGGGCACCGAGCGCGCGCTGTTCGCCGGGCTGGGCGACGCGACGATCGTCGAACTGGGGACGGGTTGACGGCGCGCGGTGCGCGGGGCTCTACTGGCGCGATGGGCCGGACGCACTATTCGGAACTGGGCGTGGCCCGCGACGCCGACGCCGGAGCGGTCCGCGCCGCCTACCGCGCGGCGATGCTGCGCCACCATCCCGACACGAACCGTTCGCCGGACGCGACGGGGCGTGCCGCGCGCATCAACGAGGCCTGGACCTGCCTGCGCGATCCGGATCGACGGCGCGCCTATGACGAGGCGCTGAGCGACTTGACGGAGGCACCGCGCGCGGCCGTGCCCCCGCGCCGCCCCGACCAGCCGCAGCCCTGGCACGCTCCACCCGTCTCCGAGGCCAGCCCGCTGCCCGCCGTCGTCTTCCTGGTCGCGGCGATCGTCGCCGTGGTCCCGACGATGATGCTGGTGGCGCTCTCCCATGGCTGGGACGGCAGCGTCACGCACCCGGCGCGGCTCGCGCACCCCGCGCCGGCCGCCGTCGCGCCGCCCCGGTCGCACACGGGTCCGACGCGGGCGAGCGTTCACCGCCCCCAGCCGCCCGACGACGAGCCGCAGGCTCCGCCCAGGCCGTGACCTTGCAGTGATGCGGACGGTCGCGGACGAGAAGGCGGGCGTTGGGCGGGTCCGCCGCGCAACGCCGCCGCGATCCCAGTCGGACGCAGGGCGGATTCCACCCCCTTCACCGCCCGGTCCCAGCCCCCTAGAGCACCCGCATGTCCGCCGCGCCCCCTGCCACCGACCCGCCGCCCATCCCGGAGCGGTTTGACGGGCCGCACCCGTTCCCGGTCCACGGGTGCTCCGAGGACACCGACCTGTCGGGCATCGTCTACCCCGCCGACACTCTGCGCCACCTCGAGCGCGAGGCCGGCATCGACCAGCGCGCCGCGACCGAGGCGGGGGAGGACGCCTGTGCCTTCGGCGCACCGCCCCTTCGCTTCGTCGCGTCCGCGGGTCCGGACGACGCATCGAGGGTGGCCAGCACGATGGAGGCCGCCACACCGGCGCGCATCGCCATTCACCAGAGAGTCAGGCGGCGGGCGGCCAGTCTGCCGACCTCCCCTATCACCGCCGCGTTCCCGTCGCTCGCCGGGCGACCAAGCGCCGACCGGATCGTCGCCTTTCAACCCCTTCTGCCGTAACGGAACCCCATGCTGCCCATCCTCGCCAGCGCCGCGCTCGCCGCCGATCCGGTGTCGCTCTCGCCCCTCAAGCTGTTCCTGCAGGCCGACTGGGTGGTCAAGGCGGTGATGATCGGCCTGCTGCTCGCCTCGATCTGGACCTGGGCGATCATCGTCGGCTTCTCCATGACCATCGGCCGGCTCGGCCGCCGCTCCGACGGGTTCGAGCGCGAATTCTGGTCGGCCGAGGACATGGACGCCTTCCAGGCGAAGCACGGCCAGACCGACCTGCCGACCGCGCGCGTGTTCCAGTCGGGACTGGGCGAGTGGCGGCGCTCGCTGCGCGGCAAGCGGCTGGACAAGGAGGGGGTGCGCTCGCGCCTGGCGGCCGCCATGAACACCGCGAGCGCGGGCGAGATCGACCGGCTGTCGGGGCGGCTCAACATCCTGGCCACGGTCGGCTCGGTGGCGCCCTTCGTCGGGTTGTTCGGCACGGTGTGGGGGATCATGCGCGCGTTCACCGCCATCGCGGCGGAGAACTCCTCGTCGCTCGCCGTGGTGGCGCCGGGCATCGCGGAGGCGCTGTTCGCGACCGCCATCGGCCTGTTCGCCGCCATTCCGGCGGTGATCGGCTACAACCGCCTCTCCCACGCGCTCGATCGGTTCGAGGCGCGGCTGGCGCGCTTTTCGGACGGCTTCCACGCCACGCTGAGCCGTGAGCTGGACCAGATCGAGCGGCCCTGATGGCCTTCACCGCTCCCAGGCGGGGTCGGCCCGGATCAGGCAGAAGGGGCCGCGCGCCGATGTCGGAGATCAACGTGACGCCGCTGGTCGACGTCATGCTGGTGCTGCTGATCATCTTCATGGTGACCGCGCCTCTGCTCACCGCCGCCGTGCCGGTGGAGCTGCCCGACAGCCGCGCCAACCCCGCCGATGCGGACGCCGAGCCGCTGGCGATCTCGCTCGACCGCGACGGCCGCATCTATCTCGGCGAGGAGGAGGTGGCGCCCGCCGACCTGCCCGGCCGGCTGGAGGCGGCGGCGGCCGCGGCGACCCCGCCCACCGTGCTGCTGCGCGCCGACCGGGCGCTGGACTATGGCCGGGTGATGTTCGTGATGGGCGAGCTCAACCGCGCCGGCCTCAACAAGGTGTCGCTGGTCACCAACGCGGGCGCGGGCGCGCCCTGATGGATCGGGCGGAGCGGATCGGGTTCGGGGTGGCCGTCGTCGGCCACCTCGTGCTGTTCGGCCTGCTCTCCTCGCGCTTCCTCGCCACGCCGGAGCCCGACGAGCCGAAGCCCGTGCCGGTCGAGGTGTCGCTGGTGGACGACGTCGCCGCCGTCTCCAGCGCGCCGGAGCCGGCCCAGCGGTCGCGCGCGCCCGAGGCGCCGGTGGCGGGCGAGCCCGACGCGGGCGAGAGCGCGCCGTCGCCACCAACCCCGCCGCCCCCGCTTTCCCCGCCGCTGCCCACACCCAGGCCCACGCCCCGGCCCACTCCCGCGCCGGCCCTCACACCGCGCCCGGCTCCCCGGCCCGCTCCCACACCGCGCCCGGCTCCGAAGCCCACGCCCAAGCCGGCACCCCGACCCACGCCGAAGCCCGCCCCTCGCCCCGCTCCGAAGGCCTCGCCCAGGCCGTCGCCACCCGCGCCCGCCAAGGCGTCGCCCCGGCTCGCGCCGCCCGCGCCCGCCGCCAGCGGCGCCAGGGCGGGGCCGCGCGGATCGTCGAAGCTGGGCAAGGACTTCCTGAAGGGGGTGGGCGCGTCCGCCGCCGGCAGCGACAAGGTGAGCGGACAGGCCACCGGCGCGGCCAAGGCCAGCATCGACGGCGCGATCCGCCGCGCCTTCATCCCCTGCCAGAAGCAGACGCTGCCCTCTCCCGATGCGCGCGACATCAAGGTGCGCATGACCGTCGCGCTCAACCGAGACGGATCGCTGGCGGGCATCAGCGGGGTGACGGTGGTGAACACCGACGCCGACCTGAAGATCTACGAGCAGCGGATGAAGGACGTGGCCCAGAACGCGGTCCGGTCGTGCACGCCCGTTCGTGGGCTGCCGGCCGAGTATTTCGACAGCTGGCGCCGTTTCACCTATACCTTCGATCCGTCGAGAGGATGACCATGCGACTTGCCACCCTTCTGACCCCGTTGCTGCTCGCCGCCGCGCCCGTGCTGGCGCAGGAGCAAGCGCCACCGCCCGGCCCCCCGGCGGGCGAGGACCCGATCGAGATCACGCTGGGCGAGGGTGTGTTCTCCTCGCTCGTCATCGCCGTGCCGCCGATGCCGACCCCGGCCGTCGCTCCCACGCCCGCCGGCGCCACCGACGAGCTGGGCGGCAAGGTCGCCGACGTGGTGCGCGAGGACCTGCGCAACACCGGCCTGTTCTCGCCCGCCACCACGCGGCGCATCACGATGGACGAGGTCACCGCGCCCCAGTATCCCGGCTGGCGATCGCTCGGCGCGCAGGCGCTGGTGCAGGGCTATGTGCGCGCGGGCGGCGACGGCAGGATCACCGTCGGCTGCTATCTCTACGACGTGGCGACGGGGCAGGAGCTGGCGCGCAACGGCTATCTGGTCCAGCCGCGCGACTGGCGCCGCGCCGCCCACCGCTGCGCCGACAGCGTGTACGCCCGCCTGACCGGCGAGGGCGAGTATTTCGACAGCCAGGTCGTCTATGTCAGCGAGACCGGGCCAAAGGCGAACCGGATCAAGCGCATCGCGGTCATGGACCAGGACGGGGCCAACCACCGCTTCCTGACCAACGGCCAGAACATCGTCCTCAATCCGCGCTTCTCGCCCGACGGGTCGAAGATCGCCTATATGAGCTACGACGGCAACCGCCCGCGCATCTACGTGATGGACGTGGCCTCGGGCGCGCAGCGGGTGGTGGTCGACACGCCCTACACCACCTTCGCGCCGCGCTTCTCGCCCGACGGCAACATTGTCCTGTTCTCGATGGCGGTGAACGGCAACACCGACATCTACGCCGTGCCCGCGACCGGCGGCCAGTATCGCCGGCTGACCAATGCGCCCGGCATCGACGTGGGCGGGTCCTTCTCGCCCGACGGCCGCCGCATCGTGTTCGAGAGCGACCGTTCGGGCGGACAGCAGCTCTATGTCATGGACGCCGACGGATCGAACCAGCGCCGCATCAGCTTCGGCGCGGGCCGCCATGCCACACCCGAATGGAGTCCGCGCGGCGACCTGATCGCCTTCACCCGCACGTCCGGCAACTTCCGCATCGGCGTGCTGCGCCCCGACGGGTCGGGCGAGCGGCTGCTCACCGACAGCTGGCAGGACGAGGCGCCCACATGGTCGCCCAACGGCCGCGTCATCCAGTTCTTCCGCACCAGGCGCGGCTCGGGCGAGGCGGAATTGTGGTCGGTCGACCTGACCGGCGTGAACGAGCGCAAGCTGAACCTGCCGCTCAACGGCTCCGACCCCGCCTGGGGCGCGGTGCGCGACTGATGTTTCCAAAGGAGGAGAGACGACCATGACGAAGCTCAACCCGGTCCTGCTGACCGCCGCCGCCGCGCTCGCGCTCGGCGCCTGCGCCAAGAAGACGCCCACCGACCTGCCGAGCCCCGGCGAACAGGTGCCCCAGGGTCCCGCCGACGGTGGCTACACCGGCACCGAGCCGGGCGGCGTGCAGGGGACCGCCGTGCCCGGCTCCGCCGCCGACTTCCGCGCGACGGTCACCAGCGACCGCGTGTTCTTCGACACCGATCAGTACGACATCGACGCGCAGGACCGCACCGTGCTCGACAGCCAGGCCGCCTGGCTGCGCCAGTACCCGAACGCGCGCGTCACGCTGGAGGGCCACGCCGACGAGCGCGGCACGCGCGAATACAACATCGCGCTGGGCGAGCGGCGCGCCAACGCGGCCAAAAACTATCTGGTCGCCGCCGGCATCCAGCCGACGCGCATCGCCACCGTCAGCTACGGCAAGGAGCGCCCCGCGGCATTGGGCTCGGACGAGAGCGCCTGGGCGCAGAACCGCCGCGCGGTGACGGTGATCCCGCAATGATCAAAAGCCCTCTCCCCTTCAGGGGAGAGGGAGAGCCGCGTCGGCGGCGAGGGAGAGGGGCACACGAGGGCAGGCAGAGCACCCGGTCACCAGCGTGCTCCCCTCTTCCCACCCTCTCCCCTGAAGGGGAGAGGGCTCGTATTGCCGCCCCTCACACCAGCCCCAGCCGCGTCAGCTCTCCCAGCAGCGCGGCGGGCATGGCGGCGGCGGGGTCGTCCGCGCCGTCTGCCAAGTCGGCGGGCGCGGTCTCGGCCTCCAGATAGCGCCAGCCCTGGTGTGCGCGCTTGGGCACGGAGCGCACCGCGATCAGTGGGTGGCCCAGCGTGATGGCGCAGCGCCCCTCCGCTTCGCCGAAGCCCAGGATCGGCGAGCGGGCGGCGAGGCGGTGCCTCACGATCCAGAACAGCGATCCGCCGACCAGCTCGTCGGCGCGGCGCGGGCGATAGCGGGTGGTGATCGTGACCCGCCCCTCCTCCGCGCGCCCGTCCAGCCGGTCGGCCAGCTGCGACAGCTCGTCGCAGCCGAAGGCGATCTTGGTCATGTGCAGCGGCATGGGGGGTCAGGTGGGGAGGGGAGCCGAGGGTTGCCACTCCCCTCCCTGCAAGGGAGGGGCCGGGGGTGGGTGGCGAGCGTCAGCGAGCCTGCGGCCTGCGGACGCCTCGCAGCTCCGGCTTCGCCGTCGCACCCACCTCCAACCCCCCGCCTTGCAAGCAGGGAGGGGAGTAAGCCTACCTCCCAACCAGCCCGCTCGCCACCGCCAGGCCCAGGAACGCCAGAAACCCGATCGAATCGGTGATCATGGTCACGAAGATGGAGCTCGCCACCGCCGGGTCCTGGTCCAGCCGGTCGAGCATCACCGGCACCGCCACGCCGGCGAACCCGGCCACGATGATGTTCACCACCATCGCCAGCGCGATCACGCCGCCCAGGAGCGGGTTGGCGAAGAACACCGCCGCCGCGATCCCGATCAGCACCGCCACCGTCGCCCCGTTCAGCACCGCGACCCGGAGTTCGCGCCCGATGATCCGCATGGTGTTCGATTGGGTGAGCTGGTTCAAGGAGATGGCGCGCACCGACACCGCCATCGTCTGGGTGCCGGCGTTGCCCCCGATCGACGCCACGATCGGCATGAGGACGGCGAGCGCCACCATCCGCTCGATCGCCCCGCCGAACGCCCAGATGATGGTGGAGCCGACCAGCGCGGTGCCCATGTTCGCGATCAGCCAGCGGACGCGGGCGACGTAGCTGTCGCGGATCGGCTCGTTGATGTCGCCCTCGCCGGCGCCGGAGAGCAGCAGCACGTCCTCGCCCGCCTCCTCCTGAATGACGTGGACGATGTCGTCGACGGTGATCTGCCCGATCAGCCGCCCGCTCGCGTCCACCACGGCGGCCGAGATCAGGTGATAGCGCTGGAAGCGCAGCGCCACCTCCTCCTGGTCCATCTGCGCGGGGATCAGCGTCTGCTCGCGCTTCATCAGGTCACGGACCGGAGTGGCGCGGGGCGCGGTGAGGATCCAGGAGAGCTGGCAGGTGCCGACCGGGCGATGGGCGGGATCGACCACGAAGATCTCCCAGAAGTCGCCCGTCGTGGCGCCCGAGCGGCACCAGTCGATGACGTCGCCCACGCTCATCCCGTCGCGGACCGCCACGACCTCGCGCTGCATCAGCCGGCCGGCGGTCTCTTCCGGGTAGAGGAGCGCGGACTCGACCGCCGCGCGCTCCGCGTCGGGCATGGCGTCCAGGACGGCGCGCTGGTCGTCGGCGTCCAGGTCCTCGATCACGGCCACCGCGTCGTCGGTGTCCATGTCGGCGGCGAACAGCGCCACCTGGTCCGCCGGCAGCTCGGAGAGCAGCGCTTCCCGAACATAGTCGTTCATCTCGACCAGCACGTCGGACGTCAGCCGGTCGCCCAGCGCGGCCGCCACCGCCAGCCGTTCGTTCTCCGGCACGAGTTCGATCAGGTCGGCGAGGTCGGCGGGGTGGAGCGGCTCGGTCAGCGCCTGGACCAGCGCGTCGTCGCCCGCCTCCGCCGCGTCCTCCACGTCGCGCACGAAGGCGAGCGGGAAGCGGTCGTCCTCGTCCAGCCGGTCGGCCGGATCGGCGGAGAGCGCGTCGGGATCGAGCGTGGGTGCGTCGCTCACGGTCCGGCCTCCCTGCTGCGCTGCGTCACGGCGCTAGTGCCGTTCGGAGCGCGCCAAGGCAAGGATCGCCGTTCACCTCGACCGCTCCGGAACGCGGCCGGTGCGCGGGCCGTTGACGGCATTCATCATCCAAAAGGACCGACATTGCCCATGGCCGACACGCTGACCCTCTCGCTCTCCTCCGGCGGCGACGTCGTGATCAGGCTGCGTCCGGACCTGGCGCCCGGCCATGTCGAGCGGATCACGGAGCTGGCGAAGAGCGGCTTCTACGACGGGGTGAAGTTCCACCGGGTCATCCCCGGCTTCATGGCGCAGGGCGGCGATCCGACCGGCACGGGGAGCGGGGGCAGCGACGAGCCGGACCTGACAGCGGAGTTCTCGCAGGAACCGCACGTGCGCGGCACCTGCTCGATGGCGCGGACCAGCGACCCGAACTCGGCCAACAGCCAGTTCTTCATCTGCCTCGCCGACGCGCGCTTCCTGGATGGGCAGTACACCGTCTGGGGCGAGGTGGAGAGCGGCATGGAGCACGTCGACGACCTGCCCAAGGGCGAACCGCCGAGGGAGCCGGGGAATATCGTGAAGGCGAACGTGGGATAAATCCCTCTCCCGACGGGAGAGGGAGGCGCGAAGCGCCGTAAGGGCGAGGGTGACCGGGTTCTACGCCGTCACCCTCGCCCACTTCGCCTTGATGTCGCATCGACGAAAACACGATTCCAGTTCCGAAACGGCGGCACCAAGGGCAGTCGTCTCTCTGAATCTACAGCCGGACCGGATCCGGCGTTCGACGCAGGACGACCGCGTCCTGATTGGCGCCCATGAACGGCACCAGGTCGACGAGCGTCATGTCGGCCTGCCAGTTGGCATGGAGATACTCGGCGGAGTGATAGGTGTTGACGTAGTAGTTCTCGCCGCCTTCGCCGAAACGGAGCTGGTCGTTGTCGTCGGTGATCACGAAGCCGCTCCGGGCGAGTTCGGCGATCGCATCGGCGCCTCCGCGTTGGAGTGCGATCTGTCCGCCGCTCATGACGGTGACGATGGCGAGCCCCCCGGGCTTCAGCACCCGCGCCAATTCGGCCAGCCAGGCGTGCTGCTGGGGTTCGCGCAAGTGGGTGAAGACGGACACGCCGATGATCAGTTCGAAGAAACCGTCGGGATAGGGCAGAGGCGGTTCGAGTCCGACGGTCTGGAAGGCGATGTCCGCCAGGTTGGCTCGGCTCCATTCGATGTTGGTCGCATCCACGTCGACGCCGTGCAGGTCCCGGCAGCCGCGCTTCTTCAGATAGCGCGTCACCCGGCCGCAGCCGCAACCCCAATCGAGGATCGGGCCGAAATCGGCCAGGGTCCGCCCGTGGGCGCGCGCCAGATACGCATCGATGCGATTGACCACCGTCGCCCCTCCGATCCGGAAGGAGAACGCGTCGCGGTTGGCGATCACCCGAAAGATGTTGTCGCCGCCGGGCAGCGGATCGTCCTCATGGAGCGGGTCGAGCAGATACCACGCGCTGCTCTCGACGACGGCGCCGTCGATCTGTCCGGATGGCAGGAACTTGATGGACGAGAACCGCTGGTCGGAAGAGGCCGGATGGTCGACCTGAAATCGAAAGGCCGAATTCGGCAGCTCGGGCAGCAGGTCCTGCACGTCCGAGCCTGGGTGGATCGCGGCTGGTGCCACGACATCGCGGTCGTTGACGAGGAAACGGGCCGCCTCGACCGGGTGGAACGGCGAGAGGAACCAGCCGCGGACGCTCATCACGCCGTCGGACACCGCGAAATCGTCGATCATCCATCGCAGATGCTGGGCGATCGAAAGCTGCGCCGAGCAGGCCGGATCGCGCCAGTCGTGCGCGGACGCGGTGGTGTCCGCGTCGGTCTGAACGATCGGCTGCGGCTCGGATTTCGCGGGCACACCCCCGCCATCCGGTCGCGCGCCCACGTGTCGTCCAAGGCGCCGCACGTGTTTCCACAATCCCGACCGCATGGACCTGCCCGAAATCAACCCGTCCCCCATCGTCTCTCCTTTCCTTCTTCAGGCTAAATTAGGCGAGGCACCCTCACGAGGACGGCGCTCAAATACATGCTGATGGCGCCGCTTCTCATTTGCTCGAAACTCTAAAATTCGTATGGTACAAATCAACTACTGCTCTGTTGTGCGCTTCAACAGCAACATACACACTCTGTGTTGCCGTTGGCCCTGTACCTGGCGACGTAAACAAGCCAAGATCTATCATTTTTTGAAACAAGCCTCCCCAGTTTACATACACGAACTCAGAAGCACCACCCGGAGTAACGCTTACGCCCCAACTGTTGTCTAAAATTATGTACTCTCTATCATCTATAGTAATTGATTGTATGACCCCTGGAGGAAGTCCCGGATTTGCATTATACCCGATCCTGGCAGGGAGTATTTCTATTAGGTGCGCCTTGCCGCCCCAGAAAATCTGAGCACCAAGCGTTAAGCGAGCCTCGCCACCACTTAATCCATACTGACTATAAGCTATGACGTGAGATGATTGGAGTTTTTGTAATGGAGGCAGCGGACCACCACCATGTTCAATATCATCAAAAAACCCAAAAAACGTATATTGATTTTGGCAATTTATTTTTGCGGAGGTATCGACTTTTAAATTTACGGACCAGTTAGAACCTATATCGCTACTGTGCTGAATCCACCCTAAAGTTACTGGACTACTCGGAGCATTGATCAAAAAAGACTGATTGTCAGGGCCTATGCAGCTACTAGCAGGCGTATTTTCTGCTTGGACTACCAAGCTCCAGTGGTTTGCTCCTATACACTGTTGGGTTTCTTTATAGTAATTAGCTTGTGATGGTTCAGAGGTTTTCGCGCATTTCAATTTTAGATCATAATCCCACCCTGAGGGACTCTCAGCATGTGATGCTTGAGCCGTGGTAACTTCAGATGCGAAAACGAAGCCCCATACCACAAAGAATAAAGTTCCCTTCTTCATATCTGCACTTTCGAGGCGATCCGCGGAAATATCAAGCATATAACAGACGATTAATCGTGTCGAGTTTTGGTGACATCGTCGTTCGTTCAAGCGTTTCAGCCACGAGCAAACGTCTTGCACCCCACCGAAAGTCATGGCTGCTCGACAAAGCGTTCGCTTATGCGCGCGGAGTCCAAAGACAGCCGCTACGTCCTTTGGCGATGCCGAGCAGGCTCAGCAAATCTTTGAAGAGCTACAGAAGGGAAGGGTCGCGGCGATCATGCGACCAGAAGTTGATCCGTTCGGTCGGGTGAGACGAGGCGCCGCGCGTGTGGAGTTCAAAGGCATCAGCGGCGATGGACTTCGCTGCGCTCGCAGAACTCCATGTGCTCCAGCAACGCAAGAGGAGTTACACCCCCGCCTCCTTCAGCCAGTCGTGGAACAGGCGCACCGCCGGCTGGCCCAGCGCCCGGGGGCGGCAGACGAAGAAATAGCCGTAGGGGCTGTCCACCTCCTTCCCGAACAGGCGGCGCAGGCGCGGGTCGTGGGCGTCGGCCAGGTGGCTGTCGAGCATGAAGGCGACGCCCAGCCCGCGCGCGGCCGCCTCCAGCATCAGCGGGCCGGAGTCGAACTGGTCCACGGCGCTGGGCTCCAGCGTCGGCAGACCGACCGCGTCGCGCCACACGTCGAAGGTCTCGGGCATGTCGCGGTGGATCAGCACCGTCTCGCGGGTCAGGTCGCCCGGCGCGCGCACGCGTTCGGCGTGGTCGGCGTCGCCGATCACCGACACCCGGTCGCGGGTCAGGCGCAGCGAGTGGAGCGCCGGATCGACCTGCCGGGCGAGCACGATCGCCGCGTCCAGCCCATCCCCCAGCCGGCTGAGCGGCTGGGGCGCGGTGTCGATGTCGAGGTGCAGCTCGGGGTGCCGCTCGCGCAGGCCGGGAAGGTGCGGGAACAGCCGCTGGCTCGCGAACAGCGGCAGCACGCCCAGGCGCAGGCGGAGCAGCGTGGCGGGCGCCATCGACCGCGCCACCGCCTCGCCCAGTTCGTCGAGCGCCGGGGCCAGCGCGGCCAGCAGCCGCTCGCCCTCCGGGTTGGGCGCGATCGACTGATGCCGCCGGTCGAACAGCGGCCGGCCGACGAAGCGCTCCAGCGTCTGGACACGGCGCGACAGCGCTGGGGCGGAGATCGCCAGCTCCTCGGCCGCTGCCTTGACCGAGCCGAGCCGGCCGACCGCGACGGCAGCCTCGACGGCGCTGAGCGGCGGCAAACGGCGCATGTGAACGCTCCCACGATTGCAACTTGTGCAATTGCTACCGCGCACTTCGCAGTTGCACAAGACTTTGTTGCAGTGCACAACGTCCAGGCCTTTTCAGGCATCCTCTCCTAATGACCTTGCGGGGCCGGTCCTTCGGGATCGGCCCCGTTTTTATTGCCGCCGCTTCGCGCTAGGAGAGGGGGATGGCAGCCGGATCGATCCCCGCCGGGCAGCGGCGCTCGCGCCGGTTCGTGGTGCTGTTCCTCCTCGTGATGCTCGGCTTCCCGTTCCTGGTGGTCGGCTCGTCCGCGATGCTGTCGAGCGTGTTTCCCGGCTGGGCGGCGCGCGCCGGGCTGGGGCCGACGGGGCCGCTGATCGAGCGGCTGGCGGCGGACGCGCGCTACGACTCCGCCCCGCTCGCGCTCCGCCGGCGGCCGCGGCCCGACGGCGCGGTGACGACCGCCACCCGCTACCCCGTGCCTTCGGAGGACGAGGCGCTGGGCAAGCTGACCCGCGCCTGCGAAAGCCAGCGGCTCAAGGTCGCCAGTCCCGACGCGCGCCGCGCCGATCCGACGCTGCTCTGCGTGGGCGAGGACCGGGGCGCGGAGGTCCGGGTCCACGCGACGGTCCGCTGCGCGCCCCCTTGCGAGCTGGCGCTGGAGACCCGCGCGCGGCCCGTGTCCACGGGTGGACAGCGCTAGCCCGCGAACCCATCTGCGTCGCGCGGGCGTTCGCGCCGAAACACTCCAGGAGGACCAGTGGCCGACGCGGAAACACAGACGATCAAGCTGCAGGTGGCGAACGCCAGGCCGGAGGACTCCGGCCACGGCATCGCCCGTATCCCGCGCGCCTCGATGGCGCAGCTGGGCGTGGGCGAGGGCGACGTGATCGAGGTGGTCGGCAAGCGGTCCACCGCCGCCCGCGTGGTCGCTCCCTACACCGAGGACGAGGGGCTGCAGCTCGTGCGCCTCGACGGCCTGCTGCGCGCCAATGCGGGGGCCGGGTCGGGCGATCACGTCGAGCTGAAGGCGGTGGCACCCAAGCCCGCCACCAAGATCGTGCTCGCGCCCGCCCAGGAGAATCTGCGCCTGCAGGGCTCCGGCGAGGCGCTCAAGCGCAATTTCTACAAGCGGCCGATGGTGGCGGGCGACATCGTCGCCACCACCGGCCAGCAGCGCGTGCAGCAGGAGGGCCTGCCGCCCCAGCTGCGCCAGATGCTGAACGCCCCGGCCTATGCGCTGGCCGAGGTGCGGCTGGTGGTGGTCGACACGGTGCCCAAGGGGATCGTCCATGTCGAGGCCGACACCGAGATCGAGCTGCGCTCCGAATTCGAGCAGCCGCGCGAGAAGCGGCGGACGGACGTCACCTATGACGATGTCGGCGGCCTGGGCGACACGGTCGACCAGCTGCGCGAGATGGTCGAGCTGCCCTTGCGCTACCCCGAGCTGTTCCAGCGCCTCGGCGTCGATCCGCCGCGCGGCGTGCTGCTCCACGGGCCGCCGGGCACCGGCAAGACGCGCCTCGCCCGCGCGGTCGCCAACGAGAGCGCGGCGGAGTTCTTCCTGATCAACGGGCCGGAGATCATGGGCTCCGCCTATGGCGAGAGCGAGAAGCGCCTGCGCGAGGTGTTCGACCAGGCGGCGCAGAACCAGCCGGCGATCGTCTTCATCGACGAGATCGATTCGATCGCCCCCAAGCGCGACCGCACGCCGGGCGAGACGGAGAAGCGGCTGGTCGCCCAGCTGCTGACCCTGATGGACGGGCTGGAGTCGCGCACGAACGTGGTCGTGATCGCGGCCACCAACCGGCCCGAGGCGATCGACGAGGCGCTGCGCCGGCCGGGCCGCTTCGACCGTGAGATCGTGGTCGGCGTGCCCGACCAGCGCGGCCGGCGCGAGATCCTGGGCATCCACACGCGCGGGATGCCGCTCGGCCCCAACGTCGACCTGGATGAGCTGGCGCGCGGCACCTACGGCTTTGTCGGCGCGGACCTGGCGGCGCTGGCCCGCGAGGCGGCGATCGAGACGGTGCGCCGCATGATGCCGCGCCTCAACCTGGAGGACGGCACGATCCCGCCGGAGGTGCTGGCCGACCTGATGGTCACGCGCGACGACTTCACCGAGGCTCTGAAGCGCGTCCAGCCGTCCGCGATGCGCGAGGTGATGGTGCAGGTGCCCGACGTCCGCTGGTCCGACATCGGCGGGCTCGACGCGGCGGCCGAGCGCCTGCGCGAGGGCGTCGAACTGCCGCTGAAGAACCCCGACGCGTTCCGGCGGCTGGGCATTCGGCCCGCGAAAGGCTTCCTGCTCTACGGCCCGCCTGGCACCGGCAAGACTTTGCTCGCCAAGGCGGTGGCGCGCGAGTCGGAGGCGAACTTCATCGCCACCAAATCGTCCGATCTGCTGTCGAAATGGTACGGCGAGTCCGAGCAGCAGATCGCCCGCCTGTTCGCCCGCGCGCGGCAGGTGGCGCCCACCGTCATCTTCATCGACGAACTCGACAGCCTGGTGCCCGCGCGCGGCGGCGGGATGGGCGAGCCGCAGGTCACGGAGCGGGTGGTCAACACCATCCTGTCGGAGATGGACGGGCTGGAGGACCGCCAGTCGGTGGTCGTGATCGGGGCCACCAACCGCCCCAATCTGGTCGATCCCGCGCTGCTTCGCCCCGGCCGGTTCGACGAGCTGATCTATGTCGATGTGCCGGACGCCGAGGGGCGGCGGCGCATCCTCGATATCCACGTCAAGGACATGCCGCTCGCCCCCGATGTGGACCTGGACGCGGTGGCGGAGCGGACGCCGAACTACACCGGCGCCGACCTGGAGGACGTCGTGCGCCGCGCCGGGCTGGTGGCGCTCCGGCGCTCGACCGACGTGAGCGAGGTGACGATGGCCGACTTCGACGCCGCGTTGGAGGAGAGCCGCGCCTCGGTGACCGACGAGATGAGCCGGGAGTACGCCCAGATCGCCGACAAGCTGAAGCAGAACGCGCTGCAGCTGGGCTCGATCGGCTTCGTCATGCCCGGCCAGCTGACGCCGAGGGGGGAGAAGGGGGGGGCTTAAGGCTGGCAGCCTGGCAAACCACTCCGCTCACCCTGAGCTTGTCGAAGGGTCCGTCCCGCCGAAGACCCGCCCTTCGGTCCGAAAGAGGCTTCGACAAGCTCAGCCTGAGCGGGGGCGGGGGACACTCAGCCCTCCGCCGCAGCCTCCCGCAACCCCCGCACGCTCCACACGGCCAACCCCGCCGTCAGGCCGCCGATCAGCCAGAACACCGCGCCCGCGTTCCAGTCGTGGATCAGCACCGCCACCGCGGGGGCGACGATGTAGGCCATGCCGTTCACGCTCGTGACCTTGCCGGCGACGCTGCCCTGCCCCTCCGCGCCGACCGCGAGCGAGGTGCCCGCCGTGAAGCCGGGCCGGAACAGGCCGAAGCCGAGCGCGGAGACCGCGAAGCCGATCACCAGCCCGTGCAGCCCGCTCGCCACGCCGACCAGCGACACCCCCACAGTCGCCAGCCCCGCGCCCGCCATGACGCTCACCCTGGGGGTGAGCTGCAATCCCGGGATCAGCCCCCATTGCGCCAGCAGCGTCGCGCCCGCGCCCGCCATCAGCACCAGCCCCGTGGGATCGGTCGCCAGCTCCGGCGTGGCGCGCAGGTCCAGGCGGTCGAGCACCACGAAGCCGATCACGCCCAAGAGCATCGCATTGGCATGGCCGCCGACCACCCCGGCGACCAGCCACGGCCGGATGCGGCGGTCGGTCCAGGGCAGCGGTTCCCCGTCGTCAGGCAAGGCCGCCGAACCGCCGCTCCCCGCTCCCGACAGCGGCTCGCCCGACACCGAGCCGCGCGCCGCGTGGGCGGGGGCATCGTCGGGCAGCACGAGGCGCAGGGCCACGATCACGGCTACCCCGATGGCGGCAAAGGCGAGCATCGGCCCCGACAGGCCGAACAGCGGCAGGATCAGGAACGGCGCGATGCCCGGCCCGATCACCGTGCCCAGCCCGAAGGAGGAGGCGAGCACCGACAGGGAGGCGGTGCGCCGCGACTCGTCGGTGCGCGCGGCGACATAGGCCTGCACGGCGGGCGGCGCGGCCGAACCCAGCGCGCCATAGAGGCTGCGGAACAGCGCGAACAGCGCGAAACACACGCCGGCACCGATCCAACCCTCGATCCCCGCCCACAGGATCAGTCCGCAGGCCACCATGCTCGTTGAAAAGCCGACCAGCCCCAGCTGCATCAGCGCCTTGCGCCCGCGCCGGTCCGACACCCTGGCCCAGCGCGGCGCGGTCAGCACCCAGAGCAGCGCCGACCAGCTGAACGCCAGGCTGACCCACACGTCGGCCAGCCCCAGCCGGGTGCCGATCGCGGGCAGCACGCTCTGCATCGCGGTGTTGCCGGCGGCCGCCACGAGCATGACCGCGAACAGCACGGCCATGCGGCCGGGCGGCAGGGGTGGGAGCGGGGTGGTCGGTGCGGCGGCGGACGCATCTCGGGCGTCGGGAGCGGGGCGCCGGTCGGTCACGCTTCCGTCGCTAGGTCGCGGCCCCTGCGCGCGCAACCTTGCCTTCCCACCGGCGATTTGGGAAAGGGAGGCAAATCCCTGGGCGCCGCCCGACGACTTTATCGGGAGCCGCCATGTCCATGTTCGACGCCGAGACGAAGGCGCCGTCGCTGCGCGAGCGCGCGGGCCGCTGGGCCGCCACGCACCTGGGCGACAGGGGGGTGTTCCTGGCGGGGTTCCTCAAGCATCCCGTGATGGTCGGCTCCGTCATCCCCTCGTCCCGCCGGCTGATCGAGCACATGCTGCGCCCGGTCGACTGGCCCCGGTGCCGGCTGTTCGTGGAGTACGGGCCGGGGGTGGGCACCTTCTGCCAGCCGGTGCTCGACCGCCTGCCGCGCGATGGCCGGCTGATCGTGATCGACACGAACCCCGACTTCGTCGAGTATCTGCGCCGCCGCTTCGCCGACAGCCGCCTGTCCGCGGTCCACGGCTCGGCCGCCGATGTCGAGGCGATCGTGGCGGCGCACGGGCACGAGGCGGCCGACTACGTGCTCTCCGGCCTGCCCTTCTCCACGCTGCCCGACGGCGTCGGGCCGGCGATCACGGCGGCGACCGAGCGGGTCATGGCGCCGGGCGGGCAGTTCCTGGTCTATCAGTTCTCGCCCAAGGTGAAGCGCTTCCTGGACCCGCACTTCGCGCGCATCGACCACGCCTTCCAGCCGGTGAACGTGCCGCCCGCCCAGCTCTACTGGGCGCACAAGAACGGCCGGCCCGGGGACTAGCGGTTTCGCGCGTCGTGTGGTAGCGCGCTCCATTCCCGGATTAGCGAGACCACAAGGAGCCGCTCCATGGCGCGTGTGACCGTCGAAGATTGCGTCGACAAGATCCCCAACCGCTTCGATCTCGTGCTGCTTGCCGGCCAGCGCGCGCGCCAGATCTCCGGCGGCGACGCGCTCTATGTCGACCGCGACCGCGACAAGAACCCGGTCGTGGCGCTGCGCGAGGTCGCCGAGGCCAAGGTCAAGCCCAAGGCGCTGACGGAGGCGCTGGTGAGCGGCCTGCAGAAGGTCCAGATCGACGACGACGATGTCGAGCCCGACGAGATCGGTTCGCTCGCGCAGTCGGCCGAGGCGCTGCGGCTCACCGCGGCCGTGCCGCCCCGCAATCAGGGCCTGGGTGCCGACTACGAGGCCTGAATCCGGCGCGACGGACAGTCCGCGTTCGTGATCCCGGGCTTGCCACCGCCCCCCTTCGCCTCCCATGTTGCGGGAGCGAAGGAGGAGGTGAGCGGTGCTGCGCCAATATGAGCTGATCGAGCGCGTCAAGGCGTACGATCCGGGCGCCGACGAGGCGCTCGTCAACCGCGCCTATGTCTATTCGGTCCAGGCGCACGGCACCCAGACGCGGGCGAGCGGAGACCCGTATTTCTCCCACCCGATCGAGGTCGCGGGCATCCTGACCGAACTGCGGCTCGACACCGCCACCATCGTGACCGCGATCCTGCACGACACGGTCGAGGACACGGGCGCCACCCACGCGGAGATCGCCGCCCTGTTCGGCGAGGAGGTGGCGCGGCTGGTCGACGGGGTGACGAAGCTCACCAAGCTGGAGGGTGGATCGGCGTCCGAGCGGGCGGCCGACAACCTGCGCAAGTTCCTGCTGGCGATCTCCGACGACATCCGCGTGCTGCTGGTCAAGCTCGCCGACCGGCTGCACAACATGCGCACGCTGCACTTCGTGCCCTCCGAGGAGAAGCGGCGGCGGATCGCGCGCGAGACGCTGGACATCTACGCCCCTCTCGCCGAGCGCATCGGACTGTACGAGTGGATGCGCGAGCTGGAGGAGTTGGCCTTCCGGCAGACCGAGCCCGCGGCGCACGAATCGATCACGCGCCGCCGCGACGCCCTGAAGGCGGAGGGCCGGCTGGAGGTCGAGCGGCTGGCCGGCACGCTGCAGCAGCTGCTCGCCGAGCACGGCCTGGCGGCGCGCGTGTCGGGGCGCGAGAAGTCGCCCTATTCCATCTGGCGCAAGATGGCGGAGCGCCACGTCGCGTTCGAGCAGCTGTCCGACATCATGGCGTTCCGCGTGATCTGCGAGACCACCGCCGACTGCTACCGCGCGCTCGGCCTGATCCACGCGCGCTTTCCGGCGGTGCCGGACCGCTTCAAGGACTACATCTCCACGCCCAAGCGCAACGGCTATCGCTCGATCCACACGACCGTCATCCAGTCCGGCGTGCGCATCGAGGTGCAGATCCGGTCGGCGGAGATGGACCGCCAGGCGGAGTTCGGGCTGGCGGCGCACTGGGCCTACAAGACCGGCGAGGCGCGGCCGGACGGGCAGGTCGGCTGGCTGCGCGATCTGATGGAGATCGCCAAGAGTTCGGGCTCGGCCGAGGAGCTGCTCGAGCATACGCGCATGGCGATGTACCAGGATCGCATCTTCGCCTTCTCGCCCAAGGGCGACCTGCAGGCGCTGCCGACCGGCGCCACCGCGCTCGACTTCGCCTACGCGGTCCACACGGAACTGGGCGGCCACGCGGTGGGCGCCAAGATCAACGGCCAGACGGTGCCGCTCAGGAGTCCGATCGCCAATGGCGACCAGGTCGAGGTGCTGACCTCGGACGGCCAGACGCCGCAGCCGGCCTGGCTGAGCTTCGTGGTGACCGGCAAGGCGCGCGCCGCCATCCGCCGCACCATCAAGCAGCAGCAGCACGGGCAGCTCGTCGCGCTGGGCGAGAAGCTGCTCGCGCAGATCGCCGGCCGCCTGCCCTCGCCGATCAAACCCGACGCGATCGCCCATGCCGCCCGCAGGCTGGGGCTCGAATCGGGGGACGACCTGCGCGTGGCGGTCGCCCGGCGGAAGCTCGACGACCGCGCGGTGCTCGACGCGCTGATGCCGGGCAAGCGGCGGGTCTCGCCGCAGCGCGCCGACCGGCCCGGCCAGCCGGTCTCCATCGACGGGCTGACGCCGGGCATGGCCTACACGCTGGCCGACTGCTGCTCGCCCATTCCGGGCGACCGCATCGTGGGCGTCCGCCACGCCGACCGGCCGCTGACCGTGCACACGATCGACTGCCCCGTGCTGTCGGAGAGCGGGGACGGCGACTGGGTCGACCTGACCTGGGACGGGCGCAGCGGCGGGGCGTCGCGCCTGGAGGTGACGCTGAAGAACGAGCCCGGCGCGCTCGCGGCCATGGCCGGCGTCTTCGCGCACGCCGGCGCCAACATCCTGAACCTGCGGCTGACGACCCGCGACACCCGCTTCCACTCCTTCGACGTGACGCTGGAGGTGCGCGACCTGGCGCATCTGATGCGCATCCTGATCGCGTTGCGCGCCGCCGAGCCGGTGGCGCGCGCCGATCGCCACCAGGCCTCGGAGATCGGGGATTCGGGCAGCCTGGTGGCGGCGGAGTGATCCCGTATGCCGGGCTCACCCCCGCCGCGCCGCTGACGCTGATCGGCTGTGGCCACATGGCGGGCGCGATGCTCGGCCGGTGGCTGGAGACCGGGCTCGATCCGGCGGCGGTGCGGGTCGTGCGCCCCAGCGGCCGGGTGGTGGCGGACGGCGTGCGGGTGGTGCGCGCCGCCGCCGAGCTGACGGAGCGTCCCGGGCTCGTGCTGCTGGCGGTCAAGCCGCAGATGCTGGACGCCGTCGCCGGAGAGGTCGCGCCCGTCGCGGCCGGCGTGCCGCTGATCTCCATCTTGGCGGGCACGACCCTCGCCAGCCTGGGCGCCGCCCTCCCGGGGTCGGATGTGGTGCGCGCGATGCCGAACCTGCCGGTGGCGGGCGGCGACGGCGTTGTCGGTCTGTGCGCCCCCGATCCGGCCGCGCCCGCCGCGCGCCGCGCCGACGCGCTCGTGCGGCCGCTGGGGCTGGTGGAGTGGGTGGCCGAGGACCGCTTCGACGCGCTCACCGCGCTGGCGGGGAGCGGCCCCGCCTATCTCTACCGCTTCGTGGGCGCGCTCGCGGCGGCGGGCGAGGCGGCGGGGCTCGCCCCCGATCAGGCGCTCCGCCTGGCGCGCGCCACCGTGCGCGGCGCGGCGCGGGTGGTGAGCGAGGGCGACGAGGCGCCCGACACGCTCGCCGATCGCGTGGCGAGCCGCGGCGGCTCCACGCGCGAGGGACTGATCGTGCTCGACGGGGAGGGCGGGCTGGCGCCGCTCCTCGAACGCACGATCGCCGCCGCGGTCGCGCGCAACCGCACGCTGGCGGGGGAGACGGCGCGGGGCTGAGCCGGGTCGTGCTCCTTCCGGAGCCGTTGACCGCCCGCCGCCGCGCTCCTACTCCGCTGGCACGAGAGCCCGCGCGAACGGGCGAGGAGAGAGAGCCGTCCATGTCCGCCCAGCGCCCGTCGAGCCGCGTCGCGGTGACCCTCAGCGACCGCCCGACGACGCCCGACCAGCGTGCCACGCTGATGACCGATCCGGGCTTCGGTCGCGTCTTCACCGACCACATGGCGAGCGCCAGCTATTGCGCCGAGCAGGGCTGGCACGACCTGGCCATCGTGCCGCGCGCGCCCCTGCCGACCGACCCCGCCGCGTCCGTCTTCCACTACGCGCAGGAGGTGTTCGAGGGTCTCAAGGCCTACGCGCTGGACGACGGCTCGCCCGCGCTGTTCCGGCCGGAGGCGAACGCGCGCCGCATGATCCGCTCGGCCGAGCGGCTGGCGATGCCGCCCCTGCCCGAGGCGATGTTCCTGGACGCGGTGCGCGCGCTGGTCGACGTGGAGCGCGACTGGGTGCCGAGCGGCGCCGGCGCGCTCTATCTGCGGCCCTTCGTGGTGGCGACGGAGGCCTTTCTGGGCGTCCGTCCGGCGACGCGCTACCGCTTCGTCGTGCTCGCCTGCACGGTCGGCGACTATTTCCGGGGCGGCAAGCCCGGCGTGTCGATCTGGGCGACCGAGGCCTACACGCGCGCGGCGCCCGGCGGCACCGGCGAGGCGAAGTGCGGCGGCAACTACGCCTCCAGCTTGATCGCCCAGGCGGAGGCGGGCGCGCACGGCTGCGAGCAGGTGCTGTTCCTCGACGCGGCCGAGCGCCGGTTCGTGGAGGAGCTGGGGGGCATGAACGTCATGTTCGTCCACGCCGACGGCCGGCTCGCGACCCCGCCGCTGACCGGCACGATCCTGCCCGGCATCACCCGCGACAGCCTGCTGACGCTCGCGAGGGGGATGGGCATGGAGGTGGCCGAGGAGCCCTACGCGCTGGAGCAGTGGCGCGCCGACGCGGACAGCGGCGCGCTGTCGGAGGCGTTCGCCTGCGGCACCGCGGCGGTGGTGACGCCCATCCTGGCCGTGAAGACCCGCGCGGGCGAGTGGTCGGTGGGCGGGGGCGTGCCCGGTCCGGTCACCACCCGGTTGCGCGACCGGCTGGTGGCGCTGCAGCGCGGCCGCGCGCCGGATCCCCATGGCTGGTGCCAGCGTCTGGACGCCGAGGATCGCCCCGCGCTAAGGGCGGCGGCGCACACTGGGGCGTAGCCAAGCGGTAAGGCACCGGTTTTTGGTACCGGTATGCGCAGGTTCGAATCCTGCCGCCCCAGCCAGCTTTATCGAGAGGTAAGCTGCTCAAATCATTGGCCTCGATATCGGCCGATTTGCGCGGTGACCCTCGTCGTTGGCCCAAAAATGGCCGCCTGCCAGCGCATTCGAAAGCTGGCGCGACTCAGCGCGGATTGCAAGATCGTCGGTTCCGCTGCGGTTCGCCCGGGCGCCTGGTGGCTTTGTCGCGCCGAAGGCAGCGGCGGTCGCCCAGAAAACGGGCGCCGGGTAGTTCCAAGTTGATGGCCAATGCTGTGGCCAAGCCAGGAGAGGGGAAAAGCCTCGCTCCCGCTCGGTCGAGCAAGAGGAACCATCAACATGAACACCACCATCCCCGGCGCTCCATCCATCCGGAGCACCGGCCTGCACGTGCGCGTTCAACGCGGACCGCCGCGTCCTGCATCGTGTTGGTCACCCCGCCGACCTGCCCGTGACGAGCATCCGACCGAGCCCATCCGCACGGTGGGGCTAATCGACACGGAGACGACCGGCCTCAACCCCATAACGGATGTCGTGATCGAGATCGCCTACCTCGGCCAGCTGGTCCGCGCCGTGTGCCGCGCCTCCGGACTCATCGACCCCGGTCGGCCCATTCGGCGAAGGCCACGCAGCTCACCGGGATCACGGACGATGATGTCCGCGGGCAGTGGGTCGGCACGGCGCATGGCGAGAAGGTGCTTCGGCGAACGCCTGGAGGTTCGCGCCCGCGCAGAAGGTGCCGCCGGCGCCGGTCAGCACCGCGGCGGCGGCGTCTTCGTCTCTTTCGAAAGCACGAAAGGCATCGGCAAGCGTCTCGGCGGTGGCGCGATCGACGGCGTTGCGAACGTGCGGCCGGTCGATCGTGACCACCGTCACCGGATTGTCGCGCTCCACCCGAATCGTCGCGCTCATGTCCCCTCCCTCAGCCGGTCGCGCAGCGCGTGCCGCAGCACCTTGCCCACCGCGCTCTTCGGCAGTGAATTCACCCGCACGATCCGCTTCGGCACCTTGTGGCCCGGCAGCCGGACGCGAACCTGCTGGCGGAGTGCTTCGTCCGTCACGGTCGCGTCCGAGCGGACGACGACGAACGCGGTCACAGCCTCCACCCACTTGGCATCCAAAGCGCCGACGACGGCGCACTCGACCACGGCCGGATGCGCGGCGAGCGCGTCCTCCACTTGGCGACCGTCTTCTGGTTGACGCCGTGGCGCTTCGCCAGCGCCCTCAGGCTCGAAGCGCACTCGGCATGGCAAACTCCAGTCCGTTTGCCATCTTGAATCAGGGGCCGCCGCTGCTGGCAACCCTCACGAGTCACGATCCGCGAACGTTTGTATGAGCGACTCTTCTCCCCGGCGCGGGAGAAGGATACGGAGGCTTGCTCCTGCGAAGCGGGGGCTGGCCGGAGTTGGATGAGGGCAGGCTCGCGCGCCGCCTACTGCGGCGCTCCACCCTCACCCAGCTACGGCTGAGCTTGCTGGCGCTCGCTAAGTCTCCGCAACCCTCTCCTCCGCCGGGGAGAGGGACTGGATGGCCCTCGCCACCGCCCGCTGCGTCGCCGCCGCGATCGCCTTGCGGTCGCCGCAGTCCGACGGGTCGAGCGGATCCAGGAACCGCACCGTCACCGGCAGTCGGCCGGGCCTCGACAACAGCCGCACGAAGTTCTGCCACCCGGTCTCGGTGGTCCAGGCGATCTCGGCCGCATCGGGATAGTCGAGCGCCACCGGCTGCACCCGCACGCCGGGCGGCGGCGGGGTGAGCACGCCGAGCAGCGCGGGCTTGAACGGCGCGAGCGTGCGGCCGTCGCCCGTCGTTCCCTCCGCGAACAGCGTCACCGGCCAGCCGTCGGCCAGCGCGCGGCGGATCACGTCGAGTTGCGCCGCCACCGCCGCCCGGCTGTCGCGCTTCACATACAGGGTGTTGTTCATGTCGCACAGCGCGCCCACAACCGGCACGTCCTCCAGCTCGCCCTTGGCGACGAACGCGGTGCCGCTGGCGCCCGCCAGCACGAGGATGTCGAGCGGCGAGACGTGGTTGGAGACGAACACGACGTCTCGGACCAGCGGCCGGCCGGCCACCGTCACCCGCGCGCCGACGATCTGGCCGACCCGGCGTAGATAGCGGCGCGGCCAGGGGGATCGTCCGGTCCCGAAACGCCGCGCGGTCCAGTGCAGCGGCACGCACAGCGCGGTCAGCGCGACGATCGCCGCCAGCCGCGCGGCGAAGCGCAGGCGGCCCAGCTATTCGCCCTTCGGCTTGAGCGGCACCGCGTAGAGCTCCATCCGGTGGTCGACCAAGCGATAGCCCATGCGTTCGGCGATCTGCTTCTGCAGCGCCTCGAGCTCCTCGTCGGCGAACTCCATGACCGCGCCGCTCTCGACGTCGATCAGGTGGTCGTGGTGCTCCTCTGTCGTCGGCTCGTAGCGCGAGCGCCCGTCGCCGAAGTCGTGGCGGTTGAGGATGCCCGCCTCCTCGAACAGGCGCACGGTGCGATAGACGGTGGCGATCGAGATGTTCGGGTCGATCGCCGACGCGCGCTGATAGACCTTGTCGACATCGGGATGGTCGTCGCTGTCGGACAGCACGCGCGCGATCACGCGGCGTTGGTCGGTGATCCGGAGGCCCCGCTCCGCGCAGAGCTGTTCGATGTCGATCCGTTGCGGCATGATCGGTCCTTAGCGGACGACGCGGACACCGGCAAAGGGCTGGGCATCGCGGCAGGAGCGGGGACGCTCCATGCTGAAAAGCGCCCCCGACATCCTCACTTCTTCCTGGGCGACTGGCCTGGCTTGCGGCCGAGGCCGATCTTCTTGGCCAGATCGCGGCGCTGCTCGGCGTAGTTGGGCGCCACCATCGGATAGTCGGCCGGCAGGTTCCATTTGGCGCGGTACTGGTCCGGCGTCATCTGGTAGTTCGTCATCAGGTAGCGCTTCAGCATCTTGAGCTTCTTGCCGTCTTCCAGACAGACGAGATAGTCCGGCTTGATCGACTGGCGGACGGAGACGGCGGGTTCCTGCGGCTCCGGTTCCGGTTCGGGACTGTGGCCCAGGCCGGCGAGCGCGCCGTGAACCTTGGTGATCAGTTCCGGCACGTCGTCGATCGCCACGTTGCTGCCGGCGGCACCCAGATGCGCGGCGACGATGTCGGCGGTCAACGTCACCAGCATGTCGGCGGAGGTGGATTCATCATTCATGATCGTGTTCCAATCTGTGTGAGTTCTGTCGAAGTCGTCTTCGATGGCCGCGCACATAATCAACTTACCGCCGCACTTCCAGTCCCGCAGATGGCTTTATTCGAGCGGCAGGCGCATCGTCATGGCGTCGTGTGCGCTGCCGTCAGTCGAGCGATAGTAGCGGGGGCGTCGACCGGCGACGGCGAAGCCTTGGGCGCGATAGAACTTTTCGGCGTCGTTCCCGTGGCGCACTTCGGCGAACAGGCTGGTCGCGCCCGTTCGCGCCGCGCGCTCGGCGACGCCGCGCAGCAGCGCGGTGGCGACCCCGCAGCGGCGATGCCGCGGGTCCACCGCCAGCAGCATCAGCTCGGCGGCGTCGATCACCGTGCGGGCGAGCGCGAAGCCGGCGAGCGCCCGATCCTCGCAGACCACGAGCAGCCAGGCCTTCGGGTCGCCCGAGAGCAGCCCGGAGAGCTGCGTGCGCGACCACCGCTCGCCCCAGCGGGCGGGGAAGCCAGCCTCCATCACGGCCATCACCGCGTCGAGGTTGGCGGGGGTCGGCGACCAGCGCTCGGCGATCCAGCTCACGGACCGACGGGGGGCCGGGCATCCGGTCCGCGTCCGTAGAGCGCGGCGACGGGCAGGGTGGCCAAAGCGGCGGCGCGCGGCAGGCGGGCGATGTCGGGATCGGTCGGCCGCAGATCCGGCAGGTGCCCGGACAGCGCGGCGGGGCCGAATGCCGGTCGGCCGCCCACCCAGTCGGCCAGTCCGGCGAACGGCACCGCGAGGCCCGCGCCGAGCGGCGAGAGCGGATCGGCGGCGAAGGCCTGCGCGAAGGCCGCGCCATGGCCGCCGTTCACCAGCGCCACCACCTCGCCGTCCCGCGATTCCGCCGCGGCGGCGACGAGCGCCAGGGTGGACAGCCCGGCCATCTCCGCGCCCCAGGCGAGCGCCAGCGCGCGCGCGGCGGCGAGGCCGACCCGGATGCCGGTGAAGCTGCCCGGCCCGACACCGACCACGATGCGGTCCGCTCGCCCGCCGTGCGGCAGTCCGGCGAGCGCGGGCACCAGCCGCTCGGCATGGCCCCGGCCGATGACCTCGTGCGTCCGCGCGGTCAGCGCGCCGTCCTCCCAGACCCCCAGCGTCAGCGCGGGGGTCGCGGTGTCGAACGCCAGGACCCGCACCGGCGCTCAGGCGAAACGGTTGAAGCGCTCGAACTCCGGCCGGGGAGAGCGGGGGAACAGGCTGGCCCGATCCCCGCGCCCGAGCGTCGAGATGAAGTTCGCGCGCACGGTGGGTTGGTCGTCGAAGAAGGCGGCTTCGACCGCCCCGGGATCGAAGCCCGACATCGGTCCCGTGTCCCAGCCGAGCGCGCGCGCCGCCAGGATCAGATAGGCGCCCTGCAGCGACGAGTTGCGAAAGGCGGACTGGCGGCGGCCATCCGGATCGCCGAACCAGCTCTTCGCGTCGGCGTGGGGGAACAGCCAGGGGAGGTGCTCGTGGAACTCAAGGTCCATGCCGATCACGACGGCGGCCGGCGCGGCGCGGATCTTGTCGGGATTGTTGCCACCGGCGCAGTCGGCCAGGCGGTCGCGGCTCTCTTGCGTCAGGCACCAGACGAAGCGCGCGGGCTGCTGGTTGGCGGACGTGGGACCGTCGGCGACCAGCTTGGCGATGGCACGCGCGTCCGCCTCTCCGAACGGCGCGTCGGTGTAGCCGTTGAAGGTCCGCGCCTGGACGAACAGCTGATCGATCGCGCGGTCGTCCAGGCGCGGGGTCACGGCCGACGCCCCGCTCACGCCGCGCGCACCTCGGTCACCTCGGGCACGTAGTGTTTGAGCAGCTGCTCGACACCGTTCTTCAGCGTCATGGTCGAGGACGGACAGCCCGCGCAGGCCCCCTGCATCGAGAGGAACACGGTGCCCTTGTCGAAGCCCCGCAGGACGATGTCGCCGCCGTCGGCCGCCACCGCCGGACGCACCCGCGTGTCGATCAGTTCGGCGATCTGGGCGACGATGTCCTCGTCCTCCGGCGCCACGGGGAACGGCGCGGGATCGCCGGCCGCGGCGCCGCCCGCCTCGTGGAACAGCGGTGCCCCGGACGCGAAATGGTCGAGCAGGATGGTGAGCACCTGCGGCTTCACCGTCATCCAGTCGCTGCCCGGCGCCTTGGTGACGCTGACGAAGTCGCGGCCGAGGAACACGCCCTCCACATCGCCCAGGCCGAACAGCGCGTCGGCGAGCGGCGACGCCTCCGCGTCCTCGGGCGTGGCGAAGTCGCGGGTGCCGTCCGCCATCACTGCCTGACCGGGCAGGAACTTCACCGTCGCCGGGTTGGGGGTGGTCTCGATCTCTATGTGCATGGAGCCGATGTGGCGCGGAGGGTGGGGGATGGCAAGGTGGGGGAGGAGGTGGGGCAGGGTCGCGGACGACGATTTGTCAGGCGCGCGACAGCTTTGGGCGCTATAAACCCGGCCATGACCCCGGTACTGCGGCCGTTCGGCCTTCTCGCGCTCTCCGCCTCGCTGATCCTCGGCCCCGCCGCTGCGGCGCAGACGGCGGCGGTCGCGTCCTCGGAGCGGGCGGTGGCGCCTCCCGCCGTCCCGCTCGACGCCTCGCGCGGCTGGTTCTACGAGAATTCCGACATTCCCATGGACCCGGGCTGGGTCTTCGGCGAGCTGCCCAACGGCGTGCGCTACGCCGTGCGCCGGAACGGCGTGCCGCCGGGACAGGTGTCGGTCCGGGTGCGCATGGACGTGGGATCGCTCGACGAGACGGCGGCGCAGGCCGGCTGGGCCCATCTGATGGAGCACATCTCGTTCCGCGGCTCCCGGTACGTGCCCGACGGCGAGTCCAAGCGCATCTGGCAGCGCCTGGGCGTCACCTTCGGCTCGGACTCGAACGCCGCGACGACGCCGGTGTCGACCACCTACAAGCTCGACCTGCCCTCCGCCCAGCCGGCCGGGCTGGAGGAGAGCCTGAAGATCCTGTCGGGCATGATGGCCGAGCCGAGCTTCGATCCCGCCTCGACCGCCGCGGAGACCAAGGTCGTCGGAGCGGAGCTGCGCGAGGGGCAGGGGCCGGAGCGCCGCGTGAACGACCGTCTGCGCGAGCTGTTCTTCGCCGGCCAGCCCTTCGCCGCGCACGATCCGATCGGTTCGGTCGAGACGCTGGAGGCGGCGACGCCCGCCACGCTGAAGGCGTTCCACGACCGCTGGTATCGGCCCGACCGCGCGGTCGTCGTGATCGCCGGCGACATCGACCCCGCGCTCGTCGTGCCGATGGTCCAGCGACAGTTCGGCGCCTGGACGGCCAGGGCGTCCGCACCGGCTGCGACCGGCCTGGGGGTGCCCGATCCGGACGCCCCGCGCGTGGGCGTGGTCGTCGAACCCTCGCTGCCCGCGCGCGTCGAGATGGCGGTGCTGCGTCCCTGGCGCTGGAAGGCGGACACCGTGCCCTACAACCAGGGCCTGATGCGCACGCAGCTGGCGCTCCAGATCCTCAACCGCCGTCTGGAGAGCCAGGCGCGCGCCGGCGCGTCGTTCCTGTATGCCGGCGTGACGCGCGACGATGTCGTGCGCTCCGCCGACGTGACCTCCGTCTCGCTGGTGCCCGCCGGCGACAAGTGGGCGGCGGCGGTGGACGACGTCCGCGCGGCGATCGCCGACGCGGTCGCGATCCCGCCCACCCAGGCCGAGATCGATCGCGAGACCACCGAGTACGAGCAGGCGCTGGTGACCGCCGCGTCGAACGAGCCGGCGCGGCCCGGAGCGGAGCTGGCCGACGACCTGGTCGGCGCGCTCGACATCGCCGAGACGAGCACGACCGCCGCCGGCGCGCTCCAAATCTTCCGCTCGGCCAAGCCGTCCTTCACGCCCGCCGCGATCCAGCGCGCGACGGCGGAGCTGTTCGAGGGCACGCCGATGCGCGCGCTCCTGTCCCTGCCGGCCACCGACGCGGGCGCGGCGCAGGAGCTGCTGGCCGCGATCGACCGCCCGATCGCAGTCGACGTCGCCGCCGGCCGCAAGGAGGCGGAGCCGCTCAGCATGGACGTGCTGCCGGCCCTCGGCGCACCCGCGACCGTGATCGGCGGCCCGACCCTGCTGCCGGGCGCCAACAACGAGCTGAAGACGCAGGTCGCGCGCCTGTCGAACGGCGTGAACCTGGTGCTCTTTCCCAACGACTCCGAAGCGGGACGCATCTATGTCGATGTCCGCTTCGGCACCGGGCTGGCGGGTCTGGGCGGGGACCGGGCGTCGTTCGCCTGGTCGGGCGAGCAGGCGCTCGTCGATGCGGGCCTCGCCGGCCTCGACCTGGACCAGCTCGACCGGCTGACCACCGGCCGCCAGATCGGCATGACCTTCGCGGCGGAGGACACACACTTCTCGCTGTCCGGTACGACGCGGCGCGAGGACCTGGGCGACCAGCTGCGCTTCCTGGCGACGAAGCTCGCCCACCCCTCCTGGAACGCCCGCGCCGTGGAGCGGATCCGCGACGTGCTGCTCGCGAGCTACGGTTCGCAGGACAATTCCGCCAACGCCGTCGTGAACCGCGACCTGGAAGGCGTTCTGCACGGCGGCGACCCGCGCTGGGCGGCGCCGGACAAGGCGGAGATCGAGCGCCTGACCGCCGACCGGCTGAAGGCCTACTGGTCCCCCGTGCTCGCCCAGGGGTCGGTCGAGGTGGCGATCTTCGGCGATTTCGACCGCGACACCGCCATCCGGGAGGCGGCGCGGACCTTCGGCGCCCTGCCCCCCCGGCGGGAGGTGACGCTCTCGCCCGCCCAGCTCGCCGAGCCCGTCTTCCGGCCGACGCGCGAGCCCATCCGGACGACGCACGGCGGTCCCGCCGACCAGGCCGCCGCCGTGCTCGCCTGGCCCACGGGCGCGGGTCTGGCGCGGATCGAGGACAGCTACGCGCTCGAGGTCCTCGCCGCGGTGTTCGGCGACCGGCTGCTCGACCGCCTGCGTTCCGAGGAAGGCGAGAGCTACAGCCCGCAGGTCATCAGCCGCTGGCCGCGCGACACCAGCACGGGCGGCAGCCTGTTCGTCCTGGGGCAGGTGCGGCCCGGCAGCGCGGACCACTTCTTCCAGCTGAGCCGCGAGATCGCCGCCGACCTGGTCGCCAACCCGATCGCCGCCGACGAGTTCGCCCGCGCGCGCGGGCCAGTGGCGCAGACCTACATGCGCGCCTTTTCCGGCAACACCTTCTGGCTGCGCACGCTCGAGGGCGTCAGCCGGGATCCGGGCATCGCGCTGTTGCCGGAGCGGCTGGCGCGCGCGCTGGGCTCGATGACGCCCGCCCAGGTGCACGCGGTGGCGGCGCGCTATCTGAAGCCGGACGCGAGCCTCAGCTGGGTGGTGACCCCGAAGCCGTGAGCGCCTCGGCGACGACCGCGTCGGCCACCGTGCCGTCGCCATCCAGGCCGAGCGTCTCGACCAGCGCGACGCCGGCGTCCCACACCGGACCGACGAAGACCGGCAGGCCGGCCCCGCGCAGGGCGGCGATCGCCCCGTCCTCCGCGCGCGACAGGCCGTCGCGCGCGGTCGAGCGGATGAAGACGCCGGCGATGCGGCCGGGCCAGGCGGTCGCCGCCTCGGCGTAGGCGAGCACGTCGCCCTGGCTGTCGTCGCCGATCAGCACGAAGCGCAGTTCGGGGTGGAAGGCCAGGATGTCGGCGATCCGCTCGCCCTTGTGCGCGCCGTGGCTCGCCGTGCCGAAGGTCGCCCGGTTCAGGCCCCAGTCGCGCAGCGCGAACACGCCGGCGGGCAGACCGTTGAGAGAAAAGAAGCGCGTGAGGTAGGGGTAGAGGTTCCACGGCGAGGACGAGACGTAGAAGAAGGGGCGGATCGGGGTGGCGGGGCCTGCGCGCTCCGTCCGGCCCCGGTCTGCGTCGCGCAGTCGCGGGTCGGGTCCGGCGGCGAGGTCGTCGTAGGAGTCCGGGTCCGATGGCGCGGGGGCGGGCGCGCGCTTCTGCCCGGCCAGCGCCGCGAACAGCGCGCCCGCGCCGGGCACCACCTCCCGCTCCGCCGGCCCGTGCAGCAGCAGTCGCCGCCAGGTTCCCGGCCCGATCCGGCCGGTCACGATCACCGTGTCGTCGATGTCGGAGATCACGCCCGGCCGGCCGTCGCGACCGGGCGCCAGCACGGCGGCCTCGACCACCGGCACGTCGGGATGATCGGGCAGCCACAGCCGCGCGCGCTCCCACGCGGTGTGGTCGGGCAGCGGCCGTTCGCAGGGCAGGTCGAAGCGCACGAACCCCTCGCCGTCCGCGCGCGCCTCGCCGCGAAAGCCCGGCCCGGCGACCGCCACGCCGGCGCGCGGCCATTCGTGCGTGCCCCAGATGGACCACAGCGCCGCCAGCCGGCTCCGCCAGCCGGTGCGCGCGACCGGCGCGGGCGCGTGGCGGAAGACGCGCGCGGTCAGCCGGACGCGGAGGCCGTTGCGCTCGCCGGCATAGGCGTTGATGGCGGGAGGACGCCGGGGCATGGGCCGTTCCTAGCGCGCGGCGGGTGGCGGACAAGGTGGGCAAGGGATCGAGGGGAACGGGAACGGCTCAGCGGAGGCTGGGGTTGGGATGGCGTTCGATGGAGCCAACCCCGTCGTTGCGAGCGCAGCGAAGCCATCCGGACCGGCGCGC
This sequence comes from Sphingomonadaceae bacterium, assembly GCA_965219235.1. Classification (GTDB taxonomy): domain Bacteria; phylum Pseudomonadota; class Alphaproteobacteria; order Sphingomonadales; family Sphingomonadaceae; genus CBDHCC01. The sequence continues at coordinate 2,086,030 of OZ244721.1, read as the reverse complement.
GCATCCTGGATCGCCGCGTCGCCGCGCTCCCCGCGATGACGATCCGACGTGATGTCATCCGGCTATGGCTCGTGTTCCAGTTCAAGATCCAAAGCGCTCGACGGGCCGCTTCCGCTCCGTCTTTGAGACGCAGGGAGACCGTCACCCCGGCCTCGAGCCGGGGGCCAGCTAGGCTCGGGGCCTGTCGACTGTCGCTAGCCCTCTCCCGTGTGCGGGAGAGGGTTGGGTGAGGCAATCAGTTAGGTCCCGATCCTAAGGTCCGGCGTTGGTCGGTCCTGGCGAAGAAGCTGGACCCCGGGTCGAGCCCGGGGCGACGAAGTTGGGTGGCAGTCGTGCGTCCGAACCGGGGCGCCACCGCGCTACAGCACGTAGCGGCTGAGGTCGGTGTCCTTGACGATGTCGGCGAGCGCCGCATCCACGGCCGCCGCGTCGATGGTCACGGTCTCGCCCGTCCGGTCCTCGGCGGTGAAGGACACCTCCTCGAACAAGCGCTCCATGACCGTCTGGAGCCGGCGCGCGCCGATGTTCTCGACGCTCTCGTTCACCTCGGCCGCGACCGCCGCGACCCGGCGCACGGCGTCGTCCGTTAGCGCTACCGTGACGCCCTCCGTGCCCAGCAGCGCCACATATTGCTGCGGCAGGTTGGCGCGGGTCTCGGTCAGGATGCGCACGAAATCCTCCTCGGTCAGGCCCTTCAGCTCGACGCGGATCGGCAGGCGGCCCTGGAGTTCGGGCAGCAGGTCGGACGGCTTGGCGACGTGGAACGCGCCGGACGCGATGAACAGCACGTGGTCGGTGGTCATCGGGCCATACTTGGTGGCGACCGTCGTGCCCTCGATCAGCGGCAGGAGGTCGCGCTGCACGCCCTCGCGCGACACGGAGCCGCCGCGCACGTCGCTGACCGCGATCTTGTCGACCTCGTCCAGGAAGACGATGCCGTTCTGCTCGGCGTCGCGGATCGCGGCGCGGTTCACGTCGTCCTTGTCGAGGCGCTTGTCCGCCTCCTCCTCGGTCAGCTTCGTCCAGGCGTCCGGCACCTTCAGCTTGCGCCGCTTGGTGGGCGTCTTGCCCAAGGCCTTGCCCATCATCTCGCCGATGTTGATCATGCCGACGCCGCCCGGCATCCCCGGCATCTCCATGGGCGGCGGCACGTCCTCCACCTCGATCTCGATCTCGGTCGCGTCCAGGTGCCCGTCGGCGAAGCGCTGGCGGAAGGAGGCGCGGGTCGCCTCGCTCGCCCCCTTGCCGGTCAGCGCATCCATCAGCCGGTCCATCGCCGCGCCCTCCGCCGCTTCGCGCACCGCGACCCGCCGCCGGTCGCGCTCGAGGCGCACCGCCTCCTCGACCAGGTCGCGCGCGATCTGCTCGACGTCGCGGCCGACATAGCCGACCTCCGTGAACTTGGTCGCCTCGACCTTCACGAAGGGCGCGTCGGCGAGCTTGGCCAGCCGCCGGCTGATCTCCGTCTTGCCGCAGCCGGTCGGCCCGATCATCAGGATGTTCTTGGGCGTGACCTCGTCGCGCAGTTCGGGGCCGAGCTGCTGGCGGCGCCAGCGGTTGCGGAGCGCCACGGCGACGGCGCGCTTGGCGTGCGCCTGGCCGACGATGTGCTCGTCGAGCGCGGCGACGATCGCGCGGGGGGTGAGGGGATGGGTCATCCGCCGCAAGATGGCCGCGAACCGCCGCGATGCAACCGCCGGCCGCCCGGCGGAACGGGCCGGTCGCCGGACGGTTGGATGGTCGGGACGTCGAATATGCGGGAATCGAACCCGCGATGGACGTGGAGGGGATGGACCCATGACTGGCAACACACTCGCACTGGCCGCCTCCGGGTTGGCCGCACTGTCGCTCGGCGGCTGCGCCACGTTGGAGGAAGCCGCCGGAGAGGCGCTCGCCACCACCCACAACGCCACGCTCACGGGCGCCGAGGTCGTGGGGTCGCGCGGCGACGCGGACGGCTATGCGGAAGCCGAGCTGTCGATCTCCGACGAGGCGAACCAGGTCTGCTACGACATCAACAAGATGCGCGGCCTGGGGCCGGTCACGACGGTGATGATCCATCGCGGCGCGCGCGGCACCAACGGCCCCGCCGTCTTCAACCTGACCCGCGCCAACGAGGGCGGATACAAGGGCTGCACCAAGAAGTCGGAGGCGCTGGAGGACTCGTTCGAGTACGCGCCCGGCAAGTACTACGTGCAGATCGACACGTCCGACTTCACGCAGGGCGCGATCCGGGGGCAGTTCCGGGATTGAGGGTCCGGTGGTGTGGGGCGGGTCCGGCGTGGCTGGTTGGGACAACCTTTCGTATGACGGCACGTTATAGCCGGCATTCGATTCAGCAGCGGCCTCTCGACTTGCCGGTCTTCCGCTCGTCCTGAGCCTGTCGAAGGACGGTGGTCTGCACTACGGCCTCGCTGTGGCGTCTCATGCAGACTGTTCCACTGTGCGCGCGGCGGTTACTGCGTCGGGCACTCCGACAGCCTCCAACAACGGCTTGCCCCGCACGGGGCTGGAGGGGGGTGGCCACGTCACCGCCCGCGCCACTCATGTGGTCCGGCGGTTTCGCCGTCCGAGACGAGACGTTCGCCGTTGAACGGCGGGTGAAGGGCTGGAGCCGCGCCAAGGAGGCATGGATCGCGATGATCGGGAGCGGCCGCGACATCGCGCGCGCAACCGCCACGACCCGCCGGACTGACGGCAGACAACGTCCTTCGACAGGCCCAGGACGAACGGAGGGGGCTGACAGCATAAAGTACTGGAATGGCCGCGATCCACCCGCCAGCGGACCTCGGGCCATAGCCAGCTCCACCCGGATAACAGCACAATCTCACCGCGTCCTCACACCGGGCAGCGGAACCCCGCGAAGAAGCGCCGGTGGCGCTCGACGATGCGCGCGATGGCGGCGGGGTCGACCGTGTCGTCCTCCACCCCGCGCTCGTAGGTGCCGCCCAGCACGATGCCGTCGGGACGGGGAAAGGCGTAGCCCGCGTCCGTCGAGAGCGCGTAGCGCACGTCGGGCTGGGGCAGCAGGATGGCGAGCTGGCCCTTGATGGGCGTCAGCGTCGCGTCCCCCACCAGCTCGCGCGCGCCCAGCCCCGTGCAGTTGAACACCAGCCGTTCGGGCAAAGCCGCCACCTCGTCCAGCCCGGCGAAGCGGCGGAGGACGAGCCGGCCGCCGTCGGCCTCGATCTCGTTCAGGAGGCGGCGCAGGAAGCGGCCGGTCTCCGTGTAGAGCGTGTCGTAGCGGGTCATCGGCCGGCCGAAGGGGTTCTCGGCCGCCGGCACCACCCGCGCGGCGGGCGGGAAGGTGGCGGTCAGCCTGTCCTCCGGCGTCGAACCTTCGACATAGGTCGTCAGCCAGCGCACGCCCCAGTCGTCGCCGACCAGCAGCTGATGACGGCGGAAGGCGTAATCGAGCGCCTGGAGGTAGCGCGCCCGCCACTCCGGGGTCGCCTGGTCCCGGCGGACGTGGGCGAAGGGGTGGAACTGCCCGCCCGCGACCGCCGAGGTCGTGTCCTCCGGCCGCTGGGCGGCGTAGAGGGTGACGGGCAAGCCCGCCTCCTGCGCCAGCCGCGCCGTGGTCAGCCCCGCGATCCCCGCGCCGATCACCGCCACCGGCCCGGCGTGGCCCGGCAAGCCCTCGGCCATCGCGAGGCGCGCCGTGCCCCAGGCGAGCGTCCAGCCCGCGCCGCCATGGCCGTAATTGTGGACGAGCCGACTGTCGCCCAGCGCCTCGGCCTCCACGCGAAAACCCGCCGGGCGGAAGGGCCGCAGCCCCGCCTGGGTGCGGATCACCCGGTCGAGCGCGACGTCGATCGGTGGCGGGCATTCCGCGCGCGCCCGGGCCAGCGGCAAGGTGGCGCAGCCGGGCAGGGCCAGCGCGCCCGCCATGCTCGCACCCCCCGCCAGCACCCGGCGGCGGTCCACCGGCGCGAGAGGCGTCAGGCGGACACCTCGAGCGACTCCATCGTCAGCCGGTCGTTGGTGTAGACGCACAGCTCGGCCGCGATCGCCATGGCCTTGCGCGCGATCACCTCCGGATCGGGCTCGTAGGCGTCGAGCGCGCGTGCGGCGGCCAGCGCGTAGTTGCCCCCCGACCCGATCGCCGCGATGCCCTCGTACGGCTCCAGCACGTCGCCGTTGCCGGTCAGGACCAGCGTCTGGTCCTTGTCGGCGACGATCATCAAGGCCTCCAGGTTGCGCAGGTACTTGTCGGTCCGCCAATCCTTGGTCATCTCGACCGCCGCGCGGAGAAGCTGGCCGCCGTGCCGCTCCAGCTTCGCCTCCAGCCGCTCGAACAGCGTGAAGGCGTCGGCGGTGGCGCCGGCGAAGCCGCCGATCACCCGTCCGTCGTGGAGCGGGCGCACCTTCCTCGCGTTGGGCTTCATCACCGTCTGCCCCATCGACACCTGACCGTCGCCGACGACGACCACGCGGCCCCCCTTGCGGACGGAAAGGATGGTGGTGCCGTGCCAGGTGATGGAGCTCATGGAGGGCGATATGGTCGCGGCACGACGCTCTGCCAACCGGGCGGCGGAGGGCGATCTCCGCTCGCGCGCGCCGATGGGAGATCCCGGATGCGTTCTGCGCGGGACCGGGTGTGTGCGACCGGACCCCCGCCGCGCGCAGGAACGGGGCCGCAGCCCCGCCCAACAGCGAGCTCCGTTGAATCGGAGTCGATCGACAACGGGTCCAGGAGTTTCAGAGTCCCAGACCGATCGCAATCCCTCCAGGACCGGCTGCGCGGCTACCACGATCCCGGCCTCTGGGACCGCGGCCGAACACCGGGATCTCATTCGCCATGACGCGGGCGAAGGAGCGCCAAGGCATCCTTCCAGGGTCGGGACCCACCAAGTGCCTCTCCCACCCCAGCGGGGGAGGGTTGGAGACAGTCAACAGGTCCTGGCTGGATTGTGCTAGAAGTTGCCCGGGTGGCGTCCGCCGTCGATCAGCAGGTTCTGGCCGGTCATGTAGCCCGCCTGCTCGCTGCACAGGAACGCGCAGGTCGCGCCCAGTTCGGCCGGATCGCCCAGGCGTCCGGCGGTCTCGTTGGCGGTCAGATGCTGCGTGATCTGCTTGGACCCGCGCAGCCGGTCGGTGTCGAAGGGGCCGGGCAGCAAATTGTTGATGGTCACTCCCCGGGCCGAAACAGTGGGCGCCAGACCCAGCACGAAGTTCGTCAGCCCCGCGCGCGTGGCGTTGGACAGGCCCAAGACGCCGACGGGGATGCGCACGACGGACGAGGTGATGTTGACGATCCGGCCAAAGCCGCGCTCCGTCATGCCGTCCACCGTGCGGCGGATGAGGTCGATGGCGGTCAGCATGTTGGCGTCGATCGCGTCCAGCCAGGTCTGGCGGTCCCAGTCGCGAAAGTCGCCGGGCGGCGGCCCGCCGGCGTTGTTCACCAGGATGTCGGGCGCGTCGCCCGCCGCCTCCACCAGCCGGCCGCGCACCGCGTCGTCGCGCACGTCGCCCACGACTGTGGCCACGGTCACATCGGGCGAGGCGGCGCGCAGCGCGGTGGCGGTCGCCTCCAGCGTCTCCGCGGTGCGCGCGTTGATCACAACGTGGACGCCCTCGCCCGCCAGCGCGGCGGCGCAGGCGCGGCCCAGTCCGTTGCTGGCGGCGCACACGATCGCCGTCTTGCCCTTCAGCCTCAAGTCCATCTCGTCCTATCCTTCTGCTGTTGCGGTGCGCGCGTGTCGGGCGAGCGACGCGTGATGAGCGCGGCGGTCAGCATGGCGCCCGCTCTATGCCGAACTCTCCATCCCGCGCAGCTGACCGATCGTATAAGGTCCGACGAAGCCCCCCAAGCTCCCCCGGCTGTTGATCACCGCCCCGCCGATTGGATGTAGAGCGCGGTCTGGGTGGGATCGAAGCTCACGCCGCCATCTCCAGCCGACGCGCGGCCACGCCCTCCGCGGCCGTCAGCGCAGCCGAGGTCATGATGTCCAGATTGCCGGCATAGGCCGGCAGGTGATGGCCGGCCCCCTCCACCTCCAGGAACACGGTGGTCTTCACCCCCTGAAACGGACCCTGTCCCGAGATGCGGACGGGATCGTTGGAGCCGAAGCGTTCGAATTGCACCGCCTGCTTCAGTCGGTAGCCGGGCACACAGGCCGCCACGCGCTCCACCATCGCCAGTTGGGCGGCCTTGATCGCCGCCTCGTCCGCACCGGAAGACAGGGTGAAGACCGAAGCGCCACGCACTATGGTTCCGCAGACGAGACTGCAAATTCGTACACTGCCCCCGGCTGAGCAGCCACGAAGCGGCGCGGCGGAATGCCGTTCGCCGACAGGGCGGTGGCCAGCGCCAGCCGGGGCGCGTCGCGGGCCTCGTCGGTCAGCTGAAACGTTCCCCAGTGAATCCCCAGCGCGTGTCCAGCCTCCACGGTTAGGAAGATGCGCACGGCCTCGGCGGGATTGACGTGCTGCGCGGCCATGAACCAGCGCGGCTCGTAGGCGCCGATCGGGATCAGCGCCACATCCGGCGCGCCCAGCCGCTCCCGGATCTGTCCGAAGATCGCGCCATCGCCATAGCCGGTGTCACCCGCGAACCACACGGTGCCCGACGGCGTCTGTAGCCAGTGGCCGGACCAGAGCGCCATCCGCACGTCGGTGGGCCAGCGGTTCGCCCAGTGGGTGGCGGGCGTCAGCGTGGACGCCACGCCGGCCCCCAGGTCGAGGCGATCCCACCAGTCGCCCACCATGCAGCGCGCCTCCGGCACAGCCGCCCGCACGATGGCATCGTTGCCGAGCGGCATCACCATCAGGGGCGCGTGCGCCGCGTGGAGCCGTCGGAGCGTCGCCACGTCCAGATGATCATAGTGGCAGTGGCTGATGAGCACGGCGTCGATCGGCGGCAGGTCGTCGAAGGCGATTCCCGGTGCGCACACCCGCTTCGGCCCCGCGAAGGAGAACGGACTGGCGCGCTCCGACCAGACGGGATCGGTGAGGATGTTGAGTCCCGCCGCCTGGATCAGGAGCGAGGCGTGGCCGATGGCGGTGACGCGCAGACCCGAAACGCGGGGCTCCGGCCGGGCCTGGGACACGGGTACGGAGGCCGGCCATTTCGAGGCCCCGCCCGCCAGCTTCCAGCGCAGCATGGCGCGCAGCCCTCGATCGGTGGAGGGCTGACCGGGGTTGAAGAAGCGGACCCCGCCGAAGTGGTCGCTTGGAGGTCCGTCGTAGTAGCGGTTGCGCGTCATCGGCACGGGTCTAGCGGTTGCCGGAGCGCTGTCGAAACGTTTCTAGCCGTCACGCCCTGTCGGGACACCCTCTCCTGCGCTGCATCCATGCCATGGTCGATGCCGACGGACTGCCGATCAGCCTCGTGCTCAGCGAGGGACGGGCCGATGACGGACATAGCGCCTTCACCATGCTCGACAGTCTGTCGCCAGGATCGATCCTGCTCGCCGACCGGGCCTATGATGCCGACAAGCTACGCGCCGCAATCGCCGATAAAGGCGCAGTCGCCAATATCCCGCCCATGCCGCAGCGGACCCGCGTGCCCGCCTTCAGCCTGTTCCTCTACCGATACCGAAACCTCGTCGAACGCTTCTTCAACAAACTCAAACACCTCCGTGCCGTCGCAACCCGATATGACAAGCGCGACGACAACTTCCTCGCCTCAATCCAGCTCGCCTCCATCCGCATCTGGTTGCGCACTAATGAGCCGGTGGCCTAGCCTACAACATCGACCGCCTGGTCTTTCACGAACGACGTGCCGCCATGGGATAGCTGCGCCCGGCGCAGGCGCTTTCCGGCCATGAACCGCAAGCTTTTCGGGTTCACTCCGGCCACGAACTCACAATGAACGAGCGAGGCATGCTTCACCAGTCAACACGATGCGATCCGATGACGACTCGAAAATGAAATGTCTCCGACTGTTGCCGATGGGCTCAGCCCGCGCCAACCCGTCTGTTCCCCATTTCATTGCCCGAGCGGCTTGGGGAATGGCGGCTCTCGACCGCTAAGTCGCTGAAATCATGGTGACCCCTACGGGACTCGAACGCGTGTTTTCGCTGTGAGAGGGCCTCCTCTGCGGGTTTCTCAGGACAATGTTGAGGCCGCCTGAAATCGTAGCCAACGCCGGCTTTCTACCGGCACCAGCCCACCGACGCGCTTGGCGGGGTGGCGGACACCGGCGCCACCGACGATCTCGGCACGCTCTTTGTGGAGCCTGGCATTCCGTCCGCCACCGTGGAGGCGTTGCGCGCGATGGGCCACAAGGTGAAAGTCGAGCGGACCGGCATCCCGGTCGGCGGCTACCAGGCGATCGCCCGTAACCCGGTCACTGGCGTCTGCACCGGCACCACCGAGATGCGGAAGGACGGTCAGGCCAGCGGCTGTTGGGGGCGCGTCGGGCAAAAATACTGGGTCATGGCAAGCGGCTCGCACATCGCCGGCCATTCGCACCGTTCGCCGAGTTAGCGGGTTTCTTCGAACTTGGCCTCGTGCCTCTTGATCATCGGCAGGGTGTCGCTGGCCCAGCGCCTGAGTGGCTCCACGCCGCCGTGCGCGGAATAGTCCTGCATCTGCCGAATGGCCGCCTCGTGCAAAGCGATCTTCTGGGTCGTGTACAGGCGGTCAAACTCAGCGCCGTTCGCCGCCTTGAGAGCCGCAATGTCCTCCTCCTGCTCAGGCGTCATGGCGAAGGACGGGGTGATCGGGGGTTGCGCCTCGGCCGCCGCCGCCTTGAGGACGGCATTGGCTTTGGTGTGGTCCCCGATCTTTTCACGGGCGGAGGGTTTGGAAGAGGGGTTGGAACTCTTCGCGAGCGCCAGCTTGGAGGACTCGATCTCGTATGTGCCGTTCGCCCCCATGGCGTCGGCGAACTGTTGCCCCGTCATGGCTGCCGCCGCATCCATGGTCGACCCGGTGTCCGTCTCATCAGCGGGAAGGATCGTCGTCTCGTCCGCGCTGACATTGGCCGGAGTCGTGTTCGTGGCTGGCTGATTGCATCCCGCTACGAGCGTGAGCGGCGAGAGCGCTACCAGGATCGAAAGCTTTTTCATCAAAGATGACCTCATCGCATCAGGTGGACATAGGGTGACGATATATCATCTTGCCCAGGTTGCAACCTCCAGGCCGGACGCCGGGTCGGCAAGGGCGATCAGGCTGGCTGACGCGCGTACACCGCCTCAGCGTCGCGCTTGAACGCCGCTCCACTGTCCGGGCGGCTGTAGAACATGTGTCCGCCCGGATAGACGCGCAGCTGGACACGCTCGGCCGCGCCGAACTGCGGCATCTGGTCGACGATCAGGCGCGACGCGAAGAAGGGGCAGGACAGGTCGTCCCAGCCGTGCACGATCATGACCGCCATGCGCGGATCGTTCGCAATCGCCTTGCGCAGGTCCTGCACCGGAGTGTCGTCCGGCTTGCCACGGTCCCATGCCTCGTTCACGTCGTAGGACAGCGCATGGTAGCGCGCGTCGGTCTTCCACCCGACCTCTCGGGTGATGAAGTCCACCATGGCGCTGGTGGTGGGCGCGATCAGCGCGTCCAGGATCGGATCGTTGGACTGCCGAGTGGCTGACCACGGGAAGGGATCGAAGGCGGTGACGTTGGAGTCGTACACGCTCCCGATCGTGCCCTCGGCCCGATGCACCTCGCGCAGGTAGGTGCCCGTGTCGACCCGCCCGCCGAGCGTCTGCACCAGGGCGGGTTCGAGGCCGGTCAGCCGGCTGACGTTGTCGGTCAGCCGCGCCACCGCCTGCGGGTCCGACCGGCCCTTCAGCAGGTCCAATGCGAACTCGCCTCGCGTGTACGCCTCCACCTGCGCCATGGTGACCGGCGTCAGCTGCCCCTCGCGCTCCAGGTGGGCGGCGGCCATCGAGGGCAGGTCGATCATCCAGGGGAGCGGCGACAGCGCCGTGGCCCCGCTTCCGGACGCGGGATCCAGGTAAGGCGAGACCATGATGAGACCGGTCACGCCGACCCCGATCTGCGACTGCAGCTCATAGGCGATGCGTGGCGCGCGGTAGCCGCCATAGCTCTCGCCCATCACGTATTTGGGCGAGCGCAGGCGGCCGGCCTTCACCAGCCAGTCGAACACCACCTTCGACAGATATCGGATGTCGGGATCGTTGGCGTAGAAGTCGGTCTTCGTCTCCTCCTCGTCCACCAGGCTGCGGCTGAAGCCGGTGCCGATCGGGTCGATGAACACCAGGTCGGTGAAGTCGAGCCAGCTGTTGGGATTGTCGGTGGCGATCGGTGCGTCCGAGGGCGCGTTGCCCTGCGACCCGAACGGGACGCGCTTCGGCCCCACCGCGCCCATGTTGAGGTACACGGACGACGCGCCGGGGCCGCCGTTGAAGGCGAACGTCACCGGCCGCTGGGGACCGGCGTCGGGAACCGTATAGGCGGTGTAGACCACCTGCCCGATCTCCTTGCCCTTTGTGTCGCGCACCGGGATCGTGCCCACCGTCGCGTCATACGCGATCGTCCGCCCGCCGATCCGCGCCGACTGCCGCAGCGTCTTGTCGGCCGGTAGCGGCGGGAGTTTCATCTCATCGTCGACCTTCTTCTCGACGGTGGACGTCACCTGCTTCTCCTGCGCAGCCACGGGCGCCGTCAGGAGCAGGGCGGAAGAGATGGCGGCGATGAAGGGCGAGTGTCTCAACACAGAAAGGTCCTCAGCTTGAAATTTGTAGCGGCTCTCGCAGTTGCGTCGGAGTGAACAATGATGCCTGCGGACTGCTGCTCATTAATACACCGGCCGTGTGACCAGCGCGCGCTCAGCCGCACACTGCTCGGCGTCGGCACGCGGCGTGCGCCCATCCGCTCGCAGGCTCGCGAGCTCCGCGCGCGCGGCCGCGAAATTGGATCGGAACTCGTCGTCGCCGCTGAGCGGCGTCAGCGCCGCGGCCGCCGTCGTCCGGCCCGCCTCCACCGCGCTGGCGCTGTGGACCCCGCACACAATCCGGCTCTCCCCGAAGGCGCGGCCCCGCGCCAGGATATCGGTGGCGCGATCAGGCGCCAGTTCGGCCAAGAGCGTCGCCCACATCCAGCCGAGCGTGGTGTGGCCGGAGGGGTAGTCCGCGTTCGGCTTGAGCTCGCTCGCCGGCTGGCAGATCGCGCCCCGGTCGATCCGATAGGGGCGCGGCCGCGCGTAGAAGTCCTTCGCCCGACCGATCGATGGGCCGACGGCGCCGGTCGCTTGGGCGACCAGCGCCACGGTGCGCGGCGCGTTGCCCGGCGTCAGCGTCACGCCGACGGAGCACGAGAAGTCACGCAGCATGTCGGCCGGCTCCAGCCCCACGTCGTTGATCGCCAGCGCCCACCTGGGCGTGCCCACCAGTCTGCGCGTTTTGCGAAAGATGGCGCGATCGGCGCGGTCACGCGCGTCTCCCGCCCGGGGTGCGGGCGGCAGCACGCGCAAGATATCAAAGGCGCTCGCTTCAAGCTTGTCGCTCGGTTTCGCCTGAACGCCGCCGAAGGAGGCGGCGGCGGACAGGACCAGCGCCGCGCACGCGACGCCGATCCGCCTATCCACGAACCGATCCGGCGGGCGGAGGACGATCCTGCGCCGCGGCAGCGACGGTCGAGTCGTAAAAGCTCGCCATGTCGCTGTGCAGCTGATGCAGCGCGTCGGGATTCAGGTAGATCATGTGTCCCGACGGATAGTAGCGGAACTGCACGTTGTCCTTGAGAGGCGAATCGAGCAGCATGTGCGCGATGTCGTACTCGGTGGCGAAGAACGGCGTCGCCATGTCGTAATAGCCGTTGAGCGACAGGACCTTCAGGTATGGATTGGTGCGGATCGCCGCCGCCAGGTCGACCGCCACGTCCGGGTTGTTCTGCTGATCGTACGAACCGGGTTGCCGGTGCTTCCAATCCCAGTCGAAGTCCTTCAGCCCGTAGGCGGAGACGCGGTAGGGCAGGCGTGTGTCGTAGTTCAGGTCCCGCTTCACGTAATCGCTGAAGGTGGAGATGAAGGCCGACGAGATGGCGCTGTCGGACGCATCGAACTCCGGGCTCTCGCCGGCGGCATCGGCGTCGACGCCCGTGTAGCGGCTGTCGAACCGCCCGACGGTCAGCCGCTGGTCGCGCAGCAGTTCCTTTTGAAAGCGGCCGAGATCGACCCGCAGATTGGCGCGCTTGTAGAAGGTCGGTGACAGGCCCGTGTAGGCGGCCAGCTTGTCGGCGATGCGGTCGGTCTCCTCCGGCGTCAGGTTCTGGCCCTTCGACAGCGCTTCGGCATAGGGGCCGGCGGCAAAGGCGCGGACCTCGTCCAGGTAGGTCGGCAGGTCCGCTGGCGGATTGGTGAGCTTGTGGTGGTACCACGCCGTCGCCGCGTAGCTCGGCAGATAGCTGATGTAGCTCTGGTCGTAGCCGGATTGCCGGATGCCATAGTTGAGGATGGACGACAGCAGAACGACGCCGTTCAGCGCCATGCCGCGTTCCTGCAGCTGGTAGGCGAGCGCCGCCGAGCGGGTCGTGCCGTAGCTCTCGCCGAACAGGAACTTGGGGCTGGTCCAGCGGCTGTTGTCGTCGGTCCAGCCCATGATCGTCTTGGCGAAAGCGTCCACATCCTGGTCGACGCCCCAGAAATCCTTGCCCGTCGCATCCCCCAGCGGCCGCGAATAGCCCGCGCCCACCATGTCGATGAAGACCATGTCGGTCTTGTCGAGCAGCGTGTCCGGGTTCGGGCCGAAGCCGTAGGGAGCGGGACGGATGAACTCCGGATTGGCGGTCTTGACGCGCACCGGGGCGAACGAGCCCATATGAAGCCAGACGGACGACGATCCCGGACCGCCATTGTAAAAGAACGTGACCGGCCGCTTGGCTGGATCGGCACCGTCGAGCGTGTAGGCGACGTAGAAGACGCTGGCGGTGGGCTTGGCGTCGTCGTCGCGGATCGTCACCGTCCCTGCCGTCGCATGGTATTTGAGCGTGCGACCACCCACGGCCACGCTGTGGGCGGTGGTGACCGCCGTCTCCTTGGCGGGCGTCACCGCCCAGGCGTCGGCGACCTCGTCGGCCACCCGCTCCCGGTGCTTGTCCTCGATCGAACCCGGCTTGGGCGTGTCGGCCATCTCCTTGGATGGAGCATCCTGAGCGGCGACCGGGGCTGCGAGCAGGAGCGAGGTGACGAGCAGCAACTTGCGAGTCATGGCAGGATCCAACAGTTGGTGATTGGATGACACAGCGCAGGGATCACTTGTCGAGTCCGAGCTGTTCCAGCGCGAACGCCAGGTACTCCGCCTGGTCGCGGTAGCGGCGGAAGCGGCCGGACTTGCCGCCGTGGCCGGCCTCCATGTTGACGCGGAACACCAGCGGCTGGGTGCCGGTGCCGGTCGCGCGCAGCTTGGCGACCCACTTGGCGGGTTCGTAATACTGCACCTGGCTGTCCCACAGGCCGGTGCCGACGAACATCGCGGGATAGGCCTGCGCGCGCACGTTGTCGTAGGGCGAGTAGCTGAGCATATAATCATAGGCGGACTTCGTCGCCGGGTTGCCCCATTCGTCATACTCGTTGGTGGTGAGCGGGATGGAGGCGTCCAGCATCGTCGTCACCACGTCGACGAACGGCACCTGCGCCAGAATGACGCGGTAGTCCTGCGGCGCCATGTTCGCGACCGCACCCATCAGCAGACCGCCCGCGCTGCCGCCGAGCGCGGCCACCCGACCCTTCGCCGCATAGCCACGCGCCACCAGGTCGCGAGTGACATCCACGAAGTCGGTGAAGCTGTTGGTCTTGGCCATCAGGTGGCCGTCGTCGTACCATCGGCGGCCCAGCTCCTGCCCGCCGCGGATGTGCGCGATCGCGAACACCATGCCGCGATCGGCCAGGCTGACGGCCGTGTTCGACCAGGCCGGATCGCTGGAAATGCCGTAGCTGCCATAGCCCGTCTGGAACAGCGCCGCCGTGCCGTCGCGGGCGAAGTCCTTGCGGTGGAACAGCGTGACGGGCACCCGCGTGCCGTCGCGCGCGACCGTCCACACCCGCTCGGTCACGTAGTTCGCCTGGTCGTACCCAGGCGTGGGCTGGACCTTCAGCGACCGGCGCTCGCCCGTCGCCGCGTTCACCTCGAACGTAGTGGTCGGCGTCGTCAGCGAGTTGTAGGTGTAGCGCACCCAGGGGCTCGCCGGCTCCTCGTTCGTGCCCAGCGCCATCGTGTAGGCGGGCTCGTCGGCCGCGACGAGGCTGCTCTCGCCCGCGTTCGTGAGCAGGCGCAGCCGCTTGTTGCCGTCCGACCGCTCCTCGATCGCCAGCACGCGGTCGAACGGCTTGAAACCCTCGATGAACACGTCCGGGTCGGTCGCCACCAGGTCGCGCCAAGCCGAGCGTCCCTCGGCCACCGCCCCGTCAGCCACCGTCATCAGCCGATAATTGGGTGCGTCGCGGTTGGTGCGGACCACCCAGTGGTCGTCGATGTGGTCCGCGTCGTAGAGCACGTCGCGCTCGCGCGGCGCCAGCACGGCGAAGCGGCCGGGCGCGTCCGCCGGGGCGCAGCGCTGTTCGGTGCTGACGGTGCTCTGTTCGACGAGGCACAAATAGCGGTCGTCCGTCGTGCGCATCAGCCCCAGGTAAAAGCTGTCGTCCGGCTCCTCGTAGACGAGCGCGTCGTCGGACGCGGGCGCACCCAGCACGTGGCGCTTGACCCGCTTGCTGAGCAGCGTGGTCGGGTCCTTTTCGATGTAGAAGAGCGTGCGGTTGTCGTCGGCCCAGACCAGGTTCGGCTCGACGTCCATCACGCTGTCTTCCAGCACCCGACCCGTCGCGATGTCCTTGACCTTCAGCACATACTGCCGCCGCCCGACCGTGTCCTCGGCATAGGCGAGCAGGCGGTTGTCGGGGCTGACGGCGGTGTCGCCGACGGCGAAATACCCTTTCCCCGCCGCCATGGCCGGCTGGTCGAGCAAAACCTCCTCCGGCGCAGCCATATCGCGCTTTCGCCGGGCAAGGATCGGATAGTCCGCGCCCGTGTCGAAGCGGGTGTAGTAGAGGTAGCCGCGCTTCTCGTAGGGCACCGAGCTGTCGTCCTGCTTGATGCGCCCGACGATCTCTTCGTAGAGCGTGTCCTGCAGCGCCTTCGTGGGTGCGAGCACCCGGTCGGCGTAGGCGTTCTCGGCCGCGAGGTAGGCCAGCATCTCGGAGTCCCGGCGCGTGTCGTCGCGCAGCCAGTAATAGGGGTCCTCTCGCGCCGCCCCGAAGGGAGCGGTGATCGTGTGCGGCTTGCGCGCCGCCACGGGCGGGGTGGCGGGGTCCGGGGATTGCCCCATCGCGCCCGTCGAGAGCGCTGCAAGAGCAAGAGCAACGATGCGTGTGGAACAGAGCGTCGAATGTGGGCGCATGATCGTCCTGCCGCTTGTGGACCGAGGCCTCATGATACAGTATATCTCGAACACGAGTAAAGCTCGGTCAGACTGGAACTCGAACACCATGTCCATTCCCCGCCGCTTGGTGCTGAAGGGCCTCGCCGCCGGCGCTGGACTGATGTGCGCGCCCGCGATCCTGCGCTCTCAGCAGTTGTTCGCCGCTTATCCGTTCCGCCTGGGTGTCGCCGCCGGCGAACCGGCGGCGGACGGCTTCGTCATCTGGACCCGGCTCGCTCCCGAGCCGCTGGAACGGCACGGGGGCATGCCGATGGCGCCCCTGGCCGTCGACTGGCAGGTCGCATCCGACGAACGGTTCGGCACGGTGGTTGCCCAAGGCAGCGCACTCGCCCGGCCGGAGCTCGCTCACAGCGTCCATGTCGAAGTCGGCGGACTGCTGCCGGACCGACCCTACTGGTATCGTTTCACGGTCGGACGAGAGCGTTCGATCCCCGGGCGCGCGAAGACCCTGCCGGCGCCGGGCGCGACGGTCGACCGTCTGCGCTTCGGCGTGGCCGGCTGCCAGAATTACGAGGACGGGTTCTTCACCGCCTATCGGCACCTGGCGGACGAGGACGTCGCCTTCGTGTTCCACTATGGCGACTACATCTATGAGGGACGCAGCTCCCCCGTGCCGATGGGCTATGATGGGCGGCCGCGCCGGTTCGTCCGCGCGCACGAGGGGCAGGCGCTCTACGATCTGGACGACTATCGCCGCCGCTACGCCCAGTACAAGCTCGACCCTGATCTGCGGGCCGCCCACGCCAGCGCCGCCTGGTTCGCGACCTTCGACGATCACGAGGTCGAGAACAATTGGGTGGGCGACATCGACCAGGCCGGCGATCCGATGGAGGTCTTTGCGCTGCGCCGCGCCGCCGCCTTCCAGGCCTATTACGAGCACATGCCCTTTCGCCGAACGTCCTTTCCCGGAGCGGGAGGGATGCAGCTCTACCGTCGGGCGCCGATCGGCTCGCTGGTGGACCTGCACCTGCTGGACACGCGGCAGTTCCGCACCGATCAGCCGTGCGGCGACGGGTTCAAACCCTATTGCCCCGGCTGGGACGACCCCCGGGCACGGGTGCTCGGCACCGTCCAGGAGGCCTGGCTGAGCGCCGCCTTGAAGGAACGGCGTGCGCGCTGGAACGTCATCGCCCAGCAGGTCATGATGATGCCGCTCGACCGGCGCACCGGCGACGAGCCTGCCGTCATCCGCAACATGGACAGCTGGGGCGCCTACAACCGGCCGCGCGAGTGGTTGCTGTCGCAGCTCGACGGGTTGGGCAACACCGTGGTGCTGACCGGAGACGAACACCAGAACTTCGCCGGCGAGTTGCGGACGCGCGGCGGCCAAGGCGAGGCGGTCGCGGTCGAGTTCGTCGCCACGTCGATCTCGTCGGGTGGCGATGGCTCACCCAGGCGGACAGGGGCCGACCAGATCCTGCGCCAGAACCCCTTCCTTGCGTATTCGAACGACCAGCGCGGCTACATCACCTGCGACGTGACGCCGGAGGTCTGGACGACGGCATTCCGCACCGTGGAGCGCGTGACCACCCCTGACGCGCCGATCGCGACGGCGTCGACCTGCGTGGTGGAACATGGCAAGCCCACTCTGTCGATCGCTTGATGAGAGCGGACAGGGCGCACCAACAGGAGACCTTGATGGGACATCACATGACGCGCCTTGGCCTCACCTTCCTCGCCCTGCTCGCCTCCACGGCAACCCTGAACGCGGAGCTCGGAACCGAGTACCATCGCGCGCCACCCGCGATCGCGACGATCCTGGAGACGCCGCCGACGCCGGCCGTCTCCGTCAGTCCGGGTCACCGGACGCTGGCGATCCTCGGCCGGGAGAACCTGCCGACGATCGCCAATCTGTCCAAGCCGATCCTGCGGCTGGCGGGCACTCGCATCGATCCGGCGACCAACGGGCCGGCAGAGGTGCGGGTGCAATGGCTGAACGCGCTGTCGTTCAAGGACGTGGCGAGCGGGCGCACGGGCGATGTCAAGCTGCCGGCCGGCACGCGCTTCGCTTCGCCGGACTGGTCGCCCGATGGCGAGCGTCTCGCCTTCGTGGTTCAGGAACCGGCCGGTCTCGCGCTCTGGATCGCGGATCGGACGGGCAACGCTCGGCTGCTCGCGCGCGGGTTGAACGCCGCGTTCGGCCGATCCTTCGCCTGGTCGCCCGACAGCCGGGCCATCGTCGCCCGCATGGTCGTCCCCGGCCGCGGCGCTCCGCCGACCGCCTCGGCCACTCCGACGGGGCCGGTGGTGCAGGAGAGCACCGGCCGCACCTCGGCGGCGCGCACCTACGAGGACCTGCTCGCCAATGAGGACGACGCGCGGCTGTTCGAATACTACTTCACCGGACAGCTCACGCGCCTGGACGCGGCGAGCGGGGCCGCCACGCCGATCGGCGAGCCGGGGCTCTATTCCAGCTTCAGCGTCTCGCCCGATGGCGGATATCTGCTGACCGAACGGCTCAAACGCCCCTACTCCTACCTGCTGCCCGCCACCTTCTTTCCGACCGAGATCGCGGTCTGGACGATCGACGGCAAGCCTGTGAAGAGGCTCGTCGACCGCCCGCTGGCCGACGACCTGCCGGTCGATTTCGACGCGACGGTGAAGGGGCCACGCCAGGCGGAGTGGCGAAGCGACGCACCCGCGACGCTCGTCTGGGCCGAGGCGCTCGACGGCGGCGATCCCAAGGTGGAGGTGCCGTTCCATGACCGGCTGATGATGCAGGCGGCTCCGTTCGCCGCCGCGCCGACCCAACTGGCGAAGACACGGAACCGCTATGCGGGAACGGAGTGGGGCGATGGCGGCTTCGCGCTGGTGATCGATCGGGAGTGGAAGACCCGCACGGAGAACCGTTCGGCCGTGTCGCCCGACAGGCCCGGAGAGGCGCGCCCGATGCTCACCCGCAACTACCAGGACCAGTATGGCGACCCTGGCCTGCCCATCACCGAGGAGAACGCCGCCGGGCAGCCGGTGATGGTCTTCACGCCCGATCACCGGGCGGTGTTCGTGGCCGGCGAGGGCGCCACGAAGGCGGGGGCCTTCCCGTTCCTGGCGCGCCTGCCGATCGCCGGCGGTGAGCAGCAGCGGCTGTGGACGGGCAAGGCACCCTACTACGAAGACGTTGTGTCGCTGCTGGACGGCACGGGCGAACGCATTCTGACACGTCGCGAGAGCGCCCTGGAGCCGCCCAACTACGTGATCCGCGACACCGTCGGCGGATCGGCCAAGGCGGTGACGGACTTTCCCGATCCGGCCCCGGTCTTCGCGGGCGTGACGCAGCGGACGATCACCTACCAGCGCGCCGACGGCCTGCCGCTGTCGGGCACGCTCTACACGCCCGCCGGCTACGACCCGAAGCGCGACGGGTCGCTGCCGACGCTGCTCTGGGCCTATCCGTCCGAATACACCGACGCGAAGGTGGCGGGCCAGACGGTCGACCAGGGCAATCGCTTCACCCGTCCGCGCAGCATCAGCCACCTGTTCCTGCTGACGCAGGGCTATGCCGTGCTCGACGATCCGGCGATGCCGATCATCGGCGAGAATGGCGCGGAGCCCAACGACACCTACGTCAAGCAATTGACGGAGGATGCGCGGGCGGCGATCGACGCCGTCGTGGCGCTCGGCGTCGGCGACCGCGACCGGATGGCGATCGGCGGGCACAGCTATGGCGCCTTCATGACCGCCAACCTGCTCGCCCACACCGACCTGTTCCGCGCCGGCATCGCGCGATCGGGGGCGTACAACCGGACGCTGACGCCGTTCGGCTTCCAGGCCGAGCAGCGGACCTATTGGCAGGCCACCCCGGTCTACACGGAGATGTCGCCCTTCACCTATGCCGACCGGATCAAGGAGCCCATCCTGCTGATCCACGGCGGCGCCGATGACAATTCGGGAACCTTCCCGATCCAGTCGGAGCGGATGTATGCCGCGCTCAAGGGCAATGGCGGGACTGTGCGCTATGTCGTGCTGCCGAACGAGCCGCACGGCTATCGCGCGCTGGAGTCGACCGAGGAGACCTTGTGGCAGATGACCGACTGGCTCGATCGGTACGTCAAGCCGCAGCGGCCGAGAGCGGTTGAGTCCGAGCCGCAGTCGGAAGGAAGCGACCAAGCCGGCGGCTAGGCCCGCGAACCCACGGCGGGCTTCTCCGTCGGCGCAAGCACGCTCCCGAAGAACAGCTTCGTCAGCAGGAACACCACGCCGGCCGCGCCGACCATGGCGGCGTGCAGGCCCCAGAAGCTGGTGGCCGGCATCTTGTCGAGCCACCCGCCGATCCACCCGACGAGCGTGTTCGCGCCGAACAGGAACAGGTAGTAGATGCCGATGATCGTCGCCGAGAAGCGAGGCGGGGCCGCGCGCGCGTAGAGCGCCAGACTGACCGGGAAGACGTTGGCGAACCCGGCCGAGTTGATGGCGTGGAACGCAAGCGCGTACCACAGGCTGACCCTCCCGCCGGTCGCCGCCGCGTGGGCGGCGGCGGCCACCAGCGCCAGAACGCCGACGGCCGAAAGGAGGGTGCCGATCGTCATCTTGGCGATCTCGTCGGGCTCGCGGCGCCGTGTCGCATACCAGCGCCAGAACGCGACCGAGAGGAACAGGAAGCTGACGGAGACCACGGAGTCCAACGTGATCAGATAGCTCGTGGGAATCGTCCAACCCAGGAGCATGAAGTCGTAAGTGGCCTGACCCCAGAGCAGATACGCATTGAAGATCTCCTGATTGCCGACAGACGCGACCGCCAGCACCGGGAGGAGGAACAGCAGGAGCGCGATGGCCTTCTTTTCTTGGGAGGTCATCGGCAATGGTGCGACCGGCTCCTCGTCGTGCGTTGTCCGCGCAACCGTCGTGTCGCTCGGCAGATGACGGCGACCGGCGAGGTAGATCGCCAGCCCCAGCAGCATCCCCACGCCCGCCGCGCCGAACCCCCAGTGCCATCCGACCTTCTCGCCCAGAGTCCCGCACACCAGGGGCGAGATGATGACGCCGGCGTTGATGGCAATGTAGAAAATCTGGAAGGCGTCGGCACGCCGATTGTACTCAGGTGGGTAGAGCGCGCCGACCTGGCTGGCGATGTTTCCCTTGAAGCAGCCGACGCCGAGCACCAGGCACAGGAGCGCCAGCAGGAACGATGCGTCGAACGCCATCAGGAAATGGCCCGCCGACATCAGCAGCGCGCCGCTCACGATCGTCCGTCGGCGGCCGAGCAGGCGATCGGCCAGCAGGCCGCCGGCGATCGGGGTCAGATAGACGAAGCTGGTGTAGAGCCCGAAGATCGCCGACGAGAGCGCGATCATGTCCAGCGGCCCGTACACGCCTTCGAGCGCGCGACGGAACGGTGCGAAGAAGGCGATCCGCTCAACGTGGCCCGGCTTCAGAAGCTGGCTTGTCATGTACAGCACCAGCAACGTCTGCATGCCGTAATAGGAGAACCGCTCCCACGCCTCGGTGAACGCGAGGTAGAACAGGCCGATGGGATGGCCCAGGACCTCGCGCCGGCCCCGGAACGGCCGCGCGGTGCCGGGCAACGCCTCCATCTCCTCGATGCTCAAGGCATTCTCCTTACTTGCCTGGTCTGATGCCAGCCTGACCCCGGGCCGCCTGGCCGATGGCGATGTTGTTCGACCGATCGCGATCGGGCAGCTTGTGGTCGGGATCCAGCTCGGCTTTGACGATGGTGCCACTGGGCACCGGCACCGCGGTGGACGCCTGCCGGATCCACGTTTCCGCGGGCAGGCGCACGTCGCTGGTCCGCCCGTCGGCGTAGGTCACGCGCAGCGTCGCCGGCATCACCAGCCGGTCTCGCGTCTCCACGCGGACGAGAGGCGTGCCGTCCTTCGCGGTCTCGATGCCGCCCACGGCAAGGTCCATCTGCCAGTTCTCGGCATACCAGCCGCGCCACCACCAGGAGAGGTCTTCGCCCGCATCGCTCTCCATCGCGCGAAAGAAGTCGGCGGGCTTGGGATGCTTGTACGCCCAGGCGGCGGTGAAGCGGCGGAAGGCGGGGTCGAAGCGCTCCGGCCCCAGGATTTCCTCGCGCAGCAGGACGAGGCCCAGCGCCGACTTGAAGTAGGTGACGGGGTGGCGCCAGCGCTCCGTCACCGTGTCGGCGCGCGACAGGATCGGCGGCGCGGCCGGGTCGGCGAGCACCGGCAGGATCTCGTCGACCGGATTGCCGCCGCCCTCCGCATATTCGCTGTCCCGCTTGGGCGCATATTCACCGCCGTTGAACTCGTCGGATTGCGCGACATCGATGAAGGTGTTGAAGCCCTCGTCCATCCACGCGTGGCGGCGCTCGTCGAAGCCGACGATCATCGGGAACCAGTTGTGGCCGATCTCATGCGCGGTGATCCAGAACAGGGTCTTTCCGGCATCCTCGGGTCCATCGAACACGATGCCGGGGTATTCCATCCCGCTCGTCGGCCCGGCGACGTTGATCGCGGCGGGCCACTCGTAGGGATAGTACTTGGCCGAGAAGCGCTCGACCGTGTTCTTCACATACTCCGTCGAACGGCTCCAGCGCTCGCGGCCTGCGCTCTCGGCGGGATAGTAGGACATCGCCAGGGCCGACTTGCCCTCCGGCAAGTTGATCCGCGCCGCGTCCCAGGCGAACACGCTCGACGCCGCGAAGGCGACGTCGCGGGTGTGCTCCATGCGATAGTGCCACGTCAGCGTGCCGCCGCGCTTTGGGCGAGACGCCGGATCGCCGATCTCCGCCACCGTTCGGATCGGGACGGTCGCGTCGCTCGTGCGCGCCCGGCCCAACCGGGCAATCTGCGTCGGTGTCAGCACTTCGGGCGCGTTCATCAGACGGCCCGACCCGGCGACCAGCATGTCGCTGGGCACCGTCACCCAATAGTCGAAGTCGCCATATTCGAGATAGAATTCCTGCGCGAGATAGGGTGCCGTGTCCCAGCCGCGCACATCGTCGTACACCGCCATCCGGGGATACCACTGCGCGATGTCATAGGCCTCGCCATCGCGCAGCCGCCCCCAGGACGTGCGCCCGCCCCACTCCTGCGGGATGGTGTAGTGATAGCGGATCGTCACCACCGCCCGGCCTTTCGCGTCCAGACTCGTGGGCAGGCGGAGCTGGGCGCGGGTGTCGGAGACCAACGGCGTGACGGCTTCGGCCTGTCCGCCGCCGATCGCGACACTCACGGCCTCCAGCACCATGCCCTCGGTCGCGCCGGCCGGCGCGTCACCGCGCGAAAGTGCCCCGCGCGATCCGGCTTTGTAGAGATTCTGTTCGAGCTGGAGCCAGAGCACATCGAGCACGTCGGGGCTGTTGTTGGTGTAGGTGATCGTCGCCGTACCGCTGATCGTCTTGGCCAGGGGATCGAGTGTCACACGCAACCGATAGTCCGCCCGGTTCTGCCAATAATCCGGTCCCGGCAGCCCGTTGGCGCTGCGGTAGCGGTTGACCGGCTGACCCATGTCGAACGGCGCGAACGCCTGCAGCGGATCATAGCTCTGCGCGTTTGCCGTCGCGGCGGACAGCGCGATCATCGCGGCGGCAATCTTCAGCATGGTCCCGTTCTCCTCCGCTCGCGAATGCGCGTGGTCCGCTGGCTAAGACATATGACGATCGGGTGAGTTGCACGATTGGCGCGACAGCCCGACCTCACTCGATCCTAGCATGATATATTGTTACATGGAATCGGGCTATCAGCTGCGGCATGATCATCCTGCCCCTGCTGCTGGCCGTAGCCTTGCCTTTTGCTTCGGCGCTGCCGCTGGATCCGAATGAGCAGCCTCTTCGCGGACCCAGCGTCGTGGTGCTCTGGGCCTCTTGGTGCGCCTCCTGCCGTGCCGAGATGGATCGGCTGCCCCGCCTTTCCTCGTCAGCCGCTCCGCTGCCGATCCACCCTCTGGCGCTCGACCCTCCTGAGCGAGCGCGTGCGCTGCTTCAACAGCGCCATCAGCCCATCGCCGGGGCTTACGCCGATCCGCGCGATCCGCGCACCGTTCTGAACGAATGGGGCGGCCGAGCGGCGGCGCTGCCGTTGGCAGTGGCGCTGGACCGTCAGGGGCGGGTCTGCGGACGCAAGATGGGCCTGCTCGGCGCGGATCAGCTGCACGAATGGGCGGTCAGATGCTCGCGCTGAGCCAAGTCGTCGCGGGCTATGGCGGACGTCCGATCGCTCGACTGGACAGATTGGCGGTCGCCAGGGGAGAGGCGGCCGTGCTTGGGGGTGCGTCCGGCTCGGGCAAGACGACGATGCTGCTCGCCATCGCCGGCCTCGCCGATCGGCTCCAGGGTGAGATCCGTGTGAATGGCCAACGGCTCGGAGAGCTGAGCGGCCGGCAGCGGGACCGGCATCGGGGGCGTCACATCGGTCTGATCTTTCAGGATCTGCACCTTGTTCCCGGCCTCAGCGCCATCGACAACATGCTGCTCGCGCCGTTCGCGGCCGGTGTTCAGCGAGATCGGCCGCGCGCGCGGGCGCTTCTGGAGCGGCTGGGCATCGCCGGGCGTGCGGATGCGCCCGCCGAGACGCTCAGCCGGGGGGAAGCGCAGCGCCTGGCGATCGCGCGGGCGATGCTGATGCAGCCGCAACTGATCCTCGCGGACGAACCGACGGCCAGCCTGGACGACCTAGCGTGCGCGGCGGTGCTGACACTGCTGCTCGATGCGACGCGGGAGAGCGGTGCCGTTCTGATCGTGGCGACCCACGATGCTCGTGTTCGTGAGCTGGTGCCGCAAGGCGTGGGTGTGGAGCCGGTGCCATGACGGCCCGACTGATCTGGGCGTCCATCCGCCGCAAGCCGCTTGGCTGGGCCTTCCATGTTCTCTCGCTGGCGCTTGGCGTCGCCGTGGTGGTGGCGTTGCTGGCGATCGATCGTGGACTGGACGACCGCTTCTCACGCGATCTCGCCGGCATCGACCTCGTGGTCAGTGGCAAGGGGAGCCCCTTGCAGATCATCCTGTCCTCCGTCTTTCAAATCGATCAGCCGACCGGCAACATCCCGCTTGCAACGCTTGCCCGTCTCAAGCGGAACCGACTTGTCAAGGACGCGGTGCCGGTGTCGCTGGGCGACAATGTGGGCGGTTACCGGATCGTCGGGACCACCTCGGAGTACGGCCGCCTTTATAATGCACATCTGGCCGCTGGGCGCTGGTGGACGGTGCCGCTGGAAGCGGTGCTCGGGGCGGAGGTCGCGCGCGAAGAGCATCTGACGGTCGGAGACGCCTTCGTTGGCGAGCATGGACTGGCGCGCGGAGGCGAAAGCCACACGGCGACGCCTTACCGGGTCACGGGTGTCCTGGCGCCGACCGGAGCGGTCGTCGATCGCCTGGCCCTCACCGAAACCGCCAGCGTATGGAAGGTGCACGAGCACGAGAATGCGGAGCACGCCGAGGCGCTCGCCAAAGAAGAACAGGCAGCTGAAGGTCCGGACCTCTACCCGGCCGTCGACCAACAGATCACCGCGATCCTGGTGCGCTATCGATCTACAATGGGAGCCTTGATGATCCCACGCCTGCTGAAAAACAGTGGGGATCTGCAGATAGCCGTCCCAGCGCTGGAGCTCAATCGACTGAACACGCTGCTCGGCACGGGATCGGACGTGCTGCGCGCCTTTGGCATCGGACTGCTGGCGCTTGCGGCTCTCGGTTTCTTCGTCGCCCTCCTTGGCGCGGTGCAGGAGCGGCAGCGAGAACTGGCGCTTTTGCGGGCGCTTGGAGGCGGACCCGGTCTGCTGTTTCGGCTCGTACTGGTCGAGGCGTTGGCGCTTGGCGCGATCGGGGGTGTCGCAGGGCTGTTCCTGGGCCGCTTTGCGGCCATGATTGCCGCGCGTTCGGTTGCCAGTGGCGGCGGCCCGGCGCTCTCTCTTCCGACCTTTGGCGCCATGGATGTTCTGATCCTCGGAACCGCGATCGCTTTGGCGCTGCTCGCTGCGGTCCTCCCGGCGCTCGCCGCCTACCGGCTCCGGCCAGCACAGGTTTTGCGAGGATGAGCCGTCCTACGATGAGGGTGACTATTCCTCAGCAGGTGAGGTGCAAGAGTTGCGAGCGATCGTGCTCCACTTGAGGTCTCTTTTTTCACTGAGGAGTGCAGGTATCATGCGTCCATTTTTCAGAGCGTTGCTCGCCGCATCGCTTGTAAGCGTCAGTCCGGTGTTCGCTCAATCACAGGACCCCGGCGAGCGCGCTGCACAAGCGAAGCTGCCACAAGGTCGATCTCCGCTTTGGGCAACTCTACGGACCACTAGGATTGGCGTGGATGAAGCCCGTGGCCTGTTCACGGCGCGGCATTCTCCTGCCGTGCGTGCATTGGTTGGGAAGACGATCACCCTGTCCGGATTTATCAATCCGCTTGATGCGGCGACGCGTGGCACGCACTTCCTGTTGTCGAAATACACGCCTGTCTGCGCTTTTTGTCCGCCGGGTGAACCGAACGAAGTCGTGGAAGTGCGGACCTCTCGGCCAGTGATCTTCTCGAACAAACCAGTGTCCGTGACCGGAACGTTCGTGCTGCAGAACAAGGGAGAGAATGGCTTGTTTTTTCAGCTCAGCGGAGCCAGCGTGAAATAGACTGGGACGTGGTTAGCTGCAGACCTTGAGGGCAGAGGGCGCCAAGACGGTCGCTCAATGGTTGTAGGTGTGGCGAAGACGCCAGTTGGCCATGTGCGCCAGACCGAGCACCAAGCTCCCGGCCACCGTCACTGGAACCTCGTCCGCCGTCCGCCCAAGCAGAAGGGCTCCAGTCGCCAACAACACCAATCCGATGACGCCGAGAACCAGCGGATAGACGGCGCCGTGCTTCTGACGACCTTGCAAGAGCGCCAGGGCCGCGGCCGGTGCCGCGAATGCAAGCACCCAGATGTGGAACGACTCCGGTATGGAGAGCATCGTCGAAAGCGCGGGAAGCGACGCGATCAGCAGAGGCAGCGCCAGGCAGTGCATCAGGCACGCGAAGGAACCCGCCAGTGCGGCGCGCTCCAGCCAGTCCGTTGCTGTCAGGTTCGGATCCGTCTGCATCAATGCCCCGCAAAGCCTCACCCGAGTAGATATGATATAACATCACATTGGCAAGTGTCACGCAGCTTTGTCTTGCCAACGCAATCTGATCGAGCTCTACGAATATGTGATCCCTGGTGACCCGGCTGGTGTCTTCGATGCCATTCATGCCGTGCTGCTCGGCCCGGCGGCACGCGAGGGCTATCACCATGAAAGTCTTGGCAACCGCGTCGTCGTGCGCATCATCCAGCGCTATCTCGCCGACTCTCGCTCGATCTTCGAGGATGAAGACCGGCGCGTCAAGCTGGTCGCGATCCTGCAGCTCTTCTCGGATGTCGGATGGTCGGAAGCGTTGAAGCTGCTCTACGATCTTCCCGACCTGCTGCGCTAGGATACGTCGTCTTGCGCGCACTGGGGTTTATCGAGATCACCACCGAGACCCGTACGGGCGCGATCGACCGCAGCCTTGATGACGCAGTGGCACCGCATCGTGCACGCCGAGGAGTCAGGAGCGGCGCCGACCAGCGCAGCGGTCCACCATTCGCCCAGCATCGCCAACGCGTCGGGCACCTCCTTATCGAGCGCTAATTCTGGTGCGGTCGTTCTCCTCAATATGCGCAGCAGATGAGACGTGGTGAGCGTCTGGCGCAGTGCGTCCAGACGGCCACTCTACGAAAAGATCGGCCACCTGCGTAGCTGAGTTCCATCCGGACCCAAGCAAGGGGAACATCAGTTGGAAAGTCGCAGTACATTTTACGGAACTTCGGCTTCCCACGACAGGTCACCCGAATGCGGACAAGCGGCTAGCGTACCAAGTCTTGCCCGTTTGATATTCTGCACGGCCAAGATGCCGACGTCGGCTTCTGTCGGAGGTTGCTGTTCAGCCTCTGCGGCAGAAATGACGGCGAAGTCCCACTTACCGCAATTCCAACGGACGAGCCCGCCGTCGCCGTGAAAGAACGTCGGGCTGGCGTCGAAGAATTCAGTAGGCGGTCCCTCAACGAAAAACATCCCCTCCCTTTCAAATGAGACTGCGCTCCCGATGGCGAGTGGATGTGGTTGAGCCGCCAACATCAGGTGTCCGTCGACCGATCCCATTTCGGACAGGGGGTGGCGGCGCTCGCCATGCCGACGTCGATGCTCATGGACATTGATTCTTCTCAATGTCGCTCCCTCGGCTCCCTCCGCATTGCGTCTCTTCAGGAACAGGCGCAGCAGGGGCGTTCGTTCGGCGCTTCGGAAGGCTGTATGGAATCGACCGGCATCTTTTACTGTCTGGGCGCAACCCTCCTGGTCCTCCCAAACGCTCCGGCCATTGCCGGCGATGCAGGCTGGGTGACGGCGAGCGACGTCGGACGTGACGTGCTGGTGGTCGCCGCGCTGGGTGCGCCGGTCGTCAAGGGCGACTGGAGCGGCTTGGCGGAGGCGGGCGGCAGCATGGCGCTGGCGGGGGGCACCACCTTAGTCCTCAAGCAGCTCGTTGACGAGCGCCGGCCCGACGGCAGCGACAACAACAGCTTTCCATCCGGTCACACCTCCATCTCCTTCGCCGCTGCCGCGACGCTCGAGAACCGCTACGGATGGGAGGTCGGCGCACCCGCCTTTGCGATCGCCAGCTTCGTCGGGGTGGCGCGTGTCGAGGCGCGCAAGCACTATTGGTACGACGTCGTGGCCGGTGCCGCGCTCGGCACCGGGAGCGGCTTCCTTCTGACGAATAAGCTGAATGATCGCGTTCGCCTTGTGCCCTGGGGCGATCACAGCGGCGGTGGGGTCACAGTGGCAGTGCGCTTCTGAGCGTCGATTTTGGTCCTACACTGGACCTGTCGTGACACGACTAATGTAGCCGTGGCTTTATGATCATCTACGGTCAGCTGTTCCCCCGCTCCTCCTCAGCACCGCGATCCTGCAGACGCTTGAACGCCAAGGTGGACAGCACCGCCCAGAGCCCTCCGACACCCTATCCCGCCAAGACATCGCTGGGCCAGTGAACCCCAAGAGACACACGGGAGAAGCCGACGATCAGCGTGATGACCACAGCACTGCCCACGAGACCCACGCTGAGCGCCCTGTCGTGCTGGGTTCTGGCGACCAGCATGGCCAGGGTCAGATGGACCAGCGCGGAGTTCGTGGCATGACCGCTCGGAAAGCTGGCGGTGTCGACCGGCACCAGATGCGGGACGAAGTCGGGACGGACCCGACTGAACAGCTGCTTCAGGACCGTTGTCGCGCCCGCACCCATCGCGACGGAAGCGGTGACGAAGACCGCGGTGCGGTCTTCGCGGAGCGCGAGTAGGTAACCTGCGGCGAAGAAGGTCACTAGGGTCAGCACGGTCACGCCACCGAGTGCGGCAACATCCATCATCGCGGTCGTGAACCAGCTTGGGGCGATGGGCAGGGCGGGATCGGTCGCGACCCTCAAGCTCTGCATGATGAGCCGGTCGAGTGCGAAAATGTCGCCCTCGAGCACCTCGCTGGCGAGCTTGTCCAGCCCGGATGCCAATGCCGCGGAAATCAGGAAGATTATGAGGACCCGGCTCTCGATCCGGTGCCCCGTCCACGAGCCGGTCAGTCGTCTCAGCCTGTCCACAATCGATGCTCCTGTGCGCTAACGGGCAAAGTACGCTTCCAGTTCGTCCACCAGATCCAGCTGGCGAGCCGCCGCTTTGTCGGCGCGCGCGACATCGGACCGGTCGGCCGCGAGCCCGAGCTCGGAGATCGCGTCGGACATCCGGGAACGGAGCGCCTCGTCGCGCACCTGCGGTTCGAGGGCGGACCATTGCTGCCGGGCGAACGCCACCGCCTCCGTCACATCTCTCCAGCGGGTCGGATCGGCGTTCAGGTCAGCCTGACAACGAAAGCCAGCATAGTCGAGCAGGCTCACCTGCGGTGGCACGGGACCGGACGACGGTGCGCTCTCGATCAGCGTCCGGTAAGCCTCCACCGATGCGATCGCCAAATCGGCTGGGCGGCGGTCCCGGGCGGCGCGGTCGATCTCCTCCAGGCGACTGGCCAGGACAGACCGCGCGCCGGGCGACAGGTCGGGTGCGACGGCACGCGCACTGGACTTGGCCGTCGCGATCAGCTCGGTGAGCCGACCCGGATCGGCCGAGAAGGCAGACTCCGTCAGCGCCTGGAACGGTTCGGCGGCCGCCATGATGCGCGAGCTGCCGGCGTCCGGGTCTCCCGCCGGCGGCGGGGGCACCACGCCGCTGCCATCAAGATTGGCGGTCTGGCGTGCCGCATCAGGAGCGGCCGTGTTCGACCCGCACGCGGTCAGCGCCAAGACCAAGCTCAATGCCGACCCAATCCCCATGCTGAGTGACCTTGTCATCGTCGACTGCTCCTTGAGTTCAAATCGTAAATTGAAACAGGACATCGCAGCGGTCAGACAAAACGCAATAACATTGGGGCAATACAACGTGTGTTTATCCTAACGCCACCGAAACGCTTCGGCTGCTGTAGCAGCATGGCCCTCCGCACCGCTTGCTCCGAGCGGCGATGAAGCGCATCGACTGAAGGAAGGTCAGGCGGGCGTCGGCTCGGACGCTGGCACCTCGCGGGTGTCGTTCCCGGGCAGGATGGCCAGCAACGCCGGCAGGAACAGGAGCACGAGCGGCACGGCGGCGGTCAGGCCGAAGATGATGGCGGTGGCGAGCGGCTGCTGCAGGCCCGATCCCCGGCTGAGACCCAGCGCCAGCGGGCTGAGCGTCAGAACCGCGATCAGTGCGGACATGACGATCGGCCGCAGTCGCTTGGAGCCGGCTTCGTGCAGCGCCGCCAGCGTCACGGGCCGGTCGCGGTCGATCTCGGCCAGGAAGAAGATGACGAGCTCCGTCACCATGCCGATCACCATCGTGAGGCCCATGAGCGCAGAGATGTCGAGCTCGATGCCCGTCACCCACAGGCCCATCAGCACGGCCGCCGCCGACAGCAGCACGGTGGCGAGCGCCGCGACCGTCCAGGCCACGCGCTCGAACAGGAAGGTGAGCAGCAGGGCGGTGAACAGCAGCGCGGCGGCGAACACCAGCGACAGGTCGGAAAAGCTCTTCTGCTGCTGGGCGTAGAGGCCGCCATAGTCGACGCGGACGGACGCCGGCGGGTTCAGCCCCGATACGGTGGAGCGCACCTCCGTCATCGCCGAGCCCAGATCCCGGCCTTCCAGTCGCGCCGTCACCGCGATGAAGGGGGCGAGGTCCTCGCGGGTGAGCTGCGTCTGGCCGGCGGCGACGGACACGCTCGCGACCTGCCTCACGCGCACGCCGTGCCCGTCGGGGGCGACCAGCAGCAGGCGTTCCAGTTGGGCGGCACGCGCGCGCAGGTCGGCGGGCGCGCGGACGCGGGCCGTCACCTGCTGCTCGCCGACCCGCACCTGCGTCGCGGGCACACCCGCGATGGTCGCGTCCAGCTGCGAGGCCACGGTGTCGGGATCGAGCCCCTGCTGCGCGGCCGCGCCAGCATCGACCTTGACCACCAGCGCATCGCCCGCCGTGCGCAGCCCATCGACGACCTCGACCACGCCGTTGATCTTGCCGATCGCCGCGCCGACCCGCGTGGCGGACGCGCTCAGGGTGGCCGGATCATCGCCGAACAGCTTGACTTCGATCGGCTGCGGCACGGCGGTGAGGTCGCCGATCAGGTCCTCCATCAGCTGGATCAGCTCGACCTCGAGCCCCGGCACCTGCGTGGTGATGCGCTGGCGCATGTCGGCCATGATGGCATCGATGCCACGGCGCGAGCCGCCCTTCAGGCGCACGAAATAGTCGCCCTCGTCCGCCTCGGTCAGCCCGCCACCGAGTTGCACGCCGGTGCGGCGCGAATAGCTGGCGACCTCGGGCGTGGCGGTGATGATCGCCTCCACCTGGCGCAGCAGCCGGTCGGTGTCCTCGATCGCGGCCCCCGACTGGGCGCGGTAGTCGAGCACGAAGCCGCTCTCGTCCAGCTTGGGCATGAAGCCCGACGGCACGTTCTGCCAGGCGAGATAGCCCACGCCCGCCATGACCAGGCCCACGACGGCCACGAACAACGCCGGGCGGGCGAAGGCGCGGCGAGCGGCTCTGTCGTAAGCGGTGCCCATCCGGCTCGTGAACCGCTCCGCGCGGTCCGCGGCCTCGGCGTCCTTGTCGCGCAGCCAAGTGGCGGAGATCAGCGGGATGACGAAGCGGGCGTAGAGGAGCGACAGTCCGAGCGCCGCCACCATCGTCAGCGCCAGCGCCTTGAAGAAGCCGCCGGTCACGCCGGAGATGAAGGCCAGCGGCAGGAACACCACGATGGTCGCCGCGGTAGAGCCGAACAGCGGCCGCCCCATCTCGGCGGCCGCCGCGAGCACGCCCTGCACACCCTTCGCCGCGCCCTCCTGCATCCGGCGCACGATGTGCTCCAGCATGACGACCGCGTCGTCCACCACCAGCCCCACGGCGGCCGCCATGCCGCCCAAGGTCATCATGTTGAAGCTCATGCCGAGCCCGAGGAGCACGAGGCAGGTGCCCGCCAGCACGGCGGGCAGCATCACGCCGGTGATCACCATCAGCCGCGCCGAGCGGAGGAACACGAACAGCACGATCCCCGCCAGCAGCGCGCCCAGGATGATGGCGTCGCGCACCGCGTTGGCGGCGCCGGTCACCAGCTCCGACTGGTCGTAGAAGGGTGTGACCGTCACGGTCGGGGGCAGGCCCACGGCCTTCAGCCGCGCGTCCACGGCCTGCACGATGCCCACGGTGTCGCCGTCGAGCGTCTGGCGAATGTTCACCAGCACCGCGCGCTGCCCGTTGGAGGTGACCCGCGTGTAGGACGGCGCGGTCGATGGGCGGATGGTGGCGATCTGGCCCAACGTCACCAGCCCGACGCCGTTCGCCGACGCGGACCCGACGGGCGTGGCGGCGAGGTCGGCCTGGGTGGCGACGCGGTTTTGGGCGAGCACGAGATAGAGCCGGTGGCGATCCTCGATGCGACCGACGCCGCGCACGGTGTTCGCCTTGGCCAGCGCGTCGGCGACCATCGGCAGGCTGACGCCCACGGCCTGCGCGCGGGCCGGATCGACCTCCACCGCGAACTCGCGCGGGCTTCCGCCCAGCACGTCCACGCCCGCGACCCCGTCCACGGCGGTGAGCGCGGGGCGCACCTTGAACTCGGCCAGCTGGCGCAGCGCTTCCTGGTCGAGCGACTTGGAGGTGAGTGCGATGCCCAGCACCGGAAAGATGGTCGGGTCCGACCGGCGCACGTCGAAGCGCGTGCCGGGCGGCAGGTCGGGGAGCGCGGTCGCGAGCGCCGCCTGGGTGGCGAGCGTGGCCGAGACCATGTCGTGGCCCCAGTTGAAGTTCAGCGCGACCTCGGCCGCCCCGCGACTGGTGGTGGAGCGCACGCGCACCACGCCCGGCACGGCGCGCAAGCCGATCTCGATCGGGCGGGTCACCTCGGCCGCCATCTGGGCGGCGTCGCGCTCGCCCGCGTCGATGGAGACGACCACGCGCGGATAGTCGATCTGCGGAAACAGGCTGACCGGCAGCCGGGTGGCCGCGATCACGCCCGCCGCCGTCAGCAGCGCCACGGCGAGCCAGATGGCGCGTGCGTGGCGCGACAGGGCGGCGGTCATCGGCGCGTCACCTGGTGCGGACCTTCAGGCCGTCGGCGACGGCCGTGCCGCCCCTCACCACCACCTGGTCGCCGGGGCCAATCCCCTTCGTGATCGCCACGCGGCCGTTGCTGACCGGCCCGATCACGACATCGCGCCGGTGGGCGATGCCGCCCGACACGGTGAAGACGTAGGGCTGGCCGCCCTCGTCCAGCAGCGCCTCGTAGGGAATGGTGAGCGCGTCGCCGCTGGCGCCCACCGCCACCTCGCCCGACAGCGCCTCACCGGCGGCGATCCCCGCCTGGTCGGTCAAAGCCGTGAAGATCGACGCGAGCCGGGTCTGCGGATCGACCACGGGCGTCACGGAGGCGATCGGCGCGGCGAAGGGCGCGGTCCCGCCGGTCGTCGTGACCAGCACGCGCTGTCCGGGGCGGAGCGTGCGGGCGACCGCCGGTTCGACCCCAAAGCGGCCGCGCAGCGTGCCGCCTCGGGCGATGGTCGCCACCGTCCCACCGGCCGGTACGCGGTCGCCGGGGTTGACCGGGATCGTGTCGACGAAGCCGGAGACCGGCGCTCGGAGTGTCAGCGCGCCGGTCTGGCTCGACAGGCTGGCGCGGGTCGCGTCGGCCGATGCCTTGGCGGCGCGCGCGCTCTCCACCTCGGCGTCGCTCACCAGCCCGTCGGCGCGCAGACGCTGGGCGCGGGCATAGGCGGCGTCGGCCGCGCGCGCGTCGGCGGAGGCCCGGGCGAGGTCGAGCTTGAGCGTCGGGGCCGGCGACAGCCGTGCAATCACCTGACCGCGCGACACCGCCGAGCCGACCGAGACGAGCAGGCCGGACACGATCGCCTCGGCGGGAGCGGAGAGCGCCTGGCCACCCGACGCACTGCTTTCCACCGTGCCATAGAGGGTGACGGTGCGCTCCAAATTGCCCGGCGTCGCGCGCGAGAGCGTGACGAGCGCCGCCGGTGTCGGCTCGGCGGGCGTTGTCGTGCCGCCCGAACATCCGGCGAGCAGGAGCGCGAGAGTGGCGGGCAAGGGTCTCATGGCGTCCATCTCTCCCTCAAGGTGCCGGTCAACAATTCCAGCGCGACCATCTGTTCGGCGATCAGCTCCTCGCTCTGGGCAAGCAGGATTTGCTGGTCGAGCAGGCTCTGCTCGGCGGTCTGGGCCGTGGCGAGCGCCAGGTCCCCCCGGTCGGCGGCGCGGCGCGTGGCCTCCGCGAAGCGCCGCAGCGACGGCAGCGTGGCCAGCACCTCGTCGCGCTGTTGGCGGGCGAGCTGGATGCCGGCGAGCGACGCGGCGATCTGGGCGCGGGTCTGAAACAGCCGCCCGGTGTACTCCGACCGCAGAGCCGCGCGGGTGGCGCGCTCCACCGCGATGCCGCCGCGATTGCGGTTCCACAGCGGCAGGGTGAAGTCGACCGCCGGCCCGACGATCAGGTTGCCGGCGGTGTCGCGCGTCGCGTTCACCGTCAGCAACAGGCTCGGGAACTGGTCCAGCACCGCTTTGTGGACCGCCGCCTCCTGGGCGCGGTAGCCCGCCTCCAGCGCGCGCAGGTCGGTGCGCTCCGCCTTCGCGATGACGAACAGCCGCTCGCTCGTGGGCAGCGGTCCGGTGTAGGGCGACAGAGGGGCCAACGTAAGGGTAAGGTCGGGCGGAAGTCCGATCAGACGGCTGAGCTCGGAGCGCGCCGCGATCAGGTCGCGCTGCGCCTGGCGCTGCCGGTCCTGCGCCTGGAACGCGGCGAGCTGCGCCACCTGCACCCGGTCGGCCGACAGGTCGCCGCGCCCGGCGGCCGCGAGCGTGCGGTCGAGCAGCGATCGGGCGATGGCGCTGCTCTGGCGCGACAGGTCGGCGGCCCGCTCGAACCCGGTCACCCGCACCGCCTGCAGCCGCGCCTGTCCCGCCGTCTGCCACTCCGCCCAGGCGAGATCGAGGCGCACCTGGTCGATGGTGGCACGCGCGCGGGCGAGGTCTACCCGCCGAGTGCGGAGCGCGTTCAGGTCGAAGCCGAGCGCGCTGGCGATGTCGAGCAGCGGATCGGGGCCGCTCAGCACCTTCGCCACGCCGAAGCTGAAGGTGGGGTCCGGCAGCAGGCCGGCGGCGAACACCTGCGCGTCCGTGACGCCGAGCCGCACCCGCTGCGCCTTGAGATCGGGATTGGACAACACCGTCACCGTGGCGATGCCGTTCGGATCCAGCGGCCCGGCCAGGTCGATGGTGGTGGGCGTCAGATAAGGGCGCGAGAGGGCCGAGGCGTCTCGCGACAGCACGGCGGCGACGGGCGCGGACAGCGTGCCGAGGTCGGTCTCCAGCGGCACCGGCCTGTAGGTGGCGCAGCCCGCGAGCAGCAGCGACAGCGCGGCGGGGAGAGCGAGGGTCTTCACGCCGCAGCCGCCGGCAGATGCAGGGTGACGCACAGTCCGGGATGGTTGTCGCCGATCTCCACCCGGCCACCGTGCAGCTCCGCCACCGCCTCGACCAGCGCCAGTCCCAGGCCGTGACCCTCCCGCGTCCGGCTGGGGTCGAGGCGCACGAAGCGGCGGGTGATCCGCTCCCGGTCCGCCGGCGCCACCCCGTGGCCGTCGTCGGCGACCGACAGGAGGACGTCAGCGTCGCTTGCCACCGCCGTGAGCGCAATGTGCGTTCCCGCGGGCGTGTGCCGCTGGGCGTTGTCGATCAGGTTGACGAGAGCCTGGGTCAGGAGCGCACGGTCTCCTTCGACAATCAATCCGTCCGCCGCTTCGCACTCCAGTTGCCGCCCCTCGTCCACTACAGGGGCGGCGAAGCTGTCGCACAGCTCCCGCACCAGGGCACCCGCATCGACCCGCCGGAACCCCTGCCGCAGCTGGCCCGCCTCAACCTCGGAAATCCGCAGGATGGACGCAAAAAGGGCGAGCAGTCGATCGCTCTGCGCCAAGGCGTCCTCCAAGATCCCCCGCTGGCGCTCGGCATCGCCGGGATCCTCCAGCGCCGTCTCGAGCGCGCGTCGCAACCGGGTCAGCGGCGTGCGCAGATCGTGCGCGATGTCGGCGGACACCTGCCGCAGGTTCGTGAGCAGGACGGCGACCTGGTCGAGCATGGCATTGAGCGCCAAAGCCACCCGGTCGAACTCGTCCTCGCGGCCGCTCACCAGCGCACGAGAGGTCAGGTCGCCGCCCGAAATCGCCAGCGCAGTCCTCTCGATCCGATCCAGTCTGCGGCGTAGATAGGTGCCGAGCGCGAGCGCTCCGGCGAGGCTGAGCAGCAAGAGAGCCACCAGCGCGCCGCCGAACAGGCTGAGGATCGTGCTGTCCACCCGCTCCAGCGGTTCGCCGTCCTGCGCCACGACGAGCAGCGCGTTGCCGGGCAACGAGGTCCCAAGTCCTCGCGCCCTATCCAACCCCTCGCGGGGGTCCACGAAGGTGAGGGCTTGCCACCCCGATTGCGG
This sequence comes from Sphingomonadaceae bacterium, assembly GCA_965219235.1. Taxonomy (GTDB): domain Bacteria; phylum Pseudomonadota; class Alphaproteobacteria; order Sphingomonadales; family Sphingomonadaceae; genus CBDHCC01. The sequence continues at coordinate 2,049,729 of OZ244721.1, read as the reverse complement.
ACGCGGCGCGTCGAACGCCCCCGCGACGCGTTCACCGCGCCCGTTGAACAGGGCGTAGCCGTAGGTGTTCGTCGCCCCCTCCGCCTCACGCGAAGTGATGGTGCGGGCAAGAGCCCGAACACCGCCCGCCTGAGCGACGCGCAGAAGGTCCGCGGTCTCATTGGCGATCGCCACATCCTGCTGCCGCTGAAACCCGGCGTGGGCGAGCAGGTACACCGCCGTGCCCAGGATCAGGATGGTCAGCGCGAAGGCGGCGCTCGTGGCGAAGGCGATGCGATAGGCCGCCGAGCGGTGCCACTCACCCACCGACACGCATCCGGTAGCCCAGGCCGCGCAGGGTATCGATTGGATCGGGTCCGCCGAGCTCGTTCAGCTTGGTTCTGAGGCGGCTCAGATGGCTCTCGACGATGTTGGTCTGGGGGTCGAAGTGATAACCCCAGATAGATTCGAGCAGCATAGTCCGCGTGACCACCCGGCCCGCATGGCGCATCAGCTGCTCCAGGATCGAGAACTCACGCGGCTGCAGGCGGACGAGCGCTCCGCCCCGCCGCACCTCGCGCGTCAACAGGTCCAGCGAGATGTCGCCGACGGCAAAGCGGGTCGGCGTGTCGCTAATGGGAGGACGCCTCATTAGTGCGTCCAACCGCGCGGCGAGTTCCGCGAAAGCGAAGGGTTTGAGGAGATAGTCGTCCGCGCCCGCCTCCAGTCCGGTCACCCGGTCAGCGATGCCGCCGAGCGCGGTGAGCAGGAGGACCGGCGTGCGGATGCTCGCCGCCCGCCATCGGCGGAGCACCTCGATCCCGTCCAGCCCCGGCATCATCCGGTCGAGGATGACGACGTCGAACGGCTCCACCGCGCCCAGGTGCAGCGCGTCCTCGCCGGTCGCCGCGAGCATCACATGGTGACCGAGTTCACCGAGCCCGCGCCCGATGAACCCGGCCGTGTCCTCGTCGTCTTCCGCGACCAGGACGTTCATAGGAGTTGGTTCGACAGGGCGTCAGTCCTTGTCGCCGGCCGCCTCGTAGGCGCTCTCCACGATCTTGCCGGTGTTGGCGTCGACGCCGACCTCGTGGATGCGCTTGCCTTGGCGGATGTCGAAGGAATAGCGCCAGGTGCCGTCCTCCTTTTCGTAATCGCGCTCAACGACGGTGCCGGGGGCGGTGCGCAGCGCGATCGCCTCCGCCTGCTTCATCGTCAGCTTGGCGGCGGGCTTGGCCTCCTTGGCTTCCGAATGGGCGGGCGAGCGCGCCATGGCCGGGCCGGCGATCACGCCGAGGCCGGCCACGACGGCGATGATTGGGGTGAGCTTCATGATGTGTCTCCAGACGTTCGGCCCCGGCTCGGGACCAGCGCCTTTCTACCTCCCCTACATTGTCCCTCGATGCCGGGCGCTATCGCAAGCCCCAATGTTGATGAACGACCAGCCTGGGCATCCAACTGCCCCGCGACGTTAAAGGCGGTGTCTGCCCTGTCGCACGGGTCCAGCGCGTCTTCAGGGCTGCTCTAAGGGGCTGAGGCGACCGAGCGCCGGCGGCGTCAGGGTAGGTGGGACAGCCCCTTGGCCCTTGCTTCCGGTCACAGCGGAGGTCGACCTTGATCCTGACAAGCGCTGCCATCGCGCCGGCCGGCCGCCCAACCCACAAGGGCGCGTCATGTCCGTCGCGGCGCCATTGGCAGACGAGCCGCAAGGCCGTGCGCTCGACGCCGCCTGTGTGGAAGCTGTGCACGATGGTGAGTGCGCGCCCGCTCATGCGGCGCAATCCAGCTCAGCATAATGGGCGGGACGATGTGTCCGGGTGAAGGCGGTGACCGTGTCGGCAATGCTGGCCCGCAGCTCGGGCTTTGTCGTGTCGCCGGGGTGGACGGCCACCCGGACCACGGTCTGCCGGGACAGCGCCCGTCGTGCGAGCGCGGCGAAGGCGAGGGAGGATCGGGTCCGGACCGGCGTCCGACTGGCCCAGGTGATGACCGGCCCCGCGCCAGGGGTCGCGCCATCGGACGGCCGCCAGGCGCGACGGTGATCCTCGCTCAGCGTGAACCCCTCCTCGCGCAGAGCAACGAGCGCGTCCGGACCGTACAGCAGGCCGGCGCGATGAAGCTGGCGGGGCTGCGGCCCGTGATATCCTCAATCAGAGCACGCCCGGCGCGCATCCGCTCGCGAGCACTCGCCACGCCGAGACCCAGGAACTCGCCCTCTCCGGCGGTCATGTGGCGCGCCTTCCAGGCCGCCCACTTTCCGGTGTGCGTCTGCTCATCCCGATGGGTCCACCCGTGGACGAACATGGTGATCCCTCCGTCCGCCCAGCCGCGCAGGCGCGTGGCAAACGGTGACCCAGCGAGCAGAGGGGCGCTGTTCCAGTGCCGGGGCACGACCAGCATGGCGAGACGGTTCGCACCGGCGGCCGAAAGCTGATCGACCAATAGATCGACCTGCGTCTGGAAGGCAGGAGCTACATCGTGGACGGAGCTGAGAAGGAGGCGGGGTGCCATCTGGGCTCCACTAGAGGTCTGCGCCCCAAAGACGCCGCAGGTGCCTGTGCGCCTCACCTCCCATCTTGCAATGCGCCGAATTACTCCTCTTGTGGCTGTTGTCCAATCCAGCGGTAAGTCAGGGAGACGCTCAGTCGGCGGGGCTCCTGCGGCACGAACTGCGGTCGATTGAGTAGGGTGAAGCTGTTGCCGTAGCCCAGGCGGTCCGCCCGGCTGTCGAACAGGTTGTCGAGCCGGCCGGACACAGTCCAGCGGCCTGCATCCGCGGAACCGAACAGAGCGATCTCCTCGAACTCGCCAATCTCTCGGTCGAGTCTTGGATCGAAGCTCAAGCGGCTGCCGCCGGTGATCCGCCCCTCAATCCCCGCTTTCCACGCGGATCCTCGAACTCCGCTTCGGATGCTTGCTGCTAGATCGGGCACCACGGGCAGCCGTAGGTCGTCGATCTCAGAGCCGGTCGAGGCCCGCTCCAGTCGCGGCCGCTGCAAGAGGAGCGAGCCGCTCGCGAACCAGTGCGTTCGCCGCCAGTCGGCAGACAGCGACAGCGACGGGATATGAGCGTTACCGACGTTGTTGGTCGCAACGAGCCCATTCGAGGCCAGCATATCCGACTGGACGTTGCGCCAGTCCGTCCACGACACGCTTCCCGATACATCCAGTCCCTGCGCGAGCGGCAGCCGGGCACCGGCCTCGATCACCCGCACGCTGTCGTCCTCGATCGGCGCAAGTCCGGGGCTGGTAGCAGCGCTCAGGGCACCCGGGCGCAGCGCGTGGGCGGCGCGAGCATAGACCACTCCGCCGCCGTCGGGACGCCAGGACAAGGCCAGACTGGGAGAAATGCCGGTCTTCCGGCGACGGCGGCTGTCGCCCAGTTCATCGTCCAAGAGTTCGTCATCGATGGCCGTGCGGTAAAGCCTGGCACCGCCGGTCAGCGTCCACCGGGACGACAGCGGCAACGTGCCCTCGCCGAACAGCGCAACCTCCCTCGTGGACTGATCGGTCGCAATCGCCGGCCCCGCCAGTGGATCTCCGGCCACACCGGCGCGGCGGCGCGTCTGCCCGCGCAGAAGGGAGATCCCAGCCAGCCAGCGGGCTCCCGTTAAGCGAACCTCCTGGGTGTCCAGTTCGAAACGACGCTCGTCGTCGAACAGTGGACTCTCAGTGCTGGGCATGAGTGCCAGTCGACTGCCAATAGCGTGCCGGACGACACCCGCGACCGCCGTCAGATGGAGACGCCCAACGGGACCGCTCGCAACGCCCGAAAGGGAGCGGAAGTCGTTGTCAGAACTTTCAGGAGGTTGTGCCGCTCGGACGAGCGAGGCACCGGTGAACGTGTACTGGGTGTCGCGCACATCGATCGATTGATCTACCCCGCTGACATCGAACAGCCAGCGGTCGATCCGCCCACGCAGCGCACCACGAAATCCGCTCACCAAGCTGCGGTTCGAATTGCGGCGGCTCCCGCTGTCGATCCACCCTGGTTGCCCCTCGCGATAGGCGACGAGCCGGGCGCTCAGCCTGTCCGACAAGAGGGGAGCGTTGAGCACGGCCGAAGCACCCGCGCTCGCTTTGCCGTCGAGCACCGTCCCACTGACGCTCGCCACCCCGTCGACGCGGTCGAGCGCGGGCTTGTTCGTGACGAGCCGCATCACTCCGCCCAGCGCACCGGTGCCGTAGAGCGGCCCCTGTGGCCCGGCCAGGATCTCGACGGAGCGCATGTCCACCAATGCCAGGTTAGGGTCGGGCGCGTCATAGGTGGCGCGCGTCTCATCGATCTGCACCGTCACGGTGGACTGCGACGGTCCATTGAACGGGCTGTCCGCCACTCCACGCAGGAACAGCCGGTTCTGACCGGGACCGATGTCCGCCAACGTCAATTGCGGCAGTTCGAATGCGACGGCGGCCGTTCCAGGGGCGGCGAGCGCCTGCAGGAGATCGGATGGATCAACAATCGTAAGGGAGAGCGGCACGTCGTCGCTCGCCTGGGGGCGCTTGGTGCCGGTAACGATAATCTCGGGTCCGATCGCCTCCAAATCCGGCGCAGGCACGGACCTCGCCGGTAACGCGCGGCGGGGCGCTTCGGGGCGTGGTGCCTGTCTGGTCGGAGTCGCGCGAGCGACAGGCGGGACCCGGCGGGGTCGTCGCACGATGCGGTACGCCGTGGATGACACCTTCTGCGCTGCGAAGGGAGTGCCGGCGGTCAGCCGGGCGAGCGCTACAGCCACGGTCATCCGACCCTTTAGTGCAGGCGCGGGGGTGCCGGACAGGCGCTCCACGGAGCCGATCGAGACACCGGCGATCCGGGCGACGGTCGCGAGCGAGCGATCGAGTGGTCCGGCGGAAATGTCGAAGGCGACGCGGCCCTGACCCTGCGCCGCCGCCGGCGACGCCAGCAGGGTCGCGCTAGTCGCTACCGACAACCAGGGTGAGGTCGGTCGGGGTCTCAACCACTCGTGCTCCCAGGATGTCGGCGAGTTCGCGCACGGCGGCAGACCCGGCCTTAGGTGACAGGGAGCCGGTGAACCGGGTGGCCTCCAATCCCCTGCCTACATTGACGGGCACGCCAGCATAGCGCGAGAGGTCGGCCGTGACGATGGCGAGAGGCGTGTCCTGATAGTCGAGCCGTCCGGCCCGCCAACCGCCGACCGCGTTGGCCGTGACCTGAAGACGCTCGATACGATTGCTCCTCCCGATCGCCCCCTCGCCTGCCCGCAAGTGAATGGCCGGAGTCTGGCCGCGGCCTAAGGACAGGGAGCCGTGCGCGACGGCCACCCACAAGCCGTCGCGGCCGAACGCCTTGGCCTCGAACCGGGTGCCGATATCCGTGACCCGCCAACCGTTGGCGGTCACGGTCAGTTGGCGGGACGGATCGTGCCGAATGTCGAACCACGCCGCTCCGCTGGCGAGCGCGACCGTGTTTCCCTTCACCCAGAGAGCCGATCCCGGGGCGATCACGACGCGCGATCCGTCCGCCAAGGCGACAATCCGCTGCTCGTTCGCTTGGGTGACGTAAGCGGCTGCCGGGTCGTCTTGAAGCGAGAGTGCGACGGGCACGGCCATTGTCGCCACGGCGGCCGCGGCGATGCCACCGATCCACCACCTTCGAGACAAGTGTGGAGGTTCTTCTGGCGTGTGCTGGATGTCATTGGCGGCTCGGACTGGCCATCTTGTCAAATCATCGTCTATCAGGGCGACCGCGTCGTACGCCTCACGGTTCAAGTCTGAGCCTTCGAGCCAAAGCGTGAAAGCGTCCCAGTCCACCTCGTCGTTCTCGACAGACTGATGCCACGCCAGAGCGTTCGCGAACGGCCGCTCCTCCTCCTCGATGTCGTGCTCCGTCATTTGGGTGCCCTCGGTGTATTGACAGTGGACGCCGCTGGACTGCCATCGCCACAGTCGACAAGCGCGATGCGCAGATGGCGCATCGCCACGGCCATGTGCTTCTCCACGGCACTTCTACTAATCCCAAGGTGCGCGGCGACCTCTGAATGGGACAGTTCTTCGATCTTGTGGAGGGTGAGAACGCGACGCGCACCGTTCGGCAGCGCCGCGATCGCGGAGGAGAGGCGGGCGTGTTCGTCGCGCTCGATCAGGATTGAGGCTGCGTCCGGATCGTCAGCGGCCACCACTCGCTCGTGTCCGTAACCGATCGCGTTATCGCGCGTAATCGAGGTGTCCCGAAGCACTCGGCGACGCTCGGCCCGTCGGCGGTCAAGCGCCAGATTGCTAGCCATCTTGAAGACGTAGGCGCGGGGATTCAGCACGGGACCGGTCGATGTGGTGGCGAGCCGCGCCCATAGATCGTGCAGTACCTCCTCGGCGTCGAATTCCGACCCCAGCCTGGCCTTCAGAAACCGCAGGAGCGCGTGGCGCTCTCCGCGAAGGACGGCTTGGAGGCCTTCCGGCGGTCGGTCCACGGACATGTCAGGATCGGGACCTCTCATGGTCCAACGGCCTAGTCGTGAAGGGTGGCGAGGTCGACAGGTGCGCCGGTCCCTCGTGTCGAAGAGCTGTCTGATGCCGTCTTGGCAACCGTGGCACCCGTAGGCGCGCCCGCCAAGGTGCTCAGCAGGCAGCTTTCCAACCCTTGGGTGCTGGACCATTTCGCCGACTTAGGTCGGCCGACGCGTATGCTCGCGCCACCAAATGGGCGAGCCGGGTGCGCGACGGGTTGATGGAGGAACTGAGAGTCAGCTGGAGGCGAACTTCGCGTTCGAATGCAAAGTCGGCGTTGTCGTTCATGGCAACCAAGATCCCGCATCACCCACCATCATCCAAGCCACAAAAACTTCAGCCACAACACTCCCACCGCCTCAGACCGGCCTGTCCGCTTTCGGCCAAGAGCCTCAATACCGCCGCTCCGCAGCGACAAGGAGTATCCGCGCCGCCCGGAGCTGCTTGTCACAACTGAGGTGGGTGGCGCGCTCTACACGGCCCTGGGATTGCGAACGCTTCTTCCCTACTCCACCGCGTCGATCGCCGGGAGATGTCGTCGCCGAGCGGCCGTCACGCCCAGGAGCGGCAAGCCTATGTGAACGACGACCAACCACCACAGGCTCCCCGTCAGGGCATAGGCGGCGGTGAACAACAAGGCCGCGACTAAGCTTCCAATCAGCTGGCGAGGGCTCTTGTAGCCGTGGGCGAGGCCGTATGCGGTCGCGGCAATCAAAACTGCTCCAACAATGCCGAGCAACGGCGTGAGGAACCACAGCAGGAAGCCGCGGAACAGCACCTCCCAGGCAAAGCCGATGACCACGGCGAACAGCACGAAGACGCGCAGCTCGGTGGCGTTCTGCGGGAGCATAACGAGAGCGTCCCATTCAGTCGCTTCATCGGCGGATTTCCGAAAACGGCGTGCCAATAGGCCAAGCGCGGCCAGGGTGACGAACGCCACCGCGAGCCCGATCCAGCCTGCGAGCGACGGGCGGACAGCCAGCCCCAGGAGGACCAACGGCCGTTCCGCCAAAAGCCAATCGATTGCCAAGAACAGCAACAGAGCGCCGGCCAAACCCATGGTGCGCCAGTAGCGTTTCAGCCGGTCTTCTGGCGGAGTTCGCCGGCTCCGGTGTGAGCGCCACAGGTTGAAGCCGGGAACCAGCAGAAGGAGCGCGGCGGCGAGCAGGACATCCATGTGAAACGAGCTAGAGCCCACCTGAGAGAAGCTCAATTCGAAAGAGCGGGGTTGCTCCAGCACGCCGGACCCGCCGAGCAGGCACCGGTTGGGATCAAGACCCTTCCCGGCGGCGCCGTGCCGTGCCTTTGTTCCGGCTCTTTGGGTGACGATCCACTCGCGCGTTCGCTGACGCTCAAATGGTGACTTTCTGCAAAGAGTCACCGCAGGTGAGGGGACAGCCCTGCGGTCTTCGACCAAAAGGCTCAATTTGCAGGCGCAAGGACACTGCTGTCCTGACCGTCACCGGCCAATTGAGATCCCGCGCCACGGCTCTGTCGGTGCCGCCACATAGGTGCGCCAGAGATAGCCCCATGGCACGACGATCGGCGTCAGCACAATCGCGATGGAGCAGGCGAACACGTTGCTCCAGACCCCCTCGGTCATCTGCCCCGCCGCATAGAGCGGCCCCGCGACGAAAACGAACCAGAGCGCTTTCCACAGGAACTCGTACAGCACGAGCGGCAGGATCCTCAGAGGATAGCGGAGGCCGAGAAGCGCCATGGGTGCCAGTGCGCTCAGCAGGGCATAGTGCGCGCCGTTGTCGATGCCCCAGCTGGAGGAGTGGGACACGAGATCGGGCCAGAAGACCGCGAACGAGCCCAGGGCCATCAAGACGTAATAGGCGCGCAGCACGTTGAGGCGCAGCGGCGACACGGGGGACGGTGTCCGTTCCATCTCAGCCGACCTCGCGCAGCATGGAATCGACGTTCGCCAGGGTCTGTGCTTGATGCGCCTGTTCGTCGGCGACACGCTTCAGTGCAGCGCCGATCGCCGACAGTTCCTCCACATTGCGCGCGATCAGCGCCTTCAGCTCGTTCTCCCCCGCGATCCGCGCTCGCGCCGCCGCGTAGGACGAGGCGTATTTCATGGCGAAGACGATCAAGGCCGTGATCGGAAGCAACGAGATTGTCAGGATATAGATGCCGGGGCTCATGTCTTGTTCTCCTTCGCAGGGGTGAGGGTATCGGCCAGCCGCGCGATCAGCTCGGGTGACAAGGCGACCTCGAAAGGGCAGACTTCGAAGCGCCTCAGGGCCTTGCCGTCCTCCGACAGAACAAGTTCGCTTCGCACCAGTCCGGCCCCTTCGAGTTTCTCGAGATGGAGGTAGAGGAGCGGCCGACTGATCCCGACGAGTCTCGCCAACTCGCTGACGTGGCGGCCGCCCTGGAGCACCAGCACCGCGACGATGCGCAGCCGATGCGGGTTCGCCAGCGCCGCCAGCAGCCGGAGCAGATCGTCGCCTGAGATCGTCCCGTCGTCCATGCACCCACCATGTGTCAGACATTACTGACACATGAAAGATTCTATCGTACCATGCAAGCTGCTGCAGAGAAATTGTTCGGAAATACTTGGGTCAGAGCCGCCACTGAATGGCATCGCGCGCGCTCACTCGCTTATTGATTGACGAGTTCGAGGCTTCCAATGAGCGCTGCTCAGCGCCCAGATCGGATGAGAGACCGAAGGGCAGCGTACACCTGAAATCGGCCCCCAACCCGCCAGTCCGCTTTCGGCCAGTAGCTGTCATTCTGCTTCGCGCCCTAACTATGGTCGTTCACGATTGTAAGGCTTGGTCCCGTTAGCTGCCGTTCTTTCCGATGTGCTATCTTCCAGATGACCGGATTGAAGTAAGCCGCGGTGCAGTCAAGACACTGTTCCGCCGATGACGCTTTGCCGGAGATCATGCGGCAGTTCACTGCGGACCTGCGTCGAAATATCATATATCGAGAGACGTAATCCGATCGTAGGATGATTGCGTTCCCTTCGAACCCTCATCTCCGACATGGCGGTCGCGGCGATCAGCGCGTCCGCCGCGCTTGATTGAGTCGATTTCTGCCTCGTCCGCCGATATACAACGTCTCGCCCTTAATCTCCGGCCTGACCGCTTGCTTCAGCTCCTTTCATAGCGGCAATGGCCCGGTTCGATGCAACAAAGCTCGCTCATGAAAGCGCAGGAATTTCGGTGGACGAAAGCGAAGTCCCGTCGTCCGGTTCATCCACGTCCGATCTCAATGCTTGTACGCGGGGGTCGTCGGAAGCACCGTCAGTGATGGCCTCCATGAACTCGCGCCAATTGGCGACTGCCTCAGCGAGCAGCGACAAACGTTCCTGACAGTACATATCCACCTGGCCCAAGGATTCAATCTCCGGCTGGAGATCGAATTTCCTGTTCAGTCGAATCCGCGACGAGCAGGCCGGTCAGTCTTATCTTCGGCAGCAATGGTTTATGGCCACAGGAGACAACCGGTTGCGTATGCCCAATAGGTACAGCGACCCTCGACGCTTTATGCTGATGCTCGATGACACGACGGTCGGCCGACGCCAAGCTGGAATCATGGATCCACCGTGCTTTGAGCCCAGACCAGGAACGAACGGTGTTCTACGCGATTCTACAAGTAACAGTTCTTTCGGAGAGTAACGATGGCCTCGATCAATTTCAGTCGACGTTTGACCGGGCTAACCATGGTTGCGGCATTGGGTGTGAGTGGGTGTAGCCAAGAGCCTCGACAAAACGCCACGCCGGCCAGCGAGGGTTCGGGGTCGATGGCGCAGTCCAACAGCGGGGACGCTGTCGCCGTATCGCCCCTACCGCCCGAGGAGAGACCGGCCACGAGCGGCGAGGGCGTCGCCCTGCCTCGCGCCAGTCCGGCTCCAAGCGCGTTGTTCAACGCCGCCTATCAACGCAGGGAAGACCATTGGGATCAGGTCTTGTACCTTTGCGACGGCATCGGCGGTGATCGCGTCAAGCTCGTCACCATGCCCAATGCCTAAGGCATCTCCGAACTGTGGACCTACCGCAAGCCCGACTTCCGCACCGACCGGGAGTGGGTCCGCCTGAGCGACGAGAATCTCGGCGCGGGGCAGATCGACCGCGACCTGCGAACGACGGACGGCACGTCCTTTGGCTTGGTCCATTCGATCAATCCCGCCATGAGGGGCGATGCGGGGGCGACGACGCTTCCGACACTCGGCAGCATCACTGATAAAGGCGAGACCACCCAATGCCGCTGGATGCCGCGCGGTCAGGTGCTGTTGATGGATGCCCAGCGATCGGTGCTGGTCACCGCCGAACCGGATGGCTCGTACACCTACCGCAGCTATGACTATGCCAAGCCCGGCAAGGTCATGACCGCCGGCCAGGACGGCGCAACGAGCACCCCGACCGCCACCGTGACGGGCGGTCGGCTGATAGCGGCGACCCCCGGCCATGAGGTGTACGAGTTCCGCAAACACCCGTGGGTCTACCGGGTCAGCGCTTCCGCCGACAACCGCGCGCCCGGAGCCTCGTTGGCCGTCCTGCGCGATGGCAAGACCGTCTCGACCAGCGTCGCGGCGGCCTATCAGATGGCAGCCAAGCGGATCGATTAGTGGCCCGCGCGGATGGATTGTCGCATGGGTTCATCCCGCATCCGGGTTCGTACATGGAGCGAGCACGGATCGTCTCTAGAGAACGTCAAGGTGTCGCGGCCGACCGGATCTGGGGCTCTTCGGCTTTAGCTGCCAACTGAACGACCGTTCGCGGGGGTGCCATTGTTCTCTCAATCCTCATCAAGGCTGCTTGCGAAGCAATTTCGGGCGGCATAGGTCCGCGCTCAGGGAGGGTAGATTGAGACCGCGAAAGCCTACGATCGATGATGTTGCCGCGCTCTCCGGCGTAGGCCGCACAACGGTGTCGCGGGTGATCAACGGCGGCCCGCACGTCCGGCCCTCGATGCGCGCACGAGTGATGGATGCGGTCTCCCAGATCGGCTATCAAGTAAACGTTCAGGCGCGCAACCTCGCAGCGGGCAACAGCCGCCAGATTCTGTTGATCCATGCCTCCGATCTCGATGCCGAACCCAACAGCTACTATTTTTCGGGTTTGGAATTGGGCGCTCTGACCTGTTGCGCCCAGCACGGATACCAATTGACTATTCAGACCGTCGACTATCGCGGCGACAGCTGGCAAACGCGTATCATCGCGCTGGTGGAGGAGGGCCGGTCCGATGGGCTCATCCTGCCGCCACCTTTTTCGGATGAACCGGACCTTGTCACTGCTGTCATGGCAATCGGCTGCCCCGTCATCTGTATTTCAGCCGGGGCGGCTGTTCGAAAGATCGTGGCATCGATCGGGATTGATGACGAAGCCGCAGGTTACGACCTTGCGTCCTACCTTGTCGAGCTCGGCCACCGACGCTTTGGTTACATCAAAGGTTTGGAAGGACATGTGTCGGCTGAGAGCCGCTACACGGGATTTCAACGAGCGCTGATGAAGGGAGGGATTGATCCGGATGAAGCGAGTTGCCTGCGCGGCAATTTCACCTTTCATTCCGGAATCGAATGCGGCGAACAGCTCCTGACGGTCGCACCGGACACGACCGCCATCGTGTGCGCCAACGACGACATGGCTGCGGGCGTTTTGCTGGTCTGCCACAAGCACGCAATCGCCGTTCCCGATCGGATGTCGGTCGTCGGGTTCGACGACACGCCGATGTCAGCAATTGTCTGGCCTCCGCTGACGACCGTGCATCAGCCCATCAAGGAGATCGCCAGAAAGGCTGCCGGACTGCTCGTCAGCGCGATCGAGGCGGGATCGGCGGGCCGCCACGAGCGTCAGGTCGACTACGTCGATCACCACGTCGTGGTGCGCCAGTCGGCGGCTCCGCCACCCTAGACCGGCCTCCGCTCAGCCGCTTCGGCGCTTTTTTATCATTCGCGATTGCGCTCAGCCGCGCCATGGATTAAAAGTTGGAAGCGCTCCCAATCTTCGAACGCCAGTTCGATGTTGGGTCGCACGAACGAAGATGAGCGCATTCAATGCGCCGCGAAGGGGAAGAGGGTAGCCATGAAGGTTGATTTTGCGCCCAAGGATTACCGGAGCCTGACACCAACGGTCAGACTGTGCCTGACGGCTTCGGCCCTGGCGCTCGCCATGGCCGCTCCCGCCCGGATCGCGGCCCAAGAGGCGGCGGCTCCGGTGCCTGGCGACGAGGACGAGTCCACATCCCCGCCACCCGTGGCTCCTTCCGGCGACGACGTCACCGGCGATGGCATCGTCATCACGGGCATCCGCCGCGGGATCAAGGATTCCATCGATCTCAAGCGCAACGAGACCTCTATCGTTGAGGCGGTCTCCGCCGAGGACATCGGCAAGCTGCCCGACGTGTCGATCGCCGAGTCGATCGCGCGTCTCCCCGGCCTCGCCGCGCAGCGCGTCGAAGGGCGGGCTCAGGTCATCTCCATCCGCGGCCTGGCTCCCGATTTTACCACCACGCTGCTGAACGGCCGTCAGCAGGCCAGTTCCGGTGACAACCGCGCGGTCGAGTTCGATCAGTATCCCTCGGAGCTGCTGTCGAGCGTGGTCATCTACAAGACGCCGGACGCCCGCATCGCCGGCTTCGGGCTGTCGGGCACGGCCGACCTTCGCACGGTCAATCCGCTGACCTTCGGCAAGCGCGCGATCGCGGTCAACATCCGCGGTGAGAAGAACGAGGGGTCGCGTCTCAACGACGACGTCCGCAACTACGGCGGCCGGTTCAGCATCAGCTACATCGACCAGTTCGCCAACGACACGCTCGGCATCGCGCTTGGCTACGCGCACCTGGATTCACCGAGCTCCAATCGGCACTTCAAGGCCTACAACTACGAGAGCTTCAGCGGCCAGCGGGACTTTCCGGAGGAGGAGATGAGGCCGCCGATCCCGTTCGTGTCGCCCGAAGCGGCCAGGGATGCCCTGGTCGTCAACGGCCAGGAGCTCTTCGTCACCTCCCGGCTCAACAATCGGGACGCGGCGATCGGCATCCTCGAGTGGCGTCCGGACGACCGTTTCAAGTCCATCCTCGACGTCTATTACTCCGAGTTCGATCAGGATGAGATCAGGCGCGGGGCGCAGTATTTCTCCAACCCCTACGCCGACAACGGAAACACGGATATTCCGAAGTTCACCAATGTGGTGACCGAGGATCGCGGCGGTTCGGCCGTGGGCGTGTCCGGCACCGCCAACCAGGTCGTGCCGATCATCCGCAACGACAACAACACCCGCAAGGACAAGCTGTTCTCCGCCGGCATGAACAACCAGCTCGAGATCGACGACCAGACCCGGATCGCGCTCGACCTCTCCTATTCGACCAACAAGCGGCGTGAAACGGTCCTGGAGACCTACGCTGGCTATGGTCTGGGTGTTGGCGGCGTGACTCCGGACACGCAGGATGTCGGACGCACGTTCGATTCGATCGACTTCAACACTCCGGCCGACGGCTTCCCCACCTATTCGGAGGGGCTCGACTATGCGGATGCCTCGCAGGTCTCGCTCGGCGACCGCGCGCCCTGGGGGGGCTGGGGCCACGACGGCGCGATCCGCTTTCCCGACGTGAAGGAAAAGGTCTATTCGGTGGAACTGGGGTTCACCAAGGATGTCGAGGGCTTCTTCAGCGGGCTCGATCTCGGGGTCAACTACACGCATCGCGACAAGACGAAGCGGGTCAGCGACAACGACCTGTTCCTGAAGAACGGCCGGCAGCAAACGCTTGTCGACCCGTCGTTCCTGAAGCCCCCCACCTCGCTCGGCTTCGCGGGGTTCGGCGATGTGCTGAGCTTCAATCCGTCCGACCTGCTCGACACCTATTACGACATCGTGCCGATCGAGGACGCGAACTTCTACGACAAGAACTGGGATATCCAGGAGGACGTCTTCACCGTCTATGCCCGCGCCAACATCGACTGGGGTCGGCTGCGGGGCAATGTCGGACTTCAGATCATCCCGCAGAAGCAGGAATCGACCGGCGTTATCATCAACGGCCTCGACGGTGGACCCGTCGTGCCGATCCCGATCAAGGACGGGGACGAATACACCGACGTCCTGCCCAGCCTCAACCTGATCTACGATCTCGGCGGCGGGCATCGGCTGCGCGCGGCGGCGGCCAAGACCACCGCGCGGCCGCGACTGGACGAGATGCGGGCGAACGTGACGCCGGGATTCAATTCCCTCGTCTGCAGCGGGCAGCAGAGTTGTCCGCCCGGCAGCGTCGTCAATCCGTTCTCGGCCAGCGGCGGCAATCCCAAGCTTCGGCCCTGGCGCGCCACCGCGTTCGACCTGGCCTATGAATGGTACATCAACCAGACGTCCTATCTGTCGATCGCGGGATTCTACAAGGATCTCAAGACCTACATCTACCAGCAGAGCGGCGTCTTCGACTTCACCGGCATCCCGCTGCCGCGTTCCGCGTCCTCCATCCCGGACGACGTCACCATCAGCCGCCTCGGCCAGATCACGCTTCCGGCGAACGGCAAGGGCGGCTCGATCAAGGGCCTGGAGTTCAGTGGCGCGTTCAACTTCGGGACGATCGCCAGACCGCTCGAGGGCCTGGGCGTGATCGGCAGCCTGTCGCTGACCAAGTCGAACCTCAACCCGACCTCCAATCCCGACCCGGAGCAGGCGGTCCGCATCCCCGGATTGTCGGGCACGATCTACAATATCACCGGCTATTACGAGCGGGACGGGTTCCAGGCGCGGATCAGCCAGCGCTATCGCTCGGGGTTCAAGGGCGAGGTGGTGCAGCTGTTCGCCACGCGCGGGGCCACCGAGATCCTCGCCGACCGGCAGGTCGACGCGCAGATCGGCTACACCCTCCAGGGCGGCTCCCTGAAGGGATTGGGCGTGCTGCTGCAGGTCAACAACCTGACCAACTCGCCCTATCGCACCCGGCTCGGCCTGGACAATGGCGGGACGATGACCGCCGATGGCGGCGCGCTGCTGGAAACCTACGAGAAATATGGCCGAAACTTCCTGCTCGGCGTCAACTACCGCTTCTGAACGGATGGGCCGGTCGCTTACGCCCGGGCTGCGACCGGTGCGTCCGTTCGGCAGTCCCACATGAAAGACACCGCGGAATGAGAGACTCTTCCCTCGCGCTGGCCGTTTCGCTGGTGCTGACCGGGTGCGCGACCCCTTCGCCGCGACAGCTGGCCTCTGAAGCCACGCCCGCCGCCGGCGCGGTCGAGTGGCCCCGTCATCGCAGCCCCATCGGTCTGGACGCGGCGATGGAGGCGCGTATCGCCGCCATCGTGCAGGGGATGACGCTGGAGCAGAAGATCGGGCAGATGACGCAGGCGGACATCCGCTCCATCACCCCCGAGGAGGTGCGGGACCATTACATCGGCTCGATCCTCAACGGCGGCGGCGCCTGGCCGAACATGGACAAGCACGCGTCCGTATCCGACTGGGCGGCGCTGTCGGACCGTTATTACCGGGCCTCGATGGCGAGCGACATGGCGGTGCCGATCCCGGTGATCTGGGGCACCGACGCCGTCCACGGCCACAACAACGTCATGGGCGCGACGCTCTTTCCCCACAATATCGGCCTGGGCGCGGCGCACGATCCGGACCTGGTGATGCGCATCGGGCGGGCGACGGCGAAGGCCGTGCGCGCCACGGGCATCACCTGGGTGTTCGCGCCCACCCTGGCGGTCGTTCAGAACCAGCGCTGGGGCCGGACATACGAGAGCTACGGCGGCGATCCGGCGCTGGTCGCGCGCTATGCCGATGCGATGGTGCGGGGGCTGCAGGACGGATTGACCGGGGACGGCGATGTCGTGGCCACCGCCAAGCACTTCATCGGCGACGGCGGCACGGACCGGGGGGTGGACCAGGGCGAGAACCGGGCGAGCCCGAGGGAGATGATCGCCGTTCACGGCGCCGGCTATTACGCCGCGCTGGACGCGGGCGTTCAGACGGTGATGGTGTCGTACAACAGCTGGACCGACCCCGCCGGGACGGCGCACGGCAAGATGCACGGCAACCGCGAGTTGCTGACCGGCGTGCTGAAGGGGCGGCTGGGGTTCGACGGGTTCGTCGTGTCCGACTGGAACGCGATCGAACAGGTGCCGGGCTGCACGAAGGTCCATTGTCCGCAGGCCGTGAACGCGGGCATCGACCTGTTCATGGTGCCGGAGGACTGGCGCGCGTTCATCGACAACACCGTCGCCGACGTCCGCGAAGGCCGCATCCCCATGGCGCGCATCGACGACGCGGTCACCCGCATCCTGCGCGTCAAGATGCGATCGGGCCTGTTCGACAAGGCGCCGTCCGCCAGCCGGTTCGACGGCAAGGCGGGGGCGGTCGTGGCGACCGATCTCGCGCGGGAGGCGGTGCGCAAGTCGGCGGTGCTGCTGAAGAACGACGGGGGTGTCCTGCCGCTCGCGAGGAGCGGCAAACTGCTCGTCGTTGGGGAGAGCGCCGACAGCTTCTCCAACCAGACGGGCGGTTGGTCGCTGACCTGGCAGGGGACGGAGAACGTCAACGGCGACTTCACCACCGGCGACACGCTGGTCGGCGCGCTGCGCAAGGCGTTGGGGCAGGACCACGTCGTCTTTTCCCCGGATGGAGCCGGCGTCGATCCGTCCGACTATTCCGCCGTGATCGCGGTCCTCGGCGAGACGCCCTATGCGGAGACGAAGGGGGACATCCCCTATCCCGCCACCCTGCGGCACAGCACACGCCATCCCGCCGATCTGGCGGCGCTGCGGCGCGTCGCGGGCAAGGGCGTGCCGGTGGTGTCGGTGCTCTATTCGGGCCGCACCGTCTATGCCGACGACCTGATGAACCTGTCGGATGCGTTCGTCGCGGCGTTCCTGCCGGGCACCGAGGCGGCGGGTATCGCCGATCTGCTGCTGCGCGGGCCGGACGGATCGGTGGCCCACGACTTCACCGGCCGGCTGTCCTTCGCGTGGCCGGGATCGGCGTGTTCCACCGGCCCGGGTCCCGGCATGGCGGTGCGATTCGCGCCGGGCTATGGTCTGCGTTACGGGCAGGGCCGACCCCTCGGCACCCTGCCGGTCGCCACGTCCTTTGCGGATTGCGGCGCGCCGTGACCATAGGAGGTCGACGAAACGCACGGTTATGAAGCAACTGTGCAGGATCCTGATCGCGGGCGGGGGGTCCGCCGGCTGGATGGCGGCGGCCCTGCTCGGCAAGCTCTTCCAGGGCCTGTACGAGATCGTGCTCGTCGAATCCGACGCGATCGGGACGATCGGGGTCGGCGAGGCGACGATCCCGGCGATCAAGAAGTTCAACGAACTGCTGGGGCTGGACGAGGACGAGTTCCTGCGGCGCACCCAGGGCACGTTCAAGCTCGGCATCCAGTTCGTCGACTGGCTGCGCCCGGGGTCGAGCTACATCCACGGCTTCGGGGTGATCGGACAGGACCTGGGATGGCTCCGCTGCCATCAATACTGGCTCAAGCGGCGCGCGCGGGGCGATGCGGCCGACTTCGCCACCCTGTCGATCAACACCGCCGCCGCGCTGCGGAACAGGTTCATGCGCGCGCAGACGGACCGGCCGGACTCGCCGATCGCGCACATCGCCCACGCCTTCCATTTCGATGCCGGTCTCTACGCGCGTTATCTAAAGTCCTTCGCGCAGGACCGGGGGGTGCGGCGGCGAGAAGGCAGGATCGCGGCGGCAAATCTGAGGAGCAGGGACGGTTTCGTCGAATCGGTGACCATGGAAGACGGGGAGGTCGTCGAGGCCGATTTCTTCATCGACTGTTCTGGCTTTCGCGGTCTGATCATCGAGCAGGCGATGGAGACCGGCTATGAGGACTGGACCCACTGGTTGCCCTGCGACCGCGCGATCGCCGTGCCCTGCGAGCGATCGGGGGATTTCACCCCCTACACGCGCTCGACCGCTCGGCCGGCAGGCTGGCAATGGCGCATCCCGCTGCAGCACCGCACCGGCAACGGCCATGTCTATTCCAGCCGCCACATGGACGATGCGGAGGCGGAACGGATCCTCCTCGACACTCTCGACGGCGCGCCGGGCGCCGATCCTCTGCGCGTCCGCTTCACGACCGGCAAGCGCAAGGCGATCTGGAACAAGAACTGCGTCGCGCTGGGGTTGGCCGGCGGCTTCCTCGAGCCGCTCGAATCGACCAGTCTGCACCTGATCCAGTCGGCGCTCATCCGCCTGGTGCGCCTGCTCCCCGACGCGGGCTTCGATCGGGCCGGCATCGACGAGTTCAACCGCCAGGCCGATTTCGAATACGAACGCATCCGCGACTTCATCATCCTGCACTACAAGGCGACGGAGCGCGGCGGCACGCCCTTCTGGCGGCATTGCCGCGACATGGAGGTGCCCGCCACATTGCAGCGCAAGATCGACCTCTTCGCCGCGAACGGCCGCATCTTCCGCGAGGACGAGGAGCTGTTCGCGGAGGAAAGCTGGATCCAGGTGTTCCTGGGCCAGGGCATCGTGCCGCGCGGCTACGATCCGCTGGTCGACATCAAGAGCGACGTGGACATCGCCCGCTTCCTGGACAATGTCGAGGCGGTGATCGGCAAATGCGTGGGTCTGATGCCCGCCCACGCCGACTATGTCGCCCGGACCTGCGCGGCGGCCGATTGATGCGTCGTTCAGCGGGATCGATCGTCGTGCGCCCGCAGATTGGCGATCAGTCCGCGACGCATCCGGGCCACCTCCTGCGGCGAGCCCGCCGAGAGGATGCCGCGCGCATGGGGAGGCAGATGCGCCCCAGGATCGCCGTCGGTCATGAAGACGTAGCGGTCGAACATCGCGCGCCACGCGCGCCGCTGATCGGGTGGCAGCGCCCGCAGCGTCATCATCCCGTGCATCAGCGCGTCCCAGGCCGAACCGAGGTCGCCGCGGGCCGGATCCCACCAGTAATTGACCAGCACGTTTACCGCATCGAGCGCCTCGACATGGTGATACCACTGATAGGGGATGTAGATCGCGTCGCCGGGTTCCAGCTCCGCCACCACGGCGTGCGCCAGCGCCTCGGCGAAGCGGGGATAGCGGCCCAGGTCGGGAGCGCTCGCATGGACCATGCTCACCTGCGTGCCCGCGGGAGTCATGTGAAACGGACCCATATAGAGGTTGCCGACCTGATCGGGGGGGAAGAGCGTGAAGCGCCGTCGGCCCGCCGCGACGCACGCGACGTTCTCGGAGGGATCGTGGTGGATCGCGACCTTGGCGGCGTTGCCGATCCACAGGCGCGGGATGATCTCGGGCGGCACGATCGCGAGCCCGTTCGCCTCGGCCAACCCCGGCAGGTGATCGGGCGCGGTCAGGCCCTGTACCGCGAGCGAATCGGGCCGATCCTTGTCCCGTTCGGCCATCAGCGCGTCCAGGAAGTCGCCGAGCGGCGCTGTCGCGCGCGCGAAATTGGGCGCGCGCACGTCCTGGGTGTAATGCAGCCGGCCCTCGACCTCGGGCGCGGCGCGGACATGGGGAACGGGGATCGGCGTCGCCAGCCCCTTCAGATACTCGACGCAGGCGCCCTCGCCCCGGCGGCCGGCCCGCACGAGCGGCCAATCGGCGGCGAGGCCCTTCATCACGACGGGGAGGGCGGCGGGCCGGATTTCGTCCTGGAAGACGGCGGGGGTCACGTCGTCCCGGACCGGAATGGATTGCATGGCGTGAGGACCGATCCGATCGTTCGGGACGCCAGCCTCCTGGACGGTCCCACCGATGTCAATGCCGGCCGGAACTGATGGACTGCGCTCATCGCCCTTCGGTTCGGATCGAACACCTCGGCCACGAGGGCGAGCCCCTGGTCGTCGTCGAAGACTTCTCCCCCCATCCCGAGCGATTGGCGACGGAGGCCGCGTCGCTCGTCTTCGAGCCGATGGGAGCTTTCTATCCGGGCGTCCGCGCCCGGGTGCGGCCGTCCTATTTCGAGGGGCTGGATGCCGTTCTTGCGCCGGTGGTGCGCGAGGTCTTCGGTTATCGTGAGCGGCTGGAGTTCGATCGCGTGCTGTACTCGCTGGTCACCACGCCGCCCGACCGCCTGTCGCTGCCGCAACGCATCCCGCATTTCGACGGAGTGGAGGCGGGCAAGATCGCCATCCTTCACTATCTGACCCACGACGACCTGGGGGGAACGGGCTTCTACCGACATCGCTCGACCGGGTTCGAGACGGTCGATGCGGGCCGCCACCGGCGCTATCTGGATGCGCTGCGGGCAGATTTCGCGCGCCATGGCGAACCGCCGCCCGGCTACATCGCCGGGACGACGCCGATCTTCGAGCGCATCGCCCACGTGCCCTCCGGGTACAATCGGGCGCTCATCTATCGCAGCAGCCTGCTGCACTGCGCCGCGATCGCCGATCGGGCCGCCCTGACCGCCGATCCGCGCGCGGGCCGGCTGACGGTGGCGAGCTTCCTGTCGGCGCGATGACACAAGGGGGAGAGGACCGATGCCGTATCGTGGATCCGGACTGAAGAGCGCCGTCGCCGCAGTGCTTTGCGCATTGCTGCTTGTCGGCTGTGCGACCACCGATCCGGCGCGCAGCGGGATGGCGAGCCCGCAGGTGTCGGTCTGGCTGACGACGCAGGACCGCGCCGCCCTGCTCGCCGAACAACCCCCGCTGACGTTCGCCGCCGGCGGAGCGTCGGAGGTCACGATCCAGGTCGATCCCACACAGCGCTATCAGACGATCGTGGGCTTCGGAGCGGCCGTCACCGACGCCTCGGCCGCGCTGATCCAGCACGCGTTGACCCCGGAGCGGCGGACGGCGCTGCTGCGGGATCTGTTCGGACCGGCGCCCGGCATCCGGCTGGGCTTCACCCGCGTGACCATCGGCGCGTCCGACTTCTCGCAAAGCCATTACAGCTACGACGACATGCCGCAGGGCGAGACGGACCCCACGCTCGGCCGCTTCTCGATCGCACCCGCGCGCCGCGACGTGCTGCCGACGGTCCGCGCGGCGCTCGCGATCAACCCCGAACTGGCGGTGATGGCGTCGCCCTGGAGCGCGCCGGGTTGGATGAAGAGCAACGATTCGCTCATCCAGGGAACGCTGCGCGCCGAAGCCTACGCCCCCTTCGCCGCCTATCTCCGCCGCACGGTCCAGGCCTTCGCCGGGGAGGGCGTGCGGGTGGATTACCTCAGCATCCAGAACGAACCCGACTTCGAGCCCGACAGCTATCCAGGCATGAAGCTCAGCCCCGCCCAGCGCGCGCGGATCATCGGCGACCATGTCGGTCCCGAGTTCAAGCGGGCCGGACTGACAACCCGGATTCTCGAATGGGATCACAACTGGGACCAGCCCGCACAGCCGCTCGATGTGCTGGCCGACGCCGCGGCGGCCCGCCACATCGCCGGGATCGCCTGGCACTGCTATGACGGGGACGTCGCCGCGCAAGGCCTCGTTCGCGACGAGCATCCTGACAAGGACGTGTTCTTCACAGAGTGTTCGGGTGGTGAATGGTCGGCGGCCTGGCCCGAGGCCTGGCCCTGGATGATGCGCAACCTGATCATCGGCACGACCCGCAACTGGGCGCGGGGCGTGCTGTTGTGGAACCTCGCGCTCGACGAGGCGCACGGCCCCCATCTGGGCGGATGCAAGGATTGCCGGGGGGTCGTCACCATCGACAGCAAAACGGGCGAGGTGACGCGCAACCCGGAATATTACGCGCTCGGCCATCTCAGCCGCTTCGTCCGCCGGGGTGCGCGACGGATCGCGTCGAGCAGCCCGGTGGCGGGAATCGAGACGGTCGCCTTCCTTAACCCCGACGGTTCGCGAGTGCTGCTCGCATTCAACACGAGCGACGATGCAAGCGAGTTCGTAGTGGCATCGCCGGACGGGCGGTTCGCCTATCGTATGCCGGGCCATGCCGCTGCGACGTTCCGCTGGCGGAAGGGGAGGTGAAGGTGTCGCGCGCCGAACGGTTGCCTTGGCGTCGGTCACCTCGTTGTTCTTCAGCTGGGGCTTCATTGCGTCGAACAACGATCCATTGATCGTAACGCTGCGCGTAGCCTTCAGCCTCAGCTACACCGGAGCCTTGACGACGCAGCTGGTGTTCTTCCTCGGCTACGGCCTGATGTCATTGCCTGCGGCGTCCATTGGCAATCGCATCGGCTCGGTTGGGACCATCCTTTTGGCGCTTGCGACTATGATCGTGGGCTGTCTTCTGATGTGGCCGGCTGCCGCGCTAAACATGTATCCGCCGATTTTGGCGGCGCTTTCGTTCTGGCGATCGGGATCACGACTCTGCAGGTCGTCGCCAATCCGCTGGTGGTGGGCGGTCCCACCCTTCTTACCGGCCATTCATTGCGCCAAGCGCGGTGGAGCGAGGACCATCCGCGCGGGCAAGGACGGGCGCTATCGCTACTACACCTGCTCTACCAAGGCCCGGCAGGGGCCGCCGCTTGCGCTGGCATGACGGTCCCAATGGAGAAGCTGGACCCACTGGTCGCCGGGCATCTGGAGGACCGGCTGCTCGACCCCACCAGACTCGAAGAGGTGCTGGCCACCGTCCTCGACCGACGACAGGAGCGCACCGAGCGCCGCCCCGACCACATCGCCGAGCTGAACAAGCGCGCGACAGAGACCGACCTTCGCCTCAAGCGCCTTTACGACGCCATCGAGAGCGGCGTCGCCGACCTCGACGACCCGGACCTCAAGGACCGTATCGCCAGCCTCAAGGCCACACGCGACCAGTCCCGCGTCGATGCCGACCGCGCCTCAGCCATGCTCGAAAGCGCAGGCCAGAAGGCGATCACCGCGCCGATGCTCGCCAAATTCGCGCAGACCACCCGCCAGCGCATCAGGCTCGTCGGCGGCGGCTACCGCCGCGACCATCTCCGCGCGCTCGCCCAGCGCGTCGAGGTCAACGACGGCGAGGTCCGCATCATGGGATCGAAGAGCGACCTGCTGCGGACGCTTGCAGCGGCCGATGGAGGAACGGCGGCGGGCGCAGTGCCCATCTTTGTTCCGAGGCGGCGGAAGGGTGGGTTGCCGGTATTCCAGCGTAACCCTCTGTTTCGATTAGCGGTCTTGTTCGACTTTCGTCGCCAGCCCCACAACCGTTCCCACCGGACTTACGGCTTATCCATGTCTGCGCGCCCGCGTCCAGGGCTGACCGTCCGAATCATGCGACGCGCAACGGTCCAGGTATCAGGCTCGACTTGGCGACCCGCCATAGCCTTTAAGCTATAGACATGACATAGCTCTTAGGCTATAGCAAATCCCATGAACTGGAAAGTTGCGCTTCACGATGCGTTTGCGACCGAGTTCGACGACATGGAGGCGGCGGTCCAGGACGAGTTGCTAGCTATGCTCAACCTGCTGAAGGTGGTCGGCCCGCAATTGGGCCGCCCTCATGCTGACACGCTGTCGGGCTCGCGCCACGCGAACATGAAGGAACTGCGCTTCACCGCCGTCGGAGGCGTCTGGCGAACCGCCTTCGCCTTTGACCCGGAACGCCAAGCCATCGTGCTGGTGGCCGGTGACAAGACTGGAGCGGCACAGAAGCGCTTCCACAAGGCGCTGATCGCCAAAGCCGACCGGCGCTACGACGACCATCTGGCGACGATCGCCGGGAAGAAGGAGTGACCACGATGACCCGTACCCTCGAAGAGTTGATGGACGCCCTGCCGGCCGAGCGCCGCGCCAAGGTCGAGGCCCGCTCGACCGACCTGATCGCGGAGGTCGAGGGCCTGAAAGCCTTCCGCCAACTCGCCGAACGCAGCCAGGAACAGATCGCCCAAACCCTCGGCATCAAGCAGCCCTCGGTCCACAAGATCGAGAAGCAGACGGACCTGTACCTCTCGACGCTGCGGCGGTTCGTGGAGGCTGCGGGTGGATCATTGGAGCTGCGGGTGGAGCTACCAGGAAAGGGCGTGCTGCATCTGACGGGGGTGGGTGAGAGTGTCTGACGCGATCCATAGGCCTGAAGATCTCTACGCCCACTCGCTACCGCGTCCGCATAGAGTGGCGGACTGGGAGCCGCTGACGGACCATTTGCACGCTGTTGGAGACCTCGCGGGCCGGATGGCCGACGCATTTGGAGCGGGAGCGGCAGCGCGCGCGGCGGGATTGTTGCACGACATCGGCAAGGCCTCTGCGGCATACCAGACGTATATCCGGAGTCCCGAGGCGCGGGGGCCGGACCACAGCACAGCGGGCGCGCGCGCAGCGGTGGCGCAGTATGGCGGGCTGGGCCAGCTCCTCGCCTTCGCCATCGCCGGCCACCACGCCGGGCTGGCGAACGGCGTCGCGGGCGGAGGCTCGCTCGCCCATCGCCTGTCGGGAGATTACCCGATTGAGCCGCACGAGGGCTGGCGCGACGCGGCGGGCGCGCTGCCGACGGTGGCGGAGATCGGCGCGTTCCGACCTGAGCCCAATCCGCTGGCGACGAACTTCCAGCTCGCCTTCTTCGCCCGGATGCTGTTCTCCTGCCTGGTCGACGCGGACTGGCTGGAGACGGAGGGGTTCTACGCCGAGGCGGAGGGCGCGCCGGCGCCGGAGCGCGGCGGCCGGCTCGGCGAGCGCCACCTGGACGCCGTCCGCGCGCACATGGCGCGGCATCGCCGGGACAACACGCCCGTCAATCGCCTGCGCTCGCGCGTGCTCGACCATGCGGTGGCAAAGGCGCAGCTGCCGCCTGGCCTCTTCACGCTGACCGTGCCGACCGGCGGCGGAAAGACGCTCACCTCGCTCCAATTTGCGCTGGAGCACGCGCGCGAGCACGGCCTGCGCCGGGTCGTGTACGTCATCCCCTTCACCTCCATTATTGAGCAGACGGCGGCCGTCTTCCGCGACATTCTGGGCGACGATCAGGTGCTGGAGCACCACTCCTCCTTCGACTGGGACGACCGCCAGCCGCCCGCCGACGGCGACCGCGAGAAGGAGGGGCGCGCGGGTCTCGCCAAGCTGCGTCGCGACGCGGAGAACTGGGACGCGCCGGTCGTCGTGACCACCGCCGTGCAGTTCTTCGAGAGCCTGTTCACCGCCAAACGGAGCCGCGCGCGCAAGCTGCACAACCTGGCGCGCAGCGTGATCGTGCTGGACGAGGCGCAGACGCTGCCCGTGCCGTTGCTTCGCCCGTGCATGGCCGCGCTGGAGGAGCTGGCGCTGAACTACGGGGCCAGCGTCGTGCTGTGCACCGCCACCCAGCCGGCGCTGCGCACGTGCGACGGCGCGCTGCCGCCGGGCGTGCCGGGCTTCGCCATGGACGACGGGCGCGAGTTGGCCCCCGACGTGCGCGGCCTCTTCGAGGCGCTCCACCGAGTCGATGTCGAGTGGCGGCGAGAGCCGGTGGCCGACCAGGAGATCGTCGCCCGCTTCGCCGAGCAGCCGCGGATGCTGACGATCGTCAACAGCCGCGCTCATGCCCGCGCGCTCTACGAGGCGATCACGGGGCAGGAGGGCGCGCGGCACCTGACGACGCTGATGTGCGCGCGGCACCGGCGCAAGGCGCTTGATAAGGTGCGCGCCGACCTGAAGGCCGAGCGCCCGGTGCGGCTGGTTGCCACCAGCTTGATCGAGGCCGGCGTGGACGTGGACTTTCCGGAGGTCTGGCGCGCCGCCGCCGGGCTGGACTCGATCGCCCAGGCGGCGGGTCGCTGCAATCGGGAGGGCGGGCTTGCGATCGGGCGCACGGTGGTGTTCGAGCCGGCGGACGCGGGCGTGCCGCGCGCGATGCGCTTGTTCTACGAGGCGGCGGGGCCGGTGCTGCGCGGCGGCGACGATCCGCTGGGACTCGACGCGGTGCGCGCGTATTTCCGGGAGCTCTACTTCCGCAAGGGCGCCGACGCGCTCGACGCCGCGACGCTCGGGGGCGAGCGCTTCCCGATCCTGCCCGCCATCGAGCACGGCGTCCGACCGGGCACCGACCTCACCTTCGCCTTCCCCTTCGCGGACGTTGGGCAGGCGTTCCGGCTGATCGAGCAGACGATGGACCCGGTGCTGGTGCCCTATGACGACGCGGCGGAGGCGGCGCTGAACACGCTGGCCGGGGCCGAGCGCCCGCCCGCCGGCGTGCTCCGCACCTTGCAGCAATACACCGTGCCGGTGCCCTCCAGGATCCGCGCCGCGCTGCTCGCCACCGGCGCGGCGCTGGCGATCCGACCGGACGAATATGGCGACCGCTTCGTCCGGCTGGAGAGCCTGGACCTGTACGACAAACGCATGGGGTTGAGGCTCGACGATCCCACCTATCGGAGTGCCGAGAGCAACATCATGAGCTGACCCACCGCTGCCACTTGCCAAGGCGGGAGAGTTGAGGAACACAGCTGGCGAAGGGAGACGCCGATGGGGGTACGGCTGCACGTCTGGGGTGAGCGGGCGTGCTTCACGCGGCCGGAGCTGAAGGTCGAGCGGATGAGCTACGACGTGCCGACGCCGTCCGCTGCGCGGGGCATCCTGGAGGCGATCCACTGGAAGCCGGCGATCCGCTGGCACATCGACCGCATCCATGTGCTGAAGCCCATCCGCTTTCAGTCGTTTCGCCGCAATGAGGTCGGCGCGAAGGCTTCGGCCGCGATCGCCCAGCGCGCGATGAAGGCGGGGACGACGGAGGGGCTGGGCATTGCGGTAGACGAGAACCGTCAGCAGCGCGCGACCACGCTGCTCACCGACGTGGCCTACGTCATCGAGGCGCATTTCACGATGACGCCGCGCGCCGGGGCGGAGGACACGCCCGCCAAACACGTTTCCATGTTCAACCGCCGTGCGGCCGCCGGCCAGTGCTTCCACCGCCCCTGCCTGGGCACGCGCGAGTTCCCGGCGGAGTTCGCGCTGATCCCCGACGGCGCTGACCTGCCGGAGAGCACGCTGCCCGCCGACCAGCGCAACCTCGACCTGGGACTGATGCTCTACGACATCGACTTCGAGGGCGGTGCCACCTCGCGCTTCTTCCGGGCGCGGCTGAAGGACGGCGGGCTGGACGTGCCGGCGACGGACAGCGACCGGGTGCTGGCGTGACCGTGCTCCAGGCGCTGGACCGTTATTACGACCGGCTGCCCGACGCGGTGCGGCCGGGCTGGAGCCGGGAGAAGTTCGGTTGGTGCATGGTGCTGAGGGCGGACGGCGAGCCTCTGGACGTGCTCGACCTGCGCGACAACGACGGCAGGAAGCCGCGGCCGAAGGAGTATGCGGTTCCGGCGGGCGTGAAGCGGACCGCCGGCATCGCGCCCAACTTCCTGTGGGACAAGACCTCCTACGTTCTGGGCAGGACGGCGGGCGCGGGCAAGCGGACGAAGCAGGAGCACGCCGCCTTCGTCGACCTCCATTGCGAGCGGCTGGTCGAGACCGGGGACGCGGGGCTGATGGCGCTCCTGCGTTTTCTCGAAATTTGGCAGCCCGAGCATTACGACACGCTGAAGCACGCGGACGAGATGCTGGACGAGAATGTCCTGTTCCGGCTCGAGGGCGACGCGGGCTACCTGCACGAGCGCCCCGCCGCCCGCGCGCTGGTGGAGAGGGTGGACGAGGACGGGGGCGACACGGACGAGATCCTGTGCCTCGTGTCCGGCGAGCGCGGCGCGCCCGCGCGGCTGCACCCGACGGTGAAGGGGGTGGAGGGTGCTCAGTCGTCTGGCGCGTCACTCGTGTCCTTCAACCTCGACGCCTTTGAGTCCTACGGCCAGAGGCAGGGCGCGAACGCGCCGACAAGCGAGGCCGCCGCCTTCCGCTACGGCGCGGCGCTCAACCGGCTTCTGACCCGCGACGGGCCGAACCGTGTGCGCCGGCCAATCGGCGACTCCACCACCGTCTTCTGGGCCGACGCATCGGATGCCACGGCGGCGGAGGCGGCGGACGACTGGCTGTCGGCCAACATTTCGATGGAGGTGACGGACGCCGCGGAGGCAGCGAAGCTCGCCGAGCAACTGCGCCAGGTCGCGCGCGGCGCGCCGGTCGCCACCATCCACCCTGGGCTGGCGGCGGGCACCCGGATGCACGTTCTCGGCCTCGCTCCCAACGCCGCGCGGCTGTCGGTGCGCTACTGGATCACCGACACGCTGGAGGCCTTTGCCGAACGACTCCAGCGCCACCGCGACGATCTGGCGATGGAGCCGCCGCCGCACGGGTGGGGCGCGGGGCCGTCGATCAACCTTCTGCTGGCGCGCACCACCGCGCTGATGGGCAAGTTTGAGAACATTCCCGACGCCTTGGCGGGCGAGGTCATGCGCGCCGTGCTGTCCGGTACTCCCTATCCGCTGACGCTTCTATCTGCCGCCCTCATCCGCCTGCGCGCGGGCGACGATCCGGGCGGCGGCTGGCACGCCGCCGTCATCCGCGCCGTGCTCGCCCGACTGCCCCGCCAACAGGAGATCCCGCCCGTGAGCCTCGACCCCTCCCACGCCGACCCCGGCTACCAGCTCGGCCGGCTGTTCGCCGTGTACGAATCCGCCCAGCGCGCCGCCCTGGGCTTCAACGTCAACGCCACCATCCGCGACAAGTATTTCGGCGCGGCGTCGGCCACGCCCGCCGGCGTCTTCCCGCTCATCATGAAGAACGGGCAGAACCACCTGGCCAAGGTCCGCAAGGAGAAGCCCGGCCTGGCCGTGGTGATCGAGCGCGAACTGGACGAGATCATCGGCCGGCTGGACCCTGACCTGCCGCGTTCGCTTGGCCTCCAGTCGCAGGGCGGCTTCGCCATCGGCTACTACCACCAGCGCCAGGCGCAGTACGCCAAACCCGAACTGAAGCAGACCATCGACGAGGAGCAGACGAATGACTGACAGCCCGGCCGTTCAGAACCGGCACGAGTTCGTGCTGTTCTTCGACGTCTCCAACGGCAATCCGAACGGCGACCCGGACGCCGGCAACCTGCCGCGGCTGGACCCGGAGACCAACCAGGGGTTGGTCTCCGACGTGGCGCTGAAGCGCAAGGTGAGGAACTATGTGGCGCTCGCCCGGCCCGACACGCCGGAGCACCGCATCTACATGACGGAAGGGGCGACCCTCAACAACCAGCACAAGAAGGCTTGGGCGGCCGTGATGCCGGACGCGACCAAGGCCGACGAGCTGAAGAAGCTACCGAAGGATGAGGCCAAGGCGCGTGAGCTGACCCGATGGATGTGCGACAACTTTTGGGACATCCGCACCTTCGGCGCGGTGATGACCACGGGTGTCAACGCGGGCCAAGTGCGCGGGCCGGTGCAGTTTGCCTTCGCCCGCTCGGTCGAGCCGATCCTGCCGCTGGAAATCTCCATCACCCGCATGGCCGCTACCACGGAGGCTGATGCGGAGGCGAAGGGCGGGCGCACGATGGGCCGCAAGCACATTGTCCCCTATGGCCTTTACCGCGTCCACGGCTTCGTCTCCGCCCCGCTCGCCAGCGACAAGGCGAAGGGCACGGGCTTCTCCGAGGACGACCTCGCGCTGCTCTGGGAGGCGCTCTGCAATATGTTCGACCACGACCGTTCGGCCGCGCGCGGCGAGATGGCGACCCGCCGCCTGGTCGTCTTCCGCCACGCCTCCACGCTCGGCAACGCCCAGGCGCAGGCGCTGTTCGACCGGGTCACCGTCGCCCGCGTGTATCAGGGCGAAGCGCATGGCGTGGGCGACCCGCGCACGCACAACTGGCCCCCGGCGCGCGCCTGGAGCGACTATCGCGTGGACGTGGACCGCGACGGCCTGCCTGACGGAGTCGAAGTGCTGGAGCCCTGCTGAGCGTCCGATGCGCCCGCCCGCAGACCCGGCCGAGGAGGACGACCTGGTCCCCATCTCCGCCCTCCAGCACCACCTGTTCTGCCCGCGCCAATGTGCGCTCATCCACGTCGAGCGGATCTGGATGGAGGACGGGGCGACAGCGGAGGGCCGGGTGCTGCACGAGCGGGTGGACGGCGGACGGCCGGACCGGCGGCGTGGCGTGCGAACGGTGCGCGGACTGACGCTTCGCTCCCTGGCGCTGGGCCTCACCGGCAAGGCGGACGCGGTGGAGTTCCACGATGGCCGCCCGCTGCCCGTCGAGTACAAGCGCGGCCGCCCCAAGGCGCACCGCGCCGACGAGGTGCAGCTGTGCGCTCAGGGGCTGTGCCTGGAGGAGATGTTCGGGGTCGACGTGCCGGAAGGCGCGCTGTTCTACGGCCAGGCCCGCCGCCGAATGGACGTGGCCCTCGATGCCGATTTGCGCGCGCTCACCGCCCGCGTCGCCGACGAGGTGCGCGCCAACATCGCCGACCGGCGCACCCCGCCGCCCGTGTTCTTCCCCGGCTGCAAGCGCTGCTCGCTGACCGAGGCGTGTCGGCCTCAGCGGCTGGAGCACCCGCCCGCCGTCGGCCGCTGGCTGTCCTCCCAGATCGCCGACTGAGGACCCGCCCCCATGCGTCGCCATCTCAACACCATCTACGTCACCAGCCAGGATGCCTGGCTGCGGAAAGACGGGGCCAACGTGGTGGTGGAGGTCGATGGGGCCGAGCGCGGGCGTGCGCCGCTCCACAACATCGGCGGGGTGGTCTGCTTCGCGCGCGCTGGCGCCTCGCCCGCCATCCTGGCAGCCTGCGCAGAGGCCGGCGTGGCGCTCTCCTTCCTGCAGCCCAACGGTCGCTTCCTCGCGCGCGTCGAAGGTCCGCGCACCGGCAACGTGCTTCTCCGCCGCACGCAGTACCGCATAGCAGACGATCCGGCCGGCGCGTTGGCCATCGTGCGCGGCATCGTCGCGGCCAAAACCGCCAATCAACGCACCGTCGTCCGACGCGCCCTGCGCGACCACGGCGCCGGGCTGGGCGAGGCCGCCCGAGCCCTGGA
This sequence comes from Sphingomonadaceae bacterium, assembly GCA_965219235.1. Lineage (GTDB taxonomy): Bacteria > Pseudomonadota > Alphaproteobacteria > Sphingomonadales > Sphingomonadaceae > CBDHCC01. The sequence continues at coordinate 2,018,594 of OZ244721.1, read as the reverse complement.
GGAGGCGGAGCGGCGGTTGACGGATGCCGCCCGCCGCGCGGTCCACGCCGCCGCCGACGTTCCAACACTGCGCGGCATCGAAGGCGAGGCGGCGCTCGTCTATTTCAGCGTGTTTACCCATCTGGTGCGCGCAGGCGACGGTGCCTTTGCGTTCACCGGCCGCTCGCGCCGCCCGCCGCTCGACCGCATCAACGCGCTCCTCTCCTTCCTCTACGCGCTGCTCGGCCACGACTGCCGCTCCGCGTGCGAGAGCGTCGGGCTGGACCCGCAGGTGGGCTTTCTCCACGCCGACCGGCCGGGCCGCGCCAGCCTGGCGCTCGACCTGATGGAGGAGCTGCGCCCGGTGCTCGCCGATCGCCTGGCGCTCAGCTTGGTCAACCGCCGGCAGCTGGCGGCGGCCGATTTCATGGTGGAGGACGGCGGCGCGGTGCGGCTGACGGACGACGCGAGGAAGGCGGTGCTGGTCGCCTGGGGCGAGCGCAAGAAGGACGAGCTGCGCCACCCCTTCCTGGGCGAGACCACGACGCTGGGCCTGGTGCCGCACCTGCAGGCGTTGCTCCTGTCCCGCCACCTGCGCGGCGACCTGGACGGCTACCCGGCCTTCGTGTGGAAATGAGGCGTTGCTGATGCTGGTCGCCTACGACGTGAGCACGGCGGACGCGGCCGGACGCCGGCGGCTGCGCCGAGTAGCGCGCGCCTGCCTCGACTATGGCCAGCGGGTGCAGAACTCCGTATTTGAGTGCGAGATCGACCCGGCGCGCTGGGTCGAACTGCGTGCCCGCTTGCTGAGCGAGATCGATTCGGGGACCGACAGCCTGCGCTTTTATCGCTTGGGTGCGGAGGGCAAGCGCCGGGTGGAGCACATCGGGGCCAAGCCAGCGTTGGACTTGGATGGGCCGCTGGTGTTCTGAGGGGCGACTGCGCGAACGTGAAGCGGTCCGTGTCCACGGCGATGGTTCGCGAGAGGTCAAGGTGTCACCGATTCAACAGGTTGCAGGCGCATGACGGAGCGACCGGGGGAGGTTGCGTGTCCGCAGGCCTACCTTCGCGCGAACCCACGGCTTTCCTTACTGGTTCCAACCGCTTACCGAGCCGCTGTCGCTCCCTTCACGGGAGCGTGGATCGAAACAACATGAGTAGCAGCGGCGTGATGGCCAAGGGCGGTCGCTCCCTTCACGGGAGCGTGGATCGAAACTTCAGCATGAAGGCCGGCGTGCTGGCATTCGACGTCGCTCCCTTCACGGGAGCGTGGATCGAAACAGCTTGGCTCCGTTCATGATGTGGCCCTCCACAAAGGTCGCTCCCTTCACGGGAGCGTGGATCGAAACTGCCAGACGGCAGTGTCACGCCGGGGCCGCGCAATCGTCGCTCCCTTCACGGGAGCGTGGATCGAAACATCGCCTCATCCTGGTACTTGCCGTTGATCGTCGTCGCTCCCTTCACGGGAGCGTGGATCGAAACGACATCACCTCCCGGCTCGGCAGCCCGCTGGCGGTCGCTCCCTTCACGGGAGCGTGGATCGAAACAGCTTGCCGTCGAACCCAGCCACCACGCCGTCGCGTCGCTCCCTTCACGGGAGCGTGGATCGAAACCCGTCCGGATCGTCGGCCGACCGGATGTTGAGAGTCGCTCCCTTCACGGGAGCGTGGATCGAAACACCCCAACTTGGATGGGGTCTCACCCCCGATTGAGTCGCTCCCTTCACGGGAGCGTGGATCGAAACGTGGTGCTGCCGGGCGTGGTCGGCGCGGACGCCGTCGCTCCCTTCACGGGAGCGTGGATCGAAACACGATCCGGGGCGGCACCTGGGGCACCTACAAGAGGTCGCTCCCTTCACGGGAGCGTGGATCGAAACTTGTACACCTGCGCCGCCGCCTCGTCGGTCGCCAGGTCGCTCCCTTCACGGGAGCGTGGATCGAAACATGTCACGCATCGCCACCCCCAGCGCGCTGATCAGCGTCGCTCCCTTCACGGGAGCGTGGATCGAAACTGGACCATGTTGCCGTAGAAGGTGGCCCGCGCGGGTCGCTCCCTTCACGGGAGCGTGGATCGAAACGCCGAGGACGCCAAGGGTCGCCTGGAGAAGGGCGGTCGCTCCCTTCACGGGAGCGTGGATCGAAACAGCAAGTTCGAGACGATCACCGGCGATCCTGGAGAGTCGCTCCCTTCACGGGAGCGTGGATCGAAACGACAAGGCCGACATCTGGCGCGCCTGGCTGGCGGGTCGCTCCCTTCACGGGAGCGTGGATCGAAACAACGGCGCGGGCACCGACCTGCTGGACGTCCAGGTCGCTCCCTTCACGGGAGCGTGGATCGAAACTGGATTCCGTCGAGGATCGGCGCAGCCAAGCTCGTCGCTCCCTTCACGGGAGCGTGGATCGAAACTGATACGTCGGGTCTGAATACAGCGCACCGGTCGAGTCGCTCCCTTCACGGGAGCGTGGATCGAAACCGGCGACCGTGATAGTGAACATGGCGGCGAATACGGTCGCTCCCTTCACGGGAGCGTGGATCGAAACTTCGACGCGGCGGGCAACCTGCGCCCGATGGCGGTCGCTCCCTTCACGGGAGCGTGGATCGAAACCCCTCGTCGCCTGACGTCCAGACGACGGCCGGCTCGTCGCTCCCTTCACGGGAGCGTGGATCGAAACTCCCCCACCTCGAACCGGATCGCGAGGCCGTGCCGTCGCTCCCTTCACGGGAGCGTGGATCGAAACCGGCGATCACACGGAAGCCGGTCTGCTCGCAGGTGTCGCTCCCTTCACGGGAGCGTGGATCGAAACTGGACCAGCGTGAACGGCTACCGTGCCGACGTCGTCGCTCCCTTCACGGGAGCGTGGATCGAAACAGGACATAGCCGTCGTCGTCCCACAAGGCGAAGGTCGCTCCCTTCACGGGAGCGTGGATCGAAACTCGGCGATTGTTGCCAGCCGCAGGGTGTCGGACGTCGCTCCCTTCACGGGAGCGTGGATCGAAACTTCTGCTCGATGGTCGCCTGCCTCCCCACCCCGAGTCGCTCCCTTCACGGGAGCGTGGATCGAAACCGGGACCTCACCGGCAAGGCCCCCGACCGGAAGGTCGCTCCCTTCACGGGAGCGTGGATCGAAACAGCCAAGCATCAGCACGCCGCGCGTTTCGTAGACGTCGCTCCCTTCACGGGAGCGTGGATCGAAACCCCGACATGACGATGAGGGCGTACTGGACCGGACGTCGCTCCCTTCACGGGAGCGTGGATCGAAACACCTGGGGCTTGTAGGGGAGTGTCAGGCGGGTCGTCGCTCCCTTCACGGGAGCGTGGATCGAAACGCTAGGATTTTACCTCCGTTGATCTCCTGGCCGGTCGCTCCCTTCACGGGAGCGTGGATCGAAACCATCTTCTCGCGGTCGCTCCCCTTGGGCAGCACGATCGTCGCTCCCTTCACGGGAGCGTGGATCGAAACCACGCTTCGGTGCAGGCGCTGATGCCGGCGCAGATGGTCGCTCCCTTCACGGGAGCGTGGATCGAAACCCGTCACCAGTGCATTCGCGCGGGGAGGCGCACTGTCGCTCCCTTCACGGGAGCGTGGATCGAAACCACATAGACGCGGTGCGCCGGAAAGTGACCGATGTCGCTCCCTTCACGGGAGCGTGGATCGAAACGCTCAGGAACCGCGCGCCCTTGTGTGCCGCGTCGGTCGCTCCCTTCACGGGAGCGTGGATCGAAACTCCGTCTGGCCAACGAAACTGCCGCGCCTGCAACGTCGCTCCCTTCACGGGAGCGTGGATCGAAACCTGTCTGCCGACACCAACCGCTTCGACGGCGGCGGTCGCTCCCTTCACGGGAGCGTGGATCGAAACACGCCCAGCGGGCACGACGTGGAACTGAACCGCGTCGCTCCCTTCACGGGAGCGTGGATCGAAACCCGAACGCGGGGAGGCGATGCGCGTGCCGCTCGGTCGCTCCCTTCACGGGAGCGTGGATCGAAACGCTGTTACGTGGCTACGACCTCACCCGCTTCGAGGTCGCTCCCTTCACGGGAGCGTGGATCGAAACACCGCGTGTTCGTGCTCCTCCCAGCAAACGCTGTGTCGCTCCCTTCACGGGAGCGTGGATCGAAACAAGACGACGGTTGGTGGGTGCGCGCGGAGAACGTCGTCGCTCCCTTCACGGGAGCGTGGATCGAAACCACTTCCGCCACCCGCTCTCGCTCGACGGGCTGGTCGTCGCTCCCTTCACGGGAGCGTGGATCGAAACATCACCCACTTGTGCCGCGCCGGGCTGACCGATGGTCGCTCCCTTCACGGGAGCGTGGATCGAAACAGCCAAGGTGGTGGTGCTGATGGTGGCCGACATGTCGCTCCCTTCACGGGAGCGTGGATCGAAACCCCTCGTCGCCTGACGTCCAGACGACGGCCGGCTCGTCGCTCCCTTCACGGGAGCGTGGATCGAAACAAGGGCCAGATGGAGAACCTGAAGGGCGCGGTGGTGTCGCTCCCTTCACGGGAGCGTGGATCGAAACCTTTGGGAGTGAGACGATGCCTGACCTGTCCGGTCGCTCCCTTCACGGGAGCGTGGATCGAAACCCTCAAGATCGGCGCATAGCACTGACGGGCGGGGGTCGCTCCCTTCACGGGAGCGTGGATCGAAACACGGGCTGGACCTGACCAACGCGGTCCTGGCGGCGTCGCTCCCTTCACGGGAGCGTGAATCGAAACTTCCAAGGCATCTGGACGGCGGTCACCGCCTCGCGTCGCTCCCTTCACGGGAGCGTGGATCGAAACCCCCTTACTGGCACCGGCAACGTTATTGGCACGCGTCGCTCCCTTCACGGGAGCGTGGATCGAAACTTGATGCCCTGGGGGCCTTCCAGCACCAGCACGGGTCGCTCCCTTCACGGAAGCGTGGATCGAAACTCGTCCAAGCCCGTGTTGTGTCCGATCCAGTGAAAGTCGCTCCCTTCACGGGAGCGTGGATCGAAACCGCTTCAACGGCGCGCTGCCCGTGGGCGCGACCGGTCGCTCCCTTCACGGGAGCGTGGATCGAAACAGGCAAACGACGTGGGACCGGACGCTAACGCCCCGTCGCTCCCTTCACGGGAGCGTGGATCGAAACAACTCGATCAGCACGGCGTCGCGCTGCATGCGGTCGTCGCTCCCTTCACGGGAGCGTGGATCGAAACTTGACCCCGCGCTCCCCAACTTGGAGGCGTCCGCGTCGCTCCCTTCACGGGAGCGTGGATCGAAACTCCTCTATGACGACAGATCGTCGGACCTGTCCGGTCGCTCCCTTCACGGGAGCGTGGATCGAAACCTTCGCGGGCCACTGACTGCCCGGCAATCCGACGGTCGCTCCCTTCACGGGAGCGTGGATCGAAACCTCACCTACGCCGACGGCACCCACCTCGATGGGAGTCGCTCCCTTCACGGGAGCGTGGATCGAAACCTGCCAGAACTCGTCGGTTCCCGGCGCGTGCGCGGGTCGCTCCCTTCACGGGAGCGTGGATCGAAACTTGAGACGCAACACCGTCGCTATGTTCGACCGGGTGTCGCTCCCTTCACGGGAGCGTGGATCGAAACGAGAGGCCATCGACAAGGCCATCGCGGCGCGCGGTCGCTCCCTTCACGGGAGCGTGGATCGAAACTTCGTGTCCGGCATCGACGCGAACAGCGCGCCCGCGTCGCTCCCTTCACGGGAGCGCGGACATAAATGGGCAAGCCGATGGCGGGAGGCCGTGGAAGTAACATTGCTACCTTCACGAATGCGTGGACCGAAACCGGGGACTGCAGGCCCGTGCACCGGTCGGTCTGACGAGACCGTTTTCGATAATAATAAAGAACGGCAGCTTCCCCGCCTTGCTTACCGACTACCGGACCATCCGCTTCCGGCCAACCCCGGCGTTCCCCGCCGAAATGGCGTTTGATCTTTTCGGTAATCGGATACTCTCTTCGAGTAGCAGCCTGGAAAGAGTTGGCGTGCGGAGGGATCGGGCGAAGCAGGCGAAAGAGGGGCTAATCTGGAGGGCTGGCCGGTAATCGCGCCGGATCGGCACCGACCGGCTTGCCGTCGCAGGAGCTTGGGACAGGGTGGATCCGGGTCACCGTGAGTGGCCGCCACACTGACCGGGAGCTTGCCATGAACGTGTATGTCGGACTGGATGTGTCGATGGACTCGACGAGTATCTGCGTCGTCGATCCCCAGGGTGTCGTGCTCAAGGAGTGCAAGGCGGCCACCGATCCCGAGGCGATCCGGCTTGCGGTCAAGGAGTGGGCGGGCAGCATCGAGCGGGTCGGATTGGAGGCGCAGGCCTTCTCGCCTTGGCTGGCCGTCGAACTGCTCCGCTTGGAGCTTCCGACGATCGTCATCGAGACGATCCATATGCAACGCGCGCTCTCCGCCCAGCGCAACAAGACCGACCGCAACGACGCGCGCGGCATCGCTCAGATGATGCGCATGGGCTGGTTCCGAGCCGTGCATGTGAAGAGCCAGGACAGCCTGCAACTCCGCTTCTTGCTGTCCGGCCGACGGCTTCTGAAGCGCAAGTTCCTGGACGTGGAGAACGAGCTGCGCGGTGCGCTGAAGGCGTTCGGGATCGTCATCGGACCGATCAGTCGCGGACGTCTCGAAGCGCACACGCGCGAACTGGTGGCGGATGCTCCGCCCATCGTCGCGGCGCTCGTCGCCACCTTGCTGGGTGTGCGGCGAACGCTGCTCGAGGAGTTCGGTCGGCTGCACAAGGAGATCGTAAGGGCGGTGCGCGGCGACGAGGTCTGCCGCCGGTTCATGACTGTGCCGGGAGTCGGCCCGATTACGGCCCTGGCGTTCAAGACGGCTGTCGATGACCCGACACGGTTCCGCAAATCGAAGACGGTCGGCGCGCACTTCGGACTGACGCCGAAGCGTTCCGGACCAGCAACCGATCGAGAGCCCGGCCGTCGTGGTCGCTGCATGACCGTGACACTCTCGCAACCGAACAAAGGAGCGTCGAACGACAGCTTCTGACCGAATCCGCGTGCAGCGGATGCGTGCCCCGTGGTGGGGTCGCGGGTCGGGATGGACGACTGATATCTTGCCTGGGTCGCAGTGCGAACCCGCTAGAGTGCTTAGCCCATTCCGACCTCTCTCGGACCAGCATGGAGCCGGCTTCGAGCCGAGCCCGGAGGAGTGCATGGACCACCATGAGGCGATGCGAAGGCTGTAGCGCGTTCCAGAGTACTACCGGCTAGACAGGACAGTGTTGGAGAAGTAGGATGCAGGTTAGATTAGCCTTGCCCCAAGTGATGCGATTAGGAGGGCAAGATAAAAGCGGCGGCACCATGTGCCCCTTAAACGGTTGGGTGAGCTGCGCATTTGGCGGCACCATCGCCGGAGGCATGGTGCCGTGCCTTCGCTGTGATGACGCTTTTGTGCGGAGTTCGGCGGCACTAGGGGCTTGATGAGCACGACTAGCGACGTAGGCAGGCCGAACGATCCGATGATCGCTGATCCACAGCCCCACTTGGCCGCAAACTGACGTCCTGCCGACACCCTTCCGCAGAGCCGCTCGGCCGGTGGTGCCGTTGAAGATGGCGCAAGTCAGACGTTTCTGCCATCAGGGTGGCACCATGCCCAAATGCCTAGTGCCGTAGAAACCCGAACTACCCCAAGCGTTTAGGCCGCACATGGTGCCGCGCCTTTCATCTTGCCTTCCATAGTCGAAGTGCTCTGTCGCGCCCACTTCACAATTTCGATCATCGCATTCCATCCGGGCAAGCACATGCATCGATGGGCAGGGCGGTTGCCGGAAAATTGGACGGGAAGCCAAATGGAGCGGGTCCGCAGGGCCTGCGAGCAATCGGCTTGTACCGCCGGTCGCGCGTTTCTTCCGCCGCCACTGCTACAACAGCGGGATGGCGCTTGATCTCGGCGGAAGGAGGGCGTGACATGCTAGTTATGCCCCGCTCCCGCCTCCAAGACCACACAGATACACCGTCCTTCGCTCAGCTCGCTCTGCCGTTGGAGCCGCTCACGGTCCGCATTCCGGTCGCGGTGAAGCTCACCGGCATCGGTAGGTCCAAGCTGTACGAGCTGATCAAGGCGGGGGAGGTGGAGACGGTGAAGATCGGCGCGTCCACGCTGGTGAGCGTCGCCAGCTTGCGGCGACTGGTGCAGCGCGGCTCAGCCTGACGCTTCTACAGGAGCAGAGGTGGCGACCTTGCCCGTGCAGAAGTCGGCCCACTGGCGCATGAGGGCGCGGCGCTTCTCAAGGAGGTCGGTGCGGCGGTACGCCGCCTCAACCTTGTTCGACACCGCGTGTGCGAGTGCCGCCTCCGCGACCTCGCCCGGCGTGTTCGTTTCCTCCGCCACCCAGTCCCGGAAAGCGGAGCGGAAGCCGTGGACGGTGACCCCCGTCTCCATGTCGCGCATGACCTTGAGGAGTGTCATGTCGGACATCGGCCGCTTGAGCTGCTGTCCGGGAAAGACGAGGTCGGTGCAGGGTGCGCTGAACGCCTGTGCCCGTGTGAAGGCGTCCACCACCTGCGGAGCGAGCGGGACCAGGTGCGGGCGCGCCATCTTCATGCGGGCGGCGGGAACGGACCAGAGGCCCGCCTCCAGATCGAGTTCGTTCCAGGTGGCACCCCTGATCTCGCCGGATCGGGCGGCGGTCAGGATCAACGCCTCCAATGCCACGCGACCAACCGAGGAGCGCTCGCGCAGCCGGCCGATCAGCGCTGGCACCTGCGTGTAGGGCAGAGCGGCGAAGTGCCCGTCCTTCTTCGGCTGGCGGGGCAAGCCCTTGGCGAGCGACCGCATCGGTGCCTCGCTCGCACGAAAGCCGTTGAGGTAGCTCCAGTCCAGCACGGCTCCGATCCTCTGGCGCACGCGCCGGGCCGTCTCCGGCTTGGAGAGCCAGATCGGCAACAGCGCCTTGCGGATGAGGGGGCCTTCGATCTCGTTCACCGGCAGGTCGCCCAGGAAAGGAAAGGCGTAGCTCTCCAGCGTGCTGATCCACTGCGCCTGATGCTTGCCGTTCTTCCAGGTCGCCTTCTGCTCCTCATGGACGCGCAGGGCGGCGTCCCGAAAGGTGGGGACCTCCTCCTTCGCCTTCCTCTTCTCGGCCACCGGGTCGATGCCCTGGGCGATCTGGCGGCGGAAGTCGTGCGCCTTCTCCCTCGCTTCGGCCAGTGTCACCACCTTGAGAGAACCGAGACCAATGTCGCGGCGCTTGCCATCGACGCGTGCACGCAGCATCCAGCTCTTCGCGCCTCCTGCCGCGATGTTCAGCATCAGCCCGTCACCGTCCGTATAGCGGCCCGGCTCTGAGAGCGACTTCACCCGCGAAAAAGTTAGGTTCCCCATGCGTCCTCCGAACTTCCAGCCCACCATTTTTCCCACCACCGTGGTGGGAAAAGGGTGGATGACCGTGGACAGGCCCGGACACCACCAGAGCTGAAAACTGGCGGTTTTTAGGGCTTTTCAGGGGTGTTTGGAAGCTAGAAAATGAGCGTCCGTGGCGGAGAGGGTGGGATTCGAACCCACGGTACCCGCAAGGGCACAGCGGTTTTCGAGACCGCCCCGTTCGACCACTCCGGCACCTCTCCCGCGAGATCGGGCGAGCGGGCTGACCCGCTCGGGCGAACGCCGCGCACTAGCCCGCGTGCCGCGCCTTGCCAAGGGGCCGCTTGCCGCCCGGTCGCCGCGCGCTACATTGGCGGACATGGACCAGCCCTTCATCCACCATGTGAACCCCCCGCCGTCGGGCACGCCGCCTGTCGCGCACGCGCGCTTCGCGATCGGCGACGTGGTGCGCCACCGGATGTTCCCCTTCCGCGGCGTCGTGTTCGACATCGACCCGGTGTTCGCCAATTCCGAGGAGTGGTGGGACGCCATCCCCGAGGCGATCCGTCCGGACCGCGACCAGCCCTTCTACCACCTGCTCGCCGAGAATGGGGAGGGCAGCTACGTCGCCTATGTCTCCCAGGGCAACCTCGTGCCCGACGAGGAGGACGAGCCCGTCGACCATCCGGCGATCGGCGCCCTGTTCGACGCCTTCGCCGATGGCCGCTACCGCCTGCGCAGCCGCCTGAGACACTGATCCGGCCCTCGTTGACAAGCGGCCGAGGGGCCGCTTAGGAGGCTCCGGTCGCGTGCCGGAGTCCACCTTCCGCGCGCCCGTTCCATTTCATTCGAAGGTTCGCCCCATGTTCGCCATCGTCCGCACCGGCGGAAAGCAGTATCGCGTCTCTCCGGGGGACCGCATCGTCGTCGAGAAGCTGGCTGGGGAGGCGGGGGCCAGGATCACGCTGGACGACGTGCTGCTGTCGGGCACCGGCGGCGATGTCGGCGGTGCGGTCGCGGTGGAGGCGGAGGTCATCGCCCAGGCGCGCGCCGACAAGGTCGTCGTGTTCAAGAAGCGCCGCCGCCACAACTACCGCCGCAAGGCCGGCCACCGCCAGCAGCACACGATCCTGAAGATCGTCAGCGTCGGCGACGAGACGGAGCCGGCTAAGGTGGAGGCGAAGGCGACGCCCGCACCCGAGACGGAGTTCACCCCGGCCGAAGCCGCCGCGTCCAAGCTGACCGAGCAGGCCACCGAGGAGAAGCCGCTGGCCGAGACCGACCGTCCCGTCGTCCAGCAGGCCCCGACCGACACGCCGTCGGTCAACGAAGAAAAGCCGGGCTGAAGGAGGCCCACTGAACCATGGCACACAAGAAAGCAGGCGGCTCGTCTCGCAACGGTCGCGACTCGGCGGGCAAGCGGCTGGGCGTCAAGAAATTCGGCGGCGAGGCCGTGATCCCCGGCAACATCATCATCCGCCAGCGCGGCACCAAATGGTATCCCGGGGCGGGTGTGGGCATGGGCAAGGACCACACGCTCTTCGCGCTGCTGGAGGGCCGCGTGCGCTTCCACAAGGGCCTGAAGGGCCGCACCTACGCGGCGATCGACCCGCTGGCGGAGGCCGTTCCGGCGGAGTGAGGGTCGGGGGTGTCCGTCACCCTCACCCTTCCGGCGCGTTCCGCGCCTCCGTTCCTCTCCCGACGGGAGAGGGATTTGACTCACTTGCGACAGCGCCCCCTCTCCCGTCGGGAGAGGAACGGGGTGAGGGCGACCGTTCCGTCCCCATATTGACGACGACCCGCCGCCCCACCCACAGTCGCCCCGATGTCCCCCCTCCACACCGACCGCCTGACGCTCCGCCCCGGCACCTCCGCCGACGCGGCCGAGCTGACCGCCGCCATCGCCCATTGGGACGTGGCGCGGATGCTGGGGCGGCTGCCCTGGCCCTACACGCTTGACCACGCACAGGGGTGGCTGGCGCGGCCCAAGCCAGCCGAGCGCCCCGAACCGCTGATCACGCTCCGCGATACGGGCGCGATCTTAGGCGGCGTCGGCTTGTTGGATTTGGACGAGGTGGAACTCGGCTACTGGCTGACCCCGCCGGCCTGGGGCCGGGGCTACGCCACGGAGGCGGCGCGCGCCATGATGGCCTTTGCCCGCGACACTCTCGGGTTGAGGCGCCTCGCCTCCGGTCACTTCGCCGACAACCCTGCTTCGGGCCGCGTGCTCGCCAAGGCGGGGTTCCGGCCGACGGGGGTGGACGGGACGCGCCACAGCCTGGCACGGGGCGGGGAAGTGCCGTTCGTGGCGTGGGAGTGGGTGGCGTGAGCCCATCCTCAGCCCTCTCACGCAAGCGGGAGAGGAGCGAGACTAGGCGGCTTGCCGCCTCGTCGCAGCGGTGAGGGTCTTTGAAAGCAAGGACGAAGAAAGAAGACCCTCACCCAACCCTCTCCCGCTTGGGGGAGAGGGCTATCACGCATCATCCCGCCGCCAGCACTTCGCCCTCATCCTCCGGCACCTCCAGCAGTCGCCCGCCAGGCAGCAGCGCCGCCTGATACTCGCTCTCGGCGAGCTGGATCAGGTGGCGGTCGTCCTCGTTCCAGGGGTGGAAGCCGGGCAGGAAATAGGCGGCCCAGGCGGGCAGGATGCGCCGCACCACGCCGGGCCTGAGCATCAGATAGCGGAACAGGCCCCACTTCGCCCGCCACCCCGTGATCCCGTCCTGCGCCAGCAGGTCGAGCGTCGCCTTGGTCCGGGCGGTCCAGAAGTTCCTGGTCACGACCAGCATCATGATCGCCTTGACCTTCCAGCGTTTCCACCGGCTCCAGTCGCGGGTCGCGTGCATCCAGGTGTCGTAGGCGACGCCCTTGTGCTCGACCTCCTCGATCGCGTGCCAGCGCCACAGGTTCGCCAGCTCCGCGTCGGCCCCGGCGAACACCTCCGGGCGTTTGAGCATCTGGTGCGCCATCGTCGCGGTGTAGTGCTCCAGCGCCATGGTGACGGCCAGGTCCAGGATACGCGGGCGCCCCTCGGTCTTGGCGAGCGAGTCGATCACCGCCTGCTCCAGATGGGCGATCTCGTAGCCGGCGTCGGACACGCGGGTGTTGAACGCCAGGTGCTCGCGGCTGTGCATCACCTCCTGCAGGGAGAACGCACGGATTTCGCGGCGCAGCTTGTCGGGCGTGCAGTCGCGGAACGCCTTCACCGACTCCACGAAATACGCCTCGCCACGCGGAAAGGTGATGGAGAGCGCGTTGTGATAGGCGGACCCGATCGGGTCGCCGCCCAGCCACCAGCGGTCCTGGGCGCGTCCGCGGGCGAAGCGCACGTCGCGCGGCGTAATCGACAAATCGGTGGGGGTCGGGTCGCGTCGCAGGGTGGCGGTGGACATCGGGGACCTCTGCACTAGAGATTGGGACATGAGACCTGACCCTTACTGACACTCATGTCAATAGCTGCCCGCCGCCTCTCCCCCGAAGCCAGCCGCACCGCGGCGCTGGACGCCGCGCGTGCGTTGCTGATCGAGGCGGGGCCGCAGGCGGTGACGCTCAAGGCCGTGTCGGGGCGGATCGGGCGCACGCACGCCAACCTGCTCCACCATTTCGGCAGCGCGGCGGGGCTGCAAAAGGCGCTGGCCAAGTCGATGGCCGAGCAGGTCTGCGCCACCATCGCGGCCGCCGTGCGCGCCCAGCGGACGGGGCAGGGGGACGCGCGCGCGATCGTGGACCTGGTGTTCGACGCCTTCGATCGTGACGGGGCGGGCGCGCTGGCCAGCTGGATGATGGTGTCGGGCAACGAGGACGCGCTCGACCCGATCATCCAGGCGGTCCACGACCTTGTGGACGAACTGGGACCTGAGGGCCAGGACGAGGGCGCGATGCGCCGCGACACGCTGCTGCTGGTGCTGATGGCGATGGGCGACTCGCTGCTGGGCGCGCCCATGGCCCAGGCGCTGGAACTGGGCCGCGAGGCGGCGCGCGCGATGGCGACGGCGCTGATGGAGCATACGCTGGGCACCGCCTGACCTTCTCCCCTCGTCGAGGGGAGAAGGATACGGAGCCTTGCCGCTTTAGCGGCTAGGCGGAGTTGGATGAGGGGTGGCGCTCCCGCAGGGAGCGCGCGAGCCTGCGGCTCGCCACCCTCACCCAACCCTCTCCCGCAAGCGGGAGAGGGCTCCAGGCGCCAATTGGCGCTCCACCGCCACCCCCGCTAACAGGCCCCCATGCACTTCCTCGACCAGGCCAAGATCCACATCAAGTCCGGCGCGGGCGGCCCCGGCGCGGTGTCGTTCCGCCGCGAGAAGTACCTGCAATATGGCGGCCCCGACGGCGGCAATGGCGGGCGCGGCGGCGATGTGGTGTTCGAGGCGGTGGCGGGCCTGAACACGCTGATCGACTTTCGCTACACCCAGCATTTCAAGGCGGCTCGCGGTGGCGGCGGGGCGGGCGCGGACCGCACGGGGGCGGGCGGCGACGACGTGGTGATCGGCGTGCCCGCCGGCACCCAGATCCTGGCCGACGACGAGGAGCGCTCGCTGATCGCCGACCTGGCGATGGTGGGCCAGCGGCTGGTCCTGCTGGAGGGCGGGCTCGGCGGGCGGGGCAACGCGTCGTACAAGACCTCGACCAACCGCGCGCCGCGCCAGCACCAGCCGGGTGAGCCGGGGCGGGAGCTGTCGGTCTGGCTGCGCCTCAAGCTCTTGGCGGATGTTGGGCTGGTGGGGCTTCCCAATGCGGGCAAGTCGACCTTCCTGAACGCGGTCAGCAACGCCAAGGCGAAGGTCGGCGCCTATCCCTTCACGACGCTGGCGCCCAAGCTGGGCGTGGTGCGCCACCGGGGCCGCGAGCTGGTGGTGGCCGACATCCCCGGCCTGATCAAGGGCGCGGCCGAGGGCGCGGGGGTCGGTGACCGCTTCCTGGGCCATATCGAACGCTGCCAGGTGCTGCTGCACCTGGTGGACGCGGCCGGCGACGACCCGCTGACGGCCTGGGCGACGGTGAACGCGGAACTGGAGGCCTATGGCGCGGACCTGTCGGACAAGCCGCAGGTCGTCGGGCTGAACAAGGTCGACCTGCTGGACGAGGCGCGGGTGGCCGAGCTGACGGCGGCGCTCGAGGAGGCCGGCGCGGCCGCCGTGCTGCCCCTCTCCGGCGCGACCGGCGGCGGTGTGGACACGGTGCTCGACGCGCTGCTCGAGCGGGTCGTCCGAGGGGCGGAGCGGGTGGAGGATGCGGACGAGTGGCGGCCGTGACCGATCGGCTTCCCCTCCCTGCAAGGGAGGGGATCAAGGGGTGGGTGGCGAAGGTGAAGCCGAGCTTGCGAGGAGCGGTGCGGCAGCTCGCTGTCGCTCGCACCCACCCCCGACCCCTCCCTTGCAGGGAGGGGAGTGGAGCGTGACCCGCCTCGCAGTCACCGGCGCCACGGGCTTCGTGGGCGGTCGGCTGCTCGACGCGGCCTTCGCCGCCGGCCACACGGTGGACGCGCTGACCCGCCGTCCCCAGTCACCCCGCGACGGCGTGCGCTGGGTGGACGGCGCACTCGACCGACCCGACGCGCTCGACCGGCTGATGGCGAAGGCGGACGCCGTCATCCACGTCGCCGGCGTGGTCAAGGCGGCGGACCCGGCGGCCTTCCGACTGGGCAACGTGGACGGCACCGCAGCGGTCGTGGCGGCGGCGCGGAAGAGCGGGGTGGGGGCGCTCGTCCATGTGTCCACTTTGGCGGCGCGCGAACCCGACCTGTCGGACTACGGCCGCACCAAATGCGACGCGGAGCGCGAGGTGCGGCTGTCCGGCCTGGACTGGACGATCGTGCGACCACCGGCGGTCTACGGCCCCGGCGACACCGAGATGCTCGACCTGTTCCGCATGGCGCGGCGCGGCGTGGTGCTGATGCCGCCGAAGGGGCGCGGTTCGGTGATCCATGTCGACGACCTCGCCGCCCTGCTGCTGACGCTGACCGACAGGGGTGCGGAGGCGGCAGGCCGGACCTTCGAACCCGACGACGGAGAGCTCGGCGGCTGGAGCCACGCCAGCCTCGCCACCGCGATCGGCTGGGCGGTCGGTCGCCGGGTGACGGTGGTCCACGCTCCCGCCCGGGCGCTCGCGCTGGCCGCCCGGGCCGACCGGCTGCTCCGCCGCTCGGGGGCCAAGCTGACGCCTGACCGCGCCGGCTACCTCGCCCACCCCGACTGGGTCAGCCGCGCCGAGGCGGCGGTCCCGGCCGGTTGGTGGCGGCCGCGAATCCCCACGCGACGCGGACTGAAGGAGACGGCGGGCTGGTATCGGGAGCAGGGCTGGCTGAAGGGCTGACCAGCTTGCCTTCCCTCCCGGCTCGCCCTAACTCCGGCCCCGGCACAGGAGTGTAGCTCAGTTGGTAGAGCATCGGTCTCCAAAACCGAGGGCCGTGGGTTCGAGTCCCTCCACTCCTGCCACGCTGGACAGCGCCCGCCGCCGGCGCTAAGGCCCGACGCTTCCATCCCATCGGACGACCAGACAGTCGGCGCAGGGGTGAGCGCCGGGCGCACCGTCGCGTCCCGTGCTTCGGCGACACTAGCAAGGTGAGATGATTTCGTGGCACGGCCCTCCCCCGGCGAGTTCGTGAACCAGGTCAAGGCCGAGTCGGCCAAGATCGTCTGGCCGACCGGGCGCGAGACGGTGATGACCACGGTGATGGTGGTCGTCATGACCGTGCTGCTGGCGTCCTTCTTCTTCCTCACGGATTCGATCTTCGGTCGCGCCGTGAAGGCCCTCCTCAGCCTGCTCTCCTGAGCGGCCCACACAGGATCGACGGCACCCATCCATGGCACGCTGGTACATCATCCACGCCTATTCGGGCTTCGAGAACAAGGTGCGCGAGCAGATCCTCGCCGACGCCCAGCGCCTGAACCTGGCGCCGCTGGTCGAGGATGTGGAGGTGCCGACCGAGACCGTGACCGAGGTGCGGCGCGGCAAGAAGGTGCAGTCGGAGCGCAAGTTCTTCCCCGGCTATGTGCTCGCCAAGCTGGACATGACGGACGACGTCTACCACCTGGTCAAGAACACGCCGAAGGTGACGGGATTCCTGGGCACCAACGGCAAGCCCCAGCCGATCAGCGAGGCCGAGGCCGCGCGCATCCTCAACACCAAGGAGGAGGCGGCTGCGGCGCCGAAGCAGCAGATCAAGGTCGATTACGAGATCGGCGACGGAGTCAAGGTGCTGGAAGGGCCGTTCGCCACCTTCACCGGGGTGGTCGAGGAACTCGACTTCGAGCGCAGCCGGGTCAAGGTCTCGGTCTCCATCTTCGGCCGCGCCACCCCGGTGGAGCTGGAGTTCGACCAGGTGGAGCTGTCGAAATAATCCCTCTCCCGTCGGGAGAGGGAGGGAGGCGCGTCCGCGCCGGAAGGGTGAGGGTGAGCGGATAGACGCAAGTCACCCTCACCAACTTCGCCTTAGCTCGCAAGCGAGCAAGGCTTCGTATCCTCTCCCGGTGGGAGAGGAAGAGCTGCGGGAGACCTTCGGGTCGTTCGAACCGCTAAACTTGAGAAAGAGTGAGACATGGCAAAGAAGATCACCGGTTACATCAACCTGCAGGTGCCCGCCGGCGCCGCGAACCCGTCGCCTCCGATCGGGCCTGCGCTGGGCCAGCGCGGCGTGAACATCATGGAGTTCTGCAAGGCGTTCAACGCCGCCACCCAGGACCTCGAAAAGACGACGCCGATCCCCACCAGGATCACGGTCTACGCCGACCGCTCCTTTTCCTTCGAGACGAAGACGCCGCCGGCCAGCTATCTGATCAAGAAGGCGGCCAAGATCAAATCGGGATCGAAGGAGCCGGGCAAGGAGTCCGCGGGCACGATCAAGCGCAGCCAGCTCGCCGAGATCGCGGAGACGAAGATGAAGGACCTGAACGCCAACACGGCGGAGCAGGCGACGAAGATCATCGAGGGCTCCGCGCGCTCGATGGGTCTTCAGGTTGTGGAGGGCTGACGACATGGCTGATACGAAAAAGCAAAAGGCCGTCGCGGCCAGGATCGACCGCGAGAAGCTCTATGGCGTCGACGAGGCGATCGGCCTGTTGAAGGAGCTGGACACGGCCAAGTTCGACCAGACGGTCGAGGTCGCGCTCAACCTGGGCGTCGATCCGCGCCATGCCGACCAGATGGTGCGCGGCGTCGTGACGCTGCCCAAGGGCACCGGCAAGTCGGTGCGCGTGGCGGTGTTCGCGCGCGGCGACAAGGCGGACGAGGCGCGCGCCGCCGGCGCCGAGGTGGTGGGCGACGACGACCTGATGACCGAGATTCAGGAGGGTCGCTCGGACTTCGACCGGGTCATCGCGACGCCCGATATGATGGGCGTGGTCGGGCGGCTGGGCAAGGTGCTGGGGCCGAAGGGCCTGATGCCCAACCCGAAGCTCGGCACGGTGACGCCCAACGTCACCCAGGCGGTCGAGGCGGCCAAGGGCGGCCAGATCGAATACCGGGTCGAAAAGGCGGGGATCATCCACGCCGGCATCGGCAAGACCAGCTTCGCCGCCGAGGACCTGCGCGCCAACATGGATGCGTTCGTGGATGCGATCGTCAAGGCCAAGCCGTCGGGCGCCAAGGGCAAGTACCTGAAGAAGGCGGCGGTGACGACCACCATGGGTCCGGGGCTGAAGCTGGACGTGAGCGAGCTGTCGGCGGTCTGACGGCCTCCGCGTTCGGCGGGCGCGGACATGACAAGACCGGCTTCCTGTTCAGGAAACCGGGGCCAAGCATGAACAAGTTGACGATCCTGCAGCGTGTTTTCGCGCTGTTCCCTCTCCCCTTGGGAGAGGGAGGGAGGCGCGAAGCGCCGGAAGGGTGAGGGTGACGAGCGGCCGGAATGCCGGTCACCCTCGGCTGTCGCCGAGCGGGTTCCTCCCTCTCCCGCCGGGAGAGGGGGTCGGAGCTGAGTCCGCCTTGCTGTCCTATTTGGCACAAAAGTCAAGTCCATTCTTAACTCTCCTTATCCGTCGCCCCGGGTCAGGCCCCGGGGTGATGGGGTAGGCTTGGTGGGTCGGCCGGGACCCCCATCCTTGCATCCGGCCTCACCCTCGGCTAACCACCCACTCGCCCTTCGGGGCAGCCGTCCGAGACAGTGGGTGGGGGCTTCACGCTCCCTTAATCTCCCGCCGAGACGGGGACATGAGTTTGCCGGCTCCCTCTCGCAGGGGCCGTTCGGATCGCCACGGTCCGCTCCTTTCCCCTTTGGACATTCGCCGCCGTGCGACCCGCGAGGGTTCGCGCGGCATTGTGTATCGGCCTCTCCCTGACAGGAGCGGCCCGAGCCTGAAGGAGACCGGCATGGACCGCGTGCAAAAGCACGAGCTTGTCGAGACGCTGAACGCGACCTTCGCCGACATCGGCGCGGTCGTCGTCACGCGCAATCTGGGCCTGACCGTCGCGCAATCGACGGACCTGCGCCAGAAGATGCGCGAGGCCGGCGCGACCTACAAGGTGACCAAGAACCGGCTGGCGAAGATCGCCATCAAGGGCACGGACTACGAGCAGCTGGGCGACCTGTTGGTCGGTCCGGTGGCGCTCGCCACCTCGCCCGATCCGGTGGCGGCCGCCAAGGTCGCGATCGACTTCGCCAAGACGAACGAGAAGCTGGAGATCGTGGGCGGTGCCATGGGCACGCAGCTGCTCGATGCCAGCGGGATCCAGGCGCTCGCCTCGCTCCCCTCGCTCGACGAACTGCGCGCCAAGATCGTGGGGCTCATCGTGGCGCCCGCGACCAAGCTCGCCCAGCTCACCCAGGCACCGGGCGCCCAGCTCGCCCGGGTGTTCAACGCCTACGCCACCAAGGACGCCGCCTGACGGCCAAGCGTCCGACCGACACGAACCCGAACCCCTATCAAACGGAGCAACAACATGGCTGACCTGAACACGCTGGTGGACCAGCTTTCCGAACTGACCGTCCTGGAGGCGGCCGACCTCTCCAAGCTGCTGGAAGAGAAGTGGGGCGTCTCCGCCGCCGCCGCCGTCGCGGCCGCCGGACCGGCGGCCGGGCCCGCCGCCGCCGCCGAGGAGGAGCAGACCGAGTTCGACGTGATCCTGACCGGCGACGGCGGCAAGAAGATCAACGTCATCAAGGAGGTCCGCGCGATCACCCAGTTGGGCCTGACCGAAGCCAAGGCGATGGTCGAGGGCGCGCCCAAGGCCGTCAAGGAAGGCATCAGCAAGGCCGAGGCCGAGGAGCTGAAGAAGCGCCTGGAAGAGGCCGGCGCGACCGTCGAGCTCAAGTGACGGTCGGCGCGGTCCCGCGCTGACCGTCACCCCGGACTTGGAGCCGGGGTCCGGCGACCACGAAGGGGCGGCTCTCCCGATGGGAGGACCGTCCCTTCCTTTTATCTGATTACGTTGAGCGCAATTGGGAGACTGACTCGTCGATCGGCTGCGGGCAAGCTCTCCGGCATCAGTTCGATGGAATGTGCGTCTGTCACACGCCGGGCGATGACGTAGTTGGTGATCGTCATTGCGGCACCCATGAAACCGGCCAGTGCCGAGTCGACGGCCATGATGCTCCACGACATGAGAGGCGATCTGCCCAATGCTGCGAAGGCGAGACCGTAATGGATCACCATCAGTGGCATGACGATCAGCAGCGACAGGCCGAGTGCCCACAGATAGTTCCCACGCATCAGTCGGATCGAACGCACGAAGCCGATCCTGCCGTTGCCAACGGGAGCGGCGGTCTTCCAAGCGGCCAGGCACGGCTCGAACAGAAAGGTGACGAAAAAGGTCGCCAGGAGTCCGATGGACACTGCACGCTTGGGCCAGTCCAGTTCGGCGGCCAGCAGGGGGCCGTCCTGAAGCAGAACCAGCCAGAGCAGTCCCCAAGCCATCACGGGTAGGAACAGGCGAACCGCCTTCCCGTCGACAGTTCTCGCGGCGACAGGATCGTTTCCGAACGCCACGAACCGCATCGCCCAGTAACCGGTCAGGAAAAGCGCGATGACCTTGAAGTGGCCCATCACCATCCGCGCTGGGGCCGCCTCGGCCGCAATCATCGCCTCGCGGCTCCGATACAAGCCGAGCTGCAGTTCGATCACGTGCTGCGCAATCTCGAATGCGACCGGAACCAGGAACAAGAGCGGACACAAGAGCGCGTAGCGGCCCGCGCGGCCATAGACCGCCTTTATCGCGTCAATCATGGTCACCTCCATCTTGAGTGGGATCATGGGCCAGCAGGTCGCCCGGCTGGCACTCCAGCTCTCGGCAGATCGCGTCGAGCGTTGTGAAGCGGATCGCCTTGGCCTTGCCGGTCTTGAGGACCGACAGGTTGGCGAGGGTGATTCCGACCCGCTCCGACAGTTCGGTGAGCGTCATGCGGCGCTGGTAAAGAAGCTCGTCGAGTTCGACGCGGATCGGCATCAGACCGTGCCCGCCAGTTCGTCTTCCATGGCGGACCCTCGTTCGAATACCCGGGCAAGCACGAAGAGCAGGAGGACGGCGAGCCAGCCGGTCAGACCAGGGCTCCAGCCGATGAACTCGCCGGCCCGCGCGGTCTGGACGCTCGCGAGGCCGAACCCCAAATCCAGAATCTGGATGGCGAGCACCGCCCAGGCGATCGCTTTCAGCCGCACCGCGTTGGCGGCGGTGAAGGGCGAGCCGGTCTCGACCGATCGCACGATCGCGTTCAGCCGTGTGAATAGAAGGTGGGCGAGGGGGGCAACTGCGATCCCGATGAGCAGGACGACCCGGATCCAGAACAGGAGAGTGGCGGGATCGTCCGGCCCGCCGTCGACTCGCTGCAACCACAGGTCCTGCCTGAGAACCGTCAATCCGAGCACGCCTGTGAAGGCGATGCCCATCACGATGTTCAGGACAGTGAGCACCTTCAGGATGGAGCGGGTGGTCCAAAGCAGGCTGGGCGATCGTTTCGGCATGGCGTCCTCCTGCCGAATCGCGATAAGCTTATTACTGAATATCGGCAAGAGGCATGTTGCTTAGCGAGGTTGTCTGCGAAGTTGCACGTCCGACACACCCCTTGACCACCCCCCACCCAACCCCTACATCGTCAATTCTTACACCGATCGAGACAGGGTGCGCCGTCGCGCAGCGCGCCTCCGCATGGACGGTTTGGGTTTCATCAGCCGCCGGCACTGCCGTTCCCCTCCCGGGAGCGAGCAGCGTTCGGCGTTTTCCGCGCACCCGGTTCATACGACGGCGAGGCGACACAAGCACCCATGGCGACCAAGGCTCCCACCCGCACCCCCAAGACCAAGAACCTGCAGACCGGCACGTCCAAGCGGCGCATCCGGCGGCTGTTCGGCGACATCCACGAAGTCTCCGAGATGCCGAACCTGATCGAGGTGCAGCGCGAGAGCTACGAGCAGTTCCTGCGGTCGGACCCGGACAGCGACTATGTCTCCGGTTTGGAGAAGACGCTGCGCTCCGTCTTCCCGATCCAGGATTTCGCGGGCACCGCCTTTCTCGACTTCGACAACTACCAGCTCGAGGACCCGAAGTTCGACACCGACGAGTGCCGCAAGCGGGGCATCACCTACGCCGCGCCGATGAAGGTGACGCTGCGCCTGCACGCGTTCGAGGTCGATCCGAACACCGAGGCCAAGAGCCTGATCGATATCAAGGAGCAGGACGTCTATATGGGCGACATGCCGCTCATGACGGACAACGGCACCTTCATCATCAACGGGACCGAGCGCGTCATCGTGAGCCAGATGCACCGCTCGCCGGGCGTGCTGTTCGATCACGACAAGGGCAAGACCCACGTGTCGGGCAAGTACCTCTTCGCCGCACGCGTGATCCCCTATCGCGGGTCGTGGCTCGACTTCGAGTTCGACGCCAAGGACATCGTCAACGTCCGCATCGACCGCAAGCGCAAGCTGCCGGTGACGACGCTGCTCTACGCGTTGGGCTTGTCGGCCGAGGAGATCCTCGACATTTTCTACGACACCGTGACCTACGAACGCGGCGAGGGTGGGTGGCAGATCCCCTACGTCTCGGAGAACTGGCGCGGGCAGAAGCCGCTCTACGACGTGGCGAACGCCGCGACGGGAGAGGTCGTGTTTCCGGCCGGCGCCAAGGTCACGCCACGCGCCGCGACCAAGGCGAAGAAGGACGGGCTTGATCGCCTGCTGATCCCGACCGAGGAGATCTTCGGCCGCTATGTCTCGCGCGACCTGATCGACGAGAAGACCGGCCGGATCTATGTCGAAGCCGGCGACGAGCTGGACGCCGAGAATTTGGAGGTGCTGGACACGGCCGGCATCGAGACGCTCGAGCTGCTCGACATCGACCATGTCAACACCGGCCCCTGGATGCGCAACACGCTGAAGGCCGACAAGGCGGAGGAGCGCGACCAGGCGCTCGCCGACATCTACCGCGTCATGCGGCCCGGCGAGCCGCCGACGCGCGAGACGGCCGATGCGCTGTTCGAGGGCCTGTTCTTCGACCCCGACCGCTACGACCTGTCGGCGGTGGGACGCGTGAAGCTCAACATGCGCCTCGATCTCGACGCGCCCGATACCCAGACGACGCTGCGGCGCGAGGACATCCTGGCGGTCGTCAAGGAGCTTGTCGGGCTGAAGGACGGCAAGGGCGAGGTCGACGACATCGACAATCTCGGCAACCGGCGCGTGCGTTCGGTCGGCGAGCTGCTGGAGAACCAGTACCGCGTCGGCCTGCTGCGCATGGAGCGGGCGGTCAAGGAGCGGATGTCGAGCGTGGACGTGTCCACGGTGATGCCGAACGACCTCATCAACGCGAAGCCCGCGGTCGCCGCGGTGCGCGAGTTCTTCGGCTCGTCGCAGCTGTCGCAGTTCATGGACCAGACCAACCCGCTCTCCGAAGTCACGCACAAGCGGCGCGTCTCGGCGCTCGGGCCGGGCGGGCTCACCCGTGAGCGCGCTGGCTTCGAGGTGCGCGACGTGCACCCGACGCACTATGGCCGCATCTGCCCGATCGAGACGCCGGAGGGGCCGAACATCGGCCTGATCAACTCGCTCGCCACCTTCGCGCGGGTGAACAAGTACGGCTTCATCGAGACGCCCTACCGCAAGGTGATCGACGGCGTGGTGACCGACGAGGTCGTCTATCTCTCGGCGATGGAGGAGCAGAAGCACACGGTCGCGCAGGCCAACGCCGAGCTGACCGACGACATGCGCTTCGTTGAGGAGATCGTCTCGTCGCGCCAGGGCGGCGAGTTCCTGATGGCGATGCGCGACCAGATCACGCTGATGGACGTGAGTCCCAAGCAGCTGGTCTCGGTGGCGGCCTCGCTCATTCCCTTCCTGGAGAACGACGACGCCAACCGCGCGCTGATGGGATCGAACATGCAGCGCCAGGCCGTGCCGCTGGTGAAGGCGGAGGCGCCCTTCGTCGGCACCGGCATGGAAGAGACGGTGGCGCGCGACTCCGGCGCCGCCATCGTGGCGCGTCGTGTCGGCGTGGTCGATCAGGTCGACGCCGCGCGCATCGTGGTGCGCGCGACCGGCGAGGTCGAGGCGGGCCGCTCGGGCGTGGACATCTACACGCTGCAGAAGTTCCAGCGCTCCAACCAGTCCACCTGCATCAACCAGCGCCCGCTGGTGAAGGTCGGCGACGCGGTGTCGGCCGGCGACGTGATCGCCGACGGCCCCTCGACGGAATATGGCGAGCTGGCGCTCGGCCGGAACGCGCTCGTCGCCTTCATGCCCTGGAACGGCTACAACTACGAGGACTCCATCCTCATCTCCGAGCGGATCGTGAAGGACGACGTGTTCACGTCGATCCACATCGACGAGTTCGAGGTGATGGCCCGCGACACCAAGCTGGGGCCGGAGGACATCACCCGCGACATCCCCAACGTCGGTGAGGAGGCGCTCAGGAACCTCGACGAGGCGGGGATCGTCTATATCGGCGCCGAGGTGGAGCCGGGCGATATCCTGGTCGGCAAGATCACGCCCAAGGGCGAGAGCCCGATGACGCCCGAGGAGAAGCTGCTCCGCGCCATCTTCGGCGAGAAGGCGTCCGACGTGCGCGACACCTCCTTGAAGCTGCCGCCCGGCGTGACCGGCACGGTGGTCGAGGTGCGGGTGTTCAACCGCCACGGCATCGACAAAGACGAGCGCGCGCTGGCGATCGAGCGCGAGGAGATCGAGCGGCTGGCCAAGGATCGCGAGGACGAGCGTCAGATCCTGAACCGCGCGACCTTCAACCGCCTGCGCGAGATGTTGGCGGGGCAGGTCGCGACCGCCGCCCCCAAGGGCTTCAAGAAGGGGTCCGAGATCACCGCCGACGCGCTGGCGGATATCGAGAAGTCCGACTGGTGGAAGTTCGCGGTCAAGGATGACGCGGTCCAATCTGATCTGGAGGCGGTGAAGTCGCAATATGACGACGCCGTCAGGGTGATCGTGGAGCGGTTCGAGGACCGCCGCGGCAAGCTGGAGCAGGGCGACGAGCTGGCGCCCGGCGTCTTGAAGATGGTCAAGGTGTTCGTCGCCGTGAAGCGCAAGCTTCAGCCCGGCGACAAGATGGCCGGCCGCCACGGCAACAAGGGCGTGATCAGCCGCATCCTGCCCGAGGAGGACATGCCGTTCCTGGAGGACGGCACGCCGGTCGACATCGTGCTCAACCCACTGGGTGTGCCGTCGCGCATGAACGTGGGCCAGATCTTCGAGACCCACCTGGGCTGGGCCGCGCGCGGTCTGGGCCGGCAGGTGGCCGAGGCTCTGGAGGGCTGGCGTTCCGCGAACCCGGACGCGATCGCAGGCAAACCGCCCGAGGCGGTGCGCGAAGCGCTCAAGAAGGTCTACGGCACGGCCTACGACAAGGAGCTGGGCAGTCGCTCGGACGAGGACTTGATCGAGATGGCGGGAACGTTGACCAAGGGCGTGCCGATCGCGACCCCCGTGTTCGACGGCGCGAAGGAGGCGGATGTGGCGGCCATGCTGCGGCTGGCCGGGCTGGACGAGAGCGGACAGGTGGACCTGTTCGACGGCCGGTCGGGCGAGTGCTTCGATCGCAAGGTGACGGTGGGCTACATCTACATGCTGAAGCTGCACCACCTGGTGGACGACAAGATCCACGCCCGCTCCATCGGGCCGTACAGCCTCGTCACCCAGCAGCCGCTGGGCGGCAAGGCGCAGTTCGGCGGTCAGCGGTTCGGCGAGATGGAGGTCTGGGCGCTCCAGGCCTATGGCGCGGCCTACACGCTGCAGGAGATGCTGACGGTGAAGTCCGACGACGTGATCGGGCGCACCAAGGTCTACGAGTCCATCGTCAAGGGCGACGACACCTTCGAGGCGGGCATCCCGGAGAGCTTCAACGTGCTCGTCAAGGAGATGCGCAGCCTCGGCCTCAACGTCGACCTGCGCTCCATCGAGGACGAGGAGTCGGAGCTCGACGCGTTGCCGAGGGCGGCGGAGTAGCCATTCTCCCTCTCCCTTTGGGAGAGGGTCGGGGTGAGGGTGACGTCCCGTGCGGTCACCCTCACCCTCCCACCGCTTCGCGGCGGGCCCCTCCCTCTCCCGGCGGGAGAGGGGTTCAGGATCAAGGACACATCACATGAACGACATGACCCCCTTCCAGAACGCCGCGCCCAAGCCGGAGACGTTCGACACCATCCAGATCGGCCTGGCCTCGCCGGAGAAGATCCGGTCCTGGTCCTTCGGCGAGATCAAGAAGCCGGAGACGATCAACTATCGGACCTTCAAGCCGGAGCGGGACGGCCTGTTCTGCGCGCGCATCTTCGGCCCGATCAAGGACTACGAGTGCCTGTGCGGCAAGTACAAGCGCATGAAGTACAAGGGGATCGTGTGCGAGAAGTGCGGCGTGGAGGTGACCGTCTCCAAGGTCCGCCGCGAGCGCATGGGCCACATCGAGCTGGCCGCGCCCGTCGCGCACATCTGGTTTCTGAAGTCGCTGCCCAGCCGCATCGGCCTGCTGCTCGACATGCAGTTGAAGCAGCTGGAGCGCGTGCTCTATTTCGAGAACTACATCGTCACCGAGCCCGGCCTGACCGCGCTGGAGCAGGGGCAGCTGCTGACCGAGGACGAGCTGCTCGACGCGCAGGACGAATATGGCGAGGACGCGTTCACCGCCGGCATCGGCGCGGAGGCGATCCGCGGCATCCTGGAGAATCTCGACCTCGCCGGCGAGCGCGATCAGCTGCTCAAGGACCTGGAGGAGACCAAGTCCGAGCTGAAGCCCAAGAAGATCATCAAGCGGCTGAAGGTCGTGGAGTCCTTCATGGATTCCGGCAACCGGCCGGAGTGGATGATCCTGCAGGTCGTGCCCGTGATCCCGCCCGAGCTGCGCCCGCTGGTGCCGCTCGACGGCGGCCGCTTCGCGACCTCGGACCTGAACGATCTCTACCGCCGTGTCATCAACCGCAACAACCGGCTGAAGCGCCTGATGGAGCTGCGCGCGCCCGACATCATCGTGCGCAATGAGAAGCGGATGCTGCAGGAGTCGGTCGACGCGCTGTTCGACAACGGCCGGCGCGGCCGCACCATCACGGGCGCCAACAAGCGGCCGCTGAAGTCGCTCAGCGACATGCTGAAAGGCAAGCAGGGCCGGTTCCGGCAGAACCTGCTCGGCAAGCGCGTCGACTATTCGGGCCGCTCGGTCATCGTGACCGGGCCGGAGCTGAAGCTGCACCAGTGCGGCCTGCCCAAGAAGATGGCGTTGGAGCTGTTCAAGCCCTTCATCTACGCCCGTCTCGATGCGCGTGGCTTGTCGATGACGCTCAAGCAGGCGAAGAAGTGGGTCGAGAAGGAGCGCAAGGAGGTCTGGGACATCCTGGACGAGGTGATCCGCGAGCATCCCGTGCTCCTGAACCGCGCGCCGACGCTCCACCGTCTGGGTATCCAGGCGTTCGAGCCGGTGCTGATCGAGGGCAAGGCGATCCAGCTCCATCCGCTCGTCTGCTCCGCCTTCAACGCCGACTTCGACGGCGACCAGATGGCCGTCCACGTGCCGCTCTCGCTGGAGGCGCAGCTGGAGGCGCGCGTGCTGATGATGAGCACCAACAACATCCTGTCGCCCGCCAACGGCAAGCCGATCATCGTGCCGTCGCAGGACATGGTGCTGGGCCTCTACTACCTGTCCATGGAACGCGAGGGTGAGCCCGGCGAGGGCATGACGCTCGCCGACATGGCGGAGGTGCACCAGGCGCTGTTCGTCGGCGCGGTCACGCTGCATTCCAAGATCACCACCCGCGTTCCGCAGACCGACGAGAAGGGCCAGGAGGTGATGGTGCGCGTGGAGACCACGCCGGGCCGGATGCTCTTGGGCGAGTGCCTGCCCAAGAGCCACAAGGTGCCGTTCGAGATCGTCAACCGGCTGCTCACCAAGAAGGAGATCGGCGACGTCATCGACCAGGTTTATCGCCACACCGGCCAGAAGGACACTGTGCTGTTCGCCGACGCGATCATGACGCTGGGTTTCCGCCACGCGTTCAAGGCCGGCATCTCCTTCGGCAAGGACGACATGGTCATCCCCGACTCCAAGGAGAAGACGGTCGAGGACACCCGCGGCCTGGTGAAGGACTTCGAGCAGCAGTATCAGGACGGCCTGATCACGCAGCAGGAGAAGTACAACAAGGTGATCGACGCCTGGTCGACCTGCGGCGACAAGGTCGCGGGCGCGATGATGGACGAGATCCGCGCCCAGCCCAAGGACGAGACCGGCCGCATGGCGCCGATCAACTCCATCTACATGATGGCGCACTCCGGCGCGCGCGGCAGCCAGGCGCAGATGAAGCAGCTGGCCGGCATGCGCGGTCTGATGGCCAAACCGTCGGGCGAGATCATCGAGACGCCGATCATCGCCAACTTCAAGGAGGGCTTGACCGTTCTCGAATATTTCAACTCCACCCACGGCGCCCGCAAGGGGCTGGCGGACACGGCGCTGAAGACGGCGAACTCCGGCTATCTGACGCGGCGCCTGGTGGACGTGTCGCAGGACTGCACGATCGTCGAGGAGGACTGCAAGACCAACCGCGCGCTGGAGATGAAGGCGATCGTCCAGGGCGGCTCCACCATCGCCTCGCTGGGCGAGCGCATCCTGGGCCGGACGCTGGCCGAGGACATCGTCGATCCGAAGACGGAGGAGGTCGCGTTGAAGGAGGGCGCGCTGCTGGAGGAGTCGGACATCCGGCTGATCGAGGAGATCGGCATCCAGGGCGTGCGCATCCGCTCGCCGCTGGTGTGCGAGTCCAAGGTCGGCGTGTGCGGCGCGTGCTACGGCCGTGACCTGGCGCGCGGCACCCCGGTCAACATCGGCGAGGCGGTGGGTGTCATCGCCGCGCAGTCGATCGGCGAGCCGGGCACGCAGCTGACCATGCGCACCTTCCACATCGGCGGCGCGGCGCAGTTGAACGAGCAGTCGTCGCTCGACGCGGTGGCCGACGGCACGATCGAGTACCGCACGCTCGACACGATCACCGACTCGCGCGGGCGGCGGCTGTCGCTGTCGCGCGGCGGCGAGCTGGTGATCATCGACATCGAGGGGCGCGAGCGGGCGGTGCATCGCATCCCCTATGGCGCACATCTGATGCACGAAGGCGGGGCGATCGTGTCGACCGGCGATCGGCTGGCCGACTGGGATCCGTTCACCCTGCCGGTGATCACCGACAAGCCGGGCACGGTGAAGTTCCAGGATCTGGTCGACGGCAAGACCATCGCCGAGCAGACCGACGAGGCGACCGGCATCACCCAGCGCGCGGTGATCGAGTACCGCGCCACGGGACGGGGCAAAAAGGAGGACCTGCGGCCGCGCATCACGCTGCTCGACATGACCCGGGACCCGCCGGAGGAAGTCGGACGCTACACCCTGGCGGTCGGCACGACGCTCTCGGTCGAGGATGGGCAGGTGGTCAACGCCGGCGACGTGCTGGCGCGCGCCAGCCGCGAGTCCGCCAAGACGCGCGACATCACCGGCGGTCTGCCACGCGTCGCGGAGCTGTTCGAGGCGCGCAAGCCCAAGGACTACGCCATCATCGCCAAGATCACCGGCAAGGTGGAGTACGCCCGCGACTACAAGGCCAAGCGCAAGATCGTCATCCATCCGGAGGACGAGAGCCAGCCCGTGGCCGAGTATCTGGTGCCCAAGTCGAAGGTGCTGGACGTCCAGGATGGCGACCACATCCGCAAGGGCGAATATCTCGTGTCCGGATCCCCCGATCCGCACGACATCCTGGAAGTGATGGGGGTGGAGGCCTTGGCCGAATACCTGGTGGCAGAGATCCAGGAGGTCTATCGACTGCAGGGCGTGAAGATCAACGACAAGCACATAGAGACGATTGTCCGCCAGATGCTGCAGAAGGTCGAGATCACCGATGGTGGCGACACCACGCTCTTGGCCGGCGAGCAGCTGGACGAGGAGGAGATGAACGAGATCAACGCCAAGCTGACCCGGTCGAAGAAGAAGGCCGTGGGCAAGCCGGTGCTGCTCGGCATCACCAAGGCGTCGCTCCAGACGCGCTCCTTCGTCAGTGCCGCGTCCTTCCAGGAGACCACCCGGGTGCTGACGGAGGCGGCGGTGCAGGGCAAGACCGACACGCTGATGGGGTTGAAGGAGAACGTCATCGTCGGCCGCCTGATCCCGGCGGGCACGGGTGCCGCGATGAACCGGATGCGGGTGACCGCGACCTCCCGCGATGCGGCGCTGCGCGCCCAGCAGCGCAAGCTGGACGAGGCGCTCGCCACGGCCCAGGCGGAGCGCGACGCGGCGCTCGAGCGCTCGCTGATCGCGCCGGACTCGGCCGAGGAGGAGCATGAGGCCGAGCTGGCGCAGGGACTGGAAGCGGCGATCGGCGACGACCCGCTGGGCGCGATGACGACGGACAGCGGCGGGCGGGGACCGGCGCCGGAGTAGGCCCGAGGTCCCGAACGAGCCGGGGGCGGAGTCCATCACGGGCTCCGCCCTGTCCGTCGCACCGACGCCCCGGCCGCTGGCGCGCAACGCTGGCGTGCAGAGCTGGACCCCCACCGTTCCGGCCAAGGGAGAGGCGGTGCTGCGCTCCGGCTATTGAGCGTTCAAAGCGTTGGACATGTTGACGAAGTTCCGGGTTTCGGGAGTTCCACCAACGGGGACGACCACCATGCGACTCCCTTTGCCCGCTCTCCTCCTCGCCATCGCGTGTTCGCCACCCCCGCCGCCGCCCAGAGCCAAGTGCACCGACACGGTGGCCGAGCGCGTGCAGGCGATCGGGGTCTCCTCGGACGGGCGACAGACCACGACCGTGCGCACCAGCCGACAGCCGGAGGTCGCGGGCGGCTTTCTGGACGACGCCTTCGTGATCGGCTGGTTCGCGCGCAACTACCGCACGGTCAGCGACGCGACCGGGCAGGGGATCCAGGCCACCAACGACAGCGACCCCACCACCGCCAACCTGCTTCAGGAGGTGCAGGGCGTCATCGACAAGAACCAGTGGCAGATGCGCGCCTGCGTGCAGGCGTGGAACACCGATCCGAACGAGGGGGGCGACATCGACAACGGTCAGCCGGTGGCGATCCCTGGCGACGCCCGCCGCTGGATTGCGTCAGCGGCCGGTAAAGGCGGGCGGTCGTTTCGCGAGGAACGCCGCGCCCCCCTCCATGGCGTCGTCGCTCTCCGACGCGTTTCGCTGGCCGGCAGCCTCCGCCGACATCGCCCGTACCAGCGACATCTCGGCCGCACCGTTCGCCAGCCGCCGCATCTGGCCCAACGCGACGGTCGGCCCACGCGCCAGGCGTTCGGCCAGGGCCAGCGCCTCGTCCATCAGCATTTCATCGTCGACGGCGCGGTGGATCAGGCCCCAGTCCTCGGCTTGTTCGGCGCCGACCCGCTCGCCCAGCATCATCATCGCCTTGGCGCGCGCGGTGCCGATCAGGCGCGGCAGCATCCAGGTCGCGCCGCCGTCGGGCACCAGCCCGATGTTGACGAACGCCTGCAGGAAATAGGCGGAGCGTCCCGCGAGCACGAGGTCGGCGGCCAGCGCCAGCGAACAGCCGATGCCCGCCGCCGCGCCATTGACCGCGCTCACCACCGGCACGGTGAGCGCGTGGAGGCGCAGGATCAGCGGATTGTAATGCTCGGTCAGCGACCGCTCCGTCGCCTCGCCGCGCGAGCCGGTGATCGCACCCCGCGCCGCCAGGTCCGCGCCCGCGCAAAAGGCGCGACCCGCGCCGGTCATCAGCACCGCGCGCGCGTCGCCCAGATCATTGAGCGCGGCCGACATCTCGTCGGCCAGGCTCAGCGTCGCGGCGTTCATCCGCTCCGGCCGATTGAGCGTCAGGACGAGGACGTCGCCGCGCCGCTCGGCGATCAGTTGTTCGGACATCGCGAAGGGGCTCAGTCGCGGAAGGAGGAATCGTGCCGCTCGGCGCGCCGCACCAGAGCGGGCCAAGCGAGGCCGTCGGCGATCATCCCGATCCCCGCCGGTGCGCTCTGCCCGGCCACCTTCTCCGGCGTCCCCTGCGGCGGCGGGTTGAGCCCGTCCCGCCCGGCCGCAAGCATGTGGACCTGCGCCTCGCAGGCGCGCTCCAGGAAGTACATGCGCAGGAACGCCTGGCCGATCGTGGCGCCGACCGTCAGCGTGCCGTGATTGCGCAGGATCATGACGTGCTTGGCGCCCAGATCCTCGACCAGCCGCTCGCGCTCCTCCAGATCCGTCGCGATGCCCTCGTAGTGGTGATAGGCGAGGTCGCCGCCGGCGATCATGCTCGTCTGGGTGTGCGGCAACAGGCCGTCCGCCATCGCACTCACCGCCTGTCCGTAGGGCGTGTGCAGGTGGATCACCGCCATCGCGTCGTCCCGCGCCATGTGGATCGCGGAGTGGATGGTGAAGCCGGCCGCGTTGACCGGCGGCGACCCCTCCATCACGGCCACGCCGTCGGTGTCGATCTTGACCAGCGACGACGCCGTGATCTCGTCGAAGGCGTGGGTGTAGGGGTTCAAGAGGAAGTGGTGCTCCGGCCCCGGCACGCGCGCCGACAGGTGGGTGAAGATCAGGTCGTCCCAGCCGAACAGCGCCACCAGCCGGTAGGCGGCGGCCAGGTCGCAGCGCACCGCCCACTCCTCCTCGCTCACCCGGTCGCGGATCGAGGGAGCGGATTTCAGTTGCGTGGCCATGGCGTCGTGTCTCCCAACGGTCGCTTTGCGCGTCTATGCGGGGTGACATAGCGCAGTTGGAGGGTGAAGGCGATGACGTTGCGACTGGACCGGCGGCAGCTTCTCGGCCTGGCGGTCACAGAAGTTGGCCTCCTGGCGACGAGCGGACGGGCGGCGGAGCTGCTGACCGCGCGCGGTTTCACCCACTCCGTCGCCAGCGGGGAGCCGGACGGCGACTCGGTGCTGCTGTGGACCCGCTATGTGAGCACCGCCGACGCGCCGCTGACCTGCGAGGTGTCGGAGACGTCCGACTTCGCGCGGATAGCCGGCGGCACGATGGTGATCGCCGGACCGGAGCGCGACTGGACGGCTCAGGCGGTGGTGAGCGGCCTCAAGCCCGGCACGCGCTATCACTACCGCTTCGTGGCCCCGGACGGCACGGCATCGCCCATCGGCCGGACGAAGACGCTGCCGGTCGAAGGCGTGGACCCCTTTCGCATCGCCGTCTTCTCCTGCGCCAACCTGCCCTTCGGTTTCTTCAACGCCTACGGTCACGCCGCCGACGCCGCCGACGAGTTCGATCTGGCGATGAGCCTGGGCGACTATTTCTACGAGTACGAGCCGGGCAAATACCCCTCCACCCCGGAGGCGCAGCCCGGTCGGACGATCGAGCCGGCGAACGAGATCGTGACGCTGGCCGACTATCGCCTGCGCTACGCGACCTACCGCGCCGATCCGGACCTGCGGCGGCTGCACGCGGCGCTGCCGATGGTGGCGATGTGGGACGACCACGAGATCGCCAACGATGACTGGACGCTGGGCGCCCAGAACCACCAGCCGGACACCGAAGGCGACTGGACCACCCGCCGCCGCGCCGCCGAACGGGCCTGGGAGGAATGGATGCCGGTGCGCCCCGGCCGCCACCGCACCTATCGCGTCGGCGACCTCGCCACCCTGATCCTGCCCGACACGCGGGTCACGGGGCGCACGAAGCAACTGTCCTTCGGCGAGGTGCTGGCCGGCCGGCCACCGGAGGAGTCCGGCGCGGCCCTCGCCGCCTTCCGCGACGGCGCGTGGGCCGATCCCGCGCGTTCGATGATGGGACTGCCGCAGGAGGCGCTCGTCGCCGCAGAGCTGACGGCGAGCACTCGGGCGGGCACACGCTGGCAGGTGATCGGGCAGGGCACCATCCTGGGCTCGCTGCGGACCCCGGTCGAGGTTGCCCGCTGGGTGCCGGCGGACGCGCCGGACTACATCCGCAATCGGCTCGCGACCGATCTGGCGGTCGCGGCGGCCGGCCTGCCGCTCAATCTCGACAGCTGGGACGGCTACCCCGCCGCCCGCGCGCGCCTGCTGACGAGCGCGATGGTGGCGGACGCGAACCTGATCGTTCTGGCGGGCGACAGTCACAACGCCTGGGCCTTCGATCTGGAGGAGGGGGGAAGCCGGGCAGGCGTGGAGTTCGACGGTCAGTCCGTCACCTCGCCGGGCTACGAATCCTTCTTGCGAGGAGCGAGCGAGGCCGACCGGTCGCGCGCGATGGTCGAAGCCAACCCGGCGCTCAAATGGGCGAACACGCAGGATCGCGGATATGTGGCGGTGACGCTGGAGCGCGACCGGGCGGTGAGCGAATGGCGCTTCCTCGACACCATCCGCACCCGCTCGACGGCGCTGAAGGGCACACACCGGATGGCGGTGCGGCAAGGGGAGCGGAGACTGGAGCCGGTCTGACGCGCTTGCGGAGCCGACGGTGACGGACTAATTTCGGACCCTTATCAGACCGGAGACGAACCATGCGCTATTCGACCCAGATCAAACCGATCAGCTACATCAAGGCGAACGCCGCCGAGGTGCTGGAGCGGCTGCACGAGACCATCGACCCGATCATCATCACCCAGCACGGCGAGGCCAAGGCCGTGCTGATGGACATCCGCGCCTATGAGGAGGCGCAGGAGACGCTGGCGATGCTGCAGATCATCCTACATGGAGACCAGCAGTTCCGCGATGGAAAAGCGCGACCAGCGGCCGACGTTCTGGCTGAGCTTCGCGCAGATTTGGAGGCACGGAAACTGGCGGCGTGACCAACCGCATGCACACCGTTTCGATCAGCGCCGCCGCTGAGCAAGACCTTCTCGAGTGCTATCGCTATCTGCGCCGGAACGCTGGAGAAGATACGGCGGAGCGTCTGCTGACCCTCTACGCTGACGCCATCGGGTCGCTGGAGCAGTGGCCGAACAGGGGTTCCCCTCCACGCGAACTGAAGGATGTGTTTCGCGGGTCCGTCCGCCAATTGCTGATCGCGCCCTATCGACTGCTGTATCGTGTGGTCGGTGACGAGGTCCGCATCCTGATGTTCGCCGATGGCCGGCGCGACGTGGCCGCGTTGATGAGAGCACGCTTTGACCTGCCCGAGGAGGATTAACCCCGCCCCTCCCGCCGCCGCACCAGCCCCTCCTGCGCCACGCTCGCCACCAGTCGGCCGTCGGCGGTGAAGATCGAGCCCCGGCACATGCCGCGTCCGTGGCCCGTCCAGGGGCTGTCGGTGACGTAGAGCAGCCATTCGTCGGCGCGCGCGGGTTCGTGCAGCCACAGCGCGTGGTCCAGGCTGGCGACCTGCATCGCCGGATCCCAGAAGCTCCAGCCGTTCGGCCGCATCGCCGCTCCCAGCAGGCGCGTGTCGGACGCGTAGGCGATCAGCGCCCGATGCAGGTCCGGATCGTCGGGCACCGGGGCCGCGACCCGGAACCAGCAGGCGGCGGGGCGGGTGTCGGGCGTCTGGTCCGTCGGCATCACCTGGTCGACCGGGCGCTGCTCGATTGGGCGCGGGCGCGTCACCCAGGCGCGCATCCGTTCGGGAATGGCGTCGATGTGCCGCTCGAAGAACGCCGTCTCGCTCTCCAGCTCCTGCGGCGGCGGCACATCGGGCACCGGTGCGGCGTGGCCGGCCCCGCCCTCCGGCCGCTGAAAGCCGGCGGACAGCGACAGGATCGGCACGCCCTCCTGCAGCGCCACCACGCGGCGCGAGGAGAAGCTGCCGCCGTCGCGGTCGCGCTCCACCCGGTACTCGATATCGTGGTCCTCGCTGCCCGGCCGCATGAAGTAGGCGTGGAGCGAGTGGGCGGGACGCTCGCCGGCCACCGTGGCGCGGGCGGCGACCAGCGCCTGGGCGACCACCTGCCCGCCGAACACCCGCCCGCGTCCGCCGGGCTTGCGCTTGCCCACGAAGCGGTCCTCGTCCAGCCGGTCGAGGGTGAGCAGGTCGAGCACGATCGCGACCTGCTCGGCGGCCGAGCGGACCGCCGGTTCGGAGAGGTCGCTCAAGCGCGCGGGCTCAGCGGGCGGCGCGCCAGGTCTGCGTCTTGCAGAAGGGGCCGATGCAGCCCTCGACCTTCAGGCTGCCGTTGGCGTTGCGCTGCACGACCGAGCGGTAGTCCTTGCCCGACTTGGGATCGTAGATGCGCCCGCGCCAGACATCGCCGTCGGCGGTGAAGCCGCTCAGCACGGGCAGGCCGAGGATGGGTCGGTCGCGCTTGGACTTGTCCGGGTTGTTGGTGTCGGTCTGCGAGAATTTCGGATTGGGCTTCAGGATCTTCGCAATTTTCCCGCACACGGTGGCACCGCAGCGGCCGACCTGGACAAGCGCCACGCCATCCTCCGTCACGTAGGTGCCGGTGATGGGTGCGGGCGCGGCCAGTGCGGCAGCCGGAAGTGCCAGCGCGGCGGCGACGAACAAGGGGGTGAGGCGGGTCATTGGCGGTCCTTCCGATCGAGCGGCGCATCCACCATGCCAGCGAGCGGGTGAGGCCGCAATGAACGGAGGGCGGGGATGTCCTGTCCTATCCTGTCCTGTCACCCTCACCCTTCCGCCGCTGACGCGGCTCCCTCCCTCTCCCAAGGGGAGAGGGACAGGGTGAGGGTAAGGGTGAGGGTGAGGGTGAGCAGTGTGGCCGCCTTGCCACCTCCGGCCAACCGACGCACAAGCCCCCGATGGCCCGTCGTTCCCTTTTGTCCAAGGCCGTGACTCTCGGCGCGATCGGCGCGCTCGCCTGGGCGGAGCGGCGCTGGCCGCGTCGTCCGATCGAGGCGCGCGACCGGCTGGCGCGCAACCTGGCGCTCGCCTCCACCGCGCTGGCGGTGGCGGGGGGTGTCGGCGGGCCGGCGACGCGCTGGGTGGTGCGCGGCAACGGACGGAGCGGGCGTGGACTGGTGGGACGCCTGCCGGGGCCGCTTCGCCCGGTCGCGGGGTTCCTGCTGCTCGACTGGACGATGTACCTCTGGCACGTCGCGACCCACCGCGCGCCGGTCCTGTGGCGGCTGCACCGGGTCCACCACATCGACCGGGCGCTGGACGTGTCGACCGGCCCGCGCTTCCACGCGCTCGACATGGCTGTCTCCGTGCCGATGGACATGACCCGCCTGCGGCTGATCGGCGCGGACGAGGCGACGTGGCGGGCGTGGCAGGCGTTCTTCGGCCTCTCCGTCCTGTTCCACCACTCCAATCTCGCGCTGCCGCAGGAATGGGAGGATCGGCTGAACCGGGTGCTGACCACGCCCGGCATGCACGACATCCATCATCGGGAAATCCGGGCGCTGACCGACAGCAACTGGACGAGCGGGCTGTCGGTCTGGGATCGCCTCCACGGCACATTCCGCGCGCCCGGCGAGCAGCCGGATGCAGCGATCGGGGTCGCCGGTTATCCGGCCGACCTGCACACCGCCGACCTCGTCTCCCTGCCGCTGGAGCCGACCGACGGCGACTGGCGCGACCCTCAGGAGGCGGTGCGATGACCTACACGCTCTACGACTATCACCGCTCGTCCACCGCCTACCGCGTGCGCATCGCGCTCAACGCGAAGGCCATCGCCTACGACACCGTGCCGATCAGCTTGCTCGACGGCGACCAGCGGGCGGACGCGCATCGGGCGCGCAATCCGATGGGCGCGGTGCCGGTCCTGGATGTCGGCGGTCCCGGGGGCACGCGGATGCTGAGCCAGAGCCTCGCCATCATCGACTGGCTCGACGCTCGCCATCCCGACCCGCGCCTGATCCCGGCCGACGCGGACGCGCGCGCCGACGCGCTGGCCCGCGCTTATCTGATCGCCTGCGACATCCACCCGCTCGACAACCTGCGCGTGCTCCACTTCCTCAAGGACGAGCTCGGTCAGCCGAAGGAAGCGCGCGACCGCTGGTATCGGCATTGGGTCGAGGAGGGCTTCGCCGCGCTGGAGCGCCAAGCCGGCGAGGGGCCGTATCTGGGCGGCGATGCGCCCGACATCTCCGACGTGTGCCTGTTGCCGCAGATGTACAACGCGCGGCGGTTCGACGTGGACGTGCGGCCGTACCCGCGCCTATGCTCTGTCGCGGCGGCGCTGGAGCAACTGGCGCCCTGGGCGGCGGCGCACCCGGACCGGGTCGCGCCGGCCGCATAGGGGAGTGACGGCGATGGCGGCGTTGAAGAGCTGGCTGGGCGGCGTGATCGCGGGCCTTGTGATCTATGTGGTGTCGCTGGTGTTCTGGGCGACGCCGCTCAGTCTGATCGCCTACAACCGGGTGGACGAGGGCGCCAACGCCAACCTGCAGGCGGCGCTCGCCCGGGCGCTGACGCGCAGCGGCACCGGCGTCTATGTCGTGCCCGACCCGTCGCTGGGCGGGGCGAGCACCCTCTACACGCAGGGGCCGGTCGCCAAGGTCTACTTCAACACGGGCGGCTTTCCCGTGCTCGACACCTCCGCCCTGATCGGCGGGCTGATCCTCGCGGTCGTGATCGGTCTCCTACTGGCCGAGGGACTGCGGCTCGCCGCGCGCTGGGTGCCGGACCCGGCCAGCCGCACCCGCGTGCTGCTGGCGCTCGTGCTGGCCCCGGTGCTGTGGGTCCATCTCGGCTCGCCGATCTTCGAGCACACGCCGTGGGTCTATTCGATCTACGCGCTGGTCGCGGATTTCGCGGCCCTGTTCCTGGGGGGCTGGGTCGTGCTGCGCTGGTTCCTGCCGGAGAGCCGGCTGGTGGCCGGGCTGGAGGCGAGTTCGGAAGCCGATCGGCTGCGCGAGGAGGATGCGCGGCGCGAGCGCGACCGGCGGATCGCGGATGGCGAGCCGGTCGAGGGCGAGGTCCGGCGCGACACGGGCGACCGCCCGGGGCTGTAAGGGCGGAGCCTGCCGCTCTAAGTTTACGAAGTTGACACATCTGCAGAATGTATCAAACCCTATTCCGCTTTGTTTTCAAGAGCTTGTGAGAAAGCGCTCTTAACCAGGGACGAATGCGTCGAGGTCAGGTCGTCCCGCTCCCGACCGGGCGTTCCGACCGAAGCAGCGCCAGGAACCGCACCGCCGCGTCATATTGCCGCCGGAGGCCGGCCAGCCGCGCCTCGGCCTCCCCGTCGCGACCCCAGCGGTCCCGTTGCCAGCGCTCGTCCAGCGTCGCGGCGTCCCAGGCGGCGCCTGCGTCCCAGCCCGCGTCCGCCACCAGCAGCGCCAGCGCCAGCGACCCTGTGGTCGTCACCAGCAGGCTCATCCCCGCCAGCCCGAAGGCGTCGCGATCACCGAGCGCGCGCGCCAGCACCTCGCGGGTGAGCGCCGGCTGGGGCGCGGGCATCACGCCCGCGACCCGCACGAAGTCCACGCCATGGCGGTCGGCGATCGCCTCGAGCGGCGGATCCCACGCCTTCGCCTGCGCCGCCGCCAACTCCGCCGGGGCCTCGGCGCGATAGCAGAGCAGGTCGGTGTCGGCGTAGGGGGCCAGCGTCGCGGCGAAGGCGGCGGGGTCGGGCGCGATCCGGTCGATCGCCGCGTTGGCGAGGCCGGTCAACCGCAGTCGCGCCGGGTCGAGCGTGCCCTGCACCCCGGCCCATTCGTCCGCGAGGCTCCGGCCCAGCGCCTCGCCGGGCACCACGAGCCCGCGGCCGGCGGGCGTGCGCACCGGCCGGCCATCGAGCGCGACCGTCCAGCCGGCCTCGGCCGCCACCGCCTTGGCCGTCGTCCAGAACCGCTCCATCAGTCGCGGGTACGCCAGCGCCGCGCCAGCCATCGAGGGGCGAGCAGAAAGCCGGCGACGCCCAGCAACACCAGCGGCCAGCCGACGATCACCGGCACCGATGCCACTCGCCCGGCGCTCACCACCAGCCCCACCGCCACCGCCACCGCTCCGGCCAGCCGGACCAGCGACAGGATGGCGAAGCGACCGGCGGCGGGATCGGTCACGATCTCCCCTCCCTATCAGGGAGGGATCGGGGGTGGGTGGCGAGCGAAGCGAGCCTGGGTGGCAGCGGACGTCTTTTCGGGCGCGCGGACGCGCGCACCCACCCCCAGCCCCTCCCTTGCAGAGAGGGGAGGACATCACTCCTCACCCGCACAACAGCCGCTCCAGCTCGCCCGCGTCCGCCGCCACCCGCTCGGCCCCGGCGGCGGTCAGCCGGTCGGCGGCGTGATAGCCCCAGCCCACCCCGATCGCCCGCACGCCGGCATTGACCGCCAGCGCCATGTCGAACTCCGTGTCGCCGATCAGCACGGCGTCGCCGGCGTCCACCCCCGCCTCCGCCAGCGCCGCGAGCGCCATGGACGGGTGCGGCTTGGACGGGTGGCCGTCGGCGGTCTGCAAGGTCACGAACCGGTGGGCCAGGTCATGGTGGGCGAGCAGCGCGTCCAGCCCGCGCCGCGACTTGCCCGTGGCGATGCCGAGCGCCCAACCCGCCGCGTCCAGCCGGCCGAGCAGCGCGGCCATGCCGGGATAGAGCGGCTCCGCGACCGCGCCGGCCTCCCGATTCGCGCGGTAGTGGCGGCGATAGGCGTCCGCCAGCCGCTCGACGCGGCCCTCCTCGTGCGGCGGGCGCAGCGCCGCGATGGCGTGTTCGACCGACAGGCCCACCACCTCCCGCACGACCGCGCCCGGCGGCGGCAGGCCGTCATCGATGAAGGCCGCATCCATAGCGACCCGGATCGCTCCCCACGAGTCGACCAGCGTGCCGTCGCAGTCGAACAGCGCCAGGCGGGTCAACCTGACGGCCCTGCGTCAGACGCCGCCCGCATCGCATCCGCCAGCGCGTGGCCGTCGCCGCGCTCCAGCCCGGCAACCACGCCGTCCCGATCGGCCGATGACTTGTTCTGGCTGAGTTTGGCGGTCACGCGAACCGCCGTCACGGCGATGCGAAAGCCGCCGATCGCTGTCAGCATCGCCTCGACCCGGCGCGGCTCGGGCGTGGCGAGCGTCCAAGGATCGAAGGCATCCTGCGGCTCCCAATCCGCCGCCTTTCGGTCCAGATGCTGGCGCAGCCCGTCCGTGTCCAGCGGCTCGGCCACGCCGTCGAACTCCGCCGCCAAGTAGTTCCAGGTCGGCACCGCCTGTTGCCCGCCATCCGCATACCAGCCGGGCGAGATATAGCCGTGTGGCCCCAGCACGCTGGCGACGATCCGCGCTCCGGCGACGGCTGCGAAGGCGCGGTTCGCGCGCGCGAGGTGGAAGCGCAACTCGCGCGGGCCGTGACGGGTGAGCGGCGCGTGGACCACGGCCGGGCTGGGCCCCGCAGCCAAGGCGATCGTCGCCAGCCAGACCGTCTCCACCAGCCGCCAGCCGGCCGCCTCGTCGGCCGCGAACGCGCGATTCGGGTGCATCAGCGGCTCTTGCGGGGGCCGGGCGTCCGGGGCGCGCCGCCCTTCGGCGGACCGCCCGTCCCGCGCGACACTCGCCCACCACCCGCCCCGCGCCTCTCCGACCGCTCCCCGCGCCGTTCCTTGCGGATCTGCTTGGCGTGGGTCCGGGCCTTCGCCTTCTTCTCCTCGCGCGTGGCGGGCGCGGGCCCGTCGTTGAGGGGCACGTCGCCCGCCAAAGGGTGGAAGCCCAGCATCGCCAGCGTCTCGGAGAAATGCTCCGGCGGTTCGGCCGTCGCCTCGACCGGGCCGTCGGGGCCGACCGTGCGCAGATGGCGGGCGTGCAGGTGCATCTTGCGGCTGACCCCGCCGGTCAGGAACGCATCGGGTCCGCCGTACTTCCCGTCGCCCACGATCGGGTGGCCGATGGCGGCCAGGTGGACGCGCAGCTGGTGCGTGCGGCCGGTGAGCGGTTGCAGCACCACCCAGGCGGCGCGGTTGCCGGCGCGCTCCACCACCCGGTAGCGGGTGCGGGCACTCTGCCCGTTCGCCTCGTCCACATGCATCTTCTCGCCGCCCGAGCCGGGCTGCTTGGAGAGCGGCAAGTCGATCATCCCGTCCTCGATGTCCGGCACGCCGACGACCAACGCCCAGTACATCTTGCGCGCGGTCCGGCCGGCGAAGCCGCGCGAGAACTTCGCCGCCGCCGTCGCCGTGCGCGCGAGCAGCAGCGCGCCCGACGTGTCCTTGTCCAGCCGGTGGACGAGGCGCGGGCGCGACTCCGCCTCGAACTGCAGCGCGTCGAGCAGGCCGTCGACATGGCGGTGGGTGCCGGTCCCGCCCTGGGTGGCGAGGCCCGGCGGCTTGTTGAGCACGAGGGCGGAGCGGTCGCGGTGGATGACGAGCGAGCGGGCGAACTCGACCTCGTCCGGCGACAGCTCCGGCCGCGCGCGGGTCGTGCGCTCTCCATCCACGTCGTCGGGGGGCACGCGCAGCTGCTGGCCGGCCGCCACCCGGTCGCCGGGCGTTGCGCGCTTGCCGTCCACGCGCAGCTGTCCGGTGCGCGCCCAGCGGCTGACCGTGCCGAACGGGATGTCGGGTAGATGGCGCTTGAACCAACGGTCCAGCCGGATGTCGTCGTCGTCCGGGCCGACGGTGAACTGGCGCACGGCGAGCGGCGGGGCGGCCGTGTCGCTCATGTCAGCGCCGGTCCCGCCAGCGCGCGCGTGGCGGCGAAGCCCAGCGCCACCGCCGCCACCGCGCCCACCGCGGAGGCGAGCGCGTAGCCCAGGCCGGACGCCCACTGGCCGCGCTCGACCAGCGCGAACACCTCCAGCGAGAACGCCGAGAAGGTGGTGAAGCCGCCCAGCAGGCCCACCCCCAGGAACAGCCGCGCGCCCTCTCCGGCGGCCGCCTGCGCGACCAGCGCGGCCAGCACGCCCATCGCCAGTCCGCCGCCGACATTGGCGACCAGCGTGCCCAGCGGCCAGCCCCCCGCGCCCGCGAGCCGCACGGCCCACAGCCCGACGCCATAGCGCGCGCCCGCGCCCAGCGCGCCGCCGGCCATGACGAGGA
Source organism: Sphingomonadaceae bacterium (assembly GCA_965219235.1). Classification (GTDB taxonomy): domain Bacteria; phylum Pseudomonadota; class Alphaproteobacteria; order Sphingomonadales; family Sphingomonadaceae; genus CBDHCC01. The sequence continues at coordinate 1,976,098 of OZ244721.1, read as the reverse complement.
GAAGTGCGCCCATGGCCGGGGGCTTACAGGCGGCGGGGGAGCGGGGGAAGGGCGGCCGGCTTGCGCCGGATCGAGCGACGGCGCACGCTGCTCGGCATGGACCTCGGACTGTATGTCGCCTTCGTGGCCGCGACGGTGGCGCTGATCGCGCTGCCCGGCCCCAACGTGGCTCTCGTCGTCGCCACCTCAATCCGCCACGGCCGCCGCGCCGGATTGGTGACGGTGGCGGGCACCAGTGCCGCGATGCTGCCCCAGCTGGCGCTCGTCGTCCTGGGTCTGACCGGCGCGCTGTCGCTCGCGGGCCATCTGTTCGAGTGGGTGCGCTGGGCGGGGGTGGCGTATCTGCTCGCCCTGGGCGTGATGACGTGGCGTGGCCGGGACGACGATCCCGCCAAGGAACCGGCGCCCGTGCGGCCGACGCGATCGCTCCTGCTGCGGGGAGCCGTGGTCTCGCTCACCAATCCCAAGACGCTGTTGTTCTACGGTGCGTTCCTGCCGCAGTTCGTCACGCCCGGCCCGCACATCGGCGGCCAGCTGGCCCTGCTGGCCGCCACCGTCCTGTCGATCGCCACCGCGCTGGACTGCGGCTGGGCGTTGCTGGCCACCCGCCTCCGGCCGGCGCTCGCGGCTCGCGGGTCGCTGCGGCGGCGTCTGGAGAGCGGCATTTATCTGGCCGCGGCGACCGGGCTGGCGAGCGCGAGGCGGGCGGTTTGAGCGTGGCGCCGCTCACGCGATCCTGAGCGCGCTCTCCTGCTCCATCAGCGCCCGCGCCGCGTCGAGCGTGCCCGGGCGGCCCAGCAGATAGCCCTGGATGCGGTCGATGCCGAGCGCGCGCAGCACGGTCAGCTGGGCCAGAGTCTCCACGCCCTCGGCCACCACCACGGCGCTCGTGTCGCGCGCGAAGCGGACCAGCGCGGCGGCCAGCGAGCGGCGGGCGGGGTCGGCGTCGATGCCGTCCACCAGGAAGCGGTCCAGCTTCACGATGTCGGGGGACAGGCGGACGACGTGTTCCAGTCCGGCATAGCCGCTGCCGGCGTCGTCGATCGCCACGCGGACGCCCCGGGCGCGGTAGGGGGCCAGACGATCGACCAGCGCATCGTAGTCCGCGATCGCCTCGTGCTCCGTGATCTCCAGCACCAGCCGTTCGCCGGGATGGTCCGCCAGCAGCGCTGCGAGGTCGTCGCTGCCGGCGCAGTCGGGCGACACGTTGACACTTAAATAGACCGGAGCGGGCAGGGCGGAGAGCGCGTCCAGCGCGACCGCCACCGCCGCGATCTCCAGCTCGACGCCGAGTCCCACCCCGGCGGCCTCCGCGAACCACAGGTCGGGCGCGCGCGCCGGCTCGGCGGTGAAGCGCGACAGCGCCTCGAATCCCATCGGCCGCTCGGCCTCAAGGCTCCAGATCGGCTGATAGACGCTCGCGATCGCTCCGCCCTCCAGCACGCCTGCGATCCGCGCGCGCCGCTCGTCCCGATCGGCGTCGGCGCGCAGGGTTCGCTCGATGTCGAACACGGCCATGTCGGCGAAGGCGCGCATGGTTGCCAGGTCGCGGGCGTTGAGCGTGGCGTCGGCGTTGGGGCTAAGGCAGCAGAACATCCCGTAGGTGCGGCCGTCCGACAGGCGCAGCGGCACGCTGACATGCGCTCCGATCGACGCGGCCGCCGTGATCGGCATCGCCACGGCCAGCGGCTCGGCGGCGGTGTCGGGGATCAGTTCCGGCAGCCGTCCGGCCAGGATGTGGCGGCAATAGACGTCGTCGAGCGAGCGGCGGTCGCCCGGTCGGATCAGATGCTCCAGCCCCGGCGCCTCGACGGAGTGGAAGACCGCCTCGTCACCCACGAACTCCGAGGCGTAGGCGATCTCCATGCCCAGGTGGGTGCGCGCCGCCGCGAGCGCGCGCTCGACGAGCGACCGCTCGCCCGCGTCCCCCGCCATCAACGTGGCCAGTTCGCCGCCGGTCCCGGCCGGGGGGGATGGTGTCGCCGTCACGTCTTCGTCCTCACAGTCCCGATCGGTGCGACCCTGGCGCGCAAAGCTGAAGAAAGCGTGGTCATCCTGTCCGCGTTCCGTCGCGCAGCGCCGCCAGCATGGCGGCGACGCTCGTGAACTTCTCGCGCGGGGCGCCCTCGCGGGCGCGGCCGACCTCGGCGGCGTCGATCCGCTGCCAGTCGCGGAAGGTGACCACGTCGACCCCGCGTTCCGCCAGCAGCCGCTCCAGGCCCGCGCGGCCCGGCTTGCCGCCATCGGCGATCTCGGCGCCCACGCGCTCCGCCACCCGCGCGCCGTCGGGCTTGTTGGTGCCGATCGTGCCCGACGGCCCCCGTCGCGCCCAGCCCGCCGCGTAGAGGCCGGGCGCGACCAGCCCGTCGTCGCTCACGAACCGCCCCAGCCGCGCGTCATAGGGCACACCGGGGATCGGCGGCGTGCGATAGCCGATCGCGCTGACCACCAGCGAGCAGGCGAGCCGCTCCGTCTCGCCTGTCCCCACCGCGCGGCCGTCGGCGTCCGGCGCGGTGCGCTCCAGCACCAGCGCCTCCACCCGCCCGTCGCCCTCCATGACGACCGGCTGCCGCCAGAAGCGGAACTCGATCGCCAGCGGGCGGGCGGGGTCGCGCGGCGTGGCGGCGAAGGCGCGCAGATGCTCGACCGACTTGCGCTGACCCGGCTCGAGCTCCGCGTCGGCCTCGACCGGCGGCAGGTCGGCGGGATCGACGATCGGCTGGGCCGCCTCCAGCCGCCCCAGCTCGCCCAGCTCTTTCGGAGTCATGGCGATCTGGTGCGGCCCGCGCCGGCCGCAGACCATCACGCGTGTGATATCCTTGGTCGCCAGCAGGTCGAGCGCGTGGCCGGCGATGTCGCTGTCCGCGAACTCGGCGGTCGTCTTGGCCAGGATGCGGGCCACGTCGAGCGCCACGTTGCCGACCCCGATCACGGCCGCGGTCGGCCCCGCCAGCGGCGGGTCGAGCGCCGCGAAATCGGGATGGCCGTTGTACCAGCCGACGAACGCCGCCGATCCGATCGCGCCGGGTAGGTCCGCGCCGGGCAGGTCCAGCGGCCGGTCGTGCGGCGCGCCGGTGGCCAGCACGACCGCGTCGTACAGGTCCGTCAGCTCCTCCACCGACACCGCCTCGCCGACGCTCACCCCGCCCACGAAGCGGACATTGGCGGCGAGCGCCACCTTCTCGTAGCGGCGGCTGACCGCCTTGATCGACTGGTGGTCGGGCGCGACGCCGAAGCGGATCAGGCCGTAGGGCACCGGCAGTCGGTCGATCACGTCGACCTGGACATCGCCGATCCGGCCCAGCGCCTCGGCCGCGTAATAGCCCGCCGGCCCGGATCCGACGATCGCGACGTGACGCATGGCCGACCCTCTCCTCGTCCACCGAGCCTAGCGGACGGGGAGGTCGAGGCAAGGGGCTCCCCATTGACCCGACCCCCGCCGCCGCCCCACACCGCCGAGCCATGGACTGGGACGATCTGCGCTATTTCGTGGCCGTCACGCGCGGCGGGTCGCTGGCGGCGGCGGCGCGCCAGTTGCGCGTCAAGCACTCCACCGTCCATCGCCGCGTGACCGCGCTGGAGGACCAGCTCGGCACACGGCTGTTCGAGCGCACGCCGACCGGATACGCGCTGACGCAGGCGGGCGACGACATCCTGCCCTTCGCCAGCGAGGTGGAGGCGGCGGTCTTCGCCATCGAACGCAGCGCCGAGGGGCGCGACCGCAGCCTGTCGGGCGAGGTGCGCGTGACGACCTCCACCGTCGTCGCCCGCCAGATGACCGTGGCGCTGGCGGAGTTCCGGCGCCGCCATCCCGCCATCGTGCTCGACATGCTGGTCACCGAGGATGTGCTCAGCCTCGCCAACCGGGAGGCCGACGTGGCCATCCGGGTGGCGGTCGAGCCCGAGCCCTATCTGGTCGGCCGGCGGCTGATGCCGCTCGCCTTCGCCGCGCACGCGACCACGACCTATCTGGAGCGCCGCCCGGCGGAGACGAGCGTGCGCGCGGGCTTCCAGGGTTATGACTGGATCGTCCATGACGACGCCGGATCCGACCACCCGCAGGCGGTGTGGGAGCGCGAGAACGTGCCGCCCGAACGCGTGGTGCTCAAGACCAACTCCGCCCCGCTGCTCGTCGACGCCGTGCTGGCGCATATGGGCGCGGCGGTGATCGCGGAGGCGACGGCGGACCAGCTGACCGGCGTGGTGCCGATCCCGGGCGGGCGGGTGGACTTCGGCGCCTCGCTGTGGGCGCTCACCCACGCCGATCTGCGCGCGGTGCCGCGCGTGCGCGCGCTGCTCGACTTCCTGGCGGCCGAGATGAAGGCGCCGTCGGTGGGCTTTCCCTACCGCTGAGCGAGAGCCCGCCCATCCGCGCACGGGGGGAGTGCCGAATCGGGGACGTCACCGCGCGGCGGCGGGAGCGTAGGAGGAGACGGTCGGCGGGACGGGTCCCGCCCCATCCAAACCGGGAGATCCGCCATGCGCCCCCTCGTCCTTATCCCCGCGATGCTCGCCACTGCCACGATCGTCTCGGCGCTCCACGCCGCCGAGCCCGTGCCCGCCTACCGCGCGACGCTCGCCACGCCGCTCGCCGCGCCGGCTGACCTGACGGTCATGGGATCGGTCGCATTCCGCTGCGAGGGCGACCGCTGCGCCGCGCCCCGGTCGTCCACCGCGCGCTCGCAGGACGTGTGCGCCGACCTGGCGCGCCACACGGGCGGGGTCGCGGCGTTCGAGGTGCGCGGTCGCCCGCTGTCGGAGAAGATGGTGGCGCGCTGCAATGGTCGGGCGGGGGTCTAGCTGGCCGACCCCTCACCCGGTCAGGGCGAGGGGTGCGCCGTCAGAACTTGATGCCCGCCGCGATGCCGTAGCGGCGCGGCTCCAGCGTGAAGACGTTGGTGTAGAGGCCCGACGAGGCGTCGCCGACATACTGGCCGGTGATCGCGTTGTTGTCGGTGATGTTCTGGATGAAGCCGCGCACGAAGAAGCGCTCGTCGGGTCCGTTGAGCTGCAGCTGGGCGTTCAGCACGACATAGCCCGGCACCTTGTCCACGACCGGGGTGTTGAAGATCGAGGCCTGGAACTCGCCGGTGTAGGCCGCGTCGAAGCGCGGCACGAGCGCGAAGTCGCCGAAGCGCGCGGTGTACTGCAGGCCGCCGGAGAACTTGTACTGCGGCGCCTGGGGCAGGTCGTTGCCGCGCACGTTCACCGGCACGCCGGACGGCTGCAGCGTGATGCCCCCGAACGCCCCGCCGATCGCCGCCGCCTGCGCCCCCAGCGCCGAGCAGATGCCGAACGCGCCCGTTGTGGCGCCCAGGCCCGAGCCGGGGCCGAAGCCCGTCGGGCCGCGCAACCCGATCGCTCCGTTCACCGCGGTCACGAAGGCCTGCGCCGCGGCCGCGCTGCCCGCGTCGGAGGTGACCGCGCAGTTCGACCCGTTCGACAGGTCCTTGATGATCACCGCGTCCTCCCGCCCGCCCGAGGGATCGCGCGGGTTCGACAGGAACTTGTCCTTGTTGATCCTGGTGTGGAGGTAGCTGAAGCCCAGGTTAACCGCCACATCGCGGATCGGCCGGATCACGCTCTCCGCCTCGAAGCCGTAGATGTCGGCATCGACATTGTCGTTGACCGCCGTGCGCGAGACGATCCGGCTGAGCTGCAGGTCGCTGTACTGATAATAGAAGCCGGTGAGGTTCAGCGTCATCCTGCCGTTCGCCAGCGTGTTCTTCGATCCGATCTCGAAGGCGTTGATGAATTCGGGCTTGAAGGTGTCCGACACCGCGAAGATCGGCTGGAGCGGGGGGTTGATGCCGCCCGACTTGTAGCCGCGCGAATAGGAGGCGTAGAGGAGGTTGTCGGGCGTGATGCGATAGTCGACGACCGCGCGCCCCGTGAACTCGCCAAACTTCACGCGCCGCACCTGAAAGGGCTGGTTGCCGGCGATGCCGGGGTCGAAATCCACGCCGCCGAAATACGGTGAGTCATAGGCGGTCGGACTCCCGAACGGCACCAGGAAGCCGGTGGTCAGCAGTGAGGAGCGCGCGACCACCTCCTTGCGATCGTTGTTGTAGCGCAGGCCGAGCGTGACCTTCAGCTTGTCGGTGACTTCCAGATAGCCCTCGCCGAAGATCCCGTAGGACTTCAGGCGATAATCGGCGGTGTTGTTGCGGAAATACGGCGTCGCCAGGAAGGACGGCGGCAGGGGCTGCGGCGCTCCCGTGACGGGATTTCGATTGCCGAGCGCCTGGAACGCGCCCAGCACACCCGAGGTGTAGTCGATGTAGAAGCTGTTGACGTAGTAGTCGTTGTTGTCGACGTGGTAGTTGGAATAGATGCCGCCGACCAGGAAGTTGAACGGACCGTCGAGGTCGGACGACACGATGCCCTCGACCGAATAGGCCTTTTGAGACTGGCGCGACCGATCGAAGTCGCGCGGAGTGTCGTAGCATTGCTTGAACCCGCCGAACGCGCCCAGCCCGGTCTCCTCGGCGTCGGACGTGCACAGCGGGCCGCCCGGTCCCTGCGGGATCAGCGCGGCGGCGACCGGCTGGAAGTAGGCGGCGGGAAGGCCGGGGATCAGCCCCGCGGCCGCCGCCGCGAGCGTGTTGATGCCCGGTTGCGCGATCGCCCGGTTCGACAGGCCGAACAGATAGTCTTCCGACGAATCGATGTTGGTGTCCTGGTAGGTGCCCGACAGCGAAAGGTTGAAACGGTCGCCGATCGCCTGGCGCAGCTTGCCCTGGATGATCAGCTCGTCGTTGAAGTAGCTCACCGGATAGTCGGAGTTGATCGTGCGCACGTCGTTCGGGTTCACGCCCGCGCCCGCGTCCGGTCCGTAGATCGAGCCCAGGCCGAACGCCTGGCCCAGCGCGGGATTGCGGAGCGCGATCGACAGGAACTCGCGGCTGGGCACGTCGCCCGGCGCGAACACCGCGTTGGTGTTGACGTTCTCGAACGCCAGCCGGCCGGGCAGGCAGCCGAGCACGCCGGTCGGATCGCGCTGGCAGAGGTTCTTCTGGATGCGCAGCCGCCGGTCCTTTTCGCGGAAGTAGGACCCCAGGATGTCGAGCGTGGTCGAGGAGGACGGCTCGAAGCGCAGCGTGCCGCGGATCGAATAGAGGTCGCGGTCGTCGACCCGGCGGCCGTCGAACAGGTTTCTCGTATAGCCGTCGCGGTTCAGATACAGGCCCGCCAGGCGCACGCCGAGCACCTGGCCCAGCGGCACGTTGACGTAGCCCTTGACCTTCTTCGAGTCGTAGTTGCCGTATTCGCCCTCGATCGCGGCGGAGAAGCGGGTGAGATCGGGCTTGGCGGTCACCGTGTTGACCACGCCCGCGGTCGCGTTGCGGCCGAACAGCGTGCCCTGCGGCCCGCGCAGCACCTCAATGCGCTCCGTGTCGTAGAATTCGGTCTGGAAGAAGGGCGAGGCGAACAGCGGCTCATCGTTCAGGTGGATGGCCGTGGCCGCGTCGCAGGTCACGCCCACGCACAGATCGCCGATGCCGCGGATGGTGAGCGAGGAGGAGGCGGTGAAGTTGGTCTTCGTCAGCTGGACGTTGGGCAGCGTCAGCTGCAGGTCCAGCGGGTTCTTGATCTGCTGCGCTTCCAGCGCCTCGCCGGAGAAGGCGGAAACCGCGATCGGCACGTCCTGCAACCGCTCGGCCTGGCGCTGTGCGGTGATGACGATGCCGGGTCCCTGCGCGTCGGGCGTGTCGGCCTGATCCCCGCGCGGGCCGGGCACGGCGGCGTCGGGCGCGGGCGTGGAGCCCACGTCGGGCGCGTTCTGGATGTCGAGGTCGGAGCCGGTGTCCCGCGGCGCGGGCGGGGCCGTGTCCTGGGCGTAGGCGGGCACGGCGGATAGGGTCATCAGCGCGGACGCGCACAGCAGGCGGCTCTTCATCGACGGTCACTCCCCGACGAGGCGCGGTGCGTGTCGATGGCCGCACGGCTTGACCTCGTGTGAGCGCGAGAGTGTGCGGGCAACGGAACAAAGTCAATCAGGATGCTGGGGGCGGCCCATCTTTGTTCTCGTTCCGAACCCGTCGCTCTCCAGGCGGGTGGCGTCGCCGCTCAGCGCTCCCGCTCCGGTCCCCTTCCCAGCCCCCGGGCCAGCAGGTCGTTGGCGGCTCGGGCCACCTCGCGCACGTCCTCGCCCCGATCCCACAGCCCGTAGCGCAGGCCCAGGAAGACGTTGGCGCCCATGATCGCCCAGGCGTGGCGCTCGTCGGGGTCGACGCCCAGCTCGCCGCGCCGCCGCCCCTCGATCAGCCGCGCCAGGATGCGCTCCGCGGTGCGCTCGTAATGCGCGCGCCAGCTCTCCGGATCGACGAACTCGGCCTCGTCGATGATGCGGTAGATCTCGCGGTGCTCGCGGGTGAAGCGCAGGAAGCTCACCAGCGCCTCGCGCTCGGCGGCGAGCGCGTCGGGGGCGGCGGCGACCGCGTCGCGCGCCGCCGCGCCGACCTGGCCCGACAGGTCGCGCACCACGGCGCGGAAGATCGCCTCCTTGCCGTCGAACCAGGTGTAGAAGCTGCCGAGCGCGGTGCCCGCCCGCCGGGTGATCGACGCGATCGACGCGCCCGCGAAGCCCCGCTCCCCGAACTCCGCCGTCGCCGCGTCGAGGAGCGCGCGCCGCGTGCGCCGCCCCCGCTCCGTGCGCGGCTCCCGCGCCGTGGCCGCGCCGCTGTCCATCCGATGCTCCCCCCCCCCCTTGACCCGACCTGAAACTCGGTTCACCTTTCAATACGGAACAACGATCGCGCGGGCAAGCCGGACAGGCCACCCACGCGCGGACGAACGGGAGGGGATCACATGGCCAGGACGACCCGCGCGCATCTTCTGCTGACCGGCGCGGCGGCGCTGCTGCCCGCCACGCCGCTGTCGGCGCAGGTCGCCGCCGCTTCCGCCGACGCCGAAGCGACCGTCGCGCAGGACGGCGGCATCGTCATCACCGCGCGGCGGCGGGAGGAGAATATCCTCGACGTGCCGATCGCGGTCAGCGTGTTCTCCGGCGAGGACCTCGCGCGCGGTGGCGCCATCGACATCACCGAGCTGGCCGAGACCGTGCCCAACGTCACGCTGGAGCCTTCGCGCGGGACCAACAACACGCTGACCGCCTTCATCCGGGGCGTCGGCCAGCAGGACCCGGTGGCTGGGTTCGAGGCCGGCGTCGGCATCTATCTCGACGACGTCTATCTCAACCGACCCCAGGCCGCCGTGCTCGACATCTACGACGTGGAGCGCATCGAGGTGCTGCGCGGGCCGCAGGGCACGCTCTACGGCCGCAACACCATCGGCGGCGCGATCAAGTACGTCACCCGCCCGCTGCCCGACCGCGTCTCGGTGCGCGCGCGGGCGAGCTACGGCAGCTACGACCAGGCGGACGGCGTGGTCTCCGCCTCCACCCCGCTGGGCGACCTGGTCCGGGTGGGCGGCTCCTACGCCCGGCTGTCGCGCGGCGGGTTCGGCGACAACCGCGTCATCCCGGGCGTGGAGAACTACAGCAAGGACATCAACGCGGGCCGCGCCACGTTCGAGCTGGGCGGGCGGGGGCATCCCGTGCTGATCCGCGTCACCGGCGACTACACCCGCGACAAATCCGATCCCAGGAACGGCCACCGGCTGATCCCCGGCCTGCTGTCGGGGGCGCCGGTGCTGGACGACGTGTTCGACACGCGCGCGGGCCTCAACAATCCCCGGCAGGACGTGGAGGCCTACGGCCTGGCCATGAACGTGTCGGCGGAGGTGACGCCGGGCGTGACGCTGCGGTCGATCAGCGCCTGGCGCAAGGACCGCTCGTTCACGCCCATCGACTTCGACGCTCTGCCGTCGGTCGACGTCGATGTTCCCGCCGTCTATCGCAACGAGCAGATCAGCCAGGAGCTGCAGCTGCTCTACGAGAGCGATCGGCTGAACGGCCTGGTCGGCGTCTACTATCTGGACGCGAAGGCGGCCAACCAGTTCGACGTGCTGCTGTTCACGAGCGCGCCGAACCTCAACGCCGCGACGGAGGGCGACGTGCGCACGGCGGCCTACGCCGTCTTCGGCGACGCGACCTTCGACATCACGCCGGCGCTCAGCGTGTCGCTGGGCGGCCGCTACACCTGGGACAACCGCCGCGCGGCCGTGCTGCGCCAGACGAAGCTGGGCGTGTCCTCCGTGTTCGGGGGCACGCCGCTCGTGCTCCAGACCACCTCAGACTTCCGGGGGCGCAAGCGGTTCGAGGAGTTCACGCCGCGCGCGTCGCTCTCCTTCAAGCCGGCGCCCGACCAGCTCGTCTACGCCTCCTATTCCAAGGGGTTCAAGGGCGGCGGCTTCGACCCGCGCGGCCAGTCCACCCAGGCCGCCGACGCGAATGGCGACGGCGTGCGCGACGCCCGGGAGATCTTCGACTTCTTCCTGTTCGATCCCGAGACGGTCGACAGCTACGAGGCCGGTTACAAGGGGTCGCTGTTCGACCGGCGCCTCACGCTGGCGCTGACCGGCTTCTACGCCGACTACAAGGACGTGCAGATCCCCGGCTCCGTCGGCTGCGTGGTGGCCGGCGTGCCGACCTTCTGCGGGGTCACGACCAACGCCGCCAAGGCGAACTTCAAGGGCGTGGAGTTCGAGGGCACGGCGACGCTGGCCCGCGACCTGTTCGCCCCCGGATCGCGCCTGAACCTGGCCGGATCGGCCGGCTACATAGACGCGCGGTACAAGCGCTATGTCGTGAACGGCCAGGACGTGTCCGACCTGCGCGCCATCCAGAACACGCCCAGATGGACCGCGTCGGGAACGCTGTCGTTCGAGGGCGGGGCCGGGCCGGGGTCGCTCTACGCCGACGCGCGCGTCGCCTACCGCTCGCGCACCAACCAGTTCGAGGTGCCCTCGGCCTTCCTCGACCAGCCCAAATACGCGCTCCTGGACGCCGACATCGTCTACACGCTGGCGGACGGCCGCTACTCGATCGGGCTGCACGGCAAGAACCTGACCGACAAGCGCTACGTCACCAGCGGCTACCAGTTCCTGGCGACCGCGCCCGACGGCACGATCCTCAGGACCGCGGCGGGCAATCCAATCCCGACGCTGGGCAAGGAGGGCGTGGCCACCGCCTTCTACGGCAATCCCCGCCAGCTGTTCGTGACCCTGGGCGTCAACTTCTGACGTCTGCGACAACTCGCGACAACCGGGGGGCCGCGCCGGGACAACCGGGCGACACGGGGCGGGCACAAGGGTGACATCGCGGCATCCTCGCCGCGCAAGGCCATCAAAAGGACCCCCGCCATGAAGACCACCCTGATCCTCGCCCCCGCGCTCCTCTTCGGCCTCGCCACCGCCGCCCAGGCCGCGCCGCATCACCGTGGCGACGCGAATGGCGACGGCACGCTGACCCGCGCGGAACTGACCGACAAGCTGGATCAGCGCTTCGCCAGGCTGGACGCCGACGGCGATGGGCGGATCACCACCGCCGAGATGGACGCCGCCAAGGCGAAGCGCGCGGAGCGTCGCGCCGCGATGGCCGCGAAGAACCCGGAGCGCGCCGCCAGGATGGAGAGCCGGATGGCCAAGCGCCAGGCGCGCGGGGCCGAGCGGCCGAACCCGGACACCAATGGCGACGGCGTCGTCACCCGCGACGAGTTCGGCGCCCGCGCGCTCGCCCGCTTCGCGGCGATGGACGCGAACGGCGACGGCACCGTGACCCAGGCGGAGCGCCAGGCCGCCCGCCAGGCGCGCCGCGCCGCCCGGGGCTGATCGCCCGCGCCAGCGACCGGGGGGGTCGGCGTCCCGCGCCGGCCCCTCTCGTGCGTGGCGCCGTTCGGCTAAGGAGGTCCCATGGCCGCTCGCCCCCACCTGCTCGTCGTCGAGGACGAGGACTCCATCCGCCGGCCCCTCGTGCGCTATCTGGAGCGCGAGGGCTTCCGCGTGACCGCGGTCGCCGACGCGGCCCGGGCGCGGGAGGCGCTGGCGACCGCCGCGCTCGACCTCGCCATCCTGGACCTGATGCTGCCCGGCGAGGACGGGCTCAGCCTGGCGCGCTTCGTCCGCGCCACCTCCACGCTGCCGATCGTGATGCTGACCGCGCGCGCCGAGGATGTCGACAAGATCGTCGGGCTGGAGATGGGCGCGGACGACTATCTGACCAAACCCTTCAACCCGCGCGAGCTCGTCGCGCGCATCCGCGCCATCCTGCGGCGCGGGGCGGGGCTGGCGGTGGCGGGGGACGGCGACGCCCCGGCCTACGCCTTCGACCGCTGGGTGCTGCGCACCGGCCCGCGCACGCTCGCCACCGCGGAGGGGGAGGCGGTCGCGCTGACCGCGGGCGAGTACGCGCTGCTCCTGGCGCTGGTCGAGCGGCCGGGCCGCACGCTCAGCCGCGACCAGCTGCTCGACCTGACCCGGGGGCGCGAGGCGGGCGCGTTCGACCGCGCGATCGACAACACCGTCAGCCGCCTGCGCCGCAAGATCGAGGCCGATCCCGGCGCGCCCGCGCTCATCCGGACGGTCCACGCGGCGGGCTATGTCCTGGCCGCCGAGGTGCGCCGGCTGTGAGGTCGTGGCGGCCGTGACGCGGATGGGCCTGCGCGCGCAGGTGGCGCTGCTGCTGGCGGCGGGCCTGCTGATCGCGCAGGCGGTCAATTTGGGCCTCGCGCTGGAGCAGCGGCGCGCGGGCGGATGGGACGCCGCCGCCGACATCGCCGCCGCGCGGCTCGCCGACCGGGTGGCGGGCGTCGACGGGCGGGAGCCGCGCCCCCGCGCGGGCCGCCGCAATGCCCGGCTCGCCGCCGTCGCCGCCGGTGCCCCGCGCGAGGCGGCGCTGGAGCGTGCGGTGGGGGAGCGGCTGGCGGCCGATTACGGTCTGCGCCTGCCCGACATCCGCGCGGTCTCGCGGCCGGGGGGACGGCGGGCGCGGTCGCGGCTGATCGTGTCGGCGACCGCGCCGTCGGGCGAGCCGGTGGCGGTCGCGGTGCGCGGTCCCGCCCCGGTCGGGCCGCTGGTCGCCGCGCTGGTCGGCCAGACGCTCGTCATCCTCTTGGCGCTCCTGGCGCCGCTCCTGTGGCTGCTGGGCCGCGCCACGCGCCCGCTGGAGCGGCTGACGGCCGCGGTGCGCGGCTGGCGGCCGGACGCCCCCGCGCCGCCGCTCGCCCCCTCCGGCCCGGCCGACGTGCGCGAGCTGACCGCCGCCTTCACCGACCTGCGAGAGCGCATCGACCGCCTGCTCGCCGAAAAGGACGTGATGCTGGGCGCGATCGGTCACGACCTGCGCACGCCGCTCGCCGCGCTGCGCCTGGAGGTGGAGGGCGTGGCCGAGGACGCGGTGCGCGAGCCCATGGTCGCCAGCCTGGACCGGCTGGGCGACGAGCTGGAGTCCATCCTCGCCCTGGCGCGCACGGCGCGCGCCCTGCCGGAGAGCGCGCCGGTCGAGCTGGCGGCGCTGCTGGCCGAGGTCGTGGCGGGGCGCGCGTCCGTGCGTCTCGGGACGGCCGGCCCGGCGGTGGTGGCGGGCGACGCGGCGGCGCTGCGCCGGGCGTTCGCCAACCTGGTCGACAACGCGGTGCGGTACGGCGGCGGCGCGCGGGTGTCGCTGACGGTGGAGGGCGCGCGCGCGGTCGCGCGGGTCGCGGACGACGGTCCGGGCCTGAGCGCGGCGCAGCTCGCCCGCGCCGGCGAGCCCTTCGTGCGCTTCGAGGATTCGCGCAACCGCGCCACCGGCGGCCATGGCCTGGGCCTCGCCATCGCCCGCGCGATCGTCGAGCGGCATGGCGGCGCGCTGAGGCTGGCCAACGGGACGGAGGGCGGGCTGGAGGCGACGGTGACGCTGCCGCTGGCGGGGTAATACCAAGGTCCGATGATCGTGACTCAGGGGGTTGCCAGCGGCGGTGGCCTTTGATTCAAGGTGGCAAACGGACTGGAGTTTGCCATGCCTATCCCACTTCGCACTGATTTCGACGCCTTTTCGGTAAGGGCGGCGAGCCGCAGATCGAAGGACGGCCCACAGGCCCGGCGTCTGCTCGCGTTGGCAGCGATTTATGAGGGGGCGAGCCGGACGGAGGCAGCGCGGATCGGCGGGGTCACGTTGCAGATTGTCCGGGACTGGGTGATGAAGTTCAACGCGGCCGGTCCTGACGGACTGATCGACCGGAAGGCGCCGGGGAAGCCGCCGCTTCTGAACGCGACGCATCGCGCGGCTCTGGTCGAGGCGATCGAGCGGGGGCCGATACCGGCCGCTCATGGGGTGGTTCGCTGGCGGATCATCGATCTGGCACAGATGCTGTGGGACGACTTCTCGCTATCGGTATCGCGGCCGACGTTGAGCCGCGAGTTGCGAGCGCTCGGCTACCGCAAACTGTCGGCCCGGCCCAAGCATCATTCCCAGGATCCAAACGCGGTCGAGGCCTTCAAAAAGGGGGCTTTGCCGCTGAGCTGGACAAGGTCAGAGCGTCCCTCCCGCGCGGCACACCTATAGAGATCTGGTTCCAGGACGAAGCTCGGATCGGGCAGAAGAACAAGATCACGAGGCGATGGGCGAAGCGGGGAACGCGACCCTCGGCACCGCACGATCAGCGCACCAAATCCGCCTACATCTTCGGGGCGATCTGCCCACAGGAGGGCAAGGCCGCCGGCCTCGTCCTGCCGTTGTGCAACACCGACACCATGAACCTGCACCTGGCGGAGATCGCCCTGCGTGTCGCCCCTGGTGCCCATGCCGTGCTGCTCATGGACCAGGCCGGCTGGCACCTGACGCCGAAGCTCGCGCTGCCCGCCAACATCTCGATTGTCGCACTCTCATCGAAAAGCCCGGAACTCAACCCGCAGGAGAACGTGTGGCAGTTCATGCGCGACAACTGGCTGTTGAACCGCGTGTTCGGCTCCTACGACGAGATCGTCGACCATTGCTGCGACGCCTGGAACAAGCTGGTCGAGCAACCCTGGCGCATCATGTCGATTGGCCTGCGAGAATGGGCCCGCGGGTTCTAATCACTGAATTTTGGTATAAGGGGGGAGGAGGGGGTCAGCCCTCCAGCCGCGCCATCTCGGCGCGCATCCGCTCGCGCTCGTCCTCGGGCAGCCAGTTGGCCATGTTGGGGAACACGATCCGCCACATGCGGGCCTTGCGATCGTCCCAGGGCATGGTGTCGGCGGCTTTGGCGAGGTCGAGCAGGCGGGTGAGCTTGACGCGCACCCGGTCGGGATCGGGCAGGGTGGAGGCGCGCGGCTGGGCGGGCATGGCGTCGAAGAGATTGATCTGGGTCACTCGTCGTCCTCCTCGGTCGCGGCATCGGCCAGGCCCAGCTCCTCGCGCGTAAGGGTCTGGGCCAGCGTGCCGTCCAGCACGCTATCGGCCCGGTCGAACAGGTCAAGCAGCTCCGCGATGCGCGCGACCAGGTCGCGGACCTGCTCGTCGATCGCCTTGTCCACCGGCAGTCCCGCGCGCGCGGCGAGCCACCGGGGCAGCACGCGATAGCCGCTGACGGCGAAGGCCCACACGGCGGCGGGCACGCCGGTGACGCGGCCGGAGCCGTCGGCGCACAGCGCCACCGCGCCCTCGTCCCAGTCGCCCGCAGCCCGCGGCCCGGTCGGCGCGGTCTCCAGGCGCGCGGTGCGGAAGCGCTCGGTGGGCGCGCGGGCGAAGGTTTCCACCGCCCGGATGTCGCGCCCGACCGCGACCGCGCGGGCGAAGACGGTCGGGTCGGCGGGAAAGGCGACGTGGGGAAAGGTGTCCTCAAGGTCCTCGGCGAAGCGGAGTGTGTAGGAGGTGGCGGAGAGCAGCGCGAGGATGGCGTCGAATGCGTCCTCGGCGGGCGAAGGGTCTACCGCTACGACCGCGCCAGCAACGAAGCATGAGGATACTTGTCGTTGGTCTCCTTGTAGAGGATGAGCACGGCCGACAGTGCGGTCGCCTGCCATCCTGATGGCAGCTGCCGCACCAGTTCTTCAAGAACACTTCGAACCGTTGTCGCACTGGGGGAGATGATCACGCTTGCGCCCACCAGATCAGGGTGCGGCTGACGAGAGCGGCCTGACGCCGTTTCGAACCGGAAGGTATAGGGCAGGGTGGTTTTCAGGCGTAGAGCCACCTCGGCGGCGGTGTGTTCGCCACTGAAATCACGTTCAAGCTCGCGATCGATGTCGATCGGAAAGTCTTGATCAAATGTGCCCGGCTTGGAGTAGTCGCGGTTTCGGCCAGGGTCGTTCGCGCCAAAGCCGCTGCCGTTCCAGCGCAGGCCCTTGCCCGCGGCGTAATGCTTGATGAGCTGCGTCTCCAAATCCATCGCCGTGAACACGAAGATGCGAATGGCTTTGAAGCTCACGCGCGCCGGGTTCAGGCCCGTGCGATGACTGATCTTCCTCAAATGGCGCGTTAGTCGTTGAAGCAACCCGGACTCCGCGTCCGTTTTGCCGATGTAAACGAGCGCGTCGTCGAGGAAGAGTTGGTAGACGCCTTGCGCTTCCGGAACGGCGGCCAGGCCTTCCGCCCTCAGTGGCGCGCTGTCCATCCTGTCGAGCGCCCGCACGAGATGATCGAGCAACGCGCCTGGTAGGTCGAACTCGAACTCGCGGTATCCCGGCGGATGCGGACCCACAGCGGTTTCGTCGATCATGCCGCCACCTTCAGCCGCCGCGCCACATCCCGACCCACCACATGGGCGAGTCGCACCGGAACGGCGTTGCCGAGCTGGCGCATGGACTCGCTCCATGACCCGTGGAAGCGGTATGTGTCGGCAAAGGTCTGCAGACGCGCGCTCTCCCGCACCGTGAAGTAGCGCACGGTGCCGTCGGGACGGCACAGCATGTTCTCGCCCCCAGGCACACCGTGAACGCCGGCCTTGAGGGTCTTCGCCGGCTCGTCCAGCGGACTGCCGGTGTGTCCCTTGTAACTGCGCGCGCCGCCTTGGAAGCGGTGGTTCAGCCGGGCGGCCGCCAACTCCGGTTCGTGCTCCGGGTCTGGGAGGTCGCCAATCGCGTCACGCACCGTCATCCACGGCTTCGCGGCGGGCTTGCCGACAAGCGCCATTCCGCGGGCGTGGTGACGCGCGTCGATCGTCTGGTCGCGCTTGGCGATTCCATGGTAGTTCCAGTAGTCGAGCGACCGCGCCTGACTCCACAACAGCGCGTCGATCGAGTGGGTCTCCTCGGGGAACGACCACTCGACGCCCAGGTCCGAGCGAAAGCCCACGAACACCACGCGCTCACGCCGCTGAGGCACGCCATAGTCGGCGGCGTTCAGCACTCGGTGGACGACATTGTAGCGCAGCCCGTCACGGCCTCCGCGCCCGGTGTGGTGGCGCTCCAATCGCGCGAGGTGGTCGGGCCAGTCCTCGCCGCTCCGGGGCGTCAACTCTGGATAGCTGAGCTGGTGAACGATGTGCGCCAGATAGGTCGCGAAGCTGGCGCGGGTGAGGCCCTTCACATTCTCGAACACGAATGCCTTGGGCCGAGTCTCGCGGACGACCCGCACCGCTTCGGGCCACATGTCCCGTATGTCGGCATGGGCGCGGTGCTTACCGCCCAGCGAGAAGGGCTGGCAGGGCGGGCCACCGCTCACCAGGTCGATCCTGCCCTCCTGGTCGCGGAAGTCGAGCTGGCGAATGTCGGCCTCGATCGGCTCCGGCCACCCGCCGACGCCGTCGGCGTTGGCGCGCCTGTTTTCCCGGATGGTGTCGCAGCACCACCGGTCCCATTCCACGATCTTCGCCGGCCGGAAGCCCGCCTTGCTGATCCCCATGCCCAGCCCGCCAGCGCCGGCGAACAGTTCAATCGCGCGCATCGCCATCTCCATCGGCCTCCAGGAAGGCCCGTAATCTGTTCCCCAGTTGTTCCATTTGCCCGCATTCGCATTCCCAAACAACCATCTGTCGCCAACCCTCTCTGTCTAGCGCCTGGCGGGTCCGCTCGTCGCGGTCCCGATTGCCCTCCAGCTTCGGCCGCCAGAACTCCTGCCGCGACTTCGGCATCCGCGCCAGCTTGCAGGCGGGATCGGGATGATGGTGCCAGAAGCAGCCATGGACGAAGATCACCTTGCGACGCGCACGGAACACCAGGTCGGGACTGCCTTGAAGCCTTCGGTCATGAAGTCGATAACGGTAGCCCATGGCGTGGACCAGGCGGCGCACTAGCATTTCCGGCCTGGTGTTCTTCGCGCGGATGCGGCTCATCAGCCGGGATCGCTCTTCCATTGTCAGCGTATCCGTCATCATTCGGCTCCAACCGGTGGGATGCGCCCCTTTGGATGGGGGGAAGACGCCAGCCCAGGCCAGCTTGCCCATCTCACCGCTAACCCAACCCCGCACCCCCTGTCACCCGCGCCCCTTCCTGCTAGACGCGGGCGCACCATGACCACCGACCGCTCCCGCATCCGCAACTTCTCGATCATCGCGCACATCGACCACGGCAAGTCGACGCTCGCCGACCGGCTGATCCAGCGGTGCGGGGGGCTGACCGCGCGCGAGATGTCGGCGCAGGTGCTCGACTCCATGGACATCGAGCGCGAGCGCGGCATCACCATCAAGGCGCAGACCGTGCGGCTCGACTGGAAGGGGCATGTCCTGAACCTGATGGACACGCCCGGCCATGTCGACTTCGCCTATGAGGTCAGCCGGTCGCTCGCCGCATGCGAGGGGGCGCTCCTCGTGGTGGACGCCGCGCAGGGGGTGGAGGCGCAGACGCTCGCCAACGTCTACCAGTCGATCGAGCACGACCACGAGATCATCCCCGTCATCAACAAGATCGACCTGCCCGCCGCCGACCCCGCCCGGGTGCGCGCCGAGATCGAGGAGGTGATCGGGCTGGACGCCAGCGACGCGATCGAAACCTCGGCCAAGGCCGGCCTCGGCATCGACGAGGTGCTCGACGCAGTCGTCGCCCGCATCCCCGCGCCGACCGGCGATCCCGACGCGCCGCTCAAGGCCATGCTCGTGGACAGCTGGTACGACCCCTATCTGGGCGTCGTCATCCTCGTCCGGGTGATCGACGGGGCCATCAAGCGAGGCCAGAATGTGCGCTTCATGGCCGCCGGCTCCACCCACCTGGTCGACCGCGTCGGCGCCTTCCGGCCCAAGATCGAGCAGCTCGACGAGCTCGGCCCGGGCGAGATCGGCTTCATCACCGCGCAGATCAAGGACATCGCCGACACCGCGGTCGGCGACACCATCACCACCGTGAAGGGCGGGGCGGCCGAGGCCCTGCCCGGCTTCAAGGAGGTTCAGCCCGTCGTCTTCTGCGGCCTGTTCCCCGCCGACGCCGCCGACTTCGACAAGCTGCGCGATTCCGTCGCCCGTCTGCGCCTGAACGACGCCTCCTTCACCTACGAGATGGAGACGTCGGCCGCGCTGGGCATGGGCTTCCGCTGCGGCTTCCTGGGCCTGCTCCATCTGGAGATCATCCAGGAGCGGCTGACGCGCGAATACGACCTCGACCTCATCACCACCGCGCCATCGGTCGTCTACCGCGTGCGCTTTCGCGGCGGGCGGGAGGCGATGATCCACAACCCCGCCGACTGGCCCGATCCCACGCGGATCGAGGAGGTGGACGAGCCCTGGATCAAGGCCGTCATCTACGTCCCCGACGATTATCTCGGCTCCGTGCTCAAGCTCTGCCAGGACCGGCGCGGCATCCAGACCGACCTGACCTACGTCGGCGGCCGCGCTCAGGTGACCTACGAGCTGCCGCTGAACGAGGTCGTGTTCGACTTCTACGATCGCTTGAAGAGCCTGTCGCGCGGCTACGCCTCCTTCGACTACGAACAGATCGGCCTGCGCCCCGGCGACCTCGTGCTCATGAACATCCTGGTGAACGGAGAGGCGGTCGACGCGCTCTCCATGATCGTCCACCGCGCCGCCGCCGAGGCGCGCGGCCGCCAGCTGTGCGAGCGCCTGAAGGACCTGATCCCCCGCCACCTGTTCAAGATTCCGGTGCAGGCGGCCATCGGCGGCAAGGTCGTCGCGCGCGAGACGATCAGCGCCATGCGCAAGGACGTGACCGCCAAATGCTACGGCGGAGACATCAGCCGCAAGAAGAAGCTGCTCGACAAGCAAAAGGCGGGCAAGGCGAAGATGCGGGAGTACGGGAGCGTCAGCATCCCGCAGGAGGCGTTCATCGCGGCGCTGCGAATGGGGGAGGAGTGACACCCCAACCTCCTCCCCGCCCGTGCTGAGCCTGTCGAAGCACGTTTCCGGACAGATTGGCCCCTGTGACCACATCCTTCGACAAGCTTAGGATGAGCGGGGGCGGGCGGGGAAGGACGGCGTGGGCTTTTGCCCGTGCCGGGCCGCCGCTAAGCCCGCCGAATGCCCACTCCGCACACCCCGCTGATCGAACGCACCTACCTCCGCCGCGAACTCACGCCCGAATACGAAGAGTGGCGGACCGGGCCGCATGACGCCGAGCTGCTGACACGCCTTCGCAACTGGACCGGCCGGCAGATCACGGCGGAGACGCAGGCGCAGGAGTCCTTCCTCTCCCTCTTCTTCTGCGAGATTTGGGGCTATCGCCGCGACGGCGGCGGGCACGACGATTTCACCCTGTGGCCGCAGTTCCCCGTGCCGGGCGCCGGGCAGCGCGGTGGACAGGGCAGCGCCGACCTGGCGCTCGGCCGGTTCGGTCCCGACGCCACCACGCCGCAGGTTTTGTGCGAGTACAAAGGGGTGGGTGCCAGACTCGACGCGCCCCAGGCGCGGAAGGGCAACACGCGGTCGCCCGTGCAGCAGGCGCTCGACTATCTGACCTTCGCCAGACGGGGCGTGCTGCCGACCGATCCGGTCCAGCCGCGCTTCGCTCTCGTCACCGACATGAACGCGGTTCGCCTCTACTGGGTGAACAAGGGCGACACCCAGTCGCTGCGCTTCCGCATCGAAGGCGGCGATCTGGTGGAGCGCGCCGACACGGTGGCGCTGCTCGACACGACGGAGGAGGCGCGGTTCGAGCGCTTCCTGTTCTGGCGGCTGTTCCGCCCCGACATGCTGCTCAGCGACTACGGCCGCCCGCTGCTCGAACAGATGATCGAGCGACAGGGCGCGCGGCAGAAGGCGCTGGAGGAGGAGTTCTACGAGGACTACAGCGCCTTCCGCCTGCGCCTCTACAACCTGATCAAGGCGCAGCCGCTCGACGGCGTGAGCGAGCGCGACAAGCTGCGCCTGGCGCAAAAGCTGCTCGACCGCTTCGTCTTCGTGCTGTTCGCCGAGGATATGGGCGGGCGTGTCGCCTTTCCGCCCAATCTGCTGCGCGATCGGTTGCAGGACGCGAGCCAAGACCCGTTCTTCGAGCCGGAGGCGACGGAGTGGTGGGACCGGCGCATGTCGCGGCTGTTCACTTTGATGAACGAAGGCGGTGTGCTGGGCGATCAGCGCATCCACCGCTTCAACGGCGGCCTGTTCCAGCCCGACCCGCTGATCGATCGGCTCTCGCTTCCGAACCACCTGTTCTGCACCCGCAACGAAGGGCCGGCGGACGGCAAGGCCAACCCGACCCTCCTCTACCTGTCACGCACCTACAACTTCGCGGCGGAAGGCGACGGGGAGAAGAGCATCGGGCTCTACACGCTGGGTCATATCTTCGAACAGTCGATCGTGGAGCTGGAGAAACTGGAGGCGGATGCGGAGGGCCGCACGTCGCTCACCGACATCTCGAAACGCAAGCGCGACGGCGTGTACTACACCCCGGAACCGATCGTTCGCCGCATCGTGGAGGAGACGGTGGGCGTGCTGCTGGCGGGCTGGCGAGCGGACGCCGGGTGGATCGAGGGGGAGGAGCCGACGGCGGCTACGCTGAACGCCTACTGGGAGCGGCTAAGCCGGCTCACCGTCGTCGACCCGGCCTGCGGGTCGGGCGCGTTCCTGATCACCGCGCTGCGCTTTCTGCAAACCGAGGTTCTGCGGGTGCAGGAACTCCGCTACGCCGCCGGCCGCGAGGGCCAGCGCTGGGACGAGCAGCGGGTGACGCAGCACATCCTGACCCACAATCTGTTCGGGGTCGACATCAACCCGCTGTCCGTCGAGATCGCGCGGCTGTCGCTGTGGCTGCACACCGCGCGCTCCGAACAGCCGCTGTCCAGCCTGAACGAGACGGTGCGGGTCGGCAACAGCCTGGTGGGGCCGGACATCGAAGGCCTGTCGGACGCCGAGCGCGAGCGGGTCTGCCCGTTCGACTGGGCGGCCGAATTCGCCGACCTGCCCACACCCGGCCGCTTCGACGCGGTGATCGGCAATCCGCCGTATGTAAAGCTGCAGCACATGCGCCGCGTCTATGCGGAGACGGTGGAGTATCTGGTCGGAAATGGCGCGGATGGCGAGCCCCGCTACGCCGCCACCCAGACGGGCAATTTCGACCTCTACCTGCCCTTTATCGAGCGCGGGCTGGCGCTGCTGACGCTCGGCGGGCGGATGGGGTACATCGCGCCCAACCTGTGGCCCACGCTGGACTATGGCGCGGGGCTGCGGGCGCTGGTGGCCCGGGATCGCCAGCTGGAGCGCTGGCTCGACTTTCGCTCGCACCAGGTGTTCGCGGAGGCGACGATCTACACCGCCATCCAGATCTTCACGGCCGCGCCGAACGAGGCGGTGCGTGTCGCCTTCGCCCGCGACGGCGACCTGGCGCGGGTGGACTGGGACGCGCCGGACGCCACCATCCCCTATGACGAGCTGCCGGCGGACGGCGCGCCCTGGCTGTTCGCGCCGGAGTGGGTGCGGGGGCTGGTGGGGCGACTGACGGCCGAGCACCCGACGCTGGGCGACCCGGAGGTGACGCGCGCCATCTTTCAGGGCCTCATCACCAGCGCCGACCACATCTACCATCTCACCCGAAAGGCGGACGGGCGCTATGTCCACCAGCTCAAGGGCAAGGGGGCGGCGCCGGTGGAGGTGGCGATCGAGGACGCGGTCATGCGCCCGCTCGTGTCCGGCGCGGAGGCCAAGCGGTTCGTCGATCCGGCGACCGACACGTATCTGCTGTTCCCCTATCGCGTGGACGACGACGGCGCGCGGCTGTGGACACCCGATGAGATCGCCGACCGCTTCCCGCTCGCCTGGGCTTATCTGCGCGCCCACGAGGCGGAGCTGCGCGCGCGGGAGTCCGGCAAGTTCGACTGTGACGACTGGTATCAGTTCGGCCGCAACCAGAACATCGACAAGCAGGACGAGCCGAAGCTGATCGTGCCGCGACTGGTCGCCTCGCTGAAGGTAGCGATGGACGAGGACGGCGAGGTCTACTGCGACAATGTGGACGTGGGTGGCGTCATCCCGCGTGACGTAGCCGACCTCCCCTATCTGGCCGGCATCCTCGGCGCGCCCGTGACGAACGAGCTGTTCGGCTGGTTCTCAAAGCCTTTTCGCGGTGACTATCTCTCGGCGAACAAGCAGTTCATCGCTCCCCTGCCGATCCCCCGCGCCAGCGACGCGGACAAGGCGGCGGTGGCGGCGCTCGCCCGCCGCCTGCAGGCGGCGACGACCGAGCGCGAGCGGCTGCGCCGGGCGCTCGCCGACCGGCTCGCGCGCGTGTCGCGCCAGTCGCGGCCCCACGCCTGGCTGCTGCCCGACGTCCACGACCGCGACCGCATCGCCGCCAAACGGCCCGCAGCCGTGGACGCCCGTGAGAAGGAGTCTTGGGTGGACCAGCGGGAGCGGGAACAGGTGGAAGAAGCGCTCGCCAGGGTGGACAACGCAATCCGCCTCGACAGCCGGGTCGAGGCCGGACTGGTGGACGGCGAGCTGCGCCTATCAGTGGACGGAGCGGTGGTCGCCAGCGCCTATGTCGACGCCGCCGCCGCCCCCTTCCTGCTCGCCCAGTGGCAACTCGCCGCTCTCGCCTTCGAGCCAAGGGGGAAGAGCGACGGCCGGCGGCTGGTGGACGCGCTCCGCAAGGTCGGCACCCGCGCGGAGCCGGAGCTGCGCGACCAGATCATCGAACGGCAGGCCACGCTGGCGGAGCTGACGGCCACGCTGAACGCGCTTGAAGCGGACCTGCACGAGCTGACCTGCCGCTTGTTCGGACTGACCGCCGAGGAGCGGCGGCGGGTGGAAGCGCGCTGATCGCGTGATTGCGCCGCCGTCTGGCCGCTCGACCACAGCCGGCGGACCGTCGTCAGAGTTCCGTCGATGTCCATGCGTCCGGCCTCGCTCCCCCGCGCCGATTGTGTGCGGCGGTGCTATCGCGGCACCGCTCGCGTGCCACGGGTCCGGACCAAATGAAACGTGCCGATGGGGTTGTGTGCTTGCCGGATCCACGCCGGCCGGGTCCGCTCGGTCGCGCGGTCCGCTCCGGTGGCGGCGTGCGACCGAAGGGTTTGAAATCCAGCGGTTTCCTGCAAACCGCATCGTCTGTCCGGCGGTGGCGGCGGCGGTCGGACTCGCCCGTCCAACTCTCGGAATCCAATGGTTCTGATGGTGGTCCGATCTCTCCCCTTGACGGGCGGCGCGACATTGGAAACGGTGGCGCCCGCGATGGCCTTGGGCCGGGTGGTGAAGGGCGACTGATCGTGGCGACGGTGCTGACGCAGGAGAAGATGGACGAGTTGCGCGCGCGCGGCACGTCGGCCGACCGGATGGCGCGGATCGGCGCGGCGGTGAACGCGCGGCTGCAGGCCACGCAGGGCGTCCAGAAGGTAGAGACGGACCTCGTCGACATGTACGTCTTCCACGACTTCCTGCCGCCGGCGCAAAGGGCGATGCTGATCGACCGGATCGACCGGCACGCCTTTCCCTCGAAGCTCTACGCCGCGGACCCGGACCGCGAGTTCCGCACGTCCTCCTCGTGCGACATGGACCGCCACGACTGGGACATCCGCGCGATCGACCAGCGGATCAGCCACCTGCTGGGCGTCATGGAGGAGTTCGGCGAAACGCTGCAGGGCCAGCGCTACGAGGTCGGCCAGCAGTTCAAGCCGCACCAGGACTATTTCCACATCACCGAGCCCTACTGGCGCGGCGAGATCCACGGCGGCGGCCAGCGCACCTGGACCGGGATGGTGTTCCTGAACGATGTGGAGGAGGGCGGCCAGACCGAGTTCACCGACATGGGCATCTCGATCGAACCGCGCGCGGGCACGCTGCTCATCTGGAACAACATGGGTGGCGACGGCCAGCCCAACGCGCTCACCATCCACGCCGGCCGCCCGGTGGTGAAGGGGGCCAAGTACATCATCACCAAGTGGTTCCGGGAGAATCCCTGGGGCTCCTGAAGGGCGCGCCCGCGCCCCTGCGCGACCATCGCCCGGACCCTTGTTCCGTGCATCGCGAATTCATCTTGCGACCGCCAGGACGACGGTCGGGGCGGGCCGGTCCGCCCGCCCGTCGCCGGCGCACCCGCCGCCCAACCGAGACCGATCTTGCCCCACAGCTCCGACCTCGCGATCCCGTCGCTCGCCGCCCTGCCCGCCCGACCGGAGGCGGACGCGCCCAACCCGACCGGATCGTGGCTCAACGACCTCGAACTGCGCGGGCGCACGCTCGTCATCAAGAAGACCGGCGCGACGGTGCGCTTCGATTATGCCCTGGTGCGCGAGATCGCGCGGGGCCTGCGGGTCGTGCTGCTGCTGATGGCGCGCCGCTGGTGGCTCCGGGGCACGGGTCGGGAGCGCAGGCAGGTGTGGTTCGCGCCCGACGACCCACGGCCGTGGTACATGGTCCACGCGGCGCTCAGCCATGGCGGCGTGGCGGTGGCGAAGCGGCCGGAGGACGCCTGCGCCGCCATGTTCTTCGACGACGTGACGGTCAGCCCAGCCCACGCACGGTCGGCCGGGGTGACGCTCAACTTCGCCTGCCACGACATCCGCAAGAGCAGGGTCGGCGAGGCGTTCGAGGCCGCCTTCGGCTACCCGCTCTCCCTCGACCCGCGCACCCACAGCGGCCCGGCGGTGAGGAAGAGCGAGACCAACTCGCGCCACGACGGCGCGATCGTCCAGTGCCCCTGCGAGCCCGTCGCGGGCACCGTCGTGCAGCGGCTGGTGGACACCGGCGACGACACCCATGTGCTCGACCTCAGGACCCAGGTGGTCGGCGGCCGTGTGGTGTCGGTGTACCCGAAGCGGCGGCCCAAGGCTGACCGGTTCCGCTCGATCAGCAATGTCGAGGTGTCGCTCGTCGATCCCGCGACCGTGTTCTCGGAGGAGGAGCGCGCCGCCATCGGCCGCTTCTGCGCGGCGATGGGCCTCGACTGGGGCACGCTCGACGTGCTGCGGGATCGCTTCGACGGGCGGCTGTATGTGGTGGACGCGAACAAGACCGACGTGGGGCCGATGCTGTCACTGCCGCTGCGCGAGCAGTTTCGCAGCATCCGGCTGGCGAGCGAGGCGCTGGTGGCGATGCTGCCGGACAGGCGACAAGCCCTCTCCCCTTCAGGGGATCATTGCATTGTTCCAGATCGTCATCCCCGCTTTCGCGGGGATGACGAAGAAGGTGGGGGCAGTTTCGCAACGATCCCCTGAAGGGGAGAGGGCTTTCCGCTACTCCCCCCGCCCCAGCGCCTCCCCGATCAGCCGCCGTGCCGTGCCCACCCCCACCATGGCGATGAACGTCCCCATCCTCGGCCCGGCGCTCGTCCCCAGCAGCGTTTCGTAGAGCGCGCGGAACCACTCGCGCAGGCTCTCGAACCCGCCCTCCTTGCCGATGCGATAGACCTCCGTCTGGATCGCCTCCGCGTCCGCGCCCTCGTCCAGGTCGGCCAGCACCGCGTCCAGCCGCCGCAGCCCCTCGGCCTCGGCCGCCGTCGGCGCGCGCCGCTCCGCCTCGTCGCCCTGTTCACACGCATAGGCGAGCGCGCCGTCGATGAGCGTGTCCAGTTCGCCGCGCGCGCCCGCGTCCAGCTCGCCGACCACCCGCTGGAGATAGCGCCACACCGTCTCCCGGTCCGCCTCCGCGCCGAGCACGCCGATCAGGTTCAACAGCAGGGAGTAGCTGACCGGCAGCGCCGGCGGCGGGTCGCCCGCATAGGCGTGCCACACCGGGTTCGCGAGCCGCTTCTCCGCCCACTGCTCGGGATAGCGGGCGCGGAAATCCATCAGGTCGTCCACCGCCTTCGGCACCACGCCGGGATGGAGGTGCTTGGCGCTCGTCGGCTCGCGATAGAGGAACACCTCCAGCGACTTTTCCGGCCCAAAGGACAGCCACTCGTCCATCGTCAGGCCGTTGCCCTTCGACTTGGAGATCTTGGTCCCCTCCTCGTCCAGGAACATCTCGTAGATCAGCCCCTCGGGCTTGCGCCCGCCCAGCACCTTCGCGATCCGCGCGCCCAGCGTGCCGGAGTCGGTCAGGTCCTTGCCGTACATCTCGTAATCGACGCCCAGCGCCACCCAGCGCATCGCCCAGTCGACCTTCCATTGCAGCTTGGCCCCGCCCGACAGGATGCAATGTTCGATCCGGCTCCCCTCATCCTCGAACGCGACCATCCCGGCCTCGGCGTCCAGCACGTCCACCGCCACCTGGAGCACCTTGCCCGACGTCGGGCTGATCGGCAGCACCGGCGAGTAGGTCGCCCGCCGCTCCTCGCCCAAGGTCGGCAGCATGATCGCCAGGATCGCGTCGTTCTCCTTCAGCACGCGCTTGAGCGCGTCGTCGAACGCGCCGGAGCGGTAACGGTCGGAGGACGCCACGAACTCGAACGCGAAGCCGAAGCGGTGGAGGAAGTCGCGGAGCAGCGCGTTGTTGTGCGCGGCGTAGCTGTCGTGGCAGCCCCAGGGGTCGGGCACCTCGCACAAAGGGTGGTCGAGGGACTCCTCCAGCCGCTCCTTGTCCGGCACCCCGTCGGGCACCTTCCTGAGGCCGTCCATGTCGTCGGAGAAGGTGACGAGCCGGGTCGGCGCGCCGCCGGTCAGCGTCTCGTAGGCGCGCTGGACGAGCGTGGTGCGGAACACCTCCTGGAACGTGCCGATATGGGGCAGGCCGGACGGGCCATAGCCGGTCTCCAACAGCACGGGTTCGCCGTCCGGCTTCCCATCGGGGTAACGCGCGAGCAGCTTGCGCGCCTCCACGAACGGCCAGGCGCGGGAGGTCTGCGCGGCGTCGCGGAGCGCAGGGTCGAGGTGGGGGGCGGTCATGGCAGGGGTGTGTCGCGGATCACGGAGCGACGGTAAAGCCCCGCGCTGGTCGCCCTCACCCTGTCCCTCTCCTCTTGGGAGAGGGAGGGAGCCGCGTCAGCGGCGGAAGGGTGAGGGTGATGAAGGAAGGCGGGTCGGACGCTTCCCTCCCGTCCTCCCATCCGCCACACACCCGCCCATGCGCACCCCCGCTCCCCTGCTCGTGCCCGCGCTCCACGCCAGCCACGCCGGCGTGTGGATCGCGGAACCGAGCGGCGAGGTGCGGCGCGTGGACCGGGGAGAGGCGGTGGCGCGGGCGGCGGACACGCCGGTGCTGCTGCTCAACGCGCCCTTGGCGGCCGAGCGGTTGCGGGTGCCGGAGCTGTCGGGGCTCGACCTGCTCGAGCTGTTCGCCTTCATCCATCCCGCGCGCTTCGCCGTGCCGACGCCCGCCGGCCTCGCCCGCGCGCTGGGCGTGGCACCCCCGGAGCGGGAGGACGACGCCGCACTCGCGCTGATCGCCATGGCGGAGCGGATGCTGGCACGGCTCGCCGATCCCGACTGGGCTGAGCGCGACGGGGCCTACGCGTCCGCCGGCGCGCTGGCCCGCGCGCGCTGGCCGTGGGCGGGGCCGGTGACCGCACGGCTCCAGCGGCCCGAGGCGCACGAACGCTCCGTCTTCCTGAAGCTGCCGGAGTGGGAGGAGCAGCCGCCGCGCGGCGCGCCCCGCCCCTTCGCCGTCACCGACGCGGCGGCGCTCGACTGGCTCGACCTGCTGACCGGCGACGGCGCGGAGACCCGGCCCGGCCAGCGCGACTATGCCGCGCGCGTCAGCCACATCCTCGGGCCGCGTCCGGCGGCCGGAGAGCCCGCCGTGCTGATGGCGCAGGCGGGCACGGGGATCGGCAAGACGCTGGGCTATCTCGCGCCCACCACGCTGTGGGCCAGGGGCGCGGACGGGACGGTGTGGGTGTCGACCTACACCAAGGCGTTGCAACGCCAGCTGTCGGCGGAGACCGCGCGCATCTACCCCGACGCCGCCGACCGGGCGCGGCGGGTCGTGGTGCGAAAGGGGCGCGAGAACTACCTCTGCCTGCTCAATCTGGAGGATGCGGTCCAGGGCGGGTTCGCTGGCCGCGCGGCTATCCTGGCGCATCTGGTCGCACGCTGGGCGGCGTTCAGCCGCGACGGTGACATGGTGGGCGGCGACCTGCCGGGCTGGCTGCCCGCGCTGTTTCGCCGGTCGGGTGCCGCCGCGCTCACCGACCGGCGTGGCGAGTGCGTATTCGCCGGCTGCCCGCACTATCGCCGCTGCTTCATCGAGCGCGCGGCGCGGGCGTCGCGGCAGGCGGATCTGGTGATCGCCAACCACGCGCTCGTCATGGTCAACGCCGCGCGCGGGCGGGAGTCGGACAACCGCCCGACGCGCATCGTGTTCGACGAGGGCCACCATCTGCACGACGCGGCCGATTCGATGTTCTCCGCCGCGCTGACGGGGTCGGAGGCGATCGAGCTGCGCCGCTGGGTGCTGGGGCCGGAGGGGCGGTCGCGCGGGCGGCGCCGCGGGCTCGCCGCGCGCTTGGCGGATGTGGCGAGCTATGACGAGGAGGGCGGGCGAGCGATCGGGAGCGCCGTCGAGGCGGCGGGCGCGCTGCCGTCGGAGGGCTGGCTGAGACGGCTGGCGGACGGCGAACCGGACGGGCCGGCGGAGCGCTTCCTCGCCGCCGTGCGCGCGACGGTGTGGGCGCGCGACGAGAGCGGGTCGGCGGATGCGGGCTATGGCTTGGAGTGCGAGGCCGGCGATCCGCCGGGCGATCTGGTCGAGGCGGCACAGGCGCTGGTGTTAGCGCTAACCTTTATCCACCGGCCGCTGTTGCGGCTGGGTCAGCGGCTCGACGCGCTCCTGGCCGATCCGCCCGACTGGCTCGACGCGCAGGCGCGCGCGCGGGTGGACGGGGCGCTGATGGCGCTCGGCTGGCGGCGCGACACGCTGGCGAGCTGGATCGCGATGGCGGCGGGGCTGGGCGGGGAGGGAGACCCCGAGGGCCGCTTCGTGGACTGGCTGGCGATCGCGCGCGGCGACGGGCGGGAGTGGGACGTGGGCCTGCACCGCCACTGGCTCGACCCCGGCGTGCCCTTTGCCGACGCGGTGCTGAAGCCCGCCCATGGCGTGCTGGTGACGTCCGCCACGCTGACCGCCGGGGGCGACTGGGGCGAGGCGGACCGCCGCTGCGGCACCGCGCGCCTGACCCGGCCGCCGGAGCATTTCGAGGCACCCAGCCCCTTCGACTACGCCTCCCAGTCGGAGGTCGTGATCGTGACCGACCTGCCGCGCGGCGACCCGGCGGCGCTGGCCGGGGCCTATGCGACGCTGATCGAGGCGGCGGGCGGCGGCACGCTGGGGCTGTTCACCGCCATCCGGCGGCTGCGCGTGGTCCATGCGCGCATCGCCGACCGCCTGGCGCGAGCCGGGCTGTCGCTCCATGCGCAACATGTGGACCCGATCGACGCCGGCACGCTCGTCGACATCTTCCGCGACGACCCGCGCGCCAGCCTGCTCGGCACCGACGCGCTTCGGGACGGAGTTGACGTGCCCGGAAACTCGCTCCGGCTGGTGGTGATGGAAGGCGTGCCCTGGCCCAAGCCGACCGTGCTCCACCGCGCGCGACGGGCGGCGGGCGGCGGCCCGGCCTATGACGACCGCCTGATCCGCGCGCGCCTTGCTCAGGCCTTCGGCCGCCTGATCCGGCGCGCCGACGACCGCGGCGTGTTCGTGCTGCTGTCGAGTGCGGTGCCGAGCCGCCTGCTCTCCGCCTTCCCGGAGGGCACCCCGATCCACCGCCTGCCGCTCGACGCCGCCAGGGATCGGGTCCGGCAACGACTGGCGGGCGCGAGCGCTTTGGGGCATGGAGCGGACGAGGCGCCGACGGAGACCGCATGAAGACGCTGACGCTGATCCGCCACGCCAAGTCGGAGTGGGACGACCCCGAACAGCGCGACTTCGAGCGGCCGCTGAACGATCGGGGCCGCCGCGCGGCGCGCACGGTGGGCCTCTGGCTGAAGGGGCGGGGGGTGCGGGTCGATGCCGCGATCGCCTCGCCCGCCCGTCGGGTGCGGGAGACGGTGGCGGAGCTGGCGGACGCCTGGGCACACCCGCTGGCACCCCGCTGGGACGCCAGGGTCTATCTCGCCAGCGGAGCGACGCTGCTCGAAGTGGTGGCGGACGCCGACGACCGTGCGGCCTCGCTGCTGCTCGTCGGGCACAATCCGGGTCTGGAGGAGCTGGTGCTGACGCTCGCCGCTTCGGGCGACGCGCTGGCCGATGTCGCCGAGAAGTTTCCGACCGTCAGCGTGGCGCGGATCGCCTTGCCGGTGGAACGCTGGTCGCAGGTGGAGGAGGGCATCGGCACGCTGGACAGCTTCACGCGTCCGCGCGATCTCGATCCCGCGCTGGGTCCCGATGCGCGCTAGCCGCCGTCAGTGCTCCCGGCCCGCATCGCTCAAGGCTCGCGCGAGCCGGTCACGCACCGCGCGCACCCTGTTGATCGGGGCGGGGCGCTGTGGCGCGGTGTCGGTCGGCGATGCGGAGGCCAGTGCGCGCACGGCGCCCTCGATGGTGTAGCCCTCCTCGTTGAGCAGTCGGTCTATGTGGCGGGCGAGCGCGACGTCGGCGGGGCGATAGTAGCGGCGCCCACCCGCCCGCTGCAACGGTCTGAGTTGCGGGAAGCGCTTTTCCCAATAGCGCAGGATGTGGGCGGGACGGCCCAACGCCTCCGACAGCTCACCGATCGTCCGGAGCGCACCGTCGTCCTTGGAAGGCTGGGTTGCCACCGACCCCGTCAGGCGAGGTCCGCAACCCGTTCGCGCAACGCGGTGGAGGGGCGGAAGGTGACGACCCGGCGCGCCGAGATCGGCACCTCCTCGCGGGTGCGCGGATTGCGGCCCACCCGCTCGGTCTTGCGGCGGATGACGAAGCTGCCGAAACCGGAGAGCTTGACGTCCGCGCCCCTGCCCAGCTCGGCGCGGATCAGGTCCAGCACGCGGTCGACCAGGCGCGAGGATTCGGAGCGGCTGAGACCGACGGCCCTGTGCGTCCGTTCGGCCAGGTCGGCCCGGGTCAGTGTGTCGGCCATCGGCGGTGTCTCCTCTCGTCCGTCCAACAGCTTATCGCGCGGCGGCGGTGGCCACAAGAGTGGAAGTGGGCACGATTTAGAGGCGCAGCGCCATGGCGCCCCAGGTGAAGCCACCGCCCATCGCCTCGAGCACCGC
This sequence comes from Sphingomonadaceae bacterium, assembly GCA_965219235.1. GTDB lineage: Bacteria > Pseudomonadota > Alphaproteobacteria > Sphingomonadales > Sphingomonadaceae > CBDHCC01. The sequence goes on along the minus strand of OZ244721.1, from coordinate 1,943,847 downwards.
CAAGTCGCCCGGACACACCCGGCCGGAGCGGATCGCCTCGTCGAGCGCCAGCGGCACGGACGCGGCGGAGGTGTTGGCGTGGCGATCCACGGTCACGATCACCCGCTCGGGCGGAAGGCCGATCTTCCTGGCGGTGGCCTCCAGGATGCGCGCGTTGGCCTGGTGCGGGATCAGCCAATCGACGTCCGTCACCGAGAGTCCCGCGGCGTCGAGCGTCTCGTGGAGAGCGGCGGACATGTTGGTGACGGCGTGGCGGAACACCTCCCGCCCCTTCATCCGCAGATGGCCGACCGTGCCGGTGGTGGAGGGGCCGCCATCGACATAGAGCAGGTCGGCGTGCCGTCCGTCGGCGTGCAGCCTGGTCGCGAGCACGCCGGGGCCGCCGGCCTCCACGTCCCGCGCCTCGAACACCGCCGCGCCCGCGCCGTCGCCGAACAGCACGCAGGTCGCGCGGTCCTCCCAATCCAGGATGCGCGAGAAGGTCTCCGATCCGATGACCAGCGCGCGGGCCGCCATGCCGGACCGCAGCATCCCATCCACCACCCCGGCGGCGTAGAGGAAGCCGGAGCACACCGCGCCCACGTCGAACGCGATGCAGTCGTCGATGCCCAGCGCCGCCTGCACCAGGGTGGCGCTCGCCGGAAAGGTCCGGTCCGGCGTGGCGGTGGCGAGCACGAGGAGGTCGATGTCCCGCGGGTGGAGGCCGGCCGCCTCCAGGGCGCCGCTGGCCGCGGCGGTGCCCAGGGTGACCGTGGTCTCGTCGTCCTCGGCGATGTGGCGGAAGCGGATGCCGGTGCGGGCGACGATCCACTCGTCGGTCGTGTCGACGGTCCGGGCGAGCTCGGCGTTGGACACGCGCCGCCGCGGAAGCGCCGAGCCCGTGCCGGTCAGCACCGACCGGATCACGCCATCCCGCCGGTCAGGGGCGAGCCGGCGGGGCGGACCGCCGCCATGTCGGCGACGATGCGGTCGGCCAGTCCGTCGCGGACCAGCTTGGCGGCGACGGTGATCGCCTGCGCGATGCCCTTCTCGTTGGCGGAGCCGTGGCTCTTCACCACCACGCCGTTCAGGCCCAGGAAGACCGCGCCGTTGTGGTTGTTCGGATCGAGGTGGTGGCGCAGCAATTCGGTGGCGGGCCGCGAGACCAGGAACCCGATCTTGGATCGGACCGAGGAGGAGAAGGCGCGCCGCAGCAGGTCGACCACGAAGCGAGCGGTGCCCTCCGCCGTCTTGAGCGCGATGTTGCCGGAGAAGCCGTCGCACACGATCACGTCGACATCGCCCGATCCGATCTTGTCGCCTTCGACATAGCCGGCGAAGGCGAGCGGCAGGTCGTGTGCGCCCTCCAGCGCGGCCGCCGCCTCCTTCACCGTGTCGGTGCCCTTCAGCGACTCCGTGCCGATGTTGAGCAGCGCCACGCGCGGGCGTTCGAGGGTCATGGCCAGGCGGGCGTAGGCCGCGCCCATGACCGCGAACTCGATCAGGTTGCGGCTGTCGCACTCCGCGTTGGCGCCCAGGTCGAGCATCACCACGTCGTTGTCGCCCAGTGTCGGCAGGAAGGCGGCGAGCGCCGGACGGTCGACGCCGGGCATCGTGCGCAGCGACAGCTTCGCCATCGCCATCAGCGCGCCGGTGTTGCCGGCACTGACCGCGGCGTCCGCCTCGCCGGTCTTCACCGCGGCGATGGCGAGCCCCATGGAACTCCGGCGACCCGAGCGCAGCGCAGCCGACGGCTTTTCGTCGCCGCCCACCACGGTGTCGGCATGGCGGATCTCGGAGGCGGCGGTCAGGTTGGGATGGCGGGTGAGGGCGTCCGCGATGCCGGTCCCGTCACCGACCAGGAGGAAGCGCAGATCGGGGTTCTCGCGCCGGGCGCGGGCGATGCCGGCCATGGTGACGGGCAAGCCGTGGTCGCCGCCCATGGCGTCCACGGCGATCAGTGGCCTGCCCGTGGACGCCACGTCCTCTCCTCGTCCGCGTTCCGGCTCAGACCTCGACGGCGACGATCTCGCGTCCGTTGTAGTGACCGCAGGCGTCGCACAGGTGATGGGGACGCTTCAGCTCGCCGCAATTGGGGCATTCCCCGAAGGCGGGCATGGCGAGCGAGTCGTGGCTGCGGCGCATGCCGCGCTTGGACGGGGTGGTCTTGCGTTTGGGAACGGCCATGGCGGCACCTTTGCGGTTCGAAGCGTTGCAGCGATTGCGAGGACGCTCGCAGTCACGCTGCGGCACGCCCGAACGGCCGGACGCGCGGTCCGGCATGGGGCGCTGCTAGACGGACGGAGCGAAAGGGGCAAGGGGCAAAGGCGCTGGGCGACCCGGACCTTGTCACCCGCGCCCCTTCCTGTCACGGGCGGACGGCAGGGAGGGCGCCCGATGATCGTACCCGTGACACTCGCGATGGCGGCGGCCGCCGCCTTCATCAACGTCTGGCTCGGCCTGCGCATCGGGGCGGTGCGGAGGGCGACGAAGGTCGGCCACGGCGATGGCGGCGACCCGCTGCTCGCCCGCCGGATGCGCGCGCAGCTCAACTTCGCGGAGAACACGCCCTTCGTCCTCCTGCTGATCCTCGCCATCGAGCTGTCCACGGCCGCCACCGGCACGCTCGCGATGATCGGGCTGGCGTATATGATCGCCCGCGTGGCGCACGGGCTGGGCATGGACGCCGAGCGGGCGGGCGCGCCGCGCATGGCCGGGGCCGTCGTGACCCTGGCGGTTCTCGTCGGGCTGGCGGCGTGGGCGGTCGTGCTGGGCTATCGGGCGACCGGCTCGTTCGGCGCGGGCGCGCACCTCGCCTGACGGATCAGTGACCTTGCGCCAGCACGCCGTCCGCGACGAAGCCGTTGGTGCGACGCTCCCGCCCGAAGGTGCTGACGCCGCCATGGCCGGGGATGAAGGTCGTGTCGTCGCCCATCGGCCAGAGCTTCGTCACCACCGAGCGGATCAGCGCCTGTGGATCGCTCCTGGGAAAGTCGGTGCGGCCGACCGAGCCCGCGAACAGCACGTCGCCGACCAGCGCCAGGCGGCTGGACGGATGGTGGAAGACGACGTGCCCGGGCGTGTGGCCGGGCGTGTGATGCACCGCGAGGGTGAGTTCGCCCACGCTCACCGTGTCCCCGTCGGCCAGCCAGCGGTCCGGGGTGAGGTTGCGCGCGGGCAGGCCCCAGCGCGCGCCGTCCTCCTCCAGCCGGTCGAGCCAGAAGGCGTCGGCGGGTTCCGGCCCGACGATCGGCACGCCCAGGCTCTCGGCCAACTCGGCCGCGCCGCCGGCATGATCGATATGGCCGTGGGTCAGCCAAATCTGGTCGACGGTCACGCCGTTCGCGGCCACCGCCTGACGGATGCGGTCGAGGTCGCCGCCGGGATCGACGACCGCGCCCCTCAGGGTCGCGGCGCACCACAGGACGGTGCAATTCTGCTGGAGCGGGGTGACCGGCACGACGGTGGCCTTGAGCGGAGCGGTCATGGCGCTGCGATGCGGAGCGGTGGTCATCGTGCGGGGATGCACGGTGCCGGCGCGCCGATCAAGCGCGCGGGGCGGGCGTGACGGCGGCGGAGCGCGTCCCGCTCGCGCTGGTGGCCGGAGAGCCGTGGGCGCTGCTGGACGACGCGCGGCCGGGCGGCCGGGGCGAGCTGTTCCGGAGGCCGCGCGAGGTGCTGCTCGCTCGGGCGGGCGGCGATGTGCCCCGCCTGCTCGACACATTGGACGACCGTGCGCTCGCCGGGCGCGTCGCGGTGGGCTGGCTGAGCTACGAGGCGGGCCACGCGTTGGAGCCGAAACTGGCAGTCACCGCCGCGCCCGGCGGGCCGCTCGGCTGGTTCGGGGTGTTCGACGGGGCGGAGCCCGTGCCGGACGTCGCCGCCCGCCTGCCGCACCCTTCCGGCGGCGCCGCGGTCGCGATGGAGCCGGGCTGGAGCCGCGCGGATTATGATCCCGCCTTCGCCCGCGTCGCGGAGGCGATCCGCGCCGGCACGGTGTACCAAGCCAACCTGACCTTCCCCTGCCACGTGGCGCTCGCCGGCGATCCGCTCGCCGTCTACGCGCGTCTGCGCACCGCCGCGGCCGCGCCGTTCTGCGCCGTGATCTGGACGGGCGAGCGGCTGGTGCTCTCCTTTTCCCCCGAACTCTTCCTCGACCGGACCGGCGGAGCGTTCACCGCCCGGCCGATGAAGGGCACCGCGCCCCGCGCGCACGACGATCCGGCCCGCGACCGCGCGCTGGCCGCCGCGCTGGCCGCCGACGGCAAGAGCCGCGCGGAGAACCGGATGATCGTCGACCTGATCCGCAACGACCTGGCGCGCGTGGCGGAGGTCGGCTCGATCGCGGTGACCGACGCCTTCGCCGTGGAGCGCTACCCGACCGTCCACCAGATGACCACCACCGTGACGGGCCGCGCCACTCAGGAGGCCGGCTTTGCGGATGTCCTGCGCGCGCTGTTTCCCTGCGGCTCGATCACCGGCGCTCCCAAGCTGGCCGCGCGGCAGTTGCTCGGCGCGATCGAGCGGCACCCGCGGGGCGTCTATTGCGGTGCGGTCGGCCGGATCGGGCGGGCGCGCGCGGCGCGGCTGTCGGTCGCCATCCGCACGATGGAGTTCGCCGGGACCGGAGCTCCGGGCGGGCGATCGGACGCCGTGCTGGGCCTCGGCTCCGGCGTGGTGGCGGAGAGCACGGCCGCCGACGAATATGCCGAGTGCCTGCTGAAGGGCGCGTTCGTGCGCGCGGCCGAGCCGGCCTTCGACCTGATCGAGACGCTGCGCTACGATCCCGAGGCCGGCTGCGAACGGCTGGAGCGGCATCTCGCGCGTCTGGCCGCCAGCGCGGGCGCGCTCGGCTTCGCCTTCGATCGGCACCACATCCGCAACGAGCTGCAGGCCGCGACGTTCGGCCGCGCCTCGCCCGCCCGCGTCCGGTTGCTGCTGTCGCGCCGTGGGTCGGTGGCGATCGAGCTGACTCCGCCGCCAGTGGCGCCCGACCGGCCGTGGCGGGTGGCGCTGGCCGAGATCGGGACGGGTCCCGCCGACCTGCGCCGGTGGCACAAGACCAGCGACCGCGCCTTCTACGACGATCCCCGTCGGACGAGCGGAGCGGACGAGGTCGTGTTCGTCGACGACGGCCGGATCACGGAAGGCTCCTTCACCAGCGTGTTCGTGGAGCGCGACGGGCGCCTGCTGACGCCGCCCCGCCGGCTGGGTCTGTTGCCGGGCGTGCTGCGCGCCGAACTGATCGACAGCGGGCGGGCGGCGGAGGCGGAGCTGACGCCCGCCGACCTGAGCGCCGGCCTCTGGCTCGGCAATTCGCTGCGCGGGTTGGTGCGGGCCGAGCCGACCCCTGTTCCGTAACCATTCGCTTCCCATATGCGAACCGCAGGGCAGACTGGTTCGACAAGGATAATGTTCGTGAGTGCTTTCTTCTCCTCTCCGCTTCTCTGGCGCCTCGTCGGCGGCTTTGCCGTCGGCACCGTGCTGACATTCGGCCTGAGCGCGGTCGGCCAACCCACACCGCCTCCCGGCGGCACGATGCTGGAGCTCCGGTCGTGACGCGGTCCGGGTTCCTCGCCCGCCTCGCCGCACTCGGCCTTGCGGGCGCGGTCGCCACGGCACCGCTGGCGATGCCGGCCGAAGCGGCGGTGGCCGCTCCGGTGCCGGCGGCGGCCTTCGACCCGCCCGCCAAGGGGCGGCAGGTGGCGGTGCTGGCGGGCGGCTGCTTCTGGGGCCTGGAAGCGGTGTTCGAGCACGTCGCGGGGGTGCAGAGCGTCGTCAGCGGCTACGCCGGTGGCGCCAAGGCCGATGCGACCTACGCCAGGGTGTCGACGGAGCGCACCGGCCATGCCGAGGCGGTGCGGATCACCTACGATCCCGCCAAGGTGAGCTACGGCACTCTGCTGCGCGTCTATTTCGCGGTGGCGCACGACCCGACCCAACTCAATCGGCAGGGACCCGACAGCGGTCCGTCCTACCGCTCCGCCGTCTTCCCGCAGAGCGCGAGCCAGAAGGCGGTGGCCGAGCGCTACCTCGCACAGCTTTCCAAGGCGGGCGTCTGGTCCCGGCCGATCGTGACGAAGCTGGAGAGCGGCGCCTTCTACGCCGCCGAGGACCACCACCAGGATTTCGCCCGCCGCAACCCGAACTACGGTTACATCGTGCGTTACGACGCGCCGAAGGTGTCGGCGCTGAAGGCGGGCTTTCCGCGCCTCTATCGCGACTAGGCGGCCAGCGGAAAGCGCAACAGGCGGTCGCGGACCGGCAGCCAGGCCTCCGCCCCGCCGCCGACCGCGCGCACGATCTCCGGGTGGTCGGCGTCCAGGCCGCCGGTCAACGCTCCGAACGCCGGCAGCACGAGCTTCGTCGCGCTCGCCACGAAGCAGCGCCGCGCCACCCGTTGGCCGCGCACCGTGACCCGGAGCTTGGGATGGAAGTGGCCCGACAGCTCCGCCCGCGTCTCGGCCGCGTCCGCCTCGTGGCGCAGCACCAGCCCGTCCAGGACCGCCTCGGCCACCAGCTCGCCGCCGCACTGGTCCGCGAGGCCCGCGTCGTGATTGCCGGTGATCCACACCCAGCGGCGTGCCGCCGTCAGCGCTGTGAGCGCCGCGCGGTCGTCCGCCGACAGCCGCTCGCACCCGCGCGGGTCGTGGAAGCTGTCGCCGAGGCACCACACCTCCCGCGCCCCCGTCGCCGCACAGAGCGCCGCCAGTTCGGCGAGCGTCGCGGCGGTGTCGTAGGGCGGCAGCATCTGGCCGCGCATCGCGAACGAGCTCGCTTTTTCGAAATGCAGGTCGGCGACGATCAGCGCATGGCGATCGGGCCAGAACAACGCACCGGCGGGAAGCGCCAGGAAGGAGCGGTGGGCGAACGAAAGGCGAACCATCGGCCCGGCTCTACAACCGGCGATTCCGGGCGTCAAAAGCGCAGCGCCATCGCGCCGGCTGCGCTCCTCTCGGGCTAGAAAAGCGGCGAGACACCGGCGGTATGGGACGGAGGAACCGACCTGCGCGCGAACCGCTGTTGCGGGAACCATGGCAAGGGGGAGCGGAGTGGCAAGGCGGATCGTGTGGACCTTGGCCTGGACCGCGATCGCGCTCTGCCTCGTCGCCACGATCCTGCCGCCCTTCCTGGATCGCATCTACTATCGGGGGCCGGCCAGCGATCACTTCGATGGCGAACGGTTCTTCAATCCCGATGGCGATGACGAGTTCCGAGCACCGGGCGGTCGGTCGCGCGCAGGCTTCCTGTGGAGCCGGCTGACGGGCGCGGGTCAGCCGTCCTGGCCGGACCGTGTCGCCGTGCGCCCCAGCCCGCCCGCCGAGCGGCCGCCGCTCAGGGACGGCGAGATGCGCGTCACCTGGGTGGGCCACGCCACCGCGCTGATCGAGACGCCGGGCCTCAACATCCTGACCGACCCGATCTGGGCCGAGCGCGCGGGGCCGTTCGGGTTTGGGCCGAAGCGGGTGGCGGAGCCCGGCGTGCGCTTCGACGACCTGCCGCCCATCGACCTTGTGGTGGTGAGCCACAACCACTACGACCACATGGACCTCGCCACGCTGAAGCGGCTGTGGAACCGGGACCGCCCGACTATCGTGACGAGCCTGGGCAACGATGCCATGCTCCGTGACGGAGGCATCGGTGATGCCGGACCTATGGGACCGATCGTCGTATTGGACTGGGGAGGCGCGTGGGTCGTCGAAGCCCCCTGTGCCGGTTCGACCGGAGAGGCAGCCAGGCGGGTTCGGTCGGCGAGCGGCAAGGCGAATATCCCATCGCCATGCCGACGAACTCGCTCACCCGTGACCGTGACCGTCACCCGCAACCACCATTGGGGCAGCCGCTGGGGCGTGGATCGCGACCGGGCGCTGTGGTCGTCCTTCGTCATCGACACGCCGTCCGGCGGGATCTTCTTCGCCGGCGACACGGGGCTGGGTGACGGCGAATGGCCCGCCGAGGCGCTGGCGGCGGCGGGCACACCCATCCGCCTGGCCCTCATCCCCATCGGCGCCTTCCGCTTCTCGCCCGGGCAGTTGGGCACCGGCAGCCACATCGGGCCGCCGGACGCGTTGCGCGTCTGGAACCGGCTTGGCCGGCCGTGGACGCTGCCGATCCACTGGGGCACCTTCCGCCTGTCGAGCGAGGCCTATGACACCCCGCCGAGGATGCTGGCCGAGCTGATGCGCTGCGCCGGCGGGCCGCCGGGCGTGTTCGCGGCGCGGGAGATCGGGCGGCCCTGGATGGTGCCGCCGGTGGCGGACCGCCCGCTGCTCGACGAGGGACGGATCGACGCCTGCGCGCGAACATCGGCGGTGCGGGTTCTCGAATAGACGTGCTGTCGACGAACAGGGAACGCGTGCGTTGCTATCATGCGAAAGCGGGCGTGTCCGGATTCCGGGCACCGCGCTCGGCCGAACCGCCGTCGCCGGGTGAGTCGGCGGCCTCATCCCTTCTTCTCAACAGTCGCCCAATCGGTGACCCTCGGTGGTCGCCTTGATCGTCATACGCCCCGGTCCGCCGGTCTGCGCCACTCCCACCGAACTTTCGCTGCTGAGCGTCGTCGCGTCGTAGCGGCCGGAGTTCAGCACGGTCGCGGTCGCCTTGTCCTCGCCCCGGCAGGTCAGGGCCACGTCGATGCGGCCCCCGGCGACCACATTGCGGTCGGTGGTGCAATCGCCCTTGGAGCCGTTCAGTTCCAGCAGCCCGCGGGCGACCTGTTCAGGCGTGACGCACACCTCCTTCACCTGCGGCTTGCCGACGAGCTGCGCGCGCATGGTGTTCGCGATGGTCTCGGCCACCGGATCGTCGGCGGAGATCCGCACATCCCGCACCGTCGTCGTCATGCGCCACTTGCCCGTCGCGAAGTCGCTGGCGCCCGAGGCGGAGGGGGAGGCGGATCGGGTCGACGCCGCGGACGCGCCGGTCTCGTTCGCCGGCACCCGCTCGCATCCCGTCAGCAGCACCGCAGCGAGGCCGGTGGCTGCCAGGGCGGCGCGCCTCGCGAACCCGGCTTGGTCGCGGTCACGGCGACCATCCGAAACGGCCGTCGCCGGCATCGTGAACCCCATTCGTCCCACGGACCATCTCCCCCCTTTGCGCCTCGCGCCAACCTTCCCCATCTTGCCCCCCATGTCCATCGCCATCCGCACGTCCCTCGCCGAACCCGAGACCGGGGAGGAGTTCCGGCCGCACCGGCCCGTTCGCCCGGACAAGGCGGAGGGCGGCCGGCGGTTCGAGATCGTGTCCGACTACGAACCGTCGGGCGACCAGCCGACCGCGATCGCCGACCTGGTCGAACAGGTGAGGGACGGGGAGCAGACGCAGGTGCTGCTCGGCGTCACGGGATCGGGCAAGACCTTCACAATGGCCAAGGTGATCGAGGCGGTGCAGCGGCCGGCGCTGATCCTCGCGCCCAACAAGATCCTCGCCGCGCAGCTCTATGGCGAGTTCAGGCAGTTCTTTCCGAACAACGCGGTCGAGTATTTCGTCAGCTATTACGACTATTACCAGCCCGAAGCGTACGTGCCGCGGTCGGACACCTACATCGAGAAGGAATCCTCGATCAACGAGTCGATCGACCGGATGCGCCACTCGGCCACCCGCTCGCTCCTGGAGCGCGACGACGTGCTGATCGTGGCGTCGGTCTCCTGCCTCTATGGCATCGGGTCGGTCGAGACCTATTCGGCGATGATCTTCGATATCAAGAAGGGCGAGAGCGTCGACCAGCGCGAGCTGATCCGCAAGCTCGTCTCGCTCCAGTACAAACGCAACGACGCCGCCTTCGCGCGGGGCAACTTTCGCGTGCGCGGCGACACGGTGGAGCTGTTCCCCTCCCACTATGAGGACACCGCCTGGCGGATCAGCTTCTTCGGCGACGAGGTGGACGCGATCGTCGAGTTCGATCCCCTGACCGGCAGGCCCGCCGCCTCTCTGCCCAAGGTGCGGGTCTACGCCAATTCGCACTATGTGACCCCCGGCCCGACCATGAAGCAGGCGGCCGAGGCCATCCGCTTCGAACTCGCCGAGCGGCTGAAGGAGCTGCACGTCGAGGGCAAGTTGCTGGAGGCGCAGCGGCTGGAGCAGCGGACGAACTTCGATCTGGAGATGATCGCGGCGACGGGCAGCTGCAACGGGATCGAGAACTACTCCCGCTTCCTCACCGGCCGCCTGCCCGGCGAGCCGCCGCCGACGCTGTTCGAATACCTGCCGGAGAACGCGCTGCTGTTCGTGGACGAGAGCCACCAGACCGTGCCGCAGGTCGGCGGCATGGCGCGGGGCGATCACCGGCGCAAGATCACGCTGGCCGAGTACGGCTTTCGCCTGCCCAGCTGCATCGACAACCGCCCGCTGCGCTTCAACGAGTGGGACGCGATGCGCCCGCAGACGGTGTGCGTCTCGGCCACGCCCGGGTCGTGGGAGATGGAGGCGACCGGCGGCGTGTTCGCCGAACAGGTCATTCGTCCCACCGGCCTGATCGACCCGCCGGTCGAGGTCAAGCCAGTGGAAGAGCAGGTCGACGACCTGATCGTGGAGGCCAAAAAGACGGCCGCCGCCGGCTATCGCACGCTGGTGACCACGCTGACCAAGCGCATGGCCGAGGACCTGACCGAATTCCTGCACGAGGCGGGGCTGAAGGTCCGCTACATGCACTCCGACGTGGAGACGCTGGAGCGCATCGAGCTGATCCGGGACCTTCGGATGGGGGTCTATGACGTGCTGGTCGGCATCAACCTGCTGCGCGAGGGGCTGGACATCCCCGAATGCGGGCTGGTCGCCATCCTGGACGCCGACAAGGAGGGCTTCCTGCGGTCGGAGACCTCGCTGGTGCAGACCATCGGCCGCGCGGCGCGCAACGTGGACGGCCGCGTGATCCTCTACGCCGACCGCATCACGGGTTCCATGGAGCGCGCGATGCTGGAGACCGACCGGCGGCGCGAGCGGCAGCGGGCCTACAACACGGAGCACGGCATCACGCCGGAGACGATCCGGTCGAAGATCGGGGACATCCTGTCCGACGTGTCCAATCGCGACGGCGTGCTGATCGAGATCGAGGACGGCCCCAGCCATATGGTCGGCCACAATCTGCGCGCGCACATCGAGAGCCTGGAGAAACAGATGCGCGAGGCCGCCTCGAACCTGGAGTTCGAAACCGCCGGTCGCCTTCGCGACGAGATCCGCTCGCTGGAAAGCGCCGAACTCGGCCTGCCGGAGAGCGAGCACAAGGCGCCGCTGAGGGGGAGGGCGACGGAGGGGATGCCGGGCACGCGCAAGGAACGCTATGGCAAGGTGCAGAAGAAGCGGTTCGGGGGTGGGAAGGTGCGCTGAATCCCTCCCCGAGCTTGCTCGGGGAGGGGGACCGCCGCCGAAGGCGGGGGTGGAGGGGCATGGCCGAGCCCTCGCCGCCATCCGCGTGTCGGCCGTGACGGAGCCAAGCCCCTCCGTCAGCGCGGGCCGCGCTGCAACCTCCCCGAGACAAGCTCGGGGAGGATAGCCTTAAAGCGGTCACCTCCAAAAACTCGCTGCACTCTTGTCAACTTTGCAAACCTGTTCATCTTTGCGGCCGGTCGGCTTGCTCCGGGTGCGGCCCCTCCGCTAATCGCTCTCGCATGACTGAGACCCCGCCCGACCGCCTCGCCATCGACCCGGCCTCCGAGCATTGCGACCAGGAGGCGCTGGAGCGTGGGGTGGCGGTGCGGTTCAAGGGGCGGGAGCGAACGGATGTGGAGGCCTATTGCGTCTCCGAGGGGTGGATCCGGGTCCAGGCGGGCCGCGCGGTGGATCGGCGCGGCAAGCCGTTGACGCTGAAGCTCTCCGGCCCGGTGGAGGTGTGGTGGCGGGATGGAGGTGGCTCCGACGGGGAGCGGGCGCTGTCCGTCGAGGACACCAAGCGGGAGAGTGGCGCGGAGAGCTGAGGCCCGGTCGGACGCGGTCCCGCCTCAACGGCGCGCGGGAGTGGCAGGCCGCGCTGGACGGGTCAGCTGCAGGAGGTCGTTCGGCATCGACTCGGACGCGGAGTGATCTGCGACGGATCGTAGGGGCGCGGACCGGCTCGTCCGCGCCTTGGCCGGCGCGGGGGCGACGGGCGATGCCGCCGCCAGGACAGGCACGACCCGATCCGACGTCCGCCCTCTTCGGCGCGGCTCGGTGGTCGCTCGGCTCCCACCCGCACGAGCGTCGTTCCCCCCGAGGTCCGTCCCGCGCGACGCCACCGCCGAGCCGGCGCGCCAGGCGATCAGCCGCTCGAGCGAGCCCGACCGGCGTGGCTTCGACCGCACTGGAAGAACGGAGTCCATCCGGGCGACGGCTGCCACTACGGTCACCGCGTGGGGAGCGGCGGCGGGAGGCGGGGCGAACCGCGCGTGTCGCTCCCGCGCCTTGCGCTCCGCCCGCTCGCTCGCCGCGATGCGGGCGCGCGCGCCCCGGTCCCTGGGGTAGATGAAGCCCTCCACCGGCCAGCTCGTGCCGCCCAGCGCCGCGATGGGGCCGAACCACACGCGCACCCGGCTCCAGTCGCCCGCCTCCGACACGTCCACCGCGCTCACATCGCGTTCGATCTGGCCGCGCCGCCCGTCCAGGAGCGACCAATTGGCGTGGTCCAGCCGCACCTCGCGGGCGCTCACCACCCTGCGCACCACCGCGACATGGCCCAGCGTCATGCCTCCATGGGGGCGAAAGGCCATGACGGCGCCCGGCCTGGGCTCCCGTCCGCGCTCGTAGCGGCCCTCGGCCTGGCGCCACCAGGTGTGGGCGTCGCCCCAGATGAGCACCCCGCTGACCTCGCGCGCGAACGGAACGCATTGCAGCGTCGCCTCCACCGCGCGTTCCCACACGCTCGGCGGTTCGGCGGCGGCGGCGGGGAGCGGACACGCCACAGCCACGGCCACTGCCAGCGCTCCGATCCGTGCTCCTGATCGCCCGATCCCCATCAGGCGGGCTCCCTACGGAGCGAATGTTTGGATGGGCGTTAGCCGGTAGGCTTTCCGTCGCGGTAACCAAGCGTGCGATCGACCGTGCCCGTCGTCACGGAGTGATAGCCCGGCCGGGCGCGGGCATAGATGGAGCGGGCGAGCGCCGGTCCCCACTCCCCTTGCGCCATCAACGTGGCGAACAGCGGGGCCACGAACTTGCGTCGCCCTTGAGCCAGCAGGAACTGTTCGGCCGAGGGGCGGGCGGGGCGGTAGTCGTTGGGCAAGGCCAGCTGCAGCCAGGCGAAGCGCAGCTCGCTGTTGCCGGTGTCCGACAGCCCGAAGCGCGTGTCGAGCAGCGCCAGCCGGTCGGTGGAGAGCCGGCGCGGCAGGGAGTTGAGGAAGCGCAGCCGCTCCTGCGTCGTCCAGCCCTCCCACGGGATCGGCGCGGCGAGGTCGCCCGCCGCCAGCGCATCGACCTGTACGAAGGCGGGCGAGGTGATGTGAACGGCGTTGGACGGCAGGCCCGGTTGGTAGAGCCACTGGTCCACCTGCGCGGCCTTCATCGTGACCTCGTCGCCGCCGAACAGGTTTGCGAGCAGGTCGGCGCGGAAGCCTGCCGTGGTCTGCGGCTGAAAGGCGTGGCGGGCGAAATAGCCCTTCAGATACGCGTCCCAGCGCGGCCGGCCGGCTGCGGCCTCCAGCGTGCGCAGGAAGGTGGCGCCCTTCTCGTACGCGATGTCGGTCATGCCGTCGTCGGGGTCGCGCCCGGCGAGGTCGAGGTGCAGGCGCGTGTCGGCGCCCGTCGGGCCGCCCGCGTCGGCGATCGCACTCTCCATGTCCGACCAGCCCAGGTCCGCCAGCATCCGCGAGCGTTCCGGCCCGTAGAGCGCCTCCATGATCCGGTTCTCGAAATAGACCGTGAAGCCCTCGTTCAGCCAGAAATCGTCCCAGGTGGCGTTGGTGACCAGGTTGCCCGACCACGAATGCGCCAGCTCGTGCGCGACCAGGCTGACGAGCGAGCGGTCGCCGGCCAGCACGGTCGGGGTGACGAAGGTCAGGCGCGGATTCTCCATGCCTCCGAACGGGAAGGAGGGCGGCAGGACCAGGAGGTCGTAGCGGCCCCAGCGATAGGGGCCGTAAAGGCCCTCCGCGGTGGTCACCATGCCCTCCAGGTCGCGGAACTCGCTCGCCGCCTTCGCCAGCGTGACGGGCTCCGCCCACACGCCGGTGCGGGGGCCGAGCGACTGGAACTTCAGATCGCCGACCGCCAGCGCGATGAGGTAGGGGGCGACCGGCTTGTCCATGCGGAAGCGGAAGCGGCGGGTGCCGTCCGGGCCGGGCTCGCCGCCGGGCGTCAGCATCTCGGCCGACATCACGGCGGTCAGGTCGGCCGGCACGGCGATCGTAGCGTCCCAGCTCTGGCGGATACCGGGCGAATCCTGCGTCGGGATCCACGAGCGGTTGAGGATCGCCTCGCCCTGGCTGAACAGGAACGGCCGGCGCTTGCCCGCCGTCTGGTCGGGGGAGAGCCATTGGAGCGCGGGCGCGCCGGGGGCGGAGCTGTAGGCGATCCGGACCTGCTTCGCGCCGTCATGCGTGACGGTCAGCGGCGCGCCGTGGATCGGGTCCCGCGCGCCGACGGTGTAGGGCAGGACCGCGCCGGTGCCGTCGGTGACGGAGCTGATGGTCAGGTCGCGGGTGTCGAGCACCAGCTCCTTGACCCCCGGCGCGGTCTGCACGTCGAGCGTCGCCGTGCCGCTCATCGTCTTCGCCGCGAAATCGGCGGCGAGGTCGAGCGCCACGTGCGTCACCCGCGCCTCCGCCGGGCGGGCGTAGGAGTGGGCGTCGGCGGCGTCGGGCGTGGTGAGGACCGGAGCGACCATCGTGGCGCCGGCGCCCTGCGCGGCCGGGCGCTCAGCCACCGTGGCGCACCCGCCGAGCGCCAGCCCCATCGCCGCCGTCGCCATCCATCCGCCTGTCCTCATCATGCCCGTTCCCTCCCTGCATTCTGGCGTAGCGTGCCATCGGTGTGATGGATAGCGGACGAGGACTGACGTGGCGGTGAATGGGGATGCCTTCCTCTCCCGGCGGGAGAGGATACGAAGCCTTGGCGGAGCACAGCGGAGGTTAGGCGGAGTTGGTGAGGGTGACAGTCCGGCTTTCGGTCACCCTCACCCTTCCGGCGCTGCGCGCCTCCCTCCCTCTCCCGCCGGGAGAGGGACTCACGCTTTCGTGAAGCGCTCCCCCTTCTCCGCCTTCTCCTTCAACAGCCTGGAAATCTCGAAGTCGAACTTGTCCGCGTGCTTTTCCAGCCCCGCCAGGATGGTCTTCGCGCCCACCGTGTCTGCCCAGAACATCGGGCCGCCGCGATAGACCGGCCAGCCATAGCCGTAGATCCAGACCACATCGATGTCCGACGCGCGCTGGGCAATGCCCTCCTCCAGGATCAAGGCGCCCTCGTTCACGATCGGGTAGAGCGTGCGCTCCATGATCTCCTCGTCGGTGATCGCGCGCTGGGGCGTGTCCGTCTTGTCCCGCCATTCGGCCAGGATCTCGGCGACGCGCGGGCTCTCGGCCGGGCGGCGCTTCTCGTCGTAGTCGTAGAAGCCCGCGCCGGTCTTCTGCCCCCAGCGCTTCTCGGCGGCGAGCGCGTCGCGGATGTTCTCGATCCTGTTCGGGTCGCGGTGCCAGCCGATGTCGACGCCGGCCAGATCGGCCATCTGGAACGGCCCCATCGGCATTCCGAAGTCGGTGTGGACCTTGTCGATCTGCGCCGGCGACGCGCCCTCCAGCAGCAGCTTGTTGGCCTCGACCTGGCGCGGCATCAGCATCCGGTTGCCGATGAAGCCGTAGCAGACGCCCGACACCACGGCGACCTTCCGGATCCTCTTGGCGAGCGCCATGACGGTGGCGAGCACGTCGTCCGCCGTCTTCTCGCCGCGAACGACCTCCAGCAGCTTCATGACGTTGGCGGGGGAGAAGAAGTGCATCCCCACCACGTCCTGCGGCCGCCTGGTGGCCTGGGCGATCTCGTCGATGTTGAGATAGCTGGTGTTGGAGGCCAGGATCGCGCCCGGCTTGGCGACGGCGTCGAGCTTGCCGAACACCTCCTTCTTGATATCCATGGTCTCGAACACGGCCTCGATGATCAGGTCGCAGTCGGCGAGGTCGGCATAGTCGAGCGTGGTGGTGGTGGCCTTTCCGAACGCCTCCACCTGCTCCGGCTTGAAGCGACCCTTGGCGGCCGACGCCTCCCAGTTCTTGCGCATCACGCCCGTGCCCCGGTCGGCGGCCTCCCGGCTCATCTCGAGCAGCACGACGGGGATGCCCGCCTGCACGAAGTTCATGGCGATGCCGCCGCCCATCGTGCCCGCGCCGATCAGGCCGACCTTTTTGATGTCGCGCGGCGTGGTCGTGTCCGGCACGTCGTCGATCTTGGCTGCTTTGCGCTCGGCGAAGAACAGGTGGCGCATGGCCGCCGACTGGGTGCCGAACATCAGCTTCATGAACTGCTCGCGCTCGAACTGGAGACCCTCGGCCATCGGCAGCCGGGTCGCCGCCTCGACGCACGCGATGTTGGCGGCGGGCGCGTCGAAGCCCTTGAACTTGCGCGCGTTCTCCTTGGCGAAGGCTTCGAACGCGCCCGGTTCGGCGGTCGCCGTCATCTCGTCGATGCGCGGGATCGGCCGGCCGATGACCTCGTTTGCAAACGCAATCGCGTCGGCGCGCAGCGAATCCTCGCCCGCCAGCCGGTCGATCAGCCCCGCCTCCTTGGCGCGGGCGGCGGAGATCGGATCGCCCTTGGCCGTCATTTCCAGCGCGAGCGGGACGCCCGCGACGCGGGGCAGGCGCTGGGTGCCGCCGGCGCCGGGCAGCAGGCCCAGCTTCACCTCCGGCGTGCCAATCTTCGCCGAGGGTACCGCGATGCGGTAGTGACAGCCGAGCGTCATCTCGCACCCGCCGCCGAGCGCGGTGCCGTGGATGGCGGCGACGATCGGCTTGGGGAACGCGGCCATGCGGTCCACGATCTCGGGCAGCAGCGGCTGGACCGGCGGCTTGCCGAACTCCGTGATATCCGCGCCCGCGAAGAAGGTGCGGCCGTCGCAGGCGAGCACCAGCGCCTTGACGGAGGTGTCGCCCTCGGCCTCGTCGAGTGCCTTGGCGATGCCGGTCCGCACGGCGGCGGAGAGCGCGTTCACGGGCGGGTTGTTCGAGACGATGACGAGCACGTCGCCGTGACGTTCGGTGGTGATGATGGACATTTGGTGTCTCCTTCAATCGAGGGCGGCGTAGATCAACCGCTTGAGCTGGGGGCGGATGGGGTAGGCGGACGACGGCATCAGCTGCGTCATGAAGATGGTGATCAGCTCTTCGGCCGGGTCGATGGTGAAGGCGGTCGAGAACATGCCGCCCCAGCGATATTCGCCCTTCGATCCCGGCAGCAGGGTCGCGGCCGGGTCGATGGTGACGGCGAAGCCCAGGCCGAAGCCGACGCCGGCATTGTCCACCTCGCTGAACATGCCCCGGCTCATGCCCGTCAGATCGCGGCCCCGGCCCAGATGGTTGGCGGTCATCAGATCGACGGTGGTGCGCGACACGATGCGCGCGCCCTCCAGCTCGCCGCCGTTCAGGAGCATCCGGCAGAAGCGGTGATAGTCGACCAGGGTGGAGACCATGCCGCCGCCGCCCGACAGCAGCTTGGGCGGCTTGGCCCAGGCAGTGTCGGCACCGGGATCGTAGAGCTTGATCTGTCGCTCGGGCGTCAGCGCGTGGCAGTCGGGCACCCGGTCGATCTTATCGGCTGGCACCTGGAAGCCGGTGTCGATCATGCCCAGCGGGCCGGTCACGCGCTCGGCGATCACCTCGTCCAGCGGCTTGTCCGCGATCCGCTGGATGATCGCGCCCAAGACGTCGGTGGCGACCGAATAGGTCCAGGCGGAGCCGGGGTCGAACTCGATCGGGAGGGTGGCGAGCGTGGCGACGAAGCTCTCCAGATCGCCGCCGTCGAACCGCTCGAACCCCGCCTCGCGATAGGCGGCGTCGACCGGCGTGCGCTCCTGGAAGGAGTAGGTGAGGCCGGCGGTGTGGCGCAGCAGGTCGACCATGCGCATCGGGGACGCGGGCGCCCGCGTCCGCCACGGTGCCTCCCCGCCGCCGGCGACGAACACGCCCAGCTCGCGCCACTCCGGCAGCACGCTGGTCACGGCCGCGTCGAGCGAGGTCCCGCACTCCTCCACCAGCTGCATGAACACGACGGACGTGATCGGCTTGGTCATCGACGCGATGCGGAAGATCGCGTCCTCGCGGAGCGGCTCGCCCTCGCGCGCGTCACCCTGCACGGAGAGGAAGGCCGGCTTGCCCGCGCGGCTGACGAGCAGCGCGGCGTGGGGCAGGCGGCCGGGGTCGAGATAGCGCTCCTGCAGGAAGGGCGGGATGCGCTCCAGACGATCGGGCGCGAAGCCGAGTGCCGTGGGGTCCGTGACGGTGAGGCTCATGCGCCAATCCTCATGCGGCGGTCTTTCCGGTTTCCTGGCGGGTGACGGGAAGCGACGACGAAAGCCCCCCGTCGACCGCGATCGCCTGTCCGTTGACGTAACTGGCGGCGTCCGACGCGAGGAACAGCGCCAGCTCGGCGACCTCGTGCGGCACGCCGGCACGGCGCAGCGGGTTCAGGCGGCCGATGCGGTCCTCCTTGTCATTGGCGCGGGCGTAGGTGAAGACCTGTTCGGTCATGCCGCTCTCCACCAGGCCGGGGCAGAGGGCGTTCACGCGGATGCCGGTGCCCGACAGCTGCTGCGCGGCGACCTGGACCAGGTTGATGACGCCGGCCTTCGACGCCGAATAGGCCGGACAGCCCGCACCCGAGCGCAGACCGGCGACCGACGCGGTGCAGAGGATCGCGCCGGCCCCGCCCTCCTTGGCCGTTCGCGCCATCATGGCCTGCCCGGCGTGCTTGATGAGCAGCCAGGGGCCAATCAGGTTGGTGTTCAGGATCTGCTGCCAGTCGGCCACCGTGTGCTCGAACAGACCGGGCAGGCCGCCGGAGACGCCGGCGTTGGCATAGGCGATGTCGAGCCGGCCGTGGGTGGCCGTCGCCGCCTTGACGAGCGCCGCCACGTCCTCCTCGCGGCCCGCGTTCATGCGCAGCGCGGTGGCCTGTCCGCCCTGTTCGCGGATCGCGGACGCGGTCTCGTGCACGCTCTCGTTCAAGTCGCCGATCACCACCCGCGCGCCCTCGGCGGCGAACAGCCGCGCCGTGGCCCGCCCGATACCGGAGCCCGCGCCGGTGATGATGGCGACCTTGTCGGCGAGGCGGTGGTTCATTCTTCGATCCTACTCCGTCATCCCGGCGGAGGCCGGGATCTCGTGGTGAGCGCGGTGCGAACTCTCCCGGAGATCCCGGCTTCCGCCGGGATGACGAGGATAGGTCACCCTCACTCCGCCCCCGCCTTCACCGCGAAGTCCCAGGCCGCGTCGGCGATGATCGGCACCTGCGCCGCCATCTCCTCGGCCTGGGAGGACGACGCATTGCCGTCCAGCGCGCGCTTCTTGATGCCCTGCACGATGGACGCCAGCCGGAACTGCCCGAACGCGAAGTACCAGTCGAGCGGGGGCACCTCACCCAGGCCCGTGCGCTCGGCATAGCGCTCCGCCATCGCCGCGGCCGCGGGCACGCCGAGCGCGTCCAGATCCTGCCCGAGCAGCCCGGCGCGCCCCTCCGACGGCACGAACCAGTGCATCAGCAGGTAGGAGAGGTCGGCCATCGGGTCGCCCAGCGTCGACAGCTCCCAGTCCAGCACGGCCGCCACCTGCGGCCGATCGGGCGCGTAGATCAGATTGTCGATGCGGTAGTCGCCATGGACGATGCCGCTCCGCGTCTGGTCGGGGAGCGTCGCCGGCAGCCACTCGATCAGCCGCTCCATCACCGGCAGGTCGTCGGTCTGGGCCGCGCGATATTGCTTGGTCCAGCGGCCGACCTGGCGCGCGAAATAGCTGCCCGGCTTGCCGTAGTCGGCGAGCGCGACCGCCTCCACATCGACGGCGTGCAGGTCGGCCAGCGTGTCGACCATGGCGTGGTAGGTGGCGGTGCGCTCCTCCCGGCTCATCCCCGGCAGCATCCCGTCCCACAACGTGCGCCCCTCCACCATCTCCATGATGTAGAAGGCGGAGCCGATCACGCCGTCGTCCTCGCACAGGCCGTAGGGGCGGGCGACGGGAAAGCCGGTGGGGTGCAGCGCGGCGATCAGCCGATATTCGCGCTCGACCGCATGGGCCGACGGGAGCAGCGGGCCGAACGGCTTGCGGCGCAGAACGTAGGAGCGGCCGCCCGCGTCCACGCGGTAGGTGGGATTCGACTGGCCGCCCTTGAACTTGGCCAAGATGAGCGGCCCCCGGAAGCCCTCGACATGGCCCGCCATCCAGCGGGCGAGCGCCGCCTCGTTCAGCCGGTCGTCGCCCATGAGCGGCGCGGTGCCCGTGAAGTCGGCCTCCGCATCCATCAGTCGAACACCACGACGGAGCGCACCGCGTCGCCACCGCGCAACGTGTCGATCGCCTCGTTGATGCCCGACAGCTCGATGCGCTCGGCGATGACACTTTCCAGGTCCAGCTTGCCGGCCAGATAGAAGTCCACCAGGCGCGGCACGTCGATCGGGAAGCGGTTGGAGCCCATCAGCGAGCCCTGCAATTTCTTTTCCGCCAAAAGGTCGAGGGCGGGCATCGGCACCGCCTCGCGGATCGGCATCATGCCGACGATCGTCGCCGTGCCGCCACGCCTGAGCAGGGCGAGCGCCATCTGCCCCGTGGCGATGCGGCCCACCGCCTCGATGGCGTGATGGACGCCGCCCTTCGTCAGCTCGACCACCCGCTCCCTCAGCATCTCGTCGCCCGCGTGGAAGCTGTGGGTCGCGCCCAGCTTTTCGGCCAGCGCGCGCTTGTCGGCCACGGGGTCGATGGCGACGATGATGCCCGCGCCCGCGATCCTGGCGGCCTCGATCGCGGCCAGCCCGATGCCGCCGCAGCCGATCACCGCGACCGCCTCGCCGGGCCGCACGCCGGCCGTGTTGAAGACCGCGCCCGCGCCCGTCACCACCGCGCAGCCGAGCAGGGCCGCGCGGTCGAACGGCATCTCGCGGTCGATCGCCACCGCCTGGTTCTCATGCACCAGCATCACCTCGGCATAGCCGCCGATGCCGAGCAGCGGGTGGACCGTGCCGTCGGTGTTGGACAGCCTCGGAGGCTCGGTTTGGCGCCGTTTGGTTGAGGGATCGACGCATAGGTGCATCCGTCCGGACAGACAGAACTCGCAACGGCCGCAGAACGCCGACAGACAGGTGACGACATGGTCGCCGACCTTCACCGCGCGCACATCCGCGCCGACCGCCTCGACCACGCCCGCCGCCTCGTGGCCGGGCACGGCGGGCAGCGGGGTCGGGTAGGCCCCGTCGATGAAGTGCAGGTCGGACCGGCACGCGCCGCACGCCATCGTCCGGATCAGGACCTCGCGCGGTCCGGGCGTGGCGGTCTCGACCTCGGCGATCTCCAGCGGATCGCCCACCGTCGTCAGCAATGCGGCCTTCATGCGACGCCCGCGACCTGCGGCATCCCCGCCATCGGCTGCATCGCGGCCTCCTTGGCGGCCTTGATCGCGTCGCGCCCGCCATGGCGTCCGAACTCGGTGCGCGCGATGGCACGCGCGTGGACCTCGTCCGGCCCGTCGGCGAGCCTGAGCGTGCGGATGCCGGCATAGCTCGCCGCCAGCCCGGGATCGGTCGTGACGCCCGCGCCGCCGAACGCCTGGATCGCGTCGTCCAGGATGGCGAGCGCCATGCGCGGCGCCGCCACCTTGATCATCGCGATCTCGTCGCGCGCCGCCTTGTTGCCCGCGCGGTCCATCATGTCGGCGGCCTTGAGGCAGAGGAGCCGCGTCATCTCGATGTTGATCCGCGCCTCGGCCACCCGCTGTTCCCAGATCGAATATTCGGCGATGGTCCTGCCGAAGGCGACGCGGTTCATCAGCCGCACCGTCATCTTCTCCAGCGCCTCCTCGGCCACCCCGATCGTCCGCATGCAGTGGTGGATGCGGCCCGGTCCCAGCCGCCCCTGCGCGATCTCGAACCCGCGGCCCTCGCCCAGAAGCATGTTGCTGGCGGGCACGCGCACATCCTCGATCGCGATCTCCATATGGCCGTGCGGCGCGTCGTCATAGCCGAAGACGGGCAGGTGACGCTCGATCGTGACGCCCTTCGCGTCCAGCGGCATCAGGATCATCGACTGCTGGGAGTGGCGCTGGGCCGACGGATCGGTCTTGCCCATCAGGATGGTGATCTTGCAGCGCGGGTCGCCCGCACCGGACGACCACCATTTGCGGCCGTTGAGCACATACTCGTCGCCGTCGCGCTCGATCCGGCACTGGATGTTGGTGGCATCCGAGCTGGCCACGTCCGGCTCGGTCATCAGGAACGCGGAGCGGATCTCGCCTTCCATCAGCGGGATCATCCAGTCGCGCTTCTGCTCGGCGGTGCCGTAGCGGTGGAACACCTCCATGTTGCCGGTGTCGGGCGCGGAGCAGTTGAACACCTCCGACGACCAGCCGATCCGCCCCATCTCCTCCGCGCACAGCGCATATTCCAGGTTGGTGAGCGCCGGCCCCTCGAACTCCACCGTCTCGTCGACCGGCGTCTGACCGGAGGAGGGCGGCATGAACAGGTTCCAGATGCCGGCCGCCTTGGCCTTGGCCTTCAGCTCCTCGACCACCGGGATCACCTTCCACCGTTCGCCTTCGTTCTGCTGCGCGTTGTAGGTCGGCACGGCGGGACGGATGTGCGCCTCGATGAAGCCGCGCACGCGGTCGCGCCAGTGGGTCTGTCGGTCGGTCAGTTGGAAGTCCATGCGGGTGTCCTCTCGGGAGGGTTAACGGGCGGGGGCGGCGGGGCGTTGCGTCAGGTGACGAGATCGATGGGCTGGATAGGGTTCGGCGGCTTGAGCGGGAACTTCGACAGCCACCACGCGGCTGCCAATCCGCAGACGAGCACGCCTGCGGCGAAGACGAGCGAAAGCTGGCCCAGGGTCCGCTCCGCCACCGCGCCCGGGACGGCCTTGTCCGGAAAGCCGACGACACTGAGGATCAGGCCGGACAGGAAGATGCCGATGCCCGACGTGCATTTCTGGATGAAGAAATAGCCGGCGAAGAACACGCCCTCCTCGCGCCGCCCGGTCGCCTCCCACGACGCGTCCGTCACGTCGGCCAGCATGGACGCGCCCAGGATGGTGGCGCCGACGCCCAGCGCGGTCGCCAATCCGAAATCGGCGAGCAGGACCACTTTCATCACGGGATCGCGCGCGTCGGGGACCAGTGCCGCGACATAAAGCCAGTAGGGCAGGGTCGCCACCAGCGCGCCGCCGATCGCCAGCATCGTGGCACCCCTGGGCTTGCCGTGGCGTCGCCCCATCGCCTGCGCCAGCACCATCGCCAGCAGGATGCCGGCGAACAGCGCTGCGGCGTACCACACGAAATCGCCCTGAGGCAGGCGCCAGACATAGAGCAGCAGGTAGTTGGACAGGGAGAAGTTCAGTCCCTGGGAGATGAAGATGAACAGCACCGCTCCCATCAGGATCAGGAACGGACGGAAGCGAAAGGCGGTGAACACGTCGCCAACGGCCGGAACGTGGGTGCCCCGATCGGCCGGCGGCCTGGCGAAGCGGCGGTGTGTGCCGATCGCGCTCACGAGAACGGCGACGACCATGCCGACCGCGCCCACGACGGCGAAGCGGCCATAGCCCCTGGCGTTCAGCAGCCCGTCGGGAAAGCCCGGCTCCGGCCGCAGGAACACGCCATAGGCCAGTGCGAGCATGAGGAGCCCGCCGGCCCAGCCGAAGATGTAGCGCCAGCCCAGGATGGTGGTGCGCTCGTGATAGTCGCGCGTCATTTCGGGCGCGAGCGCGATGGAGGGCACCTCGTACGCCGCCAGGCTGGCGCGCACCCCGATCGCGGTGGCGAGCAGGAAGGCGAGCTGTCCCGCCTCTCCCCAGGCGGGCGGGTTCCAGACCGCGATCCACAACAGCGCGATCGGCACGGCCGCCGCGTACATCCACGGGTGCCGCCGGCCCCAGCGGCTGCGCGTCCGGTCGCTCAGATGGCCGATCACCGGATCGATCAGCGCGTCGGCAACGAGTGCCAGCAAGAGCATCAATCCGACCAAGCCCGCGTCCAGCCCGATCACCTGCTGGTAGAAGATCAGCAGGAAGACGGAAAAACCGTTGTCCTTGATGCCGTAGGCGACCGCGCCGAAGCCATAGGCGAGCTTCGTCGGCGCATCGACGTGCTCCAGCGGCTGTGCCTGGCGGATCGCGGCGGCGTCCATCGGGTCGGTTCGACTCCTTCTCCCGCCGGTCAGGGGACCACCGGCTGACGCCCGCGTCAACCGGCGTCGCCGCGACGTTACGGCAACCGCCGATTGTCCGGGCGGCTTGCTCCCGCCACCCGAAAAGCATAGCATTTCCGCCGGAAACGAGGCGCGAGCGCGCCCGCTAGTCGGAGGATGCGAACGATGGCCGAGCTGGACGATTTCCGCGAAGAGACGCGCGACTGGCTCGACGCCAACTGCCCGGCCGAGATGCGCCAGCCCATCCGGTCGGAGGATGACGTCTATTGGGGCGGGCGCGACGCGACCTTCGCGTCCGACGCGCAGCGGCAATGGTTCCAGGCGTGCCGGGACAAGGGCTACACCGTGCCCGACTGGCCCAAGGCCTATGGCGGCGCGGGCCTGTCGGTGCCGGAGGCCAAGGTGCTGAAGCAGGAGATGGCGCGGATCGGCGCCCGTAGCCCGCTCAACAGTTTCGGCATCTGGATGCTCGGGCCGGCGCTGCTCAAGTTCGGGACCGAGGAGCAGAAGGTCCATTATCTGGGCCAGATCGCGCGCGGCGAGATCCGCTGGTGCCAGGGCTATTCGGAGCCGGGCAGCGGCTCCGACCTCGTGTCGCTCCAGACCTATGGCGAGGACAAGGGCGACCATTGGGAGGTGTCGGGCCAGAAGGTCTGGACCAGCTACGCCGACAAGTGCGACTGGATCTTCTGCCTGGTCCGCACCGACAAGACGGACAAGTACCAGGGCATCACCTTCATGCTGTTCGACATGGAGTCGGACGGGGTGAGCACCAAGCCGATCAAGCTGATCAGCGGCAACTCGCCCTTTTGCGAGACCTTCATGGACCGCGTGAAGGTGCCAAAGGACCAGCATGTCGGCGAGGTCAACCGCGGCTGGGACGTGGCCAAGTACCTGCTGGGCCATGAGCGGGAGATGATCTCCGGCTCCGGCGGGGCGCTCGACATGCTGTCGGTGGGCGGCACCTATTCGAAGGTCATCGGCAAGAACGCGGCCGGCGAACTGGACGACCCGATCCTGCGTGCGGAGATGGCGGAGCTGGACGTGGACGTGTTCGCCTATCGCGCGATGGGCGAGCGGTTCATGGACATGTGGAAGACGGGCACGGCACATCCCGCGTCCTCCAACATGATGAAATACGTCGGGACCGAGCTCAACAAGCGGCGGCATGAGATGGTGATGGCCGGCAGCGGCTCGGCGGCGTTGGAATGGGAATCCGAGGAGAGCGGCAAGGGCGCCAAGGCGCGCACCTGGCTTAGGACCAAGGCCAACTCGATCGAGGGCGGCACCAGCGAGATCATGCTGAACGTGATCGCCAAGCGGATCTTGGAGCTGCCGGGCGGTTGAGGGGATGGCTTCCGCCGTCCACCCTCTCCACCGTCATCCCCGCGAAAGCGGGGATCCAGGCACCGGGCGGTCGGACCGGCGGAGTGTTGGAGAGTGAGACACCCTGGATCCCCGCTTTCGCGGGGATGACGACTTAGGAGAGTAGAGAGACCATGCCGCTGACCCTCACCGAAGACCAGACGATGCTCCAGGACTCGGTCGCGCCGTTCATCGCGGAGACCGCGCCGGTCAAGCACCTGCGCGAGCTGCGGGACCGGAACGACCCGGCCGGCTTCTCGCGCGACCTGTGGCGGCAGTTCGCCGAGATGGGCCTGCCGGGCATCCTGGTGCCTGAGGCGCAGGGCGGGCTGGGGCTCGGCCATGCGGAGGCGGGCGTGGTGCTTGAAGAGATCGGGCGCAATCTGACGCCTTCGCCGTTCCTGACCACCTCGGTCGGGGCCGCGAGCGCGCTGGCGGCGGCGGGCGGCGCGCGGGCGGACGAATGGCTGCCCAGGATCGCATCGGGCGACGCGGTGGTGGCGCTCGCCATAGACGAAGGCGCGAAACACCGGCCGGAGCGCATTGCTTTGAAGGCGGAACGGTCGGGCAATGGCTTCAAGCTGACGGGCACCAAGACCTTCGTGCTGTGGGGCGGCTCGGCCGACGTCATGCTGGTGGTGGCGAGAACCGGCGATGCCCTGACCGTGTTCGCGGTCCGGCCGGATGCGGACAAGCTCACCAACGACAGCCGCCGGCTGCTCGACGTGTCGATGGCGTCCAACCTGACCTTCGACGGGGTCGAGGTCGATGCCGACGCGGTGGTCGGCGAGGTTGATGGCGGCCAGGCGGTGCTCGACGCCATGCTGCGCGCCGGGCGCACGGGCGCGGCCGCCGAGAGCGTCGGGGTGGCGCAGGGCGCGATGGACATGACCGTCGATTACCTCAAGCAGAGGAAGCAGTTCGGCACGCTGATCGGCGAGTTCCAGGCGCTGCAGCACCGCGCCAGCCACCTCTATTCCGAGCTGGAGGTCGCGCGTGCCACCGTGATGAAGGCGCAGCAGCTGCTCGACGAGGGCAATGACGGCGCGGAGCTGATGGTGTCGGTCGCCAAGGCCAAGGCCGCGCGCGCCGCCAACCTGGCCGTGCGCGAGGGCGTGCAGATGCACGGCGGCATCGGCATGACCGACGAATACGACATCGGCTTCTACATGAAGCGCGAGCGCGCGCTGACCGAGTTCCTGGGCGACGCGCACTATCACACTGACCGCGTGGCGCGGCTGAACGGGTATTGAGGCGCGCCGTACCCCTGCGAAAGCAGGGGTCCAATGCGGGTGCGACTGGATGAAGGCCGTCGTCAGCGGAGACGGCAATGGGCTCCTGCTTTCGCAGGAGCACGGGCTAGGAGATCAAGGCATGGACGCCCTCACGACCAACCCCGCCACCGTGCCGCGATCCGGCATGGACCCCGACGACTTCGCCCTCCTCCTCGACACCGTCCGCCGCTTCGTCGCCGAGCGGCTGCGCCCGCGCGAGGACGAGGTGGCGGTGGCGGACGAGGTGCCGGCCGACCTGGTGCGGGAGATGCGCGAGCTCGGCCTGTTCGGCCTCTCCATCGCGCCCGAATATGGCGGCCTCGGCCTCACCATGGAGGAGGAGATCCGGGTCGCCTTCGAACTCGGCCGCACCTCGCCCGCCATGCGCTCCGCCTTCGGCACCAATGTCGGCATTGGGTCGCAGGGCCTCGCGATGGCCGGCACCGACGCGCAGAAGGCGGAGTGGCTGCCGAAGATCGCGTCGGGGGAGATCGTCACCAGCTTCGCGCTGACCGAGCCGGGCGCGGGATCGGACGCCGCCTCTGTCGAGACCAAGGCCGTGTTCGAGCCCGGATCGGGGTCCGGGCCAGGCACCTACCGCCTGACCGGCTCCAAACGCTACATCACCAACGCCGACAAGGCGCAGCTCTTCACCGTCATGGCGCGCACCGGCGGCCAGGGCTCGCGCGGGGTTTCGTCCTTCCTGGTCCCGGTGGACAGCCCTGGCGTGACCGTGGGCAATCCCGAGCGCAAGATGGGCCAGCAGGGCGCGCATGTGTGCGACGTCACTTTCGAGGATGTGGCGGTGCCCGCCGCCAACCGGATCGGCGAGGAGGGCGAGGGCTTCGCCATCGCCATGCGCGTGCTCGACCGCGGCCGGCTGCACATCGCGGCGGTGTGCGTCGGCGCGGCCGAGCGGCTGATCGCGGACATCGTCGCCTACACCACCGAGCGCAAGCAGTTCGGCGAACCGCTGTCCTCCTTCCAGCTGATCCAGGCGCAGATCGCCGACAGCAAGGCGGAGTGCATGGCCGCCAAGGCGCTGGTGCTGGAGACCGCGCGCAAGCGCGACGCCGACGAGCCGGTGGTGCTCGACTGCGCGGCGGCCAAGCTGTTCGCGTCCGAGATGGTCGGCCGCGTCGCCGACCGTGCGGTGCAGTGCTTCGGCGGCGCGGGCTATATCGCGGACTATGGCGTGGAACGCTTCTACCGCGACGTGCGCCTGTTCCGCATCTACGAGGGCACGAGCGAGATCCAGCGCCTCATCATCGCGCGCGAGACGGTGAAGGCGGGGGGGTGAGCCTCAAGCCTCCCCTCCCTTCCAGGGAGGGGATAAAGGGGTGGGTGCGAGGCGAAGCCGAGCCTGCCCCGACTGACGACCAGCGCCGGCTGTCGCCGGCGCACCCACCCCCAGCCCCTCCCTGAAAGGGAGGGGAGCCGTTAGGAGCCCCGACCAATGATGGACCTCACCTCCCTCTTCACCCTCTCCGGCCGCACGGCGCTCGTCACCGGGGGGTCGCGCGGGATCGGGCGGATGATCGTCGAGGGCTTCCTCGCCGCCGGCGTCGACCGCGTGTTCATCACCGCGCGCAAGATGGACCAGGTGCGGGCCACCTGTGACGAACTGGGCGACAGGGTGGTGGGCCTGCAGTCCGATCTGTCCACCGTCGCCGGCGTGCGCGCCTTTGCGGACGAGCTGAAAGGCCACACCGACAAGCTCGACATCCTGGTCAACAACGCGGGCGCGGCCTGGGGCGCGCCGTTCGAGGAGTTTCCGGAGGCCGGCTGGGACCGGGCGATGGACCTGAACGTGAAGTCGCCCTTCTTCCTCACCCAGGCGCTGCACGGCATGCTGAAAGCGGCCGCCACGGAGGAGCGGCCGGCCAAGGTCATCAACATCGGCTCGATCGACGGGATGCGGCTGAACCCATGGGAGACCTACAGCTACCACGCATCCAAGGCGGCGATCCTGTGGCTGACCAAGCGGCTGGCCGCGCGGCTCATCAAGGACGACATCGTCGTCACCGCCATCGCGCCCGGCGCCTTTCCCTCCGACATGAACAAGGCGGCGCGAGATCAAGGCGACGCGGTGGCCAAGGCGATCCCGTCGGGCCGCGTCGGCGCGACCGAGGATATGGCCGCCGCCGCCATCTACCTCGCCAGCCGCGCGGGCGACTATGTCGTGGGCGAGACGCTGACGGTGGATGGCGGCCTGGTGAGCGCGAGCGCCAAGACCAGCATCGACGGGTAGAACAATCGAGCGGTGCCCTCACCGCCCCGTTGTTGCGAGCGAAGCGAAGCAATCCAGACCGGCGCGCGCATCCTGGATCGCCGCGTCGCTTCGCTCCTCGCGATGACCATCCAACGTGACGTCATCCTGCCATGGAAACGACCATAGGGCTCGGTTCCCCGCTTTCACGGGAATGAAGATCAAGGACGCAACGAAAAGGGCGGAATAGACCCTCGTCCACCCCGCCCCTCCGGCGTCATGGCGTGAACGACACGCTCACCCCATGCGCGCGCGGCTCGCGGAGTGGCCGCCGGCGCGGTGCAGGATGTCGCTGATCTCGCTGGCCGAGTGCCGGGCGTTCTTGGTGTCCACCGACACGAAGATGCCGCCGTCGTTCAGGCGCTGGTTGTAATAGCCCGCATCCTCTCGTGCGACGCCGTGGTCCTCCAGCGCGCCGGCCAAGCCGCCCGCTGCGGCACCGACCGCCGTGCCGGTCAGCGCCGCGCCGCCGACCGCCGCCTGGGCGATCGCGCCGGCGGCGACGAACGGCCCCACGCCGGGAATGGCGAGCGCGGCCACGCCCAGCAACGCGCCGACACCGGCACCCGCGGCCGCCTTGCCCAGCACGTCCTTCGTCGCCTCCTCGCCCGCGCCGTCGGTCACCGTGGTGTCGCCCTCGTGACGGGCGATGACGGAGATCGCGCCGCTGTCGATCCCGGCGGCGCGCAGGTCGTCCACGGCGCGCTGCGCCTCCGCCTGGGTGTCGAAGACGGCCGAGGCCATGGTGTCGGTGTAGGAGGCCATATGCTGCGAATCCTTGGTTTAAGTGAACAGCCGCAACCCGTTCGGCGGAGGCTTTGTTCCGTTCAGCCCTCGGACCGGGGATAGCTGCCCAGCACCTTGACCGACGCGCCCGGTGCCTGCTCCAGCTCCGCCAGCGCCGCGGCGACCGGCGGGTGGGTGCGGTGGCCGGCCAGGTCGATGAAGAACACATAGTCGCGCCCGCTGTCGCGCGCCTGGCGTGCCTGGAACCGCAGCATCGTCACGCCCTCGCGCTTCAAAGGCGTCAACAGGTCGTGGAGCGCCCCGGCGCGGTTCAGGATCGACACCGCCAGGCTGGTGCAGTCGTTCACCGAGGCGACCGGCTGGGGCAGGACGTGCGGCAGGCAGACGACCACGAAGCGGGTGCGGTTGCGCGCGTCGTCCTGGATGGCGTGGCCGACGGTGTGCAGCCCCCAGACCACGCCCGCCCGCTCGCTGGCGATCGCCGCCCAGTCGGGGTGGTCGCGCACCGTGCGCGCCGCGTCGGCGTTCGAGGCCACCGGCCGCCGCTCGACATCCGGCAGATGCTCGCCCAGCCAGTCGGCGCACTGGGCGAGCGCCTGCGGGTGGGCGAGGACGGCGGACAGGCCGTCGAGCCCGTCGCGGGCGCGCAGCAGCTGGTGGCGCACCAGCAGCCCCGCCTCCGCCACGATGTGCGCGGGCGAGGCGTCGAGCAGATCGAGCGTGCGGGTGACGAAGCCCTCGACGGAGTTCTCGATCGGCACCACGGCAAAGTCCGCGCCGCCGCCCTCGACGGTGCGGAACACCTCTTCGAGCGACCGACCGGGCAGCTCGGCGACACTGGTGCCGAACACGGCGTGCGCCGCCTGCTGGCTGAAGGTGCCGGCGGGGCCGAGATAGGAGACGCGCTGCGCTCCCTCCAGCACGCGGCAGGCGGACATGATCTCGCGCCAGATGTGGGCGACGGAGTCGGCGCGCAGCGCGCCCGCCCGCGCCTGCAGCCGGTTGATGACCGCCGCCTCGCGGTCGGGACGGAAGACGACCGCGCCGGTGCGCTGTTTCAGCTCGCCGATCTCGCGTGCCACGGCGGCGCGCTGCTTCATCAGGTCGAGCAGCTGCCCGTCGATCGCGTCGATCCGCCCGCGCAGCCGGTCGAGATCGTCGGGAGCGCTGTCGTCCGCCATGTCAGTCGCCCTCGCGCACGAGCAGGTAGTTCATGCGCGCTCCCGCGATCGGCTGGCCGCGATCGGCCTGCCAGGCGAACGCCTCCACATTGGCGACCCGGCGGCCGACCTTGGTGAGGCTACCCTGGGCGTGGGTCGCCACGAGCTTGCCGCCGCGCAGGAAGTCGACGGTGACGTTGATCGGCTTGATCCTGACACCCGCCTCCAGCTCGGCGCGCAGGGCGACAATGGCGGCGATCTCCAGCAGGCCCGCCAGCGCGCCGCCATGGAGATAGTCGGGCCGGCCCATTACCGCGTCGGCGGGCGGCATGGTGACGCGCGCGCCGTCCACCGCCAGGCCGAGCAGCTCGGCATAGGGCGGCAGGGTCATCGGCCGGTGACCATGAACGTGCCCGCCGCGTGGGCCAGTGGATCGTCCGGATCGCCATCATGGACGAAGCCGCGCACGAAGCCGATCGAGCGGGTGAGCCGATAACACTCGCCGCGCCCGATCACCGTCTGTTGCGGCCGCGCGGGGCGCAGATAGTCGAGGCGGAAGTCGAGCGTCGCCTGCGGGATCCACGCGCCGCGCTTCAACGCGATGGCGAGCGATGTCGCCATGTCCATCAGCGCCAGGATTGGTCCGGACGCCAGCACGCCGCTGTCCGGATCGCCCACCAGCCGCTCCTGCCACGGCAGCGCCAGCTCGCACCAGTCGGGGCCGTGGGCGCGATACTCGGTGCCGATCGCCGCGCCGTGACCCCAGCGGCCCATCATCTTCGCGAACATCACCGGGTCGGTGATCTCCCTGCGGTGCGGGCTGGGGGAGGTCGGAGCGTCGGCCATGGGTCCGACTAACCGAGGGCGTGGCGCGTCACAACCGGGCGCGATTGCGTGTCGGTTTCAGTCGCCGCCGCCGCTGCCTGTCCTGTCTGCCGTCTTTGCGAGGAGCCGGAGGCGACGAAGCAATCCAGGGGGTGCAGTGCTGCGACGGTTCTGGATTGCTTCGCCTGCGGCTCGCAAAGACGAAGAGGCCACGATTTGAAACCGAGACACCTCCGGCCGGGTTGGACGGCAGGGAAAGGAGACCGTCCATGACCGATCGGCTGAGAGTGACCATCGACGGCGGGGTCGCCGACGTGCGGTTGAACCGCCCGGACAAGCTGAACGCGCTCGACCCGGCCATGTTCGCCGGCATCGCGGAGGTGGCGGCGCGGCTGGCGGACGACGCGTCCGTGCGCGCGGTGGTGCTGTCGGGGGAGGGGCGGGCGTTCTCGGCCGGGCTGGACATGGCCAGCATGGCGGCGGTGGGCGGCTCCGGCGACATTCGCGAACGCACCCACGGCCGCTCCAACGTCTGGCAGCACGCGGCCATGGCCTGGGCCGACCTGCCCCAGCCGGTGATCGCCGCCGTCCATGGCGTGTGCTTCGGCGGCGGGCTG
This sequence comes from Sphingomonadaceae bacterium, assembly GCA_965219235.1. GTDB lineage: Bacteria > Pseudomonadota > Alphaproteobacteria > Sphingomonadales > Sphingomonadaceae > CBDHCC01. The sequence goes on along the minus strand of OZ244721.1, from coordinate 1,911,319 downwards.
CAGGTGGCGGGCGGGGCGGACATCGTGATCGCCGCGCCGGACGCCCGGCTGGCGGTGTTCGAGGTCCATTGGGGACTGGTGCCCGACATGGGCGGTTTCGTCCGGTGGAGCGGGCGGGTGCGGCCGGACGTGCTGGCCGAGCTGGCGCTGACGGGACGCGAGGTGTCTGGCGAGGAGGCGGCGCGGATCGGCCTCGCCACGCGCGTGGCCGCCGATCCGCTGGCGGACGCGCTGGCTTTGGCACGCGAGATCGCGGCGAAGAGCCCGGATGCCGTGCGGGGGATCAAGCGGCTGCTCAAGGCTCAGGCGGAGCTGTCCGAGGACGACCTGCTGCTGGCCGAGAGCAAGGAGCAGCGCGGCGTGATCGGTGGCGCGAACCAGCGCGAGGCGGTGGCGGCGCGGATGGAGAAAAGGGCGGCGGTGTTCACGGATTAGAGGTTGAGCGGCGGTGCAGAGGGCAGCCCTCTCCCCTTCAGGGGAGAGGAGGGAGCCACCGCAGGTGGCGGAAGGAGAGGGGAACGCCCGGCAGGGGCGGATGCGGCGCCGCCCCTCTCCCAACCCTCTCCCAACCCTCTCCCCTGAAGGGGAGAGGGCTTATGCCTCCCCCACCATCGCCTCCCCCAACTGCCACCGGAACCCGTCGGACAGTGGCCGCGCGCCCTCCGGTCCGGTGACCACCAGCGTCGCGTCGCACAGCGCCACGCACGCCCCCTCCTGGAAGGCGGCGGCGAAGATCGTCCAGCTGGTGCGACCCACCCGCCCGACCCCGTTCGCCACCATCACGGCGGCCGGGAAGTGCGCCTCCGCGAGGTAGGAGAGGTCGACGCGCGCGATCAGCACCCGCGCGCCCTGCCCGCGCGGCCAGTTGAACCGCCGGTTGAAGGCCACCCGCCCGCTCTCGAAGATCGCCGCCATCGCCACGTTGTTGACATGGCCCAGCGGGTCGAGGTCCTGGAAGCGCGTGGGCACCTCTTGCGCGTGCGGATAGCGGGCGGATTGGGTGCGCCAGGCGGGGGGTCGGCTCATGCGTCGGTTGGTGAGCGGCGGGCGGGCGGAGCGCAAGCGCGCGCGGCTAAGTTTACAAAGTTTACACTTCCGCGGCGTGTTTTCGCGCGGCGGCCCCGCCGACATGGACACGCGGGACGAAAAATCTCAGCAAGGGCAGCTGAGCTATCGATTATAAACCAGACAGGTTTAAATTCAAGACTTCAGCGTCGCGGTCCGCAGTCGGTCGCGGTGCGATTGGATGGGAACGGAGCGCGCCGGCGGCGGTTGGGCGCTCGACGGTGGCCGTTCCGGCCAACCGCTTGACGACACTGTGAGAACACGGATGCCAAAACGTTTCGGCGCCACCGAGAGCGCGATTGAGAAGGGCCTCGCCAACGCCACGCCCAAATCGGGCGCGAAGCTGGTCGAGGACTGGCTGACGGAGATCGAAAAGGACGACGTGTCCGGGTCGAAGGGTCTTCAGCACGACCTCGAGCGCCTGCACAAGGAACTGTCGGCCGACGAGCCGAACGGTGACAAGGTCCAGAAGATCCTGGGCAAGCTCGGCCCCGCGACCCTCAAGCTGGCCGACAAGGCCGACGGTTCGGTTGCCGACAAGGTGCGGCATCTTGGCGAGTCGCTCAAGGACGCGGGGAAAGAAGGCGACGACGGGAAGTAATTGATACTGGGCGGGATGAATCGACAAACGCATCCTGCCCGATTTCTTCTAGAAGTGATAACGCCTTCAATTTGCTACGGATTTCGGTTCAGTCCCATCTCGACACTCTGTAGCTTCCGCTTCCACAAGCTTTCGAGCGCGATGATCTCGTAGTCTGTTGCCGCCGTTCCGACAGTTTCCAGAATGGCGACTTGGTAGTCGCTTGGCGCACGGCTCTTCAGGGCCACGTTCCCACCATGACCGGTAACCGCATACTCCCTCCAGCGGCCTAGGAAGCCGTTCTGGCCTGAGGCTGACCCAACATATTGTTCCTTCGTCCGGGGGCAAGTCATAACGTACACACCACGGGTCGCCATGAGGGCGGCGTTCCAGCTCACTGGCAAGGTCTCAAGCTCGGACAGTTGCAGCCGCAATGACGAGAAGCCCGGAAAGGCCGGCTCCTGAAACGCTCGGCGCAATTCTGTGACGGCTTTGGTCTTCCGGTCGGCGCGCTGAACCCAAGCCCGCGCTCCCGGTCCCCAGTCGATTATGAGGCGACCCCCGTAGTCGTTCATCACGTTGCACAGGACCATGTCGTAGAGGTTGCCGCTCTGTGCGGGGATGATGTCGTTCGCATCCTGCGGGTGGACCCGGTCATCCGGGATCGGCCCCACAAGCGTGGACTTGTAGAGGCCCACAAAGAGCGTCTCTCCCGCTGGGGTGCCCACGAACGATGCCCACACAGGAGCCCTGAGCTTGGCCTCATTGTCGAAGCTCTGGGTCGATTGGTAATCTTCAAACCGGTCCCTGTGATCGCGCCACAACGTGTAAGGGGTCGGGCATCCGGCCCTCCGGGAGTCTTGATGTCGCAGCAGACGCACGTCCTTCAGAGCCAAGCCGCTGATCTCCAACAGGTGCTGGAAAGTCAGCACGCCCTCACAGCCCCCGCCCGATCAGCTCCTTCATGATCTCGTTCGTCCCGCCGAAGATTCGCGTGACCCGCGCGCCCTTCCACATCCGGGCGATCGGATATTCGTTCATGTAGCCGGCACCGCCGTGCAGTTGCAGGCACTTGTCCATGACCTCCCACTGCAGTTCCGTGTGCCACAGCTTGGCGGCCGCGCCCTCGTCCGGGGTCAGCTCGCCCGCCACCAGTCTCGCCAAGCCCCAGTCGAGGTGCGCCCAGCCGACCTGCAATTTCGCCTTCAAATCCGCCAGCGTGAAGCGGGTGTTCTGGAAGTCGAACACGGACTTTCCGAACGCCTTCCTGTCCTTCACGAACGCCACCGTGTCGTCGAACGCCTTTTGCGCCGACGCCTGCGCGGAGACCGCGATGGAGAGGCGCTCCTGCGGCAGTTCGCTCATCAGATAGACGAAGCCCTTGCCCTCCTCGCCCAGGCAGTTGGTGATCGGCACGCGCACATCCTGCAAGAACAGCTCGCTCGTGTCCGCCGCGTCCTGGCCGATCTTGTCGAGGTTCCTGCCGCGCGCGAAGCCTTCGCGGTGGGCCTCGACCAGGATGATCGACACGCCCTTCCAGCCGGGCGTGGCGGCCGGGTCGGTCTTGGCGCAGACCAGCACCAGGTCGGCGGTCTGGCCGTTGGTGATGTAGGTCTTCGACCCGTTGACGACATAGTGGTTGCCGTCCTTGATCGCGGTCGTCGTGATCGACTGGAGGTCGGAGCCCACGCCCGGCTCGGTCATGGCGATGGCCGTGACGACCTCGCCCGACACCATCTTGGGCAGCCACTCGCGCTTCTGTTCCTCCGAGCCGTAGGCGACGAGGTAGTTGCACACGATGTCCGACTGGAGCGAGAAGCCGAGCGGGACGCCGCCATGATAGGCCGCCTCCTCGTCCACGATGGCGTTGTAGCGGAAGTCGAGGCCCAGGCCGCCATACTCCTCCGGCACGGTCGGGCAAAGCATCCCCAGCGCGCCCGCCTTCGGCCAGATTTCGCGCGGCACGATCTTGTCCTTGTCCCACCGGGCCGCGTTGGGCGCGACCTCCTCCTCCATGAAGCGGCGGACAGTGGCGCGGAACGCCTCCTGGTCCTCGTCGTACACGGTCCGGCCGCCGATGTCGGGCATTGGGGTCTCCTTTGGTGGGCAGTGTGAAGGAGTGGGGGCGGGGGTCAAGGGTGGAGGAAGGAGGCGAAAGCAGCCCTCTCCCGCAAGCGGGAGAGGGCTTTTCGTTACGCCACCCGCCCCCTCACCAGCGCGTCCACCACCTCCGGGTCAGCCAGCGTGGAGGTGTCGCCCAGGCTTCCCACATCCCCCTCCGCAACCTTCCGCAGGATGCGGCGCATGATCTTGCCGGAGCGGGTCTTGGGCAGCGCGGGGGTGAACTGGATGGCATCGGGCGAGGCGAGCGGGCCGATCTCCGCGCGGACGGTCTTCACCAGGGCATCGCGCAGCGCATCGTCGCCCGCCACCCCTACGTTGGGCGTGACGAAGGCGTAGAGCGCCTGGCCCTTCACGTCGTGGGGGCGGCCGACCACCGCCGCCTCCGCGACGTGTGGGTGGGAGACCAGCGCCGACTCCACCTCCGCCGTGCCGAGCCGGTGGCCCGACACGTTGATGACGTCGTCCACCCGGCCGGTGATCCAATGATAGCCGTCGGCGTCCCGCCGGCAGCCGTCGCCGGTGAAGTAGCGGCCGGGATAGGTGGAGAAATAGGTCTGCTCGAACCTCGCGTGATCGCCCCACAAGGTGCGCGCCTGTCCGGGCCAGCTCTGCGTCAGGCAGAGGTTGCCGGTCGCCTCCCCCTTCAGCTCGCGCCCGTCCGCATCCACCAGGATCGGGTGGACGCCGGGCAGGGGGAGGGTGGCGGAGCCGGGCTTCAGGTCCACGGCTCCGGGCAGCGGCGCGATCAGGATGCCGCCGGTCTCCGTCTGCCACCAGGTGTCGACCACCGGGCAGCGGCCCTCGCCGACCACACGCCAGTACCACTCCCACGCCTCCGGATTGATCGGCTCCCCCACCGTGCCGAGCAGGCGGAGGGAGGAGCGGTCGGTGCGCGTCACCGGATCGTCCCCCTCGGCCATCAGCGCGCGGATCGCGGTCGGCGCGGTGTAGAGGGTGGTGACGCGGTGGCGGTCGGCGACCTCCCATATCCGGCTGGGCGACGGCCAGGTCGGCACGCCCTCGAACATCACCGTCGTGATCCCGTTGGCGAGCGGGCCGTAGACGACGTAGCTGTGACCCGTGACCCAGCCCACGTCGGCGGTGCACCAGAACACGTCGTCGGGCCGGGCGTCGAACACGACCTCGTGCGTCCAGCCAACCCAGGCGAGATAGCCGGCGGTGGTGTGCAGCACGCCCTTGGGCGCGCCCGTCGAGCCGGAGGTGTAGAGGATGAACAGCGGGTCCTCCGCGTCCATCGGCTCCGGATCGCAGGTGTGACCGGCCGCCGCGCACGCCTCGTGCCAGTCGATGTCCCGGCCCGCCACCCGCGGCACCTCGGCGCCCGTGCGGCGGAGCACGACAACGGTGTCCACCTCGACGCCCTCCAGCGCCCGGTCCACATTCGCCTTGAGCGGGATCGGCCTGCCCGCACGCCGGCCCTCGTCGGCGGTGACGACCACCCGGCTCGCGCAGTCGCGGATGCGGCCGGCCAGCGCCTCGGGCGAGAAGCCGCCGAACACGACCGAATGCACCGCACCGATCCGCGCGCAGGCGAGCATGGCGACGGCCGCCTCCGGCACCATCGGCATGTAGAGCGTGACGCGGTCGCCCTTCGCCACGCCGCGCGCTTTCAGCGCATTGGCGAAGCGGCAGACCTGGTCGTGCAGGTCGAGGAAGGTGAGGGTGCGGGGGCTCTCGGCCGGATCGTCCGGCTCCCACACGATCGCCGGGTGGTCGCCGCGGCTGGCGAGGTGGCGGTCGAGGCAGTTGGCGGCGACGTTCAGCCGTCCGCCCTCGAACCAGCGGATGCGGACAGGAGTCTCAAAGGAACAGTCGCTGACGGTGCCGTAGGGAGCCATCCAGTCGAGCCGGTCGGCGATGGCGCGCCAGTGGGCCTCGGGATCGCGGTCGGCGCGCGCCACCATCGCCTCTCGCTCGGCAAGCGTGACGGCGGTGTCGGACCAGCCGGTGGGAACGGGATAGATGTCGGCCACGGGCGCTCTCCTTTGGTGGAGGAGCGTAGCGGGTCGAGTGTGCCGCCGTCATCCCTCTCCCATCGGGAGAGGGAGGGAGCCGCCAAAGGCGGCGGAACGGTGAGGGTGATTGGCCCGGCTCCGTTTACCCTCACCAACTCCGCCTAGGCCGCAAGCAGCCAAGGCTTCGTATCCTCTCCCGGTGGGAGAGGAGGGGGCATGGCGCGCGGCGACCACCCCCGCTACGCACCGCCGATGGACCTCTACCTGCCGATCGCGAACCTGTCGGTGAACGCGCTCGTCATCGTCCTGCTCGGCGGCGGAGTGGGCCTGCTCTCCGGACTGTTCGGCGTCGGCGGTGGCTTCCTCACCACGCCGCTCCTCATCTTCTACGGCATCCCGCCGACCGTCGCCGCCGCGTCCGCCGCGTCCCAGGTGACGGGCGCCAGCGTGTCGGGCGTCTACGCCCACCTGCAGCGCGGCGGCGTGGACATGCGGATGGGCGGGGTGCTGGTCGCCGGCGGCGCGGTCGGGTCGCTCCTGGGCGCGGAGCTGTTCCGGCTGCTGCAGGCGAGCGGGCAGATCGACACGGTCATCAACCTCCTCTACCTGATCCTGCTCGGCTCCATCGGCGGGCTGATGGTGAGCGAGGTGGTCGCGACGGACCGCGCCGCCAGGGCGGGGCGGCCGATGCCCGCGCGCCGTCGGCGGCATCACCCGCTGGTGGCCCATCTTCCCTTCCGCTGGCGCTTCTACAAGTCCGGCCTCTACATCTCGCCGTTGGCGCCCTTCATCCTCGGGCTGCTGGTCGGCGTGCTGACGGTGGTGCTGGGGGTCGGCGGCGGCTTCATCATGGTGCCGGCCATGCTCTACATCCTGGGCATGAGCACGAGCGTGGTGGTCGGCACCAGCCTGTTCCAGATCCTGTTCGTCACCGCCGCGGCCACGCTGGTCCACGCGACCACGACCAAGGCGGTCGACATCGTGCTCGCCGCGTTGCTGCTCGTGGGGTCGGTGACCGGCGCGCAGCTGGGGGCGCGGCTCGCCACCCGCGTGTCGCCGGAACGGCTGCGGCTCTGGCTGGCCGCGCTGGTGCTGGGGGTCGCGGCGGTGATGGCGGTGCGGCTGGGCTGGCGACCCGCGGCGATCTACACCGTTGAAGTCTCGTGAGGCGCGCACGGGTGCCCGCGGCGCTGCTCGCGGCACCGTTGCTCGCCGCCCAGGCGGAGCCCGTGCTGGTGCCCGACGTGTCGCAGCGGGCTGTCGAGATCCGCGCGAGCTTCACCGGGGCCGAGCTGCTCCTGTTCGGCGCGATCCTCTATCCCGGCGGCCGCCGGCCCGGTCGCGCGCCCGACGTGGTGATCACGCTGCGCGGTCCCACCCAGTCCGTGCGCGTGCGCGAGAAGGCGCGGGTGGCGGGCATCTGGGTCAACGCGCGCGCCGCCCGCTTCCGCTCCGTGCCCGTCTACTACGCGGTCGCGTCCTCCCGCCCGGTGTCGGAGATCGTCGACGAGCGCACGGCCTCGATCTACGAGCTGGGCGTCGCCAACCTGCAGCTCTCGCCGATCGGCGGCAGCCCGGCCGAGCAGGCGCGCTTCGCCGGCGGGCTGATCGAGCTGCGCCGCCGGTCGGGCCTGTTCGCCGAGGCACCGGCCGCGGTCGAGATCACCGACGGGGTGCTCTACCGCGCCCGGCTGGATATCCCCGCGCGCGTGCCGGTCGGCACCTACACCGCCGAGACGCTGCTGATCGACCGGGGCCGGGTCGTCGCCGCCGCGACGCGCGACGTGACCATCCGCAAGTCGGGCTTCGAACGGCTGGTGGCCGCCGCCGCCCAGTCCCGCCCTTGGCTCTATGGCGCGCTGGCGGTGGCGCTGTCGCTGGCGCTCGGCTGGATCGCCGGCGCGGTGTTCCGCCGCCGCTGAGGCTGTCGCCCCCTCCCACGAACCGTCTGTTTACCATTCGCGAATAGACCGCGGTGGACCCTCAGCAAGGACATGCGCCCACACCCATGGATATGTTCGCCCGCTCGATGGCCGACGACCCCGACCCCGTCGTGGCCGCCGGCGCCGCCGTTCCCGCGCCCTCGCGCCGCGACGCGGAGCTGTCCCCCGCCATCGGTCGCGTCGTGGCGATCGCGGGGTCGGACTCCAAGATCGTGCTCGACCTCCAGGTGCTGCACCGCCTCGCGGAGCAGGACGATCCGACGCTGGTCGCTGCGGGCCAGGTGGGGTCGCTCGTCAAGATCAAGCTGGGCCGCGCCTGGCTGCTCGCCTCGATCCGCACCGTTCAGCTGGAGGCCGGCGACACGGTGCTCGCCACGGTCGACTATATGGGCGAGGGCGACGAGGAGCGGCTGTCGGGCCGCCTCTACAACTTCCGCCGCGGCATCACCCGCTATCCGACGCCGGGCGGGGACGTTCATCCGACCACGACCGAGGACATGCGCCAGATCTTCGCCGCGGATTCGCGCGCGCACATCGAGATCGGGACCGTCTACCCGACCCGCGAGATCCGCGGCGCGCTCTACATCGACGCCATGCTGGGCAAGCACTTCGCGCTCCTGGGATCGACGGGCACCGGCAAGTCCACGACCGCCGCGCTGATCCTGCATCGCATCTGCGAGGTGGCGCCCGAGGGGCACGTCGTCATGATCGACCCGCACGGCGAGTATTCCGCCGCCTTCGCCGGCAACGGCGCGCTGTTCGACGCCTCCAACCTGCAGCTGCCCTACTGGCTCATGAACTTCGAGGAGCATTGCGAGGTGTTCGTGACGGTCGGCGGGCCGGACGGCCAGGGCGACCGCGACATCCTGGCCAAGTGCCTGCTGTCCGCCCGATCGAAGAACCGGCTGGCGGAGTCGATCGGCAAGATCACCGTCGACAGCCCCATTCCCTATCTGCTGTCCGACCTGGTCTCCGCGCTGGTGGCGGAGATGGGCAAGCTCGACAAGGCGACCGACACCGCCCCCTTCTCGCGCCTCAAGAACAAGATCGAGGAGGTGAAGTCGGATCCCCGCTTCGCCTTCATGTTCTCCGGCATGCTGGTCGCCGACACGATGGCGCAGTTCATCGCTCGGATCTTCCGCCTGCCGTCGGAGGGCAAACCGATCTCGATCATCGACGTGTCCGGCATCCCGTCGGAGATCACGTCGGTCGTGGTGGCGCTCTTGAGCCGGCTGGTGTTCGATTACGCCATCTGGTCGAAGGGCGAGCAGCGCCGGCCGATCCTGCTCGTCTGCGAGGAGGCGCACCGCTACATCCCCAACGAAGCCAACGCGCACGGGTCCGTGGTCGGCGACATCCTGGGCCGGATCGCCAAGGAAGGGCGCAAATACGGCGTCTCGCTGGGGCTGATCACCCAGCGGCCGAGCGACCTGGCCGAGGGCGTGCTCTCCCAGTGCGGCACCATCCTGGCCATGCGCCTGAACAACGAGCGCGACCAGAACTTCGTGCGCGCCGCCATGCCGGAGGGCGCGCGCGGCTTCCTCGACGCCATCCCGGCGCTCCGCAACCGCGAATGCATCGTGTGCGGCGAGGGCGTGTCGATCCCGATCCGCGTCAGCCTCGACACGCTGGAGGAGCGCCGGCGTCCCGCGTCGGACGATCCGCTGTTCTCCGACCTGTGGACCCAGAGCGGCGGCGAGGAGGAGGCCATCGCGCGCACGATCGCTCGCTGGCGCTGCCAGGGGCGGTAAGGCGGAAGGACAAGCCCGCTGCCCTTCAGGGGAGAGGGCTTCCTTGCCTCACACCTTCTCCAGAGCCTGTTCGAAGTCGGCGATCAGATCGTCGGCGTCCTCCACGCCGATCGAGATGCGCACCAGGCTGTCGGTGATGCCCATCGCCCGCTTGCGCTCGGGCGGCACGGAGAGGTGGGTCATCGACGCGGGGTGGCTGGCCAGCGTCTCGGTGCCGCCCAGGCTGACCGCCAGCTTGGCGATGACGAGCGCGTCCAGAAAGCGGAAGCAGGCCGCCTCGCCGCCGGCGATGAAGACCGAGAAGGTCGAGCCCGCGCCGGTGCAATGGCGCTCGTAGATGTCGCGCTGGCTCGCGTCCTCGATGAAGCCCAGATAGCCCAGCCCCTCGACCTTGGGATGATCGCGCAGGAACCCGCACACCCGTTCGGCGTTCTCGCCCGCCCGGCTCATGCGCAGTTCCAGCGTCTCGAGCGAGCGCAGCAGCATCCAGGCGGTGTTGGGATCGCAGATCGTGCCGATCGTGTTGCGCATCGCGCGCACCGGGGTCAGCATCGCCGCCGGACCGACCAGCCCGCCGGCGACCAGGTCGGAATGGCCGCCGGCGTATTTGGTGAGGCTGTAGATCACCAGCTCCGCCCCGTGCCTCAGCGGCTTCTGCCACAGCGGTCCCAGGAAGGTGTTGTCGATCGCGATCGGGGGTCGGGCGGCGTCGTCGGGGAAGGCGGCGTCGCGCGCCGCGCGCACCGCCTCGACGTCGACGAGCGCGTTGGTCGGGTTGGCGGGGCTCTCCAGATAGACGATCGCCACCTTGCCGCCGTTCTCCTCCGCCTGGGCCTTGGCGCGCGCAAGGATGTCGTCGATCGCCGCGCGATCCGCGCCGGCGGGGAAGTCGAGGAAGGTGATGCCGAAGCGGCCCAGCACCCGGTTGATGAGTGTCTCCGTCGCCGCGTAGAGTGGGCCGGAATGGACGACCACGTCGCCCACGCCGACATGGGCCAGCAGCACGGTGGCGATGGCGCTCATGCCGGATGAAAAGACGAGCGCGTCCTCGGCGTCCTCCCACACGCCCAGCCGATCCTCCAGGATCTCCTGGTTGGGGCCGTTGAAGCGCGAATAGACCAGCCCCTCGGCGGAGCCCTGGCGCTGGCCGGTGATGTGCTCGAAATGCCGCTTGCCCGCCGCCGCGTTCTCGAACGCGAAGGTGGAGGTGAGGAAGATCGGCGGCTTCAGCGACCCTTCCGACAGCTGCGGGTCGAAGCCATGGCCCATCATCAGCGTGGCGGGCTTCAGCTTGCGGCCGTCGATGGCGGTCACGGCGGGCTTCGCCTTGCGGCGCGGCTCGACGCCGGACAGGTCGGCCTCGATGGGGGTGTCGGGCATGGGGTGTCCTCTCGTGGGTCTGTGTCAGGGTAGCGAAGGCGCGCAAGTGGAGTTCCTCCCCAAGCTTGTCCTGGGGAGGGGGACCACGCGCAGCGTGGTGGAGGGGCATGGCTCCAGAGCCCTCCACCACGCCGCTTCGCGTCGCGGTCCCCCTTCCCGAGGCAAGCCCGGGGAGGATTTCAAAGGCTGATCGCGCTCATCTGCCGGCCATAGCCCGCCTGCCCCGCCAATGTCGCCCGGCGGTAGCTGTAATAGCGATCCTCCGGCGCCAGCGTGTCGAGGCCGAGCGCGTCCACCCGCTCCACACCCGCCGCCGCCAGCCGCGCGACGACATAACCCTCCAGATCGAACCACGCATGACTCGCCCGCCCGTCCGTGAAGAAGCGCTCGTTCGCCAAATCGTCGGCGGCGAAGCGGGCGCGGAAGGCGTCGTCCACCTCGTAGCTCGCCCGCGCGATGCACGGTCCCACGGCCGCCGCGATCCGCCCGCGCCGCGCGCCGAGCCGCTCCATGGCGTCGAGTGTCGCGTCGGTGACGCCGGCGAGCGCGCCCTTCCACCCGGCGTGGGCCGCGCCGACGACACCCGTGTGTGCATCCTCGAACAGCACCGGCGCACAGTCGGCGGTCAGGATCGAGAGCACCACGCCCGGCCGATCCGTGACGAGCGCGTCGGCGCGCGGACGGGTGTCGTCGGACCAGGGCTCGTCCACCGCAGTGACCTCTCGCCCATGGATCTGCCAGACGCCCGCCAGCACGCCGCCCGGGCACACGGCGTCCCGCACCCGCGCGCGGTTCTCCGCCACAGCCGCCGGGTCGTCGCCCGATCCCAGGCCGCAATTCAGGCTCGCCCTTGGGCCGGTCGAGACGCCGCCCTCTCGTCCGAAGAAGCCGTGCGGCGCGTCCAGCAGCGCGGAGCGGACGTGCGGCGGGCTCACAGCGCGCGCCGCAGGATGTGGTCCTCGTCCGCGTGGTCGCCGACCATGAAGGCGTGGCGCGTCACAAAGGCGAAGCCGTGGCGGGCGTAGAAGCGCCTGGCGCGTGCGTTGTCCGAGAAGACGGAGAGGTAGAGCGCGGGCGCCCCCCGCCGATCCGCCTCCTCCAGCACCCACTCCATCAGCCGGTCCGCCAGCCCACGCCCGTGCCACGGCTTCAGCAGGTAGAACTGGCGCAGCTCGACCGCGCCCGCCTCCGGCTCGAAAGGCAGCCGGGGCGCGCCGAGCCGGGCATAGCCGACCAAGGCGCCTTCGGCGTCGATCACCTGCACGGAATCCGCGGGGCTGGCGAGGATATGCGCCCACGCGTCCGTCGTGTGCCCGGTCAAAAAGGCGGCGAGATCGGCGGGCGAGTAGAGGGGACCGAAGGTCTCGCTGAAGCTGTCGCGGGCGAGGGTGGCGAGCCGGGCCGCGTCTTCAATCGTGCTTCTGCGGAGGCAGGAGTCCAGTGGCACCTTCGGCTGGGCTCCTGCCTTCGCAGGAGCGCGTGGAATGTTCATGTCGCTCACCCGAACCCCTCCGACGCCGGCCAGTCCGGATGGGTGGCGGCCAGCACGCGGAACAGCGTGCCCATGGCGTCCTCCGCCACCAGCCGCTCGCGCTGGCCGGCGATCTCGTCCGTGCGCTCCGGATTGGCGCGGGCGAGCGCGCGGGCGCGCGGACCGATCCCCAGCCGCTCCAGCCACGCGCCCTGCGCCACCGGACCCTGCACCCGCAGCCCGGCGGCGCGGAGCGGCTCGGTGAGCGCTGTGAAGTCGACATGGGCGGTCAGGTCGCGCTCGCCGGGCTCCTCCCACGGGCTCGCCGGCGCGTGGGCGCGCAACGCCTGCAGCGTGTCGCCCCAGGTCGGCCCCACATAGCCATAGTCGATCATCAGGAGCGCACCCCCCCGCCGCGCGATCCGCTCCGCCAGCCGCCGGGCGATGGTGGTTGAGGCCGGCGAGGACTCGTGGACCGATCCGATCGGCGCGGGCCGCACCGGCCCCGGCACGAGCGCGTCCAGGCCGCCCGCGCCGGTGCCGGGCGCGAAGCCGTCCTTCGTCCGCACCACCACCCGCTCGCGCCAGCCGGTCGCGGCGCGTTCCAGCTGCACCACCGGCAGCGCGTCGAAGAACTCGTTGGCCACCACGATCAGCGGCCGGTCGTGGGGCAGCGCGTCCACCTCGTCGATCCAGCGCGCGTCGGGCACGCGCGCGGCCTGGGCGCGGCGCAGCGCGGGCGAAGTCTCGACCAGCACGGCGGCGGGCGTGGGGCCGACCCGCGCCATCGCGGCGCGCGCGTCGCGGGTGAGCGTCCCGCGCCCCGGCCCCAGTTCCACCCACACCGCGTCCCCGGCGCCCGCGCGCAGCATCAGGTCGGCGGCCCACAGGCCCACCAGCTCGCCGAACATCTGGCTGATCTCCGGCGCGGTGGTGAAGTCGCCCGCCGCGCCGAAGGGGTCTCGGCTGGCGTAGTACCGCGCGCTGGCGAGCTCCATCCACCGCCAGACGGGCAGCGGACCGGCGCGCTCGATCAGCCCGGCCAGATAACGCTTCAGCCCGCCAGGCGGCAGGTCCGCCAGCTCGTCGGGCGTCACGCGACGCTCTGCGTGCCCGCGAACGGCTCCACCCGCCGCCGGCGGCCCGCGGAGGTCCAGATCAGCCACAGGCCGAGCAGCATCATCGGGATGGTGAGCCACTGGCCCATCGACAGGCCGGTGGTGGCCGCGAACTCGGTGAGTTGGCGGTCGGGCTGGCGCACGAACTCCACCAGGAAGCGGGCGATCGCGATCGACAGCGTGAAAGCGCCGACCAGACGGCCGGGGTAATAGCGCGCGTCCGTGCGCCAGAAGAGGAACCACAGCACCGCGAACACCGCCAGCCCCTCCAGCCCGGCCTCGTAGAGCTGGCTCGGATGGCGGGGCAGCGCGTCGGGCGCGTTGGGGAACACCATGCCCCAGGGCAGCGTGGTGGGCCGACCCCACAGCTCGCCGTTCACGAAGTTCGCCAGGCGGCCGAAGGTCATCCCGAACGGCACGCAGCAGGCGATGTAGTCGCAGATCCGGAGGAAGGAGAGGCCGTTGGCGCGCGCCAGCCACCACAGCGCGGCCGTGACGCCGATCACGCCGCCGTGGAACGACATGCCGCCGTCCCACAGCGTCAGGATCGCCAGCGGATTGGCGAGATAGTAGTCGAGATTGTAGAACAGGACGTAGCCGATCCGGCCGCCCAGGATGATGCCGAGCGTGACGTAGAACACCAGGTCGTCGGCGTGGCGTCGCGCCATCGGCGCGCCCGGCTGCGCGATCAGTCGGAGCAGATACCACCAGCCCACCAGGATGCCGGCCAGATAGGCGAGCGAGTACCAGCGGATCTGGAAGAACCCCAGGTCCAAGGCCACCGGATCGAGGCCGAGCGACGTCCACTGGATCGCGTTCGGGGCGGAGGTGGCCGCGGCGAGAAGGCTGTCGATCATGGTCTCTCGCTCCTGCGGGCGCTCCGGTCGTGGCGGACGATGGCCGCCGCTCTAGCCGGTCGGCCGCGATGGCGAAAGCGGGGTGGTGTCGCGGGGCAGTGTCTCGCTTTCACGCTCGCAAAGACGAGACATGGACAGGAGGCGAGCGACAGGAATCGAAAGCGAGACACAAACGCACACCCGGCCCATTCCCGGACACTCCGCCTACCCTCGATTGCGCGGCGCCGGCGGCCCGCATAAGCAGGGCGGTGATGACGCCCCCAACCGCCGACGCCCCGCTGCCCGTCACGCCGGCGGACGTGCGCGCGGCGGCGGCGCGGATCGCGGGCGCGGTGGTGCGCACGCCGACGCTCCACTCCATCACCCTGTCGCGGATCACCGGGGCGCAGGTGTGGTGCAAGTTCGAGAACCTGCAGTTCACCGCCGCCTACAAGGAGCGCGGCGCGCTCAACACGCTGCTCACCATGGCCGAGGCGGATCGGGCCAAGGGCGTGATCGCGGCGTCGGCCGGCAACCACGCGCAGGGACTGGCCTATCACGCCCAACGGCTGGGCGTGCCCGCCACCATCGTGATGCCGGTGACCGCGCCGGTGACCAAGATCGTGCAGACCGAAAGCCACGGCGCCACCGTCGTGCTGCACGGAGAACGGTTCGACGACGCCTACGCCCACGCCCGCGAGCTGGAGGGCCGGCACGGCTACACCTTCGTCCACCCCTTCGACCAGCCGTCGATCATGGCCGGGCAGGGCACGGTGGCGCTGGAGATGCTGGAGGACGCGCCCGAACTCGACACGCTGGTCGTGCCCGTGGGCGGCGGCGGGCTGCTGGCGGGCATGGGGGTCGCCGCGCGCGGGGTGAAGTCCGATATCGACCTGGTCGGCGTGGAGAGCGAGCTCTACCCCTCCATGCTCAACGCGCTCGACGGCGGCGACCGGCCGACCGGCGGCGACACGCTGGGCGAGGGCATCGCGGTGGCGACGGCGGGCACGCTGACGCCGCGGGTCGTGCGCGCGCTGGGCGCGGAGATGCTGCTGGTTGCCGAGCGCCACCTGGAGCGCGCGGTCAGCCTGCTGGTCGAGATCGAGAAGACGGTGGTGGAGGGCGCGGGCGCCGCCGGGCTGGCAGCACTCCTCGCCTATCCGGAGCGCTTTCGGGGGCGCAAGTGCGGGCTGGTGCTGTGCGGCGGCAACATCGACACCCGCCTGCTCGCCAACGTGCTGATCCGCGACCTGGCGCGCCACGGCCGCATCGCTCGGCTGCGCATCGAGCTGCAGGACCGCGCCGGCGCGCTGGTCTCCATGCTCAGGATCGTCAGCGACCAGGGGGTCAACATCATGGAGGTGGCGCATCAGCGGATCTTCACCTCCGTGCCCGCAAAGGACCTGATGACCGAGATCGAATGCGAGACCCGCGACCGCGACCACCTGGACCGGCTCGTCGCGGCGCTCCGCGAGGGCGGCTACAAGGTGAGCGTCATCGAACTGGCATGAGCATGGTAAACGCGCTTTTCACCAACGCGTGGGCGGGGAATAAGGGGGCGTCGCCCACCACCCCGCCAGGACCCGCCCGTTGACCGCACCCTTCCGTTTCCCGCGCTTCTTCGTCACCGGCGTCGGCCCGTGCCCCTATCTGCCGGGCCGCACCGAGCGCAAGGTGTTCACCGAACTGCGCGGACCGGACGCCGCGGAGCTCAACGACGCGCTCGGCCGGATCGGCTTCCGCCGCAGCCAGGGCGTCGCCTACCGGCCGTCCTGCATCGGCTGCACCGCGTGCGTTTCGGTGCGGGTCCTGGCGCGCGAGTTCCGTCCCAACGCGACACAGCGCAAATTGATGCGGCGCAACGGCGACCTGGTCGTGACCGAATGCCAGCCCTGGTCGACGGCGGAGCAGTTCGACCTGCTGCGCGCCTATCTGTCCGCGCGCCATCCCCAAGGCGGCATGTCGGAGATGGACGCCGACGACTTCGCCGACATGGTCGAGCAGACGCCGGTCCGGACCGCGATCCTCGAATATCGCGAGCCCGCCGGCCCGGACGGGCGGCCCGGGCGCCTGGTCGGCGCGTGCCTGACCGACGGGCAGGCGGACGGTCTGTCGATGATCTACAGCTTCTTCCGTCCGGACGACGAACGGCGCAAGGGGCTGGGCACCCATATCATCCTCGACCACATCCGGCGCGTGGCCGAGGCCGGCGGATCGCACCTCTATCTGGGCTACTGGGTCCGGGGCGCGGCGCGGATGCGCTACAAGACCCGCTTCCAGCCGCTCGAACGCCTCGGCCCCGCCGGCTGGCGACGGTTCGTGCCGGAGCGGGACGGGGAAGCCGAGGCGGTGGGGCAGGGCGCGCCCGCCAAGGACGCGTTGGTGCGCTGAGCGGGCGCGGGGTCGTTCATCTCTCCCCTTGGGAGAGGGAGGCGCGGAGCGCCGGAAGGGTGAGGCGAAGAGCGTGACCCTGGGTCGCCCTCACCTCTCACTCCGCTGCGTGGCGCGGGTTCCTGAGACGCTCCAACCCAATGAGTTCGTTTTGTCAAAAAGCGAAGTCGAGGTTCCGGATCGCCGCCAAAGGCGCGGTCGTCCGAGGTTCAGCGGACCACCGCGCGGAAGGCGAAGGTGCCGGTGGCGCCCGGAGCCACCGCGGCGGGCGCGTGGAAGCGGACCTGGTTCACGTCGGCGGCGGTGGCGGCGCGCGGCTTGCCGTCCCCGTCCGGCACGCTGAGCGAGGCCAACGGTCCCCAGCTCTTACCACCGTCCACTGAATAGTCGGTCGCGGCTGTGTCGGTGGACACGAACACCAGCCCGTCAGGGATGGGGTTCACCGCGGAAAAATTCTCCGCCGGGGCGGCGCCCGTGTTGGCGTATGTGAGCTCCACCAGGATCGGATCTCCCGGCAGCACGGTGTCGGGCGCGTCGCGCGTCTCGGTCACCGTGCCGTCCGACAGCGTCGTCCGATGCAGCACGAACAGGCTACTGATCAGCTCGACCGGCTGCTCCTGGGCGAGCGTGGGGGCGGTGGCGGCGAGCGCGAGTGCGGCGGCGGCGAGCAGGCGGGGCAGGCGCATCGGGAGGTCCTTGTCCGGGAGCGGTTTCGCCCCCGGATACGGACCGACGGTTAACGACGCGTCAACCGGCTCTGGGCAGCTCCGGATGGGCGGCGGCGCGTTCGATCGCCTCCGTCACGATGCGCCGCGCCTCCGCCGCGTCGCCCCACACGCCGACGCGCACCCACTTCTCCCTCTCCAGATCCTTGTAGTGGGTGAAGAAATGTTCGATCTGGTCGAACACGATCGAGGGCAGATCCTCCTTCTCCATCACATTGGCGTAATAGGGGAAGGTGGCGGTGTCGGGCACGCAGACGAGCTTCTCGTCGCCGCCATGCTCGTCCTCCAGATTCAGCACCGCGATCGGGCGCGCGCGCACGACGCAGCCGGGGATGAAGGGCGATCGCGCCACGATCAGCGCGTCCAGCGGGTCGCCGTCGGGCGACAGCGTGTGGGGCACGAAGCCGTAGTTCGCCGGATAGCGCATCGGCGTGTGCAGGATGCGGTCGACGAACAGCGCGCCGGACGCCTTGTCGAACTCGTACTTCACCGGCTCGCCGCCGGTCGGCACCTCGATGACGACATTAAGGCTGTCCGGCGGGTTCACGCCGGTCGGAATGGCTTCGAAGTTCATGGGGGTTCCAGGCTGTTAGCGGCCGCCCCCTAGCCGGGGGCTGAGCAGCCTGTCGAGGCCCGTGGTGCCCGTCCCGACCTTGCGCAGCACGGGATAGCGCGGCCCGCCGGTATATGGGAGCGCTACCACTCGCACCCGGCTGCCCTCCTCCAGCGTCAGCGTGACCGGCTCGGTCGCGCTCAGCTTCACCGCGTCGGCAAGCCGGTCGCCCGAATAGGTGCGGCCGTTCACGCCGGTGATCTTCGCGGCGTTCGTCAGCCCGGCCCGGAATGCGGGCGAGTCCCACACGACCTGGCGCACCTCGCCGTCGTCGTTCACCGACAGACCGAGCGAATAGGTGAAGTCGCTGGCCTCGTAGCGCTCCTCCGCCGCCTTGACCGCGCTCGTCTTCTCCGTGCCGTAGACCATCTCGTAGCCGTTCGCGGCCAGGCCGTTCAGAGGTGCCTGCGGCTCCGCCTTGTCCAGCCGGTCGGCGAAGAAGGTCGCCCAGTCGTAGGGCTGAACGCGGTTGAGCGTCGCGATCACGTCGCCCCGGTCGTAGGTCACCACTCCCCAGTCGCCGTCCTTGCCGCCGAAGAAGGCGCGGGCGAAGTCGTCCATCGACCGCTTGCCGCCCGACCGCTCGCGCAGGATCGAGTCGACCTCCAGCCAGATCAGCAGGCCCTCGTTGTAATAGTCCTCGGACCTCTGCCAGCTCGACCACGGCTTGGGCCGGCGCTGCGACAGGATGGGGTCGTTGGTGGTGTCGATCAGCGGTCGCCACTCCCGCCCGACCCGCTGTTGCATCCCGGCCGCCGTCTGCGCCAGGATGTCGAGCGTCTGCTGCTTGGTGAGCAGGCCGGAGCGCGCGGCGAGCACGGTGCCCCAGAACTGCGTCTGGCCCTCGTACACCCACAGCCCGCTGTCGCGCATCGGCGTGGCGAAGTCGGGCGTCCAGAGGTCGGCCGGGCGGCGGTATTTGCCGTTCCAGCTGTGCGTCATCTCGTGCGGCAAGAGGGTGCGGCTGTCTGGCCCTTCGGCCCAGTCCTTCGTGAAATACTCGGGGTCGACGCCGTTCTCGGAACTGCGATGATGCTCCAGCCCGATGCCGCCCATTTCGTCGGTCAAGGCCAGCAGGAAGTCGTAATGGTCGAAGTGGTTGGCTCCGAACAGCGCGCGCGCCTCCCGCGCCAAGCGCTTGTGGGCGGCGATCTGGTCGTCGGTGTAGGCGAGGTCCGCCTCCTCGTCGGCCACGATGTTGAGCGTCACGTCGTCGGTCAGCGGCACGCGGCGGAAATGCGCGCCGGCGAAGACCGGCGAATCGACCAGTGTGTCGTAGTCCACGGTCTGGTAGGTGACCGTCGCGCCCTCCGTCGTCTCGGGCCGAAGCGCCGTGCCGTTCTGCCAGCCGGCCGGGTAGGTGACGGTCGCCTGGATCGGAATCCGCCTGGTGAAGTAGCCCGCCGGATAGAGCGACACCGACTCCCACTGGATGTTCATCATCGCGGGCGTCATCACGATCCGGCCCTGGTTGTCGTCGGTGGCCGACGTGAACTGGAAGCGCGCGGTGATCGCGCGCGCGCCGGCGGGCACGTCCAGGTGGAAGGCGAACACCTCCACCGGATCGCGAGTCCAGGCGACGGGCCGTCCGTCGGCGGTGATCGCGAGGCCGGTCAGCTTCTCGATCTGGCCGGTGGGCGAGTGGTTGCCGGGCAGCCATTCGGGGAACAGCAGGGTCATCGGCCCGGCGACGGTCACGGGGATCGTCTCCTCCACCCGGAACACGCCCTGCCGCGTGTCGGTCGCGTCGACTTTCAGCTGAATGGTGCCGGGATAGGGCACGTCGCGGGCGGCGGGCACGGCGGTGCCGAACGGCGCGGTGGACGCGGGCTGGCTGTTCGTCGCCGGCTGCATCTGCGCGGCGAGCGGGGTGGAGGCGAGCAGGAGGGCGGCGAAGGCGAGTTGGCGCATGAGGAGGTCCCCGGGTTGAGTGCGGCAGGTTGTGGCGGAGAGTGGGGGAGAGGTCCAGCCAGCCATGTGTCCCTCTCCCCGCGGGAGAGTGAGGGAGCGCCGCAGGCGCGGAAGGGTAAGGGTGACCAGCGTCGCGGGGCGATCACCCTCACCGCTCCCTCTCCCAAGGGGAGAGGGAGCGATGTGGGACTGTGGCACCCTCCACCAAAACTCCCTAAGTCCCCGCCCGATGGCGAACCCCACCACCCCCAGCCCCGTGCGCGGCACACAGGATATGATCGGCGAGACGGCCGACCGCTTCCACGCGGTCGTCAACGGCTTCAAGCGGGTGCGCGACCTCTACGGCTTCGGCCGGGTGGAGGTGCCGGTGATCGAGCCCACCGCCGTCTTCGCCCGCTCGCTGGGCGAGACGACGGACGTGGTGGCCAAGGAGATGTACACGTTCGAGGACCGGGGCGGCGACAGCGTCACCCTGCGCCCGGAGTTCACGGCGGGCATCGTGCGCGCCTATCTGACCAACGGCTGGGCGCAGCACGCGCCCTTGAAGCTGGCGACCCACGGCCCGGTGTTCCGTTACGAGCGGCCGCAGAAGGGCCGCTATCGCCAGTTCCACCAGTTGGACGCGGAGATCATCGGGGCCGCCGAGGTCGCGGCCGATGTCGAGCTCCTGGCCATGGCCGACCAGCTGCTCCACGAGCTGGGCGTCGCCGAGGGCGTCACGCTGCAGCTCAACACGTTGGGGGACACCGAGAGCCGCGACGCCTGGCGCGAGGCGTTGACCGACCATTTCCGCGCGTATGAGAGCGAGCTGGGGGAGGACAGCACGCGGCGGCTCCTCACCAATCCACTCCGCATCCTCGACACCAAGGACCCGCGCGACCGGCCGGTGGTGGAGGCCGCGCCTACGATCGACGATCATCTGACAGCAGAGGCCAGCGACCGCTTCGCCGCGCTCACCGCCGGGCTGGACGCGGCCGGTGTGGCGTGGACGCGCAACCCCCGGCTGGTGCGCGGCCTCGACTATTACCGCCACGCCGCGTTCGAGTTCGTGACCGATCGGCTGGGCGCGCAGGGGACCGTGCTGGCGGGGGGGCGCTATGACGGGCTGGCGGAGGCGCTGGGCGGGCCGCCGACGCCGGGCGTGGGCTGGGCGGCGGGGATGGAGCGGCTCGCCATGCTGATGGCCGCGCCCGCGCCGCGAAGGGTGCGCGTCGCCGTGGTGCCGGTGGGCGCGGAGGCGGAGGAGGCCGCGACCCGGCTGCTCGCCGAACTGCGCCGGGCGGGCGTGTCGGCGGACGCGCGCTTCGGCGGCAACCTGAAGAAGCGCATGGCGCACGCCGATCAGGTCGGCGCGGCCACCGCCGTCCTGATCGGCTCCGACGAGCTGGCGCGCGGCGTGGCCACCGTGCGCGACCTCGCCACCGGCGAGCAGCGGGAGCGGCCGCTCGACGGGCTGGCGGCGGAGTTGGCCGGATGAGCGAACTCTCCGACGAGGCGGTCCGCTCCCTCATCGCGCGGGCCGACGAGATCGTCGGGCGGATGGGCGCGCCCGACCTCGACCCCGCCGACTACGTCCAGCTGTCCAAGGACCATGCCGAGCTGGAGCCGGTCGCGGCCCTCGCCCGCCGCCTCACCGCCGAACGAGCCGAAGCGGCCGAACTGGAGGCGATGGCCGACGACGCCGACCCCGAACTGCGCCGCATGGCGGCCGACGAGTTGCGCGGCCTCGCCGAGCGGCTGGAACAGACCGAACGCGACCTCGCCCTTGCTCTGGTCCCGAAAGACCGCGCCGACGCCAAGCCCGCCATCCTGGAGATCCGCGCCGGCACCGGCGGCGACGAGGCGGCCTTGTTCGCCGGCGACCTCTACCGCATGTACCAGCGCTATGCCGAGGAGCGCGGCTGGCGGGTCGAGCCGATGGAGGCCAGCCCGGCCGAACTCGGCGGCTTCAAGGAAGTGGTGGCCTCCGTCACCGGCGCGGGCGTGTTCGGCGCGCTGAAGTGGGAGTCGGGCGTCCACCGCGTCCAGCGCGTGCCCGCCACCGAGTCCGGCGGCCGCATCCACACGTCGGCGGCGACGGTCGCGGTGCTGCCGGAGGCCGAGGAGGTGGACGTGGAGATCGCCGATGGCGACCTCAGGATCGACATCTACCGATCGTCGGGCGCGGGCGGGCAGCACGTCAACACGACCGACTCGGCCGTGCGCCTGACCCACCTGCCGACCGGAATCACGGTCGCCTGCCAGGACGGCCGCAGCCAGCACAAGAACAAGGCCAAGGCGATGACCATCCTGCGCGCGCGCCTCTACGATCACGAGCGCGAGCGGGTGGATTCCGCGCGTGCCGGGGAGCGGCGCGCGATGGTGGGTTCCGGCGACCGCTCGCAGCGGATCCGCACCTACAACTACCCGCAGGGGCGCGTGACCGACCACCGCATCGGCCTGACCCTCCACCGCCTGCCGGAGGTGATGGAGGGCAAGCTGGACGAGCTGATCGACGCGCTGGCGGTCGCCGACGAGGCCGAGCGGCTGGCGGCGCTGGAGGGGTGACGGGCCATCAACCCTCTCCCGCCTGCGGGAGAGGAGGGAGCCGCGAAGCGGCGGAAGGTGAGGGTGGCGAGGCGGAGCCTCGCGCGAGCCTATCGGCTCGCCACCCTCACCCAACCCTCTCCCGCTTGCGGGAGAAGGCTAAGTCAGTATGACCCCCGACCGCCGCGCCGCCCTCGCCGCCGCCGCCATCCACCTCGCCCCCGTCACCGACGATCCCCGGTTGGAGGCGGAGTGGCTGATGGCCCACGCCGCCGATGTTCCACGTGGAACGCTCCTGCTGGGCGGCGGCGAGCCGGTGGGGTTCGAGGCACTGGTGGAGCGGCGCGCGGGCGGGGAGCCGCTGGCCTATGTCACCGGCGCCGCCCCCTTCCTGGACCTGGAGCTGGCGGTCGGCCCCGGCGCGCTGATCCCGCGCGCGGACAGCGAGGCGCTGGTGGAGGCGGCGATGGCGGCGCTCGCGGACCGCTCCCCCGCCCGCGTGCTCGACCTCGGCACCGGCACCGGCGCGCTGCTGTTCGCGGCCCTGGTCCACTGGCCGGATGCCACCGGACTCGGCATCGACCGCTCGCCCGACGCGCTCGCCTGGGCGGAGCGCAACCGCGACCGGCTGGGGCTGACCGGCCGGGCGGAGCTGCGGATCGGCGACTGGCTGGCGGGCGTGGACGAGCGTTTCGACCTGATCCTGTGCAACCCGCCCTATGTCGCGACGGACGATCCGGTCGCCGACGAGGTGCGCGGCTGGGAACCGGCGGTCGCCTTGTGGGCCGGCGCGGACGGCTTGGACGACCTGCGCCGGCTGGCCCCCACCCTGCGCCCCGCGATGGCGGAGGACGGGATCACGCTGGTCGAGATCGGCTGGCGCCAGGGCGCGGCGGCGCGCGCGCTGTTCGAGGGGGCGGGGTTCGCGGTCGAGCTGGTGCCGGATCGCGCGGGCCGCGACCGGGCGCTGCTGCTGCGGTGAGCGGAAGGCGGATTGGATCCGGGGTGGAGAGTCACGACGGGTGAACAGCATGGGATTGGTGGTTTGCGCTCGGGCGGCTATCGGGACGGCAGGTTGCCATAGCTGCCATCACAGGCGAGGTCAGCCTTCCCGAAAGGATCAGAAAACGGGAAAGCGGAAGCGTTCTCGAAACTGTTCTCGAATGACGAAATTCACTCGCTTGGCGGCTCCATAACGCGAGCGAGCAATGGCAAGATAGCCTCAAGCCGCTGCCGCTCGTCCGGATCGAGCGCTTCGATCCGGGCGGCGAAGGGTGCAGTGGCGCGCAGTTGCCCGGTACGCCAAAGGGCGAGGCCCTCGTTCGTCGCGACGACAATCGAACTCCGCTTGTCGATTGGGTGAACCTTCCGACGGACCAGGCCGCGTGACACCAATTCGTCCACCAGGCGCGTGATCGTCGGCCGGCGCACTTGCTCCAACTCGGCGAGTGCCGACGGCGCGATGCCGCCGGAGTGAACGATCACCGCCATCGCCGACGTGAGTGGGCCAGAGAGTGCGGCTGTTTCGTCGGCCGCTCGCAGCCAGCGGATCAGCCGCACCGCCATGATCGAGATGTCGTTCGCGATCGAATGGCTCTTGCTAGTTCCTTCCATCTAATTACCATAGGCTAATCACATTGGTCACGAAAGGTAGGAATATGAAGGTCGCAGCCGCAAACGCGAAGTGTTTTCGGAAGCGCCGTTCCGGGCTTCCGTATCTGTTCGCGGGCACGCTGTTTGCGATCTCATCAGCCACCTCACCGGTGGCAGCTTCCCCACCGAATACACCTGCGCGACAAGCGACCCGGCTGACGGCGCCATCACTGACGGTCGAACCCGATGCCTTCGAACTCCGGGACGGCACCGTTCTTCAGGCGGAGCGCGGATCATTCGAGGTGCCGGAGCGACGTGCTGACGCTTCGTCCCGGCGTATCAGGATCGGCTTCGTTCGGTTCCGCTCCACGAGCGCACACCCCGGCGCCCCGATCGTTTATCTCGCAGGGGGTCCCGGCGGATCCGGGATCGATGCTGCGCAAGGACCGAGGCAACCAATCTTTCTCGCCCTTCGTGAGTTGGGCGATGTCATCGCCCTCGATCAGCGAGGGGTCGGTGTCTCGAACGCCGTCCCGCCCTGCAAGGCCAACGCCGCCCTCGATCCCGCAGGCGGGCTGAACGAGAAGGCGTTCACCCGCTATTACCGTGATACGCTGACGAAATGCGTCGCGGAATGGCGCACGGCCGGCGTCGCCGTAGAGGGCTATACCACGCCGGAGAACGCCGACGACATAGAGGATCTGCGTCGCGCGCTCGGCGTTCCCAAGCTCAGGCTTTGGGCGATTTCCTACGGCACCCACCTCGCCTTCGAGATGATGCGCCGCCATCCGGGCAGCGTCGATCGTGTCGCCATGGCATCGGTCGAGGGTATGGACCAGACGGTCAAGTTGCCGGCTCGGGTCGATGCCGCGCTTGGCCGGCTGGCAGGCTCTACCGGGGCCGTACCGCACGGCGGCGACCTGCTCGCCACGATGCGGCGGGTCCACACGAGGCTGGACGCCAAGCCGCAGGTGATGACGCTGGGAGATGCCTCGGGTCACGTCAGCTTCGCCATGGACTCTTTCCCGTTGCGGTTGCTGATCGGTGGTATCGCCAAGAACCCGTCCGGCATCGGGAAATTGGCGCAGCTCTATGCCGCCTTCGACGCCGGGCAGGGACAGGCGGTCGCGCCGCTGCTGTACGGTGCCTTCCTCAAGGATCCCCTGACCATGAGCGGGATGCCCGAACTGATGGACCTCGCTTCCGGCATCACCGGGACGCGCCTGAAGGAGTTTCGCCGCGAAGCGGCCAGCGCGATCGTCGGCACCGCGACAAACTTCCCCATGCCGCAAATCAGCGGCGCGGTGCCGACGCTGGACCTTGGCGATGCTTTCCGGGCGGATGTGCGCTCGGCGATCCCGACGCTGGTATTCAGCGGCGACCTCGATCTGCGAACGCCCCTTGAGGAACAGATGGCCGCGACCGCCGGCCTCACTCGCGTAACGCATGTCACGGTCCATGGTGGAGGACACGACCTTTTCGAGGCGCAGCCAGCCATTCCGACCCTGATCGCGGACTTCTTCGCCGGTCGAACCATCCGGGAAAGAAACCTCGCGGTGCCATCACCCAAAAACTGACCGAGGAGCTGGTCGAGCGGCGATGCGGGCGCTCCCATGCAAACGATGCCGCAGCTTTCCCGTAAACGAACCCGTTGGTGGAACGCGCGCGGGCAAGGCCGGCTAGGACGAAGCCTCGGGCTACGCTTTCCCAAAAGCTGTTCTCGATACGGGAAAATTCGCGCCGCCCCCGAACGGCCGGTTTCGGGACGCTCCGCGACGCGGCGGAACGGCAAATCTAGCGCGCAAGCCATCACACCATTTCCCCTCCGGCAGGAGGGGGACCGCGCAGCGGTGGAGGGGTTGGTCAAGGGTGATTGGCGCGCACGGCGTTCGTCGACACTTCGGCAAGCCCCTCCCCCCGGGATCAAGTCCGGGGCACGCTACGGGCTTGGCCCTGCCACCTCCCCCGTGCGCGGAGGCACCCGCAGCCGGCCCTGATCCATTCCGGCCCCACCCCATCTTTGCCATTGCCATTTCTCACGAGCCCGCTAAGTCTGTGTCCGTGGATACCCGATCGCCGACCGTCTGAAGGCGCGATCCGGTCCACACGACCCCGCTTCATCTGTCCGCGTCACCCGCAGAGGGAACCGGAACACGAACGAAGAGGAGGACGGCCAGAGGGGCCGTCACGCGGGGGCCGGAACGTCGATCCCATGAAGGACAGACCTCACCGATGATCACGACCACATGAACAACCGTCAGAACAACCGTCGTCGCGGTCGCAACAACCCCCGGCCGCAAGGCGGCGGCGGGCGCGGCGCGGACCCGCAGAACCGGATCGACAACCGCACGCGCGGCAACGCGGTGCAGCTGCACGAGAAATACCGCAACATGGCGCGCGATGCCCAGACCAAGGGCGACCGGGTCGAGGCGGAATACTGGTGGCAGTTCGCCGACCATTATTACCGCGTCGTTGCCGACCAGCGCGCCCGGGCCGAGGAGCGCCAGGGCGGCGGCCGGTCCCAGCGCGACGAGTGGCGCCAGCAGGCCGAGGACGACGACGACCGGGGGCCGCAGCCCTCGAACGGTCGCGACCCGTCGGACGACGAGGACGACGGCAACGACTGGCGCCAGTCGGCGCGCGGCCAAGGCGGCAACCGGACGAACGGGCGCGGCGACGAGCGCGACGGTCGCGGCGACGACCGCCCCGGCCAGCGCGACGAGCGGGATCGCGGCGTGCGCGCCTCCGACGAGGGCGATGGCGACGACCAGCCCCCGGCTCGGCCTCAGCGCCGTCCGCAGCCCGCCGAGGCGGACGCGCCGGACATCTCCAGGCCGCGCCGCGGACGGCCGCGCAAGCCCGCGGAGGCAGCGGACAGCGGCGAGGCCGGAGCCGAGGGTGGCCTCGACGCCGCCGTCCTGCCGCCGTCCCTCTCGGCCGACTCCGATCCCCCCAAACGCCGCGGCCGTCCCCGCAAGGTCGTGGCGGACGAGGGTACGGAGGCGGCCTAGGGACCGTCCGCCTTCGCTCACGGCGGCAGCGCGTGTCGCCGGCCCTTCGATCCGGAGTGGCGGGACGCGAGATGATCCCGCGCCAGCCGGTGGTGGAGGGCCAAGGACGGGTCGACCCGGTTGCGGTCCGCGCCCTTCACCGGGTCTTCAGGTCTTCACCACCTTCGTCCCGTCGATGGGAGAGGAGCGGCACGGAGGGCCGCGATCGACAGCGGTCGTCCGCGCGACCGTTCGCACCGGAACCGGAAACGGCGACCCCGCCGCGGAGACGACCCCTGCACGGCGGGCGCCGATCATCGGAAGTCGTGGCGGGACAGGTCGGCGATCATGAGCGCCAGCGCCATCAGCCCGGTCGCAGCCCCGAACAGCGCGGGCGTGGGATCTCGCGACGACAGGATGCCGAGCGGCAGCACCCAGGGGAACCAGGCCGCTTGATCGGTGCCCGTCATCGCCACCGCCAGGGCGACCAGGGTTCCCCCGATGCCGACGCTCAACGGAACGACGAAACTGGCGAAACGCAGCGCGATCCAGAGTTGGATGACCACCAGTGATGTGGCGGCCGCGAGCAGCAGGGGCACCGTGCGAGCCAGTTCGGCCAGAGGCAGCGGTCCGACGGGAGGATGACCGCCTATGGCGCCGCCGATCCTGGCGCCAAGCCAGGTGAACGCCAGAACCGACAGCGTCATCGCCACGGTCGAGCCCAGGACCACGATCGCCTTCGCCGCGATCACCCGCCATCGCGCGATCGGCAGGGCCAGGAGATGATCCCATCCCCGCGCCCGATGCTCGATCTGTGCCACGAGCGTCGTGAAGGCGGCCACCACCATCGGCATGAGGAAGAGGGACCAGAGGGGCAGCGTGAACTGCGTGTAGATGGAGTTCCATCGCGGCGATGTCTCGGCGGACACCAGGGTCAGGGCCGCCAACACGCCCGGCAAGGCCGGCGCGACCACCGCCAACAGCAGGGCGAGCGACCCGTTCAGCTTGCCGAACTCGGTTCGCAGCGACACGATCATGCCGCCCTCCTCGCCAGCGAGGTCGGGGGTCGGATGGCATCGCGGTAGACATCCTCCAGCGTTCGCGCTTCGGGGATGATCGCCGACACCTCGAAGCCGGCGTCCACCAGCAGCCGGTTCGCGCCGGCGATCCGGACCGCCGCTGTGGTGTCACCCGAGCAGCGCAGGCGGATCACGCGATCCCCGCCGGCGATCGCGTCCAGACCGGACGCCCGCAGCAGATCAGCGCCGCGTTCGGCGTCGCTCACCGCCATGGTGACCGTAGACCCGCCGTCGAGGAGTGTCGTCACCCGATCCTGCACGATCAGCCGTCCGTCGCGCATCACCCCGGCGTGGTCCGCGACCTGCTCCACTTCGGCGAGCAGGTGGCTGGACACGAACACCGTTCCGCCGATCCGATGGGGCAAGGCGCGGATCAACGAGCGCATGGCGACGATGCCCTCGGGATCGAGCCCGTTGGTGGGCTCGTCGAGGAGCAGCAGCCGCGGGTTGCCCAGCAGCGCCCGGGCCAGCCCCAGCCGTTGCTTCATGCCCAGCGAATAGGTCCCCACGCGCCTGGAGGCCGCGTCCCGCAGGTCGACCAGCTCCAGCACGCGATCGATCTCGACCGACTCCAGGCCAAGCAGACGGCGCGTGATGTCGAGATTGGCCCGACCGCTCAGGTGATCGTACAGCGAGGCGCTCTCCACGAGGGCTCCGACCCCCGCCAGCGCGGCGCGGCGCTGCGACTTCAGGTCGTGGCCGACCAGCCGCACGCATCCCCGATCGGCGCGGAGGAGGCCGAGCAGCAGCCGCATCGTCGTGGTCTTCCCCGCGCCATTGGGTCCAAGGAAGCCATAGACGCAGCCGAGGGGCACGCGCAGGGCGACGTCCTGGACGACCGCTCGGCCCGCGAAGCGCTTGGTCAATCGCTCCGTTTCGACGGCCAGCATGAGATCGGCCCTTTCTTACGATTTAAGTAGGAGCTAAAGACAAACAGCAGCCGATTGTTTAAGTCAAGGTTAAATCCGGGAGCGACGCATGCACGAGATCCTGACGCGCAGCCGGTGGTTGAAAGGGCTCGCCACCGCCATTCTCGCCGGGCTGCTGCTCGCACTGGGCATCGAAGGGATGATGGCCGTGCGCGCCGACGATCCCGGAACCGCGGTGCGTTTCCTGCTGCCCTATCGGCTGCCAATGGCCTTCTACCTTCTGGCGGTCTGGACGATCCGGCAGGCGTCCGCCCAACTCGCGCGCGGTGTCCTGTTCGATCGCGTGCTGCCGGCGCTGCTGGCGAGGCTCGGCGCCGCCCTGGCGGCCGGGGCGGCGGCCAGCGTGTTCGTCTCACCCTGGCTCCTGCGTCTCATGCATGGTCCGCGCAACGGAGCGTTCGTCGCCTTCGACCCGCCGGCGATCACGACGGGCCTGACGGGCCTGCTCCTCGTCGTCCTGTCCCGCCTCTTCGTACGCGCGGCCGCCCTGCAGCGCGATCTGGACGGCATCCTCTGATGCCGATCCGCATCACGCTCGAGGCCGTCCTGTCGCGTCGGGGCATGACCGGCAAGCGGCTGGCGCGCGAGGTCGGGTTGAGCGAGACGCAACTGTCGCTGTTCCGATCGGGCAAGGTGCGCGGCATCCGTTTTTCCACCTTGGCGCGCCTGTGCGCCGCCCTCGATTGTCCGCCCGGCGACCTGATCGGCTACGACTTCGATCCTGCGGACCTGCACGACACGGATGCGGTTGGCGGCGGGGACGAGGGAGGGTCGGCCTTCACGAAGACTCGCGACCGGACCTGACCTCCCTCACCCCGGCAGCGGCCTCGGGCGGAACTCGTCGTCCAGCGCCACGAAGGTGAACAGGCCGCTGGTGACCTTCACCGCCTCTCCGTCGCCGCGCGTCGCCACCACGTCCACGCGGATGCCGACGGAGGTGCGGCCGCGGCGTTCCTCGTGGGCGTAGACCGATACGATGTCGCGCAAGAGGATCGGCGCGATGAACTGCATCGACTCGATGGCGACCGTGGCGCAGCGGCCGCCGCACGCGCGGCCCGCGACGATCCCGCCCGCCGCGTCCATCTGGCTCAGCACCCAGCCGCCGAAGATGTGGCCGTTCGAATTGATGTCCG
Source organism: Sphingomonadaceae bacterium (assembly GCA_965219235.1). Lineage (GTDB taxonomy): Bacteria > Pseudomonadota > Alphaproteobacteria > Sphingomonadales > Sphingomonadaceae > CBDHCC01. Next base: position 1,881,185 of record OZ244721.1, on the reverse strand, counting down.
ACGGGCCGGGCACCACGCGCAGCACGGGATCGGGAGGCGCGGGAGCACTCATCGGTCGGCCTCGTCGGCGAAGGGATCCTCGATGCGGTCGTCATGGCCGGTGCCGCTCGACAGGAAGACGAGGCCCATCAGCGCGGCGGCGAGCACGGTGGTGCCGAACACGCCGCCGGTGACCGCGATCGCCATGTGCAGCGGGACCTCCCCGCGCGCGATGCCCAGCCAGCCGAGCGCGGCCGCGACCAGCGCCACCGCCAGCAGCGCCATCCAGCCCAGGATGCGGCGATAGCGCCCCCAGGCGAAGCGGGCGTAGTCCGGGTCGTCGAGCGTCGGCGGCGGGGTCATGGGCATTCGGTCCTGGCGATGCCCTTTCCTTTGCGGCCCACCCGTGAGAACATCAACCGTGCGGGCGAGGAGGAGAGGGCGACCATGACAATCCAGCGCATTCTGGCAGGGCGCGATCAGCCGGTGGTGACGATCACCCCCGATCGGCCGGTGCGCGACGCGCTCGTCCGTCTGGCGGAGCGGCGGATCGGCGCGCTGCCGGTGATGGCGGGCGACCGGCCGGTCGGCATCTTCTCAGAGCGCGACCTGCTCCACTGCCTGCACCGGGTGGGCACGTCGGTGCTGGACGGGCCGGTGGCGGACGCGATGACGGCGCCGGCGGTGACGGTGACGGCGGACACCGGCGTGCTGGTGGCGCTGTCGATGATGACGCGGCGGCGCATCCGCCACCTGCCGGTGGTGGACGACGCGGGCGCGATGATCGACTTCATCTCGATCGGTGACCTGGTGAAGTTCCGCATGGACCGGATCGAGGCGGAGGCCGAGTCGCTGAGGGACTACATCGCGGGCTGACGGCGAGGTGCTGTTTCACGCAGGGGATTGAGCGGGTTCACCCGAACGCCGGCGCGGCGATCCGCCAGCCCGGTTCGGCGGCGGCGTCGATCTTGCGCGCGAACCAGGCGTCCGACGCCGCGATCCGGGGCCACTCGTCGGGCGAGAGGAACGCGGGGCTGGCCGCTCCCTCCGGCCAGCGCACATAGCGGCGATAGTCCGTCAGCCGGTCGCCGAACCGGCGGTGCAGGAGGGTGGCGGAGACGTGCTCGTCGCTGCAGGCCGTGCCCCTCAGCCGCCCGGTCGCCTCCAGCGCGGCGATGCCGCCGGCGAGCGCGCGGGCGGCGTCGGGCGGCACCGACCACCAGCTCCAGCCCTTGCGCCACGGTCCGAAGGGACGCGCGCGGGCGCCGGCGAAGCGGTGCGCGGCCCGGTGCGCGCGCCGCTGCAGCCGGCCCGCCGTCCACTCCAGCTGCTCGCGCCAGGCCGATGGCAGGCGGGCGGCGAGCGCACGCTCGTCCAGCCACCAGCGCTGCATCCGCTCCTCCTGCTCGGGGCCGAGCACGGTCGCCCAGACCGCGTCCGGCTGAGCGGCGACATCGGCGGCGATGCGGGCGCGCGGCACGACCGGCCAGTCGGTGCCGCTCAGATGGTGGGCGAGCGCGAAGGGCCGGAGGAGCGCCGCCTCCAGCATCAGCCGAGTGGCGGCGAGCTGGCTGGGATGGCCCCAGCGCACCGCGACGGGCCGCGCGATCACCTCGACGCGCTGGGACGGGTGGGCGGCGAAGCGCGCCCGCTGCTCGCGCCACAGCGCCGAACGGCGGTCCAGATGCAGGACGGCGCGATCGGGCGTGCCGGGCGGCAGCAGCCGGTCGATGAGGGCGGCGAGCTGGTCGGGCCGGTCGTGCGCGGCGACCAGATAGACGAAGCTCATCCCGCCCACCGGGCGCGCAGCGCGCGCAATGGCCGCTCCAGCGCGGTGCGGGCCATCTCGCGGATGTCCGACGCGGCGGGGTGGCGCACCAGGAACACCGTTCCCAGCCAGCAGGCGACGCCCGCCAGCGCGAGTCCCGCCAGCGCCAGCAGCGGCACGGCCGCGCCCGCGGGCCAGATCCACAGCGCCAGCGCCATCGGCCCGATCGCGGCGAGCGTGGCGAGGCCGCTGCGCAGGTAGGCCGATCCGAGTTGCCGCCAGTCGATCGCCACCAGCGCGCTCAACAGCGGCGCGTAGAGCGCGAACCACGCGAGCGCGTAGACCACGCGCGAGATCGCGGCCCACTCCACGCCGAACCTCGCCAATGCGGCGAGCAGCGCGATCGAGAGCACCGTGTCGACGACGTTGAAGGCGAGCAGCCGCCGCATCCGGCCGAGCAGGATCGGCAGCTCGACATGGAGCGGCAGCGCCACGAAGACCATTTCGGCGAGCGCCACCCAGACCAGCACGGGCGCCACCCCGGCCCAGTCCTCGCCATAGAGGCCCAGCACCAGGGGGCGGGACGCGAGCGCCAGGCCCGCCATCGCCGGCCAGGTGACCACGGTGTAGCCGGCGACCACGCGCGCATAGGGCGGTCCCAGCGCCTCGCCCCGGTCGCGGATGCGCGCGAAGGCGGGGTAGAACACGCCGCTGATCGCGCCCGACACCAGCATCCTCAGCTGGCCCGACAGCGCGGTCGCGCGGCTGAACAGGCCGACGGCGGCGAGCGTCAGCAGCCGACCGACCACCAGGTCCGCCGATCGCGAGCCGATCGCGCCCGACACGAACAGCACCGAATTGAGCGAGCCGAAGCGCACCACCTCGCCGGCGCGGCCGAGGCGGGGCACCAGCGGCACGGGGGCGGGGTGCGTCCACTGGGCCACGGCGGCGCGCGCGATCGCCTGCGCCACCATGCCCCAGGCGAGCGACTCGGCCGACAGTCCGGCGGCGGCGAGGGCCAGCGACGCGCCCCCGCCCACCACCGCGCCGGTGGCGTTGATGAGGAACACCGCCCGGAAATCCATCGCGCGGGTGGCGAGCGCGAAGGGCACCACCGAGAAGGGCACGAGCAGGTAGGAGCCGGCGATCACCAGCATCAGCCGGGTCAGCCCCGGCTCCGCGTAGAACCGCGCCATCGGCCAGGCCAGCGCCGCGACCACGGCCGCGATCACGAGCGCGAAGAGCGCCGAGACCGACGAGCAGACGCGGATCTCCTCGCGGCTCATCGCCGGCCGTCCGGCGATGTAGCGGGTGAGGCCGAAATCCTGCAGGATCGCCACCATCAGCGCCGCCGCCAGCGCGATGGAGAAGAGCCCGACCTCGGCGGGCACGAGGAAGAAGCGCGACACGACGACGCTGACCGCGAAGCCGACCACGAAGACGACATATTGGGACGCCATCGACCAGATGGCGGCGGCGCGCACGCTCACGACCGGGGCTTCGCTCGGATCATCGGATGGCGAGCGCCGCCGCGAGTCGCGCCGCGCGTCCGGGATGACCCAGCCTCGCCAGGCGCGCGACCGTGCGCCAGAGGCCGGGCGTCTCCCCGCCCTCGCGCACGTGGTCGAGCAGCAGGTCGTAGCCGTCGCTGCCCAGCGCGCTCTCGGAATAGATCAGCCCGGGCGCGACGCGGGCGCGGACCTCCTCGGCGACACCGGGTCGGCCGAACAGCCGGTCGAGCTCGGCCAGCGGCGGCAGACGGGTCAGGTCGGCGGTCGGATCGGGGCGGCCGGCCTCGCGCTCCCGCCAGGCGATGTAGGAGACGGCGGCCCCGGTCTGCTGCTCGACCGCGTGGCGCGACGACACCTGCTCGGCCGTGTGGCGGTAGCGCAGCAGCCGTTCGGGCAGGCTGCCGAGCTTCGTCACGCCGGCGAGTCG
>OZ244721.1:0-1872500 GCA_965219235.1 Sphingomonadaceae bacterium | reverse complement strand
CACTGTCTCCAGGATATGCTCAGCGAAATTGAATTCTCCGTGAAGATGCGGAGTACCCGCGGTTAGACGGAAAGACCCCGTGCACCTTTACTGCAGCTTCAGAGTGGCATTAGGAAAAAACTGTGTAGGATAGGTGGGAGGCTATGAAGCGTTGGCGCCAGCTGACGTGGAGCCGTTGGTGAAATACCACCCTGTTGTTTTCTGATGTCTAACCCAGGACCGTTATCCGGTTCGGGGACCCTCTGTGGCGGGTAGTTTGACTGGGGCGGTCGCCTCCTAAAGAGTAACGGAGGCGCGCGATGGTTGGCTCAGGACGGTTGGAAATCGTCTGCGAGAGTGCAATGGCATAAGCCAGCCTGACTGCGAGACTGACGAGTCGAGCAGAGACGAAAGTCGGTCATAGTGATCCGGTGGTCCCTCGTGGAAGGGCCATCGCTCAACGGATAAAAGGTACGCCGGGGATAACAGGCTGATGATTCCCAAGAGCTCATATCGACGGAATCGTTTGGCACCTCGATGTCGGCTCATCACATCCTGGGGCTGGAGCAGGTCCCAAGGGTTTGGCTGTTCGCCAATTAAAGTGGTACGTGAGCTGGGTTCAGAACGTCGCGAGACAGTTTGGTCCCTATCTGCCGTGGGCGTCGATAATTGAGAGGAGTTGACCCTAGTACGAGAGGACCGGGTTGAACATACCTCTGGTGTACCAGTCATTCCGCCAGGAGTGCAGCTGGGTAGCTATGTATGGACGGGATAACCGCTGAAAGCATCTAAGCGGGAAGCCTCCCTCGAGATAAGTTATCATCGAGCCGTGGAAGACCACCACGTCGATAGGCCGGGTGTGGACGCGCAGCAATGCGTGGAGCTAACCGGTCCTAATAGCTCAATTCGCACTTTTGAGTCCCACCATCATCGACAGCCCTGCCGTTTGGCAGTCGTTCGATGAGGAGTTGGTCCTCAGCCATTTGCATCGATTTTCAAACCCGATCCCGCCCGCCGGCCTTGCAGCTTGGTGACCATGGCGCCCGTGACCCACCCGATCCCATCTCGAACTCGGCCGTGAAACCGGGCAGCGCCGATGGTACTGTCGCTCAAGCGCCGGAAGAGTAGGTCGTCGCCAGGCTTCACGGCCGGCGGGCGGGATCGTGTTCAAACCCATTCATCATGTCAGAGCCGCTTGGATCCCAACGGGACCGGACGGTTCGAACCTTTGGCGCGGGGTGGAGCAGTCCGGTAGCTCGTCAGGCTCATAACCTGAAGGTCGCAGGTTCAAATCCTGCCCCCGCAACCAACTTCACGTGAAAACGGCCTCACCTTCACGGGTGGGGCTTTTTTGCGTTCGGGCCGGATGGAGGAGACAGGCGCGGCCGCGCGTCCGCCAGCGCGAAGCGGACCGATCGATTCGGAAAATCGACCAGAACGCGCTCGAACCGGCCGATCGCGTCCATTCCCAGCAGGATCGCGGGCCGGTTGGACAGGTCGAGGCGGGCGAAGACCGGGCTGTCGATGATGGCGATCGCGAAATCGTCGAAGGCCAGCCTCCCGATTGTGAGCCGCCGCACCGCCAGCCTCCGTGTCGCGATCGTCTCTCCAGTGATCGAGGTGAGCAGCCCCACCTCGCCGCCGCGTCGCCGCGCCAGCCGCACGGCCAGCGCGGCGTTGCCGACCGTGCGCTGGGCGCCGGTGTCGACCACGACGTCGACCGCGACGCCGTCGATGGTGGCGGTGGTGAGGATCAGCCGGCCGGAGCGCCGCCGCGCCCGGATCACGATGCCGCGCACCGACGGCGCGCGATCCCCTTGACTGATGACGGTGACCTCGCCCGCCGCGAAGTCGAACAGGATCCGCTGTTCCTGCAGCGCGTCGGTGCCCAGCACGCCATCGACCCCCATCTGGCGGCGGCGCAGGATCGGCGCTTCGATCCGCCGGTACTCGCTGGATCCCAGCGCCAGGGTGTCGAGCGTCACGACCTCGACCGGCGACACGCCGGCCATGTGGATGAGGGTCGCCGGCCGGCGTGGACCCGGCACGCCGGCGGCGATCAGTTCCGAGACGACGGTTCGCTCCGCACCGGTGTCGATGAGGAAGCGCGACGGCGCGCCGCCGTTGACCGCGACCGGCACCGTCAGTCGGCGCAGCGCGTCGAGCTCGGCCGCGATCACCTCCTGCTGGTCCGGTGTCGGCGCGGGCTCGAAGACCGGCGCCGCCTGGAGGAGGAAGGGGAGGAGCATGGGGGCGCAGGATAGGCGGCGCGCGCGGACTCGTCACCTCGCGCCGGCATGACACCTCCCGCCGGTAGGATGGGCCGGTCCGACGCTCCCGCCTAATCCGCCCGCATCGCCTCCGCCGCCAGCGCCTCGGCCTCCACCAGCAGCGCGTCGTCGCCCGCGCCGGTCGCCACCGTCTCCCGCCCGATCAGCACCAGCACGGGGACCGCCAGCGGGCTCACCCGGTCGAGGGCCACGTGGACCGCCGTGGCCTCGGCGCGCTCCAGCAGCCGCGCCAGCCGGCCGACGTCGGTCAGCTTGGCGCGCGCGTCGTCCCAGGCGGCGCGCAGGAGGAGGTGGTCGGGCTCCCAACGCTGCAGCACGTCGTAGATCAGGTCGGTGGAGAAGGTGACCTGCCGTCCCGTCTTGCGCTTGCCCGGATGCTGGCGCTCGACCAGCCCGCCGATCACCGCCACCTCGCGGAACGCGCGCTTGAGCAGGTGGGAGCGCTCCACCCATGCCACGAACTCGTCCTCCAGGATGTCGCCGGACAGCAGGCTCACCGGGTCGGCCGCCGGCTTCAGGCTGGTGATCGCGATGGCGTAGTCGCTGGCGACGAAGCGGATCGGGTCCAGGCCCCGCGTCTCCATCCGCCTGGTGACGAGCATGCCCAGCGCCTGATGCGCGTTCCACCCCTCGAAGCCGTAGACGAGCAGGTCGTGCGCGCCCTCGCGCGGGAAGGTCTCCACCAGGATCTGGTCGGGCCGGGGCAGGAGGGAGCGGCGATCCTGCATCTCCAGCCACGCGCGCACGTCGTCGGGAAAGCGCCGCCAGGACGAGCGGTCGTGCAGGAAGGTCCGCACCCGGTCGGCCAGGCTGGTCGACAGCGGCATCCGCGCGCCCCCGTATTTCGGGATGCGCGCCGGCCGGCTGGTCGCCTTCACCGTCAGGTCGGTGTCCTTCATCCCGAGCACCTCCAGGCTCAGGCCGGAGAAGAAGAAGGTGTCGCCCGGCTGCAGCTGCGCGGCGAACGCCTCCTCCACCGTGCCGAGCTTGCGCCCGTTCTTGAAGCGCACGTCCAGCAGCGCGGCGTCCACGATGATGCCGGCGTTCAGCCGATGCTGAGCGGCGAAGCGCGGGTGGGAGAGGCGCCACAGCCCGTCCGCCCCCTTCGTCAGCCGCTTGAACTTGTCGTAGGCCTTGAGCGCATAGCCGCCGGTCGCGACGAACCGCAGAACGCGGTCGAACACCTCGTCAGTGAGCGCGGAGTAGGGGAACGCCGAGCGCACCTCCGCCTTCATCGCCTCCTCGCCGAACGGCTCCGCACAGGCGCAGGCGACCAGGTGCTGGGCGAGCACGTCGAGCGCGCCGGGGCGGAAGATGTCGGGGTCGCGTTCGCCCGCCTCGACGGCGTCCAGCGCGGCGCGCGCCTCCAGATACTCGAAGCGATTGCCGGGCACGATCATGGCCTCGGACGGCTCGTCCAGCCGGTGGTTGGAGCGCCCGATGCGCTGGAGCAGGCGCGAGGAACCCTTCGGCGCGCCCATCTGGATGACACAGTCGACATCGCCCCAGTCGACGCCGAGGTCCAGCGACGAGGTGGCGACCAGCCCGCGCAGCCGCCCCTCCGCCATCGCCAGCTCCACCTTGCGCCGCGCCTCCCGTGACAGGCTGCCATGGTGGACGCCGATCGGCAGGTTGCGCTCGTTGACCGCCCACAGGTCCTGGAAGATCAGCTCGGCGAGCGAGCGCGTGTTGGAGAAGACCAGCGTGGTCCCGTGCGCCTCGATCTCGCGCATGACCTCGGCCGCGGCGTAGCGGCCGGAATGGCCGGTCCAGGGCACGCGACCCTGGGGCAGCACGATGCGGATGTTCGGCTCCGCGCCGGGATCGCCGACCACCAGTCGCACGGCGTCGATGTCGCCGTCCGGCGCCAGCCAGGCGCGGTAGCCGTCGGGGTCGGCGACGGTGGCGGACAGCGCGACGCGCCGCAGCGTGGGCGACAGGGTTGCGAGGCGCGCGAGCGCGAGCGCCAGCAGGTCGCCGCGCTTGCCGGTGGCAAAGGCGTGGACCTCGTCCACCACGATGGTCTTCAGGCCGCCGAACAACGTCGCGGCGTCCGGGTAGCTGAGCAGGAGCGAGAGCGACTCCGGCGTGGTCATCAGCACGTGCGGCGGGCGCGCGCGCTGGCGTGCCTTGCGGTCCGACGGCGTGTCGCCGGTGCGGGTCTCCACCCGGATGGGCAGGCCGATCTCCTCGATCGGCGCCAGGAGGTTGCGCCGCACGTCCACCGCCAGAGCCTTGAGCGGGGAGATGTAGAGGGTGTGGAGCCCGTCCGGCGGGTCGCTCGCCAGCGCGTTCAGCGTGGGCAGGAAGCCGGCCAGCGTCTTGCCGGCCCCGGTGGGGGCGACGAGAAGCGCGTGCTGATCCCGGGCGGCGGCATCGAGCAGCTCGAGCTGGTGGCGGCGGGGTGCCCAGCCGCGTGTCGTGAACCAGGCGAGGAGGCGGGGGTCCAAGCCATCGAGTTCCTCCCCGAGCAAGCTCGGGGAGGAATTGGGGGTCACTCCACCGCCACCCCCGCTCCGCGAACCAGGCCGAGGGCGGGGGTCGAGGACATTTGAATCCTCCCCGAGCTCGCTTCGGGTAGGGCGACCGCTCGGCGCAGCCGAGTGGTGGAGGGGGAGGCGCGGGTCCGTCACAGGGACTATCGTAGGCGCTCTACGAACACCCCTCCACCGCTCTTCGAGCGGTCCCCCTCGCCGAGCAAGCTCGGGGAGGATCTCAGCCCCTCACTCCCGCTCGACGTCCCGCCCGTCGACCGTCGGATCGTCCAGCCGCGGGTCCGGGCCACCGGGGGACCGACCCAGCGACGCCTCCCGCCGTTCCTCGTCGATCTCCTTGGCGCTTTCGGCGGCGTAGAGGTCACGGCTGCCGCGCTCCGACTCCGCGATCTCGCGCGGGCTCTCGTGCTGCTTGTTGCGGAAGAGGGCGTAGGCCATCGCCGCTCCCAGGATGACGACGCCCACGATCGCGAGCGTCCCCCACGCGCCTTCCAACATCGTCGCCTCCCATATCCGATCCCGCATCCAACGAGTGGACGCGATTGGAAGGTCCGTCCGCTTGGCGCAAGGGGCGTGCCCCGCCATAAGCCCTCCCATGAGCATCGCCCCCTGGATCGAGCCCCGGCCGGAGGGGATCCACCTGCCCGCCGCCGACGCCTGGATCGACCCGTCGGTGCCGGTCGCCCGCGCCCTCGTCACCCACGGCCACGCCGACCACGCGCGCGGCGGCCACGGGCAGGTCTGGGCCACGCCCGAGACGCTCGCCATCATGGCGGTGCGCTATGGCGAGGAGCACGGGGCCACGCCCGTCGCGATCGGCGAGACGGTGGCGATCGGCCCGATCGCCGCCCGCTTCGTGCCCGCGGGCCATGTGCTGGGCTCCGCCCAGATCGTGCTGGAGCATGGGGGTGCGACGGTGGTCGCGTCCGGCGACTACAAGCGCCGCGCCGACCCGACCTGCGCGCCCTTCGTGCCGGTGCCGTGCGACGTGTTCATCACGGAGGCGACCTTCGGCCTGCCCGTCTTCCACCACCCGCCCACGCCGGGCGAGATGCGCAAGGTGATCGACACGCTGGCGGCGAACCCGGACCGCTGCGTCCAGATCGGCGCCTATGCGCTGGGCAAGGCGCAGCGGGTGATCGCGGAGCTGCGCGCGCTGGGCTGGGACCGCCCGGTGTACCTCCACGGCGCGATGCAGCGGCTGTGCGCGCTCTACGAGGCGTGGGGCGTGCCGCTGGGCGATCTGCGGCCGGTGGCGGACGCGACGAAGGCGGAGCTGAAGGGCCAGGTCGTCGTCTGCCCACCCTCGGCGCTCAACGACCGCTGGTCGCGCCGCCTGCCCGACCCGGTCACCGCGATGGCGTCCGGCTGGATGACGGTGCGGCAGCGCGCCCGCCAGCGCAATGTCGAGCTGCCGCTGATCGTCTCCGACCACGCCGACTGGACGGAGCTGACCGACACCATCCTGGAGCTCGGGCCGAAGGAGGTGTGGGTGACCCACGGCCGCGAGGAGGCGCTGGTCCACTGGTGCGCCACCCGCCAGATCACCGCCCGCGCGCTGGCGCTCGTCGGACGGGAGGAGGAGGAGATTTGAGCGAGATGGCGATGTCTGATGGTGTGCGGACGTTCCCGTCCCTCTCCCCTTCAGGGGAGAGGAGGGAGCCGCCGGAGGCGGCGGAAGGAGAGGGGAACGTTGCGAGGGATCGCAGCTCCACGCCCGATGGCGTGCCCCTCTCCCTCGCCGCTGTCGCGGCTCCCTCTCTCCCCTTCAGGGGAGAGGGATGATCGTACGGCCGCGTCTGCGTCGCAAGCGGACGGATCGCACCGGGCTACCACTCGCCTTGACCGTACACGCGCCGTCGCATTCGCCGGGCCTTGGGGCGTTGCGCACCCGCCCGCCCCACCAGCCGCAGCGTCGGCCAGCGGCCGCGCCCCGGCGCCTCCACCAGCCGCAGCCCGCACCGGCGCGCCGCCAGAACCACGCGGCCCTGCTGGTCGTCCGTCAGCCCGGCCAGGATCAGCGTCCCTCCATCCCCCAGCAGCCGGGCGAAGCCGGGCATCAGCGCGATGAGCGGGCCGGCGAGGATGTTGGCGATCACCAGGTCGTAGGGCGCGCCGCGCTCGATCAGCGGGTGATCGGTCCCCGGTGCCGCCACCAGCGTCAGCCGCCCCGGCCCGTGCCCGACCGGCACCCCGTTCCTCTCCGCCAGTTGGCCCGCCACCCGCGCGGCGGCCGGGTCGATGTCGCTCGCCACGATCCGCGCGGTCGGCCACAGCCGATGCGCCGCAAAGGCGAGCAGGCCCGTGCCCGTGCCGATGTCGGCCACCCGGCGGAACCGACGCCCGCTCCGCTCCAGCCGGTCGAGCATCTCCAGGCAGCCGGCGGTTGTCTGGTGGTGGCCCGTGCCGAACGCGTTGGTGGCGGGCACGACGAAGCGCGACAGGTCGGGCGCTGCCTCCGCCTCCTCGTCCGTCACCACTGCAAAGCGGCCGACCACCACCGGCTCCAGCCCCGCCTGGCTCTCCACCACCCAGTCGCGGTCCGCCACCCGCCGCGCCACCGGCACGGCCGCGCCGGGCAGCAGCCGGGCGAGCGCCGCCAGCGCCGCGCGCGACGGCCGCTCCGCCCAATAGGCGTCCAGCCGCCAGCGGTCGGCCGCCTCGTCCTCTTCCGCCGTGGCCAGCACGGGGGCCGGCTCGGGCAGGTCCGCCCCCTCCGCCAGCCGGTCGGCGTCGGCGCGGCGGCAGGGGAGCGACGCGACCCAGCCGCTCATCCGGTCAGCGGCACGAGCGAGGAGGAGGTGACCGTCAGCGTCTCTCCGTCGATCAGCCGATAGGCCAGCGCGCCGTCCACCCGCACGAGCGCCGCCAGCGTGTCGGCGTCCCGGCTCCACACGCGCACCACCCGCGTCAGGCCGGGCAGCACCACCGGCGGGGCGGTCCCGTCCAGCCGCGCGATCATCAGGTCCATGGGCTTGCCCTCGTCGTCCGTCACGTCCAGCGCGATCCAGCGGGGCGGGGGCGACGTGGCGGCCGTGCCGGCGTCCTCCGCCACCGGCGCGAGCAGCCGGGCGTTCGTCACCAGCCGCGAATCGTCGGGCAGCAGGCGGCGGCTCGCGCCCGTGTCCGTGTCGAGCAGCACGACATTGTGGACGCCCTCCACGCGCGGGGCGGTGAAGAGCGACGGCCCGTCCGCGGCCTCCTCCGGCCCCACGCCGGAGAACAGCACGGTGTAGGGCGTGCCGTCGACCGGCCGGACGTTCAGGACGGAGGTGGCGGGGTCGGGCGGCGAGGGCTTCGGATCCGTCACAGGGGCGGCCCGGGCGGCGGGCACGGCCGGCGCGTCGTCCGACCGGGCCGCCCCCCAGGCGCCCAGCGCGATGGAGGCGACCGCGACGGCCGACAGCCCGGTCCTCAGCACCGCGCCGCCCGTGCGCCGTGTGGTTCCCGCAGTCTCCTCAGCGGACATAGCTCGCCCCGTTCGCGTCCAGCACCGCGCCGGTCATCGACGCGGGCGCGTCGAGCGCGACCCAGGCGATGATGGCGGCGATCTCGTCGGGCGTGGCGACCCGGCCGAGCGGGATGTCGGCGAGGAGCGCGTCGCCGCCGCGGCTGTCCAGATACTCCTCCGCCATGCCGGTCCTCACGAAGCCGGGGCAGATCGCGTAGGCGAGGATGCCCTCCGCCGCATAGGCGCGCGCGATCGTCTTGGTCATCGCCACCATCCCGCCCTTAGACGCGGCGTAGTGCCAGTGCGCCGGGCTGTCGCCGCGATGCGCGGCGCGGCTGGCGACGTTCACGATGCGCCCCCCGACCTCGCGCCGATGCCAGTGGAGCACGGCGAGGCGGCAGAGCTCGGCGGCGGCGGTGAGGTTGATCTGCAGCGTGCGCTGCCAGTCGGACGCCCAGTCGCCGCCCTCGAGCGGGCTCGCCTCGAACACCCCGGCGTTGTTGATCAGCACGTCGATCCGCCCGTCCAGCCGGTCGAGCGCCTCCTCCCACAGCCCGGTCGCCGCGCCGTGCGCTGATAGGTCTGCGGCGACCGTGCGCGCGTCGCCATGGGTGGCGTGGCCGAGGACGCGCGCCCGGCCGTCGAGCGCCGCGAACGCCGCCGCCCCGATCCCGCGCGAGGAGCCGGTGAGGAGGATGTGCGGGGTCATGGGCGAGGCTTAGCCGAGGGGGAAGGGGTGGGGAAGCTGGGGAGTGCGGCCGCTGCTTGGGACCGAGCGGATGGTTGGCTGAACGGCGACGTCGGGTGGGGAGCGGACGTTCCCCTTTATCCGATGTCAGCCGCCCCGCTCGTCCTGAGCCTGTCGAAGGACGTTCGTGCGGCAGGGACCGCCGCCTCCTGTTGTGCCGGCGGGCTCCCATACGCCGACGACGGAGTGGCGGCAGGAAACGTCCTTCGATAGGCTCAGGACGAGCGGGAGAGGGCTGGCGACCGCAACGTCCGCATGTGGGCGCAAGCCGCCCTCCTCATTCTCCCGACGCAGAGTTGGCGGGCATGGCCTGCGTGGGTCGGGCCGCCCCGCCGCCCGCCTCGGCTTGCCCCCCGCCACACCGCTTCGTAAGAGCTTGCCACGACCCGTTCATCAAGGCTCTCTCCCGTTATGGCCCGATCCTCCGTTTCCACCCCCGGCCGAGCCCACGCGCGGCCGCTGTCCCCCCACCTCTCGATCTGGCGCTGGGCGCCCAACATGACGGTGTCGATCGTCCACCGTTTCACCGGACAGGGGATGGCGATCCTGGGCGGCGTGCTGCTCACCGTCTGGCTCGCCGCGCTGGCGTCGGGGGCGGACGGCTATGCGGGGCTGATCGACCTGCTGACGGTGGACTCCGGCGCGTTCAACATCGTCGGCTATGTGCTGCTGATCGGCCTGTCCTGGAGCTTCTTCCAGCATCTCTCGTCGGGCATCCGCCACCTGTTCCTGGACACCGGCGCGGGCTATGAGCTGACGCTCAACAAGACGACCGCGATCGTGACCTTCGTCAGCGGCGCGGTGCTGACGATCGCCTTCTGGGCGCTGATCCTGACGGGGGCGCTCTGATGGCCAGCGCGTTCGACGGCGGCACGGCGCTCGGCAAGGTGCGCGGCCGGGGACCGGCGGGGCACGGCACGGGCGCCTTCATGACCCAGCGGCTGACGGCCGGGTCCAATGCCATCCTGATGACCTGGTTCCTGGTCAGCCTGGCGACCTTGCCCGACCTCAGCTGGCCGGTGGTGACCGCCTGGATGGGCTCGCCGCTGGTCGCCACCGCGATGATCCTGCTGATCCTGTCCACATTCATTCACTTCCGTCTGGGTGTCATGGAGCTGATCGAGGACTATGTTCATGACAAGGCGTGGAAGATCCTGGCGGTCGTCGCGCTCAATTTCTACGCGTTCGCGGGGATCGCGATCGGCATCGTGTCGGTCGCCCGCATCGCGCTCATGGGACCCGCTGTCTGATGGCCGACGCCTACAAGATCATCGATCACGATTACGACGCCGTGGTGGTCGGCGCGGGCGGATCGGGCCTGCGCGCCACGATGGGCATCGCCAACACGGGCCTGAAGACCGCCTGCATCACCAAGGTGTTCCCGACCCGCAGCCACACCGTCGCGGCGCAGGGCGGCATCGCGGCCAGCCTGGGCAACATGGGTCCGGACCACTGGACCTGGCACATGTACGACACCGTCAAGGGGTCGGACTGGCTGGGCGACCAGGACGCGATCGAGTATCTCTGCCGCGAGGCGCCCCAGGCGGTCTATGAACTGGAGCACGCCGGCGTGCCCTTCAGCCGCACCGAGGAGGGCCGCATCTACCAGCGCCCGTTCGGCGGCATGATGCAGAACATGGGCGCCGGCCCCGCCGCCCAGCGCACCTGCGCGGCCGCCGACCGCACCGGTCACGCCATGCTCCACGCGCTCTACCAGCAGAGCCTGAAATACGACGCCGACTTCTTCATCGAGTATTTCGCGCTCGACCTGATCATGGAGGACGGCGAGTGCCGGGGCGTGCTGGCGCTGTGCCTGGACGACGGCTCGATCCACCGCTTCCGCAGCCACGCGACCGTGCTGGCGACCGGCGGCTATGGCCGCTGCTTCTTCTCGGCCACCTCCGCCCACACCTGCACGGGCGACGGCAACGCCATGGTGCTGCGCGCCGGCCTGCCCTTGCAGGACATGGAGTTCGTGCAGTTCCACCCGACCGGCATCTACGGCGCGGGCGTGCTGATCACCGAGGGCGCGCGCGGCGAGGGCGGCTATCTCACCAATTCCGAGGGCGAGCGGTTCATGGAGCGCTATGCGCCGTCCGCCAAGGACCTCGCCAGCCGCGACGTGGTCAGCCGCGCGATGGCGATGGAGATCCGCGAGGGGCGCGGTGTCGGCAAGGAGACCGACCACATCTTCCTCCACCTCGACCACATCGACCCCGACGTGCTCGCCGAGCGATTGCCGGGCATCACGGAGACGGGCAAGGTGTTCGCGGGCGTCGACCTGACGCGCCAGCCGCTGCCGGTGACGCCCACCGTCCACTACAACATGGGCGGTATCCCCACGAACTTCCACGGCGAGGTCGTGACGCTGAAGGATGGCGACCCCGACGCCGCCGTGCCCGGCCTCTATGCGGTGGGCGAGGCGGCCTGCGTGTCGGTGCATGGCGCCAACCGGCTGGGCTCCAACAGCCTGATCGACCTGGTGGTCTTCGGCCGGGCGACGGGAATGCGGATCGGCGATACGGTGAAGAGCGGCACCAAGCACAGGCCGCTGCCGGCGAACAGCGAGGAGCTGTCGCTCACCCGCCTCGACCATTTCCGCCACGCCAAGGGCGGCACGCCGACCGCCGAGCTGCGCCAGGGGATGCAGAAGACGATGCAGGCGAATTGCGGCGTCTTCCGCACCGCCGAGATCATGCAGGAAGGCATCGACAAGCTCGACGCGATCAACCGCGGTCTTACCGACATCGGCATCACCGACCGCAGCCTGATCTGGAACACCGACCTGATCGAGACGATGGAGCTCGACAACATGATGGGCCAGGCGATCTGCACCATCACCTCGGCCCACAACCGCACCGAAAGCCGGGGCGCGCACAGCCACGAGGACTATCCCGACCGCAACGACGCCGAGTGGATGAAGCACACGCTCAGCTGGTTCGACGGCTGGGGCGGCAAGTCGGCCGGGCAGCAGGGCAACATCACGATCGATTACCGCCCGGTACACGACTACACTCTGACGGACGAGATCGACTATATCGAGCCGAAGAAGCGGGTCTATTAAGGAGCGAACATCCGCACGAGGACATCGAGCACGTCATGAAGCGTAGCCTTGTCGACTTCGCCCAGTCGTTTGATGAAGCGTTCCGTCGATAAAGTGCGCAACTGTTCGCAAAGGACCATGCCGGGCTTGCCAGCGAAGGTGATGGCGGGGCGGAACGGTTCAGGGCGACTGCCCGTAGTCAGGGGAACGCCCGTCGCGGTACTGAACCGCCGGTTCAGCACGTCGGGCGAGACGATGAGGCAGGGCCGCGTCTTCTGGATCTCCCGACCGACCGTCGGGTCGAAGCAGACCAGCCACACGTCGCCTCGGCGCGCGATCGGGCGTGTCACCAAGTCCAGGCGTCGGCCATATCGGCCATGTCGTTGGCGGACGCCTCTAGCCAGTCACGCTCCTCCTGGGTGAGGGGCGTCGCCGCGATCCGCGCGGCCGCCTCGTCCCAACCGGCACGCGGATCGGCATCGGCGGCACGCGCGACAATGCCACCGTTCTCGATCGACAGGTTCATGCGGGCGCCGCTCGCCAACCCCAGCTGCGCCAGCATCGCCTTGGGCACCACCAATCCAGTGGAGTTGCCCATCTTCCTCAGTGCAGTTTGCATGACATCGTTCCTTCTCGTGGGCATTATGTAAGCACGGGAGACCAGGCGTCAAGCGGCGGGCCTTGGCGTTCGGGTGCGGCGGTGCCATGGCCCGCTGCCATGACCGACCCCAACCAGTACCCCCTCCTCGCCAGACCCCACGTCCGCCTGTCCGGGCCCGTGGACCAGCAGCTCTACGCCTCGTGGCAGGAGCAGCTGGGCCATGCGCCGGCCGACGGGCCGATCGTCGTGTCGCTGTCCACGCTGGGCGGCGATCCGGAGATGGCGCGCGCGATGGGCGACGATGTGCGGTTGCTCAAGGCCTATCAGGACCGCGAGCTGCTGTTCCTCGGCAAGGCGGTGGTCTATTCGGCCGGCGTCACCTTCATGTCCGCCTTCGAGCGCCAGCACCGCTTCCTGACCAAGGGCACGCGTCTGCTGGTGCATGAGCGCCAGATCACCAAGACCGTGGACCTGTCCGGCCCGCTGAAAAGCTGCGTCGCCCAACTGGAGGCGGTGCTGAACGAGATTCGCCATTCGGTGAAGATGGAGGACGAGGGCTTTCGCGCGCTGATCGACCAGTCCGACGTGGACTTCGCCGAGCTGCAGGAGAAGGCGCCGTCGAACTGGTACATCGACGCCGAGGACGCCAAGGCGCAGGGGTTGGTGCTCGACGTGATCTAGCTTGCCGCAAGGGGGCGCGCTCCCTAGGTAAAAGACCAAACCGACAGATCGCACGAGGACCGCCCGCCATGGCCGAATTCCGGCTTCCCAAGAACAGCCGCATCACCAAGGGCGAGGTCCACGCGAAACCCGAGGGCGCGACGCGCACCAAGAGCTTCAAGGTCTATCGCTACGACCCCGACACCAAGGCGAACCCGCGTTACGACACCTTCACCGTCGACCTGGACGGATGCGGTCCAATGGTCCTGGACGCCTTGGTCAAGATCAAGGCGGAGCAGGACAGCTCGCTGACGTTCCGCCGGTCCTGCCGCGAGGGCATCTGCGGGTCGTGTTCGATGAACATCGACGGGAAGAACGGCCTGGCCTGCACGACCGCCATCGAGGACGTGAGGGGCGAGGTCCGGATCACGCCGTTGCCGCATATGGACGTCATCAAGGACCTGGTCCCCGACTTCACCCACTTCTACGCGCAATACGCGTCGATCAAGCCCTGGCTGCAGACGGTCACGCCGGAGCCCTCTGGCCGCGAGCGGCTGCAGTCGCCGGAGGATCGCGCCGAGCTGGACGGCCTGTACGAGTGCATCCTGTGCGCCTGCTGCTCGACCAGCTGCCCGTCCTACTGGTGGAACGCGGATCGCTTCCTGGGACCGGCGATCCTGCTCCAGGCCTATCGCTGGCTCGCCGACACGCGCGACGAGATGACGGGCGAGCGGCTCGACCAGCTGGAGGACCCCTACCGCCTCTATCGCTGCCACACGATCATGAACTGCGCCAATGTCTGTCCCAAGGGCCTGAATCCCGCGCGCGCGATCGCCGAGACCAAGAAGATGATGGTCGAGCGTCAGGTGTGAGCCGAGAGGATAGGGCGGACACGGCTTTTCGATGACCTCCGTCCTGGCCCGCTATCGCGCGTTGGTAGCGGCCGGCGAGCTCAAGCCCGACCTTGAGCAGGCGGCGGCCGCTCAGGCGCTACAGGATGTGCAGGATGCTCTGGCGGCGGGTAGACCGGGGGTGTTCGGCCGGCTGTTCGGGCGCCGGCCGGAGCCGGTGCGCGGCGTCTATCTCTGGGGCGCGGTGGGGCGCGGCAAGTCCATGCTGATGGACCTGTTCGCCGACGCGCTTGGCGATGTGCCGCATCGCCGCGTCCACTTCCACGAGTTCATGCTGGAGGTTCACGACCGGCTGCGGATCGTGCGCGAGCGGGAAACGGAGCGGCCGGTCAAGCAGGTCGCGCAGGCGGTCGCCGCCGACCTCCGCGTCCTCGCCTTCGACGAGATGGTGGTGAACAACGCGCCCGACGCGATGATCCTCAGCCGCCTGTTCGAGCGATTGTGGGAGGAGGGGGTGACGGTGATCGCCACCTCCAACCGCGCACCCGACGATCTCTACAAGGACGGGCTGAACCGGCCGCTGTTCCTGCCTTTCATCGATGAGCTCAAGACGCGCTGCCGCGTCCTGCCGCTCAACGGCCCGACCGATTATCGGCGCGAACGGCTCGGCTCCACTCCGGTCTGGCACGTGCCCAACGGATCCGAGGCGACGGCGGCGCTCAGCGAGGCGTTCTTCCGCCTGACCGACTATCCGCCCGACGATGCCGTGCCGTCGGAGGAGCTGGCGGTGCCCGGCGGCCGCACGCTGCACGTCCCCAAGGCCCCGAAGGGCGTGGCCGTCTTCTCCTTCGCCCGCCTGTGCCGGGAGGCGCGGGGCGCGTCCGACTATCTGGCGATCGCGCGGCGCTTTCACACCGTCATCCTGGTCGGCATCCCCAAGCTGGGGCCGGAGAACCGCAACGAAGCGGCGCGTTTCGTGACCCTGATCGACGCGCTGTACGAGCACAACGTCAAGCTGCTGGCCGCCGCCGACGCGGAGCCGGGCGAGCTGTACGAGGAGGGCGACGGCCGCTTCGAGTTCGAGCGCACGGTGTCGCGGCTGATGGAGATGCGCTCCGACGCTTATCTGGCGCTGGGCCATGGGGCGGCCGAAGCCGCTTGACCGCGCCCGCGTAGGGTCGCAGCAAAGGGCGTCCAATCCGGGGGGATCACCGATGCGCCTGAGCCTGCTCGCCACCACGCTTCTCGCCGGCGCGGCCGCGCTGCCCGCGCTCGCCGCCCCGCCGACCGACTGGCACGCCCGGACGCGCGAAATCTACCGCACCGCAATCGAGACGCCGACGGTGCAGGGGCGCGGGCAGGTGCCGGTGCTGGCCAAGTACCTGGGCGACCAGTTCCGGCAGGCGGGCTGGGCGGACGCCGACATCCGCGTGCTGCCCTACGAAGCCGACGGCGGCGACAAGACCGCCGCGCTGATCGCCCGCTGGCCAGCGGTGACGCCCTCCACCCTCAAGCCCATCCTGATCCTGGCGCACCTGGATGTGGTGGAGGCCAAGCGGTCGGACTGGGAGCGCGACCCGTTCAAGCTGGTCGAGGAGGACGGCTATTTCTATGGCCGGGGCACCAGCGACGACAAGCAGGGCGCGGTCGCCGTCACCTCCGCGCTGCTCCAGCTGAAGGCGGCGGGGTTTCGCCCCAAGCGCGACATCGTCATCCTGTTCACCGGCGACGAGGAGGTCGGCGGCACCGGGGCGGCGATGGGCGCGGGCGAGTGGCGCAAGTGGACGGACGCTGAATATGCGCTCAACGCCGATGCCGGCGGCGGGGCGTTCGATCGGGAGGGCCATCCGCTCGGCTTCGGCATCCAGACCGCCGAAAAGGTGTTCCAGACCTTCACCTTCACCGTTCACAATCGTGGCGGCCACAGCTCGCGCCCGCGCCCCGACAATGCGATCTACGAACTGGCGAGCGCGCTCAAAGGGCTGGAGGCCTACCGCTTCGAGCCGGCGCTGAACGAAACCACGCGCGCCTATTACACCGAGCGGGCGAAGCAGGACAAAGGGCCGCTGGGCGATGCCATGCGCGCCTGGCTCGCCGATCCGAACGACGGCGCGGCCGCCGACGCGATCGAGGCGAACGAGCTGGAGGTCGGCACGACGCGCACGCGCTGCGTGGCGACGCGGCTGGAGGGCGGCCATGCCGACAACGCACTGCCACAGCTCGCCCAGGCGACGGTCAACTGCCGCATCCTGCCGGGCGAGGACCCGGCGGGCGTGCTGGCGCAGCTCCAGCGGATCGCCGGACCGGGCGTGGAGGTGGCGGCCAAGGCGCCCGCGACACCAAGCCCGGCCTCTCCGCTGCGCGATGATGTGGTGTCGGCCTACACCGATGCCGTCCACGCCAAGTTCCCCGATGCGCCGATCATCCCGCAGATGTCGACCGGTGCCACCGATGGCCTGTATTTCCGCGCCGCCGGCATCCCGGTCTATGGCGTCGACGGCGCCTGGGGCGTGTCGCCGGACGACGAGCGCGCTCACGGGCTGAACGAGCGCCTGCCGGTCAAGGCGCTCTACGACAATGTCGACATCTGGATGGCGATGCTGCGGCGGCTGGCCGGGTAGGACCGCGGCGATCCTCCCCGCCGTCATTCCCGCGAAGGCGGCACGTTCGTCCAACTCCAGATCGTCATCCCCGCGAAGGCGGGGATCCACGCTCGACTGATCCGAAGAGAGACTCCGTTCCCGGGCCTGGTGCCTGGAGTCCCGCTTTCGCGGGAATGACGGTGAAGGGAAGTTCAGGCTGCGCGGCCGGTTGAGGCGCACCCGATTCCCTCCTATGGCCGCCGCAGCTCAACGCGCCACGGACACTCAGGAGACCTTCCCTTTATGGCTCGCAAAAAGATCGCGCTGATCGGCGCCGGCAACATCGGCGGCACGCTGGCCCACCTGGCGGCGATGAAGGAACTGGGCGACGTCGTGCTGTTCGACATCGCCGAGGGGCTGCCGCAGGGCAAGGCACTCGACCTGTCGCAATGCGGGCCGGTGCAGGGTTTCGACGCCAGGGTCACCGGCACGAACGACTATGCCGACATCGCGGGCGCGGACGTGATCATCGTCACCGCCGGCGTGGCCCGCAAGCCGGGCATGAGCCGCGACGACCTGCTCGGCATCAACCTCAAGGTGATGAAGGCGGTGGGCGAGGGTATCAAGGCCCATGCGCCGGGCGCCTTCGTGATCTGCATCACCAATCCCTTGGACGCCATGGTCTGGGCGCTGCGCGAATTCTCCGGCCTGCCGCACCACATGGTCGTCGGCATGGCGGGCGTGCTGGACTCCGCGCGCTTCGCCACCTTCCTGGCGCAGGAGTTCGATGTGTCGGTGCGCGACGTGAACGCCTTCGTGCTGGGCGGCCATGGCGACACGA
Organism: Sphingomonadaceae bacterium; assembly: GCA_965219235.1. GTDB lineage: Bacteria > Pseudomonadota > Alphaproteobacteria > Sphingomonadales > Sphingomonadaceae > CBDHCC01. The sequence goes on along the minus strand of OZ244721.1, from coordinate 1,854,958 downwards.
TGGTGCCGGTGGTGGAGTATACGACGGTCAGCGGCATTCCGGTGAACGACCTGGTGAAGCAGGGACGATCCACGAAGGAGCGGATCGACGCCATCGTCAAGCGCACGCGCGGCGGCGGCGGCGAGATCGTGGGGCTGTTGAAGACCGGCAGCGCCTTCTACGCGCCGGCGGCCAGCGCCATCAGCATGGCGGAGGCCTATCTGGGCGACCAGAAGCGCATCCTGCCCTGCGCCGCGCACCTGACCGGCCAGTACGGCGTGGACGACCTCTATGTCGGCGTGCCCGCCGTGATCGGCGCGGGCGGGATCGAGCAGGTGGTGGAGATCGAGCTGGACGCGGAGGCGAAGGGGAACCTCCAGACCAGCGTGGATGCGGTCAGGGAGCTGCTGGTGGCGTGTAAAGAGATCGACGGGTCGCTGGAGTGAGGATGGCATTCGATGGGTGAGTACGATCCCGCCTTGCACGAGCGGCGCAACTATCCAGCCTATCTGGAGGATTATGGAGCTTGGGTGCTGGCGCAGGTCGAACTGTTGCGCGACGGGCAGTTCGACGAACTCGATCTCGAACATTTGATCGAGGAGGTCGAAGGCTTGGCGCGTTCGGATTTCAACGCCTTCAAAAGCGCCATCCGTATTGTCCTGATCCACATGCTCAAATGGGACGTCCAGGTCGATTATCGCACGCGCAGCTGGGCCGTGTCGATCGAGGGTCACCGTCAGCGGGTGCGTGACGAGCTTGAGGACAGCCCCAGCTACAAGACACGCGTCGACGAGGCGGTCGGCAAGGCCTATCGACGGGCGCGCTACGACGCAGCCAAGGAGACCCGGCTGCCGCTCTCGCACTTCCCCGAAGATTGTCCCTTTACCTTCGACGAGATCATGATGCGCGAGCACCGTTTGCGCGACAATCCTCGCGACAGCCACTGAACGGAGCCGAACACCCACATGAGCATTCTCGTCGACAAGAACACGCGCGTCATCACCCAGGGGATGACCGGCTCCACCGGCACCTTCCACACCCAGCAGGCGCTCGACTACGGCACCAAGATGGTGGCCGGCGTCACGCCGGGGAAGGGTGGGACAACGCACATCGGCCTGCCGGTCTATGACACGGTGAAGGAGGCGCGGGACGCGACCGGGGCGGACGCCAGCGTGATCTACGTGCCGCCCAAATTCGCGGCCGATGGGATCATCGAGGCGATCGAGGCGGAGGTGCCACTGATCGTGTGCATCACGGAGGGCATTCCGGTGCTCGACATGGTGAAGGTGAAGGGGCGGCTGGAGGGCTCCGGGTCGCGCCTGATCGGCCCCAACTGCCCCGGCGTGCTGACCCCGGACGAATGCAAGATCGGGATCATGCCCGGCTCGATCTTCAAGAAGGGGTCGGTCGGCGTGGTCAGCCGCTCGGGCACGCTCACCTACGAGGCGGTGTTCCAGACGACCAACGCCGGACTCGGCCAGTCCACGGCGGTCGGCATCGGCGGCGATCCGGTGAACGGCACCAACTTCATCGACGTGCTGGAGATGTTCCTGGCCGATGACGAGACCCGGTCGATCATCATGATCGGCGAGATCGGCGGATCGGCGGAGGAGGAGGCGGCGCGCTTCCTCGCCGACGAGGCGAGGAAGGGCCGGTCCAAGCCGATGGTCGGCTTCATCGCCGGCCGCACGGCCCCTCCGGGCCGCCGCATGGGCCATGCGGGCGCGATCGTGTCCGGCGGACAGGGCGGCGCGGAGGACAAGATCGCGGCGATGGAAGCGGCGGGCATCCGCGTCTCGCCCAGCCCGTCGCTGCTCGGCGAGACATTGGTGGAGGTTCTGAAGGGCTGAGGCTATAGCGGCTCCGGCCGCCCCTTCCGCCGAACCGGACGAACCCATGAACATCGAAGCGCAGTCCTTCCTTGCCGCCGACGAGCATGAGCCCGGCCCGTCCTGGTGGCGGGACAACTGGCCGCTTCACGCGCTCGACGACCTCAATGCCGCGCTCGACCCCACGCGCATGGCGGCCGAGATCAGGGCCGACCGCACTGCGAACGCAGCGCCCGCGCTCGATGAAAAGTCGCTGGAGGCCGCCGCGCGCGACTCCATCCGCGCCATGATGCTGATCCGTACCTACCGGGTGCGCGGGCATATGGCCGCCCACCTCGACCCGCTGGGCCTGACCCAGCGCGAGGTGCCCAAGGACCTGACGCCGGAGTGGCACGGCTTCACCGGCGCGGATCTGGACCGGCCGATCTACCTGGGCGGCGTGCTGGGTCTGCGCCGAGCCACGGTGCGCGAGATCGTGGCGATCCTGCGCGCCAACTACTGCGGCCCGGTCGGCCTGGAATACATGCACATCACGGACGTGGAGGAGCGCCGGTTCCTGCAGGACCGGATGGAGGGTCAGGACAAGGCGATCGAGTTCACCACGGTCGGCAAGAAGGCGATCCTGTCCAAGGTGATCGAGGCCGAGCAGTTCGAAGGCTTCCTCGCGAAGAAGTACGTCGGCACCAAGCGGTTCGGCCTGGACGGCGGCGAGGCGATGATCCCGGCGCTGGAGAGCTTCATCAAATACGGTGGCTCGATGGGCGTGCGCGAGATCGTGCTCGGCATGTCGCACCGTGGCCGGCTGAACGTGCTGGCCAACGTCTTGGCCAAGCCCTACCGCGTGATCTTCCACGAATTCCGGGGTGGATCGGCCAACCCGCAGGACGTCGGCGGCTCGGGCGACGTGAAATACCACCTCGGCACGTCGACCGACCGCGAGTTCGACGGCATCACCGTGCACATGAGCCTGGTGCCCAACCCCTCGCACCTGGAGGCGGTGGACCCGGTCGTGCTGGGCAAGGCGCGCGCCAGCCAAGTGCTGCAGGACGATCTGGAGACGCACGACAAGGTGCTGCCGATCCTGATCCATGGCGACGCGGCGTTCGCGGGGCAGGGGATCGTGTGGGAGTCGCTGTCGCTGTCGGGCCTGCCCGGCTACAACACCGGCGGCTGCATCCACTTCATCGTCAACAACCAGATCGGTTTCACCACCAGTCCGCAATTCGCGCGTTCCTCGCCCTATCCTTCGGACGTGGCGAAGGGCGTGCAGGCCCCGATCTTCCACGTGAACGGCGACGATCCGGAAGCGGTCACCTTCGCCTGCAAGATGGCGATGGAGTTCCGGCAGCGCTTTGGCCGGGACGTGGTGATCGACATGTGGTGCTATCGCCGGTTCGGCCACAATGAGGGCGACGAGCCGTCCTTCACCCAGCCGCTGATGTACGACGCCATCCGCAAGCACCGGAAAGTGTCCGACATATACGCCGAGCGGCTGGCGGGCGAGGGCGTGGTGGACGCCGGCTGGCTGGCCGACAACCGGGCCCAGTTCGACCGGCTGCTCGACGGCGAGTTCGAGGCGGCGGCGACCTACGAACCCACCAAGGCGGACTGGTTCGGCGGCCGCTGGTTGGGGCTGTCCAAGCCCGCCGATCCGAACACCGCGCGCCGCAATGTCGAGACCGGCATCGACGCCGCGCTGTTCGACCGGCTGGGCCGTGTGCTGACGCGGGTGCCCGAGACGCTCGACCTGCACCGCACGCTCGGCCGCGTGCTCGATGCCAAGCGGGCGATGTTCGAGAGCGGCGAGGGCTTCGACTGGGCGACGGCAGAGGCGCTGGCCTTCGGGTCGCTGCTGGCGGAGGAGTATGGCGTCCGCCTGTCGGGCCAGGATTCCCGGCGCGGCACCTTCTCCCAGCGCCATGCGGTCTGGACCGACCAGACCACGGGCGAGAAACACATTCCGCTCTGCCAGGTGGAGGGCGGCCGCTTCGACGTGCTCGACTCGCCGCTGAGCGAATATGGGGTGATGGGATTCGAGTACGGCTATGCGCTCGCCGATCCCAGGACGCTGGTGTGCTGGGAGGGGCAGTTCGGCGACTTCGCCAACGGCGCCCAGATCGTGATCGACCAGTTCATCGCGTCGGGCGAGGCCAAGTGGCTGCGCGCCAACGGCCTCGTCCTGCTGCTGCCGCACGGGTACGAGGGGCAGGGGCCGGAGCATTCGTCGGCGCGGCTGGAGCGGTTCCTGCAATTGTGCGCCGAGGACAATATGCAGGTCGCCAACTGCACGACGCCCGCCAACTACTTCCATATCCTGCGCCGCCAGATGAAGCGGGCGTTCCGCAAGCCCTTGGTGCTGATGACGCCCAAGTCGCTCTTGCGCCACAAGATGGCGGTGTCGACGCGCGAGCAGTTCCTCGATGACAGCCATTTCATGCGCATCCTCTCCGATCCGAGTGCCCCCGTAGATGAGACGGTCGAGCGGCTGGTGCTGTGTTCGGGCAAGGTCGCCTTCGACCTGATCGAGGCGCGCGACGCGGCCGGCGATACGGGCACGAGCATCGTGCGGATCGAACAGCTCTATCCCTTCCCGTCCGAGCCGCTGGTCGTGCGGCTGAAGCGGATGACCGGGCTGAAGACCGTCGTCTGGGCGCAGGAGGAGCCGAAGAACCAGGGCGCGTGGACGTTGGTCGAGCCGCTGATCGAGGGTTGTCTGGTCGAGGCCGGTTGCGTGGCCCGGCGGCCCGTCTATGCCGGCCGCGAGGCGTCGGCCTCGCCCGCCACCGGCCTCGCCTCGCGCCACAAGTCACAGCAGCAGCGCCTGATCGCGGATGCGCTCGGCCACTCCGGGGAGCAAGCATGAGCACCGACGTCACCGTCCCCACGCTGGGCGAGTCCATCACCGAGGCGACCGTCGGCCAGTGGCTGAAACAGCCCGGCGATGCCGTCGCCCTGGACGAGCCGATCGCCAGCCTGGAGACCGACAAGGTCGCGGTCGAAGTGCCCTCGCCGGTGGCCGGCACGATGGGCGAGCATGTCGTGGCCGAGGGCGACACGGTCGAGGTCGGCGCACTGCTGGCGAAGATCGAGGCGGGCGAGGGCGCACCGAAGTCCAAGCCCGCGCCTCAGCCCGCCGAACTGGAGCCGGCAGGTGGGAAGGGGGCGGCTCCCGCCCCCGCCGGATCGTCCGGCGAGGAGCCCACGCTCTCACCGTCCGTGCGGCGCGCGGTGAGCGAGACCGGAGTCGACCCCGCGTCGGTGTCCGGCACCGGCAAGGACGGGCGGCTGACCAAGCAGGACGTGCTCAAGGCCGCCTCCGCCCCGGCCGCGCCCGCCGTCTCCGCTCCCGCCAGCGCCCCGGCGGGCGAGCGGCGCGAGGAGCGGGTGACGATGAGCCGCCTGCGCCAGACCGTCGCGCGCCGGCTGAAGGAGGCGCAGGACACGGCAGCACTGCTCACCACCTTCAACGACGTGGACATGAGCGCGGTCATCGCGGCGCGCGAGAAGTACAAGGATCTGTTCGCCAGGAAGCACGACATCAGGCTCGGCTTCATGAGCTTCTTCGTGAAGGCGTCGTGCCTGGCGCTGAAGGACGTGCCGTCGGTGAACGCGCAGATCGACGGCGACGAGATCGTCTATCACGACTATGTCGATGTGTCCGTCGCGGTCAGCGCCCCCAACGGTCTGGTGGTGCCGGTCATCCGGTCGGCCGACGACATGAGCTTCGCCGAGGTGGAGCTGGCGATCGCCGACTTCGGCAAGCGCGCCAAGGCGGGCACGCTGTCGATGGCCGACATGCAGGGCGGCACCTTCACCATCTCCAACGGCGGCGTGTTCGGCAGCCTGATGAGCACGCCGATCATCAACCCGCCCCAGTCCGCCGTGCTTGGCCTCCACCGGATCGAGGACCGGGCGGTGGTGGTGGACGGCCAGGTGGTCGTGCGCCCGATGATGTACATGGCGCTCAGCTACGACCACCGCCTGATCGACGGGCGCGAGGCGGTGACGGCGCTCGTCCGCATCAAGGAGGCGATCGAGGACCCGATGCGGTTGCTGATCGATCTGTGATGGGATGAGACGCTGTGCTCCTGCCACTCCACCGTGCTCCTGCGAAAGCAGGAGCCCATTGCGCTGAATGACACGCGAAGGCTTCGCCTACCTGATGGCCAGTCGTCTCAACGGCACCATCTACACCGGCTCGACCAGCAACCTTGTCACGCGCGCATACCAGCACCGGAACGGCTTGGTGGACGGCTTCACCAAAGAGCACCACCGCCACCGGCTTGTCTGGTACGAGCACCATCCCGACATTCGGGGCGCTCGGGAGCGCGAACTTCGGATCAAGAAGTGGAAGCGCGGCTGGAAGATCGACCTGATCAACAGCCGCAACCCGGAATGGCACGATCTCTTCGAAGAGATTTGCGGTTGAAGCGGCAATAGGCTCCTGCTTTCGCAGGAGCACGATGTCGGAGTGAAAGCGAGAGAATGGCAGATTACGACTACGACGTCCTCGTCATCGGCTCCGGCCCCGGCGGCTATGTCGCCGCGATCCGCGCGGCGCAGCTCGGGCTGAAGACCGCCTGCGTCGAGAGCCGCGAGACGCTCGGCGGCACGTGCCTCAACGTCGGCTGCATCCCGTCCAAGGCGCTGCTGCACGCGTCCGAGCTCTATGAGGAGGCGCACTCCGGCGCGCTGGCGAAGTTCGGCATCGACCTTCAGGGCGCGTCGCTCAACCTGGACCAGATGCACGCGGAAAAGGCCAAGGCGGTGGGCGAGCTGACCGGGGGCATCGCGTTCCTGTTCAAGAAGAACAAGGTCGCGTGGTTGAAGGGCCGCGCCGCCTTCAAGGACGCTCACACCGTCGACGTGGCCGGCAAGATCGTCACGGCCAAGGACATCGTGATCGCCACCGGCTCATCCGTGACCCCGCTGCCGGGTGTGGAGGTCGACAATGACGCACACATCGTGGTGGACTCCACCGGCGCGCTCACGCTCCCGACCGTGCCCGAACACCTCGTCGTGATCGGCGGGGGCGTCATCGGGCTGGAGCTGGGATCGGTCTGGCGGCGGCTCGGCGCGCAGGTCACGGTGGTCGAGTATCTCGACCAGATCCTTCCCGGCTTCGACGAGGAGGTCCGCAAGGAGACCGCCAAGATCTTCAAGAAGCAGGGATTCACCTTCGCCACCGGGCGCAAGGTCACGGGCGTGACAGTAGACGGCGGCAGGGCGACGGTCACCACTGAGGCGGCTCAAGGTGGCGACCCTCAGTCGCTGGAGGCCGACGCGGTGCTCGTGTCCATCGGGCGTCGGCCGAACACCGACGGGCTGAACCTCGCCGCCATCGGCCTGGAGCCCGATAAGCGCGGCCAGATCGAGGTGGACGGCCGCTTCGCCACTTCCGTTCCGCATGTGTGGGCGATCGGCGACGTGGTCCCCGGCCTGATGCTCGCCCACAAGGCGGAGGACGAGGGCATCGCGGTGGCCGAGACCATCGCCGGCCAGACCGGCATCGTGAACCACGCGATCATCCCATCGGTCGTCTACACCATGCCGGAGATCGCCGGCGTGGGGTTGAGCGAGGAGGAGGCGCGCGAGGCCCACGAGGTGAAGGTCGGCAAGTTCCCCTTCGCCGCCAACAGCCGCGCCAAGACCAACCGCGACACCGACGGCTTCGTGAAGGTGATCTCGGACGCCGAGACCGACCGGGTGCTGGGCGTGTGGATCATCTCCTCGCTCGCCGGCACGATGATCGCGCAGGCCGCACAGGCGATGGAGTTCGGCGCGACCAGCGAGGACATCGCCTACACCAGCCATGCCCACCCCACCCACTCGGAGGCGCTGAAGGAGGCGGCGATGGCGGTCCAGGGCAAGCCGATTCACGCGTGAGCCGCTGCGGGGAGTGCGGGGCGGAACTGGACGGCGGCACGGCCGCCTGCCGCGCTCGCTACGACGAGGTGCTGGCCCGCGACTATTCCGACCCGCGCTACTTCGCCTGCCACAAGCTCGTGGTGGACGCCTACTCGCTGCAGCATCCGGACGAATTCTGCCGTTCGGCCAAGTCGCTGGCGGCGCATCTGGTCGGTTTGTGCGAGGTGATGGAGCACAGCGGAGCCACCGATCGGGGCAGTCCGTCGCTGAAGCGTTGGCTTGATGGCACCGTCTTTCTGGCCCAGCCGCCGCTACCAAGATGGCGGGGCGAAGTGACGCTGCCGGACCTGCCGTTCGCCGCCGATCCGTCGGATTGGCAGGCGGAGGTGCGGCGCTGGGGGGAGGCGGTGTGGCAGGCTTAAGAGCCGCTGCACGTCACGGCTCGGGAGTGGCGGGCGGCGGCTGTGGCGATCTTGCACCGGTAACCGCCCTTGCTCCTGCGAACGCAGGAGCCCCGAGGTCGCCTCGCGTCCTCCACCCGCCCGAAGCGCCAGCGGGGCTCCTGCTTCCGCGGGAGCAAGGCATGGTGCGGGACTGCGGCTTCGTGCAGGGACACTGGCCATGACCCCCGACCTTCCCCTCCAGATCGGCCCGGTGCTGTCGCTGCTCGACCTCACCGGCACCGCCGTCTTCGCCCTGTCCGGCGCGCTGGTGGCGGCCGGCAAGCGGCAGACGCTCGTCACCTTCGCCTTCTTCGCGCTGGTGACGGGCGTGGGCGGTGGGACGGTGCGCGACCTGCTGATCGGCGCGCCGGTGTTCTGGATGCGAGGCACCGCCGCGCCCTTCATCTGCCTGGCCATGGCGGTGGTGGTGTGGGTGACGCCGGCGCGCTGGTGGAGCGGCCGGGCGCTCGCCTGGCTCGATGCCGCCGGGCTGGGGGCCTACGCCGTGTTCGGCGCGGCCAAGTCGCTGGAGGCCGGGGTCGATCCGCTGTCGGCGGCGCTGATGGGCGTGGTGACGGCGTGCGTCGGCGGCATCCTGCGCGACGTTCTGGCGGGCGAGCCGTCGATCCTGATGCGCCCGGAGCTCTACGTCACCGCCGCCGCGCTGGCGTCGGGCGCGTTCGTCGGTCTGCAGGCGGCCGGGCTGGCGGTGCCGGCCGCGGCCGCCCTGTCGGCGCTCGCGGGCTTCGGCTTGCGCGCGGCGGCGATCCGCTGGCGGCTGGCCCTGCCCGCTCACCGGGGGCTGGACGGCGTCACCTGAACCAGCGCGCCGCCCACGCCGTCCACCATCCGGTCCCGTTCGTCACCGCGCGATCCGCGCCGCCGGCGAACGGGGCGCAGGTCAGGCACTCGACGCGGATGCCGGCTCCCTGGGCAATCGCCAGCGCCTGGTCGATCGCGGCCCGCGCGAGCTGCCGCTGCCGCCAGCCCTCGCGTCCGATCAGATCCAGCGGCATGGCGGCCTCGGCGCCCTCTCCGGCGGTGCGCGCGAACCAGCGCGCCCAGCCGGTCGCCTCCGGTTCCACGAAGGTGGGCTTCGCCGCCTCACCCGTCAGCTTCGCGCGCCGCGCCGCGTCGGCCACCGCCGCGTCCAGGCCGCCGAAGCGGTCGACCAGCCCCAATTGCCGCGCCGTGCCGCCGTCCCACACGCGACCCTGGGCGATGCGGTCCACCGCCTGGGGAGTCATGCGGCGGGAGCGCGCCACGAGGCCCACGAACTGGCGATAGATGTCCGCCACTCCGGCCTCGCTGATGCGGTCGAACTGCGGGCTGGTGCCGCCCAGCACGTTGGGCTCGCCGGTCAAGGGCGTGGTGGCCACGCCGTCGGTGGTCAGTCCCAGTTTGGCGAGCGTGCCCTCGAAGGTCGGCAGCACCCCGAACACCCCGATCGATCCGGTGATCGTCGCGGGCTCGGCGAAGATCGCGTCGCCGGCGCTCGCCACCCAATAGCCGCCCGAAGCCGCGACGTTGCCCATCGAGACCACCACCGGCATCTTCTTTTCCTTGGCGCGCAGCACCGCCTGGCGGATGCGCTCCGAGGCCAGCACCGACCCGCCGGGCGAGTCGATGCGCACCACCAGGGCCTTGGTCGCATCGCGCTCGACCGCCCGCTCGATGGTGTCGGCGACGGTGTCGCCGGCCGCCGAGCCCGGCCCGCCGGTGCCGTCGACGATCGTGCCCGCGACCGTCACCACCGCCACGCCGCCGTCGGTGACCCGGTCGGCCTCGGCGATGTAGTCGGCGAGCGGGATCGCGCGATACGGCAGGTCGGCGTCCAGGTCGGCCCGGCCCGCCAGCGCCATCACGCGCCCCTCGAAATGCCGGCGATCGCCCAGCCGGTCGACCACGCCCAGGTCCAGCGCGGCGCGGGCGAGCGTCGGCCCCCGCTCCGCCACCGCGACCGGATCGGCGGCGTAGGCGGCGATGTCGAGCTTCGGCCGCGCGGACCTCACGTCCTCCAGCCAGCGCGCGAACAGCGTGTCGGCAAGCTGCCGGTTCTCCTGGCGCGCGGCGTCGGAAAAGCCGGTGCGGACGTAGGGCTCCGGCGCGCTCTTGTAGTTGCCGACCTTGTAGACGTGGACGGTGACGCCCAGCCGGTCGAGCAGCCCCTTGTAGAACAGGGCCGAGCCGCCGCGGCCCGCGAACATCGCGCCGCCCATGGGATCCAGCCACAGCTCCGTTCCGTGCGCGGCGAGCTGGTAGCTGCCATCGGTGTAGGCGGTGGCGTAGGTCAGGATCGGCTTGCCGGCCGTTCGCACCCGCTCGAGCGCCGCACCCACCTGCGTCAGCGCCACCGAGCCGCCGCCCAGGAAGCGGTCGAGGTCGAGCACCACCACCTTCACCCGATCGTCGGAGGCGGCCCGATCGATGGCGTCGGTCACGTCGCGCAACCGATGCTCGGTCGCCACCCTCTCCAGACCGACCAGGGCCGGGAAGGGATCGGGGATGGCGGGCTGTTCGACGATGGTGCCGTCGAGCTTCAGGAGCAGGGCGCCGTCGTGCACCCCGGCCGGGTTGGGCGACCAGCTGAGCGCGGCGTAGAGAAGCGCGAAGAAGAGCAGCAGGACAACGAGCACGAGCGCGTCCTTGATGCCCACGAGGACGGCCCAGCCGGCGCGGATCAGCTTCATGGGCGTGGGGCGTAGCGGGGCGGGGGAAGGGAGGCAATCGACGCGAGCGCATCCTCCCTGCCGCGAAGCGATGGGATGATGTTCCGCGGACCGAATCGCCCTCCCGTCCGTTGTTCCCCTGTCACGGTTCTGCCCTTGACGGCCGGGACCGCCAGCCCATATCGGCGCTTAGGCTGGCACTCTCCACTTGAGAGTGCCAGCTCGCACCATTCACTCCAGCAGAGGAACTCGCTTATGACCTTTCGTCCGTTGCACGATCGCGTCCTCGTCCGTCGCGTCGAGGCCGAAGAGAAGACCGCAGGGGGCATCATCATCCCCGACACCGCCAAGGAAAAGCCCCAGGAGGGCGAGGTCGTGTCCGCCGGCACCGGCGCCCGCAACGAGGCCGGCGAGGTCCACCCGCTGGAGGTCAAGCAGGGCGACCGCATCCTGTTCGGCAAGTGGTCGGGCACGGAGGTCAAGTTGGATGGCGAGGACCTCATCATCATGAAGGAATCGGACATCCTGGGCATCGTCGGCTGAAGCGAACACGACTTCACATCTCATCTCAACATTTGAATAGAAAGGCAGCAACATCATGGCAGCCAAGGACGTAAAATTCGGGCGCGACGCCCGCGAGCGCATTCTGAAGGGCGTCGACATCCTCGCCGACGCGGTCAAGGTCACGCTGGGTCCCAAGGGCCGCAACGTGGTCCTGGAGAAGAGCTTCGGCGCTCCGCGCATCACCAAGGACGGCGTCACCGTCGCCAAGGAGATCGAGCTCAAGGACAAGTTCGAGAACATGGGCGCGCAGATGCTGCGCGAGGTGGCGTCCAAGACCAACGACATCGCCGGCGACGGCACGACCACCGCGACCGTGCTGGCCCAGGCCATCGTGCGCGAGGGGATGAAGTCGGTGGCCGCCGGCATGAACCCGATGGACCTGAAGCGCGGCATCGACCTGGCCGTCGCCAAGGTCGTCGAGGACCTCAAGAGCCGCTCCAAGGACGTGACCGGCACCGCCGAGATCGCCCAGGTCGGCGTCATCTCCGCCAATGGCGACAAGGAAGTCGGCGAGAAGATCGCCGAGGCCATGGAGAAGGTGGGCAAGGAAGGCGTCATCACGGTCGAGGAGGCCAAGGGTCTCGAGTTCGAGCTGGACGTCGTCGAGGGCATGCAGTTCGACCGCGGCTACCTCTCGCCCTACTTCATCACCAATGCGGAGAAGATGACGGTCGAACTCGACAACCCGTACATCCTGATCCACGAGAAGAAGCTCTCCAACCTGCAGGCCATGCTGCCGATCCTGGAAGCGGTCGTGCAGTCGGGCCGTCCGCTGCTGATCATCGCCGAGGACATCGAGGGCGAGGCGCTCGCCACGCTCGTGGTGAACAAGCTGCGCGGCGGCCTGAAGATCGCCGCCGTCAAGGCGCCGGGCTTCGGCGATCGCCGCAAGGCGATGCTGCAGGACATCGCGATCCTGACCAAGGGCGAGATGATCTCCGAGGACCTCGGCATCAAGCTGGAGACGGTGACGCTCGACATGCTGGGCCAGGCCAAGCGCGTGTCGATCGACAAGGACAACACGACCATCGTCGACGGCGCGGGTGACGCCGATACGATCAAGGGCCGGGTCGAGCAGATCCGCGCACAGATCGAGACGACCAGCAGCGACTACGACAAGGAGAAGCTGCAGGAGCGTCTGGCGAAGCTGTCGGGCGGCGTCGCGGTCATCAAGGTCGGCGGCGCGTCCGAGATCGAGGTCAAGGAGCGCAAGGATCGCGTCGACGACGCCCTCCACGCGACCCGCGCCGCGGTCGAGGAAGGCATCGTCGCCGGCGGCGGCACGGCGCTGCTCTACGCCACCAAGGCCATCGAGGGACTGAAGGGCGAGAACGACGACCAGACGCGCGGCGTCGACATCGTCAGGAAGGCGCTCTACGCCCCGCTGCGCCAGATCGCGCAGAACGCCGGCCATGACGGCGCGGTCGTGTCGGGCAGGCTGCTCGACGGCGGCGACTCCAACATGGGCTTCAACGCGGCCACCGACACCTACGAGGATCTGGTGGCGGCGGGCGTGGTCGATCCCACGAAGGTCGTGCGCGCCGCGCTCCAGGACGCGGCCTCGGTCGCCGGCCTGCTGGTGACCACCGAAGCCACGGTCGCGGATGCGCCGGAGGACAAGGCGTCCGGCGGCGGCGGCGGCATGCCGGGCGGCGGCATGGGCGGCATGGGCGGCATGGACTTCTAAATCCCCGCTCAACGCTGACGAGATGGGCCGGGGGAGCAATCCTCCGGCCCTTTTCGTGTGCCTTGTCCTCGTCCGACGTGCGCGTTAACGCCGTTCGCGCGGACGGGGACGGGGAAGGAGATGGGAGCGGACGAGCAGCTGGCGATCTGGGTCGCGCGTCACGCGGCCAAATGCCGGGTGCTGGACTGCGCGCCGGGGACGAGCCCGTTCTGGTCGCTGCTTCCCTTCGTCGCGGCGATTCTCGGCGTGGCGTTGTTCGTCGTCAGCGGGGCGTCGCGTCGATGTGCGCTGTGGACCGAACGGGTGACGGCGCGATCCTGGCTGCGGCGGGTCCTCTTCTCCGTTCCGCTGACCTTAGTGGCGGTGACCGCCACCTGGCCGGCCAGATACTACTTGGAACGTCGCCTGGGCGTGACCGACGGCCCCCGAGCCATGCTCACCGATCTGAACGGGAACCCGGTGCCGTTCGGTTCGCCCGGGTCGGACTGGTGGTGGCTCACCCAGCAGCTGGACGTCCTGCCGTGGCTCCTCCTGCTTGGCATGATCCTGGTGCCGGTCGCCGGCTGGATCGTGGCGCGCTGGCCCAGCCGCTACTGGCTGATCGCCACCGCCGGCGCGAGCCTGTGGCTGCTCTGGCTCGCCGACCCGCCCAACTATGACATCGTCGAACCGCTCCCCGACACGCCCGTAACCCGCGAGGTCCAGCGGATGGCGGCGGAGGTGGGGGTCCCGCCGGATCGGTTGCTGATCGGCCGGCGCAAATGGGCTCTGCTGACCCCGGACAACGCGCACGCACAATGGTGGGAGTGGCGTCCGACGGTGATCTTTGGCGAACGGATGTTCAACATCCTCCCGGTCCTGCCGGAGAACATCAAGCCGGCCTATGAACCCTATACGGCGGCGGAGGTGCGGGCGGTGGCCGGCCATGAATTGGCGCACGTCACACTCTGGCATGGTGTTCTGGGCAATCTCCTGCTCATCGTCCTGTTCGGCGCGTTGTGCTGGCTGGCGGCGCTGTCTGCCCGGAAACTCGAAGCGCGTCTGGCGCTGACCGGGATCGGAGCCTCGGCCGCGGTCGCGCTCACCTTCGCGACGGCCTACCTGATCCGGCTTCCGGCGCAGACCGAACTCGTCAAGGTGCTGGAGCGTCAAGCGGACGAGCGAGGACTGGCGATCGCGCGCGATCCCGACGGCTTCGCCGCGCTGACCCTGCGGCTCGCGCGAGGGGGGCCGCTTCGCCCGCCGCTGGCGCAACGCGTCGTTTTCTGGACCCACCCGTCGCCCATCGATCGGCTCCAGAGTGCTGCCAAGTGGAAGGCTTTGCATGGTCCGGGCAGGTGGGCGGCCACCGGAGCGAGCGGACCGACGCTCATCCGCGACAGTTTCCGCGACCAGGCTGCAGTGCCCGAGGAGGAGATGCGAACACGGTTCGCCGATGCCGCTCGCGGGGGGCGGAACTGACGCTCGCACGGGCCATGCACCAAAAACAAGAAAAGGGCGCTTCGGGTCCTTCCGAAGCGCCCTTCCCGTGCCTGAAAGCGGATGTCTCAGTCGCGCTTGGCGTCCTTGACCGTGGTGCCCTGCATGTCCGCCTCGGTGCGGGCGGCGCCGTTCGCCACGGCGTCGCCGGTCGCGTCCGCACCGTTCGCCACGGCGTCGCCGGTTCGCTCGGCACCATTCGAGATCGCGTCGCCGGCGTTGCCGAGGGCGTCGCCGGTCGCGTCCAGGTTGTTCATCGTATCATTCCCGATGGAATCGGCGGTGTTGGCCGCGGCGTCCTGGGTCTTTTGCGAGCAACCGGCGGCTGCCAAGGCAGTGGCGGTCATCAAGCCGATGGTGAGTGCGCGCATGGTGTGTCCTCTCAAGCTGGTGCGACTGTCGATAGCCTCTCGAGCCCCGATCGACAGCGCAGATTTAACGACGAGATGTTGCAGAAGCAAGCCGAACCGTTGTGGCTCAGTTGGCGTCGTCCACCTTGTCCTTCGCGTCCTCGACCTTTTCCGACGCCTTATCGGCCATGTCGGAGGCGTTCGCCATCTTGTCCTCGGTCACGTCGGAGTCGGTGGTGGCGGCGTTGTTGAGCGCGTCCTCGGCCATGGACACCGAGTTGTCCGCCATCGTGTTCGCCTCGCTGATATCCTGCGCGGCGGTGGTGTTGTCGGCGGCCTTGTCGCAGGCCGTCAGGCCCAGGGCGGCGGTGGCGAAGGCCACCATGGTCACTGTCTTCATCGGACGAACATCCTTCAAGTGGGAAACGATGCCTTGCGAGCCTTGGAGGCCAGCGGCAGGCGAGGGCGCATAGGGAACGCGGGAACGGCGCGCAAGGGAGGCACCTGTCCGCAGAACGCCGTTGACCGCATATAACCGTATCTTTATATGCGTATGCCAATGGATCAAGCACTCGCTCTCTTTCAAGCGCTTTCGGACGCCACCCGGTTGAGGATCGTCTCTCTTCTCTGCGAGATGGAGCTGTCCGTGGGCGAGCTGGCGCAGGTGCTGGGGCTCAGCCAGCCGCGCACCTCGCGTCACGTCAAGATCCTCGTCGCCGCCGGACTGGCGGAACGGCGGCGGGAGGGCAGCTGGGTGTTCCTGCGTCCGGTGGCGGGTGAGGCGATGTCCCTGGTCAACGGGCTGATCGACGCGCTCGTCCAATCCGACGAAGCGCAGGATTGGCGTCGCGACGATCGCGAGCGGCTGGCGGCGATCCGGGCCGACCGAGCGCGTCAGGCGGAGGAGTATTTCGACAGCCTGGCCGAGCGGTGGGATGCCGTGCGCGCGCTTCATATCGCCGAGCCGGCGGTCGAGCGCGCGGCGGCGGAGCTGCTGGACGGCCCGTCGCTCGGCACGCTGGTCGACATCGGCACGGGCACCGGCCGGATGCTGCAACTGTTCGGCGAGCGCGCCGAACACGCCATAGGTGTGGACCGCAGCCCGGAGATGCTCCGGCTCGCGCGCGCGAAGCTGGCGGAGGTGCGGGCGGAGGCCGATCTGCGCCAGGGCGACATGTACGCCTTGCCGCTGGCGGATGGCAGCGCCGACACCGTCATCCTGCACCATCTTCTCCACTTCGCCCATTTGCCGGATCGCACCGTGGCGGAGGCGGCGCGACTGTTGCGGCCGGGCGGGCGACTGCTGATCGTCGACTTCGCCGCCCACGACCAGGAGACGCTTCGGCACGAACACAACCACGTCCGGCTGGGCTTCGACACCGACCAGATCGCGCGCTGGTTCGCCGCGGCGGGTCTGTGCCTGGCGGACCGGCGCACGCTGGGGGGTGGTGTCCTGACGGTTGAGTGCTGGCTGGGTCAACGACCCGCCGCTCCGGTCGCCGGCCAGGAGAGGCGCGCCGCATGACCGATCGCCTCCATCCGCCGACCGACCAGCCGTTGTTCGCAGACCTGGCGGGCGATGTGGCCGTGTCGTTCGAGTTCTTCCCGCCCAAGACCGACGCCATGGCCGCGTCGCTCTGGGAGGCGGTGGAGATGCTGGTGCCGCTGGGGCCGCGCTTCGTGTCCGTGACCTACGGCGCGGGTGGCTCGACGCGCGAGCGCACGCACCAGACCGTCGCGCGCATCGTGCGCGAGACCGGAGTGCCGGCGGCCGCGCACCTGACCTGTGTGGAGGCGAGCCGCGACGAGGTCGATGCCGTCGCCCGCGCCTATTGGGATGCCGGCGTGAGGCACATCGTGGCGTTGCGCGGCGATGCCACCGACCCCGGCGCGCCCTTCACGGCCCACCCGGAGGGCTATCGCAACGCCGCCGAACTGGTGGCGGGTCTGCGCAAGGTGGCGCCGTTCGAGCTGTCGGTCGCCGCCTATCCCGAGGTGCACCCGGACTCCGACTGTCCGGAGAGCGACCTCGACAATCTGAAGCGTAAGCTGGACGCGGGCGCCACGCGCGCGATCACCCAGTTCTTCTTCTCCGCCGAGCATTTCTTCCGCTTCCGCGATCGAGCGGCGGCGGCGGGTGTCGCGGCGGAGATCGTGCCGGGCATCCTGCCGGTCGGCAGCGTGGCTCAGGTGCGTCGCTTCGCCGGTCAGTGCGGCGCGAGCATCCCCGGCTGGATGGACCGGCTGTTCGATGGCTTGGACGAACGGCCAAGCGCGCGGGCACTGGTCGCGGCCACAGTGGCGGCCGAGCTGTGCCGCACGCTGTATGCGGGCGGGGTGCGGCAGTTCCACTTCTACACGCTCAACAAGGCCGACCTCGCCTACGCGGTCTGTCATCTTCTGGGCGCGCGGCCTGTGGTCGAGATGGAGCGGGCAGCGTGAGCGCGCGCGACCGCTTCGCCCGTGCCGCGTCGGAGCGAATCCTTTTGACGGACGGCGCCTTCGGCACGTCGATCCAGACGCTGGGCCTTGCGGAAGCCGATTACGCCGGCGAGCTGGGGCTGGCCGCCGACCAGAAGGGCAACAACGACATACTGGCGCTCACCCGGCCCGACGTGGTGGAGGATATCACCCGCCGGTATCTCGACGCAGGCTCCGACATCGTCAGCACCAACACCTTTTCCGCCAACCGGATCAGCCAGGCGGACTATGCGGCCGAAGCGCTGGTCGGCGACATCAACCGCGCGTCGGCCGCCATCGCGCGCCGGTGCGCGGACGAGGCGGAGGCGGCGGACGGGCGGCCGCGCTTCGTGGCGGGCGCGATCGGGCCGACGAACAAGACGCTGTCGCTTTCGCCGGACGTGAACGACCCCGGCTATCGCGAGATCACCTTCGACGACCTGACTGACGTGTATGCCGAGCAGGCCGACGCGCTGGTGGACGGCGGGGCCGACTTCATCCTGATCGAGACGGTGTTCGATACGCTGAACGCCAAGGCCGGCGTCGCGGCGGTCAAGCGGGTGGAGCGGGAGCGCGGCCTCGACCTGCCGATCATGATGAGCATGACGCTCACCGACTTGTCGGGCCGCAACCTGTCGGGGCACACGGTGGAGGCGTTCTGGTACTCCGTCCGTCACGCCCGCCCGCTCACCATCGGGCTGAACTGCTCGTTCGGCGCGGAGCAGCTGCGGCCGCACGTCGCGGTGCTCTCGAACGTCGCCGACGCGCACGTCATGGTCTATCCCAACGCCGGCCTGCCCAACGAACTCGGCGAGTATGACGAGCAGCCCGCGACGACGGCGGCGCTGGTGCGCGAGTGGGCGGCGGCGGGTCAGGTGAACGTGCTGGGCGGCTGCTGCGGGTCCACGCCTGCGCACATCGCGGCGATGGCGGAAGCGGTGCGGGGGCTGGAGCCGAGGGAGGTGCCGGAGCTGGAGGTGAAGACGCGGCTGGCGGGGCTCGAGCCGTTCGTGCTGGCGGCGTAGGCGGGTGAGTGGCGATAACACTCCCCTCCCTTCCAGGGAGGGGTTGGGGGTGGGTGGCGAAGGCGTAGCCGAGCCCCGCAGTGTCCGCATGTGCCCGCCCCCTCGCGGCTCGCGCTTCGCGCTCGCACCCACCCCCAGCCCCTCCCCGGAAGGGAGGGAAGTCTTGTGATGACCCCCACCCGCATCGACTTCGTCAACATCGGCGAGCGTACGAACGTGACGGGCTCGGCGCGCTTCAAGAAGCTCATCATGGCGGGCGACTACGCCACCGCCGTCTCCGTCGCGCTGGAGCAGGTCGAGAACGGCGCGCAGGTGATCGACGTCAACATGGACGAGGGGCTGCTCGATTCCGAAGCGGCGATGACCACCTTCCTGAAGCTGATCGCCGCCGAACCCGACATCGCGCGGGTGCCGGTGATGGTCGACAGCTCCAAATGGTCGGTGATCGAGGCCGGGCTGAAGTGCGTGCCGGGCAAGCCGATCGTGAACTCCATCAGCATGAAGGAGGGCGAGGCCCAGTTCCTGGAGCAGGCCCGCTCGTGCCAGACCTACGGCGCGGCCGTCGTCGTCATGGCCTTTGACGAGACCGGCCAGGCCGACACCCAGGCGCGCAAGGTCGAGATCTGCGAGCGGGCCTACACCCTGCTGACCGGCATCGGCTTTCCGCCCGAGGACATCATCTTCGATCCCAACATCTTCGCCGTGGCGACGGGGATCGAGGAGCACCGCAACTACGGCGTCGACTTCATCGAGGCGACGCGCGAGATCCGGGCGCGCTGCCCGCACGCCCACATCTCCGGCGGCGTGTCGAACCTGTCCTTTTCCTTCCGCGGCAACGAGCCCGTGCGCCAGGCGATGCACTCCGTCTTCCTCTACCATGCGACGCGCGCGGGCATGGACATGGGCATCGTCAACGCCGGCCAGCTGGAGGTCTACGACGCCATCGACCCCGAACTGCGCGAGGCGTGCGAGGACGTGGTGCTCAATCGCCAACGCGCCGACGGGGCCGACCCGACCGAGGTGCTGATCGCGTTGGCCGAACGCTACCGGGGCAAGGACGCGGTGGCCGAAAAGGCGGCCGAGGAGTGGCGCGGCTGGCCGGTCGAGCGCCGCCTGTCCCACGCGCTGGTCAAGGGCATCGACGCGCACGTGGTGGACGACACCGAGGAGGCGCGCCTCGCCGCTGCCCGCCCGATCGAGGTCATCGAAGGCCCGCTGATGGACGGCATGAATCTCGTCGGCGACCTGTTCGGGTCGGGCAAGATGTTCCTGCCGCAGGTGGTGAAATCGGCGCGCGTCATGAAGAAGGCGGTGGCGCACCTGATCCCCTTCATCGAAGCGGCCAAGGAGGAGGGCGCGAAGCCCAAGGCGCGCATCGTCATGGCGACGGTCAAGGGCGACGTGCACGACATCGGCAAGAACATCGTCGGCGTCGTGCTCGCCTGCAACGGCTACGAGATCATCGACCTGGGCGTGATGGTGCCGTGGTCCGACATCCTGAAGGCGGCGAACGACAACCAGGCCGACATTATCGGCCTGTCGGGCCTCATCACGCCCTCGCTCGATGAGATGGTGACGGTGGCCGCCGAGATGGAGCGGTCGGGCATGACCACGCCGCTGCTGATCGGCGGGGCGACGACCAGCAAGGTCCACACCGCGCTCCGGATCGCGCCGGGCTATTCCGGCCCCGTGATCCACGTGAACGACGCCAGCCGCGCGGTGGGCGTGGCGTCTGCTCTGGTCAGCGACACCGGGCGCGACGCCTATGTCGCCGGCATCGCCGACGACTACGAAGCGGTGCGCGCCGCGCGGGCGGGCAAGGAGCAGAACGCGCTGCTGACGCTCGACGAGGCACGCGCGAACGGCTTCGTCTGGTCGGCGGAGGGCAAGGCGCCCGCGCCGCTCCAGCCCGGCCGCCATGTCTATGCCGACTGGCCGCTCGCCGACCTGGTCGAGTGGATCGACTGGACGCCGTTCTTCCGCTCCTGGGAGCTGGCGGGCGCCTTCCCGGCCATCCTGACGGACGAGGTGGTGGGCGAGAGCGCGTCGGCGCTGTGGGCGGACGCGCAGGCGATGCTGGAGCGGGTCGTCGCCGACAAGTGGCTGACGGCCAAGGGCGTGGCGGCGCTGTGGCCGTGCCGACGGGATGGGGATGACATCCTTGTGTACCCCCGCGCAGGCGGGGGTCCAGCGGCCGCGAGCCAGGAGAGTCCGGCACTGACTGGACCCCCGCCTGCGCGGGGGTCCATGGACGCGGACGCGCCCGCCGAAATCCGCTTCCCCTTCCTGCGCCAGCAGGTGAAGAAATCGCGCGGGCGGCCGAACCTGTGTCTGACGGACTTCATCGACCCGGACGGCGACTGGATCGGCGGCTTCGCGGTGACGGCGGGCCACGGGATCGAGGAGCATCTGGCCCGCTTCAAAGCCGGCCACGACGACTACAACGACATCCTGCTGAAGGCGCTCGCCGACAGGCTGGCCGAAGCGTTCGCCGAGCGGCTGCACGCCAAGGTGCGCCGCGAGCTGTGGGGCTACGCTGCGCAAGAGCAGCTGACGATGGAGGCGATCGTCCGCGAACGCTACCGCGGCATCCGCCCCGCGCCCGGCTATCCGGCTTGCCCGGACCATTCGGTGAAGCCGGCGCTGTTCGACCTGTTGGGCGCACCCGAGGCGACCGGGCTCCAGCTGACGGAGAGCTTCGCCATGACGCCCACCGCCGCCGTCTCCGGCTTCTACTTCGGCCATGCGGACAGCGCGTATTTCGGCGTGGCGCGGGTCGGCGAGGACCAGCTGATGGACTATGCCGCCCGCCGCGACGCGGACCGCGCGACGGCGGAGCGGTGGCTGAGGCCCAACCTGGACTGATGCCGCGCGCGCTCTCGCCGGTCCGGCTGGTGGCCGGCGGGCTGGTGCTCGCATGGCTGGCGATCGCGACCTCGGCGGCGATCGACTGGCCGCTGGTGGAGCGCCTGTTCTGGCTGCCGCTGGTGGGTGTGCTGGGCGCGACCATCGCCAACACGTCGGGCACAGGCGGCGGGGTGGTGTTCGTGCCGGTGTTCACCGCGCTGCGGGAGGCCGGCACCTTGTCGCTCGCCCCGCTGCAGGTGACGGCCGCCAGCTTCGCCATCCAGTGCTTCGGCATGACGATGGGCGCGGCGCGCTGGACCACGCGGTTGATCGAGGATCCCGCGCCGCCGATCCCGCCCCGCGACTTCGCGGTGGTCTGCGGCTGCGTGCTGGCGGTGTCGCTGCCGGTCATGCTGGCGACGCAGCGCTGGTCGACGGCCGATCCCCACGCGGTCCTGCTCGCCTTCAAGCTGTTCTCCCTGGCGCTCGGCTTGGCGTTGCTGGTCACAAGCTGGACCGTCAACCGCGCGCTGCCGGAGCGCCGGACGCTCGCACGGGTCGATTTGGGCGTCCTGCTGCTGCTCGGCGCGCTCGGCGGCTTCGCCACCGCCTTCTTCTCGGTCGGCGTGGGCGAGCTGGTGGCGCTCTACCTCTTCATCCGCCACTATCCGATCCTGCTGGCGACCGGCGCGGCCTGCGTCGTGTCGGCGGTCAGCGTGGTGGCGGGCGTCGTCTGGCACATCCAGGCGGGCACCGTGCCCTGGGAGGTCGTGCTGCTCGCCGGGCCGGGCGCCATGGCGGGCGGCTGGCTGGCGCGCCCGGTGGCCCTGTGGCTCGGCGCACTGAGGCTGAAGACGATCGACGGGCTGTGGATCGTCGGCTCCAGCCTCTACTTGCTGGCGCTCAACTGGCGCTGATCGGAGCCGTCCCGTTCGGGCACGATCTGTGGTGAGGGGGTGCGCCCGGATATGGCCAGGCGTAAGGGGTGGAGCATGAACCGCACCTTCATCATCACGCTCGTCACCACCGCCGCCGCGGTGGCCGCCGCCCTGCCGTCCAGCCCCGCCGTGTCCCGGCCCGGGCAGGCGGTCTTTTCCGTGGACGGGCAGGGTTTCGACACTCTGCAGCAGGCGGTCGACGCCATCGGCACGGGGCAGGGCACCATCGTGGTCGCCGACGGGTCGCACGGCGACTGCGCGGTGCAGGCGGCGGGTCGTGTCACCTATCGCGGTGAGACCGGCGGCCGCGCGATCCTGGACGGCGGCGCGTGCGAGGGCAAGGCGACCTTGGTGCTGCGCGGGGCGGGCGCGAGGGTGGAAGACCTCGTCTTTCAGAACGTGAAGGTCGATGACGGCAACGGCGCCGGCATCCGCCTGGAGGCGGGCACGCTGGACGTGGCGCGCGCCTGGTTCCGCGACAGCCAGCAGGGCATCCTGTCGGGCAGCGACGGCATCGGCGCGGTGACGCTGACCCGCTCCACCTTCACGCGGCTGGGCGACAACAACGGCGGCCCGGCGCACTCCGTCTACTTCAACCGCATCCCCTCGCTGACGGTGACCAACTGCCGGTTCGAGGAGGGGCGGGGCGGCCACTACGTGAAGAGCTGGGCGGCGCGCACCGACGTCCTCGACAGCTCGTTCGACGATTCGGGCGGCAAGTGGTCGAACTACATGATCGACCTGCCCGGCGGCACGAGTGGCCGGATCGCGGGCAACGTGTTCGTGCAGGGCGCTGACAAGGAGAACCACTCCGCCTTCGTCGCGGTCGGCGCGGAGGACGGCGCGGCGAACCGCACCGACCTGACCGTCACCCGCAACACCGCCACGCTGGCCCCTTCGGTGCCGTGGAGCACGGTGTTCGTGGCCGACTGGGGCGGGGGCAGGGTGAGGCTTGGCGACAATGTGCTGGGGAAGGGGATCAGGGCGTTCGAGAGGCGGTAGGAGAGAAGCTGCGCGTGGCAGGTTGTTATCGCGAGTGTCTGGGTATGGGTGGGGGGGGCAGTCGTTCCAGTTTTACTACGTCAGCTCCACCTCCGCTCGTCCTGAGCCTGTCGAAGGACGTTCGCGCGTCAGGGACCGCCGCCTCCTGTTCTGCCGGCAGGCTCCGACGCGGGCGACGACGGAGTGGCGGCAGGAAATGTCCTTCGACAGGCTCAGGACGAGCGGGAGAGGGGTGGCGACCACAACGTCCGCACTTGGGTCGGAAGCCGCCGAATCATTCCTCTCCGGCACGGGGAGGGGGACCGCTTTTGCGGATCGGCAAACCCCTCCGTCACGAGCTTCGCTCGCGCCACCTCCCCGTGCCAGGGAGGAAGTTCGCTGCGCGCGTCTTCCCACAACAAACCACCCTCACCCCCCACAGGTCGTCCCCGCCCCCGGGTCGAGATCCAGACACCGCCCGTCGATCGCGGGAGCGGTGAGGGGCAGTCCCACCAGCGCCGCCAGCGTCGGCAGGATGTCGACCGTGCCGACCGGCTGCGGCTGCTCGAAACCCGCGCGCTCCTTCTGCCAGAAGAGGAGCGGCACGCGGCGGTCGTAGTCCCAGGGACTGCCGTGGGTCGCCACATAGCCCTTCCCCGGCTTGGCGATCGGCGTCACCTGCGGCTTCAAGAGCACGATCAGGTCGCCGGAGCGGTCGGGGTGGAAGGAGGCGCGCGCGCGCTGGGCGAGCGACCATTCGCGCTGCGATCCGGTGGGGATGGGGAGCGCGGCCAGCTCCGCCTTTGTGAACACGATCTCCACCTGCGGGTCGGCGGAGAAGAGCGCCTGGGCGCGCGCCAGCGCCTGCGCGCGCGCGGTCGGCGCCAGCGCCTGGCTGATGTAGAAGTCGCCGAACGGCCCGTCCGCCAACAGGACCGGCGTGTCCGCCGCCAACCCAAGTTCATTCGCCAGCCGTGCATTCAGCGCCTTCACATCGCTGGTCACGCGCGCGGCTACCGGCTGCGCCTGTACATCCGCCCGCTCCGGCAGGTCCAGGCCGCCGTGGTCGGCGGTCAGCACCACGACATAGGGGACGCCGGTCGAGTCGAGATAGCGGAAGAAGTCGCCCAGCGAACGGTCGAGCGCGATCAGCTGCCCGCACATCTCCGCCCCCTGCGTGCCATAGGCGTGGCCGACATAGTCGGTCGCCGACAGGCCAACCGCGAGCACGTCCGTCCCGGCACCCCGCCCCAGTCCCGTGTCGCGCACCATCGCGGCGGCGAGCGCCAGGCTGGCGGCGTCGTTCTCCGGCGACACCCGGAAGGCGTCGGCGTCTCCGCCCGCGCGCGCGAAGCGGCCGGTGCCGACCGTCACCGATCCGGCGGGCACAGGGCGGGATCGCGTCTCGCACGCCGCCGGCAGCGTCATGGCGGGCTGGGCGGTCGCCAGCCGGGCGCGCAGCGCGGCGTTGGCGGCTTCCACGGTCGGCGGCAGGGTGACGCCGGGAAGGGCGGTGAAGCCGGTCGGCGTCTGCCAATAGACCTCGCGCGCCGTGCGGCCGGCCATCATCAGCGCCGCGCGGTCCTTGCCCGACACGCTGACCGTGCGGCTGGCGGGGTTCACCGCCCGCAGCCGCTCGCCCAGTGTGGGCATCAGGAGATACTGGGCCGACGCGGTGTAGCCCGACGCGTCCGCCTCGTTGGCGACCGTCGGGTCCTCCGCGCAATAGACCCGCTTGTCGGCGCGCGCGATGCGCTGATCGAACCAGCGGTTGGCGATGATGCCGGTGCGTGCGGGCAACGACCCGGTCAGGAGGGTGGAGTGGCCGGGGCAGGTCTCGGTCGCGGCGTGACCCTGATAGGCCGAGGGGAACACCGCGCCGTCCAGCAGCCGTTTGAAGCCGCCGGTGAACTGGTTGCGGTACTCCGCGAACAGATCGGCGGAGAACTGGTCGACGGACAGCACGACGATCAGCTTGGGCGGCGGCACCGACGCGGGCGCTGCGGGCGCCGGCTGGGCGGTCAGCGGCGTGGCTGCGAACAGCACGGCCAGAACCGTGTGAAACCTGGCGACCTTCGGCATCGAACCTATCTCCCAACGGCGGCTGGTCACCGGACCGCCGCGCCGTCATGAGAGATCCCATGCCCGCCCGGATCGCCCGCTTCAACGACCGATCCGTGACGGCCGCGTTCGTGGCGCTGCTGCTCGCGGCGCTGGTGCTGGCGGGCGCGGCGCGTGCGCAGGGTTTCGGCACCGGGCCGCTCTCCGTGCCCGCGACATTGGAGGCGGAGACGCTGCGCCCCGCGCCGGGTGCGACGGTGACGCTGGCGCTCGCCTTTCGGCCGAAACCGGGCTGGCATGGCTATTGGAGCAATCCGGGCGAGGCCGGGCTGCCGATGACGCTCACCTGGTCGCTGCCCGCCGGCGTGACCGTCGGCGAGCCGCGCCTGCCGGTGCCCGACCTGCTGCGGATCGGCGGCTTGGCCAATCACGTGTTCGAGCATGACTACGCGGCGCTCCTGCCGCTGACGGTGCCCGAGTCGCTGAAACCGGGAACGGAGCTGCCGGTCGCGTTGGATGCCGCGTGGCTGGCCTGCACGGACGAAATCTGCGTGCCGCAGTCGGACCGGCTCAGACTGACGCTGACCGTCGGAAACGGACGGGTGGAGCCCGCGGAACGCGCTCGCTTCGACCGCTGGCGCGCCGCCCTGCCGCGTCCCCTCGACGCACGCGCCACGTGGAGCGTGCAAGGCGACCGGATCGCGGTGGCGGTTCCGCTGCCCGCCGACGTGGCGCTGGACGGGCCGCATCTCTTCGCCGATCGGACGGACGTGTTCGACGCCGGCGCCGAGCAGTCGGTGCGGCGCACCGCCGACCGGCTGATCGTCACGACGCGCTTGGGCACGGCGCGCGTCCCCGGCGACTTCGAAGCGGTGCTGCGGCTGGGGCCGGGTCGCGGGCTCGCGATCACGGCGGTGCCCGGCCCGGTGCCGTCGGGTGGCGAGCCCCTCTCGTCCAGCGCCGCACCGTCGGCCTGGCTCGCCTTCCTGTTGGCGCTGGCCGGGGGGGTGGTGCTGAACGTGATGCCCTGCGTCTTCCCGATCCTCAGCCTCAAGGCGCTGTCGCTCGCGCGTGCCGGGGGCGAGCGGGCGCGGGGCGAGGCGGTGGCCTACACGATCGGCGCGGTGGCGGTCAGTCTGGGGCTGGGTGGAGCGCTGCTGCTGCTGCGCGCCGGCGGGGCCGAGGTCGGCTGGGCCTTCCAGCTGCAGGACACGCGCACGGTGGCCGTGCTGTTCCTGCTGACGCTCGCCATCGCGGCCAACCTGTGGGGAGTGTTTGAGCTGCCGGCGCTGACCGGCGGCGGGCGGCTGGCGGAGCGCGGCGGGCTGGCGGGCAGCCTCGCCACCGGCGCGCTCGCCGCCTTCGTCGCGACGCCCTGCACCGGGCCGTTCATGGCGGCGGCGCTCGGCGCGGCGCTGGTGTTGCCGCCGCCGAGCGCGCTGGCGGTGTTCGGCGGGCTGGGGCTTGGCCTTGCGCTGCCGTTCCTCGCGCTGGGCTTCGTGCCCGCGCTGCGCCGACGCCTGCCGAAGCCGGGGCCGTGGATGGCCGCACTGCGGCGCTGGCTGGCGGTGCCGATGGCGCTGACCGCCGCCGCGCTCGCCTGGGTGGTGTGGCGCCAGGCGGGAGGGTCCGGCCTGGCGCTCGTGGGCGTCGGCGGCGCGTTGGTGCTGTTCAACCTGTGGCTCGTCGGGCGTCGGCAGCGCCGGGGCCGGCGCGGTCTGCGGCCAGCCGCGCTCGCCCTGCTCGCGGGGGGTGTGGCGGCTCTGGCACTTCCCTCCGTCGCCCAGCCGCGGCCAAGCGGCCTGGCGGCCATGCTCCATGCCGAACCCTATGGCGACGCTCGCTTCGACACCCTGCGCGCGGAGGGTCGCCCCGTCTTCGTCTATTTCACCGCCGATTGGTGCCTCACCTGCAAGGTGAACGAGGTCACCGCCATCGACACCGTCGCGACCCGGGATGCGTTCAGGCAGGCTGGAGTGGCCGTGCTGGAGGGCGACTGGACCGACGGCGATCCCGCGCTGGGCCGTGCCATTGAGCGCTACGGTCGCGCCGGCGTCCCGCTCTACCTCTGGGCGCCCGCGGGCGGCGAGGTGCGGGTCCTGCCGCAGGTGCTGACATCCCGGGGGCTGATCGACCTGGTGGGCGGGTAGGGCGGACGCGAACCGACGACCCGGTGTCGCACTGTCCTGGACGCGGAGACGGGATCACCCGCGACACGATCTCCGCGCCCTGGGTGAGCCTCGCTCGAGTGACGGCGTCGTCCCCGACCGATCAGTTCGGCGATCCCAGCCCCTTCACGTACTCCGCCCCGGCGATCACCTGGCCGGTCGACTGGCTCAGCGCCTGGCCGACCGGCTCCGCACGCCCGCCGAGGCAGGTCGACAGGAAGTTCTCGGCCACCGCGTTGAACGCGATGTTGTTGGTCGGCTTGGCGAAGCCGTGCCCCTCGTCCGGGAACAGGACGTACGTCACCGGAATGTCGCGCGCCTTCATCGCGTCCACGATCTGATCGGACTCCGCCTTGTTGACGCGCGGGTCGTTGGCCCCCTGGCCGATCAGCAGCGGTCGCCGGATGTCGCCGGCCTTGTAGAGCGGCGAGCGCGCCTTGAGCAGCGCCAGGCCCTCGGGCGTGTTCGGGTTGCCCATGCGGTCGTGGAACTGTCGGACGACCGGCTCCCAATAGGGGGGAATCGTCTTGAGCAGCGTCTCCAGGTTCGACGGCCCGACGATGTCCACACCGCAGGCATATTGCTCCGGCGTGAAGGCGAGGCCCGCCAGCGTGGCGTAACCGCCATAGCTGCCGCCCATGATGGCGATCTTGTCCGGCAGCGCCACACCCTCCTTCACCGCCCAGGCGGCGGCGTCGGCCAGATCGTCCTGCATCTTGGCGCCCCATTCCAGGTTGCCGGCCTCGATGAAGGATTTGCCGAAGCCGGTCGAACCCCGATAGTTGGTGGAGAGCACGGCATAGCCGCGGTTCGCCAGCCACTGATGCGTCGAGTTGTAGCCATAGCCGTCGCGCGCCCATGGCCCGCCATGGACGAACAGCACCATCGGCAGCGGCTTGTCCGGCCGCCCGTCGCCGTCGGTGTCGCTGCCGGGCGGCAGCGTCAGGTAGCTGGGCAGGGTGAGCCCGTCGCGCGCCCGGATCTCCAGTGGGTGGAGCGGCTGCAGCGGCGCGCCTTCCAGCTCGGGGCGGCTGACATAGAGGGGGGTCAACGCATTGGTCTTGCGATTGAAGAGCCAGGTGCGCGTCGGGCTGGTGACGGGGTCGTTGGCCACCAGCCAGAGGTCGTCGGCGTCCGTGCGCGACTGCACGGAGAACTCGCCCGTCAGCTTCTGGCGCAGCACGTCCAGGGAGGCCTTGATCGCCGGGTCCGACGCGATCCACTCCGGCTTGAGGTAGTTGACCGACCAGGCCTGCACCTGTCCGGACACGGGGTCTCGCAGCGTGCCGCCGATATCCGCCTTGTCGCTCTCGGCGATGACGCGTCGCTCGCCCGTGGTCGTGTCCTCGGCGATCAGCGCGGCGGTGTTCCGGTCGCGGCTGTCGATCCAGTAGAGGGTCTTGCCGTCGGTCGTATAACCGGCGGGCGAGGTGGTGAGCGCATCGGCGAGCGTGGTGGAGGCGAACGGCGCGTCCTCGACCTTGTTGGCGGTCACGCGGAAGAAGTCGGTGCCGCCGGCGGCGTTCGGGCGCACGGCCATGCGAAGCGTCAGGTTGTTGTCGGCCAGGAACCCGGCATAGCTGTCATTGCGCAGCACTTGCGTCAGCTTGCCGGTGTTCAGGTCGAGGCTGTAGACGTCGTGATAGCGGGGGTCGCGGTTGTTGAGGCCGACGAGCAGGCGGTCCTTGTGGATGGTGGACGCGCCGACAATCTGGACCCGGGTCTTTTCGAAGGGCGTCAGCGTGCGCTCCTGGCCGCTCGCCACATCGACGCCGTAGAGCAGGAAGTTCTCGTCGCCGCCCTTGTCCTGGACGTAGAGCACGGAGCGGCTGTCGGGTGACCAATAGGCCTGTCGGATGGGCCGATCCTTGGATGCCGTGATCGCGTGGCCCTTGTTTGGCGTCGCGACCGGCGCGATCCAGACGTTCAGCACGCCATCGACCGGCGCCAGCCAACTCAGCCACTTGCCATCGGGACTCAGCTCGCCGCCCGCTTTGGTCGGATTGCCGAACAGATCCTGGCGCGGGATCAGCGGGGCGGCGGTGGCGGCGGACTGCGCGCCGGGACGGGTCTGCGATGTGGCGGGTGTCATGGCGATGGCGGCGGCTCCGGCGGCGAGCAGGACAAGGCGGGCGAGCGGCATGGTGGAATCTCCTCGGACACTCCCGAAGATCGACGATCATCGGGGTTGCGCGGGCAACGTTAGCGCACAACCGACTTCCCGCAAAGAACGCTAGCTGGCGTTGTTGCTCAGAAACGCCGCCAGTTCCCTGCGAAACGTGTCGGGCGCGTCGAACATGATGAAGTGGTAGCTGTCGGGCACCTGCGTCAGCACGGTCTGGGGCGCGTTGGCGTAGGAGAGGCGGTAGAACTCCGCCATCTGCTCCGCGCCGATCGGGGCGGTGGGCGGGCGCACCCACAGCACGGTCATCGGCACCGTCACCGCCTTCAGCTCGGGTCTAAGGTCGGTGGTGATCAGATCGTACATCGCCTGTCCCGACACCTTGGGGTCGCTGGCCAGCGAGTCGGCGATCGGCCCGGCGCGCAGGCTCTCGGTCTTCACCATGCCGGCGACGGTCTGCCGCGCCCTCGCCTCCCGCGCGGCCGCCGGAGCGTCGGTGTCGCCGATCCCGGCGCGGATCTGTGCGGCGACCGGCTCGACGCTCTGGGGCGTCGCGTCGGCCGCGAACATCGCCCCCATGAAGGGCATCATGTCGACCACCATCACCTTCGACACCGCGTCCGGGTGGCGCGCGGCGACCATCATCGCCAGCGTGCCGCCCAGCGAATGGCCGACCAGCGCCGGGCGGTCGAGGCGCCGGGCGGCGATGTAGCGCGCGATCTCCTCGGCGACCGGGGCCACCACCGGCCCCTCCGCGTTGGCCCGCGCCGGCGCACCCGCGAAGCCGTCCACCTGCACCAGATGGTAGCGGTAACCCGGCATCGCCGCGATCGTGCCCTCCCAGACCATGGGCGACGAGCTGAGGCCGGGGATCAGGATCACGTCGGGGCCGGAACCCACGACCGTCACCTGGATGCGGTCGGAGCGGAAGGCGGGCATGGCCGCGCTCGTCGGCGGAGCGCCCGCCACGGCGCAGGCCATCGGCAGGGGCAGGAGGAGCAGGGCGGCGAGGCGGAACGGGGTCATGGGGGTGTCCTTTCGTTGATAGCGGTTGCACGACGATGTTGGCGGCCCAAAAAATCCGCTCGTCCTGAGCCTGTCGAAGGACGCATGGCGGAGCCCGTCGAACCCTCGTTCTTCATTTTGAACGGCGGGATCGGGCAAGGAGCGGATGTCCTCCGCTCCCTGAAAGGGAGGGGGCGGGGGTGGGTTGCGGCGCGCGAGGCTCGATGCCTCGCGGGGCGCTTGGCCGGTCCCCAAGCTCCCCGGCTGACGCCGTGTCGCACCCACCCCCAGCCCCTCCCTGCGAGCAGGGAGGGGAGTTTCGGGAGCGCACCCTTGCCGACAGACCGCAACGTCATCCCCCCTCCTACCCTCGCCATCCCCTCCCCCACAGTGACATCCGTCACCCCCGACCCGTGACACCCGGCACTGACGCGCCCCGCCGCGTGCCGCCATCCTGGCCCCCGCAATTCAACGGAGCCCCCGATGACCAACACCCTGACCCCCGTCGCCCGCCTCCGATCCGTCACCAAGCGGCTGGGCGGCCGGCCCGTGCTCGACCGCCTCGACCTCGACGTGCGGCCGGGCGAGGTGACGGCGCTGCTCGGCCCCAACGGGGCGGGCAAGACGACCAGCGTCGGCGTGCTGATCGGGCGGCTGGCGGCGGACGGCGGCTCGGTCGAGCTGTTCGGCCTCGACCCGCGCCGACCGGCCGCCCGCGCGCGCATGGGCGTGATGCTGCAGAGCGCCGGCCTGCCCGACGTGCTGACCGTCGAGGAGCTGGTCCGGCTTCAGTCCGGCTACTACCCCGACGCCCGCCCGGTGGCCGAGACCATCGCCATGGCCGGGCTGGCCGGGCTGGAGCGCCGCCGCGCCGGGCAGCTGTCGGGCGGCCAGTCGCGCCGCCTTCAATATGCGCTGGCGATCTGCGGCCGGCCCGACCTCCTGGTGCTCGACGAGCCCACCACCGGGCTGGACCACGAGGCGCGCCGCCAGCTCTGGGCGACCGTGCGCGGCGAGGCCGACGGCGGCGCGGCGGTGCTGCTGACGACGCATTATCTGGAGGAGGCCGACGCGCTCGCCGACCGGATCGTGGTGATCGACGGCGGATGCATCGTCGCCGACGCGAAGCCCGCCGCGATCAAGGCACGGGTCGCGGGCAGCACCATCCGCTGCCGCACCGCGCTCGGGCTCGACGCGCTGCGCGCGCTCCCCGCCGTGCGCGATGCGGAGCGGCAGGGCGCCAGCAGCACGCTCCACTCCGCCGACGCGGTCGCCACCGTGCGCGCGCTGCTGGCCGCCGATCCGCGCGTCGCCGACCTGACCATCGCCGCCGCCACGCTCGAGGACGCGCTGGCGGGCCTGAGCCATGTTCCGGTGAAGGTGGCGGCGTGAGGGGCCTGGCATTCCTCCCCGGCACGGGGAGGGGGACCATGCGCAGCATGGTGGAGGGGTTCGCCCAAGGTGCGTCGGGACAGCCGATACCCGCCGATCAGCCTCGGCAAGCCCCTCCGTCACGAGCTTCGCTCGCGCCACCTCCCCGTGCCGGGGAGGAACTCACTTCTGTTCCTCCCCTGCCTTTGCAGGGGAGGGGGGCCGCGAGGCGGTGGAGGGGTTTCTTCGTGCCGAGACACCACACGGTGCCCGCCCCTCCGTCCTGGCGCACCTCCCCACCCCAACCCCTCCCCTGAAGGCGAGGGGCTTTCTTGCCTCCACCCCCTTGATAAAGGACCCCATCCCATGACCACCGCCACCGCCCCCCTCCTCGGCCTCTACGCCCGCGAGAGCGTGGCCGAGATCCGCAAGTCCGTGCGCCTGCCCCAGTTCATGATCCCGACCGTGCTGACGCCGGCCGCCTTCTACGGCCTGTTCGCGGTCGCGATGAGCAAGGGGGACGTGGAGACGACCACCTACGCGCTCGCCACCTTCGGCGTGTTCGCGGCCATCGGGCCGGCGCTGTTCGGGTTCGGCGCGGGGGTGGCGATCGAGCGCGAGACCAATCTGATCGAGCTCAAGCGGGTCTCGCCGCTGCCAGCCGGAGCCTATGTCGCGGCCAAGCTGGTGGCCGCGCTCGGCGTCACCGCGGCGGCGCTGGCGCTCATCTATGCGCTCGGCGTCTACGGCGGCGCGCGGCTGCCCGCGGAGCGCTGGGCGATGATGATCGCGCTCCATCTCGCCTCGTCGGTCCCCTTCGCGCTGATCGGCTTCGGCCTGGGGATGCGGCTGGGGTCGAAGGGGGCGGTGGGCGCGGCCAACGCGCTGTTCCTGACGCTGGCCGTGGTGGGCGGGCTGTGGATGCCGATTACGAGCCTGCCCGGCTGGATGCGGTCGCTCGCCTGGGTCATGCCGTCCTATCACCTGGGCGAGCTGGCATTGTCGGCGGCGGGCTTCCCCCGGCCGGGCTCCGGCTGGGTCCATGCGGGTGCGCTGGCCGCGCTCACGCTGGCCGCGCTCGCCTGGGCCTGGGCGGGCTGGCGGCGCAGCGCCGCTTGACCGGCGGAGCCGTGCGGCCGAACACCGCGCGATGAGCGATCCGGCATCCGGGACGGAGGGCGCGACCGGCTGGCGGCGGCTGGTCGACATGCGCGGGCCGTGGCCGTGGCTGATCTACCTGCCGCTGTTCGTGCTGCCGTGGCTTGGCCCCGGCCCCTCGACGGCGCAGCTGATCGGTGGGGCGGTCGGGTTGGCCGTGTTCCTGCCGGTCTACCTGATCGGCTCCTACATGCAGGGGCGCACGCTGCTGGCCTCGGCGACCCTGGTGCTGCTCATCTCCTTCGCGCTGGCCTTTGCGGGCGGCAGCTGGAGCGTCGTGTCGGTCTATGCCTGCGCGATGGCGGGGCAGCTCAGGCCCGCCCGCCGCGCGACCCTCACCGTGATCGCATTCGGCGTCGCGATGGTCGTCTTCGCGCTGGCGACCCGCCAGCCGTGGTTCTTCTGGACCGTCGGCATGGTGCTCGCCGTGATGGTCGGGGTCGGCACCGTGTCGCGCATCAAGATCGACGACCAGCACCGCGCGCTCTTGGCTGCGCAGGACGAGGTCCGCCGGCTGAGCCGCACCGCCGAGCGCGAGCGGATCGCGCGCGACCTGCACGATCTCCTCGGTCGGACGCTGACCTTGGTGTCGCTGAAGGCGGAACTGGCCGCGCGTCTCACGCCGACCGATCCCGACCGGGCGAGGGCCGAGATGCACGACGTGGCGCAGGCGGCGCGCGACGGGCTGGCGCAGGTGCGCGCGGCGGTGAGCGGCATGACTGGCGCGAGCTTCGCGCGCGAACTCGACCAGTCCCGCACGGCGCTCGCCGCCGCCGGGATCGCGACGACCACCGATGCGGAGACGCTGCCGGAGGGCGAGCACGGGGCGGTGCTGGGGATGGCCTTGCGCGAGGCGGTCACCAACGTGCTGCGCCATTCGGAGGCGGGCCGCTGCCACATCGCGGTGGAGAACAGGGATTCGGAGGCGCGGCTGACGGTGGAGGACAATGGTGCCGGCGGCAGTTTCCGCGAGGGCGCCGGCCTCACGGGCATGAGAGCGCGGCTGGCCGCCGCCGGCGGATCGCTGCGCGTGGAGGGCGATCGGCCCGGCACCCGTGTGCTCGCGGTGCTGCCGATCGTCCCCGCATGATCCGCATCGTCGTCGCCGAGGACCAGGCGCTGGTGCTGGGCGCACTCGCGACGCTGCTCGACCTCGAACCCGACCTCGCCGTCGTCGGGCGCGCCCCCGATGGCGAGGCGGCGCTGGCGATGGTGCGCGAGCTGACCCCCGACGTGCTGGTCTCCGACATCGAGATGCCCGGCCTGACGGGGTTGGAGGTGGCCGCCGCGCTGAGGGACGACGGTGCCACGGCGGTGGTCATCGTCACCACCTTCGGCCGCGCCGGCTATCTCCGCCGCGCGCTCGACGCCGGAGTGAGCGGCTATCTGCTCAAGGACAGCCCGCCCGACCGGCTGGCCGAGGCGGTGCGCCAGGTGGCGGCCGGCGGCCGCTCGATCGCGCCCGAGCTGGCGGAGCGCGCCTGGGACGCCGAGGCCGACCCGCTGACCGACCGCGAACGCGCCGTCCTGCGCCTGGCCGCCGAGGGCCGGTCGAACAAGGAGATCGCGCGATCGCTGGCGCTGTCGCCCGGCACCGTGCGCAACTATCTGTCGGAGGCGTGCGGCAAGCTCGACGCCGCCAACCGGCTGGAGGCGGGGCGGATCGCGCGCGACAAGGGGTGGCTGTAGGGGCGGTCACGAGTTGAGGAGCACATGCGGTTTTGCAAAGTGTTGGCGGCGGAACGGGACTTGCGCCGACTGCACAGGAGCGGGCCGATGACCACCGCCAAAAACGAGACGTTCCTGTCCACGACGGCTCCGCCGCCGCAAACAGACTGCGTGGCACCGTCACATTTCTTCCCCTTCGAACCCGACACGGACGATCAGTCCACTCTTCGGCGGCAGCAGACCCGGCTCGGCGTCATTGACCGCCGCCACGGGCCTGCCGGGCGCGGTCCACTCAATCGGCGCATCGTCGAAATTGAAAGCGCACAGCAAGCGCTGGCCACCCTGAGCCCGCGCGAACACCAGCAGCGTGTCGCTCGCTTCGACGATCTCCATCGCGCCCAGCCGCAGCGCCGGTTCGGCCCTGCGCAGCGCCAACAGTCTGCGCGTCAGCCGCAGGAGGGAGCCGGGCTCCGCCTCCTGCCGGTCGACCGCCAATCCGGCGTGATCCGGTCCGATCGGCAGCCAAGGATCGGCGATGGAAAAGCCCAGTTGTGGCGCATCCGAGATCCAGGGCATCGGCGTGCGCGCGCCGTCGCGCGACAGGGTCAGCGGCCAATTGGCGATCGCCTCGGGATCGCGCAGCTGATCGGGCGCGATTTCGACCTGGGTCAGACCCAGCTCCTCGCCGTAATAAAGGAAGATGTTGCCGCGCAGGCAGGCGAGCAGCAGCATCTTCAGGCGCGCGAAGGCTTCGCGATCGGCGGGCGCGGCCCAGCGCGAGATGGCGCGCGGCGCGTCGTGGTTCTCGAACGCCCAGCTCGGCCAGCCTACGCCCGACGCGTCGGGCCAGCGCGACATCGCCTGCGCGACCCGCGCCGGAGTCAGGCTGTCGGCGTAGAGGAAGTCGAAGCCGTAGGCGGTGTTGAGACGATCCTCGCCGCGCGTGAACGCCTTCATCTCGGCCTCGGCCTCGTCGCCGCCGACCTCCGCCACGCTGAACGTCGCGCCGTAGCCGTCCAACAGCGCGCGCAACCGCTCCAGGAACAGCGGAATGCCCGGCTGTGACTGGTTGTGGATGTGGCGCTGATAATCGAACGGCCTGGTCCGGGGCCGGCCGTCGTCGGGCGCGGGCGGATTGTCGCTCAGCGCGGGATCGTGCATCGCGAAGTTGATCGCGTCGATGCGGAAGCCGTCGACCCCGCGCTCGAGCCAGAAGCGCGCCACCTCCAGGAGCGCGTCCTGCACCGCCGGGTTGGCGACGTTCAGCTGCGGTTGTCGACTCAGAAAATTGTGCAGGTAGTATTGGCCGCGCCGGGCGTCCCACGTCCAAGCGGGGCCGCCGAACACCGACTGCCAGTTGCTGGGCGGCGACCCGTCGGGCCTGGCATCGGCCCAGACGTACCAGTCCGCCCGTGGATTGGCGCGGTCCCGTCGGCTCTGGGCGAACCAGGGGTGCGCGTCCGAACTGTGGACGTAGACCTGGTCGATGACGACGCGCAGGTCCAGTTCGTGTGCGCGAGACACCAAAGCGTCGAAATCGGCCAGCGTGCCGAAGATCGGATCGACGTCCCGATAATCCGAGATGTCGTAGCCGAAATCCGCCATCGGCGAGGGGAAGAACGGCGACAGCCAGATCGCGTCGACGCCCAGGCTGGCGACGTGGTCCAGATGCCGCGTGATGCCCGGCAGGTCTCCCACTCCGTCGGCGTTCGAATCGGCGAAGCTGCGTGGATAGATCTGATAGATCGCCGCGCCCTTCCACCAAGGGGCCGGCGCGGTCTCGATCCGGGGTTCGGTCCGGGCCTGTGCATGAGACGTCATGGAGAGGGATTGTCCTCGGAGGAAGGCGAAAAGGCGCATATGGCATAGCCAAGCGGCGGGAGCGTGACGCGAACGGTGCCGGGGGCCACCGCCTCGACGGGGCAGCCGTCCCGCGCCCATGCGCCGGACCAGTGTCCGTGGGCCACCTCCACCCCGACGTTGCGGACGATCGGCTCGGCCGCGCTGTTGAGCAGGACCAGCACCTCCGGTTGGCCGGGCTCCGTCCGGGAGAAGGCGAGCAGGCCTGGCGTGTTCTCGGCGGCCCGGACGACGGTCGCGCCGCGACGCAGCGCCGGGAAGCGGGCGCGCACGCCGGCCAGATCCGCGATCAGCCGGTAGAGCGGGTGCTTGGGATCGAAATTGGCGTCCGCGGTGGTGGCGCGCGACCCGATCAGGCGATTGTCGTTGTAGCTCGCGACCCGGCTCGGGAACAGGTCCTCGCGCGCCGCCTGGTCGCCGCCGTCGCCGGTGAAGCCCTGTTCGTCGCCCGAGTAGATCGTCGGCACGCCGCGCGCGGTCATCAGCAGCACGTGGGCGAGCGCCGCGCGGGCCAGCCGCTCCTCCTCGGGGATCGTCGGCAGCGCCTGATCGACCATGTGCCCGATGCGCCCCATGTCGTGATTGCCGAGGAAGGTCGGCAGCCGGCGCGCCGCCGCCGGGCCACCCTGGTAAAGGATGTCGCCGTCGATCCATGTCCGGAACACGTCGGTTCCCGTCCGGCCCGTCACGATGTCGCGCGCCGCCACCTGGAAGGCGAAGTCGAGCACGGCCGGCAGACCGTCGCGGCGCGTGAACTGCGCCAGATAGCCAGGATCCAGCGCGCCGGAATAGACCTCGCCGAAGATGTGGAAGTTCGGGATGCCCCGCGCCTTTGCCCGTGCCAGCATCGCCGGGACGAACGCCTGCCAGAACTCCGGGTTCACGTGCTTGGCGGTGTCGATGCGGAAGCCGTCGATGCCGGTGCGGTCGATCCAGTCGCCATAGATGGCGATCATGCCGGCCACCACGCGCGGGTTCTCGGTCGCCAGGTCGTCCAGGCCGGAGAAGTCGCCGTAGCGCGCGCTCTCCGCGTCCAAGCCGAAGTCGCCGCGATTGTGATACCAGATTGGGTCGTTCAGCCAGGCCGGCACCTTCACCGTCCTCTCCGCCGTCGGCACATAGGGTTCGTAGGCGAAGGACGGATCGGTCAGCCTGGCGAAGTTTTCCGCCGTGCGCACGGTGTCGCCGGCGAAGCCCGGGTTGATCGGCGCGCCGGAGACGCCTCCGCGCCGCTGGAAGGGGTAGTCGGCGATGGTCCGATACTCGCACCCCTGCACCGGACAGGCCTTGTACTGGATCACGTCGGCGGTGTGGTTGGCGATGATGTCCATATAGACCTTCATGCCGCGCGCATGCGCCGCGTCGACGAGCGCCTGGAAGTCGGCGCCGGTGCCGAGATGCGGATCGACCCGGGTGAAGTCGGTGATCCAATAGCCGTGATAGCCCGCCGACTCCTGCCCCTGGGGTCCCTGCACCGGCTTGTTCCTGAACACCGGCCCGACCCAGATCGCGGTCGCGCCCAGCCCCTGCAGATAGTCGAGCCGCCGGATCAGTCCCTTGAGATCGCCGCCATGGTAGAACCCCTTGTCGGTGGGATCGAACCCGGTCGCCAGCCGGTCGCCCCTCAATCCGCCGCGATCGTTGCCGGGATCGCCATTGTCGAACCGGTCGGGCAGGACGAAATAGATCACCTCGTCCTCGGGTGGGCGCTGCCGGACATCCTGCGCCACGGCGGGGATCGCCGCCAGCAGGCCCGTGAGGAACGGCAGCAGCCTCATGCCGCGATGGTCCGCGCCGGAGATGCGGCCCCGCCGATGGAGGCGAGGTGGGCGGCGTAAGGGGGCAGCCGCCGCACCTGCTGCGCGATCTCGTCGCGGGTCGCGGCGAGGAAACGGGCGAGGTCGTCCGTCTCCATCGCCTCGGCGAGCGGCGACCAGGCCGCGGGCTCGATCCCCTGTCCGACCAGGACCTGCAGCCAGCCGGGCTCGGTGAACAGCTCGTCCCTGTCGAGGACGATGCGGCCCCCGGCGCGGAACTGGCGCAGCTTTTCGGCTAGGCCATCGGGCAGCGGCGTGGCGCGGCAACCCTCCCAGAACGCACCCGCGCGGCGGGTGGCGTGGTAGTGCAGCACCAGGAAGTCACGGATGCGGTCGCACTCGAAATGGGTCTGGAGGTTGTAGGCATCGCGCGCGGCCGGATCGTCGCGCCGGGACGGGAACAGCGCCAGCAGGCGTGCCACCGCCGACTGGACAAGGTGGATGCTGGTGGACTCCAGCGGTTCCAGAAAGCCCGAAGCGAGACCGAGCGCGACGACATTGCGCTCCCAGAACCGCGCGCGCTTGCCGGCTGTGAAGGACAGCGCGCGGGGATCGGCGAGCGGCTCGCCGTCCAGATTGGCGAGCAGCGTCGCCGCCGCCTCGTCGTCGGACAGGTGTGTCGACGAGTAGACATGACCATTGCCGGTGCGGTGCCGCAGCGGGATGCGCCACTGCCACCCCGCCTCGCGCGCGGAGGCGCGGGTGAACGGATCGGGGTCGCCGCGCGCGGCGCACGGCACCGCCACGGCCCGGTCGCACGGCAGCCACCGGGTCCAGTCCTCGTAGGGCACACCCAGCGCCTCGCCGAGCAGCAGCGACCGGAAGCCCGAACAGTCGAGGAAGAAGTCGCCCGCCACGCGGCGGCCGTCCTCCAGCATCACCGCGGCGATGTCGCCATCGTCGGCCCGTGCGACACCGTCGATGCGCCCCTCGGTGCGCGTCACGCCCGCCGCCTCCGCCGTGCGGCGCAGGACCTGCGCGAACAGCGACGCGTCGAAATGGTAGGCATAGGCCAAGGCCGGAGCGTGCGGTGCCCGGGCAAAGCGCCCCGCGCGCGCCGCCACCTCGGTCGGCTTGTACGCACCGAGATCGTCCGCGACGCCAAGCGCCCGCCCGCGCAGCCAGTGGTGATGGAACGGCGTCACGCCCTGGCCGCGTCCGACCGGCCCGAAGGCGTGCATGTAGCGGTGGCCGGGCCGCAGCCAATCGACGAATTCGATCCCCAGCTTGATCGTGCCCTGGGTCTCGCGCAGCAGCGCGTCCTCGTCCAGGCCAAGGCCGGCGGTCAGCAGCCGGATCTGCGGGATCGTCGCCTCGCCCACTCCCACGGTGCCGATCGCGTCGCTCTCGACCAGTTCGATCCGGGTCGCACGCGGCACGAAGCGGGCGAGCATGGCGGCCGCAATCCAGCCCGCCGTGCCGCCGCCGACGATCACGATGCGGCGCAGGGGTTCGATCATTCGCAGGAGCCCTATGGCATGGCCGCCGGCGGATTACCGGCGGCGAGCGCGTCCATCAGAACTTGTACGAGATGCCGGCCAGAAAGCGGCGGCCATAATCGTTCGAGTCGATGACGAGGCCGTTGGCCGAATCCTCCGTCACGAACGGCTCGCTGGTCAGGTTCTGGCCCTGCACCAGGATGCCGAGACCCTCGAGCGGTCCGCTCTGAAACTCGTAGCCGATCTGCGCATCCACGATCGTCTCTCCCCGCGCCAGGCGATTGCGTGCGCCCGGCCCGAGCGAGATGACCTCGGCCAGGAACTTGGAGCGATAGCGGACGCTGCCGCGCGCCGAGAACCCCCATTTTTCGAAGAAAGCCGTGGCGTTGGCCACGTGCTTGGACAGTCCTGGCAACGGCTGAGTCGGGTTGCCCGGGTTCGCCTGAACGTTGGACTGCGTATAGGAATAACTGCCGAGCACGCCGAACCCATCGAGCACATGGGTGAACAGGCTCAACGGGAGTGTCGCCGAGACCTCTGCGCCATAGAGCGTGCCGCCCGATCCGTTGACCGGCTGGGTGATGACGCCCAGCGTGGTGGCCGGATCGGCACCGTTGGTCGGCGCGCCCGCGAAGTCGAAGATCACCTTCTGGTCGTAGATGTAGGTGTCGAGATATTTGTAGAATCCAGCGAGTGCGAAATAAGAATCGCGACTGAAATAATGCTCGTAGGACAGGTCGGCGCCGGTCGCCCTCCAGGGCCTCAGCCCGGGATTGCCGCCGCCGGCCGAATAGAAGGCGTTGAAGGGGTCCGTGGAGGTCTCCCGCGCCGGATTGGTGCCGTAGTTGAGTGACGCCTTCAACTGATCCATCCGGGCGCGCGCCAGTGTGCGCGCGAGCCCGACGCGCAGCACGTTCTTTTCATTGAAGCGCATGCTCAGGTTGATGCTGGGCAGGATGTCGACGTACTTCGCGCCCCCGGAGTTGGGAGCGGCCGTGCCGGTGAGATTTGAGAAGCTGTCGGACGACTGGTCGGTGTAGACGACCTGCGCCCCCAGATTGCCCGAGAAGCGACCGACCTCGCCCGACGGGGTGTCGAAGCCCAGACGCAGCCAGCCGGTCGCCACGTTCTCCTGCAGATCCCAGGTGTTGAACTCGACCGGCTCGTTGGCGGCGATCAGCTTCGCCAGGATGCCGTCGTTCACCAGGCCGACCGGGTCGAAGCTGACCTGGCCCGGTATTCCCAGGTAGCTGAGGTTCGTGGTCCCAAGGTAGTACTGGTCGGGCACTGTAACGCTGGTGGAGTGAGTCGGATCGTCGATATTCGCCTGGGCCGCCAGGAACAGGGATGTCGGGACGTATTGCTTGCTGCGCGCCGTGTAGTTGGCGCCGACCTCGACCGTGTAGCCGTCGCCCAGATCGCGCTGGGCGCTGCCCCGGAAGGCGTAGAGTTCGTCGCGCACGTGCGGCGCGCTGAAGAACCCGTCCTGCCCGCCGGGCACCGAGCCCGGCCTCGGGCCATCCGCCCAGCCCTGCGGACTGGTGAGCTTGATCAGCGTCGGGTCGGCATAGTCGAGCGTCGAGCTGAAGGTGGTGATCCCGTTGGGCTGGGTCTCGAAGCCCAGCGTGTCAAAGGGACCATTGCCCGCGCCGCGCGATGTGCCGGCGTAGGTCTCGATATAGGTGTCGTCGCGCGTCACCCGCGAGTAGCTGGCGTCGCCGATCAAAGTCCACTGGTCCGCCGTGTAGGACAGGTTAAGGCCGCCCGACAGAATGGTCGCCTTGCGCTCCACATAGTCGTTGCGGACGACACCCTTGACGTGACCCCACGTGCCCGACGTCACCGAGGTGTCATCGGTGGTGAAGCCCGGCTGCAGCACGGCGTTGCCCCAGTAAAGCGGCAGCTCGATGCCACGCAGCGCCTGCTCCTCCTTGAAGTCGGTGTAGAGGCCATCGGCGATGACGGTCAGTTCGGTCGTCGGCGCCCACTCCACGGTGCCGATCACGCCGGTGCGGGTCAGCTTGTTCGACTGCACGAACGGCTTGGCCCCACCCAGGATGAACTTGCCCTGCGCGGCCGCGTATTCCGGCCGCACGGTGAAGTTGCCGTCGCCGTCCGGGTCCTCGCCATAGGTCGGGTTGTTGCCGTCGAACGTGGGATAGCCCCAGGCGTTGTAGCGCTCGAACTGCGAGGGGATCTGGCTGTGCGCCACGCCCAGGGTCACGCCGATCGTGTCGCCGGCGAACTGGTCGATATACGTGCCGCTGACCCGATAGCCCTTGTTGGTGCTGTCGGCGTTGAGCTTGCCCTTGGTCACCAACTCGCCACGCACGCTCGCCGCGATCACGCGTTTGCCGTAGGCGAGTGGCCGGATGGTGCGCAGGTCGATGGTGCCGGAGAGGCCCTGGCCGATCAGGCCGGCGCTGGGCGTCTTGTAGACGACCACCTGACCCAGCAGCTCGGAGGGGTACTGGTCGAACTCCACCGCGCGGTTGTCGCCGGTGGTCACCTGCTCGCGGCCGTTGAGCAGCGTCGTGGCGAAGTCGGGCGAGAAGCCGCGGATCGAGATCACCTGGTCGCGGCCGTCGACGCGCTGCGCGGTCAGGCCGGGCAGGCGAGCGATCGACTCGGCGATGGAGTTGTCCGGCAACTTGCCGATGTCCTCGGCCGAGATGCTCTCGACGATCTGGTCGGACCGGCGCTTCTCCTCGATCGCGTTGGCGAGCGCGGCGCGGAAGCCGGTGATGACGATGCCCTCTGCCTGCGGCTCTTCGCCGGACTCGGCCTCCGGTCCGCCCGGCGTGTCGGTGGAGTCCGGATCGGGCACGCTGGGAACGTTGGTGGTCGGCCCGCTGTCCTGGGCACGAACCTCGCCGGGCACGCCGGCGGCGAGCAGGGCCACACAGAGCGCCACGGCGCTCACCGCGGGGTGGCGGAGATCCGCCGCGCGCCGACTCGACTCGAATGGAGTTGCAAATATTGCGTTCATTCCCTGAAAACTTTTCATCTCATCCTCCCTCACTCCGGTCGCGGTGCGATTGTATCGCGTCTCGACGATCGGTTTCTCCGTAGAACCACGGCCTAGCTCCAACTGCCGCCCCGTTGCAAGCCCTAGAAGCATTTCTGCAATATTTGCGTCGCAAACGAATTGCGGGCGGCCGCTCAAGCGTCGGCGAGGCGGCTGAGGGCCTCGTCGTGGGAGGGCATCGCCTCCGCCGCCTCGCCCATGACGCGCCTCAGCGTGGCCAGCCGGGCGGCGGCATCGACGTGCGGGCGCTGGTCGACCAGCGGGTCGTAGCGTCTCGGGATGACGCCCTGGCCGGCGAACACCGCCGCCCAGCTGGCGTTCTGGAACAGCTCGAACTGGGACGCGACGATCCGCCCGGCCGCGCGATAGTGTTCGATCTTGTGGGCCAGGCTGTCGGGCGGCGGCGTCTCGCGGCAATGCCGCCACAGCGGTTCGTCGCGCAGATTGGCGTGGTAATGGAGGATCAGGAAGTCGCGGACGCGCTCGTATTCCTTCGCCGTCACGCGGTTGTATTCGCGCGTCGCGGTCGGTTCGCAGTCGCGGTCGGGGAACAGCGCCAGGAAGCGCGTGATCCCGCTCTGCACCAGATGCAGACTGGTCGATTCGAGCGGCTCCATGAAGCCCGCCGCGAGGCCCAGCGCCAGGCAGTTGCCGTGCCAGAACGCCTCGCGCCGGCCGGTCGTGAAGCGCAGCCGGCGCGGCTCCGCGAGCGGCTCGGCGTCCATCGCTTCGACGAGCGCGGCGGTGGCGGCGTCGTCGCTGGTGAACGCGCTGCAATAGACATGGCCGTTGCCCATCCGGTGCCGCAGCGGGATGCGCCACTGCCAACCC
Organism: Sphingomonadaceae bacterium; assembly: GCA_965219235.1. Classification (GTDB taxonomy): domain Bacteria; phylum Pseudomonadota; class Alphaproteobacteria; order Sphingomonadales; family Sphingomonadaceae; genus CBDHCC01. The sequence goes on along the minus strand of OZ244721.1, from coordinate 1,811,311 downwards.
GCCGGCCCCGCGAGGGCGCGCGTGTAGGGCGCGCGCGGGCCGGTGATCGCGCACCCCGCCGCCACCGCCCGGTCGCAGGGCAGCCAGCGGCTCCAGTCCCGATAGCCGACGCCCAGCGCGCGTCCGATCAGCAATCCGGCAAAGCCGCTGCAATCGATGAAGAAGTCGCCCTCCACGCGGCGACCGTCGTCGAGCGCCACCCCGGTGACGAAGCCGCTCTCGCCATCGAGCGCGACATCCGCCACGCGCCCCTCGATCCGCTCGACGCCGCGCGCCTCCGCATAGCCGCGCAGGTGGCGCGCGAAGAGGCCGGCGTCGAAATGATAGGCGTAGTCGAAGGTGGACTGCACCATCCGGGGGTCGCGCGACGGGCGGGCGAAGCGGCCGCGCTTCGCCGCCGCCCACGCCATCGCCAGCTCGTCCAGCGGCTCGGCCCCGCCCGCCAGCGTCTCGCGCAGCCAATACTGGTGCAGCGGCACGCGGTCGAAGCCGATGCCGTGGGTGCCGAACGGGTGGAAGTAGCGCTCGGCCGGCCGCGACCAGCCCTCGAACCGGATGCCGAGCTTGAAGCTCGCGCCGGTCGCGCGGACGAACTCGGCCTCGTCGATGCCCAGCGACTGCAGGAAGTTCTTGATCGGCGGGATCGTCGCCTCGCCGACGCCGACGGTGCCGATCGCGTCGGATTCGACCAGCGCGATGCGGCAGTCGCCGCGCACCATGTCGGCGAGCGCGGCGGCCGCCATCCACCCCGCCGATCCGCCGCCGACGATGACGATCCGGCGCAGTCCGCGGTCCGCCGGTCCGCTCACCGCAGGGGAGCCGCGAGCATGGCCTTGAGCTGGCGGCGCTTGTCCTCCGTCAGTGCGCCGAACAGCCCGCGCGCGGACTCCGGCAGATGCTCCCACGGGTCGCCGCCGGTCTGGAAGATGTAGTGGTCGAAGAACACCCGCCACGCCGCCCGCTCGGCGGGCGGCAGGTCGCGCAGCGTCAGCAGCGAGTGGAACAGGGTGAACAGCGGCGTCATCAGCCAGTCCGGCCCGTCGCGCCACCAGAAGTTGACCATCGCCCCGAAGGGATCGAGCGACTCCACGTGATGCCACCACAGGCTGGGCAGATAGAGCGCGTCGCCGGGTTCCAGCTCGGCGACGAGGGCCGCCGCCATCGCCTCGCGGAACTTGGGAAACCGCTCGAGATCGGGCTCGACGATATCGACCAGGCTGGTGGGCTGGCCGGCCAGCGTGAAATCGAGCGGGCCGACATAGAGGTTGGCCACCTGGTCGGTCGGGAACAGCGTGAAGCGTCTCCGCCCGGCGACGACGCAGGCCAGGTTCTGGGGCACGTCCCAATGCGCCGCGGTCCGGCTGCGCCCGCCCACCCATAGCGACACCAGCCTCTCGCGCTGCGGATCCAGCAGCGGCATCGGCAGGTGCGCCAGCAGGGCGGGCGCGACCTTCGGCAGCGGGATGCCGCCGGCGTAGGCGGTGTGCGCGGCGGGATCGTCGCCATGGGCGATCAGATAGGCGAGCAGGTCGGCGAGCGTGACGATGCGGCGCTCGTGGTTGAACCCCGCGACGTCGTCCGAATAGCCGAAGCGACCGCGCAGTTCGGGCGCGGCGAACCAGGCCGTGACGCTCTGGACGGTCGCGTGGGCGACCAGCTGGTCGGCCAGCGCCTGGTTGGACCGCCGTCCCTCCGCGACGATCCCCCAATCTCCGACCAACCCCTTCAGCAGCACGGGGCGTGCGGCGGGGACGATGTCCTCCTCGAACCGCGCGCGGGTGACGCCCGAGAGCGCGGGCGGTCGCGGCGCGTTCGCCCAAGCCGTGGCCATCGCTCTCCTTTCACCGGACGCGCAGCGCAACTTTTGTGCCTCGCCCATCGCCACAATCCCTATTCTTTCGCAAGGCACTTGAAAAGTCGTCGGAAGACTGCGCAACCTGCCGCCATGGACAACCTGCAAGATTTGCTGCGTGGCGCGCGGTAGCACCCGGCTCGAGGACCTGGCGAGGATGGCCGGCGTGTCGACCGCGACCGCCAGCCGCGCGCTCAGCGACAATCCCGCCGTCAGCAGCCGCACCAAGCAGCTGATCTGGAAGCTCGCCAAGGAGCACCGCTATCCCTTCCGGCGCGCCCTGACGCAGGGGCCGATCGGCGCCGCCGGCACGGTCGCGCTCGTCGTGCCGCGCCCGCAGGGCCGCGACACGCTGATCGACGACCCGTTCCTCCTCGAACTCCTCGCCGGCGTCGCCGACGCCGCGCGCGAGCGGGGCTGCGACCTGGTCATCAGCCACTTCATGCCGACCGGATACGACGACCTGTCCGCCGCCATGACGACCAGCCGCGCCGACGGCATCGTCTTCCTGGGTCAGAGCTCGCTCCACGCCGAGTTCAACCGGCTCGCCCGGACCGAGACCCGCTTCGCTGTCTGGGGCGCGCAGCTGCCCGATCAGATGTACTGCTCGATCGGCTCGGACAACCTCGTCGGCGGACGCCGCGCCACCCGGCACCTGGCCCGCATGGGACGGCGGCGGATCGTGTATCTGGGCGAGAGCGAGGCGCCGGAGGTGACGCAACGCCTGTCGGGCTACCGGGAGGCGCTGGAGCAGTCGGACCTGCCGATCGACCCGGAGCTGATCGTGCCCGCCTCCTTCACGGTCGAGTCGGGCGGAGCGGTGATCGACGCGCTGCTGGCCAAGGGGGTGGCGTTCGACGGCATCGTCGCGGCCAGCGACCTGATCGCGCTCGGAGCGATCCGGTCGCTGCTGCACCACGGTGTCCAGGTGCCGGACGACGTCTCGGTGGTGGGCTATGACGACGTTCCGTTCGCGCGTCTCAGCCGTCCGGCGCTCACCACCGTGCTGCAGGACACCGCGCGCGCCGGGCGGATGCTGGTCACCAAGCTGCTGGCCGCCGGCGCGGACACGGAAATGCGCAGCCAGCGGTTGCCGACGGATCTGATCGTGCGCGAGTCCTGCGGGGGATGAGGCCCGCCACACACGAGCCGACGTGAACGGATCGGCCGCCTCGAACACGCCGCAAGTGCGCACCGACCCTGGAGAGGGAACCCGGATGGCGGACAAGCCGCGGCTCGGTCCCGGACAACTCTGGAACATCTCCTTCGGCTTCTTCGGCATCCAGATCGCGTTCGCGCTGCAGAACGCCAACGTCAGCCGCATCTTCCAGTCGCTCGGCAGCTCGATCGACGATCTGGCCTTTTTGTGGATCGCCGGCCCGGTCACCGGGCTGCTCGTCCAGCCGCTGATCGGCCATTACAGCGACCGCACCTGGGGCCGCTGGGGCCGGCGGCGGCCCTATTTCTTCGTCGGCGCGACGCTCGCCGCATTGGCGCTCTGCGGCTTTCCCAACGCCGGCGTCCTCTTGACGGCGGCGGTGCTGCTGTGGCTGCTCGACGCCTCGCTCAACATCTCGATGGAGCCGTTCCGCGCCTTCGTGGGGGACATGGTCGGCTCCAGCCAGCAAACGGCGGGCTACGCCTTCCAGACCGCCTTCATCGGCGTCGGCGCGGTGGTCGGATCGGTGGCGCCCTACGCGCTGAGCGCGATGGGGATGGCGAGCACCGCGCCCGCCGGCGCGATCCCCGAGGCGGTGCGCTGGTCCTTCTATCTGGGTGCCGCCGCGATCTTCCTGGCCGTGCTGTGGACGGTCGTCACGGCCCGGGAATATTCCCCCGAGGAGCTGCGCGCCTTTGCGCCGCCCGCAGCCGGGATCGCCGAGCACGGGCCGGTCGTCGCCCCGCCCCACGCGATGCTCTGGATACTGGCCGGTGCCGCCGTCGTCGCGGCGGTCGCGCTGTTCGGGCTCGACAAGCCGGTCTACGTCCTGGGCGGGATGATGGTGCTGTTCGGGGTCGCCGCCCTCGCCTCCGCGCGCGCGATCCGCGCCGGGCGGACCGACGGCGCGATGACCCAGATCCTGTCCGACCTGACCCGGATGCCGTCCACCATGCGCCGGCTCGCGCTGGTCCAGGTCTTCACCTGGTCGGCGCTGTTCATCATGTGGATCTACACCACGCCGATCGTCACCCAGCACGTCTACGGCACCAGCGACACGGCGAGCGCAGCCTACAACGACGGCGCCAACTGGGTCGGCATCCTGTTCGCCATCTACAACGGCGTCGCCGCGCTCTTCGCCTTCGTGCTGCCGCGACTCGCCCAGCGGATCGGCGCGCCCGCCACCCACATCGTCGGGCTGCTGTCGGGCGCCGTCGGCTTCGCCTCGTTCCTCGTGATCCGCGATCCGCAGACGCTGATCGCCTCCATGGTGCTGATCGGCATCGCCTGGTCGTCCATCCTGACCATGCCCTATGCGATCCTGGCGGCCACGCTGCCGCCCGCCAAGCTCGGCATCTACATGGGCCTGTTCAACATCTTCATCGTGCTGCCCCAGCTGATCGTCTCGACGGTGATGGGCGGGGTGGTGCGCGGCCTGTTTCCCGACGAACCGGTGTGGGCGATGCTGATTGCGGCGGGGGTCATGGTGCTCGCCGCGGCGGCGATGACGCGGGTTCGCCGGGACGACACCCAAGGAGCCACAATGCCATGATCAAGCCTGTCCGCCTCGCCGCGATGCTGCTGCTGGGAGCGGCCACCCCCCTCGCCGCCCAGACCGGAGTGGACCTGACCCCGCGCGCCGTCGACACCCCTGAGCCGTACGTCCAGCTCGAGCACGCCGACTGGACCCGCAACGCCGTCCTCTACGAGCTCAACACCCGCCAGTTCACGCGCGAAGGCACCTTCGTCGCCGCCCAGGCGCAGCTGCCGCGACTGAAGGCCCTGGGCGTCGACATCATCTGGCTGATGCCGATTCACCCGATCGGCGAGACCAACCGCAAGGGCACGCTGGGCAGCCCCTATTCCATCGCGGATTATTTCGGGGTGAACCCGGAGTTCGGGACGATGGCGGATCTGAAGGCCTTCGTCGCCGCCGCGCACGCGCAGGGGATGCACGTCATCCTCGACTGGGTCGCCAATCACTCGGCCTGGGACAACCCGCTCTCGACCGGGCACCCCGACTGGTACGATCGCGACTGGAAGGGCGACTTCCGGCCGACCCCGTGGTTCGACTGGTCGGACATCATCGACCTCGACTATTCGAAGCCCGGTCTGCGCCGGTACATGACCGAAGCGATGAAGTTCTGGGTGCGGGAGGCGGGCGTCGACGGCTTCCGCGCCGACTTCGCCGGCGGCGTCCCGATCCAGTTCTGGGAGAACGCGCGCCGGGAACTGGAGGCGATCAAGCCGGTCTTCCTGCTCGCCGAATGGGAGTATCCGGAGTTCCACCGGCGCGCCTTCGACGCGACCTACGCCTGGAAGTTGACCGAGGCCATGCGCGCGATCGCGGAGGGGAAGGCCGACACCGGAGCGCTCTACGGCTATTTCAGCTGGCACGAGAGCGCCTGGCCGCGCGAGGCCTACAAGCTGGCCTACACCAGCAACCACGACACCAACTCCTGGGAGGGCACGGATCAGGAGGTCTACGGTCCGGCCCTGCCGGCGATGATGGCCCTGACCTTCGCCGCCGACACCATGCCGCTGATCTACAATGGTCAGGAAGCCGGCAATCCCAAGCGGCTGAAATTCTTCGAACGCGACCCGATCGAGTGGCGCGAGCACCCCGACGGAGCTCTGATCAAGAAACTGATCGCGTTCAAGAAGGCCAACCCGGCGCTCGCCAACGGTCAGTACGGAGCACCGATGATCAAGGTCGAGAACAGCGTGCCGACCAAGGTGTTCTCGTTCGTGCGCCAGCAGGGCGGGAACAAGGTTTTGGCCTTGTTCAATTTCTCCGCCGAAGCGCAGACCGTCGCCTTTACCGACAGATTGCCGGTGGGTCGCTATGTCGATTTCTCGGATGGCAAGCGGGTCTCGATCACACCGGAAACCAGGATGGCAATGACGCCGTGGAGCTATCGCCTCCTGTCCGACAGCAAGATTGGGGAAGCGCCCGTCGAATCTCACTGAAGGCGGTGACGTGGCTGCTTCGATATCAGAAACGACGCCGCGATCGCGCGCTGTTCGATCCGACGACCGACAGCAAGCTACTGGGCTGCGATCCGTCGAGGATCAAGAACGCCGATCTCGTCGCGCGGTGCAACAGAAGACCACGACGGCGCAGTTCGAGCTGATGACCGACTTCGCTTTTCCGCCCCAGCCGCCCCTCTCGCGTGAGGCAATAGACGACCGACCGGGCGCCTCACCTCAAGGCTCGGCCTGCGCCTCCTCGAACAGCGCCTTCAGCTCGCCCTTCAGGATCTTGCCGTTGGCGTTCCTCGGCAGGGTCGCCTTGCTGAAGGCCACGCGGGTGGGCACCTTGAAGGCGGCGAGCCGCTCGGCGACCCAGGCGCGCAGCTCGTCGGCGGTCGCACTCGCGCCCGGCGCGAGGTGGACGACGGCGGCGGGCTCCTCGCCCAGCGTGCGGTGGGGCAGGCCGATCAGCGCGGCGTCGGTGACGGCCGGGTGGTCGAACAGCGCGTTCTCCACCTCCACGCAATAGATGTTCTCGCCGCCCCGGATGATCATGTCCTTGGCGCGGTCGACGATGAACAGGAAGCCCTCCTCGTCCAGCCGGGCGAGGTCGCCGGTGCGGCACCAGCCGTCGACGAAGGTGGCGGCGGTGGCCTCCGGCTTGTTCCAATAGCCGCGCACGACCTGCGGCCCCTTCGCCCACAGCTCGCCCACGGTGCCGGGCGGGAGCACGGTCACGCCGTCGGGTCCGCGCACCTGCAGCTCGGCGACCGGCACCGGCGGGCCGGCGCTGTCGGGGCGGTTCAGATAGTCCTCGCCCGAATGGCTGGTGACGGTCGCGGTCGTCTCGGTCATCCCCCAGCCGTTGCCGGGCGCCACCCCGAACACGGCGTGGAGCTGGCGCGCGAGTTCGGGCGCGGCCGGCGCGCCGCCGTAGGACACGGCCTCCAGCGAGGAGAGGTCGAAGCGCCCGCGCTCGGGATGTTCGAGCAACTGCCAGGCGATGGTCGGCACCCCGCCGGTCAGGTTCACCCCCTCGCGCTCGATGAGCCCGAACGCGTCGACCGGGTCCCAGCGGCGCATGAAGACGAGCGTGTGGCCGCCCATCATCGCGCCCATCAGGGTCGCGGAACAGGCGGTGACGTGGAACAGCGGGATGACGACCAGCAGCACCTTGGGCGCGGGGTCCGGCGGCACCTCGCCCCGCCTCAGCGCCGAGCGCGCGCCGGCCCAGCCGGTCGAGCCGATGTTGGTCAGCATCGCGCGGTGGCTGCCGACCGCGCCCTTGGGATGGCCGGTGGTGCCGCTGGTGTAGAATAGGGTCGCATCGTCGTCCGGGCGCGGGTTTGCGGGCGGCAGGGGGGCGTCGGGGAGCGCGGCCCACTCGCCCGGCCGGCCGATCACATCCTCCAGCGAAACCCCCCGTTCGAGTGCGCCCGTAGCCCGTGCGACGAGCACCGTCGGCGGCGCGGCGGACGGCGCGATCCGGTCCCACCGCTCGCCGTCCGCGATCAGCACGGCGGCGCCGGAATCCTCCAGCCCGTAGGCCAGCTCCGCGCCGGTCCACCAGGCGTTGAGCGGCACCGTGATCGCGCCGATCATGACGGCGGCGAAAAAGGCGACCGGCCATTCGGGCAGGTTGCGCATCACGATCGCCACCCGGTCGCCCGGCCGGACGCCGTGGTCCACCAGCCAGCCCGCCAGCCGCGCCGTCGCCCGGCCCCAGGCGTCGTAGCTCACGCGCTCGTCGTCGAGCACCAGGAAGGTGCGATCACCATGCGACCGGGCAGTGGCGTAGAGGTCGCGGAAGGTCGGCGGGATGTTCGCCCAGACCCGCGTGGGCACGCCCCGGATCACCTCGTCCCGCACCTCGAAGGGCTGGCCGGGTGCGGTGAGGAGCGCCTCGATCTCCGGCAGGGTCATGGCGGGAAAGGGCATCCGCGTGGCGTCTCCATCCGGGCCGCCCGTGATCGGCGGCTCCGCTGGGGAGAGGCTATGCGGGTGGGAGAGGGGAGGCAAGATGGGGGGTGCGAAGAGGGTAGGCGGCGCATGACCCGGGACCACCTCCGCGTTTGCAAGTCTTGGCTGGAAGCGGACGGGCAGCTTCTCGGCAGGGGCGACGATAAGCTGACGCGGATCGATCACAGGAGGCCACTCTGCTTCGGCCGTGAGTGCATCTGAACGCGTGACGAAGGAACCGCCGCCGCTTAAAAACCCCTCGTGACTCCGCTCCGCCGCCTCCTGCATCGCCATTCGGGACCGATCGCCGTGGCGCTGCTCCTGGCTTTCGCCATCCGAGCGCTGGTGCCCGCCGGGTTCATGCCGGCAACGGGCGGGCAGGGGATCGCGATCACCATCTGCACCGGCATGGGTTCGGTCGAGAGCACTATGACCGGGCCGGGCCAATCCGGCCACAAGGCTCCCGACCACCCGGCGTCCACACCATGCGCCTTCGCCGGCCTGAGCGCGCCCGCCGTAAACGCGCCTCCGCCCGTGCTCTTGGTGCCGGCCCTCGTCAGCCACGACCGCCACGATCGCCCGACCGCACGCGGTCCGCCGCCGCCGCCCCTCGCGCCTCACCTGCGTCCGCCTGCCCAAGGACCACCGCTCACCGCCTGATCGCCCGACCCGTACTTCGCAGGTCGCTCCCCGGAGAGCGGCCCGCCTGATCAGGACCATCCCCCCCGTGTTCCATCCACTGACCCGCCGCCTCACCGCGGCCACCCTGCCGCTGTTCACAGCGACCCCCGCGCTTGCGCAGCCGGACGAGCCCTCCCCATTACCCTCCGACAGCTGGCTGCCCGGCATCGTGGTGACCGGCACCCGAGACGGTTACGGCGTTGAGGACACGACGACGGCGACGAAGACGCCTACTCCCTTGATCGACATACCGCAGTCGGTTCAGGTCATCACCCGCGCGCTGATTCAGGAGCAGGATCGCCGCACGCTCGGCGACGCTCTGGTGAACGTGTCAGGCGTCACCCCGACCAGACCGGAGGAGGCACTGTTCACCAGCCCGATCGTGCGCGGCTTCCCGGCCGAGATTTACCTGGACGGTCTACCCATGTACGGGGCGACGCAAGCCGCCAACGACCCGACGAGTCTGGTCGGTGTCGAGCGAATCGACGTGGTCAAAGGGCCGACCTCGACGCTTTACGCAGGCGGTGTGGGAACGCCGCTGGGCGGCCTCATCAACATCGAGTCCGTGCGGCCAGACGACAAGCTCGGCGGAACCGTGGCGTTCCGCACCGGCAGCTTCGGGACCGTCGACCCCTATGCCGACCTGAACGCGCCGCTCGGTGCCGGGATCGCCGCGCGCATCACCGGCGAGTATCAGCGCAACGGCAGCTGGATCGACCGGGTCAAGGCCGACCGCTGGTCCGTGCAGCCGAGCATCTCCTTCCAGCTCGGCCCCAGGACCGACCTCCTGATCGAGGGCCAGTTCAATCGGCGCAGCCAGCTCGAATATTCCGGCATCCCCGCCGATCAGGCTTTGGCCGGCCAGATCGACCGCAACGCCTTTCCCGGTGCGCCGGTCGACCAGCCGCGCACGACAATCAGCAACAAGCTGGCGACGGCCGTGCTGCGCCACGGGTTGAGCGACGACGTGCGACTGAGCGTCAGCGGACGCTATTACGACAGCAAGAGCTACGACAATGGCAGCTTCCTCTATCCGGAGTTCTACCCGCCCGATCCGGCCACGCCGACCGTCTATCCCATCCTAACGATCGCTCTGGTGACTCCGGTGAAAGAGGCCACGTTCGACGCGAACCTGTCGGCCCAGGTCGACATGCTTGGCGGCCGCCACGACCTGCTGGCGGGCGTCAACTACGACCACACCGACTTCGCATCGGACCTCGGCTTCGACGGCGTGCCTGTCGGCGTGCTCGACCTGGCCCACCCGAGCTACACGCTTGGGTTTGGAGCGCGGGCCGCCCTCAGCATCTCGCAGACCGATCAATACGAGACGATCGCGGGCTACGTGCAGGACCAGGCGGCATACGGGCCTCTACATCTGACCGGATCGCTTCGATTCACCCAGCTTGAGTTCCGGGAACTGGAACAAGGCACCGATCGGAGTTTCCACCGAGTATCGCCCAGGATCGGGGCAACGCTCGATCTCGTGCCTGGCGTGGCGCTTTACGCCGCCTATGCGACCGCGTTCCGCGGCGCGTTCGGCGTGGTGAGCGCGACGCCGCCGAAACCCGAGATATCACGCAACATCGAGGGCGGCGTGAAACTTGCGGTGCCAAAAACCGGGCTTTCGGGTACGATCGCCGTGTTCGACCAGACGCGGCGCAATGTCGCCACGCCCGATCCCGACGACATCCATTATGCGATCCAGAGCGGCGCGCAGCGCGCGCGAGGTGTGGAGGCGGACGTCATCTGGGAGCCGACGCCCGCTTTCTCCCTGCTCGGCACCTATGCCTATACCGATGCGAAGGTGACGGAGGACACGATCATCCCCGTCGGCGACCGGCTGCCGCGGGTGCCCCGGCACAGCGGGCGGGTCGCTGCGCGCTATCGGGTCCTGAACGGGGCCGCCAAGGGTCTATCGGTCGGGGGTGGCGTCACCGCCTTCACCGCCCGAGAGATCACCTTGCCGAACAGCGTGAGCGTGCCGGGCTATGCGGTGCTGGATGCGCAGGCCGCCTACGACATCGGCCGGTTCACGATCGCAGTCTCAGCGGTTAATCTCGGCGGGCGCAAGGCGTTCGATACCTACCAGTATCTGTCGTTCCCCGTCGTCATTCCCATCCAGCCGCGCTCCGCCCATGTAACCCTCAAAGCCAGTTTCTGAAGGAAGCCAACGATGACCGATATCGACCGCCGCACCGCCACGCTCATCGCGTTGATGGCGCCCTTCACCGCTTCCGGCGCACGTGCACAGACGCTGGCGCAGGAGCTGAAGCCCGCTCCGATGGCCCCGCCGATGAACCATAAGATGCCCTTCGATATGGGCCGCGGCGATGGGGTGCACTGGATGGGCGACGAGCAGATTGCCATGCTCATGTACCCCGGCATGACCGTCATGGACCTGATCGGACCGCAGTCGATGTTTGGTTCGATGATGGGCGCCAAGGTCTTGCTGGTGGCCAAAACGCTCGAACCGGTCACCAGCGACGCTGGCGTCACCATCATCCCGCATGCAACGTTCGAGACGTGCCCGCGCGACCTCACCGTTCTGTTCGCTCCTGGCGGCACCGACGGGACGATCGCAGCCGCACGGGACGCTGCGACGCTCGCGTTCATAAAGGACCGTGGCGCGCGAGCGAAGTATGTCACCAGCGTCTGCTCGGGCTCGCTCATCCTCGGCGCGGCCGGGCTGCTGAAAGGCTACAAGGCGACCTCGCACTGGTCGTGCCGCGACGCGCTCGCCGGGTTCGGCGCGATTCCCACAGATGCCCGCGTGGTGCGAGATCGCAACCGGATCACGGGCGCCGGCGTCACCTCGGGGCTCGACTTCGGGCTGACGATGGTCGCCGAGCTGCGCGACCGGACCTATGCCGAGTGCACCCAGCTGATGAGCGAATATGATCCCCAGCCGCCGTTCAACGCCGGCTCTCTGAAGACTGCCCCGCGTGCCGCGCGCGAGCCTATGGTTGAGTTGGTTGCCAAGTTTCGCCAGCAGGCCGAGGCACTGGCGGGGATCAGCTGAGCGCCCGGCGCTCCCCGCGCTGCGCCTGAACATACGCAGGGCTTTCAGGAGCAGGCCGCGACTGGCTGGGTGGTGGGGATTGGGTCACACTCGCCGCCACTCCACCTCCACACGCCTCAGCCCATCAAGTCCCGCACCGCGTCCCGCAGCACCTCCTCGTAGCACGGGTGATACCACGGCAGCGCCATGAACGCCTCGGCGGTCATCCCCCGCGCCACCGCGATCATCAGTTCGTGGCCCAGGTGCTCGGAGGCGTGGGCGACGATGGTGCCGCCGATCAGCGTACAATCGGCGTCGGCATAGACGCGCACCAGACCGCCCTGGTGGCCGTCGATCTCGGCGCGGCCGCCGATCATCCGGGCCGATCCGATCCGCGCGCCCTCGGGCAGATCGCAGAAGCCCGTGCCGACGGTGACGATCCCCGGTTCCGTATAGACCATCGCCAGGTTCGTGAGCAGCGCCGGGTCGTCCTTCGCGCTCCGTCCAGCCGCGCCGCGTCCGGCGATGCGGCCGGCGTGGGCGGCCTCGTGCAGCACGGGGCGCCAGTCGTTCGCGTCGCCGGCGATCCAGACGCTGGTGTCGCCCACCCGCTTCGTTCGGTGGTCGAACTCCGGCACGCCATGCTCGCCCGGAGTCAGCCCCGCCGCCTCGAGGTCGAGCGCGTCCAGGTTGGGCGGGCGGCCGGCGGCGGCGAGCACCAGATCGACGTCGACCGGCGGCCCGTCGCCCTCCAGCCGCACGCCGCCGTCGATGGCCGTGCCGTGCGGCTTGCAGCCCAGCCGCAGCGTGACCTCGCCTTGCAGGCACGCGATTGCGGCCTTGTTGGCCTCCGGATCGGTCAGCGCGCCGATCGCCTCGCCCGGATCGAACACCGTCACCTCCACGCCCAACCATGCAAAGGCCTGCGCCAGCTCAATCCCCACCGGCCCCGCGCCCAGCACGGCGAGGCGGTCGGGCAGCGTGTCGATGTCCCAGACGTCCACATGAGTGCGCACCCGGTCGCGCACGTCGCGGAAGGCGTCGGGCACCTCGGGGTCCGCGCCCGTCGCGATCACCACCGACTTGGCCTCGATCGTCAGCCGGTCGTCCACCGCCAGCGTGGTCGGGCCGGTGAAGCGCGCCGCGCCGTCGATCCGCTTGTCCTTGGGAATGTCGTCCATGTTGTCGAACACCGACTCTACGAAGAGATCACGCATCCGGCGCACCCGCGCCATCACCGCCGCGCCGTCCACCTCGACCGACCCGACCCGCACCCCGAAGTCGCCAGCGCCGCGCGCCGCGTGGGCCGCGCGGCCGGCGGCGAGCAGTGCCTTGGACGGCATGCAGCCGACCCTCGCGCAGGTGGTGCCGCCCGGTCCCCGCTCGATCAGCAGCGCGTCCGCGCCCGCCTGTGTGGCCGCGCGCCACGCCTCGATCCCCGCCGTCCCCGCGCCGATCACGGCGACGTCGCACACTTGGCTGTCCATGTGGTCTCCTTGTGATGATCCAAGCGGTCGCGGCCCCGCTCTGTTCCCGAACGGCGCGAGCGGCTACATCGGTTGAGTACCGACCTCTCCACCACCCGCTCGGGCTGAGCCTGTCGAAGCCCTGTCCTTCTTCCTGCGCCTGCGGTTCATGAGAAGGGCGGCCCTTCGACAGGCTCAGGGCGAACGGGATGGGTTGGGACCAATGAACAGAAGGCCTCATATGATCTCCGACCGCCGCACCTTCGCGATCATCTCACACCCCGACGCCGGCAAGACCACTCTGACCGAGAAGCTCCTGCTGTTCGGCGGCGCGGTGCATCAGGCGGGCGAGGTGAAGGCGCGCGGGAACGCGCGGCGGGCACGGTCCGACTGGATGGCGATCGAGCAGGCGCGCGGCATCTCCGTCACCTCGTCCGTCATGACGTTCGAGCATGAGGGCCTGACCTTCAACCTGCTCGACACGCCGGGGCACGAGGACTTCAGCGAGGACACCTACCGCACGCTCACCGCGGTGGATTCCGCCGTCATGGTGATCGACGCCGCGCGCGGCATCGAGGCGCAGACGAGGAAGCTGTTCGAGGTCTGCCGCCTGCGCTCCGTCCCCATCATCACCTTCGTCAACAAGGTGGACCGCGAGGGGCGCGACCCGTTCGGCCTGCTCGACGAGATCGCCGACCAGCTGGCGCTCGACGTCGTGCCGATGAGCTGGCCGGCGGGCATGGGCGGGCAGTTCGAGGGGGTGTGGGACTTCGGCGCCCGCGAGCTGCTGCGCCCGGCGCCGGGCAGCGCCAGGGAATTCCAGGGCGACCGCCACACGCTGACCGGCCTGGACGACCCGAAGCTCGCCGATCTGCTGACCCCCGCCGCGCTCGACCGGCTGCGCGACGAGGCGGAGCTGGCGGGCGCCTATGGCACGTTCGACCCGGTCGCCTATCGCAACGGCGACCAGACGCCGGTGTGGTTCGGCTCGGCGCTGCGCGACTTCGGCGTCGGCGAGCTGATCGCCGGCCTCGCCGCCCACGCGCCCGGCCCGCGCGAACAGCCGGCCGAGCCCGCGCCGGTCGATCCGGCGAGCGACACCGTCACCGGCTTCGTCTTCAAGGTGCAGGCCAACATGAACCCGCAGCACCGCGACCGCGTCGCCTTCCTGCGCCTGTGCTCCGGCACGTTCAAACGCGGCATGAAGCTCAACCAGGTGGCGACCGGCAAGACGATCGCGGTCCACTCCCCGATCCTGTTCTTCGCCCAGTCGCGCGAGGTCGCGGACGAGGCGGTGGCCGGCGACATCATCGGCATCCCGAACCACGGCACGCTGAGGGTCGGCGACACGCTGACCGACGGCCCCGACGTGACGGTGACCGGCCTGCCCAACTTCGCGCCGGAGATCCTGCGCCGGGTGCGCCTGATGGACCCGACCAAGACCAAGCAGCTGAGGAAGGCGCTGGACGATCTGGCCGAGGAGGGCGTGGTCCAGGTGTTCAACCCCACGCTGGGCGGCCAGTCGGTGGTGGGCGTGGTCGGCCAGCTGCAGCTCGAGGTGCTGATCAGCCGCCTGGCCGCCGAATACAAGGTGGAGGCCGAGCTGGAGCCCTCCCCCTTCCAGACCGCCCGCTGGTTGGTGGGCGAGGCGAAGGCGGTGGGGGCGTTCGCCGAGCTGCACCGCGCCCAGATGGCGGAGGATCGCGACGGCGCCCCGGTCTTCCTGGCCAAGGACGCCTGGGAGCTGAGCTACCGGCAGGAGCGGACGCCGGAGGTGCGGTTCTCGGCGACGAAGGAGCGGGCTTAGGGAAGGGGTTAACGGCGGCTTGTGATGGGAAGCGCCCAGTCGGCTTTCGGGATCGGTACAGTCGAAAGCGGCCTATCTATTGGTGTCACAACCGTTCGGTTTTGACACCTGCGCAAGCGGCGTGGACCAGAGTGCGAACGCCCAACCGGGAACGAAGAGCATCACATGATGCTCAATGGAGCAGCTACGAAGGGGTAAATCTAATGAGGAGAGTTGTGCGGACGACGATCGTGCTGACCGCATGCCTTTGCGCCGCGGCCACGGCCTATGCGGCTACCGGGTGGATCGATGCCGCGCGCGATGCCGGGGCACTTGCGGAGCGGGCCAATGCGCTAATTGCCGCCGGTCGCGGGGGCGACAATCTTGGACGGCAGCGCCTCGCATGGCTGCTGAAGGTCGAGGATCCGGCCTTCTACGATCACGCCGGCTACGACCTGAGCACGCCCGGTGCCGGGGCGACTACGGTGACCCAAGCGCTCTCCAAACGGACCGCGTTCGATAGGTTCCAGCCCGGTGTCCGCAAGTTGAGGCAGACGGCGTACGCCGCCAGCCTGGAACGGCACCTCTCTAAAGATCAAATACTCGCCTTGGCCCTAGACACCGTACCCCTAGGTCGCGGCCCGAATGGACCCATGGTCGGCCTCCAAGCCGCGAGCGAAGCGGTTTACGGCCGATCGCCACGCGCATTGACGGACGATCAATTCCTGATGCTCGTGGCGGTGATGATCGCGCCAACCCGGCTCTCGTTGCAGAAACCCAACGCAGCGGTGTTCGAGCGGCTAAACCGGATCAAGCGCTTGGTGGCCGATGAATGCGCGCCGCTCGGACATAGCGACGTATGGCTAGACGGGTGCATCGACAAAAGCTGACGAGTGTCACAACCGGTCGGTTTTGGCCTTGATATTCGGAGCACGGTTTGCCGCCTTTTCGCGGGTGTAGAAACTGCGTGTCACAAGCAGCGGCTTTCAGGCTCGTAGGAATCGGTCCGTGATGACCGCAACTGGGTCGGAAGCGGTCGAACGATCGTCTCCCCGAAACAGCGTTGCCCACGATTCCGCTCGTCCTGAGCCTGTCGAAGGACGCTTGGCCGGGTTGGACGAGCATGGTGGCCTTCTACGCCTATCTGCTGCGCTGCGCGGACGGCCGCTACTACGCCGGCCACACCGACACGCTGGAACAGCGGCTCGCCGAACACCAGGCGGGACAGGGCGGCGATTTCACGGTCCGCCGCCGGCCCGTGACCCTTGTCTGGTCGGAGATGTTCGCCTCGCGGGAGGAGGCGCTCGCCCTCGATCGGCGGGTGAAGGGCTGGAGCCGCGCCACGAAGGAGGCGCTGATCGCGGGTGACTGGGAGCGCCTGCGTGACCTCGCGCGCAATCGGCAGGACCGGCCGGACTGACGGCACACAGCGTCCTTCGACAAGCTCAGGACGAGCGGGCCGGTGTCTGACGTCTGCCATTGGTCGACAGCCGCCAGCCATGTCCGCTCGACCCTTGTGACCCAGCTGCCCCCCTCAGCCCCACCCCCTCACATCCTCGCGGAGCGGTGGGCGTAAAGGCGGTCTCCGGACGCCGTCTCCAGCACGAGCAGGCCGTTCTCGGCGATCCGGGCGCTGGACACGCCGTTCAGCACGTCGAAGAACGCGCGCTCCTGCTGCATCACAGGCCCCGCGCAGGCGCGCAGATTGGCCGCGATCGGCGCGAAGGTCACCGACCGCCCCTCGAGCGTGTAGGTGGACGAGAAGTTGTTGCACCCGCCGCTGCCGAACGCGCGTCCGTCCAGGCCGAAGGTGATGGTGGGCTTCGGCTCCACCCCCGTCAGGTCACGGTTGATGGCGGCGACCGTCCACTCGGCACCACGGATGTTGGGCACGCTGGTCACGCCGCCCTCGCCCGGGCCGCTCATCGACAGCACGATCGTGCCGAGATCGGCCGCGTCGCCGCGCGGGTCGACGAGGACGGGGCTGCTGGTGCGGAAGAGCACGCGACCGTCCGGATCGCTGATGAAGGCGCGCACGCCGAACAGCGGCCCGGCCGACGCGTTGAGGCGCGACACGTCCAGTCGGAATGGGATGGGCGGCGAGGTCCGCTCGTAACTCTTCACGGTGCGCGCGAGAACCAGTTCCTGATCCGTGCCGTGGGTGATGTCGGTCAGCACGACCTCCACCTTCGCGTTCGGCGGCAGGGCGATGCGTTCGCGGTAGGCGAGCTGGCCGGTGAGCGTCTTCACCATGGCGGGCCGCTGCTCCTGGATGTCCGACCCCATCGGCAGGCTGGCGCATCCGGCGAGCGGAATAGCGAGGCCGACGGCCAGGGTGGCGAGAGCGGTGCGTGTCATGAGTGTCTCCTTGTCCCCTCAATCCAGCAGGCGTGGAGAACGTTCCGGCGCGGGACCGTCAGTCGTCCCCGACAAACCGCCGCAGCACCCCCAGCACGTCCACCCGCGCCTTCAGCCGGTTGGCCATCAGCGCGGTGCCGGAGATCTTGCGCTGCACGAACAGCGTCTCCGACGGGGGCAGGCGCCAGGCGTCGCGGTCCTGGGCCACGGCCATCCCCTTCTCCCGCAGCCGGCGGACCAGCGAGCCGTCGGCGAAGTCGAACAGCGGCTCGGCGTGCAGCTCGGCCATCGCGATGTCCGCGATCTCCAGCACGGCGGCGCGATGTCCGGGCGTGGTCGCCATGTCGAACAGGCCCATCGCCTCCATCGCCCGCTCCACGCCGGCGCGGTCGTGGGCCAGGATCGCCCGCGCCCCGGCGCGGTAGAGCGCCTGGGTTTCCGCGCCCACCGGCTGGGTCGCGCCGAAGTCGAGCAGGACGATCGTGCCCGTGTCGCGGCGCACCAGCGTGTTGGCCAGGTTGGGGTCGGTCTGCATCCAGCCCCACTCCCACAGCTCGCGCGCGACCAGCTCGATCAGCGCGCCGGCCACCCGGTCGCGCTCGTCCCGCGGGGCTGTGACGAGGGCGTCGAGGGGCGCGCCGGCGGCGTGGTCCATCGCCAGCACCGCCCCGCCCGACAGATCGGGATGGGCGGCGGGCACGAGGAAGCGGTCGTCGCCCGCCAGCCGTTCGCGGTAGGCGGTCAGCATCGCCGCCTCGCGCGCATAGTCCGCCTCCTCGTGCAACTCGCGCTTGGCCTCCGCCAGCATCGGCTGGATGTCGAGCGCCCGGGGCACGAGGCCGCTCACCCGCAGCAGGGTCGCCACATTGTCCACGTCGCTGTCGATCGAGCGCGCGACGCCGGGATACTGCACCTTGACCGCCAGGTCGCGCCCGTCGGCGGTTCGCGCGCGGTGGACCTGGCCGATGGAGGCGGCCGCGATCGGGGCCATGTCGAAGCGCGGCACGCGCGCGCGCCACTCCACGCCCCACGCGCCCTCCAGCTGGGCCAGCAGCTGGGCGCGCGGCATCGGCCGGGCGTCGGAGCGGAGCTGTCCCAGGATGTCCGACAGCTCGACCGGCAGCACGTCTCCGGCGTCCATGCTGACGAGTTGCCCGAGCTTCATGGCCGCGCCGCGCAGGGTCGAGAGCTGGTCGGTGACGCGGCGCGCGTTCGCGGGCGTCAGCAGCAGGTCGCCCAGCCGGGGCCGCTGGCCCTTGGCGGCGCGGCGCGCGCCCTCCGCCAGCACGCCGCCCGCGACCCGCGCGCCCAGGCCGCCGAAGCGGGCGAGGCGGGACAGGCGGCCGGACGGGACGGCTCGGCCCGTCCGCTCAGCGATGGCGGTGGTCCGGGATTCTTGCGCTGCTGGGCGGCGACGGCTTGGTCGGCATGAATGGTCCTCGTGGGTTGCGGAGGGAACGCGCGAGAGGCGTGGAGTCTCCACGCCGCGCGGCTCCATCCCTCTCCCGTGGGGAGAGTGATGTTGCGGGTGCGTCCCCTCTCCCATCGGGAGAGGGACAGGGTGAGGGCGACTTGCCGCGCATCGCCGTACCCGCCAATGAACACGTGAAGGGGAACGAATGCGCAAACGGATCGGCTTCGGCCTGCTGGCGCTCGTCCTGTTCGTCGCGGTCGCGCTCGCCCTGTGGGAACCGCTGACCGCCACCCGGGCCGAGGCTCCCCCACCGCGCCCCTACGACGTCCGGATCGTGCGCGATTCCTTCGGCGTGCCGCACATCTTTGGGAGCACCGACCCGGACGTGGCCTACGGCATCGCCTGGGCGCAGGCGGAGGACGACTTTTCCACCCTTCAGCAGGTGCTCGCCATGACGCGCGGGCGGATGGGGGCGATCACCGGGTCCGATGGCGCGAAGGGCGACTATGCCGGCCACCTGCTGGGCGTGCGCGCCACGGTGGAGCGCGACTATGACGCCCAGCCCGCCGATGTCCGCGCGCTGCTCGACGGCTATGCCTCCGGCCTCAACCGCTATGCCGAGACGCACGGGCAAGAGGTGGCGCTCGCCAGGCTGTTCCCGGTGAACGGCCGCGACGTGGCGGCGGGCTTCGTGCTGCGCTCGCCCTTCTTCTTCGGGCTCGACAAGACGCTGGGTGCCCTGACCGAGGGCAAGCCGCCGCCCGATGACAGCGGCGGCCGGCTGACCGAGGGCGACCCGCCGCCGGGGCTGACCGCCACGCCCGTCGATCCCGTCGCGGAGGAGCGCGCCGAGAACGGCTCCAACGCCTTTGTCGTGGCACCCAGGCGGTCGGCGGACGGCCACACCCGCCTGGTCTCCAACTCGCATCAGCCGTGGAAGGGGCCGGTGGCCTGGTACGAGCTGGTGGTGCAATCGGGCACCGGCTGGCACTTCGCCGGCGCGAACTTCCCCGGCACGCCCTATCCGCTGTTGGGCCACAACGAGGTGCTGGGCTGGACCAACACGGTCAACCGCCCCGACCTGATCGACGTCTACAGGCTGACGACCGACGGCGACCGCTACCGCTACGACGGCCAGTGGCGGCCGCTGGAGCGGCGGCGGGTGTGGCTGCCGGTGAAGCTCTGGGGGCCGTTCGTGCTGCCGGTGCCGCGCACCATCGAGCGCGCCGTGCAGGGGCCGGTGGTCCGCAACGACAACGGCGCCTTCGCGATCAACTATGGCGGCAAGGACCGGATGGGGATGGTCGAGAGCTACTACCGTCTGACCCGCGCGCGCTCGTTCGACGAGTGGCGGGCGGTGCTGGCGCGGCAGGCGATCCCGGCGACCAACTTCCTCTATGCCGACGCGGCGGGCAACATCGCGTACTTCTACAACGCCGCCTTCCCGAACCGGCGGCCGGGCTTCGACTATCGGGGCGTGCTGCCCGGCGACACCAGCCGCGCCTACGTGCCGGGAACGGTGCCCTGGAGCGCGGTGCCCAGGCTCGTGAACCCGCCATCGGGCTTTCTCATCAACTCCAACAACGCGCCGTGGCTGGCGGCGGGGCGCGGGTCGGAGCTGCGGCCCGGCGACTGGTCGCCGCTGCTGGGCGTCGAGACCAACATGACCAACCGCGCCACCCGCGCGCTGGAACTGATGAGCGCCGATCCCTCGATCAGCCGGGCGGAGCTGGCGCGGGTCAAGTACGACACGGCGGTGTCGAAGCGGTCCTGGGCGGGGCCGTGGTTCGCCTCCATGCTGGCGCTCGATCCGCATGGGGATGCGACTCTGGCGGGCGCGCAGGCCGTGCTGCGCCGGTGGGACTGGAACTATGACGGGCGCGGGCCGGCCGACGCGCTGGCGGCGCTGCTGCTCAGGGCCGGCAACAAATGGCATTATCAGGGGCTGGAGCGCACCGACCCTCGCACCGTTCTGACCGAGGCGGCGGAGCACCTCCAGGCCCACTTCGGCCGCCTCGACCCGCCGCTGGGCGAGGTCATGCGGCTGCGCGTGGGCGACGTGGACCTGCCCTATCTGGGCGGCCCCGACGTGCTGCGCGCCGCCAGCCTGTGGGACGTGGCCGACGACGGGCGGCTGGTGGTGAAGCACGGCGACAGCTTCCTGATGTTCGCCGAATGGAGCCCGGCGGGGCAGGTGCGGTCCTGGTCGATCCAGCCCTTCGGCGCGGCCGTCAGCCGGCCGGACTCACCGCACCATGCCGATCAAGCGCGGCTGTTCGCGGCGGAGCGGGTGAAGCCGGTGTGGTTCACGCGGGACGAGCTGAGGGGCCATGTGGAGCGGGTGTACCGGCCGGGGTGAGAGCAGTTCGTTCGCTGCCGAACTGGGGACCAACTTGTCCCCTGATCCGCTCAGGCTGAGCTTGTCGAAGGTGATTGTGTCGTTTGCAAACCCGACAGGCAAACTTCGGCTGGTGGGGAGCGGTGGTTCCAATCCCATTGTTCTCTCACCACCACCCCCGCTCGTGCTGAGCTTGTCGAAGGACGTACAAAGGGCTCAGCGCGGCGACTGTCGGAAGTGCCTTGCCCAACGTCCTTCGACAGGCTCAGGACGAGCGGATCGGGGGTTGGGGAGTTCGACGACCGGCCTTGCGTTGGAAGCGGTCGGACTGAACGGTGGGTTTGCAAACGACACAATCACCTTGTCGAAGCCCGCGTTCCGCGTAGTGCGAGTTCTGGCATCAGAGCAGTCCGGCCCAACCCGGCCTTCGACAGGCTCAGGCTGAGCGGTCGTAAGGTTCCCACCCGCTCTCCAGGAACCTCTCCGCCATCGCGCAGTGCATGGCGATGCCGGTGGCCATCGCGTCCTCCGCGATCGTCATGGCGGTGTTGTGCAGGCCGGGGTTGGTGGCCGGGTCGCTGCCGGCCGGGGCCGCGCCGAGGAACGCCATCGCGCCGGGCACGTCGCGCAGCACGTAGGAGAAGTCCTCGCCGCCCATCATCGGCGCGCCCATCGGCACCCACTCGGCGCCGACCGCCGCCGTCGCCTCGCGCATGATCCCGACGGCACGAGGGTCGTTCATGGTGACGGGATACCCCTCCTCGATCGTCGCCTCGGCCGTGCAGCGGTGCGCGGCGGCCACCTGTTCGGCGATCCTGAGCGCGGCGGCGCGGGTCTTCGTCCGCGTCCCCTCCGAGAGCGTGCGCAGCGTGCCCATCAGCATCACCTCGTCGGGGATGATGTTGTGCGACGATCCGCCGTGGATCTGGGTCATCGTCAGGACGGCGGGGTCCACCACCGGCACGGTGCGCGCGATCATGGTGTTGAGCGCCAGCACGATCTCGCAGGCGACCGGGATCGGGTCGATGCTGTCGTGCGGCATGGCGGCGTGCCCCCCGCGCCCGCGGACGGTGATGTGGAGCGTGTCGGTCGAGGCGAGCAGCGGTCCGGCGCGGGTGACGACCGTGCCCGCGCCCATGTTGGGGCTGACGTGCAGCGCGAAGGCGCCGTCGGGCCTCGCCACCTCGATCAGGCCGTCGGCGATCATCTCGCGCGCGCCGTGAAAACCCTCCTCGCCGGGCTGGAACATGAAGACGACGGTGCCGGGCAGCTCGTCCTTGCGGGCACACAGAGCCTTGGCCGCGCCGACCAGCATGGCGGTGTGCGCGTCATGGCCGCAGGCGTGCATGGCGCCGTCGATCGTGGAGGCGAAGGGCAGGCCGGTCGCCTCCCTCATCGGCAGCGCGTCGTGGTCGCCGCGCAGCAGGACGGTGCGCCCGTTGCCCCCCTCCTTCCCTGTGGCGCCTCCGCCGTTCAGGACGGCGACGAAGCCGGTGGTGCGCGTGCCCTGGTGGATCGTGAGCGGCAGGCCGGCGAGCGCCGCCTTCACCTTCTGCGCCGTGCGCGGGCAGTTGAGGCCGATCTCCGGCTCGGCGTGGATGGCGCGGCGGAGCGCGACGGCGTCGGGCAGCTGGGTCTCGCCGACGGCGGTCCAGTCGGTGGGGGTCTGGTCGGTCACGGTGGGGCTCTCCTCTTCCTCCGAATGTAGTGGGTGCGAAAGCGCGTGTCATGGGCCGCACGCCACGCTAA
Source organism: Sphingomonadaceae bacterium (assembly GCA_965219235.1). Classification (GTDB taxonomy): domain Bacteria; phylum Pseudomonadota; class Alphaproteobacteria; order Sphingomonadales; family Sphingomonadaceae; genus CBDHCC01. The sequence goes on along the minus strand of OZ244721.1, from coordinate 1,788,578 downwards.
TCTTCGCCCATGATCCGGCTCCTACTCCCCCTCGCCCTTCCCTTCGCTGTGGCGACCGTGCCCGCCGCCGCCCAGGACGCCCCGTCGTCCTTTGGCCCCGGTCCCCTGATCACGGACTATGGCTCGATCGCGCCGGCCGAGGGCCACACGCCGATCCCGGCCGACACGGAGTTCAAGGTCGCGTTCGACACGGCCGCTCCGGGTGGCAAGGAGCCGAACCGCACGCTGGAGTCGGCCGCGCGCTTCCTCAACATGCACGTCGCCGCAGGGGTGCCGGCCGAACGCATCCGGGTGGCCGTCGTCGTGCATGGCCGTGCCGTGGGTGATGTCACGACAGCGGGAGGGGCAGGGGACAGGTCGCCCAATCCGAACGCCGCGCTGGTGGCCGCTCTTCTCTCCCACGGAACCCGCATCATCGTGTGCGGGCAGAGTGCCGCAGGGCTGGGCGTCACGAAGGACGACCTGTTGCCGGGTGTGGAGATGGCGCTGTCGGCGATGACCGCTCACGCGCTGTTGCAGCAGGAGGGGTACACGCTGAACCCGTTCTGAGCGCGATCTCGCTTGAGATAGACTCTCGACCCCCCTCCCGCTCGTCCTGAGCAACCGTGTTTCACGCGATGACGCCGGCTGGGGTGTTTTGCCATGGCGTTGAGGGTGACGAAGAGCTTTCGCAGGGTTGCGACGAGGGCGACCCCCGCCTTCGCGGGGGCAGGGCGTGTGGGGTTTGCCGGCGTCCCCCAGCCGCCGGTAGGTTTGGGCGAGGGGGGTTTTGTTCGGGCTTTGCCGGCCCGAGGACAGGCTACGCCGCCCGACGCCTCGGAGCCGACCTTGAGCTGGTGGTCGGCGGCGAACCGCTTCGGCCGTCGGCCGAGCGCCGCCAGTCCGGTTTTGGGGTTGGCCACCCGCCAGCACGGAATGCCGAGGCTGATCGCCGCGATGCCGGGCTGAACGTGCGCCCGGCGACCCTCACGATACCGTCCACCAAAGAATGTTCCCACACAGCCTCCGCCAGTGGCGGACGCTAAAAACGACACTCTCGCCGCCCTCCTTGATCGTCTGCTACGTTGCCGGCATGGCTCCTCTCTACGCCCCCGTCGCGAAGCGCTCCGTCACCGTCGCCGGGCACGCCACCTCCATCGCGCTGGAGCCCCCCTTCTGGGCCGCGCTGGAGGGAGCGGCGGGCGAGGCGGGCGTGCCGCTAAACGCTCTGATCGCGCGCGTCGATGCCGAGCGGCTGGAAGTGCCCGAGCCACCCAACCTCGCCTCCGCGCTCCGGCTGTGGCTGCTCGCCCGTGCGCGGGCGGCTCCGCCCCTCACCCCGCCCGGCTGAGCAGCACGCGCGCCTGGCTCGCGAGCTGGGCCAGCATGGCGGGCGTGACCGTCGCCGCCGAGCGGGCGTGGTCGATCTGGCCGCGGAACTGGTGGACGCGCGGTTCCAGCGCCGCCAGCCAGCTCTCCACCGCCGCCTCCGGATCGCCGTCCCGCACGCGCAGGAAGTCGAGCCGCATCTGCTGGAGGTCGCGCGCCAGGCCGGCGAGCAGCAGGCGCTCCCACGGGTCCGAGGTGCGGACCGACTGCGCGCTCGTCTGCGCCCAGTCGAGGCCGACCGCCTCGCCCAGGCGGGTGAAGGCGCGGGCCAGCGCGATCTCGTCCACGCCCGACTGCGCCGACAGGCTGGCGATGCCGATCGCGCCGTCGGCCGCGTAGAGCCGCTTGAGCGCCGCCGCCAGGTCGGGCGACGCCCCGGCCTCGGTCGCGAACCGCTCGATGTCGGCGGCCTCCGCACCGGCCGCGTCTGACACGAGGTCGCCCGCCGCCTCGCACAGCCGCGCCACCGCGCCTTGCAGCCGCTCGACCGCCTCGCCGACGCTCAGATGGCGGTCGGCGGAGCGCAGCAGGTCGGCGGTGTGGGCGCGCACCGAGGCCGCGGCGCGGTCGAACAGCGCGAGCCGCGCCTCCTCGGCGACGTCCGCCTCGTCCAGCGCCTCCCAGATCGCGCGCACGCCGAGCAGCCGCTCGACCACCAGATAGGCCGCCGCGACCTCGCCCATCGCCGCGCCCTCCTCCTCGGCGAGTTCGAAGGGGTGGACGATGCCCAGCCGGTTCACCATCCGGTTGGCGACCTCCGTGGCCACGATCTCCGGCCGCAGCTGGTGGGCCTTGAGCGCGTCGGGGAAGCGCGTCCGCAGCTGGGGCGGAAAGGCGTTCAGCACCTCCTCGTCCATCGCCGGATCGGCGGCGAGGTCGGTGTGCTCGACCGCGTCCTGGAGCACGAGCTTGGACGTGGACAAGAGCACGGCGAGTTCGGGCCGCGTCAGGCCCTCATTGTCGCCCGCGCGGCGCAGCAGCTCGTCATTGGCGGCCAGCCCCTCCACCTTGCGGTCGAGCGCGCCGTCGGCCTCGAACCGATCGATCAGCCGCACGAAGCTGCCCGCCGCCTCGCGCGAGCGGGCGGCGGCGACGGACAAAGCCAGCGTCTGGAGGCGGTTGTCCTCCAGCACGATCTCGGCGACCTCGTCCGTCATCTCCTCGAGGAGAGCGTTGCGGTCCACCGGCGACAGGTGGCCCGCCTTGACCGGCGGCTGCAGCGCGATCTTGATGTTGACCTCGTTGTCCGAACAATCGACGCCGGCCGAATTGTCGATGAAGTCGGTGTTGATCGACCCGCCGCCGCGCGCGAAGGCGATGCGGCCGGCTTGCGTGACAGCCAGGTTCGCACCCTCGCCGATCACCTTCGCCCCGAGCATTTCGGCATCGACGCGCAGGCGGTCGTTGAGCGGGTCGCCGACCGCCGCGTCGTTCTCGACCGCCGCCTTCACATAGGTGCCGATGCCGCCGAACCACAGCAGGTCCACCTTCATCGCCAGGATGGCGGAGATCAGCTCGGCGGGCTCCATCGTCTCCACCTGGGTGCCCAGCATGGCGCGGACCTCCGGCGACAGCGGGATCGTCTTGTCGGTGCGCGGCCACACGCCGCCGCCTTCGGAGATCAGCGCCGGGTCGTAGTCGGCCCAGCTGGATCGCGGCAGCTCGAACAACCGCTTCCTCTCCGCCCAGCTCGCCGCCGGATCGGGATCGGGATCGGGATCGAGGAAGATGTGGCGGTGGTCGAAGGCGGCGCGCAGCTTGAGCGTCTCCGAGAGCAGCATCCCGTTGCCGAACACGTCGCCCGACATGTCGCCGACGCCCGCGACCGCCACCTCCTCGCGCTGCACGTCGATCCCACGCTCCCGGAAGTGGCGCTGGACGCTGATCCACGCGCCGCGCGCGGTGATGCCCATCGCCTTGTGGTCGTAGCCGTGGCTGCCCCCCGACGCGAAGGCGTCGCCCAGCCAGAAGTCCGCCTGTTCGGCGAGCGCGTTGGCGGTGTCGGAGAAGCTCGCCGTGCCCTTGTCGGCGGCGACCACGAAATAGGGGTCGTCGCCGTCCAGCACGACCACGCCGTCGGGATGGACCACCCGGCCGTCCTCCAGCGTGTCCGTGATCGAGAGCAGCGAGCGGATGTAGATCTTGTACGCCTCGCGGCCTTCGGTGGCCCAGGCGTCGCGGTCCAGCGCGGGATCGGGCAGCATCTTGGGATAGAAGCCGCCCTTGGCCCCGGTCGGCACGATGACCGCGTTCTTCACCCGCTGCGCCTTCATCAGGCCCAGCACCTCGGTGCGGAAGTCGTCGCGGCGGTCGGACCAGCGGATGCCGCCGCGGGCCACCGGACCGGCGCGCAGGTGGATGCCCTCCACGCGCGGGGAATAGACCCACACCTCGCGCCACGGCAGCGGCGCGGGCAGGCCGGGCACCCGCGAGGAGTCGAGCTTGAAGGCCAGCGCCTCGCCCTCGGTGCAGCAATAGGCATTGGTGCGCAGGCACGCCTCCACCACCGCCAGCAGGCGGCGCAGGATGCGGTCGTCGTCGATCGCCTTGACCGCCGCCAGCCCCTTGGTCAGCACGGCGCGCACCGTGCGCTCCAGCTCGACATGGCTGTGGGCGCGCGCGGGATCGTGGCGCGCGGCGAACAGCGACACGATCGCGCGCGTCACCTCCGGCGAGCGGGCGAGCGCGTCCACCACCGTGACCAATCCGTAGGTGAGGCCGGTCTGGCGCAGATAGCGGAACCACGCGCGCACCAGCACGACCTGCGACGGTTGCAGGCCGGCGGCGATCACCAGGCGGTTGAACTCGTCGTTCTCGGCCGTGCCCTTCAGCACCGCCTCGACCGCGCCCTCGATCTCCGGCGCGCGGTCGAGCAGCCGGGCCGTGTCGATGTCGTCCGCGCTTTCCAGCATGAAGTCGTGGATGGTGCCCGGCGTGTCGCCGCCCACCTCCGTCGGCACCTCGCCCAGCACGCGGAAGCCGAAATCCTCCAGCGCGGGGACCACGTCGGACAAGGGCACGGAGCCGCCGAAGCGGTAGAGCTTGAGGCGCAGGCTGTGCGCGTCGGCGTCCGTGGCGTGGCGGTACAGGCGCACGGAACGGTCGTCGGGTCCCTGGAGCTTCGACAGGCGGCGCGCGTCGCTGGCGGCCTCCTGCGGGCCGTAATGGGTGCGATAACCCTGCGGGAAGGCTTCGCCGAAGCGCAGCGCCAGGCGCGCGGCCTCGCCCTCTCCGCCGATCAGCGCCAGCTCGCGCTCGAACGCCGGCAGCCAGCCGCGCACCATCGCCTTCAACCGCTGGTCGCACGCCTCGGCGTCGATCGCGCGGTCGGCGGCGCGCCGGTCCAGAGTGTAGCGCAGCAGCGCCACCGTGCCGTCGGTCAGCTCGACCGTCCAGTTGAGCATCGGGCCACCGGCGGCCTCCTCCAGCATCGCGCCGATCTCGCGCCGCCGGGAGGTCGAGAGGTCGTCGCGCGGCAGCCAGACGAAGGCGAACAGATGCCGCCCGAGCCCGCTTTCGACGAGCAGCAGCTTGGGACGCGGCCGGTCGGTGACCGACATGGCGGTCAGCGCCGTCTCCTCCATCGCCGCGTCGTCGAAGGCGATCAGCAGGTCGTGGGGCAGGGACGAGATCGCGTGGACCAGCGCCTTGCCGGTGTGGCCCGCCGGATCGAACCCGAACCGCTCCTCCAGCCGGGCGAGCGTCTGGCGCAGGACCGGCACATGGTCGGGCTGGGTGTTGAGCGCAGAGGACGTCCACAGGCCCGAATGCAGGCTGATGGCGGTCGTGCGCCGGCCTTCGCGGACCGGGACCAGCACGAGGTCGAGCGGGGCGCGGCGGTGGACGGTGGACAGGTGGTTGGATTTCAGCAGCAGGACGGAGCGCGACGGGTCGTCGTCGAACCAGTCGAAGGCGCGCTCGATGGTGCCCTCCGCCAAGAGCGGCTCGCGCTCGCCCCGCGCGATTCCGAGCCGCTCCCGGCGCTCGCCGTCGCGGCCGCGCCGTTCGTGGCCCAGCAGGGTGAAGTGCTTCTCGCCGAACCATTGCAGCAGGGCGGCGGTCTCGCCGTCCGGCGTGCGCCCGGCGTCGGCCTCCATCGCGTCGACCATCGCGTGCCAGTCCTCGACCGCGGCGCGGACATCGACCAGCGTCTCGCGCAACTCCTCCTCCAGCGCCTGGCGCACGCTCGCGTCGGCCCGGTCGGTCTCCATGTAGATGAGCGATTCGCACGCGCCGCCCTCGACATCCAAGCCGGTCAGATGGCCGTTGGCGTCGCGGGTCACGGGCAGGATCGGGTGCAGCAGGCGGTCGATCACCAACCCGTGATTGGCCATCACGCCGGCGACGGAATCGACCAGGAACGGCATGTCGTCATTGACCACCGCGACCCGCATCTGCCGCCGGCCCTCGCCGCGGCGAAAGGTGTCGATGGCGATCGCGGGGCGGCCGTCCTCGCGCCGCGCGAGCGCCTGGCCCGCCAGCGCGGCGGCGGCGGCGCGGGCGGGGGCGTCGAAGCCCTCCATCTCTCCGGGCAATCCGCCGCGCACCAGCAGGTCGGCGACCCGGCTTTCGTTCACCGCGCCGCCGCCCACCGGGCCGCGATCGGCCTCCGCCACGTCCGTCATCTCCACTCCTGCCTTTTCATCCTCTGCCGCCGCTATGGCCCCGGCGCGTCCCGTCCTCAAGGCTTTCAGGTCGTGGGTTGCGCGCGGGTCGGAACCCGCTCCCGGACCCCGCGCTCCCAGGTGCCGATCAGCACCCCAGCGGCGATGACGCGCCCCTCAAGTGCCTGCAACAGCTCGCGTCTTCCAGGCTGCGGGCCGAGCGGCAGAGGCTCCGACAGGGCGAACAGCTGGAACACATAATCGTGCGGCCCATGTCCGGTCGGCGGGTCCGGAGGCAGCCATCCAGTGCGCCCGTAGCTGTTCTGCCCGGTGTCCGCGCCCCCACTCGCCGCGATCACCCCGCGCGGCAGCGAACGGTCGCCGGCTCCCAGGTTCCAGACGATCCCATGCACCAGCGGCTCCGGCGTCGGCGCGTCGGGGTCCTCGACGATCAGCGCGAAGCCGGCGCCGCCGTCCGGCACGTCGCCCCAGTCCAGCGGCGGCGACACGCCCTCGCCATCCGCCGTCGCCCATTCCGGCAGCGAACCGCCCGCGTGAAAGGCCGGGCTGGTCAGCTCCAGCATGGAGCCGGAGCCACCGACCTTCGCCACCGCCAATTTCTCGTGCCCGGCGCGCAGGGTGCGCATGGCGTGGCCGAGCCAGTGGGGCAGGTGTTCCAGCATCTCCGTCTCCTCGCCCGTCCAACACCCGGCACCGCGGATTGGCTCCGGCGAAGGGAACGCCCCGCGCGCCCGCGCGCTCTTTGCCCCGCATGATCGATCTCGACCGCTTCGTCGCCGCGCAGGACGGCACCCACGCGCAGGCGCTCGCCGAACTGAAGGCGGGCAAGAAGACCGGCCACTGGATCTGGTGGGTGTTCCCGCAGTTGGCCGGCCTGGGCCGGTCGGCGATGTCGGAGCGGTATGGCGTGCGCGGAATGGAGGAGGCGCGGGCCTATCTGGCGCACCCGGTGCTCGGCCCCCGCCTTAAGGAGGCGGTCGAGGCGGTCGGCGCGGATCCGGTCACCGTGCTGGGCGAGCTGGACGCCACCAAGCTTCGTTCGTGCCTGACGCTGTTCGAGGCGGCGGGCGGCGGACGCCGGTTCTCGAAGCTGGCGCTCGACCGGCTGTTCGACGGTGCGCGCGACTCCGCCACTCTGGCCATGCTGGAGGCGGGCGCTGCCTGAAGGGAACGCCATCACGCCGGCCATCCTGCTGATCACCCGTGCCGTCGAGGCGGTGGGCATCGGCGTCATCATCGTGGGCTTGGTCGCCGCGCTGGCGATCTACGGCCGCAAGCTGGTCCTCGGCACGGATCGCGACGCCGCGTTCCACGCGCTGCGCTCCAATCTCGGCCGCGCCATCCTGCTGGGACTGGAGCTGCTGGTCGCCGCCGACATCATCAACACGGTGGCGGTCGAGCCGACCGTCCAGTCGGTCCTGGTGCTCGCCGGCATCGTCATGATCCGCACCTTCCTCTCCTTCTCGCTGGAGATCGAGATCGAGGGCAAGCTGCCCTGGCGGCGCGCGGAAACGACGGGCGAGGACGACCGGGCGAAGCAGGTCGGATCGTGAGCGGGAGCGCCAAGCGGACCGACCCGGAACTGTGGGAGCGAGACCACGCCGGGCGACAGGGGCGCCGCTCCGGACGAGTGGCCGGCGCGCGGCACTGGACGGACAGCTCAGGCCGCCCGTCGATGGTCCGCGTCGTCGTTGGCGGCCGGGGCGGGAGCGGGGCGCGGCCGGCGGGAGCGGGGGCGGGGGCGGGACTGTGCCTTCGGCCGGCTCGCGAGCAGCCGCCCGCCCGTCATCCGCCACCCGGCCCGCAGTCCGCGCGCGGCGGCCAGGGTGTAGGCGGCGACCGCGATGTCGATGAGCAGCGACGTGTCGGTCGCCATCAGCCAGGCGAGCTCGCCGGTCATCGCGGGCACTCCCGCCAAGCCCACCACCAGCATGATGAGCGCCGCGATCACATAGCGGCGCTCGATGCGCGCGAAGACCGCCAGCGGCCGCTCCACCAGCCCATCGCGCAGCCACCGCGCGGCGGGCGTGTCGGGGTGGAGGCGGACGACGAGGACCGCGAACAGCAGAACGGCGAGGATCACGGGCGATCTCCTGGACTGTCCGTCATCGTGCCAGATCCGCCGGCCGCGTCAACCACCGGCGGCGGACCCCCGGCTCCGCGTCGGCCGGCCTGCGCCGCATCCGCTTCCGTCACCAGCGGCGGCAGAGGGGGCGTGTCGGGCAGGTCCCAGCGCGATATCATGCCGGAGCAGGCGAAGGTCGCTCGGTTGCGCAGGGTCGCCGGCACGAGGGCGGCCGCGAGCGCGGGCTGTCGCGGTTGAAGCGTTCGCCGCGCGTCCTCGATCGAGGCGATCGTGTAGCTTCCAAACCCCTGCCCAACTCGTCACCCCGGCTCAAGGCCGGGGTGACGGACGTGGGATGTTCGTCCGCTTCCCGGCACCGGCTCACGTGGCGCCTTGTGGGTTGGCACACGACACGATTGTCTTGATTAGAGCAGTGTGACCTCACATCGAATCGTCGTTGCGAGGAGCGAGGCGACGCGGCGATCCAGGATGAGCGCCGGTCTGGATCGCTTCGCTCCGCTCGCAAGGACGGCACGGGTCCCTCCCGATGTCATCACGTCAGAGGTGGCGGACCCGGGGCTCCCCACGCGGCGCGTCGGGCGCGGGATCGGGCGGAAGTTCACGATCTTCGCACCACGGGGGAGGGGCTTCGTCCTTCTCCCAGGGCAGCGGCAAGGCGAGCCGCTCGGCCATCTCCTCCAGCCGGCGCGCGACCTCCCTGCGCCCCTCGTCGGCCTGAGCCGGAGGCGGAGGGTTCATCGTGCGGTGGAAGGCGAGCGCCAGCGCGCGCCGCCCCTCCGGCGTCCCCGCGAGCTCCCCGTCGATGGCGTCCAGCGCGTCCTCCAGCGCGTCGGCGCTCCCCTCGCGCCACTGCTCGGCCCTGTCGGGATCGGGCCGGGCGGCGAAGCGGTAGGGGTCGCGCGCGGCGAGCAGGCGCAGCACCAGCTGGTCGTTGTGGCGGACGTGCTCGCCCACCCGCTCGCCCTTGTAATAGTGCGGCACGACGGTGCCGGAGATGGCGCGGGCCGTCGCCTCGTCGGCCGCGATCCGGGTGGCGTGCTCCATCGCCCGGTCCCAGGCGTGACGAAAGGCCCAGGCGGTCGGGTGGCGGCGCAGGGTGTAGGCGGAGCGCGGGGTCAGCTTCACGATCCCCGCCGCCGTCGTGACGCTGCCGCAGTCGGCGAGCGCGCCGATGAACGCGCGCTGCCGGGCGGCGGTCCAGCCGTCCCGGCGCGCGCGCGGCTCGGCCGGCGTGAAGCGCGCCACGCCGGGCCGCTCCTCGTCCGCGGCCATCGCCTTCAGCTCGCGCGCGCGCCGCTTGTTGAACAGGGCCTCGGCGCGGCGACGGGTGGCGCGGGACGGGTTCGGGGGTTTTGAAGTGTGTTTCATGAACCTATGTGGATCATGTGAAATCCTATTTTGCAAGCGTTTTGTTGCCAGGCCCTTGCGTGTTGCACAAGATCGTGTACAAACCCTCGGCAAAGGAGACGAACCATGGACGTGATGAGCTTTTCCGACACCCGCGCCAATCTGAAGAGCGCGATGGACCGTGTGGTCGCCGACAAGGTGGCGCTCGCGGTCACCCGCCAGAAGAAGGAGGGCGTGGTGATGGTGTCGCAGTCGGAGTGGGACTCGATCCAGGAGACGCTCTACCTTCTGTCCTCGCCCGCGAATGCGAAGGAACTGCTGGAGAGCATCGCCGAGCTGGACGCCGGCAAGGGCGTGGAGCGTGAGCTGATCCAGCCGTGAGGATCACATTCTCGCAAAAGGGGTGGTCACACTATCTCTTCTGGCAGGGCGAGGACCCGAAGGTCCTGGCCCGCATCAACGCGCTGATCGCCGAATGCACCCGCCACCCCTTCTCGGGCACCGGCAAGCCGGAGCTCCTGTCGGGCAATCTGAAGGGCTGGTGGTCGCGCCGGATCACGCGCGAGCACCGGCTGATCCATCGCGTGGGCGGGGCCGGGGAGGCGCAGGCGCTGGAAGTGGCGGCGTGCCGCTATCGTTACTGACGCGGCGATGAGCGTTCGCCGCGAGCGCTGGCGGGGGCGGGCGCGCTGGGGGCTGGTGGCGCTCTACGGCGCGGCCGGGGCGCTGCACCTGGCGGCGCCCGCGCCCTTCCTGCGGATCACGCCCGGTTGGGTCCCCTCGCCGGGCGCGGTGATCGCGGTCACGGGGCTGGCCGAGCTGGCGGGCGCGATGGGGCTGGCGCAGTCCCGATCCGAGCCGCTGAGGCGCTGGGCGGGCGCGGGACTGGCGCTCTACGCGCTCGCCGTCTGGCCGGCGAACGTGAACCACATGATGATCGACCTGGGCTCGCCCGGTGGCGGGCTCGGCTGGTGGTATCACGGCCCCCGCATGGCGCTGCAGCCGCTGCTGATCTGGGCGGCGCTGTGGGCGGGCGGGGTGGTGGACCGGCCGTGGCGGAACGCGCCTTCACGAGGGTGACGCCGCCAACCGCCATCCGCTCGCCTCGAACGTGTCGGAGGTGATTGTGTAGCTTGCAAACCCGATGCACCGCGACCGCGAGCGGCCCAGTGACGGACGTCCCGCTCGTCCTGAGCCTGTCGAAGGACGTTTGGCTGAGTCCGTGGGAGCGGAGACTGGCCAGCCTGCCGAACTTCGCTGGTGAAGAGCGTCCTTCGACAGGCTCAGGACGAGCGGATGCCAGGTGGCAGCCGAGCCGGAAACATTGGCGCCTTCCCGTCGCTTTCAGACGCTCCAGCTTGGATTTGCAAACGACATACCCGTCTTGTCGAAGGGTCTGCGTCAAAGGACGAGCGGTGGAGAAGCATTTCCCCGTTACGCCGCCAGCCCCTCGAACTGCAGCGCGGCCAGGCGGGCGTAGAGGCCGCCGCCGCCCGACAGCGCGTCGTGCGTGCCCTCCTCCACGATCCGGCCCTCGTCCATCACCACGATCCGGTCGGCCGCGCGAACGGTCGCCAGGCGGTGGGCGATGACGACGGTGGTGCGGTCCCGCATCAGCCGTTCGAGCGCGTCCTGCACCAGCCGCTCGCTCTCCGCGTCGAGCGCGGAGGTCGCCTCGTCCAAGAGCAGCAGCGGCGCGTCGCGCAGCAGCGCGCGCGCGATCGCCACCCGCTGGCGCTGCCCGCCCGACAGCCGCGCGCCGGCTTCCCCCAGGAAGGTGTCGAGACCGTCCGGCAGCTCGCGCAGGAAGCGTTCGGCGTTGGCCGCGCGCGCCGCCTCCCACAGCTCCCCGTCCGACGCCTCCCAGCGGCCGTAGCGCAGGTTGTCGCGGGCGGAGGCGGCGAAGATCACCGTCTCCTGCGGCACCACGGCGATCCGCCGCCGCACCGCCTCCGGGTCCGCGCGGGTCAGCGGCACGCCGTCCAGCCGCACCTCGCCGCCCTGGGGGTCGTAGAAGCGCTGGACGAGCTGGAACAGCGTCGACTTGCCCGCGCCCGACGGCCCGACCACCGCCACCGTCTCGCCCGCCGCCACGTCGAGCGTGAAGTCGGCCAGCGCCGCGACCTCCGGCCGGGTGGGGTAGCGGAAGGTGACGTGGTCGAAGGACAGGCGGCCCCGCGCCGGCTCCGGCAGCGCCACCGGATCGGCGGGGGCGGCGATGGGGGAGCGCGCGTGGAGCAGCTCGGTCAGCCGCTCGGCCGCGCCCGCGCCGCGCACCAGGTCGCCATAGACCTCGGTGAGCGCGCCGAACGCGCCGGCGATGAAGCCGCCGGCCACCACGAACGCCGCGATGGTGCCGCCCGACAGCCGACCGGCGGCCACGTCGAGCGCGCCGCGCCACATCAGCAGCGTGATGGCGGAGAACAGCAGGCCGATCACGATCGCCGTCATGACCGCGCGCAGGGTGAAGCGGCGGCGCGCGGTGGCGAAGGTCCGCTCGACGGCGGCGGCGAAGCGCTCGCCCTCGCGCGCCTCCTGTCCGAACGCCTGGACGATCCGCATGGCGCCGAGCGTCTCCGCCGTCATCGCGCCCACATCGGCCACCCGGTCCTGGCTGGACCGCGAGATCACCTGCAGTCGGCGCGCGATGAAGACGATCGGCAGGATGATGACCGGGATGCCGAGCAGCAGCGCCCCGGTCAGGCGCGGGCTCAGATAGAACAGATAGGCGATGCCGCCGACGCCCACGAACAGGTTGCGCAGAGCCACCGAGACGGTGGTTCCCACGACCTGTTCGATGACCGCGGTGTCGCTCGTCATCCGGCTGGCGATCTCGGCGGGGCGGTTCTCCTCGAAATAGGACGGCGACAGGGTGAGGAGGTTGAGCTGAACCGCGCGCCGGAAGTCGGCCACCGTCCGCTCGCCCAGCCAGGAGACGAAGTAGAAGCGGCCCGCCGTGGCGAGCGCCAGCACGACCACGATCAGCAGGAGCAGGCGGAAGTAGCGGCCGATGTCGCCGCCCGCGCCCGCGCCCGAGAAGCCCTGATCGACCACCAGCTTGATGCCGTAGGGGATGGCGAGGGTGGCGAATGCCGCGATCGTCAGCGCGACGAGCGCGGCGACGATCCGGAGCGGGTAGGCGGTGGCGAAGCGCCAGACGACCCTCAGGCTGCGGATCGGCGGCTTGCGTTCGACGGAGCGGGGACCGGACGGGCGGGGACCGGAGGGTGCTGCGATGTCGGCCATCGCCGCGCCCTACACCCGCGCGTGGACCCGCTCAATGGCGAGTCCGCCCCGGATGGTGCATTGCACAACACCCCGCGCCCCCGCATAGGGAGGGCCATGCTCTACGACCTTCACGAACTGCAGCGCCAGTGGCTCGGCGGAGCCAGCCTGTGGGCCGGCGCCACGGCCCGCGCGATGCAGAACCCGCTCAACCCCTGGGCCCAGTTCGGCGGGTTGCCCGTCCTGGCGCACGCGCTCGACGTGTTCGCCCACTCGACGGAGACGCGCGGCAAGCCCGCCTTCGGCCTGACGGAGACGGTGATCGACGGGCAGGCGGTGGCGGTCACCGAGGAGATCGTCGACCGCAAGCCCTTCGGCCAGCTCAAGCGCTTTCGACGCGCGGGGCGGGAGGGCGATCCGAAGCTGTTGATCGTGGCCCCCATGTCGGGCCATTTCGCCACGCTGCTGCGCGGCACGGTCGAGCGGATGCTGCCCGGCCACGACGTCTACATCACCGACTGGCGCGACGCGAAGACCGTGCCGCTGTCGGAGGGCGGGTTCGATCTCGACGACTATATCGACACCGTGATCGGCTGGCTGGAGACGATCGGGCCGGGTGCGCATGCGCTGGCCGTGTGCCAGCCGTCCGTGCCGGTCTATGCGGCGGTCGCGCTGATGAACGCCGACGATCACCCGGCGACGCCCGCCACGCTGACCCTGATGGGCGGCCCGATCGACACGCGCGAGGCGCCGACCGCCGTCAACCTGACGGCGCAGAACCGGCCGTTCTCGTGGTTCGAGCAGGCGGTGATCGCGACCGTGCCCGCCGGCTATCCCGGGGCGGGGCGGAAGGTCTATCCGGGCTTCCTGCAGCTCGCCGGGTTCCTGTCGATGAACCTGGGCAGCCACATGACCAGCCACTGGGAGCTGTTCAGGCACCTGGTCGCCGGCGACGGCGAGGGCGCGGAGGCGACCAAGGCGTTCTACGACGAGTACCGCTCGGTCGCCGACATGGCGGCGGAGTTCTACCTCCAGACGATCGACGTGGTCTTCCAGCGCCACCTGCTGCCCAGGGGCGAGATGACGCACCGGGGCCGGCCCGTCGATCCGGCGGCGATCACGAAGACCGCGCTGATGGCGGTCGAGGGGGAGCGCGACGACATCTCCGGCCTGGGCCAGACCAGGGCCGCGCTGACCATCGCCACCGGACTGCCGGAGGAGAAGAAGCGCTATCTGATGGCGAAGGACGCGGGGCACTACGGCATCTTCAACGGCTCCAAATGGCGCGACCGCATCGCGCCGGAGGTGGAGCGGTTCATCCGGGAGTTCGGGGGGTAGGCACTCGGAACCCTCTCCCCTTCAGGGGAGAGGGAGAGCCGCGTCAGCGGCGAGGGAGAGGGGCATTGATGGGGCGATCACGCGCGTACCGGGCGTTCCCCTCTCCCTTCCGCGCCTCCGGCGCTCCCTCCCTCTCCCCTGAAGGGGAGAGGGCGTAGAGGCACCCCTTGCCTCCACCCCGTCTCCGGTGGACAACGTCTCCACATTATCGGAGATCGTCATGCCCGCCACCCGCCGCCAGGTCCTCACAGCTCTCGGCACGACGACCGCGCTCGCCGCCTGCGCGCCCACGATCCGCAAGTGGGACGGACCCGCGCCCGGCTCCACCCCGGCCGCCACGCTCGACGGCATGGCCGAGGCGATCCTGTCGGACTATCCGGAGAGCGCCACCTCGCTCGGTCTCGACAGCGGCCGGCGCGTGGCGCTGAAGGCGCAGCTCACCGACCGCTCGCTGGCCGGCCGCGAGGCGCGGCTGGCGAGCGCGCGGCGGCGGCTGACCGTGCTGGAGGGCATGGGCGACGCGGCCGGGTCGCTGGACGTGGCCGTCACCCGCGCCGCGCACGAGCTGACGGTGGCGGGCGGCACGCTGCCCTATGGCGTCGTCGCCGTCCTCGACCCGAACAACAACTACCGCAACTCGCCCTATTGCGTGGCGCAGAATGTCGGCGCCTTCGTGGATGTGCCCGACCTGCTCGACTCCAAGCACACGCTCAAGCGCCCGGCCGACGCCGACGCCTGGCTGCTGCGCGTGCAGGCCTATGCCGGCGCGCTGGAGGCGGAGACGGAGCGGATGCGGCACGACGCCGGACTGGGCGTCACCATGCCGTCCTTCCTGCTCGACAAGGCCATCAAGCAGCAGGCGGGCGCGCTCGCCCGGCCGGACGCGGAGTGGACGGTCGTAAGTTCGCTGGCGGTCAAGGCGCGCGCCGCGCGGCTCGACGGCCGCTATGCCGCGCGGGCGGCGGCGCTGGTGCGCGACAAGGTGCGGCCCGCACTCGCCGGACAGATGGCCGAGCTGCGGCGCCAGCGGACGGGCGCGCGCGACGACGCCGGGGTCTGGGCCTTGCCGCGGGGCGACGAGTGGTACGCCTGGGGGCTGAAGGCGGCGACCACGACGACGCTGACGCCCAAGGAGATCCACCAGCGCGGGCTGGACGAGCTGGCCGAGCTGCACGGGCGCATGGACCCGATCCTGCGCGCGCAGGGCCTCACCCAGGGCACGGTCGGCGCGCGCATGGCGGCGCTGACGGCCGATCCGCGCTTCCTCTACCCGAACACGGATGCGGGCAGGGCGGAGCTGCTCGCCTACATCAACGGCCGCATCGCCGACATCCGCACGCGCCTGCCGCGCGCGTTCACCGCCCCGCCCAAGGCCGATCTGGTGGTCAAGCGCGTGCCGCCGGAGATCGAGGCGGGGGCGCCCGGAGGCTACGCGGCGGCGGGCGCGATCGACGGCTCCACGCCCGGCAACTACTACATCAATCTGCGCGACACCGCGAACTGGCCGCGCTGGAGCCTGCCCACGCTCTCCTATCACGAGGGCGTGCCCGGCCACATCTTCCAGGGCGAGTACACCTACCGCCTGCCACTGATCCGCACGATGGTGGCGTTCAACGCCTATTCGGAGGGCTGGGCGCTCTACGCCGAGCAGCTGGCGGACGAGCTGGGCGTCTATGACGACGACCCGTTCGGACGGCTGGGCTACCTCCAGTCCTTCGCCTTCCGAGCCGCGCGGCTGGTGGTGGACACCGGCCTGCACGATCTGCGCTGGAGCCGGGCCAAGGCGATCCAGGTCTTCGTGGAGGCCGACGGCTCGACCGAGGACGACCTGGCCGGCGAGGTCGACCGCTATTGCGCCTGGCCGGGGCAAGCCTGCGGCTACAAGATCGGCCATTCGGAGATCGTGCGGCTGAGGGCGGCGGCGCAGGCCGCTTTGGGCGAGCGCTACGACCTCAGGCGCTACGACGACGCGGTGGTGGAGACGGGCGCGGTGCCGATCACGCTGCTGGAGCGGGTGGTGCGGGAGCGGGTGATCGGGAACGGCTGATCAGTCGCGATCGCACAGTTTGCCGGTACGGCCGCAGAACTCGGCGGCTGTGTCCTTCTTGAGATCCAATCCCTCCAGCGCCGCCACCGCCTGCTGGATCGAGGCCGGCTGAATCGCGAGCCAATGTTGTCGGGCGGGGCTCGCATTCTGCTCGATAAGGATGCGCATTTCGGAGCCGCTGAGCGAGGTCGCGTAGGCGTCTCCCAGCGCGCTTAGGAGGTGATCCAGCCCAGCCTTGGCGCGCGCTCGCCCGAGCACCAGCAGTTGCTCGCGTTCGGACCCGGTGAGCGACTGATCTTCCGCCGCCAAATCCACCAGGTCCTTCTCCGCCAGCATCGGCACGAGAGTGGCCACGACCCCGCCCGCAGCAAGCTCGTGCCCAAGACGCCGTGCATCGTCTATCGGCACATCCAACGCGATATCGCCCTGAGGCGCTTCGACCGTAGTCAACTGAAGAAGGGCAAGCCACATCAGCATCGCCGCATCCTGCCTCGTCCTGGCGGAGCGGTCAAACCCCCGTCTTCGAGTGGCTCCCGCTCTGCTCGTCGCCGTTGATCGTCTGGCCAGTGATCATCCCGACCTTGCAACAGCTGCCTCTGCGGATGGTGGAGGTGGATCAGGCGATCGGTGCATTGGCGGGTGAGATGGTGCTCTGCCGACGAGCAAGGCCGGCCTGTCGCTGGGGGACCGCCTCTGCCTGGCGACCGCGAAGCTCGCCGGCGCGCGGGCGATGACCGCCGACCGGGCCTGGGCGCAGGTCGCCGACGAAGCGGGGGTCGAGGTGGTGACGATCCGGTAGGGGCGGCTCGGCTGTTGTGGGGGAGCGTTGCGACCTCAGAC
Source organism: Sphingomonadaceae bacterium (assembly GCA_965219235.1). Taxonomy (GTDB): domain Bacteria; phylum Pseudomonadota; class Alphaproteobacteria; order Sphingomonadales; family Sphingomonadaceae; genus CBDHCC01. The sequence continues at coordinate 1,771,702 of OZ244721.1, read as the reverse complement.
GCTTCGACGCGGTGGTGGAGACGGGAGCGGTGCCGATCACGCTCTTGGATCAGGTGGTGCGGGAGCGGGTGATTGGGAACTAATTCCTTAGATTCCCTCCAAGGAGAACAAACAAACAGAATGCCCGAATGAAATCCCGCTCCTCCTTATCCTTCGGCCGCCGCCATGATTTAATCACCCTGCGGGTTCTAATCGCAAGAAGCCGTGCGTCGGTTTCACTGAGTTTGCTGTTCAGATTGTAATCCGCCTCGTGCCGCTTTGCCTGAGCGTCTATAAAAGAATAGGCGAAACTGCGAAAGAATGCAGGAGGATTAACTGCTTCCGCACCCATGTCAAACTTGAAAAAATCAGTGAATCTCTTTTCTACAACTACGCCACTGGATTTCTGAAAAGAATGTAGCAACGTCTGGTGGGTAATGGTCCTGATTAGAATATGCCTTCTAATCCGGAGCGTGTGTTTAACACCTATTGCCTTTCGGCCAATCTCGTCCAAGATAAAGTGAAATAAGGCATAATAGGAGGTGGAAATGCTGCGCCGAATAAGAGCAGAGGGAAGCTTACCCCTCTGGCCCCTCTTCCTACGCAGAAGCAAGAACGACGCCCTGACTAATTGATCGGCGTAGTTGGACATCAAGCAGCTTCTAAAAACCTAACACTAGGATAACGATCTGCAATACCTATTACAGTTCCTTCAACCAGCTCCAAAAAGGTCTGTAGATCGTCAAGATCTATTTCTACATTCTTTAAGAGAGTAACCTCAACCTTCAAGTAGCCATCTACGTCAGAGTCTTCATCCAGTAAAACTTCCACGCCAACAACTTTGCCGGCTAGCGATCCACTTTCCGAAAGATGCTCCACACTCTTCCTTACATCGGCAAGTGTCGAAATGTCTAAAGTCATGGCAATGACCTATATTACGCAGAGATTGAATGCAAAAGCAAACGAACGTTCAAATCCCCGTCTTCGTGTGGCTCCCCGCCTGATCGCTGCCCTTGATCGTTTGGCCGGTCAGCATCTTGAGTTTGCCCAGCAGGCTCTGATCCTGCTCCCAGATCTCGGCGGTGCCGAGGTCGAAGCGGAGCATGAGGAGTTCGGGGTCCTGCAGGCCCTGGTCGTACCAGGCCTCGACCTGGTTGTTAAAATACTTGCGCTTGATGTCCTCGCGCGTCTCCTCGACCAGCGTGCCGCTGATGGACGCGAACAGGTCGTGGCCCTTGGACACGAAGGTCACATGGGCGGGGCCGCCCTTGGCCGCGCGGTTGTCGGTCTTGGTGTAGAACCAGAACTCGCTGTCGGCGTCGGGGTCGGTGACGGCGTACATGGCCTCGAACTGCCGCTGGTCGCTGTCCAGGCCCAGCATGACGTAGGGCGACGAACTCATCGCCTTCCACATGTCCTGGCGCAGCTCTTTGGGGGTCTTGTCGCCCATCGCGTCGGTCTCCTGATTGATGTTCGGGTGGAGAACGGGAGGGGCGGGGGCGGGGTTCCGTGGTGGAGGTGAGCGCGATCGGCGCACGCTCCGCTTAGCCTGAGCTTGTCGAAGGCGGGGTTGAGCCAAGGGACTCAGTTGCCAGAAGGCGGTGCCTGCTGAACACGGGCTTCGACAAGCTCAGCCTGAACGGGGGAGGAGAATACGCTCGCTCTATCGACCGATCACCCCACCATGTCCTCCGCCCGCACCAGCCGGTCGAAGGTCGCCTCGTCCACCACGCCCAACTCCAGCCCCGCCTCGCGAAGCGTGCCGCCGGTCTCGTGCGCGTGCTTGGCGATCTTGGCGGCATCGTCATAGCCGATCTCCGGCGCCAGCGCGGTCACCAGCATCAGGGAGCGGTCGACCAGCTCGCGGATGCGGCCCTCATTCGCCACCAGGCCTTCCACGCACCGCTCGGCGAAGCTCTCCATGCCGGTCGCCAGCAGGTCGATGGAGCGCAGCACGTTGGCCCCGATCATCGGCTTGAAGACGTTGAGTTCCAGGTGCCCCTGCAACCCGCCGACCGTCACCGCCTGCCCGTTGCCGATCACCTGGGCGGCGACCATCGTCAGCATCTCGCACTGGGTGGGGTTGACCTTGCCCGGCATGATCGAGGAGCCGGGCTCGTTGGCGGGCAGGTCCAGCTCGCCCAGCCCGGAGCGGGGGCCGGAGCCGAGCAGGCGGATGTCGTTGGCGATCTTGGTTAGAGCGACGGCCAGCGTGGTCAGCGTTCCCGCCATCTGGACGAGCGCGTCGTTGGACGCCAGCGCCTCGAAGGTGTTCGGGTTGGCGACGAAGGGCAGGCCGGTCAGGTCCGCGATCTCCTTGGCGATCGCCTCGCCGAAACCGTCGGGCGCGTTCAGGCCGGTGCCCACCGCCGTGCCGCCCTGGGCGAGCTTCAGCACCGACTGCTCCGCTCCGTCCAGGCGCTTGCGGCAGGCGTGGAGCTGGGCGACATAGCCGCCGAATTCCTGCCCCAGCGTCAGCGGCGTCGCGTCCTGCAGGTGGGTGCGGCCGATCTTGACCAGCCCGGACCACTCCTCGGCCTTGGCCTTGAGCGCGTCGTGCAGTCGATCGAGCGCCGGGAACAGGCCGCGGCGGATCGCGACCACGGTGGCGACGTGGAGCGCGGTCGGGAAGGTGTCGTTGGACGACTGCGACTTGTTGACGTGATCGTTGGGATGGACCGGCGACTTGCCGCCCCTGGTGCCCGCCAGCTTTTCGTTGGCTCGCCCGGCGATGACCTCGTTGGCGTTCATGTTGGACTGGGTGCCCGACCCGGTCTGCCAGATGACGAGCGGGAACTGGTCGTCGTGATCGCCCTTCGCCACCTCCGCCGCGGCGCGCTCGATGGCGTCGGCCAACGTCGCGTCCAGGCCGTGCTCCCGGTTCACCCGCGCCGCCGCCTGCTTCACGACGGCGAGCGCGCGCATGATGCCGACCGGCATCCGCTCGCGCTCTCCGAAGGGGAAGTTCTCGATCGACCGCTGGGTCTGGGCGCCCCAATAGGCGTCCGACGGCACGTCGATGGGGCCGAGCGAGTCGGTCTCGGTGCGGGTGGCCACGCGCGGCGCTCCTACTTCTTGCGGGAGAAATCGACCGCAACGACGTTGGAGCCGTCGTCGACCGGCGCGGCGGTCTCGTCGTTCTCGCCCGCCTCGTGCGGCTCCGGCCCGCCCGGCGCATCCACCTGGAACTGCAGCGCGAATTCGACCGCCGGATCGTGGAACTGGGTGACGGCGGCGAACGGGATGACGAGCGTGGAGGGAATCCCACCGAAGCTCAGTCCCACCGAAAACCGCTCCTCCTCCACCTCCAGGCTGTGGAACTGGTTCTGGAGCACGATGGTCATGTCGGTCGGGTATTTCGCGCGCAGGTGCGGCGGGATCTGCACACCGGGGGCGGTGGTGCGGAACGAGACGTAGAAATGGTGTTCCCCCGGCGGCACCCCGCCCGCGTCGGCCACCTCGCGCAGCACCCGGCCAACGACGGCGCGCAGCGCGTCCTGCACGATCTCGTCATAGGGGATCAGGCTGATCGTCTCGTCGTCGCTCATGCGCTTGGAGTGGCGAGGCCGGGCGCGCGGGTCAAGCGGGAGAGATCAAAGCCCTCGGCCTTGAGGGGAGAGGGTTTGGGAGAGGGGAACGGCATGGCGACCGGGTGCAGCTTTGGCGGCTTGCGTTCCCCTCTCCTTCCGCCGCTGCGCGGCTCCCTCCTCTCCCCTGAAGGGGAGAGGGCTTCCTCCACCGCGTTGCGGCCGGGTGTTCGCCCGGCTAAGCGGCCCCCATGCGCACCGCCGCCATCGACCGCCGCACGAGCGAGACCGCGATCACGGGCGAGGTGCGGCTGGACGGCAGGGGCGCATCGCAGATCGCGACCGGCATCGGCTTTTACGACCACATGCTCGATCAGCTGGCGCGCCACTCGCTGATCGACATCACGCTCGACTGCCGGGGCGATCTGCACATCGACGGGCACCACACGGTGGAGGACACCGCCTTGGCGCTGGGCGACGCGGTCGCGCGCGCGCTGGGCGACAAGGCGGGGATCGTGCGCTTCGGCCATGCCTACGCACCGATGGACGAGTGCCTGACGCGGTGCGCGCTCGACATCTCCGGCCGCCCGCACACCGTCTACCGCCAGAGCTTCACGCAGGAGAAGCTCGGTGAGATGGACACCGAGCTGTTCGCACACTTTTATAGCTCCTTCGCGCAAAGTGCTGGTCTGACGCTGCATCTCGAGACGTTGTACGGGACCAACAACCACCACGTCGCCGAAAGCGGCTTCAAGGCGCTGGCGCTTGCGCTGGGCACGGCCGTGGCGCTGGACTCGCGCCGCGCGGGGGAGGTGCCGAGCACGAAGGGGATGCTGGCCGGGCCGGGCGCGTGACGGTCGCGCTGATCGACTATGGCGCGGGCAACCTGCGCTCGGTCGCCAACGCGCTGGCGGCGGTGGGGTGTGAGGCGACGGTCACAGATGATCCGGAGGCGGTGCGCTCCGCCGAGCGGATCGTGCTGCCCGGCGTGGGGGCGTTCGCCGCGGCGATGACGGCGCTGAGGGCGCGCGATGGTCTCGTGGAGGCGCTCGACGAGGCGGTGCGGGGGCAGGCCACGCCGTTCCTCGGCGTCTGCGTCGGGATGCAGCTGATGGCGGCTCACGGCGAGGAGCACGGGCGCACCGCCGGGCTCGGCTGGGTGCCGGGCACCGTGGCGCCGCTCGCGCCGGCGGCCGGGGCGCGCGTGCCGCACATGGGCTGGAACGACGTGATCCCCACCGCCGGGGGCGCGCCGCTGATCGAGCGCGGCGAGGCGTATTTCCTGCACGGCTATGCCTATGACCGCGATGGGCTGGAGGTGGTCGCGGTCACCGACCATGGCGGCCCGGTCGTGGCCGCGATCGCCTGCGGCTCGGCGATCGGGGTCCAGTTCCACCCGGAAAAGAGCGGCGCCTACGGCCTCGCCTTCCTCGGACGATTCCTCGACTGGAGGCCGTAAGGTGCTGATCTTTCCCGCCATCGACCTCAAGGGCGGCCAGGTGGTGCGTCTGGCCGAGGGCGATATGGCGCGCGCCACGGTCTATGGCGACGATCCCGCCCAACAGGCCGCTTCGTTCGCCGACCAAGGGGCCGAGGTGCTGCACGTCGTCGATCTCGACGGGTCCTTCGCCGGCGACAGCCGCAATGGCGACGCGGTCGCGGCGATCGTCGAACGCTTCCCCGGCCACGTCCAGCTCGGCGGCGGCATCCGTTCACGCGATCAGGCCGAGCGGTGGTTCGATCTCGGCGTGTCGCGGCTCGTGCTCGGCACCGTCGCGCTCACCGACCCGGAGCTGGTGAAGGCGCTCGCGGCCGACTTCCCGGGCGGCATCGTCGTCGCCGCCGACGCGCGCGACGGGCGGGTGGCGACGGCCGGTTGGGGTGAGCAGTCCGACGTGGCGGTGGTGGACCTCGCCCGCCGCTTCGAGGACGCGGGCGTCGCCGCCATCCTGTTCACCGACATCGGCCGCGACGGCCTGCTGACCGGCGTCAACGTGCAGGCCACCGTGGACCTCGCCCGCGCCGTCACCCTGCCGGTGATCGCCAGCGGCGGGGTGAAGGGGGTGGGCGACATCCGGATGCTCAGCCTGCATGACGGGATCGAGGGCGTGATCGTCGGCCGCGCACTGTACGACGGCCGCCTCGATCTGCCGACCGCGCTGGCGGTGGCGGCCGCGTGACGGTCCGCGTCCGCGTCATCCCCTGCCTCGACGTCGCCGAGGGGCGCGTGGTGAAGGGGGTCAACTTCGTCGATCTGCGCGATGCGGGCGACCCGGTGGAGGCGGCGCGGGCCTATGCGGAGGCCGGGGCGGACGAGCTCACCTTCCTCGACATCTCCGCCACGCACGAGGGGCGGGGCACGCTCTTGGACGTGGTGGAGCGCGCGGCGGCGGTCTGCTTCATGCCGCTGACGGTGGGCGGCGGCGTCGGCAGCGTGGAGGACGCGCGCGCGCTGTTGCTGGCGGGCGCGGACAAGGTGGCGGTCAACTCCGCCGCCGTGCGCCGGCCGGAGCTGGTGGCGGAGCTGGCCGAGCGCTTCGGCTCACAATGCGTGGTGGGGTCGGTGGACGCGCGGAGGGTCGGAGAGGGCTGGGAGGTGTTCACCCACGGCGGCCGTCGCGCCACCGGCCTGGACGCGCTCGCCCATGCCGAACGGCTGGCGGCGCTCGGCGCGGGCGAGATCCTGCTGACCAGCATGGACCGCGACGGGACGCGCGACGGCTACGACCTGGCGCTCACCCGCGCGGTGGCGGAGCGGGTGGCCGTGCCCGTGGTGGCGAGCGGCGGGGTGGGCGAGCTGTCCCATCTGGTGGCCGGCGTGGTCGAGGGCGGGGCGAGCGCGGTGCTCGCCGCCAGCATCTTCCATTTCGGCCGGCACACCATCGCCCAGGCGCACGCGGCGCTGGCGGCGGCGGGGTTGCCGGTGCGGGGGACCATCCGATGTTCCGCGTCGAAATCGAAAGCCATGTGTTGATTCTTAAATTCGGCGTGTTACCTACCGAGTCGCAGTCGGGAGGCGCGCCGTAGCGTGCCGTTGAGGCCAGGTGCCTCGCCCGGCTGCCTTTCCGTAATATGCACCTGCTCTACCTCGATGATTCGGGTTCCGTCGGAAATTCCTCCGACAAGCACATCGTGCTGGCCGGGTTCAGCGTGTTCGAACGCTCTCCACATTGGCTCGGCGAAGAGATGGACAAGCTGGCTGCTCAGGTCTGGCCCGAAGATCCGCTGGGTCTGGAATTTCGCGGGAGCGACATTCTTGGCGGCAAGCGTCAGTGGCGCGGGATTCAGAAAGACGAGCGCAGGCGGGTCTACTCAGAGGCACTGAGCGGCCTGGCGCGCACTCGGAGCGTCCGGCTTTTCGCGGCGGCGATCTACAAGTCTGCCGTGGCTCCCGAAGACCCGATGGAAATCGCCTTCGAGCAGATCGTGAACCGGTTCGATCGGATGCTCGGACGATTGCACAAGGCGCGAGACACCCAACGCGGTCTCTTGGTGCTGGACAAGAGTTCGTACGAGACGTCGCTCCAGAGGCTTGCGACGGACTTCCGGCGTGATGGCCATCGATGGGGAAGGCTGCACAACCTGGTTGAGGTTCCTCTCTTCGTCGACTCGCAGGCGACGCGCATGGTCCAGTATGCCGATCTCGTCGCGCACGCCGTGCGTCGGTTCTACGAAGGGGGAGACGACACGTTCTTCAGCCTCGTCCGCGGTGCGTTCGATGCGGCGGGAGGAGTGACTCACGGGTTGATCCATTTCGTGCCGGACGGAGAGCGTTGCGACTGCCCCGCCTGCTGGCAGAAGCCGGTTACCCGTAAGAGACGGCCGGAGAGATGATGGCGAAGTCGCCGTCGCAGACCCCTCTCCACCGCCTGTCCGGCACGATGGCCACCCGGTGCGGGAGCGACCCGGCGTCGTCCTACACCGCCTTCCTTCTCAGGCGCGGGCGCGCCGGGCAGGCCGAGACGTTCGGGAGGGAGGCGGTGGAGTTGGTGATTACGGCGCTGGCCGCGGCCGGGCTGCCGGTGCGGGGCGGGGGGTGAGGCCGCACCACTCGGTGGCGCTGATCGATCCGGTCACCGGGGCCGCGGGTTGAGCGGCGCGGCCGGCCCCGCCGCGCCGTCTTGGCGCCACCGCCTCCGGGCCATGACGACGCCGCTCGCGTCGATCTTCGGCAGCGGGTTCCTGGTCATCGTCTCGGTGCTGGGTGGCGGCGTCGGGCCGTATTCGGTGCTGGCGATGGCCGGGATCTGCGCGGTCGCCTACGCCGTCGGTTCGGTCATCCGCCACAACATCCGCCATGCCGAGCCCGCGCTCAGGCGCGCCGACCCGCCGCGCGGCGTCGCGATCGCCTCGACGGTCGCCCAGATCGCGCTGATCCCCGCCTATGTGATCTCGGTCACGCTCTACCTGCGCATCCTGTCGTCCTACGCGCTGGGCTTCTTCGGCGCGAAGGGCGCGTTCGACGAAAAGCTGCTGACGACGGGCATCATCGGCGTGGTGCTGGCGCTCGCGCTGACGAAGGGGTTGAGCGCGCTGGAGGCGGGCGAGAGCTGGGCGCTCGGCGCGACCGTCGCCATTATCGTGCTGTTGATCGGGGAGTTCGGCCTCTACGATCTCCACGCGCTCGCCACGGGCGGGATCGTCCTGCCGTCCCTTCCCGTCCAGGACGCCTGGCACATGGCGACGGTGCTCGCGGGCACGCTGATCGTGGTGCAGGGATTCGAGACCACCCGCTATCTGGGCGACGAGTTCGACGCCGCGACCCGCGTGCGCGCCTCGCGCGACGCGCAGATCGTGTCGACCGGCGTCTATCTGCTGTTCGTCGCCGGCGCGACGCCGCTGATGCGGTTCCTGCCGGACCGGGTCGAGGACAACGCGTTGATGCACCTGGTCGGGATCGTCGCCGGGTGGCTCACCCTGCCATTGGTGCTGGTCGCGATCTTCAGCCAGTTCAGCGCCGCGATCGCCGATGCCGTCAGCGGGTCGGGCAGCCTGGTCGAGGTGACGCGCCAGCGGATCGGCAAGGCATCGACCTATGTGCTCATCTGCCTGGGGGCGATCGGCCTGTGCTGGACCACGGACACGTTCACGATCCTCGCGCTCGCCTCGCGCGCGTTCGCCTTCTACTACTGCGTCCAGTGCGGGATCGCGATCCTGGTGTCCAAAACGGCGGTCGAAAAGGCGATGTTCGGGGGGGTCGCGCTCCTCCTGGCCTTCGTGACGGTCTTCGCGACGCCGGTCGGCTGAGGCGCTGTCGATCGACGGCGCGCGAGCCTGTGCCCCCCGTGCCGCCTCCGGACTTGACCGGACATCGGCTGCCGGCCCATCCGGGCGAGGTGACCACCCCCCTCCACCGCCTCGCCGCCACCATCGCCGCCCGGCGCGGCGCCGACCCGGCCTCCTCCTACACCGCCTCGCTCCTCGCGCGCGGGCCGCACAAGGCGGCGGAGACGTTCGGGGAGGAGGCCGTCGAGCTGGTGGTCGCGGCGGTGGCGCGGGACGACGCGGCGGTGACGGCGGAGGCGGCGGACGCGCTCTATCACCTCCTCGTGCTGCTCGCCGCGCGCGACGTGCCGCTGGACGCCGTGCTGGCCGAGCTGGAGCGGCGGGAGGGCGTGTCGGGACATGCGGAAAAAGCCGCCAGGACGGAGTGACCATGCCGATCGACCACACGCGATCCTATGACGACACCAACATCTTCGCCCGCATCCTGCGCGGCGAGGTGGCCGCCGAGCGGGTGTGGGAGGACGAGTGGGCGGTGGCGATCCGCGACCTCCACCCCCAGGCCGCCACCCACATCCTGGTGCTGCCGACCGGCGCCTATGTCAGCTGGGACGACTTCTCCGCCCGCGCCCCGGCCGACGAGATCGCCGGCTTCGTGCGCGCGGTGGGGGAGGTCGCGCGGGCGGCGGGGCTGGGGGACGGCTATCGCCTGATCGCCAATGTCGGCGCGCATGGCGGGCAGGAGGTCGGGCACCTGCACGTCCATGTCATGGGCGGCGGGCCGCTGGGCGCGATGCTGCCGCGCTGACGCCTGGTGACAACTCGAACCCGCCCCGCTCAGCCTGAGCCTGTCGAAGGCGATGACATCGTTTGCAAACCCATCAAGGCCGATCTGAGCCAGTGCCGGGAAGCGGACGAACATCGAAGTCCGTCACCCCGGCCTTGAGCCGGGGTCCAGCTTTGCTTTGGCGGCCACTGTGACTGTCGTGTCTTGCGCTTGGGCAGTCGCCACCACGCTCAAGCGGTCCGATCAGCAAGACAGCTGGACCCCGGCTCAAGGCCGGGGTGACGAGTTGGGTAGGGCGCCAATGCATCAAGACGGCGCGGTGGAACGATGGGTTTGAAAGCTACATCATCCCCTTGTCGAAGCCTGTCCTGAGCGCGTCGAAGGGGCGGGGTTCCGGCCAAGGACGGTCTCGGGACGTGGAGCACTCCACGCCCACCCGGCCTTCGACAGGCTCAGGCCGGGCGGGTCCAGGCCAAGCCATCGCGCCCTACGGCTTCGGAGTTGCATCGCCGCCCGGCGCGTGTAGGTTCTGCCGCAAAGAAGCTCGCACGAGGGCGGGCGCGAAGGGGACCACCGCATGATCTTTGGCCGCGTCAAGTCGCTGGACGCCATCCTGGCGACCGCCGAGAAGAAGGGGCTGCACCGCACGCTGGGGGCCTTGCAGCTGACCCTGTTCGGGGTGGGCTGCGTCATCGGGACCGGCATCTTCGTGCTCACCTCGGTGGGCGCGCAGAAGGCGGGGCCGGGGCTCATCGTCTCCTTCATCATCGCCGGCGCGGTCTGCATCGTGGCGGCATTGTGCTATGCCGAGATCGCGTCGATGATCCCGGTGGCGGGCTCGGCCTACACCTACTCCTACGCCGTCATGGGGGAGTTCCTGGCGTGGACGGTCGGCTGGGCCTTGGTGCTGGAATACGCCGTCGCGGCGAGCGCGGTGTCGGTCGGGTGGTCCAACTATTTCCAAGGGGCTCTGTTGAACACCTTCGGCATCGACTGGCCGACCTGGCTGGGCGCGGGGCCGCTGGCGCTGGGCGGCGAGGTCGGCGGCTTCATCAACCTGCCCGCCGTCGTGATCGCGCTGCTGGTCACCTGGCTGCTGATGATCGGCACCAGCGAGAGCGCCAAGGTCAACGCGGTGCTCGTCGCCATCAAGGTGACGGCGCTCACCGCCTTCATCGTGCTGACCATCCCGGCGAGCGACGCGGCCAACTTCTCGCCCTTCCTGCCGGCGGGCGTGTTCGGCGGCTTCGGGTCGGGCATCGGCGTGGTCGGCGCGGCGGCGACGATGTTCTTCGCCTATGTGGGCTTCGACGCCGTTTCGACGGCGGCGGAGGAGACCAAGAACCCGCAGAGGAACGTGCCCATCGGCCTGATCGGGTCGCTGGCGATCTGCACCGTGTTCTACATGCTGGTGGCCGCCGGCGCGGTCGGCGCGCTGGGCGGACAGCCGGTGATCGAGAACGGAGTGGTGCTCCAGGCCGGATCGGAGGAGCTGGCCCGCCAGTGCGCGCTGCCGCAATACAGCGAGGCGCTCGTCTGTTCGAAGGAGGCCTTGGCCCATGTGCTGCGCGTCATCGGCTTCGGGACGGTGGGCAACATGGTGGGCTACGCGGCCTTCATCGCGCTCCCCTCAGTCATCCTGATCCTGCTGTTCGGCCAGACCCGCATCTTCTTCGTGATGTCGCGCGACGGCCTGCTGCCGGACTTCCTCTCGCGCATCCACCCGAAGTGGAAGACGCCCTATGTCGTCACCGCGATCACCGGCGCGGTGGTGGCGTTCGCCGCCGCCTTCCTGCCGGTGGGACAGCTGGCCGACATCGCCAACGCCGGCACGCTCTACGCCTTCATGATGGTGGCGATCGCCGTCTATCTGCTCAGGAAGCGTGACCCCGATCGGCCGCGTCCGTTCCGCACGCCGGCGGTGGGGCTGGTGTGCCTGCTGACGATCGCGGGCTGCCTGTTCCTGTTCTTCAACCTGCCGATCGACGCCATGCTGGTGCTGCCGATCTGGGGCGCGGTGGGCGTGGTGATCTACCTGATCTACGGCCGCCGGACGAGCTATCTGGGGCGCGGGATCGACGTGGACGCGACCACGCTGGACCCGGAGGACTTGGAGCCGGAGGTGCCGGGGACGTCGTGAGGGGTGGTTCGGGAATGGCCCCTCCACCGGGCCTTTCCCGTGCTCCTGCGAAAGCAGGAGCCTATTGCGGGTAAGGCCCGGTGCCGCCAGTTGTGCGTGCGTGGACGCCTTCGACACACGGCCATGGCGGAACAGGAGGAGAGGGCATTAGGCTCCTGCTTTCGCAGGAGCACGGTGCACCTCGCAGGAGTCGGATGGAGCGGGCTCTCGCGGCCCTCACCCCAGCCGCTCCGCCACCAGCGCCTTCAGGTCCACCTGCGGCCGCGCGCCGATGTGGGCGATGATCTCGGCGGCGCAGACCGCGCCCATCGTTAGGCAGTCGGGCACGGACCGCCCCTGCGCCTGCCCGGCGAGGAAGCCGGCCGCGAACAGGTCGCCGGCGCCCGTCGTGTCCACAACCCGCTCGACCGGCTCGGCCGCCACTTCGTGCCGCTCGCCGCCGCTCATCGCCAGCGCGCCCTCGGCCCCGCGCGTGACCACCAGCAGCGGCACCTGCGGCGCGGTCGCGGCGATGGCGCGCTCCAGGTTTTCGGTCTGCTTGAGCGCGGTCAGCTCGTCGGCATTGGCGAACAGGATGTCGAGCTCGCCGTCCGCCAGCAGCCGGTTGAAGTCGCCCCTGTGGCGGTCGACGCAGAAGGTGTCGGACAATGTGAAGGCCACCCGATTGCCCGCCTCCCGCGCCACCGCGATCGCCTTTGACATGGCCGCGCGCGGCTCTTCCGGGTCCCAGAGATAGCCCTCCAGATAGAGCACGTCGGCCGCGCGGATCATGGCGAGGTCGAGCGCGTCGGCCGGCAGGAACTGGGACGCGCCCAGAAAGGTGTTCATGGTCCGCTCGCCATCGGGCGTGACCACGATCAGGCAGCGCGCGGTGGTCGGCTCGCCGGGACGCGTGGGCGTGTCGAAGCGCACGCCGGATGCGTTCAGGTCGTGGTGGAAGACGCGGCCGAGCAGGTCGTCGGCGACCTGCCCGATGAACCCCGCGCCCGCGCCCAGCCGCGCCATGGCGGCGAGCGTGTTGGCGGCCGATCCGCCCGACATCTCGGTGCCCGGTCCCATGCGGCCGTACAGCGCCTCCGCCTCCCCGGTCGTGAAGAGCAGCTGCATCGAGCCTTTGTTGAGCCCGTTCTCGGCGATGAAGGCGTCGTCGGCGGGCGCGATCACGTCGACGATGGCGTTGCCGATGGCGCAGATGTCGAGGCGGGTGTCCGTCATGAAGGGTCCTTGGATGAAGCGGGTGCGACGGCGCGCCTAGGCGGGGGAGGGGCCGGGGCGCAAGGGAGGAGGGTGCAAGGGAGCGGGCGCCCGGAAGCAGGCGCAGGCGCGACGGTCTGCTTGCCTTGCGCCCGCCGCCGCCGCATCAGTCCGCGATGCGTGCCCTCCTTCCGCTTCTGCTCGCCGCGACGGTGGCCGGCTGCGTCGCGCCCCAGGCGGCGGTGCCGACCCCGCGCCCGCCGCTGTCCGCGTCCGCCGCGCCTTCGGGGAGCGCGCAGGGACCGCTGATCGGCCAGACCGCCGCCGGCCTCGCCCAGCTGTTCGGCACGCCCCGGCAGGAGGCGCGCGAGATGGAGGCGCGGCGGCTGCAATGGTCGAACGGGCGGTGCGTGCTCGACGCCTATCTCTACCCGCAGCGGTCCGGCGACCGGCGCGTGACCTATGTCGATGCGCGCACGCCGGCGGGCGAGCCGGTGGATGCGGAGGCCTGCGCCGCGACCCTGCGCGCGCGCTGATCGAGCGCGTGGCGGGCGGCCTCGGCGACCACGTCGTCGGGGTCGTCGAGCAGGCGGACGAGGGCTGCGGTCAGAGCCGGGTCGTCGCTGTTGCCCGAGGCGACGGCGGCGTTGCGGACCATCCGGCTTCTGCCGATTCGCTTGATCGGCGAGCCGGCGAACACCGTCCCAAAGCTGTCCTGGTCCAACGCCATCAGATCGGCCAGCCGGGGCGCTGCCAATTCGGCGCGCGGCAGGAAGGCGCGGTGGGCGTTCGCGGCGCTTGCGAAGCCGTTCCAAGGGCACACCGCCAGGCAGTCATCGCAGCCATAGACGCGGTTGCCGACGCCTTCGCGCAGCTCGTGCGGAATCGGCCCGACATGCTCGATCGTCAGATAGGACACGCAGCGCCGGGCATCGAGCTGGCCGGGGGCGGGAAAGGCGTCGGTCGGGCACGCCGCCAGGCAGCGGGTGCACGACCCGCAGGAGCCGATCGCGGGCGCGCTCGGCTCCAGTTCGGCGGTGGTGTAGATCGCGCCCAGGAAGAGCCAGCTGCCGTGGGTGCGCGAGAGGAGGTTGGTGTGCTTGCCCTGCCAGCCCAGCCCGGCCGCCTCGGCGAGCGGCTTTTCCATCACCGGCGCGGTGTCGACGAACACCTTCACGTCCTCGCCGGACGCCTCGACCATCCAGCGCGCCAGCCGCTTGGCGGCGGTCTTGACGACCTTGTGATAGTCGCCGCCCTGGGCGTAGACTGAGACCCGTCCTCGATCGCGCGCCTCCGCCAGCGCCAGCGGGTCGCGCGCCGGGGCGTAGCTCATGCCCAAGGCCACCACCGAGCGGACCTCGGGCCAGAGAGCGGCGGGGGAGGCGCGCTCGTCTGCCCGGCTCTCCATCCAGATCATCGTGCCGTGCCGCCCGTCGGCCAGCCACTCGCGCAACCGCCGGCCGCTCTCCGGCGCGGCGTCGGCGCGAGCGACCCCGCAGGCGACGAAGCCTTCCGCAAGCGCGCGCCCCGCGATGGCGGTGGTTGTGAGGGCCATGCGGGCTGCTATGGGAGGGGGCGAACGGGGCGGCAAGGCGAGGGTGAGGTGATGGCGAGGCGAGAAGCAAAAGCCCTCTCCCCTTCAGGGGAGAGGGAGGAGCCGCGAAGCGGCGGGGGGAGAGGGGGACATGAGCCTCGATCTTCGCGCCTAGCGGCACCGCCCCTCTCCCAACCCTCTCCCCTGAAGGGGAGAGGGCTTTGAGTGTGACCCCCGCCCTCGAGGCGCACGATCTCGTCAAGTCCTTCGGCCCGTTCCGCGCCGTCGACGGGGTCAGCCTCTCCGTTCCCGCCGGCTCGATCACCGGCGTGCTCGGCCCCAACGGCGCGGGCAAGACGACGACGCTCAGGATGCTGCTCGGCATCATCGAGCCGGATTCCGGCACCCGCACGCTGCTCGGCTCGCCACGCCCGCTGACGCGGGCGAACGAGGTCGGCTATCTGCCGGAGGAGCGCGGTCTCTACCCTGCGATGAAGGCGTTCGACGCCATCGCCTTCATGGGCGCGCTGCGCGGCTATCCGCTGGGGCGGGGGCGCGCGCGCGCGCGCGAGATGATGGCGGAGCAGGGGCTGGGCGACCTCGCCGATCGCCAGATCCGCACGCTCTCCAAGGGCCAGGCGCAGACGGTGCAGCTGCTGGGCACGCTGGTCCACGAACCCAGGCTGATCGTGCTCGACGAACCGTTCAGCGGGCTGGACGCGCTCAACCAGGGCAAGCTGGAGCAGCTGATCCACGCCCAGGCGGAGGCGGGCGTCACCGTGCTGTTCTCCACCCACGTCATCGCCCATGCCGAGCGCCTGTGCGAACGGGTCGCGATCTTCGCGCGCGGTCGCATCCGCTTCGACGGGCCGGTGAGCGAGGCGCGCGACCGCCTGCCGCCCCAGGTGCGGCTGGAGACGCGCGGACCGCCCGCGCCGCTGCTGCCCTCGCTCCCCGCCGACGCGACGGTCCGCGGCCGCTTCGTCCAGTTCGCGCTGCCGGCGGAGGGGGTCGAGCCGCTGCTCCGCCGGCTGGTGGACAGCGAGGTCGGGGTGGAGACGCTGTCGATCGAGCGCCCCGGCCTGCACGACGCCTTCGTCGCGATCGCCGGCGAGGATGTGGCGCGCGAGATGGGGGAGGGCGTGGCGTGAGGGAAGTCCGGAGCCCTCTCCCCTTCAGGGGAGAGGAGGGAGCCGCAGAGCGGCGGAAGGAGAGGGGACCGTCCGGCGCACAGAGGAATGGCGGACGGTCCCCTCTCCCAACCCTCTCCCCTGAAGGGGAGAGGGCTTTCAGGTCGCAAAAGGACCCCCACCCATGATGTCCACCGTCCAGGCCGCGTGGGTGATCGCCCGGCGCGACTATGCCGCGATCGTGTTCTCCAAGACGTTCCTCTTCTTCCTGCTCGGCCCGCTCTTTCCGCTCGCCGTCGGATTGGGGAGCGGGGCGATCGGGGGGTCGATGGCCCAGAGCGCGATGGCCGACCGGATGGCGGTCGCGATGAGCGCGCCGGAGCGCACCGCGCTGGTCCGCGCCGCCAAGGGGCCGCTCGCCTCGGTCAACCTGCCCGACATGGTCGCCGCGCCGGCGGACGCTCGCCCCGCCGACCTGCTGGCGAACGAGAAGGAGAAGGTGGTGCTCGTGCTGTCCGGCTCGCTCGAACGGCCGGTCCTGACCGGCACGGCGGAGGACATCGCCGACCGGGGCGAGCGGCTGGCGCTGCTCGTCGGCGCGGCGCGCGCGGGGGGCTCGCTCGCCCCGGCGCGGCTCGATGTGAAGCCGGTGTCGGACAGCAAGGGCGCCGAACAGCGCGCCCGGGTCATCACCGGACAGGCCGGGCAGGTGCTCCTGTTCCTGCTCATCATGCTCTTGGCCGGGATGGTGCTGTCGAACCTGGCGGAGGAGAAGTCGAACAAGATCATCGAGGTGCTGGCCGCCGCCGTGCCGGTCGATGCGATCTTCATCGGCAAGCTGTTCGCGATGCTGGCGATGGCGCTCACCGGCCTGGCGGTGTGGGGCGTGGCCATCGCGATCGGGCTGCAGGTCTGGGGCGGCGCGCTGCCGCCGCTGCCGCCGCCCGCCGTCGGCTGGGTGGCGTTCGTGGCGCTGGGCATGATCTACTTCGCCACCGCCTATCTGCTCTTGGGCGCGATCTATGTCGGCATCGGCGCGCAGGCGTCCACGGTGCGCGAGATCCAGACGCTCTCCATGCCGGTGACGATGGGCCAGCTGCTGGTGTTCTTCCTGGCCGCCTACACGGTGGACAAGCTGGGCGAGCCGCTCTGGTGGGTCGCGGTGCTGTTCCCGTTTTCCTCGCCCATGGCGATGCTGGCGGTGGCGGCACAGGACGGTCGGCTGTGGATCCACGCCGTGGCGATCGCCGGGCAGGTGGCGTTCGTGTTCCTGGTGCTGAGGGTCGGCGCGGCGCTGTTCCGACGGCATGTGCTGAAGTCGGGGCCGGGGCGCGGAGCGGGGCGGCGCTGGTGGGGCGGGAAGGCGGCGGCTTAAACGGGGTAAGGGTCCGCCTTCTCAACCGCTCGTCCTGAGCCTGTCGAAGGACGTACTTGGCAGGCTTGAGAAACGTCCTTCGACAGGCTCAGGACGAGCGGAACTCTATCTACAGCTAAGAGACGAGACTGCCTCACTATTGACATCCGTGTCAGTTACCCCTCTCCTCCCACCCAGGAAGAGGAGTCCGCCATGGCCACGCAACTCGCCGCGCATCAGCCGCTCGCCGGCTTCGACATGACCGATCCGGGTCATTACGCCGAGGACCGCTGGCACGAGCCCTTCGCCGAATTGCGCGCGCGCGGGGCGGTCAGCTGGGTCGCCGAATCCCCCTTCGGCCCGCACTGGAACGTCGTCACCACCAAGGCGATCCAGTATGTCGAGTCGCTGCCTGACGTCTTTTCCTCCTCCTGGGAATATGGCGGCATCACCGTCGCCGACCGGGACGAGGAGGTGCCCGAGCCGATGCTGCCGATGTTCATCGCCATGGACCGGCCCAGGCACACCGAGCAGCGGCGCACCGTCGCCCCCGCCTTCACGCCCGCCGAGATGAAGCGGATGTCGGTCGAGATCCGCCGGCGCACGGGCGAGGTTCTGGACGAGCTGCCGGAGGACGAGGTGTTCGACTGGGTCGATCGCGTGTCGATCGAGCTCACCACCGGCATGCTCGCGATGCTGTTCGACTTTCCGTGGGAGGAGCGGCGCAAGCTCACCACCTGGTCGGACTGGGCCGGCGACATCGAGCTCGCCCGCAACCCCGACACGCGGATGGAGCGGCTGTCCCATCTCTACCAGATGGCGACCGAGTTCCGCGCGCTGTGGGAGAGCAAACTGAACGGGCCGCCCTCGCCCGACCTCATCTCGATGATGATCCATTCCGACGCGATGAGCGGGATGTCGGACGAGGAGTTCATGGGCAACCTCGTGCTCCTCATCGTCGGCGGCAACGACACGACGCGCAACTCCATGAGCGCCGTCGCCCATGGCCTGAACGGGTTCCCCGACGAGCGCGCGAAGCTGGAGGCGGACCCGTCGCTGATCCCCAACGCGGTGAGCGAGATCATCCGCTGGCAGACGCCGCTCAGCCACATGCGCCGCACCTGCGTGGAGGACCACGAGGTCGAGGGGCAGCACATCGCCAAGGGCGACAAGGTGATCCTGTGGTACATCTCCGCCAATCGCGAGCCCGAGGTGTTCGAGGACCCCGACCGGATCGTGGTGGACCGCCCGAACGCGCGGCGCCACCTGGCCTTTGGCTATGGCATCCACCGCTGCGTCGGCGCGCGGCTGGCGGAGCTGCAGCTGCAGACGCTGCTGGAGGAGATGGCCGAGCGGCGAATGCGCGTGGTGCCGGTGGCCGAGCCCGAGCGCGTGCCGGCGTGCTTCGTGCATGGCTATCGCCGGCTGGATTCGCGGATCGAGCGGTATTGACGGAGCGGGCCGCGCCTGCCGTGCGCGCGGGGAAGTGGCGTTTTCTGCCGGCGCCATCACGGCGAACGCCTGGCTCTCCTCGGCCGCGTGCCACGGAGTCTCCCCGGGACGACGGCCACCGCCGGAGGCGGCCCTTCCGTCCCCTACCGCACCGTCCCCACTCACTTCCCGTTCAGCCGAAACGTCCTACGTCCGACGTCATGACCACCGATCGCCGCACCCTCCTCGCCCGCTCCGCCGCCGTGCTCGGCGGCCTCACCGTCACGGCCTGCTTCGGGCCGGTCGGCAAGGCGGAGGCCGCGGAGCGCTTTCCCGTCCAGCGGACCGACGCCGAGTGGCGCAAGGCGCTGTCGCCCGCCGCCTACCGTGTGCTGCGCCGCGAGGGACCGAACGGCCCTATTCCAGCCCGCTCAACACGGAACACCGCGCCGGCACCTTCGTGTGCGCGGGATGCGCCAACCGGCTCTATTCGTCCAAGACCAAGTTCGAGAGCGGGACGGGTTGGCCGTCCTTCTATGCCCCGGTGGCCGGAGGGGTGGGCACCCGCGCCGACCGCTCGCTCGGCTTCGCTCGCACGGAGGTCCACTGCGCGCGCTGCGGCGGGCATCTGGGCCACGTCTTCGACGACGGACCGAAGCCGACCGGCAAGCGCTACTGCATGAACGGCGTCGCCATGGACTTCCGTCCCGCCTGAGCGCGGAACGGCGGCTCCGTCGGCTCGTTCTTCCCCCACGCATCAGGGAGAGCGAGCGATGGCCGATGACACGATGAAGCAGCCGGTGAGCGACACCGCGATGGACAAGATGTCGGTCGCTCCGCCGCGACCCGACCGGGAGGGCGCCGCGCGCGGCGGGTCCGACCGCCCCGGTCATCCCACCGGCGGCCCCGCCGATCCGCCGCAGGGTCCCAAGGACGAGGACACGGTGATCGGGCAGGACGACGATATCGCCGAGCGCCTGGCGCGCAATCCGGGCAGCGCGCAGGCCCAGCTCGACGAGGGTCTGGCGGAATCGATGGACGGCTCCGATCCGCCCTCCGCCTCACGCTCCGGCGACAGCGGCGACCCCATGCCGTCCTCGGGCTACGACGGCTGACGGGGAGCGTCCTTCACAAGCTCCGCTTATGGTTAATGCCTTGGCAACTCCGATCGCCTATGGTGAAAGGTGTGGGGAGCGGTGGAGACATGCGATGACGACGGGGCGGACGAACAGGGCGGGCGAGGGCGGCAAGCACGCCTTTTCGGAAATCAAGGAGTTCGCCACCTTCGACAAGGGCACGCAGCGCTATCTGCGCCGCTCCATCGACGTCGCCCTCCGGCGCGGCGACGCGGTCGAGCGCTGGGCGCGCGACGTGGTCGAGGAGGCGTCGATCAAGGCGCAGATGCGCGTGTACGAGCGACTGGACGACCTGCGCGGCACCATTCCCGAGGACACCGGCCTGGATCAGATCGAACGGTTCATGGCGCCGCTGATCGCGATGACCGCCTTTGATTTGGGGCAGGGGCGGATCGGCGGCTTCACCCCCTATCGCTTCCTCTACGAGCGGATGCTGGGCGCGGGCGCGCGGCCGTGGCTGCCGTCCGCCTTCTGCGCGGGCGCGGCGCTGCCCTCCATCCATCCCGATCGACGGCGCGGCCTGCTCCAGTCGATCAGCGAGGCGGTGGCCACCGCGTCCGGCTGGTCGGGCCGCGAGCCCGCCTTCATGCCGGAGTACATCGAGAAGATCGCGCCGGCGGCGTCCGAGAGCGACGCGTAGGGCGGGAAAGCGTCCGCGACAAAAGGAAGAAGGAGGAAGACCCTCACCCAACCCTCTCCCGCAGGCGGGAGAGGGCTCTAACGAGTCCCGACCCTAGATTCCCCGCTCGTCCTGAGCCTGTCGAAGGACGTTGGGCAAGGCGCTTCCGGCGGTCGCCGCGGCCGAGCCACTGGTGCGTCCTTCGACAGGCTCAGGACGAACGGGGGTGGTGGGGTCACGATGACGGGGAAGGTTCGTGCCCACGGCGCGATGGAGGGGTTCGTGCCCACAGCCGCTCGGGGTGGGCCTGTCGAAGCCCCCTACCGGCACACGCCCCGAAAGGACCGCCGCGCCTGGTCCAGATGCAGGTGGTCGCGGTGGGCGGCGTTGTAGTCGGGCGAGAGGACCGTGCCGAACAGCCGGCACGCCCCGTCGCGCGCGGCGTGGAGAAAGCGTCCCTTGCCTCCGTCCGACCAGTCCCGCGCCACGCGGATGCGCCGCCCGTCCGCCAGCACGAAGCCCGCCACGTCCAGCGCGTTGGCGGTGGCGTGCTCCGACCAGGGGCCGCCCGCGCGTCCGTAGAGCCGCCGGCAGGAATAGCTCCCGAAATGCTCCACCGCCACCACCGGGCTGCCCAGGATCGCGCGCGAGGCGGGACCCAGCGTGTGCCAGCTCCACAGCGCCAGCCCGGCCGCCATCGGGCAGGACGTGCCCAGCCCGGCCGGACGGAAGGTCGTGGCGAACGGTCCGCCGGGCACCAGCCGCACCGCGTCGTCATAGCCGCAGGTCCGGCCCCGGCGCGGTGGCAGCGCCGTGAAGCGCACGCCCGCGCGCTCCAGTTGCGCCCGGCACGCGCCCGGCGTGTCCGCCAGCCGCGCGAGCTTGGCGGCGGTGAAGGCGCCGGGCGGACGGGTGAGGTCGAGCGCGGTCCAGGGCAGGTCCTGCGGATGGCCCCGGCTCCACGCCCACAGCGCCAGCGCCGCCAGCGCGAGCAGTCCGCCGACCAGCGCGAGGGTGATCAGACCCTTCAGCCGGGCGACGATCATCCGCGCAGCGCGGTGTCGGCGCGCTCGGCGGTGACGGGGTAGCCGAGGCCATCGGGCAGGCAGAGGTGATCCACGCCGTCGCGGCGCTCCACCCAGGGCGAGATCGTGCGGATCGGCGTGGCGCGCGCGTGGGCGACGAGGGCCGCCAGGCTGTCGTGCGCCGCCAGCCGCTCCAGATTGCGGCGGGTCGGGAAGATGGCGTTGGCCCCGCCGTCCGCGACCCGCGCGAGCACGTCGGCGGCGGTCATCCAGAAGACGGCGGCGGTCTCCGTGCCGTCGGCCACCGGCTCGCCCGGAGGCGCTTCGGCGAGGTAGAACATCGTGTCGAACACGCGCGCGTGCGGCAGGTCCGGCAGCCAGCGCGCCCAGGGGACGAGCGCGTCCAGCTCGAGCGTCAGGCCGTGGCGCTCGAGCAGGGCGGCGAAAGCCTCACCTGTCCTCAGCCGATCCGCCAGGTCGTCCGGCACCTCGCCCGCGATCGCCGGGGCGAGCGCCACCTCCTCCACCGTCTCGCGGATCGCGGCGATGCGGGCGGCCGCGCCGGGCCGGTCCGGCGCGATCCGCCGCGCGAGCTCCTCGTCGCCCGCCTCGATCCGTCCGCCCGGAAAGACCAGCGCTCCGCCCGCGAAGGCGAGCGCCGCGGCGCGCTCGGTCATCAGGATGAGCGGCGGGCCGTCCGGCCGGTCGCGGGCCAGGATCAGCGTGGCGGCGGGAATCGGGGCGCGCGCGGGCGGCGCGTCCGCGCTCACGATCGGCGGGCGGGCCTGGTGGAGCTGAGGGGGATCGAACCCCTGACCTCGTCATTGCGAACGACGCGCTCTCCCATCTGAGCTACAGCCCCTTGGTCCAGCAGGCCCGCGCGCTCTAGCCGGTGGTCCGGGTGCGCGCAAGCGGCGGGAACAGGGTCGGGACCACGGCCGTTTCCCCGCACAGGAGAGACCGGAGACAGATCATGGACGACCGCCCCCGCCACCCGCGCGACAACCGCCCGAACGACCGCGAGGACTACGAACGCCTACGCCGGGAGCAGGGCGACGACGAGCGCGGCGTCTTCGAGCGCGCGGGCGACGAGGTGCGCAGCTGGTTCGACGACGACCGCGACGGTCGCCCGCAACGCCGCGATCCCAGTTCGCACGCCGGGGGGCACCACTCGATGAGCCGCATGGCCTTCGGCGCCGATCACGAGGAGGATCGCGGTGCGGGGTCGCGGCCCTATCGCGGCGGCGAGTACCGGGGCGGCGGCGGAGGCCGGTCGCGCTACGGCCGCGCCACTTATGGCGGCTCCAACCCGGGCCAGGACACCTTCGCCGCCAGCGGCGACGCCGCGCGCCGCCACGACGACGAGCACGGCCACTATCGCAGCTGGCGGGACGAACAGGTGGCGCGGCTGGACCGCGACTATGACGAGTACCGGCGCGAGCGCGAGGATCAGTTCCATTCCGACTTCGACCAGTGGCGCACCCGGCGCGGCGAGCAGCGCGGGGCGATGCGCCAGGCGCGCGGCGGCATGGAGGTGGTCGGCCGCGAGGGCGAGCATCTCGGCACGGTCGAGCGGGCGACCGGCGACCGCATCCTGCTGGCGGGCGACGATGCGGAGTCCGGCGGCCACCGCCACTCGATCCCCGTCGCCTGGATCGACCGGGTGGACGACAAGGTCACGATCGAGAAGACGTCGGACGAGGCGCAGCACGCCTGGCGGCGGGAGGCCGATCGCTCGTCGCTCTACACCGGCGCCAACAACGAGGACGAGGTGCGCTGGCGCTCCGGCCTCGACACCGCCCAGACGATGGGCGGCGACACGCCGGAGGGGTGAGCACGGCTGAGGAGTCGTGCAGCCTGCCGGGGGCGTCTAGGGGGCGTCTAGGAGACGTGTTCACCCCTCCCCTTCTGGGGAGGGGATGGGGGTGGGGAGGAACGACCGGATGCCAATGCGGGGGGATTGGCGCAGCGGCCCGTCCCCACCCCAACCCCTCCCCTCAAGCGGAGGGGCTTTCCGCGAGACCGCCTGACGACAACAGGTTTGGGGTTCACCCCGATCACACGAGAAGGAAGTACGATGGCAAAGGCATGGGTTCTGGCATCGCGCCCCGAGGGCGAACCGACCGACGCGAACTTCCGGCTGGAAGACCGGCCCCGCGCCGAGCTGTCCGACGGGCAGGTCCGCGTCGCCAACCGCTGGCTGTCGGTCGATCCCTACATGCGCGGCCGCATGAACGACACCAAGAGCTACGTGCCCCCCTTCCAGGTCGGCGAGCCGATGCAGGGCGGGGCGGTCGGCGAGGTCGTCGAGAGCCGCAACGACCGGATCAAGGTGGGGCAGCAGGTGCTCCACATGCACGGCTGGCGCGACGAGGCGGTGGTGGACGCGACCCAGCCGGCGATGGCGGGCGGCGCGCAGCCGCTGCCCGACGGCCTGCCGCCGCAGAGCTTCCTCGGCATGATGGGCCTGACCGGCGCCACCGCCTTTTTCGGCCTCCTCAAGACGGCGGAGGCGCAGGCCGGCGACGTGGTGTTCGTGTCGGCCGCCGCCGGCGCGGTGGGCTCTGCGGTCGTCCAGATCGCCAAGGCCAGGGGCATGACCGTGATCGGCTCGGCCGGCGGCCCGGACAAATGCGCCTGGGTCAAGGAGTTGGGCGCGGACGCGGCGATCGACTACAAGGCCGGACCGATCGTCAAGGCGCTGGGCAAGGCCGCGCCCGACGGCATCGACGTCTATTTCGACAATGTCGGCGGCGATCACCTGGACGCCGCCTACGCCCACGCCAGGAACTTCGCGCGCTTCGCGATCTGCGGGATGATCGACCATTACAACGACGGCCACCCGCTGGAGCTGCGCCACTTCATGCGCACCATCTCGGCCCGCATCCGCACCCAGGGCTTCATCTACACCGACTACGCCCCCCACATGGGCGAGTTCCTGGGCGAGATGGGTGGCTGGCTCCAGTCCGGCCGGGTCAAGAGCCGCGAAACGGTGCACGAGGGGCTGGAGACGATGCCGGACGCATTCCGCGGGCTGTTCGAGGGCGGGAACACGGGCAAGATGCTGGTGAAGGTTTGAAGGAGGCGCCAGTACAGGGCAATTCCTCCCCGTGCCGGAGAGGAATGGGCGACGGCTTGCGCCCATTTGCGGACGCTCACAGCCGATCTGACTGTGCCCGGAAGCCGTCAATTGTTTACCTAACAGAAGGATTCAGGTGAACGGTTGGTAGGGAGGTTAGTTGTCGACTACGTTGACGAGATTGCCTGCCAGGTCGCGGAAGTAGAAACGACGAAGTCCCCAATCCTCCGTGACCGGCCCGTAAACAATTTCTGCTCCAGTGGCGCGAACTGAGGCTTCGGCAGCTTCGAGGTCATCAACACCAATTGAGATAACCGGCAGTTCCGTGCCGGAGCCACCTTGTGAGGCGGTGTGAAGTTCGATCTTCTGCGTCGATTCATTCGTCAGAAACGAGATCCATCCCATGTCCAGGGATAAATCCAGCTCGAAGACTTCCTGGTAGAATTTCGCCAGCGCGATTGGATCGGGCGCGGAGAGATTTGCGACGATTCTGGTGACACCCATATCTAAGAAACTCCTGCAATCGAACTCGCGCGCAGGCAACTAAAGCACGGATTGGGGAATGTCCGCCTATACAACCGGAAAGCCGCCCTTCCGCTCCCACCTATTTTCTGCGGCCCACACAACCGGCCCACGCTGCAGGTCAGCGCCTCCCTCCTCCCACAACCCTCAAATCGCCCCCGCCCCGAACGTGTCGCACGATGCCGGGTCGGCGCTCTCCAGTCCGCGCCTCAGCCAGCGCATCCGCTGTTCGGACGTGCCGTGGGTGAAGCTCTCGGGCGAGACCCGTGCGCCCGCTTCCCGCTGCAGCGTGTCGTCGCCGATCGCGGCCGCGGCGGTCATGCCCTCCTCGACATCGCCCGGCTCGATCGCGCGGCGGCCCTGCGCGTCCGTCGCCCGCGCGCCCCACACGCCGGCGTAGCAGTCCGCCTGCAGCTCCATGCGCACCTGCAGCGCGTTGGCCTCCACCGTGCCGGCGCGCGCCTGGGCCTGGCGGACCTTGTCGGCGGTGCCGGTCAGCGCCTGGATGTGGTGGCCGACCTCGTGCGCCAGGACGTAGTCCTGGGCGAAGTCACCCCTGGCGCCGTACTTGCCCGCCAGTTCGTCGAAGAAGCTCGTGTCGATGTACACGCCATGGTCGGGCGGGCAGTAGAACGGCCCCATCGCGGCCTGCGCGACGCCGCAGCCGGACTGGTTCTGCTGATCGTAAAAGAACAGTTGGGCCGGTCGATAGCCCTGGATCAGTCCGCCCCAGACCTGCTCCAGCGAGTATTTGGTCTGGCACACTGAGCGGGTCAGTGGCGTCTCGGCGCACACCGCGCGCGGATCGTTCGTGGCCCCGCTGCCGGCCGCCTGCTGACCCGTGGGCGCGGAGCCGCCGCCGAACAGGCCGCTCAGTCCTCCGAAGCCCCCGAACACCACCATCAGCACCAGCACGGCGCCGATGCCCAGGCAGCCGAAGCGGCGTCCGACCAGCGGCAGGATCGCGCCCAGCATCCCGCCGCCGCCTCCCCCCAACCCGCCGCCGAAGCCGCCGCCGCGTCCCCGGCCGAGATCGCGGACGTTGTCGCTGGTGGGCAGGTCGTCGAGGCGCATGAGGGCTCACTCCGCTTGTGGTCCCGCCGGTCATGCCCGCCCCGGCGGCGGGCCGCAACCGCTGGACAGGGCGGGCGGGGGTGCGGCACAAGGGCGCGGCCGCTCATCGAGGATCCCCGCGCCCATGTTCCTGCACGGCAAGACCGCGCTCGTCACCGGCTCCACCTCTGGCATCGGTCGGGCCATCGCCGCCGCGCTGGCCGCCGAGGGCGCGGCGGTGACGATCAACGGCTTCGGCGGGGAGGCGGAGATCGCCGCCCAGTTGGACGAGCTCAGGACCGCGGGCGGGGCGGCGGCGCGGTACGAGGGCGCCGACCTCACCGACCCCGCCGCGATCGAGGCGATGTTCGGACGGCTGGAGGCCGGCGGCGTGGACGTCCTGGTCAACAACGCCGGCACCCAGTTCGTCAGTCCGGTGGAGAGCTTTCCGACCGACAAGTGGGACCTGATCCTGGCGCTCAACCTGTCGGCGGCGTTCCACACCAGCCGGCTTGCGGTGCCCGGCATGAAGGCGAAGGGCTGGGGCCGGATCGTCAACACCGCGTCCGCCCATTCGCTGGTCGCGAGCCCCGCCAAGTCGGCCTATGTCGCGGCCAAGCACGGCTTGGTGGGCCTCACCAAGACGCTGGCGCTGGAGCTGGCGACGAGCGGCGTGACGGTGAACGCGATCAGCCCGGGCTATGTCTGGACGCCGCTGGTGGAGGGCCAGATCCCCGACACCATGGCCGCGCGGGGGCTCACGCGCGAGCAGGTGATGACCGACGTGCTGCTCGCGGCCCAGCCGACCAAGCGGTTCGTGACCCCGGAGCAGGTCGCCGCCTTCGCCGTGTTCCTGTGCCGGGACGAGGCGGCGAACATCACCGGCGCGAACCTGTCGATGGACGGTGGCTGGACCGCGCAATGATTGCGCTTGACTTTCCATTCCTTTTGTGCCGAATAGGTTTAATTATCATTAAATTTCCTCTTTCTGCTCGCGTGCATGGGCACCCGGCCGTGCCAGCGCCAAGGCGCGCGCATTGGCGCGACGTTCGAGGGACCTTCGGCGGTTTCGCGCCGTTCCTGATCGCGGCCGGTCTGGCCGGCTGCGCGGGTGGCTCGCCGCTGTCCAAGTCGATACCGGCGCCCCCCACCGGATCGGCCTCGGCCGCGACGCCGTCCCACCTCTCCGTCATCACCGACCGGGACCGCGCCCGGTTGAAGGATTGGCGCTCCACCTTGATGAAGGCGGTGGCCGACGCGCGCACCACGGATGCCGAGGCGGTGCGGGTGGGCGGGGCGCTGTTCCAACCGGACGCGGCGCTCGACCGGCCGATGCCGCCGGCGGGCGAGTACGCGTGTTCGGTGGCGAAGCTGGGCAGCGGCCATCCCGGCCTGCTCCACTTCGTCGCCTATCCTGGCTTCCGCTGCGCCCTGACCGCCTATCCGGACGGCACGGCGGCGTTCGTGAAGCGCACCGGATCGCAGCGGCCGGTGGGCACGCTCTACCCCGCCGACGCGCTCCACGCCGTGTTCCTGGGCACGCTGCAGCTGTCGGACGAGCGCGCCGTGCTGCCCTACGGCCGCGACGCCGACCGCGACCTGGTGGCGCGGGTGGAGCGCATCGGCCCGGCCCGCTGGCGGATGATCTTCCCTGCACCAGTGTACGAGTCGATCGCGGACGTGATCGAGCTGGTGCCGGCGGGATAGGGAGGGGGGGTCTGCAAAACTGGGAGCTGTGGCTCCAGCAACCTGGACTGGGGGTGTCCGGGGTGGGTTACCTTAACTTAGCGGCCGCCTTGGATGTTCGCAGCCCTGTGTCTCCGTGACGAAATCGCGGAGATCGGCCGTTTGGCTTGGTGTCACAACCGTTCGGTTGTGATACTTGGCGAGCAAGGCGACCACTGTCCACGTTCCGCTTTTCGGCGATCATTCTCACTCTCATAAGCGGTCGCTTTGGCACCCGGTTTCCGCGATTCCTTTGAAGAGTTCGACCACGCTGCCGGGCGCGTCCTCGCCGAAGAAACGGATAAGGTTCTCTGCGGACGCCTTGGCGACTTCGCTGCTGCGAGGGAAAAGCGCGGCCTCATATGCCGCTAGCGCCGCCTCGACGTTGTTCGGATGGGCGACGAGCGCCTTGGCAAGCTCCGCGCCGTCATACAGGGCAAGATTGGCTCCCTCGCCGGCAAAGGGGGACATGAGATGCGCCGCGTCGCCCAGCAGCGTCACCCCCGGTATCCGATCCCAACGATAGCCAACCGGCAGCGCGTAAATCGGGCGCAGCGTCGCATTGGTGTCGCTGTCGGTAATGAACGCGGCAAGGTGCGACGCGAAGCCCTCAAACTGCTCAGCCAGCTTCGCCAGTCCGGCGCGCTTCTCGCTGAAATCGATCGACCGTATCCACTCCTCGGGCTTGTTCAGCGCCGCATAGCCGCGCCCGGTCCCGTCCGGGTAACGATGCACCATGATGCCTTTGCCCGGCGCGACCGCCATGAGCGTGCCATTGCCGATCGCGTCGATGGAATCGCGATGGCGTGCGGCACCGTAGAGAAGCGCGACCTCGATGAAGCAGGTTCCGGTATAGGCGGGCTTGATGTCCGACAGCAGCGAGCGGACCTTCGACCACGCACCGTCTGCTCCCACGACCAGATCGGCCATTACAGTCTTTCCGTCCGCGAAAGTTATCGTAGGTCGGCCACCCTCGTTAGCGATGGACGCGACCTTGCTGTTCCACCTGACCGCATCGTCGGGGAGCGAATTGACCAGCAGGTGCCGAAGCTCGCCCCGGTCCACTTCCGGGCGGTCGGAGGAGGCGCTGCCGGGTTTGTCGAGCAGGACGCCGCCATCCTTATCGATAACCCGCTTGGCGTCCTCGCCAGGGCGGGCGAGCGCCATGAACGCATCGAAGAGGTCCGCGTCCTTCAGCGCGCGCTGACCGGTGTTCTCGTGGATGTCGAGCAGGTATCCTTGCGTCCTCGCACCGGTCGCCGCCTCGGCCTCATAGAGCGTCGCGGCAATGCCGTTCACATGCAGGACGCGCGCCAGCATAGGGCCACCCAGCCCTCCACCGATGATCGCGATCTCTTTTGTCATTCCAACGCTCCATCGAGAGCGCGAGCGTCGAAAAGACGCCAGCGTTCACCATCAACCCGACAGGATTGTCAGGCGATTTCGGAGACGCTGGCCAAGCCATGCCGAAGCTATGGCTGACGTGTATTCGGCAACCCGACGAGCATTGGATGCTCGGTTGGGCTATCGTTTTCCGCGACGCAGTGATTGTTAGATCAATCCACAATGCCAGGCAACACCACCGACCCGCACACTGCCGCCATTTTCCGGTGTCACAACCGGTCGGTTGTGACACCACCATCCCACCCACGCTCTCCGGCGCATCGCGGGGTGTCAGAAGCCCACGTCGAAACGGCTGGTCGGGGACGCCGCACTTCGGACCTGTATGGCCGGGCCGGCTTGGATCGCCAGCGGCTCTACAGCCCCGTCGCCCGGAACGAGACCGTCCGCTCGGCTCCTGCCTTCGCAGGGGCAGGGGAGAGTGCTAGCATCGCTTCAGCGCACTCCCGAAAGGCCGCCCCCATGATCCGCCAGACGTCCCGCCTCGCCCTCCTCCTCGCCACCGGCCTGTCGGCCACGCCCGCGCTGGCGCAGGACGACCTCGCCGCCTCGGTGAAAGCCGACATGCCGACGCTGATGCCGGTCTATCGCGACCTGCACGAGCATCCGGAGCTGTCGTTCCAGGAGACCCGCTCGGCCGCGCTGCTGGCGAAGCAGGCCCGCTCGCTTGGCTTCGACGTGACGGAGAAGGTCGGCAGGACCGGCGTGGTGGCGGTGATGAAGAACGGGGCGGGGCCGACGCTCCTCATCCGCGCCGACATGGACGCCCTGCCGGTGAGGGAGGACACGGGGCTGCCCTTCGCCTCCACCGTCACCGCCACCACGCCGACCGGCCTCACCAGCCCGGTCATGCACGCCTGCGGCCACGACACGCACATGACGACCTGGCTGGGCACGGCGATGCAGATGGCGGCGCGCAAGGGGGAGTGGTCGGGCACGCTCGTCATGATCCTGCAACCCGCCGAGGAGGTCGGCGCGGGCGCCGCCGCGATGCTGGCGGACGGGCTCTACACGCGCTTTCCCAAGCCCGACGTGGCGCTCGCCTTTCACGACACGGCCGCCGCCCCGGCGGGCACGATCGCCTACACGCCGGGCTACGCGCTGGCGAATGTCGACAGCGTGGACATCACCGTCCACGGGGTCGGCGGGCACGGCGCCTATCCGCAGACCACCAAGGACCCCATCCTGCTCGCCAGCCGCATCGTCGGCTCGCTGCAACAGCTCGTCAGCCGGGAAGTGGACCCGCAGGACGCGGCCGTGGTGACGGTGGGCTCGTTCCATGCCGGCACCAAGCACAACATCATCTCCGACGAGGCCAAGCTGCAGCTGACCGTGCGGTCCTACTCGGACGAGACCCGCAAGCTGCTGCTCGACGGCATCCGACGGATCGCGCGGGGCGAAGGGATCGCGGCGGGCCTGCCGGACGACAAGCTGCCGGAGGTGAGCGTGCGCGAGGACGAGTTCACGCCGGCGACCTTCAACGACCCCGCGCTCACGCAGGAGATGGCGGGCGTGTTCCGCCAGCGCTTCGGCGATGTGCGGGTGATCGAGGCTCCGGCGGTGATGGGCGGCGAGGACTTCAGCCGCTTCGCGCGCGGGGACACGTCGATCAAGAGCCTGATCTTCTGGGTCGGCGGGGTGCCGCAGGCGCAGTGGGACAAGGCGCAGGCGGGCGGGGCGACGCTGCCGTCGCTCCACTCCCCCTTCTGGGCACCGGATGCGGATGCGGTAATCGCGACGGCGACGGAGGCGATGACGGCGGCGGCGCTGGAGGTGCTGAAGACGGGCGCTTGACCGCTGTTACAACGACGGTAGAACAGGGCCATGACCAAGCATGTGAAGCTCATCAACATCGGCAACTCCACCGGCGTGATTCTGCCGAAGGAAGAGCTAATGCGCCTAGGCCTCAGCAGCGGTGATGAGGTCAATCTGGAGCGCACCCCCAACGGCGTGTCGCTGAGCCGTGCGGATGAGGAGTTCGAACAGCAGATGGCCGTGGCGCGTCAGGTGATGGTGAAGTGGCGCGGCGCTCTGCGTGAACTCGCCAAGTAAGCTCATGGACTGGATCTGGGTGAGTCATGAGGTCGCGCTTGCGGCCCATGCCGAGCAACTGACCGAACATGGCGGTGCGGACGGGGTCCGCGATCGGTCCATGTTCGAGAGCGCCATGGCGCGCCCGCAGAACCTCGCCGCCTATGGCGACCCGGACGCGGCTGCTCTCGCGGCGGCTTATGCGTTCGGCATCGCGCGCAATCATCCCTTCGTCGATGGCAATAAGCGGACCGCAGCTGTTGTCGCGGGCGCGTTTCTGTTCCTGAATGATCATCCGGTGGAGATCACGGAGGCGGAGGTTGCTGTGACGTTCCTCGCGCTGGCCGCCGGCGAACTCTCCGAGGACGAACTCGCCCAATGGTTTCGGGAGCATCTGGCGGCGGGCTGACCTGCCCGCCGCCAGCGCTTCAATCGGGGGGCATCCTCATTCCGCGGCTTCGGCCATCTGCGCGGCCCTGAACTGGTCGGTCTCGGTCGACTCGGCCAGCGCCGTGGTGGAGGACGTGCCGCCCGACACCATCTGGCTGACCAGGTCGAAATAGCCGGTGCCGACCTCGCGCTGGTGGCGGGTCGCGGTGTAGCCGTGCTCCTCCGCCCCGAACTCGGCCTGCTGCAGGTCGGAATAGGCGGCCATGCCTCGGTCCCTGTAGCCGCGCGCCAGCTCGAACATGCCGTAGTTGAGCTGGTGGAAGCCGGCGAGCGTCACGAACTGGAACTTGTACCCCATCGCGCCCAGCTCCCGCTGGTACTTTGCGATGGTGTCCCGATCCAGGTTCGCCTCCCAGTTGAAGGACGGCGAGCAGTTGTAGGCGAGCATCTTGTCCGGGAACTCGGCCTTGATCGCCTCGGCGAAGCGGCGCGCGTCGTCCAGGTTGGGCTTCGACGTCTCCCACCACAGCAGGTCGGCGTGCGGCGCGAAGGCGAGGCCGCGCTTGATGCAGTGGTCGACGCCGGTGCCGTCCTTCAGCCGGAAGAAGCCCTCCGGCGTGCGCTCGCCGGTCAGGAACTCGCCGTCGCGCTCGTCCACGTCGGACGTGATCAGCTTGGCGGATTCCGCGTCGGTGCGCGCGCAGAGGACGGTGGGGACGCCCATCACGTCGGCGGCCAACCGGGCTGAGTCGAGGTTGCGGATGTGCGCCTGGGTCGGGATCAGCACCTTGCCGCCCAGATGGCCGCACTTCTTCTCGCTCGCGAGCTGGTCCTCGAAATGGACGCCGGCCGCGCCCGCCTCGATATAGGCCTTCATGATCTCGAAGCAGTTGAGCGGCCCGCCGAAGCCGGCCTCCGCGTCGGCCACGATCGGCGCGAACCAGTCGCGCTCCGCGCCGCCCTCCGAATGCTCGATCTGGTCGGCGCGCTGGAGCGTGCGGTTGATCCGGCGGCAGAGCTCCGGCCCGGCGTTGGCGGGGTAGAGCGACTGGTCGGGGTACATGGCGCCCGCCGTGTTGGCGTCGGCCGCGACCTGCCAGCCGGAGAGATAGATCGCCTTCAGCCCGGCGCGCACCATCTGCATCGCCTGGTTGCCGGACAGCGCGCCGAGCGCGTTGATGTGGTCCTCCGACTTCAGCAACTCCCACAACCGCTCCGCGCCGCGCCTGGCGAGCGTGTGCTCGATGTGGACGGAGCCGCGGAGCGTCTCGACGTCGGCGGCGGAGTAGGGGCGCTCGATGCCGGCGAAGCGGTCGGCGGGGGCGGGGACGAGGGTGGCGAAGTCGGTCATCGTGTGAGTCGGTCCTGTTGCGAAGCGGACGCCAGCATAACCAGGACGCCCCGCTGCGGGAGTGCTCACGCCCCGTCCACAGGGTCATAAGGTCGCACACGTCGGATCAATGTCTTGTCATGCAGTCACGATCATGACACCACTGGCCGATGTCCTCCCCAAAACTGTTCGGCGGCTTCGCGCTCCGCCGCCTCCGCCGCCGCGAGGGGCTGACGCAGACGGCGCTCGCCCACGCCGTGGGGCTGTCGCCATCGTACCTGAACCTGATCGAGCGCAATCAGCGGCCGATCTCCGCCTCCGTCCTGCTGCGGCTGGCGGAGCGGTTCGACGTGGATCCGCGCCACTTCGCGGCCGACGAGCCCGGCGGCGGGCTGGACGCCATGATGCGCCGGCTGCGCGACCCCGCCCACGCCGACCTGGCGATCGACCGGACGGAGGCGGAGGACTGGCTGGCGGCGGCACCCGGAACCGCCGCCGCCTTCGCCCGGCTGCACGACCGCATCGGCGGTGACGCGGTGGCGGCGGAGAACCCGCGCGAGGCCGCGCGCGCGGCGATGAGCCGCTGGCGCAACCACTTTCCCGATCTCGATGCGAAGGCCGAGGCGCTGGCCGACGAGCTGCGCCTGACCAGCGGCGACGCGGGCCAGGCGATCGCGGAGCGGCTGCGCTCGCGCCACCGGATCGCCGTGCGCGTGCTGCCGAGGGATGTGCTGCCCGATCGGCTGGCCGGGCTGGACCTGCACGCCCGCGAGCTGCAGCTGTGCGAGGTGCTCGACCACGCCGGCCGCACCGTCGCGGCGGCGGGTCAGCTCGCGCGCTTCGAGTGCGCGGACGAGGTGGAGTCGATTGTCGCCGGAGCGGAGCTGGCGGACCGCCGCGCCGCCGGCCATCTGCGCGGATCCCTGTTCGACTGGGCGGCCGCCGCGATCGTGCTGCCCTATGGACGGTTGCTGCGCGCGTGCGAGGCCACGGGCTACGACCTCCACCTCCTTCAGCGGCGGTTCGGCGTCGGCTTCGAAGTGCTCGCCGGCCGTCTGACGACGCTCGGCCGGGTGGGCGCGCGCGGGCTGCCCTTCGGCCTGCTGCGGTTCGATCGCGCGGCGCAGGTCTCGCGGCGGATCGCGGGCGCGGGCGGCTCGCCGCTCGTCGAGGCGCGGGGGCTGTGTCCGCTGTGGCTGGCGCTCCGGGCCTTCGAGCGTCCGGGTGAGGTCGCGCGGCAGGTGGTGGCGCTGGAGGACGGCGGCCGCTGGCTGACGACCGCGCGGACGGTGGAGGTGCCGACCGGCGGGGCGGGGGGTGCCGTGGCGCGCTTCGCCGTGGCGCTGATCCTGGACGAGCGGCTGAAGGAGGGACTCGGGGCCTCCCACGCCGCGGCGGTCGCGGACCCGGTCCAGCCGATCGGGCCGGGCTGCGCGGCGTGCGGCCGGATCGGCTGTCCGCAGCGGGCCGTTCCGTCGCGGGTGGATGGCGAGGGTTGACAGCGCCGGGCGTTGCGTGGTGGCGTACGGGCACGGGACGGGATTCGGCGATCGCGACATCGCGGTCGCACTTGTAAGGGGACATCGCATGGCCGACGAACGCATCACGGAACGCACCGACGGCACGGTGAGCGAGCGCACGATCGAGCGCACCGAGGGCGACCGGGTCGTGGTCGAGCGGCGCGGCGGTGGCGGGGGAACCGCCATCCTGGTCATCCTGCTGCTCGCCGCGCTGGCGATCGGCGGCTATTTCCTGCTGCGCGCCGACAATCGCGACGCGACGGAGAGCGCCGCGGTCACCGACGCCGCCAAGTCCGTCGGCGACACCGCCGAGAAGGCGGGCGACGCGGTGACCAACGCCGTCCAGTGAGGCGGCGGCGAGCGCCCGGTCCCGGGCGCTCGCTCCCCTGCCTGTCGAACGGGTGCCAGCGCATGACTCTGTTTACGTTTGAGTCCTAAGGCGGCGGTCGGAGCGAGCGAACCGGCCGATGATCCGACTGTTCAAGCATTATGTGCCCCACGCCGTCCTGCTCCTGGGACTGTGCGACCTGGTGGCGCTGTTCGCCTCCGCCGAGATCGCGTGGATCTGGCGGCTGAGGGAGATCGGCAGCCGGCCGGACCCGCTGTCCACGCGCTGGGTCGAGCTGTCGGTCTACACGATCGGCGTCGAGCTGGCGATGGTGGCGGTGGGGGTGTACGGGGCCGACGCGCTCGCCTCGCTGCGCTTCGCCACGGCACGGCTGCTGGTGGCGGTGTCGCTCGGCGTGCTGGGGCTCGCGGCGCTGTTCTTCCTGGTGCCCGGCCTGGGCTTCTGGCGGTCCAACCTGCTCTACGCCATGGCGGTGTCGGTGCTGCTGCTGCTGGGTGTGCGCGTGCTGCTCGGCAAGACGCTGGGCGGCGAGGTGTTCAAGCGGCGCATCGTGGTGCTGGGCGCCGGCCCGCGCGCCGCGCGCATCCGGGAGCTCGGGCGCCGCGAGGGCGCGGGGTTCGTGCCGGTCGGCTTCGTCGCCATGAACGACGGGCCGTCCGCGGTGGAGGAGGCGGTCAACCGTTCCGCGATCGACAACCTGTCCGACCACATGGTCCTGCTGAACGCGAGCGAGGTCGTGCTGGCCATGGAGGAGCGCCGCAACGCCCTGCCGCTGGGCGACCTCGTCCGGATCAAGACCACCGGCCTGCACGTCAGCGAAATCTCGACCTTCCTGGAGCGCGAGACGGGGCGGGTCGACCTCGACAGCCTCAACCCCTCCTGGCTGATCTTCTCCGACGGCTTCTCCTCGGGCCGCACGATCTCGGCGGCGGCCAAGCGGGTGTTCGACGTGGTGGTGAGCGCGGCGCTGCTGGCGCTGACGGCGCCCGTGATCGCGCTGTTCGCGCTCGCGGTGAAGCTCGAATCGCGCGGACCGGCCTTCTTCCGCCAGCGGCGCGTCGGGCTCTATGGCGAGCCGTTCACCATCATCAAGCTGCGCTCGATGGCGGCCGACGCCGAAAAGGACGGCCGGGCGGTGTGGGCCGCCCACCGCGATCCGCGCGTGACGCGGGTGGGCAAGCTGATCCGGGCCACCCGCATCGACGAGCTGCCCCAGACGGTCAGCGTGCTGCGCGGCGAGATGTCCTTCGTCGGCCCGCGTCCCGAGCGGCCGGAGTTCGTGGAGGGCCTGGCCGAGAAGCTGAAATACTATGGCGAGCGCCACATGGTGAAGCCGGGCATCACCGGCTGGGCGCAGATCAACTATCCCTACGGCGCCAGCCTGGAGGACGCGCGCAACAAGCTGGAATACGACCTCTACTACGCCAAGAACTATTCGCCGTTCCTGGACCTGCTGATCCTTCTCCAGACGGTGCGGGTCATCCTGTGGCCGGACGGCGTGCGGTAGGCCACCCTTGCGCGGGGAGGGGCCATGGGGTATGGCGGCTCCATCACCTGACATCGCGAAAGAGACGTCAGGCTGGGCCGTTCGCGGTCCGGCCCTCTTCGTATTGGAGACCCGCTTGGCCGACGCGCCCGCCCCGACCGCTCCCCCGCTCGCCGCCCTGATGGCGTTGGTCGAGCCGGAGGCGCGCGCGCTTGGATTCGAGGTCGTCCGCGTCATGATGATCGGCGGGGCGGACGAGCCGACCGTGCAGGTCATGGCCGAGCGACCCGACACCGGCCAGCTCACCATTGACGACTGCGCCGCGCTGTCACGGCGGCTGTCCGACCGCTTCGACGCGCTGGAGGCGGAGGGCCGCGACCCGTTCGACCGCGCCTGGCGGCTGGAGGTGTCCTCGCCCGGCATCGACCGCCCGCTGACTCGGCTCAAGGACTTCGCCGACTGGGCTGGGCATGAGGCGCGCATCGTGCTTGGCGAGTCGATCGACGGACAGAAGAAGTTCAAAGGCGAGTTGCGCGGGATCGATCCGCGCGGCGACGCGACCACCGTCGGAATCGCCGATGAGGCCGGTGTGGTCAGCTTCGTGTTGTTCGGATCAATTGTCGACGCCAAGCTGACATTGACCGACCGGCTGATCGCCGCCACCCAACCGTTGTCCGCCGCCGGCGCGGACGAGATCGAAGAAGAGGACTGACCCTCATGGCCACCGCCGTTTCCGCCAACCGCGCCGAGCTGATCGCGATCGCCAATTCGGTCGCCACCGAGAAGATGATCGACCGCGCCATCGTGGTCGAGGCGATGGAGGACGCGATCCAGCGCGCGGCCCGCCAGCGCTACGGCGCGGAGAACGACATCCGCGCCAAGCTGGACGTGGACACCGGCGACCTGAGGCTGTGGCGGGTGGTCGAGGTGGTCGACGAGGTCGAGGACCATTTCAAGCAGGTCGACCTGAAGCAGGCCGGCAAGCTGCAGGAGGGCGCGGTCGTCGGCGACTTCATCGTCGATCCGCTGCCGCCGATCGAGTTCGGGCGCATCGCCGCCCAGGGCGCCAAGCAGGTCATCTTCCAGAAGGTCCGCGACGCCGAGCGCGAGCGGCAATATGGCGAGTTCAAGGACCGCGTCGGCGAGCTGATCACCGGCGTCGTCAAGCGCGTCGAGTTCGGGCACATCGTCGTCGATCTCGGCCGCGCGGAGGGCGTCATCCGCCGCGACCAGCAGATCCCGCGCGAGATGGTGCGTCCCAACGACCGCATCCGCTCGATCATCCTGCGCGTCAGCGAGGAGGCGCGCGGTCCGCAGATCTTCCTGTCGCGCGCGCATCCCGACTTCATGAAGCGGCTGTTCGCGCAGGAGGTGCCGGAGATCTATGACGGCATCATCGAGATCAAGGCGGCGGCCCGCGACCCCGGCAGCCGCGCCAAGATCGGCGTGATCAGCCACGACAGCTCGATCGACCCGGTGGGTGCCTGCGTTGGCATGAAGGGCAGCCGCGTGCAGGCCGTCGTGCAGGAGATGCAGGGCGAGAAGATCGACATCATCCCGTGGTCGGACGACGCGGCAACCTTCATCGTCAACGCGCTGCAGCCCGCATCCGTCAGCCGCGTGGTGCTGGACGAGGACGAGGAGCGGATCGAGGTGGTGGTGCCCGACGACCAGCTGTCGCTCGCCATCGGCCGGCGCGGCCAGAATGTGCGCCTTGCGAGCCAGCTCACCGAACGGTCGATCGACATCATGACCGACACCGAGGCGAGCGAGAAGCGCTCGCGCGACTTCGTCGAGCGGTCCGAGATGTTCCAGCGCGAGCTGGATGTGGACGAGACGCTGGCGCAGCTGCTGGTGGCCGAGGGCTTCACCGACCTGGACGAGGTCGCCTATGTCGAGCTCGACGAGGTCGCTTCGATCGAGGGCTTCGACGAGGAGCTGGGCGAGGAGCTGCAGAGCCGGGCGCAGGAGGCGCTCGAGCGGCGCGAGGAGGCGGCGCGCGAGGAGCGCCGGTCGCTGGGCGTCGAGGACGCGCTCGCCGAGCTGCCGCACCTGACCGAGGCGATGCTGGTGACGTTGGGCAAGGGCGGCGTGCTGACGCTCGACGATCTGGCCGACCTCGCCACCGACGAGCTGGTCGCGAAGCGCAGGACCGAGCCGCGGCGGCGCGATGGTCAGCGGTCGAACGAGGTCAAGGCCGGCGAGCGCGGCGGCGTGCTCGGCCGCTACAACCTGACCGAGGAGCAGGGCAACGAGATCATCATGGCCGCCCGCGCCCACTGGTTCGAGGACGAGGATGGCGACGGGGCGGCTGCGGAGCCCGAGACGCAGGAGGACGCGCATGCGGACTCCGACCGATGAGCGCGCCGGTGATGTAACGACGTCCGGAACCCCCCTCCCTTCCAGGGAGGAGCAGGGGGTGGGTGGCGAGCGAAGCGAGCCTGCCGCTGCGGAGGGCTCGCGCTCCGCGCTCGCACCCACCCCCGACCCCTCCCTCGAAGGGAGGGGGGAGCACACCCCCGTCCGCACCTGCGTCCTCACCCGCCGCACCGCGCCGGCGCGTGACCTGATCCGGCTGGCGCTCGGCCCGGACGGGCTCGTCCATCCCGACGTGCTGGCGCGCGCCGGCGGGCGGGGTGCCTGGATCGGCGTGACGAAGGACGAGCTGGCGGCGGCGCAGGGGAAGGGCAAGCTGAAGGGCGTGCTCACCCGCGCCTTCAAGACGGGCGAGTTCGCCGTGCCCGACGACTTGGCGGACCGCATAGAGGCCGCGCTGACCCGCGCGACGCTCGACCGGCTGGGGATGGAGGCGCGCGCCTCCACGCTCGTCACCGGCTCGACGCGCATCGAGGAGGCGGCGCGGAGCGGGACGGTGGCGCTGCTGCTCCACGCGGCCGACGCGCAGCCCGACGGATGCCGGCGGCTGGACCAGGCGTGGCGGGTCGGGCGCGAGGCGGAAGGGTCGGGCGAGGCGGGCACCGTCTTGCCGGTGGACCGCGACCGCCTATCTGTGGCATTGGGACGATCGAACGCGGTGCACGTCGCCGTGATCGAGGACGGAGCGGCGGCGCGGGTCCGGCACGGACTGGACCGCTGGCGACACTACCTTGGCAGCCAAGTGGACGAACCCGGCGCACCGACGGCCGCCGGGCGCACTGACGAGACGATGGGACTGACATGAGCGACGGCGACACCAAATCCACCCTGACGCGCAAGCCGCTGGGCCTGAAGCGCTCGGTGGAGACGGGCGAGGTCAAGCAGACCTTCTCCCACGGCCGGACCAACAAGGTCGTGGTCGAGGTGAAGCGTCGCAAGCTGGCGCCCAAGACGGAGGCGGCCGAGGCCGCGCCGCCACCCCCGCCCCCGCCGCCGCCGCCCGCCGTGGCCCCGCGCGCTCCGGCCGCCGGTCCGCGCGGCCGCACGGAATCCGAGCAGCTGCTGAGCCGGCAGGAGTTCCAGTCCAAGCTGCTGCGCGAGGCCGAGGAGGCGCGCCTGACGCTCGGCGAGGAGGCGCGCGTCCGCGAGGAGCAGGAGCGCGCCCGGCAGGCGGAGGCGGACGCCCGTCGCGCCGAAGAGAAGGCGCAGGCCGCCGAAGCCGACGCTGCCGCGCCGGAAGCCGAGGCCGTGCGACCCGCCGACGTGGAGGCGTCCACCGCGCCGACCGCCAGCGCCGAGGCCGCGCGCGAGGCCGCCGCCAGCCTGTCCGGCGCGGCATCGCGCGCGATGCCGCCGCCACGCCGCTTCACGCCCGTCGAGGCGCCGCCGCCGCCGACGCCCAAGCCCGCACCGCCCGCCGAGCCCCAGGCGGAGGAGAAGCGGGCCGACAAGAAGCCGGAGCGTCCCAAGGCCGCCGACCGGCGCCAGGCGGGCAAGCTGACCGTCAACCAGGCGCTGGCCGGCGACACCGTGCTGCGCGCCCGCTCGCTCGCCGCGCTCAAGCGCGCGCGCGACAAGGAGAAGCGGTCGGGCCGCTCGCGTCCGTCCACCCCGCGCGAGAAGATGGCGCGCGACGTCGTCGTGCCGGAGGCGATCACCGTCGCCGAACTCGCCAACCGCATGGCCGAAAAGGGCGCCGACCTGGTGAAGGCCCTGTTCAAGATGGACATGATGGTGACCGTCAACCAGACCATCGACGCCGACACCGCCGAGCTGCTGGTCGAGGAGTTCGGCCACCGGATCACGCGCGTGTCGGACGCCGACATCGACATCGTGGCGACCGAGGCCGATCCGGAGGACACGCTGGAGCCGCGCGCCCCGGTGGTCACGATCATGGGCCATGTCGACCACGGCAAGACCTCGCTGCTCGACGCGTTGCGCGGCACCGACGTGGTGGCGGGCGAGGCTGGCGGCATCACCCAGCACATCGGCGCCTACCGGATCCACTCGGGCGGCCACGACATCACCGTGCTCGACACGCCGGGCCACGAGGCGTTCACGGAGATGCGGATGCGCGGCGCCAACGTCACCGACATCGTGGTGCTGGTGGTCGCGGCCGACGACGGCCTGATGCCCCAGACGATCGAGGCGATCCGCCACACGAAGGCGGCGGGCGTGCCGATGATCGTGGCGATCAACAAGATCGACAAGGACGGGGCCAAGCCCCAGCGCGTGCGCGAGCGCCTGCTGGAGCATGAGGTGGTCGTCGAGGACATGGGCGGCGACGTCCAGGACGTGGAGGTCTCCGCGCTCAAGAAGACCAACCTGGACCAGCTGGTCGAGAAGATCGCGCTGCAGGCGGAACTGATGGAGCTGCGCGCCAACCCGGATCGCGACGCCGAGGGCACCGTGATCGAGGCGCAGCTGGACAAGGGCCGCGGCGCGGTCGCCACCGTGCTGATCAACCGCGGCACGCTGAAGGTCGGCGACATCTTCGTCGTCGGCTCGGAATCGGGCAAGGTCCGCGCGCTGGTCGACGACAAGGGCGAGCGGGTGAAGGAGGCGGGTCCGTCCATGCCGGTCGAGGTGCTGGGCCTGTCCGGTGTGCCATCGGCTGGCGACACGCTGACGGTGGTGGAGAACGAGGCGCGCGCCCGCGAGGTGGCCACCTATCGCGAGGAGCAGGCGACGGCCCAGCGCACCGCCCAGGCTCCGGCCAATCTGGAGAACATGTTCTCCGCGTTGCAGGACAAGCAGAAGCTGGAGATCTACCCGGTCATCGTGAAGGCGGACGTGCAGGGCTCGGCGCAGGCGATCGTGACCGCGCTCAACAACCTGTCGACCGACGACATCCGGGTGCAGGTGCTGCAGTCTGGCGTGGGCGCGATCACCGAGTCCGACGTGCTGCTGGCCGCCGCGTCCAGTGCGCCGATCATCGGCTTCAACGTGCGGCCGAACCCCAACGCCCGCAAGCTGGTGGCGCGCGACGGCGTCGAGATGAAGTACCACGACGTCATCTACAAGCTGACCGAGGAGGTCGCGGGCGAGATGGCGGGCCAGCTGGGGCCGGAGCGGATCGAGACGGTCGTGGGCCGCGCCGAGGTCAAGGAGGTCTTCCCGGCCGGCAAGCGCGACAAGGCGGCCGGCCTCCTGGTCGTCGAGGGCGTGATCCGCAAGGGCATCGGCGCGCGCCTGACCCGCGCGGACGTGATCGTCAGCCAGACAGTCATCCAGTCGCTCCGCCGCTTCAAGGACGACGTCGCGGAGGTGCGCGTCGGGCTGGAGTGCGGCGTGCTGCTGGAGGGCACCAACGACATCAAGCCGGGCGACCAGCTCGAGGTCTTCGAGGTCGAGGAACGCGCGCGGACGTTGTGAGGAAAGTCCCTCTCCCGGCGGGAGAGGGAGGGAGCTGCGGAGCAGCGGAAGGGTGAGGGTGAGCGCGCTTTGGTGCCTGTCACCCTCACTCCGACCCTCTCCCAAGGGGAGAGGGAGGAGGAACGTAGATGCCCGACAGCTTCTTCGCCGGAAAAGCGGGACCGCCCGCAGCCCAGCTCCTCGGCTGGGAACTGGTGGCGGAGGACTCCGAAGCAGGAACGATCGAGATCGCCTTCCATCCCGACGACCGGATGCTGAACTCCAGAGGGACCGTTCAAGGCGGCTTCGTCGCGGCCATGCTGGACGACACGATGGGGCCGGCGCTCGTCAGCCTGTCGGGCGGAACGACCATGCCCAGCTCGATCGATCTGACGGTCAGCTTCATCCGACCCGTTCATCCCGGTCGCGTGGTGGGCCGCGGCCGCGTGGTGAAGGCGGGCCGCTCGGTGGTGTTCCTGGAGGCCGAGTTGTTCGACGCCGACGACCGGCTGCTCGCGCGCGGCACGTCCAGCGCCATACCCGTCGCGATCGCCTGATGCCCAAACACGCCACCCCCCCCGACGCCTCCGTCCGCCTGCTGCGCGTCGGCGAGCAGGTGCGCCACGCGCTGGCCGAGGTGCTGCAGCGCGGCGAGCTGCACGATCCGGTGCTGTCGAAGCACATCATCAGCGTGACAGAGGTGCGGATGAGCCCCGACCTGCGCCACGCCACCGCCTTCGTGAAGCCGCTGCTGGGCCAGGACGAGGAGGTGGTGCTGAAAGCGCTGCGCCAGAACACCAAGCCGTTGCGCGTGGCGGTGGCCAAGCGCGTGAAGACGAAGTTCGCCGCCCAGCTCAAGTTCCTGCCCGACGAGAGCTTCGACGAGGGCAGCCGCATCGACAGCCTGCTGCGCGATCCGAAGGTGGCGCGGGATTTGGAGGAGGGCGATTGACGACCGAGCGGGTAAGACCTAGCTTACCGAGATGACCGCGCACACCACCCTCTCGGCCAAGGGCCAGGTCGTGATCCCCAAGGATGTGCGTGACCGGCTCGGCCTGTCTCCCGGCGACAAACTGGACGTGGTCGAGAGCGGCGGCGGCGTGTGGCTGAAGAAGCACCGGGCCAAGAGCGGGCGGTCGCAGGAGGAGCTGCTGGCCGAGATCAGTCGGATCATCGACTATAAGGGGCCGGTGGTCACGATCGAGGAGATGAACGAGACCATCGACGAATGCTGGCGGCAGGCGGCTCTGGACAGCGACGTTTGAAGGCGGTCGATACGAACGTCCTGGCCCGTGTGATGGTGCGCGACGACGAGCGGCAGGCCAAGCTGGCGGACCGCGTGCTGGCTGACGGCGTTGTCGTGGGGTCGACGGTGCTGCTCGAACTCGGATGGCTGCTCGCCTCGCGCTATGCCGTGCGGCGCGAGGGGGTGGTCAAGGTGATGCGGCGGCTCATCGATCTGCCGACCGTGCATCTGGTCGATGTGGACGCAGTCGAATGGGTGATCGACCGATACGAGGACCGGGGCGACTTCGCCGACCTGATGCACGTTGCGACGGTCGCCGATCACGCCGACGGCTTCGTGACCTTCGACCGTCAGCTGAAGGAGGACAGCGGCCCCGAGACTCCCGTGCCCGTCGAGACGCTCGGCATCTGAATGGCCAAGCTCTATTTCTACTATTCGTCGATGAACGCCGGCAAGTCGACCGACCTGCTGCGCGCCGACTTCAACTATCGCGAGCGGGGGATGCGCACCACGCTGTGGACGAGCAGCGTGGACACGCGGGGTGGCGGCGGGCGGATCGTGAGCCGGATCGGGCTGGAGGCGGCGGCGAACGTCTTCGACGCCGGCACCGACCTCTACGCCGCCATCGCCGCCGACCACGCCGCCGCGCCGCTCGCCTGCGCGCTGGTGGACGAGGCGCAGTGGCTGTCGCCCGGACAGGTGTGGCAGCTCGCGCGGGTGGCCGACGAACTCGGCGTGCCGGTGCTCTGCTACGGCCTGCGCACCGACTTCCGGGGCGAACTGTTTCCGGGCGCGGGCGCGCTGCTCGGCCTGGCGGACTCGCTGGTCGAACTGAAGGCGGTGTGCCGTTGCGGGCGCAAGGCGACGATGAACCTGCGAATGGATGCCCGGGGGCGGGCGGTCCGCGACGGCGCGCAGACGGAGGTGGGTGGGGACGAGCGCTACGTGGCGCTCTGCCGCCGTCACTTCGTCGAGGCGCTGGCGGAGTGAGCCTCCACGGTTTCGTCATCCTCGACAAGCCGCTCGGCCTCGGCTCGACGCAGGCGGTGGCGGCGGTCAAGCGGATCGCGCGGCGGACCGGGGCGGGCAAGGTCAAGGTCGGCCATGGCGGCACGCTCGACCCGCTGGCGACCGGCGTGCTGCCGATCGCGCTCGGCGAGGCGACGAAGCTGGCGGGGCGGCTGCTGGACGCCACCAAGACCTACGAGTTCACGCTCCGCTTCGGCGAGGCGACGGCGACGCTGGATGCGGACGGCGAGGTGGTGGCGACCTCCGACGCGCGGCCGGCCCTGGTAGAGCTGCAAGCCGTGCTGCCGCGTTTCACCGGGTCGATCGAGCAGGTGCCGCCGGCCTTCTCCGCGCTGAAGGTGGCGGGGCGACGGGCGTATGAGCTGGCGCGCGCG
This sequence comes from Sphingomonadaceae bacterium, assembly GCA_965219235.1. Classification (GTDB taxonomy): domain Bacteria; phylum Pseudomonadota; class Alphaproteobacteria; order Sphingomonadales; family Sphingomonadaceae; genus CBDHCC01. The sequence continues at coordinate 1,727,358 of OZ244721.1, read as the reverse complement.
GGCGAGGAGGTGGTGCTGGAGAGGCGTCGGGTCGTTATCCACGAGCTGTCCGTTCTCCCCGTCTCCTTGCTCCTGCAAAAGCAGGAGCCTCGGGGGGAGCTCGCCCCTCGCCAGTCGCAGGGTGCTTCATCCGGCTCGGGGCTCGTGCTTTCGCAGGAGCAAGGGGTGGCGCAGGAGGATGCACGGCTCGACCAAGCCCACCTCTCCGCCACCGTCTCCAAGGGCACCTACATCCGCACACTCGGCGCGGACATCGCCGAGGCGCTCGGCACCGTCGGGCACCTGACCGCGCTCCGGCGCACGAAGGCGGGGCCGTTCGGCCTCGACGACGCGCTCACCCTTGACGACTTGGAGGAGCATGCTAGTGCGGGCGGGCTCGGGTCGTGCATGCGCCCCGTGGTCTCCGCGCTGGCCGACATCCCGGCGTGGAGGGTCTCGCGCGACCAGGCCGACCGGATCGCCCATGGGCAGGTCTGGCCCGACCCCACCCGCACCGGCCTCCATCTGGCGCTCGACGGGGACACACCCGTCGCGCTGGTCGAGTTCGACGGAGGGGACTTGACGATCGTGCGCGGCTTCAATCTGCCCAGATGATCGAGGACTTGTGACATGACCATCACCACCGAACGCAAGGCGGAGCTCTCCAAGGAGCATGGCCGGGGCGACAACGACACCGGCTCCACCGAGGTCCAGGTCGCGATCCTGACGGAGCGCATCAACAATCTGACGGACCACTTCAAGGGCCATCACAAGGACAACCACTCGCGCCGCGGCCTGTTGATGATGGTCAACAAGCGCCGCAGCCTGCTCGCCTATCTGCGCGGCCAGGACGAGGCGCGCTACACGGACCTGATCGGCAAGCTCGGCTTGCGGAAGTAATCGTTTGGAGAGCCCGCCCAGCGCGGGCTCTTTTCATTTCGGGGCGGGTCGCATGGGGCGGCCGGCACTATGGGGCGCAACAGCCCCGCACCGCCACGGGCCGGTAGTCCGTGACAAGAGGCCCCCGCTTGGCATTTGGCGGCGGGGCGAAAGGAAACACCCATGTTCGACACGAAAACCGTCTCCACCCAGTGGGGTGGGCGCACTCTGACGCTCGAGACCGGGCGCGTCGCGCGCCAGGCGGACGGCGCGGTGCTGGCCACCTACGGCGACACCGTCGTGCTATGCGCGGTCACGGCCGCCAGGAAGGTCAAGGAGGGGCAGGACTTCTTCCCCTTGACCGTCCACTACCAGGAGAAGTTCTCGTCCGCCGGCCGCATCCCCGGCGGGTTCTTCAAGCGTGAGCGCGGGGCCACCGAGAAGGAGACGCTGACCAGCCGCCTGATCGACCGTCCGATCCGCCCGCTGTTCCCGGCCGGCTTCCTGAACGAGATCAACGTGATCTGCCAGGTGCTGTCCTACGACGGCGACGCCGAGCCCGATGTGCTGGCGATGATCGCGGCGTCGGCCGCGCTCACCATCTCGGGCGTGCCCTTCATGGGGCCGATCGGTTGTGCCCGCATCGGCCTGGTCGGGGACGAGTTCGTGCTCAACCCGACGTTGGAGCAGACCCGCGAGGGCGAGCTGGACCTAGTGGTCGCGGCCACCAAGGACGCCGTCATGATGGTCGAGTCCGAGGCCAAGGAGCTCAGCGAGGACGACATGCTCGACGCCGTGCTGTTCGCGCACGAGGAGAGCCGCAAGGTCGTCGACCTGATCATCCAGCTGGCCGAGCAGGCCGCCAAGGAGCCCTGGGCCGTGGAGGACACGTCCATGCAGGACAAGGCCGCCAAGGCGAAGCTCAAGAGCCTGATCGGCGATGATCTGGTCGCCGCCTACAAGCTGACCGACAAGCAGGAGCGGCAGGACGCGGTGAACGCGGCGCGGGCCAAGGCGCGCGAGATGACCGCCGACCTGGACCCGGCCGAGGGCATCCTGGCGCTCAAGCAGGTCAAGAAGCTGGAGGCCGACATCGTGCGCTCCGCCATCCTGGCCGACGGCACGCGCATCGATGGGCGCAAGACCACCGAGGTGCGGCCGATCGAGAGCATGGTCCACTTCCTGCCCCGCGCCCACGGCTCAGCGCTGTTCACGCGCGGCGAGACGCAGGCGATCTGCACGACCACCTTGGGCACCAAGGAGTCCGAGCAGATGATCGACGGGCTGACCGGCCTCAGCTACGAACGCTTCCTGCTGCACTACAACTTCCCGCCGTACTCGGTCGGTGAAGTCGGCCGCTTCGGCGCGCCGGGCCGGCGCGAAGTGGGCCACGGCAAGCTCGCCTGGCGCGCGCTGCACCCCGTGCTGCCGAGCCATGAGGAGTTTCCCTACACCATCCGCGTGCTGTCCGACATCACGGAGTCCAACGGCTCCAGTTCGATGGCGACGGTCTGCGGCGGCACTCTGGCCATGATGGACGCGGGCGTTCCGCTGAAGCGGCCGGTGTCGGGCATCGCGATGGGCCTGATCCTGGAGGGCGAGAAGTTCACCGTGCTCTCCGACATCCTGGGCGACGAGGATCATCTGGGCGACATGGACTTCAAGGTCGCGGGCACGTCCGAAGGCATCACCAGCCTTCAGATGGACATCAAGGTCGCCGGCATCACCGAGGACATCATGCGCGCAGCGCTGACCCAGGCGAACGAGGGCCGCGCCCACATCCTGGCCGAGATGCAGAAGACCTTGGGCGAGGTGACGGGCGAACTCTCCACCCACGCGCCGCGCATCGAGACGATGCAGATCGACAAGTCGAAGATCCGCGACGTCATCGGCACGGGCGGCAAGGTGATCCGCGAGATCGTCGCCGAAACGGGCGCCAAGGTCGACATCGACGACGAGGGCGTGATCAAGGTCTCGTCCTCCGACCACGCCCAGATCGCGGCCGCGATGGAGTGGATCCGGGGCATCGTGGAGGAGCCGGAGATCGGCAGGATCTACACCGGCAAGGTGGTCAACCTGGTCGATTTCGGCGCGTTCGTGAACTTCATGGGCGGCAAGGACGGCCTGGTCCATGTGTCCGAGATCAGGAACGAGCGCGTGGAGAAGGTCTCCGACGAATTGTCGGAGGGCCAGGAGGTCAAGGTCAAGGTGCTGGAGATCGACGGGCGCGGCAAGGTGCGCCTGTCGATGCGGGTCGTCGATCAGGCGACCGGCGAGGCGCTGGAGGACACCCGGCCGCCGCGCGAGGAGCGGGGCGATCGTGGTCCGCGCCGGGACGGCGGTGGCCGCGACGGCGACGGGGGTCACGGGCGCGGTCCGCGCGGCGAGGGTCGCGGCGATCGGAGCGGCCGCGACCGTGGACCGCGCCGCGACGGCTCGGGCCGGGACGGGCGCGGATCGCGGGACGGCGGTGGTCAGAAGGAAGAGGGCGCCGCGCTGCCCGACTTCATCACCAGCGACGAGTGAGGCGCATCGCCTTTGATGGCAGGACGGGCGGGCCGGAAGGTCCGCCCTTCTCATCTCTCCCCCTCCCTATCAGGGAGGGGTCGGGGGTGGGTGGCGAAGGCGAAGCCGAGCCTGCCCAGACCGACGACTAGCGCCGGAGTTCGCCGGCGCACCCACTCCCAGTCCTTCCACTGCGGGAGGAAAGGAGTTCACGCCCCACACTCCACATACGAAAAGGGGCCGGACCTATACGGCCCGACCCCTGCTGTCGCTTGCGGGCGCGACGACTACATGCGGTTCGTCGTCATCGTGTTCTGGTCCATGGCGTCGGCGGCCTCGGCCGGCTTCTCCATGGAGTTCTCGATCGCGTCGGCCTTGTTCTCGTGCATCTGCTCTTCGGCCTCGGTCGTCGCGTTGTCGGCCATGTCCTCCTGCATGTCGGACATGTTGTCGGCCATCTGCGCGTTGGCTTCGGCGGCGGCGTCCTTGTTGGTCGCGTTGCACGCGCCGAGCATGAGCATCGTCGCGGCGGCGGCCGTGGTGAGAATGGTCTTCATGAAGTCTGTCCCTGTGATTCTTCCCGACGAAAGCGCGGGCCGCGCCGTCAATGCCCGCTCCGGCATGGGAGTTCCAGCAAAAACGACCAAGAGAGTGGGGGGCTTCTGTTGCCCGGTGCCCCCCGGACCGCTGTGACCCTTCTGTTGCCCGGTGGGTCCGACCGCGCTTTTGCCTTCTAACTTAAACCGTGAGGTCGTGGGTTAGGCGGCGAGAGCGAGTACCTCGTTATCGTTGGCACTTGTGGGTTTTGAGCCTTTGGCGGGTTACTCAGCCCGAACGAACGCCACGCCTTTGAACACACGTCGATCCTGGTTCGGCCCCGTCATCGACCCCGTAAACGCACGGGGCAGGTGGTGGAGCCGCCGGGTACTGCCCCCGGGTCCGTTGTGCCTATGACACGCAGCCGTTTATCGTCATAGCCGGCGAACCGGCCCCATCCATATAGTCCATGGAGACGGCGGAGAAAAGGGGCAGGGCATGGAACGGCTGAGGCGCTGGGCGGCCGCCCTCAAGCGCGACGTGCTGGCGCTGTGGCTGGCTGCCAGGGCACCCGACGTGCCGTGGGCGGCCAAGGCGGTGGCCGGGCTGGCCGCCGCCTATGCGCTGAGCCCGATCGACCTGATCCCGGCGTGATCCCCGTGCTGGGGCTGCTCGACGACCTGATCCTGGTGCCCGCCGGGATCGCGCTCGCCGTCCGGCTGATCCCCGCCGACGTGATGGCCCGGCTGAGGGCCGAGGCCGACGTGCTGGCGGAGCGGCCGGCCAGTCGCGGGGCGGCGGCGCTGATCGTGGTGCTCTGGATCGGCGCGGCCGCCCTGATCGCCTGGTGGTTCTGGCCGTCTCAACCCTGAGCGTCGCGCGCCCTCAGCTCGTCCCGAATGTCGCGCAGCAGCACCACTTCGGGCGCGTCCGGCGCCTCCGCCTTCTTGACGGCCTCCTCTTCGGCGAAGGCCTGCATGGCGCGGGCGACGGCGCGCACGAGCACGAACACCACGAGCGCGATCAGCAGGAAGTTGATGACCGTCGACAGGAATTCGCCATAGCCCAGCATCTGCACGCCCGCCGCCTTCAGCTCCGCGTAGCTGGTGCGCGATCCGGCATAGTCCGCCGGCACCGGCCCGAGCTTGAGGAAATAGTTGGAGAAGTCGAGGTCTCCGATCAGCCAGCCGATCAGCGGGGTGATGATGTCGTCCGTCAGCGAACTCGTGATCCGGCCGAAGGCGGCGCCGATCACCACCGCGACGGCGAGGTCGAGGGCGTTGCCGCGGTTGATGAACTGCTTGAACTGCCGGACGAAGGACATGGGCGGCGGACCTCACTCGATTGCGCGGGCGCGAGCGGTGCCTTACAGGGGCACCACGCCGGTTCAAGGTCCCAAGGAGACGCCGCATGATCCGATCCCCCCTGTTCGCCGCTCCCGTGGCCGCGCTGGCGCTCGCCGGCTGCGGCGTGAACTCGATCCCGACGGCCGAGGAGGAGGTGAACGCCAAGTTCGCCGACCTCCAGTCCGCCTATCAGCGGCGCGCCGATCTGATCCCGAACCTGGAGGCGGTGGTGAAGGGCGCGGCGGCGTCCGAGCGCGGCATCCTGACCGACGTCATCAACGCCCGGTCGCGGGCCACCAGCGTGCAGCTGACCCCCGGCGACCTGTCCGACCCCGCCAAGGTGCAGCAGTTCCAGGCCGCGCAGGGCCAGCTCGGCCAGTCGCTCGGACGGCTGCTGGTCAACGTCGAGCGCTATCCCACGCTCCAGAGCCAGCAGACGTTCCAGACCTTCCAGTCGCAGATCGAGGGGACGGAGAACCGGATCAACGTGGCGCGCCAGGACTACAACCAGGCGGTCCAGGGCTACAACACGCGCATCCGCACCTTCCCCGACGCGATCGGCGCCAAGGTGATCTACGGCGCCAAGCCGAAGGTGCCCTTCCAGGCGGACGCCGGCGCCCAGACCGCGCCCAAGGTCGATTTCGGCGGGTAGATGATCGGGCGGCGAGTCTTGGCCCTCTCCCCTTCAGGGGAGAGGGGGGGAGGTGCGAAGCGCCGGAAGGGAGAGGGGAGTGTGGCATCGAAGACTTCCACCCGCCCCGTGTGCCACTCTCCCTCGCCGCTGACGCGGCTTTCCCTCTCCCCTGCAGGGGAGAGGGGTTGGATGCGCGCCCTTCTCCTCTTCGCCGCCCTCCTCCTCGCCGCCCCCGCCACCGCCCAGACCTTTCCGAAGTTCACCGGGTTCGTCGTCGATGCCGCCGACGTGCTGCCGCCGCGGGTCGAGGCGGACCTGACCGCCAAGCTCGACGCCCTCCAGCGGGACACCAAGCGTCAGCTGGTGGTGGCCACCGTGCCGGACACGCAGGGGTACGACCTCGCCGACTATGGCGTGAAGCTCGGTCGCGCCTGGGGCGTGGGTCTGAAGGACGCCGACAACGGTGCGATCCTGTTCATCGCGCCCGGCAATCCGGCGGGCCAGCGCGGTCCCCGGCTGGAGGTCGGCTATGGTCTGGAACCGATCCTGACCGACGCTTTCGCCTCGCAGGTGACGATGCAGCTGATGACGCCCATGTTGCGCGACGGCGAGGTGCCGCAGGCGATGGAGGCCGGCACCGACGCGGTGATCGCCCAGCTGCGCGCCTCGCCGGAGGAGGCGCAGGCGAAGGTCGACGCGGCGATGCGCGAGTTCGACCGGGCGCACCGGCGGAGCTCGACCGGGGGCGGCGGCGGCGGCGGGTTCGTGCTCGTCTGGTTCCTGATCCTCGGCTTCTTCCTGCTGCGCGGCCTGTTCGGACGCGGCCGCAGGCGGCGGGGTCCGTGGGGCGCGCGGCGGCGGGGCGGCGGATCGGTGTGGCCGTGGATCGCGCTCGACATCCTCTCGGCCGCGTCCCGCTCCTCCGGGCGGAGTCCTGGAGGGGGTGGAGGCTTGGGCGGCGGTGGCGGCGGCTGGGGCGGCGGCGGCTTCTCCGGCGGCGGTGGCGGTTCGTTCGGCGGCGGGGGGGCGTCGGGCGGATGGTAGGCTTCACCGAGGAGGACCACGCGCGCGTCTCCGCGGCCGTCGCGGCGGCGGAGGCGGGCACCGACGCGGAGATCGTCACCGTCGTGGCACCCTTCTCCGACAAATATCACGACGTGGCGCTGCACTGGGCGATCTTCCTGGCCGTGGGCGCGCTGTTCGCCGCCGCGCGCTGGCCGTCGCTGGCCCTTTGGCCGTTGGAGTGGGCGGGCGGCGGCTGGACCGAGGTGGGACGGGGCGCCACCATCCTGCTGGCGCTGGGCCTGTGGCTCATGGTCTTCCTGCTCGCGCTCCTGCTGCTGCGCATCCCGCGCCTGCGCCTGGCGCTGACGCCCGATGCGACCGAGCGCCGGCGGGTCCGCGCCCGCGCTCTCGCGGCTTTCCGCATCGGCGCGGAGCGGCGGACGGTCGGACGCACCGGCGTGCTGCTCTACCTGTCGGTCGCCGAGCGCATGGCGGAGCTGATCGCCGACGAGGCGATCCACACGAACACCGATCCCGATGCCTGGGCCGAGGCGATGGCGGCGCTGGTCGACCGGGCGGCCGGCGGCCATGTCGCCGACGGCATGGTCGCCGCGATCGAGAGCATCGGTCCGGTGCTCACCGCCGCCTGTCCCAAGACCGCCGGCAACCCCAACGAGCTCTCCGACCGCCTGATCGAGCTGTGAGCGGGGAGGCGCTGTGGCGCGGCCGCTTCCTGGAGGTTCGGGAACGCGACGGGTGGGAATACGCCGCGCGGCCCGGCGGGCTCGGCGTGGTGGTCGTGCTGGCGATCGACGACGGCCCGGATGGGCGCCATGTGCTCCTGATCGAACAGCACCGGCCGCCGATCGATGCGCGCTCGCTGGAACTGCCCGCCGGGCTGGTCGGCGACGATGTGGCCGGCGAGGCGGAGGAGGCGGCGGCCGCGCGCGAGCTGGAGGAGGAGACGGGCTGGCGCGCCGGGGGCCTGGAGCGGATCGGCGGCTTCTCCTCCTCGCCCGGCCTGACGGCCGAACGCTGCACCCTGTTCCGCGCGACGGACCTCGCGCGGGTGGGCGAAGGCGGGGGCGTGGGGGGCGAGGACATCGCGGTCCATCGCGTGCCGCTGGCCGGGATCGACGGCTTCATCGCGGAACGCCGCGCCGCCGGGGTGGCGGTGGACGTGAAGCTGCTGGCGCTGATCGGCGGCGCCCTGCTGGGCCGAGCATGATGCCCTGAAGATGACGAAGTTGACGGAAGTGCGGCGTGTTTCCCTCTCCCGCCGGGAGAGGGAGGGAGGCGCGAAGCGCCGGAAGGGTGAGGGTGACGATCTCTCCATCCGATCACCCTCACCCTCCCACCCGCTCACGCGGGCGGGTCCCTCCCTCTCCCCCCGGGAGAGGGGGTGGTGCGGTTCGCCCGGCCCAGGACTCCTACTTGAAGTTGTCGGCGTAGGCCTGGATCTTCAGCGTCTTGGGGGGCGTCGGGATCAGGTGATAGTCGATGCCGTGCGCGTCCGCGTACGCCTGCGCCGCCTCGGCCGTGGGAAAGGTGAGCCGCACCTGCCGCTGGGTGTCGCCCGATCCCGACCAGCCCATCAGCGGATCGGGCACCCGGGCCTCCGACTTCTCGAAGTCGAGCACCCACGCGGCCAGTCCACGCACCCCGGACTGCATGGTCGATTTCGGCTTGAAGTAGATGCGGGCGGGCATGGCGATCAGGTGGCGCGGGCGGCCGGGCGGGTCAAGCCGGTTCAGCGTGCGCCGAGGAAGGTGCGAAGCTCGCTGCGGAACCGATCGGAAGCGTCGATTTGGATGAAGTGCGCGCTGTCCGGCACACGGATCAGGGTGACGTTCGGCAGGGTGGCATAGAGTTGACCGTAGGTGGCGTCGGCCTGCGCGTCGGTGATGGGCAGGCCGTGGGGACGGACATACAGTACGGTCGTGGGCACGGTGATCCGCGCCAGCTCCGGCCGGAGGTCGGTCGTGAGCAGCTCGTAATAGGCGTTGGCGGTGGTCGCCCGGTCGCTCGCGCGGGCGTCCGCGAGGAGGGCCGGGCGGGCGGCGGCGGTGTTCACCATGCCGTCGATCGTCTGCTCCAGCGTCGCTTCGCCTTCGGGAGTGGAGGGGGCGGCCATCGCGGCGCGGATCCGGTCCGCGATCGGCCCCACCGACTCCACGGTCGCGTCCGGGCCGAAGAAGATGCCCAAGAACGGTGCCGCATCCACGACCATCAGCCGGCCGATCGCGTCCGGGTGGCGGGCGGCGACCATCAGTCCGATCGCGCCGCCCATCGAGTGGCCGACCAGCGCCGGCCGTTTGAGCCCCGCGACGCGGATGTAGCGCGCGATCTCCTCGGCCACGGGCGACGCGACCGGCCCGCTCGCGTTCGCCTCCGCATCCGAGCCGGCGAAGCCCTTCACCTGCACCAGGTGGTAGCGATAGCCCGGCACGGCCTCCACCGTGCTCGCCCAGGCGTGGCCGGGCGAGGACGACAGGCCGGGCACCAGCACCACGTCCGGCCCCTCGCCCACCACGGTGACATCGATGCGATCCGACTGGAACGCCTGGGAGGTGGAGCTGATCGCGGCCGCGCCATCGCCCACGGTGGCGCTGGCGCAGCCGGCGAAGGCGAGGGGCAGGGCGCAGGTCAGGGCGGGGGCGAAGGATCGGATCACGGGAGTCTCCTGCTTTTCACGGCACTGGCGGCCACGTTGGCGCCGTTTCCGGATAAAAGGAATCGTATCCCCGCGTAGGCGGGGGTCCAGGGGGCGACGCGATGGTGATCAAACGACTGGCCGGAGTGGAGCCGCTGGACCCCCGCCTACGCGGGGGCACAGTGGAGACTTGGCGGGCCTCCGCGGCAAGGGCGGTCCGCTAATACGCCCGCTCCACCGCGAACTCCGCCGCCTCGCGCAGCGCCGCGCGGGCCTCGCCGTCGGGAAAGCGGCTCAGCACGTCCTTGGCGCGCTCCGCGTAATGGCGGGCGCGGGCCAGCGTGTCGGGGACGGCGTTGGTGGCCGCGAGCAGCGACTGGGCGTGCGCCAGGTCGGCCTCGCCCGCGCGCTGGCCGAGCATGGCGGCGCGCCAGAAGGCGCGGTCCGCCTCCGACCCGCGCGCATGGGCCAGGATCACGGGCAGCGTCACCTTGCCGTCGCGGAAATCGTCGCCCACGTCCTTGCCCATCGTGGCCTCGTCGGAGGCATAGTCGATCGCGTCGTCGACGAGCTGGAAGGCGACGCCCAGATTGCGTCCGAAGGCGTCGAGCGCCAGCTCGTCAGCCTCCGGCCGCTCGGCGATGACGGCGGCGATGCGGCTGGCGGCGGCGAACAGCGCGGCGGTCTTGGCGCCGATGATCTGAAGGTAGGTGTCCTCGTCGGTGCCGATCTGGCGCTGCGCGGTCAGCTGGTCCACCTCGCCCTCCGCGATCACCGCGCTCGCGCCCGACAGGATCTTGAGCACTTTCAGCGACCCGTCCTCCACCATCAGCTCGAAGGAGCGGGAGAACAGGAAGTCGCCGACCAGCACGCTCGCCGGATTGCCCCAGATGTGGTTGGCGGTCCGCCGGCCTCGGCGGAGGTCGGAGCCGTCCACGACATCGTCGTGGAGCAGCGTGGCGGTGTGGATGAACTCGACCGCGGCGGCCAGCTTGTGCTGGCGCGTGCCCGGATAGTCGAGCAGCCGGGCGCAGGCCAGCGTCAGCATGGGGCGCAAGCGCTTGCCGCCGCTCGCGATCAGATGGCCGGCGAGTTCCGGGATCAGCGGGATGCGCGAGAGCATCCGCTCCAGGATGACGGCGTTGACCGCGTTCATGTCGTCGGCGGTCAGCGACAGGAGGGGGGCGAGCGTGGGAGGAGCGGCCCGGCGGCCGCGGGGCAGGGGGGTCACGGTGCCGCTCACGGGCGACGCCGTGGCGGAGGGGGGGGGATTTGGCAAGGGCGGAGGGGGATGATCCGGTCTCTCCAAAGGCCGACGTGCCTAGCGCGCGTCCGTCCGCCCCTCCAGCCGCGCCGAGATGCGGCGGTCTGGGATCAGCCACACCAGAGACACCACGAAATACGCCGCGAACCCCCAGATCGGCCACCACCAGGCGAGCGCCGTCGCGGCGACATAGAGTGCCAGCGACGCCAGGCCCTTGCGGTCGCCGCCGATCGCGTCGGAGACCTCCGCATTGCGCCGGTCGCAGCGCGTGATCGCGCGCACCATCAGCGAGTAGGACAATGCGGCCGCGGTCAGCACCAGGCCGTAGGCGGCGACCGGCTCGCGCGCCAGCCCCGCCTCCCCGATCCAACGCACCGCGAAGGGGATGAGCGACAGCCAGAACAGCAGCACGAGGTTCGCCCACATGACCGCCCCGTCGATGCTCTCGGTCAGGCGGAACAGGTGGTGGTGGTTGTTCCAGTAGATGCCGATGTTGAGGAAGGAGAGCGCATAGGCGACGAAGATCGGCGCGTCGGCGGCGAGCGCCGACAGCGACGCGCCCTGCGGCACATTCAGTTGCAGCACCGAGATGGTGATGACGATCGCCAGCACCCCGTCGGTGAAGGCGGCGAGCCGGTCGGGAGCGAGGGGCGCCGTTCCGGACGCGGTGTCGGTGGGGTCCTCGGCCATCCGCGGGAGTGTAGGAGCTGCGACCGCTTCGTCCATCCCCGCTGCGCGGCGGCCGCCTCTGGCGACGCGGGCCGCGCGGGCCTAGTCATCCCCCATGCCCACCCGCAGGATCCGCGTCGACCAGCTGCTCGTGGAGCGGGGCCTGGCGGAGAGCCGGGCGCGGGCGCAGGCGCTGGTCCTGGCGGGCGTGGTGTTCGCGGGTGAGGCGAGGGTCGCCAAGCCGGGTCACGCGATCGCCGCCGACACCGCGCTGGAGGTGCGCGGGCGCGACCATCCGTGGGTGTCGCGCGGCGGGGTGAAGCTGGCGCACGCGCTCGATCGGTTCGGGATCGAGCCGGTCGGGGCGGTGGCGATCGACGTCGGCTCGTCCACCGGCGGCTTCACCGACGTGCTGCTGACGCGCGGCGCGGCGCGGGTTTACGCGGTGGATTCCGGCACCAATCAGCTCGCCTGGCGGCTGCGCGCCGACGAGCGGGTGGTGGTGCTGGAACGGCTGTCGGCCCGTCGGCTGACGGCCGACCACATCCCGGAGCCGGTCGACCTGGTGGTGTGCGACGCGAGCTTCATCGGCCTGGCCAAGGTGCTGCCTCTACCGCTCGGCTTCGCCAGGGCCGGCGCGCGTCTGGTGGCGCTGGTCAAGCCGCAGTTCGAACTCTCGCCCGCCGATGTCGGCAAGGGCGGCGTGGTGCGCGATCCGGAGGCCCGCGCGCGGGCGCTGGACGGCGCGGTCGCGTGGCTGGGCTCGATCGGCTGGCGGGTGGACGGCACCGTCGAGAGCCCGATCGAGGGACCGGCGGGCAATCGCGAGTTCCTCGTTGCGGCGACGCGGCCGCTTTCCTAAAGCCGGGGCCGGATGAACGGACTGGCCTCTCCCGCTCAGCTGCGCGCGTCGCTGATCCGCTGGATCGTGGTGTGCGTGCCGCTCGTGCTGCTGCTCGGCTTCCTGTCCGGGCAGGTCTCGGGCAACGGGGGGCCGTGGTACGCGATGCTGGCCAAGCCGCCGCTGACGCCGCCCGGATGGGTCTTCCCGATCGCCTGGGGTGTGCTCTACGCCCTGCAGGGGGTGGCGCTGGCCTTGGTGCTGTCGGCGAGCGGGTCGCACGGGCGCGAGTGGGCGGTGGCGCTGTTCTCGCTCCAGCTGACGGCGAACCTCGCCTGGTCGCCGGTGTTCTTCGCCTGGCACCTGGTGTCCGCCAGCGTGTGGGTGCTGGCCGCCACGCTGGCGCTGGCGGTCGCCGCCAGCGTCGTCTTCGGGCGCATCCGGCGCACGGCGGGGTGGCTGATGGTGCCCTATCTCGCCTGGCTGTGCTACGCGGGCGCGCTCAACCTGGGCATCGACCGGCTGAACCCCGATGGCGAGACCCTTGTGCCCGGCACCGCGCGGACCCACCTCGTCCGCTGACAACAAGGAGAGCGCCATGCAGTCCGACAACCGCTTTTTCGAGGATCTGGCCAAGGTGCTGAACGGCGCGGCCGGCACGCTCGCGGGCATGGGCCGGGAGGGCGAGGCGGCGATGCGCACGCGGATGCGCGACTGGCTGGGTGGCGAGGACGCGGTGTCGCGCGACGAGTTCGAGGCGGTGAAGGCGATGGCGGAGCGCGCGCGGGAGGACGCCGAGCGGCTCAAGGCGCGCCTGGACGCGCTGGACGGCCAGTCGAGCGCCGCGGGCGCCGAACCGCTGAAGCCCGGCGCGACACACCCCTGATTTCCCCTCCCTGCAGGGAGGGGAGGATGGTGCGCGACCTTGCCCTTCGCTCCACGCCCCGTCAGAGTCGGCGCCGATGGACACCCATTCCGATAGCACCGACGGCGGCTGGCCGCTCGAGACCTTCCAGACGCTGTTCGCCGCGCACGGCTGGAGCCACGAGCGCGCGGGCGACGACGAGATCGTGGCGACCGGGGAGGGATCGTGGGGGGAGGTGGAGCTCCGCATCCTCTGGCGGCCCGACGACCGCGCCTTCCAGCTGCTCGCCTTTCCCGGCATCACCGTCGGCGACGACCAGCGCGCCCGCGTGTGGGAGACGCTGAGCCTGGCCAACGAGCAGCTGTGGCTGGGCCATTTCGAGCTCTGGTCGACGACCGGCACGGTGCTGTTCCGCCATGCCGTGCCGGTGGACGAGGGCGGCGACCCGCCGCTCTCCGTCGCGCTGGCGGCCACGCTGGTCGACACCGCGTTGGACGAGTGCGAGCGGTTCTTCCCGGTGTTCCAGTTCGTCCTGTGGGGCGGCAAGTCTCCGGGCGACGCCATGGCCGCCGGCCTGATCGACACGATTGGCGAAGCCTGAGCCCGGTGGCCGGCCGGCCGATCCTGGTCCTGGACGCGGGCACGACCTCCACCCGCGCGATGCTGTTCGGTCCGGGCGGCGCGGTGCTGGGGCAGGCGGGTCACGCGCTCACCCAGCACTACCCCCGCCCCGGCTGGGTCGAGCACGACGCGGGCGAGATCCGCGACCGCTCGCTGGCGGCGGCGCGCGCGATGATCGTGGAGGCGGGAGGCGCGGACCGGATCGCGGCGATCGGCCTCGCCAACCAGCGCGAGACGGCGGTGTTCTGGGACCGGCGTGACGGCGAGCCGCTGGCGCCGGCCATCGTCTGGCAGGACCGGCGCACCGAGGCGCTGTGCCGCGCGCTCACAGAGCGCGGCGAGGGGGAACGGGTCCGCGCGCTCACCGGCCTGCCGCTCGACCCCTATTTCACCGCCGGCAAGGTCGCCTGGGCGCTCGATCACTGGCCGGCCGTCGCGGAGGCGGGCGAGCGGCTGGCGGTCGGCACGGTGGACAGCTGGCTCCTGTGGCACCTGACCGGCGGCGACCACATCACCGACGCCACCAACGCCAGCCGGACGCAGCTGATGGCGCTTGCCGGCGGCTGGGACGCGGGGCTGTGCGCGCTGTGGGGCGTGCCGATGGCCGCGCTGCCGGCGATCACCGACAGCGCGGGAGAGCTGGGGACGACGCCGGCGGAGCTGTTCGGCGCGTCCCTGCCGATCGCCGGCGTGGCGGGCGACCAGCAGGCGGCCACGGTGGGGCAGGGCTGCCTGGAACCCGGCGAGGTCAAGGCGACCTACGGCACCGGGGCGTTCGTGCTGGCCGCGACCGGCGGGGAGCCGCGCCTATCCGACCACGGCCTGCTCACCACCGTGGCGGCGCAGGTGGCGGGCCGGCGGAGCTTCGCGCTGGAAGGCTCGATCTTCGTGGCGGGCTCGCTGATCCAGTGGCTGCGCGACGAGTGGGGGCTGGTGGACGCCGCCGCCGAGACGGAGGCGCTCGCCCGGTCGGTGCCCGACAGCGCGGGGGTGACGATGGTGCCGGCGCTCGCGGGGCTGGGCGCGCCCTGGTGGCGGCCGGGCGCGCGCGGCGCGATGACGGGGTTGAGCTTCGCCGCCGGCCGCGCGCAGCTGGCGCGCGCCGCGCTGGAGGCGATCACCATGCAGACCGCCGACCTGCAGCGCGCCTTCGCCGCCGACGGCGTGGACTGGGCGACGCTGCGCATCGACGGGGGCATGAGCGCCAACGGCTGGCTGGCGCAGGACCTGGCCGACCAGCTCGGCTGTCCCGTCGAGCGGCCGGCGGTCGCCGAGACGACGGCGCTGGGCGCGGCGATGCTGGCGGCGGTCGGCCTCGGCCGCTTCGAGACCCTGGCCCACGCGGCGGTGGCGATGCGGGGAACGGTGACCACCTTCGCTCCCACCGGCTCGGACGGGACGCGCGTGGCGCGGGCGGGCGTGTGGCGCGCGGCGGTCGAACGGGTGATCGAAGCGGCGGAGGGGACCGACCCCGCCGCGCCCGACACAACCCGCCCCGCACGCTAGGGCGGCTTCGCCATGCGGGTCCCGGTCTCCTTCCTCCTGCCTCTGGCGCTGGCGCTCGCCGGGTGCGCGGGGGTGTCGCCGCCGAGCGGGTCCGCCGGACCGCCGGCGACCGCGCGCCAGCTCGACGAGCGGCTGGCGGCTGTCACCGAACGGCTGGCGCTCGCGGCGGTGCGTCGCTGTCCGGACCCGGTCGGGCGGACCGGACTGGCGATCCACGCGCTCGACCAGTACACGCCGCGCGAGCGGGACGACGCGCGCGCTCGGTTCGCGCTCGGCGACACGGCGGGGGTGATGGCGGTGGTGCCCGGATCGGCGGCGGATCGCGCCGGCGTGCGCGCCGACGACCGGCTGGTCGCCGCCGACGGCATTGCGCTGCCGAGGAGCGGGAGCGGCGGGGCGGACTTCGCCACCGTGGCCGCGACCCTCGATGCGCTGGAGGCGACTGCTGCGGACGGCGCGCTCGCGCTCACGGTCGAGCGGGCGGGCGTCGCGACGACCCTCCGCCTCTCGCCCCCGCCCGGCTGCCGCGCGCGCGCGGTGCTGACCGGGGTCCGGCGGGCGGAGGCGAGCACCGACGGCGTCTATCTGAAGGCGTCGGCGGGACTGCTGGCGGAGGTGCCGGACGAGGCCGAGCTGGCCGCGGTGGTCGCGCACGAGCTCGCGCACATCGTCCTCGCCCACCGCCAGGCGATCCGCGCCGGCATCGCGCGGGTGCGCGACACGGAGGAGGAGGCCGACCGCCTGAGCGTCGCGCTGTTGGCCGACGCGGGCTACGACCCGACCTCCGCCGCGCGCTTCTGGCGGCGCTTCGGCCCCGCGCACGACGGTCTGTTCGGCGACCCCACACACGGCGGATGGCGCGAGCGCGCGGCGCGGCTGGACGAAGCCGTCGCCGCCTTGCCGACCACCTCTCCCGATCCCATCTCGTCCGCGAAGGAGACGGGCGATGGCGAGTGAACAGGCGATCCTGGCGGGCGGGTGCTTCTGGTGCACCGAGGCGGTGTTCAAGTCGCTGGACGGCGTGAGCGCCGTCGAGAGCGGCTATATCGGCGGATCGGTTCCGGATCCCACCTACAAGCAGGTGTGCGGCGGGAGGACCGGCCATGCGGAGGCCGTCCGGGTCACCTACGATCCCGACGCGATCTCCTACGCCGATCTGCTCGACGTGCACTTCGCCACCCACGATCCCACCCAACTCAATCGCCAGGGCAACGACGTGGGCACGCAATACCGCTCCGCCCTCTTCCCGCTCTCCCCGGAGCAGGAGAGGGAGGCTCATGCCGCCATCCGGCGTGCGCAGGACGACCAGTCAAAGCCGATCGTGACCACGATCGAGCACGCGGCCGAGTGGTATCCGGCCGAGGACGATCACCAGGATTATTGGGAGACGGAAGGGCGGCGCAACCCCTATTGCCTCGCCATCATTCCGCCCAAACTCGCCAAGTTGCGCAACCGTTTCCGCGAAAAGGTCGCCGACTAGCCGGTCCTCCCGCGCGACGGGCGGCGGAACTTCCATGCCGGCCGCCCGGTTGGTCGGTTCAGGCGATCGGACGCGCGCAGTCGCGTCCGGACCGTCGGACGACCACGGGAGAGATCGACCATGAAACTTCTGATCGCGACGGGCGCGCTCGCGCTCGCAACCGCGGGAATGGCTCAGACGCCGCCTCCCGCCGACACTCCGCCCCAGGCCAGGCCGATGGAGGGACAACCGGACGCCACCTCGACCGAGGATATGGCCCAGGACGACATGACGGGCGACGACACGCCTTCGAGCGCTCCGATGGCGCCGGACTCGACCATGCCGTCGAACACCACCCGTTCCACCACCACCATGCCGAGCACGAGCACGAGCATGCCGGCGAATGTGCGGATGACGCCATCGCCCCAGATGTCGCCCACTCAGCCGATGCCCAACGCCGCCCCGGCGAGCACGGGTCCGGGCGACTATCCGATGTGCTCGAAGACCGTGACGGATCGCTGCGTCAATCCGGTGGATGTCCGTCGCGGCGACGCGCAGCGGCCCACCCCTCAGGCGAAGCGGCCGAGACGCTGAATCTAAGCCTGTGGTGTCGTCCGTCTGTCCGGGCGACACCACTGCAGGAGCATATGGCGGGCCAATGCGCGTGGCGTTAACGTTCCAGGTTCGATAAACGCTTGGATTTTCACGCCACAGGGTCCCCACCGATATGACACCGATCCGCAAAGCCGTGTTCCCGGTGGCAGGTCTCGGCACCCGCTTTCTGCCGGCCACCAAGTCGATCCCCAAGGAATTGCTGCCGGTCGTCGATCGCCCCCTCATCCAGTGGGCGGTCGACGAGGCCGTGGAGGCGGGGATCGAACAGATGATCTTCGTCACCGGGCGCGGCAAGCAGGCGATCGAGGATTACTTCGATCAGGCCTACGAGCTCGAGACCACCATGGCTCTGCGCGGCAAGGCCGCCGCCGCGTTGTCCGGCACTCGGCTGACGCCGGGCAACGCCATCTTCGTGCGCCAGCAGGAGCCGCTGGGGCTGGGCCACGCGGTCTGGTGCGCGCGCCACATCGTCGGCGACGACCCCTTCGCCATCTTCCTGCCCGACGAGATGATGGTCGGATCACCCGGCTGCATGGCGCAGCTGGTCGCCGAATACGAACGCGTCGGCGGCAACGTGATCTGCGCTTTGGAGGTCGAGCGCGACCAGGTGTCCAGCTACGGCATTGTCGATCCCGGCGCGCGCGAGGACCGCCGGGTGGAGGTGCGCGGGCTGGTCGAGAAGCCGTCGGTGGCGGACGCGCCGTCCAACCTCATCATCCCTGGCCGCTACATCCTGCAGCCCGAGGTGATGCGTGTGCTGGAGGACCAGGAGGCGGGCGCCGGCGGCGAGATTCAGCTCACCGACGCCATGGCACGGCTGATCGGACGCCAGCCCTTCCACGCGGTGGAGTTCGATGGGCGGCGGTTCGACTGCGGATCGAAAGCGGGGTTCGCACTCGCCAATTTCGCGCTAGGATGGGAGCGGGACGATATCCGACCGACCCTGGAGGCCCATGCGCGCACTCTCCTCAGCTAGCCTGGCCGTTGCGGCGTTCGCGCTGTCCGGCTGCCTCGCCAAGACCGCGCTCGACGTGGTCACCCTGCCGGTGAAGGCGGCGGGCAGGGCGGTCGACATGGCCACCACCAGCCAGTCGGAGGCCGACCAGACGCGCGGCCGCAAGCTGCGCGAACAGGAGGAGCGGCTGGGCCGCCTGTCGCGCGATCGCGACAAGTGGTCGCGCCGTTGCGAGACCGGCGACCGCTCCGCCTGCGAACGGCTGGAGGAGGTGGAGCGGGCGATCGACAAGGAACAGCGCCGCCCTGTGTGAGGGGGCGACCGGACCAACCACCCCTCCGCTCAGGTTGAGCGGTGAAGCGGGTGGAGGAGCTCTCCCGCAGAGCCCCTCCACCCGCCCCCTCACTCCCCCAGCATCTCGATCAGCGCGTCGGCGAAGGCGGGGATGTCGTCGGGGTTGCGGCTGGTGATGAAGTTGTCGTCCACCACAACCTCGCGGTCGACCACGTCGGCGCCCGCGTTCTCCAGGTCGGTGCGCACCGACGGCCAGCTCGTCATGGTGCGGCCGTCGACCAGGTCGGCCTCGATCAGGAGCCACGGCGCGTGGCAGATCGCCGCGATCGGCTTGCCGGCGTCGTCGAACGCCTGCACCAGCGCCACCGCGTCGTCGTCCATGCGCAGCTTGTCGGGATTGCCGACGCCGCCGGGCAGCAGCAACGCGTCGTACTCCTCCTCGTCCGCGTCGGCTGCGGTCATATCCGGCGTGATCGTGTCGGCCTTCTCGCCCCCGCTCTCCCCCTGGATCGGATCGGTCTTGAGGCTGGCGAGATGCACGGTGATGCCTGCGTCCTCCAGCCGCTTCTTGGGTTCGAACAGCTCCGAATTCTCGAAGCCGTCGGTGGCGAGGATCAGCACCTTCTTGTCGGACAGGTCGGGCATGGCGGGGTCTCCTTGGGGGTTGGCTGCCCGTAACGCGCCGCGCGTCCAAGGGGTTGCGGGGAACCCGCGCGGCGCGGCCGGGGTTCTCCCCCACGATGAACCTTCCCGGCCGCGCCCACCTCATACATGTCGATGACGATCTGCCGGGCATCACCCGCAGGAAGGCCGGCAAGGGCTGGCGGTATTTCGACGCCGAGGGATCGAAGATCGCCGACAAGGCGGAGATCGAGCGGCTGAACGCCATCGCGTTGCCGCCGGCCTATGTCGACGCCTGGTACTCGCCCTCGCCCGACGGGCACATCCTGGCCACCGGATATGACGACAAGGGGCGCAAGCAATACCGCTATCACCCCGACTTTCGCGCGCATCAGGAGGCCAAGAAGTTCGACGGGCTGACGCTGTTCGGCCGCACGCTGCCGCTCGTCCGCCAGCGCGTGCAGAAGGACCTTGGCGAGGACGGCGTGAGCCACACGCGGGCCACCGCCGCCATCGTGCGGCTGCTGGACGAGGGCCATCTGCGCATCGGCTCCGACGGCTACACCAAGGCCAACAGGAGCTACGGCGCCTCCACCCTCACCATGGACCACACGGAGGCGAACGGCGCGAATCTGACCTTCCGCTACACCGGCAAGGGGGGCAAGGAGCAGGAGGTGGAGGTCGAGGACGGGGCGCTCGCCCGGTTCGTGGAGGACATGAGCGACCTTCCGGGCCAGCGGCTGTTCCAGTGGCTGGACGGGGCGGGCGGGACGCACGCGATCCACTCCCACGACGTCAACGACTATCTGCGCGAGACGAGCGGGGAGGCGTTCACCGCCAAATCCTTCCGCACCTGGGCCGCGAGCGCCGTGGCCTTCACCACGCTCGCGACCGGCAAGGGCGACCTGTCGATCAAGGCGATCGCCGAGGCGGCGTCCGACGATCTGGGCAACACGCCCACCATCGCGCGCAACAGCTACATCCATCCGGCGCTCGTGGCGCTCGCCGCCTCCGACGAGCGCGGGTGGCGGGCCGGGCTGCAGCTGCCGCGCCGCACCAAATGGCTGTCCCGCTACGAGCGTGCGCTGATCGACTTCCTTGAATCGGACACCGCCGAGGCGCTACTCGCCAAGGACTGATCCTCCCCGACCTTGTCTCGGGGAGGGGGGCCATGACGCGTAGCGGGATGGTGGAGGGGTGCGGCTCCATACCCCTCCACCGCTTCGCGGCCCCCCTCCCCAAGCAGGCGTGGGGAGGGTGGTGTCGAGCCGCGCCGACGCGACCCCACTCCTCCCGAAAGCCCCCATGACCAACTCCCTCACCTCCAGCGCCAGACCACCCCGCGGCTCAGATTTCCGCACGCAGATCGACCACGTCTGGACCGAGGCCGCGCGCTGGATCGACGGCCACTGGGTGCAGATCGGGGTCGCGCTGGCGGCGGGCACGGCGCTGTTCCTGACGCTGCTGGCGGCGCGCACCTTCGCCTGTCGCCTGTTGGAGCGCGCCGGCCACCGCTTCGGCGTCGGCTCCGTCCTGGCGGAGGCGGTGCGGCACACGGGAACGTTCTTCCTGTTCATCACCGCCGGGCGGCTGGTGGTGGGCTATGCCAACCCGCCGCTCTGGCTCTATGAGACCGTCCGCTTCCTGTTCACGGTCGTCGCGGTGCTCCAGGTGGCGATCTGGGCGCGCGAGATCGTGCTGGGGCTGATCGAGCGGCGCGCGAGCCGCGACGGCGGCCACGAGGCGCTGGCGTCCGCCTTCGACATCATCCGCGTGCTGGTGTCGGGCGCGCTGTTCGCGATCGCCGCCGTCGTGATCCTCGACAATCTCGGCGTGGACGTGACCGGGCTGGTCGCGGGGCTGGGCATCGGCGGCATCGCCATCGGTCTCGCCGCCCAGGGCATCTTCTCCGACCTGTTCGCCGCGCTCTCGATCATCTTCGACCGGCCCTTCCGGGTCGGCGACGTGGTCGGCTATGGCACGTCGAGCGGCACGGTGGAGGCCATCGGGCTGAAGTCCACCCGCGTGCGCGCGGTGACCGGCGAGTTGCTGATCATCTCCAACGCCAAATTGCTCGACCAGGAGGTCCAGAACATCACGCGCCGCGACCATCGGCGGCTGAAATTCGCGATCGGCGTGATCTACCAGACCCCGCCGGAGGTCTGCGCCCGCCTGCCCCAGATGCTGCGCGAGGTGGTGGAAGCGGTCGGCCAGACCTTCGTGCGCGCGGGCTTCGTGGGCTTCGGCGACAGCGCGCTGGATTATGAGGTCGAGTTCGACACGCCCCCCGACTTCCAGGCCATGTACGACGCCCGGCACGCGGTCGGCGTCGGCGTGCTGACGCGGTTGAACGCGGAAGGGGTCGAGTTCGCCTACCCGACCCAGACGACCTTCACGAGCGACCCGGAGGGGCGGATGATCCTGCCCTACGCGGAAGTGCGGCCGGTGGAGGGGTGAGGGGGAGGGTGTCCGCTTGCGACCCAGAGGCGGGCGTGCGATCATCCCTCTCCCCTTCAGGGGCGAGGGAGAGCCGCGACGGCGGCGAGGGAGAGGGGCACGTCATCGGGCGTGGAGCTGCGATCCCTCGGACCGTTCCCCTCTCCTTCCGCCGCCTCCGGCGGCTCCCTCCTCTCCCCTGATGGGGAGAGGGACGGGACGGTCCGCTTCCCACCCTCACCCGCCCCTGACCACCTCGACTAGCAAATCCCGCTGGCGCGCCTTCCCCGGCAGCCCCGCCGCCAGCCAGCGGGCCTCCACCTCCCGCAACAGCCGCGACACCTCCGGCCCCGGCGCCACGCCCAGCGCGATCACGTCGCGGCCTTTCAGGACGAATTCCGGCAGGGGGGCGGTGAGGGCCTCGCGCACCCGGTCCGTCTCCGCGCCGCCCAGGAGCAGACGGTCCACCGCGCCCTCCCGGCCAGACAGGTGGAGGAGGGCGGGGAGGCTCGTGCCCAGGTCCCTCCTCGCGGCTGCCGTCAGACGCACCCGGTCCGCCCTCGGGAGCTTGAGTCGGCGCGCGACCCGCTCCGCCAGTGCGGGGTCTCCGGGCAACAGCGCCGCCAAGCCGCGCACGGGCGAGCGCTCCACGCCGGCCGCGTCCTCGGCCGCCAGCAGGGCGCGGTAGGCGGCCACATCCTGCGCCTCCGGCAGCACGCCCGCCAGCACGCCCGCTTCCAGCATCAAGGCCACCGTGCCGCCCGGCGCCGGCAATGCGAGCAGCCGCATCAGCTCGGCCGTCACGCGCTCCACCGACAGCCGGTCCAGCGTGCCCGCCGCCGCTTGGGCTCCCGCCAGCCCCTCGGCGTCCGGCTCCCGCCCGAAGCGCGCGGTGAAGCGGAAGAAGCGCAGGACGCGGAGGCGATCCTCCGCGATCCGCGTGGCGGCGTCGCCGATGAAGCGGACGCGCCCGGCCTGGAGGTCCGCCAGCCCGCCCCCATAATCGTGGACCGCGCCGGTGTCGGCCTCAGCGTAGAGTGCGTTCATGGTGAAGTCGCGCCGCGCCGCGTCGGCCGCCCAGTCGTCGGTGAAGGCGACCACCGCGTGGCGGCCGTCGGTCTCGACATCGTGGCGCAGGGTGGTGACCTCGATCGGGCCGTCATGCGGGAGCGCGGTGATCGTCCCGTGGGCGATGCCGGTCGGCACGCTGTCGATCCCCGCCGCCTTCAACAGCCGGCGCGCCTCGTCGGGCGGGTGGACGGTGGCGATATCCACATCCGCGGCCGCCACGCCGAGCAGCGCATCGCGCACCACGCCGCCCACCAGCCGCGCCGCCTCCGACCCGCCGAGCGCCGCCACCACCACGCGCGCCCCGCTCCCTTCCGGCCAAGGGGGGAGGCGGGGGGGCAGGCGGCCCGGAAGCAAACTCACGCCAGCCGGCGCGCGAGGTTCAGGAGGATGCCCGCCGTCGCCCCCCACACCCGTTCCTCGCCCTCGCCGCGCAGCACCCAATAGCGCCGCTCGCGCCCCCGCCACTCGCCCCGGTGCTCCTCGTACTGCGTCGAGTCGAGCAGGCGGGCGGCGGGCAGCTCGAACACCGCCTCCACCTCCGCCTCGCTGGGCACCAGCGGCAGGTCGGCGGGCACGGTGGCGATCACCGGGCGGACCGAGAAGTTGGTGCCGGTGCGGTAGGGCTCGCCGACGCCCGCGATCCGCACCCGGTCGGGCGGCAGCGCGATCTCCTCCCACGCCTCGCGCACCGCGGCGGCGGCCGCGTCCTCGCCCGCGTCGATGCGGCCGCCGGGCAGTGCCACCTGGCCGGCATGGTTGCGCAGGGCGCGATGGCGGCGGGTGAGCAGGATGGTCGGCTCGGCGCGCTCGGTGATCGCGACCAGCACGGCGGCGGGCGCGGGGGGGCCGCCGTCCTCGGGAAAGTCGGCCTCGTCCTCGAAGTCGCCGCGCATCGCCGGCTCACCCGGACGGGCGGTCGCCAGCGCGCGCGCCAGCCGCTCCGCCGCGCCGCTCATGTCAGCGCGAGGTTCATGTCAGCGCGAGGCGGTGGCCCCGGCTCCACACCGCCGGCGGCTCCTCGCCCACAGCGAGCGCGTGCTCCGCCAGCTCCATCCACACCGGACGGGTGAGGGCGGCGAGGAGCGGGCCGTGGGCCTGGTGGCGCACCACCACCACCGGGGCGGCCGATCCGCGCAGGATGACGGGGTGGTCGGCGTCGGCCACCCCCACCTCGCCGGTGTCGAGCTGGAAGGCGAGCGTGGCGTCGCGCCCGGTGCCGTCGATGCGCAGCGCCACGGCGCGGAACGGCGTGTCCTCAACCGCGATCGACAGCCGCTCCACCGGGGTGACGAGGACGTGGGTGCCGTCCGCCTCGCGCCGCAGCAGGCGGGAGAACAGGCGCACCATCGCCGGGCGCGCGATCGGCGATCCCGCGTGCCACCACGTCCCGTCGCGCGCGATCCGCATGAGGCTGTCGCCGCACTGGGCGGGGTGCCAGCGGTCGACGGGCGGCAGGTCGGGGCCGGACGCCAGCCGGATCAACTCGGCCACGTCGAGGGCTCGCAGGTCCGGGGGCGGAGGCATCGGCATGGGCGCGTTGTGGCGGGTGAGGGGGCCTGTGCCAAGGAGCGGCGCGTAGCCGAGCGCGGAGTCGGCTCTCAGTCCGTGTCGTCCGGCTCTCCCGTGATCTGGCGATCCACATAGTCGAGGCGGAGCGCCTGCACGGCAAGGCTGAGTTCGATCCGGGCGGCCTCCACCGGGTCGAGACCGTCTCTGTATTCTTCGAGGAAGGCGACATTCCGCCGGATCGCGTCGGCCGTGCGGCGCAGGACGAGAGTGCGGTCGCGGCTGCCCATCTGTTGCCAGATCCCCGCCCGCAGACGGAATGGATCGATGCCGACGCTGCTCGCGCGATCCTCATCGCACGCCCAGGCCAGCATGGCGGAGTGTCCCGCCGCGGTCAGGGAGAGGCGGACGGTGGCGCGACGGTCCGTCGTCTCCTCCCCCGCGATCAGGCCCCGGCCGCGCAGGCGCCGGATGGCGGGATAGATCGCCCCCGAGCTGCCGCTCCATTCGATCGACGGCGACAGCTCGAAGGCGCGGCGGACACGAAAGGCGGTCGTGTTCTCCCGATGCGCGATCTCGGACAGGATCGCGCCTTCGACTTCGGTCAGGGGGTTGTCCTCGCCATGCGCCATCATGTAGAAGCGTTTAGTGCGATTCGTACTAAAGAGGTGAAGATGTCCCGCTCCGTCCTGTCCTGCTGTGCCGTCCTCGTCTTCGCGATGATGCCGGCCACTGTTCCGTCAATGGCTCAAGAGGCGGTCGCCTCCTCAAAGCCTGAGATCGTCCACCTGTATATGTCAGAGACCCGCGTGTTGGCGATGTTGCGCGTCGGCGACGCCGCGCCGGTGCCGGTCGTGTTCGACACCGGCACGAACGGCAATCTGGTCGACCTGCGCGTCGCCGACCGGCTGGGCTTGCCGAACACCGGGCCGTCACCATCAATCGACGGCAGCACGGGCAAGCCTGTGCCCGGCTATGACAGCTTCATCCGCAACGCCCGCCTGGGCGGGGTGACCATCCGCGACGCGCGCGCGACCGTGCTGGACTTTAACAACACCGACGAGGTCGGCATCTTCGGTCCCAACAGCTTTCCGGACGACCTGGTGGAAATGGACGGTCCGCGCAGTCGGCTCGTGATCCGCCGCAAAAGCCCGGGGACGCTGCCGCAAGGTGTGGCCACTCCCTACCTCGGAAAGGGCGACGATGTGCTCCCCTCGGCCACTCTGAACTTCGGCGGCCTTGAGGTGCCGGCGATCCTCGACAGCGGCAACGACATGGCCATTATCCTGCCGCTGTCCTATGTGGACAAGCTCGACCTGGAATCCGACCCGGTTCCCAGCGGCTATGCGGTGTCGGCTGCTGGTCGCCAACCCATTCTGGAGGCTCGGCTGAAGGGCTGCGTGACCATCGGAGGCACGACGGTGATCCGGCCGCAGATCAATTTTATGGCCGGCGGTCGTCCGAACATCGGTCTGCCGATCCTGCGCCGCATGAAGGTCGTCTACGATTACGGTGATTCACGCTCCTGGATCGTGTCGGAGGGGACGATTGAGCCGTGATCGAAAGACCGCTCCAGCGGATGTGGACCGGCGGCCGGGCGGCCGATCCATAGGCCCGCACCAGGCCCGCACCGGCCACTCATGCCTCCCGCCCCGCTTTCAACCTCCCCTCCACCGGCAATCCCGCCCCGCAACCCCGCGCCAGCAGGCGGTCGCGCTCCACGTCGCCGGCCACCTGCCAGCGCCTGGTGGGCGCGGCGGTGAAGCCCCAGCGGCCGTAATAGCTCTCGTCGCCCACCAGCACGGCGGGGCGGGAGAGGCGCGCGCAGAGCTCGCCCATCAACGCCCGGCCCAGCCCGGCACCCTGCAGGGCCGGCTCCACCGCGACCGGGCCGATCAGCACCAGTGGGCGGATCGCGCCATCGGTCTCCAGCGCCACCGGCCAGCTCTGCAGGCTCGCATGCAGGGTGCTATGGGCGTCGCGCACGGCGAGGCAGAGCGCCTCGATCGGCCCGGCGTCCGCGCGCAGCCGCGCCGTCAGCCGCCGCCCGCCCGCGCTCCCTTGCGTCACATGGTCGGGGCCAAAGGCGCGCGCGACCAGGGCGGGCAGCGCCGGATCGATGCCCAGCGGTTCGAGGGTGAAGGTGGCGGGGAGGATCAGCGGCCGGTCCGTCCAGGAGGGGGCAGGGGCACCTGAGCGGATGGACGCCCGGCGGCGGGCCGCCTACGAAACCCCGACCGGCCTGTCGAGCGGAGGAGAGCCTCGAACGTGACCGACGCCTGCCTTGACGATCACCTGCTCCACGACGGGCCGGGCGCGCCCAGCCCGCGCCGGCTGCGCTGGTTCCTGGTGGAAAAGGGCGTCGCCATCCCGACCCGCGCCGTCGACCTGCGCGCCGGCGAGCATCTGCGGGCACCCTGGGCCGAGGAGAATCCCGGCGCCACCGTGCCCGTGCTGGAGCGGCCGGACGGCGAGCGGATCGCCGATTCGCTGGCCATCTGCCGCTATGTCGAGGCGCTTCGACCCGACCCGCCGCTGTTCGGCGACACGCCGCTCGTCATCGCGCGGGTGGAGGCGTGGCTGCACCGGGTGAACGATCAGGGGTACACGCAGGTCGCCGACTGGCTGAGGAACTCCAAATCCGTCTTCGCGGACCGGCCGCTGCCGGGTGCCTGGGCGGCGGGTGTGCCGCAGATCGCGGCACTGGCGGAGCGCGCCGCGACGTTGTGGCGGCGATTCGCCGAGCGGCTGGAGCCCGATCTGGGCGACGGCTGGCTTACCGGCGAGCGTTTCACGATAGCCGACATCGCGCTCGCCGTCGCCTGCGACTTCGCCGACGCGGCGAAGATGGACGGGACCGCCGGGCCGCGCCTGGCCGCCTGGCGCGGGCGCGCCGCCGCCCGGCCGGGCGCCTCGGCATGAGCCGCGGCGACCGCCTGACGCTGCACGTCCGCGACCTGACCGTCGACGTGCTGACCGGCATCTATTCGGAGGAGACCCACCTGCCGCAGCCGCTGCGCCTCTCCATAACCGCGGAGCTGCGCGCGCCCGAACGGTTCGCGCCCGACACCCCGCTCGACCGATCGAAGAACTATCTCGATCTGAAGCACGCCGCCACCGCCGCGCTGCCGCCGGGCCGGCACTTCAAGCTGGTGGAGGCGGTGGCCGAGCATGTCATCGAGACGCTGATGGTCGGCGACCCGCGCATCGTGTGGGTGGAGGTCGCGATCGACAAGCTGGCGATCGCCGAGGCGGGAGAGGCGATCGGCGTCACGCTGTCGCGGCACCGCGGATGAGCGAAAGGCGGCTCGCGCTGGTCACCGGCGGCTGCCGCCGGCTGGGCGCCGCGATCGCCGCGCGGCTGGCCGCCGACGGCTGGGCGCTGGCGCTGCACGGGCGCACCGGGGCCACTCCGGACGAGGCGCTCGCCGCGAACCTGGCGCGTCACGGAACCGAATGGCGCGGCGTCGTCGCCGACCTGGCCGATCCGGTCGCCACGGAGGGTCTGATCGCGGGGGTGGAGGAGGACTGGGCGCGACCACTCGATCTCCTGGTCAACAACGCCGCGCCCTTCGCCGACGACGACTGGCGCGCCATGACCCGCGCCACGCTCCACGCGCAGTTCGCGGTCGCGGCCGCCGCGCCGATCCTGCTCGCCCGCGACCTGGCGCTCCGCGCGGAGGCGGCGGGGCGGCGGGCGGCGGCGGTGATGGTGCTCGATCAGCGGATCGCGCACCCGCACGGCGACCAGGCGAGCTACACCGTCGCCAAGCTGGCGCTGGCGGGCGCGGTCCGGATGCTGGCGCTGGCCTGCGCCGGCAGTCTGAGGGTCAACGGCGTGGCCCCCGGACTGACGCTGCCCACACCCGACTACGCCCCCGACCAGCTCGCCCGGCTGGCGGCGCGGATGCCGACCGGCGCCTTGCCCCGGCCCGGACAGGTGGCCGATGCGGTCGCCTGGCTGGCGGGGGCGGAGGCGACCACCGGGCAGATGCTCTATGTCGACGGCGGCGCGCATCTGACGAGCTTCGGCGCGGACTTCGTCCGGCTGGAGCGTTGAGCCGCGCTCAGCCGCGCGTCCGCCCGCACGGCCCCAGGGCGTCCCGCACGAAGCGGTAGTCGGCGCGCGCGGCCGCGGCGAGCACCGGATCGTCCGGCAGCGCGGCGGCGGGCAGCTCCGGCGGCAGGCCGCAGGCGAGGCGATACCACACCAGCGTGTCCGGCCGCGGCGCCGCGGCGGCCGCGCCGACCACGTCGCCCAGCGCCAGGCGCCAGGACGGCGGCCGGCCGGGCGCGCGCAGCACGCTCAGCGACACCGGCGCGCCGGCCTCCGTGGCGAGGAAGATCTGCGTCTGGCGCTCGCCGGCGACCTGGCCCGGCACGGTGAACGCGCGTGTGACCCCCGTGATCGCCGGCGGCGCGTCGGGCTTCGCCGCGTCGGCCAGCAGCGCGCGGACCGTCGCCGAGCGCTCCGGGGTCCAGGCGAGCTGCGCGTCCGGCGCGACGAGCTGCAGCAGCCCCGGTCGGCCGGGCAGCGGACGCGCGAAGACCAGCACCCGCGCGCCGCTGAGGGCGCGCCGCTGCCGGTCGGTGCCCTGCCACAGATAGCCCTGCCGCGCGCCCAGCGGCGCCGGCGCGCGGATCACCGCGCCGATGTCGAGCTCGACATAGGCGCTCACCTGCCCTGCCGGCGCGACCGGATCGCGCGTGCGGCTCGCGCCCGTCACCGTGCCCTCCAGCGCGATCGGGGCCGCCAGCGCCAGGTCGGCCAGGTCGGCGAAGGCGAGCGGGTCGGCCGCGCCGGGCCGGTCGAGGGCGGCGGGCGCGCTCCCCTGCGCGGCGCAGGCCGGCAGGGCGGCGAGCGCGAGTGGCGCAAGCGCGAGGGGGATGGAACGGAACATGGCTCGGATCCTCGAAGTTCGACCGCGAGGACACGTTAACAGGCGGAAAGGAATTGCGCGACCGCGGGAGGCGCGATAGACTTGCAGGCGATGAGAAGTGGTTGTCCCCTCGCGGGGACCCGGCGATCCGCCAAGACGCGGACGATCCGGCCACGGCATGACGAGGGAGTGATCGTACTGAATGGCTTACGGTGACCGCCAGGAAGGCTCCAGCCGGTTCGTCTCGATCGCGATCGTGGTGCTCATCCACCTCGTGATCGGCTATGCGTTCGTGACCGGCCTGAACCCGAACATCAAGTCGGCGATCGCCGACAAGCTCGACGTGTTCGACGTGACGCCGCCACCCCCGCCCCCGCCGCCGGAGCCGCCGCCCCCGCCGCCGCCCACGCCCGTGGAGGCGCCGCGCTCGCCGCCGATCACCGTCGTGCCGCGTCGGGTGGTGACGCCGCAGCCGCCGATCTACACCGCGCCGCCCACGCCGCCCACGCCGGCGCCCTACCAGAACCCCTTCCCGCCGGCGCCTCCGGGTCCGCCGCCGCGGCCCCCCGCGCCGCCTCCACCGCCGCCCCCGCCGCCGCCTCCGCCCAAGCAGGCGGCGAAGCCGGCGAGCGTGCGTTCGATCGGTTTCTCGGACGCCGACTACCCGGATGCCGCACAGCGCGCCGGCGAATCGGGCGTCACGACCGTCCGGGTGACGGTGGGATCGAACGGTCGCGCCTCCAGCTGCACGGTGACCAAATCGAGCGGGTCCTCCACGCTGGACTCCACCGCCTGCCGCTATATCCAGAGTCGCAGCCGGTTCGCGGCGGCCGAGGACACATCCGGCAACAAGATCAGTTCCACCCTCACCCTTCCGATCACCTGGCGCCTGCCAAAGTGATCCCACTTTCCTTCCGGACCAACTGAGGACTTCTACCTATGCTCTATCTGTTCGCCGCCGCGCCCGCCGCAGCCGGAGACAATCCCTACGGCTTTTGGGAGGCGCTGTCCCAGGGCGGCGTGATCGCCTGGTCCGTGTTCGGCATCCTGGTGTTCATGTCGGTCGTGTCCTTCTACATCCTGTTCACCAAGCTGTTTGAGCAGCAGAGGATCCTCAGCCAGACCAAGGAGGTGCGCTCCTCCTTCTGGAAGAACAATTCGCTGCGTGACGGCCGCACGAAACTGAAGGAGAACACCGCCTATCGTCAGATCGTCGACGACAGCGTTCTCGCGATGGATCAGCACAACCAGCTGACCGATCCGGTGGAGGCGCACGACTGGCTCAACAGCTCGCTGGCGCGCAGCCAGGCGGCGATCAACTCCAAGCTGAACTCGGGCCTCGCCTTTCTGGCGACGGTGGGTGCGACCGCCCCGTTCATCGGGCTGTTCGGAACCGTGATCGGCATCTATCGCGCGCTGATCGCGATCGGCTCGTCCGGTCAGGCCTCGATCGACAAGGTCGCGGGTCCGGTGGGCGAGGCGCTCATCATGACCGCGCTCGGCCTCGCCGTCGCGGTGCCCGCGGTGCTCGCCTACAACTGGCTGCAGCGCCGCAACAAGGCGATCGCGGAGGAGCTCAGCGCATTCTCGAACGACGTCCACGGCTATCTGGTGTCCGACGGCACGGTGAAGCCGGCGCTGGCGACGACCACGGCCAAGACGACGACCACCCGTCCGGCGGCGGCCACCGGCGGCAAGGCGTCGACCACGACCACCCGGACCACGACGACCGGCACCGCCCCGGCCACGGGCGCGGTCGGCACCACCGGCACGACCCCGGCCGCGCCCGGCGGCGGTACGACCGCGACGACCGGGGGTCAGACGGGTGGCATTCCGACCCGGAAATGACCACGGCGGAGCGATGGCGGGCGTCCGTCCGCCATCCCTTCCCCCGGTTCTCGTCGAATCGGGCACGACAAGCATGAGGGCCTTACTTCAATGTCCATGACCGTCGGCGGAGACAACGTCGAAACCACCCCGATGTCGGACATCAACACCACGCCGCTCGTCGACGTGATGATGGTGCTTCTGATCATCTTCCTGATCACCGTGCCCGTGGTGGTGCAGACGGTGAAGCTGGAACTGCCCAATGTCGTCAGCGACCCGACGATCACCAAGCCGGAGAACGTCAATCTATCGGTCCGCGCCAATCCGGCTACGGGCACGTGCGAAGTCTACTGGGGGCTGACCCCGGTCGACAATGTCGATCTGGAGAACCGTGGCGTCGAGGCGCTGAAGAACGACATCGAGCGGCAGGGCGGGATCAACAATCCCAACCTGGAGTTGCCGGAAGCGCACATCCGCGCCGATGTCCGCACGCCCTGGCGCTGCGTGGGCGGGGCGATCTTCGCCATGCAGCGCGCGGGCTTCCCCAAGGTCGGGTTCATCTCCGAACCCGAAGCCGGCAGCGTCAAGATCCAGCGCGCCTTCTGACCTAAGAACGAGGAGTACCGAGCCATGGCGATCGCAGGCGGTCAAGAAGACGGCGAGCCGATGATGGACCTCAACACGACGCCGTTGATCGACGTCATGCTGGTCCTGCTCATCATGTTCATCATCACCATCCCGATCCAGACCCACGCGGTGAAGATCGACCTGCCGACGCCGTCCGACACGCCGGAGAACATGGTGAAGCCGGACAAGAACCGCATCTTCATCGACCCGGCGTCGCAGATCTACTGGAACGGCACGCCCATCAATCAGGCCGTCATGGTCCAGTTCCTTGAGCAGACCACCCAGATGACGCCCGAGCCGCAGTTGGAGTTCGAGCCGCACGCCGACGCTCCCTATTCCACTGTCGATCAGGTCATGGCCGAGATCAAGAAATCCGGCGTCGGCAATCTGGGCTTCGTGGGCAACGAGAACTACGCCCAGTTCGGCGTGGCCTCGCGGTCCGCGGACCAGGGGGAAGGCGCGCCGGCCAAGTGAACCGTTCGGTGCGGTGGCCACCTCCTGTCGTGATTCGCGGAGTCGAGACACGACGATGGACCGGGCAATCGCTCCCGTTCCACGGAGAGCTGGACCCGCGCCTCGCCGCGGCCCTGCGAAGGGTGCCTTTCGACGCCCGGTAACGTGTTGGTCCAGGATCGGCGTATGCGACGCAGGCCGCTTCTTGCCATCACGCTGCGCGACCACACCCATGCCGGAAATCCTGTGTCCGCCGAAACGGACTAGGCGTGGCTCGACTTTGCGGGTAGTCGGGGCGCCCTTGATGTCACTGCTCTCCGCAGGTCGTCTCCCAGCCCCAGAGACACAGGATTGTTCGCTCGATGGCACTCCGATTGACTTTGGCGGTCGGCTTCATCCTGCTCGCGGCTTGTTCGAGCGGCGCGGATGAGAAGGCGGCCCGCTCCGGACCGGGTGTCCCCGAAGTGGGATACATCGTCGTCCGGCAGAGCGCCGTCGCCGTGCCCACAGAACTCGCCGGCCGGACCGCCGCTTATGAGACCTCGGAGGTGCGCCCGCAGGTGTCGGGCGTGATCCGCTCGCGCGGCTTCACGGAGGGCGCCGTCGTGCGGAAGGGCCAGACCCTCTACCAGATCGACCCCAGCCTCTATCAGGCGGCCGCCAACCAGGCGCAGGCGGGGGTGGCCAACGCCGCGGCCCAGCGCGAGGCCGCGCGGGTGAGGGCCGAACGCTACCGGCCGCTCGCCGAGATGGAGGCGATCAGCCAGCAGGACTACACCGACGCGGTCGCCGCCGAGCGCCAGGCGCGCGCGCAGGTGGCGCTCAACTCGGCCCAGCTGGAGACCGCGCGGATCAACGTGCGCTTCACCCGCGTGCCCGCTCCGATCACCGGCCGCATCGGGCGCAGCGCGGTCACGACGGGTGCTCTGGTGACCGCCAACCAGCCCGATCCGCTCGCGGTCATCCAGCGGCTCGACCCGATCTATGTCGACATGCAGCAGTCGAGCGCAGACCTGCTGGCGCTGCGCCGTTCGCTGGCCGGCGACGGTGCCGCGCCCGCCACCGCCGCCGTCGAGCTGACGCTGGAGGACGGCAGCCGCTACGGCAACACGGGCCGGCTGCAGTTCACGGAGTCGGTGGTGGATCCGGACACGGGCACCGTCACGTTGCGCGCGACCTTCCCCAATCCGCAGGGGCTGCTGCTGCCCGGCATGTTCGTGCGCGCGCGCATCGTGCAGGAGGTGAACACGGACGCGATCCTGGTGCCGCAGCAGGCGGTCACCCGCGATCCGCAGGGCAACGCCAGCGTGCTGGTGGTGGGCGCGGGCAACAAGGCGGAGCTGCGGCCGATCAAGACCTCGCGCACGCAAGGGGCGAACTGGATCGTGACCGACGGTCTGAAGCCCGGCGACAGGGTGATCACGCAGGGCACGGGCAAGGTGCGGCCGGGCCAGCCGGTCAAGCCGGTGCCGGCCTCCACCCCGCAGCGCGTCGCCCCGCCGCCCCAGGCCGGGTCGGGCACCGCCAAACCGGCGGGTCGGTAAGGTCGGCTCGGCATGATCTCGCGCGTCTTCATCGAGCGGCCGATCCTGGCCTGGGTGGTGGCGATCATCATCATGCTGCTGGGCCTGGGCGCGATCCGCACGCTGCCCACCGCGCAATATCCCGACGTGGCTCCGACCCAGGTCAACATTCGCGCGGTCTATCCCGGTGCCGCCGCCGAGACGCTGGAGAACAGCGTCACGCAGGTCCTGGAACAGCAGCTGACCGGGATCGACGGCCTGACGTACTTCCAGTCGAGTTCGGATTCGCGCGGCAGCGTCACGATCAACGCGACCTTCGACACCTCGGTCGATCCCGACATCGCGCAGGTGCAGGTGCAGAACAAGGTGCAGCAGGCGATCAGCCGCCTGCCGCAGCAGGTTCAGGCGCAGGGCATCAGCGTCACCAAGTCGAACGCCGACTTCCTGATCATCGTCGGACTGACCGACACGTCGGACCGGCTGACGAACGGCGACGTGTCCGACTATCTGGTGTCCAACATGCAGGACAGCCTCAGCCGGATCGAGGGCGTCGGCAACACCAACGTGTTCGGGACGCAGTATGCGATGCGGATCTGGCTGGACCCGGCGAAGCTCGCCGACGTGGCCCTGATCCCGTCCGATGTCATCGCCGCCATCAGGGCGCAGAACACGGAGGTCGCGGCGGGCGAGATCGGCGGCCTTCCGGCGCCGGCCGGCCAGATGCTGAACGCCACCGTCACCTCGCAATCGCGCCTGCAGACGCCTGAGCAGTTCCGCGCCATCGTGGTCAAGGCGGCGGGATCGGGCGCCACCGTTCGGCTGGGCGACGTCGCGCGCGTGGAACTGGGTCAGGAGAGTTACGGCGTCCTGAGCCGCGGCGACGGCCACCCTGCCGCGGGCATCGCCGTGCTGCTGGCGCCCGGCGCGGACGCGTTGACGGTGGCCGAAAAGGTGAAGACCGAGGTCGCCCGGCTGTCCAAGAGCTTTCCGCCGGGCCTGACCTACTCCTACTTCCTCGATTCCACCGAGTTCATCAAATTGTCGATTGACGAGGTGGTGACGACGCTGATCGAGGCCATCGTGCTGGTGGTCATCGTCATGTTCATCTTTCTGCAGAACTGGCGCGCGACCCTGGTGCCCACCATCGCGGTGCCCGTGGTGCTGCTGGGCACCTTCGCGATCCTCGAACTGTTCGGCTATTCGATCAACACGCTGACGCTGTTCGGCCTGGTGCTCGCCATCGGTCTGCTGGTCGACGACGCCATCGTGGTGGTCGAGAATGTCGAGCGGCTGCTGGATCAGAATCCCGGCATGACGCCCAAGGAGGCCACGCTCCAGTCGATGGCCGAGATCCAGACCGCGCTGATCGCCATCGCGCTGGTGCTCTCGGCCGTGTTCCTGCCGATGGCGTTCTTCGCCGGATCGACCGGCGTGATCTATCGCCAGTTCTCGGTCACGATCGTGTCGGCGATGATGCTGTCGGTGGTCGTGGCCCTCGTGCTCAGCCCGGCGCTCACCACCTCGCTCTTGAAGACGCGGCCGAAGGACGGCGAGGAGCCGGAGCGGGCGGACCCCCGCTTCGGCGCGCTCGGCCGGCTCACGCTTCGGGCGCGCGACGGATTCAACGACCGGTTCGATCGCATGGTGGCCGGCTATCGCGGCGGCGTAAGCTGGATCATAGATCGCAAGTGGCTGTTCCTGGTGATCTATCTCGTGATCTGCGCGGCACTCGCGCTGCTGTTCTTCCGCCTGCCGACATCGTTCCTGCCGACCGAGGATCAGGGCAGCGCCCTGGTGCAGTTCCGTTTGCCGCCCGGCGCGACCCAGCCGCGGTCGCTGGAGGTGCAAAAGGAGCTTGAACAATACTTCCTGGGTCCGGAGGGCGACAATGTGCGCTCGATCTTCACCGTCAGCGGCACCGGCGGCGGCGGCTCGCCCGGCGGGCAGAACAGCGGCCTGGGCTTCCTGGCGCTCAAGGACTGGAACGAGCGCAAGGGGAAGGAGAACGGCGCCGATGCCATCGTCGGGCGGGCGAGCGCGGCGCTGTCCGGATTGCGCGACGCGCAGATCTTCGCGCTCGTCCCCCCCGCCATCCGGGGCCTGGGCCAGTCCAACGGCTTCACCATGGAGCTGAGGAACACCACCAACCTTCCGCAGGCGGAGTTCTCGGCCGCCAAGGACAGGCTGCTCGCCGCGGCCCGTCAAGACCCCCTCCTGGTCGGAGTGCGCGCGACCGAGCTGCCGGACAATCCGACGCTGAAGGTCGATTTCGACCAGCAGAAGCTGGCCGTGCTCGGCCTGAGCAGCACCGACGTCAGCCAGACGCTCTCGGCGGCGTGGGGCGGCACCTATGTCAACGACTTCATCGACCGGGGACGGGTCAAGCGCGTCTATGTGCAGGGCGACGCGGAGTCCCGCTCGTCGCCCGACGACCTGTCCAAGTGGTATGTGCGCGGGCGTAGCGGCCAGATGGCGCCGTTCACCTCCTTCGCCGCCGCCTCCTGGTCGACCGCGCCCACCACGCTGTCGCGCTTTTCCGGCGTGCCGTCCTTCGAGATCCAGGGGCAGGCCGCGCCGGGCACCAGTTCCGGCCAGGCGATGGACCGCATCGCCCGGCTGGCCGGGGAGATTCCCGGCACGGATGTCGCGTGGTCGGGCCTCAGCTATCAGGAGCGGCAGTCCTCCGGCCAGGCGCCGCTGCTCTACGGCCTGTCGCTGCTGGTCGTGTTCCTGTGCCTGGCGGCGCTTTACGAAAGCTGGTCGATCCCGATCGCCGTGCTGCTGGTCATCCCTTTAGGCCTCGTCGGCGCGGTGGTCGCGGTCACGCTTAGGGGGCTGGAGAACGACGTGTTCCTGCAGATCGGCCTGCTGACCACGATGGGCCTCGCGTCCAAGAACGCGATCCTGATGATCGAGTTCGCGGAACGGGCGGAGAAGGAGGGCAAGCGCGTGATCGACGCCGCGCTGGAGGCCGCGACCCTGCGCCTGCGCCCGATCCTGATGACCAGCCTGGCGTTCATGTTCGGCGTGCTGCCGCTCGCCATCTCCACCGGAGCGGGCGCCAACGGGCGCATCGCGATCGGCACGGCGGTGATCGGCGGGATGCTGACCGCCACCATCCTGGCCGTGTTCTACATCCCGCTGTTCTTCGTGCTGGTGCGGCGCGGCGTGCGCGACGGTCTGGCGGCGGTGCGCGAGCGCTGGCGGCGGCGGCGTCCGGCCGAGGCGCCGGCGTGAGGCGCGCGATCGTCCTTCCGCTGCTGCTGGCCGGCTGCGCCACGCTCCGCCCCTCCTACGAACGACCGCCGGCGGAGGTGTCGGTGCCGCTCTCCTGGCCGGCCGGCGACGTCTATCTGGCGAACAGCGAGGGGAGCCTGGATTCCCTCACCTACACCCAGGTGTTCCGCGATCCCCGCCTCCAGTCGCTGATCGCCCAGGCGCTTTCCGGCAACCGCGATCTGGCGACGGCCGTGGCGAACATCCGCGCGGCGCGCGCGCAATACCGCGTCCAGCGCTCCGACCGGCTGCCCAACGTGAACGCGGGCGTCGGCGCGACCTTCGGCTACGCGCCCGGACGCGCCGGCACCGGAACGTTCGCCGGCGGTACGACGCCTGGTGCCGGCACGGGCTCGGGAGTGGGAGTGGGCACCGGGTCCGACAGCTACGCGACCTACACCGCCAATGCCGGGTTCAGCGCCTTCGACCTGGACCTGTTCGGGCGCGTGGCGTCGCTGAGCGAGGCGGCCCTGAACGAGTATTTCGCGACGGAGGCGGCGGCGCGGTCCGTCCGCCTGTCGCTGGTCGGCGAGCTGGCGACCGCCTGGGCGACCATCGCCGCGGATCGCGAGCTGCTCGCCATCGCGCAGGACACGGTCGAGAGCGCCGGTCGATCCGTGCGCCTCACCCGGCTGCGGCTGGAGGGCGGCGTGGCGCCGCGCACCGACCTGCGCCAGGCCGAAACCGTGCTGGAGACGGCCAATTCCGACCTGGCCGCCGCGCGCACCGCCGTGGCGCGGGACCGCAACGCCATCGAGCTCCTGATCGGCCAGCCGGTGGCGGAGGCGAACCTCCCCGACAGCCTGGCCATGATCGACACCGCCTTCGGTCCCGTGCCGGCGGGCCTGTCCTCCACCATCCTGCTGCGCCGGCCCGACGTGGTGCAGGCCGAGTATCGGCTGATCGCCGGCAACGCGCGCATCGGCGCCGCGCGCGCGGCGCTGTTCCCACGCCTGTCGCTGACCGGCCTGCTCGGGCTGGCGAGCACCGCGCTGACGGGCCTGTTCGACACCGACGCGTTCAACGCCTCCATCGGCCCGAACCTGTCCGTGCCGATCTTCGACGGTGGCGCGCGCCGCGCCGGTGTGACGCTGAGCCAGGCGCAGAGGGACGCGCTGCTGTCGACATACGAAGGCACGCTTCAGACCGCCTTTCGAGAGGTCGCCGATGCCCTCGCGCGGCGGGGGACCATCGGCGACCAGATCGCGGCGGACGAGCGGCTCCGCGCCGCGGCGCTCGACACCTACGACCTCGCGACCGCCCGCTATCGCGGCGGCATCGACCCGTTTCTCCCCACGCTCGACGCCCAGCGGTCGCTCTATTCGGCGCGGCGCCGGCTGGTGTCGAGCCGGCTGACCGGAGCCGCCAATCTGGTGACCCTCTATGTGGCGCTGGGGGGCGACCCGGCGCTCAACGCCCTGCCGCTCGGCGAGGGGGGAGGGTCATCGCCGGAGCCCCGGAGGGCTCGGTCGAAGTGACGCCGGATCGGTGATGGAGGGCGGTCTCGGACCAGCCCCGCCGACCATCCGGTAGGGGTGAAGCCGGCCGGGAAACGCCTGCGTCCCCATCAGTCCGCGGCCACGTAGAGGTCCCCACCCTGTTCGCGGAACGCCGCGCGCATCTCCTCCATGCCGGCCTCCGCCTCCTCGACCGCCAGCATCTCGCCCACCGGCGCGTTCTGCCGCGCCGCGAACTCGCGCACCTCCTGGCTGATCTGCATGGAACAGAATTTCGGTCCGCACATCGAACAGAAATGCGCCGTCTTGGCGCCTTCCGCCGGCAGGGTCTGGTCATGGAACTGCTCCGCCGTGTCGGGGTCGAGCGACAGGTTGAACTGGTCGCGCCAGCGGAACTCGAAGCGGGCCTTGCTCAGCGCGTCGTCGCGGACCTGCGCGGCCGGGTGGCCCTTGGCCAGGTCGGCGGCGTGGGCGGCGAGCTTGTAGGTGATGACGCCCACCTTCACGTCGTCGCGGTCGGGCAGGCCCAGATGCTCCTTGGGCGTGACGTAGCAGAGCATGGCGGTGCCGTACCAGCCGATCTGGGCCGCGCCGATGCCGCTGGTGATGTGGTCGTAGCCCGGCGCGATGTCGGTGGTGAGCGGCCCGAGCGTGTAGAAGGGGGCCTCGCCGCACGCGTCGAGCTGCTTGTCCATGTTCTCCCTGATCTTGTGCATGGGCACATGGCCCGGCCCCTCGATCATCACCTGCACGTCCTGGTCCCAGGCGACCTTCGTCAGCTCGCCCAGCGTGTGCAGCTCCGCGAACTGCGCCTCGTCGTTGGCGTCGTAGATGGAGCCGGGGCGCAGGCCGTCGCCGAGCGAGAAGGCGATGTCGTAGGCCTTCATGATCTCGCAGATCTCGCCGAAGCGTTCGTAGAGGAAGCTCTCCTTGTGGTGGGAGAGGCACCATTTCGCCATGATCGACCCGCCGCGCGACACGATGCCGGTCATGCGCTTGGCGGCGAGCGGCACGTAGGGCAGGCGGACGCCGGCGTGGATGGTGAAATAGTCGACGCCCTGCTCCGCCTGCTCGATCAGCGTGTCGGCGAAGATGTCCCAGGTCAGGTCCTCGGCGACCCCGCCGACCTTCTCCAGCGCCTGGTAGATCGGCACGGTGCCGATGGGGACCGGCGAGTTCCTCAGGATCCACTCGCGCGTGTCGTGGATGTTGCGGCCGGTGCTGAGGTCCATGACCGTGTCCGCGCCCCAGCGGATCGACCAGACCATCTTGTCGACCTCCGCCGCCACGTCGCTGGCGACGGCGGAGTTGCCGATGTTGGCGTTGATCTTGACCAGGAAGTTGCGGCCGATCGCCATCGGCTCGCTCTCGGGGTGGTTGATGTTCGACGGAATGATCGCCCGGCCGCGCGCGACCTCGGAACGGACGAACTCCGGCGTCACATAGTCGGGAATGGCCGCGCCGAAGCTCTCGCCGTCGCGGGTGTAGGAGGCGAGGCGCTCGCGGCCCAGATTTTCACGCTCCGCCACATACTCCATCTCCAGCGTGACGATGCCCTTGCGCGCATAGTGCATCTGAGTGACGTTCGCGCCCGGACGGCCGCGCAACGGACGCTCGACGCGCGGGAAGCGGGCGACGCCGCCGGAGCGGTCGGGGCCGAGCTGGCCGTTGTCCTCCGGCCGGGTCTGGCGGCCGTCATAGCGCTCGACGTCGCCGCGCCCTTCGATCCAGGCGGCGCGGACGGGAGGAAGGCCGGCGGCGATGTCGATGCGGGCGGCGTCGTCGGTGTAGGGGCCGGAGGTGTCGTAGACCCGCACGGCCGGCTCGTCGCCCTCCAGCCGGATCTCGCGCATGGCGACGCGCACGCCGCTGCCCGACTTTGCCGCGACATGCACCTTGTGGCTGCCCCGGATCGGGCCTGTGGTGACGCCGATCGGTTGGGCGTCGGAGATTTCGGTGCGGGCGGGACTGTCGGCCATCGTGCTCTCCTCATGGACGGGAGCACGGGCGGGGGTTCGCTCGCACCCTCCCTCCGCCGGTGTCAACCGGATCAGGTTCGACGGGTCGCGGCGACGGCCATGCTCTCAGCCCTGCTGGGCACCCCGGGGTGACGCCGAGACTAGGCCGGCGGCGAGCGCGGCGCAAGGCGGGCCGGGCGCCCGGCTCAGCGGCGGCGCAGCAGCAGTTCGATGTGCGGGCTGATCCAGCCGGGCGCGATCCCGGCTGTCCGCGCGATCCGGGCGACCACCCGCGCGCCGGTCGAGGCGCGGCCGTGGACCGCCCGGCGCGCCTCGATCCAGCGATCGCCGCCCGTGACCTCGAAGCGGCCGGCGAGCGCGCGGTTCAGCGCCAGCGGCGACAGGCCGCGCGCCCGTGGCCCGCCGGCCAGCCGGTCGGTCCAGCGCGGAAGGTAGTTCACCAGCCATCGGCCCTCGTGGACGGAGTGGGGCGCCAGCCGGCTGGCCGTGCCGCAGACCAGCAGCCGCCCGCCCGGCCGCAGCACGCGGGCGAGCTCCGCCAGGATCGCCGGGAGCGCGGACGGATCGACATACTCCAGCACGCTGTTGGCGAGCGCCAGGTCGAAGGCATCGTCGGCGAAGGGCAGGGCCGCGCTGTCGGACATGTGGAGCGCGTCGCCCGCGGACTCGAGGCCGTGCAGCGCGATGTTGGCGCGCGCGACGCCGACCGCGCCTTCGTTCACGTCGATGCCGGTGACCCGCGCGCCCATCGCCGCCATCACCACGGTGGAGCCGCCGACGTTGCACCCGAGCTCCAGCACGCGGGCGCCGGCCAGTCCGAGGCCGTAGGTGTCGAGCAGCGGACGCAGGTGGCGCCATTCGTAATCGACGTAACCACCGACCCAGCGATCCTCCGGGTCCATCCCTGCGGCGTGGGCCGCGACGCGGAAGCGTTCGTGGAGCGTCGGGTCTGAGAGCGGGCTCGGGACCATCATCCGAACGCCCGCCGCAGAGCGGGAGCGGGCGGTGGTTCCGTTCGCGGCGGCCGGATCGGGATCGGCGGAAAGCCGTCGAAAGTCCCTTGAAGGTTGCCTACTACGCATGCGCGCGGGCATGCGGAGGCGGGCATCCAGGCGTGCGCCGTGAGCGGAGGCAGGATGAAAACAGTCACTGAACCGATATGGAATAAATTCTGACTTAGATCAAGCGTTTGTTAAAGGCGCGATGCCGGCATTCGGACGGCTGCGATCAACCAGCTCCATCATGACAAAAAGTTGTTCACAACGCGTAGCCCCGTTAGCGATGAGAGCGTCAACCCGTTCCATTTCGACCCGCTGATTAGCGTCCCTCCGGCGAGTGGGAGGCCACGGGCCTGATCCCTCCAAAACACACGGGCTGGCGTTCATCGCCGGGCGATCCTAGGAGGCGCTCGGCATCGGGACGATCCAAGGGGAACGGGGTGACGACACAGGGGCGCGGGCGGCTGCCGATCGTGGACGGCCTGCGCGCGGTGGCGGTGGTCGCCGTGGTGCTGTTCCACGGCTTTCCCGCCCTGGTGCCCGGCGGGTTCATCGGCGTGGACGTGTTCTTCGTGATCTCGGGCTTCGTCATAGCGCTCAACTACCTGCAACCGATGGCCGACGGCGCGATCCGGGCGCGGGACTTCTTCGCCCGGCGCGTGCGGCGGCTGGTGCCCGCCTACCTCGTGCTGCTGATCGCGGTGAGCGCGGCCGCCGCCCTCCTCTTGAACCCGCGCGACCTGGTCAATTTCGGCACCAGCCTGGCCGCGCAGGCGCTCTACGCTCAGAACATCGCCTTCTGGCAGATCGGCGACTATTTCACCAAGCCGCTCACCAAGCCGTTGCTGCACACCTGGAGCCTGGCGGTGGAGGAGCAGTTCTACCTGTTCTTTCCGCTCGTCGCGTGGGCGCTCGGCTGGCGGCCGCGCGCCACCTGGGTCTTGCTGGCGCTCGCCGCGTTCGCCACACTGGCGGCGGGGTTCGTGCTGGGACCGATCAGCCCAAAGACCACCTTTTACTGGCTGCCCTTCCGCGCGTGGGAGTTTCTGGCGGGCATCGTCGCGGCGCGCCTGTTCGCCGCCGGCGCGCTCGACCGCCGGCTGACGCGGGGAGTCACGGGCGACGCGCTGGTGCTGGCGGGCACCGCGGCGATCGTGGTGGCGTGCTTCGCCTGGGGCGAGCGCACCGTCTTTCCGGGTGGGCAGTCGATCCTGGCGGTGGTGGGCACCGCGGCGGTGTGCCTGGGCCAGGCGGGCGCGGGGGCGCGGGTCACGGCACTGTTCGCCCATCCGCTGCCCCAGCGCTGGGGCCGCATCTCCTACAGCTGGTATCTGTGGCACTGGCCGCCGATCGTCTTCTTCTTCGTGGCGACCGGCCGCGAGCCGGGGTGGGCGGCCGCCGCCGCGCTCACCGGGTTGGGCTATGCGCTGGGCGCCTGGTCCTACGACCGGATCGAGCGGGGCGGGCTCAAGGCACCGCGGCTGGCGAGCGGGCGTGGCGCGGCCGCGCTGCTCGCTGGCTTCCTGCTGTTCGCGGCGGTGACCGGCGTCGGTCTGGTGGCGAGCCACGGCTTGCTCTTGCGCTATCCGACCAACGAACGCGCACTGCTGGCTGCGCAGATGGAACACACGGTCAACCGCTGCGGGATCCTACGTCGGGCGCGAAGCTATTCGGAGGAGATCTGCCGGCTGAACGATGTCGCCGGGCCAGGCGGCATCCTGCTGATCGGCGACAGCCACGCCGACATGGCCAAGGCCCAGCTCGCCGCCCGCGCCCAGGCGGCTCGCATCCCGTTCTACCTGGTCAAGCAGAACTGCCGCATCGTCGACTATGGCCGCGACGGCAACTGCCCGATGTCGGGCTGGCGCGCGGTCACTCGCTCGATCGAGCGGCACGGGATCACCACCGTGCTCGCCATCTCGCACTGGACCAGGCCATTTCAGCTGGGCGAGTTCGACGACGCCTTCGCGCGGCTGGCGGCGCTGCCGGTGCGGGTGGTGCTGGAGCGTTCGTTGCCCGAAGGGCCGGCCTTCGACCCCGGCGAGCGGGTGGGCACCGGCTGGAGCGGGGCCAGCGGCAGCGGGGTGTCGGCCGCGGCCTTCCTGGCGACCAGGCGACAGCGCGACGCGGTGTTCGACGCCTTCGCCCGCGCTCACCCGCGCGTGACCCTGCTCGACCCGGCGCCGTGGTTGTGCGGGACCGGGGAGTGCCGCTTTGCAGTGCAGGGGCGGCCGCTGTTCCGCGACCAGGATCACCTGACGC
The DNA here is from genome assembly GCA_965219235.1 of Sphingomonadaceae bacterium. Classification (GTDB taxonomy): domain Bacteria; phylum Pseudomonadota; class Alphaproteobacteria; order Sphingomonadales; family Sphingomonadaceae; genus CBDHCC01. The sequence continues at coordinate 1,683,815 of OZ244721.1, read as the reverse complement.
AGTTCGGCCTGAGCCGGCTCGGGCCGATGTACGATCCGTTGTTCGCGCGCTGACGGGTGCCGTTCCCGCCCCTCAGAACGCGTAGGTGACGCCCACCGCCGCGAACAGCTGGTCCCGGTCGCCCCGGATGCGCACGACGGGCGAGCGCGCCGCGTCCTCCTGCAGCCGGGCGTAGCTGCCGCGCGCGAACAGGCCGAAGCCGCCGTCGCGCAGGTCGCCCGACAGGTCGTAGGCGAGGCTGAGCGATCCGCCCGCGTCCTTCCACCCGCCGCGCGCGTTGAACGCCGGCAGCCCGCTCGCCAGCGCGCCCGCCGGCGTGACGCCGAAATAGCGGCGCGCGTAGTTGTCGCTGATGTGCGTCGCCGACACGGTGACGAGCGCGTAGAAGGCGGTCGACAGTGGCGTGCCGTAGCTGGCGGACGGCGTGATCAGCGTGCCCTTGTGGACGTCGCCCAGGTCGGTCACGACCTCCACCTGCGCGCCCAGCGTGTCGAAGGGGTTGAGGAGGCCGCTGTAGGCCAGGCCGGCATAGCCGCCGCCCTGGATCGCCGGCCCGATCTTGCCCAGCCGGCGCACCACCCGGTCCTTGATGCGGCTGTTGCGGTCCAGGTTGAGCGACAGCACCGGGCCGAACTGGACGTTCAGCTTCGATCCCTTCGGCTCGCGGATCAGGTCGACGCCGATGCCCAGGCCGCGCGTGGCGAAGTCGAACCCGGAGACGGCGCCCTGCGCGAAGGGCGCGGCGGTGACGATGGTGTCGTCGGATCCCTCGTAGGACGGCAGCGCCGCCGCGCCGAGGCCCAGCACGACGTAGTCGCCGTCCAGGATCGAGGGGGCCGCGGCGTCGGGGGCGGGCGGCACGGCGACATCGACGGCGCTCTGCGCGAGCGCGGGCGACGCGATCGCCGCGGTGCCGGCGAGGAGCAGCTGGGACAGTCGGGTCATCGAGGGTGCGCTCCTGGCAGGGGACACGCCCCGCCTAGCCCCGCCGTCGCTCAAAGGAAATAGCGCAGGCGCACGCTTTCGACCCGATCCGCGCCGGTCATCGCCACCGCCGCCGAGTCGAACGAGGGCGGACCCCAGCCAAGCTTGGGATTGCGCGTGAAGCCGATGCCCTCGCGGGGCACGCCGAGCAGCGTGTCGAGCTTGCCGTCGCCGTCCTGGTCGTGGACGGCGGCGACCGCCCAGCGGCCGGCGGGCACCCCGGTGAAGGTGGCGACCGGCGCGGCCGCGGGCACGTTCAGGAAGCGCGCGTCGGCGCGCGTGCGGCAGTCGGGGAAGTTCGCGGGCGCGGCGGTCAGGCACAGCATCACCGTGCCCTTGGACGATCGCAGCCCGGTCAGCTCCACGCGCAGGTCGGCCGTCCGCGGGGCCGCGCCGACGCTCAACAGCGCCAGCAGGGGAAGCGCGACCCGCCTCACGCGCGCGCGCGCGCCGGTGCCCGCGGCCGGCGCGGCTCCAGCGCGCTCAAGCCCCGGTCGGTGCCGCACAGCCGGTCCCAATGGCGGAAATAGAGGCCGTAGTTGCACTGGTAGCGCTCGTGATGCAGGCCGTGGTGGCTGGCGGTGATGATCCAGCGGCCGAGCGGTCCCTCGCGCCAGGCGCGCGGGAACATGTCCCAGCCCATGTGGTTCGTGACCCCCATCACCGTCATCACCGTCAGCACCACGCCCAGCGCGGCCACGTGGATGGGGATGAGGAAGAGGAGGAGCGGGATGACGACCGCGCCGGTGGCGGCCTCGATCGGGTGGAAGCTCATGGCGGCCCAGGCGGTCGGCGGGCGGCTGTCGTGGTGGACGGCGTGCGCGATCCGGAACCACCGCGGTCGGTGCATCCAGCGGTGCGTCCAGTAGAACCAGGTGTCGTGCGCCAGCAGGTAAAGAAGCACGGAGACGGGCAGCCAGAGCAGCGAGCGCTCCCCCACGTCGTCGTAGATCCGCGTCCAGCCGCGCGCCCGCCAGCCCCACATCACGATTCCCGCCGGCACGCCATAGATCAGCGCGGAGGCGAGCGACCAGGCGACCTCACGCCCCATCTGCGGCTTGAGGCCGTCATACAGGCCGGGCCGAACCCGCTCCGTCAGCCAGGCGAAGCCGCCCGAGGTGACCGCATAGCGAGCCACCACGATCGCCGTCATGGCGAGCGCGGAGGCGAGGATGGCGGGCAGCGCGGACATGAGGGTAGGCTTAGCGGGGTTGGTGGGATGGGGGAAGCCGGGGAGAGAGCATCCTCCCCGAGCTTGGCTCGGGGAGGGGGACCGCCAGCCCGCAGCTGATGGTGGAGGGGTGTGGAGCGGCACTCGGGGAAAGCCGGCGGGTTGGGCAGTCGGAGCCCGCCCCTCCACCGCTCTGCGAGCGGTTCCCCTCCCCAAGCAAGCCTGGGGAGGATTTAACCTCCATTACCCCTGCCGCGTCCACAGCCCTTCGCGGCCCGCATCCGTCGGCGCACTCCGCGCCTGGACCGCGGCCCTGGCGACCCAGGCGAGCTTGGCGGCGCGGCTCGTCACCTCGCGGTGGTCCCAGGCGTGCGCGCCCCGGCGGCGCACACCGCGCGCGATGTCGCCATAGATGCCGGCCGCCGCCAGCACCGCCCAGCGCGAGCGGAAGGGCAGGCGGGCCGCGCCGACGCGGGCCGAGGCCTCGTAGCGCTCCGCCTGGTCGCACAGCCGGCGGACGATGGCGACCAGCCTGTCCCGGTGCCACGGCTTCAGGTGCTGACCGGGCTCGATGTCGGCCTCCACCAGCCAGTCGAGCGGCAGGTAGCAGCGCCCCGCCCGGTCGTCCTCCTCCACGTCGCGCGCGATGTTGGCGAGCTGGAAGGCCAGGCCCAGGTCGCAGGCGCGATCGAGCGTGTCGCCGTCGTCGGGCTCCACCCCCATCACCATCGCCATCAGCACGCCGACCGCGCCCGCCACGTGGTAGCAGTACTGGTGCAGGTCGCCCTCCGTCCGTGGCCGCCAGTCGGCGGCGTCGAGCGCGAAGCCGGCGAGCACGTCCTCGACCACGGCGGGTGGCAGGCGGCACTCCCGCGCGACGATACCGAGGCAGTCGAAGGCGGCCTCCCCCGTCTCCTGCCCCGAGAGCGCCTTGGCGGTGCAACCGCGCATGACGCTGATGCGCTCCACAGGGTCCGGCACACAGCCGAGCGCGCCGCCCATCACCTGCCCGTCGGCCAGGTCGTCGCAATGGCGACACCAGGCATAGAGCAGCCAGGCGCGCTCCCGCGTCACCGGATCGAACAGCTTCGACGCGGCGGCGAACGACCTCGACCCGGCCGCGATGGTCGTCCGCGCATGTTCCACCAGGCCCTCGCGGGTCACAGCTCGTCCGTTTCCATCGCGAAGATCGAGCGCGGAGGATGGTTGTCGGCCATCGCCGCCAGCAGCTCGTCCAGCGTGTCGGCGACGGTCAGGATGCGCTCGTGCGCCGGGCGGATGAAGCCGGTGGCGATCATCGTGTCGCGGAAGGCCACGAGGTGGTCGTAGAAGCCGCCGACGTTCAGCAGCCCCACCGGCTTGGCGTGATAGCCGAGCTGCGCCCAGCTGACCGCCTCCCACAGTTCGTCCATCGTGCCGACGCCGCCCGGCAGGGTGACGAAACCATCGGACAGTTCGGTGAACTTCGCCTTTCGCTCGTGCATGGTGTCCACGCGGATCAGCTCGGTGCAGCCGGTGTGCGCCACCTCCGCGCGGGCGAGCGCGTGGGGGATCACCCCGATCACCTCGCCCCCCGCCGCCAGCGCCGCGTCCGCGAGCGCCCCCATCAGGCCCAGGCGACCGCCGCCATAGACGACGCCGATGCCGCGCTCGGCGAGCTGGCGGCCGACGGCGGCGGCGGTGTCCATGTAGAGTGGATCGGCCGGCGTGGCGGAGCCGCAATAGAGCGCGAGGCGGGTGAAGGGGGGCGTCATTGCCAGCCCCTTAGAGCCTTGTGCGCCAATCTCGAACCCGTTCCGTCCGGTCTTGGCTGGTTCCTACGCTGTCGAACGGAGGTGGCCGTCATCCCTCCCCAAGCTTGCTTGGGGAGGGGGACCACCCGCAGGGTGGTGGAGGGGCAACCCAAGCTGCCAAGAGAATGCCCTGGAGCAGGATGACGTCACGTTGGATCGTCCTCGCGAGGAGCGAAGCGACGCGGCGATCCAGGATGCCCGCGCCGGTCTGGGTTGCTTCGCTTCGCTCGCAAAGACGGGGACGGTTCGATCCAATGTCATCAAGCCATGGTGACTGCGCGCGGCGGGACCCCTCCATCACCAGCCCGCGGCTGGCGGTTCCCCTCCCCGAGCAAGCTCGGGGAGGAACCACGGTTTCACCGAACCCCCAGATCCTCGACCATCAGCTTGGCCGTCGCCTTGGCGCTCCCCACCACGCCGGGGATGCCCGCGCCGGGATGGGTGCCCGCGCCCACGAAGTAAAGATTCCTGACCTCGTCGTCGCGGTTGTGGACCCGGAACCAGGCGCTCTGGGTCAACAGCGGCTGGAGCGAGAAGGCGGTGCCCTGGTACGCGCTCAGGTCGGTCTCGAAATCCTTGGGCGTGTAGTGGAACTTGGTCACGATGCGGCTGTGGATGTCGGGGATCAGGCGGCGGCCGATCTCGTCCAGGATGCGCTTTTCCAAGATCGGCCCGACCTCCGCCCAGTCCACCGGCGACTGGCCGAGGTTCGGCACGGGCGCCAGCGCGTAGAAGGTGCTCATGCCCTCGGGCGCCATCGACGGATCGGTGACGGTCGGGTGGTGGAGGTAGAGCGAGAAGTCGCCGCTCAGCACACCATGCTCGTAGATGTCCTTGAGCAACCCGGCATAGCGCGGGCCGAACAGGATCATGTGGTGCGGGATGCCGGGCCAGGTGCCCTTCACCCCGAAATGCACCACGAACAGCGAGGGCGAGAAGCGCTTCTTCTTCAGGCTGGCGGTCGCGCGCACGCCCCGCCTGGACTTCAGCAGGTCCTGGTAGGAGTGGACGATGTCGCCGTTGGTGGCGACCGCGTCGGCGGTGATCGCCTCTCCGCTCTTCGTCCGCACCCCGGTCGCCCGGTCGCCCAGCGATTCGATCTCGACCACGGGGTCGCCCACGATCATGCGGCCGCCCAGCCGCTCGAAATGAGTGACCATGCCGGCCACCAGCCGGTTGGTGCCGCCCATCGCGAACCACACCCCGCCATCTTTCTCCAGCTTGTGAATGAGCGCGTAGATGGCGCTGGTGGTCATCGGATTGCCGCCCACGAGAAGCGTGTGGAAGGAGAGCGCCTGGCGCAGCTTCTCGTTCTCCACGTAGCTGGACACGATCGAATAGACCGAACGCCAAGCCTGATGCTTCATCAGCTTGGGCGCGGCCTTGATCATGGATGCGAAGTCCAGGAAGGCGACATGGCCCAGCTCTTCGTACCCGTCGCGGAACACGCCGGCGGAATAATCGAGGAAGCGATCGTAGCCCGCCACGTCGGCCGGGTTCAGCTTCTCGATCTCCGCCTTCAGCTTCGGCTCGTCGTTGGAATAGTCGAAGGTCGTGCCGTCGGGCCAGTGGAGGCGGTAGAAGGGGGTGACCTCCCTCAGTTCCACATCCTCGGCCATGTCGTGACCGGACAGCTCCCACAGCTCCTTCAGGCACGGCGGATCGGTGATGACGGTCGGGCCTGCGTCGAATGTGAAGCCGTCCCGCTCCCAGTAATACGCCCGCCCACCAGGCTTGTCGCGCGCCTCCACCACCGTCGTCTGGATGCCCGCCGATTGCAGGCGGATGGCGAGCGCCAGGCCGCCGAAGCCGGAGCCGATCACGACGGCGGTGCGCGGCGCGGTGGGCAGCGCGACCGGACCGTTGGTGACGGCGATGGGGGCGACCGAACTCATGCAGGTCCTTTCAGGCGACCGGCGAGGGTCGCCAGAGCCCGTGAGATGGGGACGGGCGGGCGACCGGCCAAGATGCGCGCGCGATCGCCCCATGTGGACCGGCCCGCATAGAAGCGCGCGACGAGGTCCTCGTCCAGCCGGTAGAAATGGTCGAGCACCCGCCAGCGTTCGGCCGGCTTCGCCGCGTCGAACAGCATCGCGCTCAACAGCCGGTAGTACCAGCCGTCCCGCCAATGCGCCTTCGCCCGCATGTGCAGCGTGCCGTGCAGCGCCGGAGCGGACAGGTCGTCCATCGCCGCGATCGCACTGGCGGTGCGCACCGCGTCGGGCAGCGAGTAGCTGGTCAGCGGGTGGAAGAACCCGCCGCGCGCGCCGATCTTCGCCACGCCGTCGACGCCCCACAGCCGGTCGAAGGAGCCGCCGGTGACGACCGGCAGCACGCCCGTCTCCTCCCGCAGCACCCGGCTCACCTGCCAGCCGCGCGCCTCGACGTATTTGCCGATCCGCCGGCGCAGCGCCGGGGCGTCGAGCGCCGGCGCGTCGACATAGTAGGTGTCCTCCACGAACACGGTCGAGGGGGTGAGCGGCAGGACGTAGACGAAGCGGTAGCCGTCGTGCTGCGTCACCGTGGCGTCCATGACGGTGGGTCGTGCCAAGCCGTGCGGCTCGGTGAGTTCGAGCTGCAGGCCCAGGAACACCTGCCAGCCGCCGGTCAGCGCGTCGGCGTCGCGCGCGCCCAGCCCGCGCGCGTCCAGCACGCCGCGCGCCGCGATCCGCTCACCGGAAGCGAGCGTGGCAGCGGTGGGGGACAGCTCCGTCGCCACCTGCCCGGTGACGATCGTGCCGGGCGGCAGCAGCGCGCGCAGCTGCGCGTCGAAGCGGTCGCTCTCGATGGAGAAATAACGCTGGTCGAGCGTGCGGCGGCGGTCGGGAAAGCGCACGTCGTAGCCGGGCCAGCCCGCCGAGATCAGCGGGGCGACCAGCGCCTTGTCGCCCTCCGCGATGTCGGAGTCGAAGAACGACCAAAGATGATTGCCGCCCAGCCGCTCGCCGCCCTCGACCAGCCGCAGCTTGAGGTCCGGCCGCGCCCGGTGGAGCGCCAGCGCGGTCAGGCCGCCGGCGAGCCCGCCGCCCAGGATCAGGACATCGACGGGCCGGTTGTGGTCGGAAGGCGGCGGGGTGGTCATGGGGCGAGGCGAGCCTTGGCGGATCGGGGGGTGCGGCTCAAGGGGCGGGGCTCCCGGTTCTCCTCAGGACGGGGAGGATCGCCCTCACCGCGCCCGCCACCAGTCGAAGGCGCGGCCCTGCAGCTCGCGGATCAGCGCGGCCGCCTCGGGTCCCTCCCATGCGCCGACGTGGCCGTGGGCGAGCGCGGAGCCGGCCCACCAGCCCTGGCCGGGCAGGCGATCCGACTCACGCACCACCAGCACCGCCAGTTCGGGCTCGCCGGCCACGCGCGCGTCCTCGTCCACCCGGTCGAGCGTGCGGCAGAGCGCGCGCATCTTCGGCCGGGTGAAGCGGTGGCCGAGCGCCGCCAGCAGCTCCGAATAGCTCACCGCGCGCGCCTGCCGCGCCGCGCCGATCAGCTCGGCACGGACGCGGTCGGGATCGGCGATGGCGCCGGCGCGGTCGGCCTCGTCACTCACCCGCGCGGCGGTGCGCCCGCCGCCGCCCCACCGTCAAGCGCCGCTCAGCGGGCGCCGCGATGTCCCGGCGAGGGGTCGTCCGGCCCGTCCGTCCCGCTGTCGCCCGCGGGAGCCGCGCGGTCGGGCGTGGGCGGCCCCATGTCGGGGGCGGGAGCGGCGGGATCGGGCGTTGTGGCGTCGCCCGGCTCCCGTGGGCGCAGCTGAACGGCGGTCTCCGGCGTGCCGTCGCCGTCGCGGTCGGCGTGGTCGGGCTTGCCGTCGCCGGTGGTGTCGAACACGTCGGGCTTGCCGTCCCCGTTCAGGTCCCAGGCGTCCGGCCTGCCGTCGCCGTTGGTGTCGATCGTGGCCGCCGGGAAGTCGGCCGACGGCTCGGCCGGCACGCTGGGCGCATCGGGTGCCGGTGGAGCGGAGGTGTCGCCCGGCGCGGGCATCCCGGTCGGCGGCGGCTCGATCGGCGAGGCGGTCGGAGGCGTCGTGGCCTGAAGGGCCAAAAGAAGTGCGATCATCGGTTTGGGTCCTTTTCCAACCCCCTGCCGCGTCACTGTCCGCCAGCGCACACGGGAGCGCCAGCGGATTGCGGCGGGGCGGAGCCGGGGCGGGACGGATCACCGGAGCGGCTCGTTTCGTCGCGCACCGGCGTCGGGTGGTCGGCGCAGGCTTCCCTTGCGCGGGTGCGCGGCCGGCCTCGCTGGACGCCCACCGCCTCGCCACCTAAGTCCATGACCATGCCCGAACACGACTGGACCCGCCGCTACGCCCATCCCGTGCCCTGGACCACGGCCCACGATCCGGTGAGCCTGCCGGCCATGATCTTCGCGTCGGCCAAGCGGCGGGGCGACGCGCCGCTGATGACGTTCCAGGGCCGCCGCTGGTCCTACGCCGAGAGTGCCGACGCCGTGCGGCGCGTCGCCACCGGCCTGATCCGATCGGAGGTCAGGGCGGGCGACCGGGTCGGGCTCTATCTGCCCAACGTGCCGCATTACGTCGCCGCCTACTACGGGATCATGGCGGCCGGAGCGGTCGCGGTGAACTTCTCGCCGCTCTATACGGTCGAGGAACTGGCGCATCAGGTCGAGGATTCGGGCACCAGCGTGCTCGTCACGCTGTCGGCGACCGCGCTCCTGCCCAACGCTTTGCAGGTGCTGGAGCGCTCCTCCCTCGAGCGCCTGATCGTCGGCTCCGTCGCCGAGGCGCTGCCGCGCGTGCCCGCACTCGCCTATCGGCTGATCAAGCGCCGCGACATCGCCACCGTGCCGGACGACGACGCCCGGGTGACGCGCTGGGCCGATCTGACGGCGAATGACGGCGACGAAGCGCTGCCGACCCTCGATCCCCACGCCGTCGCCCTGCTGCAATACACCGGCGGCACGACCGGCAGTCCCAAGGGCGCGATGCTGACCCACGCCAACCTGCACGCCAACGCGGCGCAGGTGAACGACGCCGATCCGCTCGCCGGACAGCCGGAGCATGACCGCATCCTGGGGGTGCTGCCGTTCTTCCATGTCTTCGCCAACACCTGCGTCCTGAACCGCACGGTGCTGAACGGCGGGCAGGTCGCCATGCTGCCGCGCTTCGACGCGGGGCAGGCGCTCAACGCGATCGAGGCGAACCGCGCCACCAGCCTGCCGGGCGTGCCGACCATGTACCAGGCGCTGCTCGACCATCCCGCCTGCGCGGACACCGACTTCTCCAGCCTCAGGATCTGCATCTCCGGCGGCGCGCCGCTCAGCCCGGTGCTGCACGAGCGTTGGGAGCGTACGACCGGCACCCGGCTGGTCGAGGGCTACGGCCTGACCGAAAGCTCAGGCGTGGTGGCGACCAACCCCTATGAGGGCGAGAACCGGCTGGGCACCATCGGCCAGCCGCTGCCCGGCACGCGCGTGCGGCTGCTCGACCAGGACGACCCGTCGAAGGAGGCCGCCGAGCGCGGCGAGATCGCCGTCAGGGGGCCGCAGATCATGGCCGGCTACTGGAACCGCCCCGATGCGGACGCCGACGTGTTCGCGGACGGGTGGCTCCGGACCGGCGATGTCGGCACGATCGACGCCGACGGCTACATCCGCGTGGTCGACCGGATCAAGGACATGATCGCGGTCGGCGGCTTCAAGGTCTTTCCCAGCCAGATCGAGGCGGTGCTGCGGACCCATCCGCAGGTCCGCGAATGCCTGGTGCTCGGCCTGCCCGATGATTACGCTGGCGAACGCCCGCGCGCCTATGTCGTGCTGGACGGGGAGGGCGACGCCGACGCGATCCGCGACTGGCTCAACACGCGGCTGGGCAAGCACGAGCGGGTGGACCGGGTGGTGATCCGCGAGAGCCTGCCCAAGACGCCGATCGGCAAGCCCAGCCGCAAGGACCTGCGGGCGGAGGTGATGGCGGACGCGGGTGCTGTTCCGGTCTGAAACGCGTCGCTCCCGCAACTCTGATCGCAAGCTACGGGCGAAGAGCCGCGACCTCGTAGTTCTTCGCCCAGGCGTTCAGCTCGCCCGGAAGGATGTCCTTGACCAGAAAGAAGCGATCCCAGAAGGGGGTTTCACGAAGCTTCTCGCAGAAGAGCTGATAACTATGGTGATCCTTCGCCTCGATCATCCAGATGTCGGTCACGACGGCGGTGTAGAATTCCACGTCGTACCACTTCAGGCGAACCCGTCCCTGGAACTCGTCCAGGATCGGCTGGAAACTGGATCGGGCGTGGTCGAGCCGGGTCTCGAACGGGAAGCCCAGCCATTCCGGCGAGGTCTTGACCAGAAAGAACACGGTGAGCGCGGGATTGAAAGGGGTGTGCTGCGTCGTCATGATGCATCCTTGCGTGGCCAATCCACGCCCCTAGAATGCGAGCCAACGCTCACCTTTGGCTACTCGCATTGCCCGACCGACCCTCCCAACAGCGCGCGCGCCCGAGGAAACGGCCCCTGCAAGTCCGCGCGCGGCAGACCGTGGAGGCGATCGTCGAAGCGACGGCTCGCATTCTCGAAAGCCAAGGCCATGACCGTTTCACGACGAACGCCGTCGCGGAGCGAGCCGGCGTCAGCATCGGAACGCTCTACCAATATTTTCCCGACAAGGAGGCGCTGGTCGGCGCCCTGATTGCTCGCGAGACCTCCCTCCTGATCGACGAAGCGGAATTCGCCTGCGCCCAAGCCTCGGGGCCGGTCGCGCTGGATATGCTGATCGGTGCCGCGGTGGCTCACCAGCTTCGCCGTCCGGCTCTGGCGCGACTGTTGGATTTCGAGGAGAGCCGGTTGCCGTTCGACGCCGGGACCCAGCGGGTGCGGGAGAAGTTTCAGGCGGTTATCGCGGACATTCTCGCCCGCCCGGACCTCCCGCCGCAAGCGGACCTGCTCGCGGCGATTGCCGATGTCTCCTCGATCATCCGGGGCATGGTCGACGCGGCGGGGGAGCGAGGTGAAGACGCCCCGGATGCATTGATGGCGAGAGTGCGGCGCGCCGTCATGGGCTATCTGCGGACGCTGGGCGACGACAATTCGACTTGACAACAGAACCAATATGGTTTAAAGAGATTGTTCGAAGTTCGTGCCGTCGTGGAGACAAGCCCTGTCAGCGGGCGCTCCATCCGGTTCGCGAACATCGCGCAGATGTGTCAACTTCGTCAACTCGTTCATCTTCTCGGCTGCCCAGCTGAACGAAAACGAGACCTCGCCCGCCCAACTCGCCCTGAGGATCAGCGACTCACCCCAGCACGGTCTTCAGGTTCATGAACTCGTGCATCCCGTGGCGCGACAGCTCGCGGCCGACGCCGGACGCCTTGGTGCCGCCGAACGGCGCTTCGGGCTGGCTGGCGAGCATCCGGTTGACCGCCGTCATGCCGCAATCGAGATCCCGCACCAGCCGCTCGCGCTCGTCCGCCTCGTTCGTCCAGACGGACGAGCCCAGACCGAAGGGGGTGGCGTTGGCTAGGCGGATCGCGTCGTCCAGATCGGCGGCGCGAAAGACCATCGCCACCGGACCGAACAGCTCTTCGGTCGCGGTTTCGCTATCCGGAGGCACGTCCGTCAGAACGCCCGCACTCATATAGGCGCCCGGACCTTCCATGGCCTCGCCGCCGAAGCGCAGGGTCGCGCCCTCTTTGACCGCCGCCTCCACCTGCCCCACCACCGTGTCGCGCTGTTCGGCCGAGGACATCGGCCCCATGTCGGTCGCCTCGTCCATCGGATCGCCGGCGATCACGTCGCGCATCCCGGCTTCGAACCGCTTCATAAAGTCGTCATAGACGTCGGCATGGACGATCATCCGCTTGGCGCAGATGCACGACTGGCCGGTGTTCTGGATGCGCGCCTTGACGGCGGTCGTCGCCGCCTGGTCCAGGTCGGCGGACGGCATCACCACGAACGGGTCGGAGCCGCCCAGCTCCAGCACCACCTTCTTGACGTGCTCGCCCGCCGCCTTCGCCACCGCGCGGCCCGCTCCCTCGCTGCCGGTCAGCGTGACGGCACGCACCCGGTCGTCGGCGATCACCCCCGCGACCCGGCTCGACGGCAGCGCGAGGTTGAGGAACAGCCCCTCGCCACCGCCCTCCTCGACCATCTCCTGCAACAGCGCGGCGCAGCCCTGCACGTTGGAGGCGTGTTTCAGCAGGCCGACATTGCCGGCCATGATCGCCGGCGCGACGAAGCGCACCACCTGCCACAGCGGAAAATTCCAGGGCATGACCGCCAGCACCGGCCCGATCGGCAGCCACCGGCCGGTCGCCTCGAGGCCCTCGGCCGGATAGCGCTCGTCCTCCAGCATGGCCGGCCCGGCCTTGGCCAGGTAGCGGAAGAGCGAAGCGCACTTGTCCGCCTCCGCGCGCGCCGAGGCGATGGTCTTGCCCATCTCCCGCGTCGTCATCTCCGCCAGCCGGTCGCGGTTGGCCTCGAAGGCGTCACCAATACGGCCGAGCAGCGCCGTGCGTTCGTCGAACCGCGAGGTGCGCCAGCGGGCGTAGGCATCCGCCGAAGCGGCGAGCTTCGCCTCCAGCTCGGAGTCGGTGAGTTCCGGCCAGGTGGCGATCGTCTCGCCCGTCGCGGGGTTGGTGCTGGTGAACATGGGGTCTCCTTTCAGAGCTGAACGAGCGGACCTGGAGCGGGGTTCACCAACAGCTTCCCTTCCCTGAAAGGGAGGGGATCGAGGGGTGGGTGGCGAGGCGCAGCCGAGCTTGGTGCCGGCCCATCGAAGCTCGCTGCGCTCGCACCCACCCCCAGCCCCTCCCTTGTGAGGGAGGGGAGCATCCTTGGCCACTCCCCTCGCTTGACCCCCGCACCCCCGCTCGCCAGAACGCGCTTCGATGGCCAAGCCACCCCCGATCTCCGACCTGTCCTTCGAGGACGCGCTCAAGCGGCTGGAGGAGGTCGTGCGGCGGCTGGAGTCCGGCGACAGCCCGCTCGACCAGGCGATCGACCTCTATTCGGAGGGCGAGGCGCTGCGCCAGCAGTGCGAGGCGCGGCTGAAGGCGGCGCAGGCGCGGATCGAGAAGGTGGTGCTGGACCGCGACCGGCGGCCGACCGGCACCGAACCGCTCGATCCCGACTGAGGTGGCCAGCCGCACCGTCCACCTGCCGGACGCGCTCGCCGAGGTGGCCGCGCTGACGGACGCGCTGTTCGATCGCTGGTTCGTGGTTCCCGCCGAGCCGCGCGCGCGGCTCTATGAGGCCATGCGTCACGCCGCGATCGGCGGCGGCAAGCGGCTGCGGCCGCTGCTGGTGGTGGCCACCGCCGACCTGTTCGACGTCGATCGGGAGCGCTCCGCCCGCGTCGCCGCCGCCATCGAGGCGATCCACGCCTACTCGCTGATCCACGACGACCTGCCCTGCATGGACGACGACGATCTGAGGCGGGGCCGGCCCACCGTCCACCGGGCGTTCGACGAGGCGACCGCCGTGCTGGCCGGTGACGCGCTCCACGCGCTCGCCTTCGAGGTGCTGGCGGACGAGGCGACCCACTCCGACCCGCGCGTTCGCATCGAACTGGTCCGCCTGGTGGCGCTCGCCAGCGGGCCGGACGGCATGGCAGGCGGGCAGATGATGGATCTGGCGGCCGAAAGCGCGGAGGCGCTCTTCGACCTGCCGACCGTCACCCGCCTTCAGCAGCTCAAGACCGGCGCGCTGATCGGGGCGAGCGTGGAGGCGGGCGCGGTGCTGGGCCGCGCGTCGGACGAGGCGCGCACCCGGCTCAGGGGCTATGCCCGCGATCTGGGCCTCGCCTTCCAGATCGCCGACGACCTGTTGGACGAGGAGGGCGACGAGGCGGTCGCGGGCAAGGCGCTGCACAAGGACGCGGGCGCGGGCAAGGCGACCTTCCTCACCCACATGGGCGCCGACGGCGCGCGCGCGCAGGCGCGGCTGCTGGCGCGCCAGGCGGTCGATCATCTGGGCAGCTGGGGCGTGGAGGCCGACGTGCTGCGCGCCGTCGCCCGCTTCGTGACGGAGCGGGATCGGTGAGCGCCCGCATCGGCGTCTATCCGGGCACCTTCGACCCGATCACGCTCGGCCACATGGACATCATCCGGCGCGGCGCGAAGCTGGTCGACCGGCTGATCGTCGGCGTCACCACCAACCCCTCCAAGTCGCCCATGTTCACGACCGAAGAGCGGCTGGCGATCGTCCAGCGCGAGGTGGCCGACGTGGACGGCGCGGTGACGGTCGTCGCCTTCGACGCGCTCCTCATGAACTTCGCGGAGGCGCAGGGGGCCGGCGTCATCATCCGCGGCCTGCGCGCGGTCGCCGACTTCGAGTACGAATACCAGATGGCGGGCATGAACCAGCAGCTGAACGCCGCGATCGAGACCGTCTTCCTGATGGCCGACGTGTCGCTGCAACCGATCGCGTCGCGGCTGGTCAAGGAGATCGCGCTCTATGGCGGCGCGATCGACCCGTTCGTGACCCCCGCCGTGGCCGCCGAGGTGGTGGCGCGGGTGGAGAAGATCGGGAGGAAGGGGCAGGGGTGAGGCCGTGCCCGACCCTCTCCCCTTCAGGGGAGAGGGAGAGCCGCGCACGCGGCGAGGGAGAGGGGCACGGCTCGACGACGGACCGAATTGTTGAGATGGGCGGCGGTCCCCTTTCTCTTCCGGCGCTTCGCGCCTCCCTCCCTCTCCCCTAGGTAGGAGAAGGTTGTAGAGCGCGAACGTTCAGCCCCCTGCAAGCCCCGCCTTGCCACAGGCCCGCGACACAACGGAGACGACGATTGACCAAGCGCCTGTTCGCCCTGATCCTCATGTTGGCCTCGCTGCTGGCGCTGCCCTTCGCCGCCGCCCGCGCGCAGGAGGCCGTGACCGATGCCGCTGCGACCCAGCCGGTCGTCCCGCCGCCCAGCCCCACCGATGCGTCCAACATCTGGGTGCTCGACCTCTCCACCGGCGGCCGGGTCGAGGTCCTGCTGCGCCCGGACAAGGCCCCGCTGCACGTCGCCCGGATCAAGCAGCTGACCGGCCAGGGCTTCTACGACGGCCTGATCTTCCACCGGGTGATCGACGGCTTCATAGCGCAGGGCGGCGATCCGACCGGCACCGGGCGGGGCGGCAGCCCGCTGCCCGACCTGCCGGCCGAGTTCAACGATCTGCCGCACCTGCGCGGCACCGTCTCGATGGCGCACACGCAGGAGCCGAACACGGCCAACAGCCAGTTCTTCATCATGTTCATGCCGAACTTCTCGCTCGACCGGAACTACACGGCGTTCGGCCGGGTGATCTCGGGGATGGGCGCCGTCGACGCGCTCGCCAAGGGCGAGCCGCCGGCCCGGCCGTCGTGGATCGTGCGCGCGACGATGAAGTCCGACAACGTGCCGCCGCCCGCCGCGATCACGCAGGGGCCGAGGGTCAACGGCGTCGTCCAGCCGCTACCCGGCGCCGAGCCGGTGCCCGCCGAGGTCCCCAGCCTGATCGAGCCGCTGCGCCCCGTCCCCGACACCGAGCCCTCCGAGGCCGAGGGGCCGCAGGCCCCCCGCTGACGGGCGCTCGCCATGCGGGTCGACGACTTCGCCTTCGACCTGCCCGCCGAGCGCATCGCGCTGAGGCCCGCCAGCCCGCGCGATTCGGCGCGGATGCTGGTGGTGGCGCCGGACGGGCTGACGGACGCGGGCGTGCCCGACCTGCCGGCTTGGCTGAGGCCCGGCGACACGCTGGTCTTCAACGACACCCGCGTGCTGCCCGCTCAGCTCGAAGGCACCTACGGAGCGGCGCGCGTCGGCGTCACGTTGCACAAGCGCACCGGCCCGCGATCCTGGCACGCCTTCGTGCGCAACGCCCGCCGGCTGAAGGACGGGGCGAGGGTGCGGATCGGGCCGCAGGACGAGCTGGTGATCGAGCGGCGGCTGGACGGCGGCGCGATGGCGGTCCGCTTCCTGGGCGACGAGCCGGTGGAGGCCATCCTGCACCGGGTCGGCCGGATGCCGCTGCCGCCCTACATCGCCTCGCGCCGTCCCGCCGACGAGCGGGACCGGGACGACTATCAGACGCTGTTCGCGCGACGGGAGGGGGCGGTGGCCGCGCCCACCGCGGCGCTGCATTTCACCGAGCGGCTGGTGGCGGCGCTGGCCGAGCGCGGGGTCGCGGCGGAGACGCTGACGCTGCACGTCGGCGCAGGCACCTTCCTGCCGGTGAAGGCGGAGGACACCGTCGACCACGTCATGCACGCCGAGTGGGGACGGATCGACGGGGCCGTGGCCGACCGCCTCAACGCCGCGCGGGCCGCGGGCTGGCGGGTCGTCGCGGTCGGCACCACCGTGCTGCGCCTGCTGGAGAGCGCATGGGGCGACGGCGGTGTGCGGGCGTGGGAGGGCGACACCGACATCTTCCTGACGCCCGGCACCCCGATCCGCTCGGTCGACGGATTGATGACCAACTTCCACCTGCCGCGCTCCACCCTGTTCATGCTGGTGAGCGCGCTGATGGGGCTGGAACGGATGCGCGCCGCCTATGCCCATGCGATCGACGAGGGCTATCGCTTCTACAGCTACGGTGATGCAAGCTTGCTGCTGCCGGGCAGGGTAGGAGACCGAAGGTGAGGACGAAGACGCTGTTGCTGACGGCGATCTCAGTGGCCGGGTGCGCGACGGTGACGGACATTTCGGCCCGGCCTGACTTCCCCCGGATCGATCCGGCCGCGTTCGCCGGCAGGGAGCGGATCTACCTGACGGCGCTCATCCGAACCGAACTCACGCGACGCGGGCGGTGCCTCGGTATCGGACGGGGCAAGCACTTCCGGACACTCGTGTGGGACGACACGGCGCGCCTGGGGCGCGACGCCGCCGGGTGGTATGTCGAGGACACGACGAACGGCACCCGCCTGCGGGTGGGCGACCGCTTCCGGGGCGGCGGTGGTGAGGGCGAACTGACCCCGGAGTCCCTCAGGCTGGGAACGCTCAGACCCGGTTCGGTCAGCGACGAGTGTCTGGGGCCGAGCGCCTCGATCAATCCCGGCTTCATCCTGATCGGCCGACCTCCACGCCCTTCCAGAACGCCACCCGGTCCTTGATCTCCGCCGCAGCCGGCTTCGGGTCCGGGTAGCTCCAGGCGGCGTCGGGGTTCTCGGCTCCGCCGACCACGACGGTGAAGTAGCGCGCCGTGCCCTTCCACGGGCACACGCTCGTCGCATCGGAGGGACGCAGCGCGCTCTCGTCCACCGCGCCGCGTGGGAAATAGTGATTGCCCTCGACCACCACCGTGTCGTCGCTGGACGCGATCACCGCGCCGTTCCACCGTGCCTCGACCATCGTCGCTCTCCCGGAGTGAGCTGCCGAGGTGGGGTGCGGGCGGCCGCTCCGCTAGAGCGGCATCCCGGCGCGCGCGAGCAGCCAGCTGGTGAGCGCGTAGAGCGCCACCGTCAGCGCGCAGCCGGCGGCCAGCGCGGGCCAGAAGCCGGTGCCCGCCCGCAGCATCGCCGGGATCAGCACGAACATCGGCAGGGAGGGCAGGAAGTACCACAACGTCCCGCCGACGAAGCGCGCGATCGCCGCGTCGCCCGCCCCGTCGCGCCACAGCCACCATCGCGGTGACCGACACCAGCGGCAGGGAGGCGATCAGCGCGCCCGCCGCCGGTTGCCGTCGGGCGATGAGCGAGGCGGCCGCGATCAGCAGCCCCGACAGGATCGCGCGGACCAGCAGCGTCATCGCCCCGCGCCCCTAGCGGCAGACGCGATAGGGCACACGGTCGTTCTCCGCGATCCCCAGCTCCAGGAACAGCGCCAGCACGGCGGCCAGGTTCCGGGCCGGCAGCGGCGCGAGCTGGGTCATCAGCCGGTCGACGGTGGCGCAGTTCGCCGGGTCGAAGCCGCCCGCGATGCCGTCCGCCAGCGCCGGACCCAGCGCCGCCCTGGCGATCGCGCCCGCGGCGCCGTCGGACGGAATGGCGCGGCCGCCGACCCGCTCGGCGGCGGCGCGCGCGGTCGCCCAGCTCGCCTCCGAGTTGGGCTGGAGCGTGGCGGCGATCCGCGCGCCGTTCCCCCGCAGATAGGGCGCGGCGGCGGCGCACCGGGCCGACAGCTTGGTCACCAGCGAGGGCAGGATGTAGCCCACCACCGCCTCGTTCTCGGCGGTGGAGATGCAGGGCCGCGCGCTCTGCGCCACCGCGGCGGCGGGGAGCGCCAGGGCGGCGAGCGGCAGGACGAGGGTGGCGGACTTCATGGGGATGGCCTCCTATCGGGTCGCCGCCGCCTATCGCCGCCCGGCTGACGACCCGCTGAACCGGATCAGGCGTGGGGCGAGCCGTCCTCGACCCACAATTTGATCCACTGGTGCCGGCCGAACGTCAGCGCGCTCATGAAGAAGAACAGCCCCCGGCTGGGCTTCAGGTCCACGCCCGACTTGCACGCCATCCGCACGTCGCGGTCCACGCACACCGCCAGGGCGGGCGAGGCGCCGTTGCGGTCGGTCAGCTGCACCCGGTGGACGGCGGCCGGCAGCTCGATCGACACCGTCTCCCCGTCGGCCAGGACCCCATGCTCCTGGTTGTCGATCAGCAGGCGATAGGGCTCGTCGTGATCGGCGCGCGCGGTCTGGCGGTGGAGGGTCAGGGTCGGCATCGAGTGCTCCGGTGGGGTCGACCCTCCCCATGCCGCCTCTGTCGCGGCCGCGCAATCGGACTTAGGAGCCCAGGCCCATGGACCGCCCCCGTTTCCGCTTCACCATCGCCGCCACCGACGGCCGCGCGCGCACCGGCACGCTGGAGCTGGCGCGGGGCACGGTGCGCACACCGGCCTTCATGCCGGTCGGCACGGCGGCGACCGTCAAGGCGATGGACCCGGATGCCGTGCGCGCGACCGGCGCGGACATCCTGCTGGGCAACACCTACCACCTGATGCTGCGGCCGGGCGCCGAGCGGGTCGAGCGGCTGGGCGGGCTGCACCGCTTCATGGGCTGGGAGCGGCCGATCCTGACCGACTCCGGCGGCTATCAGGTGATGAGCCTCGCCGAGCTGACCGAACGGTCGGAGGACGGAGTCGCCTTCACGAGCCACCTGGACGGCAGCCGCCACCTGCTGACGCCCGAACGCTCGATCGAGGTGCAGCGCCGGCTGGGCTCCGACATCGTGATGGCGTTCGACGAGCTGGTGCCGACGACGTCCACGCGCGAGGCGCAAGCCGCCGCCATGGAGCGCTCCATGCGCTGGGCGGCGCGGAGCCGGGCCGAGTTCGACCGGGGGGAGGCCCACGCGGAGACCGCCGCGCTGTTCGGCATCCAGCAGGGCGCGCTGGACGAGGGGCTGCGCGCGGCGTCGGCGGACGCGCTCCAGGCGATCGGCTTCGACGGCTACGCCATCGGCGGGCTGGCGGTGGGGGAGGGGCAGGCGGCGATGTTCGGAGTGCTCGACTTCGCGCCGGGCCAGCTGCCCGCCGACCGGCCCCGCTATCTGATGGGCGTGGGCAAGCCCACCGACCTGGTGGGCGCGGTGGAGCGCGGGGTGGACATGTTCGACTGCGTGCTCCCCACGCGGTCGGGCCGCAACGGGCAGGCGTTCACGCGGGACGGGCCGCTGAACCTGAGGAACGCGCGCTTCGCCGAGGACCAGTCGCCACTGGACCCCGATTGCGGCTGCCGCACCTGCGCGCGGTTCACCCGAGCCTACGTCCACCACCTCGTCCGCGCCAAGGAGATGCTCGGCGCGATGCTGATGACCGAGCACAATCTGGTGTTCTACCAGGAGCTGATGACAGGGTTGAGGGCGGCGATCTCGGAGGGGCGGCTGGGGGCGTTCGCGGAGGGGATGCGGGGGCGGTATGGAGGTGGTGGGTGAGGAGATTGGCTGCTTGGGGTGGGAAGCGGACATTCCCGTCCCTCTCCCCTTCAGGGGAGGGGGATGATCGTACGGCCGCAATCGGATCGCAAGCGGCCTGTCCAATGCTGCTGTTCGCCTATCCTCACCCCGCTCGTCCTGAGCCTGTCGAAGGACGTCGTCTGCTGGTTGACCGATTTTCGGTGATGCCGGACGATCTCTGATCCGCCTGTCTCTTTGCCAACCTTCTGCGCGGTCAAACGTCCTTCGACAGACTCAGGACGAGCGGGCGGAAGGCGGTGGCGCGGTGCCGGCCCTTCTTCTCCCGTTTGTAATCGCGCTTGAACTGCCCGGTGCGTTCAATCGTCCGCATTCAGGTCGGCCATCAGCGCGTCCACGCTGTCGAAGCTCGGCAGGCCACCCGCGCGCGCTTGCGCCATGGCCGCGATCGTCGCCTCGTTGGGCACCAGCGGCTCGAACGGCAGCGCCTTGTCGTGGGCGACGCGGGTGAGCATCAGGCGCACGGCGTCGGACACCGTCAGGCCCATGGCCGCCAGCACGGTCGCGGCCTCCCGCTTGACGGTCCCGTCGATGCGGGTCTGGACGAGGGCATTGGCCGCCATGATGCGAACTCCTGTTGCTGCATGACGTTGTAATGCGGGCAGCCGTCGCCCGCAAGCCGCTCACACCTTCCCCGCCGCCCCCAACTCCTCCATCCGCCCCGGCAGCTCCCGCCGAATCGCCGCCAGCCGCGCCGGCTCGCCCTTCGGCCATTCGGCAATCTCCGCCGAAGTCCGCCCGCAGCCCAGGCACCAGCCGGTGTCCGCGTCGAGCGTGCAGACGTTGATGCAGGGGCTTTTCACCCCGATGGTCACGCCCGCGACCACGGTGGTCAGCCCAGCGTGGCGGAGAGGAAGCCGGGGACGGGGCCGTGCCATTCGGCCGAGGCGTCCTGCGCCAGCTCCGGCTCGTCCGCCCGGTCGGATTGGCGGGCATCGGCGGTGTCGTCGCGGCTCGGGCGATCGTCGCGGCGGGGGCGGTCGCCGGAGCGGGCGCGTGGCTCTCGCCGGGGTCGATCCGGCTGGCTCGCCGGCGCTTCGGGAGTGTCGCTCACGCCACCGCCCCGGCGACGGCGGCCGCCTCGTCGCGGGCGACCGGGCCGGGTCTCGTCGTCGGAGCCGGGGGGCTCGGAGACGGCCGGCGAGGCGTGGCCGTGGGCCGCGCTCTCCTCGACCGGGTCGGCGAGCGGCCGGGCGCGCGCCGGTGTCTCGCCGGGCCGCTCGTCGCGGGCTTGCGCTCCGGCCGAGCGGCGCGAGCGGCGTGGGCGCTGGGTCGTCTCCGCCTTCGCCTCGCCGGCGTCCTCGGCCGGGGCGTCGGCACGGGCGGCGGGCGCGCCCCCCTCGCCCGTCCAGCGCTCGATGGCCAGATTCGTCAGCTTTTCGATATTCTCGATGTTCTCCGCGTCCTCGGGCGTCGCGAAGGTGTAGGCCACCCCCGTCGCCCCCGCGCGGCCCGTGCGGCCGATGCGGTGGACGTAGTCGTCCGGGTGCCACGGCGCGTCGTAGTTGAAGACGTGGCTGACCCCCTTCACGTCCAGCCCGCGCGCCGCGACGTCGGAGGCGACGAGGATCGTGACCTCGCCCGCCTTGAACCGATCCAGCTCCTGGATGCGGCTGCCCTGGTCCATGTCGCCGTGGATCTCGCCCGACGAGAAGCCGCGGGCACGCAGCATCTTGTTCAGCTCGCGCACCGTCGTCTTGCGATTGGCGAACACCAACGCGCTCGTCACCTCGTCGGTCGAGAGGAACCGGCGGAGCGCCTCGCGCTTGCCGCGTGCGGTGGTCTCCACCACGAACTGGCGGATGTTGACGTTGGCGGTGGCGGGACGCGCGACCTCGATCGACTTGGGATTGGTCAGGAACCTGTCCGCCAGCTTCTTGATCGGCGGCGGCATGGTGGCGGAGAACAGCAGCGTCTGGCGCTGGGCCGGCAGCTTGGAACAGATCGTCTCGATGTCCGGGATGAAGCCCATGTCGAGCATCCGGTCGGCCTCGTCGATCACCAGCAGCTCGCAGCCGGTGAGCAGGATCTTGCCACGATCGAACAGGTCCATCAGGCGGCCGGGCGTGGCGATCAGCACGTCGACGCCGCGCTCCAGCGCCTTGACCTGATCGCCCATCGACACGCCGCCGATCAGGAGCGCCATCGAGAGCTTGTGGTACTTGCCGTATTTCTCGAAATTCTCGGCGACCTGGGCGGCGAGTTCGCGCGTCGGCTCCAGGATCAGGCTGCGCGGCATCCGGGCCCGGCTGCGTCCCTGCGCCAGCACGTCGATCATCGGCAGCACGAAGGAGGCGGTCTTGCCCGTGCCGGTCTGGGCGACGCCGATCAGGTCGCGCATCATCAGGACGGACGGGATCGCCTGCGCCTGGATCGGCGTGGGCTCGGTGTAGCCGGCCTCCTCCACCGCGCGGAGCAGGTCGGGAGACAGGCCGAGGTCGGCGAAGGTCATGCGGTCGCGATCATGTGGGGTCCGATGGTGGAGCGCGCCCGGAGGCGATGGGGGAACGGCTGCGATCCCGGCCACGCTGGCGCGCAGACCTGCGTCACCGACCGCCCGCTGTCAAGATTTCGCGGGGGGGTTCAGTCGTCCAGCGTCAGTCGGCGGAACCTGTCGATGCGGCAGGTCATGCCGCTGCGCGCGCGCACCGTGTCGCGGTCGGCGCACAGCATCCCGTCCGGGGACGGGCGGACGTAGAAGCCGGCATAGAACTCCTCCGCCCGGCAGCGCTTGTCGAAGCGCGCGCGCAGGCGGGTGCCGTTGCGCATCAGCAGGTCCATACGCCGATCGCCGGTGCCGAGCGCGGCGCGGATGTCCTCGAGCGGCTGGCACTTGGCGGCCTTGCTCTCCTTCCACCGCAGGCGCGGGTCGTCCTGCGTCACGCGGGGCGGGGCGACCCGGACGATGGTGCGCGAGCGCAGCACGATCCCGCCCCGCGTCTGCGCCTCGGCCACGCCCACGGCACCCGCGAGCGCCAGCGAGATCGCCAGCGCCGGCAGCGCGCGGGGGGACGGACGTGCGGGCATGGACAGCGGTCTCTCGGAGGCGGTGGCGAGGCGTGCCCCCTGCCTGCGGCCGCCGCCTTGAACCTTCCGTGAATTTGGCGGACACCGGACGGATGGAGGCGCGCGCGATCGGCGGAGTGGAGCAGGCGCTGGCGGAGCTGCGTGGGTTGCACGCCGAGCGGCTGGTGGTGACCGACCGCGACGCCCTGGCGCCGTGGGAGACCGACTGGCGCGGGCGCTGGACCGGCCGCGCCGCCGCGCTGGTGCAGCCGGCCAGCGTCGAGGAGGTCCGCTCGGTCGTGCGGATCGCCGCGCGCCATGGCGTGGCGCTGGTGCCGCAGGGCGGCAACAGCTCGATGGTGGGCGGGGCCACGCCCTCGGCCGGGGGCGACGAGCTGATCCTCTCGCTGCGGCGCCTGGACCGGGTGCGCGCGATCGACGCGCGCCGCGCGACGGTGGAGTCCGGGCTGGTGCTCGAACGGCTGCACGCGGCGGCCGAGGCGCACGGCGCGCGCTTTCCGCTGACGCTGGGCGCGCGCGGCACGGCGACGGTGGGCGGGCTGGTGTCGACCGCGGCGGGCGGCACCCAGGTGCTGCGCCACGGCACCATGCGCGCGCTGACGCTGGGGGTGGAGGTGGTGCTGACCGACGGCGCCCTGCTCTCCACGCTCGATCCGCTCGCCAAGGACTCGCGCGGGCCGGACCTCACCCACCTGTTCGTGGGAGGGGAGGGGACGCTCGGCGTCGTCACCGCCGCCACGCTCCGCCTCGCGCCGCGCCCGGCCGAGCGCGCGGTGGCGTGGCTCGGGATGACCAGCCCGGCCGACGCGCTCGCCGTGCTGCGCACGCTGGAGGCGCGGCTGCCCGGTCAGGTGGAGGGCTTCGAGTTGATCGCGCGCGCGACGCTCGCCGCCTCGCTGACCCACCGGCCCGGCGCGCGTCCGCCGGTCGCCCCGGATCACCCGTGGCACGTCCTGGTCGAGGCGGCGGGCGAGGAGGGGGTCCGCGACCGGCTGGCCACCGCGCTCGCGGCCGAGGACGACCGGCTCGCCGAGGCGGTGCTGGCGCAGTCGGAGGCGCAGGCGGACGCGCTGTGGGCGATCCGCGACGCCCTGTCGGCGGCGGAGAAGGCGTGGGGGACCGGCCTCGCCTTCGACCTGTCGGTGCCGGTGGACGCGCTGCCCGACTTTCTGGAGGCGGTCGAACACGAGGCGCCGGTGGCGTTTCCGGGCCACTCCGTCAGCGGGTTCGGTCATCTGGGCGACGGCAACATCCACCTGCACGTCCGCGCGCCGGCCGGCGCGGAGCCGGATGTGTGGCTGGAGCGGCACGGCGACGCCGTCGCCGCGTGGACGCACGACCGCATCGCGGAGGCCGGCGGCTCGATCTCCGCCGAGCACGGCATCGGGCGGATGAAGCGCGCGGAGCACGCCCGCCTGGGCGATCCGACGCGCCTCGCCGTGCTGTCGAAGCTCAAGGTGGCGCTGGACCCGGACGGCATCCTCAATCCGGGCAAGCTGCACCCGTGAACCGGGGCGCATGCCTGGCGGCACCGGACGGTCCGACAGGGTATCGCCGACGGAAAACGCCGTCCGTACCGAGAGTGCGAGGCAGTCCGACCCACCCCCAGCTTGCCTCCCGCCGCACCCATCCGTAACCACGCGGGCCAGACATCCACCACCCGAAAGGTCCGCCCTCATGGCCAGCGCGCCCGCCGCCGAACTGCCCGTCCTGTTCAACGACCTCGTCCCGCTTTCGTCCGACGAGCATGCCGAGTGGCGCCTGGCGCCGCAGGACTCCGCGCTGTTCCTGAAGCCGGTGCACGCGGTGCCGCTGACCGTCGACGAGTTCGTGGCCGCGCAGCACCACTTCCCGATCGTCTTCTCGGTCGGCGAGCGCCCCGTCCCGATCGCGCTGTTCGGCCTCAACGAGGGCGTGAACGTGTTCGTGGACGAGGACGGTCGCTTTTCCTCGAACGAGATCTACGTCCCCGCCTACATCCGCCGCTACCCCTTCATGCTGGCCCGACTGCGCGCCGACAGCGAGCAGATGTCGCTGTGCATGGACCCGAGCTTCGATGGCCTGGTCGAGGGCGGCGACCAGGGCGAGGCGCTGTTCGCCGGCTCGGACCCCAGCGACACGACGAAGGCGATCCTCAGCTTCTGCGAACAGTACGAGCAGTCCGCCGGCCGCACCGCCGCCTTCGTCGACGAACTGGAGACGGCCGACCTGCTGATGGATGGCGAGGTGACCATCGAGGTGCCGGGCAAGCAGCCCTTCGTCTATCGCGGCTTCCGCATGGTGAACGAGGAGAAGCTGCGCGACATGCGCGGCGACCAGCTGCGCAAGTGGAACGCCAACGGCATCCTGGGCATGGTCTACGCCCACCTGTTCTCGCTGCCGCTGATCACCGTCGTCTTCAACCGCGCCGCCAACAGCGGCCGGGTGCCGGGGCTGGAGCCCGGACAGCCGGGGGCGGAGAAGACGCCGGAGGGGTTGGATCAGGGTTTGCTGTCGATGCCCGCCAACGAGCTCGCGCCCGGCCTGGAGTGACCCCCAAGAGCGCCGCACGGACAATAATTCCGCGCGATGGAGGCGATGGCCGAGGCACCCCTTGAAAGCCCGCGCGGCCGCCCCAAATCGTGCTTGGCCGTGGGAATTTCCCCCCCTTTGTTCCCCGGCTCGCGCTCGTCCTCACCGACGGGCGCGCTTCCCTGAACTACGGCCATCCGCGCGATCACGCGCGGATGGTCTTTTTATTCCGCCGCCAACGGAAGCGACGCCGGCGACGAGAGCCGGTCCGCCAGTGCCCGCGCCACCGCCAGGACGTCGCCCGCCGCGCGCTCCAGCCCCCCGCCCGGCTCGCGCGCGGCGCGGTCGAGATAGAGCGACCGGCACAGCTCCAGCTGCAGGACGTGGCGACCGGCGGAGGGACGCCCATGCCGCTCGGCGATGTGCGCGCCCGCATAGGGCTGGTCGATGGCCACCCGGCGGCCGCGCGCGGCGAGCGCCAGGCGGGCGGCGTGGACCCACTCGCCCGCCACGCTGCGTCCGCCGCGCGTGCCCAGCACCACCTCCGCCCGTCGCCCGGCCGCCACGGGCATGGAGTGGACATCGAGCAGCACCACCTCCCCGAACCGCGCCTGCGCGCGGTCGATCAGCTCCGCCAGCGCGCGGTGCCATGGCTCATGGTCCGCGGCGACGCGCGCGGCGACCTCGCGGCGGGACAGCGGTGTGCGCCACACGGAGCCGAGCCCCGCCAGGCGGTCGGGCACCACGCCGATGCCCGCCGCCGCCCGCGCGCTGACCGGCCGGGGCGGCTCTCCGGCGAGACGCGGCCAGTCCAGGTCGTCGGGCGCGCGGTTGAGGTCCACCCAGGCGCGCGGCGCGTGCGCCATCAGCGCGGTGAAGCCCGCCGCCGCGGCCGCGGACACCAGCCGGTCGGCGTGGCGATCCTCCAGCGCCAGCAGTGCGTCGGGAGAGTGGCGGCAGGCCGCGCGCATCGCCGCGCTCCAGCGGCGACCGGCATGGGGAACGGAGAGCACGACGGGGTGACGCGGCTCGGACGGGCCGATCAGGGAAGCCTGGGGGATCGACGCCATTCGATCCAGCCTAGAGCGATCCCGGATCGCCGCAAGGGGTGGCGAAATCTTAAGGGGACGCGCACAAGGTGCCCTCCGCCCTTTCCATCCGGACCCCGAACCCCATGGCACGCATCCTTCTGGCCGAAGACGACGACTCCCTGCGCGGCTTCCTCAAGCGCGTCCTGGAGAAGTCGGGTCACTGGGTGGAGGACGTGGCGGACGGCGACGCGGCGGCGGCGCGGGCGGACACCACCCCCTACGACCTGCTGCTGACCGACATCGTCATGCCCGGCCTGGACGGCATCGCGCTGGCGCAGCGGATGGCGGAGCGCGCGCCGGACACGAAGGTCATGTTCATCACCGGCTTCGCCGCGGTCACCATGCGCGCAGGCCGCGAGATGCCGGGCGTGCGCGTGCTGTCCAAGCCCTTTCACCTGAACGACCTGGTGCTGGAGGTCGATCGCGTGCTGCGGACGGAGGACGCGCACGGGCGGCTGTGACGGTCACCCGCCGACACCGCCCAGCACGTTGATGACGAAGCCGACCAC
Organism: Sphingomonadaceae bacterium; assembly: GCA_965219235.1. GTDB lineage: Bacteria > Pseudomonadota > Alphaproteobacteria > Sphingomonadales > Sphingomonadaceae > CBDHCC01. Next base: position 1,656,925 of record OZ244721.1, on the reverse strand, counting down.
GCCCAGGTTGAACACGAAGGCGATCAGACAGTGGCCCAGCGCCACGCGCCGCACCGCCGCCGACCGGATGGCGACATCGGAGGTCTGGAAGGTCATGCCGAGCGTGAAGGCGAAGTAGGCGAAGTCCCAGTAGAGCGGCTCGGAGTCCCCGGGCATCTCGAGCGTCCGCTCGCCGTCGCGGGGCCGCCCGGCCACGTAGTAGCTGTGGGCGTAGTGGAGCGCGTAGAGCGTGTTGGCGAACAGCCACCCGATCGCCAGGCTGCCGATCGCGAGCGCCAGCGCCCGGGGCTCCGGTGATCCCTTGGCCGCCAGCTCCGCCGCCACCGCCGCCAGGACGGCCAGCGAAGTGAAGGCGCCGATCGTCAGCATCAGCGCCCGATTGGCGTCGTTCCTCTGGGCGGAGCGTACGATCGCATCCGGGTCGCTCTCGCGCAGCAGCGGGATCATCGATACGAGGAAGGCGAGCGCGGCTCCGTCGAACCCGGCGATGATCCCGCGCGACCAGCCCAGCCACGCCACGCCCGCCGGGACCAGCAGCGCGGCGAGGCCCAGGAACATCAGGAAGCGTGGCGGCGCGAGCCAGCCGCCGACGCCCCGCGGCTTTTCGGAACCCGCCCGCTCACCCATCCGCCCGCTCCTCCCTACGCTTCGCCGGCACACACCGGCTTGTCATGAACGCGCCGGCGGACTAATCGCGACGACAGTGTGGGCGTATAGCTCAGTGGTAGAGCACTGTGTTGACATCGCAGGGGTCGCAAGTTCAATCCTTGCTACGCCCACCATCCATTCCCCAGGGGCGGCGCCGACCGGCGGCCGCCCCTTTGTGTTCCGGAGGCGCCCGCCGTGCCCAAGTCCCCGTTGACCGCGCCGCAGAAAAGCTGGCGCGAGCGCCGGCCCGCGATCCGCTAGGCGTGGGGGCATGACGGCGCTGACCCACCTCCAGCGGCTGGAGGCCGAGTCCATCCACATCCTGCGCGAGGTGGTGGCCCAGGCGGACAAGCCGGTGATGCTCTATTCGGTGGGCAAGGATTCCGCCGTCATGCTGCGCCTCGCGGTCAAGGCGTTTTATCCGGCACCCCCTCCCTTCCCGCTGATGCACGTCGACACGACCTGGAAATTCCGGGCGATGTACGAGATGCGCGACCGCGCCGCGCGCGAGGCGGGGATGGAGCTGATCGTCCATCGCAACCCCGAGGCGCTGGCGCAGGGGATCAACCCCTTCGATCACGGTCCGCTGCACACCGACATGTGGAAGACGCAAGGGCTGAAGCAGGCGCTGACGCTCCACGGCTTCGACGCGGCGTTCGGGGGCGCGCGGCGCGACGAGGAGAAGAGCCGGGCGAAGGAGCGTGTCTTCTCCTTCCGCACCGCCAGCCACGGCTGGGACCCCAAGACCCAGCGGCCGGAGCTGTGGAACCTCTACAACGCGCGCCACGGCAAGGGCGAGTCGATGCGCGTCTTCCCGCTGTCGAACTGGACCGAGCTCGATGTCTGGCAGTACATCCAGGCCGAGGGCATCGAGATCGTGCCCCTCTATCTCGCCGCGCCGCGCCCGACGGTGGAGCGCGACGGCCTGATCCTGATGGTCGACGACGAGCGCTTCCGCCTGGAGCCCGGCGAGGAGCCGGTGACGCGCTCCATCCGCTTCCGCACGCTGGGCTGCTATCCCCTGAGCGGCGGGGTGGAGTCCACGGCGACGACGCTGCCGGAGGTGATCCAGGAGATGCTGCTGACCACCACCTCCGAACGCCAGGGCCGCGCCATCGACCACGACCAGGCGGCGTCGATGGAGAAAAAGAAGCGCGAGGGGTATTTCTGATGGCCGACGCCGATCGCGCCTACCGCCCGGACGCGCTCGTCGCGCGCGACATCGACGCCTATCTGGCGGCGCAGTCGGCCAAGTCGCTGCTGCGCTTCATCACCTGCGGTTCGGTGGACGACGGCAAGTCCACGCTGATCGGCCGGCTGCTCTACGACAGCCGCGCCATCTTCGCCGACCAGCTCGCCACGCTGGAGGCGGACTCGCGCCGGGTGGGCACGCAGGGCCACGCGATCGACTTCGCGCTGCTGGTCGACGGGCTGGCCGCCGAGCGCGAGCAGGGCATCACGATCGACGTCGCCTACCGCTTCTTCTCGACGCCCGCGCGCAAGTTCATCGTCGCCGACACGCCGGGGCACGAACAGTACACCCGCAACATGGTGACCGCCGCGTCCACAGCCGACCTGGCCGTCCTGCTGCTCGACGCGCGCAAGGGCGTGCTGACCCAGACGCGGCGGCACAGCTATCTCGTCCATCTGATGGGTGTCGGCCGCGTCGTGCTGGCGATCAACAAGATGGACCTGGTGGACTATGACGGCGCGCGCTTCGAGGAGATCGTGGCCGAATACCGAGCCTTCGCAGGCGAGATCGGGCTCGCGGACATCACCGCCATCCCGGTGAGCGGACTCGCCGGCGACAACGTCACCGATCGGTCCGACCACACGCCGTGGTACGACGGCCCCACGCTCTTGGAGCATCTGGAGACGGTGTCGGTCGACGCCGACGCGGCCGAGGCGCGGCCCTTCGCGCTCCCGGTGCAGTGGGTGAACCGGCCCAACCTGGACTTCCGGGGCTTCGCCGGCCTGATCGCGGGCGGCGCCGTCCGGCCGGGCGACCCGGTCCGCCTGGTGCCGTCGGGCCGCACGACAACGGTCGCGCGCATCGTGACGGCGGACGGCGACCTCGACCGGGCGGTCGCGGGCCAGTCCGTCACGCTGACGTTCGCCGACGAGGTGGACGTCTCGCGCGGGTCCGTCATCGCGGCCGCCGACGACCCGCCGGGCACCGCCGACCAGTTCCAGGCGACGATCGTGTGGATGGCCGAGGACGAGCTGCTGCCGGGCCGCCGCTACTGGATGAGGATCGGGACGGAGCTGGTCGGCGCGAGCGTGCAGGAGCCGCGCCACGCCGTCGACGTGAACACGCTGGCGGAGCTGTCGGTGCGGACGCTGGGCCTGAACGACATCGGCGTGGCGGAGGTCTACACCGATCGCGACATCCCCTTCACGCCCCTCCACGAGGGCTCCGCGCTGGGTGGGTTCATCCTGATCGACACGGTGACCAACGCCACCGTGGCGGCGGGCACGATCAACCACGCGCTGCGCCGCAGCCAGAACATCCACTGGCAGGCGATCGAGATCGGCCGAGAGGCGCACGCGAGGCAGAAGGGTCAGCGGCCGCGCGTGGTCTGGTTCACCGGCCTGTCGGGCTCCGGCAAGTCGACGATCGCCAACCTGGTCGAGAAGAAGCTGCACGCGCTCGGCCGTCACTCCTTCCTGCTCGACGGCGACAACGTCCGCCACGGGCTCAACCGCGATCTGGGCTTCACCGACGCCGACCGCGTGGAGAACATCCGGCGCGTGGGCGAGGTCGCGAAGCTGATGGCGGACGCCGGGCTGATCGTGCTGACCGCCTTCATCTCGCCCTTCCGGGCCGAGCGCGGGATGGTGCGCCGGATGCTGCCGGACGGCGAGTTCGTCGAGGTGTTCGTGGAGACACCGCTGGAGGTGGCGGAGGCGCGCGACGTGAAGGGCCTGTACGCCAAGGCGCGGTCCGGCCAGCTCAAGAACTTCACCGGCATCGACAGTCCCTACGAAGCGCCGGAGAGTCCCGACCTGCGCGTGGACACCACCGCCGAACGTCCGGAGGACGCCGCCGAGCGCATCGTCGCGCACCTGCTGGGCGCAGGCAGCCCCTCCGCGTGACCGACGCCGAGCTCGCCCGCGCGGTCGCCGGGGAGGCGGGGCGGCTGCTGATGGACCTGCGCGCCTCCTCCCACTTAGAGGACAAGGCGCTGGGCGCGGCCGGGGACGAGCGCGCCAACCGCCTGATCCTCGACCGGCTAACCGCCGAGCGCCCGGACGACCGGGTGCTGAGCGAGGAGGCGAAGGACGACACCGCGCGCTGCGGCCGGGCGCGCGTGTGGATCGTCGATCCGCTCGACGGCACGCGCGAATATGGCGAGGGGCGCGACGACTGGGCGGTCCATGTCGGCCTGGCGATCGACGGGCGGCCGTCGGTCGGCGCGGTGGCGCTGCCGTCACTGGACCGCGTGCTGGGCTCCGACACGGTGCCGCCGCCGCCGCGGCGCGTGGGAGGGGGACCGATCCGCATCGTCGTCAGCCGCTCGCGCGCGCCCGAGCTCTGCCGCGGCGTGGCGACACGGATCGGCGCGGAGCTGGTGCCGATGGGGTCGGCGGGCGCCAAGGTCATGGCGGTCGTGGACGGCCGCGCCGACGCCTACCTCCACGCGGGCGGGCAGTACGAATGGGACAATTGCGCTCCGGTCGCCGTCGCCCGCGCCGCCGGCTTGCACGCCAGCCGGGTCGACGGATCGGAGCTGATCTACAACTGCGCCGATCCGCTGCTGCCCGATCTGCTCGTCTGCCGACCGGAACTGAGCGAGGCGTTGCTGAAGGCGGTGCGGGACTGTGATTGAGATAACCTGCGTCTATTTTCCGGTGCCGGAGAACGGGCTAGGACGAGAGGCGTGATGGAAGCCGAAACCCTCTGCCGGTCCGATGCGATCGACTATGCGGATCTGTTCCGCGCGGCGCCCTCGCCCTTCATGATCCTCGACCGCGACCTGCGCTTCCTGGACGCCAATGACCGCTATCTGGCGACGGTCGGGGCCACCTTGGACGAGGTGCGGGGCCGATACGTCTTCGACGTGTTCCCGGAGAGCGAGGAGCGGCTGGCGAAGTTCCGGCACGCGTTCGAGCGCGCGCTGGCGGGCGAGGCGAACAGCCTGGAGCGCGAAGCCTACAAGATCCCGGGCGGTGGTGGCGCGGCGAGGGAGGTCTGGTGGACCTGCCATCACATCCCCGTGTTCGACCGCGACGGCCGGCTCTGCGGGGTGCTGCAGAAGGCGGTCGACATCACCGCCGAGGTGAAGGCGGAGCGGATGCGCGACACGGTGCTGCGCGAGCTGGACCACCGCATGAAGAACCAGCTGGCGACGATCAGCGCCATCGCCCGGCGCACCGCGCGGGACGCGGACACCACCGACGAGTTCCTGGAGAGCTTCGACCGTCGCCTGCAGGCGATGTCGCGCACCCACCAGATGCTGGTCGATCAAGAGTGGGGCGGACTGCAGCTGGGCGATCTGATCCGGTCCGAGCTCGCCCCCTACCGCGATGGGACGGACGCGCGCATCCAGGTGGAGGGGCCATCCGTGACCCTTTCGCCGGGCGAGGCCCAGTCGTTGGGCCTGGCGCTGCACGAGCTGGCGACGAACGCCGCCAAATACGGTGGTCTGGGCGAAGACGGCGAGTCGCTGGCGGTGGCGTGGCGACAGGACGAGCGCGGCGTGGAGCTGACCTGGGCGGAGCGCGCCCGCCGCGCGATCCGGGAGCCCGGCCGGCAGGGCTTCGGCTCCGTCATCGTCGACCGCCTGCTGCCCAGCCAGATCGGGGCCACCGTGCAGCGCGACTACCGCGCCGACGGCCTGCACTGCCGCATCGCCATCCCGCGAGAGCCCCCGGCCGCGGTCTGACGCTCAGATGCCGTGATAGTCGCGATACCAGGCGACGAAGCGCGGCACGCCCTCGGTGATCGTGGTCGTCGGTTCGAAGCCCAGGTCGCGCTGGATCGCCTCGATGTCGGCGTAGGTGGCGGGCACGTCGCCGTCCTGCATCGGCTGCAGGTCGCGGATCGCGGTCCGGCCGCACGCCCGCTCGATCAGGTCGATCATGTGGCCCAGCTCCTCCGAGCGATGATTGCCGATGTTGTAGACGGCGTGCGGTCCCTTCGACCCGCCGGCCTTGACCCGGCCGTCGTCGGCGGGCGCCGAGTCGAGGCAGGCGACCACGCCCGACACGATGTCGTCGATGTAGGTGAAGTCGCGCCGCATCCGGCCATGGTTGAACACCGCGATCGGCTCGCCCGCCAGGATCGCCTTGGTGAAGATCCACATCGCCATGTCGGGCCGCCCCCAGGGGCCGTAGACGGTGAAGAAGCGCAGGCCGGTCAACGGCAGGCGGTAGAGGTGGGCGTAGGTCTCGCTCATCAGCTCGTCCGCCTTCTTGGTGGCGGCGTAGAGGGAGAGCGGGTGGTCGACCCGGTCGTCGACGCTGAACGGCAGGTCGGTGTTGCCGCCATAGACCGAGGAGGAGGAGGCGTAGACCATGTGCTCCACTTGCCGGTGGCGGGCGACCTCCAGCAGGTTCAGGTGCCCCACCAGATTGGCCTGCACATAGGCGCGCGGGTTGGTGATGGAGTAGCGCACGCCCGCCTGCGCGCCCAGATGGACGATCCGGTCGAACCGCTCGCCCGCCAGCGCGGTGTCCAGCGCCGCGTGATCGGCGAAGTCGACCTCGTGCGTCGCGAAGTCGCCGCCCTGTTCCGCGAGATGCGCCAGCCGGTCGCGCTTCAGCCGGACGGAGTAGTAGTCGTTCACGCTGTCCACGCCCACCACGCCGTCGCCGCGGGCCAGCAGGCGCTTGGCCAGGCTCATGCCGATGAAGCCGGCCACGCCGGTGACGAGGACGCGCATGGGGGTTCTCCGTGTGGGGTCGCCCGCGCCTTAGCGGGCCGGAACGGGACCGCCAACCGGCGCGGCCGCCCGGTCGCACCCCGGCTCACCGCGCCCCGCGAGGTCCGCCGCGCGCAGCGTGTTGGCCATCAGGCAGGCGATGGTCATCGGTCCGACGCCGCCGGGCACCGGGGTGATCGCTCCGGCGACCTCGCGCGCCGAGGCGAAATGGACGTCGCCCACCAGCCGCGTCTTGCCCTCGCCCCGATCGGGAGCGGGCACGCGGTTGATGCCCACGTCGATGACGGTGGCGCCGGGCTTCAGCCAGTCGCCGCGCACCAGGGCGGGTCGCCCGACCGCCGCGACCACGATGTCGGCCGCGCGGCAGAGGCCGGGCAGGTCGGGCGAGCGGGAGTGGGCGATCGTCACCGTGGCGTCGGCGGCGGTGAGCAGGCTCGCCATCGGCTTGCCGACGATCGCCGAGCGCCCGATGACGAGCGCGGTCAGCCCGGACAGGTCGCGTCCGCGCGCCTGTTCCAGGAGCAGCATGGCCCCCTGCGGTGTGCAGGGGACCAGCGCGTCGGCCGGGTCGCCGACCGCCAGCCGCCCCGCCTGCCCATAGGTGAAGCCGTCCACGTCCTTCGCCGGGTCGATCGCCTGCGTCACCCGCCCGGAGTCCATATGGGCGGGGAGCGGGAGCTGGACCAGGATGCCGTCCACTCGCCCATCCGCGTTCAGCCGGTCGACGAGCGCCAGCAGCTCGTCCTCGCCCGTGTCGGCGGGCAGCTCGTGCTTGAAGGAGGCCAGGCCCAGCGCGGCGGCGGCGCGCGCCTTCGACCCGACATAGACCTGTGAGGCGGGGTCCGAGCCCACGATCACCACCGCCAACCCCGGCGGCCGCTCCCGCTGCCCGGCGAAGGCGGCGACGCGCCCGCCGAGCGTGGCGAGCAGCGCGTCGGCCGTGGCGCGGCCATCGAGAATCAGGGGAGCGGACATGGGGTGGCGCTTAGCCGAACGGCGACCCGATGTCGCTGTAGCGACGAGAGGGTATGGGTGCTCCTCGGCGCCCGGACGCGGAGCGCCGCTGCGAGCGAGCGACAACGGTTCTCTGGAGTGCCACGCCATTCGGGCACGGCGCAGTCCTGCGCCGCCTCCACTCCACGAACAAGAAATCGCAACAGCCAGACAGGTTGGCGGAGACGGAGGGATTCGAACCCTCGGTACAGGATTTCCCCGTACGACGGTTTAGCAAACCGTTGGTTTCAGCCACTCACCCACGTCTCCGGAGCGCCGGGCGCGGGCTATAGCCACCCGGGTGGGCGCGATCAACCGCCCCATCCGAAGTCCGGTCGCCGCGGGAGCGACCCGCCGCGGCCGTTCAGCCCCTCGCCAGAGTCGCGGCGGCAGGGTAGGACCCGATGCCGCCAACGGGGAGACGAGGAGCGATGAGGACGATTGGGATGGGCGCGTTGGCGGCGCTGGCGCTGCTGACGGCGACGCCGGTGGCGGCCCAGGTGCAGAGGGTCGATCCGGACGCGCGCATGGACGCCGATCTCGATCCCGCGCCGGCCACGCCCGCCGCGCCGGCGCCCGTGCCGCCCGAACCGGCGAACGATCCGCTCTATCCCGACGTCGTGGACAGTCCCCGGGTGGACGGCCCGGACACGACGCCGGACGCCGCGCCCACCGCCGCCGCGCCGTCGACCACGGTGGTTCCGGACCGCCCGGTCGGCGACGCCCAGGGTTATGAGAAGGACGATCTGATCGGCGCGGCCGACGACCTGTTCGGACAGGGCGCGCAGGAGCTCGCCCAGTTGATCGAGCGCATCCTGGCCGACCAGGGCAAGCCGATCGGCTATATCGTCGGGCGCGAGGCCGCCGGCGCCTTCGTCGTGGGTCTGCGCTACGGTTCGGGCACGCTGCACCACCGGATCGAGGGCGAGCGGCCGGTCTACTGGACGGGGCCGTCGGTCGGCTTCGACGTGGGCGGCAACGCGGCCAAGAGCTTCATCCTGGTCTACAATCTCTACGACACCCAGGATCTCTATCGCCGCTATCCGCAAGGGGAGGGGGCGGCCTATTTCGTCGGTGGCTTCACGGCGAGCTATCTGCGGCGCGGCGATATCGTGCTGATCCCGATCCGGCTGGGCGTGGGCGTGCGGCTGGGCGCCAACATCGGCTATCTGAAGTTCCGGGAGAAGAACAGCTGGCTGCCCTTCTGAGGCGGGTTGCCCGGCCGACCACCGCCGTCTAGCGGGCGGCCCATGGCCGCGCCGCACACACCGATCGGGCAGGGCGCGGCGGAGCGGCGCCGGGGACTGGGCTTCGGCCTCGCCGCCTATGTCATCTGGGGGCTGGTCCCCTTCTATTTCCGCCTCCTCCACGCCGTCCCGCCGGTTGAGACGGTCGCCCACCGCGTCCTGTGGTCGGTGCTGCTGCTCGTCGCGATCCTGGCCATCCGCCGGCAGTTGTCCGCGCTCGCCGCCGTGCTGCGCCGGCCCCGGCTGCTGGCCGCGCTCGCCCTGTCGGCGCTGCTGATCGGCGTGAACTGGCTGGTCTACATCTGGGCCGTCGTGAACGATCATCTGGTGGCCGCGAGCCTCGGCTACTTCCTCAACCCGCTGCTGAACGTCGCCCTGGGTGTGCTGGTCCTGAAGGAGCGGCTCACCCGGGGGCAGGGGATCGCCGTCGCGCTGGCGGCGGTCGGCGTCGCCGTGCTGGTCGGCGCCTCGCCGGAGGGGCTGTGGATCAGCCTGACGCTGGCGGTGTCCTTCGGGCTGTACGGTCTGGTCCGCAAGATCGCCCCGGTCGGCGCGCTGGAGGGGCTGACGGTCGAAACCCTGCTGCTGGCCCCGCTGTGTGCCGGGTATCTGTGGTGGGCGAGCGCGTCGGGAACGCTGGCCTTCGGCGACGATCGCGGCGTCGACGCGCTCCTGATCCTGTCGTCGGCGATCACGTCCGTTCCGCTCCTGCTGTTCGCCGCCGCCGTCCGGCGGCTACCCTATGCCGTGATCGGCCTGCTCCAGTACCTCGCTCCGACGATGGTGTTCGCGGAAGGCGTGCTGCTGTTCGACGAGACGGTGGAGCCGGCGCGCTGGTTCTGCTTCGCGTGCATCTGGACGGGGCTGGCGATCTACAGCGCCGACGGTCTGCGCGGCCTGAACCGCCGCCGCAGAGCCGTCGTCTAGAGCGTGGCGACGAAGCGGACCGGCTCGCCCGTCGCGACGTCGCCCAGCTCGCCCTCCCACATCGCCACCGCGCCGCGCACGATGGTGCCGACCGGCGCGCCGGTGAGGTGGCGGCCCTCGAAGGGGGACCAGCCGGCGCGGCTCGCCAGCCAGTCGCCCGACACCGTCCATTCGCGCTTCAGGTCCACGATCGTGAGGTCCGCGTCATAGCCCTTGGCGATGCGCCCCTTGCCCGCGATCCCGAACACCCGCTGCGGCCCGGCGCTGGTCAGCTCGATCAGCCGCTGGAGCGTCAGGCGACCGGCCGCGACGTGGTCCAGCATCAGCGGCAGCAGCGTCTGCACGCCTGGCATCCCGCTGGGGCTGGCTGGGTAGGGCCGCGCCTTTTCCTCCGCCGTGTGCGGGGCGTGATCGGAGCCGAGCACGTCGGGCAGGCCCTCCACCATTCGAGCCCAGAGGCCGGAGCGGTGCGCGGCCGAGCGGATCGGCGGGTTCATCTGGGCCTGTGTGCCGATCGTGCGATAGGCGCCGTCGTCCAGCGTCAGATGCTGCGGCGTGACCTCGCACGTCGCCAGGTCGCGATGCCCGGTGATCAGGTCGAGTTCGTCGGGCGTGGTGATGTGGAGGACGTGGACCGGCCGGCGCGCCTGCTTCGACAGGGCCAGGATGCGGGTGGTCGCCAGGATGGCGCTCTCCTCGTCGCGCCAGACGGGGTGGCTGGTGACGTCGCCGGGCACCCGGTGGGTCGCCGCGCGCTCGATCAGGCGCGGCTCGTCCTCGGCATGGATGGCGACGCGGCGGCGGCCGTTCCGCAGCACCGCCAGCAGCGCCTCGTCCTCGGCGACGAGCAGGCTGCCGGTGGACGAGCCCATGAAGATCTTGACCCCGGCCGCGCCCGGCAGGCGCTCCAGCTCGGCGAGTTCCTCCGTGTTGTCGGCGGTCGCGCCGATGTAGAAGGCGTGGTCGCACCACATCCGGTGGCGCGCGCGGTCGAGCTTGTCCCGGAGCGCGGCGGCGGAGTCGGTGTTGGGATCGGTGTTCGGCATCTCGAACACCGCCGTCACCCCGCCCAGCACGGCGGCGCGCGACCCGCTCTCCAGGTCCTCCTTGTGCTCTCCGCCCGGCTCGCGGAAGTGGACCTGGCTGTCGATCACGCCCGGCAGGATGTCGAGGCCCGCGCAGCCGATCGTGCGCCCCGCATCGCCCGCCGCGCCGATCGCGGCGATGCGGCCGTCGCGGATGCCGAGGGAGGTTTGGAACGGGCCGCCGGGCAGGTGGACGGTGCCGCCCGTCAAGAGGAGGTCGAAGGTCATCTGGCAGGGCGTGCCGCAGGCCGCGCAGGTGGACAAGGGGCTTGTTCGCGAAGTGCCGGAAAACCGCCGAAGGTCTCTCGAAGGTCGCGCGGTCGAGGGGGTGCGCGCGCTTGTGCCAGGCGGGTGGGAGCGGCCGGATGCCGGGCGATCGGCTGCGGCCCCTTGGAGCCACGGCGGATGCTGAGGCGCTCCCCCACGCAGCGCTCCGGTTCTGCCGACTCGCGGAGACGACACCGGAGAGGAACAGCAGGCAACCATATAACCAAAATGGCACCAAATGCAAGAAAATCGCTCCGGAGGTTCACTGTCGTGCCCGCCCGGCTTCGCCCGCCCCGCAATGGCATCGCCGATCCGGCCCGTTGACCCCCGTCCCCCGCCGCCCCACCTTCCGGTCCATGCGCGCGACCCCCGATCCCACCACGCTGGCCGACCGCGCCGTGATCCGCGTGGCCGGGGACGATCCGCGCGGGTTCCTGCAAGGATTGCTCACCAACGACGTGAGCGGTGCGCTGCCGGTCTGGGCCGGGCTGTTGACCGCTCAGGGCAAGGCGCTGTTCGACCTGATCGTGTGGGGGGACGGCGACGACCTGTTGCTCGATTGCGAGGTCGGGCAAGCGGATGCGCTGATCGCCCGCCTGTCGCTCTATCGCCTGCGCCGTCCGATCACGCTGGAGCGCGACGGATCGCTCGCCGTCCACTGGTCGCCGCTGGTGTCGGAGCGGCCGTTCGACCCGCGCCTGCCGGCGCTCGGCCACCGCTGGATCGCGGCGGCGGAGGACGGCGAGGCGAGCGGCGCCTGGCGCGCGCACCGCCTGGGGCACGGCGTGCCGGAGGGCGTGGCCGAGCTGGGCTCCGGCGAGACATTGTGGCTGGAGGCCAATGGCGACCTGTTGAACGGCGTGAGCTTCGCCAAGGGCTGCTATGTCGGGCAGGAGAACACCGCGCGCATGAATTGGCGCGGCAAGGTCAACCGGCGGCTCGTCGTCCTGCCGCTGCCGCTGTCGGACGAGGCACGGCGGAGGGCCGCCTATCCCGAACTCGGCCTGGCGGTCGATCACCGGCGGGTGGGCGACCTCGCCGCCCTGCCGGTGCCCGGCTGGATGGCGCCCGCGCTTGCGTCGCCGGAGGGCGCGGACGGGTAGCGGCGGATCGGGAGGTCGGCGACCGCCTCGTGCGCGCTCGTGCGGCACCCAGGCTCCCCGGCTGACGCCATGTCGCACCCACCCCCAGCCCCTCCTTTGCAGGGAGGGGAGCGTCGGGGCGCAGCGCTGAACTCGGCGATCAGGGCAAGCCCCTCACCCCTGTCGCGCCAGGTTCCTCAGCACGTACTGCAGGATACCGCCGTTGAGGTAGTATTCCAGCTCGTTGACCGTGTCGATGCGGGTCACCGTCTCGAAGCTCTCGGTCGAGCCGTCCGGGCGGGTCATCGTCACCTCGACCGTCTGGCGCGGCTGCATGTCGGCGACGCCGCGTATGGTGAAGGTCTCGTCGCCCGTCATGCCGAGCGTGGTGCGCGTCACCCCCTTGGCGAATTGCAGCGGCAGGACGCCCATGCCGATCAGGTTGGAGCGGTGGATGCGCTCGTAGCTCTCGGTGATCACCGCGCGCACACCCAGCAGCAGCGTGCCCTTGGCGGCCCAGTCGCGGGACGACCCGGTGCCGTATTCCTTTCCCGCCACCACGACCAGCGGCGTGCCGTCCGCCTTGTGCCGCATGGCCGCGTCGTAGATCGGCATGACCTCACCGTCGTAGCGGGTCATGCCGCCCTCGACGCCCGGCGTCATCTCGTTCCGGATGCGGATGTTGGCGAAGGTGCCGCGCATCATCACCTCGTGATTGCCGCGCCGGCTGCCGTAGCTGTTGAACTGGTCGCGGCTGACCTGGTGCTCCATCAGATACTGGCCGGCCGGGCTGTCGGCCTTGATCGAGCCCGCCGGGCTGATGTGGTCGGTGGTGATGGAGTCGCCGAGCAGCGCCAGCAGCTTGGCGTCGACGATGTCGGCGACGGGCTCCGGCTGCATCCCCATGCCCTCGAAATAGGGCGGGTTGGCGATGTAGGTGGAGCCGGCGCGCCACCGATAGGTGTCGGAGCCCTCGACCTGGATGCCGCGCCAGCGCTCGTCGCCCTGGTAGACCTGGGCGTAGCGGCGCTCGAACATGGAGCGGTCGACATTGTCGTCCACGAACTGGCGGACCTCGGCGTTGGTGGGCCAGATGTCGCGCAGGTACACGTCGGCCCCGTCCTGATCCTGGCCGATGGGATCGTTGACGAGGTCCTCCGTCACCGTCCCCTTCATCGCATAGGCGACGACCAGCGGCGGGGAGGCGAGGAAGTTGGCGCGCACGTCGGGCGACACCCGGCCCTCGAAATTGCGGTTGCCCGAGAGGACGGAGGCGGCGACGATGTTGTTGTCGTTGATCGCCTTGCTGATCGGCGGCGCGAGTGGGCCGGAATTGCCGATGCAGGTCGTGCAGCCATAGCCGACCAGGTCGAAGCCGACGGCGTTCAGGTCGTCCTGCAGGCCGGACTTCACCAGATAGTCGGTGACCACCTGCGATCCGGGCGCGAGGCTGGTCTTGACCCAGGGCTTGGGCTTCAGCCCCCTGGCGCGCGCCTTGCGGGCCACCAAGCCGGCGGCGATCATCACGTCGGGATTGGACGTGTTGGTGCAGCTGGTGATGGCCGCGATCACCACGTCGCCGTCGCCCACATCGTAGTCCTTGCCGTCCACCGCCACCCGCTGATTGTCGCGGGCATAGACGTTGGTGAGGTCGCGGTTGAACTGGTCGTCGACCTGGCTCAGCAGGACCTTGTCCTGCGGCCGCTTCGGCCCGGCGAGCGACGGCTCGACCGAGCCCATGTCCAGCTCCAGCGTGGAGGAGAAGACCGGGTCGGGCGTATCCGCGTGCCGCCACAGGCCGTTGGCCTTGCAATAGCCCTCCACGATCGCGAGCGTCTCGTCCGACCGGTCGGTGAGGCGAAGGTAGTCGATCGTCTTGCCGTCCACCGGGAAGAAGCCGCAGGTGGCGCCGTATTCGGGCGCCATGTTGGCGATGGTGGCGCGGTCGGCGAGGCTGAGCGCGTCGAGCCCCGGCCCGTAAAACTCCACGAACTGCCCGACGACGCCCCTGGCGCGCAGCATCTGCACGACGGTCAGCACCAGGTCGGTCGCCGTGATGCCCTCGGCCAGCCTGCCGGTCAGCTTGAAGCCGGCGACGTCGGGCACCAGCATGGAGACGGGCTGGCCCAGCATCGCCGCCTCCGCCTCGATCCCGCCCACGCCCCAACCGAGCACGCCCAGGCCGTTGATCATGGTGGTGTGGCTGTCGGTGCCGACGCAGGTGTCGGGGTAGGCGAGCAGCGAGCCGTCTGGCCGCTCGGTCGTCCACACCGCCCTGGCCGTGTTCTCCAGATTCACCTGGTGGATGATGCCGGTGCCCGGCGGCACGACCTTGAAGTCGTCGAGCGCCTTCGACCCCCATTTCAGGAACTCGTAGCGCTCGCCGTTGCGCTCGTACTCCATCTCGACATTCTGCTCGAACGCCTGGGGCGTGCCGAACTCGTCCACCATCACGGAATGGTCGATGACGAGGTGGCAGGGCACCTGCGGGTTGATCCTCTGCGCGTCGCCACCGAGCTTCGTCATCGCGTCGCGCATGGCCGCCAGATCGACGACGCAGGGCACGCCGGTGAAGTCCTGCATCATCACGCGCGCCGGGCGATACTGGATCTCCCGGTCGATATGCCCCTCCTTTGCCCAGTCCACGATCGCCTGCGCGTCGGCGGTGGTGGTCGTCTTGCCGTCCTCGTGCCGCAGCATGTTCTCGAGCAGCACCTTCAGCGAGAAGGGCAGCCGGTCGATCAGCCCCAGCTTTGCCGCCGCCTTGTCCAGAGAATGGTAATGCACCGTCCTGCCGGCCGCCTCGAAGGAGGAGAGGGTGTTCAGGCTGTCGAGGCTGGCGACATCGGTCATGTGGGTGCGGGCTCCATATCTGCGTGTCGGTTCTCTCTAGCAGGGCGGACGCGCGCGGGGGAGGGGTTCGGGAAGGGAACGCGCAGGGCAGGGGGAAAGTGTCAGGCGGAGAGCGCGGAGCGCAGGCCGAGGTGCTCCACGAACGGATCGAAGTCTCGGTCGGAGAACAGGAGCGAGTGGCCGTCCAGGAGGCAGCGGGTGGCGATCAGCGTATCGATGGTGGAGCGGACGGTGACGCCGAGCGTCCGCAACACGCGGTAGTTCTGCGCGGCTTGGAGGGCGCACTCGCGACCGCCCACGTCCACGACAGCCAGTTCGGTCAACTCGGCTGTAACCTCCTTGACGGCTCGCTTGCTGGCGAAGCCCTGAAGAACTTCAGTGAGGACAAGATCGGGAATGCCAAGCCGCTCATAGTCAGAGAGGTCGTGAAGCCGATCGACGGCGGACGTCCTCACCCCGCGATAGTGGTCGATGAAGACGCTGCTATCGACCAGGATCATGCGTTGCGACGCATCTCGTCAATATCGCCAATCCATTCGAACTTTCCAAAGCTGTCCCGCATCTTCGCCTGTTCTCGGAGGCGCACCACGGTCCGCAATCCCTCCTCGACCGCTTCCCGCTTGCTCGCGGCGCCAGTCGCGATCATCGCCCTGTCCATCAACTCATCATCGATCACGATCGTCGTTCGCATGATGTGCATCCTTTCACTGTTCGATGCACATAGCGACTGAGCCTCACCCCTTCAACAATCCGATCTCCACCAGCCGCTCGCGCAGGTAGGCGTCCGCCGTGATCGGCTGCGGATAGCGGCTCGGCTCGTCCACGGTGACGCAGCCGGGCAGCGTCTCGATCAGGACGTCGGAGTTGAAGTGGAGGAAGAAGGGCATGGAGTAGCGGGGCTGGGCGCGGCGCTCGGGTGGCGGGTTCACGACGCGGTGGCTGGTCGACGGCAGGCGGTGGTTGGTCAGCCGCTGCAGCATGTCGCCGACATTCACGACGAGCGCGCCGGCCGGGGGATCGACCGCCAGCCACTCGCCCGTCTCCCGATCCTTCAGCTCCAGCCCCGCCTCCTCCGCGCCGAGCAGCAGGGTGATGAGGTTGATGTCCTCGTGCGCGCCGGCGCGCTCGCCCTCCGCGTCGAGCGGGATTGGCGGGTAATGGAGCAGGCGCAGGATGGAGTTGCCGACATCCACCTTGTCGTCGAACCAGTCGGGCGTGAGGTCCAGCCAGCGGGCGATGGCCGAAAGCAGCCGGAGGCCCACGCGGTCGAACTCCGCATAGAGCCGCTCCAGGACAGGCCGGAAGCGGGCGGGCTCGTCGGGCCAGAGGTTCTCCGGCATCGCGCCTCCGTCAGGGTTGGGCGCGCTCTGGTCCGCCGTCAGGGTGCGCCCGACGTGCCAGAACTCCTTGAGGTCGTGGGCCGTGGCACCCTTGGCGATCTCCGTCTTGAAGGGCGTGTAGCCGCGCTGGCCGGCCAGCTCCGTCGTGAAGAACGCGCGCTTGTCCGCATCCGGCCGCGCGAAGAACCCGGCCGTGACGGCCCACGCCTCCTCGATCAGCGCGGGGTCGATGCCGTGGTCCTCGACCACCGCGAAGCCGAAGCGCTCGAAGGACCCGCCCAGGCGGTTGGCGAAGCCCTCCGGATCGGCGTCGGCGGTGGCGAGCGACAGGGTGGGCACGCTGGTCGGCGTCTCGGGGGCGAGGGTGTCGGTCATCGAGCGGGTCTCCGGTGATCCTCCCTTCCTAACGCTCCGCCGCCCGATGCGAAAGCGGAGCGGGAACCAGCCCCCGCTCACGCGGTTGAGGAGGGGCAACTCCTTGAAAGGCCACGACCATGACCTCCTCCCAGCGATCCCCCGGCCAGTCCCAGGCTGGAGCCGCCCCGGGCAGCGGCCCCGGGTCCGGCGCGGGCTACGGCAACAACGCCGAAGAGGACATGGCGGCCGGCGACGGCGCCGCGGACGACACCGCGACCGGCGGCCTGGAGGAGGAGGGCTCCGACGAGCAGGCGGTGCTCGGGGGCAATTCGCTCCCCGAAGGCGGCGAGCGGAAAGCGACGGGCGGCGAGACCGACCTCGCCGACAGCGAGGCTGGCCCCGGCTCGACGATCCCCGGCGCGGAAGTCACCGGCAAGACCGCCTGACCCTCCCCTCCCGCACAGGACGGAACCCTGGATGAGCACCGACACGCAGACCATCGCCCCGATTTCCGAAGAGCCCCGTCTGCCGGGCCACGAGAGCGACATGGAGCGCAAGCCGAAGTGGCAGCCGCGCTATCCCGGATCCGGACGGCTGAGGGGCAAGACGGCGATCGTCACCGGCGCCGACAGCGGCATCGGACGCGCCACCGCCGTGCTGTTCGCGCGCGAGGGCGCGGACGTGGCGATCGCCTATCTGTCGGAGGACGACGACGCGGCGAAGACCAGGGAGCTGTGCGAGGCGGAGGGCGCGCGCGCCATCACGCTGTCGGGCGACCTGGGCGTCAAGGCACACTGCGGGGAGGTCGTGGCGAAGACGGTCGAGGCGTTCGGGCGGCTCGACGTGCTGGTGAACATCGCGGGCGAGCAGCACCCGGACGAGGACATCGCCGACATCACGGAGGAGCAGCTGCGCCGCACCTTCCAATCGAACATCTTCTCCATGTTCTTCATGGTCCAGGCCGCGATGCCCCACCTGAAGGAGGGGGCGGCGATCGTGAACTGCACGTCGGTGACGATGTACCAGGGCGCGGCCATCCTGCTCGACTATTCGTCCACCAAGGGGGCGATCACGGCCTTTACCCGCTCGTTGTCGGAGAACCTGATCGAGCAGGGCATCCGCGTGAACGCCGTGGCGCCCGGTCCGATCTGGACGCCGCTCAACCCGTCCGGCGGTCAGCCGCCCGAGAAGATCCCGGATTTCGGCAAGGACACGCCGATGGGTCGCGCCGGCGAGCCCAACGAGGTCGCCCCGTGCTTCCTGTTCCTGGCGTGCGAGGACTCAAGCTACATGAGCGGACAGGTGCTGCACCCGAACGGGGGGACGGTGGTGGGCGGATGAGTCTCTGAGGTCACGGCGTGACGCACGCAGCAGCTTCAAATCGTTCTCTGGGCACACCATCGACGGTGCTCAGCCGCTCGACGGGCAGCTTCAGGACGAGACCGGAGTGTTCGAGCGGCAGGTCGTACACCGCGCCGCGCAGTCCGGCCATCCGATCTCCGCAAACCGGGGCACCGATCGCATGGAAGCCGACCGCCAGCCCCTCGCCCATGCTGCCGGTCCAACGTCCCACCCGGACGCTCACCGGCCCGTCATGATGCTGGCCCGGCCGAGGCAACACCTGCTCGATCCACTGTCGCGCGATGCCCGTTTCCCGCTCCTCGCGCGGCAGGTTGTGGACCTGGTAACCGGCGGGCGCGTCCACGAACCAGCCGAGGATGGCGCGGGCAACGGTCGTGTTGCCGCCGCTCGGCGTATCGGTGAGGTCGATCCGCACCGGCTGTCCGGGTGCCGCCGTGGCCATCGCCGCGTCGAAGGCGGCGATCGTGCCGTCATCGCCCAAGCTGTTGTGGAGCCGGATCACGAGTGTGCCGTCCTCGCGGGACACCGTGAGCGCGCCGTCCGGCGTCCGCCGGCCATAGAGCGAGGCGAGCGACAACGCGCCGGTGCGCGCGAAGGTCAACGCTCTCGCCCTGTCGCGGCGACCGGCCGCCAGGACGCGCGCGGCGAAGGCCGCCCGTTCCAGGGTCACGGGGAGTCCGAGATCGGTCCAGAACGCCCGCACCGCCTCTGCCACCGGCACGTCGGCCACGGCTGTCAGCCGATCACCGGGCCGCACGCCCGCCGCCATCGCCGGAGAGCCGTCCCGTACGGCGGTTATGACGTACGTCTCCCCGCGCAGGTCGATCCAGAGATCGGAACAGCTCGGCACCACCGCCCAGCTGTCCCGAAGGGAGCGGCCCGTGATCGCGTGGTGATCGGCCAGCGCGAACAGCGCGTGTTCGGCGTAGCGCAGCAGCGAGTCCGCGTCGTGAACGGACCGGGCTTCCTGCCTGAGTGTCTCGCTCACCGGGGCATGGCCGTCCGCAAAGCGGTCCAGATAGGCGTAGTTCGCGTTGATGAGCGGCTCGATGGAGAGCGCGTCGGTCCGATAGTCGGCCGGCCTTGGGTCCTGCGCCGCCACGCCGCCGGCTAGCAGCAGCGACAAGGCGCCCAAGCAGCGGGAGAGACGGCAGAGCGCTCGGCAAACGCCCGTCACGGGGCCTTCGCCCCCCATTTCGCGGCGCTCATCCGCGCCACCCCGGCGATCGCGGCTTCGGCCTGCGCCGCGTCCACCGCCGGGTGGTCCAGGAAGACGGTGAGGGTGTAGGGTTGTCCATGCTCCGGCCAGATGATGGCGATGTCGTTGTACGCGGTGCCGCAGGTGCCGGTCTTGTGGGCGACCCGCCAGCCCGTGGGCAGACCGGCCGGGATGCGCGCCCCGCCGGTCCTCGCGCCGAGCAGCAGCTCGGTGAGGCGGGCGCGCGACGCGGGCGACAGGACGTCGCCCAGCACCAGCGTGTCCAGCAGCACCGCCATCGCCTCCGGGGTGGTCGTGTCGCGCGGGTCGCCCGGGGCGTTCTCGTTCAGCGCGGTCTCCCTGCGGTCGAGACGCGTCGTCCCGTCGCCGGCCCGACGCAGGAAGGCGTTGAAGGCATCCAGGCCCCCGATCCGCTCGATGAGGAGATTGGCCGCGACGTTGTCGCTCAGCTGCACGGCGGCTGCCACGAGTTCGTCGACCGGCATCCATCCCCGCTCCAGCGCCCCTTCGGTGACCGGGGCATAGGGGACCATGTCGCTCCGGTCGAAGGCGACGTGTTCGTCCAGCGCGACGGTTCCGCGATCGATCTGTTCGAACACCGCTGCCGCGAGAGCGGCCTTGAAGGTGGAGCACATCGCGAACCGTTCGCCCGCACGGCTCGCCAGGACGAGCCGTCCATCGGCCGTCCGCATGGCGACGCCGAGGCGCCCCTTCGTCCTCCTCTCGATCTCCGCCAGTCCGGCGTCGGCCGAACGCGCGCTCACCGAACCGGACGATGCAGCGCCGGTCGTCGGGGTGGCCGGAGTGCAGGCCATCGAGAGAACGGGAAGGGCGAGTAGAGCGAAGCGCAAGTGATCCTCCGATGGAGTTCGTGACCGTGCGGCACCGTCCTCTGCCGTGCGATCGATCTGTCCGGGCAGTCTCACCCGGCGTTCTCGATCCACCGGCGGTAACTTTGGTTCCGTTGGCTGGCGAGACCCAGCGCTTCAATGACGGTGCGCGCATCCTGCGGACGGGCTCCCTCGAACGCGACCGCGAACCGATCCACTTGGGGAGCGGTGACGCGGGTGACTTCGACCGTCCCCCGTTCGTCACGCCAGCGGCGGCGCGCCTTGTCGAGGGCGACGATCCGCCAATCTCCGGTCCCGACCGATCCGCTCTCCAGATCGGGTGGGAGGTGGAACGGAGCCAGCCGCTCGGCCGCCCGCTCACCCGCCTCCGGCCCGAGCGGCCAGTCCTCCGACAGCGCCATCTCCCACAGCTCCAACCCGTCCCGCACCTCCAGCCGGCGCTTGATCTCGAACCGCTCGCCGCCGCGCAGCTTGGGCATGAGGTCGGGGCGGCCGGGGGGCAGGAGGTAGGTGTCGGTGCGCCGCTCGTCGGGCAGGGGGTGCCACTCGCCGGCCGCGTCCACGCGGGCGGCGACGGCGGCGAGGATGTCGGCCGGGGGCCAGCAGCGGAACTCCCACCGCGCCCCCGGCCGACCGGTCATCGATCGAGGAGGCTCAGGCCTTTGTCAGGTGGTTGGAGACGTGCTTGTTCATCTCGAACATCGACACCTCCTTCTTGCCGCCGAACACCTTCTGCAGCTTGTCGTCGGCCACGATGGTGCGGCGGTCGCCTTCCTTTTGCAGGTCGTGCTTCTTGATGTAGTCCCACATCTTGCTGACGACCTGGCTGCGCGGCATCTCGCCCTTGCCGATCACGGCGGCGAGGTCGTCGCTGGGCTTCATCGGCTGCTGCAGCGCGTTGGGCTTCTTGGTGTCGGCCATTCGGACTCTCCCTTTGTCTGGAACGACCCCCCTTAGAGCCGCCTCTCCTCAGGATAGCAACATTCCCGCTGCGCGCCAGCCCCGTCAGCCGGCGCGGCGCACCGTGACGCAGCCCGCCGAATAGCCGGCCCCGAACGAGCAGATCAGGCCCGTCGCCCCCGACGCCAGATCGTCGGAATGCTCGTGGAATGCGATGATCGAGCCCGCCGAGGAGGTGTTGGCGTAGCGGTCGAGCACCGTCGGGCTCTCCGCGTCCGACGCCTCGTGCCCCAGCACCCTGGCCGCGATCAGCCGGTTCATGTTCGCGTTGGCCTGATGCAGCCACAGCCGGTCTAGGTCGGCCGCCGCGAGCCCGAGGCGCGTCAGCTCCTCGGCGATCAGGGCGGAGACCATCGGCACGACCTCCTTGAACACCTTGCGCCCCTCCTGCACGAACAGCTTGTCGGGGGCGTCGCGGGTGTCGGGGGCGGTGCGGTTGAGGAAGCCGAAATTGTTGCGGATGTTGTTGGAGAACTCCGTCTTCAGCCGGGTGCCCAGGATGTCCCAGTGGCCAGCGGGGGCCACCGCCTTGTCCTCCACCAGCACCGCGGTCGCCACGTCGCCGAAGATGAAGTGGCTGTCCCGGTCGCGCCAGTTGAGGTGCCCCGAGGTGATCTCGGGGCTGACCACCAGCACCGAGCGCGCGTGGCCCGCCCGGATGAAGTCGGCCGCCGTCTGGATGCCGAAGGTGGCCGACGAGCACGCCACGTTCATGTCGAAGGCGAAGCCGCCCGCGCCCAGCGCGCGCTGCGCCTCCACCGCGATCGCCGGATAGGCGCGCTCCAGGTTGGAGCAGGCGCACAGCACCGCGTCCACAGCCTCGCCCGCCCGTCCGGCCCGCTCCAGCGCCTGGGTCGCCGCCGCGACCGCGATCTCGGCGGAGATCGACAGCTCGTCGTCGCGGCGCTCGGGCAGGCGGGGCGTCATGACCGCCGGGTCGATCACGCCGGCCTTGTCCATCACGTGGCGCGCCTTGATGCCGGACGCCTTCTCGATGAACCCGGTGGACGACATCTCGAGCGGCTGGGCCGTCCCCACCGCGATCGCCTCCGCGTTCCGCTCGTTCTCGGCGGTGGCGTAGGCGTTGTAGCTGGCGACCAGCTCCTCGTTGGTGATCGTGTGGGGCGGTGTGAACAGGCCGGTCGAGGAGAGGACGGGGGTGGGCATGGGGCGGTGCGTGTCCTGTGAGTGGATGGGGCGGTGTGGAGCGCGATGTTATCACACAAATCCGTTCGTGCTGAGCCTGTTGAAGGTGATCGAATGCGACCCGGTGCCGAACGGTCAACCAACCCTCTCCCCTGAAGGGGAGAGGGACAAGACGTCCACGCCCACCACCTTCAGCTGCCCCGTTTCGCGGTCCCAAGGCGAGCGGGCCTGGGTCGCCTCACCGGATCTCCGCACCCGCCACACTGTCCGGCCCAGGGACGGGCAAAGCCGCCGGTCAGAGTTCGTCCAGCTCGTCGGGGCCGATCGGCTGGCTCAACAGCCGCGCCATCGCGAGCCAGCGCGGGTCGCCCGGCGGACGGCGTTCGATGGCCTGCGCCACCCGGTCCCGCCCCAATCCGTAGTTGATGACGTAGGAGCGGTAATGGTCGGCGAAGTCGAGCGACTTGGCGGCGCGCGCCTCGCTCAGCAGCTGATAGCGCTGGGTCAGCCGCATCGCCTCCGTCCGGTCGATCCGCCCGTCGAGGAACTCCGCCGCGATGGTGAAGCGCGCCCCGCCCAGTTCGCGGAGCGCCTCGTTGAGCGCGGCGTAGCGCGGCGCCTCGGCGGGATCGAGACCGGCGAGCGGGTAGAGCACGGCGGCCTCGAACGCCGCCCGCTCGGTGCCGGGAAAGGCCAGCTCGATCCCGTAATTGGCCGACCCCTCCGCGATGAACGACTGCGGGCTGTAGAGCGGATAGACGCTGAACTCCGCCCAGCCGCGCCCCTTCACCAGTCCCTCCTCCAACAGGACGTTGTAGGTGTGGTGTCCGGGATAGCCCTCGTGGCAGCCCAGATCGACGGCGCGGTCGATCAGCACCGGCAGGTCGGTGTTCACCTGGATCAGGCTGCGGTCGCCGCCCTGGTAATAGTTGTAGCCGCTCCACGGCTTGCCGGTGACGAACTCGAGGGTGAAGCTCTCGTCGGCCGGCAGCGCGATGTGGGCGAGCGTGCGCCGGCGGCACTCGGCGATGGCGGCGCGCATGACCGGCTCCAGCCGGTCGGCGGGGATCGCGAAGCGCTCCTTGTAGGCGTCGACCCGCCGCCAGAGCGGCCCCTGCCCCGGGACCAGCGCCTCGACCCGGGCGAGCAGCGGGTCGAAGTCGGCGAGCGGACGGAGCACGGGCCGGACGCCGAACAGCCCCTCGGCCTCGTCCGCGAAGGACAGGCGCTGGCCGGCGATCATCGCCAGCCGGGTGTCGGCCGCCCTGAGCTGGCCGAGCAGGAAGGCGCGCCGCAGCCGCTCGATCGGCGACAGGGCGGCGGGATCGACCGCTCGCGCCTGTGCGGCCAGCCGCTCCGCCTCGGCCCGCAGGCGCGGCACGGAGCGGGGATGCGCCTTCGCCGCCGCGGCCCAGGCGGGCGGGCCGTAATAGGCGTCGACATACTCCGCCTCGTGCGTCCCCGCCTCCAGTGTCAGCGCGACATAATCGCGCGCGATCCGGTCGAGCGGACCGGCGGCGGCCGGGCTGGCGAGGAGCAGCGCCAGGAGGGCGGCGGCCAGACGGGCGATCGGCCGGGCGGTCACGGGGCGTAGCTCTCCAGCAGGCCACAGCGGTCGCAGCGGACGGTGGCCACCTCCTTCTGTTCGCTCGTGGTCGTCTTGAGGCCATACCATCGCCGGATGGGCTGACCGGGTTGCCAGCGAGGCACCTTCTTGGAGTTGCCGTCGCCCTGATCGACAACGAACCCCTCCGTCATCCGGCCGTCGCAGCGCGGGCAGCGGGGCGGGGTCATGCGAAGCCTCCGCCGGCGTGATCCTCCGCCGAGCAGCGGATCAGGCGGCTGGTGGCGACCGCCGCCTGGCGGTGGACGACGGCGCGCCGGTAGTCGGCGTCGGTCACCATCTCCAGGAAGGCGGCGGCGGTCGGGTAGCGGGCGACGAAGGCCGCGTCCCACGCCTCGTCCTCCGGGCCGATGAGGGTGAGCGCGGGCGTGCCGCGCCAGACGATCGTGCCGCCGACCCGCTGGAACACCGGCCCGCTCGCCTCGCCGTAGCGCCGGTAGGCCTCCGCCCCGCTGAAGCTCTCGCCCGCCAGCGGGTGGCCGGGCGGATAGCCGGCGCGCTCCCGGAAGCGCAGCAGGTTCAGCATCGCGACCGGCCGGTCCCGGGGCAGCGCCTTGAAGGCGTCGAACGCCTCGCGGGTCGGGTCGATGTGGCTCATGTCGTGGCCTCCATCCGTTCGGCATAGCCCGACGCGACCAGCGCCTCCAGCCGGTCGAAGGCGGCGTCGGGGTCGGTGCGGCGCAGATGCGCCAGCCCCTCCTCCTCCGGGCCTTTGGTCAGCACCAGTTCGCGCCGGCCCTCCGCCAGGGCCTCGGCGATGCGGGCGGCGGCGACCGCCGGATCGAGGCCGTCGTCGATCGCCGCGTCGCTCTTGCCGCGCCGCCGGCCGGTCGCGTCCAGCGCGTTGCGGCTGACGTCGGTGGCGATCGAGCCGGGGCAGACGACCAGCACGTCGAGCCCCTTGTGCGCCAGCTCGGCGCGGATGGCGTCGTGATAGCCGATCAGCCCGTGCTTGGCGGCCGAGTAGGCGGAGCGGAGCGGAATGCCGGCGATCCCGGCCACGCTGCTGATCGCCACGATCCGCCCGCCGCCCGCCGCCACGAAGCGCGGCAGGTTGGCCTGGGCGAGCGCGATCGGCGCCTTCAGGTCGACCTCGATGATGCGGTCGTACACGCTCCAGTCGGTGTCGATGGCGAGGCTGCGCTGCGAGATGCCGGCGTTGTTGACCAGGCCGTCGACCCGCCCGCGCCAGCCCCAGGCCGCCGCCGTGACGCCGGGCAGCGCGGCCAGGTCGGTCGCCTCGAAGGGCAGCATCAGGGTGGGGCCGCAGTCCGCCGCCACCGCCGCCAGCGCGCCCTCGTCGCGGCCCGACAGGATCAGCGCCGCCCCGCGCCCCGCCAGCTCGCGGGCGAGCGCCGCGCCGAGACCGGACGACGCGCCCGTGATCCACCAGGTCCGCCCCTCGAACATCGCCCATCCCCTCCGGTTTCCGGGAAGGAAGCATGGCGCGGCGGCGGTGGCAAGCGTCCCGTGCTTCACCATCGGGAAGGATCCGCGCGCTAGCGTGGAGCCGAGCCTCTCCAGGATCCCACGCCCATGAAGCACGACCCCGGCCTGCACTGCGCCGCCGATCGGATCCTGGCCCGGTCCGACGGCGCGGAGCCCGCCGCCCGCCAGCGGGTCCGCCGCTCCTTCGCCGCCGCCGCGCCGCATCGTCGCGCGTCGGGACCGGCGGGCGCGTGGCAGTGGCTCACCGATCCGCTGACCGCCGGAGACGGACGGGCGCTGGCGGTGGCGAGCGGGGCGGCGCTGGCGGCCGGCACGCTGTGGGTGGCGCTCGGAGCGCCGCTGGCGGGCTGACCCGGCCCTTCCCGTCCGGGGACTGCCCGCCGCGCTCCACCCGAGGAGGCCCGCCGGATATGACGGGCGGGAGAGGTAAGGCGGCCAGCGCGGCCCGTCCCTTGATCTCGGCCTCGTCGAGCGCGGCCAGCGCCGCCTCCCACTCCTCCTGAAAAGTCCCTGAGTTCACGGACCGTGTGACGTGTCCCTCCCCCGCACCCTCGATCCAATCGAGCCCATCGTCCTCCCAATGGCGGTGGAAGGGCTGGCCGCCGTGCGGAGCGAGGGAGGCCGGGCCATGCCCGTCCCGCGCGGCCAGGCGGCGGCGCTGGTGGGCGAGCAGGCGCGCGACATGGCCCTCGTTCACCCCCGCTCCCACCGGCCGGCCACCCGGCCGCCATAGCGGTGCTCGAACACGCCATAGCGGCGGCGGCGAGGGGCAGAGGCTGCGGCGGCGCGGGCGTCGTGGCCCAGCGGCTGTGCGCGGTCGAAGGCCTGGCGAAAGCCATGGGCATGGACCCGCGCCCTCAGCCGATGGGCGGACCGCGCCGTCATCCCCACGCCCGCCGCCGCGCGCGAGACGCAGCCATGACGAGCCAGATCGGCGATGAACCGCTGTTGCCGCTCGGCGGTCCACCCGTCGCGGCGCGCGCGGAGCTTGGCGGGAGTGAAGGCGAGCGAGGAGGGGGTGGCGACCATGGGCGTGGAGGTCCAGAGCGGAAGAAGGAAGCGCCCAGTTTAAACCATATAGGCACTAAGGTCAAGGTTTTTGTCTGCCTGTGGCAACGATGCCCAATCCGCGGACAGCAGCCCATCTTGCGTTTCGCTCCGGCGGATGGATCTATCCCCCTATGTCCACCATCCACCTCGTTCCCGACGACCTGCGCGCGCTCTACCATGTGCAGGAGTGGCGCAATGCGACGGGCGTCCTTCAGACGGCAGCCCCGGAGGAGTGGGCGGAGATCGTGGAGGTGCTGCGCGGCTTTCGCCTGCTGAAGTCGGAGGTGATGACGGCGGGCGGCGCCAAGTCGCCGATCGCGGGCCGGATCGACGGCGAGTTCTATCGGCGCGGCTGGGCGGAGAAGAAGTTCGACACCAAGATCAGCGTGGACGACACGGAGTACGCGACGCCGACCCACAGCGTGGATTGCTTGAGCGCCTGATGAATTACCTCCCCCGCTCAGCCTGAGCTTGTCGAAGGCCGGTTGGACGTAGCATACCATCTTGAAAGTTTGGTGCTTGCCGGAACCCGGCCTTCGACAAGCTCAGGCTGAGCGGTGTCTGGTGAAGACGCTGGGCAAGGGCGCGTCCAACGGCGCATCGACGACCCACCACCAGAAACTGTGGCCCCGGCTGGAGGGCGGCGGCGGTGGCGGCTGCCCGGTGCTGACCTTCGCGATCACGCCCGCGCTGTATGTCGAGGACTGCTGACTATCCGGCCGCGATCGCGCTGTTGTGGGCGTAGGTGGACCAGGACGGTTCGTAACCCGCGTCCGCCTGATCGCCCCACACGGTCCAGCCCGGCCGGGCACCACGGCTGAAGAGTTCGAGGCGCGGTCCCCAGCTGCACGATTCGATCAGCCCGTACTGCTCGTCGGGCTTGCGCGAGTGTTCGCGCTTGCGGGTCTGGAGCATGTTCACCTGGCTGCGGCCGGGTGCGAGCGTGCGCGCGTTCTTGCCGCGAACCCCGAACAGCAGCAGTTCGGTGACGTTGCGGAAATAGAAACCCACCCCCCGCCCGTCCGACCCGCCGTCCTTGCGGACCTTGTGCCAGACGATGTTGGAGACGTAGCGAAAGCCCCACGCTTCCATCACCGACAGCCCGTCGGGCAGGAGCGCGTTGGGCACCCAGAGATAGAGGTGGGACGGATCGGCGGCGAGGTCCGCCACGGGCATGGCGCGGATGTCGTCCAGCGTCATCGTGCCTTAGCGATTGAGCCGCCGATGCTCCGGCGCGACCCCGGATCAAGTCCGGGGCAGGCTCTTGCCGGTGCGGTTCTGGAACTGCCACGGCGGATCGGCCAGGATGGTCCCGAAGCCGCTCCGAGCCTTGCCGGTGAGGAGGGTGGGGGGGGGGAGAACATTAGGGGATCCTGGCGGCTGGCGCGGGGAGGTCAACGGGGAGTGGGCCGCAAGGCCAGCTACACCCTACCATGAGCGGAGGTGGGTGAGTGGTGGTTTTGTTGTGTCGGGATGACCACCAACCCCGCGGACAGCAGCCCATCTTGCGTTTCGCTCCGGCGGGGGCGGCAATCGAGGAAAGGCCGCCAAACGGTAAGTAGCTCACTGCATCGAAACCTGCTTTCAATCTTGCCATTTCAAAGCTCAAAAGGGAGCAACGTCGAAAACCTCTGGCGCGAGTTCAACAAGCATAGCATCTAAACTTGCACTCGTCTTTCCCCAAAACTTGGAGTACAGCTTCTGATAGAATGTCTTTACATCATCATCTGTGAGAATAGCAGTGATTTGAAAGTTAATTGTAGCCGCTGTTAAAAGAAGTAAAGCATCCTCAAAGGTTAGCTCGTTGTACACGTCTTCAAGTTCGCTTATAGCAGAGTGTGTAGATTGAAAGCTTCCAGCCTCCATCAGCTTCGTTACCGCAGACGCACGCTTGACATCTGCAGGCACTTTAATATCAGGGAAGTGGGTTTTAGTGAATTCTGAAAGGCCATTATATAGAAATAAATTAGCCTTCTTTTTATGATTCCATTCACCACGTAAGAAGAAGTTAGGTGAACCGTTTACAGCTCCCGCAAAATCTCCGTCGCGCGAGATAATGTGTAAATCTTCTCCTTCAGGAACATGCTCCAACATTATTTCCCAATTTATTTGATCTCCGATACTATCCTTCTTTCCGGGAGGGTTGCTGAGTTCTCGTCTGAGCCTCCCTCGTTCGATAATCTGCTCAGTACGCTTTAGAACAAGCGATGAATCAAACATAGCTTGTATGACCTTGTCGGCCTTTAAGCCGTCTTCTTTCAACTCTTTAGCGATCGCAGACTGAAGTTTTGTCTTGGCAGCTTTTGCAGCTTCTAGTGCCAACCGTAGCTCACCAGCCTCTAGAAAATGCTCAGCAAACCGTGGGATTTGTACCGACGTGCTAATCTCTCCAATTCTCTTGAGAGATTCTGCAAATGCTTGATCTCGATTTCTTGCCCTCTCATCAACAACCTGCTCAGTAACAAGAAGCCTGATATTCTTCAATCGTATTAACTCAGATAGCTTTTCAACCTCAATTAAAGCATCGTCAGAAAACGCGTACAATCTGAGTAGGACATTTGTATCTATAAATAGCTGAAACACCCCCCCCTCACTCCGCCGCGAACAACCCAACCTCTTCCCCCACATCCTCGTTCGCCACCTCGACCCCCGCGCCCTGGCGCTTGTCGAAGCTGTCCCAGACCTCGTTCCAATTCCCCCTCGTCGCGGCCTTGGAATACTCCGTCGCGCGGGTCTCGAAGAAGTTGGCGTGCTCCACCCCGTTCAACAACGGCGAGAGCCAGGGGAGCGGGTGCTCTTCGATCATGTAGATCGGCTTCAGGCCGAGCTGCGAGAGGCGCCAGTCGGCGATGTAGCGGATGTAGCGCTTGATCTCCTTGGGCGTCATGCCGGGCACCGGCCCCATCTCGAACGCCAGGTCGATGAACGCGTCCTCCAGCCGCACGGTGGTCTGGCAGACGTCGGAGATGTCGTCCTTGACCGTCCTGGTCAGGCAGCCGCGTTCCGCGCAGAAGGCGTGGAACAGCTTGATGATGCCCTCGCAATGCAGGGTCTCGTCGCGCACCGACCAGCTGACGATCTGGCCCATGCCCTTCATCTTGTTGAAGCGCGGGAAGTTCATCAGCATGGCGAACGACGCGAACAGCTGCAGCCCCTCGGTGAAGCCGCCGAACATGGCCAGCGTCTTGGCGATGTCCTCGTCACTGTCCACGCCGAACTGCTGCAGATAGTCGTGCTTGTCCTTCATCTCGGCATAGTCGAGGAAGGCGCCGTACTCGCTCTCCGGCATCCCGATCGTGTCGAGCAGGTGCGAATAGGCGGCGATGTGGACCGTCTCCATGTTGCTGAACGCGGTCAGCATCATCTTGATCTCGGTGGGCTTGAACACCGACCCGTATTTGTCGTGGTAGCAGTCCTGCACCTCGACATCGGCCTGGGTGAAGAAACGGAAGATCTGGGTCAAGAGGTTGCGTTCGTGCGGCGAGAGCTTCTGCGCCCAGTCGCGGCAGTCCTCGCCCAGCGGCACCTCCTCGGGCATCCAGTGGATCTGCTGCTGGCGCTTCCAGAAGTCGAACGCCCAGGGGTATTCGAACGGCTTGTACTGCTTGCGGGCTTCGGTGAGGGACATGGGGCGGTCCTTTCAAGGATGGATGTGGGGCGGGCGGCCCAGGGAGTCGAGTGAGCAAAGCCCCTCTCCCCCTGGGAGAGGGAGGGAGCCGCGCAGCGGCGGAAGGGTGAGGGTGACGAGGGTCAACGCGCGTCACCCTCACCCCGACCCTTTCCCAGAGGGAGAGGGGGCGATGCCACCAACGTCCGGTCCATGCGTTCCCCACTCTCAACCCAGGGAGACCGCACATGGTTCAGAAGAGCGACATCACCGAGCATATGGAGATCATCGGGGCCGACGGCGTCCATGTCGGCACGGTGGATCACCTGGCCGACGACGGCACGGACCGCATCAAGCTGACCAAGCACGACAGCCCGCAGACGGAAGGCGAGCAGGGGGCGACGCACCACTACCTCCCCTTCGGCCTCGCCGCGTCGGTCGAGGACGGCAAGCTGCGGCTGAGCGCCACGGGCGCCAACGCGGTCGACCTGTTCGAGGAGGCGGAGTGACTTGAGTCCCTCTCCCCGTGGGAGAGGGAGGGAGCCGCGAAGCGGCGGAAGGGTGAGGGTGACAGTGACCGGGCTCACGGTGCGTCACCCTCACCCCGGCCCTCTCCCAAGGGGAGAGGGAGTTCTCGGCGGATGAGGTCCAGGACTCCCGGCAGGTTGCCCATGACATCGGTGTTCCAGACGCGGATGACGCGATAGCCCTGTGCCTCGATAAAGCGGGTGCGCCGCTGGTCGTATTGAGCCGCGTCGGCATGCTGCCCGCCATCCACCTCGACGACCAGCTTCGCGCGCACGCTCAGGAAATCCGCGAAGTACGGCCCGACCGGCACCTGCCTGCGCCATTTCGCGTCAGGCATCGCCTCGCGCAGCCCACGCCAGAGCCGCTTCTCGGCATCGGTGGCGTCGCGTCGGAGCAATCGGGCGCGGTCCACGGTGCCGCTGGTCTGATGTTCGTACAACCGCACCGCCCGTCATCCTCACCCTTCCGCGGCTCCGCCGCTCCCTCCCTCTCCCGAGGGGAGAGGGGCTTGGCACCGTCCGACCCGCAGCGCCCCCTCTCCCCTCGGGAGAGGGTCGGGGTGACGGGCGCTCAGCTCACTTCACTGACACGCCAGGCATTCGTCATAATCCGTCGTCGGCAGCTCGATCTGCTTCAGTTCGGGCGTGTTGTCCGCCTCCACCCCGCCGGCGAAGCCCGCGCGCTGGATGGACTTGGAGCGCAGATAATAGAGCGACTTGCAGCCCAGTTCCCAGGCGCGGACGTGGAGCATGAGCAGGTCCCACTTCTCGACGTCCGCCGGGATGAACAGGTTCAGCGACTGCGCCTGGTCGATATAGGGCGTGCGGTCGGCGGCGAGTTCCAGCAGCCAGCGCTGGTCGATCTCGAAGCTGGTCTTGAAGGTCGCCTTCTCCTCCGCGCTCAGGAAGTCGAGGTGCGCGACCGACCCGCCGCGTTCCAGGATCGAGGTCCACACCGCGTCCGAGTTCTTGGCGTGCGCGACCAGCACGCGTTCGAGATGCGGGTTCTTCACGACGAAGCTGCCCGACAAGGTCTTGTGGGTGTAGATGTTGGCCGGGATCGGCTCGATGCAGGCCGACGTGCCGCCGCAGATGATCGAGATCGACGCGGTCGGCGCGATCGCCATCTTCGACGAGAAGCGCTCCATCGCGCCCGCGTCGGCCGCGTCGGGGCACGGCCCGCGCTCGTGCGCCAGCATCATCGACGCCTCGCTCGCCTTGGCCTGGATGTGCTTGAACATCTTCAGGTTCCACGACTTCGCCACCGCGCTCTCGAACGGCACATTCCGGGCCTGGAGGAAGGAGTGGTAGCCCATGACGCCGAGCCCCACCGACCGCTCGGCGTTGGCCGCGTACTTCGCCCGCGCCATCTCCGGCGGGGCGCGATCGATATAGTCGGTCAGCACGTTGTCGAGGAAGCGCATCACGTCCTCGATGAAGCGCGGATCGTCGTGCCACTGGTCCCAGGTCTCGAGATTCAGCGACGACAGGCAGCACACCGCCGTGCGCTCTACGCCGTGATGGTCCGGGCCGGTCGGGAGCGTGATCTCGGAGCACAGGTTCGACGTCGTCACCTTCAGCCCCAGTTCCCGCTGGTGGCGTGGCATGGAGCGGTTCACCTGGTCGATGAAGATGATGTAGGGCTCGCCCGTCGCCAGCCGCGTCTCGACCAGCTTCTGGAACAGCGAGCGCGCATCGACGGTGGCGCGCACCGACTCGTCCTTGGGGGAGCGCAGGTGCCACTCCTCGCCCGCCTTCACCGCCTCCATGAAGGCGTCGGTGATCAAGACGCCGTGGTGCAGGTTCAGGGCCTTGCGGTTGAAGTCGCCCGACGCCTTCCGGATCTCCAGGAATTCCTCGATCTCCGGGTGGTTGATGTCGAGATAGACGGCGGCCGAGCCCCGGCGCAGCGACCCCTGGCTGATGGCGAGCGTCAGCGAGTCCATGACGCGCACGAAGGGGATGATGCCGCTGGTCTTGCCGTTCAGGCCGACGGGCTCGCCGATGCCGCGCACATGGCCCCAATAGGTGCCGATGCCGCCGCCCTTCGACGCCAGCCAGACGTTCTCGTTCCAGGTGTCGACGATGCCCTCCAGGCTGTCGCTGACCGAGTTGAGGTAGCAGGAGATCGGCAGGCCGCGCCCGGTGCCGCCGTTGGACAGCACCGGGGTGGCCGGCATGAACCACAGCCGGCTGATGGCGTCGTACATCCGCTGGGCGTGCTCGGCGTCGTCGGCATAGGCGGACGCCACGCGCACGAAGAGGTCCTGATAGCTCTCGCCGGGCAGCAGATAGCGGTCCTGCAGCGTCTCCTTGCCGAAGTCGGTGAGGAGCGCGTCGCGGCCATGATCGACGTCGAGCGGGTAGGGCTCGGCGCGTTCGGTCTTGCCGATCGTCCGCGACGCGCCGGTGGGCGTGGGCGCGTCCGTGAGGGGCGCCGTGCGCGTCTCCGCCGTCGTGCCGTCCATGTCGCTCAACTCCATCGTGCCTCCCCCTCCTGGTCCCAACCTTGCGTTCCCGATCCGTTCGACTCGGGGCGGCCGGCGATCATAGCAGATCGGACGCGGTCCCAGGTCTCACTGCGGAGCTGGTCTGCGCCGGTCCTCACACTCTCATGACACGCTCCTGCCACCAGCTGTGGGGGCTCGGCGTGCGTCACCCCCAATGGGTAGGGTGCAAGGCCGCCGGGACGCAAGGCGGGAACGGGGGGAGGCGAGCCGGGCCGGAGGCGCGACGCGCGGGCCGTCCGTGCTTTTCGACGCCGTCAAGCCGCAAAAAAATTTTGCCGGGGAGGTCGACGCGGGGCGATCGGAGCCGTCGTCCGGTCAGCCGCCACCGCAGGTCCGGCAGGCGGGGTCCTTGGCGATGCGGATGGCGCGCAGCGCGGGCCGCAGACCGTCGACCACGACGAGCTCACCCCAGCGCGCCTCGCCCACCCCGCCCAGCAGGCGCGCGGCCTGGAGCGCGGCGAGCTCCGCGACCCACCCGACGAACGGGCCGAACACGCCGACCTCGGCGCAGCTGTCGCAATCGTCGGCGTCGTGCGCGTCGCCGACGAAACAGCGATAGCACGGGCCGTCGTCCCACCCCCGGAAGGCGCCCACCTGGCCGCCGAACCGGCCGACCGCGGCGGACAGCAGGGGGATGCGGGCGCGGACCAGGTGATCGCCGACCACCAGGCGGGTGGCGAAAGTGTCGGTGCCGTCCACCACCAGGTCCGCGCCGTCGGTCAGCGCGGCGACGCTCTCCGCCGTGATCCGCTCCGCGCGGCCGGACACGGCGACGTGACGGTTGAGGCGGCGGACCGCGTCGGCGGCGGCGTCGGCCTTGGGCCGGCCGAGGTCGGCCTCGGCGTAGAGCGTCTGGCGGGGCAGGTTGGAGAGCTCGACCGCGTCGTCGTCCACCACCCGGATCGCGCCCACGCCGGCGGCGGCGAGCGAGCGCAGCACGGGACAGCCGATCCCGCCCGCGCCCAGCACCACGACGCGGGCGTGGGCGAGGCGGACCTGGCCGGTGGCGCCCAAGGCGGGCAGGATCATCTGCCGGGCGTAGCGGTCCAGCTCCGCGTCGGAGAGCGTGCGGGGGGGGAGGGTCACGGGGTTGGGAGAGGCGCTGCCGCTCTCCCCTCCTTGCAAGGGAGGGGCTGGGGGTGGGTCGCGGCGGAGCGGGCTCGACGCCCGCTTCGTCGCTCCTTGCGGAGCGAGCCGCCTGACGGCGGCACCCACCCCTTTATCCCCTCCCTTGCAGGGAGGGGAGAGACTGAGTGCGGGTCAGAGTTCACCGTCCCGTCGATCCGAAGCCGCCCGCTCCACGCCCGCTGTCGGGCAGGATGTCGACCTCCTCCCACGCCACCCGGTGCACGGGGGCGAGCACCAGCTGCGCGATCCGCTCCCCGCGCTTCAAGACGAAGTCGTCCGCGCCCTCGTTCCTCAGGATCACCTTCAGCTCGCCGCGATAGTCGCTGTCGATCGTGCCGGGCGCGTTGGGAACGGTCAGCCCGTGGTTGAGCGCCAGGCCGGAGCGGGGACGCACCTGCACCTCCCAGCCTTCCGGGATGGCGAGCGCCAGCCCGGTGGCGACGGCGGCGGCGCGGCCGGGGCGCAATGTCAGGCTCTCGGCGGCGGCCACGTCCATGCCGGCCGCGCCGTCGGTGGCGTAGGCGGGCAGCGGCAGGCCGCCGCCATTGGGCAGGCGCTTCACCGCGACGGCGACGGGGTCAGAGGGCATCGGCGATCCGCTCCACCAGCCGACGGGCGACCGCCTCCTTGCCCATCGTGGGCCAGTGCTCCTCGGCGTCGGCGGTGATGAGGTGGACGGTGTTGTTCCCGCCGCCCATCACATCGCCCGACACGTCGTTGGCGACGATCCAGTCGCAGCCCTTCCGCTCCCGCTTGGCGCGGGCATGGGGGAGCACCTCGTGCGTCTCCGCCGCGAAGCCCACCAGCAGGCGCGGGCGGTCGGGCGAGCGGGCGAGGGTGGCGAGGATGTCGGGGTTCTCCGTGAGCGACAGCGCGGGCGGACCGTCCGCGCCCTTCTTGATCTTGGCCGCCCGGGGCTCGGCGCGCCAGTCGGCGACGGCGGCGGTCAGCACGGCGGCGTCGGCGGGCAGCGCGGCGGCGACCGCGTCGGCCATCTCCTGTGCGGTCTCCACGTCGACGCGCTCGACATCCGGCGGCGTGGAAAGGGCGACCGGCCCGGCGACCAGCGTGACCCGCGCTCCGGCCCGCGCGGCGGCGGCGGCGATCGCGAAGCCCTGCCGCCCGCTCGAACGGTTGGCGAGATAGCGGACCGGATCGATCGGCTCGCGCGTGGGTCCGGCGGTGACGAGGACGTGCCTGCCGGCGAGCGGACCGTCGCGGAGCGCGAGGCGGCGATCGATCTCCGCCAGGATCGCCGGCGGCTCGGGCAGGCGGCCGGCCCCGTGCTCGCCGCACGCCATGTCGCCCACGTCGGGCTCCATGACCGCGACGCCGCGAGAGCGCAGCGTGGCGACGTTCGCGTGGGTGGCGGCGTGCTCCCACATCCGCACGTTCATCGCGGGCACCATCAGCACGGGCGCGTCGGTGGCGAGCAGCAGGGTGGAGGCGAGGTCGTCGGAGAGCCCCGCCGCCGCCTTCGCCAGGCGGTTGGCCGAGGCGGGGGCGACGACGATCAGGTCGGCGCGGCGCGACAGCTGGATGTGGCCCATCGTCGCCTCGTCGAGCGTCCACAGGTCGGTGTGGACGGGCTGTTCGGACAGCGCCTCCAGCGTCAGCGCGGTCACGAAGCGCGCGCCGCCTTCGGTGAGCACGCATTCCACCGTGTGTCCGGCGCGGCGCGCGAGACGGATCAGCTCGCACGCCTTGTAGGCGGCGATCCCCCCGCCGACGATGAGGAGCAGCCGGCTCATTTGAACACCTTCATCGTAGCTGGGAACTTCCACCTTCGAAATCCCCGGCCGGCGAAATCTCAGGCTGGCCGCCTCAAGACGACGATAGCTTGCGAATCCGAAGCGCGCGGAAGTATTTCAACAACTTCGAAGTAACGCCCCCACTGGCGTTCAATGTAATCATCACTGTGAAATGTGTTGCAGCGATAGGGATCATCAAGGCGAAAGTTCGACACGTGTTTGCCAGAAGGCATCTCACGTTGCCGTGCGAGCTCGGGGCTGTAGGTCTCCAAAACTTTGTGCAAAGCTTCGTCCATATTGTTCCATGTCGCTTCATTGTGGATCGTGATCAGCGCCAAGCCATTGGGCCTCAAAACCCTGCGCAACTCCAAAAGCCAATTTGTCTCCGTTTCGTCGATGTGGGTGAAGACCGACATCGCTATCACAAGATCGAATGTCTTGTCGTCGACGGGTAGAGCCGGCTGATAGAGCCCCTGAAACACCTTGATCTTAGACGGAAAGTTCTGCAGATTCCACTCTACAGAACTTTGCTTGAAGTCATTCGACCAAACGTCCCAGCCGCCTTGATAATAGAAGTTTCGAAAAACCCGACCCGTCGAACCACCAAAATCGAAAACCGACCCATGAGAGACGCCATGGCGATCTGCGATCTCCGCTAGTTTTAGATACTCGGCATAGCCGGATATCCAATAGTGATAATCGTGATTGCCATAGCCTTCTCTGTTCTGTGAAGCCGGAATAGGAGCGCTATCTCGCTCGAGAGCTTGATAGGTTTCATCTATCGACAATTGCAAGCCTCTTGCACTGAACAAAAGACCCATCGCAGAGGGGTCCTTGCCAACGAAATCAGAGGGGTAAGCTACCGAAGGAGCCAGGGGCTCAGAAGCCGCGAATGGATTTGCGTAGGCGCTCAAACGTGCTATTTTATCTTCGAGAGTAGCCATACTTATTCTTTCCTAGAATGAAAAGTGATTCTTAGCAAATTACGCAACTGGCTGTTTGTAAATGAATGTCAGTGCTCGATCACGTTCGTTGCAAAACCACAACATCTTGAAAATCGTGCAGTGAACCTTTTACAATCTTAAGAACCTTGAAATGATCGGACCACTTTTCTCTAATATAAGCTTCGTTTATAAAGGTCTTACCATACTCGTAGTAATCCAAACTTGATTCGCTAATTTTTGGAATGTAGCAATATTGCGGACCATCGGAAAAGACTTTTTGAACGTCTTCCAGCTGCTCCCGCGAGCAATCCAAAATGTCGAAGGCATTTTCCTCGCTCAGTCCCCGTTCCAGTGCGCGATCGCCGTAGATGCTGAGCAGCAGCACGGCACCTGGCTGGGTAACTCGATTTAGCTCACGAATGTAGAATCGGTGATCATACTCCGTAATGTTGGTGAAAACGGAGATGCTTATGACACAATCGAATTCACCATCTTTAAAGGGCAAGGACTCGCGGACGGTGCGCAAGTGCATTGACACGTGAGGCAAATTTTCGCGAATCCATAGCACGTTTCTATTATGAATATCGACACCGGTGTAGCTGCCATTGTATCCTTTGAACAAACGGGCTACGCGGCCCACCTCGGAACCAAAGTCAAGTACAGATTTAAATTTGGATAAGGGAACGGGGCTCGCCTTTTCGAGCTGCTCCACGAAATGAACGCCGTGCTGCGCGAAATGCAGCGGCTCGGTCAGGCCGGTCGTCACTTCCATCAGCTCTTTCGGTGGAAAGGCGGCCAACCCGTCACGGCCCTCGGGCGTCCCCACCGCGTCCAGGTTGACCTGGAGCCATGACTTGAGGTCCCCAGCCATGCCCTGCTGAAATATGGTCTTCTGATCCAATCTGCTCGACACCACGAAACACTCCTTCCAATCAGTACATCAAGTCGGCGGCTTTGGCGCGCCCGCCCTTGGCCGGGACGGGCAGGCGATCGGCAACGTGCCATCGCCCGGAAAGCCGCCACGCCCGCCGTTCCATCTCACCAGGGTGTCGTCTCGAATCCGTCATCGGCTCATCCGGCACTATCACAGCGCCGGTGAGCGTCCAAGGCGCCAAGACGTCCGTGCGCTCGCGATCCCGAGTCCGATCGATCGGTGCGGATGTCGACCCGCGCGCGCCCTCACCCCAGCAGCGCCATCAACCCGGCGCCCGCCGCCGCCGCGACGATGGCCACCACCCCGTAGCCCACCGCCGGCCGGAACGCCTCGTTGACCAGCTTGACGGGCACCATCGGCGGGGCGGGCGGGGCGGCGCCCTCCGGCGGCAGGTAGCGCTCCAGCCGGCGCACCAGTTCGGGCACCAGCGCCAGCGTGCGCGCGCCCTCGACCAGCGCGTCGGCGAGCTTCGTCTCCGGCCCCAGCTCGGTCCTCAGCCATTCGCGCACGAACGGCTCGGCGACCTCCCACATGTTGATGTCGGGGTCGAGGCCGGTGGCGACGCCCTCGACCATCACCATCGTCTTCTGGAGGAGGAGCAGGTGCGGCTGGGTCGGCATGTCGAAGTCGCGGGTGACGGCGAACAGTCCGTCGAGCATCAGCCCGACGGAGATGTCCTTGACCGCCTTGCCCCGCATCGGCTCGCCGACCGCGCGCAGCGCGGTCGCGAACTCAGCGACAGAATGGTGGGGCGGCACGTAGCCCGCCTCGAAATGGATCTCGGCCACGCGCGCGTAGTCGCCCACGATCAGGCCGTAGAGGATCTCCGCCAGCCAGCGCCGCGCCCGCCGGTCGATCCGGCCCATGATGCCGAAGTCGATCGCCGCCAGGCGGCCGTCGGGCGTGACGAACAGATTGCCCTGATGCAGGTCGGCGTGGAAGAAGCCGTCGGCGATCGCCTGGCGCAGGAAGGCGGTCACGACGGTGCGCGCCAGCCGGGGCAGGTCGTGGCCGGCCGCGAGGAGCTCGTCGCGGCGCGAGACCTTCGTGCCCTCGATCCACTCCATCGTCAGCACGGTGCGTGCGGTGCGGTCCCAGTCGATGCCGGGCACGCGGTAGTCGGGGACCGCCCGCATCCCGTCCGCGAGTTCGGAGGCCGACGCCGCCTCGCGCCTCAGGTCCAGCTCGCGCAGCGTCCAGCGCTTCAGGTTGGCGACCACCAGCTGCGGGCGCAGCCGCTCCAGCTCGCCGCCCATCGCCTCCAGGTGGGCGGCCGCCCATTCGTAGGTCCCGATGTCGGACAGGAACTGGCGGTCCACGCCGGGGCGCAGCACCTTGACCGCCACGTCGCGCCCGTCGGTCGTCACCGCGCGGTGGACCTGCGCGATGGAGGCCGAGCCCACCGGCGCCTCGTCGATCGACGCGAACAGCGAGCCGAGCGGCTTGCCCAGTCCCGCCTCGATCGCCGGCGCGATGCGGGCGAACGGGACGGGCGGCAGCGCGTCCTGGAGGGTCAGCAGCTCGGCCGTCGCCTCCGGACCGACCAGATCGGGGCGGGTCGCGAGCGTCTGGCCGAGCTTGATCGCGGCGGGACCGACGGCGCGGAACGCCTCCGCATAGCGCGGGTGCCGGGGCGCGCGCGCGCCCAGCCGGGCCAGCCGGATCAGTCGCCGCACCCCGACCGGCGTCAGCGGATCGCGCTCGATGCCGCGAAGCGCGCCGTGCCGCGCCAGCGTGCGGCCCCAGACCAGCAGCCGGCCGATGTGCGTGACGGCGGTGGTCACCGGCGGCTCACACCTTCCAGCCGGAGTGGATCGCCACCAGCCCGCCGCCGATCGGCTCGACGCGCGTGTTGGCGAAGCCCGCCGCCTCGATCAGGCCCCGGAACCCGGCCATCGGCGGAAAGCGGCGGATGGATTCCGCGAGATAGCGATAGGCGGCCTCGTCGCCCGCGACCACCCGCCCGATCTTCGGCAGCACGGCCAGCGAATAGGCGTCGTAGGCCTGCTTCAGCCCCGGCCATTCCACGGTCGAGAACTCGAGGCAGTAGAAGCGGCCGCCATGGCGCAGCACCCGGTGCGCCTCCGCCAGCGCGGCGGAGATGTCGGTGACGTTGCGGATGCCGAACGCGATGGTGTAGCCGTCGAAGCGGCGGTCGGCGAAGGAGAGCGCCTCCGCGTTCTCCTCGCGCCAGGTGATGTCCGTCACGCCGCGCGCCGCGGCGCGGTCCATGCCGACGCGCAGCATGGCGGGGTTGATGTCGGCGGCCACCACCTCGGCTCCCGACCGCGCCAGCCGGAAGGCGACGTCGCCGGTGCCGCCCGCCATGTCGAGCAGCCGCTCGCCGGCGCGGGGGCGCACGCGTCGCACGAAGCGGTCCTTCCACCCGCGATGCAGCCCGCCCGACATCAGGTCGTTCATCAGGTCGTAGCGGTCGGCCACGCCCGCGAACACGTCGCCCACGCGCCGCGTCTTCTCGTCGCGCGGCACCTCTTCGAAGCCGAAACTCACAGTGTCCGCCATACGCCGTGCCCTAGCTGGCGGGTGGAGGGCTGGCAAAGGGGAATGCGCGCCCGCATATGCGCCCGCATGCCGGAGCTGCCCGAAGTCGAAACCACCGTGCGGGGGCTCGGACCCGTGCTGCTCGACCGCCGCATCGCGGGCGTGGAGGCGCGGCGGCCCGACCTGCGCCGCCCGCTGCCCGTGGACCTGCGCCAGCGGCTGACGGGCGCCAGGGTGACGGGGCTGCGGCGCCGCGCCAAGTACGGGCTGATCGACACCGACCGCGGCGACACGCTGGTCTTCCACCTGGGGATGAGCGGGCGCTGGCGGATCGACCCGGACTCGCTCGGCGCGCACGATCACGTCGTGGTGCGCGTGGAGGCGGGGCGCGTGCTGGCGCTGAACGATCCCCGGCGCTTCGGCAGCCTGGACCTGGTGCCCACGGCGGCGCTGGACGGATGGGGACCGATCGCCGCCCTGGGACCGGAGCCGTTGGACGACGCTTTCGACGGCGCGACGCTCGCCCACGCCTTCGCCCGACGGCGGACGCCCGTGAAGGCCGCGCTGCTCGACCAGCGGCGCGTGGCGGGACTGGGCAACATCTACGTCGTCGAGGCGCTGCACCGCGCGGGCATCTCGCCCGCGCGCGCGGCGGGACGGATCGGACGCCCCCGGCTCGACCGGCTGGCGGACGCGATCAAGGCGGTGCTGCTCGAGTCGATCGCCGCCGGCGGATCGAGCCTGCGCGACTTCGCCCGGCCCGACGGGGAGCTGGGCTATTTCGCCAAGGACTGGCGGGTCTATGGCCGGGAGGGGGCGCCGTGCGCCTGCGGCACCGCCATCCGCCGCCGCGCGGAGGCCGGCCGCTCGACCTTCTGGTGCCCCGCCTGCCAGCGTT
Source organism: Sphingomonadaceae bacterium (assembly GCA_965219235.1). Lineage (GTDB taxonomy): Bacteria > Pseudomonadota > Alphaproteobacteria > Sphingomonadales > Sphingomonadaceae > CBDHCC01. The sequence goes on along the minus strand of OZ244721.1, from coordinate 1,615,779 downwards.
GAGGGCGCCGCCGCGCCCTTGACCAGCCGGGTGGCGGCGGTTACCCGGCGTGCCTGCCGCGTGAGGGCCTTCCCCCGCGCCCTTCTCGCACGACCTGGGGACGACACCGAATGGCGAACACGCCGCAAGCCAAGAAGCGCATCCGTCGCAACACCGCGCGCACCGAGGTGAACACCGCGCGCGTCAGCCGCATCCGGACCTACGTCAAGCGCGTCGAGACCGCGCTGGCGGGTGGCGACTCGACCGAGGCGAAGGCCGCGCTGCAGGCGATGCAGCCGGAGCTGGCGCGCGGAGTCGCCAAGGGCGTGGTCAACAAGAACACCGCCGCGCGCAAGATGAGCCGCCTGTCGAAGCGAGTCGCCGCGCTCGGCTGACGCCCGCGAAACCCGGCGCCTTCACCACGCCTCCGCCCGGCTGGGCGGGGGCGTTTTGGTGTCGGACTCCGACGCCTGGGAGCGAACCGGAAATGCTGCTGCGCACCACACGGCGAGTCCGCGATTCGAGCCGTCGCCGGCCCTCGCCCCGGCGAACGGAACGGCGGATGTCGGCCGATTTTCGGCGGCGCGGGCGCAAAAGCGCGTCAAGCCCATTTATTGCAGTTTATTTGCACCGCCTCGCTTGATCCCGCGTCCGCGCGGTCCCTAGAACGATCCTTCCGCCGCGGCGACTCACCGCCGCGATCGGGCACTGGACAGGTCGACCGCCAGGTCTCGTCCACTCCGCGTTCGCGGGGCGGACGGCGCGTGGGCGCGACGCAGAGGGGAGGGGTGCGATGGAGGACAGGCACGGCACGACCGCCCGGCGCGCGCCCGGCCCCGTTCCGTCCGCCGCCGCCGACACTCCCCGCCCGCTCCCACCGAGCCCGCACTCCGGAGAGCTGGACGGCGCGGCGGTCGCCGAGGGCTGGGGCCGCATCCGCGCCGGTCTGCGGCGCGAACTGGGCGCGCGCTCCTACGACCAGTGGCTGGGCCGCGCGCGGCTGGTGAGCTGCGCCGAGCCGCACTGGGAGCCGGTGATCGCGGTCCCCTCGCCCTTCGTCCTCAACTGGATCGAGGAACGCCATGGCGAGCGCATCCGGCTGGCGTTCCGCACGCTGATGCCCGGCGCGGGTCCGGTGCGGTTGGTGGTCGACGATCGCGTCGGCGCGACGGTGCGGCGGATCGAGCCGTCCGAAGCGGAGGCCGCGCCGGACCTGCCGGAGGCCGCGCCGTCGCCCCACGCCGCCGGGCGCCCGCTCGACGCGCGCTACACCTTCGAGCGCTTCGTGGTCGGCGACGCCAACCGCATGGCCGCCAACGCCGCCCGCGCGCTGGCCGGTGGGGCGGGCACGGGGTTCAGCCCGCTGTTCGTCCACTCCGCCACGGGTCAGGGCAAGACCCACCTCGCCCACGCCATCGGCCACGCGTTGCTGGACTCGCGGCCGGATGCGCGGATCGAGTGCCTGTCGGCGGAGCGCTTCACCGTCGCCTTCGTGGCGGCGATCAAGGCGGGCGACACGCTGGCCTTCAAGGACCGGCTGCGCGCCGCCGACCTGCTGGTCCTGGACGACGTGCAGTTCATGGCTGGCAAGGGATCGACCCAGACCGAGCTCCTCCACACGCTGGACGGCCTGATCGCGCTCGGCCGGCCGGTCGTGGTGACCGCCGACCGGCCGCCGCACCTGCTCGACGGAATCGAGCCCCGCATCCGCTCGCGGCTGGGTGGCGGACTGGTGGCCGACCTCAGGCCCGCCGACCGCGCGCTGCGCCGCGCCATCCTGGACGCCAAGCTGGAGGACCGCGCGAGCGTGCCCGGCGAGGTGCTCGACCTGCTCGCCGACCGGGTCGCGGGATCGGTGCGCGAGCTGGAGGGCGCGCTCAACCGCCTGCTCGCCTATGCCGAGCTCAACGGCGCTGACGTCGGCACGGCGTTCGCCGCCGACGTGCTGGCGGACATGTTGCTGACCGCGCGGCGGCGCGTGACGGTGGAGGAGATCCAGGAGCGGGTCGCGAGCCACTATCGGCTCGGGTGCGAGGAGATGCTGTCCACCCGCCGCGCGCGCGCCGTGGCCCGGCCGCGCCAGATCGCGATGTATCTGGCCAAGTCGCTGACCCCGCGTTCCCTGCCCGACATCGGACGCCGCTTCGGACGGGACCACTCGACCGTGCTGCACGCGGTGCGCACCGTGGAGCGGTTGCGGGCGGAGGACGCCGAGCTGGACGCCGACGTCCGCCGGCTGAGCCGCGAGCTGGAGGCGGCGGTGCTCGGCTGAGGCCGGTTCGCTCAGCCGGGCACCGCCGCGGGATCAGCCGCGGTCGGTGATGCGCGGATCGACCGTGATCCGCACGGTCTCGCCGGACCGGCCCGGAAAGCCGGTGAACATCGCCTCGACCAGGTTGGGCACCACGCGGTCCAGGCGGCGCGTGCGCGACAGCGCCTCGGCGCGACCGTCGAACACGTTGCGGCCCGCCGCGCGCTGGTCGTCGATCTTCATCTCCAGCTCGGTGGTGTAGACCGTGTAGCTGTAGACGTCGTTGAAGCCCGGACCGAACGCCCACGGATCGTAGAACCCGTACGAGAAGGCGGAGCGTCGGAAGCCGCCATAGCCGCCGAAAGAGCCGCGCCGGCCGTAGAAGGGCGAGTAGCCGAAGCCGTAGTCGGCGCCGAAGCCGCTCGACCGCACGCGCTCGCGCCCGGTGTCGATCGAATAGCCCACGCGGACCAGCAGGTCGGCGGTGGCGATGTCGGAGGCCGGCCGATAGCCCTCCTGCGCCATCTGGCGGCCGACCAGGTCGGCGTAGGACTGGAATTCCAGCCCCCCCAGTTCGGGCGTCAGCGGCACGACGGCGAAGGTCTGGCCCTGCGGGATGGGCAGCTGCTGGAAGCGGGTGACATCGGACGAGAAGCCGGTGGCGCACGCCCCCAGGCTCAACACGGCGAGCGGGGCGGTCCAGCCGAGCAGTCGGCGGGGGAGGCGGGAAGACATGGCAAACTCCTGAACAAAGACGGCGACCTGCCGCGCAAAATGCTCGATTCGCCGTGAACAGATGTTGAACGCCTACCCGGCCGAAAGGCTCCCCCGCTGCAGGCCCGTCGCGTCGTAGGCGCGCGCGAGGATCGGCGCGGCCAGCGCGCGGGCGCGCGCCGACCCGTCCTCCAGCAGCCGGTCGATCGCCGCCGGGTCGTCCTTCAGCGCCATCATCCGCTCCCGGATCGGCGACAGCTCCGCGATCAGCCGGTCGGCCAGGTGCGGCTTGAACGCGCCGAAGCCCTGGCCGGCGTGCTCCGCCAGCACGGCGGCCGGGTCGCGCCCGTCGACGGCGGCCAGGATGGTCACGAGGTTCAGCGCCTCGGGCCGTTCCGACAATCCGGCGAGCTCGGACGGCAGCGGCTCGGGGTCCGTGCGCGCTTTGCGGATCTTCTGCGCGATGGCGTCGTCGGAGTCGGTCAGGTTGATGCGGCTCATGTCCGACGGATCGGACTTCGACATCTTGGCCCGCCCGTCGCGCAGCGACATGACGCGCGCCGCCGTGGCGCCGATCAGCGGTTCGGGCAGCGTGAACAGCTCCACGCCCCGATCCGCGTTGAACTTGGCGGCGATGTCGCGGGCGAGTTCCAGATGCTGCTTCTGGTCCTCGCCCACCGGCACGTGCGTCGCCTCGTAGAGCAGCACGTCGGCGGCCTGCAGCACCGGATAGGCGAAGAAGCCGACGGACTGGCCCCCGCGGTCCTTGCCCGCCTTGTCCTTGAACTGCGTCATGCGGTTCAGCCAACCCATGCGCGCGGTGCAGAACAACAGCCAGGCGAGCTCCGCATGGGCGGGCACGCGCGCCTGGTTGAACAGGATGGCGCGGGTCGGTTCGATGCCGCAGGCGATCAGCGCGGCGGCCATCTCGCGGGTGTTGCGCGCGAGCTGGACCGCGTCGAAGGGCAGGGTGATGGCGTGCAGGTCGGCGAGGAAGTAGAGCGCCTCACCCCCGCTCGCCGCCGTCTCGTCCTGCAGCCGCACCCATCGCCGGATCGCGCCCAGCCAGTTGCCCAGGTGCAGGTCGCCGGTGGGCTGGATGCCCGACACGATCCTCATGCTGCGTCCTTCTCCGGAGGGGCGGGCGGATTGCCGCCCGTCTGATCGAGCGCGACGCGGGGCCGCCGAAGCTCCCGCAGGTCCGACAGCCGGAAGGCGCCGAACGCGAAGCAGGCGACGGCGTAGACACCCAGACCCGCCGCGACCAGCGCGCCCAGGCCCGCCGCGCGTGTGAGCCAATGGTCGTGCATCAGCCCCAGCGCCCAGTCGTTCACCAGCAGCAGCGCGCCGCCCATCACCAGCGCCGCCAGCGCGAGGCGGGGCAGGCGGGCGCTCAGCACGGCGTCCATGCGGAACTGTCCCCTCGACCACAGCGTGCGCCACAGGAGCGCCAGGTTGACGAGAGCCGACAGCGCCGTGGCGAGTGGGGGGCCGAGCGTGCCGATCGTGGGGATCAGCACCAGATTGGCCGCGATGTTCACGCCCACCGCCACCGTGGCGTAGCGCACCGGCGTCTTGGTGTCCGACCGCGCGTAATAGCCGGGTGTCAGCACCTTGATCAGCACATAGGCGGGCAGGCCGATGGAGAAGGCGGCGAGCACCCAGGCGACCTCGCGCGCGTCGGCCGCGGTGAACTCGCCATGGCGGAACAGGCCCGACACGATCGGCAGCGCGGAGGTCAGGAAGGCGACCGTCGCCGGCAGGGTGAGCAGCAGCGCCAGCTCCACGCCGCGGTTCTGGACGTGCATCGCCGCCTCGTCCTTGCCATCGCCGAGCATCCGCGAGAGCGTGGGCAGCAGCACCGTGCCCAATCCGATGCCGATCAGCCCCAGCGGCAGCTGGTTCAGCCGGTCGGCGTAGTAGATGTAGGAGATGGCTCCCGGTGCGAGCAGGCTGCCCGCGAGCGCGGTGGAGATCGCCAGGTTCACCTGCACCGCGCCGGCGCCCAGGGCAGCCGGGCCGATGAGGGCGGCCAGGCGCTTGACCTCCGGGTCGAGCCTCGGCCGCCGGATCCGCAGACGGACGCCGGCGGATCGCGCGCCCCAGATCAGGAAGGCGAGCTGAAGCACGCCGCCCGCCGTCACCGACAGCGCCTGCACGCGCGCCGTCTCGTAAGGGCCATCGCCGTGAAAGAACCACAGGGCGGCGACCATGGCCACGTTGAGCAGGATGGGCGCGGCCGCATTCACCCAGAAGCGATGGAGCGAGTTCAGGATGCCGCCCACCAGCGACACGAGCGAGATGAGCAGCAGATAGGGGATGGTGATGCGCGACAGCCCGACGGCGTAGGCGAACTGCGCCGGCGTCGGTTCCCCGCCCTCGAACCCGCCGGCGAGAGCCCAGGTGAGCGGGGCGGCGGCGACCAGCAGGACGAGCGTGAACAGCACGAGGATGGGCAGCAGGACGGCCAGCACCCGCTCCGCGAAGTCCAGCCCGGTGTCCAGCCCGCCGCCCTCGGCCACCCGGCGGTTGAACATCGGGATGAAGGCGGCGGAGAAGGCGCCCTCCGCGAACAGCTGCCGGAACATGTTGGGCAGGCGGAAGGCGATGAGGAAGGCGTCGGACGCGAAGCTCGCGCCCACGAAGGTCGCCTGCAGCGTGTCGCGGACCAGCGCCAGCATCCGGCTCGCCAGCGTCAGCCCGCCGATCGAGCCGAGCGCGCGGCCGAGCCTCATCGCGGTGCGCCCGCCGGGCGGGCGTCAGGCGTGGCCCACCGCTCCGCTGCCGTTGCCGGCCGCCTGCGCCGCCTGGGCGAGGAACAAGGCCTGGAAGTCGATCGGCTCCAGCATCAGCGGCTGGAACCCGCCGTCGCGCACGGTGTCGGCGAGGACGCGCCGGGCGAAGGGGAACAGGATGCGCGGCGCCTCGCCCAGCAGGAACGGCTGCAGGTGCTCGTCGGGGATGTTCCGGAGCGCGAACAGGCCGGCGTAGGACAGGTCGACGACAAAGCCGGTCTGCTCGCCCCATTTGCCGTGGACGTCGATCTTCAGCACGACCTCGTGGACGTCCTCGCCCAGGGTGGAGGCGCCGATGTTGAACTGGACGTCGATCTGCGGCTGCTCCGTCGCGTTGTAGATCGCCGGCGCGTTGGGGTTCTCGAAGGAGAGGTCCTTGACGTATTGCGAGATCACGCCGGCCTGCGGCTGGTCGTCCGCGCCCATGTCCGTCGCGTCGGCGGGAAAGGGCGGGGTCGGGGTGATGCCCAGATCGTCGTCGGCCATGGCGGGGGTGCTCGTCCTGTTCGGGTGTGGGAGGGGTGGCGCGCCCTAACAGCCCGCGCCGGCCGGGGCAATCGGTCGCCGGGCGGAGAGGGCGATCCCGATTTGTAAGCGGCGCGCGGGCGTCCTATGTCTGACGGCGACAACGCCCGTTCGGAGAGTGCCACCGTGACCGCCGTCATCATCCTCGCCATGATCGCCCTGTTCCTCGGGTTGCGCCTGTATTCCGTGCTGGGCCGCAAGACCGGCCACGGGGCCGACCTGGCGGAGCCGGTGAAGGAGCCGGCCGGCCAGCCGGACGTCCAGCGGATCGCCGCTCCGGTCCTGCCGAGCGGCCGCGGCGCGCCGAGCCAGCACGAGATCGCCGATGGCGCCCGGGCCGGGCTGGCGGCGATCGCCGCGGCGGACCGCTCGTTCGACCTCGACCGCTTCATGGAGGGCGCGGGTGCCGCGTACCGCATGGTGCTGGAGGCGTTCTGGTCGGGCGACCGCGAGACGCTGGCCGAACTGACCGGCGAGGACGTGCAGGCGTCCTTCAGCGAGGCGATCGCCGCCCGCGATGCGACGGGCGAGCGGCTCGACAACCGGCTGATCGCCATCGAGGAGGCGAAGGTCGCCGCCGCCAGCCTGTACGCCCGCGAGGCGCGGATCACGGTCCAGTTCCAGGCCGCCATCGCGGCGGTGACCCGCAACGGGGAGGGCGAGGTGATCGCGGGATCGCTGGACGATGCCGTCACGACGCACGACCTGTGGACCTTCGAACGGTCGCTCGACTCCGCCGACCCCAACTGGCTGCTCACCGAAACCGACGAGGCGCGCTGAGCGGGGCCGCGCGCGTGAGGGGGGCGGCCCGGGCGGCGGTCGCGACCCTGTCGCTGGCGCTCGCCGCGTGCGTCGGCGACGTCCCCGGGGACGCGGTGGTGGCCCCGCCCACCGCATCCGGCCCGCCGCCCGCCGTCGTCGCCGCGACGCCCGACGCCACGCGCGCGCTCGATGCGGGGGTCCGGCCCGTCCCGGCTCCGCTCACCGGCGACCTGTCGGCGGCGCTCGCCGCCTTCCGCCTGTCGTGCCCCGCCCTGCGCCGCCGCGCGGACCTGTCGGGGCTCACCCGGGCGGGCGACTGGGACGCGGCGTGCGCCGAGGCGGAGCGGACCGGCGCGGGCGACGCGGCGCGCTTCTTCGCCGCCGCCTTCGTGCCCGTGCGGGTCGGCGACGGCCGGCTGTTCGCCACCGGCTATTACGAACCCGAACTCGCCGGATCGCGCACCCGTCGGCCGGGCTACGACGTGCCGATCTATGGCAAGCCCCCCGACCTGGTGGACGTCGATCTCGGCGACTTCTCGGCCGGACTCGCCGGCAAGCGCATCCGCGGCCGGGTCGAGGGGGGAACGCTGATTCCCTACGCCGACCGCGCCGCGATCGAGGATGGCGCGCTCGCGGGGCGGGGGCTGGAGATCGCCTGGGGCGCCGATCCGATCGAGGTGTTCTTCCTGCAGATCCAGGGGTCGGGCCGGTTGCGCCTGTCCGACGGCGGCGTGATGCGGGTCGGCTATGCCGGGCAGAACGGGCACGACTACACGGCGATCGGACGGCTGCTGGTCGAGCGCGGCGAGCTCGAGAGCGGCGCGGCGTCGATGCCGGGGATCGTCGGCTGGCTGCGCGCGGATCCCGTCCGGGGCGCGGCGTTGATGCGGGAGAACGCCAGCTACGTCTTCTTCCGGGAGCTGACCGGGCCGGGGCCGCTCGGCGCGCTGGGCCTGCCGGTCACCCCGCGCGTGTCCCTCGCCGCCGATCCGCGCTTCGTGCCGCTGGGCGCGCCCGTGGTCCTGTCGACCGACCGGAACGACGTGCGGGGCGTGTGGGTCGCGCAGGACACCGGCGGCGCGATCAAGGGGGCCAACCGCTTCGACACCTTCTGGGGCGCGGGCGAGGACGCCAAGACCATCGCGGGCGGCCTGTCGGCGCGCGGCACGGCCTGGGTGCTGCTGCCGCGCGCGGCGGCCGGGCGGCTGGGCCGTGACCCCGGATGAGCTGACCGACCGCGACCGCGCGCTGTGGGCCGTGGTCGCCCGCACGGTGACACCGCTCGCGGGCGTGGCCGCGTCGCCGGCCGAGCCTCCCGCCACGCCCCCGCCCGCGCCCCGTCCGTTGCCGCCGCCCGCGCCGCCCGCGCCCTCCCGACCAGGTCCGGCGCAGCTCGACGGCTCGTGGGAGCGGCGGCTGGCGCGTGGACAGGTGGATCCGGACCGCACGATCGACCTTCATGGACTGCGGCTGGACGCCGCCTGGGACCGGCTCGACGAGGCGATGGCCGGGCTGGCGGCGGGCGGCGGCCGGGTGTTGCTGGTGATCGCCGGACGTGATCGCGGACCCGACGTCCGTGGCCGGCCCGGCGCGCGCGGCCGCATCCGCGCCAATCTGCCCGACTGGTTGCACGCCGGCGCGCAGGCCTCGCGCATCCTGGCCGTGCGCCCGGCGCACTCCCGCCATGGCGGAGCGGGCGCGGTCTACGTCGTGCTGAAGCGAGCCCGCCGCCGGGACGTTAACCACGAACACTAAGCCTTTCTTCACGCGGTCGGCGGCATTTCGGACAGTGCGCGGGATCGCTTCCGGACCGGCGCTTCGACGGCGGAGGTGACCGACATGACCCGCCCCCTCCCAGTCCGCTTCTGGGCGTCCACCCTGATGCTGGGAGTGGTGCTCGTGGCGCTGCTGCGGTCCGGTCCCTGGAACCCGGTGACGGCGCTCGCCTTCGGCGCTGCGCTGGCGGGTGTGGTCGCGATCGTGGGGCGACGCGGTGTGGCGGCGCACCCGGATGGCGACGCCGCGCTCGAAGCCTTGACCGCGCGCCTGCGGGCGGCCGCAGCCGGGGACTTCGGCCCGGCCTCGGACGGGGTCCCAGGCGCGGTGCCGCCGGATCAGCGGGCCGTCATCGACACCGCGTTCCATCAGCTGCGCCGCACGGTCGAGCGCGCCAACACACTCGCCTACAACGACCCGGTCACCAACCTGCCCAACCGGCTGCACTTCCGCCGAGATGGGGAGGCGCGGCTCGCAGGCCTGCCGGACGACACGCCGTCCGCGCTGCTGTTCGTCGATCTCGACCGCTTCAAGGCGGTGAACGACACGCTCGGCCACGCGCACGGGGACATGCTGCTGATGCACATCGCGCGCCGCCTGCGCGAGCAGGTCGACGCCCATGTCGCGAGCGCGCCGGACCGGCCCGCGCCGCTCATCGGTCGGCTGGCCGGGGACGAGTTCATCGTCCTGCTGCCCGGCCGCGACCGCAGCGACGCGCTCGCGTTGGCGCGCCAGTTCCTGTGGTCGCTCCGCAGCCCGCTGACGGTGGGCAGCCGCCCGGTCACCATCGGCGCCAGCATCGGCGTCGCGGTCGCGCCGGACCACGGCACCACGGTCGGCGAGCTGATGCGCGGCGCCGACGACGCCATGTACGCCGCCAAGGACGCGGGCCGCGGTCGGGTCTGCCTGTTCGAGGGGTCGATGGCGGCCCGGCGCCTGAAGGCGGAGCGATTGGAGGCGGAGCTGGGCGGCGCGCTGGCCTCGGGCGACTTCCAGCTGGTCTACCAGCCGCAGATCGAGCTTTCGTCGGGCCGGACCAGCGTGGTGGAGGCGCTGCTGCGCTGGGGTCCGGAGGGACGCCCGCCGGTCGCCGCCGCCGACTTCCTGGCGGTGGCGGAGGAGAGCGGGCTGATCGGTCCGATCGGCGAGTGGGTCGCCGACGCGATCGCCGCGCGGTTGAGCGAATGGCAGCGCGCGGGCTATCGTGGCCGGCTGGCGGTCAATCTGTCGCCGCGCCAGCTCGCCCAGGCCGACACGCTCGCGCGGCTGGAAAGCGCGGTCACCTCGGCGGGCGGCCGGCTGGCCGGGCTGGAGGTGGAGATCGGCGAGACCGCGGTGGCCCGTGCCGCTCCCGACGCGCTCGCGGCGCTCGGCGCCCTGCGCTCGCGGGGGGTGACGGTGACGGTGGACGACTATGGCAGCGGCCAGTCGCGTCTCCGCGATCTGGCCGACTGGCCGGTCGATCGGGTGAAGCTGGACGGATCGCTGGTCCGCGACCTGCCGCACTCCGCCGCCGCCCGGGCCATCGCCGCCGCCGCCGTCGACCTGATCCGCAATCTGGGCCGCGAGGCCGTGGCGGCCGGGGTGGAGACGCCCGAACAGCTCCACGTGCTGCGACAGATGGGCGTGGAGGCCGCGCAGGGCTATCATTTCGCCCGCCCGATGAGCGCGGCCGAGCTGGCCCACTGGACCTACGCGGGAGAGGAGAGCGCCGCGATCGCGATGGCGCTGTAGATCGCCACGAGGTCGTGGAGGTCGGCGAGCGCGATCGACTCGTCGCGCTTGTGCATCGTCGCGTTGGGCGGCCCGAACTCCACCACCGGCGCGATCGCCTGCAGGAAGCGGGCGTCCGAGGTGCCGCCGCCGGTGGTCAGCGCCGGACGGAGGCCGATCACCCCCTCCACCGCGTCCGACACCAGCGCCGAGTAGGCGCCCGGCGGCGTCAGGAACGCCTCGCCGCTGACCACGCCGTCGGCGGTGCAGCCGTGCCGCGCCGCCACCGCCCGCACCCGCTCCACAAGTTCGGCCCCCGTGTGGCGGTCGTTGAAGCGGATCGAGACCCGCGCGCGCCCCTCTCCGGGAATGACGTTGTGGGCCGGGTTGCCGACGACGATCTCCGTGATCTCCAGATTGGAGGGCTGGAACCACTCCGTGCCCTGATCCAGCACCAGCGCGTCCAGCTCCGCCAGGCAGGCGACCAGGCGGGGCAGGGGGTTGTCGGCGACGGCGGGGTAGGCGACATGGCCCTCGCGCCCCTCCGCCGTGATCCACAGATTGACCGAGCCCCGCCGCCCGATCTTGACCGTGTCGCCCAACCGCTCGGCCGACGTCGGCTCGCCCACCAGGATGAGGTCGGGTCGCACGTCGAGGGCGGCCATGTGGCGCATCAGCGCCTGCGTCCCGCACACCCCCGGCCCCTCCTCGTCGCCCGTGAGGATCAGCGAGAGGGTGCCGGCGTCGGCGGGCACGCGCGCCGCCGCCGCGACGAAGGCGGCGACCGAGCCCTTCATGTCGCACGCCCCGCGCCCGACGATCCGCCCGTCCTCGATACGGGGCTGGAAGGCGTCGCCGCTCCACCCGCCGCCCGCCGGCACCACGTCCAGGTGCCCGGCAAAGGCGAAGTGCCGCCCGCCCGCGCCGCGCACCGCCAGCAGGTTCTCCACCGGCCCGTCCGGCGCCTCGCCGTCCAGCGTGCGCCGCACCGTGAAGCCCAGCGGCACCAGCGCCGCCTCCGCCACCTCGAACACCGCGCCGGTCGCCGGGGTGACGGACGGACAGGCGATCAGGTCTGAGAGCAGGGCGACGGGGTCGAAGCCAGGCACTAGTTAGCCCTCTCCCCTTCAGGGGAGAGGGTTGGGAGAGGGGTGTTCGGCAAAGGGCGGGACGGCGGCAATTTCGCGTTTCCGTCCCGCAGATCACAGCTTCCAACCTCATCGCGCTTTTGAAAAAAGCCGATGACGAGAGCAAGACTCTCCAGAGTCCCCAACATGTTCTCCAAAACATCGTAGTTGGTGAAACGCACCACCTTGTATCCCGCATTCACCAGATAGCGTGTTCGCTTGGCATCATAGTCCACGCGATTGCCGTGACTGTGGCCATCCACTTCCACCACGAGCATCGGCCCGCGTGATGCAAAGTCCACGATGTAGGGGCCAATCACCTTCTGGCGTCGAAACTTCACTCCGCAGAATCGCTCCGCGCGCAATTCGAACCAAAGTGCCTGCTCGGCGGGAGTGGGCGTTCTCCGCATCTCGCGTGCGTACTCCTGCAAGTGCCGATCGCGCACTGCCCCTCTCCCTTCCGGGCCTGCGGCCCTCCCTCCCTCTCCCCTGAAGGGGAGAGGGTTCCTGGCCTCACCCCGCCACCGCCGGGTGCTCGTACTGCTCCAGCACCCAGTCCTCCGCGTTCGCCGCCGCGATCCACTCCGCCATCCAGGGGTGGGTCAGGATCGCCTGGGAGTAGGCGGCGGCGAAGGGGGGCAGGGTGAAGCCGTAGGTGTGGAAGCGCGTCACGACCGGCGCGTACATGATGTCGGCGGCTGAGAAGGTGCCGAACAGATACGGGCCGCCGCCGCCATGCCGGGCGCGCGCCTGCGCCCACAGCTCCAGCACGCGGCCGACATCGGCGATCAGCGCCTCCGACGGATCGGCGATCGCCATGCGGCGGCGCACGTTCATCGGACAGTCGCGGCGCAAGGTGAGGAAGCTCGCGTGCATCTCGGCGGCCATGGAGCGCGCCATCGCGCGGGCGGGCTCGTCGGCGGGCCAGAAGCGGTCGCGGCCCACCCGGTCGGCCAGGAAGTCGACGATCGCGAGCGAATCCCACACCACCGTGTCGCCGTCCCACAGGATCGGCACCTTGCCCGACGACGGTGCGAACTCGTTGCCGTCGCGCCGCCGCTCCCATTCCTCGTCATAAAGCGGCACGGTGACCTCCTCGAACGGCAGGCCCGACTGCCTGCAGGCGAGCCAGCCGCGCAGCGACCAGGAGGAGTAGGCCTTGTTGCCGAGGATGATCTTCATGGGGATGGCCGGTTTTCCGTCGAAGGTCACTGGAAAGTCACACGAACACAGGCGTGTGACGCTTCGGTCCTAGTGACTGGCGCGGCGGAGCGGAAGGGCTGGAGATGGCGCAGTATCGATCCCATATGGCACAAAGTTCAGCTCAAGTCCAGCGAAATTGCTCCCACAGGTGGGTTAAACAGGCTACCTGCTCCAATACCAGGGTTCAACACCGTCGCCGGGCTCCTGCTTTCGCAGGAGCAAGGTTCGTTGTGTGGAAAGCGCCCTCACCCCTCCGGCGGGATGCTCTTCGGACCCGGCGCCTTGCCGCCCTCCGGCACCTTGGTGCCCGTGGCGTTGGCGGCGTCGTCCTTCTGGCTGTCGGGCACATTCTGCGCCGCATTGGGGCCGGTCGAGCTGATCGAGGGGCCGCCGGTGGTCGCGGCGGCGGGGTTGGTGTTGGTGCTGGCCATGGCTGGTCTCCTGCGGGTGTGACGGGAGAACGGGGGAGGCGGGGGGTTGGTTGCCGGAGGGCATTCCTCCCCGAGCTTGTCTCGGGGAGGATCTGCCTACCCCTCCACCGCCTCCAGCACCGCCTCGCGGAGCGCATCGATGCCCTCGCCGGTTTCCACCGAGGTGGCGATCACCTGCGGGTGGGCGGCGGGGTGCTTGCGGGCTTCGGTCGCCAGCGCGTCCTCCACGACGGCGAGTTCCGTCGGCTTCACCTTGTCGCCCTTGGTGAGCACCAGACGATAGCTGACGGCGGCGGCGTCGAGCATCGCCATGACCTCCGCGTCCACCTTTCCCGGCCCGCGCCTGGCGTCGATCAGCAGCAGCGCGCGTTTCAGGACCGCGCGGCCGCGCAGATAGTCGTTCACCAGATGGCGCCAGCGCCGCACCACGTCGGGCGGCGCCTTGGCGAAGCCGTAGCCGGGCATGTCGACCAGCCGGAACAGGAGCGGCTCGCCCACATCGAAGATGTTGAGTTCCTGCGTGCGACCGGGCGTCACCGACGTGCGCGCCAGGCCGTTCCTGTTGGTGAGCGCGTTCAACAGCGACGACTTGCCGACGTTGGAGCGGCCGGCGAAGGCCACCTCCGGCACCGTCGGGTCGGGCAGGAAGTGCAGCTCCGGCGCGGATTTCAGGAACGCGGTCGGGCCGGAGAAGACCCGGCGCAGCTCGCGCTCCCGCTCGCCGTCGCCGCTCACTTCACCTTCGCCGGCGCGGCCTTGTTGCTCGCCGGACGCGGGTTCTTCAGCTCCGGGTGGCGGGCGTACATCAGCCGCTGCTGAAAGATCGTGAAGATGTTGGTCGTCATCCAGTAGAGCTGCAGCCCGGCCGCGAACGGCGCCATGACGAACATCAGCACCCAGGGCATGATGCCGAAGATCTTGGCCTGCGTCTCGTCGGGCGGCGGGTTCTGCTTGAACGACAGCCACTGGGTGACGCCGACCAGGATCGGCAGCACGCCGATCGCGAGCAGGTGCGGCAGCTCGAACCCGAACGTGCCGAAGCCGTTCAGGGGCGTGAGCGGGTCGGGCGCGGACAGGTCGCGGATCCAGAGCGCAAAGGGCTGGTGGCGCAGCTCGACCACGAGCACGAGCACCTTGTAGAGCGCGAAGAAGACCGGGATCTGGATGACGATCGGCAGGCACCCGGCGAGCGGATTGACCTTCTCCGTCTTGTAGAGCTGCATCATCTCCTTCTGCAGCTTCTCCTTGTCGTCCTTGTGCCGCTCCTGCAGCGACTTCAGCTTGGGTTGGAGGCGGCGCATGGCGGCCATCGAGGCGAACTGGCGCTGGGCGATCGGGAACATCAGCAGGCGGACCAGCACGGTCAGCAGGATGATCGCCAGCCCCCAGTTGCCGGTGACCGACTCGATGGTCTTCAACAGCCAGAAGAACGGCCGCTCGACCACCGCGAACCAGCCCCAGTCGATCAGCAGGTCGAAGCGCGGGATGCCCAGCTTGTCGTTGTAGGTGGCCAGGAGATCCACCTCCTTGGCGCCGGAGAACAGGCGCGCGGTCGTGCTGGCCTGCCCGCCCGGCGCGACGGAGACCGGCGGGACGGTGTAGTCCGCCTGGAAGGTGTCGGCTCCCCGTCCCGGCTGGAAGCTGCCAGAGGCGCGGGCGGGCGGCACGAGCACGGTGGCCCAGTATTTGTCGGAAAAGCCCAGCCAGTCCGCGATCCCGTCCGGCTGCACCCGGCGCGCGCCGTCCGCCGCGGCGGCCCCGGCCACGTCGTCGTAGCTGATGCCGTAGTCCGCGGCGTCGTCGAACGCGCCGACCGGCCCGACATGGTTGA
Source organism: Sphingomonadaceae bacterium (assembly GCA_965219235.1). Taxonomy (GTDB): domain Bacteria; phylum Pseudomonadota; class Alphaproteobacteria; order Sphingomonadales; family Sphingomonadaceae; genus CBDHCC01. The sequence continues at coordinate 1,600,672 of OZ244721.1, read as the reverse complement.
TCCAGGTGCCCTGGTCGGCGGAGCGGCCGGCGCGGCTGACATAGCCGTAGGGCTGCACGGTCACCGGCGCGCCGCCGCGGTTGGCGACCGTCTGGCGCGCGGTGAACAGGAACTTGTCGTCGACGGACAGGTCGAGGGCGAAGACCTGACCCTGCCCGTTGTCCCAGGTCAGCCGCACCGGCCGATCCACCGTCAGCTTCGGGGCGCTCGCCGTCCAGCGGGTGTCCGGCCCCGGCACCGGCACCCCGCGCGCCGCCGTCCAGCCGAAGCTCGCGAACTGGCTGTTCGCGGCGCCGGCCGGGGAGAGCGCGCGGATCGGCGGCGAGTCCCGCCCCAGCCGCTCCGGATAGGTGCGCAGCACGAGGTCGTCGATGCGCGCGCCGACCAGGTTGACGGAGCCGGCCAGCGCCGGCGTGTCGATCGCCACGCGCGGGCTCTCGCGCAGCACCGCCGCGCGGTCGCGGAGCGCGGCGGGCGTGTCCGGCGTCGCGTCCGCCCCCGGCTGGGGCAGCGGCACCTGCCGTCCGTCGCGGATTTCCGTCGCGGGCGGCGTGGCGGTGGGAAAGAAGCGCTCCGACACCAGCGACCAGCCGAACAGCACGAGGGCCGACAGCACCACGGCCAGGATCATGTTGCGGCTGTTTTCCACGTGTGGACTCCGTCAGCGGGCGGGCGGCACGGGATCGACCCCGTGTCCGCCAAAGGGGTGGCAGCGCGCCAGACGCCGGGCGGCCAGCCAGCCGCCGCGCGCCGCGCCGTGGGTCTCGACCGCCTCGATGGCGTAGTGCGAGCAGCTCGGCCAGTAGCGGCAGGACGGCGGCAGGAGGCGGCTCGGCCCCTTCTGCCAGCCGCGCGCGATCGCGATCAGCAGCGGCGCCATCATCGCGCGATCCGGGCGCAGGCGGCGGCCAGGTCGTCCGCCATGGCGGCGAAGGGGCGTGTGGGGCACTCCGACCGGCCGATCAGCACGTGGTCGGCCCCGGCCAGGCCGGCGGTCGGCAGAACCTGCCGGGCGAGCGCGCGCAACCGACGCTTGCAGCGATTGCGCACGACGGCGTTGCCGATCTTCCTGGTGACGGTGAAGCCCACCCTCTTGACCGGATCGTCGTCGCCGCGCGGGCGGACCTGCAGCACGAAGGCGGCCGTGGGGGCGCGGCGGCCCCGGTTGGCGCGCAGGAAGTCGGCGCGCCGGGTGAGGACGATCAGGCCGACAGCGTCTTGCGACCCTGCGCGCGGCGCGCGCGGATGATCGTGCGACCGCCCGGCGTCTTCATCCGATGGCGGAAGCCGTGGCGGCGCGCGCGGACCAGGTTGCTCGGCTGAAAGGTGCGCTTCATCGGTCATTCCTCGGGGCGTCGTGTCGGTCATGGAAAAAGGCCGTCCGTGCCAGGGGCGGCCGCCAAGCGGTCCCGATAGGGCGGGGGTGGGCACCAAGTCAATCCGCCGTGTGGCCCCCGAGGAGCGACTGCCGCCTGCGCCGTCGCGTCTCCCGCCGGAGCGCCCAGTCGGCCCAGCGTTTGGCGCGCGGCCAGCGCTGCAGCCGCCGCACGTAGAAGCGCCGCGCGATGGCGGAGTTCCGCAGGATCAGCGTCGCTCCGAAGCCGAACACGAAGAGGCCGCCCGGCCCCGGCAGGATGCCGACGAACGGCGTGGCGACCAGCGCGGCCCAGCCGAGCGCCAGCTCCGCGTAGCGCCGGACGGGCGAGCGGCGGGGTGCGGGGGCGGTCATGGCCAAGAGGTCGGGGGAGGGGCGGCCGATTGCAAGCGGGAGGTGTCCGCGGCCATTCCCGCCGAGCCTTGATGGACGGCAGTGGACAACGGGCCGAACGCGCGCCAAACCGCGCCCGAACAGGGGGAGAACAGCGGGTGGTCGCCACCGTCGCCACCGTGGCGTATCTGGGACTCGAGGCGCGGGCGGTCGAGGTGCAGGTCCAGCTCGCCTCTGGCGTGCCCGCGTTCGCGATCGTCGGGCTGGCCGACAAGGCGGTGGGCGAGTCGAAGGAGCGGGTGCGCGCCGCGCTGGCCGCCATCGGGCTCGCCATGCCGCCGCGCCGCATCACCGTGAACCTGTCGCCCGCCGATCTGCCGAAGGAGGGCAGCCACTACGACCTGCCGATCGCCGTCGGCCTGCTCGCCGCGATGGGCGTGGTGGACGCGGAGACGGTGTCGGAGTGGCTGGTGGTGGGCGAGCTGGCGCTCGACGGCCGCATCGCGCCCGCGCCCGGCGTGCTGCTGGCCGCACTCCACGCCGCCGAACGGGGCCTGGGGCTGATCTGCCCCGTCGCGCAGGGGGCGGAGGCGAGCTGGGGCGGCCGGGCGGCCGTGCTGGCCGCGCCCGACCTCCTGACGCTGATCGGAGCGCTGAAGGGGGAGCGCGAGCTGCCCGCTCCCGAGCAGGCGGGCGTGGAGGAAGCGGCGCCCGGCCCCGACCTGGCCCAGGTGAAGGGGCAGGATGTCGCCCGGCGCGCGCTGGAGATCGCGGCGGCGGGTGGCCACAACCTGCTGATGGTCGGGCCGCCCGGCAGCGGCAAGTCCTTGATGGCCGCCTGCCTGCCCGGCATCCTGCCGCCGCTGTCCTCCGCGGAGGCGCTGGAGGTCAGCACGGTGGCGAGCGTCGCGGGCACGCTGAAGGAGGGACGGCTGGTCCGCGCCCGCCCCTTCCGCTCGCCTCATCACTCGGCGTCCATGGCGGCGCTGACCGGCGGCGGATTGCGGGTGCGGCCGGGCGAGGTCAGCCTGGCGCATCTGGGCGTGCTGTTCCTGGACGAACTGCCGGAGTTCTCCCGCCCCGTCCTCGATTCGCTCCGCCAGCCGCTGGAGACGGGCCGCGTCGATGTGGCGCGAGCGAACGCGCACGTCACCTTTCCCGCCAACGTGCAGCTGATCGCCGCCATGAATCCGTGCCGCTGCGGCCATCTCGGCGACCCGATGCTGGCCTGCGCCCGGGCACCGAAGTGCGCCGCCGACTACCAGGCGAAGGTGAGCGGCCCGCTGCTCGACCGCATCGACCTGCACGTCGAGGTCGAGCCGGTGCCCGCCAGCGATCTCCTCGACCCGCGCCCGTCGGAGGCGAGCGCGGTGGTCGCCGCGCGCGTGGCGGCGGCGCGGGCGCGGAGCCAGGCCCGCTATGGCGAGGACGGCCCGCGCACGAACGCCGAGGCCGACGGCGAGGCGCTGGCCGAGGCGGCAGCGCTGGACGAGGCGGGTCGCGAGCTGCTGGCGCAGGCGGCGGCGACGCTGAGGCTGACGGCGCGCGGCTACACCCGCGTGCTGAGGGTGGCGCGCACGATCGCGGACCTGGCGGGATCGCAGGAGGTCAGGCGCGTGCACCTGGCGGAGGCGCTGAGCTATCGGCGGCGGGCGCCGGTGAGTTGAGACGAAGAGCCTTCTCTCCTTTGAGGGGAGTTGGATGCAAGACCTTGCCATCTCCGCCTGGGGTCGAGATCCATCATAGCCCTCTCCCGCTCGCGGGAGAGGGTTGGGTGAGGGCCTTTTTCCTCCTTCCTTGCGATTTTAGGAAGACCCTCACCGCTGCGACTGGGCCGCAAGCGGCCAAGTCTTGCTCCTCTCCCGCAAGCGGGAGAGGGTTAGGTGAGGTGGAAGTAATAGGTCCCGACCCCAGGCGGCAGAGCGGCCAGGTCTGCGCAACCCTCTCCCCCTGCGGCGAGAGGGTGGTAAGGGAGCGCCATGTCCCACGACCACTCGCATGACACGGACACCCTGTCCGACCGCCGCCTAGTCGTCGCGATCGTCATCAACACCGCGCTCACCGTGGCGCAGATCGTGGGCGGCGTGGTGTCCGGCTCGCTCGCGCTGGTGGCCGACGCGCTGCACAACTTCTCCGACGCGGCGTCGCTCGGGCTCGCTTGGTTCGCGCGCAAGGTGGGGCGGCGGCCGGCGGATCAGTTGATGACCTTCGGCTGGCGGCGCGCCGAGCTGGTGGCGGCGCTCGTCAACCTGACCAGCCTCGTCATCATCGGCTTCTATCTGCTGGTGGAGGCGGTCGCGCGGCTGGCGGACCCGCAGCCGGTGGCGGGCTGGACCGTCATCTGGGTGGCGGGTGGCGCGCTGGTCGTGGACCTCGTCACCGCGCTGATGCTGCGCGCGGGCGCCCGGGGCAGCCTTAACATGAGGGCGGCGTTCCTGCACAACGTCTCGGACGCGCTCGCCTCGCTCGGCGTCATCGCGGCCGGGGTCGTGATCCTGCTCTACGACTGGTGGTGGGCCGACCTGCTCGTCACCGCCGTCATCGCCGGCGTCGTGCTGTGGCAGGGCGTCAGCCTGCTGCCGCGCACCGCCCGCCTGCTGATGGGCGCGGTGCCCGACGATGTGGAGTTCGCGGCCCTGGTGCGCGAGCTGGAGGCGGTGCCCGGCGTCGCATCGCTCCATCACGTCCATGTCTGGAGCCTGGACGAGGACCGCCGCGCGCTGGAGGCGCACCTGGTGCCGACCGGCGGCTCGCTCGCGGAGTTCGAGGGCCTGAAGGCGCGCGCGCGCGTGATGCTGCGCGAGCGCTTCGCGGTCGGCCATGCCACGCTGGAGCCGTGTGTCGGCGGCGCATGCGAGGCCCAGGTGCCCGGTGAGGAGCCCCACGATCACCGCCATTGACGGACAAGTCCCCGCTTGCCCCGCGCCCACCCTCCATGCCATGCCGCGCGCCGGTCACGCGGGCGTGGCGGAATGGTAGACGCGACGGACTCAAAAAGGGGTTGGTGTTGGTTCTAGAGCATTTATTTTTTTGGACGTGAATACAGGCACTTAGCACGGCGCTGGATGGGCCTCCCCAAACAAGCGAAAATGGGCTAGGAGCCACATAGGAGCCAAGCGGTTCGATGCGGGTGTGGTGGAATTGGTAGACGCGCCGGATTCAAAATCCGGTTCCGCAAGGAGTGCCGGTTCGACCCCGGCCACCCGCACCAATCAAAGCTGCTAATCTACTAAGCAGAGAGCGTGATCAGGCAGCCTCGACGCAAGGTGGTGAACGGGACTGATCAAGGGCTGCTGGTTGCGCCCAAGCCTTCATCTCGTGCCGTTCGCTATCGCCGACGACTTCGCGCGATTGGCACCGTGCCGATCGACCAATTGCTTGCCACGATGGCCGCGTGACATCCGCTTCCACAGGCAGAGATCGGGCGAGGCCGCACCCTTGACGGTCGCCGCGAGACGGTTTCCGGTGCGCTACGCGCCGCAGTCGGTCGACTGCGACGATCGCATCGGCTTCGGCAAGCTCATTCATCTTTCATGTAGAGCAGGTAGTCGATCATCCACCCCGCGGCTGGACCCAGGCTGCGCTCGGCCGAATAGGCCGCGCCCAGCACGAGCGTGGCCGTCATCTGGTCAAAACCCACAGGATTGATGCGCTTCAGCTGACCGCCCTCGATCTCCTCGGCGACCAAGTGAGCCGGCATGCTGCCCCAGCCCAGCCCGGCCAGCAGCATCGACTTCTTGGCGCCGAGATCCGCTAGGCGCCAAGTCCGGCTGGATAGAACGCCGTAGTCGCGTCCCGCAGTGAGATCGGATGCGTCGCTAAGAACGAGTTGGACGTGCTCGCGCAGCGTTTCTGTCGGTATGGGTCCCTCGACCGCAGCCAATGGATGGGCTGGGGCGACAACCGGCATTAGTTCGGTCGTCAGCATCGGAAAGGTCTTGAGCGGCGTAAGGTCGCTGATGACGAAGGGCAGCATGCCGATCGTGCAGGCGCCGTCGATGACGAGCTGCGCGGCGGCTCCCAACGAGCGGACATGGACCCGCGGCGGCACGCTCGGGAACCGGTCGCTGAAGGCCTTCAGGGCGTGTACGACGATCGGCATGGGAAACATCGGGTCGATCGCAATCGAGAGTTCCGGCTCAAGACCACGGGCAAGGCTTCTGGCCTGATTGCGAAAGCCGTTGGCTTCTTCCGCGATGCGCTTGGCGCGGACGAGTAGCGCCTTTCCCGCTTCCGTAAGAGCGGGCCGGTAGGCGGAGCGATCAAACACGGGCGTGCCGGTCTCCGCTTCGAGTCTCTGGATCGCGTGGGTCACAGCCGACTGCGCCCGGTTCAGCGCCTTGGCCGCGCGCGAGAAGCTGCCGGCCTCTGAGACCGCGATGAAGACGCGGATCTGGTCGAGCGTCAAAGCATCCATGATCTATTCCGTAGATAGAGACTGGCTAAACTTAATCCCTTCTTCCGTTCATGGCCAGCCCATACCTAGACGACAGCGAGAGAGGCTCGCGCCCTCGAAGTTCAGGTGTCCACTATCCGGCTTTCAGATTTCCTTCAAGTCTTCGCACGGCGGGTCCGCGATCAGGACCAAGCGGGCCAGTCCATCGCAGGTCAATCTCAAGACATCACCACAAGGAGTTCCTCCATGCCGTCATTGCTCGCCATCCAGGTCAGCCCTCGCTTCGATACGTCGACGTCGCGCAAGCTGACGTCGCTGTTCACCGACGAGTGGGGCACCGCTCATCCCGGTGGCCGTGTGGTCATCCGCGACCTCGCGCGGACACCGCTTCCGTATGTCGATCTGCCCTGGATCGGCGGCGCGTTCGCGCCCCCTGAGTATCAGTCTCCCGAAAGCAACGCGGCTATCGCCGTGTCCGACGAACTTGTCGGCGAACTCCAGGCGGCGGATCACATCGTCATCGGGACGCCGATGTACAATTTTTCGATTCCGGCGGCGCTCAAGGCCTGGGTCGATCACATCGTGCGGGTCGGCGTTACCGTGTCGACCGATAACGTCGGGCTGCTGACAGGCAAGAAGGCGACGATCATCCTGGCAACCGGCGGCGACTTCAGCCCCGGCTCCCCTGTCGAGCAATACAATCAGGCAAGCGGCTACCTGCGCCAAGTGCTCGGCTGGATCGGCATCACCGATGTCGAGATCATCCTCGCCGGTCGTGGACGTGCTGGGATGGAAGGCGAGATGGCAGTCGAGCAGTTCGGTGATGAGGTCACCGCCGCCGCCGCCTGAATTCTAGAAGCACATTGCCCAGTGAGATAACTTGATGCTTGACCATTCTTCCTTGCCAGCCCGAGACGTTGCCCGGATCGTCGAAGCCCAGTTCCAGGCCGGGCACGTCCAAGGCCATCGCGCCCGGCGCCTGATCGACGGACGCGATGTCGCGGCCTCCGATCCGTTCGTCCTCATGGCCGAAGACTTCATGCCGCGCGACGCGTTCGGTGAACACCCTCACCGCGGCATCGAGACGGTCACCCTCGTGCTCGAAGGCGCCGTCGAACATTTCGACAGCGCCGGCAACAAGGGCCTGATCGAGTCCGGCGACGCCCAATGGATGACGGCGGGTCGCGGCATCGTCCACAACGAGAACGCCGTCGCCGGGTCGGTCGCGCACACGCTCCAGCTGTGGGTGAACCTGCCGGCGAGCGGGAAGATGACGGCTCCGCGATACCAGACCTTGCGCGGGGGATCGCTCCCGGTCCGCCGTGAGCCAGGCGTCGAGATCAGGGTGTTGTCCGGCACCTCCCGCGAAGCCGTCTCGCCGACGCTGAATCATGTACCGGTGACGGCGCTGGACGCGCGGGTCGCTTCGGGCGCGTCGTTCAAGCAACTGCTTGAGCCGGGCGCCAACGCGTTCGTGCTGGTCATCGAGGGCGATGCGCGGGTCGGCTCGAGTGAGCGGCGCGTGCAGGCGGGCGAGTTCGCTTGGCTGACCCGGGATGACGAGGAGAAAGGTTCGGAAGTGACGATCGCCGGCGGCGACCTGGATTCCCGCGTCATTCTTTTCGCCGGCCGACCCTTACGCGAACCGGTCGTCTTCGGCGGGCCGTTCGTGATGAACACCGAGGCCGAGATCAAGCAGGCCTACGCCGACTATCGCGGCGGCCGCTTCTGAGGCCGCCCTTCATCGCTGCTAAACTGGAAAGGATCCAAAATGCGCCTGAAATACCTCATGTCTATCGCGCTGCTCGCCTCCGCGACCGGCACGATCGTGACCGCGCAGTCGGCCCCGCCGGCCAACAGCAATCCGGCGGCGGTGACGGCCGCCCGTTACTCGATCGAACCCAGTCACACTCGGCTGCAATTCTCGCTGTCGCATATGGGCTTCACGCACTGGTACGGCGACCTGACCGGAGCCAGCGGCAGTCTGGTCCTGGATCCGAAGAACCCGTCCGCCGCCAAGGTCGATGTGACGCTGCCGGTGGCCTCCGTCGCGACAACCAACGCCAAGCTCGATGAGGAACTGCGAAGTCCGCAATGGCTCGACGCGACCGCTTATCCGACGATCCGTTTCGCATCGACGCGGGTCGTGCGCACCGGCTCGAAGGCGGCGACCGTGACCGGCAATCTGACGTTTCACGGCGTCACCAGGCCCGTGACGCTGAAGGCTGTCTTCAACGGCGCCGGCGCGGACGCGATCGCCAAGGCCTACACCGTGGGCTTTGACGGGACCGCCACGATCCGTCGCTCTGACTTCGGTGTGAAGACCTACGTCCCGCTTATCGGTGACACCGTCGACATCCGCATCAGCGCCGCCTTTGTTCTGGCGTCCAGCTGAAAAACAGGAACATCAAAGGAGATTACCAATGACATATGCCATCATCGGCTCGGGTACGGTCGGATCGACCTTAGCCCGCCTCTTCGCCGCCAGAAACATCCCTGTTCGCATCGCCAACTCGCGCGGACCTGGGACGTTGGCTTACCTTGCCGTCGAGTTGGGGGCGAGCGTCACGCCCGTCCCCGTCGAGGAGGCGGTTGAGGCCGACATCATCCTCGTCGCGGTCGGGTCGGTCGCGTTCAAGGATGTCGGTGCCTTCCGCAAGGACTGGTCCGGCAAGATCGTGGTCGACGTGACCAACGGCTTCATGCTGCCGCCGGAGGTGCAGGAGTCGGAGTTCCAAGGACGGCTGACGTCCGAGGTCAATGCCGAGCGCGTGCCCGGCGCAAAGCTGGTCAAGGCGTTCAACCAGCTCCCGCTGAAAGTCCTCGCCGGCCCGGTTCCGGATGATGTCGGCCGACGCGTCGTGTTCGTCTCCAGCGACCACGAAGACGCAAGCACCGACGTGGCGAAGCTCGTCGACGAGCTCGGCTTCGCGCCGATCGAGGTCGGCAAGTTGGCCGAGGGCGGCCGCCTCATCCAGGCGCGCGCGCCGCTCGTGTTTCAGAACCTCATCAAGTACCCGATGTAATCGGCAGGTCTGGCGATATGATGGAGAAGCACGACTTGACCTTAGGCGAGCGAACCGGCTTGCCCGATTCGCTCGCCTACCTCCGCAGTCGGGCATCGCGTCCGTGACCTGGACCGACTGCGCAATCGAGGCGATCCGCTTCGGGTGGATCGACGGCCAGAAGCGGCCGCTGGACGAGGTCTCCTTCCTTCAGCGCCTCACGCCGCGCAAGCCGGGATCGAACTGGTCTGCAAAGAACCGAGAGCATGCGACGCGGCTGATCGACGAGGGACGGATGACGCCCGCAGGTCTGGCGCATGTTGAAGCACCCCAGGCCGATGGTCGTTGGGCATCCGCCTATGACGGCCAGGCGGCAATGGTGATCCCAGGAGACTTCTTGGATGCCTTAGAGACCCGTCCGGTCGCCAAAGCGTTTTTCGGAACGCTGGACCGCAAAAACCTCTACCCAATTTACTACCGGCTCCAGACCGCGAAACGGCCCGAAACACGGGCAAAGCGCATGGCCCAAATGCTGGACCAGCTCGATCGCGAAGAGCGCTTTCACTGAGGCGAGCTGACCTGCTCCCCCTTTTCAGGCCGCTAATAACTTAGCTTCGGTGTCCATATGCCCCTCGCGGGGGCGGTTGGTAAACTCGGCGGGTGCCAACCCGCCAAGGCTGCTGTGCGGACGCACGGTGTTGTAGTCCGTCCGCCATGCCTCGATGATCCGTCTCGCCGCAGCCAGTGATGGGAACAGGTGCTCGTTCAGGCACTCGTCGCGCAAGCGACCATTAAAGCTTTCGACGAAGCCGTTCTGCTGCGGCTTGCCCGGCGCGATGTAATGCCACTCGACCCCGGTGTCCTGGCACCAGGCGAGAACGGCATGACTGGTCAACTCGGTTCCATTGTCGCTGACCACCATGCACGGCAGCCCGCGACGCTTGGCGATGGCGCTCAGCTCGCGAACGACCCGCCGACCCGACAGCGAGGTATCGACGATGCACCCCAGGCATTCCCGGCTGTAGTCGTCGATGACGTTGAGCATGCGGAACCGCCGGCCGCAGGCCAACGAGTCCGATACGAAGTCGAGCGACCAGCGCTGATTGGGTTCCTGCGGGATCGCCATCGGCGCCCGCGTTCCCAGCGCGCGCTTGCGGCCACCACGCTTGCGCACCGTCAGCCGCTCCTCGCGATACAGCCGGTACACCTTCTTCAGGTTCATGCCCTTGCCCTCACGCCGCAGCAGGATTGCCAGCCGTCGATAGCCGAACCGACGACGCTCGTTCGCGATCTCGCGCATCCGCTCGCGAACAGCATCGTCCTGCCCGCGAAGCGGCTCATATTGCCATGCCGACCGATTGACCCCGATCAGCCTGCAGGCGCGACGCTCGGAAAAGCCGTGATCGGCCATCAGCTTCTCCACCGCAGCGTAGCGCTCCGCAGACCGGGTCAGTTTTTTCCCAGCAGATCCTTCAACGCCGACACGTCCAGCATCGATTCCGCCAGCAGCTTCTTCAGCCGTCGGTTCTCATCCTCGAGCGCCCGCAACCGCGCCGCGTCGGACACCGACAGCCCGCCGTACTTCGACTTCCAGTTGTAAAAGGTCGCATCGCTGATCCCGTGCTTACGGCACAGATCGGCCGTCTTCACGCCCAGCCTCATGCTCGCGCAGCACACCTATGATCTGATCCTCGGTAAATCGGCTTCGCCGCATCGCTCGTCTCCATCTGACGAGCTAACCTACCAATGGCATGAATTCTGGGGAGCAGGTCAGAATCCTCGGACAAACTCGTCGGCGAGACGCAGTAGGAGATGGGCAAAATAGGCTGGCCCAAGGCCCTCTATAAAATCGCTCATCCGTGCTTCCCCTACTGAAGAGAGTACGATATGTAAACGTTTACCTGATGGGAGCGCCATGGTGAGTCACGGGCGAACGAACGCTGTTCTCCGGCCAGAGGGACCCTTCATCCTTGGAATGGTCGGGCTGCTAATCGCGTGGGGATTGCCGCTAACCGGACTAGCCGGTGCGATGTCCAACCCGCTGCTCAGCGCCCGCCTGACGCGCGATTTGGTCTGGTGGACAATCGGGCTGATCGTTCTCGCCTGGGTTCTCGTGATCGAATGGCAGCCGCTGGGATCCATCGGCCTCCGGCGACCCACCATCGGCACTTTCTTGTGGGGCGTCATCTTCGTCGTGCCGCTGATGGCGAGCGCCATGCTGTGCTTCGCGGTCATCTTCCCGCTCCTCGGGCTTCACCAGGACATGGCGACAACGCGCAGCATCGTGGCCGTGCCGCTGTGGCTCCAGACCGCGACGATGCTGCGCGCCGGCGTGGTCGAGGAAATCATCTATCGCGGCTACACCATCGAGCGGCTCACGATGCTGACCGAACGGCGTTGGTTGGCCGCGATTCTGTCGGGAGCGGTGTTCATCGCGGCTCATGCCGGCGGGTGGGCGCCGTCGCAGCTCATCGTCGTGGCGTTCGGCACCATCATCCTGACCGCCCTCTATCTGTAGCGGCGTGATCTCGTCGCCTGCATGATTGCACATGCGCTCACCGATATCATCGGATTCGCGCTCGCGAGGGCGTATTCGTGATGACCAGTGTTCGGAAGGGCACGTGAGGTGATATCTTTCCAACGATTGCATTGCGCTGGCTGCCTCGGCCCTATCGCTGCGGCTCGTGCTCGGTGCCCCGCGCGATCATCCTCGGGCTTGCTCTCGCCCGGGCGCATTGCTGAAGAGCAACAACTAGATTTCGGTGTGAGGTGAACCATGCGGATAGCGATCATCGGTGCAGGCAATGTCGGGGGAGCGCTGGGAAAAGGATGGGCGCGGTGCGGCCATGAAATTGCGTATGGGGTTTCCACACCTGCCAAGCCCGAACACGGGAACACGGCGGAAGCCGCGGGGGGAGCTAAAATCGCCCCGCCTGCGGACGCTATCCAGGGTGCGGACGTCATCGTCTTGGCCGTTCCCTGGGCGGCGGCGGCCGACGCCATAGCCAATTGCGGCGATCTTCAAGGCCGAGTGCTGATCGACGTCACCAACCCTATTCGCTTTAGCGACAGTGGGATGGAACTTGATTTCGGGTTCGACACGAGCGCGGGCGAAAAGGTTGCAGCGCTCGCCTCGGGCGCCCTGGTCGTGAAAACAATGAACCAAGTCGGATTTGAGGTAATGGCTGCCGTGTCGGGCTACCCCGCCCCGCCCGCCATGTTTGTGGCGTCCGATCATGAGACGGCAAAGCACACAGCCATGCGGCTGGTGAGCGACCTTGGATTTGAGGCTCTGGATGGTGGCCCGCTACGGACCGCCCGCTTGCTGGAGCCTATGGCGATGCTCTGGATCGAACAGGTCTATCAGCGCGGCGCGCCGGCTAATTCGGCGTTCGCTCTCATGAAACGTGCATAGCCGGCGTTTCGGTCAAGCAAATTCGCTGGGCGCTCGAAGCGGTTGGCAATCCTGGGTGAGGAGACAGATAGTGCGCAAGGTGGTACTTATTATGACGGCGTCGATCGACGGGTATGTCGAGGCACCCTCTGGGCTAGCGGTAGGGGCAACAGCTGAACCTCCCGAACTGAAACGGTGGAAACTCGACCGGATTCGTAACGCCGGAACGCACATCATGGGGCGCGTCACCTATGAACAGATGGCAACCACCTGGCCAACCTCGCACGACCCATACGCCGCCCCAATGAACGAGATTCCCAAAGTTGTTTTCTCCAGCACGCTCGAAGCCGCGAACTGGCATCAGTCCACGATCGCGCGGGGCGACCTTGCCGACGAGATCGCGGCCTTGCGGGACCAGCCTGGTGGAGAAATCATCGCCTGGGGCGGAGCACGGTTCGCCCAGTCCCTGTCGCAAGCCGGGCTGATCGATGAATATGCCATCATCACCCGGCCGGTCGCCTACGGAGGTGGTCAATCGCTATTTCACGATCTCGGCGAAACGCTGGAACTGGATGTTCTCGCATCGACCAACTACACGGGAGGCACTGCGCTCCACCTGTACGAGCCGCGACGCTAGCCGATGACAATAACGATTCGCGCTGGCGGAGGCGCAAACATGAGCAAAACGGAAGGACTGCGCATGTGGAGAGCTTGGGCTTGCGCGCTTGTGGGCATCGTGACGGCTCAGACGGCCGACGCGAAAGGCGCGTGCCGGCGACTAGATGCAGTGTTCCGGGACGGTCGCGTGTTCGTGCGCTATCCAGTCAAGGGCGCGACGCTGACGCTGTTCACCGATACCGGCGGGGGCGGCTCGCTGCTCTCGCGGGAGGCAGCGAGCCGTGCCGGCTTGGCAGTCAGCCCGCCTCCGCCAGAACTTGCCGCGGAGCTCGGTCCGTCAGCAGCGATCGCCGCTCCACCAGCGGCGACGCGAGCCGACATGCCGCCGATCCCAGGGCCGTTGCTCGTGATGCCGACCGTGTTTCCCGTCCCGAACTGGCCGGAGAAGGTCGACGGGTTGCTCGGGCAAAGCTGGTTCGCCGGCAACCGATGGACGCTGGACTATGCGAAGGGCGAGTTGCTGCTCGATTGCGAAGCCAAAGGTCGCGAGTTGCCGATCGCGCTGCCGCCACGCGAGGCACCGCCGCCGCTCAAGCAGTTTCCGCGAGTAGAGGTCACGATAGCAGGCGAAGCGGTTCCCATGCTTTTGGACACCGGTGCAACGACCTGGCTGACCGACGCGGCGCTGGCAGCGGTCGGCGATGGACGACCTGCCATCCGTGCGACCAGCATGGCGACCGCCTCGCGTATCGCCGGCTGGCGCGCACGGCATCCGGATTGGCGCGTCATGAAAAATGCTCAGCATGGGACGGGTGCTCGGATGATCGAGGTGCCCGACGTCAGCATCGCCGGGGTCGCGGTCGGCCCCGTGTGGTTTACGGAGCGGCCGGATGCGAACTTCACGCGCATGATGTCGGCGATGATGGCGGGGCCTGTCGAGGGCGCGATCGGGGGGAACGCCTTTGCCGACCTGAGGCTAACGATCGACTACCAAGCAGGTCGAGCTTGGATTGAAGACGCACGGTAAATTCAGCCACTAGGCTCAGCATGGGCAATGGCACGCCTTGTATTCTCAGTACACTGCGGCTGAGGCTTCGTTCTAAGGCGCGACAATCGTCGTTGGGGCGCTTGCGACCGTCCCTTGCCTTAGCATCGAAACCGAACCGGTTGTGACACCATTGGTCGTCGCTGCTGGCAAAGGGTCCAGCTCGGCGGTAGGTTGCGCCCGTGAGTGTAGTTTTGATACGCGCGCCATCAAACCTTGGCCTGCGCCCGTTACGTCCGGGTCACGAGCCAGGCTCTTGGCGCGCACCTATGGCGCTCACGGCGGCGGGGCTGGTTGAAGCGATCCGGCCCATGCGCATTGTCGATCTGCCGCGTCCGATTTATGAGGCAGAAGCGCAGCAAGGATCGCGGCTGCGCAACGGTCCAGCTATGCGGGCCTTCAATCTGACGTTGGCCGATGAAGTCGAAGCCGTGGGGCGCGTCGGCGACTTCCCGTTTGTAGTGGGCGGCGACTGCTCGGTGCTGCTTGGCGCGCTTGTCGGGCAACGGCGTTTGGGTCCGCTCTCGCTCGTCCACGTGGACGGCCACAGCGATTTCCGACATCCCGGCAACTACAACCCGCACGCGTCGCTTGGTGCGGTCGCTGGTATGGACCTGGCGCTCGCCACCGGTCGCGGTGAACGGTTGATGACAGAGTGGCCGAACGTGACTGGGCCGCTTGTGCCGGACGACGCCGTCGTTCAGCTCGGTGAACGGGAGAGTCGCGATCTGGACTTTGCCTGGCCCGACATCGCTGACACTGCAATTACGCGCATCGACGTGTTCGAGGCTGCTAAGCTAAGGGCGGCTGAACTGCTGGCTTGCGTAATGGCAACGCTCGACCGTCGTGATTGGCCGTTCTGGGTTCACTTCGATGTCGATGTTCTCGACCAATCCATTATGCCGGCAGTCGACTCGCCGGGCAGCCCAGGCATCGACCCTGACACGTTGGTCCATGTGTTGCGAGGGCTTGTGTCCGACCGCCGGTGTCGTGGCCTCACCGTAACCGTATTCGATCCTGACCTAGATCCCGTGGGCAAATTCGCGGCCTTGCTGGTCACGCTGCTCAAGCGCATCACTGAGGGGGGAAGGCTGCCATGCAACAGCGGCTGACGGCGATCTTGCCCTGCAACGATCTCGACGCGGCGCAATCCTTCTTCGAGCGTCTAGGCTTTACGCGCGACGATGGGAGCCCCGATGATTACCGAATGCTGAGCGACGGCGGGGGTGGGGATATTCACCTCAACCCCGCTGTTGCGGGATGGTTGGTGCGTGGCCGCAACCCGTTCGGGCTCTACCTCTACCGGGAAGATGTGGACGCCGTGGCGGCTGCCGTCGCTGGCGAGATAATCGAGCCGGAAGGGCCAAGCGACAAGCCGTGGGACATGTATGAGTTCGCCCTGAATGGCCCGGATGAAACCTTGATCCGCGTCGGTTGGCCTAGTCGGCTCCGTCGTGCAGGATGACTGCTCTGCGCCCCATCATGAGCGCCAAAGCTGGTCGGCAAAGATGTGACACTTCCTCCTAAAGCGATGAACGTGGTTCAACGAGCATCCGCATTTCTTTCCAAGTGGGGGACCGGCTAGAAGATGTTCGGAATCGTACGCTAAGCAGCCCGACCGTCCCGATTAGGATAGTGGATCGGGAACGGAATGACCTTCTCGAAACCGACTTCCGACGTAGGGATGAGAAGCGGCGGGGCGTCGAATCGCGTTAGCCGTAAGTGGTGAACTTGCGACCGGCGGCTTTCCGAGAAAAGCTGGAGCGCTGCCACGCCGATCTCGACGAGCGGCGAGAATCGTTCAGAGCACTCAGCGGAACGCGCGCTTAAGTTCTGCCACGCCCCCATGATCATAGCATCTGCCGTGCGCGATGATGATGCGTACGCCTCCGGTGGGGGCCGCCTTGCCGGGTAAGGGCTGCTGGCTGACGTAGGACTGGTGCAAGCGACGGTGTTTGCACCGGTGTTAGCGACGGTGCGATGAGCCAGGTGACCTTGATATCGGGCGTGGAACGACGCCGGGTCTGGACGGACGAGCAGAAGCGGGCGCTGGTGGCGGCGGCGTGCGAGCCGGGGGCGAGCGTGGCGGACATCGCGCGGCGTGCGGACCTGCGTAAGCCTTCGGTGAGGGCCGTTGCTATGCTGCCCTGAGCAGGGCGGCGGGCGGCTGCCAGTTCCAGGGCAGCAGCTGGGCGAGCTGGTGCTGGGGCGTGTCGGCGATGCGGGCGAGGACGTCGGCGAGCCAGGCCTGCGGGTCGATGTCGTTGAGCTTCGCGGTGCCGATCAGCGTGTACATGAACGCGGCGCGCTCGCCGCCGCGGTCGGAACCGGCGAACAGCCATGCCTTCCTGCCGAGGGCCACGCCGCGCAGGGCGCGTTCTGCGGCGTTGTTGGTCAGGCAGATGCGCCCATCGGCGAGGAACCGAGTGAACGCCGGCCAGTCCTTGAGCATGTAGTCGATGGCACCCGCGACCGGGTTGTGGCGGGCGAGCGCGGCGCGCTGGGACCGGAGCCATTGCTCCAGCTCGGTGACGAGCGGGGCGGCGATCTCCCGGCGCATGACAAGGCGGTCGGCGGCGGACCTGCCGTTGACGGCGCGCTCGGCCTCGAACACCGCGTCGATGCGCCGGACCGCCTCGGCCGCGATCGGGGAGATCACTGGCGCACCCTTGCGCCGCTTCAGCTGCGCGGCGACGTCGGCCAGCTCGAAGAACTTGCGACGCGCGTGGGCCCAGCACAGCGCGCGGGCGAGCGGCCCGGGCGCGCGATCGGCGCGGAACAGGGCGTTGTAACCAGCATAAGCGTCGGCCTGCAGGATCCCGCGATAGCCGGCGAGATGCCCGACCGGGTGCTCGGCCCGGCGGTCGCGCGAGTAGCGGAACAGGGCAGCAGGCGGCGCTGGACCGGCGAACGGTCGATCATTACGGACATAGGTCCACAGCCGGCCAACATCGGTCTTGGTCTTGGCCAGCACCGGCACGGTGGTATCGTCACCGTGGAGGCGATCGGCGGCGAGAACGTGCGCCTCGATCAGCAGGTGAAGCGGCCGGAGCGCCGCGGCGCAGGCACCGACCTGGTCGGCCAGCGTCGACAGGCTGAGGTCGACGCCTTCGCGCGCGTACCGGTCCCGCTGCCGGTTGAGCGGCTGGTGCGTCCCGAACTTCTCGAACATGATCATGGCGAGCAAGCTCGGCCCGAACAGCCCGCGCGGGGTAGCGTGGAACGGCGCTGGTGGCTGGCTCACCGCCTCGCACGCTCGGCAGGCGAACCGCTCGCGAACGGTCTGGATCACCTTCCACTGGCGCGGGATCACCTCCAGCGTCTCCGTCACGTCCTCGCCTAGCTTGGACAGCCGGTCCGACCCGCAGCATGGGCAGCTTGTTGGGGCCGCAACGACGACCCGCTCGCGCGGCAGATGCGAGGGCAACGGCTTGCGCGAGGGGCGCGCCCGCGTGAACGCCTCGACGTCGGTGCCGATCGCGGCGCGCTGGCTCAGCGCCTCGTCCTCGCCCGCGCTCGCCTCCAGGTCCTCGTACCCGAGCTCTAGCTGATCGATCAGCAGTTGGCCCCGTTCGGAACGCTGGCCATACAGAGCCCGGCGCATCTTCTCGTTCTGAAGCTCGAGCAGCGCGACCCGCGCCGTCAGATCGGCGTTGACGGCCCTGGTCCGAGCCGCTTCGGCCTCGGCGTTCAACAGCGCCGCGCGAAGCACCATGACATCGCTGGAGGGCATCGCCGCCATGCTCGACAGAGTAGCAGAAAGCCGCGGAGAACCTAGCTTTTTAGCTCATCCAGCTGCTTGCGGTCGCCACGTCGTGCGCGGATTACGCCAGTCGATCGCCTCCAGAAGACAGGCCATCTGAGAAGCGGTGATCGCCACGACGCCGTCGGTCGCCGACGGCCATACGAACCGCCCCGGTCGAGCCGCTTGGCGTAGAGCGACATGCCCACGCCGTCATGCCAAAGCACCTTCACCAGATCGCCGCGCCGCCCACGGAAAATGTAGAGATCACCCGCGTGCGGATCGCGCTTCAGCCCCTGCTGCACCTGCAATGCCAGCCCGAACATGCCCCTGCGCATGTCCGTGCAGCCGGTCGCAAGCCAGATCCGAACGTCGCTGCGGACCGGGATCATCGCCGCAGCGACCGCACCACCGCCGATACCAACGCAGGCGGCGCGTCCGCCGCGATCCGCAACACCGCCCCGCCGATCTCCAGCACCACCGCGGCGCCCGCCGCGACCGGCTCCGGCTCGCAGGCGACGGTCAGCGCCGCGAAGCTGGGCGTTGCGGGCTCCGCCAGATCGCGCCGCCACCGGTACAGCTGGCTCGGCCGCAGGTCCTCCTCCACCGAGCGAGCGGTAACATTCCAGCGAATGCGGGCTGAGCGCGAGGAAGCGGGCGGCGGCTTCGGTATCCACGAACGGGATCAGGCCCGTGTCGTCGACCTCCTTGGCCCGCCGCATGATCTCCAGCGGTGGCCAGCGGCCCTCGGGATTGCGGCAATCAGACATGCTCGGTCTCCTCGACCTGCGTGATCCCACGGCCAGGCTTCGGTGGGGCGGGGCGGTTCTCGCCCTTGCGGTTATGGTAGGGGCGATAGTTGCCGAGCCCCGTGCTTGTTGATCGGCGATCGACGATCGCCTTGACCGCCCTCGGTGCAGCCATCGCGGCGGCGGTCGCAGGATCTTCGGGCTGCTTGTCGTCGAAGCCACTCTCAGCCGTCGGAGCCGCGCCCTGCACAACGATGCGCCTGCGCGAAGCGACGGTCTCCGCAGCCTGGCGGATCGGATCGTCCTCGGTATGGACGTAGCGCATGAACATCGTGACCGTCTTGTGGGCGGTGAGCGCCATGCCGACCTTCACCGGCACCCCGGAGTTGGCGATGTCGGTGGCGGCTCGGTGCCGGACCGCGTGCGTCCCGCAATGCGGCAGGCCCGCTCGTTCCAGGATGCGCCGCCAGCCGGCCCAGTAGGTGTGCTTCGACATCGGCTTCGAGCCGTCGAAGAGCGCCGGAATCACGAACTTGGAGCCAGCGTAGCGCGGCGCCGCGCGCAGCAGCAGCGCGGCTTCGGCGCTGAGCGGCTTTGACATTCCGCCGGTCTTGCTGTCGGGCCAGACGACGCGGCGGTGCGCGACGTCGATCCACTCCCACTGGAGTTCGAGCACCTCGGACATGCGTGCGTCGAAATCGAACTGGAGTCGAATCGCGAGGGTGAGCAGCGGGTGCTCCAGGCCTTCGGCGTCCGCATGATCGAGGTAGGCATAGAGTCGGGCCAGCTCGTCATCCGTCATGAGGCGGGTGCGCTTCGAGCCGGTGTATTTCTTGACGTGCCGGCACGGGTTCGTGCCGTCCGGCCGCAAGCCCCAGAGCTCGGCAAGGTTGAACATCTTGCGGAGCAGGGAGAGGCAGTGGTTCGCGGCGGTTGGCCGGTCCCGCAGGCGGCCGATCAGATCCGCGACGTCGGACCGCTTCACGTCGGCGACCTTCATTTTGCCTAGAGCGGGCAGGACATGGGCTTGAGCGTGATCCGGTTGCCTCTGACGGTCGATGGCTTGTTCCGCGCCTCCGAGTGCTCGACCAAGAAGCGGTCGCTGAGATCCTTCACGGTCGGGGCTGTGCGGGCGACTTGGCGTTCCTGGCTCGGGTCAGCGCCGCCGCGGACGGAGGCGAGGAAGTCTTGGGCGAGCTTGCGCGCCTGATCGACGGTGATCTGGCCGTAGGTGCCGAGCGCGGGCTTGCGTCGCTCGCCCGTGGGCGTGCGATACGAGAGCATGAAGGTCTTGCGCCCGGCGGGCGTTATCTTGCAGAGAAAGCCAGGGACAATGGTGTCCCTGATTTCGTAATCGCGGGTGGTGGCTTTGGCGGCGTCGACGACGCTCTTGGTAAGCTTGATGGAAGGCATGTCTGGCTCCTGGCTGGACCCGGTTTCCAGGAGCCACATAGGAGCGGCGCCAGGGAGGATCGGATCGCGTTCAGTCGAGGACCGGCGTAGGATACGAAGAGCTAAGAGGTTGACCTAGCTCGTTATATCCTGCTCCAGCGCACTCGAGCGTAGGGGAGCGTAGCCTATTCAAGACGGCTCAAAATCCGTTTTCGAGAGAAGTGCCGGTTCGAGTCCGGCCGCCCGTACCACTCTCGGCACTGGGTGCGCGCGATGTTCGAACTGAGCCAGTCCCTCTTCGGGACCATCGAGGTGACGGCGGCCCAGCTGTGCGCGCGCGCGGTCCTGATCCTGTTCTACGGCCTCTTCGTCGTCCGTCTGGTGGGTCGGCGGGTGTTCGGAAAATGGGCCGCGCTCGACATCGTCGTGGCGATCGTCGTCGGATCGAACCTCAGCCGGGCGATGACGGGCAATGCGCCGCTGTGGGGCACGCTGGCGGCAACCACGGTTCTGATGGTCGTCCACATCCTGCTGGCCCAACTCGCCGCCCGTTCGCGCGCCGCCTCGCGCTGGTTCGAGGGCCGACCGATCGTCCTGGCGCGCGAAGGCCACGCGGATCGTCGGTCCTGGACCCGCCACTCCGTCAGCGCGGCCGATATCGAGGAAGCGCTGCGCCGCCACGGCCTGGCCCAGCTGTCCGAGGCGCAGGAACTGGTGCTGGAGCCCAGCGGGACGATTTCCGTGCGGCCCCGCGCCTAGGCCGCTTCCGCCCGATCGCGTTCCCGCGCGTTCAGGATCTCGGCCAGCAGAAAGGCGAGTTCCAGCGACTGATCCGCGTTCAGCCGGGGATCGCAATGGGTGTGATAGCGGTCGGCCAGGTCGAGCTCGGTCACGTCGACGGCGCCACCCGTGCATTCCGTGACGTTGCGCCCAGTCATCTCCACGTGGATGCCGCCGCCGTGGCTGCCTTCCGCCCGGTGGACACTGAAGAAGGCGGCCACCTCCCGCAAAATGAGGTCGAAGGGACGTGTCTTGTACCCGTTCGCCACCCGCGTGTTGCCGTGCATCGGATCGCAGCTCCACACCACGGCATGGCCCTCGCGCTCCACGGCGCGCACGAGCCCGGGCAGGTGGCGCTCCAGCCGGTCATGGCCGTAGCGGGTGATCAGCGTGATCCGCCCCGCCTCGCGCCGGGGGTTGAGCACATCGAGCAGGCGGATCAGCTCGTCCGGTGCCAGGGCCGGCCCGCACTTGATGCCGAGCGGGTTCATCACGCCGCGCAGCAGTTCGACATGAGCCGAGCCAGGAAAGCGCGTACGGTCGCCGATCCACAGGAAGTGGGCGGAGGTGTCGAGCGTCTCGCCGGTCAGCTGGTCGGTGCGCACCATGGCCTGCTCGAACGGCAGCAGCAGCGCTTCGTGGCTGGTGTAGAACTCGGTGCCCTGCAGCCGCGGGTCGGTCTCCGGGCTGATCCCGCACGCGGCCATGAAGTCGAGCGCCTCGCCGATCCGGTCGGCCACGTCGGCATAGCGGTCCGCCCATTTGGACTGGCCCATGAAGTCGAGCGTCCAGCGGTGGACCTGGTGCAGGTTGGCGTAGCCGCCATGCGCCAGCGCGCGCAGCAGGTTGAGCGTCGCCGCCGACTGCGCGTAGCCGCGCACCATGCGCTGCGGGTCGGGCGTGCGCCCGGGGGCGGTGAAGGCGATGTCGTTGACGTTGTCGCCGCGATAGACCGGCAGCTCCACCTCGCCCTGGCGCTCGGTCGGGCTGGAGCGTGGCTTGGCGAACTGGCCGGCCATGCGACCGACCTTCACCACCGGCAGCTTGGAGGCGAAGGTGAGCACGACCGCCATCTGGAGAATGAGGCGGAAGGTGTCGCGGATGGAGTGCGGGTTGAACTCCGCGAAGCTTTCCGCGCAGTCGCCGCCCTGCAGCAGGAACGCCTCGCCCGCCATGACGCGCGCCAGCCGCGCCTTGAGCGCCAGCGCCTCGCCCGCGAAGACCAGCGCCGGATAGGAGGCGATGGTCGCCTCCGCGTCGGCGAGCGCGGCGGCGTCGGGATAGTCCGGCTGCTGGCGGGCTTCGTGGGCGCGCCAGGAGGATGCGGACCAGCGGCCGGTGTGGAACTCGGGAATCATACGCGCGCGACTCTTGGGCGAAGCGCGGCTCTAAGGCAACGTGGCGCCATCGGGAGCGGGCGGAGCGGGGCAACCCGGGGGGTCGTCGGCGCCGCGCACGCACAGGCGCAGACCGGCCGCCCCCTCCGCGCGCGTCACCTGTCCGGGCGACGAGGTGGCGAGCCGGGCCGCCGCATCGTCCGCCCGCTCGCCCGTGCCCAGCACGGTCGCGGCGAGGCGCGGCCAGCGGCGCAGGTCACCGCGCAGCCGGGCCGCCCCGTCGGGCGACGGCAGCGCGCGTTCGCCGAGCGGCAGGAAGACCGGGACCGCCGAAGCGGGGTCGATGTCGAGCGCCCGCGCGGCCTGTCTGGCGACCAGCGCAGCCGCGTCCGGCGACAGGGGTTCCGCGCCGCCATAGACGACCGACAGCGCGGGGGCGCCGTTGGGCGAAATCTGAAGACTTGCCCCCACCAGCCGCGCTCCGGCGGGCAGGAGCACGCCCGACAGGCCGTCGGCCAACCGCTCCTGCAATGGGCGCAGCAGGTCGGCGGTGGTGGCCGGCGGGGTCACGGCGCGCAGGGGTGGCGCGCTCGGCAGCTCGCGCGCCGCCTCGGCCAGCTTGCCGCTGGGGACGACGATCTGCGTCAGCGTCAGCGTCACCGGCTCGCCCGCCGCACGTGTCATCGTGCGGGCGAGCCGCTCACGCTCCTCGTCGTCCACCCGCGTCTGCGTGGCGATGCGGAAGGTGACGGCGGCATCGTCGCCGGACTGCTCGATCGCCCGTTCCAGCACCAGCGTGCCGCCGTCCGCCTCCAGCTCCGTCTTGGCCGCGTCGGCCGCGCTCGCCACCTTCACCTCGCGCACGATGTGGGCGAAGGACCTGGCGAGCGGAAAGGACACGGCGGCGACGAACAGCGCGGTCAGCGCCATGCGCTTGAGCGGCGAGGAGGCGACGTCGAGCGTGCGGGGCAGCGTCAGCCCCTCGCAGCTGCGGGCGAGCCCGGTGGCGCGATCCTCCGTGTGCCACGCCTTGGCGCGCGCGACGACCTCCGGCCGGTGCATGCCGACCGCCAGGAACACAGCCAACCCGCTCAGCACGATGCCCGCCAGGTTCGCGCCGAACAGCAGCAGGCTGCCGCTGATGATCGGCCACTGGAATCCGGTGCCGATGCCGAAGCCCGCCACACCGAGCGGCGGCACCAGCGCCACCGCGACGGCCACGCCTGGGATCGACCCCGACAGCCGCGTCTCGCGCGAGGCCATGACCACCGCGCCCGCCAGGCCGGAGAAGATGGCGATCAGCAGGTCGAGCGTGTTGGGGCGCGTGCGCGCGGCGATCTCGTCGGTCACGGTGTCGATCGGCAGCAACCAGGTGACGAGCGCGGCGAGCGCCACGATCGCCGTCGCTCCGGCCAGGATCGACAGCGCCGTCTGCACGAACAATCGCCCGTCGCCGACCGCAACCGACAGCGACAGGCCGAGCAGCGGACCCAGGAGCGGGGCGACCAGCATCGCGCCGATCACCACTGCGGTGGAGTTGAGGACGAGGCCCAGCGTCGCGATCGCGCCCGCCAGCATCAGCACCGTCCAGAAGGGCAGGTCGGTGTCGGTGGCCGCGTCGGCGATCTCGCAATAGAGCGCGGGCCGCTCGTCGGCCCTCAGACCGAGTTGCCGTCCGATGCTGCCGGATGCCGTGCTGGCCATGCTGAAGAACGCCCGTGATTGCGCCGGGCAGCAAAGCCGCCGGTGCGCGCAATGGCAAGCGTCGCGATCGATGCGTGGGTGTCAATCCGTGGATGCCAAAAGACGAACGTCCGCGTTCTCCAAGGAGAGCGCGGACGTTCGTTTCGTGGCGCGGCAAACGGATGCCGCGCGCGGATCACATGGTGCGGGGGCGGTCGGTCCCGTCATCGCGCACGCGATCGGTGGTGTCGATCTGCTCGACCTCCACGTCCTTGCGCCGCACGGTGTCGTCGATCTCCTCGGTGACCGTGTCCACGTCCTTGCTGACGACGACCTCCTCGACAACCCGAGCCTGCTTGCCGACAACCGCTTCCTCGCTGGTCTCGGTCAGCTCCACGGTGCGCTCCTGGAAGGCGTCGCCCCCGATGCCGGCGGCATCGCGATCGACCGGACGCCGATCGACGTTCACGTGCTCCTTGCGCAGCGTCACCTGCTCGTGGACCGGCTTTTCGGTCACGTAGGAGCGTACGCGAACACCGCCGCGCTCGACCTCGCGCTTGCCGACGACGAGTTGCTCCTCGACGACCTCCAGTCGCTCTCCGTCCTGGCCGGTCCGGCCGTAATCCTCGCGCCCGTAGTCGGCGCGACCTTCGGCGTAGGCGGGCGTCTGCCACCCTTCGGCGCGCCAACCGGCGGCCCGCTCCTCGATATCGACACCCTTGGTCGTCTCGAGCGCGCGGATCGCATCGTCGATGTCATCGCTATCGACATCCGCGACCAGCAGATAGCCGCCGCGGCGCAGGCCTTCCTCGTAGACATGGCGATCCTCGTCAGGCAGGAAGGCGTTCTTGACCGACGCCCAGAGGCCGGCGTCCTCAAGGCGCTGATAGCCGGCATCGCTGATATGGTCCTTGTCGTGGATGCGGATGTCGTCCGCGTCGACACGGGCGTTGATCAGCCTTTGCCGGCCGGCCTCGGCGTCGTCGCGGGTGTCGAACAGGGCGGTGAGGGTGCGTGACATGAGTGTGGTCTCCTTCGTGGATTGGGGGTGGGATGTCGTTAGCGGGACAGAAGCGTGATCTGCGCCCGGCGGGCCTCGGCACGCGCCTGCTGGACCGAGCCGGCGTTGGCGGGCATCGTCTCGCCGCCGCCCTCCGTCTCGATCCGATCCGCCGCGACGCCCTGGGCCACCAGCGCCTGCTTCACGGCATCGGCGCGCTCGGTGGCGAGCCGCTGGTTGTAGGGCTTGGTGCCGCGCGGATCGGCATAGCCGGTCACCTTGATGCGCGCCGTGCCGCGGTTCTTCAGCGCGGCCGCGATGGAGCGGACCTCAGCCTCGTCACCCGCCTTGATCTTGGTGCTGTCCGTATCGAAGTTCAGGCGCTCGAACGTGAAGGTGGCAGGGGTCGGATCGGTTCCGGCGACATAGTTCGGCAACTGAGACAGCGGGCGGTCGATCCCTTCGGAGATGGCGTTAGGGTCGGTCACTCCGGTGGTATCGGCGGCCATGCCATTGTCGACGATCATCGCATTGTCCGCACCGGTCATGCCGGTGTCGGTGGTGGCGGCTTGCGTCCCTACGGCGGCGCGATCGACATCGTGATCGCGGCTGAACAACCACCAGAGAAGCGCGATCAAACCGGCCAGCAACAGCAGCCAGGCCAGCCAGTTCGTCGACTTTTCTTCGACCTGGATATCGCGCGGTGGAGCGCCTTCGGGAGTGTGCGGGGGTACGGCCATAATGTTCAATCCTCCTGTTGTGGTCCTGTGTCTCGGTCGATGTCGACGCGGGTGACGCGGCGGGTGACCGGCACGTCGACCGCCTCGACGATGGTCTCGCGGCGGATGTGAAGCTCCTCGACCAGCCAGAGTTCCCGCGTGACCACGAGGCGCTCCTCGAAGACGGGAATGATGCGGACATCACCCTCCATCCGCTCTTCGGGCACCCGATCGACGGGTTGCCCGACTGGCATCCGCTCGACCACGACCCGGCTGCGGGACAGATCGCGCTTCAGCACGAGACTCTCGTCCTCCGCGCGGGTGTGAACTCGAACCCGGCCGGTCACCTTCTCGCGGATGCCAACGGTGAGATCCTCCTCCAGAACGGGCACGCGCAGAATGTCGGAACCGTCGTCTTGCACCGCTTCCCTTCCGTCCTGGACTGATCTGTGACAGTCGGGTGACTGCATACAAACTCAGATCAATGCACAAAAGCTTGAAGAGGCCGGTCGGTTCCGAAGCTTGCGGTGAGTCGAATTCAGCGCAGCGACCAATCCCAGCCGAGCCCATCACCGTCCATCACCTCGACACCGGCGGCCATAAGGAGCTCGCGCGCCGCATCGGCGGCGGCGAAGTCGCGAACTGCCCGGGCCTGGCGCCGCCGTTCGAGCGCGGCTTCCACCTGGGCTTCCGTGAGGGCGGCGTCTTTCGGCCGTACGCGCAACTCTCGCCTGTCGAGCGTGGTCAGCCTCAGACCAAGCACCTCGTCCATGGTGGCGGCCAGTCCCAGTCGGACCGGAGCCTCGAGCCCTCCATCCGACAGCGTCTCCTCCAGCTCGACGAGCGCGCGCGGCGTGTTGAGGTCGTCGCGGATCGCCGTCTCGAACCGCGCGAGCCGCTCCAGCGCGCCGGGGGTCAGTGCGCCACCGATCGGCGCGTCCGCGGCCCGCTCGCGCAAAGACCCGACCGCGATCACCAACCGCTTCAGCCGGGTCAGCGCGGCGATCGCGCCCTCCCAGCTCCATTCGAGCTCGCCGCGATAATGGGCCTGAAGGCACATCAGCCGATAGGCGAGCGGGTGGAGGCCGCGGTCGACCAGCCGCTGAAGCGTCAGGAAGTCGCCCGACGACTTCGACATCTTCGCCGCGCGTGTCACCAGGAAGTTGTTGTGCATCCACAGGTTGGCGCCCGTGGTCGCGCAGTCGCTGTGCGCCTGGTTCTGGGCGATCTCGTTGGGATGGTGGATCTCGCGGTGATCGATGCCGCCGGTGTGGATGTCGAAGGGAGAGCCGAGATACTTCAGGCTCATCGCCGAACATTCCAGGTGCCAGCCGGGCGCGCCCCGCCCCCACGGGCTGTCCCACTCCATCTGCCGCCGATCGGTGTCGGCGAATGTCCGCCACACCGCGAAGTCCTCCGGCCGCCGCTTGCCCGCCACGGCCGTGATCCGCGCTTCCCGCTCGTCCGGTGCGGTGCCGGAGAGGCGCCCATAGTCGGGAACTAGCGAGGTATCGAAATAGAGGCCGTCCTCGAGAGGGTAGCAGCGGTCTTCGATCGACTTGGCGAAGTCGACCATTTCGCCGATATGGTCGGTCGCCACGGCCCACTTGAAGGGCGATCGGATGTTCAGCCTGTCGATGTCGATCAGGAAGGTCGCCGTGTGCCGCGCGGCCACGTCCCACGCGGTGCCACCCTCGACCCGCGCCGCCGCCTCCAGCTTGTCCTCGCCCTCGTCGGCGTCGGACTGGAGATGTCCGACATCGGTGATGTTGATGATATGGGTGAGTCGATAGCCGAGGTGGCTCAGCGTCCGGCCGAGCACGTCGGCGAACAGATAGGCGCGCATGTTGCCGATGTGCTGGTCGTTGTAGACCGTCGGGCCGCAGCTGTAGACCCGCGCCTCGCCGGGATGGACGGGCGCGAAGGTCTCGAGCCGGCGCGTCAGCGAGTTGAACAGCCGCAGCGGTTCGCTCATGCCGTGACCGGCTCCAGCGAGCGCAGCGCGTCGACGAAGTGGGGCAGGTTGTCATCGGTCAGCCCGGCGACGTTGATGCGGCCGCTGTCGGCCATGTAGACGCCGTGGCTCTCGCGAAGATGGGCGACCTGCCGGGGGGGGAGCGGCAGAAGCGAGAACAGCCCGTTCTGACGGCCGACCGCGGCCGTCGCGATCGGCGTGTCCGCGCCCGACAGCGCGGCCCGGACGGACCGGATGCGGTCGCGCATGATGTCCAGCTCCGTACGCCAGATCGGTTCCAGCGCCTCGTCGTTCAGAATCACTCGCACCGCCGCCGCGCCGTGGTCGGGCGGCATCGACCAGTTGGCGCGCGCGATCGCATGCTGGTGCCCCTCCACGCGGTTGGCCGCCGCCGCGCTGTCCGCCACGGTGAACAGCGCGCCGGTGCGCTCGCGATACAGGCCGAAGTTCTTGTCGCAGCTGTAGGCGACCATCGCCTCCGGCGCCTGCGCGAGCACCGTCCGCACGCCCACGAGATCGTCCACAAGACCTCGGCCGAGACCGTGGTAGGCGAGGTCGATGAGCGGCACGACCCCGCGCCGCGCCAGCGCGTCCGCGAGCGTGGCCCATTGCGCCTCGGTCAGGTCGGCCCCGGAAGGATTGTGGCAGCAGCCATGGATCACCAGCGCATCCCCGCGTCCGGCGCTCTCCACGCGCTCCATCAGCGCGGCGATGTCGACCTCGCCGGCCACCGGGTCGTAGTGTCGGTAGGAGACCGTCTCCAGCTCCAGCGCGTCCAGGATGTTGGCGTGAACCGGCCAGCTCGGCAGGCCGAGCAGCACCCGCTTCACGCCGACCCGCTTCAGCGTCTCGAGCCCCAGGCGAACCGCTCCGGTGCCACCCGGCGTCTGCAGCGCGATCCACCGCCCGTCCACCCCGGTTCCGTCGAGGAGGAGGCGGGACACCGCCGCGGTGAACTCGCGGTCCCCCTCGGGACCCAGATAGCGCTTGGTCTCCTGGTGCTCCCACAGCTGGCGCTCGGCGAGCTTCACCGCCTTGAACACCGGCGTGTCGCCGTGCGCGTCGAAATAGACGCCCACGCCCAGGTCGATCTTGCGCCCGCGCGGATCGGCGCGGAAGCGGCCGATCAGACCGAGCAGCGGGTCAGCCGGCTGGGGCGCGAGGGTGTCGAAGAGCATGGTCGGCCTGCCGGGGGTTCGCGGGAGGCGACCGTCTTAACCCGGTGCCGGCCTCAGGCCAACCTCACTCGAACAGATGGGCCAGTCCGCCGGCGTCGAACTTGATGCGGGCCGTGACGAACACCCCCTCGCGCGTGGCGCGCGCGGCCTCGAAATCGCGATCCCGAAAGCCCGCGAGATTGTAGCCGAGCGTCAGCGTCGTGTTCGCGGCGGGGGAGAGCGTCGTGCGCGGGCCGAAGGCGTAGGCGCGCGCGCCGCCGCCCGCGCCGGCGCGCACGCTGGCCTGGCCACCGATCGACAGCCGGCGGTGGAGCGCCATCTCGGCGTCGGCTCCGGCGACCACGCTCAAGCCGGACACGTCGAGGTCGTCATAGCGCTCCAGATTGTAGCGCGTGCCCAGGAACAGCTGCAGCTCGCCCCGTTCCGATCGCTCGCCCCCGCGCGATCCGCGCGGCGTCCAGTTCACCGACAGGCTGTTGACCAGCCGCCGCGAGCGGGCGTCGCCGTTCACCGTCAGCCGCTCCCCGTCGACCGGCCCGGTCTGGCCCAGGATGGCATTGGTGACGCCGTCCTCACGGTAGTCGAAGCGGTCGAGAACGGACCAGGCGCTCCGCGCGGGCCGGATGGCCGCGGCGGCCGACGCCTCGATGTTGCGCGTGTCCGTGCCGACGTCCCCCCGAGCGGCGGTGGCGATCAGCCGGCCCCCCACGGAGCGGCCCTCGCCGAGTTGCCGGATGCCGCTGAGCGTCACGGCCCAGCGGTCGGTTCGCGAACCGCGGCGCAGCTCGCCGCGTCCGGCGGCGGTCCAGCGCTCGCCCCGCCAGGTGGCGCCCAAGGTGGCGGCGGCGAAGTCCTCGGTCAGCGCCGCTCCCGCGCCCACGAAGCCGCCGGTCGCCACCGGCTGCTCCGGGTTCAGGATCGCGCCGCGGTCGAACCGGCCCAGCGTGGTGTTGGCGTCCAGGCTGGCGTCGATCGTCAGGCGCTCCGAGACGGGAAGCGACTGGGCGAGCCCGAACGCCGTGTAGGAGCGTGTGCCGAGCTCCGTGATCGACTGGCGGTTGGCGGTGGCGGCGACGCGGGCGCCCGCCCACGGCCGCAGCTCGAACCCGACGCGCGCATTGCCGGCATCGACCGAACCACCCGTCGCGAGCTGGTAGGCGCCCGTCAGATCCACCCCCTCCGTCGCTCGCCAGCGCACTCCGGCCGTCATCCTCTGCGGAAAGTCGATGCTGTCGTCCCGGCCACCGAGTGCGAGCTCCGCCTTGGCGTCGATCTCCAGCCGGTCGGTCGCCCGCTGCCGGCCGCCGAGCTCCAGCAGGGTGGAGCGGCGGGAGCCGCCGGTGGGGGTGCGGTCGTCCACATGCGCCAGCCCGGCGCGCAAGGTGGCGTTCTGCCGTGTCATCTCCAGCGCGGCGCGGATCGCGATTCGCCGCGCGGGGCTGTCGAGATAGTTCTCCGTATAGGCGCTGCCGGTGAGCGACAGGCTGCGCGTCAGGCGGTGGCGCCCGTCCAGGCCCAGCTTGCGGCTGGCGCGCTCCGACAGGGTCTGCTGTCCGATCCCGAAGCCGGGGCCGATCTGCCGGGCGTAGCCGAGCAGGTCGACGGTCTCGCCATGGTGCTCGGCCTCGACCAGCCAGGCGACCGCGTCTCCACGGATGGAGTTGCCGCCGGTGTCCGGCCGGTCGCCGTGCGACACCGCCAGTTCGGCGCGCACCTCGGTGGAGGCGAGCGGGCGGAACTGCGCGTCCGCGCCGAGGAGGTCGGTGGCGCCGCCCTCGTCGCGATCGCGGATCGCGGTCGCCGCCGCGGCGAAACGCCCGTCCGCCGACGTCCAGCCCGCGCGTCCACCGGCATTCACCACCTTGCGTGCCCCGCCGTCCCCCTCGAAGTCCACCACGACGAACTGCGGGTTGAGGCCCGTGTCGCGCGAGGCGATCGGCTCGCGGAAGCGCAGCACGCCCGTGTCGTAGTCGATCTCGTAATCGAGATAGCGGTGCAGCTCGCGGCGCGCGACCACCAGGTTGGAGCGCAGGCGGTCGCGCACTTCGATCGCCACATGCTCGCCATTGGGCACCAGTGCGCGCGCGCCGAGCGAGTAGGGGCCGGACAGGCCGCTCCCCTGTATCTCCACGCGTCGGGTCCGGAAGGCGGTGTCGGCGGCGAACGCGGTGACGGCGACGCGGCCGTTGCCGAACTGCGCCCGCACGCCGTTGAAGGCGCGGACATAGCGGGTCAGCTCGGGCCGGTCGATGCCGGTCCGATAGTCGCCGAACAGGGCGGCGAACTGCGGCCGCTCCAGCTTCAGGTAGAGCTTGCGCAGCGAGGCGGCGTCGAACAGCCGCTCCGATCCGTCGGCATAGACGGTGTAGTAGGCGGTGGGGTCGATCGCTCCGCCGAACCGCTGCTCCTCGCGCATCTTGTCGGTGTCGTAGGAGGCGGTGAGCAGCCAGCGGCCGAGGATCCGGCCCTTGGCGTAGAAGGCCATGCGGCCGTCGACCAGCGGGCGGTCCCCGGAGAGCGGCTCGACATGGTCGTCGATGGCCGCGCGGCCCAGCGAGCCCTCCGCCAGGCCGACGATCGTCCAGGGGCGGTCACCCGGGTCGAGCCACAGGTCGAAGCGCTGTTCGCGCTGCCGATCGCCGTCGGTGAAGGGCAGGATGACGGTCAGGCTGCCCGACGCGGTGGTCGGCATCAGCTCGATAGAGGCGACGCCGTCATCGCCCTCGACGCGCCAGGTGGCCGGCGCGCGTTCCAGCCCGCCGAGCTGGCGGACCTGCAGCGCCTCGGAGTCCTGGGCCGGGAGGTAGGGATCGGGCACGGTGAACGGCCCGGTCAGACCATGGTGGACCGGACGGCCGGAGCCGTCGGTCAGCCGCACCGCGATCACCGGCCGCGACACGCCGTCGGCCACCAGCAGCGATCGGTCGCGCAGGACCTCGGCGCGGATCGGGGTGTCGGCGAAGTGGACGGTGCGCTCCAGCCGCTCGACCACGCTGCCGTCGGCCGCTCGCACCTCGGCCGTGAAGCGCGTGTCGCGGCCGGTGAGCTCGAGACCACGCCAGACGCTGACCGCCACGGTGTCGTCGGCATTGCGCAGCGTGCCGTCGAAGTTGAGCGCGGGCACGGCCTCGCCTTCGCGCGTCAGGGCGACGGTCTGGTCGGGCGCGTGCTTGATGGCGACGCGGATCACCCGGGCGCGGGGATTGTCGCTGGCGGCGGGGAAGAGCCAGCCGATGCCCGGCGGCTGTCCGGCAAGCCAGTCGCGACCCTCGCCACCGGCCGCGAAGCCGTCCGTCGCGATCTCCGCCCTGGCGAGCGTCCGGGGTGCCAGCCGCGCACCGGACTCTCCCATCGCGAGTCGGAAATCGGCCCGCGCGAGAGCGCCGCCCCCGCCGCGCACGAAACGCGACGAGGCGCTGCCGGCCGAACGGGTGTCGCGAGCGCAGTCAACCGGGACTTGGTCGGCGGGCAGGCTGTGCTCGTCCATCTGAACGACGTGATGGCTGGGGCGCACGCCGTCGAGATGGTAGCGACCGTCCGGATCGGTGACCGCGAAGCTGCCATCCTCCAGGACGATGCGGACGCCGCCCACTCCGCGTGGCTCGGCGCCGGCGATCGCGCAGCCGCCGTCGGTGACGCGGCCGGCGATCGTCATGCGCTCGGTCAGCCCATCGCGGGAGACGCGCACCACGGCATCGGCGACCGGGCTCGCCACACCCCGGCTGTCGGTCGCCTGCGCGCGATTGAGCGCCGGACCCGACCGGGCGTCCGGTCGCACTTCCGCGAGATAGCGCACCACCCGCTGCTCGGCGGGAGCGAAGGCAGGGAGGACGAAGCTCGCCTGTCGTCCGTCGAGGGAGGAGGCGCGAACCGTGGAGGCGCTGACGCGCACGCTGTCGCGAACCAGCCGGAGACCCTCGGGAAGCCGATCCAGGATGCGGACCTCTCCGGTCCGTCGAACGGCGTCCGTGTTGTCCAGGGTCAGGGTGTAGAGCACCCGATCGCCGGGTTCCGCGACAGCAGACGATGCCGATTTGGTCAGCGACAGTCCCGTGCCCGGACGGTCCAGCGGCACGTCGAAGTCGATCTCCCCGTCGTCTCCGACGGCAAAGCCCAGCACGTAGGATCCGTCCCGGATCCGGTAGCTGCCGAAACGCGCGATCTGCTCCGCCGTGGCGGTGGACGGACCGCGATAGGGCTGCGGCGGTTCGACGAGCAGGACGTAGTGTCCGGGGTCCACGATGGGGAAGCGGAAGCCCCCCCGCGGCATCGGCTCCCCGGACGGCGCGGAGCCGATGGATCGGGCGCGTTGTCCGTCGCTTCCGGCCGAAATCGTGGTGGCGGAAGCGCGGGTGACCCCGTCATACTCCCAGACGGTGGCCGGCGCCTTCGTCTGCGCGTCCACCAGCGTCAGCCGAGCGCCCGGCACGGGATCGCCGGTGTCGGAGTCGAACACCATGTTGATCTCCGACGGCCTAATGGATGTGGAGACGCTCCCGATCGATCCACCACCGTGTCCTGAGACCGCCAGGTCGGCAACGCCGCTCGCCGGCAGCGACAGCAGGCAGTCGTCCTTCACCACCGCCGGCGGAGTGGGGGCGGTTGGAACCACGCCCGCGAAACGGCCGCTGTCCGCTTCCGTTTCCAGCAGGCTCAGGCCTTCGCTGTCGCCGGTGGGGGCGGTGATGCGCACCTCCATCCGGTCCCGCTGGGCGGGATTCGTGTTGGCGGCCGCAGCGTCGATGGCGATCACCAGCGGGTGTCCGGGAACGATGTCGCTCAGCGGCACCAGGGAGGCGGGACTGAGCGACCGTGCCCCGAAGGTCGCGCCGCCCAGCCTGGGGTTGGCCGCACAGGTGGCGCCGTCCACGGCGAAGCGCACCGGACCCTCCGGAACCAACGCGAAGGCGGACAGCGTCGGGATGGCGGGTGGCGCCTCCTCCACCGACAGCGTGACGGTGTTGCTGGCGGACGCACGCACCCGGTCGCCGCCGTCCCACTGGACGCTGGCGGTGTTGGTGATGACGCGATCCGCCGCCTGTGTCCCCCCGCTCCCGAACAGGGCGGCGAGGAGCGCGACGGCGCTCATCAGGGTTGAGGGAGCGTTGACCATGACGGTCCGGTGACCGCGCCCGTCCCGTGCGTGGGGAGACGGACGCGGTGGTCCGGATTACTGGATCACCGCGGTGAAGCTGAGCGCGCGGGTCGTGACCGTGGTCGACTTCGGCATGTCGGCCAGCGTGCCGGACACCGTCCTGGTCGCGGTGTTGTAGGCGCCGTCGCCCGCCGTGCCGCCCGAGCACCTGCCGTTGGCATCGACGATGGCGTTGACCAGGATCGACCCGACCGACCCGAACTCGACCGGCACCACATCCGTCACCTTGAGCGCGGTCGCCGCCGCCGCGTTGGCGGCGTTCGACACGGCGACGCAGTATTGGATCGTGGCGCCCGGGATCGCCTTGGCGTTGGCATCGGTGTTGCCCAGGCCGTCGTTCAGCACCGTGCTGGTCTTGACGACGCTGATGTTCGCCGACGCGACGGTGAAGGTCGCGCGCGACGAGTGCTTGCCGTCCCGCGCGTCGTCGTCTGAGCCGGCGGCGTCCGCGAAGACAGTGTCGGCCGCGCCCCCCTTGCTGTTGCTGGTCGTCTCGGTCAGCGGCGCGCCCGCGGCGGTGGCGGCCTGCGTCGTCAGGGCGACCACCGCCGTCGATGCGTCGGCCGCGTCGGCGATGTTGGCGCGGACGCGGACCGTCACCGTCTGGTCGGCCGTCAGCGAGAGCGAGGTGATCGCGTTGCCGTTGGTGTCGGTCACCACGGGAGCGGAGGCGAGCGTCGTGGATCCCGACACGACCGCCGCCGACAGCAGGTAGTTCACCGTGGAGTTGGAGGTGTTGGTGACGGTGAAGGTCGTGAACGCGTTCTGCTGCCGGGGCGACACGGTCGCGTCGGCGGTCTTCGCGGTCAGGACGATGATCTTCTGGTCGACGGTGAAGCTGTCGGTGTTCGACTGTTTCGCGGTCTGGTCCACGCCGCCCACCTTGTAGCTCAGGGTCGCGGTGTTGCTGATCGTCACGCCCGAGGTCGTGCCCGCCGCGTGGGCTGGCAGGGTTTGCGCGAACAGGATGGCGGCGCCGGTCAGCAACGCGGTCTTCTTGAACTTGAGCATGGGTCTCACTCCTTGGGTTGCTGCCGCGCCGACGACGGTCGGGCGTGGGCGGGGACAGGGGATGCGGTCAGCGGACCACGCCCCGGAAACTGAAGGTCCGGCGAGCGCCGGTCGTCGTGTCCACACGCCAGCGCAGGTGCGTGACGTCGTCGGTCCGGGCGGGCCGCTCCGTGCCGGACGCCGCGCGCACGCTCAGATCGGCCAGCGCGCCGAAGCGTCGGCCACCGTCCACGGACACGGTAACGCCGCCGCCGCTCACATCGGCGAAGCGCAGACCGGAGGGAATCGGCTGCGTCACGATCAGCGGATCGGGTCCCGACGCGGCGGTCGCGCGGACCACGACCACCACGCGATCGCCCGATCGCAGGCGATCCGGCAGAGGCTCCAGTCGGACGCCGGCGCCGGGCATCGCGCGCTCCACGAAGGTGCGGGAGGTCAGCGGCGCGTATTCCGCCTGTGCCCCACCGGCGGCGATCACGAGGAGGGCGGCCGTGCCGATCGCGCGCATCAGTCGACCTTGACCTGGAAGGTGACGGTGCGGCTCTCGCCGGCCGGAACGGTGCCGAACGTCGCCGCCACGGCGCCGCCGTCGAACTGCGCCCCGTCGCCGTCGGCGGCGTCGGTCCGCGCACCGCCGCCGACCGTGAGGGAGGATGCGACGTAGGTGGAGCCGGGGGGCATCGGGTCCTTGATCGTCAGGCCGGACACGCTGCCCGATCCGCTCACGGTGGCGATCAGCGTGTAGGTGATGGTGGAGCCGGGCACCGTGCGCGTGCCGCCGAACGGATCCGCCACCGCCTGCGACTTGGTGAGCGAAACCGCCGCGGCTGAGACGCGGTACTGGCCCACCCCCCCGTCGTCGCCGCCGTTCGCACCGATCACGGCGTCGCCCCCATCCACTCCGCGACCGGGCAGCACCGTGCCGGGAGCGCCGGTGCCCGTGGCGGCGGCGGCGGTCAGCTGAACGCGCGCCGTCTGGCCGTCACCGGCGCTCGCCGGAATGTCGGCGAGGATGAACACGGTCGCCGACTGATCCGGTGTCAGCGAAAGATCGCCGCCGCCGGGATCGTGGGCGACATCGGTGCCCTCGTCGTAGCGGCCGTTGCCGTTGCTATCGAGAAAGACGACGAGCCCGGCGGGATCGAAGTCGTCGCCGGTCAGCGTGCCGCTGGCGGTCAGCCGATAGCGTTCCGTGCCGTTGCCGGTGTTGGTCACCCGGTACGCCGTGATCTGCTTGCTCGCGCCGTTCCGGGTGGCGATCGGCGCCGGGTCGGTGCTGTCGACCACCACGTCGATCAGCTCGTCCACCTGGATGCGGACCGTGTTCGACGGGACGGAGGCGCGGGGGCCACCGTCCGGATCGTCGTAGGACGCCGTCGCCGTGTTCTCGATCGTGGCACCCGCCGCCGTCTTGGAGGCGGCGGAGGCCGGCCCGGGTGCGATGGCGAGACAGGCGGTCCCCGCGCTGATCGCCAGGCGCAGGCCGGTTCGGGAAGAGGGCATCATGGAGAATGGGTCCGTCGCGGGTTCGCCACGCCTCATCGTGCAAAAAGGTCACCATCGGATTAAGCATGGACAAGGCCTTCAGCGTCGCTCCATCCCGGAGAGACCTCCTTGCGGTGCCGTCCGGTCCGAAGGGATTGACGCGGCCGAGTGCTTGGACGCAGCAGGGCAGGCGACGTCGGCGGGAATGGTCCGGATCGGCGGCGACGGGGACCCGAGCACGATGGCCGATCAGCCCGATCCGATCGTGGCGACCTCCGGCGCGCCGCCGGAGGAGCGCGCCGAGGAGCAGCGCCGCGACCGCCTGCTCGCTGGATTGACGCTGACGGGCGCGGCGGGGCTGGCGCTGGCGCTGCCGTTCGCGCTTCAGGCGGGGGCGGAGTTCTTCCTGCCGGTGGTGACCGCGATCGTGATCGCGATCGCGCTGGTGCCGTTCCTGGAATGGCTGGAGCGCCGGCGCATCCGTTCGGGTTTCGCCGCGCTGCTGTGCGTCGTCGTGTTCCTGGCGGTGCTGAACGGCATACTCGTGCTGATCGTCGTGCCGGCGAGCGGCTGGTTCCAGCTCCTGCCCGAACGCATTCCTGTGATCCGAGCCAATCTGTCGGTGGTCATCGATCTCTATTCCTCGCTCCAGCAGTTCATCGACCGCACGCTGGCGACCGTCGCGACCTCGCCCGCGCGAGACGCGCCCCAACTGGCGGTGCAGCCGCCGGGATCGCTTCTCGGCCTGATCGCGACGAGCGCGCCGCACGCGCTCATCCAGATGGTCTTCGCGATCCTGGTGATCTATTTCTTCCTCGCCAACTGGACGCGGCTGCGTCGCTCGGCGATCGAGGGGCGGGAGGACTTTCGCGGCGCGCTGACGATGGCGCGGGTCATCCAGAACGTGGTCGACGCCACCTCCGCCTATCTCGCAACGATCACCGCCATCAACATCACGCTGGGCCTGATCGTGGCGGTGGCGCTCTACGTGCTCGACATGCCGACGCCGCTGATGTGGGGCGGCATCGTGGCGCTGCTCAACTTCGTGCCCTATCTGGGACCGATCCTGGCCGCCGTGCTACTGACGCTGGGCGGTCTGATGAGCTTTCAGGACATCGGCACGGCGCTGGTGCCGGCGGCCATCATGGTGGGGCTGCACCTCGTCGAGGCGAACGTCGTGACCCCGGTGATCATCGGCAAGCGGCTGACGCTGGAGCCGCTGCTCATCCTGATCTCGCTGAGCTTCTGGACCTGGATCTGGGGCACGCTGGGCGCGCTCCTCGCGGTGCCGCTGCTCATCATCATCCGGGTGGTCGTCGCCGCCTCCGGAAAACCGGACATCGCCGGGTTCCTGTTCGAGGAGGGAACGCTCACCCACACCGCCCGTAGCCTGTCCGCCGAGCCGGAGGAGGGCGCTTGACAGGCGCCGGACCCGCCCCTTAGGAGCGCGCTTCGCCCTGCGAGCGGGTGTAGCTCAGTTGGTTAGAGCGCCGGCCTGTCACGCCGGAGGTCGCGGGTTCAAGTCCCGTCACTCGCGCCACTCCCGGCGGTGGACCAGCGTCCGGTCTCCATCCAGCTGAGCGCCGGGCGGACGGGGAAGACCCAGGCGAGGCCCAGGATCACATAGACGACCGCCTGCACCGGCCAGGGCAGCCGCCCCAGCCAGGGCGCCGCGGCCATGACCAGAAGGCCGTAGAGCGCCAGGGCCGCCAGGATCGCCAGCACGCCCACCGGCTTGCGCCAGCTCGCGGTCACGCCGCGACCTCCGCCCACACCAGCACCGCGCGTTCGGTGAGCACGGCGTCGAGCGAGCGGTCGTGAGGCTCGACCGGCAGTCGCTCCACCTCCTGCGCCGACCAGCCCAGGCCGATGACGGGAACGTGCGGGTGATCCGCCAGCCAGCGATCGTAATGCCCACCGCCCTGACCCAGTCGGCGAAGACCGGCGTCGAAGCCGACGAGCGGAGCCACGATCAGGTCGGGCGTGGAAGCTGGAGCGGTGCCGGGGGGCTGAAGGATGGCGGCGGGTCCACTCTCCAGCGGATCGCCGGGTGTCCAGCTGGCGAAGGCCAGCCGCCCCTTCGCGATCCGGGGCAGCGCCACGCCGCGTCGCGAATCGAGGACGTAGTGGATCAGCCCCCCGGTCGGAGCCTCGTCGCCGGCGGCGTGGTAGAGCCCGACCGTCCGCGCCGGTGCGAAGAGCGGCCAGAGCCGGCGGGGCAGGGTGCCGAACGCCGCATCGCGCTCACCCGGCTCCAGCCCGGACACGAAGGCGCGGCGGCGCTCGCGCAGCGTGCGGCGAAGTTCGGACTTGGTCGGATGGCCGTCGGACATGGCGCTCGGGGCAGAGGAGGAAACGGTGGCGGGACCGCCCTGGCCGGTGGCTGCGAAATCCTCTGACGCCAGTTACGTCAGGTGGGGACCATGTGCGTCGGACCAGGGTCCGGGCAGGGACAGCCCCCTAGGATGTTCTATCGCCTCAGGGATTATCGACTAAGCTCGCACCGGGCAGTGCCCGCCGATGGCGATGTAGGATGCTTAGGCCCCGGGCTCAAGCGGCGGGTGAACTGTCCCGCGCCTCCAGCCGGTCGGCGAGCGCCTCCGCTCGCTCGGCGAGCCCCGCCAGCCTCTGCACCAGGGCTCGGTCGGGAGAGGGTGCTGGCGACGGTGCGGATGCCGCAGCGGGTCCGTGGTCCCTCTCGCGCAGCCGGTCGGCGACCAGCAGCCCGGCGAGCAGCAGCACGCGCGCCTCGCCGCCGCCCAGTCCGGCGACGAGCGCCGCCTGCTCGTCCAGCAGCGCGGCCGCCGCGCGCAGCTCCGGCTCCTCGCCGTCGCGGCACGCGATGCGGTGGGTGCGACCGGCGACGGACAGTTCCAGCTCAGCCATCCTCCGCCTCCTCCACCAGCCCGTCGAGAGCCGCCACCGCGCGCGCCACCTCTTCGCGCAGGCGCGCGTGGCGGAGCGCCAGGTCACCGTCGGCCGCCGGCCATGCCCGATCCGCCGCCTCGATGCGGTCGAGCGCGGACTCGAGCCGGTCAAGCGCAATCGAGAGGTCGGGCGCTGTCATCGCGCGAGGCGATAGCACTGGCGAGGGTGGAGTGTGAAGCGGGTCGCAAGTCCCGAGGAGAAAACAGGGAGCGCGGCTCGGTTGCCCATCGCGCGCGGCTCGCCTAGCGAGCGTCGGCATCTCCATCCCTAGCCGCGCACGCCCGCGGCCCCGCAACAGGAGCACCCCCGCCCATGACTATTCGCGTCGCCATCAACGGCTTCGGCCGCATCGGGCGGCTCGTCGCCCGCGCCCTTTTGAGCCGTGACGACGATGACCTGGAACTCGTCTCGATCAACGACCTGGCCGATGCGAAGGCCAACGCGCTGCTGTTCCGGCGCGACTCGGTTCACGGACAGTGGCCGGGCGAGGTGACGGCGGAGGGCGACGCCATCGTGGTGGATGGCCGCCGCATCCAGGTGACCGCCGAACGCGATCCGGCGAAGCTGCCGCACAAGGCCAACGCCATCGACATCGCGCTCGAATGCACCGGCTTCTTCACGGATCGTGCCTCCGCGTCCAAGCATCTGGAGGCGGGCGCCAGGCGGGTGCTGATCTCCGCGCCCGCCAAGGATGTCGACAAGACGATCGTGTTCGGCGTCAATCACGAGGCCCTGACCGCCGAGGACGTGATCGTGTCCAACGCGTCGTGCACCACCAACTGCCTCGCGCCGATCGCCAAGGTGGCGCACGAGACCGTCGGCATCGAGCGCGGGCTGATGACGACGATCCACAGCTACACCAACGACCAGAAGATCCTGGACCAGGTCCATTCCGATCTGCGCCGCGCGCGGGCCGCGGCCATGAACATCATCCCGACCACCACGGGCGCGGCGCGCGCCGTGGCGCTGGTGCTGCCGGAGCTGAAGGGCAAGCTGGACGGCTCGGCGATCCGGGTGCCGACGCCCAATGTCAGCCTGGTCGACCTGACCTTTACGCCATCCCGCGACACCAGCGTCGAGGAGATCAACGCGGCGCTCAAGGCGGCGTCGGAGACCGGACCGTTGGCGGGCGTGCTCGACTATACGGACGAGCCGCTGGTCTCGATCGACTTCAACGGCAGCCCGGCCAGTTCGACCGTCGACAGTCTCGAAACGTCGGTCATCGAGGGCAAGCTGGTGCGGGTCGTGTCGTGGTACGACAACGAATGGGGGTTCTCCAATCGCATGGTCGACACGGCGGGCGCGATGGGGGCGTTGCTTTAATTGTGACGGCGTTCCGCACCCTTGACGACATCGGCGACGTGACGGGCAAGCGCGTGCTGGTCCGGGCCGATCTGAACGCGCCGATGGACGGCGCGGCGGTGACCGACGACACGCGGCTGCGCGCGGTCGAGCCGACGGTGGCCGAACTGGCGGAGCGCGGCGCGATCGTGCTGCTGCTGAGCCACATGGGTCGGCCGAAGGGGGCGCCCGATCCGAAGCTGTCACTGGCGCTCATCACCGACGACCTGACGCCGATCCTCGGCCGCACGATTCAGTTCGTGGAGGATTGCCAGGGTCCCGTGGCGGAGCGCGCGGTCGGCATGGCGCGGCCGGGCGACGTCCTGCTGCTGGAGAACACGCGGTTTCACCCCGGCGAGGAGGCGAACGACCCGGCGTTCGCCGATGCGATGGCGGCGCTCGGCGATCTCTATGTCAACGACGCGTTCTCGGCCGCCCACCGCGCGCACGCTTCGACCGAGGGGCTCGCCCACCGGCTGCCCGCCTTTGCCGGCCGGGCGATGGAGCGCGAGCTGGACGCGCTGGCCCGCGCGCTCGACCGGCCCGACCACCCGGTCGCCGCGATCGTCGGCGGGGCGAAGGTGTCCTCCAAGCTCGCCGTGCTGGAGCATCTGGTCGAACGCGTCGATCATCTGGTGATCGGCGGGGGCATGGCCAACACCTTCCTGCTGGCGCGCGGCGTGAATGTCGGCAGGAGCCTGGCGGAACCAAGCCTGTCAGAGACTTGCGAGGCGATCTTCGCGGCCGCCGACAAGGCGGGCTGCACCCTGCACCTGCCCTATGACGTGGTGGTCGCGCGCGAGTTCGCCGCCCACGCGCCGACCCGCACGGTCAACGTCCACGAGGTCGCGCCCGACGAGATGATCCTGGACGTCGGCCCGGCCGCGACCGAGGCGATCGCCGACGTGCTCAAGACCTGCTGCACGCTGGTCTGGAACGGCCCGCTCGGCGCGTTCGAGACGCCGCCCTTCGACCGCGCCACGCTGGCGACGGCGCGCACGGTCGCCGCACTGACGGAGGGCGGCGGGCTGGTGAGCGTGGCTGGCGGCGGCGACACGGTCGCGGCGCTCAACTTGGCCGGCGTGGCCGACGAGCTGACCTTCGTCAGCACGGCGGGCGGCGCGTTCCTGGAGTGGATGGAGGGCCGCGAGCTGCCCGGCGTGGCGGCGCTGTCGCGTTGACGCCTTACAGGATGAAGCCTAGAGCGTATAACGCGTTGAACACGGATGATCACCATGCTGGGATTGAGATTGGATGAGACGCTGGAACGGCGGCTGGCCCGCCATGCCAGCGATGCGCATCGCACGAAGAGCGAGATCGCGCGTGACGCGGTGCGGGAATACCTCGATCGCCATTCCATGGATGACGAGATCCGGCACGAACTCGATCGCATAGCGGCCGCCGATCGCAAGGACGCCATGGCCGATGTCGATGCGCTGGGCGCGGAGGCTCTGGCCGAATTGCCGCCGTATGACTGGAGCGATCGTCAGCCGTGAAGCGCGGAGATGTGGTGATCGGACAAGCCCGCGGAGAGACCAAGGGCGAGTTGACCGACAAGGCCCGCCCCTACGTCGTGGTCACCGCCGACGTCTGCAGCGAAGCGGATACGATCATCACGCTGTGTCCGATGACGACAGCGTGCATCGGCGGAGGTGTCTTTCGGGTTCCCGTTGCCAAGGGATCGGCGACCGGTCTGAAGGAAGATTCTGAAATCGCCACGGATCGCGTGACGTCAATCCGTCGCATCAATCTGGGCGATCCGGTCGGCACGGTGCCGACGTCGATCATGGCCCGAGTGGACGCCGGATTGCGGCGGCGACTCGCCCTGTAGCTAGCAAAACAAGGACTTTTCATGCCCCCCATGACCCCCACCGTCCGCACCATCCTCTCGAAATACGAATCCGACAATCCCGGCACCAAGGGCAACATCGCGCGCATCCTGATGCACGGGCGGCTGGGCGGCACGGGCAAGGTCGTCATCCTGCCCGTCGATCAGGGCTTCGAGCACGGCCCGGCGCGGTCGTTCGCGGTCAACCCGCCCGCCTATGATCCTCACTATCATTTTCAGCTGGCGGTGGATGCGGGGCTCAACGCCTTTGCCGCCCCGCTCGGTATGATCGAAGCGGGCGCAAACACTTACGCTGGACAGCTGCCGACAATCCTGAAGGTCAACAGCTCCAACAGCTGGGATTCTTCGGTCGATCAGGCGGTCACGGCCGGCGTGGACGACGCGCTGCGGCTCGGCTGCGCCGCGATCGGCTTCACCATGTATCCGGGCTCCCCCCATTTCTTCGAACTGGCCGAGGAGATCCGGGAGCTGGCGGCGGAGGCCAAGGCGGCCGGGCTGGCGGTGGTCATCTGGTCCTATCCGCGCGGCGGCGACCTGACCAAGGCGGGCGAACTCGCGCTCGACGTCGGCGCTTATGCCGCGCACATGGCCGCGCTTATGGGCGCGCACATCATCAAGGTGAAGCTGCCCAGCGATCACATCCAACAGGCCGACGCGAAACAGGCCTATGAGAGCTTCGACAGCTCGACCCAGGCCAAACGCGTGGCGCATGTCGTCAAGAGCTGCTTCGACGGCCGCCGGATCGTGGTGTTCTCCGGCGGCGCGTCCAAGGACGCGGACGCGGTGTTCCAGGACGCGCGCGACATCCGCGACGGCGGCGGCAACGGCTCGATCATCGGCCGCAACTCCTTCCAGCGCAGCCGCGAGGACGCGCTGGCGATGCTCGACCGGCTGGTGGCGATCTACAAGAACGAGGAGTGAGGGCGAGCATGGCCGATCCCGACCCGGAGCGCGTCAACGGCTACATCGTCGAGCGGCTGATCGGGGCCGATCCGGTGCAGGCGGCGACGCTCGCCGCCAACCGGGCGGCGGGACTGCCGGCGATCGACGTGTCGCCGGCGCAGGGCAAGCTCCTGATGCTGCTGGCGCGGATGGGCGGCGCGCGGCGCATCCTGGAGGTCGGCACGCTGGGCGGGTATTCCACGATCTGGCTCGCCCGCGCGCTGCCCGAGGGTGGCCGTCTGGTCACGCTGGAGCTGGAGGCGGCCACGGCCGATGTGGCGCGGGCGAACATCGCCGCGGCGGACTTCGCCGGACGCGTGGAGGTGCGGACCGGCCCGGCGGCCGACAGCCTGCGCGCGATGATCGACGCCGGCGAGCCGCCCTTCGACCTGATCTTCATCGACGCCGACAAGCAGGGTTATGCCAAGTATCTGAGCCTTTGTATGATGCTCGCCCGCTCCGGCGCGGCGCTGATCTTCGACAATGTCGTGCGCGGGGGCGAAGTCGTGCGGGCGGACTCGTCCGACGCTAAGGTGCCGGGCACCCGCGCCCTCTACGACGCTCTCCACGCCCACCCGCAAATGGACGCGACCGCGATCCAGACGGTGGGTGCGAAGGGCTGGGACGGGTTCGTGCTGGCGGTGGTGCGGTGAAGGAGGGTTTGGGGGCTGTGCCGCCCGTTCGCGCCTTTGCGTGAGTCACTGTCGCTCCGGGCACGGGGCACTGTCGAAGGAGGGACGAGGGGATTTGCAAAGGTCCCGCGTTTGCGGGGGTGACGAAGACGGTGGCGGCCATTTTGCAATGTCTCCCTCAGGAACTACCCCGGAGAAAGCGGGAGGTTTGGACAGCTCCCCTCCACCTCCGACCGTCATCCCCGCGAAAGCGGGGATCCAGGCTCCCGTCCGGCCAAGCGGTGCATGGATCCCCGCTTTCGCGGGGATGACGAAGAGATGGGGGGCAGTTTTGCACGACCCTCTTTCAGGCACGGTCCCCTTTCAGCGTGGGGAGGATATGCGCACCTTGCCCGTCCCGACGTTCGAACCGACACACCACCGAGCGACGCTGGAACTGGCGGGCGGCACGGTGCCCGCCTATAAAGCCGGTCGATGGCCGTCCTTCGTCGACAGCACCGCGACGCCGCCGGCGGGGATGAAGCGCTGACCTTTGCCTATCATCGCGCCGTCGCGCCGATGATGTGGGTGCTGCTCGCGCTCGCGACATTGGAGCTGGCGGTGGTGCAGCTGTTCGTCGCCCTGTGGAGCCCGGTGGTGGCGCTGGCGCTGAGTGCCGTGTCGCTCGCCGGCATCGGATGGCTGCTGCTGGCGCTGCGGTCCTTTCGGCGGCTCCCGGTCCGGCTGGAGGCCGACGCGCTGCTGATGCGGGTGGGGACGCTCAAGAGCTGTCGGATTCCGTTGAACGCCATCGCAGGCGTGCGGGGCGAAGCGCCACGCGAGGAGGTGCGGGCTCGCACGACCGCCAATCTGGCGCTGCTCGCCTGGCCGAACACG
Organism: Sphingomonadaceae bacterium; assembly: GCA_965219235.1. Classification (GTDB taxonomy): domain Bacteria; phylum Pseudomonadota; class Alphaproteobacteria; order Sphingomonadales; family Sphingomonadaceae; genus CBDHCC01. The sequence goes on along the minus strand of OZ244721.1, from coordinate 1,555,732 downwards.
ATCATCGACCTCGGCGTGCCGCTGGGCGGGCGGCGGACGCTGACGACCGTCGCCCACCGGCTGGACGATCCCGCTCAATTCGCCGCACGGTTGCGCGAGAGACTGGAACGCGAGAGAGGCGCCGCCGATGACTGATCCCTGCCAGCTCTACCTCGTCTCGCCGCTGGACACCGGCGGCGACTTCCCCGACCGGCTCGCCCGCGCGCTCGATGCGGGGCCGGTCGCGGCGTTCCAGTTCCGGGTGAAGGGCGTGGACAGCCACGAGGCCGCGCGGCTCGCCCAGCCGTTGCTCGAGCTGTGCCGCGCGCGCGACGTGGCGTTCCTCGTCAACGACTCCGTGGCGCTCGCCAGGCGGCTGGGCGCGGACGGCGTGCATCTGGGGCAGGGCGACGGCGACCCGCGCGAGGCGCGGGCGGCGCTGGGACCCAGGGCGCAGATCGGGGTGACGTGCCACGCCAGCCGCGACCTCGCCATCACGGCGGGGGAGGCGGGGGCGGACTATGTCGCCTTTGGCGCGTTCCACCCCACGACCACCAAGGCGGTGGAGCACCGCGCCGATCCGGAGATCCTGACCTGGTGGTCGCGGCTGGCCGAGCTGCCCTGCGTCGCCATCGGCGGCATCACGCCCGCCAACGCCGCGCCGCTGATCGCGGCGGGCGCGGACTTCCTGGCGGTGTCGGGCGCGGTGTGGGGCGGGGACGAGGCGGCGGCGGTGCGTGCCTTTGCGAAGGTGATGGGAGCCGATCCGCTCCCGAGTCGTTGAGGGGGACGTGACGATCTCAACGACCAAGGAACACTTCATGCGCTCGACTCTGCTCGCCGGCCTCGCCACCATGGCGCTGGCCGCCTGCTCCGTCTCCAACCCGAACGATCAGACGGCGGCCGCCGCCCAGCCCGCCGCCGACAATGCCATGACGCCAACCGACGCGGCCCAGCCGCAGGGCGGCGACGCGCTCGCCGCCAACGACCCCGCGCCCGGCCACCCGATGCAGGCGGGCGACGACACGCCGCGCCCGGTGATGCAGGTGCAGGTCGTGCTCGACCGGCTGGGCTTCTCGCCCGGCGTGATCGACGGCAAGGAGGGCATGTCCACCACGCTCGCGCTCAAGGGCTTCCAGGAGGCGAACGGCCTGAAGGTCACCGGACAGATGGACGACGCCACGAAGCAGGCGCTGGCCCCGCGCATGAACGTCGCCGCCACGCGCATGGTGACCCTGCCCGCCGCGTTCGTGGCGGGGCCGTTCGAACCGATCCCCGACGATCCGCAGAAGCAGGCCAAGATGGACCAGCTGGGCTACAAGGACGCGATGGAGAAGCTGGCCGAGCGCTTCCACACCACGCCCGACACGCTGGTGGCGCTCAACAGCCCCCGGGCCTCGATCGCGGGGGGATCGAAGATCCGCGTGCCCAACGTCGGCAACGACCGGGTCGCGGCGGTCGAGGATCAGGATTGGGCCAGGACGCTCAACACGCTGGGCGTGTCGAGCGAGCAGCCGAAAGCCACGAAGATCGTGGTGGACAAGTCCGACAAGTCGCTGAAGGCGTTCGGCGCCGACGGTAAGTTGCTCGCGCAGTTCCAGGCGACGATGGGATCCACCCACGATCCCCTGCCGCTCGGCGACTGGAAGGTGACGGTCGTCGACAAGAACCCGGAGTTCCGGTACAATCCGAAGTTGTTCTGGGACGTGTCGAACGACAAGAAGGGCGCGATGCTGCCACCCGGACCGAACGGTCCCGTGGGCGTGGTGTGGATCGACCTCACCAAGGAGCATTACGGCATCCACGGTACGTCCGCGCCCGAGACGATCGGTCGGGCGGAGAGTCATGGCTGCGTGCGCCTGACCAACTGGGACGCGGCGCGACTGGCGCAGATGGTGAGCGCCGGCACCGACGTGGTCTTCCAGGCCTGAGGGCAATCCGGTGGGGTGGCAGCGCACCGCCAGCCTGATGCTGGTCAGCGCCGCCCTGTCGGCGGGGGCCACCTCGGCTTTCTGGCTGTGGTATGGCACCGGAGCGCGGGGTGTGGCGATCGCGCCGTTGCCCGACGCGCGCCCCGACCCTGATCCGGTGCAGCGCGCCGTGGGCGCGCCGCTCGTCGTTCCAGTGGTGGGAGTCCGGCCGGATCAGCTCGTCGACACCTTTACCCAGGCCCGCCAGCACGGCGAGCGACGGCATGATGCGATCGACATCATGGCACCCGCCGGCACGCCGGTGGTCGCTGCCGCGGCGGGCACGCTGGAAAAGCTGTTCACGAGCCAGGCGGGCGGGCTCACGATCTACGTCCGCTCGCCCGACCGCCGGATCGTCACCTATTACGCCCACCTGCGCGACTATGCGCCCGGCCTGGCGGAGGGCCAGCGCGTCCGGGTCGGCGAGCGGTTGGGAACGGTGGGCTCGACCGGCAACGCCAGTCCGGAGGGGCCGCACCTGCATTTCGCCGTTTCACTCGTGACGCCGGACGAGAGTTGGTACGGGGGGCGGGCGGTCAATCCCTATCCGCTACTGACCGCGCGCCGTTGAACGCGGCGCGGTTTCGCTCTAGCGCCGCGCTTCACCTTCACAACCGAGCGGTTCCCATGAAAATCAGCGGCGTCGACATCCGCCCCGGCAACATCATCGAGTACGAGGGCGGACTGTGGCGCGCGGTCAAGATCCAGCACACCCAGCCGGGCAAGGGCGGGGCCTATATGCAGGTCGAGATGAAGAACCTGATCGACGGGCGCAAGACCAACGTCCGCTTCCGTTCGGCCGAGACGGTGGAGAAGGTGCGGCTCGACACCCGCGACTTCCAGTTCCTGTTCGCCGACGGCGACCAGCTGACCTTCATGGACAAGGACAGCTACGAGCAGGTGGCGCTCGCGCGTGACGTGCTGGGCGACGCCGCCGAGTTCCTGCAGGACGGCATGGACGTGGTGATGGAGCTCTATGAGGAGCGGCCGATCAGCGTCCAGCTGCCCGACACGGTGGAGGCCGAGATCGTTGAGGCCGACGCGGTGGTGAAGGGGCAGACGGCGTCGTCGTCCTTCAAGCCCGCCGTGCTCGACAACGGCGTGCGCGTCATGGTGCCGCCGCACGTCTCGTCGGGCACGCGCATCGTCGTCGATGTCTACTCGCGCGAGTATGTGAAGCGTGCGGAATAGGGCCGTCCCGGCGCTCCTCGGCTCGCTCCTGCCGCTGGCGCTCGCCGCCTGCGGGTCGGAGCCGGATGCCCCACAGGCGAACTCCACCGGCCGCATTCCGGGCATCGACAGCGCGTTCCAGGGACAGCAGATCATCGCGTCCGCGCACGACGTGCCGGACACGGTCCGCCGTCTCGTGGCGGCCGCGCGGGCGAAGGGGCTGACGGTCTTCGCCACGATCGACCATCAGGCCAACGCCGAACAGGCGGGCCTGGTCATGCGGCCCGCGACCCTGCTGCTGGTGGGCGATCCGAAGGCGGGCACGCCGCTGATGCAGGGCGCGCCGACCGCCGCCATCGACCTGCCGCTGCGCGTGCTGGTGTTCCAGGACATCGACGGGATGACGAAGATCCTCACCAACTCCATCCAGAGCCTCGCGCGGCAGCACGCCATCGTCGGGCAGGAGGAGCGGCTGGACAAGATCGACGCCACCCTGGCCGAACTCACCCGCGCGGCGGCGGCGCGCTGATGGCGCAATCCGGCCTGATCACCGTCATGGAACGCGCCGCGCGCAAGGCGGGCGGCCGGCTGCGCCGCGACTTCGGCGAGGTCGAGCAGCTGCAGGTCTCGCGCAAGGGGCCGGCCGACTTCGTGTCCAAGGCCGACCGGCAGGCCGAGGAGACGGTGGTCGAGGAACTGGAGCGCGCGCGTCCGGGCTGGGGGTTCCTGCTGGAGGAGGCGGGCGAGCGGCGGGGCGAGCCGGGACAGCCGCGCTTCATCGTCGACCCGCTCGATGGCACCACCAACTTCCTGCACGGGGTGCCCCATTTCTGCATCTCGATCGCGGCGCAGGAGCCGGCGCCGGATGGCAAGGGCTGGGGCGATGTGATCGCCGCGCTGGTCTATCAGCCGCTGACCGACGAGAGCTTCTGGGCGGAGCGGGGGCGGGGCGCCTGGCTCCACTCCCGCCGCCTGCGGGTCTCGGCGCGCAAGGACCTGTCGGAATGCCTGATCGCCACCGGCATGCCGTTCAAGGGCCATGGCGACATCGCGTCGTGGACGCGCGTGTTCGGCGCGCTGGTGGACGAGGTGGCGGGCATCCGCCGCTTCGGCTCCGCCGCGCTCGATCTCGCCTGGGTGGCGGCCGGGCGGTATGACGGGTTCTGGGAGACGCAGCTCAATCCCTGGGACGTCGCCGCCGGCGTGCTGCTGGTGAAGGAGGCGGGCGGCTACATCACCGACTTCCGCGGCCGCGACCGCGCGATCGACGGGCACGAGGTGCTGGCCGCCAACGACCAGCTGCACAACCGCCTGCACAAGGTGGTGGCCGGCGCGTTGCGGTAGGTTGGTTTTCCCCTTCCTGAAAGGGAGGGGATCAAGGGGTGGGTGCGAGGCGCAGCCGAGCCACGGTGCTGCGGCTCGCGCCGGCTCGCTGACGCTCGCACCCACCCCCGACCCCTCCCTGCTTGCAGGGAGGGGAGGCCGGTTCATCCCCGTTCGCAATCCGTTCCCGATCCTTGCACCCCTTTCGACCCGCCGGTAAAGCGGCCGCACAGCGCCAACCTACTTTGGTGCGGAGCAGCAATGACCGATCTGTCCGACTATCTGCCCATCCTCCTGTTCCTCGCCGTGGCCCTCACCCTGTCGGCGGCGTTCGTGTTCCTGCCGATGGCGGTGTCGCGCCTGACGGGCACGTCCAATCCGACCGCCGAGAAGCTGTCGGAATATGAGTGCGGCTTTCCCGCCTTCGAGGATTCGCGCCACCGCTTCGACGTGCGCTTTTATCTCGTCGCGATCCTGTTCATCATCTTTGATCTGGAGGCGGCGTTCCTATTTCCGTGGGCGGTGAGTGTGTTCGACCTGGGCGTGGTCGCCTGGGCCGCGATGATGGTGTTTCTCGGCGAACTCGCGCTCGGCCTCGCCTATGCCTGGAAGAAGGGAGCGCTCGATTGGGAGTAGAGACCACGCCGCCGCTGCTGACGCCGGCCGAAATGTCGACGCCCGATCCGGCGTTCTTCAACGACCTGAACGGCGAACTGGGCGACAAGGGCTTCCTCGTCACCTCGACCGAGGAGCTGTTCCAGTGGGCGCGCACCGGTTCGCTCTGGTGGATGACCTTTGGCCTCGCCTGCTGCGCGGTCGAGATGATCCATGTCAGCATGCCGCGCTATGACATGGAGCGGTTCGGCGTCGCGCCGCGCGCGTCCCCGCGCCAGTCCGACGTGATGATCGTGGCGGGCACGCTGTGCAACAAGATGGCCCCGGCGCTGCGCACGGTCTACGACCAGATGAGCGATCCGAAATACGTGATCTCGATGGGCTCGTGCGCCAATGGCGGCGGCTATTACCATTACAGCTATTCGGTCGTGCGCGGCTGCGACCGGATCGTGCCGGTCGACATCTACGTGCCCGGCTGTCCGCCGACCGCGGAGGCGCTGCTCTATGGGGTGATGCAGCTGCAGCGGAAGATCAGGCGCGCGGGGACGCTGGAGCGGTGAGCGGCGCGGTCCTGTTTTCGAAGCGCTCCGCGCGGTGGGGAGGGTTGCTAGGCTGGATGGTCTTCGCCGCCTTCATGATGCCGTGGACGCGGATTGCCGCCATGTCGCCTGCGGAGTGGCGCGAGACGGCCGTGTTCCTCGCCTGGCTGGCCGGTGTCCCGGCAGGATGCGCGCTGCTGGCGCTCGCTTTCGTGCTGGGTCGCCGCGCGTGGGTTCTAGGAGCGGAGCGGTGAGCGTGCGGACGGTGGCGCCGCGCGTCGTCAATCCGGAGGGCCTGCTGGAGGCGATCTCCGTCGCGATCGGCGACGACCTGCTCGGCGCGGCCGACAGCGTTGGCGAGCTGAGCTTTCTGATCCGGCGCGACGCCATCGAGCGCGTGGCGACGGCACTGCGCGACCATCACGAGTTCCAGTCGCTGATGGAGATCGCCGGCGTCGACTATCCCGACCGGCCGGAGCGGTTCGAGGTCGTCTATCACCTGCTCTCCGTCACCCGGAACCAGCGCGTCCGCCTGCGCGTGACCGCGGGCGAGCGCGATGCCGTGCCGACGCTGGTCGGCGTCTGGCCGAACGCCAACTGGCTGGAGCGCGAGGTGTTCGACATGTTCGGCGTGTCCTTCGCCGGCCATCCCGACCTCAGGCGCATCCTGACCGACTACGGCTTTCGCGGGCACCCGTTCCGCAAGGACTTTCCGCTGACCGGCTATGTCGAGATGCGCTATTCCGAAGAGGTGAAACGCGTCGTCTACGAGCCGGTGACGCTGGCGCAGGACCTGCGCACCTTCGACTTCCTGTCGCCCTGGGAGGGCGCGGAGTACGCGCTGCCGGGCGACGAAAAGGCGCTGGCTCCGGAGGCCAAGGGTGCGCAGACGCCGCTCACCGCCGACCAGATCCGCAAGGGCGACCAGGCCGTCTCCGCGCCGCCGCCGGGCGATCCCAAGACGACGGACTCGCCCGCGGACACCGGGGCCGGTCCCGGCGCGGAAGCGGTCGCCCACGATCAGGCCAAGGGCGACGCGGGCACGCCCGACGCCGGCGACCTGCCATCGGGCGACGTCGCCGGCGACACGGCCGCCAGGCCGCAAGCGCCGCCGACGCGAAAGGACGACTGATGGCCGACTTCATCGAGGAACTGCTCGACCGCCCCGACGCGGCCGATCCGACCGAGGGCGACCTCGCGATCACCAACTACACCATCAACTTCGGTCCCCAGCACCCGGCCGCCCACGGCGTGCTGCGGCTGGTGATGGAGCTGGACGGCGAGATCATCGAGCGCGTCGATCCGCATGTCGGCCTGCTCCATCGCGGCACCGAGAAGCTGATCGAGCACAAGACGTACCTGCAGGCGCTGCCCTATTTCGACCGCCTCGATTATTGCTCCCCGCTCTGCATGGAGCACTCCTACGTACTGGCGATCGAGAAGCTGCTCGACCTCGCCGTGCCGATCCGGGCGCAGTATCTGCGCGTGTTCTTCGCCGAACTGACGCGCATCTCCAATCACCTGCTGAACGTGGGCAGCCACGTCTTCGACGTGGGCGCGATGACGCCCAACCTGTGGCTGTTCGAGCTGCGCGAGGACTGCATGGGGTTCTTCGAGCGCGCGTCGGGGGCGCGGATGCACATGGCCTGGTTCCGGCCCGGCGGGGTGCATCAGGACGTGCCGCTCAAGCTGCTCGCCGACATCGGCGACTGGCTGGACACGCGCTACCCGCAGCTCCTGAACGACGCGATCAGCCTGGTCGCCGACAACCGCATCTTCAAGCAGCGCAATGTGGACATCGCCGTGATCTCGCAGGCCGACGCGCTCGCCTGGGGGATGAGCGGGCCGATGCTGCGCGGGTCGGGCGTCGCCTGGGACCTGCGCCGTTCGCAGCCCTACGAGGTGTACGACCGGCTGGAGTTCGACATCCCGGTCGGCACCAACGGCGATTGCTACGACCGCTTCATGGTGCGCGTGCAGGAGATGCACCAATCGGCGCGGATCATGAAACAGTGCCTGAGCCAGATGCCCCACGGCCCGGTGGCGAGCGACGACCGCAAGGTGGCCCCGCCGCCGCGGGCCGAGATGAAGCGCTCGATGGAGGCGCTGATCCACCACTTCAAGCTCTACACCGAGGGCTTCCACGTGCCCGCCGGCGAGGTCTATGTCGCGACCGAGAGCCCCAAGGGCGAATTCGGCGTCTATCTGGTGTCGGACGGCACCAACAAGCCCTATCGCTGCAAGATCCGCCCGACGGCGTTCAGCCACCTCCAGGCGATGGACTTCCAGTGCAAGGGCCACATGCTGGCCGACACGACCGCCATCCTGGGCGCGATCGATGTGGTGTTCGGGGAGTGCGACCGGTGAAGGAGGCGGCGAATGCCTGACGAGGTCACAAACGAACTCATTTATGCTGTGCTCCAGCGAATTCAGGGCCAGCTCTCCTCCGTGCAGCTGAAGCTCGGCGATGTGGAGGGGAGGCTTGGCGGCTTGGAGGAGGCATCCGCGTCGATGTCGGCGCGCATCGCGCAGGTGGAGGTCACAGTGGCCGGCACCCACAAGCGCATCGACCGGATAGAGCATCGACTCGATCGTATCGAAACCCGGCTGGGATTGGTTGACGCGTGACCGGCCCCAGCTATGCCGCCGAGCCCGAGATCGCCGGGCGGGTGCCCGCCGACGAGCGGCCGTTCGCGGACTTCGCCTGGACCGATGAAAACGCCGAGCGCGCGCGCGGCCACATCGCGCGCTATCCGGACGGGCGGCGGCAATCGGCGGTGATGGGCCTGCTCGACCTCGCCCAGCGGCAGATCGGGCAGGCGACGGGCACGCAGGGCTGGCTGCCCGTGCCGGTGGTCGAGTTCGTCGCGCGCGAGCTGGGGATGCCGTACATCCGCACCTACGAGGTCGCGAGCTTCTACACGATGTACAATTTGGCACCCGTCGGCAAGTATCACGTCCAGGTGTGCGGCACGACTCCGTGCATGCTGATGGGGGCCGAGGATGTGCTCGCCGCCTGCCGCAACAAGGGCATGGTCAAGGGCAGGACGACGCCCGACGCCCTGTTCACGCTGACGGAGGTCGAGTGCCTGGGCGCCTGCGCCAACGCGCCGATGATGCAGGTGAACGACGACAATTACGAGGATCTCGACTATGACAGCACCACGCGGGTGCTGGAGACGCTGGCGGCGGGCGAACAGCCGCCGGTCGGCAGCCAGATCGGCCGCACCGCGAGCTGCCCGGAAGGCGGGCCGACGACGCTGACCGCGATGGTGGACGGGAACCACGACTATCGGGAGGAGTGGGCGTGAACCAGTCGCTGAAGCCTCAGGGGCTGGTGACGTTCCAGGCTTGGCTCGCCAGGCGGCCGATCCGTCGGGCGGCTCTCTGGGCGGCCACTTGCTTCTTCGTGATGGAGTTGCTGACGCATTGGCGAGGCCACGAGGCGACCCTGCGCGGTGTGCTGATCCATGGCGTGTGTTGGGCAGTGGGAGGTGTTCTGTTCTGGCTTGTGATGCATTGGTCGGACGCGCGTGATGCTCGCTGACAAGGACCGCATCTTCACGAACCTCTACGGCTTCCAGTCGTGGCACCTGGACGCCGCGCGCGAGCGGGGCGACTGGGACGGCACCGCTGACCTGATCGGTCGCGGACAGGACACGATCATCGACCAGATGAAGGCGTCCGGCCTGCGCGGGCGCGGCGGGGCGGGGTTCCCGACCGGCATGAAATGGTCCTTCATGCCCAAGGAGTCCAAGGACGGCCGCCCCTCCTACCTCGTCGTCAACGCCGACGAATCGGAGCCGGGCAGCTGCAAGGACCGGGAGATCATCCGCCACGATCCGCACAAGCTGATCGAGGGCGCTCTGATCGCCGGCTTCGCCATGCGCGCGGTCGCCGCCTACATCTACATCCGCGGCGAATACATCGCCGAGGCGCGCGTGCTCGAGGAGGCGGTCGCCGAAGCCTACGCCGCCGGCCTGCTGGGCAGGAACGCCAGCGGGTCGGGCACCGACTTCGACGTGTTCGTCCATCGCGGCGCGGGTGCCTATATTTGCGGCGAAGAGACCGCGATGCTCGAAAGCCTGGAGGGCAAGAAGGGCCTGCCGCGCCTGAAGCCGCCGTTCCCGGCGGGGGCGGGGCTCTATGGGTGCCCCACGACGGTGAACAACGTCGAGTCGATCGCGGTGGTCCCCACCATCCTGCGGCGTGGGCCTGAGTGGTTCGCCGACATCGGTCGGCCGAAGAACGAGGGCACGAAGCTCTTCCAGATCTCCGGCCATGTGAACCGGCCCTGCGTGGTCGAGGAGGCGATGGGCATCCCCTTCCGTCAGCTGATCGACGAGCACGCCGGCGGCATCCGGGGCGGCTGGGACAACCTCCTCGCCGTGATCCCGGGCGGTTCGTCGGTGCCGCTGGTGCCGGCCGCCGAGATCATGGACGCGCCGATGGACTTCGACGGGCTGAAGGAGCTGGGCTCCGGCCTCGGCACGGCGGCGGTCATCGTGATGGACCGCTCGACCGACATCGTGAAGGCGATCAGCCGGATCAGCTATTTCTACAAGCACGAGAGCTGCGGCCAGTGCACGCCGTGCCGCGAGGGCACCGGCTGGATGTGGCGCGTCATGGAGCGCCTGCGCGTCGGCGATGCGGAGATGAGCGAAATCGACACCCTCCATCAGGTCACCAAGCAGATCGAGGGCCACACCATCTGCGCGCTCGGCGACGCGGCCGCCTGGCCGATCCAGGGCCTGATCAAGCATTTCAGGCCGGAGCTGGAGCGGCGGATCGCGGAGGCGCGGGGGGACGTGTTGATGGAGGCGGCGGAGTGATGACTCGGAAGATTATGAAGTGGACAGCCCTCATGCCGTTGGCCGGGGCTGCAAGTGCGTTGTTCGCGCAGGACACAAAGCCAGAGAAGGAGACTGTCACGGGCAGCTTGATCCCGCACACAGTCGAATATGAAAAGATGGCGATGGACCGGGGGCGCCGCGCGATGGCTCGATTTGCTACGTGCGTCTACAAGCGCAATCCCAAACTGGTCATCCGCCTTTTGGATAGCAGCGATCCAATGAGCATCGACTTTCCTGCGGCGGGTCTGACCGAAACCAACTTTCAGGCAAAGCTGGGTTTGGAGAGCTGTCTTGTAGACCAAGCGGAGGCGGATCGCATTCAGATGAGGGTCAAGCCAGGCGTTCTGCACGAGATGCTGACGGAACCGGCCTATCTGGCAGCCAATCCGGAACCGCCGACCTGGCTCTCAACACCGTTCTCGTCGCCGGCCAGACGATTTTTCGCCACTGGAACGCAGCTCACGCTGGCGCAGGGGCTTGCCCAGATCGCGGACTGCATGGTCACGGCAGCTCCCATTCAATCCGACGCTCTGCTGCGGACCAAGGTTGCGTCCAATGAGGAGCGGACGGCCGCAATAGCTCTCGCGCCCGTTCTCGGTGGATGCCTTTATCAGGGTCAGTCTTTGACGTTGACGCCCGCGAGCATTCGCGGATGGGCAGCGTCAGGTCTGTGGCAGGCAGAGCGAAGTCGCGCCTTCTCTGGTGAGAATACAAACTAATGCCCAAAGTCACCGTCGACGGCACCCCGATTGAGGTCCCCACCGGCGCCACCGTTCTCCAGGCGTGCGAACTCGCGGGCAAGGAGATCCCGCGCTTCTGCTATCACGAGCGCCTCTCGATCGCGGGCAATTGCCGCATGTGCCTGGTCGAGGTGAAGCCGGGGCCGCCCAAGCCGCAGGCGTCGTGCGCGCTGCCCGCCGCCGACGGGCAGGACATACGCACCGACACGCCGATGGTCCGCCACGCGCGCGAGGGGGTGATGGAGTTCCTGCTCATCAACCACCCGCTCGACTGCCCGATCTGCGACCAGGGCGGCGAGTGCGACCTGCAGGACCAGGCGATCGCCTACGGGCGCGGCGGCAGCCGCTATGACGAGAACAAGCGCGCGGTCACCGAGAAGTACATGGGCCCGATCATCAAGACGATCATGACGCGCTGCATCCACTGCACGCGCTGCGTCCGCTTCGCCGAGGAGGTCGCGGGCGTCGAGGAGATCGGCGCGATCGGGCGCGGCGAGACGATGCAGATCACCTCATACATGGAGGAGGCGGTGCGTTCGGAGCTGTCGGGCAACGTCGTCGACCTGTGCCCTGTGGGCGCGCTGACATCCAAGCCCTACGCCTTCGAGGCGCGGCCGTGGGAGCTGACCAAGACGTCGGGCGTGGACGTGATGGACGCGGTCGGCACCAACATCCGCATCGACGCGCGCGGGCGCGAGGTGATGCGCGTGCTGCCGCGCGTGAATGACGACGTGAACGAGGAGTGGGCGCACGACAAGACGCGCTACGCCATCGACGGGCTGATGCGGCGCCGGCTCGACCGGCCCTATGTGCGGCGCGGTGGCGCGCTGACGGCGGTGGGTTGGGGCAAGGCGCTCACCGCGGCGGGCGAGGCGCTGAAGGCGGCTGGCGACGGCGTGGCCGTGATCGCCGGCGATCTGGTCGATTGCGAGACGATGTATGCGGCGCGCGAGCTGATGCTCTCGGTCGGCGGCACGCTGTTCGAGGGGCGGCAGACCGGCCTCGACTATGACGTGTCGAACCTGGCGTCGGTGGCGCTGAACCCCGGCATCGCGGGGCTGGAGACGGCGGACGCGGTGCTGCTGGTCGGCACCAATCTGCGTTGGGAGGCGCCGCTGCTCAACACCCGCATCCGCAAGGCGGTGCGGCGGCTGAACGACCCGGCGCGGGTGTTCGCGGTCGGGCCAGAGGTCGATCTGACCTACCCGGTGACCTGGCTCGGCGAGGGATTGGATGCCCTCTCCGACCTTCCGAACGAAGTGACGGAGCTGTTCGGCAAGGCGGAGCGGCCGGTGCTGCTCGTCGGCCCAGGCGCGCTGGCGGCGGGCGGCCAGGGGGCCGCGCACAAGGCCACCGAGGCGCTGGGTGTGGTGACGGACGACTGGAACGGCTTCGGCGTGGTCCACACCTCGGCCAGCCGCATGGGCGGGCTGGTGCTGGGCTATGCGGCCGAGGGCGGGATGGCGGCGGTGGCCGAGGCGAACCCCGAGGTCGTGCTGCTGCTGGGCGCGGACGAGTTCGACGCCCGCGCCCGCTTCCCCGATGCCACCATCGTCTACATCGGCCATCACGGCGATGCCGGCGCGCACGCGGCCGACATCGTGCTGCCGGGAGCGGCCTACACCGAGAAGGACGGCACCTATGTCAATGTCGAGGGCCGGGTGCAGCGCACCGAAAAGGCGATCTTTCCGCCCGGCGACGCGCGCGAGGACTGGGCGATCCTGCGCGCCTTGTCCGACGTGATCGACCGCCGCCTGCCCTTCGACAGCTGGGAGCAGTGCCACGCGGCGATGGTCGTCGCCCATCCGGAGCTGGGCCGCGAGGGAGAGCGGATCGAATGGGAGTGGTCGCCGCCGTCTCTGGAGGCGAAGGGGGAGGGCGCGATCACCTATCCGATCGCCGACTTCTACCTCACCAATCCGATCGCGCGGGCGAGCGAGACGATGCGGCGCTGCTCGGCGGAGTTGATCCACGGGGCCGAGATGCTGGAGGCGGCGGAGTGAGGTGCAACCTACCCTCCGTCACCCCGGACTTGATCCGGGGTCCAGCTTCTCTCAGTCGCGCACACGACAGCTGGATGCCGGATCAAGTCCGGCATGACGGGGAAGGATGGAAGGCAAAGCCATGACCGAAGCCTTCCAATCCTCGTTCCTCGGCACCGGCTTCGGCTGGTTCGCCGCGACGCTGATCCTGATCCTGGCGATCGCGCTGCCGCTGATGCTGGCGGTGGCGATGATCATCTACATGGATCGCAAGGTCTGGGCCGCCATCGCGCTCCGGCGCGGGCCGAACGTGGTCGGGCCGCTGGGGCTGTTGCAGAGCTTCGCCGACGGGCTGAAGGTGTTCCTGCAGGAAACGATCATCCCGTCCGCGGCCAATCGCGGGCTGTTCCTGATCGCGCCGATCCTCACCTTCACGGTGGCGCTGATGGCCTGGGCGGTGATCCCGTTCGGGCCGACGCTGGTGCTGGCCAACATCAACGTCGGCCTGCTCTACATCCTCGCGATCAGCTCTCTGGGAGTGTACGGCGTCATCATCTCGGGCTGGGCGTCCAACTCCAAATACCCGTTCTTCTCCGCGCTGCGCGCCGCTGCGCAGATGGTGAGCTATGAAGTGTCGATCGGCTTCGTGCTGATCACGGTGGTGCTGTGGGCGGGCACGTTCAACCTGTCGGGCATCGTCGTTGCGCAGACGGGGCACATCTTCGGTCTGCTGAACGGCTTCGGCTTCAACCCGCTGCTGTTCCCGATGGCGGTCGTGTTCCTGATCTCCGCCATGGCCGAGACCGCGCGCGCGCCCTTCGACCTGACCGAGGCGGAGTCGGAGCTGGTGGCGGGATACCAGACCGAATATTCGTCGATGAGCTTCGCGCTGTTCTGGCTGGGCGAATACGCCAACGTGCTCTTGATGTGCGCGCTTAACGCCATCCTGTTTTGGGGCGGCTGGCTGCCGCCGTTGAACCTGCCGTTCCTCTACGCCGTGCCGGGCATCGTCTGGCTGTTCGCCAAGATGTTCGTGTTCTTCTTCATCTTCAGCTGGGTGAAGGCGACCGTGCCCCGCTACCGCTACGACCAGCTGATGCGGCTGGGCTGGAAGGTGTTCCTGCCGCTGTCGCTGGCGTGGGTGATGCTCGTGTCGGGTGTGCTCCTGCTGTTTCCGGAACTGAGATAAGTCATGACCCTCGCCCAGACCATCAAGGCCTTCACCCTGTGGGAGTTCGTAAAGGCGCACGCGCTCACCCTGAAGTATTTCTTCAAGCCCAAGGTGACGATCAACTATCCCTATGAGAAGAACCACTATTCCCCGCGCTTTCGCGGCGAGCACGCGCTGCGTCGCTATCCGAACGGCGAGGAGCGGTGCATCGCGTGCAAGCTGTGCGAGGCGGTGTGTCCGGCTCAGGCGATCACGATCGAGTCCGAGCCGCGCATCGACGGGTCCAGGCGCACCACGCGCTACGACATCGACATGACCAAGTGCATCTATTGCGGCTTCTGCCAGGAGGCGTGCCCGGTGGACGCGATCGTGGAGGGACCGAACTTCGAGTACTCGACGGAGACGCGAGAGGAGCTGCTCTACGACAAGCACAAGCTGCTCGCCAACGGCGACCAGTGGGAGCAGGCGATCGCCGCGAACCTTGCCGCCGATGCGCCCTACCGTTAAGGCGCGCGACATCACCTGACTGCACCCCCGTGAAGGCGGGGGTCCAGACATATCCCAAGGGGCTGGACCCCCGCCTACGCGGGGGTACATTTTGACGCAGGGCGGCACGTTTGATCCAGGCCTTCGCCTTTTACCTGTTCGCGGCCGTGGTGCTGACGTCCGGCGCGATGACGATCGCCAGCCGCAACCCGGTCCATTCCGTGCTGTGGCTGATCCTGGCGTTCTTCAACGCCGCCGGGCTGATGGTGCTGGCCGGTGCGGAGTTCATCGCGATGCTGCTGGTCATCGTCTATGTCGGCGCGGTCGCGGTGCTGTTCCTCTTCGTCGTGATGATGCTCAACATCGACTTCGCGGAGCTGCGCGCCGGCTTCGCGCGCTATCTGCCGCTGGGCCTGGTGCTGGGCGTGGCACTCGCCGCCGAGATCACCATCGGGCTGGGGGCGTGGAGTGCGGGCGGGGTGGAGCTGGGGGTCTGGCCCGTCGGGGCTGCGCCGGTGCTGGCGGTGGACAATGTGAAGGCGGTCGGGCTGCTGCTCTACAGCCGCTATCTGTTTGTGTTCGAGCTGGCGGGCTTCGTCCTCCTCGTCGCGATGATCGGCGCGATCGTGCTGACCCAGCGGCCGCGTGTCGGGTCCAAGAGCCAGTCGATCGCCCGGCAGAACGCGCGCCGGCCGGAGGAGGCGACGCGGATGGTGGACGCAGTGTCGGGCGAGGGGGTCGTGCTGTGATCGGCATCGGCCACTATCTCGTCGTGTCCACGCTGCTGTTCGTGATGGGGGTGTTCGGCATCTTCCTCAATCGCAAGAACATCATCATCATCCTGATGGCGATCGAGCTGATCCTGCTCGCGGTGAACCTGAACCTGGTCGCCTTTTCCGGCGCGCTCCACGACCTGACAGGCCAGGTGTTCGCGATGTTCGTGCTGACGGTGGCGGCGGGCGAGGCGGCGATCGGGCTGGCCATCCTGGTGATCTACTTCCGCGCGCGCGGCACGATCGCGGTGGACGACGTGAACCGGATGCGCGGCTAAGTGAACCCCATCCTCCTCATCGTCTTCCTGCCGCTCGCGGCGGCGCTGATCGGCGGCGTCGGCGGACGCGTGATCGGGGCGCTGGCGACCAAGATCCTGACGACGGGCGCGCTGTTCGCCGCCGCCGCGCTCAGCTGGCCGGTGTTCCTGGGCTTCCTGAACGAGACGCGCGAGACCTCCGTCGTGCCCGTCGCCACCTGGATCGCGTCCGGCGGCATGGACGCGGTTTGGAGCCTGCGCGTCGATGCGCTGACGGCGGTCATGCTGGTGGTCGTCACCAGCGTGTCCGCGCTCGTCCACCTCTACAGCTGGGGCTATATGGAGGAGGACCCGTCGCAGTCGCGGTTCTTCGCCTACCTCTCGCTCTTCACCTTCGCCATGCTGATGCTGGTGACGGCCGACAATCTGGTCCAGATGTTCTTCGGCTGGGAGGGCGTGGGCCTGGCCTCCTATCTCCTGATCGGCTTCTGGTATCACAAGCCATCCGCCAACGCGGCCGCGATCAAGGCGTTCGTGGTCAACCGGGTCGGCGATCTCGGCTTCATGCTCGGCATCTTCGGCACCTATCTGGTGTTCGGCACCGTCTCGATCCCCGCCATCCTGGACGCCGCGCCGCAGGTCGCCGGCTCCACCATCGGCTTCCTGGGCGGCCGGGTGGACACGCTGTCGGTGCTCTGCGTCCTCCTGTTCATCGGCGCGATGGGCAAGTCGGCCCAGCTGGGCCTCCACACCTGGCTGCCCGATGCGATGGAGGGGCCGACGCCGGTCTCCGCCCTCATCCACGCCGCCACGATGGTGACGGCCGGCGTGTTCATGGTTTGTCGCCTGTCGCCGATGTTCGAGGCGAGCGGAGTGACCGGCTTCGTCACCTTCATCGGTGCGGCGACCTGTTTCTTCGCGGCCACCGTCGCGCTGGTCCAGACCGACATCAAGCGGGTGATCGCCTACTCCACCTGCTCGCAGCTCGGCTATATGTTCTTCGCGGCCGGCGTGGGCGCGTACCCGATCGCCATGTTCCACCTGTTCACCCACGCCTTCTTCAAGGCGCTCTTGTTCCTGGGCGCGGGTTCGGTGATCCATTCGATGCACCATGAGCAGGACATGCGCTTCTACGGCGGGCTGTGGCGGCGCATCCCCATCACCTTCTGGGCGATGATGGCCGGCACGCTGGCGATCACGGGCGTGGGCGTGGCGGGCGTGTTCGGCTTTGCCGGCTTCTATTCCAAGGACGCGATCCTGGAGGTGGCGTTCGCGGCGGGCGAGGGCGGCAGGGTGGCCTTCGTGGTCGGCACGCTCGTCGCACTGCTCACCAGTTTCTACAGCTGGCGGCTGATGTTCCTGACGTTCTTCGGAGAGCCGCGCTGGGCCGGGTCGCAGCACATCGCCCATGCGGCGCACGACGGCCACGACATCGACCCGGCGGGCGAGGATGCGGGCCACGAGCCGGCGCTGCGCGGGCCGGATGCGGATCAGGTGCCGACCGGCACGGCGGGCTATCACCCGCACGAGTCCCCCTGGTCGATGCTGGTGCCGCTGATCCTGTTGGGTGTCGGCGCGGTGTTCGCCGGCTGGGCGTATCACGGTCCCTTCGCGGAGGCCGGGGAGGCGGCGCGCTTCTTCGGCGGCAGCGTGTTTGTGGACACCCACCTGATGCACGCGATGCACGCGGTGCCGCTGTGGGTGAAGTGGTCCGCGACGATCGCCATGCTGATTGGGCTGGCGCTCGCCTGGACGGCCTACAAGCCCGGTGGCACGCTGGCGGCGAGCACGGCCGAGCACTTCCGGCTGCTCTACCGCTTCCTGCGGCACAAATGGTATTTCGACGAGCTATACCAGGCGATGTTCGTGCGGCCCGCATTCGCGCTCGGCCGGGTGTTCTGGCGCGACGGCGATCAGGGGCTGATCGATAAGGTCGGGCCGAACGGCGTGGCTGCGGTGTCGGTGCTGGGCCAGCGGGTGCTGGGGCGGTTCCAGACCGGCTATCTCTATAACTACGCCTTTGTCATGCTGATCGGCGTGGCGGCCGCGATTACCTGGATCGCGTTTCGGTGAACGGTGTGCCGATCCTGTCGCTCATGCTGCTGATTCCGCTCGCCGGCGCTGGGCTGTGTCTGTTCTCGAGCGCTCCCGTCGCGCGGGGGGTGGCGCTGGCGGCGACGCTGCTGAACCTGGCGCTGGGCATCGTGCTGTGGGTCGGCTTCGACAGCTCGGCCGGAGCGGCGCAGTGGCAGTTCGCGGAACGCTACGGCCCCGCCGATGGTATCGCCTGGGCGCTGGGCATCGACGGTTTGGCGCTGATGCTGATCGTGCTGACGGTGTTCCTGATGCCGATCTGCATCGGCGCGAGCTGGCGGTCGATCACGGCCCGCGTGCCCGAATACATGGCGCTGTTCCTGTTCATGGAAACGCTGATGCTGGGCGTGTTCATGGCCCAGGACCTGTTCCTGTTCTACATCTTCTTCGAAGCCGGCCTGATCCCGATGTATCTGATCATCGGCGTGTGGGGCGGCGACGACCGGCGCTACGCGGCGTTCAAGTTCTTCCTCTACACGCTGCTCGGCTCCGTGCTCATGCTGATCGCCATGGTGTGGATGGTGCAGTTCGCGGGCACCAGCGACATTCCGACGCTGATGGCCACCGATTTTCCGCCGGTGACGCAGGGGCTGTTGTGGTTCGCCTTTCTGGCGAGCTTCGCGGTCAAGATGCCGATGTGGCCGGTCCACACCTGGCTGCCCGACGCCCACGTCCAGGCCCCCACGGCGGGATCCGTCATTCTGGCGGGCGTGCTGTTGAAGCTGGCGGGCTACGGCTTCCTGCGCTTCTCCCTGCCGATGTTCCCAATCGCGAGCGCGCAGTTCGCCTGGCTGATCTTCGCGCTCAGCATGATCGCGGTCGTGTACACCTCGCTCGTCGCCCTGGTTCAGTCGGACATGAAGAAGCTGATCGCCTATTCGTCGGTCGCCCACATGGCGATCGTCACCATCGGCCTGTTCGCCTTCAACACCCAGGGGCTGGAGGGCGCGGTGATCGTCATGCTGTCCCACGGGCTGGTGTCGGGCGCGCTCTTCCTGTGCGTGGGCGTGGTGTATGACCGGCTGCACACGCGGGAGATCGCGCGCTATGGCGGGCTGTCGTCCACCATGCCGGTGTTCGCCGTGTTCTTCCTGCTGTTCACCATGGCGTCGATCGGCCTGCCGGGCACGTCGGGCTTCGTGGGCGAGTTCCTCAGCCTGATGGGCGTCTATCGGGTGTCGAGCTGGGTGGCGCTGGTCGGCACCACCGGGATCATCCTGGGTGCGGCCTACATGCTCTATCTCTACCGCCGGGTGGCGTTCGGTGTGGTGCCGTCGGAGGAGGTGCGCGCGATGCCCGACCTGTTCGCCCGCGAGCTGTGGCTGTTGGCTCCCATCGCCGCGGTCGTGCTGTGGATGGGCGTCTATCCCGAGAGTTTCCTTAGGCCGATCCGGGGCGATGTGGCTCGACTGATGGTGCGGCTGGACTCGGCCGGGGTGCGGCCGGCGGGTGACGGGTCGCTGGTGCGCGGTAGCGCTAACAAGGCCATTGCGCCGGCGGCGGAGGCGGCGCACTGATGGATACGGGCACCACCCTCTCGCACCTGCTGCCGGAGATCATCCTGGCGGTCACCGGCCTGATCGGCCTGATGGTCGCCGCCTACGCGCCGCGCCACGGCAGTCGGCCCGTCGACATCCTGGCGATCGTCGGCCTGGCCGGTGCGGCCTTCGCGTTGCTGGGCGCGGCGAGCGACGGCCATTCGATCTATTACGGCCTGTTCGCGGCCGACCGCTTCGCGGCCTTCGCCAAGCTCCTCATCTACATCGCCGCCGCCGTCGCCATCGCGATGGCCCCGACGTTCTTCGCGCGCGACCGGGCGGGCGAGCCGTTGAAGGCTGAATACGCGGTCCTGATCCTGTTCTCGGCGGTCGGCATGAGCGTGATGGTGTCGGCGACCGACACGATGACGCTCTATCTGGGGCTCGAGCTGCAGAGCCTGTCCGCCTATGTGCTGGCGAGCTTCATGCGCACCGACATCCGCTCGTCGGAGGCGGGGCTGAAGTATTTCGTGCTCGGTGGGCTGGCGTCGGGCATCCTGCTCTACGGCATCACGCTCCTCTACGGTTTCACCGGCACCACCAACTTCCACCTGACGGCGGTGGCGCTGGCGACCGGCGTGTCCACGGGCGAGCTGTTCGGGGTGGTCCTCGTGCTGTGCGGCCTGGCGTTCAAGATCAGCGCCGTGCCGTTCCACATGTGGACGCCCGACGTGTATGAGGGCGCGCCGACGCCCGTCACGGCCTTCTTCGCCTCGGCACCCAAGGTGGCGGCGGTGGCGCTGACCGCGCGCGTGGCGGTGGAGGCGATGGGGCCGCAGTTGGACGCCTGGCGGCAGATCGTGATCTTCGCGGCGCTGGCGTCGGTGTTCCTGGGCTCGGTCGCGGGCATCGGCCAGTGGAACATCAAGCGCCTGCTCGCCTATTCCTCGATCGCCAATATCGGCTTCCTGCTCGTCGGCCTGGCGGCGGGAACGGCGGAGGGCGTGGCGTCGATGCTGGTCTACCTCGCCATCTACCTGCCGATGACCATGGGCGCGTTCCTGTGCGTGCTGAGCCTGGTCGCGCCCGACGGCGGGCCGGTGGAGCGGCTGGACGAGCTGTCGGGCCTGTCGGTGACGCGGCCCGGCGTGGCGCTGGCGCTCGCGGTGTTCATGTTCTCGCTCGCCGGCATCCCGCCGCTGTTCGGTTTCTACGGCAAGCTGGTGGTGTTCCAGGCGGCCGTGGCGGCGGGCCTGTGGCCGGTCGCGGTCGCGGCGGTGGTCGGCTCGGTGATCGCGGCGTACTATTATCTGAAGATCATCAAGATCATGTATTTCGACGAACCCACCACGACCAGCGCCACCGCCGCGCACACCGCCACCCCCGCTGCTCCAGCTGTCCACTCCGACGTCGTGGCGAGCAGCGCCACCACCACCGTGGCGCTGTGGCTGATGGTGCTGGCCGTCTCGCCCTTGGCCTACCTGCTCATGGGTCCGCTGAACCAGGCGAGCGCGGCGGCCGCCCGCTCGCTGTTCCTGCTGCCGGGATGACCGGCGCGGTCGTCCCCGTCGCCGAGACCGGCTCCACCAACGCCGATCTGCTGGCGAGCCCCGACTGGCCGGAGGGCCGCTGGCTCTCGGTCGAGCGCCAGACGGCGGGGCGCGGTCGACTGAACCGTGACTGGCGGTCGCCCGCCGGCAACCTCCACGCCAGCACCGTCGTCGCGCTGCGCCCCGGCGACCCGCCCGCCACCGGCCTGGCGCTGCTGACCGGCGTGGCGCTGGCCGAGGCGCTGGCGCTGTTCCTGCCAGCCGGCGCGCCGCCGATGCTCAAATGGCCCAACGACGTGCTGCTCGGCGGGGCCAAGTGCGCCGGCATCCTGCTGGAGCGCGCGGGCGATCGCGTGGTGGTCGGCGTCGGCGCGAACCTCGCCCACGCACCCGACCTGCCGGACCGCGCCACCGCCCGCCTCGCCGACCACGCGCCGCCGCCCGCGCCCCTCGTTGTGGCGCAAGCGCTGGCGGAGCGCTTCGCCCACTGGCTCGGCCGCTGGCGCCTGGAGGGCGTGGCGTCCGTCCGCTCCGCCTGGCTGGCCCACGCCCACCCGCTCGGCACCGCGATCACGGTGAGCGAGAGCGGCGAGACGGGGCTGTTCGCCGGGCTTGCGGAGGACGGCGCGCTGCGGCTCACCCGCGCCGACGGCTCCACCGACGTGGTCCGGGCCGGCGATGTCCGGGTGGCGGCGTGAGGCTGGCTGCCGCCACATTCGGTCCTCCCGGCGCAAGCCGGGATCCCGTTGGCAGTTCGCGTCGTCATCTCCACGGGATCCCGGCTTTCGCCGGGATGACGGTTGTGGGGCAAAGGCACTTCCGATGCTGCTAGCCATCGACGCCGGCAACACGAACGTCGTCTTCGCCCTGTATGATGGGCAGGAGCAGCGGTCACGCTGGCGGATCGCGACCGATCCGCGCCGCACCGCCGACGAATACGCCGTCTGGCTCCTCCAGCTGATGCAACTTCAGGGCTTCGCGCGCGACCAGGTGGACGCCGTCCTCATCGCCACCGTCGTGCCCCGCGCGCTGCACAACCTCACCGTCCTTTCGCACAATTACTTCGGCGTGGAGCCGCTGGTCGCCGGCCGGCCGCCGGTCGAATGGGGCATCACCGTCGATGTGGTGGAGCCGCACACGGTCGGCGCGGACCGGCTGGTGAACGCCATTGCCGCCCACGCGCTGGTCGAGGGCGATCTGATCGTCGTGGATTTCGGCACCGCCACCACGTTCGACGTGATCGACTTCACCGGCGCCTACAAGGGCGGCATCATCGCGCCCGGCCTGAACCTCTCGCTCGACGCGCTGGTCGGGGCCGCCGCCAAGCTGCCGCGCATCGCGCTGGAGGCTCCGGACACGGACGACGTGATCGGGCGCACGACGGAGGACCAGATGCTGATCGGCGTCTATTGGGGCACTGTCGGACTGATCGAAGGGCTGCTCGGACGGCTGAAGGCGCGGATCGGGCGGCCTGCGCACGTCATCGCCACGGGGGGACTGGCAACTTTGTTCGACAGGCATTCCAGTGCCTTCGACCGCATCGTGCCCGATCTGACGCTCGACGGGCTGGCGCTTCTGCACGCACGCACTACATAGAACGGCATATGACAAAATCAAACGAGCTGAACTTCCTGGCCCTCGGCGGGTCGGGCGAAATCGGCATGAACGTCAATCTCTACGGCACCCACGGCAAGTGGCTGATGGTGGATTGCGGCATGACCTTTTCCAACGGCGAATATCCGGGCGTGGACCTCGTCCTGCCCGATCTGTCGTTCATCGAGGACCGGGTCGACGACCTGGTCGGCATCGTGCTGACCCACGGGCACGAGGACCACATCGGCGCGCTGCGCTACTTCGCCGACGAACTGGACGTGCCGCTCTACGCCACGCCGTTCACGGCCGGCCTGATCGCGGAGAAGCTGAAGGAGGATGGATCGCTCGACACGGTCGAACTGAACGTGGTGGAGGTGGGCGGCGGCGTCGAACTCGGGCCGTTCAGCGTCACCTTCGTGCCGCTCGCCCACTCGATCCCCGAAGCCAACGCGCTCCTGATCGAGACCGACGCGGGCACCGTGTTCCACACCGGCGACTGGAAGGTGGACGCCGAGGCGCTGCTGGGCGATCCCACCACCCCGGCCGAACTGCGCGCGATCGGCGATGGCGGGGTTCTGGCGCTGGTGTGCGACTCCACCAACGTGTTCAACACGGAGCAGTCGGGCACCGAGCAGTCGGTCCGCAAGGGGCTGGAGGAGCAGGTGCGCGCCGCGAAGGGGCGCGTGGTGGTGACCACCTTCGCGTCGAACGCCATGCGCCTCCACACGCTGGGCGAGGTCGCGAAGGTCACGGGACGCAAGATCTGCGTCGCCGGCCGATCGCTCGACCGCATCCTGCGGGTCGCGAAGGCGACCGGCTATCTGCGCTCCTTCCCGGAGCCGGTGAGCTGGGACGCGGCCCAGTCCATGAACCCGTCCGACCTGATGATCGTAGCGACCGGCGGGCAGGGGGAACCCCGCGCGGCGCTGGGCCGGATGGCGGAGGGCACGCACCCGATCAAGCTCGACCCGGGCGACACCGTGCTGTTCTCCGCGCGCCAGATTCCGGGCAACGAGAACGCGGTGGCGCGCATCCAGAATCTGCTCGCCGCGCAGGGCGTGGAGATGGTGACCGACCGGCAGGCGAACATCCACGTCTCCGGTCATCCCGGCCGGCCCGAGCTCAAGGCGATGTACGACTATATCCGGCCGCAGGTGCTGGTGCCCGTCCATGGCGAGCGGCGGCACCTGGAGGAGCAGGCCCGCTTCGCCCGGGAGTGCGGCATTCCGAACGCCGTGGTGCAGGTTAGTGGTCAGACCGTGCGCCTGGCGCCCGGCAAGCCGAAGATCGTGGGCAACGAGCGCGTCGGGCGCCTGGTCGTCGACGGCGACGTGATTCTGCCGGCCGACGGCTCCACCATCAACGAGCGCCGGCGGATCGCCGAACGCGGGACCATCGCCGTGGCGCTCGCGGTGGACAAGGCCGGTCGCCTGACCGGAACGCCGCAGATCACGATGCAGGGCGTGCCGCTGGAGGAGGACCGCGAGGACTTCCTGGACGAGGCGGGCGAGGACGTGGAGCGCACGGTCGGCAAGGGCCGGCTGTCGTCCAAGGAACTGGGCGAAAAGGTGCGCCTGTCCGTCCGTCGCATCGCGACGCGCTGGACCGGCAAGAAGCCGATCGTGGACGTGATGGTGCTCGAGGTCTGACGAGACGCATGGGCACGGCCAGCGATATCGCCGTGTTCGCGCTCGTGTGGGTGATGTGCGCCTTCATCGTGCTGCCGTTCGGCATTCGCTCACATCATGACACGGGAGAAGAGATGGTGCCGGGGCAGGACCACGGCGCGCCGGTCAACTTCCGGCCGCTGCGGGTGCTGGGGATCACGACGGCGCTTTCGTTCGTGGTGTTCGGGCTGTGGTATCTGAACTACGTCAACGGCTGGCTGGACGCGAGCCAGATCGGTTTTCTCGGCTCCCCCCTGGATCTGGACAATCTGCAGGCGCAGTAGGGCAAGGGCCAGAGCTGTTGACAATTAAAGCCAAATAGGTTATGTAAATCGACGATGATCGTCCCTCCGCGCCGCTTGAGCCATGCCACTGATCACTCGTTGCCTGTTCGCGCCCGCCCCTCACAGGCCGCGCCCCATCGGTTCGCGCAAAGTCCTACAGCCGCGCTCTGAGCCCCTCGCACCGTTGCGTGAACTTCGTGACCTTTCGCCAGCCGCTTTCGTGACCCCGCCGGGCCTCCCTAGTCCCGCAGCCGCTCGATCGCCTGGGCGAGCGCCACGTAGAGCTTGCCGGTGTCCGACGACAGCAGCGTCACCGCCATCGGCGATCCGTTCGCGTCCGCCAGCACGGTGCGCAGCAGCGCCTCGAAATCGTGGATGTAGCGGTTCACCTGGCCCCGGAACTCGCCGTCGTCATCATAGGCGCGCAGGATCTCGCGCGCCTCGCCGGCGTCCAGCAGCCGCACCGCGCGCCGGGTGAAGACCCCCCGGTCGCCCTTGAGGTAGGCGGCCCAGACGGTGTCGGACACGTCGTTCGACAGCACCTTGGCCACGTCGATCGCGGTCGAGTTCAGCGCCTCCACCAGGAGCGCCACCCGGCGGCTGAAGCCGGCCTCGCCCTCGTCGCGGGCGAGTGCGAGCACGCTGTCGCCGCGCTCCGCGATCTGCCGGCCGGTGGCTTCGATCCGCTCCAGCTCGTCCCGCAGGCTCTCCGCCGCGCGCTCGACCGAGGCGACCGCGTCGGCGGCGACGAGGGCGGCGGTCTCCATGCGCTCGCGCGCGGTGCGGTCAATGGCGTCGGCGACCGGCCCCGTGACCGCGTCCACCATCCGGTCGCGCGCCGGCGACACCGCCTCGTCCACCGCCCGCATCGCCAGCTCGCCCAGCGACTCCGCCGTGGCGCGCGCGTCCTCGAGCGCCGCCGCCAGCCGGGGCGCGCGCTCGGTCTCCAGCGCCGCCACCTCGCCGTCCATGGCGGTCACCCGTCGCGCCAACTCGTCCACCCGGCCGAGCGCGTGCGCCAGCCGCTCGTCGAACAGCGCCAGCGCGGCCTCCAGCCGGTCCCCGCCGCCGGTCACGCCCGCGTCCGCCTGCTTGATCCGCGCGGCGGCGGCCTCGGTCAGCGCATGGTAGCGCTCCAGCTCCGGCATGGAGCGCGCCAGCCGCTCGAACCCCTCGCCGGCCGAACGCTCGAAGCGGCCGAAGCTCGCCGGCAGCGTCTCGTCCAGCTCGCGCGCGGCGGCGTCGAGCGCGCCCAGCAGCGACTCGGCGCGCCCCAGCGCGAAGCTCATCGCCTCGTCGCCGGTGCCGATGCGCGCGGTCAGGCCCTCGGCGTGCTCGTCGAGTCGCCGCAGCCCGCCGTCGAACCGCTCCAGATCGCGCACCGACCGCTCGCGCAGCTCGGCCAGCGTGTCGCCCAGCGCCACCACCCGCTGGTCCAGCGCGGCGACCCGCTCCTCGACCTGTGCGTCGCCCGCCGCGATGCGCTCGGCCACCGCGCGCAATCGTTCGTCGAGCAGATCGAGCCGCGCCGCCATCTGCGCGGCCGCGCGCTCGTTGGCCTCGTCGAGCGCGCGTTCGGCCCGCTCCACCGCCGCGGTCGTCGCCTCGCCGCGGCGGGTCATCTGATCTGCGGCGCGGCCGATCGCCTCGTCCGCCCGGGCGACGAGCCCGTCCAGGGCGTGATTCGCCTCTGCGGTGGTCGCGATCAAACGCTCGCCCGCGGCCTGGCCGACGTCCTCCATCCGCGCCAGCTGCGCGCCGAGCCGGGACGCCGCCGCGGAGGCGACCTCGTCGGCCTCGCCCGCGCGATGGCGCAGCAGTCCGAGCTGCGCATCGAGCGCGTTCGCCCCCTCGTGCGCGGTCAGCCCCGCATCCCGCAGGCTGCCGGCGAGCTCGCGCGTCTTCGCCTCCGCGCGCGGCAGTCCGACCAGCACGGCGGCCAGGTCGCGGCGCGCGCCGGCCGCCACCGCGTCGATCCGCCCCAGCCGCTCGTCCATCGCCGCGAGCCCGGAATCGAGCTGGGCGGACAGCGCCGCGCTGCGGTCCGCCAGGTTGTCGCTCAGCGCGTGCCAGCGCTCCGCCCGCGCCTCCACCTCGTCACCGTCGTGGCGCACCCGCGCGGCGAACCGCGCCGCCGCGGTGTCGAGCCGATCGGCCACCGACGCCGCATAGGCTCGCGA
The DNA here is from genome assembly GCA_965219235.1 of Sphingomonadaceae bacterium. Taxonomy (GTDB): domain Bacteria; phylum Pseudomonadota; class Alphaproteobacteria; order Sphingomonadales; family Sphingomonadaceae; genus CBDHCC01. The sequence goes on along the minus strand of OZ244721.1, from coordinate 1,529,028 downwards.
CGCCTCGACCCGGCGGCGGCTCATGGCCGGTGACTGGCGAATCGCGAGCAGCAGCTGAACGCCCAGCACCAGCGGAACGGCGGCCGCGCCGACGAGCAGCAACAGGGTCGCCGGGTCCGTCCCGAGGCGGACCCGATCGACGAGCAGCCAGCCGGCGGCGACTCCCCAGCACAGCATCGGGAAGGCGACGAGCGCCGTCACGGCCGGCGCCCAGGCGCCTCTCCGATCCTCTTCGGAGACCTCCAGCGCGCTCTCCTGCGCGACCCAGTCCAGCGCGTCCTCGTCCTGCGGGGCGGAGTGGTCCCGCCAGCCCTCGATCATGTTCACGCCGGTCCACCCTTCTGTCGGTCGGGCGCGACGTTAACCCCAACGGCCGATCCGCGAAAGTGCGCGCGGTGGCGCGGGCGGGGCGCAGGGCTTAGGTCCGGCGCGTGACCACGCGGATCGCCCTGCTGCCGCTCGCCAGCACGCTGCACCATCGCTGCGGCTCGGCGGCGCTCAGCTCGACCGTGCTCGGAGAGAGCATCGTCGAGCGCCAGTTGCGGCTGCTGGGATCGACGGGCCACGCGTGCGTCGTCGCCCTGCTGCCGGAGGGAGCGGAACCGCCCACGCCCCCTTCGACCGGACCGGCGCTCCGTGTCGCCCGCTCGGGCGTCGAGGCGGCGGCCGCGCTCGAGGGAGCGGAGCGGGTGACCGTGCTCGGCCACGGCGTGGTGCTCGACCCCGCCCTGCTGGAGCGGCTGGTGACACAGGAGTCCGCGATCGCCACCCGTGCGCCCGCGGAAGGGTGGGAGCGGATCGATGGCGAGGAGCACTGGGCCGGCGCGCTCGTGCTGGACGGCGCGGTGACGCGCGCGGTGCTGGCCGGGCTCGGCGAGTGGGACGCCCAGGCGACCCTGCTGCGGCGGGCGGTGCAGGACGGCGTGCCGCGCCACGCCGTGCCGCCCGATTCGATCGCGCACGGGTTCGAGGATGGCGGTCTGGAGCGCCTGCTCGAAGGCCGTTCGCGCCTGCGGTTGGCGCGCGACGACGGTGTCACGACCCCGGCGGTGCAGCCGCTGCTGGGGCGCTGGGCTCGGTGGCTGGCGGGAGCGCTGCTCCGTCCGGTGCTCGCGAGCGACGGGGTGGCGGGCGCCGTCGGGTTCGGCGCCCTGTTCGCCGCCGCGCGCGGGCAGGGGGGGCTCGCGGGCCTCCTGCTCGTGTTGTTCGTGCTCGCGGCCGGCGCCGCGCTGGCGGTCCGGCGGCTGACCGTGCGGCCGACGGACGGGCTCGCGAAGGCGCTGGCGCTCGGTGCCGCCCTCGTGCCGCTGGTCGCGGCGGTCGCGGAGGCGTCCGGAAAGTTCTTGCTGCCGATGGCCGTGTGGGCGGGCGCACTGGCGGGCGTGCTCTCCCTGCTCACCCCTCGCGGACTGCCGCGGTCGCTGCGGCTGGACGCCCTGGCCGGTCTGTTCGCTCTGGGAGCCGCGACCGCCGGACCGACGGTGGCGCTGGCTTTCGTCGCGCTGGCGGCGTCCTCGTGGCGGGTGTGGCGGCCCGCTCGACGCGAGCGCCTGTGGAGACTCTGGCGTGGCGGGCGGGATTAGCTCCGCCTTAACCATGTCGGAGCTAGGGTCGATGCGATGATGCCCAGCGATCCGCTCGCGCCGCCGTCCCCCGGTCCCGTGCCGATGGAAGAGCTGCGCGCCGTCGCCGTGCGCGCGGCGAAGCGTGCCCGGCGGTGGCAGGCGCACGCGCTGGCCGACCTCGACTGGCTCGATCGCGAGCGGCCGCCCGACGCGGTGCGCGCCTCGTGCCTGCGGTTGCTGGACGGTGCGGTCACGATGATCGCCACTCGTCTCTCCGAAGCGCTTCCCGTTCCGGACGACGCCGTCGCCCGCTGCGGCGAGCTGCTCCGACAGGCGGGCTGGCCCGACGGGGACACCCGGGCCGTGGCGCTCGCCCAGGCCCGGCGGGAGTGGCTGAGCGGGCGGCTGTTCGTCGCGACACGCGCCTTGGGCGCGTCCGATCCGCTCGCGGAGATCGGCGCGTCCGACGCCCCCGTGGCGGCGCTGGCGCTCGACCTGGCCGCCGCCGCGCGAACGGGGGGGCCGCTGCGGCTGGACGCCCGGACCGCCCACGATCTCGCCTGGAGCGTCGCCGCCGCCTTGCGCGTGGTCGTCGGACAGGCCCGCGCGATGCACCCGCACGACGATGCCGCGCTGCGCGACACCGTCGCCGCGGTGCTGATCGAGCACGACGAGGGCTCCGCCGCCGGCCCGCTCGCGCGCCGGATCGTCCGCTCGCTCCCGTCCGACCATCCGATGGCCTCCGACGCGCTGCTGAGCGGGCATGTGGCCCTGTTCGCGGCGCTGGTCGCCGACCGCGCGGACGCGAGCGCCGACGAGATCGAGGACTGGCTCTTCGCGCCCGACCCGCTGCCGCTGGCCGTCGCGATGCGGGCGGCCGGCGAGCCGGCGGCGGTCGCCGGCGGTGCGCTGGCCGCCGCCGCGCAGGCGCTGGACCGGCCGATCGGGCCGGTGCTCGGCGCGGCGGAGACGCTCCACCGGCTGGCGGTCGAGGACGCGCGCGCGCTGCTGCCGGAGCTGTCGCGGTGAACGCGCCGGTGCACGGCCGGCTCGACGCCGACGATCGGCTGACATCCGCCGACGATGCGCTCGCGCGCCTGAACGCCCGCGCTGGAGCCGAGGACGACCGGCTGGTGCTGGTGCCCGTGATCACCCTCGCCCGGCTCGCCCGCCGCCTGGGGACGCTGGTCTCGCGCCCGGTGCTGCTCGCGGACCAGGACACCGATCTCGAGGTCTGGCTGCGGGCGCAGCCGGAGGCGGACGGCGGCGTGCGCCTGACGCTCGCCGACTGGCGGACCCGTCCCGTCGCGAGCTCGCGATCAGCGCCGGTGGCGGTGGAGAGCGGGACGGGCGAGCCCCCCCTGCTGACAGCCGATTTCGCCGAGCCGCTGCGCCGCGCCCTCGACCGGCCGATCCGTCGGATCGTCGCCACGGCGGAGACCCTGCGCGCCGCCGACCCGGGGGAGGTGCCGCAGCCCTATCGCGACTATGCCCGGGACATCGCGGACGCCGGACGCCATCTCCAGGCCCTGCTGGAGGATCTCGTCACGCTGAACGGGGTGGAGGAGGGGGTGCCGGTGGCCGCCGACCGCATCGAGCTGTCCGAGGTGGCGCGCCGCGCGGCCGACCTGCTGACCGTCCGCGCGGGCGACGCCGGGATCGTCGTAGAGGTGGACGGCGAAGCCGCCCCGGCGGTGGGCGATTTCCGACGCGCGCTCCAGATCGCCGTCAACCTGATCGGCAACGCCATCACCCATGCGCCGCGTGGGTCGTCGGTCCGGGTGACCTGCCGGGCCGCCGATGCGGCGACGCTGGTCGTCGACGACGAGGGTCGCGGTGTGGCGCGGGAGGATCGGGAGCGGATCTTCGGCCAGTTCGTCCGGATCGAGCCGGGCGATACGCCCGGCAGCGGGCTGGGACTCTACATTTCCCGCCGGCTCGCCCGCGCCATGGGCGGTGACGTGACGGCAGGAGACGGCGGAGGCGGCGGTGCGCGCTTCACCCTCGCGCTGCCCGCGGCCTGACCGTCAGCGGCGGTCGAGGGGCACGTAGTCCCGCTCGGTCTCGCCGACATAGAGCTGGCGCGGGCGGCCGATCTTCTGGCCTGGTTCGGAGATCATCTCGTTCCACTGCGCCACCCAGCCCACCGTGCGGGCGAGCGCGAAGAGCGCCGTGAACATGGATGTGGGAAAGCCCATCGCCGACAGGATGATGCCGGAATAGAAGTCCACGTTGGGGAACAGCTTCTTCTCGATGAAATAGTCGTCCTTGAGCGCCAGCTCCTCGAGTTCCAAGGCGACGTCGAACACCGGGTTCGACACCTTCAGGCTGTCGAACACCTCGCGCACGGTCTTCTGCATGACGGTCGCGCGCGGGTCGTGGTTCTTGTAGACCCTGTGGCCGAAGCCCATCAGGCGGAAGGGATCGTCCTTGTCCTTGGCGCGCTCGATGAAGTGGGGGATACGGTCGGGCGTCCCGATCTCGTGCAGCATGTTGAGCGCCGCCTCGTTCGCTCCGCCATGCGCCGGTCCCCACAGGCACGCGATCCCCGCCGCGATGCAGGCGAAGGGATTGGCGCCCGACGATCCGGCCAGCCGTACGGTGGAGGTGGACGCGTTCTGCTCGTGGTCGGCGTGCAGGATGAAGATGCGGTCGAGCGCCTGCTCGACGACCGGGTTCACCTCGTACGGCTCGGCCGGCACGCCGAAGGTCATGCGCAGGAAATTGCCGGTGTAGGACAGCGAATTGTCCGGCTGCAGGAAGGGCTGGCCGATCGCGTATTTGTAGGCCATCGCCGCGATCGTCGGCATCTTGGCGATCAGCCGGTGGCTGGCGATCTCGCGCTGGACCGGATCGTGGATGTCGGTGCTGTCGTGGTAGAAGGCGGAGAGCGCGCCCACCACGCCGCACATGATCGCCATCGGGTGCGCGTCGCGCCGGAAGCCGCGATAGAGCTCGCGCAGCTGCTCATGGACCATCGTGTGGTAGGTGATCAGGCAGGTGAACCTGTCGAGCTCGTCGGCCGTCGGCAGGTCGCCGTGCAGCAGCAGGTAGGACGTTTCCATGAAGGTCGACCGCTCCGACAGCGCTTGGATGGGATAGCCGCGGTGGAGGAGCACGCCTTCCTCGCCGTCGATGAAGGTGATCCGGGACTCGCACGACGCCGTCGAGGTGAAGCCGGGATCGTAGGTGAACTGCCCGGTCTCGCGATAGAGCGAGCGGATGTCGATCACGTCGGGGCCGAGGGTGCCCGACCGCACGGGGAACTGCGCGTCCTGCCCGTTCGCCGTGAGGGTCGCGCTGTCGGCCATCGTCGAGGTCTCCATCGGTTCGAATGCGGCTTTCGACTTATGCGGCGGTGCGGCAAGGCGTCAAGCGAGCGGGCTGCGCGAGTCCGCGAGTGTCAGGTGCGGCGGCGCGGCCGTGGAAGCCAGGGGTGATCGTCGCGCCCGGCGCGCGCGGTGCGCAGCCGGAGCGGGTCGAGCGACAGGATCGCGCCGCCGGCGCGGCGCAGCGTCGGTCGGTCCAGCTTCAGCCGGCGCGGCCGGCACCAGGGCGGCAGCCAGCGGTCGGACACGACGATGTCGGTGCGCGCGCAGGCGCGTGCGAGGCCGCCGGGCTCCAGATGGTCGCGCGATCGGGTGGCGAGCAGTTCGAGGGAACGGGCGCCCCGGCGCAGGGTCAGCCAGCAGGCGTCGGGGTTGCAGCGCGCCCCGCTCGCCTCCGCCAGGGAGACCGGCTCGGCATCGACCCCCGCCGCCTCCCCGATCTGGTCGGCGACGAAGGACCCGCCCCCACCGCGCAGCAGGGCGAGCGTCCCGTCCGTCTGGCGAACGCCGATCTCGCGCCCGTCGCTCGTCACCAGGAGGTCGGGGGTGGGGGCAAGGGCCGTGAGGAGCGCGCCCGCCACGATGGGTGGCACGCCGAGCGCGCGCCAGCGCGTGCGCCACAGGCAGAGCCACAGCCCGCCCGCCAGGATCGCCGCCAGCGCCGCTCCGGGCACGCGCGGCACCAGGATCTGGGATCCCGGCCAGGCCGACACGGCGTGGGCGAGCGCCAGCAGGGCGCGCAGGCCCCAGCCCGCGACCGCCCAGGCCGGTCGTCCCAGCCCGACCGTGTCGAGCGCCAGCGCCAGCGCTTCGGCCGGCATGACGACGAAGGTGGTGAGCGGGATCGCGACCATGTTGGCGAGCGCCCCCAGAAGCCCCGACCTGTGGAAGTGCGCGAGCGCGATCGGCATCAGCGCCGCCTCGACCGCCAGGCCGGTGAGCAGCAGGCCGGTGAGCGCGCGGCCGGCGCGCTGCAGCCGATCGTCCTCCGGTCGTCGCCCGACCAGCCGCCGCATCCAGGCCGAGCCGTGCAGCGCCACGATGACGGTCACGGCGGCGAAGGACAGCTGGAAGGACGGTCCCATCAGCGTCTCGGGCCACAGCAGCAGCACGACGAGCGCGCCCGCCGCGACCAGCCGCAGCGTCAACGCCTCGCGCCCCAGCATCAGCCCGCCGAGCACGATCAGCGCGGCGACGCAGGCGCGTATGGTGGGCACCTGCGCGCCGGTCAGCAGCGTGTAGCCCACACCCGCCGCCGCGCCCGCGGCGGCGGCCACGAGCGGCACGGTGATCCGGAGCGCGAGCCACGGCCAGAGCGCCAGCAGCGAGCCGACGATCACCACCGCGCCACCGACGACGGCGGTGACGTGCAGTCCGCTGATCGACAGCAGGTGAGCCAGTCCGGACCGCCGCATCGCGTCGGCGTCGGCCTCTTCGATCGCGCCCCGGTCGCCGGTCGCCAGCGTGGCGGCGATCGCGCCCGCGCCGCCACCGACCCGCTCGCGCACCCGCTCCGCCAGCCGCTGCCGCAGCGGGGAGGCGGGTGCGCCCGGGCGCAGCACCGTGATCGCGCCCAGCGGCGTGCCGGTCGCGCCCAGCCGCGCGAACCAGGCGGTGCGCGAGAAGTCGTAAGCGCCGGGCAGGGCGGCGCCGGGCGGCGGCATCAGGCGCGCCCGCAGGCCCAGGATCGCGCCGGGGCGCGCGCCGCCGGCCTTGTCGGCGTCCAGCGTCAGCCGCACCCGCTCCACCGGCGGCGCCACGCCGCGCAGGGTTCGCAGGCGCAGCGTCGCGCGCGCCTTGCCGTCGGCCGGGCGGGTCTCGATCGCCTCGACCTCGCCGACGATCCGCAGCACGGTCGGACGCTCCAGCACCGGGTGCGCGACCCAGGCCGCCCGGCCCCAGGCGAGGGCCACGCCCAAAGCGACCGCGGCGAGCGCCCAGGCGAGCGCGCGCGGCCAGCGTCCGCCGCCGCCCAGCGTGGCGAGCGCCAGCGCCAGTCCCGCGGCCAGCGTGATCGCCGCCAGCCATTCCTCGCGCGTGGACAGCAGGAACCACGCCGCGACCCCGGTGCCGAGCGCCACCGGCAGCCACAGCGCGAACCGCTCGGCCTCCGCCTCCGCCAGCCGCTCCATCCCCTCGCGCGCGGCCGCGGGCGTTGGCCGGGCGGCGGGGCGCATGCTAGGGGCGGCGGCGATGGCGGTCGGCATCCGCCCCGCCCTTGGAGATCAGCCCGTTGAGCGCAAGCCCCGCCCGCTCCGTCGTCACCCGCTTCGCGCCCTCGCCGACCGGCTTCCTGCACATCGGCGGCGCGCGCACGGCGCTCTTCAACTGGCTGTTCGCGCGCCATCATGGCGGCCGCTTCCTGCTCCGCATCGAGGACACCGACCGGGCGCGGTCCACGGAGAAGGCAATCGAAGCCATTGTGGATGGAATGCGCTGGCTCGGCCTGGACTGGGACGGCGACGTCGGGTTCCAGTTCGCCCGCGCCGAGCGCCACGCCGCCATGGCAAACCAACTGGTCGATGAGGGCCGCGCCTATCGCTGCCACCTCACCCCCGACGAGCTCACCGCCCAGCGCGAGGCGGCGCAGGCGGCCAGGCGCCCCTTCCGCCTCGACAGCCCCTGGCGCGACGCCGACCCCGCCTCCGCCCCCGATACGCCCGCCGTCATCCGGCTGAAAGTCGACAAGGCCGGCGCGACCACCATCGCCGACCGGGTGCAGGACGACGTCACCGTGGCGAACGAGGAGATCGACGACTTCGTCCTGCTGCGCTCCGACGGCACGCCGACCTATATGCTGGCGGTCGTGGTGGACGACCACGATGCCGGCGTCACCCACGTCATCCGGGGCGACGACCACTTGAACAACGCCTTTCGCCAGCTGGCGCTGATCCGCGCGCTCGGGTGGCCGGAGCCGGTCTACGCCCATGTGCCGATGATCCACGGGGCGGACGGCGCGAAATTGTCGAAGCGCCACGGGGCGTTGGGCGTGGACGCCTATCGCGACGAGCTGGGGATGCTGCCCGAGGCCGTGGTGAATTACCTGCTGCGGCTCGGCTGGAGCCATGGCGACGACGAGATCATCGCGCTGGCCGACGCGGTCCGCTGGTTCGACCTGGACCATGTCGGCGCCTCGCCGTCGCGCTTCGACCTCGCCAAGCTCGAAAGCCTGAACGCCCATTATCTGCGCGCGGCCGATCCCGATCGGGTGGCGGCGCTGACGGCGGAGCGCCTGTCCACCACGCTCGACCGGCCGATGGGCGAAGCCGACCGGGCGCTGCTAGCCCGCGCCATGCCCCATTTGACCGTGCGCGCGAAGACGCTGGTGGAAGTCGCCGACGGCGCGGAGTTCCTGTTTGTCCGCCGCGACCCCGCGCTCGACGTGAAAGCCGCCGCCGCGCTCGACGGGGACGGCCGCACCCTGGTCGCGGCGCTGGCCGAGCGGCTGGCGGCGGTGGACGACTGGACGGCCGCCGCACTTGAGACCCCCGTCCGCGCGCTCGCCGACGAGCGCGGCCAGAAACTCGGAAAGGTCGCCCAGCCACTGCGCGCCGCGCTCACCGGGCGGTCGACCTCGCCGGGGATCTTCGACGTGCTGGAGCTTCTGGGACGGGAGGAGGCGCTGCGGCGGTTGGGGGAGACAGTGGGGTAAGGGGCTCTCCCCCTCCGCCGTCTTCGGCTCCGCGCGCCAACCAGTGGTGGAGGGGCAGGGCTGCGGATCGGATCGACGACAACGTCGTTTCCCGACGCCCTCCCCGCCTCTCCTCTCCTCAATACCGCCGCAGCAGTCCCGACAGCGTGCCCTGCACCCGCACCTGGCCGGGCTTGTACCGCTGGATCGGATAGTCGCGGTTGGCGGGGTCCAGGCGGACCATGCTGCCTTCGCGGCGAAAGTATTTGAGCGTCGCCTCGTGCTCGTCGATCAGCGCCACGACGATCTGCCCCTCGCGCGCGTCCTCCGCCTTCTTCACGAGGGCGTAGTCGCCGTCGAGGATGCCGGCCTCCACCATCGAATCGCCGGACACCTCGAGCGCGTAGTGGTCGCCCGGGCCGAGCAACGCCGCGGGCACCAGCAGGGTGGACTGGTCCTCCAGCGCCTCGATCGGCTGGCCGGCGGCGATGCGTCCATGGAGCGGGATCTCGACGACATCGTTCGCGGGCGGCGGCGGCGGTGCCTGGCGCGCCGGTCTCGCGTCCGGGACCACGCCGTCGGGGAGCCGCGTCACTTCCAGCGCACGGGCGCGGTTCGGCAGCCGGCGGATGAAGCCGCGCTCCTCCAGCGCGCTGATGAGGCGGTGGACCCCGGACTTGGAGCGCAGGTCGAGCGCCTCCTTCATCTCCTCGAACGACGGCGAGATGCCCCCATCCTCGAGCCGGGTGTGGATGAAGGTGAGAAGCTGGTGTTGCTTGGCCGTGAGCATGGTGGCCCCCGCTGTATCGTTGAACGAACAGCGAACACCTAGGCAACGAAAGAACAGCCGTCAACCGTTGACGCTACGGCTCCAGTCGCCCGAGCGCCCGCCTGTCTTTTCGATCAGCCGCACCGCCTCGATCGTCATCGCGCGATCGACGGCCTTCATCATGTCGTACAGGGTGAGGAGCGTGGCCGCCACCGCGGTCAGCGCCTCCACCTCCACCCCCGTCGGTCCGACCGTGCGCACGGTGGCGGTGGCGCGCACGCCGTCCGCCTCGATCTGGAGGTCCAGCGCGACGGCGGAGAGCGCCAGCGGGTGGCAGAGCGGGATCAGGTCGGCGGTGCGCTTGGCGGCCATGATGCCGGCGACCCGCGCCACCGCCAGCGCGTCGCCCTTGGCCAGCGAGCCCTCCCGGAGCGCGGTCAGCGCGTCGGGCGAGGCGATGATGCGGCCCTCGGCCACGGCGCGGCGCTCGGTCGCCGGCTTGCCGCCGACGTCCACCATGCGGGCCGCGCCGGCGTCGTCCAGGTGGGTGAGGCGGGTCATGCGAGCAGCGCCTCGGTGGCGGCGCGCACGTCGTCCTGCCGCATCAGCCGCTCGCCGACCAGCGCGGCGCGAACCCCGGCGGCGGCGAGACGCGCCAGGTCGGCGGGCGTGCCGATGCCGCTCTCGCCCACCAGCAGCGCATCGGGCGGAGCGAGGGGCGCGAGCCGCTCTGTGACGGCCAGGTCGGTGTGAAAGGAGCGCAGGTCCCGGTTGTTGATGCCGATCAGGTCGGGCGACAGGCGGGCGGCGCGCGCCATCTCGGCCTGGTCATGGATCTCGATGAGCGTGTCCAACCCGGCCTCGCGCGCGGCGGCGTGGAGCTCGGCGAGCGCGCCGTCGTCCAGCGCGGCGACGATCAGCAGCACGGCGTCCGCGCCCAGCGCGCGCGCCTCCGCGATCTGCCAGGGATCGACGGTGAAGTCCTTGCGGAGCACCGGGAGCGTCACGGCCGCGCGCGCCTCCACCAGCGTTTCGTTTGACCCCTGGAAGAAGCGCTCGTCGGTCAGCACCGACAGGCAGGCGGCACCTCCGGCGGCATAGGCGCGGGCGTGGTGGACGGGGTGCCAGTCGGCGCGGATCAGGCCCTTTGACGGGCTGGCGCGCTTGACCTCCGCGATCAGCGCGCTGCGCCCGTCGGCCACCGTCTGCCGCAGCTGAGCCGCGAAGCCGCGCGGCGGCTCGCGCGTGCGCGCCTCGGCCTCCAGGTCGGCGAGCGTCCGCTCCCGGCGGCGCGCGGCGACCTCGGTGCGCTTGTGGGCGAGGATGTCGGAGAGCACGTCGCGCGTCATAGGGCGATCCAGTCGGTCAGCAGGCGGCGCACTTCGCCCCGGTCGAGCGCCGCTCCCGCCCGCCTCGCCCCGGCTGTAAGGCTCTCGGCGCGCTCCGCGATCACCAAAGCGGCGGCGGCGTTGAGGCACACCGCGTCGCGGTAGGCTCCCGCCTCGCCGTCGAGCAGGCGGCCGAGCGCGGCGGCGTTGTGGCGCGCGTTGCCACCCTTCAGCGCGCTCAGCGGGTGGCGGGGCAGGGCGGCGTCCTCCGGCGTGACGGTGCGCTCCGGCTCTTGCGCGCCGACGGTCAGCACCAGGCTCTCGCCCGCCGGCGACAGCTCGTCCAGTCCCTCGCGGCCCGACACCACCCACGCGTGCTCCGTCGCCAGCCGCGCGGCGGCATCGGCGTAGCGCGGCGCGGCGTCTGGGTGGGACACGCCGAGCAGCTGCCGCCGCACGCCCGCCGGATTGGCGAGCGGCCCCAGGAAGTTGAAGATCGTGCGCCGGGCGATGCGCCGCCGGATCGGCTGCAGCCGCGCCACGGACGGATGGTGCGCGCCGGCGAAGAGGAAGGCGATGCCCAGGCTGTGCAGGCTCTCCGACGCCCGCTCGCCGGCCCGCGCCAGATCGACGCCCAGCGCCTCCAGCGTGTCGGCCGCGCCCGCGCGCGAGGAGGCGGCGCGGCTGCCGTGCTTGGCGACCGGCACGCCGCACGCGGCCACCACCAGCGCCACGGCGGTGGAGACGTTGAGCGTGTCCTGCCCGTCGCCGCCGGTGCCGCACACGTCGATGGCACCGGCTGGAGCGTCCACGCGCCGCATCCGTGCTCGCATGGCCCGTGCCGCGCCGGCGATCTCGGCCGCCGTCTCGCCACGCTCCGCTAGGGTGACGAGCAGCTCGGCGATGGCGTCGTCGCTCAGCTCGCCGTCGAGCACGCGCCCGAACAGCGTCTCGGCCTCGGCTTCGGTCATGCTCATCTCCCCTCCCTGCAGAGGGATAGGCGCGCTGTTCCCGCATCACCCTCTTCGTCATTCCCGCGAAAGCGGGAATCCAGGCTCCGAGCGGTCGTACCGGACCGACGTCGGGAGAGTGTGCGATCCTGGATCCCCGCTTTCGCGGGGATGACGGTTCCAGGTGGCGCGTCAATGTCTTCAGCGGCAGGCCACGTCCGCGCCCTCCGCACCGAATCACCCCCCCTCACCGCGTGGTCTCCAGCCAGTTGGCGAGCAGGTCGTGGCCGTGGTCGGTGGCGATGCTCTCCGGGTGGAATTGGACGCCGTGGATCGGCAGATCGACATGGCGCAGGCCCATCACCAGGCCGTCCTCGCTGCGCGCGTTGACCATCAACTCAGGCCCCGGCCCCTCCACCACCAGCGAGTGATAGCGGGTCGCGGTGAAGGGATCGGGCAGGCCGCGGAACACGCCGGTGCCGTCGTGCGCGATGGCGCTCGTCTTGCCGTGCATCAGGCCGCCGCGCACCACGCGCCCGCCCCACACCTGCCCGATCGCCTGATGGCCCAAGCAGACGCCCAACAGCGGCCGGCGCGCCTCGGCGGCGGCGCGCACCAGATCGAGCGTGATGCCCGCCTCGTCCGGGGTGCGCGGGCCGGGCGAGATCAGGATGCCGGCGGCGGGCAGCGCCATCGCCTGGGCCACCGTCAGCTCGTCGTTGCGGCGCACGGTCACGTCGGCCCCCAGCTCGCCCAGATAATGGACGAGGTTGAAGGTGAAGCTGTCGTAATTGTCGAGGACGAGGATCATCGCAGTGACGCCCTCGGCCGGTCGAGCACGGCGAGCAAGGGGCCGACGCGTGGTCCCGCATCCTGCCGTCCGCCATGCGCGTCCCACAGGCGCGACACCGATCCGTCGAGGAACAGCGCGTTGTCGCAGCGCAGCCGGTCGCGGAACAGCCGGGCGAAGCGGCCGAAGGAGACCGGCTGGTCGCTGATCGCGAAATGCGCGCGCCCGGCGGCGTCCACGCCGACGCCGTTCCTCAGATAGAGCGAGGTGCCATTGGGGTCGAAGCGCGGGTGCGGCGCGCCGTCGATCACCAGCATCGGTCCGGACTGGGTGGCGAAGTCGGGCGAGCGGGGGTGGGCGGCGTAGGCGTCGGTCGCCAGCACCCGCCAGCCGCCCTCGCGCGCTCCGAAGAACACGCCGTTGGGCAGCAAATGGAAGTTGCCCGGCCCCTCGCGACGGTTGATCGCGTGGCGGTTCTCACCACCCGCGACCGCCAGACCGACCGGGGCGCCGTCCTCCTCGAACATCCCGCCGTTCATCGCAAAGGAGAGGCGCGAAGCGTCCGCGCCCAAAGCGTCGGTCAGTCGGTCGAACTCCCGCACCGGCAGACCGTCGCGTCCGTTCACCACCAGGCGGATCTCGTGTCGGCCTGGATCGGCGGTGCAGACGGTGAAGCGGGTGCCCTCGAACTCCACCGCCTCGCAGGCGCTTCCCAGCTCGTCCGGCTCCGGCGCGGGAGCCTGGGCGGGCTTCGAGCGGCAGCCGAGGAGGGCCAGCACCGTGAGCAGGACGACCCAGCGTCTCACTCCCGATTGCCTCCGCCGCCCCGCCGCCGGGCGGCGCGGTCGCGCGCGTCGCGGGCGGCGGCGAAGAGGGCCGACGCCTTGGCCTCGCACTCCCGCCGCTCGGACGCCGGCACGCTGTCGGCCACGATTCCGGCACCCGCCTGCACGTGCATGACGCCGTCCTTCACCACCGCGGTGCGAAGCACGATGCAGCTGTCGAACGAGCCGTCGGGTGCGAAATAGCCCACGCCGCCGCCATAGGGTCCGCGCGCCTCCGTCTCCAGCTCGGCGATGATCTCGCAGGCGCGCAGCTTGGGCGCGCCGGACACGGTGCCGGCCGGAAAGCCCGCGAACAGAGCGTCCAGGGGGGCGCACCCCGCGCGCAACCGGCCGGTCACGTTCGACACCATGTGCATGACATGGCTGTACCGCTCCACCTCGGCGCGGGCCGTCACCACCACACTGCCGGCATCGCTCACCCTCGCCACATCGTTGCGGCCCAGGTCGAGCAGCATCAGGTGCTCGGCGTTCTCCTTGGCGTCGCCGCGCAGGTCCGCCTCGAAAGCGGCATCCTCGACCGGATCGGCTCCACGCCGCCGCGTGCCGGCGATCGGGCGGACCGTCACGTGCCCGTCGCGCACCCGCACCAGGATCTCGGGCGAGGAGCCGGTCAGCGCGAAGCCGGGCAGGTCGAGGTGGTAGAGGAAGGGCGAGGGGTTCACCCGCCGGAGAGAGCGATAGAGCTCGAACGACGGCAGCCCGAACGGCGCGGTGAAGCGCTGGGCGAGGACCACCTGAAAGACATCGCCCGCCGCGATATACTCCTGCGCCCGGCCGACGGCGTTCTCATACTCGCGCGCCGAGCGGACAGGGGTCGGCTCGGCCGTCGGCTGACGCTGGTCGTCGGACGCAGACGGCAGAGCCCCGTCGAGTGCGCGCTCCGTCGCGTCGAGCCGCTCTTCGGCCGCCGCCACGCTGTTGTCGCCATGGGCGTCCGGCCACAGGGGTGCGATCAGGTGCAGCCGGTCGCTGAGCCGGTCGAACACGATCAGAACGGTGGGCCGGACGAACAGCAGGTCGGGCAGGCCCAGCCCCGCGCCCGACGAGCGGGTCCACCGCTCCCGCAGCCCCAGCGCCTCGAACCCGAAATAGCCCACCAGGGTCGCCAACACGGGCGGCAGATCGTCGGGAACAGGCGCTGTCACGCTGTCCAGCAAGGCGCGAAAGGCGGGCAGCGTCGCCTGATCGGCGGCCCGCCAGGCCGATCGGTCGGTCAGCCAGGCGCGGTTGATCTCGGCGACATCGCCGGTGGCGCGGAAGACGAGATCGGGCGCCAGTCCCAACAGGCTGTAGCGCGCCCAGCTCTCGCCGCCTTCGACCGACTCCAGCAGGAAGTCGCCGCGCCTCGGCTCCATCAGCTTCAAGGCGGCGGAGATCGTGGTCTCGGTGTCCGCGATGCGGGCGCGGCGGACGAAGCGGGCGCGTCCGGTGCCCGTGGAGTCGTTCACCGCGCGGCCGCGGCGCCGCCCGCCATCTCCTCACGCAGCTTGGCCAGGGCCGCCTCGTTCTTGGTCTCGCCGACCACCCGCCGCGCCGCCAGCGCGAACTGCCGGCCGTACTCGTCGCCGAGTTGGGAGGAGAGCTGGCGCCGGCGCGCGGTCGCGAGCGCCTGAGCCTTGGCGGGATCGCCCTGCGTCACGTTCGTCAGCGCCACGATGCCATACCCCGCGTCGTTCGGAGCCGCGACGCGCTTGGCGGTGCCGGGCGCCATGGCGAACATCAGCACGAGCGGCGGCGGGACCTGGCCCTGCGCGGCCTCCAGTTCCTGCCGGCCGGCCTTGATCGGCTGCACCGGCGGCAGTCGCACTCCCGCCGCCGCGACCGCTTGGGCGAGCGTCTGACCGGCGTTGACGCGGACGATGATCGCGTCGGCCAGCGCGCGCGCGGCCGCGAGCTGCCGGTCGGCCACCAGATCGGCGACCACCAGCGCCCGGATCGCCGCGAGCGGGCGCGGGGCGGCGGGCACGACGCGCTCGACATCGGCGATGAAGAACTGCTCGTCCGGCACCAGCGTGTCGACGATCGGGTCGTCGTCGGCCGACATCTGCGCCAGGCGCTGGGCGATCTGCGGCGGCAGGGCCGGTGCAGTCTGCGGCGTGTCGGGATCTGTGCCGGCGGCGGTGACCGGCGGGGTGGTGTCGAGCGCCAGCCCCTCCGCCTTCGCGATGTCGGGCAGCGACTCCCCGTTCGACACGCGGTCGTAGATGCTGGCGTCGAGAGCGGAGAGCAGGCTGGCGGCGCGCTCCGCCGTCAGCTCCCGGGCGATCGTGTCGCGCGCCTGCGCCAGCGTCTGGGCCGGACGGCGGGTCACCTTGTCCACCCGCGCGACGACGAAGCCGCCCTGCGAGCGCACCGGCGGCAGCAGCGTGCCCTCCGCCGCACCGAACACGGCGGCGGCCGCCGCGTCACCTGCGGTGCGGGCGTAGGCCGCGCGGTCCTGATCGCGGATCGCGAGCGGCTGCAGTCCGGCATCGCGGGCGGCGGCCGCGATGGTCTGTCCACCCACCACCTTCTGCGCGAACGCATCGGCGCTCGCCTGATCGAAGAAGGTCACCTGGGTGATGTCGCGGCGCTCGCTCGCGCCGAAACGGGCCGCGTTGGCGCGGTAGTATTCGGCGATCTGCGCGTCGTTCGGCACCGCCTTGGCCGCCACCGTGTCCTTGCCGAAGCGCGCCAGCCGCAGGACGCGACGCTCGGGCACCGTGTAGCGCGCGATGTCCCGGCGATAGAAGGCGGCGACCTCGGCATCGGTCGGGGCCGCACCCCTGGGCATCGCGGCGGCGGGGACGGAGGCGAGCTGACCCGAGCGGCTCTCCAGGCTCAGCTGGGCGTAGCGGCGCGCGATCGAGGGCGGAACGTAGGCGTTCGTCGCCACGGGGGCCAGCAGCTGGCGGGTGAGCAGGCCGTTGCGGATGTCGTCGCGCAGCTGCGCCTCGGTCAGGCGGTTCTCCGCGAGCAGGCGGCGGTACGCGGCCTCGTCGAAGGTGCCGCCGGCGCCCTGGAAGGAGGGGGTGCTGGCGATCTCGCCATCGACCAGCCGCTTGCCGGCGGCCAGCCTATTGGCGAGCGCGAACTGCTCGAGTCCCACCGCGTTCAGCACCCGGTCGACCGTCGCCTCGAAGCCGCCGCCCCGGATGAAGCCGGCGAGGTCGAGCTCGGGTTGCCGCGCGCTCGCGGCGCCGTAGCCATCCTGCAGGCGCTGGCGCATCTCGGCCTCGTCCACCTCGCGCTCGCCGATCGTCAGCACGCTCTTGCCACCGCCGGCCGAGGTGCCGAAGGAGGACAGCTGACCCGACAGGTCGGCGGCCGCGAAGGCCAGGCCGACGAACACGACGAAGGCGAGCGCCAGCCACACGCCCACCTTCGAATCCAGGATGCGGCGGATCAGACGGAGCATGGGTGGAGCGGTCCTGCGAAGGGGCGGGTCGGCGCTGCCTTACCCAGCCGCCCCTCCGCGCGCAATCGCCGCTTGGCGCGGCCGTTCGCGACGGATAGGCACCGTCTCCATGAGGATCCTGGAGCGCGACCGGCCGATCGTCGCCGGCAACTGGAAGATGAACGGACTGACCTCGGACCTGGCCGAGCTCGAGGCGATCGACGCCATGGCGGGCGAGCACCCGACGGTCAGCGTGGCGATCGCCCCGCCGATCACTCTGCTGCGCGAGGCGAGCGCGCGGACCCGCGCGCTGGCGATCGGGGCGCAGGACGCGCACCTCTGCGACGCCGGCCCGCACACCGGCTGCGTGTCGCCCGCCATGCTGGCCGACGCGGGCGCGAGCTTCGTCATCCTGGGCCACTCCGAGCGTCGCGCCGACCAGGGGGAGACCGACGCGCTGGTCCGCGACAAGGCGCTGGCGGCGCTGGCGGCGGGCCTCCAGGTCATCGTGTGCGTCGGGGAGACGGAGGCGGAGCGCGACGGCGGCCGGGCGCAGGACGTGGTGGCCGCACAGCTGGCGGGATCGCTGCCCGACGCTCTGGACAGCGCCGTGGTCGCCTACGAGCCGGTCTGGGCGATCGGCACCGGGCGCAGCGCGCAGGCGGAGCAGATCGCCGCCATGCACCGCCACGTCCGCTCCGTTCTTGCGGGGTGGGGGGGGGCTGGGGTGCCGATCCTCTATGGCGGGTCGGTCAAGGCCGACAACGCGGCCGGCATCCTGGCGCTGCCGGATGTCGGCGGGGCGCTGGTCGGTGGGGCGAGCCTGACGGAGGAGAGCTTTCGCGGGATCGTCGCGGCGGCGGACGCTGTTGAACGGCGATCGGCGAAGGAGTAGGGCAGGGCCAACGCGGCTGTGTCCGCCTGGAAAGTCGATCTATGCTGTACACGTTCCTGCTCATCGTCCACGCGATCATCGCGGCGGCGCTGGTCACCGTCATCCTGATGCAGCGGTCGGAGGGTGGAGCGCTGGGCATGGGGGGCAGTCCGTCGGGACTGATGTCGGCGCGCGGCGCGGCGGACTTCCTGACGCGCGCGACCACGGTGCTGGCGATCGCCTTCGTCGCCATGTGCATCGGCCTGGCCGCCTACGCCTCCTTCCGCGCCGCCCCGTCGAGCAGCATCGATACGAGCCTCGCACGGCCTGCGAGCACCGCTCCGGCCAAGCCGGCCGTGCCCGCGCAGCCTGTGAACAACGGCGTTCCGGTCGCGCAGTAGGCGGGACTTCGCTCAGGCAAGGGCCGGGGAACCGTTCGGGCTGAGCCTGTCGAAGCCCTGTTCTCGGTCTACCTAGGACCGCCCTTCGACGAGCTCAGGCAAGCGGGGGTGGGCTCCAGCAGCCGCGGTCTCCGTTCGCCCGAGTCCCGCCCTTGCCGCCGTCACCCCGCCTCGCTTAAGCCCCTCCTCCCATGGCGCGGTTCATTTTCATCACCGGCGGCGTGGTCTCCTCGCTCGGCAAGGGTCTCATGGCGGCGTCGCTCGCGGCGCTGCTCCAGGCGCGCGGCTATCGCGTCCGCATCCGCAAGTTCGACCCCTATCTGAACGTCGATCCCGGCACGATGAGCCCATATCAGCACGGCGAGGTCTACGTCACCGACGACGGGGCGGAGACCGACCTGGATCTCGGCCATTACGAGCGCTTCACGGGCGTGGCGGCCCACCAGTCGGACAATGTCACTCAGGGCCGCGTCTATCGCGACATTATCGCGCGCGAGCGGCGCGGCGACTATCTGGGCGCCACCGTGCAGGTGGTCCCGCACGTCACCGACGCCATCAAGGCGTTCACGCTCGCCGACATCGAGGGTCTGGACTTCGTGCTGTGCGAGATCGGCGGGACCGTCGGCGACATCGAGAGCCTGCCGTTCATGGAGGCCATCCGGCAGCTGAGGAACGAGCTGGGGCGCGGCCGGACCGTGTCGATCCACGTGACGCTCGTCCCCTATATCGCGGCGGCCGGCGAGCTGAAGACCAAGCCCACGCAGCATTCGGTGCGCGAGCTGACCTCGCTGGGCATCCAGCCCGACGTGCTCGTCTGCCGCTCCGAACAGCCGCTGCCGGACGGCGAGCGGCGCAAGATCGCGCAGTTCTGCAATGTGGGTCCCGACGCGGTGATCGCCGCGCTCGACGCGCCGTCGATCTACGCCGTGCCCGAGCAGTATCACCGAGAAGGGCTGGACGACCAGGTGCTGAAAGCGTTCGGCATCGAGGGCGCGGCCCCGCCCGATCTCGCCCGCTGGCGCCAGGTCACCGAGCGGCTGGAACATCCGGAGGGCGAGGTCACCGTCGGCGTGGTGGGCAAGTATGTGGGCCTGCCCGACGCCTACAAGTCCCTGAACGAGGCGCTGGTCCATGGCGGTTTGGCCAACCGGGTGAAGGTCAAGGTCGACTGGATCGACGCGGAACTGTTCGAAGCCGCCGACGACCGGATCGCCGCGCGCTTGGAGCCGCTCGACGCCATCCTGGTGCCCGGCGCGTTCGGGGAGCGGGGGTCGGAGGGCAAGCTCGCCTCCGTCCGTTTCGCGCGGGAACGGCGCGTGCCGTTCTTCGGCATCTGCTACGGGATGCAGATGGCGTGCGTGGAGGCGGCGCGTAACCTCGCCGGGATCGCGGCGGCGTCCACGACGGAACACGGCCCGACCGCCGAGCCGGTCGTGGGCCTGATCACCGAATGGATGTCGCCCGAGGGCCTGCAGAGCCGCGTCGCCGATGGCGAGCTGGGCGGCACCATGCGGCTGGGCGCGTACGACGCGGTGCTCGACGGCAACTCGGTCGCCGCGTCGATCTACGGGACGACCGAGATCAGCGAGCGCCACCGCCACCGCTACGAGGTCAACGTCCACTACCGGGACGCGCTGGAGGCCACGGGCCTCGTCTTCTCCGGCCTGTCGCCCGACGGCACGCTGCCGGAGGTGGTGGAACGGCCGGACCACCCGTGGTTCGTGGGCGTTCAGTACCACCCGGAACTGAAGTCCAAACCCTTCGACCCCCACCCGCTCTTCGCCAGCTTCATCGAAGCGGCGGTGCGGCAGAGCCGGCTGGTGTGAGGGGCGGGTGCAGGGACGCGAACGTCGGTCAAGGTGCGCGTGCGGACGCTTTTGGTCGGTAGCGCCATTGCGGCCGCATCTGGTGGTCGCGGACAGGCGGTTTCGGGAGAAGCGGCAACAGCTGCCGTTTGTGCAACTCGCCATTGCCGTTTCATGGACCGCGCACTCCCGCTAAGCTGCGTCGTGTGCTGGCAAGTGCTATAGCAGACGATGCGTCTATGGCCGTCTCCCCCTCTCGCATCTACCACTACAACTCAGGCGTCGCGGCCCGACGCTCAGGGCAGGATTAGAACAGGATGAGTGATGTTAGCTCGATACCTCAGGATTTTTGCGCTTGCCGTAGCGCTCGCTTCTCAGGGTTCAGTCATGGCTGAGCAAGCGGGGCACGTCACCGGCGTGGGCGGCATATTCGTCAAGAGCAAGGACCCCGAAGCGCTCGCACGTTGGTATCGGGAGGCTCTCGGGCTGGACATCGCGTCTTGGGGAGGGGCGGTATTGCCCTACGACGCGCCGGGGCATCCACCGAAGGTTTCGTGGATGGCATTCCCGGTCACGACCGATCACATGAACCCGTCGACACGGGAGTTCATGATCAACTTCGCGGTCGACGACATGGACGCGATTGTCGCGCGGTTGGCGGCGAGAGGCGTTCCCGTCCTGGAACGGGACGAGGACGATGAGTTCGGCAGATTCGCCTGGATACAGGACCCTGACGGCACGAAAATCGAGCTGTGGCAGCCGAGATAAGACACATCAGTCCAGCTTCGCCTCGCTTGGGGCTTGCCTCGGTCGCCATGGTGTCAGGACTTCGTATCTGGTCACGTCGGTCGTACCACCCTTGGTGATGCGCAGGAGATTTCTTCCGACCAGATGAAGCACGGCTTTCTGAACGCTTCGCTTTGAAAGACCCGCACGCTCCGCGAGTTGAGCGTGGCTGAGACGCGGCGGCCCCTCGTCGGACGCGGCTGAGAGAGCCAGGTAGACCAGAAAGGCCGATGTTCGGCGGTCATGGCCAACCAAGTCTCTCATGAGCGTGTCAAGGACGTATGCATCGAGTGCGTACCGCTTGTCGCTCATCGCCACAGCGATTAACACAGCGGCCCGGGCTCGCAACCACCCGGCCCATACTGATGCGAAGGTTCGTCGTGATCAGGAAGCTCAACTACGTCGGTGTTCCAACGCGCGATCAGGAAAAATCGTTGGTCTTCTGGACCGAGATTATGGGGTTCATGATTCTCACAGATCGTCCTGTCGGAGGAAAGCGTTGGATCGAGCTTACCATCCCCGGCGCGCAGACCGGCTTGTTGCTGTTTACGCCGGAAGGGCATGAGGACAGGGTGGGCACGTTCTTCAACGGCTCCTTCGGATGTGACGACGTTCCATACGAATACGATCGGCTTCTTACGAAAGGCGTGAAGTTCCTGGGTCCACCGCGAAATACGCCTTTTCCGCATGTCTATTTCCAAGATCCAGACGGCAATACGTTCTTTTTATCCAGTCGGTGAACGGATCCTTTCACCTCTCGCGCGCAAGTCTTAATCGAGCGGTGGCGGGTCGAACGGCCTCAGGAACGGCCGTTCCGGGCGACCTCCGCCAGCCGCTTCTCCCGGTCCACGGCCAGCGCGCGCAGCTGGGCGTCATCGGAGGACGCGGCCGCCGGGTCCTTGGCTGAGTCGGTGGATCCCACCACGTCGTCGGTGAACCACAGGATGTTCGCGGCGAAGAACAGCGCGATCCAGCGGCTCTTGAAGATGGACGAGAGCTTGAACGGGAACATGGCCGTCCATGTCTGTGCCCGTTCCCGTTACCAAAGCGCAAACGGGGCCGCTCCGGTCAGGAGCGGCCCCGTCGCGTATCGGTCGGATCGCGGCCGTCAGGCGGCGTTGGTGCCTGCCTCGTGCTTCGCCTCGCCCTCGATGGCGGGCTTGGAAGAGCCGATGTCGATCGTGCGCGGCTTCATCGCCTCGGGCACCTCGCGGACCAGTTCGATCGTGAGCAGGCCGTCGGCGAGATCGGCGCCCTTCACACGGATGAAGTCCGCCAGTTCGAACTTGCGTTCGAATGATCGCGCGGCGATGCCGACATGGAGGTACTGGCTCTTGTCGGAGCCGCCGGACGGGGCGCGGTCGCCCTTCACCAGCAGCATGTTCTCCTTCGACGTGATCTCCAGGTCCTCGCGGCGGAAGCCCGCGACCGCGACCGTGATGCGATAGCGGTCCTCGTCCAGGCGCTCGAGGTCGAAGGGCGGGTAGTTCTCGCCGGGCTGGCGCTGGTTGGATTCCAGCATGTCGAACAGCCGGTCGAAACCGACGGTCATGCGGCGATAGGGGGTCAGGTCAACGGTGCGCATTCTTGGTCTCCTAGTCTCTAGCAAGACAGCCGTCGGGTCCCCGGATGGGCGACCTTCCAAGCCGGTGTGCGCCGGCATCCCGAGGGACTGCCGACAGGAGAGAATCTAGGGGAGGGGAGGACGGCTTCAAGACCCTCCGGTGCGCAAACGAAAGCCCGGTCCGCACACTGGCGAACCGGGCTCCCCGCGTGACGAGGGCATCCCCAACCTTGCGCCCGGTCGCGATCCTGCGCCCCCCAGCGCCGGGCGACGTTTTGGCGCCTGCCCTCGGATCCGACCGGATCCCTGAACCCGGCCATGGTCGGGTCGATGGAACACGCTAGTCTCGGCGCGGGCGGCTTGTCATGCGAAGAGTGCCGCAGTGCCGCCGAATTGCCAAAGCTGTGTTCATCGTGCAACAGCCATGCGGGCGTTGCCGATCGCGGTGCCCGGCCCTAGGAACGGCACCGACCCATCCAGCCGACTGGCCCCGACCCTCGCCATGATCCTCTCCCGCTACGAGCGCATGATCGCGCGGCGCTATCTCCTGCCCGGCAAGGGGGAGGCGTTCATCGCGCTCGTGGCCGGCATCAGCCTGGCGGCGGTGATGCTGGGCGTCGGCGCGCTCATCATCGTCATGAGCGTGATGAACGGCTTTCGCGCCGACCTGATCGACAAGATCGTCGGTCTGAACGGCCACGCCGTGGTGCAGGGCTATGGCGGCCGGCTGGCCGATTGGCGCGAGGTGCTGGCGGAGGCGAAGGCCACGCCCGGCGTGACCGAGGCGGTGCCGCTGATCGACACCCCGCTGTTCGCCAGCCACGGCGACCGCAACGCCCCGGTCCTGCTGCGCGGCATGCGGGTGCCCGACATCCTCGCCTCGCCATCGCTCAACGCCAAGATCGTGGCGGGCTCGCTGGCCGACCTCAAGCCGGGACGCGACGGCATCGCGATCGGCAGCCGCCTGGCCGACCAGCTGGGCGGCGTGCGGTTGGGCGAGTCGATCAGCCTGATCTCGCCCGAGGGCCAGACCACCCCGTTCGGCACCGTGCCGCGCATCGTCAGCTACCCGGTCGTGGCGATCTTCGAGGTCGGCGTGTACGAGTTCGACAAGGCCTATGTCGTCATGCCGCTCGCCAACGCCCAATCGTTCCTGCTGATGGGCGACGAGGTCGGCATGATCCGGGTGACAACCACCGACGCGGAGACCGTCGGCGAGACGCTCGCCCCGCTGGCGCCACGCATCGCGGGGCGGGCGGCGATCGCCACCTGGCAGTCGATGAACTCCGAGCTGTTCGAGGCGCTGGCGATCGAGCGGGTCGCGATGTTCATCGTGCTGTCGATCATCGTGCTCGTCGCCGCCTTCAACATCCTGTCCTCGCTCATCATGCTGGTGCGCGCCAAGACCCGCGACATCGCGATCCTGCGCACGATGGGCGCCACGCGGAGCGGACTCACCCGCATCTTCGTGACGGTGGGGTCGACGATCGGGCTGATCGGCACCGCGCTGGGCGTCGTGCTGGGCTTCGTCTTCCTGTTCTTTCGCCAAGGGATCATCAACGCGATCCAATTCCTGACCGGGCAGAACCTCTGGGACCCGTCGATCCGTTTCCTGAGCGAGCTGCCGAGCCGCACCGATCCGATGGAGGTCACCGCGATCGTGCTCGTCAGCCTGCTCCTGTGCTTCCTGGCCACGCTCTATCCGGCGCTGAAGGCGGCGGGGACCGATCCGGTGCAGGTGCTGCGCTATGAGTGAGGCGGTGGTGCGGGTCGCCGGGCTGAAACGCTCCTTCGAGCAGGGCGGCGAGCGGATCGAGGTGCTGCGCGGCGTCGACCTGACGGTCCGGTCGGGCGAGATCGTGGCGCTGCTCGGCCCCAGCGGCTCGGGCAAGTCGACGCTGCTGCAGGCGGTCGGCCTGCTGGAGGGCGGCTTCGAGGGTTCGATCGCGATCGGCGGCGAGGAGGTGGCGCAACTGGGCGCCGACGCGCGCACGCGGGTGCGGCGCGAACGGCTGGGCTTCGTCTACCAGTTCCACCACCTGCTGCCGGACTTCAACGCGCGCGAGAACGTCGTGCTGCCGCTCTTGATCGCCGGCGAGGGGCGGCCGGAGGCGGAGCGGCGCGCCGGCGATCTGCTCACCACGCTGGGCCTGGGCGCGCGGCTGACCCATCGGCCCAGCCAGCTGTCGGGCGGCGAGCAGCAGCGCGTCGCCGTCGCCCGCGCGCTCGCCAACGCGCCGCTCCTGGTGCTGGCCGACGAGCCCACCGGCAATCTCGACGAACACACCGCCGACCTCGTGCTCGACGAGTTCCTGAAGCTGGTCCGCGCGCAGGGTTCGGCCGCGCTGGTGGCGACCCACAACGAGCGGCTGGCGCGCCGCGTGGACCGCGTGGTGCGGCTGCACGAGGGCGTGCTGGAGTAGCAGTCCCTCTCCCATCGGGAGAGGGAGGGAGCTGCGGAGCAGCGGGAGGGTGAGGGCGACCCGCTGAGCGTCGACAGGTCACCCTCATCCAACTCCGCCTAGGCGGCAAAGCCGCCAAGGCTTCGTATCCTTCTCCCATGGGGAGAAGGTTTCCCCTGTCCGAATCGCTCCCGTCCGCTAAGGTCCGTGCGTGCCCGCCGCTTATGTCCCGCTCCGCGTCCTGTCCGCCTATTCCATGCTGGAGGGTGCGATCGAGCCCAAGGCGATGGCGGAGCTGGCGGCCAGGCGCGGCTTTCCGGCGATCGCGATCACCGACCGCAACGGCCTGTACGGCGCGATGGCGTTCAGCGAGGCCTGCCTGAAGCACGGCGTGCAGCCGGTCGTGGGCGCACTGCTCGCGGTGGCGCGGCCCGACGGGGGGCGGGAGCGGCCGGAGCTCGACTGGCTGGCGCTCTACGCGCAGGACGAGGACGGCTACGGACGGCTGTGCCGCCTGGTCTCCGCCGCTCATCTCGACCGGCCCGACGGTCTCGACGCCCACGTCACCCTCGACCAGCTGGCGGCGATCGGCACCGACGGGCTGCTCGCCACCACGGCGGGCGGCGACGGCGCGGTCACCCGGCTGCTGGCGCACGGGCAGGCGGACGCGGCGCGCGCGCTGCTCGACCGGCTGACCGCCCTGTTCCCGGACCGGCTCTACCTCGAGATCAGCCGCTGCGGCGCGCCGGGGGAGGCGGAGACCGAGGCGGGGCTGCTGGCGCTCGCCGACGCGACCGGCCTGCCGCTGATCGGCACGATCCCGGCCTGCTTCCCGGACGCCGACTTCCACGAGGCGCACGACACCATGCTGTGCATCGCGTCCTCCTCCTATCTGGAGGTCGCCGAGCGCGCGCGCAGCTTGCCCGACAGCTGGGTCAAGCCCGCGATCGAGGCGGCGGCGATCTTCGCCGACCTGCCGGAGGCGATCGACAACACCGTCACCTTCGCGCGGCGGTGCGCCGTCGCCGCGCCGCGCCGCGATCCGATCCTGCCCAGCCTGGCGGGCGACACCGACGCGGAGGCCGAGCAGCTGCGCCGGGCCGCGCGCGAGGGCCTGGCGAAGCGCCTGCCGGACGGCGTGCCCGCGGCCCATGCCGAGCGGCTGGAGTTCGAGCTGGACGTCATCATCCAGATGGGCTTCGCCGGCTATTTCCTGATCGTCGCCGACTTCATCCAGTGGGCCAAGGCGAACGGCATCCCGGTCGGTCCGGGACGGGGGTCGGGCGCGGGCTCGGCGGTCGCCTGGGCGCTGACCATCACCGACCTCGACCCGCTGGAGTTCGGGCTGCTGTTCGAGCGCTTCCTGAACCCGGAGCGCGTGTCGATGCCCGACTTCGACATCGACTTCTGCGAGACCCGGCGCGGCGACGTGATCCGCTATGTCCAGGACAAGTACGGGCGCGGGCAAGTGGCGCAGATCATCACCTTCGGCACGATGAAGGCGCGCGCGGTGCTCAAGGACACCGGCCGCGTCCTCCAGATGAGCTACGGCCAGGTCGACCGGCTGGCCAAGCTGGTGCCCAACCACCCGACCGATCCCTGGGACCTGAAGCGCGCGCTGAACGGGGTGGGCGAACTGGCCGAGGAGTACCGCACCGACGGCGCGACCCGGCGGCTGTTCGACCTCGCCAGCCGGCTGGAGGGCCTGCCGCGCCACGCCTCCACCCACGCCGCGGGCGTGGTGATCGGCGACCGGCCGCTGCACGAGCTGGTGCCGCTCTATCGCGATCCGCGCTCCGACCTGCCGGTGACGCAGTTCGACATGAAATGGGTCGAGGCGGCGGGTCTGGTGAAGTTCGATTTCCTGGGCCTGAAGACGCTGTCCGTCCTCGACCGCGCGGTCGCCATGCTGGCGGAGCGGGGCGTGGCGGTGGACCTCGCCGCCCTGCCGCTCCACGACGGGCCGGTCTACGAACTCCTCCAGCGCGGCGACACGGTCGGCGTGTTCCAGCTGGAGTCGGAGGGCATGCGGCGCACGCTCGCCAGCGTGAAGCCGACCGCCTTCGGCGACATCATCGCGCTCGTCTCGCTCTACCGCCCCGGCCCGATGGACAACATCCCCGCCTTCGGCGCCCGCAAGAACGGGGCGGAACCGATCGCCTACCCGCACGGCCTGCTCGAACCCATCCTGAAGGAGACCTACGGGATCTTCGTCTATCAGGAGCAGGTGATGGAGGCGGCGAAGGTGCTGGCCGGCTATTCGCTGGGCGAGGCCGACCTCTTGCGCCGCGCGATGGGCAAGAAGATCCAGTCGGAGATGGACGCCCAGCGCCAGCGCTTCATCGATGGCTGCGCCGTCAACCGCATCGACGCGCGCACCGCGTCCGGCCTGTTCGAGCTGATCGACAAGTTCGCGGGCTACGGCTTCAACAAGAGCCACGCCGCGGCCTATGCGCTCCTCGCCTACCAGACCGCCTGGCTGAAGGCGCACCATCCGGCCGAGTTCTTCGCCGCGTCCATGCAGTTCGACCTGGGGACGACCGACAAGCTGGCGATCTTCGTCGAGGACATGCGCCGCGCGGACGTGCCGGTGCTGCCGCCGTGCGTGAACGGCGGCGAGGCGGGCTTTTCGGTCGAGGCGCGCGAGGGTCGGCCGGCGGTCCGCTACGCGCTCGCGGCGCTGAAGGGCGTGGGCGAGAAGGCGATGGCCGGAGTGGCGGCGGAGCGCGCGGGCCACGGACCGTTCGCCTCGCTCGACGACTTCGCCGCGCGCGTCGATCCGCAGCTCCTCAACAAGCGGCAGATCGAGGCGCTGGCGGGCGCGGGCGCGTTCGACGCGCTGGAGCCGGACCGCGCCGCCGCCTTCGCGCTGGCCGAGCCGATGCTGGCGCTCGCCCAGTCCTCCACCGCCCAGCGGGCGAGCGGGCAGGGCGGGCTGTTCGGCGCCGCCGACGTGTCGGTGCCGGTGCTCGCCCGGCCGCGCGGAGGTGGAAGCCGCTGGACCCCGGCCGAGCGGATGGAGGCGGAGAAGGCCGCCTACGGCTTCTACCTGACCGGCCATCCGGTGGACCGCTATCGCCCGCTGATCCAGGCGCGCCGCGCGCGCTCCCACGCCGAGCTGATGGCGATGGGCGTGCCCACCGACGGGCGACGTGTCAGCGCCATCACCGCCGCGCTGGTCGAGGAGGCGCGCTGGCGCGACACCCGCGGCGGCCGGCGCTTCCAGATGCTGACTTTGTCGGACGCGACCGGGCAGTACACCGCGACCTGCTTCGACGACGACGCCGCGCCCGCGCTCGACCGCGCGGCGAAGGAGGGGGCGTGCGTGCTGCTCGACGTCGAGCTCGACCGGCGCGGGTCGGACGAGGCGCCCCGCGTGTCGGTGCGGCGCGTCGAGGCGCTGGAACGGCTCGCCAACCAGTCGGCGCTGCGGCTGGAGGTGCGCGCCGACGCTCCCGACGCCATCGCGCGTCTGGCCGAGCTGCTGGCGGACCAGCGCGGCGGGCGGGGCGAGCTGTTTCTGACCGTGAACGCAGGCGTGCATGGCGAGCGCACGCTGAGGCTGGGCGACGACCTCCTGCTCACCACCGAGGTGATCGAGGCCATCGCCATCATCCCTGGCCTGACCGCCGGTGAACCGAGGGCCGGCAGCAAGGCGCGGCCGCAGAGCGTGTAGATCCTCCCCAAGCTCGTCGTGGGGAGGGGCCCCACCCGCGCAGCGGGTGGTGGAGGGGTAGGACTCCAAACGTCCCACGAGTCCACCCCCTCCCATCCGCCCCGCAACTCGGTTACCCTCCCTAAAAGGCCGAACACGGCCGGCGACGGGAGAGGGCGAGTGTTGGGTGCGATGAGCGATTGGGAGCTGCGCGCGACGCACCTGCTCGACCATGCGGCCCGCGAGCATGGCACCCGCGAGATCGTGTCGCGCTGGGCCGACGGCTCCACCACACGCACCGACTGGGCGGGGATTGCCCGTGATGCCCGCAAACTGGCCTCGGCGCTCGCCCAGAGGGGGATCGCCACGGGCGACCGAATCGCCACTCTGGCCATGAACCACGAACGCCATCTGACCGCCTGGTACGGTGCGATCGGCATGGGCGGGGTGATCCACACCATCAACCCGCGCCTGTTCGAGGACCAGATCGTCTACATCGCCAACCATGCGGGCGATCGCGTGCTGCTCTACGACGCCGCCTTCTCGGCGCTGGTCGATGCCTTGCGCGACCGGTTCGAGACCATCGAGCACTTCGTCCGCTTCGACGCCGGCGACGATTGGGACGCGCTGCTGGCCGAAGGCGACCCGGACGCCGCCTGGGCCACCGGCGACGAGCGCGAGCCGTGCATGTTGTGCTACACCAGCGGCACGACCGGCGATCCGAAGGGCGTGCTCTACACCCACCGGTCGACCGTGCTGCACGCGCTGGCCGAGCTGCAGCCCGACGTCTTCGCGCTCTCCAACACGAGCGTGGCGCTGCCCGTCGTGCCGATGTTCCACGCCGCCGCCTGGGGGCTGCCCTTCGCGGGCGCGGCGGTGGGCCTCAAGTTCGTGTTCTCCGCCGTCAACGATCCCGCCGTGCTGACCGAACTGATGAACGCCGAGCGCGTCACCCACTCCGCCGGCGTGCCGACCGTGTGGCTGGGCCTGTTCGCGCACATCGACGCGGGCGGGGCCGCGCCCGAGCATCTGGAGGTCGTCACGATCGGCGGATCGGCCGCGCCGCCCGCGATGATCGAGCGGATCATGGGGATGGGCGTGCGCGTCAACCACGCCTGGGGCATGACCGAGACCTCGCCGATCGGCACGATGGGCGCGCCGACGCCCGACTGGCCCGAGCTGTCGGTCGCCGAGCGCGTCCGGCAACAGAGCCGCCAGGGCAAGGTCCCGTTCGGCGTGGAACTCAAGGTCGTGGACGACGACGGCGTCGAATGCCCACGCGACGGCGTCAGCTCCGGCCGCCTGCTGGTGCGCGGGCCGTGGGTCATCCGGCGCTATTTCAAGGCCGGGGAGGATGCGACCGACGCCGACGGCTGGTTCGACACCGGCGACGTGTCGGTCATCCACCCCGACGGCACCATGCAGATCACGGACCGGTCGAAGGACGTCATCAAGTCGGGCGGCGAGTGGATCAGCTCCGTCGAACTGGAGAACGCCGCCGTCGGCCACCCGGCCGTGGCGGAGGCCGCCGCGATCGGGGTGAGCCACCCCAAATGGGGCGAGCGCCCGCTCCTCCTGGTGGTGAGGAAGCCCGGCGCGGCGCTCGAGGCGGACGACGTGCGCGCCTATCTGAGCGCGCGGGTGGCGAAATGGTGGCTGCCCGACGCGATCGAGTTCGTGGCGGACCTGCCGCACACGGCGACGGGGAAGCTGTTGAAGACGCGGTTGCGGGAGGAGTGGGGTGGGTATGGGGTGTGAGGGGGGGGGAATTGCCGCTTTCAGCCCAAGTGGTAAAAGAGGTTTGCGGCCAGCCTAATCGGCGCGTTGCGGCGCTAGTTAGGCTTTCGCAAATGTCAGAATGACCTCACTTCGCATCCGCTTGCCTAGCGCTCCTCCCACGGGCGTGGGGAGATACCGATGCTGTGACGGCAGTTCGCGTTCCCTTCTGCTAAGTAGCGAAAGCCCTACCTTTACTGCCGCGACGGCAAGCGCCTCAGAGTTGTGAACGAAGACTCCTCGCAAGCAAGAGTTTCCCATTACGAAGGTCGCCTGGGCCCCAGTTTTCATGACGCGGACAAGCTCTGCCAGCATACAATGGAGGTCCGCGATGTAACGCTCGATCATACCGTGATATCGAGATGGAAGATCTCCTATCTCTCCCATGGCGTTCTTCATGTCGGCATAGAAATCTTGATCGATTGGCTTATCTGGCCGGCGCTCGCTTCCAATGCTTGCCGAGCGGGCCGCACTTAAGTTTTCGAGCTTGTGGCCCAGCCAAACCAACGAAAGACGATGGCCGCGTAGGTAGTCTATTGCATTTAAGTATGGCGGCGACGTAAGAACCGCATCCACGGTCTCGTCAACGACAGCCGTCAAATCACGCGCATCCCCCCGCGCAATTTTGGCATAGCCAGTGCCTTCGATAGCAGCCAGTCGACGCCGAACGGCCATGACAGATTGAGCGAAACCCTTATACACATTATAGTCGGACACGGTGACGACCCGGTGAGGTCGGCTGTGCGAGGTGTCCTGCGCAAGCGATGCACATTGGCTCTTGGTGACGATGATCCTGCTCAACGCAATTCGCAAAACGTCGGCTACGTGTGCCGATATATCCAGTCGATCTGGTTCGTTCAAAAAGTATGAAATTTGCCGCAAGCTTTTGATCTGCGCCGCCCCAAACCAGAAGCGAATAAAATTGGACGCAGGCACACTCTCATCAATCCACGGCAGGTCAACTGAGAACGGCTTTAGCTTAGCGGCCTCTTGTATAAGCCGCTCCGACGCGGCTGCTATTTCATCGTCCGCGACCTTCGTCGTGGAAACCTTGCTAATTAGGACTGCGAGGGGGTCAAGATCGAACCCCTGAGCGGAATGCCCGAGGAGGACAGCTTGGCGCGCCACTGTACCAGAACCGGTCATAGGGTCAAGCACCGTGCTACCCGGTCCCAAGTCCTTGAGATTAGCCAATGCAATTTCGGGAGCCATTCTGGCTGGAAAAGGATGAACGCCGGGAGTCATGCCGCACCCCTAAACGGGAATGCGTCCGAGATCACCGATGATATTCCTCTGGCCTTGGCGGAACTAAGTTTCCCAGCATTGCCAAAGACCCGATACATTGTGCGCCGATTGCGATCCACTCGCACGAAGCGCGTAGTGTCTCTCATCTCAGTTATCTCGCGAAACTCATGCGCAGATAGGGTAACGATCCCGTCTATACCACACACAAGCGCTAACCAAAGGCCACCGCAATCTCGCTCCAAGCTCTCAATCTCGTCAAGATGATCATCAAGGAAGGTGAACTGCCAAGGGGGCAGCCTTTTTGAGCAGTGCTTAATATGTAGGCCAGTTTGCCCATTCAGGCAGAAGCTGTTCACTCGCCCGGCCTCATCCCGCGTCTCGATCGTAATAGGCCCGGGAGCGGTTACGATCAACTCGCGCAGGACCACGCCATGATATCGCTCATACTCGGGAATCATTTTAAGTTCTTCATGAACTGGATAGAGCCATCATATTTATAAAACAACCTAGCTTTGTCTTTATCGTTCTTAAAGATCTTAATAAAGTGTTGCGCCGAGCCTGCTCCTGCTAGCTGACTGGAACCCATCAAACCCTTCTTGCGGTTAATCGTAGCCTTTTCATCCGGCGTCATTTTGGGATAAACTGAGGCGGTTTTTTGGATTGCCACCGCAGACTCTACGCTGGTGGAGGTTCGGGTGATGAAGCGCCTCAGATATTCGGGGAAAGCATCATCTCCCAATGCAGCAGCCAGAAGGTCCATCTTTTCAGAGTTCGACTTATCCGAGGCAATAACCTCATCTATGTCTCTATCATACGAAAATATGGCAAAGCTCATCTCACCTCGATCTATGTCTACAGTGGATTTATCGACGCTACTGCTAGCAACAGCAGAAATCCTGCCATCGCTCAACCACACTGGAGATCCCTTGCCGGAGTTAATAGATGCTAATGACAGGCGGTGGAACACGAAACAACGATGCCAATCCTTG
Source organism: Sphingomonadaceae bacterium (assembly GCA_965219235.1). Taxonomy (GTDB): domain Bacteria; phylum Pseudomonadota; class Alphaproteobacteria; order Sphingomonadales; family Sphingomonadaceae; genus CBDHCC01. Next base: position 1,496,948 of record OZ244721.1, on the reverse strand, counting down.
TAAAGAGCTTCTGGCATTGTAAGCTCAAAAAACTCTAGATACTTCCCGCGACTGCCGAACATTCTAGCTCGCTGAATATACGTGTCCTGCTGAATCTTGTGCTTTACATCACGAGTGAAGAACATAGAAAGTAAGTTGTCGAAAGTGACACCTCGAGAAACAATGTTTCCTCCAATCACGATCGTGAACAGCGAAGACGGATTGGTAGCAGACTGACCATTCTGCCGAAAGTCAGAGTCGCTGTTTAAAATAATTATTGCGTTACGGCTTATATTGTTTAGAATGTAGGCTGTGATTAAATCCGGATTAGCATCCGAATACCGATCATGAGCGATTGTCCATATATCTTTTGCATAAGTATCGAACTTGCTTGAATCATGATCGACCAATGACGCCAATGCTTCTTGAATTTTGTCCCAGTCGGTTTTGTGATCCACCTTCTTACCACTCGTATGTATCAACATCGAGTAGTTGGTCTCTGAATCGTTGTTGTAATTGTTTAGATACGACACATTGACGAGAAAGCTAAACAGAGCGGCTCGGGCAAACCTCGGATCATCACCCTTGTCCGGCAACAGGGTCAACAGAAACCTTTTTGAGTTGTTTTGTATATCTGCTTCATCTACAGGAAAGAAAACATTTTGACCTGTGTAATGATCATGAGCTGGAAACTTTACCCAAAGATTGTTATCGTTGTCAAACGTGTTATTGAGGTCTAGTCGAGCAGGAGTTGCTGTCACTCCTATGTAATCGCCAGTCGTGCCCATGATGTCCGATATCAGAGCATTTATTCTAGTTTTCTCATCCTTGTTCACCTTCGCGTTTGGTGAAGCGTAATCGGCTTCATCATCAATGATTACGATGTATTTTAGAGTGCCAATCTTATTATAAAGCTTTTGTAAATCCTTAGCGTTCTTCTTGCAAAATATAATGTGATTGCCTTTATCCAAGCTAATCGCGGGATCAAGGATTTCTGAGAAGTTCTGTGCAGATGGTGCAAGGCCGGAGACTTTGAAGCGTCCAAGGTTTTGCCCAAGAAGATCAACGCTATCATTGAGAAGATGCAAAATGAACGATCGATCTCCATCGAGTAATTTTGCCGTCAGGCAAATCATCATCTCGGTTTTGCCGCTCTGAGGTTCCCCATAGACGACGAAGGATTTTCGACCGGGGCCTGCGAGATTTTGCAGGGAATCGCGAACGGCGCGTTCGATCGAGTCAACGCTTTTGCCGCTATCGCTCAGCCGTTTCAGCTGACGCTGATACTGATTTTTTGCAGCGCTGGTGCTCTTGAACTTCGACAGGTCAAACGCATTTGGCATTTAGCCACTCCCCCCAAGCCGGCTCGTTTTAAGCAGGGTAGCCTTGTTGGCCTTCAGCAGCAATCGGGATCACCGAAGGCGGTAATTGGCCCTTTACCTCTCCCCCCTCACAACAACCGCATCTGCCCATCCACCTCCGGCGGCACGAACAGCCCGCAGTCGAGCCTCACCCGCTCCCCCGTCAGCCCCACCCTCCGGCACGCCAGGCGGAAGCGGCGCCAGAGCAGGTCGGCCCAGGCACCCTCGCCCCGCATCCGGCTGCCGAACTCCGGATCGTTGTCCTTGCCGCCGCGCATCGACTGGATGGTGTGCATCACGCGCTCCAGCCGGTCGGGATGGTGGTGTTCGAGCCATTGGCGGAACAGAGGTGCAACCTCGTGCGGCAGGCGGATGGGGATCATGCCCGCGCGGCGCGCGCCGGCGTCGGCCGCCGCCTCCAGGATCGCCTCCAGCTCGTGGTCGGTGACGAAGGGGATGATCGGGCTGACCGACACCTGCGTCGGCACGCCCTCCTCGCTCAGCCGACGGATCGCGCGCAGGCGGCGCGCCGGCGTGGGCGCGCGCGGCTCCAGCGTGCGGGCGATCGCGCGGTCGAGCGCGGTGACGCTGATCGCCACGCTGGCCAGGTTCAGCTCCGCCATGCGGGCCAGGCGGGGCAGATGGTCGAGCACGCGGTCCGACTTGGTGGTGATGGTGACCGGGTGGCGCGCCTCCTCCAGCACCTCGAGCACGGCGTGGGTGATCCGCCACTCGCGCTCGATCGGCTGGTAGGGGTCGGTGTTGCTGCCCAGCGCGATCGGCGCGACGCGGTAGCCGGGCCGGGCCAGCTCGTGGCGCAGCAGGTGGGCCGCGTCGGGCTTGGCGAAGAGGCGCGACTCGAAATCCAGGCCGGGCGACAGGTCGTGGAACGCGTGGGTGGGCCGCGCGTAGCAGTAGACGCAGCCGTGCTCGCACCCGCGATAGGGGTTGATCGAGCGGTCGAAGCCGATGTCGGGCGAGCTGTTGCGGCTGAGGATGGTGCGCGGGCGCTCGATCGTGACGGTGGTCCTCAGCCGGGGCGGCTCCTCGTCCAGCGCCTCGCGCTGGTCCAGCCAGTCGCCGTCGGCGGCGCGCGCGGGCAGGTTGAAGCGCGCGCTGGCGTCGCCGGTGACCGCGCCGCGGCCGGGTTGGGCGGTGGGATGGGGCGGGGCGGCGGCCATGGGCCCGTGTGGCAGGAGTGGGGGAACATAGCAAGAACAGGTATTCCTCCCCGGGACGGGGAGGGGGACCGCGATCTTCCCTAAGCCCCTCCCCTTCAGGGGAGGGGTTGGGGTGGGGACGCGTCGATGCACCCAAGCCCATCGAACTGAACCCGGTCGTTCGCCCCCACCCCCGTCCCCTCCCCTGAAGGGGAGGGGTGCCAAATCATCCGAAGTCCGAAACCCTCCCCAAGCAAGCTTGGGGAGGAACCCATCGCTCAATTCGCGGCGCGCACGTCCCCGCCGGCGCTCGCCACCGCGGTGGCCTCCGCGCGCCCGTCGGGCGTCAGGCGCACGGCGAGCGGGCCGGGCAGGCCGGGGAAGCGCGGCCACAGCCCCTGGGCCAGCGCCTCGCGGCTGCCCCGCCCGTCGGCCCCGGCGCCCTCGTACATCCAGAAATTGCGCAGGATGATGGGGACATAGGCGCGCGTCTCGCGGTAGGAGATCGACTCGATCCACAGCAGCGGGTCGCCCTGCAGGTCCGGCTTGGCGTTCCAGCGGGCGAGCGGGGTCGGGCCGGCGTTGTAGGCGGCGATCACCTTGGGCAGCAGGCCCTGGCTGTCGGAGAGGTCGCGCAGCCGTTCCAGGTAGCTCTGGCCGTATTCCAAGTTGGTGACCGGGTCGAACAGGTCGCCGTCGCGGACGGTGAAGCCGCGCCGCTGGTCGATGTCGCGCGCCGCGATCGGGCGCACCTGCATCAGGCCGCGCGCGTCGGCGGCGGAGCGCACGTCGTGGCGGAAGTCCGACTCCTGCAGGGTGTGCGCGAAGACCAGGCTGCGGTTCACCCGCCAGCCGCGGTCCGGCGTCCAGTCGGGTGCGGGAAAGCGGGCGGCGGCGCGCACGACGGCGCCCGGCGGCACGTTGGCGCCCAGCCACATCTGCACGCGCGGCAGGCCCATCGCGCCGGCCAACACGATCAGGTCGTCGTAATCCTCCGCGCCGCCCAGCCGCGCCTGCCAGCGCAGCGCGGCGTCGGCGCGGTCCTCCTGCCCGACCTCAAGAAGCGCTGCGGCGAGGCGGACGTTGTCATGGCCGGACAGGTGCTTCCACGCCGTCCGGACATCGTGCGCCGCCGGATCGGCGGTGTCGCCCACGCCCAGCGCGGCGCGCGCGAGCAGGCCGTAGAAGGTCTCGTCCGACCGCGCCGCGGCGCGCAGCAGGGGCGTCGCGTTCTGCGGCCGGCCGCAGGCGATCGAGGCGCGGGCCTGCCAGTAGTCGCCCGCCGCCAGCAGCTCGGACTCGGTGGCGCGCGCCGCCAGCCGGCCGAAGCCGTCGAGCGCGCCCTTGCAGTCGCGCGCCCGCCAGCCGGCGAGGCCCGCCAGCCAGTCGCCCTGCGCCGCCCACTCGCCGGTGAGGCCGCCCGCCTCGCGTCCCAGCCGGGCGGCGGCCGCGTCGTCGCCGACGATGTACCAGGACCAGCCGACGCGGGTGAGCAGCTGCGCCAGCGCGTCGGGTGCGAGCCAGCCGCGCGCGCCCTCGACCAGCGCCTCCGCCTCCGCCGAGCGGTCGTCCTGCACCAGGACGCGCACCTGCTCCTCCAGATCGGAGGAGGAGGGGTCGAGCGCGGTGACGGAGCGTGGCTCGGCGCGGCGGCCGGGATAGCCGCGCGACGAGAAGGACTGGGTGGCGGGCAGCCCGGGCATCGCCGTCGCCCCACGGCGCACGGCGAGGTCGATGAGCTGCGCCGCCTGCGGCAGGTCGGCGCCCTCCGCCAGCAGCGCCTCCAGCTCCGGCGCCTCGACGCGGGGCGAAGAGGGCGCCAGGTAGTATTCGGCGGTGACGTAGCGCTTGAGCGGCCCGTCCGGCATCGCCGCCAGCCCGCTGGCGACCGCGACCCAGTCCTGCCGCGCCAGCGCGTCGAAGGTCGCGCGCGCCGCCGCCTCCGCCTCGCCGCTCAGCTGATGGGGCACCCGGTCGCCGGCGCGCGCGGGAGCGGCGGCGAGCGCCAGCGTGGCGGCGATGCCGAGGAACAGCTGGCGGATCATGTCGGCTCTCCCGAAAAGGCCAGAAGATCGCCCCACGCCTCGCGCTTGCAGGCGGGGTGATCGAGCAGCGTGGTGAGGTCGAAGCTTGCCATGACGTCGAGTGTTGCGCCGCGATGGTTAACATCGTGCCAACGCCCCCGCGCCCGGCCGACCGGCTGGCCCAGCAGCGCGCGGCAGGGGCCGTCGCCCAGCAGCAGCGCGCGGTCCGCGCCGACGAGCGCCAGGTGGCGCGCGATCAGCGGCCGCCACGCCGCCGCCGCCTCGTCCCGCAACCGGGGACCGATCGCGGAGGGCACCACCGGAAGCAGCGCCACGGCGTCGAGCGACAGTCCGATCGCGCGCAGCATCGCCTCCAGCAGCCGGCGGGCGGGCGGTGCCAGCAGCGAGTCGCGGACCATCGGCTGAGCGACGACGACCGCGAACGCGGCGCGCTCCGGCCCCTCCGCCACCACGCGCGCGCCGCCGGCGGGCAGCTCAGGCAGTTCCACTGTCGCCAGCCACGCGCGGAAGGCGGGGAGGTCGGTGGGAAGTGGCGCCGGCATCTCCGGACCCAAAGCGCTTCGCTCGGCCGGCGAAGGGACGGGAGCGGTCGCAGTGTCCCGGGAGCGGTGCGCGGGAGCGGGCACCGGACGATCGAGCCACGGGCGCGGGTCGGGTGCGATCGCCTCCGTCACCCCCGCCGCGACCCACCAGGCGAGCGCGCTGCGGCAGAGCGCGAACGGATCCGGCGCTGGATCGGGCTGGAAAGTGGTGGAAAGACCGGCCATTGGTGACCACCTAAGGCGACAAGCGCCGGTCGGGGCAACCGCTGGGTGCCGGCACTCCGCCCATCCGTGACTGGTCCGCGACGGGTTGCGGAACGAAGGAAAGGATTGTGTATGGCCGAGCGGGAGTCGATGCCGTTCGACGTGGTGATCGTGGGGGCCGGCCCGGCGGGCCTGTCAGCGGCGATCCGGCTGAAGCAGCTGGACACCGAACTGTCGGTCTGCGTGCTGGAAAAGGGCTCCGAAGTCGGCGCGCACATCCTGTCGGGCGCGGTGATCGACCCGCGCGCGATGGACGAGCTGATCCCCGACTGGCGCGACGGCGACTGTCCGCTCGCCGCCACGCCGGTGACCGAGAACCACCACTGGATCCTGTCCAAGACGAAGCGGCGCGCGTTCCCGCACATCCTGCTGCCGCCCTTCATGAACAACCAGGGCACCTACACCTGCTCGCTGGCCGCGCTCTGCCGCTGGCTGGGCGAGAAGGCGACGGAATTGGGCGTAGAGGTCTATCCCGGCTTCGCCGCCGCCGAGGTGCTGTTCGACGAGGACGGCGCGGTGAAGGGTGTCGCCACCGGCGACATGGGGATCGGCCGCGACGGCGAGCGCAAGCCGGACTGGCAGCCGGGCCTGGAGCTGCACGCGAAGTACACTCTCTTCGCCGAGGGCGTGCGGGGCCATCTGTCCAAGGAGCTGATGCGCCTGTTCGACCTGCGCTCCGACTGCCAGCCGCAGGTCTATGGTCTTGGGATCAAGGAGCTGTGGGACGTCGCCCCCGACAAGCACGTGCCGGGCCGCGTCATCCACACGCAAGGGTGGCCGCTTTCCGAGACTCCCGGCACCAACGGCGGCGGCTTCATCTACCACCAGGCGAACGGCCAGGTGGCGATCGGGCTGGTGACCTGGCTCTCCTACACCAACCCCCACCTCTCGCCGTTCCAGGAGATGCAGCGCTGGAAGCTGCATCCCGACATCCGCGACCTGCTGGAGGGTGGCAAGCGCGTGTCCTACGGCGCGCGCGCGATCAACGACGGCGGCTGGCAGTCGGTGCCGAAACTCGCCTTTCCCGGCGGCGCGCTGATCGGCTGTTCGGCGGGCTTCGTGAACGTGCCGCGCATCAAGGGCACGCACACCGCGCAGAAGACGGGCATGATGGCGGCCGAGGCGGCGTTCGAGGCCATCGCGGCCGGCCGCGAGCACGACCGGCTGGACGGCTATCAGGCGGCCTACGACGCCAGCTGGGTCGCGGACGAGCTGCGCCTGGTCCGCAACACCCAGCCCTTCGCCGACAAATACGGCAACACGGTCGGCACACTGCTCGCCGGCACGACCATGTGGGCGGAGAGCTTGGGCGTGCGGATGCCGTTCACGATGGGCCACCATCCCGACCACGAGAGCCTGTGGCGCGCCGACATGGTGCCGAGGATCGAGTACCCGAAGCCCGACGGCGTGCTGACCTTCGACCGGCTGTCCTCGGTGTTCCTGTCGGGCACCAACCACGAGGAGGATCAGCCGCCGCACCTGACGCTGAAGGACCCCGCGATCCCGATCGACTACAATCTGCCGATGTACGACTGTCCGTCGACGCGATACTGCCCGGCCGGCGTATACGAGGTGGTGGAGGAGGCAAGCGGCCCCCGCTTCCAGATCAACGCCCAGAACTGCGTCCACTGCAAGACCTGCGACATCAAGGACCCGCTGCAGAACATCCACTGGGTCGTGCCGGAGGGTGGCGGCGGGCCGAACTACCCGAATATGTGAGGGGGCTTGGACGTCTCCCCTCCCTTTTCCAGGGAGGGGCTGGGGGTGGGTGCCGCCGCCAGGCGGCTCGCTCGGCCATGAGCGACGAAGCGGGCATCGAGCCGGCTCCGCCGCGACCCACCCCTTTGTCCCCTCCCTTGCAGAGAGGGGAGAAGAGGCTTTCACGGGCTTCGCGACGTGTTAGGACCGCCCTCGCCGTGTCCACCGAACCCGCCCCCGCGAAACTCAACCTCGCGCTCCATGTCCGGGGGCGGCGGGCGGACGGGTATCATTCGCTCGAAACGCTCTACGCCTTTGCGGAGGCCGGCGACCGGCTGATGGCGGAGGGGCCGGGCGCGCCAGCGCTGACGCTGGCGGGGGATTTCGCGGGCGATCTCGACGCGGGCGCGGACAATCTGGCTGCGCGCGCTGCGATGGCGTTCGCGGCCGAGTTCGGGGGCGAGGCGCCGCCGCTGCGCCTGATCAAGGACCTGCCGGTCGCCGCCGGGCTGGGCGGCGGGTCGGCGGATGCGGCCGCCGTGCTGCGGCTGCTCGCGCGTGGGCGGGGCGGGGTGGAGCCCGACCGGCTGATGGCGCTCGCCGCCGGTCTGGGCGCGGACGTGCCCGCTTGCCTCTTGAGCCGCGCCTGCCGGGGTGCGGGACGCGGCGACGAGTTGACGCCCGTGGACGGCTCCGCGCTGACCGGCCGGGCGGTGGTGCTGGCCAACCCGGGGGTGCCGCTCTCCACGGCCGAGGTGTTCGCCGGCTGGGACGGGCAGGATCATGGCGCGCTGCCGATCGGCGAGCCGATGACGGTGGCGCGCGAGGGGCGCAACGACCTGGAGCCCGCCGCCATCGCGCTGGTGCCCTCCATCGGCGAGCTGCTCGACCATCTGGCGCGCCAGCCGGGCGTGGAGCTGGCGCGGATGAGTGGGTCGGGGGCGAGCTGCTTCGCGCTCTGCGAGAGCGAGGGGGCGGCCTGCCGGGTCGCCACCGCCGCCGCCGAGCGTGACCGCGCCGCCTGGGTGCGCGCGACGGTGTTGCTGTGAGCGGCGGGGAGGAAGGTGTGGTGGCCGAGGTGATCGAGGGCGGGCGGCCGCTGCTGCTGCTCGCCGACCACGCGGGCTTTGCCGTGCCCGCCGACATCGCGCTCGGCGTGGGCGATGACGACTTAGCGCGCCACATCGCAGGCGATCTCGGCACCGACCCGCTGGCCCGCGCGTTGGCGGAGCGGCTGGACGCGACGGCGATCCTGGCGCGGGTGAGCCGGCTGGTGGTCGATCTCAACCGCACCCGCGACGACCCCGCCGCCGTGCCGCTGGCGAGCGACGGCACCGACGTGCCCGGCAATCGCCTCTCCGCCCACGCCCGGGAGGCGCGGCTCGCGCGCTGGCACGACGGCTATCACGATCTCGTCGCCGGCCGGCTGGCGGCGCGGCGACCGGAGCTGATCGTCAGCGTCCACAGCTTCACACCCGGCCTCAGCTCCGGTCCGCAACGCCCTTGGGACGCCGGCGTCCTCTACAACCGGGACGAGCGCACCGGGCGCGCGATGCTGGCCGCGCTGGCCGACAGCGGCTGGGTGGTGGGCGACCAGCAACCCTATCCGGGCACCCGCTTCAACGCGACGCTCGACCGGCATGGCGAGGCGGCGGGCATTCCGTCCGTGCTGATCGAGGTGCGGCAGGACCATCTGGCGGACCCCGCCGGCGTGGCGCGGGTGGCCGGAGTGCTGGCGACGGCGATCCGGCGGGTCCACGCTTGCGTCGCTCCGGCGGCGGTGGAAGGGTCGCGGCCGTGAGACGCGCCGCCCTCCTGCTCCCGCTGGCCTTCGCGGCCTGCGAACGCGCGCCGGCCGGCGACGCGATCGCCTGTGGACGGACTGGCGCGCTCGATGCGAGCTGCACGGTCGAGCGCGCGGGCGCGGTGCTGACCCTGCGCCAGCCCGACGGCGGCTTCCACCGGCTGGCGATCGTGGACGACGGGCGCGGCCTGGCGAGCGCGGACGGCGCGGAGCCGGTGGTGGTGCGGCTGGCCGGCGAGGGACGGGTGGACGCGTCCGTCGGCGGCTGGACCTACCGCCTGCCCGCCACCGTCGCCGGCCGGTGACCGCCGGCCCGCCCGTGCTCACCGCCGCCGCGATGCGCGCGGCGGAGCGGGCGAGCGGCGTGCCATTGGACGAGCTGATGGAACGCGCCGGCCGCGCGGTCGCCGAACAGGCGCGCCGCTTCGCCGGCGGACGACCGATCCTGGTGCTCTGCGGCCCGGGCAACAACGGCGGCGACGGCACTGTCGCGGCGCGCGTGCTGGCGGAGTGGGGGCACGAGGTGGCGGTCGCCCGCGGCGGCGAGCCGACCTCCGAGCTGGCCCGGAGCGCGGCCGGGCGCTGGGCCGGGACGGCGGTCCCTCTCCGCGAGGCCGAACCGCGCCCGCTGGTGGTGGACGCGCTGTTCGGCGTCGGCCTGACCCGCCCCCTGGAGGCGTCGATCGCCGTGCCGCTCGCCCGGCTGGTGGAGGCCGCCGAGTTCAGCCTTGCGGTCGATCTGCCGTCCGGGCTGTTTTCGGACAGCGGCACAGGTGACGCGCCGGGCGTCACCGCCACGCTGGCGCTGGGGGCGCTCAAGCCCGCCCACCTGCTGATGCCCGGTCTGGCACGGTGCGGGACGGTGCTGCTCGACACACTGGGCCTGGCGCCCGGGAGCGACGCCCGCCAACTCGCCCGCCCGGCGCTCCGTCCGCCCGAGCCCGACGCGCAGAAGTTCACGCGCGGGCTCGTGGCGGTGGTCGGTGGCTCGATGCACGGGGCCGGGCGGCTGTCGGCCCGCGCGGCGCTGTCGGCGGGGGCCGGCTATGTCCGCCTCCACCCGCCCGAGCCGGTCTTCCCGGAGCCCGACGCGCTGGTGGTCACCGTCGCACCCGACGCGCCGACGGTCGCCGAAGCGCTGAACGACGATCGGGTCGGGGCGGTGGTGATCGGGCCGGGGTTGGGACGAGACACGGCCGCCGAGGAACGGTTGGACGCGGCGCTCGCCAGCGGTCGGCCGCTGGTGATCGACGGCGACGCGCTGAGCCTCATCGGCACCGCCATCACCGGGCGGCTGGCGGGCCGGAGCGCGCCTGTTATCCTGACCCCTCATTCCGGCGAGTTCGCGCGGCTGACCGGGGGAGACGACCGGGACGCTCTCACCGCCAGCCTGGCGCTCGCCGCCGCGACGGGCGCGGTGGTGGTCCACAAGGGCGCGGCCACGGTCATCGCCGCGCCGGACGGGCGGGCGCGGATCGGCTCGGGCACGAGCTGGCTGTCCACGGCGGGCACCGGCGACGTGCTGTCCGGTGCGGTCGCCGCGCGGCTGGCGGTCGGCGGCGATCCGTTCGCGGGCGCGGCCGACGCGGTCTGGCTCCACGCCCGCGCCGCCGCGCTCGCCGGCCCGGCCTTCCACGCCGACGACCTCATCCGGCACCTCCCCGCCGCGCTCGCCGAGTGCCTGTGAGCCAGCGGTCCGGCGAGGACGTGATCGTGCGGGTCGCCGCGCGCGGCGACGGTGTCACGGCGGCCGGTCGCCACGCGCCGCTCGCGGCCCCGGGCGACGGCCTGACGGACGGCGGCGCGGTGGTGCCCGGTCCGCGCCACCATCCGCCGCGCTGTCCGCACTTTCCCACCTGTGGCGGATGCCAGCTCCAGCATCTGGAGGACGGCGACTACGCCGCCTTCGTCGTCGACCGGGTGACCCACGCGCTGGCGGCGCGGCGGCTGGAGACGGAGGTGCGCGCGCCGCTGCTCTCGCCGCCGCGCTCCCGCCGCCGGGCGCGGCTGGGCGCGCTGGTGCAGGGCCGGCGGGTGCGGCTCGGCTTCAGCGTGGGGCGAAGTCACCGGATCGTGGACATGGCCGACTGCGCCATCCTGCACCCGGCGCTGTTCGCGCTGGTGGCACCCCTGCGACCGCTGCTGGCGCGCCTCGGCCGGCCGCGCCGGCGCATCGAGGTCGGGCTGGTGCTGGCCGATCAGGGGCCGGCGGTGACGCTCGAAGGCGTGGAGTGGCAGGGGCTGGAGGCCGCCGACGCGGTCTCCGCCTTCGCGCGCGAGCACGGTCTCGCCCGGCTGACGGTGGTCGAGGACGGCGCGCCGATCGTGCTGTGGGAGCCGGAGCCGGTCACGATCACCCTGTCGGGCGTGCCGGTCGCGCTGCCCCACGACGCCTTCCTGCAGGCGACGCGCGAGGGCGAGGCGGCGCTGGTCCACGCCGTGCGCGAGGCGGTCGGCGGGGCCGGGCGCGTCGCCGACCTGTTCGCGGGGCTCGGCACCTTCGCGCTCGCGCTGGCGCGCGCGGTCGCCGTCCATGCGGTCGAGGCGGCGCGCGATCCGCTGGCCGCCCTCGACACGGCGGCGCGGACGCGCGGTCTGCCGGTGCGGACGGAGCACCGCGACCTCTACCGCCGCCCGCTCACCGCCGCCGAGCTGGGGGTGTTCGACGCCGTGGTCCTCGACCCCCCGCGCGCGGGGGCGGAGGCGCAGGTGGCCGAGCTGGCGGGCTCGTCGGTGCCGACGACCGCCTATGTCTCCTGCAATCCGGCGAGCTTCGCGCGCGACGCGGCCGCGCTGGGGGCGGCGGGCTGGCGGCTGGAGTGGGTGCGGCCGGTGGGCCAGTTCCTCTGGTCCACGCACGTCGAACTGGTGGGGCGGTTCGCGCGCTAGAGTCGCAGCGCGACCAGCACCGCCAGCGCGATCAGCACGAGGGTGGAGAGCGCGAACAGATAGAAGCGCACCATCACCCGCCCCAGGGTCGCCTGCCAGACGCTGTGCACGATGCGCAGCGCGACATAGACCCAGGCGAGCGTCAGTCCGATCCAGCCGACGCCACCCACCAACGCTCCGATCACGCAGGTCGCGTAGAAGATCGTCGGCTGTTCGAGCAGGTGGTTGTAGTTGTCGGCGGGCGCCTGGGCGGCGGACGGCAGGCGGGACGACAGGTCGCGCGTGTGCAGCGCGTCCTGCGGATGCACCTTGTGCGCGCGCATGGCGGGCAGCCGGCGGGACAGCATCCACACCCACATCACCAGCGTCCACACGACCAGCACGATGGCCGGTCGCAGGAGCGCGGTCTCGTCCATCATCGCCTTAGCGTCCGGGGAACAGCGCCGTGACGGTGGATGGCGCCACATCCGGTTCCGGCCCGTAGAGCGTCGCCATCGGCGCGTCCCCGACCTCGGCCGTCAGTTCGCTGCCGAAGCCGTTGAACGCGGTGCGGAGCGCCGCGCCATAGGCGCCGAGCATCCCGATCTCCAGATAGTCGCCGGCGGCGACGTCGGCGGGCAGGTAGAACGGGCCGGCCATGTGGTCGAGGTCGTCGCAGGTCGGGCCGTAGAAGCTGAACGGCACATGCCCGGCATGGCTGTCGCGCAGCAGCTCGACCGGGAAGCGCCAGCCGATGTGCGCCGCGTCGAACAGCGCGCCATAGGCCCCGTCGTTGATGTAGAGCTCCGTGCCCCGCCGCCGTTCCACCCGCACGACGAGCGAGCTGTACTCCGCGCACAGCGCGCGGCCGGGCTCGCACCACAGCTCGGCCGAGTAGGAGATCGGCAGGTCCTCGAAGGACCTGTGGATCGCATCGAAATAGCGGGTGAGCGGCGGCGGCTCCATGCCGGGATAGGTCGACGGGAAGCCGCCGCCCACGTCCACGATGTCCACGGTCACGGACGACGCGACGATCGCGGCGCGCACCCGCTCCATGCCGAGCTGATAGGCGTGCGGGCTCATCGCCTGCGACCCGACATGGAAGCAGATGCCGAGCGCGTCGGCGAGCTGGCGCGTGGCGACCAGAAGCTCCTCCGCCTCATAGGGATCGCAGCCAAACTTGGCGGCCAGGCTGAGCTTGGAATGGTCGGACGACACCCGGATGCGGACCAGCAGGTTGAGGTCCGTGGCGTCTTCGGTGGCGGCGCGGATCTTCTCCAGCTCGTCCATCGTGTCGAGCGAGAAGGTGCGCACGCCGTGGACGTGGTACGCCTCGCGGATCGCCTCGGGCGCCTTCACCGGATGCATGAAGCAGAGCGTCGCGTCCGGCAGCGTGTCGGCCACCAGCCGCACCTCCGACAAAGAGGCGACGTCGTAATGGGTGACGCCCGCGTCCCACAGCACGCGCAGCAGGTCGGGCGAGGGATTCGCCTTGACCGCATAGAGCGAGCGGCCGGGGAAACGCTCGACGAAGAACCGCGCCGCCGCATGGGCGGTGTGCGGGCGAACGAGCGTGACCGGCTGAACGGGTCGAAGGGCGGCAGCTAGCCCCAGCGCGTCAGGATATTGGTGCAACTCAAGGGACCCCCAGGAAACGGAATTGAGACAAGGCTGCCTTGCGGTTGTGGGAAGTCCCCTTGGGGCAGCGGAGGCGCATATAGGTGGGGGGTCGGGGGGTGTAAAGTGGTGCATGAGCGTTGGCCGCTCGTGCGTCATCCCCGCGCAGGCGGGGATCCTGCAGGTTCTCCCCTCCCTGCTTGCAGGGAGGGGCAGGGGGTGGGTGGCGACGGCGAAGCCGGAGCCTGCGAGGGTGGGGCTGGGCGACGACCTTTGCAGCTCGCGCTCTTGCGCTCGCACCCACCCTCAACCCCTCCCTTGCAGGGAGGGGAGCAGGACGTCCTAGCCCAGCCGGTCCCGGAACGTCTCCCAGCCGAAGCTCCGCACCTCCTCCAGCGCATCCGTGCGGCTGTCCCACAGCCAGATCGACGGCAGCGGTACGCCGTTGAAGGTGGTGGCCTTGACCATCGAATAATGCGCCTGGTCGAGAAAGGCGAAGCGGTCGCCGACCGCCACCTCGCCCAGCGCATAGTCGCCGATCACGTCGCCCGCGAGACAGCTCGGGCCGCCCAGCCGCACGGTCGGTCCGGTGCCCTCGTTCAGCAGGGCCGGGCGGTAGGGCGCCTCGATCACATCGGGCATGTGGCAGGTCGCCGAGATGTCGGTCACGGCCTGCGTGCCCCCGTTGTCGAACAGGTCGAGCACGGTGCCGACCAGGATGCCGGCGTCCAGCGCCACCGCCTCGCCGGGCTCCAGATAGAGCTGGCAGCCGGATCGTTCGCCGAGCCCGCGCAGGAAAGCGACCAGATCGTCGCGCTGATAGTCGGCACGCGTGATGTGGTGCCCGCCGCCGAGATTCAGCCAGTTCAGACGCTTGAAGTGCGAAGCGATCAGCGGTTCGAGGTGCGCCCAGGTGGCCTCCAGCGGCGGAAAGTCCTGCTCGCACAAGGAATGGACGTGGAGGCCGGAGACGCCATCCAGATGTTCCGCCGTCAGCTGCGCGACCGGAAAGCCCAGCCGGCTGCCCGGGGCGGCGGGGTCGTAGCGGGGCACCTCGCCGGTCGAACAGCCGGGGTTGATCCGGAGTCCCACGTCGAACGCAGCGCCGGCCGCCCGGGCGCGATCCAGCGCGGCCCGGAAGCGGTCATGCTGGCCGGGCGTGTTGAAGATGACATGGTCGGAGAGGCGCGCCACCTCCTCGATCTCCGCGTCCGATCGGTAGGCGGCGCAGTAGCTGGCGACTTCGCCCGGATAGTACGCCCCCGCCAGCCGCGCCTCCCACAAACCGGAGGTGGCGGTGCCGCCCAGATAGCGCCCGACCAGCTCACCCAGCCGCCACATCGAGAACGCCTTGAGCGCGAGCAGCACCTTCGCCCCCGACCGCGCACCGACATCCGCGAGCACGCCAAGGTTCGCCTCCACCCGCGCCGCGTCCACCACGAAGGCGGGCGACGGCACCCGGCTCAGGTCAAAGCGCGCGAACGCGCCGGGATCGCCGGCTTTTGTCTCCATCAGAACGGCAGCGGCCCGTCGAGGTCCTTCACCCGCCAAGGCAGGCCGTGGCGGTTCAGCATGTCCATGAACGGGTCGGGGTCGAACTGCTCCATGTTGAACACGCCGTCTCCGTCCCAGGTCTTCGTCAGCAGCATCGCCGCGCCGATCATCGCGGGCACGCCGGTGGTGTGGCTGACCGCCTGGTTGCCGGTCTCGCGATAGGCCTCCTCATGATCGCAGACGTTGTAGACGTAGACCGTCTTCTCCTCGCCGTCCTTCGTGCCGGTGGCGATGTCGCCGATGTTGGTCTTGCCCTTCGTCGTGACACCGAGCGTCGAGGGCTCGGGCAGCACGGCCTTGAGGAACTGGAGCGGCACGATCTCCTGGCCCTGATAGGTGATCGGCTCGATCGAGGTCATGCCGACATTCTCCAGCACGGTCAGGTGCTTGATATACTCCTCTCCGAAGGTCATCCAGAAGCGGATGCGCTCGATCTCCGGCAGGTGCTTCGCCAGGCTCTCCAGTTCCTCGTGGTACATCAGGTACATCGTCTTCTCGCCCACCTGATCGAAGGTGAAGCGCTGGGGCGTGGAGAGGGCGGGCGTCTCCACCCATTCGCCGTCCCGATAGTGGCGGGCGGGCGCCGTCACCTCGCGGATGTTGATCTCCGGATTGAAGTTCGTGGCGAACGCCTGGCCGTGATCGCCGCCGTTGCAGTCGAGGATGTCGAGCGTGCGGATGGTGTCGAGCCGGTGCTTCCTGATCCAGGTCGCGAACACGCTGGTCACTCCGGGATCGAAGCCGGAGCCGAGCAGCGCGGTCAGCCCCGCCTCCCGGAAGCGGTCGTGATAGTCCCACTGCCAGCGGTACTCGAACTTCGCCTGGTCGCGCGGCTCGTAATTGGCGGTGTCCAGATAGTCGACGCCGGCGTTCAGGCAGGCGTCCATCAGGTTCAGGTCCTGATAGGGGAGGGCGAGGTTCACGAGCAGGTCGGGCTTCACCCGCTCGATCAGCGCGGTGGTGGCGGGCACGTCGTCGGCGTCGATCCGGGCGGTGTCGATCGTGGTCCCGGCGCGCTCCTTCACCGACTGGGCGATGAGGTCGCACTTCGCCTTGGTGCGGCTGGCGAGCGTGATCGGACCGAAGATGTCGGGGTTCATCGCCATCTTGTGGACCGCGACCGATCCCACGCCGCCCGCGCCGATCACCAGAACCCTGTTCATCCGCCACTCCCGTTTCGCGTGAACGGCGGATATAGGCCGGTCGGATGACAGAGCAACGCGAACCGAGCCGTGACGGCGTGCTGAGGGCGGCGGCGAAGATCGCCGAGGTGCTGCCGCCCACGCCGCTGCTGCCGCTGGAGGTCGAGGGGCGGACCGTCTGGTGCAAGGCGGAGTCGCTGCAGCCGGTGGGCGCGTTCAAGATCCGGGGCGCGTGGCACCGGCTGACCGATCTGACGGAGGCGGAGCGGGCGGCGGGGGTCGTCGCCTTCTCGTCGGGCAACCACGCGCTCGGCATCGCCTGGGCGGCGCGGCGGCTCGGCATCGCGGCGACCATCGTCATGCCGCGCGACGCGCCGGCGGCGAAGCGGGCGGGGACGGAGGCGCTGGGCGCGGCCGTCGTCGGCTATGACCGCGCCACCGAAAGCCGGGAGGCGATCGCCGCCGCCCTGGCCGAGGAGCGCGGCGCGGTGCTGGTGCCCTCCTTCGACGATCCGTGGGTGGTCGAGGGGCAGGGATCGGCCGGTGTGGAGCTCGTCGTTCAGCTCGGCCGCCAGCCCGACCGGATCGTGGCGTGCTGCGGCGGCGGCGGGCTGTCGAGCGGGCTGGCGCTCGCCTGCCCGGAGGCTCAGATCGTGGTGGCGGAGCCCGCCGGCTGGGACGACGTCGGCCGCTCGCTGGCCGCCGGGCGGATCGAGGGTGTCGGCGCGAACCCGCCGCCCACCGCCTGCGACGCATTGATGACGCCGCGCATGGCGGAGCTGACGTTCGACGTGCTGCGTCGTCGCGGCGCTCGCGGCGTGAGCGTCACCGAGGCGGAGGTCGCCCGCGCGATGGCGGTCGCCTTCGACCGGCTGCGGCTGGTGGTGGAGCCCGGCGGGGCGGTGGCGCTGGCCGCCGTGCTGGCCGGCAAGGTGGAGGTGGGCGAGGCGACCGTGCTCACGCTCTCGGGCGGCAATGTGGACCGGGCGACGTTCGTGCGGATGACGGAGGGCGCGCGGTGATCGAAGGTGTCCGGGCGCTGATCCCGGCGCTCCTCATCCTCACGGCACTAGCGCTGATCTGGGCGGGGCTGACGGAGCGCAGCCGGGGCGGCGACCGGCGCAAGGCGGTGCTGATGATCGTCGCCGGGGTGGTGTTCCTGGGGAACGCGGCGATCCTGATCGGGACGTGAGCGCCCGCCGCCCCTCTCCCTTTGGGAGAGGGTTGCGTAGGCTTGGCGACGCAGGAGCTTAGCCGGAGCTGGGTGAGGGGATCACCGCCGGGTGCATTCCGCTGACGCTGGTCACCCTCATCCAACGTCCGCTAGGCGGCGGAGCCGCCAAGCGTCCGTGTCCTTCTCCCAAGGGGAGAAGGATCGTTCACCTGATCGGGCAGTTCGGGTCCAGCCGCATGTCGAGATAGTTGTCCACGCTGGCCATCAGCGCGTCCATCTCGTGCGCGAAGAAGTGGTTCGCGCGCGGGATCTCCTCGTGATGGATGGTGATGTGCTTCTGGGTCCTGAGCTTGTCGACCAGCTTCTGCGTGCCCGACGGGGTCGCCACCTCGTCGGCCGCGCCCTGGATGATGATGCCGGACGCGGGGCAGGGGGCCAGGAAGGTGAAGTCGTACATGCTGGCGGGCGGCGCGATCGAGATGAAGCCGCGCACCTCCGGCCGGCGCATCAGAAGCTGCATCCCGATCCACGCGCCGAAGGAGGCGCCGGCGACCCAGGTGGTCTCCGCCTCCGGATGGATCGACTGCACCCAGTCGAGCGCGCTCGCGGCGTCGGACAGTTCGCCCACGCCCTGGTCGAACACGCCCTCCGACCGGCCGACGCCGCGGAAGTTGAAGCGCAGCGTGGCGAAGCCGCGCCGCTGGAACGTCTTGAACAGGGCCTGGGTGATGCGGTCGTTCATCGTGCCCCCGGCCTGCGGGTGGGGGTGCAGGATCATGGCGACCGGGGCACGCGGGCGGGGACCTGGCGAAAAGCGGCCTTCGAGACGGCCTTCTGGGCCGGGGAAAATGACTTCGGGCATGGGCAAACCTTGGGAATGGAAGGGGCCGGTCTGACGACGGCGGATCGGCGCGCTATATAGGCGCTTGACCCATGTCTGCAATTCGACCCCGCCTCTATCTCGACCACGCCGCCGCCACGCCCGTGCTGCCGGCGGCGGCGGCGGCGTGGGCAGACGCGGTCGGCCGCTGGGCCAACCCCTCCTCGCCCCACCGCGAGGGCCGGGCGGCGCGCTCCGCGCTGGAGGAGGCGAGGGCGCGCGTGGCCGATGCGCTGGGCTGGGGCCATGAGGTCGTCTTCACCGCGAGCGCGAGCGAGTCGCTGGCGCTGGCGCTCGGGGGTCGCGAGGTGCTCGCGTCGGCCGTGGAGCACGATGCCGTCCGGCGCGGCGCGCCGTCGGCCGCCACGCTGGCGGTGGACGGGCGCGGGCGGGTGGCGGCGGAGGCCCTGGAGGGCCGGCTGCGCCCCGGCGTGCGCGTCGCGATCCAGCACGCCAACGGCGAGACGGGCGTGGTCCAGCCGCTCGCCGATCTCGCTCCGACGATCGAGGCGGCGGGCGCGGTGCTGGTGGTGGACGCCAGCCAGTCGGCCGGACGCGTGCCCTTGCCACCCGCCGATCTCGTCGTCGTGTCGGGCCACAAGCTCGGCACGCCGCCGGGGGTCGCCGCGCTGCTGGTCCGCGACCTGGCGCTGCTGACGCCCACGGGTGGGCAGGAGGGCGGCTATCGGCCGGGCACCGAGAACCTGCCCGGCGCCTGCGCGCTCGCCGCCGCGCTGGAGGCGGAGCCGGCGGACCACGCCGGTTTGCGTGCCCGCTTGGACGAGGGGGTGGAGGCGGCGGGCGGTGTCGTGATCGCCCGGGCGGCCGAGCGACTGCCCCATGTCGGCGCGGTCGCCCGGCCCGGCATCGGTGCGGCCGCCCAGCTGATGCGGCTCGACGCCGCCGGCATCGCCGTGTCGGCGGGCTCCGCCTGCGCGTCGGGGGCGATCGGCCGCAGTCCGGTGCTCGCCGCGCTCGATCTGCCCGAGAGGGTGGCGGAGAGCGCCATACGGGTGAGCTTCGGGCGCTCCACGACGGCGGCGGACGTGGACCGCTTCCTCGCCGAATGGCGGCGGATCGCCCCCATGACGTCCGCGTGACGGCGGTCACCTTCGTCGCCCGCGACGGCGCGGAGCACACGGTGGAGGCCGCGCCCGGCGACCGCCTGCTCGACATCGCCCAGGCGTCGGGTCAGCCGCTGGAGGGCACCTGCGAGGGCCAGATGGCGTGTTCCACCTGCCATGTCTGGGTCGACAAGGCCGCCGCCCTGCCGCCGCCGAGCGGGGAGGAGGAGGACCTGCTCGACCTCACCCCCCACGTGCGCCGCGACAGCCGGCTGGCCTGCCAGATCCGGGTGGGGGAAAAGCCGCTGACGGTGCGGATGCCGGGCAGCCGTCGATGACGCGAAAGGTCCCAAAGTTCGCGCGACGCGTCGGGGATCCCGCAGGGGCGGTGTAGGAAATGGCGGAACGACACTCAGCGCCCTCACGGCGGGCCGGAATGGTCGGAGCCTGTCTAGCGCGGTATGACCGCGCATCGCATCGTCGTTGCGAGGAGCGAAGCGACGTGGCGATCCAGGATGTGCGCGCCGGTCCGGATGGCTTCGCTGCGCCCGCACCAACGGGGCCGCGTCCATCCAGCATCATCAAACCCTAGCGATATTGTCTTATAACCTATTTGGAGGTAGATTGCAAGAGCCGGGTTTGGCTGGACGGGGCGATCTTGCTCCTCCCGTGGCGCTCGGTTAAGACGCACGCGGAAGTCGGGCGGACGCCGCTGTCGCCAACCCGGTCAGGTCCGGAAGGAAGCAGCCGCAACGATTTCGCGGCGGGTCGTTCCGGCTTCCACCCCTCCGCCCCGCCGTGGCCCGGCGTCCTTTGGCGCGGGGAGGGCCACATGGGACGCACGAAGAGGGGATCGTCCGATGTTCGACCTGACCGGCAAGACCGCGCTCGTGACCGGCGCGTCCGGCGGCATCGGTTCGGCCATCGTGGACGCGCTCGTGGCGCGGGGGGCGACCGTCGCCGCCAGCGGGTCCAACGCCGACAGGCTGGCCGCCTTTGCCGAAAGCCGGGAGGGGGTGGCGGCGGTTCCGTGCGACCTGTCCGACCCGGCGGCCACGGACGCGCTCGTGGGACAGGCGGTGGACGCGCTGGGCGGGCGGCTCGACATCCTGGTCAACAACGCCGGGCTGACGCGCGACGGGCTCATTCTCCGCATGAAGGACGAGGACTGGGCCGACGTCCTCCGCGTCAACCTCGAGGCGGCCTTCCGCCTGTGCCGCGCGGCGGCCAAGCCGATGATGCGCCAGCGCTGGGGCCGCATCGTGTCGATCACCTCGGTCGTCGGCCAGACCGGCAATCCCGGCCAGGCGAACTACGCCGCGTCCAAGGCGGGGCTCACCGGGATGAGCAAGGCCCTGGCCCACGAACTCGCCTCGCGCGGCGTGACGGTCAATTGCGTGGCGCCGGGCTTCATCGCGTCGGCCATGACGGACGATCTGCCGGACGCGCAGAAGGGCGCGCTCACCGCCCGCATCCCGATGGGCGCTCTGGGCACCGGCGCGGACGTGGCGGCCGCGGTCGTGTATCTGGCGAGCGACGAGGGCAACTATGTGACCGGCCAGACGCTTCACGTGAACGGCGGCATGGCGATGGTGTGAAGCGGCGGCGACGGCCCCGCTTGCCACGGTCGGGACCGCCGATTAGTGCGGCGGACACGCCACAAACCAGAAGGAACAGGGTATGAGCGACATCGACGACCGCGTGAAGAAGATCGTGGTGGAGCATCTGGGGGTCGAGGCCGACAAGGTGACCGACGACGCCAGCTTCTTCGACGACCTGGGCGCGGACAGCCTTGACATCGTCGAGCTGGTGATGGCGTTCGAGGAGGAGTTCGGGGTCGAGATCCCTGACGACGCGGCCGACAAGATCGTGACCGTCAAGGACGCGACCAACTACATCGAAGAGCACAACGCCTGACGCCATGAGGCGGGTGGTCGTCACGGGGCTGGGGCTCGTCACGCCGATCGGCGGCGACGTGCCCACGAGCTGGTCCAACCTGATCGCGGGGCGGTCGGGCGCCGGCCGCATCACGCGCTTCGATCCGGAAGGCTTCAAGTGCACCATCGCGTGCGAGGTGAAGGCGCACGACAGCCCGATGGGCTTCGACGCGTCGAAGCGCGTGGACCACAAGATCCAGCGCCAGGTCGACCTGTTCATCATCTTCGGCATCGACGCGGCCGGCCAGGCGCTGGAGGATGCCGGCCTGACCGACATGACCAACGCGCAGAAGCTGCGCGCGGGCTGCTCGATCGGGTCGGGCATCGGCGGCCTGCCGGGCATCGAGAGCGAGTCGATCGTGCTGCACGAGAAGGGGCCGGGCCGCGTCTCGCCGCACTTCGTCCACGGCCGGCTCATCAACCTGATCTCGGGCCAGGTGATGATCAAGTACGGGCTGATGGGGCCGAACCATGCGGTGGTGACGGCCTGCTCCACAGGCGCGCACTCCATCGGCGACGCGGCGCGGATGATCCGCGACGACGACGCCGACGTGATGCTGGCGGGCGGGGCCGAGAGCGCGATCTGCCCGCTCGGCATCGCCGGCTTCGCCCAGGCGCGGGCGCTGTCCACCCACTTCAACGACACGCCTGAAAAGGCGAGCCGCCCCTACGACGTGGACCGCGACGGCTTCGTCATGGGCGAGGGCGCGGGCGTGGTGTGTCTGGAGGAGTATGAGCACGCGAGGGCGCGCGGCGCGCACATCTACGCGGAGGTCGTGGGCTACGGCCTGTCGGGCGACGCCTGGCACGTGACCGCGCCGCACCCGGAGGGCGTGGGGGCCTACAACGCGATGGCGATGGCGCTCAGGAAGGCGGGGATGGACCCGTCCGCCATCGACTACATCAACGCCCACGGCACCTCGACGCCGATGGGCGACGAGCTGGAGCTGGGCGCGGTCCGCCGGCTGTTCGGCCCGGCGCTGGACACCGTCTCGATGAGTTCGACGAAATCCGCCATCGGCCACCTTCTCGGCGGCGCGGGCGCGGTGGAGTCGATCTTCGGCATCCTGGCGATGCGCGATGGCGTCGTGCCGCCCACCCTCAACCTCGACCATCCCAGCCCCGGCTGCGAGGGCGTGGACCTGGTGCCGCACACGGCCAAGGAGCGGCCGGTGCGCGCGGTGCTCAACAACTCCTTCGGCTTCGGCGGCACCAACGCCAGTCTCGTCTTCCGGGCGGTCTGATGCGCCGCCGTCGCTGGCGGCTCGCGCTGTTCGCCGCCCTGGCGCTCATCGCGCTCGCCGCGATCTGGGTGCGCGCCGGCTGGACGGGGGTGGGGCCGCTCCCGGCCGACACGGCGGTCGTCATTCCCGCCGGTTCCTCGCTGGCGAAGGCGGCCACCACGCTCGAGGCGGCGGGCGTGCTGGCGTCGGCCGATGGCTTCCGCCTGCGGGAGCGGCTGTTCGGGCCGGACCGGCCGATCCGCGCCGGCGAGTATCTCTTCCCCGCCCGCGTCTCCCCGGCCACCGCGCTCACGATCCTGCAGCAGGGCAAGCCGATCCAGCGGCTGGTGACGGTGCCGGAGGGCTGGCCCTCCGTGCTGGTCCAGCGCGCGCTCGCCCGCGCGCCCGGCCTGACCGGCCCCGCGCCGCTGCCGCCGGAGGGATCGGTGCTGCCCGACAGCTACAGCTACGAACGCGGCGAGGCCCGCGCGGCGGTGGCCGGGCGGATGCGCGCCGCGATGCGCGAGACCCTGACCACGCTGTGGCGCCGGCGCTCGCCCGCCGCCGTGGTGCGCACTCCGGCGCAGGCGGTGACGCTCGCCTCGATCGTGGAGAAGGAGGCCGGCCTCGCCTCCGAACGGCGGCTGATCGCCGGCGTCTATTCCAACCGCCTGAGGATCGGCATGAAGCTCGACGCCGACCCGACGGTGATCTACCCGGTGACCCGCGGCCTCCCGCTCGGCCGCCGCATCCTGCGCTCCGAACTGGACGCGAAGAACGGCTACAACACCTACGCCAGCCCCGGCCTGCCGGTGGGGCCGATCGCCAATCCGGGCCGCGCGAGCCTCGAGGCGGTGCTCAATCCGGCGAAGACCGACGCGCTCTATTTCGTCGCCACCGGCCGGCCCGACCGCAGCCACGTCTTCGCCGCCACCCTCGCCGAGCACCAGGCGAACGTCTCGAAATGGTACGCCGTGCGGCGCGCGCGCGGGGAGATGTGAGGGCAGGGGCTGCTGCGGCGCGGTGAGGTGACGCCGCGCCCTCCCGTGCCTATATGCCGCCCCTCCATGGCCACCATCCTCCCCACCGCACCCGCCGTCGGCATGGTGTCGCTCGGCTGCCCCAAGGCGCTGGTCGATAGCGAGCGCATCCTGACCAAGCTGCGCTCCGACGGCTATGCGCTCTCGCCCGACTATGCCGGCGCCGACGTGGTGCTGGTCAACACCTGCGGCTTCCTCGATTCCGCCAAGGAGGAGAGCCTGGAGGCGATCGGCGAGGCGATGGCGGCGAACGGCCGCGTCATCGTCACCGGCTGCCTGGGCCGCGAGGCCGAGGCGATCCGCGCCCGCTTTCCCGACGTGCTGGCGATCACGGGAGCGCAACAGTACGAGCAGGTGGTCTTGGCGGTCCATGAGGCGGCCCCGGCGACCCCATCCCCCTTCACCGATCTGGTGCCGCCCGCCGGTCTGAAACTGACGCCGCGCCATTACAGCTATCTGAAGATCTCGGAGGGCTGCAACCACGCCTGCTCCTTCTGCATCATCCCCGACATCCGGGGGCGCCTGGTCAGCCGCCGCCCCGACGCGGTGCTGCGCGAGGCGGAGAAGCTGGTGGCGGCGGGCACGAAGGAACTGCTGGTCATCAGCCAGGACACCTCGGCCTATGGCGTCGACATCCGGCGCGAGCCGCGTGCCTGGCACGGGCGCGAGGTGCGGCCGCACATGACCGACCTGGCGCGCGAGCTGGGGTCGCTGGGCGCCTGGGTGCGCCTCCACTACGTCTATCCCTATCCGCACGTCGACGAGGTCATCCCGCTGATGGCCGACGGGCTGGTGCTGCCCTATCTCGACATTCCCTTCCAGCACGCCAGCCCCGCCATCCTGCGCGCCATGCGCCGCCCGGCGAACGAGGCCAAGGTGCTGGAGCGGCTGGCCGCCTGGCGCGCCATCTGCCCTCAGATCGCGGTGCGCTCGACCTTCGTGGTCGGCTTTCCGGGCGAGACGGAGGCGGACTTCGCCTACCTGATGGAGTGGCTGGAGGAGGCGCAGCTCGACCGCGTCGGCGCGTTCCGGTTCGAGCCGGTGGCGGGCGCACGCGCCAACGACCTGCCCGGCGCGGTGCCCGAGGCGGTCAAGGAGGAACGCTACGCCCGCCTGATGGAGCTGACCGCGCGCATCTCGGCCGACAAGCTGGCGGCGAAGGTGGGCAGCGTGCAGGCGGTGCTGATCGACGCGATGGACGCGGACGGCGGGGCGACCGGGCGGTCGAAGGCCGACGCGCCGGAGATCGACGGCGAGGTCCATCTGCGCGACGCCTTCGGGCTGAGCGTGGGGGATGTGGTGGATGTGGTCGTCGAGGACGCGGACGAGCACGATCTGTTCGGGGTCCCTCTCCCATTGGGAGAGGGAGGGAGGCGCGAAGCGCTGGAAGGGTGAGGGTGACGGATGGCGAGGTGCCGGTCACCCTCATCCAACTCCGCCTAGGCGGCAAAGCCGCCAAGGCTTCGTATCCTTCTCCCAAAGGGA
This sequence comes from Sphingomonadaceae bacterium, assembly GCA_965219235.1. GTDB lineage: Bacteria > Pseudomonadota > Alphaproteobacteria > Sphingomonadales > Sphingomonadaceae > CBDHCC01. The sequence continues at coordinate 1,472,111 of OZ244721.1, read as the reverse complement.
GAAGGTTTGCTATGGCTCTCGCATGATCCCTTTCCCGACCCTGCTCCGCGCCGACCGGGGCGAGCCCGCCGCCACCGTCCATCTCGTGGCGCAAGCCGACGCGGAGGCGTGGACGCAGGGCCGCCCCGCCCCGGCCCGCGCGCTGTTGGCCGCCGCGCGCTTCGGCGAGACCACCCGCACCGTCCTGCTGCCCGACGGCGACGGCGACGGCGTCGGCGCGGCGCACATCGTCAGGGGCGATCCGGTCTGGAGCCTCGCGGCGCTGCCCGCCGCGCTCCCCGCGGGCACCTACCGCCTGGAGGGCACTATGCCGCCGGGAGCGGCGCTCGGCTGGCTGCTCGCCCAGCACCGTTTCACCCGGTACAAGGCGGCCAAGGACGCCGATCCGCGCGTCCTGCTCCTCTCCGACACCCAGGCGATCGACGCCGCGCTCCAGGCCGCCGCCGCCACCGCCAGCGTGCGCGATCGGATCGACACGCCCGCCGAGGACATGGGGCCGCAGCAGCTCGAGGACGCCGTGGCAGCCCTCGCCAAGCGAGCGGGCGTGGAGCCGACGGTGACGCGCGGCGAGGAGCTGCGCACCCGATTCCCCCTGATCCACGCCGTCGGGCGCGCCGCCGAACGGCCACGCGAACCCCGGCTGATCGAGCTGGAATGGGGCGACGCCGCCCACCCGCGTGTCGCCGTGGTCGGCAAAGGCGTCAGCTTCGACACCGGCGGGCTCGACATCAAGCCGGCGTCGGGAATGCGGCTGATGAAGAAGGATATGGGCGGGGCCGCGCACGCCATCGCCTTGGCCGAGTGGATCGTGGCGGCCGGGCTGCCGGTGCGGCTACATCTTCTGGTGCCGGCGGTGGAGAACGCCATCTCCGGCCCGGCGCTGCGCCCCGGCGACGTGGTGCGCGCGGCCGACGGGACCAGCGTGGAGATCCACAACACCGATGCCGAAGGCCGCCTGATCCTGGCCGACGCGCTGATCCAGGCGGGCCGTTCGGAGCCCGAACTGACGATCGACTTCGCCACGCTGACCGGCGCGGCGCGCGTGGCGCTCGGCCCCGACCTGCCGGCGCTGTTCGCCAGGCGCGACGAGACGGCGGCGGCGATGCTGGCGGCGGGCGAGCGGGTTGGGGACCCGGTCTGGCGGATGCCGTTGTGGGAGCGCTACCGCGACCTCCTCAAGAGCGACATCGCGGACGTGGCCAATGCGGGCGACACACCATTCGCGGGCTGCATCACGGCCGCGCTCTTCCTCGACCGCTTCGTGCGCGAGGGGGCCGACTGGCTGCACCTCGACACCTTCGGCTGGCGCCCCAGGGCGGAGCCGGGCCGCCCCAAGGGCGGCGAGGCCTATGGGCTGAGGGCGGCGTTCGGGATGCTCAAGGAGCGGTTCGGGTGAGGGGTGAGCATTCCTCCCCAAGCTTCGCTTGGGGAGGAATAATGTGACCACCGTCTTCATCGACGGCGCGCACGGCACGACCGGGCTGGAGATCCGCGAGCGGCTCGCCGGCCGCCCGGACCTCACGCTCGCCACCCTGCCCGCCGACCGCCGCCGCGAGCCCGCCGCCCGCGCGGAGGCGCTCAACGACGCCGATGTCGCCATCCTCTGCCTGCCCGACGACGCCGCGCGCGAAGCCGTGGCGCTGATCCGCTCGGCCACCAAGGTGATCGACGCCAGCTCCGCCCACCGCGTGGCCCCTGGCTGGACCTACGGCCTGCCCGAACTGATCGGCCGCGAGGCGATCGCCGCCTCGTCGCGGGTCAGCAACCCGGGCTGCTACCCCACCGGCTTCCTGCTGCTGGTGGCCCCGCTGGTGGAGGCCGGGCTGATCCCGCGCGACGCGCGCCTCAGCGTCAACGCGGTCAGCGGCTACAGCGGCGGCGGCAAGGCGCTGATCGAGCGCTTCGAGGCCGAGCCGACGCTCGCCTGGCGCGGCTACGCCTACGGTCTCGACCACAAGCACGCGCCGGAGATGGGCCGGCACGCGGGTCTGGACCGGCCGCCGCTGTTCGCGCCCGCCGTGATCCGCGCGGTCCGGGGCATGATGGTCGAGGTGCCGCTGCCCGACATCGACGCGGAGGCCGCGCGCGCCGTGCTGGCGGAGCGCTATGCGGGCGAGCCGCTGGTGACGCTCGCCCCTCCGTCCGACGAGCTGCGGCTGGACGAGGGCAGGGCCGGCGACGATCGGGTGACGCTCCGGGTCTTCGCGGCGCCCGACGGCCGCCAGGCGCGTCTCGTCGCGACGCTCGACAATCTCGGCAAGGGCGCGGCCGGGGCGGCGGTGCAGTCCCTGAACCTGATGGTGGGCGCGCCGGAACTGGCCGGGCTGAGGCTGTGAGGGACCGGGGGTGGGTGGAGGAATGCTGGAGTTGGATGACGTTGGATCGAGCCGGTTCCGTCGTTGCGAGCGCAGCGAATCCAACCGGACGGCGCGCGGATCCTGGATCGCCGCGTCGCTTCGCTCCTCGCGATGACGATCCGCCGGGACGTCATCCGCCTCTACCGCGCGTCGCGCGCCCCTTGCCCAGGGGCGATCTCGACCAGCAGGTCGCCCGCCCTCAGCTGCCGCGCCTCCTCCTCCCAGAAGCCGATCGCGCGGCCGTCGCGGTAGATGCGGACCGGCACGCCGCCCGACAGCTCGGCCAGCGTCCGCCCCGCCTCCTCGTCGCGCACCAGCCGCTCCCTCAGCTGCACGCGTCCGTGCACGCTCGCCAGGTCGGCGATGTAGTCGGCGATGTGCGGGCCGGTGCAGGAGCCGGCGAGCAGCAGGCCGGCGAAGCTGACCGGGTTGATGACCGTGGTCGCCCCCGCCTGGCGCGCCAGGAGCTCGTTGTCGGCGGCGCGCACGACCACGCTGATCGGCACCTCGGGCGCGAAGTGGCGCACGGTCAGCACGATCAGGATCGAGGTGTCGTCGCGGCCGGCGGACACGATGACCGACTGCGCGCGCTCGACCTTCACGTCCGACCAGGTGGTGTCGCGCGTGGCGTCGGTCTGGAGCACGTTCACGCCCAGGCCCTGGGCGGCCTCGATCCGGTCGGCGTCGCCGTCGACCACCACGATCTGTTCGACGGGCACGCCGCGCGCGATCAGCTCCGCCACCGCCTCCGACCCGCTGATGCCGAAGCCCGCGACGATGGTGTGGCCGCTCAGTTCGCGCTGTATCCGTCGCATCCGCCATTTGTCCCAGGTTCGCTTGAGCACGAAGTTGTAGGCGGTGCCGATGAACAGCAACACCACGAAGACGCGGATCGGCGTCACCACCAGCGCGTCGAACATGCGCGCCTCCGTCGTCACCGGCGAGATGTCGCCATAGCCGGTCGTGGTGATCGAGATCATCGTGAAGTAGATGACGTCGAGGAAGCTGATCGACCCGTCGACCGTGTCGCGCAGGCCGTCCCGATCGAACCAGTGGACCGCGACCGCCACCCCTATCAGCGCCAGGACGGCCAGCGAGCGCCAGCCGATCGCGATCCAGACCGGCGTCTGCGACTGCCGCTTCAAGGCCGTGGTGGCGGCATCCCGGCGCGCGCGGGGCGGGGTAGGGCGGGGCGGGGGCTCGCTCACCGCCCGGCGATCGGCGGGGGGGGAGCGAGCGGCGGCGCGTAGAGGCTTTCGAGGGCTCCCAGCGTGCCCCGATCGGTCAGGTCGAGCTGCAGCGGGGTCACCGCCACGAAGCCGTCGCCGATCGCCTCCAGATCGGTGGAGCGGTCCGGCGTGCCCGCGCCGCCGCCGAGCGCGAACCAGTAGTAGCGATAGCCGCGCGGGTCGGTGTTCTCCACGATCCGCGTCCGGCCGAGATCGTGGAAGCCCTGCCGCACCACCCGCACGCCCCTGGGCGGTCCGGCCGGGAAGTTCACGTTGACCAGCGTGCGCGGTGCCCAGCGCCGGTCCAGCAGCGGCCGCACCACACGCTCGCCCCACTCGCGCGCGGCGGCGAAGGGCACGGTGTCGCCCATGCCCTCGCGGGCGTAGACCTGGCTGAGCGCGACCGAGCGGATGCCGGCGAGCGCCCCCTCCATCGCGGCGGCGACGGTGCCGGAGTAGGTCACGTCCTCGCCCAGATTGGCGCCCCGGTTGACGCCCGACAGGATCAGGTCGGGCGGCCCGCCCTCGACCAGCTTGCCCAGCGCCATCATCACCGCGTCGGTCGGCGTGCCCGCGACCGAGAAGCGCCGTTCGCCGTGCCGCCGGACCCGGACCGGCCGCGACAGAGACAGCGAGTGGCCGGCCCCCGACTGCTCCTCCGCGGGCGCCACGATCCAGACGTCGTCGGAGAGCGCGGCGGCGATCTCCTCCAGGACCGACAGCCCGGGCGCGTGGATGCCGTCGTCGTTGGTGAGCAGGATCCTCACGCGGGCGCCAGGCGGCCGTTCCACTCCGCCGGCAGATAGGGGTGGAGCGCGGCGGGCAGATCGACCGAGCCGTCCGCCCGCTGCCCGTTCTCCAGGAGCGCCACCAGCGCGCGCCCGACCGCCACGCCGGAGCCGTTGAGCGTGTGGACGAAGCGCGCGCCCTTCTGGCCGGCCACCTTGAAGCGGGCGTCCATGCGGCGCGCCTGCCAGTCGCCGCACCAGCTGACCGAGCTGATCTCGCGATAGGTGTCCTGGCTGGGTATCCAGACCTCCAGGTCGAGTGTCTTCTTCCCCGACACGTTCATGTCGCCGGCGCAGAGCTGTACCAAGCGATAGGGGAGCTCCAGCGACCGCAGGACGGCGGCCGCAGCGCGCACCATTCGGTCATACTCCGCTCGCGAGTCCTCTGGTCGGCAAATCGTGACGAGCTCGACCTTCTCGAACTGGTGCTGGCGAATCAGCCCCTTTGTGTCGCGTCCAGCCGATCCCGCCTCCAGGCGGAAGCAGGGGGTGAGCGCGGTCACGCGGAAGGGAAGGGCCTCTTCGTCCAGCACGGTCTCGCGCACCAGGTTGGTCAGCGGCACCTCGGCGGTCGGGATCAGCCAGCGGCCATCGGTGGTGGCGAACAGGTCGTCGGCGAACTTCGGCAGCTGTCCGGTGCCGAACACCGCCTCGTCGCGCACCAGCAGGGGAACGGAGGTCTCTTCCCATCCGGCGGCGACCTGGGCGTCGAGCAGGAACTGGCCGAGACCGCGCTGCAACCGGGCGAGCTGGCCCCGGAGCACGGCGAAGCGCGCGCCCGACATCGCGGCGGCGGCCTCCGTGTCGAGGCCGAGCGGGCCGCCGATCTCGTCGTGCGGCTTGGGCGTGAAGGCGAAGGAGGGCGGGGTGCCCCAGCGGGCGACCTCCACATTGTCGTCCTCGCTTGTGCCGTCGGGCGTGTCGTCGGCGGGCGTGTTGGGCAGCGCGGCGAGCGCCTCCCGCAGGGCCGTGTCGGCCTGGCGGGCGGCCTCCTCCAACACGGACACCCGGTCCTTGAGAGTGGCGATCTCGGCGAGCAGGCGCCGGGCCTCCGCCTCGTCGCCGCGCCCCTTGGCCGCCCCGATCGCCTTGGACGCCTCGTTGCGCAGCGCGAGCGCCTCCTGCGCCAGGGTCGCCCTGACCCGCCGAGCCTCGTCGAGCGCCAGCAGCCGGTCGGACGCCGGCTCCGCCCCGCGCCTCGCCAGCGCGGCGTCGAAGGCGGCGGGGTCGTCGCGGATGGCGCGGATGTCGTGCATGGGCGCGCTATGCCGCCCGGCGGGTGGCGAGGCAACCGAGCCGCCGGCCCGGCCGTTGACGGGGCACACCCAATCAGGAGACATCCATGCAGATCGCCAACGGAACCCTCGTCGCCATCGTGGACGGCGCCAAGATGCTGTTCCTCCGGAACGAGGGCGACGCGGACTATCCGAACCTGTCGGTCGAGCGGAAGCGTGAACAGGACAATCCCTCCACCGGCGAGCAGAAGGCCAATCGGTCCGGCCATGTCGGGCAGTCGGGCGCCTCGGGTGGCGACAGCTACTCCGACACCGACTTCCACCAGCTGGAGGAGGACCGCTTCGCCGCCCAGACCGCCGACCTGCTGAAGGCGCGGGCGTTGCGCAACGATTTCGACCACCTGATCGTCGTCGCCGCTCCGAAAACACTGGGGGAACTGCGCAAGCACTATCACGGAGAGGTGGAGCGGCGGCTCACGGGCGAGATCGCCAAGGACCTGACCGGCCACGAGATCGATCAGATCGAGCGGATCATTTCCGCCGCCTGACGAAAGGAATGGGGATCGGGTGACGCCGATCCCCCGGCACTGGAGCTGTTGTGAGGGGCACCGATCTAGCGGTGCCCCTTTGCTTCATGTGGCCGCGTCGCCTCGCCGGGAGCGCCGGCGGGCCACGAGGGCGGCCGCGGCGGCGCCGAACAGCAGCACCACCGGCGGAGCGGGAACCGGGGTCGGCGTGCCCGGCGTGTCCCCGCCGGACGACACGTTGCCGCTTGACGACGAGCTGGTCGAGGAGCTGGTGGACGAACTGGTCGAGGACGACACGTTGCCGCTCGAGGACGAACTTGTCGAAGACGATACGTTGCCGCTGCTGGACGACGACACGTTGCCGCTGCTCGAGCTCGACACGTTGCCCGACGAGGACGAGCCGCCCGTGGAGCTCGACACGTTGCCCGACGAGGACGAGCCGCCCGTCGAGCTGGACACGTTGCCCGACGATCCGCCGGAGGAACTCGATACGTTCCCCGACGAGGACGACGTGGAACTGACACCGCCGGACGTCGAACTCACTCCGCCGGTGGATGTGGAACTGCTGCCTCCCGTTGAGGTCGAGGAGAAGCCGCCGGTGGACGTGCTGCCGCCCGTCGAGGAGAAACCGCCCGTGGACGTCGAGGTGCTGCCGCCGGTGGACGAGAAGCCGCCGGTGCTGGTCGAACCCCCGGACGAGGTGGACGACACGACGATGCTGCCGCCACCACCACCGCCGCCGCCTCCGCCGAAGAAGCCGCCGAAGAACCCGCCGCCGCCCGGAAAGCCACCGCCCCCGATCACGACGGGAAAGCCGCCGCCGCCGCCGGCATAGCCGGGACCGCCCGGAAAGCCGGACGGCGCATAGGCGGGAATGGCGGCCGGAATGACGGGAATCGGCGCCCCGGCGGAGTTGACCGTCACCACCGTGGGCTCGGTGCGCCGCGTCGTGGTGGTGACCCGGCGCGGGACCCGGCGGACCGGACGGCTGTAGGCGACGCGCGGAACGGCGGTGCGCTTGCGGGCGATGTGGCGCGGCGCCGCCTTCTGGACGTGCGCGACACGGGCGGGAGCCTCGCTCACGGCGACCGCGCCGCCGCCGATGATCGCGCCGCCACAGGTGCAAGCGGCCAGTTTGGCCAGGGCCATGCGAACGGACATACTCGTTTCCCACTGTTGTGTCGTGTCGGCCACCGGAGAGGCAAACCGTGCCTGGACCATAAGGAGTTAAGGGAGCTTGAGGGCAACCCGGTTAACTTTGAACGGCAACCGCTTCGGCGCGGCAAGGGGTGTCCCTCGCCCGCCTGTGCGTCGCCTGTGCCGTTTTGGGGCACCGCAGGGCGGTTGGCAAGCGTTCCGCCGAGTGGCTTGTGCCCCAGGAATGCGCCCTCTAAAGGCCCCGCTCGTGAGTGGCTCTGGTCGCACCATCGACGATCCTTCCGGCGAGCTCTCGGCCGTGCCGGACCCCGACTCCGTGCCGGGGATCGGCGACTACCGCCCGTCCGACGACGAGCCCTTCATGAACCCGCGTCAGCAGGCGTATTTCCGCGCCAAGCTGCTCGCCTGGCGCGGCGCCATCCTGGACGACGCCGAACTGACGCTCGCCGAACTGGGCCGCCAGCCGCTGCGCGAGCCCGACATGGCCGATCGCGCGACGAGCGAATCGGACTGGTCGCTCGAGTTGCGGACCCGCGACCGCCAGCGCAAGCTGATCACCAAGATCCAGGCGGCGCTGCGCCGTCTCGACGAAGGCGAGTACGGCTATTGCGTGGTCACGGGCGAACCGATCTCGCTCCAGCGACTCGAGGCGCGGCCGATCGCGACGATGACGCTGGAGGCGCAGGAGGCGCACGAGCGGGTGGAGCGGGTCTCGCGCGACGATTGACCGCGCGCGCCGCGCGGCGTTAACGAGATCGAAGCGCTGGCGGCGCATGGTCCCGCCACCAGCCAAGCAAGGGACGCAAGGACGCCGTGGGCAGCAGCGACGAATTCGACATCGCCAAACTGAAGCAGGCGCCCGAGCGGGTGGAGGATCGCACCTCCATGTTCCTTCAGGCCCAGCTGGAGCCGGAGGACGGCCGCCCGGCCGAGCTGTGCCGGGTGCGCAACGTGTCCGCCGGCGGAGTCATGTGCGAGACCCAGCGCACCCACACGACCGGGGAGCGCGTGGCGGTCACGCTCCGGTCGGTCGGACAGGTGGGCGCGGTGGTCGTCTGGACCTCGAGCAACCGGGTCGGCCTCGCTTTCGACCAGCCGATCGATCCGCGCGACCTCCGCGTGCCGGTCGGCTCGCGCTCCTAGTCTCCGGCGCGCGACAGCGCCTCCTTCAGAGCCAGCTTTTCCTTCTTCATGCGCGCCAGCGTCGCGTCGTCGGACCCGGCGCGCGCCTGCTCCCGCGCGATCGCCTGGTCGAGCGACTGATGGCGCTGGGCGAGTGTCTGCGTGTGCGGGTGCATGGCGTCCTCCGGATGCGTTTGGGGGATCGGAGCCTACGTCCCCTTTCGCGCCGCTGTCCAGTCACGGGGATTGGCATTGCGATCGCGTTCGGCCACGCCCATGCACGATCCGTCGCGCAGGGTCGGGCGAGGGGGTGGAGACGGTGAACGAGGAGGAGATGCGCATCCGGCTGGCGACGCTGCGGCAGGCGCACCGCGACCTCGACATGGCCGCCGAGGCGTTGGCGTCGCGCGACTCGCCCGACCAGCTGCAGGTCGCGAGGTTGAAGCGTCAGAAGCTGCGGTTGCGCGACGAGATCGCATGGCTGGAAAAGCAGCTGGTGCCCGACATCATCGCATGATGGCCAAGTCCGAGGGGACTACGGCGCATCAGGCGATTTCGCGCAGACGCGATTTGGCCTCCTCGTATTCGGCCGCCAGCTGCCGGACCAGATCGGCGACGGGACCGACCCGGTCGATGGACCCGATGCCCTGTCCCGATCCCCAGATGTCGCGCCACGCCTTCTTGTCCCGATTGCCGCCGGACCCGAAGTCCATCGCGGTCGGATCGCTGACCGGCAGGTCGTCGGGGTCGAGACCCGCCGCCTCGATCGAACCGCGCAGGTAGTTGCCGTGCACCCCCGTGAAGAGGTTCGTGTAGACGATGTCGTCGGCCCCGCCGGACGCGATCGACGCCTTGTAGCCGTCGGCCGCGCGGGCCTCGTCGGTCGCGATGAAGGCCGAGCCGATATACGCCAGGTCGGCGCCGCAGGCGAGCGCCGCCAGGATCGAACGTCCGTTGGCGATCGCGCCGGATAGCGCCACGGGACCGTCGAACCAGCGCCGGATCTCGCTCACCAGGGCGAAGGGCGACAGCGTCCCGGCGTGGCCGCCCGCGCCCGCCGCCACCGGGATCAGGCCGTCCGCGCCCTTTTCGATCGCCTTGTGCGCGAAGCGGTCGTTGATGACGTCGTGCAGGACGAGGCCGCCCCAGCCGTGCACCGCCGCGTTCAGGTCCTCCCGCGCGCCGAGCGAGGTGATGGTGAGCGGCACCTTGTGGGCGGCGCAGGTGGCGAGGTCCCGCTCCAGCCGTTCGTTGGAGCGGTGGACGATCTGGTTGACGGCGTAGGGCGCGCTCGGCCGGTCGGGATGGTCGCGGTCGTGCGCGGCCAGCTCCTCCCGGATCCGGTGCAGCCACTCGTCGAGCTGTGCCTGGGGACGGGCGTTCAGCGCGGGAAAGGAGCCGACGATCCCCGCCTTGCACTGCGCGATCACCAGCTCCGGGCCGGAGACGATGAACAGCGGCGAACCGATCACCGGCAGGCGGAGGCGATCGAACGGGGCGGGGAGGCTCATGACGGGGTCATGTCCCAGCCCCGCCCCGCTGTCCAGCGACGGGCGCGGCGCCTCACGACGCGGTCGGCTCCCGCTTGTCCCGCGTGTCGGTGGCGAAGTCGCCGGCGTCGTGGCGTTCGTGGAGCTGGCTCGCCGGATCGCCGAAGGTGCGGTTGACCATGCGGCCGCGCTGGACCGCGGGCCGCGCCGCGATGGTGTCGGCCCACCGCTGGACGTTCGCATAGGCCGCCACGTCCAGGAACTCGCCCGCCTCGTAGAGCAGGCCCTTGGCCAGGCCGCCGTACCACGGCCACACCGCGATGTCGGCGATCGTGTAGCGGTCGGCGGCGAGCCACTCGCGATCGGCCAGGCGGCGGTCGAGCACGTCGAGCTGGCGCTTCACCTCCATGGCGAAGCGGTCGATGGCGTACTCGATCTTGGTGGGCGCATAGGCGTAGAAATGGCCGAAGCCGCCGCCGAGATAGGGTGCGCTGCCCATCTGCCAGAACAACCAGGACAGGCATTCCGCGCGCTCCCGTCCCGCGGCCGGCAGGAAGGCGCCGAACCGTTCGGCCAGGTGCATCAGGATGGCGCCGGATTCAAAGACGGGGATCGGTTCCGGTCCGCTGCGGTCCACCAGCACCGGGATCTTCGAGTTGGGGTTGGCCCCGACGAAGCCGGAGCCGAACTGGTCGCCCTGGTCGATGCGGATCAGCCAGGCGTCGTACTCGGCGCCGCGATGTCCGAGCGCCAGCAGCTCCTCCAGCATCACCGTCGCCTTCACGCCGTTGGGCGTCGCCAGCGAATAGAGCTGGAGCGGGTGCCGGCCGACCGGCAGCTCGCGCTCGTGGGTGGCACCCGCGATCGGCCGATTGATGCCGGCGAACCGGCCCCCGCTCTCCTTGTCCCACGTCCAGACGCGCGGCGGGGTGTAGTCGTGTGTGTCGGTCATGGCGGACTCCGGGTGGGGCGCGGGAGGCGCCGCGCCGGGTCCGGTGTCTAGCCCGCCGATCCGCAGGGTGCCATCGCCGCCGGTCCGGTGTCGAACGTGACAGTGATGTTCCGGCGTCCCACGCCGCTGCCGCTGAACGACCGCCGGTACACTGCTGCGGGCCGCCATCGACCGCCACATGGGGGGCCGCACTCACAGCCGTTCCCTCTATCTTGACTCCACCCCGGCCCGCATGGTGTTAGCGCTACCAAGGCGAGCGGGAGAGCGGTGTTGGACTTGGAGCTGGAGGCGATGCTGCCGGGCGACTGGCGCGGGGGGCGGTTTCTCGGGCGGGTCGGCGGGCCGGACGGCCCCACGCCCGTCCTGATCGTCGACGGCGCGGTCCGCGACCTGACCCCGCTGGCGGCCACCTGCGCCAGCGCGGTGGAGCGCGGCGCGCTTGCCGGCGACGCGGCCGACCTGCCGATCCTCGACGGGCCGCTCCGCGTCCTCAGCCCGATCGACCTGCAATGTGTGAAGGCGGCCGGCGTCACCTTCGCGCTGTCGGCGATCGAGCGGGTGATCGAGGAGCGGGCGCGCGGCGACGCGGCGGCCGCCGACGCCATCCGGACGTGGATCGAGAGTGAGGTGGGCACCGGCATCCGCGCCGTCGTCCCCGGCTCCCCGGAGGCCGCCGAGCTGAAGCGGGTGCTGATCGACACCGGCCTGTGGTCGCAGTACCTGGAGGTCGCCATCGGCCCGGACGCGGAGGTGTTCACCAAGTCGCCGATCCTCTCCACCGTCGGACCTGGAGCGCCGATCGGCGTGCGTTCCGACTCCCGCTGGAACAACCCGGAGCCCGAGGTCGTGCTGCTGTGCGACAGCCGGGGCGGGGCGGTCGGCGCGGCGCTCGGCAACGACGTCAACCTGCGCGACTTCGAGGGCCGCTCGGCGCTGCTCTTGGGCAAGGCCAAGGACAACACGGCGTCGTGCTCGATCGGCCCGTTGGCGCGATTGTTCGATGACGGCTTCACGATGGACGACGTGCGCTCCGCCACCGTCGCGCTGACGATCGAGGGCGAGGACGGCTATCGGCTGGAGGGCGCCAACCGAATGGCGGAGATCAGCCGCGACCCGCTCGACCTGGCCGCCCAGACGATGAGCGAGCACCACTATCCCGACGGCTTCGCGCTGTTCCTGGGCACCCTGTTCGCGCCCACGCAGGACCGCGACGTGCCCGGCCAGGGCTTCACCCACAAGAGGGGCGACCGGGTGACGATCGCGAGCGCGCGGCTGGGCACGCTCACCAACACCGTCACCACCTCCGCCGACGCGCCCGCCTGGACCTTCGGGGTCCGCGAGCTCGTCCGCAATCTGGCCGAACGCGGCCTTTCCGACCGTATTTAACGAAGGAACTCACATGGACCTCCACCACCTGATCGGCGGCGAGCGCGTCACCGGCGACACCACCGCCGAGAGCATCAACCCGTCCGACACCGACGACGTCATCGGCCGCTATGCGGTCGGCGGGCAACGGGAGGTGGACGACGCCGTCTCCGCCGCGCGCGACGCCTTTCCCGCCTGGGCCGCCGCCTCGCCCGAGGTGCGCGGCGACCTCCTCGACAGGATCGCCGCCGCCATCGCCGCGCGCGCCGAGGAGCTGGGCGAGCTGTTGAGCCGCGAGGAGGGCAAGCTGCGCGGCGAGGGCATGGGCGAGGTCATGCGGGCGGCGCGCATCTTCCGCTATTTCGGGGGCGAGGCGCTGCGCCGCCACGGCCGGACGCTGGAGTCCACCCGCCCCGGCCTGGACGTCGCCACCTACCGCGAGGCGGTGGGCGTGTTCGGTCTCGTGACCCCCTGGAACTTCCCCATCGCCATTCCGGCGTGGAAGGCGGCGCCCGCGCTCGCCTTCGGCAACACGGTGGTGATGAAGCCCGCCGACGACACGCCGGCGCTGGCCGTCGCGCTGGCCGACATCATCACGGAGTGCGGCGTGCCCCAGGGCGTGTTCAACCTGGTGCTGGGCGACGGCGAGACCGGCGCGGTGCTGGTCGGCCACCGCGACGTGGACGGCGTCTCCTTCACCGGGTCGCAACGCACGGGCGCGCTTGTCGGCAAAACCGCGATGGAGCGCCAGGCGCGCGTGCAAATGGAGATGGGCGGCAAGAACCCGCTCGTCGTGCTGGCCGACGCCGACCTGGACAAGGCGGTGCGGATCGCGGCCGACGGCGGCTTCTTCCAGACCGGCCAGCGTTGCACCGCCAGCTCCCGCGTGATCGTGGAGGACGCGGTCCACGACCGCTTCGTCGACGCGCTCGCCGAACGCGCGAAGGGCATCCGCGTCGGCTCCGCGATGGACGAGGACACCCAGGTCGGACCCGCCGCGAACAAGGCGCAGTTTGAACAGAACCAGCGCTACGTCGGCGTGGCGACGCAGGAGGGTGGCCGGCTGGTCACCGGCGGCGAGGCGGTCGAGCGCGACACGCCGGGCTATTACATGACGCCCGCCCTGATCGCGGACACCAGGCCCGAGATGCGGATCAACACGGAGGAGGTGTTCGGCCCCGTCGTGTCCACCGTGCGCGTCGCCGACTATGACGAGGCGCTGTCGGTGGCGAACGCCGGCCGGTTCGGCCTGTCGGCGGGCATCGTCACCCGGTCGCTCGCCAGGGCGCGCGACTTCCGCAAGAACGTGCGCGCGGGCATGGTGATGATCAACCTGCCGACCGCCGGCGTGGACTATCACGTCCCCTTCGGCGGCACGCGCTCGTCCTCCTACGGCGCGCGCGAGCAGGGCTTCTCCGCGGTCGAGTTCTACACCCAGGTCAAGACCGTCTACACGGGCGATTGAGGGTGCTGGAGCCCGACGGCGAGGCCGCCCGCTATCCCAGCCTGACCGACCAGTCGGTGCTGATCACCGGCGGCGGGTCGGGGATCGGCGCGGGCCTGGTCGAGGCGTTCGCCCGGCAGGGCGCGCGGGTCGTGTTCCTCGACCTGACCGAGGAGCCGTCGCGCGCCCTGGTGGAGCGATTGGCGGGGGCGCGCCACGCGCCCGTGTTCCACCCCTGCGATCTGACGGACATCCACGCGATGCGGGCGACGGCGGCCACCGTGCTGGCCGATCTGGGTGGCGTCGATGTGCTGGTGAACAACGCCGCCAACGACGACCGCCACACGGTCGCCGAGGTCACGCCGGCCTATTGGGACGAGCGCATGGCGGTGAACCTGCGCCACCTGTTCTTCCTGGCGCAGGCGGTCGCGCCCTCGATGAAAACCGCCGGGCGCGGGTCGATCATCAATTTCGGGTCGATCAGCTGGCACCTGGGCTTGGCCGAGCTGACGCTCTACCAGACCGCCAAGGCGGCGATCGAGGGGCTGACCCGCAGCCTCGCGCGCGAGTTCGGGCGCGACGGCATCCGCGTGAACGCGATCATCCCAGGGAACGTCCGGACGCCGCGTCAGGAGAAGTGGTACACGCCCGAGGGCGAGGCGGAGATCGTCGCCGCCCAGTGCCTCGACGGTCGCATCCAGCCCGCCGACGTGGCCGCGATGGCGCTGTTCCTGGCCTCCGACGACGCGCGGATGTGCACGGGGCACAATTACTGGGTGGACGCCGGTTGGCGGTGAGCCGGCCAGTGCGCTGCGTCGCCGAGGTCGGCGCGGAGCTGGGCGAGGGGCCGGTGTGGGACGCGGGCCGGGAATGCCTGTGGTTCGTGGACATCAAGGCGCCCGCCCTCCACCGTTTCGACCCCGCCGCCGGCCGGGTGGAGAGCGTCGCCGCCCCGCTGCCGATCGGCTGGGCGCTGCCGACCACCGACGGCCCGCTGCTGTGCGGCCTGAAGGACGGGCTGCACCTGTTCGATCCTGACAGCCGCCGCTTCTCCCACCACTTGGACGTGCCGGGCGAGCCGGAGGGCAATCGCCTCAACGACGCCTGCACCGCACCCGATGGTTCGGTGTGGTTCGGCTCGATGGACGACGCGGAAGGGGCTCCGAGTGGCCGTTTCTACCGGCTCGGGGATGGCCGGATCGAGCCGGTCGGGCCGGCGGACATCTGCATCACCAACGGCCCGGCGATCAGCGGCGACGGCACCGCCATCCACTTCACCGACACGCTGGCCCGCGCGATCCACACCACCGCGATCCGGGCCGACGGCACGCTGGGGCCGATCACCACGCCCGTCCGTCTCGAGGAGGCGGACGGCTATCCCGACGGACCCACCGTGGACTCCGCCGGCCGCCTGTGGACCGGCCTGTTCGGCGGCTTCGCCGTGCGCTGCTACGACCGCGGCGAGCTGGTCGAGACTGTGGCGATGCCGGTCGCGAACTGCACCAAGCTGGCGTTCGGCGGCCCGGACCTGCGGACCGCCTACGTCACGACGGCGTGGAAGGGCCTGAGCGCGCGGGAACGGGCGGCCCAGCCGCAGGCGGGCCATCTGTTCGCGTTCGAGGTCGAAATGCCCGGCGTGGCGGCGGTGCCGGCGCGGTTGTAGGTGGAAAATCATTAGCGAAGGGCGTCTCTCGATCCAATCATTGCCGCCGCGTTATAACCGCGTTAAAGTGCACCGATAGTATGAAGAGCTTGTTCTCTGGTGCAGATTTGGAGGCCCGACATGGCGACTGTGCGTAAGACCATTACCCTGACCGAGCAGCAGGATGCCTGGATCGCCGCCCAGATCGACGCGGGCAGTTACACCAATGACAGCGAGGCGATTCGCGATCTTATCCGGCGCGAACAGGAGCGGAGCTTTGAAATCGAGACTATCCGTCAGGCGCTGACCGAGGGCGAGCAGAGCGGCGAGCCGGAGCCGTTCGACTTTGCCGCGTTCAAGCAGCGCAAAACAGCGCAGCATGGCTGAATATCGGCTCAGCCCCAGAGCGCAGCGCGATCTTGAAGGGGTGTTTGATTATACCGTTGCACAATGGGGTTTGCCCCAGGCCATGCGCTATACCGATCTTGTCGAAGCTGCCTGCGCCGATCTGGCCGAAGCGCCACAGCAATCGCAGGGATGCGGCAAGATCCGGCCGGGTTATCGGCGGCGCAGCGTCGAGCAGCACGTCATCTACTTCCGGCCGACGGGTTACGGCATCGCCGTCGTTCGAATCCTGCATCGGCGGATGGACGCTCCCCGCCATTTGTAAAAGGCCGGGACATCTTGTTTTTTCCTGCCGTAGGAAATCCATCCGTCAGCTCTCGACCCGATTGCGGACGTCCAACACGCCCTCCCCCGCCGCTCGTCCCCGGACTTGAGCCGGGGACGAGCGGGGACGGGGGCTGACGGCAGAGCAAAAGCGGCCAGTCCGGTGTCCCTCCGAAAGCAGCCAGCCCCCTCAGTGATTGTGGCGCGGCAGCTCCCGCGACGTGCCCCGGTATTTGACCGCGAAGTCCAGCGCGCCGCCGTCGCTCAACTGCCCGGTCTTCTCGCGCGCCAGTTCCTCCCAGGGGGTGCGGCTCTCCGGCACGTTTGGCGCCCTCTCGACCTGTCGCCGCGCGATCTCGTCGGGCTCGACCAGCGCGTCGCACGTGCGGGCGTTCAGGTCGATGCGCACGATGTCGCCGTCGCGCAGCCAGGAGAGCCCGCCGCCGACCGCGCTCTCGGGCGAGACGTTCAGGATCGACGGGCTGTCGGACGTCCCCGACTGCCGCCCGTCGCCCAAGGTAGGCAACCAGTTCACCCCGCGCCGGATCAGCGCGTCGGG
Organism: Sphingomonadaceae bacterium; assembly: GCA_965219235.1. Classification (GTDB taxonomy): domain Bacteria; phylum Pseudomonadota; class Alphaproteobacteria; order Sphingomonadales; family Sphingomonadaceae; genus CBDHCC01. The sequence goes on along the minus strand of OZ244721.1, from coordinate 1,455,574 downwards.
GGGCTGCATGTTGACCACCTCCGCCGAGCCGGGCCAGCCGACCACGCCCGCACCGCGCACCACCAACAGGCAGTCCTCGTCGACATCGAGCGCCGGGTCGTTGATGCGGTGGTGATAGTCATCGCCCCCGTCGAACACGACCGCCCGCGCCTCGAACACGCCCTCGTGACCCGGACACGACAGGTAGCGGGCGCGGAACTCCGGCGAGATGACGGAGGTCTTCAACAGGCCGAAGTCGAACAGATTGCCGCGCAGCACCAGAAAGCCCGCCTGGGTCGCCAGCGGCCGGTCGAAAGGCCGGATCATCTCGCGGTCCGGACTCTCCCGGCCCTCCAGATTCTCGGCGATCGTGCGGCCCGTCACGGTGGGGCAGTCGCCATTCAGCCGCCCGGCGCGCATCAGCTCCCACATCACCGCCGGCACGCCGCCCGCCCGGTGGAAGCGCTCGCCCAGATACTGGCCGGCGGGCTGCATGTTCAGGATCAGCGGCAGGTCGTAGCCGTGGTCGGTCCAGATGTCCGGCCCCAGATCCACCCCGGCGTGGCGCGCCATGGCCGCGATGTGCGGCTGCGCGTTGGTGGAGCCGCCGCAGGCCGACACGACGGCGACCGCGTTCTCGAAGGCGGCGCTGGTCAGGATGTCGGACGGCTTCACGTCGCCATGCACCAGCTCCACGATCCGCTGGCCGGTGCGGTAGGCCATCTGACCGCGCTCGCGATACGCCGCCGGGATGGCGGCGCAGCCGGTGAGCGACAGGCCCAGCGCCTCGGCCACCGCGTTCATGGTCGACGCCGTGCCCATCGAGTTGCAGTGGCCGATCGACGGCGCGGAATCCGTCGCGCGCTCCAGAAACTCCTCCTCGGTGATCTCGCCCGCCGCCAGCTTACGCCGGGAGCGCCAGATGACGGTGCCGGAGCCGACCAGCTCGCCCTCGTGCCAGCCGTCCAGCATCGGCCCGCCCGACAGCACGATGGCGGGAATGTCGACGGTGCTGGCGGCCATGACCTGCGCGGGCGTGGTCTTGTCGCAGCCCGTCGTCAGCACGACGCCGTCGATGGGGTAGCCGTTCAGCAGCTCGACCAGGCCCAGATAGAGCAGGTTGCGGTCGAGCGCCGCCGTCGGCCGGCGGCAGTTCTCGAAGATCGGGTGGACCGGGAACTCCAGCGGCACCCCGCCCGCGTCGCGCACCCCGTCCTTCACCCGCTGGGCCAGCTCCAGGTGGACGCGGTTGCAGGGGCTCAGGTCGCTGCCCGACTGGGCGATACCGATGATCGGGCGGCCGGACCGGAACTCCTCGGACGTCATGCCGTAGTTCATGAAGCGCTCGAGATAGAGCGCGGTCATGTCCGGCCGTTCGGCGTTGGCGAACCAGTCGCGCGAGCGCAGCGGCTTGGTCATGGCTGATTCCTGGGCGCGGCGGCGGAGTCGCGCAGCACGAGCCGGTGGTCGAGCACCCGGGTGACGGGCACCGCCGCCTCGCCCGCGCGGGCGAGGCGCACCTGATCGACGAGCAGCTCGACCGCCGCGCGCGCCATGTCGGCGACCGGCTGGTGCACGGTGGTCAGCTCCGGCCACATGGTCGTGGCGAGCGCGGTGTCGTCGAAGCCCACGATCGACAGGTCGCGCGGCACGTCCAGCCCGCGCTGGTGCGCCACCGCCACGGCGGCGGCCGCCATGTCGTCGTTGGCCGCGAAGATGGCGGTCGGGCGGCCGTGGCCGTTCAGGATGCGCTCGGCCGCCCGCCGGCCGGAGGCGTAGGTGAACTGGCCGGGCTCGATGCACTGGGAGAGCACGGGCAGGTGGGCATTCTTCAGCGCTTCGACGAAGCCCTCCCATCGCTCGCCGCTCACCGTCAGGGACGTGTCGCCGCGGATGAAGCCGATCCTGCGGTGGCCGAGTTCGATCAGGTGGCGCGTCATGTCGTGGGCGGCGCGGCGATCGTCGATGGTGACGGCGGCGGTGCCCTTGGGCGCGCGACCGGGACCGATCGCGACGGCGGGCGTGCCCGTCTCCCGCAGGTGCGCCAGCAGCATGCCGTCGTCGCTGAGCGGCGGGGGCAGCAGCAGGCCGTCCACGCGCGCCTCGATCAACCGGTCGACCGTCGCGCGCCCGTCGCGGGGGAGGGCGCAGAGTTCCACCGTCAGCTGCGCGTGCACGCGCGCCGCCTCGTCCAGCGCGCCCACCAGCACCTCGCTCAGATAGGATGCCGAAGGGTTGGCGTAGAGCAGCGCCAGGCGCATCTGCCCGGCACCGGCCAGGCTGCGCGCGGCGGAGTTGGGCCGGTAGTTCAGTCGCGCGATGGCGCTCTGGACCGCCTCGCGCGTGGCGTCGCGCACCCGCGCCTCGCCGTTGATGACCCGGCTGACGGTCATCGGCGAACAGCCGGCCAGCCGCGCCACGTCGGCCACCGTGGGGGCACCGCTGGGACGGCGGCGGGAGCGGCTGGGCGCGGCGATGCTCATGGGGTCAGGTGGGTAAGGCGTGGCTGTCGCGTTGACCAGACGCCCCGCCATCCGTCGGCACACCGTCATCCGCCTCCTCCCGCCGCCCCCCCCCCCCGGCGTTGACAAGTCTTCGCGGGGTTCGTCATGGTAGCGCTAACGCAAAGGTCGGCCAACCCCTTCGAACGGCGGCCCGGAAGGAGAGATCCGATGAAGCTTGCCCTCGCCGCCGCGCTGGCCACAACCGCGCTCGTCGCCCCGTTGCCCGCCTTCGCCCAGCCGTCCGTCATGGCAGGCACTGCCACGGAGCGGCCGCCGGAAAACGCCCCCTATCGCGACGCCGCGCTGCCCGTCGAAAGGCGTGTGGACGACCTCATCGCCCGCATGACGCTGGACGAGAAGGTCGCCCAGATCATGACCGTCTGGCAGGAAAAGCCGAAGCTGTTCGACGCGAGGAACGAGTTCGTGGCCGCCAAGGCGCGCCAGGTCTTCCCTAACGGCATCGGCCAGTTCACGCGGCCGTCCGATGCCACCGGCCCCGGCAGCCCGCGCGTCACGCCGGGCCGCGACGCGGCGGCCACCGTGCGGCTGGTGAACGCGATCCAGAAATGGGCGGTGGACGACACGCGGCTGGGCATCCCCGTGCTGATGCACGAGGAGGGGCTGCACGGCTACGCCGCGCTGGGCGCCACGAGCTTTCCGCAGTCGATCGCCATGGCCTCGTCGTTCGACCCCGACCTGGTGCGTCAGGTGAACAGCGTCATCGCGCGCGAGATCCGGTCGCGCGGCGTGACGCTCGTCCTGTCGCCCGTGGTCGACGTCGCCCGCGATCCGCGCTGGGGCCGGATCGAGGAGACGTTCGGCGAGGACCCGTATCTCGTCAGCGAGATGGGCGTGGCCGCCGTCGAGGGGTTGCAGGGCATCGGCACCGCGTCGGGCGACCGGCTGGCCGATGGCAAGGTCTTCGCCACGCTCAAGCACATGACCGGCCACGGCCAGCCGGAGAACGGCACCAATGTCGGCCCGGCGGAGATCAGCGAGCGGACGCTCCGCGAAGTGTTCTTTCCGCCCTTCGAACAGGTCGTGCGCCGCACCGGCATCCAGGCGGTGATGGCCAGCTACAACGAGATCGACGGGGTGCCGAGCCACGCCAACAAGTGGCTGCTGGGCACCATCCTGCGCGGCGAGTGGGGCTATCGAGGCGCGGTCGTCAGCGACTATTTCGCCATCGAGGAGCTGGTGAAGCGCCACCACATCGCGGGCGACGACGCGGAGGCGGCGCGCCTGGCGCTGGCGGCCGGAGTGGACACCGACCTGCCCAACGGCACCGCCTACAAAACGCTCGCCGACGCGGTGCGGACGGGCAAGGTGAGCGAGGCGGCGGTGGATACGGCGGTCAAGCGGATGCTGACGCTGAAGTTCCGATCCGGCCTGTTCGAGAACCCCTATGCGCGGGTCGCCGACACCCAGGTCACGAACAACGCGGAAGCGATCGCGCTCGCCAAGCGGACGGCCGACCGCTCTCTCGTCCTCCTGAAGAACGACGGCCTGCTGCCGCTGGCACTGCCCGCCGCCGGCGCGGCCAAGCCGACGATCGCGGTGATCGGCCCCAACAGCGACGTGGCCCGGCTAGGCGGCTATTACGGGCAGCCGCCCACCACCGTCTCTCCGCTCGACGGCGTCCGCGCGCTGGTCGGCGATCGCGCGATCATCGTGACCGCCCGGGGCGTGGGCATCACCGTCGACGACGACTGGTGGGCGGACACCGTGGAGCTGGTCGACCCGGCCCTCAACCGCCGGATGATCGCCGAAGCGGTGGAAGTGGCGAAGGGCGCGGACACCATCCTGCTGTTCCTGGGCGACACGGAACAGACCAGCCGCGAGGGCTGGGCCGACGACCATCTGGGCGACCGCACCGGCCTCGACCTGGTCGGGCAGCAGAACGAGCTGCTCGATGCGTTGAAGGCGCTGGGCAAGCCGATCGCCGTCGTGCTCGTGAACGGCCGCCCGCCGAGCTATCTCAACGTGGACGCCAAGGCGAACGCGGTGCTGGAGGCGTGGTACGCGGGGGAGCAGGGCGGGACCGCCATCGCCGACGCCCTGTTCGGGCGCACGAACCCGGGCGGCAAGATGCCGGTCAATGTGGCGCGCGACGTGGGCCAGCTGCCGATGTTCTACAACAGGAAGCCGACGGCGCGGCGCGGCTATCTGTTCGACACGACGGAGCCGCTCTACCCCTTCGGTTACGGGCTCAGCTACACGACGTTCGCTTTCGGAGAACCGACGCTGTCGCGGACGAGCATGACGGCGGACCAGACGGCGACCCTCTCCGTCGATGTCACGAACACGGGCCGGCGCGAGGGCGACGAGGTGGTGCAGGTCTATCTGCGCGACCAGGTCAGCTCCGTCACCCGGCCGGTCAAGGAGCTGAAGGCCTTCCGCCGGATCACGCTCAAGCCCGGCGAGACGCGGCGCGTCACATTTCCGATCGGACGCGCGGCGCTGGAGATGTGGAACATCGACATGAAGCGGGTGGTGGAGCCGGGCGACTTCACGGTCATGGTCGGGCCGGACAGCAAGACCTTGAAGGAGGTGGTGCTGACGGTGACGGGGTGACTTCGAGTCCCTCTCCCCTTCAGGGGAGAGGGTTGCACACGGTTTCTGAGCCGTCACCCCGGCATCTCCTCCAGCTCGCGACCCTTGGTCTCGGTGATGAACGCCTTCACCAGGAAGAACGAAACGAACGCCGAGGCGGTGTAGACGCTGTAGGTCACCGCCAGCCCCAGACCGGACGCCATGACCGGAAAGCTCTGCGCGATCAGATAGTTCGCCATCCACTGGGCAAAGCCGCAGATGGCGAGCGCGGAGCCGCGGATCTGGTTGGGGAACATCTCGCCCAGCATGACCCACATCACCGGACCCCAGCTGACGTTGAAGAAGACGACGTAGACGTTGGCCGCGACCAGCGCGATGAGACCCAGCGACGGGTTGAGCGACAGCTGGCCCGTCGCGTCCAGGTCGCCATTGGCGAAGGCGTAGGTCATGGCGGCCAGCGACAGCGCCATGCCGGCGGACCCCGCGAGCAGCAGCGGCTTGCGCCCGATCCGGTCGACCAGCGCGATGGTGACCAGGCACGCGGCGATCGACACCGCGCCCGACAGGATGTTGCGCTGGAGCGCCACCTCCTCGCTGACGCCGGCCAGCTTCCACAGGGTCTCGCCATAGTAGAAGATCACGTTGATGCCGACCAGCTGCTGGAACACCGCGAGCAGCAGGCCGGCCCACAGGATCGGACGAACCTTGCCCGTGATCGGGTCCAGCACATCGCGGAGCGACGGCCGGTGGTCGGCGGCGAAGCTGTCGCGGATCTCCGTGAGCTTGGCGCGCGCCACCGTCGCGCCGAACAGGCGGGTCAGCACGTCCGTCGCTTGGCTGTGGCGGCCCTTGGACACCAGGAAGCGCGGGGATTCGGGGATGAAGACCAGCGCGATCAGGAACACGACGGCGGGCACCGCCTGCATCAGGTACATCCAGCGCCACGCCGGCAGACCGGCCCAGAAGCTGTTGGTCGACTGGCCGGCGGCGTCGGCCAGGAAATAGTTGACCACGAAGGCCGCGGTCAGGCCGACGATGATCATGATCTGCTGCATGGTGGTCATGCGTCCGCGGATGTTCGCGGGCGCGACCTCAGAGATGTAGGCGGGCGACAGCACGCTCGCCGCGCCCACCGCCATGCCGCCCAGGATGCGCGCCGCGACGAAGAGGGCGTGGACGTTCGACAGCCCCTGCACGACCGCGCCGATCACGAACAGCACGGCGGCCAGCATCATGACGGTGCGGCGGCCCAGCAGGTCGGCCAGCCGCCCGGCCAGGAACGCGCCGACGAAACACCCGATCAGGAGCGAGCCGACGGTGAAGCCCAGCCCGCCCTCGCTCAGCCGGAAGGCGCTGGTGAGGCCGTCCTGCGTGCCGTTCACCGCGCCCGAGTCATAGCCGAACAGCAGGCCGCCGATCGTCGCCACCGAGACGATGGCCAGAATGAGCGGCAGATTGGCGCGCTCGGTCTCCACGGTCGGTTCCATCCCACTCTCCCCTTCGATCCGGTCTCGAAGCCGGATGTTAGCGCTACCTAACGCCGGTATGACGCGGGGAGCAAGCCTCGTTCTCAACCCGCACCGTCCACCAGGTTCCACTCCGGGAAGACCGGGATGTTTATCGAAGCAGCTTGCCTATCCGCTCGGCGACGAAGGCGAGCACATGGCGGCGGCGTTCGGGCGAGGGTGGCCCCAGCGCGCCGCGCGCCGCCTCCGGAATGTGCTCGCCCGCGCCGGGCGCCGTGTCGCCGAAGACATAGTGATCGAAGAAGGCGCGCCAGCTCGCCCGCTCCGCCGCGCCCACGTCGCGCAGGCTCTCGCCGGCCAGCATCAGCGCCTCGAAGGCCGGGCCGACCCGGGGATCGCGCCACCAGTGGTTGACCAGCAGGTTGACCGCCCCGAACGCCTGCACATGGTGCCACCAGAGCGGCGGCAGGTAGAGCGCGTCGCCGGGCGCGAGGTCGACGACGACCGCCGCCTCGAGAGCCCGGGCGAAGCGCGGATGGCGCTCGAAGTCCGGCTCGGCCATGTCCACCAGGCTGGCGGGCGGCCCGGCGATCGTGGTGTCGAGCGGTCCGATATAGAGGTTGCCGATCTGGCCGGGCGGAAAGACGACGAAGCGCCGGGCGCCGGACACCGCGCAGGCGATGTTGTGCGAGGTGTCGTAATGGGCCGCCACCCGGCTCGCGCTGCCCAGCCACACGCGCGGGTCGACGGTGGCGGGCAGCAGCGGCTGGGGATTGGCCTCGGCGAAGCCCGGCAGCAGCGTGCGGGCGTCGGCCGAGCCGGCGTAGATGCTGAGCGGCCGGGGCGCGTCGGCCTGCGCCACCAGCTTGTCGAGCACGGCGGCGTAGGGAACCGTGTCGCGCTTGAAGTTGAAGCCGCTCAGGTCCGCGTTGTAGAAATAGCGCCCGGCCATTTCCGGTGGCCCGATCAGCGTCTCCGCCGTGCGGGGTCCCGCCAGCGGCTTCAGATAGGCCGCCAGCGCGGCGGGCGAGGCGCCGGCGGCGCGGGTGACGGGCCAGTCGGCGACCAGCCCGCGCAGGACGGCCGGGCGGCCGGCGGGCACGACCTCGTCCTCGAACCGCCGCCGGTCGATCGCGCCGGGGGCGAACTCCGCCACGCCGCGCTCGGCCAGATCGGAGGGGGCGAGGTCCAGGCTCATGGGCGCGACGCTAGACCGCCCGCGCGGGCGCGGCAAAGGGTGGTGCGGCGGGCTACAGCCCGCAGCTGGCCGACCCGTCGTTCTGGACCAGCGCCACCTCGCGCAGGTCGATCGTGAAGCCGCCCGAGGAGTCGAGCGCGAAGGGAGAGGTCAGTGTCCCCACGTCCACGCCCGCGTCGGACAGACAGCCGAGCTTGACCGTCGCGGTCTTCCAGCCGGCCCCCGCGGCGGCCTTGAAGCCGCGCGTCAGGTCGATCAGGCCGCCGCACCGGCCGGAGCCGCCGCACAGGCCGCCGAGGCTCAGCCGCTCGCCCTCCGCGCTCTCCACCCGGTAGGCGAAGCGCACCGCCATGTCGCCGTTCGCCTCGCGCGTCAGGTCGGTGGCGTCGGTCACCAGGGCGAGCCGCCCTGGCCCGGCGAAGCGGATGACGCGCATGTCCTCCTGCGCGCGGTCGTCGGCGGCCGTCACGACCACGTCACCGCCGGGAGAGCGGCCGGCGCCGGTCGGCAGTTCGCGAGTGCCTGTCGCGTCGGATACTCGCATCCGCCAGGGCGCCTTGGCGACGCCGGCGGCCATCAGCTTCGTCAGGTCGGCCTTCGCGACGCCCTCCAGAGCCTCGTCCTCGGGCAGGGCGCCGACGCGGCCGGGGTGCGCGTAGGACAGACCGTAGCCATAGGCGAACAGCGGGTCGTAGCCCGGATCGCCGACGTTCAGCCGCGCGTCGGCCGACGACTTGGGCCAGGAGAAGGACAGCCGGCCGCGAAAGTCGGTGCGCGGCCTGCCGTCGCGGCCCGCCACCAGCACGTCGGCCACGCCGTCGCCGGCCGTGCCGGGCAGCCAGGCGGCGACGAAGGCGTCGGACGCGTTGATCTCCGGATTGGTCCAGAGCGGCCGTCCCGACAGGAACACCGACACGGTCGGCACGCCCGCCGCCTTCAGCCGTCGGAGCATGTCGAGCGGCTCCGTCGGCGCGAAGTCGACATTGTCGCGGTCGCCCTGGAACTCGGCATAGGGGTCCTCGCCGAACACCACGATCGCCACGTCCGGCTTCGCGCGTACGACGGCGGCGACGTCGGTCGCCAGCGTCGCCGTGCCGCCGCTCTCGGCCACCGCCGTCCTCAGCCCGTCGACGATCGAGCGGCCGTGGGGGAAGTCGGCGCGCGTATTGCCGGTGCCCTGCCAGCCGACCGTCCAGCCGCCCGACTGCTTGCCGATGTCGTCCGCGCCGTCGCCCAGCACGGCCACGGTGGCACCCGGCTTCACCGGCAGCACGCCGTCGTTCTTGAGCAGCACGAGCGACTCGCGCACCGCGCGCCTGGCGAGCGCCATGTGCTCCGGCCCGCCGAGCAGCTCGAAGCGTCCGGCGAGCGGTCGCTTGGACGGCAGCCCGGCCTCGAACAGTCCAGACCTGAGCTTGACGCGCAGGATGCGGGCGACGGCCTCGTCCAGCCGCGCCATGGGGATGGTGCCGGCCTTAACCTCCTTGAGCGTGTTCTCGTACAGGCCTTTCCAGCTGTCGGGCGCCATGTAGAGGTCGAGGCCCGCCATCAGCGACTGCGGGCAGTCGGTGGCCGTGCAGCCGGCGACCTGCCCATGGCCGTTCCAGTCGCCCACGACGAAGCCGTCGAACCCATATCGGCCGCGCAGCACGTCGGTCAGCAAGGGCTTGAACCCGTGCATTTTCTGCCCGTGCCAGCTGTTGTAGGACGCCATCACCGACTGGACGCCGGCCTCGATCGCCGGGAGGTAGCCGGCGGCCTGAAGGTCGCGCAGCTGCACCTCCGTCATGGCGTTGTCGCCCTGGTCCTTGCCATTGGTCGTGCCGCCGTCGCCCACGAAGTGCTTGGCGGTCGCCATCAGGTGCTCGCCGGTCAGGAAGCCCGGCTGACCGGACTTGCCCTGCAGCCCCTCGACGATACGCGGGGCGTAGGCGGCGACGATGCGCGGGTCTTCCGAATAGCTCTCGTAGGTGCGGCCCCAGCGGTCGTCGCGGGCGACCGCGATGGTCGGCGCGAAGGTCCAGTCGAGCCCGGTCACGCGCACCTCGCGCGCGGTGACGCGCCCGATCTCCTCCATCAGGTCGGGGTCGTCGGCCGCGCCGAGCCCGATATTGTGCGGGAAGATGGTGGCCCCGATCGCCTTGTTGTGGCCGTGCACCGCGTCGGTGCCCCACATCACCGGGATGGCGGTGCGTCCGCCGGCCATGTCGGTGGAGGCGCGCCAGAAGGCGTCGGCCAGCGTCACCCACTCCGACGGCGGCGCGTGGTTGTCGTTGCCCGGCGCGCTGTTGCCGCCGTTCAGGATGGAGCCGAGATGGTAGTCGCGCGCCTCCTCAGGCGTGACGGAGCCGATGTCGGCCTGGATGATCTGGCCGACCTTTTCCTCGACGGTCATCTTTGCCAGCAGGGCGGCGATCCGCTGCTCCTGCGCGGGCACAGGAGGGAGGAAGGAGTGCCCCTGCCGCCACAACTCCGGGTGGATGACGGCGTCGCCGGTTCCCAGAGCGATCGACGGCGCCGCGGGCGTCGGGTCGAGCGCCGGATCGACGGGCAGCGTGGCGCACCCGGCGAGCGCTGCGGGGATCAAGAAGGCGCACAGGGCGCGCGTCGCGACCCTGGTCCTGACGGCGAGGGTCGCGCGGATCATCGTCGTGTCTCCAGCAAATCGGAACGTCAGCGATCAGCCGGCCAAGTCGGTCTCCGCCGGCCGATGCTGGGGTCAGAAGTTGAAGCGAACTCCGAAGCTGAAGCGACGATCGTTTCGAAAATAGGAGCGAGGTGCCTTCGGCCCGGCGATGTTGTCGCCGCCCAGATTGTAAGCCGTCTGCTGCTCGGTTATCGTCACCTGATCGAGCAGGTTGTTGCCCTGCACGCCCAGCTTGATGTTCGGTGTCAGCGTATAAAAGATCGACGCGTCCAGCTGCCCGCCTTTCGCATTGTAGATCGGTGAGAAGGGATTGATCACGTCGCGTGGCGCCAGCAGAAACCGGCTGCGCCAGTTGTACGAGACGCGGGCCGATATGCCGTATTTCTCGTACAGACCCGACGCGTTGAACGTGTGCTTCGACAATTGCTGCAGCGGCAGCTGCAGGCCGACATAGCGCGGTTCGGTGACCTGGTTGGGAAAGCTCGACGGATCGAGGTAGGTGTAGTTGCCCTCGAAGCCCAAGCCGCCGAATGCCCCCGGAAGGAAATCATAGAACTGGGAATAACCGACTTCGAAGCCCTTCACGCTCCCCTTGCCGATGTTCACCTGCTGATTGACCTGCGTGTCGGTGGTCAGCCCGTTTCCATTGCCGAACTGCTGGATGTTCGACCCGTCGGCCAGGATATTCTTCAAATCCTTGTAGAAGGCGTTGAAGGTCAGCGAGGCGCTTGGCTTGAAATAGTATTCCAGACCGACGTCATAGTTCCAGGCGCGCACACCCGTCAGCCGCGCACCGCCGGTGAAGGTCGTGAACAGCGGCGCCGTCGCCACGTCGCCGCCTCCCGACTGGATCGATGCGAAATCCGACGGGAACAGCGTGGCGCTGAATGCCGTCGCGCCGAAATCGGGACGCGTCAGAGCCCGTGAGACGGCCGCGCGAATGATGAACTTGTCGTTGAAGCGGAGATTCACGTTCAGCGAGGGCAGGAAATCGTCATAGCTGTTGCGCAGCGACACCCCGCTGGAGCTGTTGTCGCTGAAGTTGATGAGCTGCTGCAGGCGATCGGTCGACAGGAGGCAGTAGCCGGGCGCCGTCTGATTCGCGGCGACTGTCGCACAGCGGAATTGCGCGACAGCCAGCGCGTTGGCCTGCGTCACCTGTCCTGTCTGGCCCGGTCGAGGGTCGACGCCATCCTGTCCTCCGAAGAGAAGGGCGACGTTGGGCGTCGAAACGAAACCCCGGGTCTGGAAATCCGTTTTGGCATAGCGGATACCGATATTGCCGGACAACTCGGCGTTGCCTTCGAAGAGGTCGCGCAGACCGAAGTCCAACCGGCCATAGGCGGCGTAGGTCTGCTCGGCCGAATTGTTGATATCGCCCGGCAGGTAGGGTGTTCCGGGAATCACGCCCGGGCGTTGGTCGAGCGGCACCCAGTTGCCACCCGTTCGCGCAGCCAGCAGCGCATCCTGCAGCGATCCGTTGCGATAATTCCGGACGATGTTGCCGATGTAGTAGCCGGGTCCCGGCGTGGCGACCTGACCGCGCTGGAAGTCCGGAAAGTCGAACTGCGACGCCGCCAGAGGCCCTGTGTCCGTGAAGGGTGTTGTGCCGCCGTTCCAGACCTCCGAGATATTGGCCCAGTTGTAGGTCGTGTACTTGCGGGTCTGTTCGCGGTCCGAATAGCGGCTGCCCACGTGCAGCGCGCGCAGGAACGCTCCGTCGAAATCGTACTTCGCGTCCGCCCGGAAGGCGTATTCGCGGCCGTTGTTCTCTTCCACATGGTCCATCGCCGCGCGGTAGTAGTAGCTGTCGATGTCGTTCAGCTGCGTCGCCGCGGACCCGTCGCCGTTCACCTGGACGACATCGGGAACCGTGTTCCCACCCTGCGCCACGCTGACGTACAGCGGCGTCACCGCGCCGTAGATCGACATGTCGACTTGATCCGAGTGGGCCTTCGCGTACTGGCCGTCGAGCACGATCGTCAGGCGATCGGTCGGGTGCAGCTCCGCGTTGATGGAGTAATCCTGTGTCCGGGTCTTCGTGTCCTGCTCGCGCGAGATGAAGGACTGAAGGTTCGGAGCACCCCCGGCGAGCAGTCCGGAGGTCAGGACGCCGTCGTTGCCGAACGTGAAATCGTCGCCGGTCGGCTGATTGGTGTTGCCGAGATCCGTCTCGATGACCTTCTCGCCCCACAGCTGCTGCGAGGTGGCGCGGATATATTCCAGCGTGATCTTCGCGCGCTGGTCGATCGATTCGAACTGGAGCGAGGCGTCGAAGGTCTGCCGGCCGCGATCGAAATCTTGGGACTTCGTTCCGCCGCCCCGGGGGACGAAGTTGAACTGGCCGTCCGTCGAATATTCGGGGCGGTAGGTGAAATCCGAGATCTGGGTGCCGAACGCGGTCGAATAGAGCTTGGACCGGCCGTAGCTCACCAGCGCGCCGAAATCCCCGATGGGGGTGGAGAACACATCGCTGATCAGCGCGGAGCCGTTGTAGCCGAGCTTCTCGCGGATATCGCCATACTGGCCTTCCAGCGTCCCGGCGACGACCAGCTTGCGGTTGTCGAACGGCTTGCGCGTGCGCAGGTCGACCAGGCCGGCGATCCCGCCTTCGACCCGGTCGGCGGTCGCGTTCTTGAACACGACGACGCTCGACAGCAGTTCGGGGGACACGTCGGAAAAGCCGAGCGATCGTCCGGTGTTGACCGAAAAGGCATCGCGCCCGTTGAATTCGGACCGGACATAGGTCAGGCCGCGTATGACGACGTTGGACCCTTCGACGGAGAAGTGGTCGGGGTCGTCCTGCCCCTGGAAGCGGTTGATCGTCACGCCGGGTATGCGCGCCAGCGACTCCGTGACCGAGCGGTCGGGCAGCGCGCCGATGTCCTCGGCCGTGACCGCATCGACGAAGGTGTCGGCGTCGCGCTTGATCGCCTGGCTGGATTCGATCCTGGCGCGGATGCCGGTGATGACGATGCCGGTCTCGTCGCTGACGTTGGCGTCCTCGCTCGAGGAGGGGACGTCCTGCCTGGTTTGCGGATCGCCGTCGGTCGCGGCGGGGTCGCGGGGTTCGGCCGGCGTGAACTGCGCGCGCGCGGCGCCGGGCAGGCCGGCGGCGAGCGCGAGGGCGGAGACGGTGAGCAGGAGGGTGCGGCGACCGGCGGCGGGCGCGATGATGTGTGTCGGCACTGTGTCTGTCCTCCCCAAGACGCCGGAAATGAGTCCCGTGCGCGCGGCCCCGGAGGTGACACCGGAGCCCCAAGTCGGCGCGACACGTCCAAGAAAATGACAAGCTTGTCAACCGGCCGGTGCGCGGTAAGGTGGCCGTCATGAGGAGCTTTGAAGGTAGCGCTAACCCAGAGAGTGGCCGTCTGTTGCCCATCCGCCACACCCGCCGATGAGCGGCGCGGGGACCCGGCAAGGGGCCATGGGCCGTGTCGTGGTCGTCGGTGGCGGCACGGCGGGCTGGATCGCGGCCGCCGTGCTGTCGCACGCGCTGGGTCCGGGCGGCGTTCGGGTGACGCTGGTGGAGTCGGAGGAGATCGGCACGGTCGGCGTCGGCGAGGCGACGATCCCGCACATCCAGGCGCTGCACGCGTTGCTCGGGGTGGATGAGGACGCCTTCGTCCGCGCCACCGGCGCGACTTTCAAGCTGGGGATCGAGTTCGTCGGCTGGTCGGGGCCGGACGCGCGCTACACGCATCCGTTCGGACGCTTCGGACAGCCGCTCGACGGCGTCGCCTTCCATCACCATTGGCTGCGGCACCGCGCCTGGTGCGAGGCGCGCGGCCAAGCCGTGCCCCCGCTTGCCGATTACAGCCTGATGGCGCTCGCGGCCGGGCAGGGGCGCTTTCAGCGGCCGGTCGAGGCGCCCAACGCCCCTCTGGGACAGATCACCTACGCCTTCCACTTCGACGCCGTCCGCTACGCCGCGTTCCTGCGCGCCGTCGCCGAGGTGTCGGGCGCGCTGCGGGTCGAGGGGCGGGTGGTCGACGCCGTGCTGGACGGCGGGACCGGGCACATCCGCTCGGTCGAGCTGGCCGACGGCCGGTCGGTGGCGGGCGACCTGTTCGTGGACTGCACGGGCTTCGCCGCGTCGCTGATCGGCGAGCGGCTGGGCGCGGGCTACGAGGACTGGTCCCGCTGGCTGCCGTGCGACCGCGCCGTGGCGGTCCAGAGCGCCGTCGACGGCCCGCCGGAGCCCCGCACCCGCGCCAAGGCGCGCCGCGCGGGCTGGCAATGGCGCATCCCGCTCCAGACGCGGATCGGTAACGGGCACGTCTATTCGTCGGCCTTCGAGAGCGACGAGGCCGCCTGCGGGACGTTGCTGGCGTCGCTGGACGGCGCGCCCCTCGCCGAGCCGCGCGTTCTGCGCTTCACCACCGGGCGGCGCTCGTCATTCTGGATCGGCAACTGCGTGGCGCTCGGCCTGGCGGCGGGGTTCCTGGAGCCGCTCGAGTCCACCGGCATCCACCTGGCGCAGGCGGGCGCGCTGCGGCTTGCGGCGCTGTTTCCGCGCGACCGTGTCGATCCCGCCGCCGCCGCCGCCTACAACCGGATCACCGCGACGGAGTGGGAGCGGGTGCGCGACTTCCTGATCGCGCATTATCACTGCACGACCCGCGACGACTCCCCCTTTTGGAACCACGTCCGCACGATGGCGGTGCCCGACGGTCTTGCCGAGGCGCTGGAGCTGTGGCGGACCGGCGGCCAGCTGATCGTGCGCGACGGCGACCTGTTCGGAGAGGCGAACTGGCTCGCCGTGCTGGAGGGGCAGGGGGTGCGCGGCGGATCGTGGCACCCGGCGGCCGACGCGATGGAGCCCGCCGAGCTCGACCGGCGCCTGGCCCGGCTGCGCGCGGTGATCGCCGCGTCGGCCGAACGGATGCCGCCGCACCAGCGCTTCATCGACGACCACTGCCGCGCCGCCGAACCGCGGGCGGCCCGGACAGCGGAGAGGACACCCCCATGACGCGACCGACGACCCTGCTGAACACCGCCTGCGCGCTCGCGCTGCTCGCCGCCCCGGCCGCCGCGCAGGAAGGGCCGCCGAACGGCACTCCCCACACCACCGTTCCGGCCGTGCCGATCCAGCGCTGCGCCAATCTGGGCAACACCTTCGAGCAGCCGGCGGGGATGCCCTGGGGCGGCCGGATGCCGGCGGCCGCCGACCTGAAGGATATCAAGGCCAGGGGCTTCGACACCGTGCGCTTCCCGATCCGCTGGTCGGCCTACGCGAAGACGACCGCGCCCTACGCGATCGACCCGGCCTTCTTCGCCAAGGTCGACCGGGTCGTCGGCTGGGCGACGGACGCCGGCCTCAACATCATCGTCGATCTGCACCATTTCGACGAGCTCTACGCCGATCCCGCGGCCAATCGGGCCAAACTGGTCGGCCTGTGGCGCCAGATCGCCGCGCACTACAAGGATGCGCCTCCTTCCGTGCTGTTCGAGGTGCTGAACGAACCGCACGACAAGCTGGACAACGCCACGCTGGAGCCGATGCTGGTCGACGTGCTCAAGACCATCCGCGCGACCAATCCGACGCGCAAGGTGATCATGGGCGGCCAGTTCTGGAGCGGGATCTCGTCGCTCGCCAGCTTCGATCCGCCCAAGGATCCCAATGTGATCGCCACCTACCACTTCTACGAGCCGTTCGCCTTCACCCATCAGGGTGCCAGCTGGGTCGACGATCCGCCGCCGGCGCCGCGCGATTTCGGTCTGGAAGGCGATTACGAGTGGCTCGACAAGATGGCCACGGAGGTCGTGGCCTTTCAGCGGCGCACCGGCATTCCCCTGTTCCTGGGGGAGTTCGGGGCGATCGACAGCGCCGACCCGAAGGAGCGCGCGCGCTACACCTACGCCGTGCGGCGCCAGGCCGAGGCGCTGGGCGTGGGCTGGTGCGTCTGGGCCTACGACAACACCTTCAACATCCACCGCGACGGCCGGTGGATCCCGGCGATGGTGAGGGCGCTGGGCCTGCCGGCGACGCCGGTGGGCGATCCCGCTCCGTCACCGGCCTCCGATCCGTGAGGACGGACTCAGGCGGCCGGCGGCGGCTCGGTCGCCGACCCGCGCCGAACGATATGGTAGTCCAAACGGACATGGCCCGGTTGGTCGCCCCGAGCCGCCACATGCTGGGCCAGCAGGCGCACGGCCGCCTCCGCCATCGCCTCGATCGGCTGGCGGACGGTGGTCAGGTTGGGCGTGACGATGCCCGCGATCAGGGTGTCGTCGAACCCCACCACCGACAATTCGTCCGGCACCTCGATGTGCCGGCGGTAGGCGGCGGTCAGGACGGCGGCCGCCATGTCGTCGTTGCTGGCGAAGATCGCGGTCGGCCGTTCGGAGAGGTCGAGCAGGGCCTCGGCGCACTCCAGCCCCGTCGGATAGGTGAACTGTCCCTGCCGGACCAGGCGCTCGTCCAGCGGCAGGCCCGCCTCGGCGAGCGCCGCGACATAGCCGGCGTGGCGCTTGTGGGTGGCGCCGTGATCGGGGTTGCCGCGGATGAAGCCGATGGATCGGTGCCCCAGCCGGATCAGCAGCCGGGTGGCGTCGCGGGCCGCCGCCTCGTCGTCCATCGACACGGTGAGCGGCGCGGCCTCGTCCAACGACGGAGAGATCAGCACATGGGGCGTCGCGCGTTCCCGCAGCACGTCCAGCACCGTGGGCTCGTCGCACAGCGGTGGTGCCAGGATCACGCCGATCGGCGACTGTTCGTCCAGCACCCGGGCGCAGTCGTTCGCGCCGTCGTGCCAGATGTCCAGGAACAGCTGGACATTCTGGCGCTGGCATTCCTTGAAGGCGCCGAGATGGACGCTTTCGAGATAGGACGAGCGGTCCGGATGATCGACCGCGAGCACGATCACCTGCGCCGACGCGGCGCGCAGGCTGCGCGCCGCGTGGTTGAAGCGGTAGTTCAGCGCCTCCGCCGCCGCGACGACCTGGACGCGGGTGCCCTCGGACACGAAGGGTTCGTTGTTGAGCACGCGCGACACGGTCTTCAGCGACACGCCGGCACGGCGCGCCACGTCGATCATGGTCGCCGGGCGTCCGCTCATGTCCGCCATGTGGAAACGCGCTTTCTCCTCCGGGCGCGGTCGGTCCGCACGCCGCTCTTCCCTCGGCCGGTAGCCCACGGCCTGGCACCCGACAACCGGCCGGTGAGAGCCGGGCGGTGACGGAGCTCGGCCTGATCCGATCCGTCGTCATCGTCGGCGGCGGCACCGGCGGCTGGATGACGGCGGCGGCCCTGTCGCACCAGCTCGCCGGCCGCTCCGTCGCCATCACGCTGGTCGAGTCCGACGCCATCGGGACCGTGGGCGTCGGCGAGGCGACGCTGCCGCACATCCGCTCCTTCAACGCCTCGCTCGGCCTCGACGAGCGCACGATGATGGCGCGCACGCAGGCGACCGTGAAGCTGGGCATCCAGTTCGTCGGCTGGGGACGGCCCGGCGAGGCCTATGTCCATCCCTTCGGCGATTACGGCGCGGCCCATGGCGGGGTGGAGTTCCACCATCTGTGGACGCGGCGCCGGATGGAGGGGCGCGACCAGGTGCTGGACGACCACAGCCTGGCCGTCCGCATGGCGGAGGCGAACAGGTTCGACCCGCCGTCCGACGACCCGTCGTCGCTGCGCTCCACCTACAACTACGCCTACCAGATGGACGCCGGCCTCTATGGCGCCTTCCTGGCCGAGATCGCCAAGGCGCGCGGCGTGCGGCGGGTGGAGGGCCGGATCGAGCGGGTTGAGCGCGGCGAGGGGGAGGACCGCGTCGCCGCCGTGGTGCTGGAGAGCGGCGAGAGGGTCGCGGGCGACCTGTTCGTCGACTGTTCCGGCTTTCGCGCGCTGCTGATCGGCGGCGCGCTGGACGAGCCGTTCGAGGACTGGTCGCGCTGGCTGCCATGCGACCGCGCCTGGGCAGTGCCGTGCGGGCAGGACGGGCCGTCGACGCCCTACACCCGCGCGACCGCGCGCGCCGCTGGATGGCAGTGGCGCATCCCGCTGCGGCACCGGGTCGGCAACGGCCATGTCTACTGCTCGTCCTACGTCTCGGACGAGGAGGCGCTGGCGACGCTGACGGGCTCGCTGGAGGGTGCCCCCACCGCCGAGCCCCGGCCGCTGCGCTTCACCGCCGGCTGCCGGCGGCGGCCGTGGCGCGGAAATGTCGTGGCGATCGGCCTGTCCGGCGGGTTCCTGGAGCCGCTCGAATCGACCAGCATCTACCTCATCCAGGAGGGCATCACCCATTTGGCGGAGCTGTTCCCCGATCGCGAGACGCTGTCGCTCGACGCGGACGAGTACAACCGGCGCATGGCGCTGGAGTACGACCGCATCCGCGACTTCCTGGTCCTGCACTATGTCGCCAACCAGCGCGACGAGCCCTTCTGGCGCCACCTGCGCGAGATGGCGTGGCCCGACAGCCTGGCCGGCACGGTCGCGGGTTTTCGCGCGCGCGGGCTGTTGCCGGAGTACGACATCGGCGTGTTCCGGCCGCTGTCCTGGCTGGCGGTGCTGGTGGGGCAGAACGTCGTGCCGGCCGGCTACGACCCGCGCGCCGACCGCTTCGACGCCGCCACGGTCGACGATCACATGGCCGACGTTCGCGCGCGGGTCGCGGCGGAGGTGGTGGCGTCGGGCACGCACGAGGCGTGGCTGGGCGGCTTCCTGGCCGGGCCGGCGGCGTGAGCGATCCCGTGGCGCGGTGGGTGGTGCGGGGCGGCGGCCTGCCCGGCTGGGCCGCCGCCGCCGTGCTGAAGGCGCAGCTGCCCGCCGACGCGGAGGTCGTGCTGGTGACGGACGGGGCGCCGCCGCTCCTGGGGTCGCTGGCGATCGCCACCCTGGATGCGGAGTCGATCCTGCTGGCGACCTGCGACCGGCTGCCCGGTGACCTGCTGGTCGACCTGGGCGGCGGGTTCCACCTCGGCACCGCGCTGGCGGACTGGGTCGGGCGCGATGCGGCCTGGGTCTGCGCGCAGGAGCCGCTGCCGCAGTATGAGGGAGTGGCGATGCACGATCTGGTGCTGGCCACCGCCCGGGCGCTGAAGCGCGAGGGGGACTATGCCGGCTTCTACGCCCCGCTCAGGTTCCAGGCGCGTGTGGCCGCGGCGGGCCGCTATGCCGAGCCGGCGGCCGACCGCGCTTCGCCGCGCTCGCTGTTGCGGCCCGGGATCATGGTCGATGCCGACCGGCTGGCGGACGCCTTGGAGGCGCGCGCGCGGGCGCTCGGCGTGCTGGTGGCCGACACGATGCCGGAGGGCGAGGCGCGACTGGTGATCGACACCCGCCCGACTCCGGACCCGACCGGCTGGGTGGACGCGACCGACACGCTGGGCTTCGACCGGGTGGTGGAGGTGCTGCTGCCGGCCGACGCCTCCCGCGCCCCACACCTGACCAGCCGCCCTGCGCCGGCCGGGACGGTCACGACCGCGCCGCTGCGGGATGGCACCTTCACGGTCCTCGCCTATGACAGCCGCCAGGCCTCCGCCGAGGAGGCGCGCGGCTGGCTGGGGGAGGCCGTGGTGATCAGCGACACCGGCGCGCCGGCCGGCTGGGCGGAGAGGCCGTGGCGAGGCGGCACCCTGGCGCTCGGCCCGGCGGCGGCGTGCCTGGGTCCGGTCTTCGGCCATGATCTGGTCCTGCTGGACCGCCAGTTGGCGCGCCTGGTGCGGCTGCTGCCCGGCGGCGAGGGCGACCGCGAGGCGTGCGCGCGCGAATACAACCGGCGGCACGCCACCGATGTCGGCCACCATGCCGACCTGCTGCGCGCGGCGCTGCGCCGCTGCGCCCGGCCGGAGCCGTGGTGGGCCGAGCGCCGCGCGCAGGCACCCTCCACCGCGCTCGGCCGCCGGCTGCGGCAGTTCCAGCTGCGCAACCGCTCCGTGCCCATCGACGGCGATCCGTTCGACGGCCAGCTGTGGCTCTCGACCTTCATCGCGCTCGGCTACGTCCCACGCGCCGGCAATCCGCGGGCCGGGCAGCTCGACCCCAAGCGAATCGCCGCCCATCTGGGCCAGACGGTGCAGGCGTTCGACGCGACCCTTCAAGGGATGCCGACTCACGACGAGGTGCTCGACCGGCTGAACGCCGATCCCGCCGCCTACGAATGGCCGACGGAGTTCGCCGACCTGTGACGGGCGGCCCCATCCGGCGGGTCGTGATCGTGGGCGGCGGCACCGCCGGCTGGATGAGCGCGGCCGCGCTCGGCCACGTCTTGCGCGACACCCCGCTGCAAGTGACGCTGGTGGAGTCCGAGGCGATCGGCACGGTCGGCGTCGGCGAGGCGACCATCCCGGAGATCCTGAAGTTCAACGCGCTGCTCGGCATCGAGGAGGCCGAGTTCCTGCGCGAGACCAGGGCCACCTTCAAGCTGGGGATCGAGTTCGACGGCTGGCGCGTGGCGGGCGAGCGCTATTTCCACCCCTTCGGCGTCTACGGCCGCGACATGGGCGGCATCGCCTTCCACCACCACTGGCTGCGCGCGCGGGCGGCGGGCGCGGCCGATCCGCTCGACGCCTACTGCCTCGCCTGGGCGGCGGCGCGGGAGGATCGCTTCGCGCACCCGTCCGGCGGCCCCGCCTCGCCGCTGTCGGGCCTGCGCTACGCCTATCATTTCGACGCGATCCTCTACGCCGCCTTCCTGCGCCGCCGGGCGGAGGCGGCGGGCGTGGCGCGCCACGAGGGCCGGGTGGCGAGCGTCCGCCGGCGTGACGACGGCGCGATCGCGGCGGTGGCGCTGGAGGACGGGCGCGAGCTGGCCGGCGACCTGTTCCTCGACTGCTCCGGCTTCGGCGGCCTGCTGATCGAACGCGCGCTCGCCAGCGGCTATGACGACTGGTCCCACTGGCTGCCGTGCGACAGCGCGGTGGCCGTCCCGTGCGAGCGGGTCGGGCCGCTGACCCCCTACACCCGGGCCACCGCGCGGCCGGCGGGCTGGCAGTGGCGCATCCCGCTGCAGCACCGGGTCGGCAACGGCCATGTCTATTCCTCGCGCCACACCGACCACGACACCGCGCGCGAGACGCTGCTGGCCCATCTGGAGAGCGCGCCGCTGGCCGAACCGCGCCGGCTGGCCTTCACGACGGGCAAGCGGCGGCGGTTGTGGGTCGGGAACTGCGTCGCCATCGGCCTGGCTGGCGGGTTCCTGGAGCCGCTGGAATCGACCGGCATCCACCTGATCCAGTCGAGCCTCAACAAGCTCATCAGCCTGTTCCCCGCCCGCCTGCCCGACCCCCTGACGGCGGCGACCTTCAACCGGCTGATGGACGCGGAGTTCGAGACCATCCGCGACTTCCTGATCCTGCACTACAAGGCGACGGAGCGGTCCGGCACGTCCTTCTGGGACCATGTCCGCACCATGAGCGTGCCCGACCGGCTGGCCGACAAGCTGGCGTTGTTCCGGCAAGGGGGCCGCATCCTGCGAGACGACGACGAGATCTTCGCCGAGCCGAGCTGGCTGGCGGTCGCGATCGGGCAGGGGGTGGTGCCGACCGGCTGGCACCCGATCGCCGACGGCGTGCCGCTGGCCGAGGCGCGCCGGCGCCTGGCGGCGATCCGCGACACCATCGCGCGCGCCGCCGCCTCGCTGCCCCGCCATGAGGAGACGGTGGCGCTCGCCATCGCGGGATAGGCACTGGCGAGCGGATACTCCGAGCCGCCGATGTCATCCGGGGCGCGAAGTGGCGCTTGGCAGGGGCATCGCCGTGCGGATCGCGACTCGCTCGCAAAGTGCCTGAAACCGGCGGAGAAGGCAGAAGAGGGGACCCGGCATTCTGTCCGTTGCGCACAGGGCTAGAGGGGCGATACAAGGCGAGCGAGGTTCGATCTCAGACGTTCCGAGCAACGCTCACCAAACTCCACACCCGGTTGTAACCGAAGGTGTTTGATCCCACGGTGGTGCGATCCTTTCGTTGGAATGGAAGGAAGCATTATGCGACAGGTTCGTCACGGGAGCGCCAGGACCACGCACGCCGTCCGAGCAGCAATACGGCGTCGCAAGCTTCGCTCGCGACGCTGAGCGGAGATCTGGGGATCAACCCCAAGACGGTGGCCAAGTTGCGCAAGCGAGCGACGGTCGATGATCTGAAGACCGGGCTGAAGGCCCCTCGCTCCACGACCCTGACCGAAGTTGAGGAGGCGATGGTTATCGATTTTCCGGCGGCATACCCTGCTGCCGCTAGCCTGCCCCCGTGAAGGCGGGGGACTGCCTCTATGCATTGCAGCCGTCGATTCCACATCCGACCTGGTCAGCGCTGCATCGATGCCTCCAGCGGCATGGCATATCCCCGATGTCGAGGGCGACAAGGCTCTCCTGAGCGAAGTCGAAGGGCCGAAACGCCAGCGCTTCAAGCGCTATCCCATCGGCTTCCACATGGATATCGCCGAGGTGCAGACCGCCGGGCCGCAGGCGACCGAAGGTCAACGCAAACTCCACCTGTTCGTCGGCATCGACCGCACCAGTAAGTTCGCCATCCCAGCTGGTCGACAAGGCTGATCTACGAACGGCGTGGGAGTTCCTCGAACACCTTGTTGAAAACCATGCATCCAGTTCCCTGACCAGCCACGCAATCGAGACACCGCGTGGTCGCGCCAGATGCGCTTCGACATGATCTGCGAGGTGAACGACATCGAGCATCGGCTCACCCAGCCGAACCACCCCTTGACCAATGGCCAGGTCGAGCGGGTGAACCGCACCATCAAGGCAACCGTCAAGCGCTTCCAATACGACAGCCATGATCAGCTAGGGGGACACCTCGCCGACTTCCTGGCCACCTATAACTTCGCCCGTCGGTACAAGACCCTCAGCGGTCTCACAGCGGTGACGTGGGGGATTGGATAAAAGAAAACTGCCGACTTGGGCTCGAACCAAAGGCCCGCTGATTAAGAGCGATACTATGTTAATTTCACCCGATTTCAGGGAGTGCCATACAGGCTCTAAGATCGGGGCTAACACCAAATCTCTGAGATCATGACCGATGCGCCCAGCTTCTCAGTCCGAGGAACATGATGCGCCAAGGCTGCTCGACGAGCGTGTTCCAGGCGTGGCAGCAGTGATCGAGGATATCGGCGCAGGAGCTGAAGACCCGGTTAGAGAGCCAGTTGTCGCGCATGAACTGCCAGACGTTCTCGACCGGCCCCTCGACAAACCGGTCTGTGAAGACCGTTTCTGAGCAAGGGCGCATCCGTCTTCCCAAACCCCGAACAGTTGCTTGGGACCGTGATCACGGACCCCGCACGACAAGCTTGTCCTGAGCGAAGTCGAATCCCTGCCGTGAGTCAGCCCCTCAGGGACTTGGTATAAGCCGAAACTCAGAACATGGATGGACGCCTCGTTCTGGGAAGCAGCGAACCAGCCCCAAATGTCCGACTCCGGGTCGAAGGACGCGATGCATTTCATCCAGGGAAACACGCTGAATGAGATCGCGTCGGGAATGCGCGATTGGCGAGGCTGGCGGCGGCCATTCAGTTTTTCTGTCGCCGCTGTAGATAGTCGCGAATCCTGTCCGCGATCTCGTCAGTGGCGGGATTGTAGACGACCATGCCGAGTTCCGGTCGCCCGTCGACCGCGAACGCGGAGAATTCCAGTTCCAGCACACCCAGTTCATCGTGCCGGAGCCGTTTCAGCCCCTCACCCTGCGCGACCACGTCGTTGTCACGCCACAGAACCTCGAACTCCGGGCTCTTGCGGGACAACTCCTCGACGAGGTCCGCGATTTCCGCGCTCGCGCCGCCGCGCGCCGCGTCCGCCCGAAACGCGCCCACCACGAACCGCGCGACGCCCTGCCAGTCCTCCTGCCTTGCGCGCACGCCGGGATCGGCGAACATCAGCCGGAGGATGTTGCGCCGATCGGACGGCAGCGTGGCATAGTCGGTCAGCAACACCGCGGCGGCACGGTTCCAGGCGATCACGTCCCAGGTCGCGGTCTTGATGATCGCCGGACTGACCTCCAGCGCGTCGAGCAACCGCTGGAGGCGCGGCGTCACGCCGTCCACGCGCTTGTAGCGGACCTCGGGAGGCCGTCCGAGCCCGAGCATGAACAGATGCTCGCGTTCGGGCTCGGTCAGCATCAGCCCGGCGGCAATCCGGTCGAGGACATCGGCGGACGGTGCGCCGCCACGACCTTGCTCGAGCCAGGTGTACCAGGTCGGGCTGATGTTCGCGCGGCTCGCCACCTCCTCGCGTCTCAGGCCTGGCGTGCGCCGCCGCCCGGGTGGAAAGCCCAACGCGACCGGATCGAGGCGGGCGCGGCGGTCACGAAGATAGGTGCCGAGGATGTTGGCGGTGTCGGTTGCCATGACGATCCTGTTGATATCTATACTGGGATAAGGTCACCCCTTTAACAGGACGCTATTAGCCCAATATGCCGTTTCTACAATAAGGGAGACATCTTATGCGCGTGTTCCTCACCGGCGCGACCGGCTTCATCGGCTCTCGAATCCTGCCCGAACTGCTCGACGCTGGGCATCATGTGATCGGGCTGACCCGTTCCGATGCCGGCGCTCGCTCGCTCGCTGAGGCCGGCGCGGAAACGCATCGCGGCACGCTCGAGGACCCGGAGAGTATCGCCAGCGGCGCGGCCAAGGCCGACGCGGTGATCCACACCGCCTTCGATCACGATTTTTCGCATTTCGTCGAGAACACCGAGAAGGACAAGCGCGTCATCGAGGCGATCGGCGCGGTGCTTGTGGGCTCGGACCGGCCATTCATCCTCACGTCGGGCACCGGTATGGGCAGCCCGGGACCGGGCCGGCTTGCGATTGAGGACGTGTTCGACCGCGACAATCCCAATCCGCGCCGCCTGTCCGAACTGACCGGCGAGGAGGTCGCGCAGCGTGGCGTATCGGTCGCGGTGGTACGCCTGCCGCAGGTTCACGACGCCGAGAAGCAGGGCCTGATTTCGCCCGCGATCGAGATCGCCCGCGCAACGGGCGTGTCAGCCTATGTCGACGACGGCGCCAACCGCTGGCCGGCCGCGCACGTGAGCGACGTCGCGCGGCTCTATCGGCTGGCGCTCGACCATCACGAGACCGGCGCACGCTGGCATGCCGTCGCCGAGGAAGGCGTGCCGGTCCGCGAGATCGCCGAGGCGATCGGCACGGGGCTCGGCATCCCGGTGAGGTCGCTTTCGGCAGACGAGGCAATGGAGCATTTCGGCTGGCTCGGGCCGTTCGCCGGCATGGACATGCCGGCGTCGAGCGCGTGGACGCGCGAGCGGCTCGGCTGGGATCCCAGCGGTTGCGGCATTGTCGAGGATCTGCGGACTATGGACTACCGGCCATCCCAAGCCTGAAATCACATCCATCGTTTTCATCTCCATGCATGAGGCTCATCATGAACCAGCAAGCCCTCTTCACCGTCCCGCGCGAAGCCAAAGGTCCTCTCGCCCCACCACCGCCCCTCGAGGGATTGCTCCGAACGGTGTCCGACGCGATCGCCGCATGGCCGGAGGTCGAGGCCACCACGCACTGGCACCTCCATGACCAGAGGCGGGTCGACGGCATCGATTTCTACGTTGGTGCCGAAGAGTTGGGGCATATTCATCTCGACGGTTCGATCCATCTCGCCACCACGCCCGAACTCGGGGCGCAAATGGTGGCCCAAGGCCTCGGTCGACCCTTTCCGTGGGCGAAAGGATGGACGCTCGCCAATGTCGACCGGCTGGGAGTCGATGGCACCACGGCGCTCTTCCGCCGCAACTACGATCGGCTGCGGCCTGCGGAGAAAAGGGCATGATCGTCGTCACCACGCCGACCGGCAACATCGGGCATCACGTGCTCCAGCACTTGCTCGACGCGGGCGAGGATGTCCGCGTCGTCGTACGCGACGCCAGCAAACTACCGCCGGCCGTTCGCGACGCGGTCGATATCGTGGAGGGGTCCCATGGTGACGCCGCGATCGTCGATCGCGGCTTTGAAGGAGCCGAAGCGCTGTTCTGGGTCGCGCCGCCGACGCCAGGCGAAACGCTAGAGGAAACCTATCTCGAGTTCACCCGGCCCGCGACGGAGGCGATCCGTCGCCACGGCGTTGCCCGCGTCGTCGTGGTCACCGCGCTCGGTCGCGGCACCAAGTGGGAGGACGAGGCGGGACTGGTCACCGCATCGATCCGCATGGTCGATTTATTGAACGACACCGGCGCCGCGGTCCGTGCCATCGCCATGCCCGGCTTCATGGAGAACACGCTGCAGCAGGTCGACGCGATCAGGCAGGGGCAGATGTTCGGCCCGATCGATCCGGGCAGGAAGCTGCCCCACACCGCCACGCGCGATATGGGCGCCGCCGCGGCACGCCTGCTGACGGATCCTTCCTGGACTGGTCAGGAGGACGTGCCGGTCCTCGGCCCGCAGGACCTGTCGTTCGACGAGATGGCCGCCATCGTCTCCGACGTGCTCGGCCGCGAAGTACGCTACCGCCAGGTGCCGTTCGATGCGTTCAAGGCGCAGCTGAAGGAGCGCGGGATGAGCGAGAACTTCGCTCAAGGCTATGTCGATATGATGCGCGCCAAAAACGACGGTATGGACAATGCGGCATCGCGCACTGCCGAGAACACCGGCTCGACGACCTTCCGACAATGGGCCGAGGAGGAGTTGAAGCCTGTGGTCATCCGCTGAAGGATCTAGGCACCGGGCCTGTTAGACCGTTTGTGAAAGTGGCGATCGGCTGATTCAATGGCGGCGCGAGGAGGCGTTGCCGTGAGTGGCCTGATCTGGTTGTCACAGGCGCAGATGCGCCGGATCGAGCCTTGCTTTCCGTTGTCGCACGGGGTTTTCGCGGATCGATGATCGACGGGTCGTCAGCGGCATCATCTTCGTGATGCGGCATACGGCCCGCCGAAGACGATCTACAATCGCAGCCATGACCAACTGCGGCAGCACCTCGGCGACTTCGCCGCCGCCTATAACTTCGCTCGCCGGCTCAAGACTCTCAAGGAGCTCACCCCCTACGAAGCCATCCGCAAGGCATGGCAAAATGAGCCAAAACGCTTTACGTCAAACCCGCACCATCATAGTCTGGAACCTAACACTTAGACTTGATTACGGGAATATGTCGTCCCTTGCAAAAACAGTGGCAAAGGACGCACCGGCGACCGGCCCTCGGGCCGGCACTTGCACGAACGCTCGCGCGTCACCCGGACTACCTACCGGGCAGTGACTTTCGTACTTCGCCGATAAAATAGCGGACTGCAAAACCCAGTTAACTCTGGACGCCTTTTTTGTATGGCCTTCTGTTGGTCAATTCTTGCGCATTCATCGTGATCGCCATTGAGCCTGACCGTCGCTTTCAATTAGGCGATCCCAAGAAGGCGGGGATGGAAAAATTTCGGTCAGCAGGCCGAGGAACGCCCGGACGTTCGGGCTGCTGCGGCGGCTTTCGGGCCAGAGTGCCGTGATGCTGGACCGTCGCACAGCGAAGCTCGTCAGGATCGGCACGAGTTCGCCCCGCTCGACATAGGGCTCGGCGATGTAGGGAGGTGACATGCCGATGCCGCCGCCCGCCGCCAGCACGGACACCACGGCGTCCCCGACGTCCACTGTGATCGCGACTTTCGGCGTGATCTCGATTTCCCGCTCGCCGATCCGGAACGGCCAGCGCACCGTCTGGCCCGAACTCTGGATGCGGAAATCGACGCAGTCGTGTCCGGCCAATTCGTCGGGATGCCTTGGTGTCCCGCGACGTGCGAGATAGTCGGGCGCGGCGAACGCGCACAGCCAGTGCGGCGCCAGCCGACGCGAGAGCAGCCCGGAGTCCTCCAGTTCCCCCACCCGGAGCGCGACGTCGACGCCGCCCTCGACGATGTCGACCTTCCTGTCTCCGAGGCGCAGATCCACAGCCAGATTGGGGTAGCGGTCGCGGAAGCGGGGCAGAGCGGGGCCGATCAGATGCACGCCGATCGGGATCGGGGCCGTGACCTTCAGCGTCCCGGCCGGTTCGGCGCGCGACGCGAGGGCCATCTGCTCGATCGCCTCGACTTCGTGCAGCAGCCGTGTTGCGCGTTCGTGAAGATCGCGTCCTTCCGGGGTGAGCGTCAGCGAGCGCGTGGTGCGGGTGAACAGCGGGATGCCGAGCTGCTGTTCCAGTCGCTGCACGCTCTTGCTGACAGCCGAGGGCGATACGGCCAGCGCGCGCGCGGCCGCCGTGTAGCTCCCGAGCGACGCGGCACGCGCGAACGCGGTCAGGCCGGTCAGACGCTCCAATCCGATTTGTGCCGCCATGGCATGACAAAAGCGAACTCCCGCCTGATTATCAAGCCGTGCGCGTTTTCTTACATCCTTGAGAGCAGGCCGCCGCGACACGAGGAAGCCGACGTGTTTGGTGGCGATTAGGGAACCCGATCGGCTCCAGGAGATAGCTCATGCAGTTCGTGATTCACGGCAACTTCAATGAGAAGTTCAACCAGATGTCCTCGGACGACCAGCAAAAGGGCATCGAGTCCGAATATGAGAAGTCCCGTGAGTATTACGCACAGGGGCTTCTGCGGCAGATCTGGCTGTTCGAGGAGGAGCAGGCGATCCTGTCCGTCTTCGAGGCGGACTCGCGCGAGCATATGGAGAGCCTTCTTGCCGACTATCCCGGCGTCAAGGGCGGCTGGGTGACGGGCAGGATCACCAATGCCAAGCCTTACGGGGGATTTGGTCCGCAACACACCGCGTAGGACAAAGCAAGGCGTCGAACGCGTCTGAAACCAATTGGAGAAGAATCATGAGCCTTGATGGAAAGATCGTACTCGTGACCGGCGCCACGACCGGCATCGGTGCCGCTATCGCAAAGGGGTTCGTCGGCACAGGCGCTCACGTCATTGGAACCAGACACATCGACGCCGGTGACGTCGATGGGATCGATCAGGTCCAGTGCGACTTGTCGGATCCGGCAAGCGTGGAACGGTGTTTCGCGACGATCGACGAAAAGTATGGCGGCGTCGATGTCCTGGTGAACAACGCCGCACTGGCATCCGAGATCAAGCCGCAACCGCTCGATGACATCTCGCCAGAGGACTGGACCCGTGTGGTCACCGTCAACACGATGATGCCGTTCCTCTGCAGCCGGGCGGTGGTTCCGCACATGCGCGAGAAGAAGTGGGGCCGTATCGTCAATTTGACGTCGGCCACCATCTTCCTGGGAACGCCGAACAACCTGCATTACATCGCCAGCAAGGGTGCGATCGCCGCGATGACCCGCTCTCTCGCCAAGGAACTGGGCAAGGACGGGATCAACGTCAACGCCATCGCACCGGGCATGACGATCACCGAGGGCATCCGCAACAACAGCGCGTACTCCAAGGAGATGCTGGCGGGCACCGTGGCGATGCGCGCCATCCAGCGGGAGGAGACGCCCGAGGATCTGGTGGGCGCCTGTCTGTTCCTGGCGAGCGACGGTGCGGACTTCATGACCGGCCAGATCCTCACCGTCGACGGCGGGACGGCGTTTCACTGAGCAGTGCCGCGTTGCGTGCTCGCGACGCGTCCCGGTCGTCGGGTGTGCGGCAAGCGACGGCCGTTGCCGCCTGCCGAAGTCCAGAAAAAGGAGAGCGAACAATGACTATGCTGATCATCGGCGGAACCGGCAGGGTCGGATCGCTCGTCGCGCAGGGTCTTGCGGACCGAGGGGCGACCGCTCGGATACTCACGACAAATCCTGAGGAGTGCAAGCTGCCAGCAGGCATGACGCCGGTAAAAGGTGACTTGCTAAAGCCCGCCTCGCTGCGAGACGCGTTCGCCGGGATCGACACGCTGTTTCTGCTATGTGCGGTGTCGCCCTCCGAACTGACCCAGGCGCTGATCGCCCTCGATCTGGCCCACGAAGCCGGCGTCGAACACATCGTCTACTTCTCGCAGAACAAGCTGGACTGGCCGGACTGTCCGCACGCCGTCGCCAAGGCCGGTGCCGAGGCTCTGATCCGGCATCACGACCTTACCGCCACCATCCTTCGTCCAGCCTATTTCTTCCAGAACGACACGGGCCTGAAGGACGCGGTTCTGGGCGGGACCTATCCGATCCCGATCGGTCGCATAGGGGCGGACATGATCGACGCGCGCGACATCGCCGACGTCGCGGTCCACGCGCTTCTCGACCGAGAGGCGCTCGGCGCAGACTCCGTGGTGGAACTCGTCGGCCCCGACACCATCACCGGCGAACGAGCCGCCGAGATCTGGTCGCAGACGACCGGGCGATCGGTCGCCTATGGCGGCGACGATCTCGACCGTGCGTTCGAGGATCGTCTGGCGGCCGACATGCCGGGCTGGCAGGCGCACGACCTGGTCGCGATGCGCTACACTCCCACCAGATCGCCATCCCAAACAGCCGACTCCGGAGCTTTGAAGAGATCGGCGTCGCTTTCCAGCGTCCAACTCATCATTAAACCGTAGGCTGCTTACTTCAACCCGAAACGAAGCCCGAAAGAAGATTCTGGCCCTGACAAGACGGTATGTCCCAATGGGGATTGTATTGTCTAACGAGGCGGTCCATCATCGCGTTCGGAAACGGATTGGCGCACAGTGGTCAACCGGTCTGGGGAGATGATTCGTGACAGATGCTCGTATGGTTTATCTGGTTGCCAGCACAGCGCTAGCGACCTTCCTGGCGGCAACCGGCGCGTCGGCCCAAACGGCTGGCGCGGATGGACCGCTCCCCCCGAGCCAGTCCGAGACGCCCGAAGCGGATGCGATTGGCCCCGGAATTATTGTGACCGCCCAGCGACGCGAGCAGACGCTGATCGAGGTGCCCCAATCTCTCTCCGTGCTGGCGGGGGACACGCTGGAGCGGCAGGAGGCGACCAACTTCCAGGATTACGCCAAGCTGGTTCCAGGACTCAACCTGACCCAGACCACGCCGGGCGCATCGCGACTGGTGCTGCGCGGAATCAACACGGGCTCCACCGCGTCGACCGTGGCCGTCTATGTCGATGACGCGCCGTTCGGATCGAGCAGCGGCTTGGCCAACGCGGGCGTGCTCGCGGGCGATTTCGATACGATCGACGTCGCGCGCATCGAGGTGCTGCGCGGCCCGCAAGGCACGCTGTACGGATCCAATGCATTGAGCGGTGTCCTGAAGTTCGTGACCCAGGCGCCCCAGTTCGACGCCTTTTCCGCACGCGGGCGCGGCGGTGTCGAGTTCACGCGGACCGGCGGGACGGGATATCTCGGCAACGCCGTCGTCAACGTGCCGCTCGGATCGACCTTGGCCGTGCGCGCGAGCGGCTATTATCGTCGCACCGCCGGTTTCATTGATGCAGTCGGGCGGAGTGGTTCCAACATCAACGACGCGGAAAGCTACGGCGGTCGCGCCACCGCGCTGTTCGAACCGACCTCGCGCCTGACCGCCCGCGTGCTGGGCGTGCTCCAGAACATCGATGTGGGGTCGCCATCGACCTTCGACGCCGACCCACAAACATTGCAGCCAGTGGACGTCGCAACGGGTCGGCGCAACGACCGGCTGACCCGTTTCGAGAGGATCGAGGAGAGCAGCAGCGCCAAATATCGATTGGTCAATGGAACGGTCGATTACGACTTCGGGCCGGTCACGCTTACCTCCGCCACCAGCTACTCAACCCTTGCCAGGCCGACGCTGGGCGACGCCAGCAACAGCCCGGTCCGACCGCTCGCAAATCTCGTCTACGCACCCGCGGCGCCGAACACGGTTGGCATAGCCTTTCAGAACGATGTGAAAACAGACAAGTTCACCCAAGAGGTGCGATTGGCGACTCCGACGTCGAGTTTCATCGACTTCATAATCGGGGGCTACTACACCAAAGAGAACTCCCGGATCACGCAACGATTCCGGCCCTTCACGCTCGTGAGCCAGCAATTCATCCCCCCCGCGATCACCGGCACGCCGTTCGGCGACCTGACCGAGTTCGTCTTCCTGACGCTCGATTCCAAGTACGAGGAGATCGCGGGTTTCGGCAGCGCCACCGTTCACCTGGGGCCACGCTTCGACATAGAGTTGGGGGGGCGATACAGCCACAACAAGCAGAGTTCGCGCCAGTTTCTGACTCAGTTGGGCGGAGAGTCGGTCATCCGTGGCAACTCATCGGAGAACGTGTTCACCTTCTCCGTTGCCCCGCGCTTCGAGATCAACGATCGCACTGCCGTCTATGCGCGGGTTGCGAAAGGCTATCGCCCGGGTGGACCCAACGCCGCCCCCCCCGGCGCTCCGGCGGACTTCCCCTTCCAGTACAACGCGGACACGTTGATCAGTTACGAAGGCGGTGTGCGGGCTGAGACGGCGGACCGCACCTTCGGCATCGACGCGTCCGCCTACTATCTGGATTGGAAAGACATTCAGATTTTGACGATCGTCAACACCAGTGTCGGGCTATTCGCAGCCAATGCCAACGGTCAGAAGGCGCGCAGCTATGGCGCGGAGGTGACCGGCACGATCCGGCCGACCAGCGGCCTAACCGCCACTGCCATTTTCGCCTACAACAACGCGCGTCTGAAGGGCGATACCGCGCCTCCGGGTGGGATCAATGCCATCGGCGGTCTTGATGGGGACCGGCTGCCCTACGCACCCGAGTTCACCGTTACGGTGTCATCCGACTACGAGTTCGGCGTCGGAGCTGGCGCGACAGCGTTCGTGGGTGGCAACGTGTCCCTGAAGAGCGACCAGCCGACGGCGTTCGACGCAAACTACCGCGCCGCTTTCGGTCGCCGGCTGGAGATCGACGGGTATGCGACGGTGGACCTGCGCGCCGGCATCGACTTCGACCGCTTTACGGTCAAAGCATACCTAAACAATCTGTTCGACAGCCGTGGGCTTCTAAGCGCCTCTTACAGCACCCTCACGTTCGACCCGGCCATTGGCGGCACCGGAGAAGCCTACGTCAGCGCTTCGCCGGTCCGCCCGAGAACCATCGGCGTGACGGCGGGCCTTTCATTCTGAGGAGGTAGGGCCAAGCCTTGGCGCTATTGCTGCCTGTCACAGCTCTGTGACAGCTCGAACATACAGCACTGGGTCGCCGATCAGCTTGGCAGACCTCAATCCTTTACGTCCGTGGGACAGCGCTTCCAGCCGGGACCCCGCACCGCCCGGCCCGGCGTCGCCCCGGTGGGCTCCCCCTCCTTCAGCACCTGGACCCCGTTCACGAACACGTCGCGCATCCCCACCGCATATTGATGGGGCTTCTCGTAGGTGGCGACGTCCCTGATCGTGGCGGGGTCGAACACAACGACGTCGGCGAAGCGGCCCACCATCAGCGCGCCGCGCTCCGCGAGGCCGAGATTAGAGGCGGGCAGCGAGGTGAGCCGGCGCACGGCCTCCGCCATCGGAATGACCCCTTCGTCGCGAACGTACCGCCCCAGCAGCCGAGCAAAGTTGCCATAGGATCGCGGGTGATCGCTCGAGCGCAGGAACACGCCCTCGGCCGACGGCGCGCCCGCGTCGGAGCCGAAGCTCATCCACGGGAGCGCCACTTCGCGGCGCACGTTGTCCTCGGACATCAGGAAATACACCGTGCCCACCCGCGAACCATCCTCCACCACCAGATCCATGGCCGTCTCTTCGGGTGACGTGCCGCGCATGGCCGCCACCTCGGACAGGGTCTTGCCCGTCAACGGCTTCAGGGCCTCGCTCTTGAAACCGGACAGCAGCATCTTGTCGGGGCCGGCCCCCAGGAACATGTTCTCCCAGTCCTGGCCCGGTGCCCGCATCTCCGCGGCGACGCGGCGGCGGATCGCCGGATCCTTCAGCCGCTCGATCCACTGTTCCAGTCCACCCGCCTGAACCCAAAGCGGCATGGCGGCGTCGAGGCCTGTGGCACCCGCTGTATAGGTGTACATGTTGGCGGTGATCCGCTGACCCCCCGCGCGCGCTGCGTTCACATGCGCCACCACCTCGTCCAGCTTGCCCCAGTTGGCGCGGCCCGCCATTTTCAGATGGTGGATCTCGGCAGGCGCGCCGGACCGCCGCGAGATTTCGATCAGCTCGTCGACCGCCGGCACGATCCGGTCGCCTTCGGAGCGGAGGTGGCTGATGTACATGCCGCCGCACTGCGCCGCCGCCGACGCCAGGGCGACAAGCTCGTCCGTCTCCGCGAACGAGCCGGGCGCGTAGATGAGCGCGCTGCCCACCCCCATCGCGCCCTCGTTCATCGCCTCGCGGACCAGACCCCGCATCCGGCCGAGCTGCTCGGGCGTGGGGTCGACGTCGCCTTCGCCCAGCTCGTGGATCCGGACGGTCGCGGCACCCACGAAACTCGCCACGTTGGGAGCGATCCCGCGTTTTTCCAGCGTCTCCAGATAGTCGCCAAGCGTCGTCCAGGTGATCGGATATTTGATGTCGCCCTGACGCTCCGTGTCGTGGCGCTTCATCTCGGGCGTGAGCGGTCCCATCGACCAGCCCTCTCCCATCACCTCCAGGGTCACCCCCTGGCGGATGTCGCTTTGCCCCCGCCCGTCCTCCAGCAGCGACTCGTTGGCCCAGCTCAGCATGTTGATGAAGCCGGGTGTCACGGCCAGTCCGCTCGCATCGATCCGGCGCGCGGCGGCGGCGGGGGTCGCCGGCCCGACATAGGCGATGCGGTCGCCGTTCACGCCGACATCGCCGACAAAGGGCGCTCCTCCCGAACCATCGTAGATGGTGCCGCCCTGGATCACGAGATCGTAGCGCGGACCCGCCACCGGACCGGGCCGGGACCCCGGTCCGTCCCGCACGCAGCCCGTCAGCACCAGCGCCACCAGGGAGCCGATCAGCTCAACCCGACTGCCCATACCCATCTCCCCATCCCGCACCTGATGCGGCTTACTGTTTTCCGGCTGGGATGATGCGCCCGTTCTTTTCGATTGAAAAGCCCCGGATGATCGGCGGGCAGAGCGGGCGGCTCGGCCTCAGCCGCCCGTCCGCTTGCGCCTGCTCGCCCGCGGCGGAGCGGGCGTGCGCGCCACGATCGCCTGGTCGCGCGAGGCGTTGTCGTGCAGCGTCATCAACGAGCCCACAAGATCCTCCTCGGAGCTGGAACAGACCGCAAGAGCGGTGGCCTCGTCGCAATCGGGACCCGCCAGATAGGCATGGCCCATCTTGGAATCGATGTAGATCGACTCACCCACCTCGAGCAAAACGGGATCGTAGAACTCCGTGTGGACCTCCATCTGTCCGTCAAGGACGTAGATGAACTCCTCGCCCGAATGGTGCACCAGCGCGCCGAACTCCTCCAGCGACTTGGCCCGGATGTGGGTCAGGATGGGGATCATCCGCTTCTTGCGCAGCTCCGGCGAGAAGTAGAAATAATCGTAGTTCGGTGTGGTCACCCGCAGGGCGTCGGCCCTCCGGCCGATGCTGCGCCGCGCCATGACGCCATCGCGCGGGCCGTCGGCGGAGGGCGAGGCGAACAGCTCGGAGACCTGGATGCCCAGGCGCTGGCTGATCTGAAGGAGCTTGTCATAGGTGAGCGTCAGGCGGTCGTGCTCCACCTTGGACAGCGTGGACACCGGGATGCCGCTGCTCTCGCTCATCTGCTTCAGCGTCCAGCCGTTGGCCGCCCGCAGCTGGCGGAGCGCCTTTCCCAGGGTCGGCTGATCCGCGCTCAATGTCTGCTCCTGCCTGGTCCGAGGGCTCGATCGCGCGGCAAGGCGGATGAGCTGCCCACCATGGTAAGACGAGCAATCCGGTTCGGCAATCGCCGGAGGCGGGGGCAGGAGGCGGGGGCAGGAGGCGGGGGCCGGAGACGGGGCAGCCGCTTTCAAGCCAAAGCGCGACAGGGTGCTTGACGGAATTTCTGATTGGGATCACGTTGTCCTGATAAGCGCGACGCGACATTGGACGTCCGTCCCTCGTCAGCGCCGCGGAAGGGTGGAGGGGTCGATGGCGTTTCAAAACCGGTTTGCAAAGTGGCTGGCCGGATTGGCCATCGCGCTCGGCGTCGCCGCGGCGGCCCAGGGGCCGCTGGAGAGTGTTCTGACGCCGCAGGTGGGCACGCCGTCGGCGGCAACTCCGCCCGTCAACGCCGCACCGTCCGGCGTGCCCGCGCTGACGAAGCAGGACGTGGACGCCTGGCTGGACGGCTATCTGCCCTATGCGCTGCACAGTGGTGACATTCCCGGTGCGGTGGTGACGGTGGTGAAGGATGGGCAGGTCCTGACGGCGCGCGGCTATGGCTATGCGGACCTGGAGAAGAAGACGCCCGTCGATCCGAACCTCACGCTCTTCCGGCCGGGCTCGATCTCCAAGCTGATCACCTGGACGGCGGTGATGCAGCAGGTGGAGCGCGGCAAGCTCGACCTGGATCAGGACGTCAACAGCTATCTCGATTTCCGCATCCCGCCGCGCGACGGCAAGCCGATCACGCTGCGCGAGATCATGACCCATACGGCGGGCTTCGAGGAGCAGGCGAAGGACATCAGCTTCTTCGACCCGAACAATCTCCGGCCGCTGGGCGACTATCTGAAGGGCTGGGTGCCCGAGCGCATCTTCGCGCCGGGCACGACGCCCGCTTACTCGAACTACGCGACCGCGCTCGCCGGCTATATCGTGCAGCGTGTGTCGGGCCAGCCGTTCGACGACTATGTCGAGGCGAACATCTTCCGACCGCTCGACATGAAGACGGCGACCTTTCGCCAGCCCCTGCCGCCCGCTCTCGTTGACCACGCGTCGGAAGGGTATCCGAAACCGGGGCAGCCGGCGTCCAAGTACGAGCTGATCGGCCCCTTTCCGGCGGGTTCGATGGCGGCGTCGGGCCTCGACATGGCCAAGTTCATGCTGTCGCATCTGGAGGAGGGGCGCGGCATTCTGCGGCCGGAGACGGCGCGGTTGATGCACCACAGCCCGGTCAGCGGGCTGAACTCGTCGGCGATCATCCCGCCGCTCAATCGCATGGCGCTCGGCTTCTTCGAAACCAACGTGAACGGGCGCGAGGTGATCGCCCATCTGGGCGACCTGCAGGCGTTCCACAGTTCGCTGCACCTGTTCCTGGCCGACAATGTCGGGATCTATTACTCGTTCAACAGCGGCGGCAAGGCGGGTGCGTCCGGCACCCTGCGCGCGGCCCTGTTCAACGACTTCGCCGATCGCTATTTTCCGGGACCGGAGCCCGAAGGGCGCATGGATGCGAAGACCTCGGCCGAGCACGCGCGGATGGTGGCCGGTCTCTGGCAGAACAGCCGCCGGTCGGACTCCAACTTCCTGAAGGCGATCGGCCTGATCTCCCAGGCCAAGGTGTCGGTCGGGCCGAAGGGCGAGCTGCTGGTGCCGTCGCTGACCGGCACCAACGGCCGTCCGCGGGAGTGGGTGGAGATCGCCCCGTTCGTCTGGCGCGACAGATACGGCGCGGACCGACTGGCCGCGAAGGTGGTGGACGGACGGGTGGTGCGCTGGAGCATGGACATGATGTCCCCCTTCATGGTGTTCGACCGGGTGCCCGCCGGGCTGTCGAGCGCCTGGATCCTGCCCGCGCTCTACGTCAGCATGGCGGTGCTCCTGCTGACGTTCCTCTACTGGCCGGGCAGCTGGTTCGTCCGGCGGCGCTACCAGGCGTCGCTGGGTGTGGAGGGCCACGGCCGCCGCGCTTATCGCGCCACCAGGATCATGGCGCTGCTGGTCCTGCTCGCCCTCGCGGGCTGGGTGGTCGCGGTCAGCGCGATGTTCGCCGATCTGGCGAAGCTCACCGCCGGTTTCGACCCGGTCCTGTGGCTGCTCCAGGTCGCGGGCGCGATCGTGTTCGTCGGCGCGGTGGGCATCGCCGGCTGGAACCTGTGGGCGACGGTCCGGGACCGGCGGCGCTGGACCCGCGTGGTGTGGAACGTCCTGATCCTGCTGGCGACGCTGGTGGTCCTCTACGTCGCCATCCGCTTCAACCTGATGGCGATGACGGTGAACTACTGATGGCGCTGCGGATGGAGGTCTCGACCGAGGTTCTGCGGCTCGCCGAGCCGTTCCGCATCTCGGGCCACGTCTTCGACGACGCACCCGTCGTCCTGGTCACCCTGTCGGACGGTGAGTGGCGCGGGCGCGGGGAGGCGAGCGGGGTGTATTACACCGGCGACGACACCGACCACATGCTCTCTGAACTGAAAGGCGCACGGGCCGCCATCGAGGCGGGGCCGAGCCGCGAGGACCTCCGCGCCATCCTGCCGCCCGGCGGCGCGCGCAACGGGGTGGACGCCGCCCTGTGGGAGCTGGAGGCGGCGCGCGCCGACACCACGGTCTGGCGGCTGGCCGGGTTGAACGAGCCGACGCCCGTCCTCACCACCTTCACCATCGGCGCCGACGAGCCGGCGGCGATGGGGCGCAAGGCCACCGCCTACGATCACGCGCGATCCATAAAGGTCAAGCTGACGGGCGATCTCGAGCTGGACCGGGCGCGACTGCGGGCGGTCCGCGCGGCCCGGCCCGATGTCTGGCTCGGCGTGGACGGCAATCAGGGTTACGGCCGCGACGCGCTCGAACGATTGATCGAGGTGCTTCAGGAGGTCGACGTGGCCCTCCTGGAACAGCCGCTCGCGCGCGGGTCGGAGGCGGATCTAGACGGCTTCGACTCGCCCATCCCGATCGCCGGCGACGAGAGCCTGCTCTGCCTGGACGACGTCGCCTCCGCACCCGGCCGCTTCGACGTCGTGAACATCAAGCTCGACAAGTGCGGCGGGCTGACGGAGGGGCTGCTGATGGCGGCGGAGGCGCGGCGGCTGGGGCTTGGTGTGATGGTCGGCACCATGGTGGCCACCAGCCTGGCCACCGCGCCCGGCTTCGTGCTCGGCCAGGTGGCCGATCTTGTCGACCTGGATGGGCCAACCTTCCTGGTCGAGGACCGGACGTCCGGCGTCGTGTACCGGGACGGGACTGTGTTCGCCGGCGACGAGGTCTGGGGATCGCGCGAGGCGCTGGCGGCGTGACGACGCTGGACCGCATGGCGGACGAGCGGACCTGGTTCGGCCATCCGCGCGGCCTGACCGTGCTGTTCCTCACCAATATGTGGGAACAGTTCTCCTACTACGGAATGCGTGCGCTGCTGGTCTATTACATGACCAAGCAGCTGCTCTTCTCGCAGGAGCACTCGTCCCTGGTGTATGGCGCCTACACGGCCTGCGCGTACTTCACGCCGATTTTCGGCGGCGTGCTCGCCGACCGTCTGCTGGGCAAGCGGCGCGCCATCCTGCTCGGCGGGTCGATCATGGCGCTCGGTCACTTCATGATGGCCTCCGAGCCGCTGTTCTACGTCGCCCTGGTGACGATCGCGCTGGGCAACGGCCTGTTCCTGCCCAGCCTGCCCAGCCAGATCGACGATCTGTACGAAAAGGGCGATCCGCGCGTGGGGTCGGCCTACAACGTCTATTATGTCGGCATCAACATCGGCGGTTTCCTCGCCCCGCTGATCTGCGGCACCTTGGGCGAGGTCTATGGCTGGCATTATGGTTTTGGCGCGGCGGGAGTGGGCATGGTCGCGGGCCTGCTGATCTACGTGCTCGGTCAGCCTCTCCTGCCCCGACAGGACGGGCTTCGGCGCGACGATCCGGCGGCCGTGGCGGAGCCGACCATGTCTCCGCCGGGACTGCCGCGGCCGGACGCGGCGAGCAGCGGGCGCGACACGCTGTTGGTGCTGGGCGGCATCGCGCTCAGCGTCACGGTGTTCCGCAGCGCCTATGAGCAGCTGGGCAACACGGTGGCGCTCTGGGCCGACAGCGGCGTGGATCGCGCGGCGGGATCCTTTGAAATTCCGATGACTTGGTTCCAGTCGCTCAACCCGCTGTTCGTGATGCTGTTCACCCCCTTCCTGCTCGCCTGGTGGGCGAGGCGGGCCAAGGGAGGCGTGGCCGAGCGGCCGGCGCGTCGCATGGCCCTAGGTGCCGGCGTCGTGGGCGGCGCCTACCTCCTCCTCGCCGCCATAGCCGCGTGGACAGACGGTGCCGCTGCCGGGTGGATTTGGCTGGTGCTGTTCTTTGCCGTGCTCACTTTCGGCGAGCTGTTCATCCTGCCGACCGGCCTCGGCCTGTTCGCGCGTCTGGCGCCGGCCCGCTTCGGCGCGACCACGGTGGCCGCCTGGTTCGTGACGATCTTCAGCGGCAGCCTGGCCGCCGGCGTGATCGGCACTTTGTGGAGCCGCCTCGCTCCCCCCGCCTATTTCCTGATGCTCGCCGGCCTGGCGGGCGTGGCCGCGCTGCTGCTGCGCTCTCTTGATCCACCGCTGGCGCGGGTGATGGATGGCCGTGGCGACTGACGCGATCGTGGCGGATTTCCCGCTCGAGGAGGTGCGGACCCGCTTCCCCGCGATCCGTGAGTCGCAGAGGATCGTCCTCGACGGTCCTGGCGGCACGCAGCTGTGCGGACCGGCGATCCACGCGGTGCGGGCGCATTGCGAGGCTGGCCGGCCGCACGAGTCCGCGCACGAGGCGGCCGCCGACCTGTTGGTGACGGTCCGGAACAGGATGAAGTTTTCTGGACAGAAACCGGCAACTCTGTCTTACTAACGTCGAGGGTGAGAGAAGGAACGAGGGTGCCGCCAGATGGCAATCAGCTTGCACGGACGCAGCGAGTGACGGTGGCGGAGGCGACCGCGCCGCCCGCGTTTGATGCGCCCTACCTGCTGTTCACCGGTGACGTGACGGAACCCGGCTACGCCAAGACGGCCTTCGGTCTGCGCGACTGGGCGCCTCACAAGTGCCTGGCGCACTGGGCAACGGGCGACGGCGCGCTTGATCTGGGACTGCCCAGGATGGACGCCGCCGTCGCCGCTCGGGCGGGCGCACGGTCTCTTGTCCTGGCCGTCAGCAATCGCGGCGGGATTATCTCGGATCACTGGCTGCCGTCGCTCGTCCGAGCGGCCGAGGCGGGGCTGGACATTGTCAGCGGGATGCACAAGCGCCTCGCCTCCTATTCCATCCTCGTCGCGGCGGCGGAGCGCGGCGGATCGCGGCTGATCGATCTTCGGGTTCCTCCCGCTGACATCTCGGTCGGAACAGGCCGCAAGCGGTCCGGTCGGCGCCTGCTGACTGTCGGCACCGACTGCGCTCTGGGCAAAAAATACACGGCTTTGGCGCTGGCGCGCGCCTTGGCCGCGCGGGGCGTCGACACCGACTTTCGCGCAACGGGGCAGACGGGCATCATGATCGCCGGCCGCGGCGTCCCGATCGACAGCGTGGTGGTCGATTTCGTGTCCGGCGCGGCGGAGATGCTGTCGCCGGACGCCGACCCGGCCCACTGGGATGTGATCGAGGGGCAGGGATCGCTGTTTCATCCCGGTTACGCCGCAGTTTCGCTAGGCCTGCTGCACGGCAGCCAGCCGGACGGCTTCGTGGCTTGCCACGATCCGGGGCGACCGACGGTGCTCGGCTCGCCCGATCGTGCCTTGCCGACGGTGGAGCGGCTGATCGAGGCGACCGTGACGCTTGGCCGTCTCACCAATCCGGCGATCCGCTGCGTCGGCCTGTCGTTCAACACGTCCGCCTACACAGCGCAGGATGCCGAGGCGCTGATGGAGCACGAGGGACAGAGGCTTGGCTTGCCGGCGGCCGATCCGATCCGGGGCGGCACCGCGTTCGACCGGCTGGTTGACGATTGCCTCCGGTCCCTGGAATGAACCAGGCGGCCGCCCCGCCACGTGCCAGCGCGTTCCAGCGCTATCTGCTGCCCGCGGTCGCCTTCAACGGCGTGGTGATCGGCGGCGGCTACGCCACGGGTCGAGAGCTGGCCGAATTCTTCCTGCCGGCCGGCCCCTGGGGCGGCCTCGGCGGCATCCTGTTCGCCATGGCGTTGTGGAGCGTCATCTGCGCACTTACTTTCGCGTTCGCCGTGCGTGTGCGCGCCTCGGATTACCGCACATTCTTTCAGGCGCTGCTCGGGCCGGGCTGGCCCGCGTTCGAGTTCGCCTACCTCGCCTTTGTCGTCTTGATCCTGGGGGTGTTCGCGGCGGCGTCGGGGGAGATCGGTGCGGCCACCCTGGGCTTGCCGCTGATCGCGGGCTCCGTCGCCTTCGCGCTCGCGACCGTTATCGTCGCGGCGCTCGGCGAGGACGCGGTGGAGGGCCTGTTCAAATACGCCACCCTGTTCCTCTACGCCGTCTACGCCGTGTTCCTGGTCCTGTCCGTTACGCAGCTGGGTGATCGCATCGGCGCGGCGCTGGCGGGCGGTCGCACGGGCGACGGGTGGTTCGCCAGCGGGCTGACCTATGCGAGCTACAACGCGGTCGCCGCCATCATCGTGTTGCCGAGCCTGCGCCACGTGACGCGTCCGGGCGAGGCGGCGGTGGCCGGCCTGCTGGCCGGGCCGATCGCGATGGTGCCCGCATTGCTGTTCTTCCTGGCGATGCTGGCCTTCCTGCCCGGGATCTCGGATGCGCCCTTGCCCTCCGACGTGATCCTGGCACAATTCGGTCTGGTTCCGTTCCGCTATGCCTTCCAGCTGATGGTCTTCCTGGCGCTCCTGGAAAGCGGTGTCGGCGCGGTCCATGCCATCAACGAGCGCGTCGCCGGCTGGCTGCGCGAACGCAGGGGGGCCGCATTCGGGAGCTGGGGACGGGCGGGGCTCGCCGCGCTTGTGCTCACCGCCTGCGTGTTCGTCGCCAGCCGCTTCGGCCTGGTCGCGCTGATCGGCCGGGGCTACCGCCTGCTCGCCTACGCGATCATCGCAGTCTACCTCGTGCCGCTGTTCACGGTCGGCGTCGCCCGGCTGGTTCGCGGTAGAAAGCCTTCGCCTGAGGAAATGCTCGCATGACCCTCATGTGCCGCCACGCGGTCGCCTGGCTGCTCGCCGGCGCTCTCGTACTTCCGTCCCCCGGTTTCGCTGAACCCCCTCATGTGCCAAACCAGCAGATCACTGCGCCCGCCAATCTGGCCGACTTGGCCGCTTTCGTGGACGGCGCGGTGGCGCAGGAGGTCGCCTCGGGTGAGGTGGCCAGCGCTGTCGTCACCGTGGTCCAGGACGATCGCATCCTCTTCTCGCGCGGTTATGGCTTCCGCGACACTACCCGCACGATGCCGGTTGATGGCCTGGACACGCTGGTGCGTCCAGGCTCAATCAGCAAGCTGTACACCTGGATCGCGCTCGCCCAGGAGATCGAGCGCGGCCGGGTCGAGCTCGACGCGCCCATCGGCCGCTACATCGACTTCGATGTGCCGACCATCGGCGACCGGCCGATCCGGGTGCGGGATCTGTTCTCGCACAGCCCCGGCCTCAGCGACGTCGACGACTTCATCCGCCGTCCTCCGACCCTGCCCGAACCCCATGTCGGGTGGCTGAAGGCGCACGTGCCCACTGCGGCTTGGGAGTCAGGTACGGAGGTCGCACATTCCAACTACGGCGCTGCAATCGCCGGCTACATCGTCGAGCGGGTCTCCGACGAGCCTTTCGCCAACTATACCGAGCGCCATGTGCTCCAGCCCGGTCGGCGGCCCTGCGATCGCATCCAGTTCTGCCGCACCGACGCGGGTGCGCGCCTCGCCTTCGCATCCCAGCCTACATGACCTATCACCTGGTGGAGGACGATTGATGCCTGGAAATGCGACCGTACGGTTCCTCTCGACGGCAGCGGTGCTGGCGCTGTGGGTCGCCGCTCCCCTGCGTGCCGCCCCGCCCGCCGGCTTCGCCGAAGAGGTGGAGCGGCTGCGCCAAGACGTTGGTGTGCCGGGGATGGCGATCAGCATCGTGGAGGACGGCCAAGTCACCTTCGACCAGGGGTTTGGTGTCCGCAGGCTGGGCGGGGCTGAGCCGGTCGATGCGGAAACGATCTTCCCCAACGGCTCCACTGGCAAGGCGTTCACCACCGCCGCGCTCGCGCTGCTGGTGGATCAGGGCAAGATCGCGTGGGACGATCCGGTGATTAAGCACATGCCTTGGTTTGCGATGTACGACCCCTGGGTGACTCGCGAGATCACAGTGCGCGACCTACTCGTTCACCGCAGCGGTTTGGGTCTCGGCGAGGGCGACCTTCTGCTCGTACCGCGCAGCGACCGATCGCGTCGGGAGAGCGTGGAGCGGCTGCGCTACCTGAAACCGGCGAGCAGTTTCCGCAGCGTCTACGCCTACGATAACGTGCTCTACATGGTCGCCGGCCAGCTGATCGAGGAGGTGAGCGGACAGACATGGGAGGACTTCGTCCGCCAGCACATCTTAACCCCGCTCCACATGGACGAGTCGAAGACGGACCTGACTCGGTTCGACGTTGTTAATCGCGCCTTTCCGCACGCCCGGCTTGGCGGCGCACTTCGTGGGCTCGGAGACTTATCTGTGCTTGAGGAGCGCGACGAGCTTGGCCGCAATGGTGCGCCTGCGGGCGGTATGACGGTCAGCGCCAGTGACATGGCCACCTGGATGCTGGTGCAGCTCGCATCCGGTAAGATGCCGGACGGCGGTCGACTATTCAGCG
Organism: Sphingomonadaceae bacterium; assembly: GCA_965219235.1. Classification (GTDB taxonomy): domain Bacteria; phylum Pseudomonadota; class Alphaproteobacteria; order Sphingomonadales; family Sphingomonadaceae; genus CBDHCC01. The sequence goes on along the minus strand of OZ244721.1, from coordinate 1,410,946 downwards.
AGCGCGTTGCACGCGACATGTGGACCCCGGTTGTCATCCAGCCAAATCCGCCGCTGCCGGATCCGTTAAAGGCCGCGCAGCCGTTATTCGACACCTACGCGCTCGGCTGGGACGTGCAGGACTACAAGGGCGCCAAGATCGTGTCGCATGGAGGCGCGGTGTTCGGCTTCCTGTCGCTTGTAGTGCTGGTGCCGGAGAAGAACGTGGGCTTCACCATCCTGATCAATTCGGAGGACGGGGAAGTCCTGCGCGGATTGCAGTACACCTTGCTCGACCATTATCTGGACAAGCCGACACAGGATTGGCCGGCGGCCTTTCGCGCGATCAAGTCCGACCGTATTAAGGCAGCATTGGCCGTTGTCCAGCAGTCGCAGTCGTCGCCTGCCAAGGTCGGCCCGTCGCTGCCGCTGGCGCGCTATGCGGGCCAATATGTCGACCCCTGGTACGGTCCGATCGTCATCCGCCAGGAGGGCGGCGGGTTGCGGATCGACTTCACACGGACGCCGGGCTTGGCCGGGCGGCTGGAGCATTGGCAGTACGACACCTTTCGCACCTTGTTCGACGATCCGTCAGCGGAACCCGCCTATGTTACCTTTGCTCTGGATGCAGATGGCTCAATAGACAAGGTGACAATGAAGCCTGTTTCTCCATTAGCCGACTTTAGTTGGGATTATCAGGACTTAAATTTCATACCCATGAACCCGTAACCTCCGCAGATTTGATTATGTGCATGCCATACCAACGTTCGCGGATCGTAACTCGTGAGGGCTGCTAGCAGTGGCGGCCCCTGATTCAAGATGGCAAACAGACTGGAGTTGCCATGCCATTGCGCTTCGCGCTGACTTCGACGTCATTTCGGTGACAGGCACCGCTAGACGTTCAAAGGATGGTGCGCAGGCCCGGCGTTTGCTCGCGCTGGCCGCAATCTATGAAGGGGCGAGCCGGACGGAGGCCGCGCGGATCGACGGGGTCACGTTGCAGATCGTGCGGGACTGGGTGATGAAGTTCAACGCAACGGGTCCTGACGGGCTGATCGATCGAAAGGCGCCAGGGCCGCAGTCGCTGTTGAAAGCTGCTCATCGCGCGGCGCTCGTCGAGGCGATCGAGCGAGGCTCTATACCAGCCGTCCACGGGGTGGTGCGCTGGCGGATCATCGACCTGCCACAGATGCTTTAGGACGACTTCTCGCTATCGGTTTCGCGGCCGACCTTGAGCCGCGAGCTACGCGCCCTTGGCTACCGCAAGCTCTCGGCCCGGCCCAAGCACCATGCCCAGGATCCGGACGCGATCGAGACCTTCAAAAAGGGGGGCTTTGCCGCCGAGGTGGACAAGGTCAGAGCGTCCCTCCCGCGGGGCACTCCCGTAGAGATATGGTTCCAGGACGAGGCCCGGATCGGGCAGAAGAACAAGATCACGAGGCGATGGGCGAAGCGGGGAACGCGTCCCTCGGCACCGCACGATCAGCGCACCAAATCCGCCCACATCTTCGGCGCGATCTGCCCGCAGGAGGGCAAGCCTGTCCTGAACCTGTCGAATGGGCGGCCGGCCTCGTCCTGCGGCCTCGGCCTGCCGTTCTGCAACACCGACACCATGAACCTGCATCTGGCGGAGATCGCACCGCACGTCGCGCCCGGCCCGCACGCCGTACTTCTCATGGATCAGGCCGGTTGGCACCTGACGCCCAAGCTCGCGCTGCCCGCCAACATCTGGATCGTCGCGATCCCATCGAAAAGCCCGCAGCTCAACCCGCAGGAAAACGTGTGGCAGTTCATGCGCGACAACTGGCTCTCGAACCGTGTGTTCGGCTCCTTCGACGAGATCGTCGACCATTGTTGCGACGCCTGGAACAAGCTTGTCGAGCAACCCTGGCGGATCATGTCGCTTGCTCTCCGCAAATGGCCTCACGGGTTCTGATCCGTGAATATTGGTATTAGATTGGTTCAACGTTTGGCTTGCCATCACGAAATCAACAAAGGAGACAGACCATGCCAGTGGTCATCGAAAATATCGGGACCGCAGACGACATCGCCACGATCCGGCAGCTCCTCGACGATTGGAAGGTCGCCTTCGAAACCAAGGATGTGGACCGCATCATGGCTTTCTACGCGCCCGGCGACGAGATCGTGACCTACGATCTCATGCCGCCGCTCGAATATGCAGGCCGAGAGATCTATGGAAGAGCTGGGGCGATTTCTTCGGCGCGATCGAAGGGAACCCTGTACTTGAGCACCGTGATGTCCAGGTGAAATGCTCGCCGGACGTGGGCTTCGCTTATGGCATGACGCGGATTGCCGGCCGGATGAGCGGTCATGATATCGACATATGGATCCGCGACACCAAGTGCCTGCGCAAGATCGACGGCGAATGGCTCTTCGTTCACGATCACCTTTCCGTGCCGATGGACTTTTCCTCCGGCAAGGCGGTGACCGATTTGCAGCCGTGATCTCACATTTCTTCCGTTTTTGAGGAAGAAGCTAATGTCTTCAATATGGGGCACCCTCAACCATTCTGTTGGGTGGTCATCGTGTCGATGAAGGCGCGGAGCGGCGGTCGCATGAGGTGTTGGCGCGGATGGCACAGGTAGAAGCCCGGGAACGGCACCGACCAGTCCTGTAGCAAGGGAACAAGCGCTCCGGACGCGATCCGCGCGGCCACGACCGCCTCGACCGCGAACGCGATCCCCGCGCCATCGACCGCCGCCTGGACGCACGTCTCCCGCCGATCCGCGATCAGAGGGCCGTCGACCGCAACCGAGAACCAGCGACCGTCCCTGCAGAACTCCCAGGCATAGGGCTCGGGATTGCCGCGCCAATGCCAGCGGAGGCAGCGGTGATCGACGAGGTCGTGCGGGGTCGACGGTCTGCCGAATTCGGCCAGGTAGGAGGGGGAGGCGACGGCGACCTGACGAAGCTCGGAGCCGAGCGGGATGCTCACCATGTCGCCTTCGATCAGCTCGCCCAAGCGCACACCGATATCGAACGCGCCGGCGACCAGGTCGATGACCACGTCATCGAGGGTCAGGTCGAGCACCACATCCGGGTTGGAGCGCGCAAACTTTGCAAGTCTGGGCTCGATGAACAACTCCGATGCGATCGGAAACGCATGGACGCGCAGCGTGCCTGCGATCCGCCCGCGATGCGATCGCGCCTCGACCATCGCCTCGCCGAGTTCGTCCAGCGCAGGGCGGACGCGTCGCAGCAGCGCTGCTCGCGCTTCGGTCAACGAGACGCTGCGCGTCGTCCGATTGAGCAATTGCGCCCCGACCCTTTGCTCCAATCCCTGCACCGCCTGACTGAGCGAGGAGGCGGACACGCCGAGCGTGGCGGCGGCCCGACTGTAACTCAGTGCCTCGGCCACCGCCGCGAACGAACGCAATGCGCCAAAATCGCTGGGATGGACGTCGGCCATTATTCAGTCAGGCTTACAAGGTCGTTCATCAACTCGTCCATTCTCAAACACGGATCATGTCCGATCTTCTGGAGGGCAACCATCAGAGGACCGCGCGATGCCCGACCTTACCCAAGGCGTTGTCATATTTCCCGTACCCAAATGCAAGCGGGGCTGCTAAATGAGCATTGAGGCCGCGTCGGCAGAGTTCCAGTTTGGCGCTCGGGAAGGGCCGGTGAGGAACATCATGCGTTTCCATCTTGTTTACAGCGGCCCACTTTCTGCGAGCGGTAACAAGTCCAAACCAGAAGAAATTGCGGCTATTCGGGCAAAGATAAGCCCTCAGCTGCAAAACCTTTGGTCGACTCACCATTCGCTCCAAGTCCTTCTTCGCGAAGGCGCAACTCCTCCAGCAAGCGGAGGTATAGCAATTATGCGTGGAGAAAAGGGAGAACTCGGTCCTAGAGACAAGGCAAAGAACGGATGGGGAAATGACCTACTTACAGAAATACAAATAAACTGTACTAGCTTTTTGCCACTAGTTAGAAGGTCTCTCAGCCTGAATTGTGAACTAGATATTCTATTTTTAAGACAACAAGACCCCGGACAACTTATCTCACAAGGTGGGGATATAGACAACAGAGTCAAGACGTTACTCGATGCTTTACGTAATCCTGAAATAGCCGAGGACAAACGCTCGCCCACTATAGGGAGCAATCTAGTTTATACCTTGATGGAAAGTGACACGTTGGTATCACGGCTGAATATCGATACGGACAGGCTCCTAGTTTCCAATTCAGCAGCGCCCAACGAGGCGCACTTAGTTATTGAGGTTACTCTCAACGTCTTGCGCGTCGGGCCTCATAACATGTGTCTCGTTTGATGCGGTCTTTAGCACTAGAGTTGAAAGAGCCTCATCGGCCTCTGTGGGGTTTAGTTCGCCAGCGGTCACCATATTGCGCACGGCTTCGCGGAACCGCTCGATCTGCGGCTTCTCGTCGGCTTTGTTCGGCTTCTTTGCCATTGCCCTTACGCTCCCCGACCAGTCGTTTCATAGGTGAGCCGCTTGCCGACCACGCCGCGCAACATAGCATCGGCGCGGTCAGTGTCGTTCATGCCGTTGGCAACCCGGTTGGAGTAACGAAACTCGAACTCGGCAAGGTAGCGGTGAAGGTGCTTCTCACTGCAATGCTGGTAGATGCCCCGCATACCGCGCTTGAAGATGGAGAAGCTGCCCTCGATGGTGTTGGTGTTGATGAAGCCGCGCCCGTACTCGCCGACCATGTGACGAACCACACCGTGAGCTGCGAACTCCCGACCGACCTTCACATAATGACGCGCTTCGTCGGTCATCAATACGGCCTCACGGGCGACGTTCTCTCGCACGATCGGCGCGATGTAGGCGGCGGTCAGATTGTCAGCGACCATCATGCGGGTCTTGCCGGTGTTGCGCTCCACGAGCGCCAGCACTTTCATCTTGTGCTCATAACCGTGGCGGACAGCCTTGCCCTTCACTCGGCCAATGAAGGTTTCATCAACCTCCACCGCACCACCATCGGAGCCGAACGGGGCCAAGTCGCCCGACCGCATGGCTTCAAGAATGCGGTGCGACATGAACCAAGCGGTCTTAAGGGTGACGCCCAGGATGCGGTGAAGTTGGTTGGAGCTAACACCCTTCTTGCTACCGGCGACAAGGTACATGGCCTGCAACCAGATGTGCATGGCGACGTGCGACGCCTCAAAGATGGTGCCGATCTTCACGGTGAAGGGCTTGCGGCACTCGTAGCACTTGTAAGTGCCGACGCGGGTGCTCTTGCCCGCCAGCTTGCCGTTCCGGTCCATGCCGCCGCAACGCGGGCACACCGGACCTTGCGGCCAGATGCGCGCCTCGACGTAGGCGTAGGCGGCTTCTTCGTTGTGAAAGTGCGGGGCAGAAAGGGCGGACGGCATCGGTTTAATTCCTATGCCCAGTACGTACCCCGCACCGTTGGGTACGTCAAGTATAATAACGCCTTCTCGGTCGCCCTGGGCGCGGGTTGCGCGATCAATCTGGCCTTCTACGGACTGATCTTCGTCCTCAGCCTCTTCCTGCAGCGCGAGCAGGGCCGTTCGGCGTTCGAGACGGGCCTCGCCTACGTGCCGATGACGGCCGTGATGCTGGCGGTGAATCCGCTCGCCGGCAGGCTTCAATCCAGTCTCGGGTCCCGTACGACGATCGCCGGCGGCCTGGCGCTCGCCGCCGCCGGCTACCTCGCGCTTCTGCCCGTCAGCGCATCGTCGGCGTTCGTGACGATGATCCCGGCATTCGTCATGGCCGGGGCCGGCATCGCCGCGGCGACTCCCGCCACCATGGCGGTCGCACTCACCAGTCTGCCGGCCGATCGCGGCGGGATCGGATCGGGGGTCATCAACACCGCCCGGCAGGTCGCCGGTGCGCTGGGCGTGGCCCTGTTCGGATCGCTCGTCTCCTCGCAGGCAAGCGTCACGGCCGGCCTGCGCCACTCGCTGCTGGCCGCGGTCGCCGTGCTGGTCTTCGCCATCGCCGCGGTCGTCGGATCGCTTCCAACCGCGAGCTCCAGAAGAGTGCCATGACAAGAATCTGGTTCATCACCGGCGCCACGCGCGGCCTGGGCCGCGCAATCGCCGCGTCGGCCCTTCGCGCGGGTGACAGCGTGATCGCAACCCGTCGAACGTCCGCCGACATGCAAGGGGCGTCTGACCCGCAACGGCGAGCTGGCGCATCATTCTCAAAGATTCGGCGAAGCGCTGTTCACTCGATGGGAGCACCTGTTGCGTTCGACAGACTTTTCGAGGCGCCTGACCGCGATGGATTGTCGGGATTACCCAATGCCGGGCAGTGTCGAGAAATAGCGCTTCAGGGCGTCGGCTGCGACCCTTACCTTCGCTGTTTCGCCACTGCCGCGGTGAGTGATCATGGTGACCGGCGATGGTGGGAGTGTCCAACCCGGCAACAGGCGCACGAGGGTGCCGCGTTCCAGCGCCGGACGGGCATCGGGGACGAACAGAGGTGCGACGCCCATTCCCTCCTCGCACAGCTGCTGCAAGGCGATCTGATTGGTCGTGCTGATCCGGACGTCCGCACGGATGTGCTCGTTCGTATCGCCGGGTCCCACCAGAGCGACTGTGACGGAGGCGTGCGGCGACACCGTATCCAGTGCGGATCGATGGCCATCGGCATCGGCCATCATCAGCCAGGAGTGGTCCACAAGGTCGCGGGGAGCCACCGGCACCCCCCTGCGATCGAGATAGGCCGGGGAAGCGCAGAGGATCCGCTCCAAGTCGCACAGCTTGCGACCGATCCAATCGGTGTCGGGCAGGGTTCCCACGCGCAACGCCAGGTCGATCCGCGCATCGATCAGGTCGACCAGCCGGTCGTCGACGATGAGGCGCAGGGTCAGGGCCGGCCAGTCGGCGAGCATCGGTGCCAGGGCCGGCGAGACATGGGCGGCGAAGCCGACCGGCGCGGCGATGCGGAGTTCGCCCACCGGCGCGTCGCGCGCCGCCGCCAGGGACGCGGCGGCCGCGTTCCCCGCCTCCAGCAAACGCCGGCAGTGCGGCAGGCAGCGCTCGCCCGCCTCGGTCAATGACAGCTTCCGTGTCGAACGGTGGAGCAGGACGATGCCGGTGCGCGCCTCCAGCGCCCGGATCGTCTGACTGACGGCGGACGGCGTCATCCGAAGGCGTCGCGCGGCGGCGCTCATCGAGCCCGCCGACACGGTTTCGGCAAAGACCGCATATTGGCGGAGGTCTTCCATCTTTAAGATGCGCTACAAGCTCTTGGGGAAACACGCCAGATAACAACCGGACTTTGCAGCGCCTATCTCAAGCGGACCGACTGGTCGGCGAACGCACGGCGCGTCACGGAGCGCCGCCGCCAGCCTTTCCGGACGAGGAGACAGCGTGTGCCCGATCCCGTGCTTCATTGCCTGCACGACCCCTTGCACGGGTGGTGCTATGCCGCAGCGCCGATGGTGCGGGCGGTCGTGGACGCCGGTGTCTCGCTGTCGCTCCACGGTGGCGGGCTTTGGCCGGAACCGACCGGGCTCACGCCCGAAACAGCAGCCCACATCGGCAGGAACGACGAGCGCATCGCCGCGTGGACGGGGCAATCGTTCGCACGGCCTACACCAATGAACTGCTGATCGATCCCGGCACCGTCTTCTGGTCGCCGCCGATCACATCGAGCACACGCGCGCCCTGATGGAGCGGCACGAAGTGAATGGCTTGGCGAGTTTCCTGCTCGAAGCCGGACCGGATGTGCTCCGGTTCGATCACGAAGACTTCTACGGCCGCCCGTCCTTCTTTGTCGCTGCCGTCGTTCGAGCGGCTCGCGACATTCCCCAACCTCACAAGGAGTTCCTGTCATGAAAATCGCACTCATCGGTGCCACCGGGTTCGTCGGGTCCAAAATCCTCGCCGAATGCCTCGACCGCGGTCACGAGGTGACCGCCATCGTCTCGAACGCGTCCAAGCTGCCGACGTCGCCCAAGCTCCATGCCGTCGAGATCGACGCGACAGACGCCGACGCTCTCGCGGGGGCCGTTGCTGACCACGACGCGGTCATCAGTGCGTTCAATCCGGGCCGGGATCCGGACGGGACCGGCACCCAGGCGATCATCGACGGCGTTCGGCAGTCAGGGGTCGGTCGCCTGCTGGCCGTCGGCGGTGCCGGGACGCTGGAGGTCGCGCCCAGGCAGCGGCTGATCGACCAGCCGGACTTTCCGCCCGAGTGGAAGGCCAGCGCGCTGAGGACGGCCGCTTTTCTCGACCAGCTCCGCGCCGAGCAGGACGTCGACTGGACGTTCGTCAGCCCCGCCGCGAACCTCGCTCCCGGCGAGCGCACCGGCCGCTATCAAACGGGTGGCGACCAGCTGATGGCGGATGCGAAGGGCGAGAGCCGCATATCGCTTGAGGACTACGCGGTCGCGATGCTCGACGAGGTCGAGCGCCCTGCGCACCACCGCGCCCGCTTCTCCGTCGCGTACTGACATCGACGGGTCCTTGGCGATGCCGTTCTTCCAGTCGTCCAGCGCGCGTCGGGTCGGCCTCGCTCATGCCGCGCTGGCGCTGGGCGGGTTCGCGCTGGGTACGGCCGAGTTCGCGACGATGAGCATCCTGCCGCTCTTCAGCCACGATCTCGGGGTCGGCATTCCCGAGGGGGGACGCGCAATCAGCGCCTACGCGCTCGGGGTCGTCGTCGGCGCGCCCCTGCTGGCGGTCCTGGGTGCGCGGACCTCCCGGCGAACGATGCTGATAGCGCTCATGGCATGGTTCGCGGTCGGCAATGTGCTCAGCGCCGCCGCACCTTCCTTCGGCTGGCTGCTCCTGTTCCGGTTCGCGAGCGGGTTGCCGCACGGCGCGTATTTCGGTCTGGCCGCGCTCGCGGCGGCCGACCTCGTCGACGAGAGACGACGCGCGGTCGCGGTCGGCCGCGTGATGCTCGGGCTCACCGTGGCGACGATCGTCGGGGTTCCCGTCGCCAACCTGCTCGCCCAGCTGCTGGGCTGGCGTGCCGTGTTCGGTGTCGGCGCCGCGCTCGCCATCGTGAGTGCTGCATCAGTGCGGGGAGCGTTGCCGCGCGACCTTGTACGAGCTGACGCTGCCTTCCTCACCGAGCTGGACGCGCTGGCACATGGGCAGGTGTGGCTGACGCTGGGGATCGGCGCGATCGGTTTTGGCGGCATGTTCGCGATCTACACCTATCTCGTCCCGACGCTGGCGGAGGTGACGCGGGTGCCCCGTGCGGCGGTGCCGATCGTGCTGGCGATGTTCGGGGTCGGCCTGACGGTCGGCAATCTGATCGTCCCGCGCTTCGCCGATCGCGCGCCGATGCGGACCGCCGGCGCGCTGCTGATCTGGAGCGCGGCGACCGCGGCGCTCTACCCGCTGGCGGCGCATCGTCTCTGGTCGGTGACGGCGGTGATCGTCGCGATCGGGCTGGGCGGTGCGCTCGGCACGGTGCTGCAGACGCGGTTGATGGCCGTCGCCGGCAACGGGCAGGCGCTCGCCGCCGCGCTCAACCACTCGGCCTTCAACACCGCGAACGCGCTCGGACCGTGGCTCGGCGGACTCGCGATCGGCGCGGGCTGGGGCTGGACGTCGACCGGCTGGGTGGCCGCCGCGCTCGCGCTGGGCGGTCTCGCGGTCTGGGCGGTCGCCGTCGTCATCGAGAGGCGGCGGTCCCGATACCTCCCCGCGCCGTCCCTGGCCTGATCGGCCGCAACTCACAACGACATCAGGAGAAGCATCATGCGTATCAGAAGACTGGGCTGGTCCGGTATCGAGCAGGACGGCGACACGCTGCTCGTCGACTACATCCTCGACACGTCGGAGCTGCCGCTCCGCGACGACTGTCAGCCATTCCCCCGTGCCTCGACGCCGGCCAGCGCCGTCGCGGGACTCCTGACCCACCTGCACGCCGATCACGCCGACCCGATCGCGCTCGCAGCAGCACTACGCGAGGGCGCACCCGTCTTCCGTCCGGAGCCAGCGCCCGGTTCCGGCCCCGATCTGGAACTCACCGCGCATGCCGAGGCGGCATTCGGCAAGGTCGCGTTGAACACGCATATCGTGGACGCATGGACGAGCCACGAGGCCGGTCCCTTTTCGCTCCATGCCGTGCCCGCTGTCGATGGTTTCGGCGACCCGCAGGTCAGCTGGGTGATCGAGAGCGGTGGCAAACGGGTCATCCACGCCGGCGACACGCTGTTCCACAGCTACTGGTGGAAAATGGCGCAACGCTTCGGTTCGTTGGATCGGGCGTTGCTGCCGATCAACGGCGCGATCGTCGACTTCCCCTTCCTCCAGCCGCCGAGAGACCAGGAGGCGGTGATGACGCCGGAGGAGGCGGCCAAGGCGGCCCACATGCTGGGTGCGCGCGCGGTCACCCCGATCCATTACGGCGCACTCCACCAGCCGCCCGCGTATATTGAGACCGACGATCCCGTCGGCAGGCTGCGCGCCGCCGCGGCCGCGCTCGACCTCAAGGTCGACGTTCGCGAACCGGGCAACTGGTTCGAGGTGCGTTGAGATGACGGCGCTCAGGAGACCTGCCCCCGTCTGGCGAAGGACGCTGCTGGCGGCCGCGATCGCCACGGGCGCGATCATTTTGCCCGGGTGTGCGCTGGATGCCGCCCGGACGGTTGGTGAGGACGCGCGCGGCGAGCTTAACAAGCAGGTGGTGCTGGCGTTCTACGAGGCCGGCCTCAACCGAAAGGATGTCGCCGCGGCCTCGCGTTACCTCGGGCAGCGCTACGTCCAGCACAACCCGACCGCGTCGGACGGCCGGGACGGGTTCGCCGACTTCGTCCGCTATCTGCGCACGACCTATCCGGACGCGCACAGTTCGGTCCGCCGAACCTTCGTCGAGGGCGACTTCGTCGTCCTCCACGTGCTGGAGCGCCTTCGCCCCGGCGATCGCGGCAACGCGATCGTCGACATTTTTCGTCTCGAGCGCGGCCGGATCGTCGAACACTGGGACGTCAAACAACCCATTCCCGAAAACCCCGCCAATTCCAACGGCATGTTCTAAGAGGAGATCACGTCATGATTGTCGCGAAACCCGGTTCCGGTAGGCAGTCGCCCGTGCGGAGCGTCGGACGGCAGACGATCCTGTTGCGCCTGACGATCGCGGCGATGCTGGCCATCGCCGCCGCGCCCGGCACGGTCGCCGCCGCCGAAGCGCAAGCGCAGCCGGCTGCGAATCACGTGGACGTGGCGCCTGACGACGCCGCCATCCGGTACAAAACGGTGTCCGTCGACGGCATCGAGATCTTCTATCGTGAGGCAGGCGACGCCAGCAAGCCGACGATCCTGCTGCTGCATGGGTTTCCCTCATCGTCCAACGAGTTGCGCACCCTGCTGCCGCTGTTGAGCCGGCACTTCCACGTGGTTGCCCCGGATTATCCGGGGTTCGGGTTCAGCGACGCGCCGGACGCCAAGGCATTCGCTCCGACCTTTGCCAACATGACGAGGGTCATGGAGCGGTTCGTGCGGACGGTCGGGCTGACCCAGTTCACGATCTACATGCACGATTTCGGCGGCCCGGTCGGCTTCCGTCTGGCCGTGGCCCATCCCGAGATGGTGAGTGACCTGATCATTCAGAACGCCAATGCTTATGAGGCGGGTATCGCGCCGGACGTCCTGAACGACATGCGGGCGAGGGCGGCCGGTCCGCTCGATCCAAAGGCGACGGCCGCACTGGAACAGCTGCTCTCGCCCGAAGGAACGAAATTCCAGTACATGACGGGCGTGCGCGACCCGGCCGATGTCGATCCCGCGAGTTACAGCCTCGACGACTGGATCCAGGCGAAACCCGAACAGCACCGCATCCAGAAGGCACTGATCGTCGATTATTACGACAACGTCGGGAAGTATGCGGAATGGCAGCGCTACATGCGCGATTATCGGCCCAAGACCCTGATAGTGTGGGGGCGTGCCGATCCCATCTTTTTGCCCGCCGGAGCGCAGTCTTACCGCGCCGACCTGCCGACGGCGGAGGTGCATCTGCTGAACACCGGCCATTTCGCACTCGAGGAGGACGCGCCGGACATCGCGCGGCTGATTGTCCGGAGCTTTGGAGGGTAAAGATTGCACTCAAGCTGAGCCTGAGCGGGGTCGGTGAGGGGCGGCCCTTGTCCGCCTCCTACTTGGAGAATGCCCCCACGATGTCGCACGCCGCCGGACCCAGGATGACCACGAACAGCACCGGCAGGATGAACAGGATCAGCGGCACCGTCATGATCGCCGGGAGCCGCGCCGCCTTCTCCTCCGCGCGCATCATGCGCTCGTGCCGGAACTCGGCCGACAGAACGCGCAGCGCGGAGGCGAGCGGGGTGCCGTATTTCTCCGTCTGGATCATGGTGGTCACCACTCCGCGCAGCGCGTCCAGGTCCACCCGGCCGGCCAGGTTCTCGAAGGCCTGGCGCCGTTCGGTGAGGAAGCCGAGCTCGATGGAGGTGAGCGTGAACTCCTCGCCCAGCTCCGGATAGGCGCGGCCGAGCTCGCGGGCGACGCGCGCGAAGGAGGCGTCGACCGTCAGCCCGGCCTCCGCGCAGATCACCAGCAGGTCGAGCGCGTCGGGCAATCCCTTGCGGATCGCCGCCGAGCGCTTGGCGATCTTGTTCTTCAGATAGATGTCGGCCGCCTTGTAGCTGCCGATCAGCACCGTCGCCGTGACGCCCAGCCGCTTCAGCGGCGACCAGTCCTCCAGTCCATGCCCGGCGTAGACCCACAGCACGAAGCCGCCGCCCACCACGAGCGGCAGGACGAGGCGCGCGAAGATGACCGCGACCGCCATGTCCTTCGACCGGATGCCGGCCTGCGCGAGCATCTGCTGCGCCGCCTTCAGCTGGTCGGACTGAAGCACCTTCAGGGACGAGAGGAAGGAGTGCATCCAGTCGGCCGTGTCGGACTGGTGCGTGATCTTGGTGCGGCGTTTGGCGGTCGCGGTGACGACGCCGGCCTTCAGCTGTTCGCGTCGCTCCCCGAGCGCCTTGACGCGCTTGGCCATCGGATCGCGGACCGTGGTGGCGGCGTAGATCGCCGTCAGCGCGGCGAAGGTCGCGACCGCGGCCAGCACGGTCGCGATCCACACGACGTCGATGCCGAAGAGCAGGGTGGGGGCGGGATCGGTCATGCGCGTTCCCTCCGCTCAGATCTCGAAGCTGATCATCTTGGACATGACGAAGGCGCCGATGCCCATCCAGCACAGGCCGCCCAGCCCGACCATCTGCAGGGTGGACAGGCCCAGCGGCCCGCCGGGATTGCTGATGAAGAACTTCTGCATGTAGCTGTCCGAGATGAAGTAGATCAGGCCGAAGACGATGAAGGGCAGCGCGCCGATGATGTAGGCGGACGCCTTGGATTCCGACGACATGGCGCGGATCTTCAGCTTCATCTGCGACCGCTTGCGCAGCACCTCCGCCAGGTTCGACAGCGTCTCCGACAAATTGCCGCCCGTCTCCCGCTGGATCACGAGCGAGATCACGAAGAACTGGAACTCCGCCGTGTTCAGCCGGTCCGCGGTCTCCTGCAGCGCCGCGTCCATCGTCACGCCCACCCGCATCTTCTCGGTCACGCGTTGGAACTCGTCGCCCACCGGGCCGGGGACTTCCGCCGCCACCACGCCCATCGTCTCCGAGATCGGAAGGCCGGACCGCAGGCCGCGAACCAGGAGCTCGATCGCGTCCGGGAACTTGGCGATGAACCGGCCGACCCGGCGCGCGAGCAGCTTGCCGACGATCATGTGCGGCAGGAACAGCCCTCCGAGGAGGCCGATCATCAGCGCCAAGACGAGGGGCATGCCTTTGAGGAGCAGCAGCGCCGCCAGCACCAGGCCGGTGATGGCGCTCGCGATCGCGTATTGGCGCACCGTCCAGCTCTTGCCGGTCGCCGACAGCCGCTTCTGCAGCTGCACAGGGTCCGGGAGCAGACGGCCCAGCGTGCCGTCCATCCGCGTGGCCTGACGGTTGGAGACCGACTTGCGCATCTGCGCCTGGACCTTGGTCGCAGCGGACTCGCTGTGCCGCTGCTGCACGGACACGATCCGCGCCTTCAGGCGCTTGTCGGCGGACGGGCCGGAGTTCGCGGCGTAGAAGACGAGCACCGCGAGCGAGGCGAACAGTCCGAAGAGGAAAAGGAGGGTCATGGGTGTGCGCGGCCCCGGCTGCGGCGCGGCGTCACGCCGCCACCTTGTCCTTGGCGCGGCTGGGCTTGAAGCTGGTGAGCTTGTCGAGGAGCGAGGGCTTCGCGACGGACGGCTCCTCTCCACCGCCGCCGGCCTGTTCGCCGCCATCCACCACCCGGGCGGCCAGGTCGTCGAACGCAAGGCTGATCTTCGCCGCCTTCGCGGCTTCCGGCACCGGCTGGCCCAGTTTGGCGGCCTGCGCGCAGACCTTTTCGTCCAGGGGCACGAACAGGTCGATCTTGCGCTCGACGGACGCCTCGAAGTCCTTGCGGCTGATCTCGGCATGGGCACCGCCGTGCTTGTTGGCGACGAGCAGCTGGCGTGCGTTGGGCGCGTTGCCCTTGAGCCACGACTGCATCCGGATGACGTCGCGGGCGGCGGCCAGCGTGAGCTCGGTCACCAGCACGATGGTGTCGACCTCGCCCAGCAGGTCGGGATGATGCACCATGAACTCGCGCGGCATGTCGAGGACGGTCGCGTCGAAGGCGGCGCGCATCTCCTCCTGAAGCTGGTGGAAGGCGCCCCCATCGCTGACCATCGTCTGGTTGAGCGGGGCCTCCGCCGACAGCACCGCCAGCCGCTCGTTGGCCTTCACCATCGCGCGTTCGATGAACAGGCCGTCGATGCGGCCGGGATTTTCGATCGCGTCGGTCAGACCCCGCCCGGGCTCCAGGTCGAGGCCGAGCGCGCCGGTGCCGAAATGCACGTCGAGGTCGAGGAGCGCGGTCGAGCGGTTGCGCTGCTTGCCGAACAGCCAGGCGAGCGCGAGCGCCACCGTGCTGGCGCCCACGCCGCCGCGCACGCCGATCACCGCGCAGGTGACGTGCCGGCGCTCCGAGGAATCGTCGGTGGTCTTGGGCGCGGAGAAGATCGCCTGGGCATGGGCCAACGTGTCGCGCACCGCGTCGACGGAGAATGGCTTGAGCAGATAGTCCTGCAGCCCGCTGGCGATCAGGTCGCGATAGAGGCGCACGTCGTTGATCTGGCCTGTGGCGATCACCACCGTGCCCGGCTCGCACACCTCTGCGAGCGCGTTGATGTCGTTCAGCGGATCGCCCGATTCCGACAGGTCGACCATCAGGATGTTCGGGCTTGCGGAGACGGCGAGCGTCTGGATGGCGTTGCGCATCCCGCCGCGCAGCACCTTGTCCTCGTTCCAGCCCATCTCGGCCACCACCGGCTTCAGGCTGGCGGCGGTGTCCTCGTCGCAGACGAAGGCCGTGAAGGCGTCGCGGGCGGTGGAGCGGTTGGGATTGAAGGGTGCGTTCATGGTCTGGATGTCCCTGCTCAGTTGCCGCCGCCGCCGCCGGCGGACTGCGACGACTCCCGCTTGACGGTGGTGCCGCCCGCCGACGTGCCCTTGGCGGCGCGCATCGCCTCGATCGCCTTGGTGGCGGTCGCCGCCGACGAGCCCGTGTCGGGCGCGGACTTGCCGGCCAGCAGATCGTTGGGATCGGCGATCATCGCGGCCAGGTTGCTCGCGGTGGCGCAGCCGAAATTGGGCTGCGACGGCTGGGGCAGCAGCGGAGTGGACGCCCAGTCCGGGCAGCCCGGCACCAACGCCTCCGCGCGCAGCACGACCAGCCGGACGGCGCCGGCGATGGGGGATCCCTCGGTCACCGGGGCGGCGTCGGAGAGCACCAGGCCATAGCGGCCGATCACCCGGCCGAGCTCGGCGCGGACCCCGGCCCCGGCGCCGCCCGCGGAATCGTCGATCGCGACGCGGTCGCCATAGCCGAAGCCGATCGAGGACAGCCAGTCGGCCGCCCGGTCCGCCTCGCCGGGAGCGAGGCCGTAGCCCGAGGTGGCGAGGTCGAGCGAATGGGTCGCTTGTCCAACCACCGGAGCGTGCGGGTTGCCGATGCCGTCGAACCGCTGAGACTGACCTGGGGTGTTGCAAGCCGCCAGACCGGCCGTGGCGGTCACGGCGATCAGGATGGAAAGTCGCGCCATGTCGGTGATCCTTTCAGTTCGATTGGAAGCCGGGGCGCGCGGCCGGGTCGGCCGTCACGGGCGCCGCCGGCGCGGTTCCGGCAGCCGGTGCTCCGGATCGCGGTTGCGGTCGCGGCTGGTTCGGCTGGGCGTAGGAGCGGTTCAAGAATTGCGCTTCCGCCAAGGTCGCGGCCCGGCCGCCATCGGTCGGCAAAGCGATCTGGTTCGCGTTGACCGGCCGCACCAGATAGGGTGTCACCACGATCACCAGTTCCGTCTTGTTCTTGCGGTAGGAGGTCGAGCGGAACAGGGATCCCAGGATCGGGATGTCTCCAAGAAAAGGAGCCTTGTCGACGCTGTTGCTGGCACTTTGCGACAGCAGCCCGCCGATAACGAAGCTCTGGCCGGAGCCCAGCTCCAGCGTGGTCTCCGCGCGTCGAGTGGTGATGCCGGGGATGGTGAAGCCGCCGAAGCGCACCGAGCCGGCATCCGACAGTTGAGAAACCTCCGGGCGCACCCGCATCGAGATACGGCCATCGGAGAGCACAGTGGGTGAGAAAGAGAGGCTGACGCCGTATTGCTTGTATTCGACCGACACGGTGCCCAGCGCCTGACTGATCGGGATCGGGATCTCGCCGCCCGCAAGAAAGGACGCCGTCTCGCCGGAAAGCGCGGTCAGGTTCGGTTCGGCCAGCGTGGTCACCAGACCATCGGTTTCCGCGAGGTCGAGCGCGGACAGGATGTCGAGGCCCAGAAGGCGGCCTGCGAAGCCAAGGCTGGTGCCGGCTCCCAAGGCCGATGGCAGGCCTTTGAAGATCGTGCCAGGTCCGGTGAACTCGCCTGTGACCGGGTTCTGTGGCTGAAGGGCACCGCCGGCATTGGGATTTGCGACGAGCGGGAAATCATCGATGGAGCCGATCGGACGTCCCTGCGCGACACCGAACAGGAAGCCACCCGTTCGATCTTTGGTCAGCAGGTTGACGCCGATCGCGCGGCTCACGTCGCGGCTGACCTCCGCTATGCGGACCTGCAGGTTGACCTGCAGCGGCGTGGCGGTGGTGAGCCGGCTGATGACCTTGCCCTCGCCCACGACGGCCGTGACCAGCCGCTCGGCCTCGGCCGCGTCGTTCGGCTGGGCGACCTGCCCGGTCAGGAGCACGATGCCGTTGATCGGCGTGGCGGTGATCTGCGCGTCGGGCATGGCGAGGCGCAGCATCCCGTCCAGCCCGGTGATGTGGTCGCCCACGCGGATGTTGGTGGAATAGACCACCTGACCCGCCTTGTTGGTGGCGTAGACGGTGGTCTCGCCCGCCTTCTTGCCGAACAGGTAGATCTGCGTCGGACTGGTCACCTGCACGTCGGCGATGGTGCTGTCGGCGACGAACAGGTCGACGATCGGCGCGTCCATGCGGACCTGGGTGCCCTGGCCCGTGGACAGCGTCACCACGTTGGCGGGGGTAGTGGCGACCGGCTGGCGCGACTGCGCGGCGGCGGGGAGGGGAGCGAGCGCCGCCAGTCCGGCGAGCGTCGCGACGAGCGCGGTGCCGGCGGCGGCGCGAACCCGGCTGCGGGCGGGCGTCGTGGTCATCTTAGCGTCCTCCAACCGAAACTTCGGTGACTGAGTTGCCGCGCGCCACGCGCACGACGGGTCCGGTGGCGCGCGGCGGGCTGGCCGGGCCGCTGGTGCGCGAGGCGTCGACCGACACCACGGGCAGCTGCACCTGGGGCGGGACGTAGCCGTTCGCCGGCATGGGCGGTCCGCCGTCGCTGCCGCGCGACTGGCGCGGGACGGACGAGCGGGCAAAGCGGCTGACATCGCCGCCCGTGACATAGGACGTCTCGCCTTCCACCGGCTGCGAGGCGATCTGCGCCAGCAGCTCGGCCTCCCGCTCGGGCGAAGCGCCCGCGGGCAGCTTGATCGTGCCCGACGCGATCGCGCGGTCCATCTCCAGCTGGTTGTCGGCGATCGAGCGCAGGCTGAGCGACAGCGAGCCGAGCGTCTGGGCGACGGCGATCTTCTCGGCCAGGCGCGGCGTCACCTCCAGCGTGACGGTGCGGTAGGTGCGGACCTGCGGCTGGCTCTTGCCCTCGATCTTCGGGCCGCTGCCGGGAGGGGCGGAGGTCTGGTCGGTGGCGAGCACGCGCAGGTTGCGGATGATGGTCTCGGCGGTCTTGAGCGACTCGCCCTCGCCCGACACCTCCTGGGTGAGCATCAGGTCGACGCGGTCGCCGGGGAAGACGAAGCCGGCCACACCCTTCTCCTTGTCGACCGACACGGTGACCGCGCGCATGCCCGCGCCCAACGCGGCGGCCAGGAAGCCGCGATCGCCGGGCTTCACCAGCACGCCCTGGGTGATCGGCTGTCCGGCGGTGATCGCGTTGCGGACCACCGTGCCGACCAGCGCCTCGGTGTCGGCGTTGCCCTTGATGATGTAATTGGTCGGATCGACCAGCTCGGCCGGCCAGCGCTGCCAGCGGAAGGCGGCCGGCTGGATGATCGTGCCGACGGGCAGCGCGTCGGCGGCCACCAGCACCTCCGGACCCTGCTCGACCGGCGCCGCCTGGGCCTGCCGGGTCGGCGAGCCGGAGATGAGCGAGTTCACGAAGAACGCGCTGACTCCGGCCACGAGCAAGGCGCCGACGAGCAGCACCACCTTTTTCACGTCCATGCGACTGATCTTTCCGAGTTGACGGTGGATCGAACGGACAGTCCCTGCCCGACCAATGGTTAATTTACCGTGCGGAGGAGGAAGGCGACGCCGCCGGCGGCGATCGCGACGGCGTAGGGCACCTCGACCGGCGCGCGGGGCGCACCCGTGCTGCGGCGCTTGGCGGCGGCGACCATGGCGACGAGCGAGACCACCGCGCCCGCGAAGACGATGACGAAGAAGGTGCCCAGCCGTTCGCCGGGCTGCAGCCACAGCGCGAGCGCGGCGATCAGCTTGACGTCGGCCCCGCCCAGCACGCGCACCGTCCACAGCGCGAACAGCGCGGCGAACACCAGCGCGGCGAAGCCCGCCTGCCACTCCACCGAGCTCCACGACCAGCCGCCGACCCACCACCACCCGGGCGCGGCCAGCGCGATGGCGATCGACACCCAGTTGTCGATCGAGCGTGTGCGCAGGTCGCTCGCCGCGGCGTAGGCGAGCAGCGCGGCGAGCGCGAGCGGCGGGGCCAGGGTGAAGGGGATGCTTACCATGGCGAACGGCCTAGACGCGGACCCTTACGAAACCGTATCGCGGCGGCCGCCATGACCGACCGTCCCCGCCACCCGCTCCCCGCCACCGCGCGCGTGGAGACCGTCGCGATGCGGGACGGCTGGCCGGTGCGCACCGTCGCAATCGACCCGGAGGGACCGGCGCGCGGCACGCTGCTGTTCCAGGGGGGCCGGGGCGACTTCGTCGAGAAGTACGCCGAGGCGCTGGGCGACTGGGCGGCGAGGGGCTGGCGCGTGCGCTCCTTCGACTGGCGCGGGCAGGGGCTGTCCGGCCGGCTGGGGCGCGACGCCACGACGGGCCACGCCGACGACTTCGCGCCGTGGGTCGGCGATCTGGCCGAGCTGGCCCGGCGCTGGCGGGTCGAGGGCGAGCCCTTCGTGCTGATCGGCCATTCCATGGGCGGGCACCTCGTCCTGCGCGCGCTGGTCGAGGGCGCGGTGGCCGCCGACGCCGCCGTGCTGGTGGCGCCGATGATCGGCACGCGGGGGCCACCCGCCGCCGTGGGGCGCTGGGTGGCCGCGGTGCTGGCGCGGCTCGGGCGGCCGGACCGTCCCGCCTGGCGCCGCAACGAGAAGCCCGGCCACGTCGTCGGCGGCCGCCAGTCGCTGCTCACCCACGACGACGCCCGCTACGCCGACGAGATGTGGTGGCGCGAGCACCGGCCGGAGCTGGTCGTCGGGCCACCGAGCTGGAGCTGGCTCGCCGCCGCCTACCGCTCCAGCCTCGCCAGCTTCGCGCCCGCGCGGCTGGCGAGGGTGACCACGCCCGTCCTGATCCTGAACGCGCTCGCCGACCGGCTGGTCGATCCGCGAGCGACGGTGCGCGCGGCGGGGCGGCTGCCGAATGCGGAGCTGATCGACTACGGCGACGCGTCCGCGCACGAGATCCTGCGCGAAGTGGATCCGGTGCGCGACCACGCGCTCGCGACCATCGACCGCTTCCTGGGGGCGCACGCGGGCGCGTGATCGACGTCGCGATCGTCGGCGCGGGCATGGCGGGGGCGAGCCTCGCCGCCGCGCTCGCCGGCCGCCGGTCGGTCGCGCTGCTGGAGGCGGAGGATCGGCCCGGCCGTCACGCCACCGGGCGGTCGGCGGCCTTCTGGACCGAGAGCTACGGCGGCCCGGCCATCCAGCCGCTCACCCGCGCGTCGCGGCCGGAGCTGGAGCGGCTTGGGGTGCTGACGGCGCGCGGCGCGCTCCACATCGCCCGCTCGCCCGCCGAGCTGGACCGCTTCGCCGCCCGCTTTCCCGAGGCGGATCGGATGTTCACATCCGCCGATCCGCGGGCGCGGGTGCCGGGGCTCGCGCGCGATTGGGAGCACGGGCTAGGGGAGCCGAGCTGCGCCGACATCGACGTCGCCGGGCTCCACGCGCACTATCTGGCGGAGGCGCGGCGCGGCGGCGTGGCGCTGCACACCCGGTGGCGGCTGGCGGAGGGGCGGCGGACCGGCGACGGCTGGGCCTTGGAAAGCGAGGCGGGCGAGCGGCTGGAGGCGCGGCTGGTGGTGAACGCCGCCGGAGCCTGGGCGGACGCGGTGGCGGAGCGGTGCGGGGTGAGGCCGCTCGGCCTGACCCCCAAGCGCCGCACGGTGCTCCAGTTGCGGCTCGGTGTCGCGATCGACCCGGCGGGACCGCTGGTGCTGGCGCTGGACGAGAGCCTCTACTGGAAGCCGGTCGGGCCGGAGCGGGTGTGGCTCAGCCCCAGCGACGAGGGCGAGAGCGCCGCCGTCGACGCCGCGCCCGAGGAGGTGGACGTGGCCACCGCGCTCGACCGCTTCCGCGCGGCGGTGGATTGGCCGGTGGCGGCGGTGGAGCGCCGTTGGGCCGGCCTGCGCACCTTCGCTCCCGACCGGCTCCCCGTCATCGGCCGCGACCCCCGCGCACCCGACTTCGTCTGGTTCGCCGGCCAGGGCGGCTGGGGCATCCAGACCGCTCCCGCCGTCGCGGCACTGGGAGCGCGGGCGGTGCTGAGGGAGGGGGAGGCCGTGGGGGTGTGCGATCCGGCACGGTTCGGCGGCTGACGTCATGCGGAGCGAAGCTCGGGACGGACGCTCACCCCCGCACCCCCTCCGCCGCCGCGCAGGCCAGCCGGTCGGCGCGCTCGTTGTCGGGATCGCCGGCGTGGCCCTTCACCCACTGCCAGTCGATCCGGTGGCGCTCGCACGCGGCGATGAGCGCCTGCCACAATTCGGCGTTCTTCACCGGCTTCCGGGCCGCCGTGCGCCAGCCGTTGCGCCGCCAGCCATGCACCCACCTGGTGATGCCGTCGCGCACATAGGTGCTGTCGGTCCTGAGCGTCACGTCGCAGGGGCGCTTGAGCGCGTTCAGCGCCTCGATCGCCGCGGTCAGCTCCATGCGGTTGTTGGTGGTCGCCGCCTCGCCGCCGCTCATCTCGCGCTGCGTGGCGCCGGAGCGCAGCACCGCGCCCCAGCCGCCCGGCCCCGGGTTGCCCTTGCACGCCCCGTCGGTCGTGATGACCACCCGCTCGCTCACATCCACACTCCCTCGTTCGCCGGATCGGCGTAGAACTCCAGCCGGCGGCGACAGGGCACCGGGTCCTTGCGCCGCACGAGCGCGTCGGCGGGCGTGTGGAGCCAGTCCCAGGCGCGCGTCAGCAGGAAGCGCAGCGCCGCGCCCTGGGCCAGCGCCGGCAGCGCGGCGCGCTCGGCGGGCGACAGTCCGTGCGCTCCGGCATAGCCGGCGACGAGCGCCTCGCCGACCGCGGGATCGAACCGCTCGCCGCTCGCGTCGAACGTCCAGGCCCCGTGGGCGACCGCCAGGTCGTAGGCGCGGACCTCCGTGCAGGCGAAGGTCCAGTCGATCACTCCCGTCACACATGTGCCCAGCATCAGCATGTTGTCCGGGAACAGGTCGGCGTGGATCGTGGCGTGGGGCAGGTCGCCGGGCCAGCCGCTGTCCAGCCGCTCCAATGCGGCGGTCGCCACACCGCGCAGGCCGGGCTCGACCTCGTCGAGCGCGCCGCCCATCTCCTCCGCCAGCCGCCGCCAGGCGGCAGGGCCGAGCGCGTTGGAGCGGGTGGGCGCGAAGTCGGCGAGCGCGCGGTGCATGGCTCCCAGCGCCTCGCCCGCCCCGCGCGCCTCCGCCGCCGTCGGCGCCTCGGGCGACACGCCCGGAAGGAAGCGGTAGAGGCAGGCCGGCCGGCCGCACAGCGTGCCGATCGCGCGGCCGTCGCGCGCCCGCAGCACCTCCGGAACCGGCTGCCCGGCCGCGTGGAGGTGGTCCGACAGCGCCACGAAGAACGGCAGGTCGTCCGCCGCCACGCGCTTCTCGTAGAGCGTCAGCACGAAGCGACCCACGGTCGTCTCGACCAGGTAGGTGGTGTTCTCGACCCCTTCGGCGATGCCCTTGGCGGAACGCACCCGGCCCAGCTCGAACCCGGTCAGGAAGCGGGCGAGCGCGTCCGCCGGGACGGGGGTGTAGACGGCCACCCGGCGCGCCTCAGGCGGCGGCGGACAGGCCGCGCGGCAGCTTGAAGGCGATGTGCTCCTCGGCGGTCACCACGGCGCGCTCGGCCACCGTCCGCCAGGTCCCGATCCGGTCGATCACCTCGCGCACCAGCACCTCGGGCGCCGAGGCGCCGGCGGTGACCCCGAGCGTGCCGACACCGTCCAGCCACTCCGCTTGCACGTCCTCGGCGCGCTGGATCAGGCGAGCCGGTGTCCCCTCGCGCTCCGCCACCTCGACCAGCCGCACGGAGTTGGAGCTGTTGGGCGCGCCGATCACGAAGACCAGGTCGCACGCGCCCGCGATCGCCTTGACCGCCGCCTGGCGGTTCGAGGTCGCGTAGCAGATGTCTTCGCCTCGCGGCCCCTGGATGTCGGGAAAGCGGTCCTGGAGGATCGCGACGATCGACGCGGTGTCGTCGACCGAGAGCGTCGTCTGGGTGAGAAAGCCGAGCGGCTCGCCCGCCGGCGCCCGGACGGAGCGCGCGTCCGCCTCCGTCTCCACCAGCGTCATCGCGCCGGCGGCGACCTGGCCGAAGGTGCCGACGACCTCCGGATGGCCGGCATGGCCGATGAACAGGATGTGGCGGCCGTCGCCCACCAGCCGTTCGGCCTGGCGATGCACCTTGCTGACCAGCGGGCAGGTGGCGTCGAGATAGGTGAGGCCGCGCGCTTCCGCCTTCGCCGGCACCGCCTTGGGCACGCCGTGGGCGGAAAAGACCACCGGCACGCCGTCCGGAACGTCGTCCAGCGTCTCCACGAACACCGCGCCCTTCGCCTTCAGCGCGTCCACGACGTAGCGGTTGTGGACGATCTCGTGGCGCACATACACCGGCGCGCCCCAGCGTTCGAGCGACAGCTCCACGATCTGGATCGCCCGGTCCACGCCCGCGCAGAAGCCGTGCGGCGCGGCGACCAGCAGCTCCAGCGGCGCCCGCGCGGGCGTGGACGGGGCGAGGGTGTCGGCGGGGCTTAGCGTCATGCCTGGCCCTTTACGCCATCGCGCCGAGGTGCGAAAGCCGCCGGCACACCGCCCGCGATTTCGGACCGATGCCATGCCCCAGCCCCGCTTGCCCGTCCTCGCCCTCGCCGGCACCCTGGCGCTCGCCGCCTGCGCGGGCGACGGCGACGTGACCGAGTTCGGCATCACCACCACGCGCTCGGCCTGCCCGCTGGTGTCGGTGCCGACCGGCACCGGCGACGTGACGCTGCTGGCCCCGGGCCGCACCGACGCGGGCGCGATCGACGTGGTCGCCAGCATCACCGCGCTGCGCTCCGGCTGCGTGGACGAGGGCACGCAGATCGCGGCGACCGCGACCTACACCGTCGCCGCCCGGCGGTCCGACGCGGCGGCCGCCCGCACGGTCGCGCTGCCGGTCTATTCGACCGTGGTGCAGGGCGGCCGCGTCGTGGTCGCCAAGCGGGTGGGGCAGGCGACGCTGAACTTCGCGCCGGGCCAGCTCCGCGCCGAGACGGCGATGACCGCCGGCGCGCGCGTGGACCGCGCGGCGGCGACGCTGCCCGAGGACATCCGCAAGCAGATCACGCGCCGTCGCAAGTCGGGCCAAGCCGACGCCGCCATCGACCCGCTCGCCGTGCCGGAGGTGCGCGCTGCGGTGGAGCGCGCGACCTTCGAGCTGCTGGTGGGCTTTCAGCTGACCGACGAGCAGCTGGCGTACAACGCGACGCGGTGAGGGGTTGAGCGGTCTGAACACAGAGTCGTCCTGCCAGCGAACGCTGGCATCTTCTGGGCGCTAAGACCCATGGCGCGGGGCGGCTGGACCTACATCATCACGAACCGACCGCATAGCGTGCTTTATACCGGCGTCACGTCCGATCTTGTGAGCCGAATGGAGCAGCATCGCACCGGACGCGGTTCCAGCTTTGCGCGCCGGTACAACTGCACACGCCTCGCGCTCGCCGGGGAGCACGCCACGATTGAAGAGGCGATCGCCCGCGAGAAAGCGATCAAGACCTGGAAGATCGAACGGATCGAAGCCGTCAACCCAGCCTGGAACGACCTTCTGGAGAGTGGTTCTGCCCTGCACTGAGATCCCAGCTTTCGCTGGGATGACAGCCGAGGTGCTGAGGAAGACTTGCCTCAGCACTTCGGCGCATTGACTCGGTCGTCCCGGCGGCACACAACCCTCCCGTCCCGCCGGTCCGCCGGCGCGGGCGCGCGGGAGAGCGTGGGGGCTGCCAAGCCCTTGCCGCCGAAGGAGCAACCGCCCCGGAAACTCTCAGGCAATCGGGACCGCGCGGCCGACACGGGACACTCTGGAAAGCGGGGGCGGGCGCTTGGCCTGCCTCCCACCGACGGGGTAAGCCAGGCGCGACTTGGCGAAACTCTCAGGTTCCGCGACAGAGGGGGCCGGACGGGCGACTCAGCAGCGTGGCCCGCGTCCGAGCACCCGTGCGGAGTTCGTCCATGGCCTATCCCCCCGTCCAGACCTCCGCCGACCAGATGCCCGACGAGCTGGCGGACGAGCGCGTGCCGGACGAGGCGCTGATCCTGCCGCTGGATGGCTGGCACCGGGCTCACGGCGCCCGGATGGTGCCCTTCGCCGGGTACGAGATGCCGGTCCAGTATGACGGCGTGATGGCGGAGCATCTGTGGACCCGCGCCCATGCCGGGCTGTTCGACGTGAGCCACATGGGGCAGCTCTATCTGTCCGGTGACGGGTTGGACGCGGCGCTGGAAGCCGTGGCCCCGGCCGACCTGGGTACGCTCAAGGTGGGCGGGGTGCGCTACTCGCTGCTGCTGGACGAGGGCGGCGGCATCCTGGACGACCTGATGCTGACCCGCTGGGAGAGCGGAATCTACATGGTCGTCAATGGGGCCACGAAATGGGACGACATCGCCCACCTGCGCGAGCATCTGCCCGACGCGATCACGCTAAACGATCTCGACGAGCCGGCGCTCCTGGCGTTGCAGGGACCGCAGGCGGTGGACGCGCTGGCGCGGCTGATCCCCGGTGTGGCCGATCTGACCTTCATGAAGGCGGACGCGTTCCAGTGGCGCGGCACCGATCTGTGGATCAGCCGCTCAGGGTACACCGGCGAGGATGGCTTCGAGATCTCGGTGCCGACGGAGGCTGTCGAGGCGCTGGCGGACGCGCTGGTGGCGGAGCCGGAGGTGAGGCCGATCGGGCTGGGCGCGCGTGACTCGCTCAGGCTGGAGGCGGGGCTGCCGCTCTACGGTCACGATCTCACGGCGGACACCACGCCGATCGCCGCCGGCCTCGCCTTTGCGATCTCCAAGCGGCGGCGGGAGGAGGGCGGATTCGCGGGCGCGGACCGCATCCTCGCCGAACTGGCTCAGGGCTCGGTTCAGAAGCGAGTGGGCCTGACGATCGAGGGCCGCCAGCCCGTGCGGGAGGGCGCGGCGGTGCTGGATGCGGAGGGCTCCACCGTCGGGCAGGTCACCTCCGGCGGTCACGCGCCCACGGTGGGCGGGCCGATCGCCATGGCCTACGTCCCCTCCCATCTCGCCGAACCGGGCACCGCCATCACGCTCACCCAACGCGGCAAGCTGCACCGCGCGACCGTCGTGCCCATGCCCTTCGTCCCACACCGCTATCACCGCAAAAAGGCTGCCTCATGAGACGCTTCACCAAAGAGCATGAATGGATCGAACTCGACGGCGAAACCGCCAGGTGCGGGATCACCGACTATGCCCAGGGTCAGCTCGGCGACGTGGTGTTCGCCGAGGTGCCGGCCGCCGGTGCGGCGCTGACGAAGGGCAAGGAGGCCGCCGTGGTCGAATCGGTCAAGGCCGCCAGCGACATCTACGCGCCCGCCTCGGGCACGGTGGTCGAGGGCAACGCGGCGCTCGACGACGATCCGTCGCTCGTGAACACGGACCCGGAGGGGGAGGGGTGGTTCTGGACCATGACCCTGTCCGACGAGAGCGAGCTGGACACGTTGATGGACGAGGGCGCGTACGAGGCGTTCGTGGAAAGCCTGTAGTTTCTACTCCCCTCCCTGGAAGGGAGGGGTTGGGGGTGGGTGCGACGGCGCAGCCGGAGCCTGTCCCTAAAAGCGGCAACGAGCGCATCGAGCGCTCGCCACCGCGACCCACCCCCAGCCCCTCCCTTCCAGGGAGGGGAGGAGTTTCGCCAATGCGCTACCTGCCCCTCACGCCTGCCGACCGCCAGTCGATGCTCGCCACCATCGGCGCGCCCGACATCGACGCTTTGTTCGTGGATGTGCCCGAACACGCGCGCCTGGTGGAGCCCATTGCCGACCTGCCGATGCACGCCGGCGAGATGGCGGTGGAGCGGGAGATGCGCGGCTTCGCGGCCCGCAACATGGTCGCGGGCGACGTGCCCTTCTTCCTGGGCGCCGGTGCCTACCGCCACCATGTCCCCGCCTCGGTCGACCATCTGATCCAGCGCGGCGAGTTCCTGACCGCCTACACGCCGTACCAGCCGGAGATCGCGCAGGGGACGCTGCAGGTGCTGTTCGAGTTCCAGACGCAGGTGGCGCGCCTGTTCGGCTGCGACGTCGCCAACGCCTCGATGTACGACGGCTCGACGGCCTGCTGGGAGGCGATCGCGATGGCGGGCCGCGTGACCAAGCGGTCGCGCGCCGTGCTCGCGCCGGGCCTTCACCCCCACTATGCCAGTGTGGCGAGAACGATGGCGCGGTTCACGGGCGAGACGCTGGTGGAGGCGGCTCTGACGCTGGACGCGGAGCCGGACGGGGACGCATTGATCGCGTCGATCGACGGCGACACCTCGGCCGTGGTGGTCCAGTATCCGGACGTCCTCGGCCGCCTCACCGACCTCCGGCCGATCGCGAAGGCGGCGCACGAGCACGGGGCGTTGCTGATCGCCGTGGTGACCGAGCCGGTGGCGCTCGGCCTCCTGGAGTCACCCGGCGCGCAAGGGGCGGACATCGTGGTGGGCGAGGGGCAGTCGCTGGGTGTGGGCCTCAACTTCGGCGGCCCGTATGTCGGCCTGTTCGCCTGCCAGCAAAAGTTCGTCCGCCAGATGCCGGGCCGGTTGTGCGGCGAGACCGTGGACGCGGCGGGCCAGCGCGGATTTGTCCTCACCCTCTCCACCCGCGAGCAGCACATCCGGCGCGAAAAGGCGACGAGCAACATCTGCACCAACTCGGGCCTGTGCGCGCTTGCCTTCTCCATCCACATGACGCTCTTGGGCGGCAAGGGGCTGGCCGAGCTGGCCGCGCTCAACCACGCGATGGCGGTGCGGACGGCGGACCGGCTGGCGAAGGTGCCGGGTTGCCGCGTGCTGAACGACAGCTTCTTCAACGAGTTCACGCTGATCCTGCCGTCCGATGCCCGCGCCGCCGTGCGGGCGATGGCCGACCGGCGCGTCTTGGGCGGCGTGTCGCTCGGCCGCCTCTTTCCGGGCGACGAGGGGCTGGCGAACGGCCTGCTGGTCGCCGTCACCGAAACCACCACGCGAGAGGACGTGGAGGCGCTGGCCTCCGCGCTGGAGGCGACGTCATGACCATGCTGCGCGAGGGCCGCACGACCGAGCCCGTCACCCCGCTGCCGGAACAGGACGAGCCCATGACCGCGACCGGCAACAGGGCGTTGATGCTGGAGGAGCCGCTGATCTTCGAGATCGGATCGGCCGACACCACCGGCGTCGACCTGCCGTCGGCGCCCAAGGTGGAGTCGCGGCTGGGCGGGCTGGCGCGCCGCCGCCCGCTCGACCTGCCGGGGCTGAGCGAGCCGGAGACGGTGCGCCACTACACGCGCCTCAGCCGCCAGAATTACGGCATCGACCTGGGGCTGTTCCCGCTGGGTTCCTGCACCATGAAGCACAATCCGCGCCTCAACGAGCGGATCGCGCGGCTGCCGGGCTTCGCCGACATCCACCCGCTGCAGCCGGTGGATACGGTGCGCGGCGCGCTCGAGGTCGTGAACGAGCTGGCGCACTGGCTGATCGCGCTCACAGGCATGCACGGTGTCGCGATGACGCCCAAGGCTGGAGCGCACGGCGAGCTGTGCGGCATGCTGTGCATCAAGGCGGCGCTGGAGGCGCGGGGCGACGCGCGCGAGGTCGTGCTGGTTCCCGAAAGCGCGCACGGCACCAACCCCGCCACCGCCGCTTTCGCCGGCTATCGCGTGGAGGAGATTCCCGCGACCAAGGGCGGGCGCGTCGATCTGGAGGCTCTGCGCGCGCGGCTCGGCCCCGATGTGGCCGCTGTGATGATCACCAACCCCAACACCTGCGGCCTGTTCGAGCCCGACATGCACACGATCAGCGAGCTGGTCCATGAGGCCGGCGGCTTCGTCTATTGCGACGGGGCGAACTTCAACGCCATCGTGGGGCGCGTGCGGCCGGGCGACCTGGGCATCGACGCGATGCACATCAACCTGCACAAGACCTTCTCCACCCCCCACGGCGGCGGCGGTCCCGGCGCGGGGCCGGTGGTGCTGTCCGAAGCGCTCTCCCCGTTCATGCCGCTCCCCTACACCGCGAGGACCCAGGACGGCGTCGTCCACCTGGTCGAGGAGGATGCCGAAGCGTTCGAACGCGCGCAGTTCGGCGCTCCCCTGCACAGCATCGGCCGCATGACCGCCTTCCACGGTCAGATGGGGATGTTCACGCGCGCGTTGACCTACATCCTCTCGCACGGCGCGGACGGGCTGAGGCAGGTGGCGGAGGATGCGGTGCTGAACGCCAACTACGTGCTGCGTGTCATGGAGGACGTGCTCGACGCGCCCTTCGCCCACTCAGGGCCGTGCATGCACGAGGCGCTGTTCAGCGACCGGGGCTTCGGGGCCAAGCTGACGACGCTCGACCTCGCCAAGGGGCTGATCGACGAGGGCTATCACCCGATGACCATGTACTTCCCGCTCGTCGTCCACGGCGCGATGCTGGTCGAGCCGACGGAGACCGAGTCCAAGGCGGCGCTCGACGAGTTCCTGCTGGCCTTCCGCTCGGTCGCCGAGCGGGCGAAGGCGGGCGACGAGTCGCTGAAGCACGCGCCGGTCTTCGCGCCCCGGCGGCGGCTCGACGAGACGCGCGCGGCGAGGAAGCCGGTGCTGACCTGGGAGCCGCCGGTGGAGGCGGAGTAGGCCCGCGCGCTCCGGTGGGGCCATCGAGCCAGACTGGCGGTCCGCTTGCCTTCGACACGGGCCGAGCGCAGCCTGCCATCCCCACACCGGCAGGACGACGCATGACCCAAGCCCAACCCCACAGCTGGATCGGCACCGGGATCGGTGTCGCCGCCGTCGCCCTCGTCCTCGCGCTGCGCTGGCGGCGGATGGGACGGGAGCGGCCGCTGAACCCGGCGCGCCTGTGGATCGTGCCCGCCCTGGTCTGCGTCGCGGCGGTGTCCCTGTTCGTGTCCGCGCCGCCATCTCCGGCCGTATGGCTCGCCTGCGCCGCTGCGGTCGCGATCGGTGGCGCGCTCGGGTGGCAGCGGGGCAAGACCATGCGCATCGCCGTCGATCCGGCGACCGGCGCGCTGACCCAGGCCACCTCGCCCGCCGCGCTCCTCTTCATCGCCGTGCTGGTGGCGATCAAGGCCGGTGGTCGCGGGGTTATGGAGAGCGGCGCGCTGGGCACGCTCGACCCGGCCATGATCACCGACCCGCTGATCGCGCTCGGCCTGGGGCTGGTCACGATGCAGCGGGTCGAGATGTGGCTGCGCGCGCGCCGGCTGCGGGCCGAGCGGGAGACCGCCGCGTGACCTGGGTGCTCAGCTGGCCCTTCGCCTTCGCGCACCTCAACCTGTTGGCGCTGATCGCCTGGGCCGCGCTCATCGTGCTGCCGTGGCGCGACCGCGTGGTGCCGGTGCTGCGCTGGGGCGTCGTGGGCGCGCTGTGCCTGTTCTACACGGGCGCGCTGATCTGGGCGCTGACCGTCGGGTTCGGCGACGCCGGGCCGTCCGCCGACTTCACCACGATCGAAGGCGTGCGCGCGATCTTCGCCACCGACGGCGGGGTGACGGTGGGCTGGACACACTATCTCGCCTTCGACCTGTTCGTCGGCGTGTGGATCGCGAGCCAAGCGGACGAGGCCGGAATGTCGCGTCTCCTCCAGGCACCGATCCTGCTCGTCACCTTTCTCGCGGGTCCGGCGGGGCTGCTCGTCTGGCTGGTCGTCGCGGCATCACGCCGTCGGTGAGCGATCCTCAACTCTGGACGATGCCGGAAGGCGAGGGCGCCCGTCGCGCGCCCGCCACCGCGCGCAACCGCGACCCGCTCGTCGACGCGCTGCGGCCGTTGCTGCCCGCGGCGGGTCTGGTGCTGGAGGTGGCGAGCGGGACCGGCGAGCACGCGGTCCACTTCGCGCGGCGCTTCCCCGACCTGGCGTGGCAGCCGACCGACGCCGACCCGGCCGCGCTCCCCTCGATCGCCGCCTGGGCGCAGGCGCGGCCCGCGCCCAACCTGCGCGCGCCGCTGCGCCTGGACGTGCGGGAGGCGTGGCCGGGGGAATGCGTGGACGCCGTGCTGGCGATCAACCTGCTCCACATCAGCCCGTGGGAGGCGACGGCGGCGCTGATGGCCGGCGCGGCGCGAGCGCTGCCGCGCGGTGCGCCGCTGATCGTCTATGGCCCCTTCTGGCGGGCCGGTCGGGAGCCCGCCCCCTCCAACCTCGCCTTCGACGAGATCCTGCGCGCCCGCGATCCCGGCTGGGGCGTGCGCTCGCTGGAGGCGGTCGTAGAGCGGGCGCGGGCCGGCGGCCTTGGGCTGGCGACGGTGACCGAGATGCCGGCGAACAACCTGCTCGTGACGTGGCGGCGGGGGTGAGGTGGGTCCGCGCGATGAGCGCCCTGGACGGGTCGGGTTCTTCGATCTGGCCCATCTGGCGACCTACGGCCGGGATCAGAACGAGGCGGTGATCCGGGGTCTGTGCCGGACGGCCTGTCTGGGCGGGGAAGCCACGCTGTGCCGCGTGCTCGGCCGCTACAAGATGCTCGTTGACACGCGGGCGGGCTCGTTTCCCGGTCGAGATGCGCAGGATGGACGCCGATCCGGACCTGCTCGACGCCGATCTGATCAAGATCGATGTCGAAGGGGCGGAGCAAGCCGTCTGGGCAGGCATGGAGGGCGTGCTGACGCAGGGCCGTTCGATGACGATCGGGGTGGAGTTCGCCGCCTGCCGCTATCCGGACCCGGCGGCTTCCTCGACGATTTGACGGCAAAGGACTTCGGCTTGAACCTGATCACTCTTGAGGAGGGTGTGGTGCCGATGACACGCGAGGCGCTGCTGAATCAGCCCGCATTCGAGGGCCAACTGATCCTTCTGCGTCGCTAGTTAGACCATCCGCGCGAGGCCCCCCGCTGGCCTCCGCCCCCGCCACCGGCTACCCCCGTTCCATGAGCGCCCCCGACCTGCCGACGCGGCAGCAGATCCTCGACGTCATCGCCGCCTCCGACCAGCCCGCCGGCAAGCGGGAGATCGCGCGGGCGTTCGGCCTGGCCGGCGCGGCGAAGATCCAGCTGAAGGCGCTGCTCAAGGACATGGCCGACGAGGGGTTGATCGACGCCGGTCCCGGCCGCGCGTTCCATGCCATGGGGGGCGTGCCGAAGGTGACGGTGCTGCGCGTGGTCGAGGTGGACGGGGACCAGCCGGTCGCCGTGCCGGACCGCTGGGAGGCGGACGGCCCGCCGCCCAAGCTGCGCGTGGTGGAGAAGAAGGGCAAACGCGGGGCGCTGGGGCTCGGCGACCGCATCCTGGCGCGCACCGA
This sequence comes from Sphingomonadaceae bacterium, assembly GCA_965219235.1. Lineage (GTDB taxonomy): Bacteria > Pseudomonadota > Alphaproteobacteria > Sphingomonadales > Sphingomonadaceae > CBDHCC01. The sequence goes on along the minus strand of OZ244721.1, from coordinate 1,378,560 downwards.
GGAGCGGGGGAAGGGCTGGACGGCGCATGTGATGAAGAAGATCGCGCCCGCCGCCGAACAGGTGATGGGCGTGCTGGCGAAGGACGGCGACCGCTGGGTGCTGCGGCCGGTCGAGAAGTCGGCGCGGCGCGACTGGATGGTCTCCGACCCCGGCCAGGCGGAGGAGGGCGAGCTGGTGCTGGCCGAGCCCGCCGGCCGCGCCGTCCGGGTGGTCGAGCGGCTGGGCGACCCGTTCGCACCGCGCTCCTTCTCGCTCGTCGCCATCCACAAATACGAGATCCCGCACATCTTTCCCGACAGCGTGCTGGAGGAGGCGGAGCGGTCGGCGGAGCGCGATCTGGGCGACCACCGGGAAGACCTCACGCACCTGCCGATCGTCGCCATCGATCCCGCCGACGCGCGCGACCACGACGACGCGATCTGGGCGGCGCCGGACGACGATCCGGCCAACGCCGGCGGCTTCCAGGCGGTCGTCGCCATCGCCGACGTGAGCTTCTACGTCCGCCCCGGCTCCGACCTCGACAAGGAGGCGGCCAAGCGCGGCAACAGCGTCTATTTCCCCGACCGCGTGGTGCCGATGCTGCCGGAGGTGCTGTCGGCCGGCGTCTGCTCGCTGAGTGAGGGTGAGGACCGCGCCGCGCTCGCCTGCCACCTGACCTTGGCCAGGGACGGGCGGGTGCTCGCCCACCGCTTCACCCGCGCGCGGGTGCGGATCGCGGCGACGATCGCCTATGAGGACGCGCAAGGAGCGATCGACGGCACGCTCGAAGGCCCGGGCGACCACCCGCTGATCGAGCCGCTGCGCCAGCTCTGGGCCGCCTGGCGGGCTCTGAAGAAGGCACGCGACGCGCGCGAGCCGCTGGAGCTGGACCTGCCCGAACGCCGGGTCGAGCTGGACGCCGAGGGTCGCATCACGTCCGTCGCCCCGCGCGAGCGGCTGGACGCGCACCGGCTGGTCGAGGACTTCATGATCGCCGCCAACGTCGCCGCCGCCAAGGCGCTGGAGGCGAAGGCCGCGCCCGTCATGTACCGCGTCCACGAGCCGCCGACGCGCGAGAAGCTGGTGGCGCTCAAGGACTATCTCGACAGCTTCGACGTGCCCTTCGCGCTTGGACAGGTGATCCGGCCAGCGACCTTCAACCGGGTGCTGGAGCGGGTGGGCGACGATCCGACGGTCAAGGAACTGACGACCCTCCAGATCCTGCGCACCCAGACGGCCGCCTATTACGCGCCCGCCAACGCCGGGCATTTCGGGCTGGCGCTGGGCAGCTACGGCCACTTCACCTCGCCCATCCGCCGTTACGCCGACCTGCTCGTCCACCGCTCGCTGGTCGGCGCCTACAGCCTCGGCCCCGGCGGCTTGTCCGACAGCGAGGGCGCGCGCTTCGACCGGCTGGGGGAGCGGATCAGCGCCGCCGAGCGGCGCGCGATGGAGGCGGAGCGCGACACGGTGGACCGCTATGTCGCGGCCTATCTGTCCGACCGCGTGGGCCAGGTGATGGAGGCGCGGATCACCGGCGTCACCAATTTCGGCCTGTTCGCCACCATCGAGGGGCTGGGCGGCGACGGCCTGCTGCCCATCCGCGACCTGGGTGGCGAATTCTTCCGCCACGACGCCGTCCTCCACCGGCTGGAGGGGACGAACACCGGCACCATCTACGCGCTGGGCGATCGGCTGGAGCTGCGGCTGGCCGAGGCCAACCCGGTGTCGGGCGGGCTCCGCTTCGCCCTCGCCGAGGCACCGCTAGGCGCGGGCGAGCGGCGCGACGCGTCGGACCGGCGCCGGGGCGAGCGCGCGCAGGGAAAACGAGGTCGACCAGCGAACATCCGCCATGACGGGCGGCGTTCGAAGCGGTGAGCGACAGGCGCTCGTGGCGCGGCGGTTCCCTGGAACTCCGCGCGCTCGCCACTGGCGTGCTCGTCTATCGCATCGCGCCCGGCGAACTGGATGCGGCCGCGTTCGACCGTATCGTGGGCGGCCTGGAGGGCCGCTTCGACGTCACCCGCCGCGCCCCGACCAGCGCGCTGTTCAAGCGCGGCGAGGGCTTCGAGCGCCCGCGCTTCGACCCCTTCCGCTCGGTCGACGGCGGCGGTGTGGAGCTGCTGGACGAAGATCTGGCGGTGAGGCTCTCGCTCCGCTCGCAGCTCGGCTTCCTGACCTTCGGCGTCGTGGCGGTGTGGCTGATCGGCTTTCACGACTCCAACCCGCTGTGGTGGGCGATCGGCTGGGCCGCCGCCTGCGCCTGGTCGGCGCAGGCGGTGCGGCGACGGGTGGGCCGAAGGCTGCGGGAGTGGGTGGAGGGGTGAGGGATTGCTCTCCTCTTCATTTCCCCTCCGCCCGACCGTCACCCCTGCGAAAGCAGGGGTCCCGAGGGAGGTCGGCGTCTCCGGGTCCGCCGAGATTCCTGCTGTTTCAGGGATGGCGTCAGCAAGAGAGAACGCGGGTGAGAGGTGGAGCCGTTCAGCTTCCACACTCCCAAGCTGAACAAGTTGACAGGAGTGCGGGTGTTTTCGCGGACGCCGGACACGCCGAAAATCGGCACGAGCAGGGGGCTCGTCCGAGACGGTCGGTCGGCAGTGTGGCAGGCGAGAGGAAAGCGGCAAATCGGCCGGTGCGTCGGACCCCGGACGCTCGGGTTGGAAGGAGCGCGTTCGTCCTCTGACGACGGCTGCGCTCGGGTCTTCTCACTTGGGAATGGTCGTATCCCGGACCATCCGGCGGGGCCTTGGCAGACTGCGGGCCTGAAAGGGTCGGACCCGCGCGTCTCCAAAGCTGTCTCCCTCGGCCGTGGCGCATCCATGAGGATGTGCTCGGTGGGAGGGGGACGGATGCAACGCGTTGGCTCACTGACCCCGAACGCTTCGCACCGGCCGATGCCGCTGAAGGAGGCGGAGGTGCTAAGCCCCGCATCCGGCGACGGCTGCTTCCACGACCTCCCCCGGACGTCTTCGGGGTCGAGCGGGAGCAACACACATTTACTAGCCCATTCGGTTTGTTTTGTCAAGAGAAAAATGCGCCTGGCTTCCCCACACCCTTCAGGCCGAGTGGAGTGGTGGAGGGGGGTTGGGGGTGCGCGGCGATCCCCTCACAGTCTCGGCAGCGTCACCCCCTGCTGCCCCATGTATTTGCCCGCCCGGTCGGCGTAGCTGACCTCGCACGGCTCGTTGCCCTGGAGGAACAGGAACTGGCACGCGCCCTCGTTGGCATAGACCTTGGCGGGCAGGGGCGTGGTGTTGGAGAACTCCAGCGTGACATGGCCCTCCCACCCAGGCTCCAGCGGCGTCACGTTCACGATGATGCCGCAGCGCGCGTACGTGCTCTTGCCCAGGCAGATGACGAGCACGTCGCGCGGCACCCGGAAATATTCGACCGTGCGGGCGAGCGCGAAGCTGTTGGGCGGGATGATGCAGCAGTCGGTCTTGCGATCGACGAAGCTGTTGGCGGCGAAGTCCTTGGGGTCCACGATCGCCGAATCCACATTGGTGAAAATCTTGAACTCGTCCGACACGCGCGCGTCATAGCCATAGGAGGACAGGCCGTAGCTGATGCAGCCGTCGCGCCGCTGGCTCTCGACGAAGGGCTCGATCATGCCCATTCGCTGGGCGGTGTCGCGGATCCAGCGATCGGACATCACGGCCATGGGTCAGGCTCCTCTCTCGTCGGGGCGCGCGACGGACCACGCCAGCGGGCGGTCCGCGCCCGGAACGCGGCGCGCCGGGTTGGCGAGCCACAGCTCCCACGGGCGCTGGGCGACCGGCTCGCGGAAGCGGCGCTCCAGCCACAGCGGCCGGTCGAGCCGGTCGGCGAGCGGGTAGCGCCGGGCCAGGTCGGGCGTCAGCCTGAGCACCGCCGTCTCGCCACCTCCCGCCTCGGCGACCGCCAGGAAGGCGGCGAGTTCGTCCACCAGCGCGGCGGTGCCCGGCCAGCGCGCGCAGCCGGCGCCGTCCAGTGCTACGGCGAGCGGCAGGTCGGTGCCGTCGCGCGGGAGGTGGGCGAGCAGGTTGGTCGCCTGCTCGCGGCCCGGCAGGCAGACGGAGAAGCGGTGGATCGCGCCGACCGACAGCCCCGCCGCCCGCGCCTGGCGGGCGACGCGCAGGAAGTTGCGGGTGGCGCCGCGCGCCCCTTCGGTCGCGTCCAGATAGACGAAGTCGGCGCGGCCCTTCAGCGCGGCCCAGTCGAGCGGCGCGGCGTCGGGATCGGCCTCGAACCCCTGCACGGGGTAGCGGGCGCGGTCCGGCGCCCAGCCATCCGCCCAGCGCCAGGCGAGCACGGCCGCCAGCGCGAGCGCCGCCAGCGCGAGCAGCAGCCGGGTGCGGACCCTCACGCCGGCGCACCCAAGCCGAAGGCGTGGGGCAGCCATCCGCCGACTGGGTGGGCGAGACGCGCGGTGCCGCTGAGGTCGGTCGCCACCACCGGGAAGTCGCGCCCGGCGATCTGCGCCACTTCGGCGAGCAGCTGGCGGCAGCGGCCGCACGGCGTGACCGGCTCACCCGGACCCTCGGCGTCCGCCAAGCCGCCGGTCACCAGCACGCCCGCCACCGCCGCCAACCGGCCCGCCGCGGCGACCGCGCCCAGCGCCAGCGCCTCCGCGCACAGCGACAGGCCGTAGGAGGCGTTCTCCATATTCGTGCCGACCACCACCTCGCCGTCGTCCAGCAGCACCGCCGCGCCGACGTGGAAGCGGGAGTAGGGCGCGTGCGCGTTGGCGCGGACCGCCACGGCGGCGCGGTGCAGGCGGAGAAGGGTCGCCTCGTCCACCGCTCCTCAGCCCCGGATGTGCAGCACGCTGACCAGCGTGAACAGCCGGCGCGCGGTGGAGTGGTCGATCACGATCTTGCCGGCGAGCGCCTCCCTCAGCAGCTCCGCCGCCCGGTCGTGGATCGCCCGCCTGGCCATGTCGATCGTCTCGATCTCGTGCGCGGTGGCGGCGCGCACGGCGTTGAAATAGCGGTCGCAGATCGCGAAATATTCGCGGATCGGCTGTTTGAAGCGGGCCATGGAGAGCAGGTGCGTCTCCAGCGGCGCGCCCTCCTCGTCGGAGATGGCGAGCGCGAGCCGACCATCGGGCACCGACAGGTGGAGGCGGTAGGGGCCGGTGAACGACGCGGCGGTCGGCCGCACCGGCGCGAAATGGTTGCGTTCGAGGAGGTCGAACACCGCCACGCGCCGTTCCTGCTCGATGTCCGCGTTGCGCGTGAGGATCGTGTCCTCGTCCAGCCGGACGTCGATGAGGCGCGGGTCGGTCACTGCCGCCCGGCGTTACGGGCGGAACGGGGCGGGGGGAAGGGGCCGGTCGACTTGTCCACAGCCGTCCACAGACGGTCCACAGAGTCCTCGTCTTGCCGCGTCGGGTCCTGGGGTTCAGAGTCGCGGGCGATGGAACTGCTCAGCCGAATCGACGCTCCCGACGCCCCGCAGCTGCCCCAGAACATCGAGGCGGAGGCGGCGCTGCTCGGCGCGCTGATGATCGACAACCGGCTGATGGAGGACATCGGCCAGCAACTGCGCGCCGACCACTTCCACGAACCCGTCCACGGTCGCATCTTCGAGGCGATCGGCAAGCTGACCGCGCGCGACATGATCGCCAATCCGGTGACGCTGCGACCGCTGCTCGACGGCGATCCGGCGCTCAAGGAACTGGGCGGCGCGGGCTATCTCGCCAGGCTGACCGGGAACGCGGCCGCGGTGATCGGGGCACGCGACTTCGCCAGGCAGGTCCACGACCTCCACATGCTGCGTGCGCTGATCACGGTCGGGCGCACCATGGTCGAAAGCGCCATGGACACCGGCGCCGACGTCGAGCCCAGGATCCAGATCGAGGAGGCGGAGCGCGCGCTCTACGAGGCGGCGGAGACCAGCGGCCGGGCGACGAGCACCGTCACCTTCGCCACCGCGTCGAAGGCGGCGCTGAGCCTCGCCGAAAAGGCGCGCAACGCCGGCGGCGGTCTGGCGGGCGTCACGACCGGGCTGGAGAACCTGAACTCGCGCCTGGGCGGCCTTCAGGCGAGCGACCTGGTGATCCTCGCCGCCCGGCCCGGCATGGGCAAGACGTCGCTCGCCACCAACATCGCCTTTTCCGCCGCGCAGCGCCACATGCGCGACGTGGCCGACGGCGTCGACCCGGCGCGCTCCGTGGGCGCGAAGGTGGCCTTCTTCTCGCTCGAGATGTCGGCCGACCAGCTCGCCACCCGCGTGCTGTCGGAACAGTCGGGCATCAGCTCCGACCAGCTGCGCATGGGCAAGATCACCCAGAGCCAGATGCACGACCTGGCGCGCGCCTCGGTCGCGCTGCAGGACCTGCCGCTCTATATCGACGACACCGCCGCGCTGACGATCGGCTCGCTCGCGACCCGCGCGCGGCGGTTGCAGAGGAAGCATGGCATCGGGCTCATCATCGTCGACTATCTCCAGCTCCTGTCGGGCGGGTCGAACAGCCGCGAGAACCGGGTGCAGGAGATCAGCGAGATCAGCCGCGGGCTGAAGACGATGGCCAAGGACCTGAACGTGCCCGTGCTGGCGCTGTCCCAGCTGTCGCGGGCGGTGGAATCGCGCGAGGACAAGCGGCCCCAGCTGTCCGACCTGCGCGAATCGGGCTCCATCGAGCAGGACGCCGACATCGTGCTGTTCGTCTATCGCGAGGACTATTACGTCAGCGCCAAGGAACCTCGCGAGCCCAAACCGGACGATCCCCTGGACGTCCACGATGCCTATGAGGCGTGGAAGAAGGAGATGGAACCGATCTTCGGTGTGACGGAGATCCTGATTTCCAAGCACCGCCACGGCGCCACCGGCAAGGCCCGCCTGCGCTTCAACCCCCAGACGACCAAGTTCACCGACCTGGTGGACGAGGGGCGTGTGGCGGAGGTGTACGGGTAGCGCCGGAGAAGCCCTGTGTTGCAACGGCAAAAGATTGTGGAGATGCTCTCAGAATACCGGGTCGTGGCTGCCGTCGAGCGGCGTCACCGAGTCGTGCAGGCCGCATTCCACCTTGTCCCAGCCGCGCCAGCGGCCTGCGCGCGGGTCCTCGCCGGGCCGGACCCTGGAGGTGCAGGGCGCGCAGCCGATGGAGGGATAGCCCTCCGCGACCAAGGGATGGCGGGGCAGGTCGTGCTCGGCGAAATACGTTCCGATGTCGTCCGGCGACCAGCTGGCGAGCGGGTTGACCTTCAATCGACCCTCCGCGTCCGTCCGGTCGATCTCGAAGCGCGGCAGCCCGACGCGGGTGGCGGACTGCCAGCCCTTGCGGCCCGTCAGTTGCGCGTCGAAGCCGGCGAGCCCGCGCGCCAGCGGCTCGACCTTGCGGATCGCACAGCAGCCGTCGGGATCGTAGGACCAGCGCAGGCCCGTGTCGTCCTTGGCCGCCAGCGCCGGCGGATCGGGAGTGAGCACGCGCACATCGGTCAGGCGCAGCGCGGTCGCCAGCTTGTCGCGGTAGGCGAGCGTCTCGGCAAAGTGCTTGCCGGTTTCGAGGAACAGCACCGGCGTGGACGGATCGACCTGTGCCACCAGATGCAGCAGCACGGCGGACTCCGCGCCGAAGGAGGACACCGCCGCCACCTCGCCCAGCATCCGCTCGCCCAAGAGCGTGCCCAGCATCTCCACCGTGTCCACGCCTCGGAACAGATGGTTGAGCCGCAGCGCGTCGCCCTCGGTCCAGAGGGGCGCCACGTCGATCACGTCCCGGACACGCAGCGCCTCACCCATGGCGCAGCGCCCAGATCGGGACCGCGCCGTCGGCGGCGGGCTGGTACACGGTGTCGTAGCGGGTGAGCGCGCGCTCCACCGCCGCCGGGTCCAGCGGGTGCTCGGGCGCGAAGCTGTCGAAGCCGCAACGGCGCAGGAAGCGGATCTGGTCCACCAGCACGTCGCCCTCGGCGCGCAGCTCGCCAATATAGCCGCCCTCCCGCAGGATGCGCGCGGTGGAGTAGCCGCGCCCGTCGCGGAAGGTGGGGAACGCGACCTCGATCAGCTGCAGGCGGTCCATGTGCGGCAGCAGCCGGCGCGCGTCCTCCCCGCTCTCGATCCGCACGGCGGCGGCATTGGACTGCTGAAGGAAGGCGTCGAGCGTGACCGCCGGCTCCTCGTGCGGCGTGTCGGTGCGGAAGCGCAGCGGGTCGGTGGAGCCGGCGGCCTCCAGCTGGTCGGGATCAGCGCGCATTTCTATTCCTCCCCGGCACGGGGATTGGTACAAAATAGCCGTCACATTCTTCGTCATCCCCGCGAACGCGGGGATCCATGCACCGCTTGACGGGACGGGAGCCTGGATCCCCGCCTTCGCGGGGATGACGATGTCGAACGATGCAACGATCCCCGTGCCGGGGAGGAATTGCGGCGGCCTCACCCATAGAGCGCCTCCTTGAACGGCTCCATGCCGATCCGGCGGTAGGTGTCGAGGAAGCGTTCGCCGTCGGCGCGCCGGTCCAGATAGAGGTCGGTGACCGTCTCGACCGCGTCCACCACGCCCGCCTCGTCGAAGCCGGGGCCGGTGATCTTGGCCAGGCTGACGTCCTCCGCACCCGATCCGCCGAGCGAGAGCTGGTAGTTCTCCACCCCCTTCCGGTCGACGCCCAGGATGCCGATGTGGCCGGCGTGATGGTGGCCGCAGGCGTTGATGCAGCCGCTGATCTTGAGCTTGAGTTCGCCCACGGCGGCCGACTTCGCCGCCATCCGCTCGGCGATCTTCTGCGCCACCGGGATCGAGCGGGCGTTGGCGAGGCTGCAATAGTCGAGGCCGGGGCAGGCGATGATGTCGGTGACCAGATCGCGGTTCGCCGTCGCCAGCCCGCAGGCGACCAGCGCGTCGTACACCGCGCGCAGGTCGGCGCGCCGCACGTGCGGCAGGACCAGGTTCTGGGAATGGGTGACGCGCACCTCGTCATGGCCGAAGCGCTCGGCCAGGTCGGCCACGGCCTCCATCTGCTCGGCCGACGCGTCGCCGGGGATGCCGCCGACCGGCTTCAGGCTGATGGTCAGGATGGCGTGGTCCGGCCGCTTGTGGGGGACGACGTTGCGGTCGATCCAGTTGGCGAAGACGGGGTCGGAGCGGTCCTCCTCGCCTCCCTCCGCAAACGGGGGCGGCGCGAAGAAGGCGGCGATCCGCTCCAGTTCGGCCAGCGGCGGATCGATGCCCAGCGCCTTGACCGCCTCCCACTCCTCGGCCACCTGGCGGCGGTACTCGTCCGCACCGATCTCGTGGACCAGAATCTTGATGCGCGCCTTGTAGATGTTGTCGCGCCGACCGTAGCGGTTGTAGACCCTGAGGCAGGCCTCGAGGTACGACAGGATCTCGTCCGCCGCCACGAAGTCGTTGATCTCCGGCGCGATCATCGGCGTGCGGCCCATGCCGCCGCCGACGAACACCCGCGCGCCGAGCGCCCCGTCGCGCTCCACCAGCTGCAGCCCGATGTCGTGAAGCCGCATCGCCGCGCGGTCCTCGTCCGACGCGATCACCGCGATCTTGAACTTGCGCGGCAGATAGCTGAACTCCGGGTGGAAGCTCGACCACTGCCGGATCAGCTCCGCCCAGGGGCGCGGGTCCGCCACCTCGTCGGCCGCCGCGCCCGCGAACTGGTCGGACGAGATGTTGCGGATGCAGTTGCCGCTGGTCTGGATGGCGTGCATCTGGGCGGTCGCCAGGTCGGCCAGGATGTCGGGTGCCTGGCTCAGCTGGATCCAGTTGTACTGGATGTTCTGGCGGGTGGTGAAGTGGCCGTAGCCGCGATCGTAGGTGCGCGCGATGTGGGCCAGCATCCGCATCTGCCGCCCGTCGAGCGTGCCGTAGGGCACGGCCACGCGCAGCATGTAGGCGTGGAGCTGGAGATAGAGGCCGTTCATCAGCCGGAGCGGCTTGAACTGGTCCTCGCTCAGCTCGCCCGACAGGCGGCGCGCGGTCTGGTCGCGGAACTCGTCCACCCGCGCGTCCACCTGCGCCTGGTCGTACTGGTCATAGCGATACATCAGGCGATCTCCAGCGCGGACGGGTCGGTGGGCTTCAAGGTCAGGTCGGGGCGCACGGTGGGACCGAGCGCGCGCACCCGGTCCTTGATGTGGAGAGGGCGCGCGCCGGCGGGGGAGGGCTCGGCCTCCACCACATAGGGCACGTTCACGCGGCGCGCGGCCTCCTCGACGGCGGCGACCGTCTCCGCTTGCGTGCCGGCATCGACAGCGTCCTCAATGTGGCGCGACCAGCCCGATCCGGTCCACCAGACGACGTCGCCGCTCGCCAGATCGTTGCCGCTCAACAGACGCATCGCGCACTCCTTCCAAACAGGAAGATGGGCGGGGGGTGGGCGACCCGCAATCGAGCGTTGCTTGCCCGCGCGCAAGCGGAGCTTCAGCGGTCCGCCACGGGGTTGCGCAACCCGACTCCGATCGCCGCGCGCGCCTGCTGCGCCTCGGCCGACACCACCGGATAGGCGCAGTAGTCGGCGGCGTAGAAGGCCGAGGGCCGGTGATTGCCGGACAGGCCCACGCCGCCGAACGGCGCGTTCGACGGCGCGCCGTTGGTCGGCCGGTTCCAGTTGATGACGCCCGCGCGCACGCTGGACCAGAAGCGGTCGTACTCCTCCGGCGTGCCGCCGACGAGCGCGGCCGAAAGGCCGAAACGCGTCGCGTTCGCCTCCGCTATGGCGCTGTCGAAGTCCGGCACGCGCACGAGCTGGAGGAGCGGGCCGAACAGCTCCACGTCCGGGCGCCGCTCGATCCGGGTGACGTCGATCAGCGCGGGACGCAGGAAAGGCCTGGCCTCGTCCGGCCGCTCCATCTGCACGATCGGCTGCCCGCCCTTCATCATCAGCGCGAGGAAGCTCTCCTGCAGGTTGTCGGCGGTCACGTTGTCGATCACCGGCCCCATGAAGGGCGGCGGACTGTCGTGCGGGCCGCCCACGATGATGCGCTTCATCAGCCGGACGATGGCATCGAGCAGCGGCTGTTCGTGTCCGTCCTCCACGATCAGCCGCCGCGCCGCCGTGCAGCGCTGGCCCGCGGTCAGGAACGCCGACTGGATGACGAGGATGGCGGCGGCCTCGACATCGGCCGGTCGCCACACCACCAGCGGGTTGTTGCCGCCCATCTCCAGCGCCAGGATGCGGTCGGGACGGTCGGCGAACTGGCGGTTGAGCGCGATGCCGGTCGTGGACGACCCGGTGAACAGCAGCCCGTCGATGCCGGGATGGGCGGACAGCGCCTTGCCGACCGCCACCCCGCCCTGCAGGCAGACGAGCGCGTCGGCGGGCACGCCGGCCCGATGGAACAGGTTCACCAGCCGCTCGCCCACCGCCGGGGTCTTCTCCGAAGGCTTGAACACGATCGTGTTGCCGGCGAGGAGTGCCGGCACGATGTGGCCATTGGGCAGGTGCGCGGGGAAGTTGTAGGGGCCGAGCACGGCGAGCACCCCGTGCGGCTTGTGCCGGACCGCGCTCTTGGCGCCCACCGCGCCGTCCAGCCGCCGCTGCGAGGTGCGCTCGGCGTAGGAGGCGACGGAGATGTCGACCTTGCGCATCACCGCTTCGGCCTCGGTGGTGGCCTCCCACAACGGCTTGCCGGTCTCGCGCGCGATCAGGTCGGCGAAGGCGTCCAGCTCGCCGCGCAGTTCGTTGGCGAAGCGGCGCAGCGTTTCGGTGCGGTAGGAGAAGGCGCGCGACGCCCAGCCCTGGAACGCGTCCCGCGCGCGCGACACCGCCTCGTCGGCGTCGCCGCTGGCGCCAGTCCACAGGACGGCTCCGGTCGCGGGCTCGTGGGAGGTGAAGTCGGTCAGCGGCTGGATCTTCGTGTGAAGGAGGCGCTGTGTGTCAGCATGGCCGGCCCCGTCTCGTCAAGGCGACCCGCCGTTCCGCGCCGCACGATTGCTCGCGCCATCAAGGCTTTGTGCGTTGGCGGACATTGCGCGGTCGCCGGCCTTGCCACGCGGCCGCCCCTGTGCTGTCACCCGTTCCACGTCGCTAACACCGCGTTCATCACAAAAAGGGGAGTCGATATGACGCACTTGATTCGCAGGACCACGCTGTTGACCACCGCCGTCAGCGGAGCTGCGCTGGCCTTCTCGACCGCGGCCTGGGCGGACGGCACGGCTCCGTGCAACACCGGCATCGGCCCCAATGCCACCGAATGCGGTGTGAACTCCAACGCGACGGGAACCTCGGGAACGGCTGTGGGCCAAGGCGCGGACGCGAGCGGCTTCCGTTCCACCGCGACGGGCACGAACTCCGAGGCGAGCGGCGACAACGCGACCGCGGACGGGCGCGCAGCCACCGCGAGTGGCCCGGACTCCACGGCCATCGGCGAATCGGCTGAGGCGACCGACAACAAGACCACCGCCGTGGGCTCCGGCGCATCGGCGACAGGTCCGGTCTCCACGGCGATCGGCGGCGACTCGTCGGCCGCCGGGGATCGTGGCACGGCGGCGGGCGTGCGCGCCACGGCCGACGCATCCGGGGCGACCGCCTACGGCTTCCAGGCACAGGGCAACGGCGGCGCGTCGATCGCCGTCGGCGTGAACGCCGCCTCGAACGGCGCTCAGTCGATCTCCGTCGGCGCCAATTCGACGACCGCGCAGGCTTTCTCCGTAGCGGTGGGGGGCCGGGCGGCAACCACCGGCACCAACAGTGTCGCAATCGGCCAGGACTCCGTTTCGACCGGCGACTTCGCCGTCTCGGTCGGCAACCGGGCCGGGGCCAATGGTGTCGATGCGCTTGCCGTCGGAACGACCGCCACGGCGAACGGCAACTCCACGACGGCGGTCGGCGGCGAGTCCTTTGCCAACACCCCGGGCGCGACCGCGCTGGGTTGGCAGAGCGCCGCGACCGGAGCGATGGCGACCGCCGTCGGGCACCAGTCGACCGCCTCGGGTGACCAGAGCTTCGCCGGCGGCGAGGATTCCGTGGCGTCGGGCGTGAACGCGATCGCGGTCGGCAACACGGCCGTCGCGTCCGGCGGCGACGCGATCGCGATCGGCGGCAACAGGGACGCGGCCGGCGGGCGCGCCACCCAGGCCACCGCGGACTCGACCACGGCGGTCGGCGGCCAGTCGCTCGCCACCGCGGCTGGCGCGTCGGCCTTTGGCTGGCGCTCGGAAGCCTCAGGCGCGCTGTCGACCGCGATCGGCCATGTGGCGGTCGCCTCGGCGGACCGCTCGGTGGCGATCGGCGAGTCGGCCTCCACGACCTCGACCAACGCCGCTTCGATGGGCACTTCGGTCGCGATCGGCAACTTCGCCGCGGCGACCGACGAGGATTCGGTCGCGATCGGCGATCAGGCCGTGGCCGCGTTCCACGCCACTGCGGTCGGCGGCGAGTCGCTGGCGACCGGCCGGGGGGCGCAGGCGTTCGGCTGGCAGTCGCAGGCGACGGGCAACCTGTCGCTGGCGGTCGGTCACCAGGCGACCGCGAGCGGCGACAATTCGTCCGCGATCGGCAAGAACGCCATCGCGGCGAACGCGGGTTCGACGGCGGTCGGCTTCAACGCCACCACCACACGCGACAACCAAGTCGTGTTGGGCGGCACCGGCAGCTCGGTGACGATCGGCGACATCGCGGCCAGCACGGCGGCGCAGACCGGAGCGATCTCGTTCGCCACGGTCGACGGTTCGGGCACGCTGGGCCGCGGCGCAGCCGTGTCGAGCTTTGCCAGCGCCGCGCAGTTCGCCACTCTGAACACCCGAGTGGGCACCAACACCGCCGCGATCGGCGCTCTGAACGGCCAGGTCACGACGCTGAACGGTCAGGTCAGCCAGCTGTTCGATCTGAACGACGTCAACCGGCGTGACATCCGCAAGGCCAACGAGGGCGTCGCCATCGCGCTGGCCATGGAGACGCCGCAGATGCCGGCGGGCACCCGCTTCGGCGTTGCCGGCGGCGTGGGTTACTACAACAGCCGGGTCGGCGGCTCGGCATCGCTGGCGGCGCGGGTCGGCGACAACGCCTCGGTGTCCGCCGGCGTCGGCGTCGGCTTCGATTCCGGCGAGGTCGGCGCGCGCGCCGGCTTCTCGGCGGCGTTCTGACCGCGCATGCGCAGCGCACGGCACGGCCGGGGCACCTCGCCCCGGCCGTTGTCGCGTGGGCGCTCCTGCTTGTCGCTCCCGCCGTTCCGGCGACCGCTCAGACCGCGCAGCAGCCGCCCGCGGCCGCGATGCCGGTCCCGGGCGAGCTGGAGCTGTCGAAGCTCATCTGGAGCACGATGACGGCGGTGGACCACGCCAATCAGGCGGGCAACTACTCCGTCCTGCGCGACCTCGCCGCGCCGGGCTTCCAGATCAACAACGATCCGGCGCGGCTGGCGGAGATCTTCGCCCCGATCCGCGCCACGCGCATCGATCTGTCGAACACGCTGCTCCTCGCCCCCACCTACACCGCCGCGCCCGCGATGGTGAGCGAGGGGGTGCTGCGGGTGCAGGGCTATTTCGGCCTCAGACCCACGGCGATCGGCTTCGATTTCTACTATCAGTGGGTGCAGGGACGCTGGCGGCTGTTCGGCGTGTCGATCACCCCGCGCCCGATCGCGAGCCAGCAACCGCCGGGGACGCCGTCGCGCCGCTGAGCGCCGCGCCCATGCGGCGGATGGCGGCGACCTTGTCGTAGAGCGGCCGCCAATCGTCATGGGAGTCGATCGCGGCCCACAGCGCCTCCACCTCCTCGATCGGCAGGGTGGCGGGCTCGATCGATCCCGCCTCTCCGACCCTTCCCAGCCCGGATGCAAGATCGGCCAGGGCGTCGAATTCTTCGCCGGAATAGCGCGTCCGGTCCGCCGGCCCACCGCCGCGCCAGTCGCTCCAGAAGCCGCCGAGCGGCACTTCGCTTGCCATGAGCGCGCTCTCCAACCGCTCGCCCAGCGCGACCGCCGTGGCGTCGTTCCCCGCGAACAATCCCAGCCGCCACGCCGCCTGCCGGCCGAGCGCGGTGCGGTAGGTCGGCGCGAAGCCGTCCAGGCCTCCGGCGAGCGCCTCGGGCGAAGCGAGCGGGAGCAGCGAGCGGGCGAGCTGCGCCACGTCCCACAAAATCGCCTCCGCCTGCCGGCCGAAGGCGTAGAGTCCCGCATCGTCGAAATAGGCGGCGGTGAAGCCGGGGTCCCATGTCGGGGCGAAGCGCCAGGGGCCGTAGTCGAAGCTCTCGCCCGTCACGTTGATGTTGTCGCTGTTGAGCACGCCATGGACGAAGCCCGCGACCCTGTAGGAGGCGGCGAGCCAGGCGGTCCGCGCCACCACCCGCTCCAGCAATCGCAGGGCGGGTTCCGACCCCGGCTCCACCCCGTAGAGCCACTCCAGGGTGTAGCGTGTCAGCGCCTCCAGCCCCGCCTGGTCACCGATCGCCGCCAGCCGCTGGAAGGTGCCGATCCGCACATGGCCGTGGCTCAGTCGGACGAGCACGGCCGAGCGGGTGGGCGACGGCTCGTCGCCGCGCACCAGCGCCTCGCCGGTCTCGACCAGCGACAGCGTCGCCGAGGTGTCGACGCCCAGCGCCGCCAGCATTTCGGTCGCGAGCAGCTCGCGGACCCCGCCCTTGAGCGTCAGCCGCCCGTCGCCGTCGCGGCTGAACGGCGTGCGCCCCGACCCCTTGGTGCCCAGGTCCATCAGCCGGCCGTCGCGATCGAACCCTTGCGCGAACAGAAATCCGCGCCCGTCGCCGATGCGCGCATTGTACACCCGGAACTGGTGGCCGTGATAGGCGAGCGCCAGCGGGCGACGCAGGCTGTCGGGCAGCGGCTCGAAGCGGGCGAAGTGCGCCAGCCATGCCGCGTCCGACAGCTCGTCCAGCCCCACCGTCGCGGCGGCGCGGTCGTTGCGCCAGCGCAGGATGGTGCGCGGAAAGCGCGCGGGCTCGACCGGCTCGTGGAAGCCGGGGCCGAGCGTCTCGATCGCCGCGGAGCCGCGCCAGGGTGTCGCATCGGTCATGCCCCTTCTTCCGCCGGTCGAAGCTTTTCGGCAAGGGTGGGAGATGGCGCGCCTCCTGCACCTCCACTCGACCTTCGCGCACGGCGGCAAGGAGGCGCGCGCGGTGCGGCTGATGAACGCCTGGGGATCGCGCCACCACCACACGGTGGTCAGCGCCGTGCCGGACCAGATGGGCGCGGCGGCGGCGATCGCGGCGGACGTGCCGGTCGCGTTCCCCGCCGACGCGCCGCCGCTCGCCGGGCGGCCCACGCCGGCGCGGCTGAGGGCGCTCGCCCGCTACCAGCGCGGCTTCGACCTGGTGCTCACCTACAACTGGGGCGCGATGGACGCTGTGCTGGCGCATCGGCTGTGGCCGGGCGCGAAGCCGCCGCTGATCCATCACGAGGACGGCTTCGGCGTGGACGAGGCCGCGCGAACCAAGCCGACGCGCGACCTCTACCGCCGCCTCGCTCTGACGACGGCGCAGGCGGTGGTGGTGCCGTCCGCCACGCTGGAGCGGATCGCGCGCGGGCGGTGGGGAGTGGCCCGGCCGGAGCGGATCGCCAACGGCATCGCGCTCGACCGCTTCGCCGACCCTCACCCGCAACCCTGGCCGGTGGAGCCGCCGCGGGGCCGGGTTCGGGTCGGCACGGTCGCCGGCCTGCGCGCGGTCAAGAACCTGCCGCGCCTGGTCCGCGTGGTCGCGGCCGCCGGCCCGGACCTGGCGCTCGTGATCGCCGGCGAGGGGGCGGAGCGCGGCGCGGTGGAGGCGGCGGCGCGCGCGGCGGGACTGGGCGACCGCTTCGCCGCCCCGGGCTTCCTCGCCGAGCCCCAGCGCCTGCTCACGCACCTGAACGTCTTCGCGCTGTCCTCGGACTCCGAGCAGTTCCCGATCGGCGTGGTCGAGGCGATGGCCGCCGGCCTGCCGGTCGCCGCCACCGACGTGGGCGACGTGCGCGCCATGGTCAGCGAGGCGAACCGGCCCTTCGTCGTGTCCGGTGAGGCCGCGCTGGCCGATGCTATCCGGCGCCTGGCGGACGATCCCGAACTGCGCGCGACGGTGGGCGCTGCGAACCGGGAACTGGCTCGCGAGCGTTACGACGAACGGACGATGGTCGAGCGCTACGAGCGGCTGTACGGCCGCGCACTGGACGGGACCATTTGATGGACGAGCGACCGCCGAACAGGATATAGATTTATGTTCATCGCAAGAGGAGTGCCGGCTTGTTCCAGGGTCTGAAGCCCATCGTCTACAACGGCCGCGAAGTGTGGCCGCTGATCGAGGGCGGCAAGGGCGTGGCCGCGACCAATGGCGAAAGCTCCGGCGCGTGGGCGGCGGCGGGAGGGGTCGGGACGGTCTCGGCCGTCAACGCCGACAGCTACGACCCCACCGGCCGCATCGTGCCCCAGGTCTATGCGGGGCTGACCCGGCGCGAGCGGCACGAGGAGCTGATCCGCTACGCCATCGACGGCGCGGTGGCGCAGGTCGAGCGCGCGCACGAGATCGCCGGCGGGCGGGGGGCCATCAACATCAACGTCCTGTGGGAGATGGGGGGGGCCCAGCGCGTGCTGCACGGGGTGCTGGAGCGCACCAGGGGCCTGGTCGCCGGCGTCACCTGCGGGGCCGGGATGCCCTACAAGCTGTCGGAGATCGCCGCGTCCTACGGCGTCCACTACCTCCCGATCATCTCCTCGGGCCGCGCCTTCCGCGCATTGTGGAAGCGGGCGTACCACAAGGTCGCCGAGCTGATGACGGCGGTGGTGTACGAGGACCCCTGGCTCGCGGGCGGGCACAACGGCCTGTCCAACGCGGAGGACCCGCGCGCGCCCCAGGATCCGTATCCGCGGGTGCGCGAGCTGCGGCAGGTAATGCGCGATTGCGACATCGCGGACGAGGTGCCGATCGTGATGGCGGGCGGGGTATGGGCGCTCAGCGAGTGGACCGACTGGATCGACAATCCCGAGCTCGGCCGAATCGCCTTCCAATTCGGCACCCGGCCGTTGCTGACCAAGGAATCGCCGATCCCGCAGGACTGGAAGGATCGCCTCCGCGAGCTGAAGGAGGGCGACATCCTGCTGCACAAATTCTCGCCCACCGGCTTCTATTCGTCGGCCGTGCGCAATCGTTTCCTGCGCGGGCTGGAGGCTCGGTCAGAGCGTCAGATCGCGTACTCCAAGGAGTCCGCCGGCGACCATGTGAAGCAGCTCGACGTCGGCGTGAAGGGCCGCAATTTCTGGGTCACCAACGGCGACCTGATGCGCGCGCGCGGCTGGGTGGAGGCGGGCTACACCGAAGCGTTGAAGACCCCGGACAACACCCTGGTCTTCGTCGCGCCGGACGAGCGCGCGGTCATCCGCAAGGACCAGCAGGACTGCATGGGCTGCCTGTCCCACTGTTCCTTTTCAGCGTGGAAGGACACCGAGACGAACTCCACCGGGCGGCTGGCCGACCCGCGCTCCTTCTGCATCCAGAAGACGCTGCAGGACATCGCGCACGGCGGCTGCATCGACGACAACCTGATGTTCGCCGGCCACTCCGCTTTTCGCTTCGGCAGCGATCCCTTCTATTCCAACGGCTTCACGCCGACGGTGCGCCAACTCGTCGATCGGATTCTGACAGGAGCGTGATCGCCTCCGCCTCGCGCCGGGTGAGGGTCGGCGCGACCACCGCCGACATCATCACCGCCGCGATCGCCCCGGCGACGGCGGTCCACACCGCCGTGACGAGCAGCGCGATCGCCTGCGCGCCGACGCTGTAGGCGAGGCCCGGTCCGCCCTCGACATAGCCCGGTCCCCCCAGCGCCGGGACCACCAGCAACGGGGCCGCGAGCGCGCCCAACAGGGCACCGCCACCGTGCACGAGGGCGACCATCAGCCCCGTGGTCGGTCGCGGGAGGAGGCGGCCCGCGAACAGCATCGCGCCGGCGGCCAAAGCGCCGAGCGCCAGCGCCGCGACCAGGCCCATCGCGCCGGCCCCCGCGCTGACCGCGACGGCGCCACCCAGCGCTCCGACGGCGGGATCGGGCGCGGTCTCCTCCGTCAGGCCGAGGCCGGCGGCGAGCCACACCAGCCCGCCCGCCGCCGCTCCGGCCAGCACCGACAGGAGCATGGTGGACGCGTCGTCGCTCGCGGCCAGCGCGGAGCCGGCGACGAGCGCAAGCGTCCCGGCGAGCGCCGGCAGCGGCCAGCCGCCCAACGCCGGCACGTGTCGCGGCTCGCGCACGAACCGCGTCAGCACCAGCGCGGTGATGCCGGCGACCAGATGCACCGACACGCCGCCGCCGGTGTCCAGCACGCCGCGGACCGCCAGCCAGCCGTCGGAGCGCAGCCAATGGGCCACCGGCACCCAGGTCAGCATCAGCCACAGGGTGGCGAAGCCGAACAGCCACGCGCCCCGCGCGCGACTCGCGCAGGCGGACATCGCCGTGGCGGCGGCGAACAGCACGACGGCGTATTCCCACAGCGCGAACGCGCTCTCGGGCACGGCGGTGTCCACCCGCACGTCCGCCAGGCCGCCGAGCGCCAGCGCGCCGGTGCCGCCGATCCAGCCCGACCCCGGCGCGAAAGCCAGCGAATAGCCGACCAGCAGCCACGCCACCGCCAGCAGAGCGGCCAGTCCGATCAGCAGTCGCGTCCCCGCGCCGCGACGGGCGGCGAACACGCTGGCGGCGAGCGCGAGCGTCGCGGTCAGGAGCCACGCCGTGTCGCCGCTGTCCGCCGCCAGCAACACCTGCACCTCGCGCGCCGGCAGCGACGGCAGAGCCGCCGCCGCGGGCGCGGCCCAGGCCGCCACAAGTCCCGCCGCCATCCACCGTTTCATCGCACGCGCTCCCAAGGGTTCAGTACGCCTTAAGCGCGGCGTGGTTAACAGAGGATCATCCGATTGGCCGAATCGTTCGCGCCCGCATAAGGATCGGCGCCGCCCCGGGGGAGATCGCAACACGGTGACCACGCTTCGCACCTGCCTGTCCGCGCTGCTGCTGGTCGGCCTGGCGCTGTTCGGACCGCCGGCCGCGGCGCAGCCGGACGTGCCCTACTGGGCCTCGATCCGGGCGGGCGTGGCGAAGATGCGCGCGGGGCCGGGGCGCCAGTTCCCCTCGACCTGGATCTACCGGCGCGCCGACCTGCCGGTGAAGGTGATCCAGCGCCACGACGACTGGCGCAAGGTGGAGGACCCCGACGGCACCCAGGGCTGGATGCTGCGCACGCTCCTGTCCGACACCCGCACCGCGATGGTCCGCACGCTCGCCACCGTCCACGACGCGCCCGCGACCTCCGCCCATGTGAACTGGCGGGTGGAGCCGGGCGTGGTCGGCCGCCTGGGCGACTGCGGCCGCGGCTGGTGCCGAATCGATCTGAAGGGGCGGGTGGGCTACATCCGCGACGCCGCGATCTGGGGGGCGGGAGAGCCCTGACGATGTTCGAGAGCGCGCACGCGGACTTCACGGGCGCGAAGATCGTGCTGTTCGCGGGCGATCGGCTGAGTAAGGGTGACGAGCGTCGGCGGCCGTCGCCAGCACCGACCACCACCCTGTTCACCCTCACCCTGTCCCTCTCCCAAGGGAGAGGGGACGCTGTCGGACGGGCGATGCCAATCCCTCTCCCCTGGGGAGAGGGAGGGAGCGGCGCAGCCGCGGAAGGGTGAGGGTGAACCGAGGCTTTAAAACCTGACTCAGTTCACCCGCTCCACGGCCACCGCCGTCGCCTCGCCGCCGCCGATGCAGAGGCTGGCCACACCCTTGCGGCCGCCGCTGTTCTCCAAGGCCGCGATCAGGGTGGCGATGATCCGCGCGCCACTGGCGCCGATCGGGTGGCCGAGCGAGGTGCCGCCGCCATGGACGTTCAGCTTGCCGTGCGGGATGTCGAGGTCGCGCATGGCGATCATCGGCACGCAGGCGAACGCCTCGTTGATCTCGAACAGGTCGACGTCGTCCACCGACCAGCCCGCCTTCTCCAGAACCTTGCGGATCGCGGGTACGGGCGCGGTGGTGAAGTCCTTGGGCTCCTGCGCGTGCGCGGCCGTGGCGACGATGCGGGCGACGGAGGTGAGGCCCTTGTCCTTGGCCACGCTCTCGCGGGTCAGCACGAGCGCCGCCGCGCCGTCGGAGATCGACGAGGCGTTGGCCGCCGTGATCGTGCCCTCCTTCGCGAACGCGGCCTTGAGCGTCGGGATCTTGGCGACGTCGCCCTTCGCCGGCTGCTCGTCCCTGTCCACGGTGACGGTGCCCTTGCGGGTCGTGACCTCGACCGGCACGATCTCGCGGTCGAAGGAGCCGTCCGCCTGCGCGGCTTGCGCGCGGGTCAGCGACTGGACGGCGTAATCGTCCTGCGCCTCTCGCGTGAACTGATACTCGCGCGCGGTGTCCTCGGCGAACGTGCCCATCGCGCGGCCGGGCTCGTAGGCGTCCTCCAGCCCGTCCAGGAACATGTGGTCGAACAGCTGGTCATGGCCCAGCCGCGCTCCGGAGCGGTGCTTCTTCGAGAGGTAGGGCGCGTTGGTCATCGACTCCATGCCGCCGGCGACCAGCAGATCGATCGAACCCGACGCCAGCGCCTCCGCGCCCATGATGGCCGCCTGCATCCCAGATCCACAGACCTTGTTCACGGTCGTGGCCTCGACGTGCGTGGGCAGGCCCGCGCCGATCGCCGCCTGGCGCGCGGGGGCCTGACCGAGCCCGGCGGGCAGCACGCAGCCCATGTAGACGCGGTCCACGTCGCCGCCGTCCACGCCGGCGCGCTCGATCGCCGCCTTCACCACCGTGGCCCCCAGCTCGGTCGCCGACGCGCCCGCGAGCGCGCCCTGGAAGCTGCCCATCGGCGTGCGGGCGTAGGACAGGATCACGACGGGATCGGCGGCGGAGAAGGTCATGAGAGAGGGCCTCTGGCTGGACGGTTGTTGCGGTGCAAGGTAGGCGTTGGGAAGGATTTTCACAATTGGGGCGGCTACGGCGTCTGGGAGGGGCAGATCGCCAGCTCCTCGTCATTGCGAGCCGAAGGCGAAGCAATCCAGAGAGGGCGCGGCGCTCCACCCCTCTGGATTGCTTCGTCGCCTTCGGCTCCTCGCAAAGACGGAATATGAGCTTCACGAAAGGACTTGAGATGGACAGGCGGAGCGGGCGGTGGTTCGAGGAGTGGGCGGTGGGCGACCGGATCGACCACCCGATCCGCCGCACGGTGACGGAGACCGACAACCTGCTCTTCTCCACCCTCACCCACAACCCGCAGCCGCTGCATCTGGACGCCGAGGCGGCGCGGGAGAGCGAGTTCGGGCGGATCCTCGTCAACGGCACCTTCACCTTCGCGCTGATGGTCGGGCTGACGGTGGGCGAGACGACGCTGGGGACGCTGGTGGCGAACCTCGGCTATGACGCGGTCACGATGCCGAAGCCGGTGTTCATCGGCGACACCATGCGCGCGACGAGCGAGGTGACGGCGGTCAAGGAGAGCCGGTCGCGGCCGAACGCCGGCGTCGTGACCTGGACGCACGAGCTGTTGAACCAGCGCGATGAGGTGGTGTGCCGCTGCTCCCGCTCGGCCCTGATGCGGCGCCAGGCCTCTTGAGGATGGGGGCGTGAGGCTGCGCTCGCTGCTGTTCGTGCCTGGCGACCGGCCGGAGCGCTTCGCCAAGGCGGTGGCGAGCGGGGCGGACGCGGTGATCCTGGACCTGGAGGACTCGGTCGTGCCGGCCGCCAAGGCGCGGGCGCGGGACGCGGTGGCCGAGGCGCTGGCGCAGGGGCTGGGCGCGACGACGCTCGTGCGGGTGAGCCCTCTGGGCACGCCGGATCACGAGCGCGACGTGGCGGCTGTGGCGGGGGCGGCGCTGGACGGCGTGCTGCTGCCCAAGGCGAACGGGGCGGACGACGTGCGACGGGTCCACGGCGCGCTGGGCGTGCCCGTGCTGCCGATCGCCACGGAGACTCCGGCGGGCGTGTTCGCGCTGGGCGAATATGGCGCGGTCGGCGAGCGGATGCTGGGCCTGACCTGGGGGGCGGAGGACCTGCCGGCCTCGATCGGCGCGTCGGCCTCGCGCCACCCGGACGGCACGCTGACCGACCCCTACCGCACCGTGCGCTCGCTGGCCCTGTTCGCCGCCCACGCCGCCAGGGTCGCCGCGATCGAGACGGTGTTCCCGGCGCTCGACGACGGGCCGGGGCTGGCGCGCGTGGTGGCCGAGGCGCGGCGCGACGGCTTCACCGGCATGATGGCGATCCACCCGCGCCAGGTCGCCCCGATCAACGAGGGCTTCACGCCGAGCCAGGCCGAAGTCGCCCACGCCCGCGCGGTCGTCGCCGCGTTCGCGGCGGAGCCGGGGGCGGGGGCGCTGCAGCTCGACGGCCGGATGATCGACCGGCCGCATCTGGTGCAGGCGGAACGGCTGCTGGCGCGGGAGGGGGAGGGGTAGGAGCAGTTCCTCCCCGGCACGGGGAGGTGGCGCGAGCGAAGCTTGTGACGGAGGGGTTTGCCGAGGTGTGTCGGCCAACACACACGCGCCGACCCACCTTGGGCAAGCCCCTCCACCGCTTCGCGGTCCCCCTCCCCGTGCCGGGGAGGACTGCGGTCGCCCATGCCCCCACAGCCGCTTCGTGCTACACCGCCGCAAAATCCTTCAGGACCCCCATCATGCCCGATCCCACGCCCCCCGACCTCCAACCCCTCCTCCAGGCACAGCGCGACGCCTTCGCGGCCGAGCTGCCGGTCACGCTCGACACCCGCAAGGACCGGCTCGGCCGGCTGTCGCGGATGCTGGCGGACGAGGGCGAGCGGTTCTGCACCGCGATGAGCGAGGATTTCGGCCACCGCTCGCGCGAACAGTCGATGATGACCGACATCGTGCCCTCGATCACGACCGCGAAGGAGACCGCGAAGACGCTGTCCGGCTGGATGAAGCCCGACAAGCGCTCGCCGATCTTCCCGCTCGGCCTGCTCGGCGGATCGGCGCGCGTCGAGTATCAGCCCAAGGGCGTGGTCGGCATCATCGTACCCTGGAACTTCCCGGTCGCGCTGACCGCCGGCCCGCTGATCGGCGCGCTGGCGGCGGGCAACCGGGCGTGCGTGAAGATGAGCGAGTACACGCCCGCCACCTCCGAGTTGATGGCCGAGGCGGTCGCGCGCTATTTCGACCCCGCGGAGGTGACGGTCGTGACCGGCGGGCCGGAGGTCGGCGCGGCGTTCTCAAGGCTCGACTGGGACCATCTGCTGTTCACAGGCGCCACCGCGATCGGCCGGCACATCCTGCACGCCGCCGCCGACACGCTGACGCCCGTGACGCTGGAACTGGGCGGCAAGTCGCCGGTGATCGTCGGCCGCTCCGCCGATGTGGCGCGGACCACGGAGCGCGTGGCGCTGGGCAAGCTGCTCAACGCCGGCCAGATTTGCCTGGCTCCGGACTATATGCTCGTGCCCGAGGAGATGGAGGATGCCATCGCCGCCGGGCTGAAGCGCGCGGCGGGCGAGCTGTACCCGTCGATCCTCAGAAACCCGGACATGACCGCGATCGTCAACGACCGTCACCACGAGCGCCTGTACGAACTGGTCGAGGACGCGCGGGCGAAGGGCGCACGGGTGGAGATCGTCAATCCGGCGCGCGAGGATTTCGCGGCATCCAACAGCCGCAAGATGCCGCTCCATCTCGTGCGCGACCCGACGCCCGACATGCGGGTGATGCAGGAGGAAATCTTCGGCCCCGTCCTGCCGATCGCCACCTACCGCACGCCCGGCGAGGCGATCGCGCGGGTCAACCGGGGCGACCGTCCGCTCGGCCTCTATTATTTCGGGAGCGACAAGGCGGAGGAGCAGATGGTGCTGTCGCGCACGATCTCCGGCGGCGTGACGGTCAACGACGTGATCTTCCACAACGCGATGGAGGACCTGCCCTTCGGCGGCATCGGCCCGTCGGGCATGGGCAGCTATCACGGGCGGGACGGCTTCCGGACCTTCAGCCACGCGAAAGCGGTGTACCGCCAGCCCAAGCTCGACGTCGCCAAGATCGCCGGCTTCAAGCCGCCCTACGGCGCGGCGACGACCAAGACGATCGCCAAGGCCTTCGGAGGGTAGGTGGTGGCAACACTGAACA
This sequence comes from Sphingomonadaceae bacterium, assembly GCA_965219235.1. GTDB lineage: Bacteria > Pseudomonadota > Alphaproteobacteria > Sphingomonadales > Sphingomonadaceae > CBDHCC01. Next base: position 1,353,624 of record OZ244721.1, on the reverse strand, counting down.
AAGGCAAGCGCAAAGCAAGTATTTCAACTCGGCCATACAAGGAACAATGCATTGTCCATATGGGGCGTTCAGACCATTTCGACCACTTTCATTAGAAGATCGTTTCCGAGGACCGGGATCCCTCCCTCGCGCGGCCAGAATGCGCCCGTGTTGCCATAGATAAATTCTCCTGTGAGGCATCGTCCAAGTTGTTCGAAGCGGTCGAGAACCGGAGGAATGGGGTTGTCAGCCCTCGGGTTTGTGACGATCGCGCCATCGACGAACATTTTCGGTTCGCACTCGTGGCTGAAGAGCGCCGACCGCGGATCGAGCCGGTCGGCAACGCTCACGAGGTCCTTTGCCGAACATTCCAGGTCGACGTCCATCCAAAGGCACATCAAGGGCGGTGGCCTGTAAGTCCTGAAGGTGTCGGCGAAAAAGCCCTTGTGGCATTCCACCACGCGCATGGCGCCAAACCTCCCGATGTTCTCTATAACCTCTTCAAGGCTCCCGGCATATTCACCCGCCATGTACCCAGATCCCTCTGAGGGCGGCAAACCTTCGAAGGAGTCGAAAATCAGCATTTTGATGCCAAGTTGTTCGCAAGCGTAGCTTAACACAGACGAGCTGAATCCTTTAAAGCAACCGAATTCAGCAAAATCGCCGCAAATCCCGTATGATTTGTTTACGTATAGCTGATGTATGATCGAGAATAACTCGCGAATGGAATTCGGCTTGCAATGGAAATCCAATGAACCCTCGCGAGAGATCAGATTCTTTGTCGGGAAATGGCGATCGACATATTGGCAATGCGTCCAAGTTGAATGCAGATACCGAGTGTACTCCACGATCGGCGGGATGGACCGGAGGTCGGGTGTTGCCATGATGACGCCTAGCTTTTCGACAGAGCGCTCCTGCCCCTGCCGGCTTGTCAAATCCACGAGAGCCTCCGGCCATAACGCCGCGATGACGTCCGTAACGGACTGCGGAAGAGGCCCGATCACACTCTTGGCGGGTGCCTGGATGGCCTTTTCGATCACATCGTCACCTGCAATCGATAACTCCGCCAGGCCGGTGACGGCACCATGGGCCGATGCTTGCCGCACTGCTACTCTAACCTGTGAGATCGTGTCCTTCGGCAAAGCGGCCTCGGGCAATGTCAAAACAAACCCGCTTGTTCGTGCATTGGGAAAATTTGGAAAACTGTCGGCTACGTCGACTCTAGATTGCTGAGGAACAACGCTTGCAATCACTTTGTCGTTCAAGAACGCTTCAACCTGAACACCGCCATCCGCGAATGCCCAACCGGAGACGCGCCGCCCCGCTACGGCATCTATATGGCCCTTCGCCTTGCTTCTGTGGGTGCGCCGTGTCAGACGATGAAAGCCTTGTCTTAATGAGGTGTTCAAAGGCTCCTCCTGAAAGATCTGTCTACTATCGACGTTCTTAGCGCTTTGAACACGTCCTTCACTCAAGACCGGAACGATAGCAGCAAATTTTGTCGATGTCGGCTTCCTCGAAGATATCAACGCTGTACGTAGCCAAGTGGCCCTTCATTTGTGTAACCATTGCTCGTTCCCTCATTCAGATCTATCGTTTCAAGATGATCCTTGATGCTGCTATTGTAAAAGCGATAGAGCGGCACGAGCCCACTTGCTGGTCCCATCGACGCACGTCCAACAATTTCTTCTGTTGAAAATCCCTCACAGTTGCTGCTTGACGACAGAAAATGATCAGCATTCGCCGCGCGATAGCACCGATAGATAGCTGCGTAGCCTGCTTTAGCCGTAGGAAACAAGTGAAAGCCGGTCTTTTGAAATGTCCAACCAGCGCTGGCAGCCTCGGTGTACGACAGGGTCATTGAATGCTTGCCGTCTACTGCAAGATGTTAGCGCCTTCCAAGGACTTGGGATGCTTCATCCGCCGTTTTCAACTGTCGGCAGGCACCGCCGGACAGGGTCCTGGAGGCCCGAGCCGGAATCGAACCGGCGTGCACGGATTTGCAGTCCGCTGCGTAACCACTCCGCCATCGGGCCTCGGGTGGGCGCCCGCGCTTTGAGGCGAAGGGGTGGGACGAGTCAACCGGAGGGGAGGAGGGGCAGGGTCGCCGCCCGGTTGGCGCGCCCGCCGGACGCCGCTAGAGAGACGGGCCGGGGCGACGACGTGTGTTGCATCGCTAAGGCACCTATGTCACAGGGTCCGCCGGATCCGGGAAATCACGAGGCGAGGTCATGGCGGACGGGGCGTTTGCGGGCGAGGACTGGGGGCGGGCGCGGCGCACGATGGTGGACAGCCAGTTGCGCACGGTCGGGGTCCACGACCCGCGCCTGCTCGCCCGATTCGCCGTCGTCCCGCGCGAGCGTTTCGTGCCGCCCGAGGTCCGCGCGCTCGCCTATGCCGACGCGCCCGTGCCGCTGGGCGGGGGCCGCGCGCTCAACCCTCCCATGGCGAGCGCGCTGCTGGTGCAGGGTGCCGAACCGCGGCTGTCCGACAAGGTCCTGCTGGTCGGCGGCGCCACCGGCTACGTCGCCGCCGTGCTGGCGCCGCTGGTCGGCCGGCTCACCGTGGTGGAGGAGCGCGCCGATCTGCTGGCGCACGCGCGCGCCGCGCTGCCGGACATCGCGTTCGTCGAAGGCCCGCTGACCGGCGGGCACCCGGCAGGCGCGCCCTACGACCTCGTCCTGATCGACGGCGCGGTCGAGCGGATGCCCGACGCGCTCGTCGCGCAGCTGGTGCCCGGCGGCCGAATGGCGGCGGGCATGATCGACCGGGGCGTGGCGCGGCTGTCGGTCGGCCGCCGCGCCGGCGATGGGGTCTCGATGCTGCCGCTGATGGAGGCCGCCGTCGCCCCGCTGCCGACCTTCGCCAGGCCGGCCGAGTTCGTCTTCTGACCGCCGCCCGCGCCCTGATCGCCCTGCTGCTGGCCGGGGCGACGGCCGCGCCGGCGAGCGCCGACACGCTGCGCGACGCGCTGGCGGCCGCCTATCGCAACAACCCCGACCTGAACGCCGCGCGCGCCGACCAGCGGGCGAGCGACGAGGCGGTGCCGATCGCGCGCTCCGCGACGCTGCCGCGCGTCGACCTGACCTCCACCTACGACGAGAACGTCATCCAGGGCTCGTCGCGCGCCGGCTCGCCCGACCGCCAGGCGAGCGCGGGCGCGGCGGTGTCGGTGCCGATCTATTCCGGCGGCGCGCTCCGGGCGAACACGCGCGCGGCGGAGGCGCGGGTGCGCGCCGGCCGCGCGGACCTGCGCGGCACCGAGTCGGCGCTCTTCAGCCGCGCGGTCGCCGCCTATCTCGACGTGCAGCGCGACGAGGCGGTGGTCGGGCTGAACGCCGCCAACGTCCGCGTGCTGGAGGTGAACCTGCGCGCGACCTCCGACCGCTTCGAGATCGGCGACCTGACGCGCACCGATGTGGCGCAGAGCGAGGCGCGGCTGGCCCTGGCCAACGCGCAGCTGGAGAACGCCCAGGCGCAGCTGATCGGCAGCCGCGAGCGTTATGTCCAGATCATCGGCGAGGCGCCCGGCGAGCTGGAGCCGCCGCCGCCCTTGCCCGAACTGCCGGGAACGCCGCGAGCCGCGGTCGATGTGGCGCTGGAGAACAACCCCGACCTGATCGCCGCCCGCCTCGCCACCGACGCCGGGCGCGCGGACGCCGTCGCGGCGCGCGCCGCCCGCCGGCCGCAGGTGAGCGCCAACGTGCAGGGCGGCTATGTCAACTTCCTGGGCTCGCTCTCCGGCGGCGCGCCCACGGTGCCGCTCGATCAGTCGACCGTGACGGTGCAGGGCGGACTGTCGCTCAACCTGCCGCTCTTCACCGGCGGCCTGAACGCCGCGCGCATCCGCCAGGCGGAGGCGCGGACCACCGCCGCGGGCGAGCGCCAGATCGCGGTGGAGCGCGACGTGATCCAGCAGACGCGCGCCGCCTACGCCTCCTGGCGCGCCAGCGTGCAGGCGATCGAGAGCAACGAGACGGCGGTCGACGCCAACCGCCTGTCGCTGGAGGGCGTGCGGGCGGAGAACACGGTCGGCAACCGCGACGTGCTCGACATCCTGAACGCCGAGCAGGAGCTCCTGAACAGCCAGGTCGCGCTCGTGACCGCGCGGCGCAACGCCTATGTCGCGGGCTTCACGCTGCTGGCCGCCATGGGTCGGGCGGAGGCGGAGGATCTGGGGCTGGACGACGGCGGACTGTACGATCCCGAGGCGAATTACGACGCGGTCCGCCGCCGGTTGAACGACTTCGGGCGGATCGACCGCCAGGCCCCCGTCTCGACGCGCACCGTTGACACGCCGCCCCAATCTGCGGATGCACCGCCCATGGAGGAGCCGGTGACCAGGGACCCGATCGGATGAGCGACATGGCCCCCGACCAGTCGATGGAGGACATCCTGGCATCCATCAAGCGCGTCATGGCGCGCGACCCGCTGCCCGGCGACACGGCCCCGCCGCGCCGTCGCCGCGTCGATCCCGTGCCGAGCGAGGAGGACGTGCTGGAGCTGCGCGAGGAGGACCGCGACGGCCTGACCTCGCCCGCCACCGTCCAGGCGAGCCGCGACAAGCTGCAGGCGCTGGGCCGGGTCGAGGCCGCGCCGGAACCGCGCGGCACCAGCGTCGAGGCGCTGGTCGCCGAGCTGATGCGTCCCCTGCTCCGGGACTGGCTGGACGAGCATCTGCCCGCCATCGTCGAGGCGGCGGTCGAGCGCGAGGTGCGGCGCATCACGCGGGGGTAGGGGAGAGTCCCTCTTCCATCGGGAGAGGGAGGGAGCCGCGCAGCGGCGGAAGGGTGAGGCTGAGCATCGACCTTTCTATTCCCCCACTTCCGTTCCCCACCGGCCACGCTAAACCAGTGGCCATGACAAAGCCCCTGCTGCTTGCCGCCCCCGCTCTCCTTGGCGCCCTCCTCATCGCCAGCCCCGCCATGGCCCGGCCGATGACGGAGACGGACCTCGCCACCCTCGACCGCCTGTCGTCCCCCGCCGTCTCGCCCGACGGGCGCACCGTGGTCTATCAGCTGCGCTCCACCGACCTGGAGGCCAACAAGGGCCGGACCGACCTGTGGCGGCTCGACCGGCGCAGCGGTCAGGCGGTGAAGCTGGCCGGCGCGTCGGCGGTGGACGTGAACGAGGGCTCACCCGCCTTTTCCGCCGACGGCGCGCACGTCTACTTCCTGGCGAGCGTCGGCGACGGCAAGAGCCAGGTGTGGAGGGTGCCGACCGGCGGCGGGGCGGCGGAACAGGTGACGCGCGCGGCGGTGGACCTCGCCGGCTTCGCGCTCTCTCCCCAGGGCGACCGGGTCGCCGTGTGGGCGGATGTGCGCGACGGCTGTTCCAGCGATGGCTGTCCCGACGGTGTGGCGCAGGCCAAGCCGCTCGGCTCGGCCCGCGCCTACGACCGGCTGTTCGTGCGCCATTGGGACGAGTGGGAGGTGCCGGGCGACCGGAGCCGCGTGTTCGCCTATCCACTGGCGAACGGTGTCGCGAGCGGCCCGGCGGTGGCGCTGAGCGCGGCGGTGGATGGCGACGCCCCGACCAAACCGTTCGGCGGCGGCGAGGAGATCGCCTGGGCACCGGACGGGCAGAGCCTGTTCTTCACGGCGCGCAAGGGCGACGCGCAAGAGCCGCGCTCGACCAACCTCGACATCTGGCGGGTCGGTGCGGACGGGCAGGGGGCCACCGACCTGACCGCCGCGAACCTCGCGACGGACGCGCTGCCCGCGCCCTCGCCCGACGGCCGCACGCTCGCCTATGTCGCCATGAGGCGGCCGGGGTACGAAAGCGACCGGCAGGTGGTCATGCTGCGCGACCTCGCCAGCGGAGAGACCCGCGCGTTGACGGAGGGCTGGGACCGCTCGGTGGGCTCCCTCGCCTGGGCGAAGGACGGGCGGTCGCTGATCGTCACCGCCGGCGACACGCTCGACACGCCGGCCTTCCGGGTGGATGCGGACACCGGCAAGGTGACGCGGCTGACGGAGCGCGGGACGATCGGCTCGATCCTGCCGACGATGGACGGCTTCCTCTACACGCTCGACACGCTGAGCGCGCCCGACGACCTGTGGGCGATGGAGGGCGGCCGCGCGCGCCAGATCACCCGCGTCAACGCCTCGCGCATGGCCGACATCGACCCGGTGACGGTCGAGCGCTTCGCCTTCACCGGCGCGGAGGGCGACACCGTCCATGGCCAGATCGTCCTGCCCACCGGCGCGGCCGCCGCCAGGACGGTGAACGATAAGCTGCCCGTCGCCTTTTTGATCCACGGCGGGCCGCAGGGGTCGTTCGGCGAGGGCTGGTCCTTCCGCTGGAACCCGATGGTGATGGCGAGCCAGGGCTACGCCGCCGTGACCGTCGATTTCCACGGCTCCACGGGTTACGGCCAAGCCTTCACCGACAGCATCAACCAGGACTGGGGCGGCAAGCCCTTGACCGACCTGAAGCTCGGCCTCGCCGCCGCCGGGCGCGAGGAGCCGAAGCTGGACGTGGGCAACGCCTGCGCGCTGGGGGCGAGCTATGGCGGCTATATGGCCAACTGGATCGAGGGCGCGTGGCCCGACGGGTTCAAGTGCATCGTCCAGCACGACGGCGTGTTCGATCAGCGCGCGATGGCGTTCGAGACCGAGGAGCTGTGGTTCGACGAGTGGGACGGCGGCGGCCGCTGGTGGGACCGCACCGCGCCCGACCGCTTCAACCCGGTGACCCTGGTGCCCAACTGGAAGACGCCGATGCTGGTCGTAACCGGCGAACAGGACTTCCGCATTCCCTACACCCAGGGGCTCGCCGCCTTCACCGCGCTGCAGCGACAGGACGTGCCCTCGCGGCTGCTGGTGTTCCCGGACGAAAACCACTGGGTGCTGAAGCCCGCCAACTCGATGCGCTGGCACCGCGAGGTGTTCGACTGGCTGGCGAAGTGGACGCGGGGTGGGGGAGTGGCGGCAAACTAGATCCTCCCCGAGCTTGCCTCGGGGAGGGGGACCGCCAGCGAAGCTGGTGGTGGAGGGGTGGGGCTCCATACCCCTCCACCGCTCTTCGAGCCGTCCCCCTCCCCAAGCAAGCCTGGGGAGGATAAGGCGGCCCTCATGACCGACCTGCCCAAGACCTTCGACCCCGCCGCCATCGAAGCCCGCTGGGCCGAGCGGTGGGAGGCCGACGGGCTGTTCCGGCCCGAGCGTCCGGACGCCGAGCCCTTCACCATCGTCAACCCGCCGCCCAACGTGACCGGCGCGCTCCACATCGGCCATGCGCTCGACAACACGCTGCAGGACGTGATCGTCCGCTACGAGCGGATGCGCGGCCGCGACGTCCGCTGGGTGGTCGGCACCGACCACGCCGGCATCGCCACGCAGATGGTGGTGGAGCGCCAGCTGGCCGACGAGGGGCTGAGCCGCGCCGAGATGGGCCGCGACGCGTTCCTGGAGCGCGTCTGGGCCTGGAAGGCGGAGTCCGGCGACACGATGGGCCGGCAGCTGCGCCGGCTCGGCTGCTCGATGGACTGGGCCAACGAGCGCTTCACCATGGACGAGGGCATGAGCTGCGCGGTCGTGGAGGTGTTCGTCCGCCTGCACGAGGCGGGGCTGATCTACCGCGACAAGCGGCTGGTTAACTGGGACCCCGCGCTCGGCACCGCGATCAGCGACCTGGAGGTGGAGACGCGCGAGGTGGCCGGGCACTTCTGGCACCTCCGCTACCCGCTCGCGGATGGCAGCGGCGCGGTGTCGGTGGCGACCACCCGGCCGGAGACGCTGCTGGCCGACATGGCGGTCGCCGTGCATCCTGACGACGAGCGTTACCACGACCTGATCGGCCGGATGGTAGCGCTACCGATCACCGGCCGGCAGGTGCCGATCGTCGCCGATGCGCACGCCGACCCGGCGCTGGGCTCGGGCGCGGTTAAGATCACGCCGGGCCATGATTTCAACGATTTCGAGGTCGGAGTCCGCGCCGGGATCGAACCGCGCGCGATGCTCAACATGCTCGATGCCGAGGCGCGGGTGGTGCAGACCGCCGACGGGCTGGTGCCGGACGAGTTGCTCGGCCTGAACCGCGACGCGGCGCGCGCGCGGGTGGTGGAGCTGCTGGAGGCGGCGGGCGCGCTGGAGCGGGTCGAGGACCGCACCGTGCAGCAGCCAGTCGGCGACCGCTCCGGCGCGGTGATCGAGCCGTGGCTGACCGACCAGTGGTACGTGGACGCCGAGACGCTCGCGGGACCGGCGATGGAGGCGGTGCGCTCGGGCGCGGTCGAGATCGTGCCGAAAAGCTGGGAGAAGACCTTCTTCCACTGGATGGAGACTATCCAGCCGTGGTGCGTGTCGCGGCAGCTGTGGTGGGGGCACCGGGTGCCGGCTTGGTTTGGGCCTGTCCCCACGATAGACAATGCTTTGGTTTTCGCTGATTCGAAGCATCGAATATTGCCGTCAGAACCGCAGATATTTGTCGCGAGAAGCGAAGAAGAAGCAATTCACGCTGCGACTGGGCACTATCCCGACGTAGGGGAGACGAAGCGGTTCAAGTACGTAAAGGCCTATGGTTCTAAAGGTGAGGCGATTGAAGCGTCGATAGATGATCGTGATTTATTGCCGATCTATAGAGACCCCGACGTCCTCGACACCTGGTTCTCCTCCGCGCTGTGGCCCTTCGCCACGCTGGGCTGGCCGGGGGAGAGCGTCTCCCCTCCCTTCCAGGGAGGGGATCAAGGGGTGGGTGGCGATGGCGAAGCCGAGCCTGGTACGACTGGCGACGGCTCGCCTTCGGCTCGCACCCACCCCCTCCCTGGAAGGGAGGGGAGTTGGAACAGCCCCCGCACCCCCAACGACCTCCTCATTTCCGGCTTCGACATCCTGTTCTTCTGGGACGCGCGCATGATGATGATGGGAGAGCGGCTGACCGGCCGGCCGCCGTTCAAGCGGCTCTACCTCCACGGCCTCGTCCGCGCCGCCGACGGGCGGAAGATGTCGAAGTCGAAGGGCAACGCGGTCGATCCGATCGGGCTCATCGACCGCTATGGCGCCGACGCGCTGCGCTTCTTCATGACCGCGATGGAGAGCCAGGGGCGCGACGTGAAGATGGATGAGGCGCGCCTGACGGGCTACCGCAACTTCGCCACCAAGATCTGGAACGCCGCGCGCTTCCTCCAGGCGAACGGGGTAGGGGCCAGCACCGAGCCGCTGCCCCCGCCCGCCGAAAAGGCCGTGAACCGCTGGATCCTGGCGGAGGCGGCCGAGGCGGTGCGGGCGATGGAGTTGGCGCTGGCCGACCTGCGCTTCGACGCGGCCGCCGACGCGGTCTACCATTTCGCCTGGGACCGCTTCTGCGACTGGTATCTGGAGCTGATCAAGGGCGAGGTGGACGCGGAGACGAAGGCGGTCGCCGGCTGGACCTTCGACACGATCCTCAGGATGCTCCACCCGATCATGCCCTTCGTGACCGAGGAACTGTGGGCGCTGACCGGCGACCGCGCCGCGCCGCTGATCGTCAGCGACTGGCCCCGGGTGGACGCGCGCTCGATGGATGCGGAGGCCGCACGGGAGATCAACTGGTTGATACGGCTGGTGCAGGAAATTCGCTCGTCGCGAGCGGCAATGAACGTACCCGGCGGAGCTTGGGTTGGTATGTCGATCTACGGTGCAAACCAAGAGACTAAGCTGCGTATTGCCAACAACACAGGCGCTCTTCAGAAACTTGCGCGCGTCCATCAGTTTGCATTGATCGACAACCCGGTGCCAGTCAGCGGGTCAGTTCAGCTCGTCGTTGATGGTACGACTTACTCGTTGAGCTTAAAGGGCGTGATCGACCTCGACGCCGAACGCGCCCGGTTGACCAAGGCCGTCGAGGCGGCGGGTAAGGAGCGCGACTCGCTGGCCAAGCGGCTGGACAATCCCAGCTTCGTCGAGCGCGCCAAGCCCGACGCGGTCGCCAAGGCGCGCACCGACCACGCCGAGCGCGCGGCGGAGACGGAGGGGCTGGCGGCGGCGCTGGCGCGACTGGGGTGAGGGTGGGACCTCCCCACCCCGCTCATGCTGAGCCTGTCGAAGCATGTGGGTGCGAGAGGCCGGAGCTTGGCACGACATGCTTCGACAGGCTCAGCATGAGCGGGAGGAGTGGAAAGGGGGCGCACCCATGATGCTCGACCTCGCCACCACAGCCCCCGGCGAGCCGGAGATCTTCGCCTCCCTCCAGGGTGAAGGACCCTCCGCCGGTGCGCCGTCGGTGTTCGTCCGCCTGTCGCGCTGCAATCTCGCCTGCCGCTGGTGCGACACGCCGTACACCTGGAACTTCACCGGCACGCCCTTCGCCCATGACGACGGCGTGAAGTGGGAGCGCGAGGCGAACCGGGTGCGACTCGCTGTCGAGGACGTGTTCGCGCGCATCGCCGCGCTTCGGCCGACGCGGCTGGTCGTCACCGGCGGCGAGCCGCTGCTCCAGCCGCGCCCGCTCGCGCGCCTCGTCACCATGCTCAAGGCGCGCGCGCCGCTCGTCGTGGAGGTGGAGACGAACGGCACGTTGATGCCCGGTGCCGAGCTGGAGCCACTGGTCGACCAGTTCAATGTGTCGCCCAAGCTCGCCAATAGCGGCAACGGCCCGGGCCGGATCGTGCCCGGCGTGCTCGCACATTACGCCGCCGATCCACGCGCCTGGTTCAAGTTCGTGATCGCCGAGCCGTCCGGCGCCGACGAGGTGGCAGCACTGGTCGCCGCCCACGGTCTGCCACCTGAGCGGGTGCAGCTGATGCCCGAGGGCCGCTCCTCGGCGGTGCTGCGCCAGCGGATGGGCTGGCTGGCGGAACTGTGCGCGGCGAACGGCTGGCGCCTGAGCGACCGGCTGCACATCCACCTGTGGGGCGACGGGCGGGGGGTGTGACAAAGGACCTTCTCCCCTTCAGGGGAGAAGGATACGGAGCCTTGCCAGCTTGCTGGTTAGGCGGAGTTGGATGAGGGGTGGCGCTCCGGGGGAGCGCGCGAGCCTTTCGGCTCGCCACCCTCACCCAACCCTCTCCCGCAAGCGGGAGAGGGCTTCCTCCTTCACTCCCCCCGCTCCCCCGGCACCGCCACCAGCAGCGCGTCCTCCTCGCAGCGCAGGTCCACCGGCGTGCGCGCCAGCACCTCGCCGTCGATCGAGATCGGTAGGGCGGGGCGGGTGGTCAGGCGGCCGGTGCGGAAGTGGAAGTCGCGCTCGACCTCGTGCCGCGCCTCCATGTGCAGCGCGGTCAGGATCCAGTTGGCCATCATCCGCTTGCGCGTGACGCCGACCACCGCCTGCACCGTCAGCAGTCCGTCGTCGAGGCGCGCGTCCTCCACCACCTCGGTCCCGCCCAGGAACGCGCCGTTGGCGATCCGCACCTCGACCACCCGCAGCCGGTGCCTCTCGCCGTCCGCCTCCAGCTCCATGCGGAAGGCGTGGAAGCGCGCCGTCTTCCACACGCCCCAGAGCACATAGCCGACGCGGCCCAGCACCCGCTTCAGGCCGTCGGGCACGGTCTGGGCGATCTTCGGCTGGATGCCGAGCGCAGCGCAACCGGCGAAGGAGTGGGTGTCGATGAAGCCCAGGTCGATCCGCCGCCGCCCGGGCGACAGTGCCACGTCGAGCGCGCCGTCGAGATCGAGCGGCAGGCCGAGCGCGCGCGCGAAGCTGTTGGCGGTGCCCAGCGGCAGGACGGCGAGCGCGACGTCGGTGCCGACGAGATGGTGGACGGTGGACGAGATCGTGCCGTCGCCGCCACCCAGCACCAGCAGGTCGGGCCGGCTCTCGACCACCCGCCGCACCACGTCATCCAGGGTTCGGGGGTCGGTGACCGGATGCCCGTCCACCTCGTCGAACCGCTCCGTCAGCCGGGCGAGCGCGGCCTCATAGCTCGCCTCGCCGGTGCGCGAGTGGGCGTTCACGACCAGCGCGGCTCGGGACGATCCGATCATCGGCTAGCGCAGGACGACGTCACGTCGGATCGTCGTTGCGAGGAGCGAAGCGACGCGGCAATCCAGAAGGCGCGCCGATCCGGATCGCTTCGCTTCGTTCGCAACGACGGAGCCGGTTCGATCCGATGTCATCCAACTCCAGGGCTCCCATTGGCGGCGGCGGGTCGGGTCACTAGACCACGCGGCATGAACGCCCGCTATCCCGCCACCCGCCTCCGCCGCACCCGCTTGGCCCCCTGGAGCCGGGAGCTGCATCGCGAGCACCGGCTGCACCCCGCCGACCTCATCTGGCCGCTGTTCGTGTGCGAGGGGGAGGGGCGCGAGGAGCCGATCGCCGCCATGCCGGGTGTCGTGCGTCGCTCCGTCGACCGGCTGGTCCCGGCGGTGCGCGAGGCGGCCGAACTGGGCATCCCGGCCGTCGCGCTGTTCCCCTACACGCCGCCCGACCGGCGCGATCCTGACGGGGAAGAAGCGCTGAATCCCGACAATCTCGTCTGCCGCGCCACCCGCGCCCTCAAGGACTCCGGGGTGCCGGTCGGCGTCGTAAGCGACGTGGCGCTCGACCCCTACACCGACCATGGCCATGACGGCGTGCTCGACGCGCGCGGGCTGGTCGCCAACGACGCCTCGGTGGAGCGGCTGGTGGCCCAGGCGCTCAACCAGGCGCGCGCCGGCGCGGACATCGTCGCCCCGTCGGACATGATGGACGGCCGCGTCGCCGCGATCCGCGCCGCGCTGGAGGCCGACGGGTTCCACGACGTCCAGATCATGAGCTACGCCGCGAAGTACGCCAGCGCCTTCTACGGCCCATTCCGCGCCGCCGTCGGATCGGGCGCGCGGCTGACGGGCGACAAGCGGCATTACCAGATGGACCCCGGCAACGCGGCCGAGGCGCTGAGCGAGGTCGCGCTCGACGTGGACGAGGGCGCGGACAGCGTCATGGTCAAGCCCGGCCTCCCCTATCTGGACATCGTGCGCGCGGTCGCCGAGCGCGTCGCCGTGCCGGTCTTCGCCTATCAGGTGTCGGGCGAATATGCGATGATCGAGGCCGCCGCCGCCGCAGGAGTGGCCGACCGCCGCGCGCTCGCGCTGGAGACGCTGCTCGCGTTCCGGCGCGCGGGGGCAAGGGGCGTGCTGACATATTACGCGCTGGATGCGGCGCGGTGGCTGGCGGAGGGGTAGGGGCAGGAACTAGGGACAGGGATAGGGACAGAATCTAAACCGTTCGCGCTGAGCCTGTCGAAGCGCCCGTCCCGCCGGAGACCCGCCCTTCGACTCCAAGAGGCTTCGACAAGCTCAGCCTGAGCGGTGGTCAGGTTTAATCCGGTGCCCCTGTTTCGCAGGCCTCAGCGCAGTCCCGTCCGCAGCGCCTCCACCCGCCGCACCTGCGCTTCATGCCGTGCCTCCACCGCCGCGCGCGCGGCCAGCGCCTCGGCCAGGCCGTCGGTGGACGGCTCGGTTGCCGCCGTCAGGCGCAGGTCGGCGACCAGCCGGTCGAGCTCGGCGAGTGCGGCGGCGGTCGGCACGATGGCGCTCTCCGCCCGGCTGATCGCCTGCTGCGCCACCAGCCACGCCTCGCCGTCGCGCGGGCCGCCCCGCGCCGCCGCGGCCGCGCGCTCGGCCGCGAGCGCGAGCGGCGTGAAGTCCCGCCCGGCCGCCGCCGCCTCGCCCCTCAGCGCGCTGAGCCGGGCGGCGAGCGCGGGCGGCGCGGCGGGGCTCGGCGTGCTCGCGTCCGGGATCGGCGCGGCGATCGACACGCCCTCGGCCGCGCGCGGGGCCAGCGATGGATAGCCCTCCAGCGCCCCCGCGCAGCCGCCCAGGCCGCCCATGAGCGCAACGCCGAGCAGCTCGGCGAGCGGGCGGGCGCGAGCGGGAGCGGGGGCGCGGACCGGCGACGTCATGGCGAGGGGACTAGCCGGGGCGGGCAGGGGCGGCAACGGGCGGTCTTGTCTCCCCTTCCTGACGGGAAGGGGCGGGAGCGGGTCGCGGCGCGCGAAGCTCGGTCTCCGGCGAGCCACCACCCCATGCGCCGTCATTGCGAGGAGCCGCAGGCGACGAAGGGCAATCCAGGAAAGGTCACGGTGCGAGAGCGTCTGGATTGCTTCGCTCCGCTCGCAATGACGGGAGAGGACGCGGGGAGGCGCGGTGGCCGGGGCCGCTCCTCCCCTCCCTGTCGGCAGACAGGGGAGGTCCGCACTCCCCACGGGCTTGCATCCGCCGCGCCCCCCGCCTATCCGGCCCCTCCAATGCGCGCCCGTAGCTCAGCTGGATAGAGCACCAGACTACGAATCTGGGGGCCGGAGGTTCGAATCCTTCCGGGCGCGCCAACTTTTGGCAGCAGCTCCCTCCGGGACGCCTGGGAGCAAGACTGCTCTACTGTCTTTGGCCAGTTCTGATCGCTTCGCGCCGAGCCATCAATTGACTGCTATAAGCGTCGAGGCTCGGTTTCATACAGGCCTCCATCTGAGCCCTCGTGGTCACCGTCTTTGCACATTCTAGGACGGTGGCGCACATCAGGTTGTCGAATTCGGCATCGCCGCTGCGCCGCTTGAACACGCACCGGCTGACGCCGCTCTTGCGATCGGTTCTGGTCACGAGCTTCATGCGTCGCATGCGCTCTCCGACGATGACGATGCCCTCCTCAGGCGGAGAGGATAGTGTGGTTGCCGGAGGTTGAAGACTCAGCACCATGGCCGCCAAGATCGACATCGTTACCACCTCCTCGCCAAGCCATAGACGAGCCGGAGCCCAACTGTATTGATTCCGGGGTTCTGCGCCGAAAAAATTCCTGCATGGCTGTAATGCTCGAAGGCCGCCTCCACGGTCCAGAGATCACTCATCCGGAGGCCCAAAGACAAGTTGGGGTTTAACAACACTCGAGAACCAAACGACGTTCTGTTGTTGAAGAGATCAACTCTGCGCATCGTTTCGGACGTCGAGAGACCCGGGGCGAACGGGTTCGGAGTGAAGGTGTAGCCATCATGGATCGTCAGTCCGACGCCGGTCTGTACATAGAAACGGTCACGCAGGAAATGCTGACGCCACTCCGCGCCGATGCTGGCGAAGCTCGTCCCACCGGCGGTGTTGAGCTGAAGCTTTGCCGTCAGGCGAGGTTTCAATGCCTCAGCCAGAGGCGGACTGCGATAGACGATCTCCACGTCGGCGGTCCCGCCCTCTTCCTCCCCCTCGTAAAGGTCGAAACCGGGGGGCGGTGGGCTTCTAAAGGGTTTGCGGATGCCGTGGGCCAGGACAGCGACCGCAACTTCAGCATTGGAGGAGCGCAAGGACTCCCGCCCATCCTGAGCCGCGGCCGGAACCGATGCGAACGCCACCGCGATACCCAGGGTCTGCCTTAACGAGATCATCACCCTTCCCCTTCTTGAAAAACTGATGCACAGCTGATCGTGATGGTGTAAAAGGGCAATTGCATATCGTCAAACAGAAAGATTCCTGTGTCGCAGTCCTATTCTCTCAGGCCCCGGCAAGCCCGACTCGCCACGCTCGCCGCCGCTTTGTTCCTGCTGGCCGGGCTAGGGAGCGTGATCGGCGTTGTCGGTGCGACCGTGTGGCCCGGGTTGGATGTGCGGTGCAAGTCGGGCGAGTGCATGGATCGGACCGATCCTGTCGCTCTCGCGCCCGAGGAGGCGCGCGCAGCGCTGAAGGCGTCGCCACGTGCTCGAGCCGCCTTTGAACGTCATCTTGCCAGACCGTTGGTGCGCGCCGGCCTTGGGGGAGCGCAACTCGTTGGCAGCTTGCCCTTCGGCGCGTTGATGGTCTTCATCGGTCTTGCACTCAGAGCGCTTGCTGCGCGTCGAGGAGATGATCTGGCGCGCGCTTTGCCGTGGTTGCGGCGGGCGTCCTTCTCGGCGCTGGTGCTGGCGGTGGCCACGCCGCTCGCGATCAGCCTTGACGCGATGGTCCTGTTTCCCGGCACACCGCTGGGCGCGAGGTGGTACATAGGGGTCGAGTTCGATCGGCTCGCACTCCACTTGTTGCTCGCCTTCGCCGCGATCGCCGTCGTCTGGGCGCTTGATGCCGGCAGCCGGGCCGAGCGCGAGGTGGCCGAATTCGTCTGATGCCGGTCATCGTCAACCTCGATGTGGTGCTCGCGCAGCGCAAGGTCCGGTCGAACGTGCTGGCGAGGGCCATCGGCATAACGGAATCGAATCTGTCGCTGCTGAAATCCGGCAAAGTCAAAGGTGTGCGCTTCTCCACCATCGCGGCAATATGCCGCTACCTCGACTGTGTGCCTGGCGATATTCTCGGCTATGTCCCCTCCGACGACGATCTCGCTGGAGAGGACGACCTATAAGGGGACCAAGTCTCAGTCGATTGCTCCCGCAGCCTCGGGAGCGATCCCCCTCACCCCACCCCCTCCATCCCCTGCCGCGCCAGCGCCACCCTGACCCCCTCGTCGGCCTCCATCCTCCCCCTGTGCGCCTTCAGCGCCGGCCAGTCGCCGACCTCCAGCGGGGTCAGCTCGATCCAGCGGGTCAGCACATAGAGATAGGCGTCGGCGAAGGAGCGGCGGCCGAGCAGCCACTCGCCGCCGTTCTCCGTCAGCTGGTCCTCCAGGAAGCCGTAGTGCGTGGCGAGCTTCTCGTAGGTCTTGGCCTTCACCGCCGCCTGGCACGCCTCGTCCTCGGCGAAGCGCTGGGGCGCGAAGTGGGGGCCGTAGTCGGCGTGGACCTCCGACGTCATGTAGGACAGCGCCTCCGCCTCCTTGCGGCCCAGCGCGGTGTCGCGGGCGTAGGCGTCCGTCCCGTATTCCGCGCCCAACCAGGCCAGGATCGCCGCCGCCTCGGTCAGCACGTCGCCGTCCTCGAAGGTCAGCGCGGGCACCTGGCCATGCGGGTTGATGGCGAGGTAGGCGGCCTGCCGCTGCTCGCCGTGCGCCAGATTGTGGATCGCGACCGGCGCGTCGAGCCACGCGGCGGCGATGTTGGGCGCCAGCGCGCAGGTGCCGGGCATGGTGTAGAGGGTGGGCATGGGCAGTCTCCTGTCGCGTGGGTGGGCCGGATGGCACTGAAAAACCGGGGAAATGGTGTCCCGACCTCCGGAACCACCGGGCGGGGCCGAAGGTTCTCCCTTCGCGTTCGTCAGTCGTCAGTCGTCAGTCGTCAGTCGTCAGTCGTCAGCCAGCAGGGGTTCACCGCCAGGAGACCGCCATCATGTACGTCCACCACAAGGAACTGCTCCACCCCGTCCACGTCACCAACCCCGATGCCAAATTCGCTGAGTTCCTGCTGGAAACCTTCGGCGGCGCGACCGGCGAGTTGAAGGCGGCGCTGCAGTATTTCACCCAGGCCCAGCACACCGACGATCCGCAGTTGCGCGACATGCTGATGGACATCTCCACCGAGGAGCTGGGCCATCTGGAGATCGTCGCCCATCTGATCGAGGCGCACTCCAGCGGCGCCACCCAGGAAAAGGCGTATGAGAGCACGTTGTTCTCGGTCCGCGGCAAGGGGCCGCACCTGATCGACAGCCAGGGCACCAGCTGGACGGGCGCCTATGTCGACGAGGGGGCCAGCCCGGTGCGCGACCTGCGCGCCGACGTGGCGGCGGAGGCGGGCGCGCTCGCCGTCTACGAGGCGCTGATCCCGCGCTCGCCGGACGAGGGGACGCGCAAGGCGCTGATCCATCTCGCCACGCGCGAGGTGACGCACGCGCGGATGTTCATGGATGCGCTGAAATCGATGGACAAGCTGGACGAGCCGCTGTTCGGCGACCTGGACCCGGACGACACGGTGAACCTGGTGTTCAACCTGTCGCAGGATGGCGATCCGAAGGACGATCAGCCCGCGCCGTGGCTGAAGGCCGATTCCGGGCTGGAGTTCGTCGCCGATCCGTTGGCGGAGGCCCGGCGGTCGCGCCAGGAGGATCTGGTCCCGGCCAAATAGCCGGGGCGGCGGGGGGAGGGGGCGGCTTGCCCTCTCCCCGTGCGCACTCCATCTTCGGGGGCAATGACCCGCTTTTCCCTCCTCGACCTCGCACGCGTCCGTGAAGGCGAAGGCCCGGCGCAGGCGCTGGCCCAGTGCCGCGACCAGGCGGTGCTCGCCGAGCGGCTGGGCTTCCACCGCTACTGGGTCGCCGAGCATCACGGCATGGAGGGGGTGGCGAGCGCCGCGACCGCCGTCTTGCTGGCGCACATCGGGGGTGCGACCTCCACCATCCGCATCGGGGCCGGCGGCATCATGCTGCCCAACCACGCGCCGCTGGTGGTGGCCGAGCAGTTCGGGACGCTGCACGCGCTCTACGGCGACCGGGTGGACCTGGGGCTGGGCCGCGCGCCCGGGTCGGACCAGCGCACGGCGATGGCCTTGCGCCGCGACCTGAGCGGGGCCGACCGGATGCCGGCCGACGTGCTCGAGTTGCAGGCGCTGCTCGCCGGCGATCCGGAGCAGGGCGTCACCGCCACGCCTGGCGCGGGGTCGCTCGTGCCGCTGTGGATCCTGGGCTCCAGCCTCTACGGCGCGCGGCTGGCGGCGCTGCTGGGCCTGCCCTACGCCTTCGCCAGCCACTTCGCGCCCGCCGCCCTGCACGAGGCGCTGGCGCTCTATCGGGCGGAGTTCCGGCCGTCCGAGCAACTCGCCGAGCCCTATGCGGCCGCCGCCTTCAACGTGTGGGCCGCCGACACGCGCGAGGAGGCCGCGCTGCTGGCCTCCTCGGTCGAACAGTCCTTCGTGCAGCTGGCGACGGGGCGGCCCGGCAAGCTGCCGCCGCCGATCCCCGGCTATCGCGACAGCCTGCCGGCGAACGCCCAGGCGCTGCTGGCGCGCGCGCTGACCTGTTCGGTCGCCGGCACGGTCGAAGGCGTGCGCGAGGCGCTCACCGGCTTTGTGGCGGCGACCGGCGTGGACGAGGTGATCGTGTCCACCGCCATCTTCGACACCGCCGCCCAGACGCGCTCGCTGGAGCTGACGGCCGACGCGATGAAGGACGTGGCGCTGGCCCGCGCCGCCTGAGGTGAGCGCCGGTGTGATGATCGTCGGCGGGGGCCATGGCGGCGCGCAGGCGGCGATCGCGCTGCGCCAGCGCGGCTTCGCCGGCCCGATCACGCTGATCGGCGAGGAGCCGGAGCCGCCCTACGAACGCCCGCCGCTCTCCAAGGAATATCTGGCGGGTGCAAAACCTTGGGAGCGGATGCTGATCCGGCCCGAGAGCTTCTGGGCGACCCGCGACGTGACGCTGATGCCGGGCACGATGGTGACGGAGGTGCGGCCGGACGAGCGGGTGGTGGTCTGCGCCGGTGGTGGGACGCTGCCCTACGACGCTCTGGTCTGGGCGGCGGGCGGACGCGCGCGGCGGCTGACGTGCGAGGGCGGCGGGTTGGCCGGCGTCCACACCATCCGCACCCGCGCCGACGTGGACGCCCTGCGCGCGGAGCTGCCGGGCGCGGCGCGGGCCGTGGTCGTCGGCGGCGGCTATATCGGACTGGAGGCGGCGGCCGTGCTCCGCACGCTGGGCCTGTCCGTCGATCTGGTGGAGGCGCGGGACCGCCTGCTCGCCCGCGTCGCCGGGCCGGAGCTGTCCGCCTTCTACGCGGCCGAGCATCGCGCGCGCGGCGTGCGCCTCCACCTGGACTCGATCGTGGCGGCGCTGGAGGGGGAGGGCGGCCGGCTGACCGGCGTGCGGCTCGCCGACGGGGGCCGGATGGCGGCGGACATCGCCATCGTCGGCATCGGCATCGTTCCCGCCGTCGAGCCGCTGCTGGCCGCCGGAGCGGTCGGAACGGACGGGGTGGACGTGGACGAGGCGGGCGGCACGTCGCTGCCAGACGTCTTCGCGATCGGCGACTGCGCCGCCATGCGCTCGCCCTGGGCCGGCGGCGAGCGGGTGCGGGTGGAATCGGTCGGCAACGCCAACGACCAGGCGGCGATCGTCGCCGACGCGCTGACCGGCGCGCCGCGCAAGCCCCCGCCGGTGCCGTGGTTCTGGTCGAACCAGTACGACCTCCGGCTGCAGACGGTCGGCCTGAGCGTCGGGCGCGACGCGGTCGTGGTGCGCGGCGATCCGGCGAGCCGCGGCTGGTCGGCGATCTCGCTGCGCGACGGCACCGTCGCGGCGCTCGACTGCGTCAACGCCACCAGAGACTTCGTGGCGGGGCGCAGGCTGGTGGAGGCCCGCGCGCGGGTCGCCCCGGAGCGGCTGGCGGATGCGGGCGTGCCGCTGAAGGCGCTGCTCTAAATTCCTCCCTCGGGGAGGGGGACCATGATGCGCAGCGGCATGGTGGAGGGGTTCGGCGCCAGACCCCTCCACCACCGCCTGCGGCGGCGGTCCCCCTCCCAAGACAAGCTTGGGGAGGACCTTGTCTGGACCTTGTCGCCGCGCCTACGGCTTCTCCGAAGCCGGCGCGCGCATCCAGGAGGGGGTGGCGTCGCTCGGCGGCTATGCCGAGGTGTTCCAGCGCAACGTGCTGGCGTCCGGCGTGGTGCCGCAACTCAGCCTCATCATGGGGCCGTGCGCGGGCGGGGCGGTCTATTCGCCGGCGATGACGGACTTCATCTTCATGGTGAAGGACAGCTCCTACATGTTCGTGACCGGCCCCGACGTGGTGAAGACCGTCACCAACGAGGTCGTGACGCAGGAGGAGCTGGGCGGGGCCGTCACCCACACCACCAAGTCCGGCGTGGCGGACGTCGCCTTCAACAACGACGTCGAGGCGCTGCTGGCCGCGCGCGAGTTCATCTGGAACACCATCGGCAACCTGCTCGGCGCGTTCACCCCAACCGAATGCCGCAACTCTCTCCAGAGCTCCGGTTATGTGTTCGAGTAACCCGAAAGTGCTCTAGCCTGCCCCGGACTTGATCCGGGGACCTCTGTCGTTCTGGCGTTCCCATGGAAAACCTGGCCCACGATGCCTCCTTCCATGATGACGCACCATCAGAGCTCGGGACTAAACAGCTAAATGTCCTCAAGAACTTCAGCGAGTCCCGTTTCTTGAGACAGTCGGAGCGCGCTCTTCCAGATAGCGCTCCAGATATTCATCGGTCGCACCGAACAGTTCCAGCCACGAGCCATAGCGGGTAAGGTCGTGGACCTCGTTGGGCAAAAGCAGCTCCTCGTGCGGGACGCCGTGCGCCTTTAGATCCTGGATCAGCTAGGTGGATTGCTGGATGGGTACATTGCGATCGTCGTCGGCATGAACGACGAGGACGCCGGCAGCCCACCGTACGCGGCCGGGTTCATGCGCACCGCCGCGCAGTCCAGCAGACCGTCCGCCGTGTAGGAATACTGCTCGCGCGACACCGCAACGATGCCCTTGCCGTAGACCGCCTGGTCCACCAGGCGCCCGTACGCGTCGTACGCCCGGACTGAGCTGTCAGACTACCACTATAGAAGGTGACATCTCCAAGCCCGTTGGTGTTGTAGCCCTGCAAGCCAAGGAAACCGATCATGCACTGCGAGAGCTTCTTCTCACTTTGCGGCGAAGATGCAGAACGAGCATCTTATTTGACCGCGCTAGGACGCACATTTCGGAAAGACCACGCGAGCAAACTCCCGATCAGGATTAGGAGAAACAGACGTGTAGTTATGTATGCGGGGTTTACATGGCGGGGGGCGTTGAGAGTCGGTCCGTTCGGACCACCAAACGTATAATCCTCGCCAGGAATGGAAATGGCTACGAGGCAGACGAAGAAACCCAGGATCCCTAACCATCCTAACAGTCGTATAACCCTAACCTCCCACTTCAGACTTGCAAGGCCAGCCATCAAGAGCAAGGACACTGAAACACGAACGGAAGATACTAGATTTGTGGATGGAAGAGATTCAATGTTGATTGCCGCGATCGCAGCCAATGTCATCATGAATAGGACAACAACAGCCTTATGGCGAGTCGTTCTGGCAGCATTATTGACCATTACAAATCTTCTTCAAATCACTGGGGCTTGATCCGTAAAGGTCGTATCCGACGAGTCCCGCCACTAGCGCACTGGAGGAAAACAACGTTGTTCCCGACCTGAGAGGCTTTGTCACCTGATGAGCAACGATCATCAGCCGGCCAAAGTTTAGTGTCCTAGAAAGAGGTATGTCAGCCATGTTCTCCCACCCAGCAGCGTAAAGTAGATTCTCCGCTTCGCGGTATGGCGTCTGGTCCCAATTGCTCCTAGCGCCGTTCGCATCTCGTGCCTTTCTTTCCGCGTTAACCTCAGCAAATGCCTTCTGAATGTCGTATCCGGTACCGCTTAGTTTAGAGCACACGTACCTCTTAACTTTAGACTGAACATTTTGCGGCTTCGGCAGTACGAACCGTTTCACCCTCCGGGCAGCTCCTCCTATCGCACGACCGACCCGGCAGAAAAAGCCGCAGCCTTTCGCTTGCGCGGTGATCACGATGCCCGGTCCGCTGTCGTCCGGGCGGGTGCCGGTGATCACGATCTCCGGCATCGGCGCCGGAGCCGGCTCGAAGATCCACTCCGCCAGCCCGCTCGGATCGGTAAAGTTCACCGGGTCCCCACCCACATACCCATACAGGTTCAGCCCGTCGCCATAGCCGATCGGGTCCGCCTGCAGGAACCGGCCCAAGGTCGGCGAGTAGATGCGCGCCTTGTAGTCGTACATCCCCAGGCTCGCGATCCACATCTGACCCGTGTACTGGAACCGCGGCGCCTGCCCGTTCGCCAGGACGTTGCCAGGCCCCGGGATGCCATATTCGTCATACGTCAGGATCGCCAGCTTCCGCCCGGCCGAGTCGGTGATCGCCACGATCGACCCGCGCTCGTCGGCGTGCAGGAACCGCCGGTCCGCCACCCCCGCGCCCTCGTACCACACCAGCGGCTCGTCCACGCCGGCCCCGTGCACGTAGCGCCGCAGCAGCGGACCGGAGTAATCATACTCCGCCACCATCTGCGACCCGTCATAGTCCAGCGTCACCCCCTCCGCCGACAGCTGGCGCAGCCGGCCCAGCATGTCGTGGTACAGATAGTCCGGCTGGCCGCCGCCCCGATAGTTCCCCAGCTGGTCGCGGCTGTCGTACCCGAACGTCCGAACCCCGTCCGACGCCAGGTTGCCCCGGCCGTCGTGGCTGAGCTCGTTCGAGCCCGAGGAGGTCAGCTGGTTCAACCCGTTCACCCCGTACGGACGGTCCACGTTCGCATGGCCCGCCCAGTCGTACGCCGCGTTCGAGCGACCCCGCCGGACGATCTGCGACGCCGGATCGTACAGGAAACCCGACACGCGCGCCTGCCAGCCCTCGATCGCCGGATTTCCCTCGCGAGATATCCGGCACCGGATTTTCGCTCGCAACCTCAACGCCCTGACACAAAGAACGGCACCGTCAGTCTCGCTGACAGCGCCGCTTGTCTCTCTAAATTCCGATGTGCAGACAACAGGTTAACCCGCAGGGGAGCCGGTCCCTTTATCTTGCTATTCGCTCATCGTCCTCAAACAAACGTGATGCTGACAAATTTATCTCCCCTCAACACCCTTTCAGAGCCACCGCCGCCGCGTTGCGCTGATCTTTGAAGGCAACTCGTCGAGCATCGTCTCCTTCAATGTGACATATCTTCCCATCATATTTGTAATCGATCGCAACAATGTCATCTATTTTGCCACGCAAATCAACTCCATTGCCATTTTCTAAGTATCCGTATGCTGTATTTATGCCATTGCTGTATCTCACTGATATCCAGACTTTTTGTCCTACTTCATTCTGCACAGAAGACGGGAACTTAGCACATGCAACAACAGCAAATGCTATGCTCGCCATCAAAAATAATCTGATCAAAACCCGCTGCATGATTGCCCCAGTGCAAATTTATCTGCTCCAACTTCCAACGGATTTTTGTCGCCGAACAGACTACCGATGGCTTCTGCTGGAAGGTATAGAAGTCCAAGTATCTGGGACTGATTGCTGTGTCCGCTTTCGTGCGCACCAATATTAACGATCGCACCAGTATACGACTGCTGACTTCTGCCTGGACCATCGCCCACTCCATACACCTGCACATTCCCCAAGGTGTACGCTCTATTATTTATATTGAGGGGAGAGTTCGTCAACTGAATGGCATTGTTACCAATCTGAAACGAAGGATTTGTTCCCGCAATCTTGCCAGCGACATAGGACGCTCCGGCTGCAAGCAATCCCAGCGCTGTGTTGGGACTGCCGTTAATTTTACCAAGAGCACCTAGAATTCGATGAGCAGCGCAATTATTGTTATTTTGCCGCGCCCGTCTCTTCCTCTTATTCGGTTTTCCTGAAACGACGATCGAGTCGGCGACCAGGCTGTAATCACGTAGCGCGATCTGCGCGGCGGAGAGGCTGAAGCATCCATTATTGACCCTCACATCGCCTGCCGGACAGCCGATGGCGGTGATGACGATCCCTGGCGATTGCTCCTCAAGGCCGAAGGGATCCACGAAGTTGACCGGATCTCCACCCACATAGGCGTAGAGATTCAGCCCGTCGCCATAGCCGATCGGGTCCGCTTGCAGGAACCGGCCCAAGGTCGGCGAGTAGATGCGCGCCTTGTAGTCGTACATCCCCAGGCTCGCGATCCACATCTGGCCCGTGTACTGGAACCGCGGCGCCCGGCCGTTCGCCAGGACGTTGCCAGGCCCCGGGATGCCATATTCGTCATACGTCAGGATCGCCAGCTTCCGGCCGGCCGAGTCGGTGATCGCCACGATCGACCCGCGCTCGTCGGCGTGCAGGAACCGCCGGTCCGCCACCCCCGCGCCCTCGTACCACACCAGCGGCTCGTCCACGCCGGCCCCGTGCACGTAGCGCCGCAGCAGCGGACCGGAGTAATCATACTCCGCCACCATCTGCGACCCGTCATAGTCCAGCGTCACCCCCTCCGCCGACAGCTGGCGCAGCCGGCCCAGCATGTCGTGGTACAGGTTCCCGCCCGTGTAGCCGCCGAGCTGGTTGCGTCTGTTGTAGACGAAGCTCTTTTCGCCATCCGACACGAGATTGCCGCGACCGTCATAAGCGAACGACCGCGTCCCCACGCCCGTCACCTGGTTGAGCGCGTTGACGCCCGCCCTTGAGGGATCTCTTGCAATTTTAGTACCTCTTGGACAAACACCGCAGACTTTGCCTCGTTCGGTCCGTACAACCCAGGCTTATCTGAATATGACCCAATGAATGTAATACTATATAACTTCGACTTTTTAGGGCTAATTAATGCCATCAAGCCGGGGGTACTTGCAGGGTTGAATGAAAGCCAAGCCGAAGCAGACTCGTGGGATAGACGCGCATCATCA
This sequence comes from Sphingomonadaceae bacterium, assembly GCA_965219235.1. Taxonomy (GTDB): domain Bacteria; phylum Pseudomonadota; class Alphaproteobacteria; order Sphingomonadales; family Sphingomonadaceae; genus CBDHCC01. Next base: position 1,328,527 of record OZ244721.1, on the reverse strand, counting down.
AGAGTCCAGTAGAAATACGATGACTCATATGAGGATAACCAGTATCCTTTAACTTTTCTTTGTGGAAGTTTTGAGAGACACCCAATGTTACCTTCAAAAAAGCTTCTGCCATCCATAATCACGTAGCAGTTGCTAAGGTCATTTGTTTTATCTGAGCACGAAGACAGTACGATTAGCTGCATAGACGTGACTACCCACAAAAAGACTGTTTTCAATTTTCGAGGAAATGGCTGGAAAGAAAGTCTTCTCATCGACAGGTTTGTCCTGCGGCAACGCCCGATGGAGATGCGATTATTGACATGGGAGTGGTGTAGGATTTTACCTCCTTGAGAAGCCGTAAGTCCTGTACTGATGGCTGAGATGTCTGCGGGTGGGTATGAAACACCGCAGCTGGCATAAGAGGTACGCCGAAGTAGCTTTTCTCACCTGACCGTATTTGATAGCGAAGTAGGTGGGACGTGCCGCCCGGACTGCCAACAAGCGTCTCTCCAGTGACATAACCGTTTCCAATTTGGTAGATTAAGAGAGAATGTTCTAGTCCGGTATTTATCTGTTGAGCCAGCGCTTTATTAACTGCAGCGGACACGTCAGGATCGCTCATCATGGCGTGAAAACGTTCTTGATAAGTCTGGTCCATTGGGTTGAAGGTGCAAGGCTCGTCACCCCTTTGCAGCGTTCCCTGTTCTCCTCCTCCGCCTTCAAGGCCGCCGCCTCCGCGGTCTCCTGGCAGACGAGCCGCGAAGGCGGACTCACAACCCTGGAACTCGACCCAGCCGCTCCCCTCGATCGTTCCGAGATCCTCGCCGCTTGGCGTGTACCAGTGCATCGACCAATTCTGTATCGTGCACAACCCGCTCGGATCCGTGAAGTTGACCGGGTCCCCGCCCACATACCCATACAGGTTCAGCCCGTCGCCATAGCCGATCGGGTCCGCCTGCAGGAACCGGCCGAGCGTCGGCGAGTACACCCGGGCCTTGTAGTCGTACATCCCCAGGCTCGCGATCCACATCTGGCCCGTGTACTGGAACCGCGGCGCCTGCCCGTTCGCCAGGACGTTGCCAGGCCCCGGGATGCCATATTCGTCATACGTCAGGATCGCCAGCTTCCGCCCGGCCGAGTCGGTGATCGCCACGATCGACCCGCGCTCGTCGGCGTGCAGGAACCGCCGGTCCGCCACCCCCGCGCCCTCGTACCACACCAGCGGCTCGTCCACGCCGGCCCCGTGCACGTAGCGCCGCAGCAGCGGACCGGAGTAATCATACTCCGCCACCATCTGCGACCCGTCATAGTCCAGCGTCACCCCCTCCGCCGACAGCTGGCGCAGCCGGCCCAGCATGTCGTGGTACAGATAGTCCGGCTGGCCGCCGCCCCGATAGTTCCCCAGCTGGTCGCGGCTGTCGTACCCGAACGTCCGAACCCCGTCCGACGCCAGGTTGCCCCGACCGTCGTGGCTGAGCTCGTTCGAGCCCGAGGAGGTCAGCTGGTTCAACCCGTTCACCCCGTACGGACGGTCCACGTTCGCATGGCCCGCCCAGTCGTACGCCGCGTTCGAGCGACCCCGCCGGACGATCTGCGACGCCGGATCGTACAGGAAACCCGACACGGTCGCGATCCCGGCGCCCGCCTGCGTCGTCTCCGACAGACGCGACGCCGCGTCGTACGCGTAGCTGGTGACCAGGCCATTGCCCCGCGTCAGCGACACGCGGCGCCCAAGATCGTCGTACGCGTAGCGCGCCAGCACCCCCACGCCCGACCGCGCCCCGTTCTCGCGAACCTCCAGCATCTCGCCCGTCGCCGAATAGGTGTAGTCCACATAGAACCCGTCGTGCCACGTGAACCGCGTCCGACGACCGCCCGCGTCGTACGCGCTCGTCACCGTGCGGCCGAACGACGTCTCGCTCACCTTGCGGCCCAACGCGTCGTAGCCCGCGGCCCAGAAGACGTTGGCGGTGTCCGACGCCGCCACCAGCCGACCGACGGTGTCATAGGCGTAATACAGCTCCAGATCCGCCGCGCCCGCCGTGCGCGACACCATCCGGTTCAAGGCGTCGTATGTCCGGGTCACCACGGTCCCGTCCCGCAACCGCTGGCTCACCAGATTGCCGTTCGACGGGCCGTGGGCCTGCCCAGGGGGAGCCGACGACCGGGAGACTCGCGGCACCCCATTCCCGCCACAACATCAAGGGCTTGGCGCGGCAACGGCACCGTCAGTCTCCCTGACGGTGCCGTCTGCCTCCCTGTTTTTCGATGTGCAGACAATGGCTTAGCCCGAAGGGGGAGCCACTCCCTTTATCTTGCATTCGCCTGTTTCACCGGCCTCACGCATCAAGTGCTCAGGCAGGCAATGCAAATCCGAGGTCGCCCCATTCATCGGCCCCCTCCCACCGGAAGAGAAGCGGATCGACTATCTCCGCTTCTACGATCCAGCGCCTGATCGAAGAGAGGCATAGAAAGAAAGCGTGCAAACCGTCCATGCCTTCAACGGTGCGGGCGATCTTCCTCGGCCCAATTTCAACGACGTAGTCGCATTTATACGTTCCGTGCTCGCCCCCGGCACCATAGGGCGCGCCAACAGAGAATTTCACTCTGCTGCCATCTTTTCCTTCGTACCTGCGGGTTACAACCGCGCCGTTATGTTCTGAAAGCTCGGTCATGTGGCCTCAAGGCACGGGAATTAGGTTGCGGGGCGGGAAGAGTCGTGATCCCTCACTAATGATCCAGTACAAGATCGTTCCTATAGCAACTCCACCGGCTGCCCCCGCTGCTGCTCTCGCCAACGGAGGAAGGGGTTTGCCATTGTTTCGCGCGAACCGCCGACGCTCGGCAGCACCATAGCAGTTAGCAGCGGCGGCACCTTTCATCGCACGACACTTGTCCAAATCGTTCTGGTGGGCGTCATAATCGTCAGGGTCTTCATCGTCGTCAGGCCCGCCAGGCGGTCGATTGCCTACGAAATTCAATGCCTGTTTATTCTTCTTTTTGGCGGTGACGACGATGTCATTATTTTGCGGCTAGAACCCCGCTCGGCAGGTGCAATTGCTCGATCGAGAGGAAAGCCTGACCTCGCATTTGCCTCCTAATGGGGGGACTGTGTAGATGTCCTTTACACACGTAAGCCCATTAGCTCCCCTTGCTTCCACTCGAAGCCCACCCTCACCGACAAACTTCCACACATACCTGCTTTCCCCTGGTTGGAGTACTCCGCGAACTTGGTGTTCCGCAGGTGTTTGAATAAGATACTGCATATTTGCATCGGAGCCGTTACTGACCCTCACCATCGAAATGGCAATCCATGTCGCTAGAAGCGTCGCAGCTAGTAGCAACACGAGCAGCAGCTTTCCATGCCTCCGTAGCATGCCCATCTACTTAATTCCCGTCTGTAAGCATCCATGCTTCAAGGCGAAGTTAGCAGCAGCATCTGGGTCCATATTGGCATATCTTGGGTCGCCTGCGAAAGCCAATCCCATTGAATTGTTGGTGGCGTCCATGTGTGCTTCACCAGGCGGATTAGGCTCAGCCCGTTCATGATGTTCTAAAAAGTCGCGAGCAGCAGTGTCCCCCATCGTTTGAGCCATCGAGAAACTCCAGCGGAAATGCCTCCAAGCGTCACTGGCGTCGTTATGGCCGTAGCCTGATCGGGACAGTGATCGATAGCCTGCGAAGGTCTTGTATAGAATTTGCCAGCCCGGACGGGTCCAGTTTGGACTTGAGTGGCGACGTGAGGCCGGAGCCGTGCTCGCACTTGGAGCGGGACACACTGGCTGCTCATCTTGCGGCGTATTTTCTCAGCCATCAAGGTGAAGGTTTCAAACGTTCGTTTATGTGGTCCAGCCAGAGGTAAAGAGCAAACCCACCAGCCAGCACAAAAGCCGCGTCCCATACTCTAAGCCATAGCCACAATGAGAAAAGTAAGAAAATAACGACTGGAAAATATATCCAGTCATTATCTAGCCTCCATTGCCCAAACCTTAGCCGGATGACAATGCGGCTCCCGATGAGCAACGATGCGGTGGTGAAAAACAAAAACGACCCATCCCAAGAGTTGCCCTGCCCCTCCAATATCTTCCCGGTGGCAACAGAGACAGCAACCAAAAACGCCGTTGTCATGAAGTTTGATAGCCTCATCAGTCCACCAGCCCCTGGCAAGCTTCAGAATTGTATGCCGCTATTCCGCCGGTAACTAAGGCAACGCCTGCGCTTGCAGCTGCGTAACCGGGTATGAAACGTTTTGCCCCACGCGCCAGAAGTTGCCGTCCTGTAAGCCTGACATTGGAGCCGGGCACAATTGTGGCATTTCTAACGAACGTCCCAGAAGGTCGGCCACGAGCAGAATTGCGAGCATCCACTGCGGTTCCACGAGCAGAGTCAATAACACCGCCTACGACGCTAACTGCCTGACCCTCAGGGTCGAGGAGACCATCTAATGCCCCTGACCCTGCATCAGCTAGACATTTAAGCAGCCCGCCTTCTTCGGCTTCGTCCTTTTGCGGCGGCTCGGGTGTTGGTGCCGGGTGTTCCTTTGTGACGGGTCCCATGAAGGGTGATGTGTTCACGGACGGGGGCAGGTTGTAATCCCAGTCCTCCAGCTGACAGACAGTGCGGCCCACGTTGACGACAATGCCCCCTTCCGGCGTGTAGCTCGCATACCCTCCTTCACGCTGGCAGTTCAACGTGCCCGTCGGGTCCACGAAGTTGACCGGATCTCCACCCACATACCCATACAGGTTCAGCCCGTCGCCATAGCCGATCGGGTCCGCCTGCAGGAACCGGCCCAAGGTCGGCGAGTAGATGCGCGCCTTGAAGTCGTACATCCCCAGGCTCGCGATCCACATCTGGCCCGTGTACTGGAACCGCGGCGCCTGGCCGTTCGCCAGGACGTTGCCAGGCCCCGGGATGCCGTATTCGTCATACGTCAGGATCGCCAGCTTCCGGCCGGCCGAGTCGGTGATCGCCACGATCGACCCGCGCTCGTCGGCGTGCAGGAACCGCCGGTCCGCCACCCCCGCGCCCTCGTACCACACCAGCGGCTCGTCCACGCCGGCCCCGTGCACGTAGCGCCGCAGCAGCGGACCGGCATAGTCGTACTCCGCCACCATCTGCGACCCGTCATAGTCCAGCGTCACCCCCTCCGCCGACAGCTGGCGCAGCCGGCCCAGCATGTCGTGGTACAGATAGTCCGGCTGGCCGCCGCCCCGATAGTTCCCCAGCTGGTTCCTCGTTTACGGCGAGACTGACGCATCGTTCACTCATCAAGCCTTATCCGAGTCTTTTACAAAAAACCGCCACGCTTGCCCTACTATATAAACTGCGATACTAAGAGCTACTCCTGCAAGGGCCAAGTAGTGTAAATCCGATCGCCCTAAACCACGAAACATATAAACATCTAGGCTCAATATTACCCATATCGAAAATAGAGCACCGTATCGAATCTTATAATTATGATCAACTAACAACTTCTTCCACCAAGGCGTCGTCTCCTTCAATCTAATGCCGCATTCCGTTGGAGATTGATAAGAAAACTTGCTATCAATGTAGATTGCCCCAAGCCATAGCACTACTCCGGCTAGCGGCAGAAACACAAAGGGGTTCATCGGGAGCACCTCGCAGCATCAAGTGTTTTAGCAGTGGCCTGCGACTGAAGTCCCTTGGTCCCAATATCCTGAGCTTTTTGTATGCCGCGCCAATTTCTCATAAATTGCCCATTTGCTCGCCTGCCGAGATCAAGGCCTGCGCCGCCAAAGCGCCGAGCAAGGCGAGCGCCCGGTACTAAACCGGCGGCAAAACTAGCGCCATCAAAGGCCAATCCAACGGTATCCCCTTGGCTTATATCCAGCGCCGCTGATCCAAGAGTACTGATGACGTTCAGCCCCTCGCCGACACCAAGCAATACGGGGTTGCCAGTGAGCGCGCCTGCAACTGCCAAGCCATCACCAATTAGGCCTACAGCGTCTAAGCCATTCTCGAAAAATGAATCGGCTGCACCTGGATTACAAGGCTCGGGTGTTGGTGCCGGGTGTTCCTTTGTGACGGGTCCCATGAAGGGTGATGTGTTCACGGACGGGGGCAGGTTGTAATCCCAGTCCTCCAGCTGACAGACAGTGCGGCCCACGTTGACGACAATGCCCCCTTCCGGCGTGTAGCTCGCATACCCTCCTTCACGCTGGCAGTTCAACGTGCCCGTCGGGTCCACGAAGTTGACCGGATCTCCACCCACATACCCATACAGGTTCAGCCCGTCGCCATAGCCGATCGGGTCCGCCTGCAGGAACCGGCCCAAGGTCGGCGAGTAGATGCGCGCCTTGAAGTCGTACATCCCCAGGCTCGCGATCCACATCTGGCCCGTGTACTGGAACCGCGGCGCCTGGCCGTTCGCCAGGACGTTGCCAGGCCCCGGGATGCCATATTCGTCATACGTCAGGATCGCCAGCTTCCGCCCGGCCGAGTCGGTGATCGCCACGATCGACCCGCGCTCGTCGGCGTGCAGGAACCGCCGGTCCGCCACCCCCGCGCCCTCGTACCACACCAGCGGCTCGTCCACGCCGGCCCCGTGCACGTAGCGCCGCAGCAGCGGACCGGAGTAATCATACTCCGCCACCATCTGCGACCCGTCATAGTCCAGCGTCACCCCCTCCGCCGACAGCTGGCGCAGCCGGCCCAGCATGTCGTGGTACAGATAGTCCGGCTGGCCGCCGCCCCGATAGTTCCCCAGCTGGTCGCGGCTGTCGTACCCGAACGTCCGAACCCCGTCCGACGCCAGGTTGCCCCGGCCGTCGTGGCTGAGCCCGTTCGAGCCCGAGGAGGTCAGCTGGTTCAACCCGTTCACCCCGTACGGACGGTCCACGTTCACATGGCCCGTCCAGTCGTACGCCGCGTTCGAGCGACCCCGCCGGACGATCTGCGACGCCGGATCGTACAGGAAACCCGACACGGTCGCGATCCCGGCGCCCGCCTGCGTCGTCTCCGACAGACGCGACGCCGCGTCGTACGCGTAGCTGGTGACCAGGCCATTGCCCCGCGTCAGCGACACGCGGCGCCCCAGATCGTCGTACGCGTAGCGCGCCAGCACCCCCACGCCCGACCGCGCCCCGTTCTCGCGAACCTCCAGCATCTCGCCCGTCGCCGAATAGGTGTAGTCCACATAGAACCCGTCGTGCCACGTGAACCGCGTCCGACGACCGCCCGCGTCGTACGCGCTCGTCACCGTGCGGCCGAACGACGTCTCGCTCACCTTGCGGCCCAACGCGTCGTAGCCCGCGGCCCAGAAGACGTTGGCGGTGTCCGACGCCGCCACCAGCCGACCGACGGTGTCATAGGCGTAATACAGCTCCAGATCCGCCGCGCCCGCCGTGCGCGACACCATCCGGTTCAAGGCGTCGTATGTCCGGGTCACCACGGTCCCGTCCCGCAACCGCTGGCTCACCAGATTGCCGTTCGCGTCGTACTGATAGCTCTCCGCGTCCACCGTCGAACTCACACCAGGCGTCGCCCGGTCCGGCATCGCCAGCCCGAACAATCGATCGTGACCGTCGTAATAGTAGCTCGTCTTGTTGCCCTTGCCGTCCGCCACCCACGACCGCCGACCGTCCGGCGTGTAGCCGCCGGTCTCGTCCACCACCGCCGACGTTCCCACGCCCGTCCGCAGCGTCACCACCCGGCCCAGCGCGTCGTACGTGTTCTTCGAGATGCGATCCGGACCGTCCGCACCGGCCTGGCCCATCGTGCAGGCCGACGCCGGCAGCGCGCCGTACGCGGCCGGGTTCATGCGCACCGCCGCGCAGTCCAGCAGACCGTCCGCCGTGTAGGAATACTGCTCGCGCGACACCGCCACGATGCCCTTGCCGTAGACCGCCTGGTCCACCAGGCGCCCGTACGCGTCGTACGCCCGGTCGATCAGCTGCTCGATCGCCGGCGAGTCGAGCGCGATCAGCGTGTCGAGCGCCGCCTGCGTCGCCTGGTCCACCGCGCCCGTCGCCTGCCGAAGGACCCGGCCCGCCGCGTCGTAGGTCGTGCGCTGCGCGATCCGCCTGCGCGCGCCGGCGCCGTCCGGATCGGCCCCGATCACGCCGATGAGCTGACGGTCGACGTCGTAGAAGGCCGTGGTGGTGTCCGCCGCGCCCGCCAGCGGCCCGTTCACGGTCACGAGATTGCCGGTGGCGTCGTAGCCCAGCGTCGTGCCCGCGCTCTGCGACCCGTCGCCGGACGCCACCGTCATGGCGTTGGGCAACAGGTGCGCCGCCTCGTATCCGATCGTCGTCCGGGTCTCGTCCGCCGTGCCCGCGCAGCTCGCCGACGTGTTGCAGGTCGAGGTGGTCTCCGGCAACCAGGTCGGCCTGCCGCCGGCGATCGCCTTTTGCGTGTAGGCGATCCTCGTCTCCGGACGCACCCCGTTCCCGGCGGCGGGCAGGGTCACCCGCGTGACCCCGCCGTGCGCGCCATACTCGTAGTTGGTCACCGCGCCCCGCGCGTCGATCGTGCTCACGGGCTGGTTGCAGGTGGCCGCCACCGCGCAGCTCGCCGGATAGATGGCCCGCGTGGTGAGCGTCGGATTGCCGGAGCCCGGCTTGGCGATCGCCTGGGTGGTCGTGACGTTGCCCCGCCCATCGTAGGTGGTGACGACCGCATTGCCCTCCGGCATGGTGGTCTGCGTCAGGCGGCCGAACTCGTCATAGTCGAAGCTCGTTTTTTCGTTCAGCGCGTTTGTGATCGACGTGGGACGCCCCAGGCCCAGGTCGGACTGCACCGTGGTCCTGCCGCGACCGGGCACCGTCTTCACCATCGTGCCCACCGTATCGCTGACCGTTTTCGCGTAGGTGGTGGTCAGGCCGTTGCGGGTGACCGAGGTCACCGTCCCGTCGGGCGCGCGCGCGATGTCGATCCCAGGACCGCCGGGAGGATCGACCCGGGTGAGAAAACCGACGCCGTCGTTCGTCAGCCGCCAGACCTTGCCCCCGTCGGTGGTGATCTGCGTCACCCCGGCGGACGGGGTGGCATAAGTCACCCTGCGCGCGGTGGTGCCGCTCGACAGCGTCGCGGTGGCGTGGGCAAACCAACCGCTGCCCGGATAATTTGGAGTGGAAACGGACTCCTGCACGAACGCAAACCGAAGCGAGTACCCGAAACTGTTCGAGAGACTGCGCAAGCGCCAGTAGTTGGAGCACGCAACCTGCGCAGAGGAACCGGGAGGTGTGTAGCAGCCCCGTCCGACGTCGTACTGAAAGCTCGTCGCCGCTCCCGTCGGCTCCCATACAGACGTCAACACCAGGCGGCATTGGCTCTCGGTCCCGGTCTGGCAAAAGCCGGTGTCGTTCGGGTCCGTCGGCGTGAAGGGCGCGCCATAGTCGGAGAGCGCGCCGTCGGCCGCCGTGTGGCGATACAGTCCGGCACCCAGTCGCACGAGCGTCGCTCCCGACCCCTGCTGCGCCGTGAAGCTCGACGCACCGGCAGCACCGGTGAACGTCTCTCGACGGCTGCCCATGGTGATCGAGATCGTCGCCATGCCGTTCGCGACGGACCGGACCAGTTCGGACTGCACATTGTCCGTCGTGCCCCCCACCCCGATATAGCGCATTAGCGACAGGGCACCGGGTCCGGCACCGATCGTCCCCTCGGTGATCGCCAGGTTGAAGCTGCCGTCGGTCAGATCGACCCCGTTCTCGTCTATGTTCTGGTAGGCGGAGGCGGCGCTCTCGTCCCCACCCGAAGCGGACAGGCTCAGGCTCCGCTGCGCGCCCGATCCCGGAGCGGCCGCGGGTTCCTGTTCGGGCGCCGCGTCCGTCTGGGGAACGGGGTCGGAGCTGCCGGAATCGGTGCCGGCAGCCCCTGGAGCCGGAGCTTGATCGGATCCATCGCTCGTCGGCGACGACTCCTCTGCAGGGGGCGGCGAGGCCGCTTGAGCCCGGGCTTGGCCAGGAAGCGCCAGTCCCGTGCACAAGGCTGTCGTGACCAGGAAGAGTCGCAGACCGCGCGACTTCGCGGGAAGGGCATACGATCTACCCGGATTGATCTCCCCAAACCCACTGGACAACTGAACCTGCTGCATCAGCGTTTCGTCAAAAATTGTCGATATATCCAAAAGTAATTGTGCGGCTAGCGGTTGCCATTGCGCCCGAAGTGTTCTTACCATCATAGCTGATGACTAATCCCTGTCTTCTTGGTGGTCTGAGTTCAAACAGTGCGGGAGGTCTCAACTAAGCTCGGGAACAACGTCGACGAGCCGATGCTGACTAGCAACAGGGTGGTTGCACTTGGGCTCGGTATCGTTCGCCAAGACATCCGGTAATTTGATTGTGCAAGCATCCCTCTATTTCGGATCCGCAACCACGCTCGGGGGCGGATTTCCACCCGCGGGCGAAGGCGGAGGTGGAGGCGGCGGTGTGGTCGGACTGGTCGACCTGGTCACGACTCGCGTTCGGTTGTCCGCCTTGTCGTAGGTGTACTGCGCCGTCTCGGTGCCCTGCGGCGCCCCGGTGCGCTGCACCTGCACCAGGCGCCCCTGCGCATCGTAGGTGTAGGTGACCGTCTCGGCGGTGGCCCCGCCCGCGCTCGCGAGCATCATCATTCCGGAGAACAGTCGGAGTGGGGTCATTGGCACGCGATAGTCTCCTGATGGAAAAGCGGTCGCCCGAACGGCACACGCATGCGTTCCCGAGGCAAGATGATTTGCCGAAGGTGGCAAGGTTCAAGCGGACGGGCGGACCGAAGCGCAACGAGGCGCAGAGCCGCGAAGTCGTCTCGTAGGTCGCGCTTGCTCGATGGAAGTTCCGCCAACCCGACGCCCATGCCTCTTCCCCCCGAAGACACAGCTGGTAGAAAGAGCCCTCTCCGCTCCTCGCGGGGCACCGTCAAGCGGAACTTTCGGCTGTCGCCAAAGCCGTGGTCTGATACATGGCATCGATCATAGGCGTTGTGGGGGGCTAACTGCAGTGGCGGCTCCGAGGAAAACACAAGCATCGCTGTCGGCCCTGGCCGTGGCCTGGAGTTCGTCCGCGTCGGCCGCCACGCTCGATCCCGAGGGCTCCGGCGTAATCGTGAACGCCGTTAAGTGGCTCCAAGGCACACTGCTGGGCACGGTGGCCACGGTGGTCGCCGCCGCGATCCTCACCGGGTGCAAGCTCTCCTGAAAGGGGACGCAACGCACCAGGGACCGCTCCAGGCGGCTCAGAGACACGGCGTGCGAATCGGCATCGCGCGACACGACATCGGCTCGCCCGAGGGGTCGACAATGGCGCAAGCGGAGTCGCGTCCCTGTCTTGCCGACCCGAAGGTCGGTCTGTCCAAACCCTGACAGCAAGAAACTACAAGACATGTCTCTTCCCCCAAAGACATGAACGATGAACGCTCGCATCATCTTTTCTGCTAAACTGTCAAGTGATGAAGTCGCGGCAATGCAACAGACGATTGGGCCTACATGTGATAAGGTCGCTGAAGCTGGATTTTGCCTTGGACCTCACTTCTCCCATGCTTTAAGGGGGAAGTCTTAACGCCGGTCCTGTCGCACCGTCGCTCCGGCATAAGGGTCATACTGTGCCGGAGGCGGCGGTGGCGGCACCTCGGGCTGGTAGGGAAGGTCAGCAATCGGTGCAGATGCCACCGCCTCCGGTTCGTCCGACACCCCTCCAAGCAACCCGGCGGCGATCGCCGCCGCCCCGAACAGCACGAAACACCCGAGCACCGCCTGCACCGCCTCGCGCACCAGCAGTCGGCCATGCAGCAGCGCCAATCCGAGCAGCGCCACGGCCAAGACGGCGACGCCCGTCACAAGCGTTCCCGAGAGCGTTCCCGACACCCAGGCCGACGCCGCCTTGATCGGCGGCGCGACCGGCGCGTCGAACAGCGATCCGCGCGCGTTCACGGCCACCTCTCGGGATGCGCCTTGACCATCATCGCCGCCACGCGGCGCCGCCCTCCCTCGCGGGTGAGCTGCACGAGCACGTCCAGGCTCGCGCGGACATAGTGCTGCACGTCCTCCCATCTCAGCCGCACGCCCGATTGCATGACGAGGAGCGCCAACTGCTCGATGGCGCGGGTGGGCGAGTCCGCGTGGATGGTGGTCATGGAACCCGGATGGCCCGTGTTGACGGCGCGCAGGAAGGTGAACGCCTCGGTGCCGCGCAGCTCGCCCAGCAGGATGCGATCGGGCCGCATGCGGAGCGCCGCCATCAGCAGGTCCTCGGCGGTCACCGCCGCCTCGCCCAGCAGGCCGCGCGCGGCGAGCAGGCCGACCGCGTTCGGATGCCGCAGCACCAGCTCGGGGGTGTCCTCGATGAGGATGAGGCGCTCGGTGAGCGGGATCTCGGCGACGAGCGCGTTCAGGAAGGTGGTCTTGCCGCTGGACGTGCCGCCGGAGACGAGGATGTTCTTGCGGTCGCGCACCGCCTCGGCGAGCAGTCCTTCGACCTCCGGTCCCGCCACGCTCGTGAAGCGCGCCGCTTCGCCCAAGTCGTCCTGCGGTGCGGAGAGTTCGTCGAAGGCCCCGGCTTCGCCGTAGTCGCGAAGGACGAGGTCGGCGGCCACATGCCGCCGGATTGCCAGCGCCAGCGGTCCGCGCGTGGCGGGCGGCGCCACCACCTGCACGCGCGCGCCGTCCGGCAGCGTGGCGGCGAGCAGCGGATGCTCGCGGCTGATGCCCTGCGCCGTCGAGGCCGCGATCTGGCGGGCGAGGCGGGCGAGCACCGCCTCGTCGAGACCGGGCGCATCGTGCCGCACGATCTCTCCGCCCAGTGTCTCAATCCAAAGCTCGCACGGACGGTTGATGTAGATGTCGGTGACGTCCTCGCGCGCTAGAATAGGCGCCAGTGGAGCCAGGAAGCTGTCGAGATAGCTGCCGGCTTCGAGGACCGAGGCGTCCGTCACTGATCGACGTCCGAGAAGTCGAGGTCGCGGGCAACGAACACGCTGACGCGCGTGCCCTGCTTGACGCGCAGCGTCGGCTTCACCTGCTGGGGTTGGGTCTGGTTCACGACCTGGCTGCTGCCCGGCAGCGCGACGATGACGCCGCGGTCGCGCACGGGTCGGGTGGCCAGCCCCACGCCGATGTCGAGCACCGACTGGAGGATGGCGCCACCGAAGCGCTGCAGGAACTTGGTGTCGACCTCGCCCCGGATGCCGGCGCGGCCGAGTGCGTCCGCCGATGGCGAGTCCAGCTCCATGCGCACGCCGTCGGGGCGCGTGAGGCGCACCCAACGGATGAGCGCGCGGTTCTGGCCCGGCTCCAGGGTCGCCTCGTATTCGCCGAACAACCGGCTGCCGCGGGGGATCAGCACCCGGCTTCCGTCGAACCCGACCACGTCGCGCGAGACGAGCGCGCGCGCGAAGCCCGGCTTGGTGGAATCGAGCGCGGTCTCGAGCACGGCGGCGATGACGGTGCCCTGCGAGACGGTGAAGGCCGGTGCGGCGAGGCGGCTGGCGCGCACGCGGTCCGCGCCCTGTGGCCGAGCGCCCTCGCCAGGGGGCGCGCCGGTGGCGACGTTGCCCGGCGGCCCGTTGGCAGCGCGATCGTACACCACCTGGGGGGCCGGCGGCGGCACATAGGGCTGCGCGGTGTTGGCGTCGGAGGTCGGTGGCGCAAGGACGGGGTCCACCCGCGCAGCGCGTTCCACCCGTTGGGCGATGGTGCGGGGTCGCCGCTCGAAAGGCTCGGGTTCCGGGCGAACCCTGCGCACCCGGAAGGCGTCATCGGCATAGGGATCGGCGACGACCCGGTCGGCATAGGCCTCCGGAAGCACCAGCGGCGGCGGCGAACCGATGCGCGTCCCCTCGCTGCCGCTGGGCACCGTGGTGCTCGGCGCGACGACGGCCCGGCGGCGGCTGTCGAGCGCCTGGAACAGCAGCAGCGCCAGGACGGCGAGCGCGATCCCGAACGCCCACGGACCCCATATGCCCGCCCGCGCGGTGCGCACGACTGGTCGCACGTCCGTCTGCCCGTGTGGAGCCGTCGGAGCCTCGGCGCTCAACGGACCGGTCTGCGTTTCGCTCGCGCGCGCTTGGCGTCCATGCGGAAGACGAGTTCGGGCCAGACCCGGTCGAGCACGTAGAGCCCGTTGCGCATATGCCCATCTACGACCTCCTCGGCGCCCGTCGGACCCACCCCGAACACCGCGGGCAGCGCCTGGTCCTCGCTGAACTCGATGAAGGTGCGCGTGCCGTCGTCCACGACGCCGAGCGGCCGCAGCGCGCGGTCGCCGGACAGTCGGTACGGCGTCTCGGCGACCGGCCTCTCTTCGCCTTCGACCGTGGGAACGGCCTCGTTCGGCAGGAGGACCGGTGAAGCGAGGCGCACGCGCGTGCACACGGGGGCGCCGCTCGGCTGTCCGAGTTCGAAATAATAGGCGCCGGTCGCCGTCGCCACGCTGAGCGTGCTGCGGGCGTCGGCCCGCAGCGGACGGATCGCGAGCTCCGTTGCCGTGGGATCCACGAGCACCGCGTAGGCGGCCGGGTCGCCCAGCACGACGGTGTCGATCCGTTCGCCCGACGGCATCGACAGCACGAGTCCGGTCGCCTGCGGCACGGCCAGTCGGCCGACGGATCCGTCCGGCAGTGACAGGACGTCGGAGGTGGGGTCGTTCGCGTCCGGCACGGGCGAGATCTGCGCGAGCGTGGAGGTGGCCAGCGCCAGCGCGAGCCACGCCAATCCTCTCACTGCGCGTCTCCGGCAATGAGCGGTGCCGGTTCAGCGGATCGCGCTCCGATGGGTGCCGATCGCGAAGTCGGGGACACCACCTCCGTCGGCAGCGTCTCGGGGTCCTTGCGGTAGCGCGTCACTTGGAACCCGAGCGGGTTCACGAGCCGGTCGGCGGCCGTCATCTCGGCCGTCGAATAGCGGTAGGACAGAACGGCTGCCCAGTTCTGCACCTCCCGCGGTCGTCCTCCGGGATCGGTCAGTGTGGTGTCGAAGCGCACCAGCGAGGAGCGGGGCGACAGCGAGGAGACGCTGCGGATCGCGACGGCGATCGTGGCGCCGCGCGGCAACGTCGCGAGCGGACTAGCCGGATTGCCGCCGCGCATGACCGAGAGGTAGCGCGCCCGAGCGTCGTCGGCGGACATGAGCGCCACCTTCCGGTAATCCTGGGCGACGGTGCCCCGGTCGAAGCTCTCTCGCGCGATCACGTACTGGACGAGAAAGGAGCGGGTGAGCGCCGCGTCGGGTGCGATCGTGTCCCGCTCCAACGGCTTCAGAGCCTCGACGGTGCCGGTCTGGCGGTCGACGAGCAGTGTGTAGGGCACGTCGCGCTTGAGCGGGGTGAGCGCCGCCAAGGTGATCGCCTCGACGAGTGCGATCGCGCTGGCGACGCCAGCGATCGTCCAGGCGAGTGCGCGCGAGCGCGCGTCGGCGGCGCGCCGATCGGCCGACCAGCTCGCCGCCTCGCGGTAATACTCCTTCAGCATCGGCTCGCCGGCTTCGATATTGGTTGAATGCCCCTCGTCGATAATCCGCCCGCCCGTCATGGCCGCCCATCCCGCCGGTTACCGGCGCGCGACACGCGGCGCATGGTGCGGCTTCCCACCGCCTCGGCCCGCCGGTCCGCGAAAGAGTCCTGCGCGACGGGCAGCATGCCGCGGGATCCCACCGCGCCAGCCCTTCCGCCGGCGGTGGTGGCGAGCAGGCGCGCCTGCTCGCGGCGCATGGTCGAAGCCACGCTCTCGCGGATCGACAATGCGCGGGAGGCGGGCATCGAATCGCCGTGCCGCGCCGCCTCGAACGGTGCCGGCGGCGCGCGAACCTCCGGCTGCGGTCGCGTGGCTTCGGCGGCGGGGAGCCTTCGGGAGGGGGAGTACCACCCCGTCTGGAACGCGACCCGCGCGAGCAGCGCCAGAAGCACGAAGGCGGCGACCGCGAAGGCGAGCGCGAACGCCAGCAGCTCGGTGGGCGCGGTCGGGACGGCGTAGCCGGCGCGCCGCCGATTGAGCACGTCGAGCAGCCACGGCTCCATCACCGCCATCTGTACGGCGAGCAGCAGCGTCACGCCGACCGAGCCCAGCGCCACCAACACCAGCCCGCGCAGCCATCCCGAGAACAGCCCGCGCGTCGCGTCGAACAGCAGCAGCCCCGCGAACAGCGGCGTGAGCGCGAGCAGCAGCCCGCCCGCGATCCGCAGCACGGCGAGCGCGCCGATCGTGGCGGCGAGGTAGATCGTGCGGCCGAACCCCAGACCGGTGTCATCGTCGAGCGCGATCGACCGAAAGGACTCGTCCACGGCATTCGGGTTCTCGAGCGCGCCGACCTGCCGCCCGGGTCCGAGCACCGCCAGCGATGCGAGGCCGTCGTCCACCCGCTGCAGCCGTTCGGCAAAGCCCGCTTGCGTGGAGGGCACGTCCGGCGTGGCCAAGGCGCCCGCCACCTCCGCGGGACCGAACAGTACGGTGTCATAGACGAGCGGGCGCACCGCGGGCCAGCTCAGCGCCAGCGTAAGCACGATGCCGATCTTCAGGATGCCATCGATCAGGTCACCGCGATCCAGGCGCTGGCCCGAGAGCAGCCGCACCGCGAGCACGGCCACGAACAGCGCCAGCAGCACGGAGAGGAGCGTGACGGCGGGCGAGCCCGGCTCCGACAGACGCCCGAAGCCGTAGGCGCCGATCGACTGCGCCTGGCAGTCGAGGTGGTTCAACGTGTCGGCCAGGAAGCCGCGCCCGGAGGTGACGGCGTTGCACGCCATCAGGCGGCGCGCTCGAGCAGTTCGGGCATCCAGTCCGCCGGCGCCTCGCCGGAGGTCGCCACGATCTCGTCGAACAGCCGCACCGTGCTCTCACGGCCCGACAGGATGGTGAGCAGATCGCGCTCGCCCGACAGGTCTAGCCGCACGACCACGCTCTCGCGGCCGCGCCGCACGAGGAAGCAGTGGGAGTTGTCAGGGAGCGTCCGCACGAGCTCGTACTCGTGCGCGGTCAACCCGAACCCCTCTATGTAGTCCCGGGCGCGCGCCTTGGGGTTGATCATGAAGATCTGGGTGGCGGCCTGTTCGATGATGGCGCTCGAGATCTGGCTCTCGAGCGCGTCCTGGGCGCTCTGGGTGGCGAAGCCCACGATGCCGTTGCGCTTGCGGATCGTCTTCTCCCAGTCCTTGATCCGCCGCACGAACACCGGATCGTCCAGCGCCTTCCAGCCCTCGTCCACCACGATGATCGACGGCGTGCCGTCGAGCCGCTCCTCCACCCGATGGAACAGGTAGAGGAGAGCGGGCGTGCGCGTCGCCGGCTCGTCGAGAATGGCCGTCATGTCAAACCCGAGGGTGTCGGCGGTAAGATCGAGCCGGTCCTCGGCGTTGTCGAACAGCCACGCGTGCTCGCCCTCGCCCCACCAGCGCGTGAGGCGGCCATAGAGGTCCTCGGCGCTGGGACGCGCATAGCCCCGAAACAGCTCGACGACGGAGCGCAGCCGCCGGCGCGCCGGCGGCTGCAGGACATTGGCCTCGATGGCATCGCGCACCCACTGCGCCTCGCCACCCCGCAGGCCGCCCGCGAGCAGCGAGAACCACTCCATCAGGAACTGTCGGTTGGCGGGCGTATCGGGCAGCTGGAGCGGGTTGAGGCCCGACGGCACCCCCGGGCTCAGCCGATCGTAGCGCCCGCCGATCGCGCGCACGAAGAGTTCCGCGCCGCGATCCTTGTCGAACAGCACAATGCGGGGGCGGAACCGGCGCGCCTGGGCGAGCAGGAAGTTGAGCACGACCGTCTTGCCCGAGCCCGACGGGCCGATGACCGTGAAGTTGCCGAGATCGTTCAGGTGGAAGTTGAAGAAGTACGGGCCGGCGGCGGTGGTCTCGAACAGCGTCACCGCCTCGCCCCAGTGATTGCCCGAGCGCTGGCCCACGGGAAAGTTGTGGAGGCTCGCCAGCCCCGCGAAGTTGCGCGACGACACCAGCCCCCGTCGCGCGATGTAGCGGAAGTTGCCGGGAAACTGCGCCCAGAAGGCCGGCTCCAACGCGATGTCCTCGCGCACGCCGACGATGCCGAGATCCGCCAGTAAGGCGATCACCTCGGAGAGTTGCGCGTCGAGTTCGGACACGCTTTCGGCGTGGATCGCGATGGTCGTGTGGTGCTCCCCGAACATCGCGCGTCCCGCCGCCACGTCGTCCTTGGCGTAGACGAGCTCGTCGCGCAGGCTCAGCGCCTCGTCGTCGGCCGAGCGCATGCGCCGGAGCGCCAGGTTCATGCGCGAGAGCGCGGCCCCGCGCTCCACGAAGGCGAAGCTCTGCGTCACATGCATATGGAATGGGAGCCGGTAGAGCTCGTCGAACATGCCCGGCAACGTCTGGCCGGGATAGTCCTTGATCGACACGACGCCTACGAACCGGCGCGCCAGCGGCCCAGCGGGCGCCAGCTCGACCGTGTCTTGCCCGAAGCTCACCCGCCGGGCCGGCAGGTGATGCCCGATGTCGCCGTGGGGCAGCAGCACGGGTCGATCCTCGCCGTTGTAGAGCCGCGACAGGAACTCCATCGGTTCCGACCGCCAGCCGTCGTCCGCCCGCACGACACCGAGCGTGCGCGGCGCGTAGCTGCCGAGCGCCACCACGATCGCCTCGCGCGCCGCGTCGAGCGCGCGCAGGTCGGCGGCGATGGCGCGGTCCGGCTCCTCGCCCCCTCCCGCACCCGCGAACAGGCCCCGCAGCCGGTCCGCCCATCCGAGCCGGCCCTGCAGCGGTCGGCGCACGATCGTCAGATAGAGGTCGTTCACGTACATCCGCTTGGCGGCGAGCCGCGCATGCCAGCGCGCGTCGAGCTCGGCCGAAAAGGCGTCCGGGAAGACGGCGTCGAGCGCGACGTCGGCCGGGCCGCGCAGCGCATGGTGGTAGATCGCGAAGCGGGAGCCGCCGATCGCGCGCAGCACGGCCGCGCGCAGCTCGGTGCGGTAGTTGAGCTCGTCGGTGTCCGCCGTCTCGAACAGCAGGCCGTCCAGGCGGATCGTCTGGAGGAGGAGCCCGTCCCGCGTCTCGAGCGTGCGATCGTCCACATGGCGCAGATACGGCAGGTGATCGCCGGCGGGCCGCTCGCGCGCGGCGACCTTCGGGTCCGCGGTCAGGCGCGGTAGGAGTTGCAGCGCCACAGACGGTGGTTTCTGACACGGGGGCAGCGGCTCACCCGGATGAGCCACAGGTCGACGATGCGCGGCTCGCGCAGGGAGACGAGCGTGCCGACGACGTGGATCGCACCCGCGATCGGCAGCACCCAGAAGCTCTTGAACAGGAGGAAGAGCTCGAGCGCCACGATGGCGTTGATGATGAAGAACGGGAAGGTCACGCCCGCGAACATCTGCGGGCGCGTGAGCGCCACGAACACCGTCTCGCGCTGCAGCTCGGTCGACACGGATGCCGCGCCTATCCGCCGATCGCGGCCGAGCGGATGCCCGCCACGATGCTCGCCGCCCCAAACAGCACGAAGCAACCCAGGATCACGACCGCGCCGTGGCGCCAGTTCATGCGTCCGGTCAGCATCATGAACCCCACCGCGGCGACCGCGATCACCGCCACCACCGTGGCCACCGTGCCCAGCAAGGTGCCCTGGAGCCAGTTCACCGCCTCCACGATCACGCCTGAGCCTTCGGGGTCGAGCGTGGCGGCCTCCACCGAGCTCGAACGCGTCACCGTCCAGTAGGCCAGCGCAAAGGCGAGTGGACGGTGCGGGCTAGTCGTCATCTCAGCGGTTCCCCCGATTGCCTCGGGTTTGGTGTAGCGGGACCGCGCAAGGCGGCACAAGGGCGACGCGAAGAAAGCGAAGATCCACCCTATTGACAGCTTGGCAGAAAAGATGAAGCTGTGCCTCATCGTTCATGTCTTTGGGGGGAAGAGACATGGCTTGCCGGTTCTCGCAGCAAGGCTGGAACAGAGCGGCCTTAGGGCCGGCGGGGCGGCCCCGCGAGTTCACTTTTTAGTATATCTTCCGACGGAAAGACCACTGCCTTCTTTGGCGGCGCAGTCTGTCGTCATCCGCACCTGAGCGCCTCTAACCGGCCGTCGATGCATGTTGTCCGATTACAGGAGAGTGTCCGATGACTTATCGATCCACCGGCATCGCGGGGGTGTCGATGATGGTGGCGGGCGCGGTGTGCGCCGGAGCGGTGTCGGCGGAGACGATCACCTACGCGTATGACGCGCAGGGGCGGCTGATCCAGGTGGTGCGGACCGGCGCGCCGCAGGGCACCGAGACGGTGCAGTATACCTACGACAAGGCGGACAACCGTACGCGCGTGCTGGCGACATCGACCAACGGTCCGCCTCCCACTCCGACACCTACGCCAACACCCACTCCCACACCTACGCCTACTCCGACACCTCCTCCGCCGCCACCCGCGGGTCAGCCGCCGGTTGCGAATCACGACGCCGCCTCTGTTCCATGGTGCTCGCCGGGAGCCACGATCAACGTGGTGGCCAACGACACCGATCCGGGCGGCAAAGTCCCGCTGACGGTGACGGGCGTGAGCGATGGCACGGTGGGCACGGCCACGGTCTGGGGCACGACCAGCGTCCGCTACGCTCCGGACGGAAGCGGGCCGGGATCGGACTCGGTCACCTACACCGTGCGCAACACCATCAACCTGAGCTCGACTGGATTGGTCCGGATCACGCTTACGACCACCGGCTGCGGACTCATTCCGTGACGGTCGCAAGCCGGTCTTCAAGCTTTCGACGAGCGTGCTTGGGCGCACGCGGGTCGGTCGGTGGTCGCAACGGGGGACAAGGCAGCATGAAGGGCGCACCAACGATCAAGATCCTGGCCAGGAGCGCGGCAGCGCACCGTCCGACCGGGGCGGTGAGACGGATCTTCGCCACTACGGCGTTGTGCAGTGGCTTGGCGGTGCCGGCGCCGTTGTTGGCGCAGACTTCCCCTCCGCCGCCGTCCGACGCCGCCTCGCCGCCCGCGTCCGCGTCCTCGTCTCCCGAGGTGGCTTCGTCGGCATCCTCGACCTCGACCGTCGCGTCGTCGGCACCGACGGGGGAAGCGGCTCAAGCGGAGGGCGCCAGGGAACAGCCCGCAGCGACCGAGTCGTTCGTGAGCTCGCAGGCGCTGTCGTCCTCGGCACCGGGGGATGCGATGCCGTCGGTGTTCCAGGCGGTGGACGAGAACGGCGTCGACCTGACCGACGGCAGCTTCAATCTGGCGATCACCGAAGGCACCATCGGGGCGGGGCGCGGCGCGCTCTCGCTGATGCGCTACATCGGTATCGGCGGCACCAAGGACAATGTGTCCTCCAGCTTCGTCCGTTCGGTGTCCGGCGGCCAGGTGACCATCGACATCACGATGGGGAACCGGCGCGAGGTGTTCACCGGCGCGTCGTCAACGACAACCTTCACGTCCGGCCAAGGCAATGGCGCCACGCTCACCAGGATCTCGAACAGCAACTATCGCTACATCGCTGCTGACGGCAGCGTGACGACGTACGCGCCACCCGGGGATCTGATTGACTTCGAGAGCAACGGCTTTTGCGGAACCTCGCTGTCCTCGACACCGTGCAGCCTGGTCGCCGTTTCGATCGTCGAGCCGGATGGCGTCACCACGACGATGACGTGGGATGCGGGAGAGAACTGCCGGCCGGGTCCGATGGACCGCAACGGCGAGCCGACGTCCATCTGCGCGCAGTTCTGGCGCCAGCGGGGCCTGTCGAACAATCTCGGCTACTCGCTCGCCTTCTCCTTCCAGCAGGAGGCGGCCCCGACCACCGGCGGTGCGCCGCTCGCCTGGTACACGCGGTCCGGCGCGACGCTGTCGAGCGGCGCGGCGACTCGGAGCGTGGCCTATGCCACGCCGTCCGCGGGCGTGACGCGGATCACGACCGACGGCGGCAAGGTCTGGCAGCTCTCCAACGGATCGACGGGGTCTCCGACCCG
Source organism: Sphingomonadaceae bacterium (assembly GCA_965219235.1). Classification (GTDB taxonomy): domain Bacteria; phylum Pseudomonadota; class Alphaproteobacteria; order Sphingomonadales; family Sphingomonadaceae; genus CBDHCC01. Next base: position 1,306,706 of record OZ244721.1, on the reverse strand, counting down.
TGTCGACCCTCCCGGTGGTCCGGGGATCGACATCGCGCGCGACGCGAACGGCGGGGTGACGTCGGAGACGAGGAACGGGGTGACCACGACCTACTCGCGCACGGTGAGCGGCACGACGGCCACCATGAGCAAGAGGGTGCCCGCGCGCGGCACGACGGTGATCACCTCGGACCTCACGCAGGGCCGGGTCACGGCGGTGCGCGACGCGCTCTCGAACACCACGAGCTTCGCCTACGATGCCAACGGCCGGTTGATCCGACAGACGATGCCCGAGCTCAACGCCGTCGCCACCACCTACGACGCTCGCGGCAACGTCATCAAGACGGAGAGGGTCGCCAAGCCGGGCTCCGGTGCCGCGACGATCACGACGTCGGCGAGCTTCCCGGCGACCTGCGCGTCGCAGATCGTCTGCAACAAGCCTGTCAGCACCACCGACGCGCGCGGCGCGGTGACGAACTACACCTATGACACGACCCATGGCGGCCTGTTGACGGTGACCGCGCCGGCGGCTTCGAACGGGGTGCGTCCGCAGACGCGCTACGCCTATGCGCAGAAGTCGATCGCCGGCGGCACGCCGGTGTGGCTGCCGGCGGCGAGCTCGACCTGCAACACAACCGCGAGCTGCGCGGGCACCGCCGATGAGACCAAGACCACCATCGCCTACGAGACGTCGCATCTGCTGCCGGGGTCGGTGACGGTGGCCGCCGGCGACAACGCGGTCAAAGCCACGACGGCGTTCGGCTATGACGCGGTCGGCAATCTGGTGACCGTCGACGGTCCCTTGGCAGGCGCCGCGGACACGACCACGGCGACCTACACCCGGGATCGCCAAATTGCCGGCATCGTCGGACCCGATCCCGACGGTGCCGGCATCCGACACCGGATGAGCGTGATAACCGACTACGACGCCGCCGGGCGGGTGGCGTCACAGACGGCCGGGTATCTCGTGGACGGTGAGGTGCCCGGTGTTCCGGACATGGTGATCGGCCAGACGAGCGCCAACACCTACGACACCTATGGCCGCCTCGTGCAGGAGACGCTCAGCGGATCGGACGGGGCGGCGGTGTCGCTCACGCAGTACAGCTACACGGCGGACGGCCTGCTCGACTGCGTGGCGCAGCGGATGAACCCGGCGGTCTACGGCGCGCTTCCCACAGCCTGCACGCTGGGCACCGCCGGCGCGGACGGCCCCGACCGCATCTCGAAGAACTACTATGACGCGCTCGGGCGGGTGGTGAAGCTGCGGACGGGGGCGGGCACGACGGCGGTGGTGGACGAGAGCACGGGCTACACGGCCAACGGCCGGCAGGCGTGGGTCGAGGACGGCAAGACCAACCGGACGAGCTACAGCTACGACGGGTTGGACCGGGTGGCGGGCATGACGCTGGCCGACGGCAGCTACGAGGCGTATGGCTACGACGCGAACGGCAATCTGGTGTCGCAACAGCTGCGGGACGGCACCATCGTGAGCTACGGCTTCGATCGCCTGGACCGTCTGATCTCGCGCAACGCGGGTGCCGCCGATGCGGTCCTATCCTTCGCCTATGACAATCTGGGTCGCCGGACGCGGGCGTCGGACACGCTCAACATCAGCGTGCTGTCCACCTACGACGCGTTGGGGCGGCGGCTGAGCGAGAGCTCCTTCGGGCGCACGATGACGAGCGCGTACGACGCGGGCGGTCGGCGGGTTCGGCTGACCTGGGCGGACGGGGTCTTCGTGACGTATGTGTACTCGGTGACGGGCGAGATGCTGGAGGTGCGGGAGAACGGGTCGCCGACGGGGGTGCGGCGTCTGGCGTTGTACGCGTATGACGATCTGGGCCGGCGCGTGTCGCTGACGCGGGGCAACGGTCTGGTGACGAGCTACGCCTACGATCCGGCGTCACGGCTGAGTCAGCTCGCCCACACCGGGACGGGCATCGCGAACACGAAGGGCTTCGCGTACAACCCGGCGGGCGGGATCGTGCGGGCGACACAGACGAACGCCGGCTTCGACTGGGCGAACCACGTGAACATCAACAGCCTGGCGACCTTCAACGCGCTCAACCAGGTGACGGGCGTGGGGGCGGCGTCGTTCGCCTATGACGGCCGCGGCAACCTGGTGTCGGATGGCGAGAAGACGTTCTCCTACAACAGCCGCGACCAGCTCGGCGGCTACACGGGCGGGAACCTGTATTACGATCCGGTGGGTCGGCTGCGGAACCTGTCGGCGGAGGCTCAGACGCTGGACTATGACGGCGTCGACCTGGCGGCGGAGTACGGCTATGACGGGTCGCTGCACCGGCGCTACGTCCACGGTCCGGGCGCGGACGAGCCCTTGGTGTGGTACGAGGGTGCCGGGGTGACCGACCGGCGGTTCTACCACGCCGACGAGCGGGGTTCGATCACAGCGCTGTCGAACAGCGCCGGCGGGGAGATCGCGAAGCTGACCTACGACGAGTACGGCATCCCCGGCGCCGCCAACATCGGCCGGTTCCAGTACACCGGGCAGACATGGATCCCGAGCCTGGGGGCCTACGACTACAAGGCGCGCATCTACTCACCACGCCTGGGCCGCTTCCTGCAGGCGGACCCGATCGGCTATGGCGACGGGATGAACCTCTACGCCTATGTGGGTGGAGATCCGGTGAACTTCGTGGATCCCTTTGGCCTTGAGGAGCAATCGCCAGGGATCGTCATCACCGCCATCGGCTGTCCGGCAGGCGATGTGAGGATCAACGATGGATGCTTCAGCCTCTCCGCCGCGCAGATCGCGCTACGTGATTACAGCCTGATCGCCGATTCGTTCGTCGTTTCAGGAAAACCGAATAAGAGGAAGAGACGGGCGCCGCAAAGTGATGGTCCGTGTCCGGCCGTACCCTCACCGGGGCTTGGTCAGAAGGAGCTTGACCGGCGAGTTAACGCCACTGCCTTTCGTGCACGCGTGCGAAAATCTGATTTTTTCAGCATTCCATCGGTCGACAATCGGCTAGAGTTGTTCACCAAAAGTGTTCCCGGTGCTCGCAATGATACGAAATCGTACGTTCGGGGCTCAGCTGAATACGGAAATTTCCTGTTCGGCGCGGAGGGCGCTGCTGCTGGCTTATCTCTGCCGGAATTATTGGACTGGGCTGCAAACGCACAAGCTGTCCAAGATTTAGCAAAATTTCAGCTGCCTACCGGTAACGACAATCCTGGCGATAGTGAGGCAGTAGCGAGAGGTTATCGTTACTACAAGGCGGGTTGCTCCTTGTGATGCGTAAGATACTCATCATTTCATCCTTGGCATTGGGTGCATGCAGCTCGGACACAGGTGACGTTACTGCCTTACGCTTCAGTGATGATGTTACATTAGTCACGAAAATCTCAGGAGCAGGGGGTGCGCTAGGCGACGAAACATATCGCATTTCTTATCGGTACGCCGGAGAAGAGCAGCTATTCTTTGAAGGGGTCAATCCCCATGGGTTCCAGATAACGAAGGCCGGAGATGATGCGGTCGAGATTAGATTCTGCGATGGTACCGTGCACCTTGCGCAGCCGATCTTTCTTGGTCCTCCCCGAAGTAAGTTGATCCATCTCGAACTGAATCTAGGCTGCCAAAATCGCTCAGGCTGAACGTGCTGTCGCTCTCAAGCGGACCCGATCGGGTACGGGGACGGGCTGAACTTGTATGGGTATGTGGGTGGGGACCCGGTGAACTTTACCGATCCGAGCGGGCTGGCGGAGTGGATCTTCGAGCCGGCTCCGGCGCCGATGCCGGAGATCGTGATCACCGGCACCCGCCCGGACGACAGCGAACCGGGCATCGTGATCACCGCGCAAGCGAAAGGCTGCGGCTTTTTCTGCGGGGTCGGTCGTGCGATAGGAGGAGCTGCCCCGAGGGTGAAACGGTTCGTACTGCCGAAGCCGCAAAATGTCTTGGAAAGTCGCATGAAAGGCGAGCGGGGGCGAACGGGAAGTAACAAGGGTACGCCGAATCCTAACAAGCACATTAAGCCGGTGCCGGGACGTCCAGGATTCGGCCAACTGAAAGACCCCCAAACTGGTAAGCTTAGTGGTCCGAAACCATGGCCGGATGATCCGCGATTGGGGCCTCAAAGCTTAAACTATACTCCTCTCATAATCCTTGGAGGCGGGATCGTTATCGTTGGAGGTATTATACTAGCGCCAGAAATCACAATTCCTGGACTTATATTCGGCGGTGGCGCTGCCGCTCTAACCAATTAGGTCAAGATATGCCGTTTACTCCGGAAATCGACGATCGGCTTGAGCCGGTCATCAAGCTGATCAACGAAGACCGGAAGGCTGGTCTCGCACAGTTAGCAGGATTGGCTGAAGCCGGCGACAAGTCGGCAATATTGTATCTTGGGCTTTATCTATCAGAGGAAGAGCGGACCACTGAGGCGTCGGTAAAGTGGTTGTTGCTTGCCAACGATTTTGAGAGCGCAGATGCGGCGTGGAATCTTGCGATGATTGAACGGGAACGCGGTAATCCAGACGAGATGAAGCGATGGATCGATCGAGCGGCCGATTTAGGCGAAGAAGACGCGAAAGCAGTCCAGAGCAACGGGTATGACGTGGAATCGGTGATAGCAAGATAAAGGGAGTGGCTCCCCCTTCGGGCTAAGCCATTGTCTGCACATCGAAAAACAGGGAGGCAGACGGCACCGTCGGGGAGACTGACGGTGCCGTTGCCGTGCCAAGTCCTTGATGTTGTGGCGGGAACGGGGCCGACGAGCGCGGGTCGATCGTGGCGATCACCGACTCGGCCGGGCGGAAGCTGGCGATCCTGACGTATGACGAATATGGCATCCCGGGGCCTGGCAACGTCCTGGCGAACGGTCAGGCGCCGCGGTTCCAGTACACGGGCCAGATGTGGATCGCGAGCCTGGGGATGTACGACTACAAGGCCCGGGTGTACTCGCCGACGCTCGGCCGGTTCCTGCAAGCGGACCCGATCGGGTACGGGGACGGGCTGAACCTGTATGGGTATGTGGGTGGGGATCCGGTCAACTTCGTGGATCCCTTCGGCCTTGAGGAGCAATCGCCAGGGATCGTCATCACCGCCATCGGCTGTCCGGCAGGCGATGTGAGGGTCAACGATGGATGCTTCAGCCTCTCCGCCGCGCAGATCGCGCTACGTGATTACAGCCTGGTCGCCGATTCGTTCGTCGTTACAGGGAGACGAAGTAAGAAGGAGACCAGAGTTCGGCAAAGGCCAAAGTTCACGATCAACAGGGGGAAACCGCCTAGCGCGAAGACGTGTTCTGCTTATGGCATGACGTTCTTGGCCCCTCCGAGCTTCGATCCTAGCCAGATAACGGCTGCCGGCAGAGCGGGAGGTTGGAGTCCTTCTGCTATGAACGAAGCAGTTGGCCACTACGGAAGCTTTGATTTCCAGCGGTCGAGGGACGCTGCTGGGAATACTATCTTCTATACACAATATCAGGTGGCGTCCAACGTCGCTGTTGGAGCTTATCTGTATGGGACTGGAATACCAGAGATACTCTCTAACGGTATCGAGGATACGTTCGCCTTCTTTAAATCATCGAACTCCCGCAACGGCGATCAGATCATGGGCCAAGAGATTGGCTGGGATGCCGCTGCCGGTGATGTGTCTATTTATTGTAGCGAACCTAGCCAATGAAAAGGATGGCTGGCTGGGCACTGCTGATCATTAACATTATTGCCATGGCTTTTTATCTTAAGAATGCATCGTTGGCCTGGGCCATTACCGAGGAGGCGGGACTTGATCCTGCTATAGCTGGTCCGTCCATGGTGTGGGGATTAGGTGCACTTCCTATATTTGTAGTATTTTTAACCTTGGATGGTGCTTGGTGGTATACGGCGCCATCCCGTCACATGCAGAAGTTGCCTATTCTATTGAGCCTCGTTCTATGGCTTGCCGTCGTCATATTTGACTTCATTCATCATTGACCGATTGCCATCCCGCACGATGACGAGCGCGTACGACGCGGGCGGTCGGCGGGTTCGGCTGACCTGGGCGGACGGGGTCTTCGTGACGTATGTGTACTCGGTGACGGGCGAAATGCTGGAGGTGCGGGAGAACGGGTCGCCGACGGGGGTGCGGCGTTTGGCGTTGTACGGGTACGACGATCTGGGCCGGCGCGTGTCGCTGACGCGGGGCAACGGTCTGGTGACGAGCTACGCCTACGATCCGGCGTCACGGCTGAGTCAGCTCGCCCACACCGGGACGGGCATCGCGAACACGAAGGGCTTCGCGTACAACCCGGCGGGCGGGATCGTGCGGGCGACGCAGACGAACGCCGGCTTCGACTGGGCGAACCATGTGAACATCAACAGCCTGGCGACCTTCAACGCGCTCAACCAGGTGACGGGCGTGGGGGCGGCGTCGTTCGCCTATGACGGCCGCGGCAACCTGGTGTCGGATGGCGAGAAGACGTTCTCCTACAACAGCCGCGACCAGCTCGGCGGCTACACGGGCGGGAACCTGTATTACGATCCGGTGGGTCGGCTGCGGAACCTGTCGGCGGAGGCTCAGACGCTGGACTATGACGGCGTCGACCTGGCGGCGGAGTACGGCTATGACGGGTCGCTGCACCGGCGCTACGTCCACGGTCCGGGCGCGGACGAGCCCTTGGTGTGGTACGAGGGTGCCGGGGTGACCGACCGGCGGTTCTACCACGCCGACGAGCGGGGTTCGATCACAGCGCTGTCGAACAGCGCCGGCGGGGAGATCGCGAAGCTGACCTACGACGAGTACGGCATCCCCGGCGCCGCCAACATCGGCCGGTTCCAGTACACCGGGCAGACATGGATCCCGAGCCTGGGGGCCTACGACTACAAGGCGCGCATCTACTCACCACGCCTGGGCCGCTTCCTGCAGGCGGACCCGATCGGCTATGGCGACGGGATGAACCTCTATGCCTATGTGGGAGGAGACCCGGTCAACTTCGTGGATCCCTTCGGCCTTGAGGAGCAATCGCCAGGGATCGTCATCACCGCCATCGGCTGTCCGGCAGGCGATGTGAGGATCAACGATGGATGCTTCAGCCTCTCCGCCGCGCAGATCGCGCTACGTGATTACAGCCTGGTCGCCGATTCGTTCGTCGTTACAGGGAGACGGAGTAAGAGGAAGAGACGGGCGCCGCAAAGTGGCACGCCACATCGATATGATATTAGCGTAGTCACGCAATGCTCCGCCGATAGTGCTTTCGGGGCTGTTCGAGGCGCAGGTAACTCGGCCCCTATGGCCCCCTACGCTCGATCAGGAACCCATGATGTAACCCTAATGGGTCGCAATCCTATTACTCAGATCGTTAACACTTCTGCTCGCACCATCACTAATGTGACAGGCCGCGATCATATGTTTTATCCGGGCACGGTTGAGATTAGTGTCCGCGATCTGGGCGGCGGATATTCATCAATTAATATCAGAGGCAGAGGAACAGGTGCTGATCCGATATTTAATGAGGTGTTTGGATCGGCGTTTTTCGGCGGCATGGCTCACTCTGTAGCAGACTACTGTGCGGCGAAAAATGGCACTCCGAACATTAAGAACTGAGATGATCGATCAACATCCTAGAGCATGGCGGATTGTCACGCTCGTCATACTCTTATTGGGAATCATTACCTTGCAGGCCTGTGAACGGAGTAAACGCGCGGACCAAACTATATATGTTTGCTTTGACCGTTCGGGCGGTGCTGGTCAAGCGCTTGGTCTTCTTGACGAGATATCGGACCGATTTAATTATCGTTTGCGCGAATATGGAGCGCAGGCAAAGTCCGATCTCGAAACCATTGATGCGAATCCTGCGGTCATTTCTGAGGGCAGGCCGATACAGGCTGACATTAAAAACGACGACGGCAAGGTAGTGCTCATAGCTTCGAATTTCGGTAGCATTGGAGAAGACCTGCGGGTCAGCCTATTCTATCGTGGAAGCGGAGGCGAGGAAGCTCCCTTCCCCCGAGCGGTTGTGAAAGGCTTGGGATTGATCGAAGGCGCGCAACTGAAGTTTTCCGGCGATGAGGCTGATGGCGATCCATGCAGCGAGAATTAGCTCCTGTCCGTCCTTGGTATGTAAGACTTAATCCCTCTCATTGAACGACTTGGCTCATTCACCGGATCGCGACCCGGAAATGGGTAACTTATCGGCACACCGTACGCAGGGCCCTGTATGGTGAAAGTGTAGCCGGATCAGCGGGTTGTGCTTGATTTTCCGCTCGTGCATTTTCTGAGCCAGTAGTGTGCCGGTGGCAGAATCGCGGCACAGATTCGTGGATTCCTCTACAGGAACGATCATCAACACGACTTTGCCGGGACACAGATATTACCCCGGCACGGTGACGATACAGGTAACTCCTCTCTCCAATCAGACCTCGACTACCGTCATCACAGGAGAGGGAACGGGTGATCACGCAGAGGAGAACGTCATCCTGGGAGAGGCCTTCTTCGGCTCTCAAGGCGCTGGCGCACAAGATGTTTGCGGCAGATGATCTTAGGAGTTTGGAGAAATGCCTAAGCGTCTGAGACTGGTCATTGGAGTAAGTGCAATGGCGTTATGCGCCGCTAAGTGCTCGCGTGCTCAAGAGGAGTTCATGGCAGTTCAGGTGTGTCTTGTCGATGAACGTGGAGCGACCGAGTTTACAGAGATTATGCGTGAGGTGGCTCGTTCGGAAGGACTCCGCTTTGTGGACGGTAGCGCGGAGACTAGGGATTACTTGAAGGACGTGCGTGACAAGGGACAAGTGAAGCTTGAGCACATTCCGACGATAAATATGGGTATCGAAGGTGAGCACGGTTTGGGCGTTACGGCCGGTAATCTCGGCTTACCTTCAAACCAAGTTGCGCTGGGCTTCACAGCAGGCCGCAACGCTGCCAAGGCGCATAAGTTAGCCGATCACTTGGTCCAGGCGCTGTCGCACCGATGGCGCGTTCAAACAGTTTTTAAAGGGCAAGGCTCCTTCCCGATGAACTCGTGCGGCGGTTCAGGAGGCGAAAGCAAGATAAAGGGAGTGGCTCCCCCTTCGGGCTAAGCCATTGTCTGCATATTGAAAAACAGGGAGGCAGACGGCACCGTCAGCGAGACTGACGGTGCCGTTGCCGCGCCAAGCCCTTGATGTTGCGACGGGAACGGGGATGCCGGGAATCTCGCGGCCTTCGCTCCCGGGCAGGCTCACGGCCCGTCAGGGAGGCGCGGGGTCGGGGCCGGGAGCGCGGCCGACCGGCTCGACTCCGCTGTTCTCAGTGTGGCACCCAGGAACACGCCGGAGTACGATCGGGGTGGAGGACAAGAGAAAAGCGGAGCCAGCTTCGCGGCTCCGGCTGGTGGAATGGCGGGGAAGAGCAAGGGCTTGACCGGATGACGAGCAGAAGCGTCAGAGCCGTCTACGAAATTGCCTGTCGCTAAACTCCACACCCCTACTACGCAGTGAGACTGGTTGATCTCCGGCAGATCACCCGCTTCTTGATCTACCTGTCGCTTCCTGAGCCGCTCCCCCGAGCGGCGCGGCGGTGACCCGGGCTGATCCAGTGAGCGTTATTACTCTCCACGCCGAGCCACACGCCCGCAGCACCCGCATGCTGCGCACGGCGCTCGGCCCCGCGATCGCCGGCTTCCTTGATGATCCAGAGGTCGTCGAGGTCATGCTCAACCCGGACGGCCGTCTGTGGGTCGACCGGCTGGCCGGCGGCCTGGAGGACACCGGGCAGCGCCTCTCCCCCGCGGACGGCGAGCGCATCGTCCGTCTGGTCGCGCACCATGTCGGTGCCGAGGTTCATTCCGGCGCGCCTCGCCTCTCGGCGGAGCTTCCCGAGACGGGAGAGCGCTTCGAGGGCTTGCTGCCGCCGGTGGTCGCAGCCCCCAGCTTTGCGATCCGCAAGCCCGCCGTCGCGGTGTTCACGCTGGAGGATTATGTCGCCGCCGGAATTTTGGACCCCGTTGCAGCCGAGCAACTGCGCTCTGCCGTCCATGCCCGCGCCAACATCCTGGTCGCGGGCGGCACGTCCACCGGCAAGACCACGCTCGTCAACGCGCTTCTCGCCGAGGTGGCGACCACATCCGATCGGGTTGTTCTGATCGAGGACCCGCGCGAGCTGCAATGCGCCGCGCCCAACCTCGTGGCGCTCCGCACCAAGGAGGGCGCCCCCAGCCTCACCGACCTCGTGCGGTCTGCTATGCGGCTTCGCCCCGACCGTATCCCGATCGGCGAGGTGCGGGGCGGCGAGGCGCTCGACCTGATCAAGGCATGGGGCACCGGCCATCTCGGCGGGATCGGCACGCTGCACGCGGGCTCCGCCATCGGCGCGCTGCGCAGGCTCGAGCAGCTCGTGCAGGAGGCGGTGGTCACCGTGCCGAGGGCACTGATCGCCGAGACCATCGACCTCGTGGCCGTGCTCACCGGACGCGGCTCGGCGCGCCGCCTCACCGAACTCGCCCGCGTCGCCGGACTCGACGCCACTGGCGACTACCAGCTCACCCCCGCAGGAGACCCCTCGTGACCCGCACATCCGTTCGCTTGCCCGCTCGTTTTTCACCCTCGCGCCTGTCCACTAGCGCCATCGCTCTGCTGATCGGCCTTTCCGCCTCGCCTGCCTGGGCCGGTGGTTCGGGCATGCCGTGGGAAGCCCCGCTGCAGCAAATCCTGGAGTCGATCCAGGGACCGGTGGCCAAGATCGTCGCGGTGATGATCATCATCGTGACCGGCCTGACGCTCGCCTTTGGCGACACGTCGGGTGGAGCGCGCAAGATGGTGCAGATCGTCTTCGGCCTGTCGATCGCGTTCGCGGCCTCGTCCTTCTTCCTGTCCTTCTTCTCCTTCGGCGGCGGGGCACTGGTCTGATGACGCAGACGAGCGTCACATCCGACGAGCCGGCGGTGGGCTTTTACGCGCCCGTGCGCCGCAGCCTGACCGAGCCGATCCTGCTCGGCGGCGCGCCGCGCTCCCTCGCCATCATCAACGGCACGTTGGCGGCGGCACTCGGCCTCGGCCTGCGGCTGTGGCTGGTTGGGCTGGCGGTGTGGATCGTCGGTCACCTGGCGGCGGTCTGGGCGGCCAAGCGCGACCCCGCCTTCGCCGACGTCGTGCGCCGCCACCTGCGCTACCCCACGCACCTTCGGCCCTGAGGCGAGGCGGCCCATGTTCCACCTCGCCGAGTACCGCTCCAAGGTACAAGGCCTCGCCGACTACTTACCGTGGGCGGCGCTGGTTGCGCCCGGCGTCGTGCTCAACAAGGACGGGTCGTTTCAGCGGACCGCGCGCTTTCGCGGCCCCGATCTCGACAGCGCCACGCCCGCCGAGCTGGTCGCCACCACCTCGCGGCTCAACAACGCGCTCCGGCGGCTGGGCTCCGGCTGGGCGGTGTGGGTGGAGGCGCAGCGGGTCCCCGCCGGTGCCTACCCGAACAGCCGCTTTCCCGACGCCCTGTCGGAGCTGGTCGGTGCCGAGCGCCGCGCGCAGTTCGAAGAGGAGGGCGCGCAATATGAGAGCGCCTACGCCCTGACGCTCTGCTGGCTTCCGCCCGCCGAGGAGGCGAGCCGGGCCGAGGGGCTGCTCTACGAGGGGCGCGAGCGGCGTGGTGCCAGCGGCCGTGAGCAGCTCGCCGGCTTCGTGGATCGCACCGATCGGGTGCTCCAACTGGTGGACGGGTTCATGCCGGAGGCGGCGTGGCTCTCCGACGAGGAGACGCTCACCACCCTGCATGGCTGCGTGTCCACCCGTCGCCAGCGGGTGCGGGTGCCCGAGACGCCGATGCACCTGGATGCGATCCTCGCCGACGAGCCGCTGGTCGGCGGGCTGCAGCCGAGGCTCGGGTCGGCTCACCTGCGCACGCTGACCGTGCTCGGCTTTCCGAGCCGGACATGGCCGGGGCTGCTGGACGACCTCAACCGCCTGGCGTTCGCCTACCGCTGGGTCACGCGCGCGATCTGCCTCGACAAGACCGACGCCACGAAGGTGGTGGGCCGCATCCGGCGGCAGTGGTTCGCGAAGCGCAAGTCGGTGGCGGCGATCCTGAAGGAGGTGCTCACCAACGAAGCGTCCACGCTCTTGGACTCCGATGCCGCCAACAAGGCGGACGATGCCGACCTCGCTCTTCAGGAGCTCGGCTCAGATCTGGTGGGGGCCGCCTACGTCACCGCCACCGTCACCGTCTGGCACGAGAACGCGCGGACCGCCGACGAGCGGCTGCGGCTGGTCGAGAAGACGATCCAGGGCCGCGACTTCACCTGCATGGTCGAGCGCGTGAACGCGGTCGAGGCGTGGCTCGGCAGTCTGCCGGGCCACCTCTACGCCAACGTGCGTCAGCCGCCGGTCTCCACCCTCAACCTCGCCCACATGATGCCCTTCTCCGCCGTGTGGGCCGGACCGGCCACCGACGAGCACTTCGCCGCGCCGCCGCTGTTCCTGGGCAAAACCGAGGATTCGACCCCGTTCCGCTTCGCGCTGCATGTCGGCGATGTCGGGCACACGCTCGTGGTGGGGCCGACGGGCGCGGGGAAGTCGGTGCTGCTGGCGCTGATGGCGCTCCAGTTCCGGCGGTATGACAACGCCCAGGTGTTCGCGTTCGACTATGGCGGGTCGATCCGCGCCGCCGCGCTGGCGATGGGCGGCGACTGGCACGATCTCGGCGGCGCGCTGGGCTCGGCCGGGACGGAGGAGGGCGGGGCCGAGGCGGTCGCCTTGCAGCCGCTCGCCCGCATCCATTTGCCCGAGGAGCGCGCCTGGGCGGCCGAGTGGCTGGCGGCGATCCTCGGCCGCGAGCAGGTGGCGGTGACCCCGCAGGTGAAGGAACACCTCTGGTCGGCGCTCGCCAGCCTCGCCTCCGCGCCGGTGGGCGAGCGGACACTCACCGGCCTGTCCGTACTGCTTCAGAGCCAGGCTTTGAAGCAGGCGCTCGCGCCCTACTGCCTCGGCGGCCCCTGGGGTCGGCTGCTTGACGCGGAAGCCGAGCGGATCGGCGACGCATCGGTCCTCGCCTTCGAGACCGAGGGGCTGGTCGGCACCGGATCGGCCGCCGCCGTGCTGGGCTATCTGTTCCACCGCATCGAGGACCGGCTCGACGGGCGTCCGACGCTGCTCATCGTCGACGAGGGCTGGCTCGCGCTCGACGACGAGGGCTTCTCCGGCCAGCTGCGCGAGTGGCTCAAGACCTTGCGCAAGAAGAATGCCAGCGTCGTGTTCGCGACCCATAGCCTGGCTGACATCGACGGCTCGGCCATCGCGCCCGCCATTCTCGAGAGCTGTCCCACGCCTGTTCCTGCCCAACGAGCGCGCGCTGGAGCCGCAGATCGCGGCCATCTACCGTCGGTTCGGGCTCAACGACCGCCAGATCGAGGTCCTGAGCCGCGCTACGCCCAAGCGCGACTATTACTGCCAGTCCCGGCGCGGCAACCGGCTGTTCGAGCTGGGTCTGGGCGAGGTGGCGCTCGCCTTCACGGCCACCTCCAGCAAATCCGATCAGGCGCTGATCGACCGGCTCACAGCCGAGCACGGCCAGCACGGCTTCGCGCGCGCATGGCTCCGGGCTCGCAAGCTCGACTGGGCGACCGAGCTGCTCCCGACGTCCGCGCCCGCATCCACACTCCCGTCATCCACCCCCCAGCCACAGGAGACCTGACCCATGTCCACCCTCGCACCCACCGCACCCCGCTCCGGCCTTGCCAGGAACGCGCTGCGCGGCGGCATCGCCGCCGCCGTCGTGCTGGCCATCCCGCTCGTCGCCTCCGTCACCATCGCTCCGCCCGCCCGGGCGATGCCAGTGTTCGACCCCACCAACTATGCGCAGAACGTGCTGCAAGCCGCCCGTGCCTTGGAGCAGATCAACAACCAGATCCGCTCTCTCCAGAACGAAGCCCAGGGGCTCGTCAACGACGCCCGCAATCTCGCCAGCCTGCCCTACTCGTCCTTGAAGGAGCTGCAGCGCTCGGCCGAGCAGACGCGCCAGCTCCTCTCCCAGGCGCAGCGCATCGCCTACGACGTGGCCGACGTCGACAAGGTGTTCACCTCCACCTACGCGCCGGCCCAAGCCAGCACGTCCGACCGCGATCTTGTGGCTACCGCGCGCGACCGCTGGCGCAACTCGGTGGCCGCCATGCAGGACGCCATGCGCGTCCAGGCGACCGTCGTCGGCAACATCGCGCGGGCCGATGCCGAACGTGCCGCACTCGTCGGCCAGAGCCAGTCGGCCACCGGCGCACTCCAGGCGGCGCAGGCGGGCAACCAGCTCCTCGCGCTGCAATCGCAGCAGCTCGCCGACCTGACCGCCGCCGTGGCGGCGCAGGGTCGGGCGCAGGCGCTGGAGGCCGCCGAGCGCTCGGCCGCGCAGGACCAGGGGCGCGAGCAGCTGCGGCGCTTCCTGGGCCGGAGCGAGGGTGCAACCGCCGCAGCGCCGACGCCCCGCATGTTCCGCGACTGAGCCGATGGACGGGGTCGCTCCTCCGCTCTCCCGCCGCGCCAGGATCGCGCGCACTGTCGTGGTCGGCATCGCCGGCCTCGGCCTGTGCGCGGCCGCCGTGGTGCTCGGGAGAGATGTCCCGGAGGAGGTGCATCCCGTCGCGGAGCCGGTGCTGGCCACGACCCCGCTGATGGTTGAGCTGCGCCGCTGCAAGGCGCTGGAGGAGGCGGCGCTCGCCGATGCGGACTGCCGCCTCGTCTGGGCCGAGCAGCGGCGGCGGTTCCTTGGCATGGACGGCGACGCCGGAGTACCCCGCTGATGCAGGGCACCGGGGTCATCGACCGCTTCCTGGACGTCTTCACCCGCTACATCGACGGCGGGTTCGGGCTCCTGCACGGCGAGGTGGCGTGGCTCGCCTCCATGCTGATCGCCATAGACGTGACGCTGGCCGCGTTGTTCTGGGCCTGGGGTGCGGACGAGGACGTGCTCGCGCGGCTCGTCAAGAAGACGCTGTTCATCGGCGCCTTCGCCTTCCTCATCTCCAACTGGAACGCGCTCGCCCGCACCGTCTTCGAGAGCTTCGCCGGATTGGGCCTGAAGGCGTCGGGCGCGGGCTTCACCCAGGCCGACCTGCTGCGTCCGGCCGCATCGCCGAGGTGGGGCTGGAGGCCGGCATGCCGATCCTCCAGTCGGTCGGCGAGCTCATGGGGTTCACATCCTTCTTCGAGAACTTCGTCCAGATCGCCGTGCTGCTGTTCGCCTGGATCGTCGTCCTGCTCGCCTTCTTCGTGCTCGCCATCCAGCTCTTCGTCAGCCTCATCGAATTCAAGCTCGTGACGCTCGCCGGCTTCGTGCTGGTGCCCTTCGGCCTGTTCAACAAGACCGCCTTCATGGCCGAGCGCGTGCTCGGCAACGTGCTCTCCTCCGGCGTCAAGGTTCTGGTCCTCGCCGTCATCGTCGGCATCGGCTCGACGCTGTTCGGCGAGTTCACCCGCACCTTCGGCGGCGGGGTGGCCGGCGCGCAGCCCACCATCGAGGACGCCGCCGGCCTCGTGCTCGCGTCCCTCTCGCTGCTTGGCCTCGGCATCTTCGGCCCCGGCATCGCCAACGGCATCGTGTCGGGCGGCCCGCAGCTCGGCGCGGGCGCCGCGGTCGGCACCGGCCTCGCCGCAGGCGGCGCTGTGCTCGCAGGAGCAGGCGCGGCCAAGCTCGCCGGCGGAGCCGCCGTGAGCGCCGCGCGAGGCACCGCTTCCGTCGCCGGCGGTGCGTCCTCCGCCTACCGCGCCGGCGCGGCCGAAGGCGGCGGCGTGGCCGGCGGGCTCAAGAGTGTCGCGCAGGCCGGAGCCGCCAAGGTGGCCTCACCGTTGCGCCCGAGCGCTCCCAGCGGCGGCACTGGAAGCGCGGGCGCTGCCAACATGGGCGGCAGCGCCACCAGCAACACCTCAGCGTCTGACGCCTCATCCGCCCCCGCTGGCGAGCCTGGTTGGGCGCGACGCATGCGGCGCGGCCAGACCGTCAAGGAAGGCGCGCTGCTCTCCGCTCATGCGCTGCGCTCCGGCGATGGCAGTGGGGGCGGCGGTCAAGTCAGCGTCAGGGAGATCGACTAACCATGCTCTTCAAGCGATCCGCCGTGCGTTACGGCACCACCCCCGAACCTGTTACTCCCTACCAGCGCGCCGCCAAGACTTGGGACGACCGCATCGGCTCTGCCCGGGTGCAGGCCCGCAACTGGCGGCTGATGGCGTTCGGAAGCCTGGCGCTCTCCTCCGGCCTAGCGGCAGCACTCGTCTGGACCACCGCCAACGGCAGCGTCGTTCCCTGGGTGGTTCAGGTGGACAAGCTCGGCCAGGCGCAGGCGGTGTCACCGGCGGAGACCGGCTACCGACCCACCGACCCTCAGATCGCCTGGACGCTTGCGCGCTTCGTCGAGCAGGTCCGCTCCATCCCATCCGATCCCGTGGTCCTCAGGCAGAATTGGCTCCGCGCCTACGACTACACCACTGATCGCGGAGCGGCCGCGCTCAACGACTATGCCTGCTCCAACGACCCCTTCGCCAGGCTCGGCGAGGAGCAGGTGGCGGTGGACGTCTCCTCGGTGATCCGCGCTTCGCCCGACAGCTTCCGCGTCGCCTGGGTGGAGCGGCGCTATGTCGACGGCGCGCTCGCCGACACCACGCGATGGACCGCCATCCTGACCGTCGCGGTCCAGCCGCCCACCGATCCCGAGCGTCTGAAAGCCAACCCGCTTGGCATCTACGTCCACGCCCTCAACTGGTCTCGGGAGCTGCAATGACCCGCTTCAGCACACTCACTATGCTGCTTTCTTCGGCCGCGCTCGCCGCCTGCTCGCACGGCGACAAGCCGCCGCCGCAGATTAAACTGGCTCCGACGGCGCAGGCTGCGACCGTGGCAGTGCGCGAGCCCACACTACTCACTACGCCTGTGCAAATCGTCGAGGTGCCGACCCCGCTGCCGTTGCCCGGCCAGCTGAAGCCGCTGCCTGCGGACAAGCCCGCCAAGGAGCCCCGCGATCCTCGTGCCCGCGTTGCGGCGGCCAACGACGATGCGCGGATCGAGCCGACCCGCTCGGGCTACGTCAACGCCGTGCAGGTCTACCCCTTCACCGAAGGCGCGCTCTACCAGCTCTACGCGGCACCCGGGCAAGTGACCGACATCGCGCTCCAATCCGGCGAGCAGCTGGTCGGCAACGGCCCCGTCGCCGCAGGCGACACCACGCGCTGGGTAATCGGCGACACCACTAGCGGCTCGGGTGCAACCGCACGCATCCACATCCTGGTGAAGCCCATCCGTGCGGGCGTCGCCACCAACCTCGTCATCAACACCGACCGGCGCACCTACCATCTTGAGCTTCGCTCGGCCGAGAAGACCTACATGGCCAGCGTGTCCTGGTCCTATCTGGCAGACGAGCTGATCGCGCTGAGGCGGAATGCGGCGGCGGCGGAGGCCGCACAGCCGGTGGCGGTGAGCACATTGGAGGCGCTGGCCAGCCTGAACTTCGGCTATCGGATCTCCGGCGACAAGGTGCCCTGGCGACCGGTGCGGGTGTTCGACGATGGCAAGCAAACCTTCGTGGAGTTCCCCGCCGGCATCGGCGAGGCCGAGCTTCCGCCCCTGTGGGTGATCGGGGCCACCGGTGAGCCCGAGCTCGTCAACACGCGGGTGAGCGGCCGCTATGTCGTCGTGGACCGGCTGTTCTCCATCGCCGAGCTGCGGCTCGGAGCCAAGAAGCAGAAGGTGGTGCGGATCGAGCGAACGGAAGGTCGGCGGCGATGACCGGCCAACGGACCGACCTCCCGCGCCGCGGCGACTGGGTGGATCAGGAGGAACTCAAGGGGGAGCAAGGCGAGGAGCCGATCCGCACGCCCGAGGAGATCGAGCACGACCTACGCCTGCATTCCGAGCTGCCGCAGGTCGTGCGCCTGTCGCGCAAGACGCTCGCGATCGCCGGCGGGGTTGGTGCCACCGCGCTGGCCGCCATGCTGCTCTGGTCGCTTCGCCCCGCCGGCGACAGCACGCGTCCCGAGGAGGTCTACACCACCGACAATCGCCTGCCCGCCGAGCAGATCGCGCAGCTGCCGCGGGACTATAGCGGGTTGGGCGGCGCGCGATCAGACGTGCCGCAGCTGGGGCCGCCGCTGACGGGCGATCTTGGCCGACCCATGCTGAATGCCGGCGTCGAGCCGCAACCGGGCGACATAGTGCCGGGGCAGTGCAGCCCGCTCAATCCAGTGCCTCAACGCAGCCGAACCTCGCCGCACAGCGGCGTGACCAGGAGCGGCAGCGTCGGGCTCAGGAAGTGGAGGCGGCGCGAACCAGCAAGCTGTTCGCTCCCGACGCTCAGGGCAGGCGAACGGGACAGACAGCCACCATAGGCGGAGACGCAGAGGCCGAGACGGCCGTTGCTCCGGACGACGCAAGACCCGTGGGCCAGACTGGTCGGACTCGGACCGATCGTCAGGTCGCCTCGTCGCAGCTCTCATCAGCGCCGAGCCCCCACACCTTACAGGCCGGCTCCATTATCCCCGCTGCTCTGATCACGGGCTTGAGCTCCGATGTGCCTGGTCAGGTGGTCGCCCAGGTCACCCAGAACGTCCGCGACTCGGTCACGGGCACTCACCTGCTCGTGCCGCAGGGCTCCAAGCTCATCGGCGAGTACGACGCCGACGTCGCCGCCGGCCAATCACGTGCGCTCCTCGTCTGGACCCGGCTCATCCTGCCGGACGGCCGCTCCGTGGCGCTCGACCGCCAGCCCGCCGCCGATGCGAGCGGACGCGCGGGACTCAAGGATCGCGTGGACCGCCACTGGGGAGAGTTGTTCCGCGCTGCAGCCGTGTCCACGCTGCTGGGCGTCGGCACCGAGCTCGTCTCCGGCGACGCCGAGGATCGACTCGTCCGTGCGCTCCGGCGCGGGGCGCAGGATGCCGTCAGCGACGCCGGCCAGCAGCTGGTGCGCCGCTCGCTAGACATCCGACCGACGCTGACGGTGAGGCCCGGCACACCCGTACGAGTGATCCTCACTCGCGATCTCGTGCTCGAATCCTCAAGGAGATAAACCGATGGTTGGACTGAAGCTCGGGACGCTTGCCGACGACAAGCCGGTCAAGCTGGCGGTGGAGTTGCCCGCCGCCGTGCATCGCGACCTGGTCGCCTATGCCGAGGTGCTGGCGACGGAGACGGGACAGGCGAACGAGCCCGCCCGGCTGATTGCGCCCATGCTGGCGCGGTTCATGGCCACGGATCGCGGGTTCGCAAAGGCGCGAAGGCGCGGCGGCGCAAGGCAGCCTAAGGCGCGCGACTGAAAACAAATTGAGATCGGTGTGCCATTCGGACTCAGATCGGCACTTTCTGCATTACAGAAGCTTGGGCCCGCAGGGGAGGGGCCTGCCGCGCACCTACGCTGAAGCTTCCGGTAAACCGATTACGTGGCGATTACGAGAGCTGTAGGCCGCGCTCTCAGGAGTTAGCAAACCGCGCTAAATTGTTGAAAAGATGGTGGACGCACTAGGGCTCGAACCTAGGACCCGCTGATTAAGAGTCAGCTGCTCTACCAACTGAGCTATGCGTCCGTTAGGGGTGGCCTTAGCGCAGCCGACGGTGGTCGCCAAGTCCCGTCAGAACAGCGAAGCGCGCATATGGCGGTTGGAGCGTTCGATCGCCATGATGATGCCGACGCACGCCAGGATCGTCAGCATCGACGAACCGCCCCAGCTGAACAACGGCAGCGGTATGCCGACGACGGGTGCGAGCCCCATCACCATCATCAGGTTGATGGCGACGTAGAAGAAGACGGTGGTCGCCAACCCGCACGCGGTCAGCCGACCGAACCGGCCGGGCGAGCGCGCGCCGACCTTCATGCCCCAGCGCACCAGCGCCAGCAGCGCCACGATCAGCAGCACCCCGCCGACCAGCCCCCATTCCTCGGCCATGGTGGCGAAGATGAAGTCGGTGTGGCCTTCGGGCAGATAATCGAGGTGGCTCTGCGTGCCCTGACCGAAGCCCTTGCCCAAGAGACCGCCGGACCCGATCGCGATCTTCGACTGGCTGATGTGATAGCCGGTGCCCAGCGGATCGCTCTCAGGGTCGAGGAACGTCAGCACCCGGTTGCGCTGATAGTCGTGCATGGCGACGAACCAGGCGAACAGCGCCACCGGGACCATCGCCAGTCCCGCGCCGATGAACAGCCGGAGCGGCAGGCCGGCCAGGAACATGACCACCACGCCGCCCGCCACGATGGTGAGCGTCGTGCCGAGGTCCGGCTGGATGAGGACCAGCGCGGCGGGCAGGCCGATCAGCGCCAGCGCCGGCCAGGTCGCCCCGACGCTGCGGATCTGCCCGACCGGCAGCAGCGTGTAGAACCGCGCCAGCACGAGCACGATGCCGACCTTCATCAGCTCCGAGGGTTGCACGGTCAGGACACCCACGCTGATCCAGCGCCGCGAGCCGCCACCCACCGCACCGAGCAGCTCGACCACCACCAGCATCGCGACGAGGCCGAGATAGAAGGGCAGCGCGGCGCGCTCGATCAGCCGCAGCGGCACGCGCGATAGGGCGACCGCCCCCGTCAGCAGAACCGCGAAGCGCAGACCCTGCTTCAAGGCCCAGGGCTGGAGGCTGCCGCCTGCCGCCGAGTAGAGCACGACCAGGCCGAAGCCCGCGATGAAGCTGACCAGCAGGATGATGCGCCAGGGCAGCTCGGCGAGCGGGCGGGGGATCAGGCCGGTGGCGCTCATTCGCGCGTCGCTCCGGTCGTCTCGACACCCGTATCCGGCACCGGGTCCGCGCTGTGGGTCTTGTACGCCGCCATCTTGGCGTCGGCCCGTTCCCATATGCCGCCGCCCCAGCCGCTTTCGAGCGCCTCGAGCTTGGCCAGCGCCTTTTCGCGATCGAATAGGTAGAGCAGCGTGTCGCTGGCGATCGGGGCGGCCGCGCCGGAGCCGCTGATGCCGTGTTCCACGATGACCGAGGCGGCGTAGCGCGGATTGTCGGACGGGGCGAAGGCCACGAAGAGCGCGTGGTCGCGGTATTTCCACGCCACGCCCTGGCCGCCGAACTTGCCGCCGCGCGCGCGGTCGGCCTTGGTGATGTTGACGACCTGGGCGGTGCCGGTCTTGCCGGCCAGCTGCACGCCGGGGACCGGCAGGCGCGAGCGGCCGGCGGTGCCGGCGCCGTTCACCACACCCCACATCCCCTCGCGCACCACCTCCAGATGCTCGGGCTGGATCGGCAGGGGGGCGGGGCGGGGCGTGTCGCGGGTCATCATCAGATGCGGGTGGAGCGCGAGCCCGCTCGCGAGCCGCGCGCTCATGGTCGCCAGCTGCAGCGGGTTGGCCAGCATGTAGCCCTGGCCGATCGTCGCGTTCAGCGTGTCGCTGAGCCCCCATTCGCGATCGTATCTGCGCTGCAGCCAGGCGGGATCGGGCACCGTGCCGTAGCGCTGATGCGGACTGGGCAGCGAGAACTCCTCGCCCAGGCCCAGCATCCGGAAGGTCGCGGCAAGCTTGTCCATGCCGATGCGCGCGGCCATCGTCCAGAAATAGACGTCGCACGACTGGGCGATGGCGCGGCGCATGTCGACCGCGCCGTGCCCGCCGCGCCGCCAGCAGTGGAAGAACCGGCCGGCCATGTAGACCCGCCCGTTGCACACCACCCGGTCGCCCGCGCCGATGCCGCTTTCCAGGATCGCGAGCGCCGCGGCCGGCTTGACCGTCGAGCCGGGGGGATAGAGCCCCTGCAGGGACTTGTTGAGCAGCGGCAGATGATCGTCCTGGCTCAGCATGTTCCACTCGTCGTGGCTGATGCCGTCGGAAAAGCTGTTGGGATCGAACGACGGCATCGACGCCATCGCCAGGATGTCGCCGGTCAGGGTGTCGAGCACCGTCACCGCCGCGGAGTCCGGGCCGACGCGGCGCGCGGCGTAATCCTGCAGCCCCTTGTCGATCGTCAGCCGGATGGTGTCGCCCGCCTGCGCTGGGCGGGTGGCAAGGTCGCGCACCACCTTGCCCCGCGCCGTCACCTCGGTCCGTTTGGCGCCGGGCTTGCCGCGCAGCTGTGGCTCGAAGAACTTCTCCAGCCCCTGCTTGCCGATCTTGTAGCCGGGTGTGATGAGCAGCGGATCCTTGCTCTCCTCATACTCTTCGGCATTGGCGATGCCGACATAGCCGAGCAGATGACCGACCGCGGCTCCGTCGTGGTAATAGCGGCTGAGCACCTGGCTGGGCACCACGCCGGTCCAGTCCGCCTGGCGCACGGAGATCGCCAGGAACTGCTCCTGGGGCAGCTGGGCCGCCACCTGCACCGGCTGCAGACCGTTGCTCGCCGCGATCTCCTCCCGCACGCGCCGCAGCTCGTCGGGCGGCAGCCTGAGGAAGCGATCGAGCTCGCGGAGCGTGCGCCCCGGGTCGGCCATGCGGCCGGGGATGATGTCGATGCGATAGTCGGGGCGGTTGCCCGCCAGCTCCTCTCCGGTGCGGTCCACGATCCAGCCGCGTGGCGGGGGCACCAGCATCAGGTTGACGCGATTGGACTCCGACAGGAGTTGGTAGTGTTCGTTCTCGGCCACCGCGAGATAGGCCATCCGTCCGATCAGCAGCCCGCCCACCGCCAGCTGCCCGGCACCCAGAAAAAAGGCCCGGCGGCTGAAGCTCATGGCCTGGACGGCTTCGGTCACGATGCGGCGGTCGTGCTTCACCCGCGCCTCGGATCGGGCTCGCCCGGACCCGTCGCCAGTCGGATGAGGACCGGCGGCAGCGCGAGCGTCAGGAGGGCGGGGAGGGCGAGCGCAATGGGCGGGACGGGGGCGCCTCCGTTCAGCGGGCTGAGGAACCAGAGCGCCACCAGATACGCCAGTCCGCAGCCCGTGACGACCAGCCAGTCGTGCCGCCAGGAGCGGAACGGGAACCACCGTTCCGAAGCCTCCAGCCAGAGCGCGAAGACCGTCCAGCACAGGACTGCGGTGCCGAGCGGATTGCCGCTCACCAGATCGTCCACCAGGCCGAAGCCGATCGCCGTCCATGGGGGCAGCAGGTCGGGGCGCAGCAGCCGCCAGACGACATAGGCGAGGAAACCGATCGGCGGCAGCAGCGGCGTGTCGGCCAGGATCGGCAGCAGCGCGGTGAACGAGCCTCCGACGATCAGCGCCGTTGAGCGTGCGCGCGGCGACCAGCCGGGCGCGGTGCGGCGCAGGCTCCTCGAGATGGCCGTGCGCCGGGCGACCACCACGCGCGCGCTCACCGGACGGACTCCGCCGCCGCGTCGATCGGAGCGGCCGCGACGGCGGGTTCGTAGATGGGCAACACCAGCACCGGGTCCGACAGCGCGGGATCGCCCAGCGGACGCGCCGCGGCGTGGTCGGTGGCGGTTCGGCGGATCACCGCGACCGGGATGTTGGGCGGGAACACGCCACCGATGCCGTTGGTGACGAACAGGTCGCCGGGTCGCAGCACGACCCGGCGACTGGAGAGCGGCCGGATTTCGAGGCCGCCCGCGCCGTCGCCCGCCGCCACCGCGTCCAGATCGTCGCTGGCGCGGCGCACCGGCACGACGCTCGCGGTGTCGGTGACGAGCAGCACCCGCGCGCTGACGGCGCCGGCCTCCAGCACGCGTCCGACCAGCCCCACCGGACCGCGAACGGGCTGGTCGGGCCGCACTCCGGACGATCGCCCGACCGGCAGCACCGTCAGCCGGCGCAGCGCGGCTGGCGAGGAGGCGACCAGGCGTGTCACGGCGATCGGCGCACCGTCGCGCTCCACCACGCGCAGCAGCCGCTTCAGCCGTTCGTTCTCCGCGCGGATCGCCGCCGCCTCGACCAGTTGGGTGTGTCCCCGCTCCAGCTCGCGGCGCAGGGCGGCGTTCTGCGCGCCCGCCCGCCACCAGTCCCCGATCCGCCGACCCAGATCGCCCGCTCCGACGGTGGCGGTGGCCGCGACCCGCGACACGGGCGCGGTGAGGTCGGTGGCGCGAGCGCGCAGTTGCGAGTGACCGGCGGGATCGGCCCAGGCTGTGACGAGCAGGATCAGGCCCGCCACCGCGCCGAGCACGGCGACGACATAGCCGCCGAACAGCAGATACTGCGCCGGACGCGAGGCCCCGGGGCGTCGGGTGGGTGGAACCGCCAAGGCTCTGTCGAGCCGGCGGTCAGGCCGATTGCAGGACGCCGCGGAAGGCGTCGTCCTCCAGCGCGCGGCCGGTGCCCAGCGCCACGCAGGTGAGCGGGTCCTCGGCCACGATCACCGGCAGGCCGGTCTCCTCGCGGATGATGTCGTCCAGTCCGTGCAGCAGCGCGCCGCCGCCGGTCAGCACGATGCCCTGGTCGACGATGTCGGCGGCCAGTTCGGGTGCGGTGTTCTCCAGCGCCATGCGGACGCCCTCGACGATCGATCCGACCGGCTCCGACATCGCCTCCGCGATCTGGCCCTGGCTGATCGGGATCTCCTTGGGCACGCCGTTCACGAGGTCGCGGCCCTTCACATGGATGATGCGGCCCTCGCCGTCGGCGGGCACGCGCGCGGTGCCGACCTCCTTCTTGATCCGCTCGGCCGTCGCCTCGCCGATCAGCAGGTTGTGGTTGCGCCGCACGAAGGAGACGATGCTCTCGTCCATCTTGTCGCCGCCGACGCGCACCGAGGTGGTGTAGGCCAGGCCGCGCAGCGACAGGACGGCGACCTCGGTCGTGCCGCCGCCGATATCCACGACCATCGACCCGATCGGCTCCGTCACCGGCATCCCCGCCCCGATCGCGGCGGCCATCGGCTCCTCGATCAGCCACACCTGGCTGGCGCCCGCGTTCGACGCCGCGTCGCGGATCGCGCGGCGCTCGACGGAGGTCGAGCCCGACGGGACGCAGATCACGATCTCGGGAAAGCGCCACGGCTTGGCCTTGCCGCCGTGCACCTTGTGGATGAAGTGCTTGATCATCTGCTCGGCGACATCGATGTCGGCGATGACGCCATCGCGCAGCGGGCGGATGGCCTGGATGGAATCCGGTGTCTTGCCCATCATCATCTTGGCGTCGTCGCCCACCGCGCGCACGCGCTTTTCACCCTTGATCGTCTCGATCGCCACGACCGACGGTTCGTTCAGCACGACGCCACGGCCGCGGACGTAGACGACGGTGTTCGCCGTGCCGAGGTCGATCGCCATGTCGTGCGAGGTGAACTTCATCAGGCGGGAAAAGAACGACATGGTGGTCCTGTCCAAGTGCTGGAGCGCCCCCGCTGCCCCTCGGAATGGTGCGATCGCCCTCGTGTGGCCAATGCCGGAGACCGGACGAACAAACGGCCCGCGGCTCTGGCGAGCGGCGGGAGGCCCCTTCGCGTAGAGCCGGCGGATGGTCTAAAGCCCCCCCTGTGTCAATACGCCGACTGCCCGACCACCTGATCAACCGCATCGCCGCAGGCGAGGTGGTCGAACGTCCCGCGAGCGCGCTGAAGGAGCTGGTCGAGAACGCGCTCGACGCGACCGCGACCGCGCTGTCGATCGCGCTCACCGGCGGCGGGATCGGGGGGCTGGAGGTCGTCGACGACGGCTGCGGCATGACTCCGGAGGAGCTGCGACTCGCGGTCGAGCGTCACGCCACCTCCAAGCTGCCCGACGATGCCATCGAGGCGGTGGCCACCATGGGCTTTCGCGGCGAGGCGCTGCCGTCGATCGCCAGCGTCGCGGTGCTGACGCTCATCAGCCGGCCGGCGGGAGGGCAGGGATGGCGGCTCACAGTCGACAACGGTCACGTGGTGGACGACAGGCCCGCCGCCGCCCCGCCGGGCACGCGCGTCACGGTGGCGGGCCTGTTCGCCCGCGTGCCCGCCCGCGCCAAGTTCCTGCGGACCGAGCGGTCGGAGCGGGCGGCCTGCCTGGACGTGGTGCGCCGGCTGGCGATGGCGCGGCCCGATGTGTCGTTCCGGCTCGCGAGCGACGGTCGGACGATCCTGTCCCTGCCCGCCGACCAGACGATGGCGGAGCGGGTGGCGGCGCTGACCGACGCGGCGCTGCTCGACAACAGCGTCGCGGTGGACTGGGAGCGCGACGGGGCGGAACTGACCGGCATGGGCAGTCTGCCGACCTTCACGCGCGGTGTGAACGACCACCAGTATCTGTTCGTGAACGGGCGTCCCGTGCGCGACCGCCTGCTCGTCGGCGCGGTGCGCGGCGCCTATGCCGAGATGGTGGCGCGCGACCGCCATCCGATCGTCGCCCTGTTCCTGCAGGTGCCGATGGCCGAGGTCGACGTGAACGTGCATCCGGCCAAGACGGAAGTGCGCTTCCGCCACGCCGCCGCCATCCGCTCGCTGGTGGTGAACGGCCTGCGCCGGGCGCTCGACGAAGCCGGCCACCGCTCCGCCGCTCCGCGCCCGCTCGCCGGTGGCTGGCGAGCGGAAGGTCCTCCCGCAACCCACGCGTCCGTGGTGGCGGAACCCTCTGTGGGGTTCGCCGGATGGGAACCCGCCGCGCGCGCCGAGCCGGCCGATGTGCCCGCGCCCCACGCCACCGACCATCCGCTCGGCGTCGCGCGCGGGCAGGTGGCGAAGACCTACATCGTCGCCGAGACGACGGATGGGTTGATCCTGGTGGACCAGCACGCCGCCCACGAACGCCTCGTCCTCGAGCGTTTGCGCGCGGGGGCGGCGGGGGCCGAGGTGCCCGTGCAGACGCTGCTGCTGCCCGAGGTGGTCGAGCTGGACGAAGCGGCGTGCGACCGGCTGGAGGCGGCGGCGGACGAACTCGGTCGTCTCGGCCTGCCGCTCGAGCGGTTCGGAGCGGCCGCCGTTCTGGTGCGCGGACTGCCGGCCGTGCTCGGCGCGCCCGATCCGCGCGGACTGGTGACCGACGTGGCCGACGAGCTCGCGGCCTTCGACCAGGCGCTGGGACTGGCGGAGCGGCTGGATCGGGTGGCCGGCACGATGGCCTGCCACGGCAGCGTGCGGGCCGGTCGTGCGCTCGACGGGGCGGAGATGAACGCGCTCCTTCGCCAGATGGAGGCGACGCCGCACTCCGGCCAGTGCAACCACGGCCGCCCCACCTGGATCAAATTGGCGCATGGCGACATCGAGCGGCTGTTCGGTCGGCGGTGAGCGGGGTCGTTCGGACGTGACCCGCCGCTCCCGGGCTTGCTATGGCCGCGAGCATGCGACGCCACCTCCTGCTCCTGCCACTCCTCGCCGCCGCCTGCGCGCGCGCCGATCCCGGACCCGACCGCGCTGCTGTCGCGCCGCTGACGCTCGCGCCGATGGCCGCCGACTTCGCCGCCGACTGCGTGTTCGCGCCCGATCTCGACGCGCCACCGCTGCTCGTCGTGCGGCAGGAACGCGCGCGTGCCCGCGGCGAGGTCCGGCTGGCGGGCGATGTGGTGGAGCTGACGGGCACCGCCATCGGCGACGCGGCCGACCTGCCCGGCGGCGCGCAGCTGGAAGGCGCGGGGTTGACCGTCGCGGTGCGGCCCGACCCCGTGCCCGGTGTTCCGGTCGGCGCGGGCGGGGTGCGGCGTCCGGCCACTTTGACCGCCGCCACCGCCGACGGCGGCGAGGCGACGCTGAGCGGCGTGTGGTCCTGCGGAGGCGGCGCGGCCTAGCCCCGCCCGATCAGCGCGTCGGCCCCGATCCAAGGCATCAGCGCGCGCACCCGTTCGCCCACCGGCTCGATCGGGTCGGCGGCGCTCGCCGCGCGGGCGCGGGTGAGCGCCGGGTCCCCCGCGTCGTGGTCGGCGATGAGGCGCGCGGCGAAGCGGCCCGAGCGGATATCGTCAAGCACGCGCGCCATTTCGAAGCGCGTGGCGTCGGTCACCAAGCGCGCGCCGGCCTCGTGACCGCCGAACTCGGCGGTGTTGCTGATCGCGCTGCGCATCGCGTCCAGGCCACTCTCATAGATCAGATCGACGATCAGCTTGGCCTCGTGAACGCACTCGAAATAGGCGAGCTCTGGCGTGAAGCCCGCGTCCACCAGCGTCTGATAGCCGGCGCGGATCAGGTCCGGGATGCCGCCGCACAGCACCGCCTGCTCGCCGAACAGGTCGGTGACGCACTCCTCCGCGAAGGTCGTCTCGATCATCGCCGAGCGGCCGCAGCCGATCGCCGCGCCATACGCCTTGGCCACCGGCAGCGCGGCGGGCGTGGTCACCGCCAGCAGGCAAGGCAGTCCGCGCCCGCGCTCGAACTGGGCGCGCAGCTGGTGTCCGGGACCTTTCGGCGCGATCAGGAACGCCGGCGCGTCGCCCGGATCGACATAGCCGAAATGCACCGCCAATCCGTGCGCGAAGCCGACGCTGGCGCCGGGGCGAAGGTGAGGGGCGACGTCCTCGGCCCACAGCCGCGGCTGGTCCTCGTCCGGGGCGAGGATCATCAGCACGTCGGCCCAACCCGCCGCCTGGGGCGTGGTCACGACGCGGAAGCCCGCCGCCTCCGCCCTCGTCCGCGTGGCCGAGTCCTCCCGCAGCGCCACCACCAGATCCGCGACGCCGCTGTCGCGCAGATTGAGCGCGTGCGCGTGGCCCTGACCGCCATAACCCACCACCGCCACCCGGGCGTCGCGCACCAGCGACAGGTCGGCATCGGCGTCGGTGTGGATGCGCATCGGGCGGGTCTCCTCGGGGATCAGTCGTTCCCTGCCAGCCGGGCGAGCGTCCTGTCGACCTCGGCCGTGTCGAACGGGTCGAGCCGAGGCCAGTCGGACGGCGCCTGATGGCGGAACCAGGTGCGTTGACGCTTGGCATAGGCGCGGGTCGCAGCGCTCGCGGCGGAGAGGGCCTCCTCGCGCGTGTCCGCGCCGCGCCGCCATCGCGCGACCTCCCCCGCGCCGATCGCCCGCCAGACCGGCGCGTCGGCCGGCACGTCCACGCGCGCGAGGAGCGCGTCCACCTCTCGCCCCGCGCCCCGCGCCAGCATCGCCTCCAGCCGCGACTCGATGCGGTCGGCGAGTCGCTCGCGCGGCGGGTCGAGCACCAGGCCGGCGACGGCGAACCGCGCGGCCAATCCGCCGCTCCGCTCCAGCTGCCAATCGGCCAGGGAGCGGCCGGTGGAGCGCACCACCTCCAGCGCGCGCGCGATCCGCTGGCGGTCGGAGGGGCGCAGGCGAGCGGCCATCGCGGAGTCCTCCCGCTCAAGAGCGCGCCGGTTGTCGTCGGGATCGGCGGCGCGCACGGCGGCGCGCACCTCCGGCGCGATCGGCGGCACCGGCGCCAGGCCGTCGAGGAGCGCGCGCACATAGAGGCCCGTGCCGCCCACGACGATCGGCAGCCGCCCGGCGGACACGCTCGCCTCCACGGCCGTCGTCGCCTCCCCGAGCCAGCGTGCCACGTCGTAGGCCTCGCCCCCGTCGACATGGCCGAACAGCCGGTGCGGGGCCGCCACCTCATCGGCGGGCGAGGGGCGGGCGGTGAGCACGCGCAGGTCGCGATAGACCTGCAGGGCGTCGGCGTTGACGATCGTGCCGCCCATGCGCAGGGCCAACCGCAGCGCCAGCGTGCTCTTGCCGCTGGCGGTCGGGCCTGCGATCACCGCCAGGCGCGGGAGGGTCGTCGTGTTCATCGCCACGCTGATAGCAGCCGACCGGCTGACACCCCACCATGTTGCCGAAGCGCGCGAGCGGCTGGCCGTCCTGGGCGCCGGGCCGGGCCGCCCGCGCGCGCTCGACGAAGGCAGCGCGGTCGACCTGCCGCTGGAGCGCTGGGCGGCGGTGGAGCCGCCCGCCGGCTGCGACCTGGTCGTGCAGCCGGCGGAGGACCGGACCAAGCGGTTGCTCGTCTCCGACATGGACTCCACCATGATCACCGTGGAATGCATCGACGAACTGGCCGACTATGCCGGGTGCAAGCCGCAGGTCGCGGCGGTCACCGAGCGGGCGATGCGCGGCGAGCTGGACTTCGCCGCCGCCTTGCGTGCGCGCGTCGCCCTGCTCGCCGGGCTGCCGCTCGCCACGGTCGGCCAGTGCCTGCGCGAGCGGGTGCGACCCATGGCGGGCGCGGCGGCGCTGGTGGCGACGATGCGGGCACGGGGAGCGCGGGCCGTGCTGGTGTCCGGCGGCTTCACCCGCTTCGCCGGGCCGGTCGCCGAGCGCCTCGGCTTCGACCGCGTGATGGCTAACGTGCTGGAGGTCGATGGCGGCCGGCTGACCGGGCGGGTGTCGGAGCCCATCGTGGACGCGCGGGCCAAGGCGCGGGCGCTCGGGGCGGCGCGGGCGGAGTGGGGCATCGGCCCGACGGAGACGCTGGCGGTGGGAGACGGGGCCAACGATCTGCCGATGATCCGTGCGGCGGGCCTGGGCGTGGCCTACCACGCCAAGCCGGTGGTCGCGGCGGAGGCGGATGCCGCGATCCGCCATGGAGACCTCACCGCACTGCTGTGGACACAGGGGATCGCACGGGCGCAGTGGGTGGAGCCGGAGTAAGCCATCCCTCCGACTTGAGGTGATCTGGAGTTTGATGAGGTTGGATTGGACCCTCCCCGTCAGTGCGAGCGAAGCGAAGCCATCCAGACCGGCGCGCGCATCCTGGATTGCCGCGTCGCTTCGCTCCTCGCAATGACGATCCAACGGGACGTCGTCTCATAGCGAAAGGTGCGCGGACTTCCCCTCTAGGCAAGCAGGGGAGTAATTCTGTTTGCGGGAACGGCCTTCGACAAACTCAGCCTGACCGGGGCGGCTCGAACAACCTCTTATCCGCCCCCGAGTCCTCACCGCCGCAGGACGAAGCACGCGCGGCCGGTCGCCGCGACCGCGCGGCAGGTCCGCTCCGCATCGGCGCGGGTGGCGAAGGGGCCGGTCTGGACGCGGGTGATCGCTCCGGCGGTCTCCAGCATCGGCGAGCGCCCGGCGAGCGTCGGCACGGCGCGACTCACCTCCCGCCAGCGCGCCTCCGCTCCCGATCGATCGCGGAACGCACCCAGCTGCACGCGCCAGCGGCCGGTCGGCGCGACGGCCGGGACGGGCGCAGGGCGGGCACTCGCCGCGCGCGCGGGCAGCGGCGGAGCCTGCACCACCGGCTGCGAGACCGTGGGGATCGGGGCGGCCATCGGCCGAGCCGGAGCGGAGGTCGGAGCGGGACGGGATGGCGGGACGCCCACGCTCGCCACCGCACCCGCTGACGGGGGCGCGACGGCGGGAGCGCCCGGGGCGGGCGACACCGGCGTGGGGGCGAAGGGGGCGCCCGGCGGCGTGTTGGCGGCCACCGCCATCTGTCCCGCCTCCATGTCGCGCGCGACCACCTGACCCTGCTGGCGCTGAGCGAGCGGGATCTCCTGGTCCATCTGTGCGAGCGCGCGCGAGGCCTGGGGCAAGCCCGCGGCCGACGCGCGGGTCATGAGCGCGTAGGCACCCACCCAGTCCTTGTCGACCAGGTCGCCGTTGAACTTCGCGGTGCCGAGCACATACTGTGCGCGCGGCTCGCCCCGCGCGGCGGAGCGTTCGAGGTAGGGCAGCGCCGCCTGGCGCTCGCCCTCCTGGAACAGCAGCAGGCCGAGATTGTCCTGCGCCGGCGTGTGGCCCTGCGCCGCCGCCTTCTCGAACCACAGCCGCGCCTGCTTCAGGTCGGTCGGCACGCCGCGCCCGTAGAGATACGCCTGGCCCAAGCCGTACTGCGCCGACGCGTCGCCCTTGATCGCGGCGGGTCGCCACTCGGCCACGGCGCGGGCGTAGTCGCCCGCCTCCCACGCCGCCTGGCCCTCCGCCGGCCCGGCGAGCGCGGGCGCCGCCAGCGCGAGCGCCGCGAGCGGCAGGATGAAACGGCTCCAAGAGCGCGCGGCGGCGCGCGGGGCGGTGACGGACATCATGGCAACTCTCCTTCGATCCGCCGATAGCGGAGCAATCCTTGCGCGATCGTAACCCGCGGGCGGACAGTGGAACAGGGCGGGACGCGTCTTTGCCCACGATTTAACCACTTCTTCACGGCACTTCGCGCACATCGTCCCGCATCGAGACGCTTTCGGCAACGCTCAAGGGGACATTATGCGCGTTCTGGCTATGGCTTCCCAGAAGGGGGGTTCGGGGAAGACCACCCTTTCGGGCCACCTGGCCGTGCAGGCGCAGCGCGCCGGCGCGGGTCCCGTGGTGCTCATCGACATCGACCCGCAGGGCTCGCTCGCCGACTGGTGGAACGAGCGCGAGGACGAGGTGCCCGCCTTCGCCCAGACGACCGTCGCGCGGCTGGCGGCCGACCTGGAGATGCTGCGCGGGCAGGGCTTCCGCCTGGCGGTGATCGACACGCCGCCCGCCATCACCGTCGCCATCCAGTCGGTCATCGCGGTGGCCGAGCTGATCGTCGTGCCGACGCGCCCCAGCCCGCACGACCTGCGCGCGGTGGGCGCCACCGTCGATCTGTGCGACCGAGCGGGCAAACCCCTGATCTTCGTGGTCAACGCCGCCACGCCAAAGGCGCGGATCACGTCGGAGGCCGCGGTCGCGCTGTCGCAGCACGGCACCGTGGCGCCCGTCATCATGCATCACCGCATCGATTTCGCCGCCTCGATGATCGACGGGCGCACGGTGATGGAGGTCGATCCCGCCGGCAAGTCCGCGCGCGAGGTCGAGGATTTGTGGAGCTACATCTCCGATCGGCTGGAGAAGAACTTCCGGCGCACGGTCTTCTCCGCGCCGGCCCTCGTCGGCCGACCCGCGCTGGCGGCGCGCCCCCCCGGCGGCGGGTTCGGCCGTCGGGTGGTGGGGTGAGGAGCATGGCCATGGCCGACGCCAAACCCCTCGCCTCGCTCTCGTCCGGCCTGCTCGCGCGCAAGGGCCAGGCAAAGCCCGCCATGCGTCGCCAGGGCGTGGACGCCATGGTCGGCTCCGGCCCGGCCGCGCTGGACGACCTCGGCTGGAACGACATGGGCGATGAGCCCGCGCCGTCGCCCGCGCGCGAGCAGTTCGAGCAGCTGCGCGAACAGGTGGAGGAGCCTGCCCGCCGCGTGAACCCCGCCCGGCTGCTCTCGCCCGAGCCGCGCCGCGCACAGGCGCCCGCTGTGGAGCAGGAGATCGATCCGGTCGCCCCGAGCGCTGTCGAGGCGCCGGCACCGGCGCGCACCGTGCCCGCCATCGCGGTGCGTCGCGCCCGGCGCGAGGCGCGGCCGCGCACCGGGCTCACCGCGACCGGAAAGGCCGCCTTCACCCTGCGATTGGACGCCGAGCGCCACCTGAAGCTGCGTTTGGCCGCCGCGCTGGAGCGCCAGTCGGCCCAGGCGCTCGTGACCCGCGCGCTCGACCGCTTCCTCGCCGATCTCGACGACCTCGACCAGGTCCTCGGCCAATTGCCGCCCCAGAAGGGATAGACCATGCGTCCACGCCTCCTCCTCGCGCTCGCCGCGTCCACGCTGTCGGTGGGCGCCTTCACCGCGCCCGCGTCCGTCGCCGCCATGGCCGAGGACGGCGCGGCGCGCGCCGCCGAGTTCATGGCCAAGGCCGAGCGCGAGCTGGCGCGCGACCGGACGGAGCGCGCGGTGCGCTACGCCGAGGAGGCGGTCGAGGCCGCGCCGCTGAACGCCGAAGCGCGCCAGCTGCTCGCGCGCGCCTATCTGAGCGACGGCCGCCTGCCCTCTGCGGAGGCCGCCTATCGCGACGTGCTGATGCTGGTCCCCGGCGACGCCGCCGCGACGCTCAACCTCGCGCTCGTCCGCGCGGCGCTCGGCGATCGGGCGGAGGCGCGGTCGCTGCTCGCCAGCGCCGAGGGGCTGTCGGCCGCCGACCGGGGGCTGGGACTGGTCCTCGCGGGAGACGTGGCGGGCGGCGGCGGCCTGCTGGAGGCGGCGGCGCGCGCGCCGGACGCCGACGGCCGGGTCCGCCAGAACCTCGCCTTCGCCTATGCGGTGAGCGGCGACTGGCAGCGCGCGCGCGTGGTGGCCGCGCAGGACCTGGCTCCGGCCGCCGTCCACCAGCGCATCGGGGAGTGGGCGCGGGTCGCCAGTCCGCGCAACAGCTGGGACCAGGTCGCCTATCTGCTCAACATCACGCCGGTCGAGGACGGCGGGATGCCGGCCCGCCTGGCGCTGAACCTGCCCGCGCCCGCCGCGCCCGCGGTCGCACTCGCGAGGACCGAAACCACGCCGGTAGAGGGTCCCAGCGTCGAGCTCGCCGCCTATGCCGAGCCGGAGCCGGTCGCGCCAACAGTCGCGACTCCGGCCGCGATCCGCGTCGCCATGGCGGTGCCGGTGGCGCGGCCGGCGGAGACGCCGCGCCTGATCCCCGCCAGCACCACCGTCCTCGCGCCGCCCGCTCGCGCTTCGTCGACGGGCCGCTTCGTGGTCCAGCTCGGCGCCTATGTGACGCCGGGCGCGGCGGAGCGCGGATGGACCAGGGCGATGAGCCGCGTCGACCTGGGCGAGGCGACCCCGCTCGCCAGCAAGGCGACCGTGCGCGGCCGCCCGTTCACCCGCCTGGCCGCCGGCTATTTCGCCACCCGGGCGGAGGCGGGCGCGCTCTGCCGCACCGTTCAGGCGCGCGGTGGGCGCTGCTTCGTGCGCGCGGTGAAGGGCGACGACACCCCGCGCTGGGCATCGCACGTGGGTCGGACAGTGGCGGCGCGGTAGCCTTCGCTGTCGTCGAACTGGTGCCATCGAGGAGCGCTCTCGAGCTCAGGCGATGAGCAGCCTGCGCGTGAGCCGGAAAGGCTCCCAGCGCTACTCCAGCAACAGCCCGCCTTTCAGCACCGCCGTCACGCGGCCCTGCACGGGCAGTCCGTCGAAGGGCGTGTTGCCGCCCGATCCGAGCGTTTCCGCGCGCACCTGCCACGGATGATCGGGATCGACCAGGATCAGGTCCGCCGGCGCGCCCGGCTCCAGCCGTCCGCCGGGGAGGCGCAGGATGCGCGACGGCGCGCCCGCCAGCAGGTCGGCCAGCCGCGCCTCGTCCACCACGCCGTCGCGCACCAGCCCGAGCGCCAGCGGCAGCAGCGTCGCCGCGCCCGCCGCGCCCGGCTGCGCGTCGGCGAAGGGCAGGCGCTTGCCCTCCGGTCCCACCGGATCGTGGGCTGACGTCAGGCAGTCGATCGTGCCGTCCCCGATCGCATCGCGCACCGCCCGCCGGTCGTCCTGGGACCGCAGCGGCGGCGACAACCGAGCGAAGGTGCGGAAATCGCTGACATCGTGCTCCGACAGCAGCCAGTAGGGCGGGGCGGTGCCGCAGGTGACGGCCAGCCCCGCCGCCTTGGCCGCGCGCACCCGGCCCAGCGCCGCGCGGGTGGTCAGCAGGTGGAAGTGGACGTGCGCGCCCGTCAGCTCGGCCAGCGCCAGGTCGCGCTCGACCGCCATGCGCTCGGCGATCGCGGGCGCGCTCGGCAGACCCAGCGCGAAGGCGACCGGCCCTTCGGTGGCCACCGCGCCGCCGACCAGTCCGGCGTCCTCCGCGTGAACGATGACCGGCAGGTCGAGCGAGGCGGCGTAGCGCATCACCCGCGCCATCGCGCCGGACGAGGCGATTGAGCCGCGCCCGGTCGCCACCCCGCGCGCGCCGACCCGCTGCATCAGCGCGTACTCGGCCAACTCCTCGCCGGCGAGCGCGCGGGTGGCGGCGGCGAGCGGATGGACCCACAGGTCGGGCTTGCCGGACGCGGCGGTCTCCTTGACCGCGCCCGGATCGTCGAGCACCGGCCGCTGGTCGGGCAGCAGCGCCGCGCGCACGATGCCGCCGGCGCGGAAGGCGGGCTTGTCGATGGCGTGGACGCCCAGATCGACGATGCCCGGCAGCGCCAGCCGTCCCTGTGCGTCGAGCGTGTCGCCCGTGCCCGCGGCTTGCGCGAACACCCCGTTCGCGACGAACAGGTCGCGCGTGTCGGCGCGGCCGGGCAATCGCACGTTGGCGATGGTGGCGACGGCCCTCACGAGCGCCGTCCCTCCGAGCGCCGGTCCCGCGTCAGGATGTCGAGGCACGCCATCCGGACCGCGACCCCGTGGCTCACCTGCTCGGTGATGACGGAGCGGCCGGCGAGGTCGGCCACGTCGGAGTCGATCTCGACGCCCCGGTTCATCGGGCCGGGGTGCATGACCAGCGCCTCCGGCTTCGCGCGGGCCAGCCGCTCCGTCGTCAGACCGTAGAGCGCCCGGTATTCGCGCGCCGAGGGGACCAGTCCACCCTCCATCCGCTCGGTCTGGAGGCGCAGCATCATCACGGCGTCCGCGCCGTCGAGCGCCGCGTCCATGTCGGTGGTGATCGCGGCGCCGGTGTCCTCCATCCCGGCGGGCAGGAGCGTCGCGGGACCGCACAGGCGGACGCTCGCGCCCATGGTGGCGAGCGCGAACAGGTTCGACCGCGCGACCCGGCTGTGGCGGATGTCGCCGACGATCGCGACCGTCAGTCCGGCGAGTTCGCCCAGCCGCCGCCTGAGCGTCAGCAGGTCGAGCAGCCCCTGCGTGGGATGCTCGTGCCAGCCGTCGCCGGCGTTCAGGACCGGGCAGTCGACGTGGTCGGCGATCAGCTTGACCGCGCCCGAGCTGCCATGGCGGATGACGATCACGTCGGCGCGCATGGCGTTGAGCGTCGCGGCCGTGTCGATCAGCGTCTCGCCCTTCTTCACGCTCGACTGCGCGGCGTGCATGTTGACCACGTCGGCGCCGAGCCGCTTGCCGGCGATCTCGAAGGAGAGCAGCGTGCGGGTCGAGTTCTCGAAGAAGGCGTTGATCTGGGTCAGGCCGGCGAGCGGCTGGTCCGCGCCGTCCGACCCGACCCGGCGGTCCGCCTCATCGAGCAGAAAGCCGATCTGGTGCCGCTCCAGTCCGGCCAGGCCGAGCAGGTCACGGTGGGGGTACATGTCAACCGTCACGAAAGGTCCGTAACATCGCGGACCGGGGCGACCGGCGTGCTGGGGCGGTGTAGGAAATGGCGGGTGGGCGGGGGTGTGGACGGCGGCGGGCAGGCGGACGGGTCACGCTGTGGCCGCTAGCACAAGAAGGGGTCGTCTGCCAGTAAAAAGTTCCGTTCCGGTTCGGTGAGGTGGACAGGAGACTTCGTCGTCTCCTCCCGTTCAGGCTGAGCCTGTCAAAGCCGGTCTCTGATCGAGTCCGGCCTTCGACAAGCTCAGGCTGAGCGGGTGAGGAGGGGCAACGCTACCCCGCCGTCAGCGCGTCGATGGCCCCTTGCAGGATCAGCGCCGCCGCGTGAGCGTCGATCCGCTCGGCGCGGCGCGCCCGGCTCATGTCCTGGCCGATCATCGCGCGCTCGGCGGCGGCGGTGGACCAGCGTTCGTCCCACAGCAGCATGGGCAGGCCGAGCGGCTCCAGCAGGCGGGCGAAGCCGCGGCTCGCCTGGCTGCGCGGACCCTCGCGCCCATCCATGTTGAGGGGCAGCCCGACGATCAGACCAGCGAGCGCGTCGGCTCTGGCCAGCCGCCCGACCGCCTCCACGTCGGCGGCCCCGCGCCGGCGGGGCAGCGTCTCGCGCGGGGTGGCGAAGGTCCAGCCGGCATCGCACACCGCCACGCCGATGGTCCGCGTGCCCAGGTCGAGGCCCGCCAGCCGGCCGCCATGCGGCAGGGCGGTGCGGAACTCGGCGGCGGCCCCGGTGATCATCGCCGCTCGAACGCCGCCAGCCGGCGCGCGGCGTCGGCGCGGACGTTGGCCCAGAACAGCGAGTAGTCGTAGACGTGGTAGTTGTTGCCGGGCAGCACGTAGCTGCCGATGTCCGGAGGGTCGCCGATCAGGAGGAAGCCGCGCCCGGCGCAGCGCGCGGGCACGGCGGCGGGGATCAGCTCCGCCGACGACCAGTCCTCCCGCGCCTTGAGCGTGCCCAGGTTCGCGCTCGCCGGAGCGGCACCGCCCCCGCGCCCGGTCAGGGGGTTGGTGCACAGGATCGCGCTGCCGGCGCGGGGACGGCCGTCGAGGCCGGTCGACGCGTCGTAGGTCGCGGTGACCAGCCGCTCGTCCGCCGGCTCCGCGAAGCTCGCCCAGCCGAGCACGCAGCCGGTCGACGTGGGCTCGCGGCAGGCGGGCAGGCCCAGCTGGGGCAGGTCGGTGGTCAGCGAGATCGGCCAGCCGACC
This sequence comes from Sphingomonadaceae bacterium, assembly GCA_965219235.1. Lineage (GTDB taxonomy): Bacteria > Pseudomonadota > Alphaproteobacteria > Sphingomonadales > Sphingomonadaceae > CBDHCC01. The sequence continues at coordinate 1,268,891 of OZ244721.1, read as the reverse complement.
ACATAGGCCGCCACGATCCGCCGGGCGAGCGGCGTGCCGGCGACCCTGTCCTTCAGAAGCCGGGTGAGGTGGAGCGAGCCCTGGCTGTGGCCCGCCAGGATGATCGGCCGGTCGGCCGGGATCGCGCTCACGAAGGCGTCGAAGGCGGCGGCGACGTCGCGATAGGCCGCGTCGAGCGCCTGCGTCGCGGCCGGCCGCGTGGTCAGGAACGCGCCGAAGGTCGCCTGGCGGTAGCGCGGCGCCCAGACCTCGCCCGCCAGCGCGAACGCGCTCGCCTGCCCCTTCGTGAACAGCCGCGCGCGGTCGTTGGCGTCGGCGCTGTCGAGCGGCGCGTTCCAGCGCGTGTTGTCGAGGAAGCTGGTCGGGTGGACGTAGAACACCGCCGCATCGCCCCGCCGAGCGCCGTCGGCGGCCAGGCCTTCGGGTCGGAAGTCGGTGGGGTCGTCCTTGAGGCCGGGCCGGGCAATCCAGAGCGCCGGGTCGTCGTAGCGGTTCTGAGCGACCGGCCGCACCGCCGCGAACGGTCGGGACGGCACAGCCCACCAGCGGATCAGATCGTTGGCGTAGAGCGACCACACCAACCCTGCGGCCAAGATGAGCACCACGCAGGCGGCGACGAAATAGAGGAAGCGACGTGCGGCCAAGGCGGGGTCCTGGAAGGTATGGGGGGAGTGGTCGGGCACGTAGGGTCGGGTGCCGGACCTGTCCACCGACAGCGTGCTGCGCCGCACCATGGAACGCTTGCAACCGCTCGCCCCCCGCCCCAACTGGGGCTTGTGAACACCGACACCCTCGACCGCCTGCAGGGCTTCGCGCTGCCCGGCCGCAACGCGCGCGGCCGCGTGGCGCGGCTCGGCCCCACGCTCGACCGCATCCTGTCCGCCCACGCCTATCCCCCCGCCATCGAGTCGGTGCTGGCCGAGGCGCTGGTGCTCGCCGTGCTATTGGGCTCCACGCTGAAGGACGAGGACGGCCAGCTCACCATGCAGGCGCAGACGAAAGGCGGCGTGGTCGACCTGCTGGTCTGCGACTGGCGCGGCGGCGAGCTGCGCGGTTACGTCAACTTCGACGCCGACCGGCTGGCCGAGGCGGGTCCGGAGCCGACGCTGTTTACGCTGTTCGGCCAGGGCTATCTCGCCGTCACCTTCGATGTCGGCTCCACCGGCCAGCGCTATCAGGGCATCGTGCCGCTGGAGGGGGAGACGCTGTCGGACGCCGCGCGCTCCTACTTCGCGCAGTCCGAGCAGCTGCCCAGCCTGTTCCGCGTCGCCCTCCGCCGGACGAGCGCGGGATCGGTCGCGGGCGGCCTGATGCTCCAGCACCTGCCGGAAGGCGAGGAGGGGCGCGAGCGCCTGCACACCCGGCTCGACCATCCGGAGTGGGAGCACGTGCTGGCGCTCGCGCGCACGGTCACCGACGGCGAGCTGACCGACCCGGACCTGCCCGCCGACGAACTCCTCTGGCGGCTGTTGCACGAGGAGGAGGTGCGGCTGTTCGGCGAGGGGCGGGTGCGGCGCGGCTGCCGCTGCGACCCGGCCTATCTCGCCTCCGTGCTCGCCCGCTTCCCCGCCGACGAGCGCGCCCAGATGGCCGACGCGGACGGCGTGATCCAGGTCGACTGCGCGTTCTGTGCGCGTGTCTTTCCGCTCGACGCGGCGCGGCTGGCGGAGGCGGCGTGAGGGTCGCGCGTGCCATGGTCGGCGCCCTCGCGCTGGTGGCCAGCGGTCCTGTCTACACGGCCGGCCTGACAACGGGACAGTACGCGCTGCGCGAGGTGAAGGGCAGGGCGCCCCCCCGCTCGGTGTGCGTCGCCGACCTGAACGCGCTCTACCGGGCGGCGCATGGAGAGGATCGCTGTCGCTACTTCACGGTCGAACAGAAGCCCGACCGCATCCGCGTGAGCTACGAGTGCGCCGGAGGATCGGGCCAGCTCTCCGTCCGCTCGGTCACGCCGCGCTCCGCCAACGTGACCGCGCAAGGTGTGCGCGGTGATCAGCCCTACGCCGTGGCGCTGGTGGCGCGACGGACGGGGGATTGCCGTTAACGCAACCGCAACGATCGGTGTACTAGGGCATGTCATGGAGCCTTGGCCCCATATCCCTTCTGGTTCGTTGACCAACTCGGGTCGCTTCGGCGGCCCGTTTCGTGTGCGCCGGCCGTGAGCGACCGGCCGATCGCGGTGGTGCTGCTGTCCGGCGGGCTCGACTCGATGGTCTGCGCCGCCGCCGCTCGGGAGGCGGGGTACGAGGTCGCCGCGCTGACGATCGACTATGGCCAGCGCCACGCGATCGAGATCGAGCGGGCGCGGGCGCTGGTCGGGAGGCTGGGCATCGCGCGCCACATCGTCCTGTCGCTCGACCTGACCGCGTTCGGCGGTTCCGCGCTCACCGCCGACATCGCCGTGCCCAAGGAGGGTGGGGGCGAGGGCATTCCCGTCACCTACGTGCCCGCGCGCAACGCGCTGTTCCTCACGCTGGCGCTCGGCTGGGCGGAGGTGCTGGGCGCGCGGGCGATCTCGATCGGCGTGAACGCGCTCGACTATTCCGGCTATCCCGACTGCCGCCCGGAGTTCGTCCGCGCCTGGGAGGCGATGGCGGTCACCGCGACCCGGATGGGGGTGGAGGGCCGCTCGCCCGCGGTGCTGACCCCACTCCAGCACATGACCAAGGCCGGGATCGTGGCGGAGGCGCGGCGGCTGGGACTGAATCCGGACTGGTCGTGGTCCTGCTACGACCCCACTCCGGCGGGCGAACCCTGCGGTGCGTGCGACAGCTGCCGTTTGAGGGCGAAGGGCATCGCGCAGGCCGACGCCGCAGCCTGAACCCGCCCGGAGCGAATGCCCCGAACGCAAAGGGCCGCGCCCGCTCGCAAGCGGGCGCGGCCCGTCTGTCCGACCGATCGAACGACCGGCATCGGCGTCGATGCTTACATCGAGTTCGACATGCTGTTGTTCATCATCATGTCGTTCGAGCCCATGGTGTTGGACGACATCATGTTGTTCGAGCTCATCATGTCGTTGGACATCATGTCGTTCGAACCCATCATGTCGTTGCCCATCATGGCACCGCTGTCGTTCATGGTGTCCATGCCCATGTCGTTGCCCATGGCGTTCGTGTCGGCGGTCGTCGTGTTGGTCGACGTGTCACCGCACGCGGCGAGCGTCAGGGCGGCACCGAGAACGGCGGCACTGGCGAAGAGGGTCTTGGTCGTGCGCATTCGAATAACTCCCATCTGGTTTTGACCCGCCTGTTGTCGGTTCAAGGGTCGACGCCCGTTTAAGGCCCTTCTTGCGACGGCTCAAGCATTTCTTGTTGTTCGCCGTTCATCTTGGCGAGCAGCAGCGGCAGCCGGTGCCGCAACGCGCGATCCCACCGCGCCGCATCCACTGTGCGACCCAACGCCGCCAGACTGGTGACCGGCCGGGCGAGACCGCACGGCACGATGCCCTCGAAGTGCCGCAGGTCGGGGTGGAGGTTCACCGAGAGCCCGTGCAGCGTCACCCACCGCTTCACCCGCACCCCGATCGCGCCGACCTTCGCCTCCTCGCCGCCCGCGCGCGTCCACACGCCGACGCGGCCGGGCACCGTGTGGGCGGGAAAACCGAGATCGCCGAGCGCTGCGACCACCCAGGCCTCCAGCCCGGCCACGAAGCGCCGCACGTCGCGTCCGCGCGCGTTCAGATCGAGCTGCACATAGGCGATCCGCTGGCCGGGACCGTGATAGGTGTGGCGTCCGCCGCGTCCGGTGGAGTGGACCGGAAAGCGCGCGTCCAGCAGCTCGGCGGGGTCGGCGCTGGTGCCGGCGGTGTAGACGGGCGGATGTTCCAGCATCCAGACGCGCTCGGCGGCCTCGCCCCGCGCGATCGCGGCGGCGCGCGCCTCCATGTCGGCTACGGCGGCCGCATAGTCGACGGGCGTCTCCGAGGTGCGCCACTCGATGTCGTGCCCGATCATGGTCACGACTTGACGGGCCGGTGCCCCTTCATCAAGCCCTGTTCCATCAAGCCCCGTCGGATACGGGGGGACGGAAGGGGCGTGGGACGATGGCACGGGCGTCGCTGGATCGGGCGGTGGACTTCGCGCGGGCGCGCATGAGGACGGACGGTGGCCTGCTCGCCACCGTCGCGCTGGCGCTCATCGGCGTGCCGGCGATGCTGTCGCAGGTCATCGGTGCCACCGCCGTCACGAAGGAGGTGGCGGTCGCGGGCCGGGCGATCGAGCAGCTGGACCTGTCGCCCGTCCAGTGGCTGGCGCTCGCCGCGCTGACGCTGGCGCTGATGCTAGGCCAGCTGACCGTCGCCCGCATGCTGCTGGTCGACGGAGAGACCGTGCGCCGGTCGCTGGCGGTGGCCGGGCGCCGGCTGGTCGTGCTGATCGCCGCGCAGCTGCTGCTGGTGGCGGTCCTGGTCCCGCTGCTGCTGCTCGCGGCCACGGCGCTGGTGCTGCTGGCGGGGCTCGGCGCGGCCGGAGTGGGCGTGGCGACGATCGGAGGGATCGCGCTGCTCGCGGCGCTGCTGATCGTCGCCGCGCGGCTGTTGTTCCTGGTGCCCTCGGCGGCGGACGGCGCGCTGGGGGTGGTCGGCATCCTGAAGCGCAGTGTGTCGGCTTCGAAGGGACTCAACGGACCGCTGCTCCTCCTGCTCGTGCTCACCACCGTCGTCACGCTGGTGGCCATGGGCGCGGCCCAGGCGCTCGTCGGCATTCCGGTGGCGCTCGCCGCGGGACCATTGGCGGGCCAGATCGCCGGTGCCGTGGCCGCCGGCCTGGTGCTGGCGCTGGCGACGCTGGTCACGGTCGCGCTGATCGTGGGCATGTACCGCGAGGCGACCTCACTCGACGATGGGGATCTGCGGAGCGCTTGAGCGGGGCAGGTGGCCGGTGAGGCGGGGGTCGGCGAACACCTGCACCTCGCGCGCCACCGCCCGGAAGCCGGCGCGGCGATAGGCGGGCAGCGCGGCCGGGTGATCGAGCGTGCAGGTGTCGAGCCACACGCGCCCGACGCCGGGCCGCCCGGCGAGCCGCAGCGCCTCGGCGATCAGCCAGCGCCCGTGCCCGTGCCCGGCCAGCTCCGGCACCAGACCCACGAAGTGCAGCTGGCACTCGCCCGGCCGGCGGTGGTCGAGCTCGATCAGGCCGGCGGCGGCGCCGTCGGGGAGGCGGGCGACGAACACGTGGACGCGCTCGTCGGCCAGCACGGCGCGCACGGCCGCGTCCGGCTGCACCAGGCGCGAGAACCACAGCCACGGCTCTCCCACCCGCCGGAACAGCGCGCGATAGTCCTCCAGCGACGGCGTATGCCAGCGGTGGAGCGACAGGGGGGAGGGCGGTCCCCCGCCGGGGAGCGGGAGGGGCGCGCGCCTTTCCAGTGTGGTGACCACCGTGGCCAGCGTGCCCGGCTCCAGCGGATGGCGGGTGCCGGCCACCCGCCTCAGTCCCATGCGGCGAGCGGCGGCAGGCTCATCAGGATGGCGTCGACGTCGCCGCCCGTCCTCAACCCGAACAGCGTGCCGCGGTCGTGCAGCAGGTTGAACTCGGCGTAGCGGCCGCGCCAGCGCAGCTGCGCGCGCCGGTCGTCGGCGGTGAAGGGTTGGGCCATGCGGCGGCGGACCAGCCGGGGGAAGACGTCCAGGAACGCCTCGCCCACCGCGCGCACGAAGGCGAAGTCGGCCGCGAATCCGTCCTCCAGATGGTCGAAGAACAGGCCGCCCGCGCCCCGGCTCACATCGCGGTGCGGCAGGTGGAAGTACTCCTCGGCCCAGCGGCTGAAGCGGGGATAGTCGCCGCTCTCGTGGTCCTCGCAGGCCGTCCGCATCGCGGCGTGGAAGTCGGCGGTGTCCTCGGGACAGGGGATCGGCGGATTGAGGTCCGCGCCGCCCCCGAACCACGCCTTCGCGGTGCGCAGGTAGCGCCCGTTCATGTGGACCGCGGGCGCGTGCGGGTTGGCCATGTGCGCGACCAGGCTGATGCCGGTGGCGAAGAAGCGCGGATCCTCGTCGGCGCCGTGGATCGAACGGGCGAAGTCGGGGGAAAAGGCGCCCGCCACCGTCGACACGTTCACGCCCACCTTCTCGAACACCGCGCCGGTCATGCGACCGCGCGTGCCGCCGCCGCCCGGTGCGCCGTCCGCGTCGCGCCGGAACCAGGGCGTGAACTCGAAATGCGCGGGCGAACCCGCCTCCGCCTCCAGCGCCTCGAACGCGTCGCAGATGCGCGTCCGCAGCGCCTCGAACCAGGTGCGCGCCGCGCGCTGATCGAGGTCGAGGTCGGGCAGACCGTCGGCGGGCGACGGCGGGGGAGCGAGTCGCGTCATCGCGCGGGGTCCTGCTGGAAGGTGGGGGCGGGAGCAACAGTCTCCTTTCGTTCACAAAACGGTTGGCAGGCGAGGTCGGAGGTCGCTAAGAGCCGTGGGAGACGGCCAGCCCTTCGCTCGGCGCCCTCCGCCCGCCGCATCCACGGACCGGACGAGCGCCCGCGAAGCCCGGCAGCAGACCACTCCGCCGCGCGGCGGAACGCGCACGACGAAGGACCCCATGGCGACCGACACGACCACGATGGACCCGCCGCTCCACCTGCCCCCCGGCACCGAGCCGCAGCCCGACCCCGCGCTGGCGGTCGGCGAGGACGGGGAGGGCGTCCGCCGCCGGGACTTCATCAACGTCGCCGCGCTCGCCTTCGCCGGAGTGGGCGTCGTCGCGGTCGTGCCGGTGCTCGTGAACCAGATGAGCCCGTCCGCCGACGTGCTGGCGCTCGCGTCGATCGAGGCGGACCTGTCGCAGATCCAGCCCGGCCAGGCGGTGACGACGCTGTGGCGCAAGCAGCCCGTGTTTCTGCGCAACCTGACTCCCAAGGAGATCGCGGAGGCGAACGCCGTCGATGTCTCCTCGCTGCGCGATCCCCAGACGCTGGCCGAGCGGACCAAGCCCGGCAAGCAGAACTGGCTGATCACGATGGGCGTGTGCACGCACCTCGGCTGCATCCCGCTGGGCGCCAAGCAGGGCGAGAACCGGGGACCGTTCGGCGGCTATTTCTGCCCCTGCCACGGCTCGGCCTACGACACCGCGGCGCGCATCCGCCAGGGACCCGCGCCGCTCAATCTCCAGGTTCCCGAGTACGAGTTCACCACCGACACCACCGTGCAGATAGGCTGACCATGAGCTTTCCCTGGGCCAAGGAGTACCGTCCGTCCCACCCCCTGATGAGGTGGGTGGACGACAAGCTGCCGCTGCCGCGACTGGTCTACAACGCCATCGGCGCGGGTTACCCGGTGCCGCGCAACCTGAACTTCTTCTGGAACTTCGGCGTGCTGGCGGGCGTGGCGCTGACCATCCAGATCGTGACGGGCATCATCCTGGCGATGCACTACCGCGCCGACGCGACGATCGCATTCCAGTCGGTCGAACACATCATGCGCGACGTGAACGGCGGCTGGTTCTTCCGCTACGCGCACGCGAACGGCGCCTCGTTCTTCTTCATCGTGGTCTACATCCACATCTTCCGCGGCCTGTATTACGGCTCCTACAAGCCGCCGCGCGAGATGGTGTGGCTGCTGGGCATCGTCGTCTTCCTCCTGATGATGGCGACCGCCTTCATGGGCTACGTCCTGCCCTGGGGCCAGATGAGCTTCTGGGGGGCGAAGGTCATCACCGGCCTGTTCTCCGCCATCCCCGTGGTCGGCGAGACGATCCAGGTGTGGCTGCTGGGCGGCTACGCCCCCGACAACGCGGCGCTCAACCGCTTCTTCTCGCTCCATTACCTGCTGCCGTTCGTGATCGCGGGCGTGGTCATCCTGAAGATCTGGGCCTTGCACATCCCGGGCTCGTCGAATCCGACCGGCGTGGAGGTGAAGGGGCCGCACGACACCGTGCCGTTCCACCCCTATTACACGGCGAAGGACGGCTTCGGCCTGGGCGTGTTCCTGCTCCTCTACGTGCTCGTCACGATGTTCATGCCGAACGCGCTCGGACACCCCGACAACTACATCCCGGCCAACCCGCTCTCCACGCCCGCGCACATCGTGCCGGAGTGGTATTTCTGGCCGTTCTACGCGATCCTGCGCGCGTTCACGGTCGACTTCATCCTGCCCGCGAAGCTGTGGGGGGTGCTGGCGATGTTCGGCTCCATCCTGCTCCTGTTCTTCCTGCCCTGGCTGGACAGCTCGCCGGTGCGTTCGGGCAACTTCCGGCCGCGCTTCAAGATGTGGTTCTGGGTGCTCGTCGCCGACGTGCTGGTGCTCGGCTATTGCGGCGGCGCGCCCGCGCACGAACCCTACGTCATGATCTCGCAGATCGCGGCGGTGTACTATTTCGCGCACTTCCTCGTCATCCTGCCGATCGTCTCCGCGCTGGAGCGGCCGGTGCCGATGCCGCGCTCGATCACCGAGGCGGTGCTGACCGGCAAGGGCGAGGAGCACGCGCCTCCCGGGCTGGGCAGCCACGGCACCCTGCAGCCCGCCGAGTAAGGGAACACGCATGTCACCTCGTCTGATCGGCCCGCTCATCGGCCTGGGCTTCTGCTTCGTCCTGCTGTTCTCCTTCGTGACCGGCGCGTTCGAATATCTGTCGTCGCCGCCCGCGCCCACCGTGGAGGAGGAGTTCCACCTCGAGCCGCGCCCGCTCGCGCTGGCGTCGAACGGCCCGTTCGGCCGCTTCGACCGGCGGCAGCTCCAGCGCGGGTTCCAGGTGTACAAGGAGGTCTGCTCCTCCTGCCACGGCCTGACCCTCGTCCACTTCCGCGATCTGACGGAGCTCGGCTATTCCGACGCGGCGGTGAAGAAGATCGCGGCCGACTGGGCGGTGCAGCAGCCCTCGATCAACCCTGACACCGGCGAGCCCGCCACCCGGCCCGGCACGGCCGCCGACCCGATCCCGTCGCCTTACCCCAACGAGGTCGCCGCGCGCGCCGCCAACAACAACGCGCTGCCGCCCGACCTGTCGCTGATCACCAAGGCGCGCGAGGGCGCGGCGCCCTACGTCCATTCGCTGCTCACCGGCTATCGCCCGCAGCCGCCCGAGCTGTTGCGTGCGTTCCCGGACGCGAAGACGCCGGCCGGCCTGCACTTCAATCCGTGGTTCGCCAACCTCAACATCGCGATGCCGCCGCCGCTCACCTCCGAGGGACAGGTGAGCTATGAGGACGGGACGAAGCCCACCGTCGATCAGATGGCGACCGACGTGGCCGCGTTCCTGGTGTGGACGGCGGAGCCGAAGATGGAGTCGCGCAAGATCGCCGGCTTCGCCTCGCTGATCTTCCTCGCGATCTTCACCGTGCTGGCCTATCTGTCCTACAAGGCGATCTGGGCGCCGGTGAAGCACGCCCGCGATCCGCTGGCGGCGGAGTGACGGCCGTGCGCTGACCCGACCCGTCGCGCTTCTGCAACAGTTCACAGCCGGTTCACGCCATCCGTCGGACAAGTGTCCTCAATTAGGAGGATGCACCATGATCGCTCGCCCGCTTCGCACGCTCGCCTTGGCCACCGCCGCCACTCTCGGCCTGTCGGCCTGTACGACCCTCGGCACCGGCTATGGCTATGACGACGGCTATGGCTACAACGATGGCTATGGCTACAACGACGGCTATGGTTACGGCAATTCCGGTTACGGCGGCTACGGCTATGGCGGTTCCGCCAACGGCTATGGCTCCGGACCGTATTATGGCTGGTACGACAACTACTACTATCCCGGTACGGGGTTCTACGTGTTCGACACCTATGGGCAACGGTACCGCTGGAACGGCCGCCAGGAGCGGTACTGGGCCGGTCGCCTGAGAACGTATCGCGGGGATCGGCGGGAGAACTGGACCGGCTATCGACGCGATCGGGATCGGGACGGCATCCGCAACCGCTACGACGCGACTCCGGACGGGCGTTACGGCCGGCGGCGTGGCGATTATGACCGGGACGGCATCCGCAACCGCTACGACGCCACGCCGCGCGGGCCCGACGGCCGGATGCGCCGCGACCGCGACAATGACGGCATCCGCGACGGAGCGGAGCGTCGAGGGTATCGCGACTCCGATGGCGACGGCATCCGCAACCGGCGCGATGCCACGCCACGCGGGCCGGGCGGAGTGCAGCGCCGCGACCGCAACGGGGACGGCGTGGCGGACCGGCGTCAGCGCCGGGGCGCCGGGCCTCGCGCCGCGAACCCGGGCGGGCGGGCCGTCACGCCCCCGGCGACCGTCCGCCGACCCGCCGTCTCCGCCGAAGACCGCGCCGCGCGACGGGCCGCCCGGCAGGAGGGTCGCGCCGCCCGCCGCTCCGCTCGCAATCCCGACTGATCGGGTGAAGGGGGTCGAGAGGGGCGCGTCCCTCTCGACCACGGCAATCTCAGGCGGTGTGCGCCTTACGCAGGGCGACGCCGGATCAATCCGATGGAGGTGAAGCGCAGGACCGCCACCTCCTCCTGATTGAACACCGTCAGCTCGGAGCGATAGCTGCCCATCTCCGGCCGGCGGGTGGAGGCCCGCTTGTCCAGCACGCGGGTCTCCACGCTCAGCACGTCGCCCGGATAGACCGGCTTCAACCAGCGCAGCGACTCGATGCCGGGCGAGCCCAGCCCGGCCTCCTCGCGCTCGGCCATGCGGTCGACCAGCATCCGCATCGTCATGGCGCAGCTGTGCCAGCCGCTCGCCGACAGCCGCCCGAAATGGGTCTGTGCCGCCGCCTCGTCGGACAGGTGGAAGGGTTGTGGATCGAACTGTTCGGCGAACGCGATCACCTCGTCCCGCTCCACCCGCCTGGCCCCGAAGCGCGCGATCGCGCCGGGCTCGATGTCCTCCCACCAGATCATCGCAGCACCGCGTCCGCCAGCCGGCCGTCGGCGTCGCTCGGCAGGGCGGCCACGCCGATCAGGCGCATGACGAGCGGGTAGACCTCGATGTTGTCGACGAGCGGCAGCGGCCCGGCCCGCCGGATGTCGGGACCGGCGGCCAGGAACAGCGCCCGCATGTCGGGATCGTCATTGTCCCCGCCATGGTCGCCGCCCTCGATCGGGTAGCGCGGCGGCCCCGCGGTCAGCGTCCAGCCGCGCTCCGCCAGGCACACGATCGCGGCCACGCGCGCGTTGGCGCCGTAGTGCAGCCGTGCCGGCAGCTCCGCCTTGCGCCAGCAGGTGAAGTGGTCGTGGCCGCCCACGAGCGCCTCGAACACCCGCTCGTCGGTGCCCGCCGCCGGCTCGATCGCGGCGTACATGCCGGTCTCCACCGGGATGATCGAGGGCAGGTCGATCAGGGTGGCGAGGTCCACGACCTTGGCGGCGTCGGCCGGTGCCATGCCGTGGTCGGACACCACGACGATGTCGGCGGCCTGGCCGAGTTCGCGCAGGCCGCGCACCAGCTCGCCGATCCGCTGGTCCACCTCCGCCACCGCCGCGGTCACCTCCGCGCTGTCGGCGGCGAATTTGTGTCCGGCGGTGTCGACGGTGTCGAAATAGAGCGTCACGAAGCGCGGCCGGGTGGCGGCCGGACGGCGCAGCCAGTCGATCACCCCCGCCACCCGCTGCCGGTTGGTGACGTTCATGTCATAGCGCCACCAGTCCTCCGGCCGCAGATCGTGGATCGCGACCTCGGAGCCCGGCCAGTACATCGTCGCGGTGCGCACGCCCGCGCGCTCGGCGGTCACCCACACCGGCTCCGCCTCGTCCCACCAGAAGGGGTCGAGCGACTGGGTCGCGTTGCCAAGGCTGAAGAGCTGACCCGGCCGGCGCGGGTCGAGCATGGTGTTGCCCACGATGCCGTTGCGGTCCGGGCGCAGGCCGGTCACGAGCGCATAGTGGTTGGGGAAGGTCTTGGTCGGGAACGACGGCTTCAACTGCCCGCGCACCCCGCGCGCCGCCAGCGCGGTCAGGTTGGGAGTGATCCCCCGGTCCAGATAGTCCGGCCGGAAGCCGTCGATGGAAATGAGGATCGTGACCGGCGGCCGCTCGCCGTGCTCCTGGGCGGCGAGCGCGGCGGGCCAGAGCAGGAGGAGCAGCAGGACGGCGCGGCGGGCGAGTCGGATCATAGGGTCCGCCTAGCGCAGGCGAGTGTCAGGGCAAGGGTCGGGGCAGGGGTTCAATGCCGTCCGAGGCGGCGTGCGCTCACGATCGACCACACAGGTCCGGATGTCGGCTGTCCTGACCAGCCAGGGACACGGGCTTCTGACACCCCGTGATGAGCGGAAAAGCGTGGGTAGGGTGTTGGTGTCACAACCGACCGGTTGTGACACTGGCTGCTTTCTAGCAATCGGCTATTGAAGGGACAGCCTGATCGGCTGTGTTAGAACCGCAAGATCGGTCGAGCGTGGCATATCCGGGAGCGCCTAGCTGGCGTTGCCACGGAGGACGGGACGATGAAGGCGGCGCTTCACAACTATCATGCCCGGATGCAACGGGTGCTGGATCACATCGACCGGCATCTGAGCGATGATCTGGACCTGGATGCGGTGAGCGGTATCGCGGCATTCTCGAAATACCACTTCCACCGGCAGTTCACGGCAACCTTCGGACTGTCCGTGCATCGCTATATCCAGCTCGCCCGCATGAAGCGGGCATCCTACCGGCTGGCCTACCGGGACGCGCAGAGCGTCACCGACATAGCTATGGATGCCGGTTACGACGCCCCGGATGCCTTCGCCCGCGCCTTTCGGCAACGGTTCGGGCAGTCGCCGTCGTCGTTCAGGAAGGCTCCCGATTGGGAGCCGTGGCTTGTGGCCTTTGGGCCTCTCGACAATGCGAGGAGCAAACTCATGCAGACCACCTACACTTCCGACGATGTGACGATCCGCGACGTAGCTCCGACTGCGGTGATGATCATGGAGCATCGCGGCGACCCGGCGACGATCGGCGCAACCATCCATCGATTCATCGCATGGCGAAAGGCAACCGGGCTGTCGCCAAAGACCAGCGCGACCTTCAACGTCTTCCACTCCGATCCCCGCACGACGCCCCCGGCCGAGTATCGCATAGATCTGTGCGTCGGGATGGATCGACCGATCGAGGCGAACGGCGAGCGGATCGAGGCCGGCACCATTCCGGGCGGGCGCTGCGCGGTGCTGCGTGTCGTCGGCAACGCCGATAATCTGGAGCCCGCCGCCCTGTATCTCTATGGCGAGTGGCTACCCGCCAGCGGTGAGGAAGCCCGGGATTTTCCGCTATACTGCCAGCGCCTCGCCTTTTTCCCAGAGGTCCCGGAGCACGAAGCGGTCGCGGAACTGTTCCTGCCGCTGAGGTGAGGTCCGCACCAGCTTGCTACCCCTGCAACACATCATCCTAGAGACTGGCTATGAACATTTTTAACGCTGCTATCGTTGCGGCAGCCGGCTTGCTGTCAGGAACAAATGCGGCTGGATTCGATGAGGCCGTCGCTCAGGCGCAGCCCGTCGTTGACGCGTTCTACACCGCAGTAGTCGCTTGCGGCCGCAAGCCTATGTTTAAGCCGATCGTCAAACTGGCGACATCGCCGGGTGCGACGCGTTATGACCCGCCTGAACGGGCGGTTGTGATCGTACCTTATGACATACTCGATCCCGGCCGGCGCGCCGCTATGGAGCGCTTTGCATCAATCGGTACGCTTGGTCTGTCGGGGCATGAGCAGTATGTCGAGGTTTTTAATACCCTGCTCATCGCCCACGAACTTGGCCACTGGGTCCAGGAAGTATCACGTCGTCCGTTGAAACGATGGCAAGCCGAATATGAGGCTAACCGGATGATGGTGGCTTTTTGGCGAGATAACCCCGGTGCCGTGTCCTCAGAACTGCGCCTGGCGAACTTTGTTGCGCAGCGATTACCGGTCCCTGAACTCGCACCTACCGCGAGTAGCGAATCTGAATATTTCAACACCAACATTGCAGCTATTGAGGCCGACCCCTCTCGCTACAGCTTGTATCAAAAGAAGATGACTCGACTTGCTATGGCTGAAAAGCCAAAGCCTTCGTTTTGCCAGACCGTGAAGCTGGCGTGGCCGCACGAATGAGCGGCGTCGCGCCGTCGCTGCCATTCGATGCTCGCGTTAGCAGGCAGAACCAACAGGCAAACGGCCGTTTTTTCTGAACAGGCGTCACTCGCTGACCGAATGATCACCAACAAAGGGGAAGTCAGATGATGAAGAAGATGCGTCCTTTGCTCGCCACAACCGCGCTGGCGTTCGTCGGCGTCGCCGTTCCAGGCACCGCACAAAACAGCTCAGCGTCGAACGCTCAGGTCCTCGCCACCGTTCAAGCCTTCTCCGACGCCCGCAACCGCTTCGACGCGGAGGCGCTCGATACCTTGTTGACGCGGGATTACGTCGAAGTCTCGCCGCGTGGTGAGATCGATCGGCGGCAAGCGGTGCTGGGCTTCTACGCGGCTGATAAGGCTACTCCCGTTCCGCCCATGACGCTCAGCACGCAGGACGTGCGCCGCTACGGCGATACCGCAATCGTGATAGGCTCGGTCGATTACGCGATACCCGCGCCGACGGGGGGTACGGTTAACCGCACGGTCCGGGTCACTTACGTCGAACAGCGAATAGGTAGCCGCTGGCTCATGGCCTCAGCGCAATATACCGGCGTCCAGCCGCCCAAACCGGCGCAGTAAGCCTGGCCGTGCTAAACACCTCATCATTGAGCGACCGTCCCGAGCTGGTGACCGATCGCCTGTTGCTAAGGCGGCCGAACGCCAGCGATGCAGCTGCGATCGTTAGAATCGTCGGGGATTGGGAAGTCGCTCGCCGTTTGGCGCGTGTCCCACACCCTTACGGCCCGGCCGATGCTACATTCTTCCTAGAACAGGTCGTGCCTGCCGAATGGGTTTGGGCGGTAACCCTGAAAGGCTCGGACGAACTCGTAGGCGCGGTCGGCCTAACGCCGGAGGAAGACGCGGACACGGCCGAGCTTGGCTACTGGCTCGCGCGCGATCATTGGGGTCAGGGGATAACGACCGAAGCCGCGCGAGCCGTCCTGTCCTACGGCTTTGATATGTTGGGCTTCCCATACATCACGTCCGGCTACTTCGAGAAAAATCCCGCTTCGGGCCGGGTGCTTGAAAAGCTCGGCTTCGTTCAAACCGGCCGGACCCGGCGCCCCTGCCTTGCCGCAGGGGCCGACGTGCTCTCGAGCGAAATGCGACTCTCTCGACCAGCATAGGCAAGCCGTTCGCGTCTGCAGAATGGACGTTTGCACAACGGAGGGGGCATCACTGCCCGGTGTCAAAACCGAACGGTTGTGACCCCGGCTTGAGGGCGGCTTTCGAGCCTGGACGGCCCGGCTGGTCTTCGCCCACATCGATGAGGGGCAGGGCGGCATAGGAGCCCGAGTGAGCCGCGCCTCCAATCCGTTGCGACTCATGCCGGCCGGCAGACCAGCAGGTCGGCGGCCTTGACGATGCGGACGCCATCGGAGGACCGGGCGAAGGCGTCCGCCACGGCGCTCGCCAGCGCCTCGCTCGCGCCGGGAGCGTCCGCGACCGGCAGGCTCAGGAGGTAGGCGAGCAGGTCCACCGGGTCGGTCACCCTCAGCTCGTCCTCGAACCGCACCCGCTCCACGGCGGCGAAGCTCTCGCGGAGGAGCGGGATCGCCCGATCCGATGTCAGCGGCTCGGGCCGGGACCCGCCAGCAACGCCGAGCGCCTCCCGGACGAGCGACGACAGCTCCGCCATCGTGCCGGCGGGATTGAGCGCCACCGCGACCGCTCCCGATCGCCTGACGACCCGCGCCATCTCCCGAACGCCCGCCGCCGGATCGGGCAGATGATAGAGCATGTGGATGGCGAGCACCGTGTCCGCGCCGCCGTCCTCCAGCGGCAGGGCGGCCGCGTCCGCGACGCTCGCCTCCACATCGCTCCACCGGGCGGTCGCGCGGACGGCTGTGGTGGCGGCGTCGACCATGCCAGGAGACAGGTCGAACAGGCGCAATCCCAGGTTGTCCGGCACGGACCATGGCGCGTGGGTCCAGAAGGCCCCCGCTCCGCACCCCACATCCGCGACGACGCCCCCGGCCGGCAGCGGGATGTGGCCGGCCAGCCACTCGAACCAGTCGCCCCGTCCGTATCGGGTGTGGAGCAGCGACCGCGCCCGCAGCCGGTCCGGATGCCGATACTGCACCTCGCGCAGATAGTGCCGGCTGTCGGTCACTGTCCGTCGAACAGGGCCAGCATCTCGCGCCAACCCTGCTCGGCGGCATCGTGATCGTAGGTGGGGAAGTCCGGAATCATCCAGCCGTGCGCGGCCGGGTAGGTCTCGGTCCGATAGCGGACACCGGCCGCGCCCAGGGCGGCTTCGAGCCGTTCGGCCATCGCCGCCGGATAGCTGTCATCGGCTTCGGCGGCGGCGATATAGACTTCGGCGTCAAGCTCCGGAACGAGCAGGTGCGGGCTTGTCGGCGCGTCCGTCGCGAGGTTGCCGCCGTGAAAGCTGGCCACCGCCCCGAAACGATCGGGGTGGGTGGCGGCCGAAGCCAAGGCCATGCCACCCCCCATACAGAAGCCGACGGCTCCGACCCTGGCCCCGGAGATATCGCCGCGAGTCGACAAGGACGCCAGAAGCGCCTCCGTGTCCTCGGCCGCCTTGTCGTTCCCCGTGCTCGCCATGAGCGGTCCCAGGATCGCCGCGACGTCCCCCGCGAACACCTCCTTCGGGACGAGCGGGCCATAGGGTCCATGCCGGTAGAAGAGGTCGGGCAACAGCACGAGATAGCCGGCATCCGCGAGCCGCTGTGCCATCTTGGTCAGCGCCGGCCGAATGCCACCGGCGTCCATGTAGAAAATGACGGCGGGCCACGGTCCGGCGCCTGAAGGTGTCAGAACGAGGGTGGGACAGTCGCCATCGTTCGTCGCGATCGTCGTGTGCTCGACTGGCATGTTGAAATCCTCTGCGAGAGTCGCGAAACGTCCGCTTGACGTGTGGTGACATGTGTCCGAACGAGAGTTCCGCCCGGCCTCCGGTCGAAACGGCGGCTGACCCTCACCGCGCCCGTTCGGATCATACGCATCCCTACCGGCCTTGTTTAAGCCGCTTGGTGTCAGGAAGCAGCAGGCTCTGCCACTCCGTCAAAGAGCCGGGCTGAGTGTCGAAGGCGGGAACATCGTCCGGGATGACGACCCATGCCGCAGTGACAGGCCTACGGCTTGAACAGGGTCGTTCGTTCGATCCCATATCGAACTCGGCCGCACGAGCATCCGCCGGTCGAGGTGTCCGTCATGTCCCGCTCCTCCCTGGCCAGCCCCCTCACACGTTGAATCGGAAGTGGAAGACGTCGCCGTCCTTCACCTGGTACTCCTTGCCCTCCTGGCGCAGCTTGCCGGCCTCCTTGGCCGCCGCCTCGCCGCCGAGCGCCACGAAGTCATCGTACGCGATCGTCTCCGCCTTGATGAAGCCGCGCTGCATGTCGGAATGGATGGTGCCCGCCGCCTCCGGGGCGGTCGCGCCGCGCTCGATGGTCCAGGCGCGCGCCTCCTTGGGGCCGACGGTGAAGAAGGTCAGGAGGTTGAGAAGGCCGTAGCCCGCGCGGACGATGCGGGCGAGGCCGGTCTCCGTCAGGCCCAGGTCGGCCAGGAACTCGGCGCGGTCGTCTGGACCGAGCCCGGCGATCTCCGATTCGATGGCGGCGGAGACGACCACCGCCTCCGCGCCCTCCTGCGCCGCCCTGGCGAAAACGGCGGCGGACAGCGCGTTGCCCTCGGCCGCGTCCCCTTCGGCGACGTTGCAGACATAGAGCACCGGCTTGGCGGTCAGCAGCTGCGCCTGGTCGAAGGCGCGGCGTTCCTCCTCGTCGCCCACCTCCGTCAGCCGGGCGGGCTTGCCGTCGCGCAGCAGCTCCAGCGCGCGGCCCAGCACCGCGGCGGCGAGCTTCGACTCCTTGTCCCCCTGCTGGCCCTTCTTGACGAGCGCCGGCACCCGCTTCTCCAGGCTCTCCAGGTCGGCCAGCATCAGCTCGGTCTCGACCACCTCCGCGTCCGCCAGCGGATCGACCCGGCCGGCGACGTGCTGGATGTCGTCGTCCTCGAAGCAGCGCAGCACATGGACGACGGCGTCCACCTCCCGGATGTTGCCCAGGAACTGGTTGCCCAGCCCCTCGCCCCTGGACGCGCCCTTCACCAGGCCGGCGATGTCGGTGAAGCCCAGCTGCGTCGGGATCACCTTGGCCGACCCGGCGATCGCCGCCAGCTTCGCCAGACGCTCGTCGGGCACCGCGACCTGGCCGACA
Source organism: Sphingomonadaceae bacterium (assembly GCA_965219235.1). Taxonomy (GTDB): domain Bacteria; phylum Pseudomonadota; class Alphaproteobacteria; order Sphingomonadales; family Sphingomonadaceae; genus CBDHCC01. The sequence goes on along the minus strand of OZ244721.1, from coordinate 1,250,738 downwards.
TTGGGCTCGATCGTGCAGAAGGGGTAGTTGGCCGCCTCCGCCGCCTGCGTCTCGGTGAGCGCGTTGAAGAGGGTGGACTTGCCCACGTTGGGCAGGCCCACGATGCCGCAGCGGAAACCCATGATGGTCCTATTCGTGAGGAGACGGGCGTCCCTTGCCGCAGAACGGCCGCTTGGGAAAGCGGACCGGGAGCGATCGACCTACAGCCGGACGAAGGCCGCGTTGATCGTCAGCTCCACCTCGTCGGACACCAGCGGGATGGCGGCGTCGATGCCGAAGTCGCTGCGCCTGATGACGCTGGTCGCGGCGAAGCCGACATTGACCTTGGGCGGCCCCATCACGGCCGATCCGGCCCCGACGAAGCGCGCGTCGAGCGTGATCGGTCGGGTGACTCCCTTCAGCGTCAGGTCGCCCTCGATCCGGGCGGCGGTGCCCGTGGCGGTGACCTTGGTCGCGACGAAGCGGCCCTCCGGAAAGCGGGCGGCGTCGAAGAAGTCGGCCTTCTGCAGGTGCTCGTCGAGGGCGGCGACGGTGGTCCGGACCTTGGCGATCGGGAAGCGGATGTCGAGCCTGGCGGCGGCGGGGTCGGCGGGGTCGAGCACCATCGTGCCGGTCGGCTCGACGAACATGCCGGCATAGGGGCTGAAGCCCAGATGGTTGACGGTGAACAGCGCCTGGGTGTGGCCGGGATCGACCTCGTAGGTTCCCGCGACCACGCGCGCCGGATCGGGGGCGCCGGGCGCTTCCTTCGGCAGGTCCTGGGCGGGGGCCGGGAGGGCGGCGAATGCGAGGATGATGGCGGGAAGGGGACGCATGGCCGGGACTCCGTGTGTGGGACGCTCATCCAACCACATCGGGGCCTCCACTGGAAGCGTTCCTGCGCCCCACAGGAAAGCGGCCGCCCGTCCGCCGGGGGACGTGCGGCTGGAGCCCTGGCGCTGGAGCGGGGAGAGGGCGCGCTGCGGGCGCTGGGTGCGGGGGTGACGGAGGCGCGGAGGCGGCCATGGGGGTCGCGGAAGGTCCGTAAGGTGTCACGACGTGACGAGGCGCACTCACCGTCGGAATAGGAAATGAGCCAGGCGGCGTTCGGGTCGTGCGCGTAGGGGTCGCCGCGCCGTGCGAGCAGCCGCGCGACGGCCGCCTCGTTCCAGATCACCTGGCGATGGACCACCCGCTTGCGCCAGCGGATGATGCGCACCCGGTAGAAGGGGTTCTGCCAGTCGCTCACCGGCTCCGCCAGGTCTTCGGCGGTCCGCCACGCCTTGCGGAACGAGGCGGCGTCCGGCCGATCGCGCAGCCGGCGGGCCGACCGGGCGGTCATCCCCACCCCGGTGGCCGCCTGCTCGGTGGAGCGCCCGTCGCGGAGCGCGGCGACGAACCCCCTCTGCCGCTCGACCGTCCACCCGTCGTGGCGGGCGCGGACGGGCACGGGCGTGAACCGCTCGTGCAGGGGTGTTGAGTAGAAGTTGGGCATCGGCGGAGTGTAGCCGTATTGGTTCGTTTTGTCAAGGTTTGGGGGTGAGGGGGATAACTCTCCCAGCGGGCATGGCGCGTCCGCTATCGACCCGGTAGCGGATGTCTGACTCTCCAACCCCGGAGAAGAGAGGAGGGCCACGGCTGGAAACATGTTCGCGCTCCATCCCAAGCGGACGGTCCGCCCCCCACCAGCAGCAGGCCTCCCGCTCCCCACATCACCCCGCCAGCCGCAGCGCCACCTCGCTCATGAACCGCGCGTCGTCGCCGTTGGCCAGCCACTCCGCCTCGGCCGCCACCGCGCCGAGCAGGCCGGACAGGTCGTCCATCTCCGCCTTGGCGTAATTGCCGAGCACGTATCCCGTCACGCGGTCCTTGTGGCCGGGATGGCCGATGCCCAGGCGCACGCGGCGGAAGTCGGGGCCGATCACCGGGGCGGTCGAGCGCAGGCCGTTGTGGCCGGCCGTGCCGCCGCCGACCTTCACCTTCACCTTGAACGGCGCGAGGTCGAGTTCGTCGTGGAAGACGGTGATGGCGTCGGCGTCGAGCTTGAAGAAGCGCGCCGCCTCGCCGACCGACCGTCCGCTCTCGTTCATGAAGGTGGCGGGTTTCAGGAGGAGGAGCTTCTCGCCGGCCAAAATGCCCTCCGCCGTCCAGCCGCGCAGGCGCTTGCGCCAGGGGGAGAAGCCGTGGACCGCCGCGATGGCGTCCACCGCCATGAAGCCGACATTGTGCCGGTTGAGCGCATAGTCCGCGCCCGGATTGCCCAGGCCGACCCACAATTGCATGGGATGCGCTCCCGTCATGAGGGCGGCGGACGGGCCGTCCTTGTTCGTGATGCCGAATCCCAACCCCGCTCAGGCTGAGCCTGTCGAAGCCCGACCCGGCATCCGGAGAGCGGACGACGATGCTTCGACAGGCTCAGCATGGGCGGTAGTGGGCGGTGAGCCTTACTCGGACTTGTCGTCCTCACCCCCTTCGCCCTCATCGCCCGTCTGCTCGGTGGCCTCGACCTCATCGGCCTCGACCTCGTCTTCGGCGGCGTCCTCCTCCGCCTTGAGCGCGGACGGGGCGACCAGGCCGGCGATCGTGAAGTCGCGGTCGTCGATGACGGAGGTGGATCCTTCCGGCAGCGTCACCTGGCTGATGTGGACGGAGTCGCCGATCTCCAGCCCCGTCAGGTCGATCTCGATCGATTCCGGAATGCGGCTGGCATCGCATTCCAGTTCCAGCTCATGGCGCACGATGTTGAGCACGCCGCCCCGCTCCAGACCCGGCGAGGCCTCCTCGTTGACGAACGACACGGGCACGTTGACCTGCACCGTGGCCCCTTCGGCCAGGCGCAGGAAGTCGGCGTGGAGCGGGCGATCGGTGACGGGGTGGAAGGCCACGTCCTTGGGCAGCGTGCGAACCGTGCTTCCGCCCACGTCGACCATCACGATGGTGTTCATGAAGTGGCCGCCGGACAGCTGCTTGATCAGCAGCTTCTCCTCGACGTGGATGGGGGTGGGGTCTTCCTTGTTGCCGTAGATCACGGCGGGCACGCGGCCCTCGCGGCGCAGCGCGCGAGAGGCTCCCTTGCCCCCCTTGGTGCGCGCTTCGGCCGGCAGCGTCAGCTGATCGCTCATTGTTGATGCTCCGAATGGGTTGGACACCGCCCGCGCCTCCAGGGTGCACACGGGCGATGATGCGGGCGCTTAGGGGAGGGGGAGGCGATTGGCAATGACGACTCAGCCACCAGATGCTAGGTGCCTCTGGAGGGAGTGAGTGACATGCTCGTGGGCATCGTTTTTCTGTTGATGGGTCTCGTCTGTTTTCTTTGGCCTCAGCACGAGCAGGGCTCTCCTCGGGCCGACACGGCGGACCGTTTCTTCGAGGAGCAACGCGCGGCGCAGGCATACCCGCCGGCGTTCCATCTGCGTCTGCAGCGAGGAGGAGCCGTCGTTATGATGATCTGTGGAGTTGCGCTGATCGTCGGCCAGATGTGGTGGCGCTGACCTGATGCTCGCCTCCCTCACCACCTGGTTCAACTCGCTCGGCGAGAGCTACGGCGTGGACCCGCTCGTGTTCGGGGCGATCTACATCGGCGCGATCCCCTTCTTCCTGCTGTCGATCGCATGGCTGGTGCGGCGGCGGCGGGCGGGAGGGTCGACGGTGCTGCCCACGCTCGCGGCCGGATTCTTCTTCGTATCGGCCTATCTCTACCTCGCGATCGTGGGACGCGACATTCCCACATGGGTGTGGCTCCTCGTCGCCGCCCTGATGGTCTACGGTGCCTGGTCGGCGGCGCGGGGCGTGCGTCGAAAGAGCCGTGCCATGGCGGATTGACCACCGCACCGGTCGAGCCCTCATGGTCAGGCTTTCCAGGGTGCCCGGCGCGCAGTCCGCGCGCGATGGCGGACTGCGCGCGGACTCCCCCGTTGCCCGGGGCAATCGCCGAGGCGGTACACACGCCGCGCGCGATCAGTAGTCGATGCGCGCGGCCGCGACGCCGTCGGCCTTCAGCTTCTCCTGCACGCTGTCCGCCCCGGCCAGGTGGCCCGCGCCGACCGCCAGGAAGACGGTGCCCGGTTGCCTCAGCCGCGTCTCGATCCACTTGGCCCAGCGCGCGTTGCGGTCGCTCAGCAGCACCTTCTGCACCTCCGGCGGGCTCTCCTCCAGTCCCTCGTTCATCAGGTCGCCGACCTTGTCCACGTCGCCGGCGGCCCAGGCGTCGATCAGTCCGCCGATCTCGCCCAGATACTCGTCCATCCCGTCGACCGTGGCGTTCAGGAAGGCGATCTGGTCGACCTCGGACAGGCCGTTGAAGAAGCCGAGCTGCTCGTCCAGTGTTTCGAGGCCCTCGACCGGCTTGGTGTTGCCCGCCAGGATCGAGCGTTCGACGCCGGCCTGAGGATCGTAACCCGCCTGGGCGAGCGGCAGGACGCCCAGCGTGATCCCGGCCAGCCACGGCTTGAAGCTGTCGAAGGCGGCGGGCGGCACGCCGAGCTTGGTGAGCGCCGCCTCGTACTTGGCTCGCGCCTCGGGCGTCAGCTTGTCGCGCAACGTCGTGCCGGAGGTGTCGATGCCCAGCTTGAGCGTCGCCTGCTGCACCGTCGCCGCGTCCGGTTCCACCATCTCGATCACGAGCTCGTCGGCGGAATCGTAGGCGGCCTTCACCGCCTCGTCGAACCAGGTGAGGCCCGGCTTCAGGATGTGGATGGTGCCGAACAGGTAGATCGTCGTGTCGGGGTCCTTGACCACCCAGATGGCGGGATCGGCGTCCACCATCGCGGACTCCGGCAGCGGAGCCTTGGCGAAGGTGTAGCGGCTGAAGTCCACCCGCTGCTGCGCCTGGGCGGGCGCGGCAAGGAGGGTCAGGGCAACGGCGGCGCTGGTCAACAGGCTCTTCATCGAGTGTCCTTCGAGGCAGTGTGCGGCGTCTGTAGTGCGCCCGTCCGTCCTCGCCAAGCGAGGGCGCGGTACGGACGGTTTCTTGACCCCCCACCACCGCTCCGCCATTGCCGCCCCGGCATGGCCGCCCCGCTCTCCTTTCAGGACATGATCCTGGCGCTCCATCAGTATTGGAGCGCGCGGGGCTGCCTGATCCTGCAACCCTACGACCTGGAGATGGGGGCGGGCACCTTCCACACCGCCACCACTTTGCGCGCGCTGGGGCCGGAGCCGTGGAACGCCGCCTTCGTCCAGCCCTGCCGCCGCCCCACCGACGGCCGCTATGGCGAGAACCCCAACCGGCTGGGCGCGTACTACCAGTATCAGGTCATCCTGAAGCCCAGCCCGTCCGACCTGCAGGACCTCTATCTCGGCTCTCTAAGAGAGATCGGCATCGACCCCCTCCTCCACGACATCCGCTTCGTCGAGGACGACTGGGAGAGCCCGACGCTCGGCGCCTGGGGGCTGGGCTGGGAGGTGTGGTGCGACGGGATGGAGGTGACCCAGTTCACCTACTTCCAGCAGATGGGCGGGTTCGACTGCCGGCCGGTGGCGGGCGAGCTGACCTACGGGCTGGAGCGGCTGGCGACCACCATCCAGGGCGTGGACAGCGTGTACGACCTGGACTTCGACGGACGCGGCACGACGTACGGCGACGTGTTCCGCGAGGTCGAGCGGCAGATGAGCCGCTGGTCGTTCGAGGTCGCCGACACCGACCTGCTGGCGAGCAATTTCCGCGCCGCCCAGGCGGAGTGCGAGCGCTGCCTGGACGCCGGCCTGCCGATTCCAGCCTACGAGCAGGCGGTCAAGGCCAGTCACCTGTTCAACCTGCTGCAGGCGCGCGGCGTCATCTCGGTCGCCGAACGCGCCGCCTATATGGGCCGGGTCCGCGACCTGGCGAAGGGTGCCTGCGCCGGGTGGATGGAGATGCACGGGTGGGTGGGTTGAAACCCCTCTCCCCTTGGGAGAGGGAGGGACCCGCCCGCGCCAGCGGGTGGGAGGGTGAGGGCGACCGCGCCTGTCCGCCTGTCACCCTCACCCTTCCGGCGCTGCGCGCCTCCCTCCCTCTCCCGAGGGGAGAAGGGGTTTGACCTTCCTCCTCGAACTGCGCTCCGAAGAGATCCCCGCGCGGATGCAGCCCGCCGCGCGGGCGGAGCTGGAGCGGCTGTTCCGCACCCAGGCCGATGCGGCGGGCCTGGCGGTCCACGCCGTCCGCGCGCTCTCCACCCCGCGCCGCCTCGCGCTGATCGCCGACCTCGCCGCCGCGACCGAGGCGGTCAGCGAGGAGCGCAAGGGGCCGCGCGCCAATGCGCCGGAGAAGGCGATCGAGGGCTTCCTGCGCTCGACCGGCCTCAGCCGCGACCAGCTGGAGGAGCGCGAGGTGAAGGGTGCCGCCGTGCTGTTCGCCGTCACGCACAAGCCCGCCCGCCCGGCGGCCGACGTGCTGGCCGAGGCGATCCCCGCCATCGTCCGCGACTTCGCCTGGCCCAAGTCGATGCGCTGGGGCGCGGCGTCGGTGTCCACCGAAAGCCTGCGCTGGGTGCGCCCGCTCCACGGCATCGTGGCGTTGCTGGACGGAGAAGTCGTGCCCAGCGAGGTCGCCGGCATCGCCAGCGGGCGCGAGACGCGCGGCCACCGCTTCCACGCGCCCGGTCCGCTGTCGATCGACAGCGCGGAGAGCTACGAGGCCCAGCTGCGCGCCGCCCACGTCATCGCCCAACCCGACGAGCGCCGCCGCATCATCGCCGAGGGCGCGGAGCGGCTGGTGGCCGACGCCGGGCTGGCGCTGGTCGCCGACGAGAGCCTGCTGACGGAGAATGTCGGGCTGACGGAATGGCCCGTCCCCCTGCTGGGCCGCTTCGACGAGGCCGGCCTGACGCTGCCGCCCGAGGTCATCCAGCTCACCGCGCGGGTGAACCAGAAGTATTTCGTGACGCAGGACGCCCAAGGGGCGCTCGCCGACGCCTTCGTCCTCACCGCCAACATCGACGCCAGCGACGGCGGCGCGGCGATCGTGGCCGGCAACGAGAAGGTGCTGGCCGCCCGCCTGTCCGACGCCCGCTTCTTCTGGGACGCCGACCTGGCCGTGCCGCTGGAGGAGCAGGCCGCCAAGCTGGACCGCATCGTCTTCCACGAGAAGCTGGGGACGGTCGCCGACAAGGTGGACCGCGTGGCCAAGCTCGCCCGCTGGCTGGTGGAGGAGGGGGTGGTGAAGCCGTCGGCTCCCCTCCCTTCCAGGGAGGGGCTGGGGGTGGGTGGCGACGGCGAAGCCGAGCCTGTCGCAGACGCCGCACAGCTCGCTGCGCTCGCACCCACCCCCGACCCCTCCCTTGCAGGGAGGGGAGAGCTCGCCGCTCTCGCGACACGCGCCGCGCGTCTCTGCAAGGCGGACCTCGTCACCGGCACCGTCACCGAGTTCCCGGAGCTCCAAGGCATCGCCGGCGGCCACCTGGCGCTCGCCCAGGGCGAGGACCCCCAGGTCGCCGCCGCCATCCGCGACCACTACAAACCTGTGGGCCCCGACGACGAAGTACCCACCGCGCCGGTCACGGTGGCGGTGAGTCTGGCGGACAAGTTGGATACGCTCGTCGGCTTCTTCTACCTTGATGAGAAGCCGACTGGCTCGCGCGATCCTTATGCGCTTCGCCGATCAGCTTTAGGCGTGCTTCAAGTTCTACTCGTCGGCGATATTCGGCTCAGCCTGTGGGAGGCAATTTGCAGAACACTCGCGGGCGTTACGACATTTGTGTGCTCGCCTGAAATGAGCGACGCTCAGTCGGACGAGCACACCTCCCGTATGAACAGTGTCTTTGAGGCGCTACCGGACTTCTTTGCCGATCGCCTCAAGGTCCAGCAACGCGAGGCCGGGGTCCGGCATGATCTGATCGATGCGGTGTTCGCGTTGGGTGGGGAGGATGATCTGGTGCGGTTGATCGACAGGACCAAGGCGCTCCAGCGGTTCGTGGAGACGGACGAGGGGGCCGACCTGCTCGCGGGGTACAAGCGGGCGGTGAACATCCTGAAGAAGGAGGGGGTGGACCTCGACTCCGCGGCCGCGCCCGACGCTCGAAACGTCACCCCCGCGAAGGCGGGGGTCCAGGCTCCGGACGGCGGGCGCATGGATCCCCGCCTGCGCGGGGATGACGAGGGGGAGGGGCCGGGCTCCTCCTCCGAGCCCGAGGCCGACCCCCTCATCCAGACCGGCGACGAGGACCCGCTGGCGACCGTCGACTCCCCGTCCGTCACCGGCGCGGTGGCGCAGATGCCGCATCAGGGCCATGACCCGGCGGGCGACGCGGAGGAGGTGCTGGGGGCGGCGCTGACCGTCGCCGACTATGCGGTGGCCGAGGCGGTGGCGAAGGAGGAGTGGGCGAACGCCATGGCGTCGCTCGCCAGCCTCCGCCAGCCGATCGACCGCTTCTTCGACCATGCGACGGTGAACGATCCCGACCCTACGGTGCGCGCGCGGCGGCTTGCGCTGCTTGTCCGCGTTCGCGACATCATGCACCGTGTGGCGGACTTCTCCCGGATCGAAGGCTGAACCACGTTGACCACCCACGCCGATCCCGTCCTGTTCCGTTTCGGCGGCGGCCTCGCGGAGGGCGGGCGCGACGACAGGGACCGGCTGGGCGGCAAGGGCGCCAACTTGGCGGAGATGGCGGCCATCGGGCTGCCGGTGCCGCCGGGCTTCACTCTGACGACCGCGCTCTCCACCCGCTACGAGGCCGACGGCGAGCGGCTGCTGGACGAGATCGCGGACGAGGTCGCGCGCGGCGTGGCGCATATCGAGGGTGTGGTCGGCAAGCGCTTCGGCGACGCGGCCGACCCGCTGCTCGTCTCCGTCCGCTCGGGCGCGCGGGTGTCCATGCCGGGCATGATGGACACGGTCCTGAACCTGGGGCTGAACGAGGCGGCCGCCGAGGGGCTGGCGGCGCGGTCCGGCGACCCGCGCTTCGCCTGGGACAGCCATCGCCGCTTCATCCAGATGTACGCCAACGTCGTCATGGGGCTGGAGCACCACGACTTCGAGGAGGCGCTGGAGATCGCCAAGGAGGACCGGGGCGTCCTCAACGACACCGACCTGACCGCCGACGACTGGCGCGCGCTGGTGGACACCTACCATCGGGTGGTGGAGCGGGAGGCGGGGCGGCGCTTCCCCTCCGACCCGCTCGAGCAGCTGCGCGGCGCCATCGGCGCGGTGTTCGGCTCGTGGAACTCGGAGCGCGCGCGGACCTATCGCCGGATCAACGGCATCGGGCACGACTGGGGCACGGCGGTCAACGTGCAGGCGATGGTGTTCGGCAACATGGGCGAGACCTCGGCCACCGGCGTCGCCTTCACCCGCGACCCGGCGACCGGCGAGCGCGCGGTCTATGGCGAGTATCTGCTGAACGCGCAGGGCGAGGACGTGGTCGCCGGCATCCGCACGCCGCAGTACCTCACCCGCGCCGCGCGGGAGGCGGCGGGGTCCAAGGCGGCGTCGATGGAGGAGGCGCTGCCCGACACCTTCGCCGAGCTGACGGCCGTGTTCGACCGGCTGGAGCGGCACTATCGCGACGCGCAGGACATCGAGTTCACGGTCGAGCGGGGCACGCTCTGGATGCTCCAGACCCGCACCGCCAAGCGCACGGCGGTGGCGGCGCTCAGGACGGCGGTCGAGATGGCGGAGGAGGGGCTGATCAGCCGCGACGAGGCGGTGCTGCGGGTCGATCCGCGCGCGCTCGACCAGCTGCTCCATCCGACGCTCGATCCGGACGCGGAGCGCGACGTGCTGACGCGCGGCCTGCCGGCTTCTCCCGGCGCGGCGAGCGGCGGGATCGTGTTCGATGCCGCGACGGCGGAGCGGTGGGCGGCGGCGGGCACGCCCTGCCTGCTGGTGCGGGTCGAGACCAGCCCGGAGGACATCGGCGGGATGCACGCGGCCGCCGGTGTCCTGACCGCGCGCGGCGGGATGACCAGTCACGCGGCGGTGGTCGCTCGCGGCATGGGGCGGCCTTGCGTGTCGGGGGCGGGCCAGCTCGCCATCGACCGGGCGGCGGGCACGCTGACGGTGGCCGGACGGACCTTCGCCGAAGGGGACGCGCTCACCATCGACGGCTCCACGGGCGAGGTGATGGCCGGCACGGTGGCCACCCGCCAGCCTGAGCTGTCCGGGCCGTTCGCTATCCTGATGGAGTGGGCCGACGGCGCGCGGCGGATGGCGGTGCGGACGAACGCCGAGACCGAGGCGGACGCTCGCGTCGCGCGCGGGTTCGGAGCCGAAGGCATCGGCCTCTGCCGCACGGAGCACATGTTCTTCGAGCCGTCGCGCATCACGGCCGTGCGCGAAATGATCCTGGCGGCGGACGAGGCGGGGCGCCGCGCCGCGCTCGCCAAGCTGCTGCCGGAACAGCGGGGCGACTTCGCCGCCATCTTCCGAGTCATGGCCGGCCTGCCGGTCACGATCCGCCTGCTCGATCCCCCGCTGCACGAGTTCCTGCCGACCCGCGACGAGGAGTTCGCGGTGGTGGCCGACGGCGCGGGCGTGTCGGTGGACGAGCTCCGCCGGCGCGCCGCGCAGCTGCACGAGGTCAACCCGATGCTGGGCCATCGCGGCTGCCGGCTTGGGGTCACCTTCCCCGAGATCTACGGGATGCAGGCGACCGCGCTGTTCGAGGCCGCCGTCGCGGTCGCCGCCGAGGGCGAGCCGCCGCTGCCGGAGGTCATGATCCCGCTCGTCGCCACGGCGCGCGAGCTGGAGCTGATGAAGCAGGTGGTGGACCGCGCCGCCGAGGCGGTGTTCGCGGACGCTGGCCGTCGGGTGGACTATCTGGTCGGCACGATGATCGAGCTGCCCCGCGCCGCCCTGATGGCGGGCGCGATCGCGGAGCACGCCAGCTTCTTCTCCTTCGGGACCAACGACCTGACCCAGACGACGCTCGGCATCAGCCGCGACGACGCCGGGCGCTTCCTGGGCGACTATGTCGACCGCGGCATCCTGCCCGCCGACCCGTTCGTGACGCTGGACGAGGAGGGCGTGGGCGAACTGGTCCGACTGGCGGCCGAGCGGGGGCGGGCGGCGCGGGCCGACATCAAGCTCGGCATCTGCGGGGAGCACGGGGGCGACCCGATGTCGGTCGCCTTCTGCGAGCGGCTTGGCCTCGATTACGTCTCGGCCTCCCCCTACCGCGTGCCGATCGCCCGGCTGGCGGCGGCGCAGGCGGCGCTGCGGGGGCGGACACCCTGACACTCTAGGTCACCGACTCATTAGCGCGCAACCAGATGCGGATGGAGGCGAGCTGGATCGATCCTGGCGACAGACTGTCGAGCATGGTGAAGGCGCTATGTCCGTCATCGGCCTGTCCCTCGCTGAGCATGAGGCTGATCGGCAGTCCGTCGGCAGCGACCATGGCATGGATCTCTTCGACTGCCTGCCCGCGGCGTCGCTCAGCAACCGTATCGCAGGTTAGACGCGCGACGCGCTTGGCCAACGCCCAGAGACCGGCGGCATCGTCCTTCGTGCGCCAGACCTGGCGCACACCGGCCAATCCTCTGGTGCGGGGAGGACCTTGTTCGTGACGGCCTGTCGCGCCTACGGCTTTCCCGAAGCCACGGGAGGAACGGACTTGAGCGCAGCGGTGATCGAGGAGCTGGAACGGCGGCGCGAGGCGTCGCGGATGGGGGGCGGGCAGCGGCGGATCGACGCGCAGCACGCCAAGGGCAAGCTGACCGCGCGCGAGCGGCTCGACGTGCTGCTCGACGCGCACAGCTTCGAGGAGCTGGATCGTTACGTCGAGCACAACGCCGTCGATTTCGGCATGGCCGAGCAGGTGATCCCCGGCGACGGCGTCGTCACCGGATCGGGCACGGTGAACGGCCGCCTGGTGTTCGTCTTCTCCCAGGACTTCACCGTCTTCGGCGGCTCGCTGTCCGAACGCCACGCCGAGAAGATCTGCAAGATCATGGACATGGCGATGAAGGTCGGCGCGCCGGTCATCGGGCTGAACGACTCCGGCGGCGCGCGCATCCAGGAGGGCGTGGCGTCGCTCGGCGGCTATGCCGAGGTGTTCCAGAGGAACGTGCTGGCGTCCGGCGTCGTGCCCCAGCTCTCCCTCATCATGGGGCCGTGCGCGGGCGGGGCGGTGTACTCGCCGGCGATGACCGACTTCATCTTCATGGTGAAGGACTCGTCCTACATGTTCGTCACCGGCCCCGATGTGGTCAAGACGGTCACCAACGAGATCGTCACGCAGGAGGAGCTGGGCGGGGCGGTCACCCACACCACCAAGTCCGGCGTGGCCGACGTGGCGTTCGAGAACGACGTCGAGGCGCTGCTCGCCGCGCGCGAGTTCGTCAGCCTGCTGCCCGCCAGCAACCGCGAGCCGGTGCCGGAGCGGCCGACGTCTGACCCCTGGGACCGCATCGAGCCCAGCCTCGACACCCTGATCCCGGCCAGCGCGGCGACGCCCTACGACATGCACGAGCTGATCGAGAAGGTGGTGGACGAGGGCGAGTTCTTCGAGCTGCAGCCCGCCCACGCGGCCAACATCGTGGTGGGCTTCGGCCGGATCGAGGGCCGCACGGTCGGCATCGTCGCCAACCAGCCGCGCGTGCTGGCCGGCGTGCTCGACATCAACTCGGCCAAGAAGGGTGGCCGCTTCGTGCGCTTCTGCGACGCGTTCTCCATCCCGATCGTCACCTTCGTGGATGTGCCGGGCTTCCTTCCCGGCGTGGCGCAGGAGCTGGGCGGCATCATCAAGCACGGGGCCAAGCTGCTGTTCGCCTATGCGGAGGCGACGGTGCCCAAGATCACGGTGATCACGCGCAAGGCCTATGGCGGCGCCTACGACGTGATGGCGTCGAAGCACCTTCGCGGCGACCTCAACTACGCCTGGCCGACCGCCGAGATCGCCGTGATGGGCGCCAAGGGCGCGGTCGAGATCATCTTCCGGGGCAGAACGGAGGACGAGATCGCCGAGCGCACGGCGGAATACGAGGCCCGCTTCGCCAACCCCTTCGTGGCGGCGAGCAAGGGCTTCATCGACGAGGTCATCCTGCCGCACTCGACACGGCGGCGGGTGGCGCTGGGGCTGAGGAAGCTGGCGGGCAAGGAGCTGGCGAACCCGTGGAAGAAGCATGACAACATTCCGTTGTGAGGTGAGACGACCTTCGGTCATTGCGAGCGCAGCGAAGCAATCCAGAATGGTGCCGCTGGATTGCTTCGCCGCGCTCGCAATGACGAGGAACGGTTTAGGATGAGAGGGACCGTATGAGCGCGAAGCAGCCTGTCGTTTACATCATGTCTAACCAACGGAACGGCACACTCTACATCGGCGTCACGTCCAACCTCGTTCAGCGCGCCTGGCAGCATCGCGAGGGTGAGGTCGAGGGGTTCACCAAGCGATATGGCTGCAAGGTTCTCGTGTGGTTCGAGGCAGCCGAAACTATGGACGCGGCGATCGGCCGGGAGAAGCAGATCAAGGGCGGGTCGCGTGCCAAGAAGCTGGCGCTGATCGAAGCCATGAACCCGAACTGGAAAGACCTGTTCGAGGAGATCGTGTAGAGTGACGGGAAGGAACGAGTGCATAAGGACGTACACTGTGCGAACCAGCTTCACCGTGCCGGCGGGCACAAAGGCGCGTCTGAAGGAGCGGGCGAAGGCGGAGGGCATCTCCCTGAGCGAACTCGTGAGGCGTTCCCTGCGCGACATGTGTCCGCCGGTCGAAGAGTCGGACGCCCGATGATCCTCGGCCGCCTGAACCACGTCGGCGTCGCCACGCCGTCGATCGAGGACAGCCTCGCGCTCTACCGCGACGTGCTGGGCGGCACGGCGGGGGAGCCGTTCGTGCTGGAGGAGCAGGGCGTGCGGGTGTGCTTCGTGGACGCGCCCAACAGCCAGGTCGAGCTGATCGAGCCGCTGGACGACCGCTCGCCAATTGCCAACTTCCTCGCCAAGAACCCGGCCGGGGGACAGCATCATGTGTGCTTCGAGGTGCCCGACATCCACGCTGCGATCGCGGAGCTGCGCGAAGCGGGCAAGCGGACGCTGGGGGAACCGAGGATCGGGGCTCACGGGACTCCGATCGTGTTCCTGCATCCCAAGGATATGGGCGGGGTGCTGGTGGAGCTGATGGAGGCACCCGGGCACTAGACCCACCGCTCGCCCTGAGCTTGTCGAAGGCGATTATGTAGTTTGCAAACCCAGAGCTTCACCCCGACCACTCGCAACGCGAGGGCGGACCTTGAACTCCCGCCACTTATCCGCTCGTCCTGAGCCTGTCGAAGGACGTTGGGCGAGGCACGTCAGGTGGTCGTTGCGGCTGAACCCTTGTACGTCCTTCGACAGGCTCAGGACGAGCGGGGGTGGTAAGAGCACAATACGATTGGAACCACCGCTCCCCCAGCCGAAGTCGGCCTCTTGGGTTTGCAAAAGACACAATCGCCTTGTCGAAGGGCTGTCCTTCTTTCTACAGCCTCCTGAAGAACAGCGGGGCTTCGACAAGCTCAGCCCGAACGGAGTAGGTGGGACTGATGAGCAAGAGCGACCAAGCCCCTCCCGTGGAGACCAACACCGGCGAGGATGCCGGCACCACGCGCCCCCCTGCGGCCACGACCACGCCCACGTCTGCGAGGGACCACCCAACGCTGGACGACTGGCGCGCGCTCGCCGCGAAGGAGGTGAAGGGGCGCGATCTCACCACCGAAACGCCGGAGGGCATCACCGTCCAGCCGCTCTACACCGGCGACGATCCCACCAACCTGCCCGGCTTCCCGCCCTACACGCGCGGCGTGAAGGCCAGCATGTATGCCGGCCGGGCATGGACGATCCGGCAATATGCCGGCTTCTCGACGGCGGAGGAGTCCAACGCCTTCTATCGCCGCAACCTGGCCGCCGGGCAGAAGGGGCTGTCGGTGGCCTTCGACCTCGCCACCCACCGGGGCTACGACTCCGACCATCCGCGCGTCACGGGCGATGTCGGCAAGGCCGGCGTCGCGATCGACACGGTCGAGGACATGGCGATCCTGTTCGACGGCATCCCGCTCGACAAGATGAGCGTCAGCATGACGATGAACGGCGCGGTGATCCCCGGGCTCGCCTTCTTCATCGTCGCGGCCGAGCGTCAGGGGGTGTCGGCCGACCGGCTGTCCGGGACCATCCAGAACGACATCCTGAAGGAGTTCATGGTCCGCAACACCTACATCTACCCGCCCGGGCCGAGCATGAGGATCGTCGCCGACATCATCGCCTACACGGCGGAGTTCATGCCGCGTTTCAACTCCATATCCATCAGCGGCTATCATATGCACGAGGCCGGGGCGACGGCGGTGCAGGAGCTCGCCTTCACCCTGGCCGACGGCGCGGCCTACATCCGCTCCGCACTGGAGCGCGGGCTGCACATCGACGAGTTCGCGGGGCGGCTGTCGTTCTTCTTCGGCATCGGCATGAACTTCTTCATGGAGATCGCCAAGCTGCGCGCCGCCCGCACGCTGTGGAGCCGGATCGTGGTGGAGTTCGGCGGCTCGGCGCGCAGCCAGATGCTGCGCACCCACTGCCAGACCAGCGGCGTGTCGCTGACCGAGCAGGACCCCTACAACAACGTGGTCCGCACCACCGTCGAGGCGATGGCGGCGACCTTGGGCGGCACCCAGTCGCTGCACACCAACTCGCTCGACGAGGCGGTGGCGCTGCCGACCGACTTCTCGGCGCGCATCGCGCGCAACACCCAGCTGATCCTGGCGGAGGAGGCGGGCTTCACCAGGACCGTCGATCCGCTGGGCGGCTCCCACTATGTCGAGGCGCTGACGACCGAGCTGGCCGACAAGGCGTGGGCGCTGATCGAACGGGTGGAGGCCGACGGCGGCATGACCGACGCGGTCGCCGCCGGCTGGCCCAAGCGCATGATCGAGGAGGCCGCCGCCGCCCGCCAGGCGCGCGTGGACCGGGGCGAGGACGTGGTGGTCGGCGTCAACAAATACCGGCTGGAGGAGGAGGAGGAGCTCGACATCCTCACCATCGACAACGCGAAGGTGCGCGCGGGGCAGGTCGAGCGGATCGAGGCGGTGCGCGCGGCGCGCGACGAGGGCGCGTGCCGGGCGGCGCTGGACCGGCTGCGGGAGGGAGCGAGGACAGATCCCTCCGCCTCCACACCCGCTCACGCTGAGCCTGTCGAAGCGCCGGTCCCGGACCAGGAACGTCCTTCGACAAGCTCGGGACGAGCGGGTGGGGGGGAGACGAACCTCCTCGCGCTGGCCGTGGAGGCCGCCCGCGCGTCCGCCACGCTGGGCGAGATCAGCGCGGCGATGGAGGACGTGTTCGGCCGCTACGGCACGCGGCCCGTGCCGGTGAAGGGCGTCTATGGCGGGGCCTACGAGGGCGACCCACGTTGGGCGGAGATCACGTCCGGCGTCCGGTCGGTCGCCACCCGGCTCGGCCGCGCGCCCCGGCTGTTCGTCGCCAAGATGGGGCAGGACGGGCACGACCGGGGCGCGAACCTGATCGCCTCCGCCTTCGCCGACCTGGGCTTCGAGGTGACCAGCGGCCCCCTGTTCCAGACCCCGCACGAGGCGTGCGACATGGCGATCGCGGCGGACGTGGACGTGGTCGGCGCGTCGAGTCTGGCCGCCGGCCACGCCACCCTGATCCCCGCGCTCATCAACCGCCTGCGCGACGCGGGGCGGAGCGACATCCAGGTGATCGCGGGCGGGGTGATCCCGGCGCAGGACTACTCAGCGCTGCGTGACGCGGGCGTGCGCGGCATCTATGGGCCGGGCAGCCACGTGCTCGACTGCGCGGCCGACGTGCTGCGCCTGCTCGGCCACAACATGCCGCCGCGAGAGGAAGCCGCCGAGTGAGTGGACCTGCGATATTCCTGGGCGCTGCCGGGTTCGTGCTCTTCACGCTGGGATTGCTCATCGGTTTCGCCATTCCGGTGCTCCGTAATCCGAGAATGGGGCTGTCGGCGCACCTGACTGCCGCCCAGACCGGTCCAGCGCTCATCGTCATGGCCTTATTCTGGAACTATCTGGCGGTGCCGGAGAGCTTCACTGCGGTGATCGTCTACGTCCTGACGGCCTCCTCCTACCTTCTTGTCCTCGGGATCGGGCTCGCTTCGGTGTTCGGCGCCAGTCAGGCACTGCCGATCGCCGGGAAAGGCTATCGAGCCGGCCGTGCGAAGGAGTTGCTCGTGTCAGCCCTGGTGAAAGGAAGTTCGCTTGCCATGGCTCTGGCGTGCGTGACCATCTGCTATTTCCTCTTCACCAACTTCGGGCATAGCGTCCCTTGATGGCCCACACCCGCACCGACTGGACCCGCGCCGAGATCGCGGCCCTCTTCGACCTCCCCTTCCACGACCTGATCCTGCGCGCCGCCGACACTCACCGCGCGCATCACGCGCCCGGCGAGGTCCAGCTCTGCACGCTGCTGTCGATCAAGACCGGCGGGTGCCCTGAGGATTGCGGCTATTGCTCGCAGTCGGCGCACCATTCGACCGGCCTCAAGGCCGAGAAGCTGATGGCGGTGGACGACGTGCTCGCCGCCGCCGCCGAGGCCAAGGCGGCGGGCTCGCAACGCTTCTGCATGGGCGCGGCCTGGCGCAATCCGAAGGACCGCGATCTGCCCAACGTCGTTGCGATGGTCGAGGGCGTCAAGGCCATGGGGCTGGAGACCTGCATGACGCTCGGCATGCTGGAGCCGCACCAGGCCCGGGCGCTCGCCGACGCCGGCCTCGACTACTACAACCACAACATCGACACCTCGCCCGAGCGCTATGGCGACATCATCACCACGCGGACCTTCGGCGACCGACTGGAGACGCTGGGCCATGTGCGCGACGCCGGGATCGCGGTGTGCTGCGGCGGGATCGTGGGGATGGGCGAGACGCGCGCGGACCGGGTCGGCTTCGTCCACGCGCTCGCCACGCTCCCGCGCCATCCGGAAAGCGTGCCGGTGAACGCGCTGGTGCCGGTGCGCGGCACGCCCTTGGGCGACATGCTGGCCGACACGCCGCTCGCCAAGATCGACGACATCGAGTTCGTCCGCACGGTCGCGGTCGCGCGCATCACCATGCCCCGCTCCATGGTCCGTCTGAGCGCGGGCCGCGAGAGCATGTCCGAGGCGACGCAGGCGCTCTGCGTCCTGGCCGGCGCGAACTCGATCTTCACGGGCGACAAGCTCTTGACGACCGGCAACGCTGGCGGCGGGGCGGACGCGGCGCTGTTCGCCAAGCTGGGTCTGGAGCCGATGGCGGGCGAGGAGCCGATGCGCTCCCCCACCACGTCATGCCGGGCTTGACCCGGCATCCAGCTTCTCCTTCGGTGGTGGGGCAGAAGCTGGACCCCGGCTAAAGGCCGGGGTGACGATCAGGCAGGATGACGCCATGGTGAACCGTCATTGCGAGGAGCGAAGCGACGCGGCAATCCAGGAGGCGCGCTCCGGTCTGGATTGCTTCGCTTCGCTCGCAATGACGTAGCCGGTTCACTCCGATATCTCGGAGCGATTATGAAGGGTGAGGAACCGATGCGGGTGGCGACAAAGTGAACGATGAGCCGGGCTTCACGTCGGAGGAACTCGAGCGTGGTGAAGACCGGGCTTGGCACGTCCCCCGTTCGGGTTGCGTTCTCATGTTCGTAGCACTTTTGCCGATGCTGTTCTTAGTGGGTTACTCCGGCATCTGGTATCCTTGAGAGGACTCGACGTTTGTTCACCAAGATCCTGATCGCCAACCGGGGCGAGATCGCCTGTCGGGTCATCCGTACGGCGCGGCGCATGGGGATCGCCACGGTGGCGGTCTATTCCGATGCCGATGCGCGTGCCCCTCATGTCGAGCTGGCGGACGAGGCGGTGCGGCTCGGTCCCGCGCCCGCCGCCGAGAGCTACCTCAACGCCGACCTGATCCTCGCCGCCGCCAGGCAGACGGGCGCGGACGCGATCCATCCGGGCTATGGCTTCCTGTCGGAGCGGGAGAGCTTCGCCACCGCCTGCGCGAAGGCCGGTATCGCCTTCATCGGTCCGCCGCCGAACGCCATCGCGGCGATGGGCGACAAGATCGAGTCGAAGAAGCTGGCGCTCGAGGCGGGCGTGTCCGTCGTGCCGGGCTTCGTCGGCGAGATCGACGACACGGAGCATGCGGTCCGCATCGCGGCCGAGATCGGCTATCCGGTCATGATGAAGGCGTCGGCGGGCGGCGGCGGCAAGGGGATGCGGCTCGCCTACAGCGAACAGGACGTGCGCGACGGGTTCGAGGCGACCAAGCGCGAGGGGCTGGCGTCGTTCGGCGACGACCGCGTGTTCATCGAGAAGTTCGTGGAGGACCCGCGCCACATCGAGATCCAGGTGCTGGGCGACCAGCACGGCACGATCCTCTATCTCGGCGAGCGCGAATGTTCCGTCCAGCGCCGCCACCAGAAGGTGGTCGAGGAGGCCCCGTCGCCCTTCGTCACGCCGGAGATGCGCCGCGCGATGGGCGAGCAGGCGGTCGCCCTGTCGCGCGCCGTCGGTTATTATTCGGCGGGCACGGTGGAGTTGATCGTCGGTGCCGACCGCTCGTTCTATTTCCTTGAAATGAATACCCGTTTGCAGGTCGAGCATCCGGTGACGGAGTGCGTCACCGGGCTCGATCTGGTCGAACAGATGATCCGCGTTGCGGCGGGCGAAAGGCTGCCGCTCGGGCAGGCCGACGTGACGCTGACCGGCTGGGCGATGGAATCGCGCGTCTATGCCGAGGACCCCTATCGCGGGTTCCTGCCGAGCACGGGGCGGCTGGTGAGGTATGAGGCGCCCGCCGTCATTGCGAGGAGCGACGCGACGAAGCAATCCAGCGGCGCCGAAGCTGGATTGCTTCGCTCCGCTCGCAATGACGAGGAAACAACGGTCCGTGTCGACGACGGCGTCGCGGAGGGCGGCGAGGTGTCGATCCACTACGACCCGATGATCGCCAAGCTGATCACCCACGCAGCCACCCGCGAGGCGGCGATCGACCTGCAGATCGCGGCCTTGGACGAGTTCCGGATCGAGGGGCCGGCGACCAACCTCGACTTCCTGTCCGCGCTCATGCAGCACCCGCGCTTCCGTGAGGGTCGCCTCACCACCGGCTTCATCGCGGAGGAGTATCCGGAGGGCTTCGAGGGCGCGCCCGCCGACGAGTCGCTGCGGCGCGGGCTGGCGGCGGTGGCGGCGTTCGTGGCGACCGCGCGCTGGGACCGGGCGCTGCGCACCGACGGACAGCTGGGCGGGCGGCTGCGCCCCCCGGCGCGCTGGCGGGTGCGGGACGGCGAGCGCGAGTGGGCGGTCGAGCTGTCCGGCGACCGCGTGACCGTGGCCGGCGAGCCGCTCGACCTGTCGCTCGCCTACGAGCCGGGCGACGCGCAGGTCTCCGCCGACCTGGACGGGGAGACGCTGACCATCGGCATCGAGGGGTGGTGCGCCGGCCTGATCCTCCACACGCGTGGCGCGCGCCACCGGCTGCGCGTCCTGCCGGAGCACATCGCCGACCACGCGGTCCACATGATCGAGAAGGTCCCGCCCGACCTCTCGCGCTTCCTGCTCTGCCCGATGCCGGGCCTGCTCACGCAGCTGCATGTCGGGGAGGGCGATGCGGTGGAGGCCGGCCAGCCGCTCGCCGTGGTCGAGGCGATGAAGATGGAGAACATCCTGCGCGCGGGCAAGACGGGCCGGGTGTCGGATGTGCGGGCGAAGCCCGGGGACAGCCTGGCCGTGGACGAGGTCATCCTGGAGCTGGAGTGAGGGGCCGGCGACCGTTCGGCTCACATCCGTCATTGCGAGCCGCAGGCGAAGCAATCCACCCAGGCGGTGGCTCAGCAACTGGATTGCTTCGTCGCCTTCGGCTCCTCGCAATGACGGGAAGGACGGCCCCGCTCTCTATCGGACTGTCGCCGTCAGGAGCCATCCTTTTCCCGCTTCGGAAACGCATCCAGCAGCGCCGGCCCCGCCACCAGCGGCAGCGACGCGCAGGCGGCGAACAGGGTCCAGCCCATCCAGCCGGGATAGTGGGCCATGTACAGGTGGCCGCGCGTCACCGCGCCGACCGCGATGGCGTAGACGATCAGCCACGCCTCCCAGCGGGTTTTGACGACGAACAGACGGCCGATGCGCTTGAGGGGGGACAGCTTGAGGGGGGACATGGGCCTCACAATCACGAAACGCGCGGGACCGACAACGGGTCGCGCGCGCCTGCCCCAGAATCGGTCAGGCCGCGCGGGGCGGGGGAACCGTCCGCTCACGCCAGCTCGGACAGGTCGAGCACGGCGAGCAGGGCGCATCGGGCGGAGCGCATCCGGTCGCCGAAGGGGGGGGCGGACAGGTTCGAGGGCTCCAGCGCCTCGGGCCAGTGTTCCCCGATCACGGCCGCGAGCCGGTCGAGCCGGGTCTCATCCATCAGAAAGCGGGGATCGACCCGCGCCGGGTCGCAGACGACGCGCAGGCGCAGGCAGGCGGGACCGCCGCCGTTCGCCATCGATTCGCGCACGTCGACCACCTCGACCCGCCGGATCGGCCCGTTGCCCGCGAGCTGCCGGTCCAGCCACGCGCGCACCGACGGCGTGGCGTCGGCCTCAGTCGGGACGATCAGCGACTGTTCGCCCGCCGGCAGCGTGACCAGCTGGGCGTTGAACAGGTAGGAGGCGATGGCGTCCGCCAGGCTGACCTCGGCGTCCGGCACCCACAGCACCTCGGCCCACGGCGCGCGCTCGGCCAGCCAGCCGGTCAGCCGCTCCGGTTCGGCGAAAGCGCGACCGTGGGCGAGCAGCAGGCGCTCGTTGGCGACCGCGACGACGTCGTTGTGGAAGGCGCCGGCCGCGATCGCTTCTTCGGACTGGGCGAGGAACAGGGTGCGGTCGGGATCCAGGCCGTGGGTGCGCGCCACCGCCTTCGACGCTTCGAGCGACTGGCGGGCGGGGAAGGGGCCGCCGGCCTCGCCATGGACGAAGATCTCGACGCCCGGCTCGCCATGCGAGAGGGCGAGGCGCATGTGGTTCGCCGCGCCCTCGTCGCCGAAGGAGGAGGGGACGGGCGGATGCACCGCGAAGGCCGGATCGGCGAAGGCGAGGCGCAGGCTGGCGAGCGTGCCGGGCCATTCGTGGCTGCGGTGCGCCATCGTCTGGAGATTGGCGACCGCCAGGTGGCAGCGGCCGTCGCGCGTGTCGGGCGCGGGCGAGACGGTGGCGGCGTTGGCGGCCCACATGGCGGACGCGGAGCTGGCGGCGGCGCGCAGGTGAGGCTCGGCGCCCGCCATCGTCGTGCCAAGACGTTGGAGCCAGCCCTCGTTGGGCCGATCCAGCGGCGGCAGGACGCCCTGCACCAGTCCCAGCGCCAGGCTGGCGCGCATCTTCTCAAGCCCCTGCAACGCCGCCGCGCGCGGATGCGAGACGGCGCCGGCGTGAGCGGCGCTGGCGAGGTTGCCGGGCGACAGGCCGGCGTAGTTGTGGCTGGGGCCGATGATCCCGTCGAAGTTGATCTCGGTCAGCATCAGCGGTCGATGTGCAGCACGCTGTCGCCCGGCGCGACGCCCATGCGGTCGGCGGTGGCGCGGTCCAGCGTGACCCGACCCCCGCCCGCGTGGCTCACCCGGCCGAAGGCGGCGCGGAAGTTGGCGAGCCGGCCGATCGAGACCAGCGCGGCCTCGCCCGAATCCTCCAGCCGCAGCACGGTCGCCTCCTCGGCGTCGCGCACGGATCGCACGGCGTCGGTGCGCGCCAGCATGGTCGGGCCACCGTCGAAGATGTCGACATACTCCTCATAGGCGAAGCCCTCCGCCTCCAGCATCCGCATGGCCGCGCGGCCCGAGGGGTGCGGCTTGCCGATCACGGCGCGGGCGGTGTCGGGCAGCAGCGCGGTGTAGACCGGATGCTTGGGCATCAGGTCGGCGATGAATTGGTGGCCGTTGACGGCGTTGAACTGGTCGGCCTCGGAAAAGTCCATGCCGAAGAAGCGACCGGCGAGTCCGTCCCAGAAGGGCGATCCCCCACCCTCGTCGATGATCCCGCGCAGCTCGGCCAGCAGCCAGTCGGAAAAGCGTGCCCGGTGCGCCTGGATGAACAGATAGCGCGACCGCGCCAGCAGCGCGCCCAGCCCGCCGGCGCGCGCGGACGGGTGCAGGAACAGCCCCCCGACCTCGCTCGACCCCTCCAGGTCGGTGGTGAGCGTCAGCATCTCGGCGCGGATCGTGCGGTCCAGCTCCTTCGACTGCTGGGTGAGGGTGGAGAGGCGATAGGAGTAGAAGGGGGTGGACTGGCCCACCAGCGCGAAGATCTGGCAGGTGCCGCGCACGTCGCCGTCGTCGGTCTCCAGCACGAGCACGAACAGGTCGTCGCCGGGCTCGGTCCGGTCGCTGGAGAAGGCGGCGGCGGAGCGCTCCAGCCGCGCCCTCAGCGCGCCGCGGTCGGGCGGCAGGTTCGTGAAGCCGCCGCCGGTCAGCTTCGCCATCTCGTAGAGTGCGGGCAGGTCGTCGGGCGTGGCGGGGCGGATCAGCGCGGTCACAGCGGGCGCTCCGCCAGGCTGGCGAGGACCAGCGCGGAGAGTTGCGCACGCTCGGGCAGGCTCTCGGGAATCAGGAACTCGTCGGATGAGTGGATCGCCCCGCCGCGCGCACCCATCGTGTCGACCACCGGCACGCCGACGGCCGCGATGTTGTTGCCGTCGCAGACACCTCCGGTCGCCTTCCAAGCGATGTCGAGGCCGAGCATACCGCCGCAGTCCCGCACCCGGCCGAACAATCGCTCGGCAGCCGGCGAGAGCGGCTTGGGCGGGCGGCCGAAGCCGCCATGGGTGCGGACCATGACGTCGTGCTCGCGCTCGATGGCGGCGACCAGCGCGGGCAGCGCCGCCTCCACCTCCGCCTGATCCTCGGGCGAGGCGGGGCGGAAGTTGATCCGCAAGGTCGCCCGCTCCGGTACGACGTTGTTCGGCCCGCCGCCATCGATCCGCGCGGGGTTCACCGACAGCCCCTCGCGGACCAGCGCGTTCAGACGCAGCGCGAGGTCGGCGGCGGCAACCAGCGCGTTGCGGCCGTCGCGTGGATTGCGGCCCGCATGGGCGGAGCGGCCGTGGACCGTGAGCGAGAAGTTGCCGCTGCCGCCGCGCGCGCCGGCCAGCGTGCCGTCGGGCAGCGCCGGTTCGTAGGTCAGCGCCGCGTGCTTGCCCGCCGCCACACGCGCGATCAGGGCGGCGGAGGAGGCGGAGCCGGTCTCCTCGTCCGAATTGATCATCAGCTGATAGCCCAGCCGGTCGGCGCCGGGCCGTCCCTCCCACGCCTCCAGCGCCGCCAGTGCCACGGCGAGGCCGCCCTTCATGTCCGCCGTGCCGGGGCCATTCAGCGCGCCATCCGGCCGATCCATGACGCGCTTGAACGGGTGATCGGGTCCATAGACAGTGTCCATGTGGCCGCTCAGCAGGATCTGCACCGGAGCCTCCGGACGCACTGTCAGCAGCAGGTGGTCGCCATGAGCCACCTCCCGCTCCTCGCCGTCGGGCGCCACGGCCGTGACCGGCTCGGCGCTCACCCGCTCGATCTGTCCGGGCAGCGTGCTCGCGGCATCGGCCAGTTCCCCGAACATCCGGTTCAGCCCGGGCAGGTCGGCGGTGCCGCTCGGGATCTCCGCCCAGCGGCGGGTCCGCTCCAGCATCGGCGCGTCGGCGGCGCGCCCGAGCATCGCCTGATCGTAGGAGGACAGTGTCATCGCCTGCCTCCTAACCGAGGCGGCGGCGACCGGCCAGCCTCACAGAAGCTCGCGGAACTCCGCCAGGACGGCGCGGTAGAGCGCGCGCTTGAACGGCACCGCCAGATCCGGCAGCTCGTCGGGCTCCGCCCAGCGCCAGTCGGAGAACTCCGGATGCTCGGTGTCGAGGTCGACCTCGCCGTCCTCCCCCAGGAATCGCAGGCAGAACCAGCTCTGGCGCTGGCCGCGGAAGCGCCCGCCCCACAACCGCCCCATCAGCTCGTCCGGCAGATCGTAGACGTGCTCGGCGTCCGACCGGCCGATCACCGCCACGCGATCGGGCGCGACGCCGGTCTCCTCCGTCAACTCGCGCAACGCCGCGGCCTCCGCCCCCTCGCCGTCGTCGATCCCGCCCTGCGGCATCTGCCAGGTGTCGGCGGTGCCATCGAGCCGCCGGGCGACGAACACCTTGCCCTGGCGGTTGACCAGCATGATGCCCGCGCACGGGCGATAGTCGGTGGGCTGGAGAGGGGAAGTCACGGGCATCGTTGCATTTCTCGGCGGAACAGGAGACGAACGCCCATGATCCAATCCGTCGTGCCTGTCCACCGTTTCGTCGCACCGCAGCATGGATCGACCACTGCATGATCCCGCTCGTCACCCATCCGCTCTACCGCACGACCTCGTCCAGCAGCACCGTGCTCGGCAAGTACGCGCACATCCCCGTCGAGCTGGCGGTGTTGCGCTCGCTCAGGGAGGTGCGGGCGGAGGCGA
This sequence comes from Sphingomonadaceae bacterium, assembly GCA_965219235.1. Taxonomy (GTDB): domain Bacteria; phylum Pseudomonadota; class Alphaproteobacteria; order Sphingomonadales; family Sphingomonadaceae; genus CBDHCC01. The sequence goes on along the minus strand of OZ244721.1, from coordinate 1,225,409 downwards.
TGCCGGCCGAGTGGCTGGAGCGCGCGCACGACCCCGGCTACGTCGCGGCGGTGCGGGAGTGCCGGGTGGCGCCGGAGGTGGAACGGCGCATCGGCTTCGCGGTGACGCCGGCGGTCGCCGCCCGCTCCGCCACCACGCTGGGCGGCACCTATCGGGCCGCCTTGCTGGCGCGGGAGCACGGATTCGCCGCGCACGGGGCGGGCGGCAGCCACCACGCGCTGTACGGCACGGGCGCGGGCTATTGCGTGTTCAACGACCTGGCGGTGGCCGCCCGCCGCCTGCTCGACGAGGGGCGGGCGGGCCGCATCCTGATCCTCGACCTGGACGTGCATCAGGGCGACGGCACGGCGGTGTTGATGGCAGGGGAGGCGCGGGTGTTCACGCTGTCCGTCCATGCGGCCAAGAATTTCCCGGCTCGCAAGGCGCGCTCGACGCTGGACGTGCCGCTGACGGACGGGCTGGAGGATGCGGACTATCTCGCCGCGCTGGCGCCCGCTCTCGAGGAGGGGTTCGGCTGGCGGCCCGATCTGGTGCTGTATCAGGGCGGAGTCGACGTCCATCGCGACGATCGGCTGGGGCGGCTGGCACTGACGGACGCCGGCATCGCTGCGCGCGACCAGATGGTGGCGGTCACCGCGCGCGCAGCCGGCGTGGCGCTGGCGAGCACGCCTGGCGGAGGATATGGCCCAGACCCGATCACGATCGCGCGGCGGCACGCGGCGGTGATCGCCACATTGGCCGACGGGCTGCTGTAAAGCCCTCTCCCCTTCAGGGGACCGTTGTGTTGTTCAACATCGTCATCCCCGCATTTAACATCGTCATCCCCGCGAAGGCGGGGATCCAGGCCCCGTCCCCCTCAGGTGGCGCATGGATCTCCGCTTTCGCGGGGATGACGAAGACGGTAGCGGCTATTTGTAACGAGCCCCTTCCGGGGCGAGGGCGCATCCCTTTACCCCGCCCAACCATTCCCCTCTTGGACCACGTGGCCTCACGGCCTAAGTCGTGTGGAGCGAACGAAACAGGACCCGCCCATGGCCACCGCCTCCCACACCGTCACGCCGCAGGAGGCTCACGCCGAGCCGGCGATGGAGAGCGTCGTCGTGCGCTTCGCCGGGGACTCCGGCGACGGGATGCAGCTGACGGGCGGGCAGTTCACCCTGTCCACCGCGCTCGCCGGCAACGACCTCGCCACCTTCCCCGATTTTCCGGCTGAAATCCGCGCGCCGCAGGGCACTTTGTTCGGCGTCTCCGCCTTCCAGATCAACTTCGGCTCGAGCGAGATCACCACGGCGGGCGACCGGCCGGACGTGCTGGTCGCGATGAACCCGGCCGGGCTGAAGGTGAATGTCGAGGCGCTGGTGCCCGGCGGCCTGATCATCGCGGATTCGGGCGAGTTCGGCGACCGCAACCTGACCAAGGCGAAGTACGACGCCAACCCGCTGGAGGACGGCAGCCTCGCCGACTACCGGCTGCTGGCCTTCGACATTTCCGCCTTGACGCTGGAGGCGGTGAAGCCCTTCGGCCTCGGCAACAAGGAGGCGCTGCGCTGCAAGAACATGTGGACGCTGGGCCTGGCGCTCTGGATGTTCGACCGCGACCGCCAGCCGATCGTCGACTGGCTGACGGCCAAGTTCGCCCGCGCGCCGGAACTGGCGGAGGCGAACACCGCCGCGCTCAACGCCGGCCACGCCTATGGCGAGACGGCCGAGCTGTCCGGTCCACTCAAGCAGCACCACATCGCGCCCGCTCCGGTCGAGGAGGGGCTGTGGCGCACGGTCACAGGCGCGGAGGCGCTGTCGCTCGGGCTGGTGGCGGGCGCGCAGCTGGCCGGGCTGCCGATGTTCTTCGGCGGCTATCCGATCACGCCGGCGTCGGCGATCCTCCATCATCTCAGTCGCTTGCGTGAATATGATGTCACGACGTTCCAGGCGGAGGACGAGATCGCCGCGATCTGCGCCGCGATCGGGGCGAGCTATGCCGGGCAGCTGGGGGTCACCTCGTCGTCCGGCCCCGGCCTCGCGCTCAAGACCGAGGCGATGGGGCTGGCGATCATGGTCGAGCTGCCGCTGGTGATCGTGAACTCGCAGCGGGGCGGGCCGTCCACCGGCCTGCCGACCAAGACCGAGCAGTCGGACCTCTACCAGGCCGTCTATGGCCGCAACGGCGACGCGCCGCTACCGGTGGTCGCCGCGCGGTCGGCCGCCGACGCCTTCGAGACGGCGATCGTGGCGGTGCGGATGGCGGTGGAGGCGATGAGCCCGGTCGTTCTCTTGACGGACGGCTACATCGCCAATGCCGCCGAGCCGTGGAAGGTGCCGGACATGGCCACCTATGAACGCTTCCCGGTCGCGTTCCTGGACGACGCGCCGGAGGGCGAGTTCCGGCCGTATGAGCGCGACGAGAAGCTCGCGCGGCCGTGGGTCAAGCCCGGCACGCCCGGCCTGCTCCATCGGGTGGGCGGCATCGAGAAGGCGGCCGGGACGGGACACATCGACTATTCCCCCGCCAACCACGCCCGGATGACGAAGCTGCGCCACGACAAGGTCGCCAACATCGAGGTGCCCGATCAGGAGGTCGATTTGGGAGAGGCCGGCGACACGCTGGCGGTCGTCGGCTGGGGCTCGACCTACGGCCCCATCCATCAGGCGGTGAAGCGCCTGCGCGCCAAGGGGCGGAGCGTGGCCCACGTCCACCTGCGCCATATTTGGCCGCTGCCGGGCAATCTTGCCGACTTGCTGCATAGTTACGATCAGGTGATGGTTCCGGAAATGAACACCGGCCAGCTAAAGACCCTGCTGCGCGACCAGCTGCTGGTCGATGCCCGCCCGCTCAACAAGGTCTCCGGCCAGCCCTTCACCATCGCGGAGCTGGAGGCGGAGTTCGAGCAGGCGCTCGCCGGTGCGTCCGGGGGGTCGGTCGCGCCCACCGGGATCAAACTGCCCAATCCAGTGGGCGTGGAGCAGTGATGCGAGCCGTTGCCACAGCGTCCCCTCTCCCTGTGGGAGAGGGACAGGGTGAGGGTGACCGGCCGTCGGCGAGCGCCGTCACCCTCACCCTCCCACCGCTTCGCGGCGGGCCCCTCCCTCTCCCGCCGGGAGAGGGGTTTGCAGGACCGATGCCATGAACGACATGACCCCCATCGCCACCACCCCAAAGGACTGGGAGACCGATCAGGAGGTGCGCTGGTGCCCGGGCTGCGGCGACTATGCTGTGCTCAAGGCGGTGCAGCGCACCATGCCGCGCATCGGGGCGGACCCGGCGAAGACCGTGTTCGTGTCGGGCATCGGCTGTTCGAGCCGCTTCCCCTATTACATGGAAACCTACGGCTTCCACACCATCCACGGGCGCGCGCCGGCGGTGGCCACGGGGGTGAAGCTCGCCAATCCGGAGCTGGACGTGTGGATCATCACCGGCGACGGCGACGCGCTGTCGATCGGCGGCAACCACACGATGCATGTTCTGCGCCGCAATCTCGACACCCAGATCCTGCTGTTCAACAACGAGATTTACGGCCTGACCAAGGGGCAGTACTCACCCACCAGCCGGCCGGGAACGCGCACGCCGTCCACCCCCTTCGGCTCGGTGGATCGCCCGGCCAATCCGTGCGCCTTCGCGCTGGGCTCCGGCGCGCGGTTCGTCGCCCGCGCGATTGACATCTCGAAGCAGCTCCCGGACGTGCTCGTCTCCGCCTACGAGCATCGGGGCGCGGCGTTCGTGGAGATCTTCCAGAACTGCATCGTCTACAACAAGGACGTGTTCGGCGAGTTCGCGGACAAGGCGAACGCGGCGACCGGGCAGCTGTGGCTGGCCGACGGCGAGCCGATGCTGTTCGACAAGGGGACGAAGGGCATCGCGCTCGACGCCGACACGCTGGCGCTCACGGTGGTCGAGGTCGGGGGCGGCAACTGGCAGGCGGCGGGCGTGCGCGTCCACGACGTCACCAGCCGCATGATGGCGCACCTGCTGGTCGAGATGCCGTTCGGCGCGTTCCCGATGGCATTGGGCGTGCTGCTGGACGACCCCGCGCCAACCTTCGACTCCGCCGTATCGGAGCAGGGCCGGATGGCGCGCGAGGGCAAGGTGGCCGACCTGCAGAAGCTGGTCGCCAAGGGTCAGACCTGGCAGGTGGAAAAACAGCCCCGGCGGGAGTGACGCCGTTGGGCCGGACCGGGTGCCGAGCGGAACCTTGCTCCGGCGTGCGGCGCTGACGCCCCCGAAGCTTCCGGGGAACCCCATGACCGCACCGCACATCGTCTGGTTCCGACGCGACCAGCGCCTGGCCGACCAGCCCGCTCTGGCGGCCGCGTGCGAGGCGGGGCCGGTGCTGCCGGTCTACGTCCTGGACGACGAGACTCCGGCCGAGGGCGAGGATGACCGGCGGATGGGTGGGGCGCAGCGCTGGTGGCTGCACCATTCGCTCGCCTCGCTGGCCGCCGATCTGGAGGCGCGGGGGTCGCGCCTGATCCTGCGGCGCGGGCGCGCGGACGCGGTGCTGGCCGAGCTGGTGGAGGAGACGGGCGCGGCCGCCGTCCATGCGGTCCAGCATTGGGAGCCCTGGTGGCGCAAGGCGCAGGACCGGCTGGCGGAGCGGGTCGATCTGCGCCTCCACCCCGGCAACTACCTGCACGAGATCGGCCGCGTCGCCACCGGCGCGGGCGACGCCTACAGGATCTACACGCCGTTCTGGCGGGCACTGCAGGATCAGCTGCCGCCACCCGATCCGCTGCCGGCCCCCGATCGCATCCCGGCTCCCGACGAGTGGCCGGAGAGCGACGGGCTCGACGACTGGGCCTTGCCGCCGACCAGGCCCGACTGGGCGGCCGGTTTCCGTGAGGAGTGGACGCCGGGCGAGCGCGGGGCGGCCGAGCGTCTCTCCACCATGGTCGAGCGGGTCGGCGACTATGCGGAATGCCGCGACCACCCCTCCGCCGACGCGACCAGCCGCCTGTCGCCGCACCTGCACATGGGCGACATCTCGGCCGCGACCGTGTGGCACGCCATCGCCGATGCCCCCGATCCGAATGTCACAGAGGTCTTTCGGAAAGAGCTGGCCTGGCGCGACTTCGCCCAGACGCTGATCATGAAGGTCCCCGACCAGGGCTGGCGAGAGGCGAACCCGCGCTTCCCCGCCGACCGCCTCTACCGCGACCTCGACGATCCCGAGGTGCGAGCGGACCTGGAGCGCTGGCGGCGGGGCACCACCGGCTATCCGATCGTCGACGCCGGGATGCGGGAGCTGTGGGCCTCGGGCTGGATGCACAACCGCTTGCGCCTGCTCACCGCCAGCTTCCTGGTGAAGCACCTGCTGATCGAATGGCAGGCGGGCGAGCGGTGGTTCTGGGACACCCTGTGCGGCGCGGACTACGGCAACAACTCGACCAACTGGCAGTGGGTGGCGGGCAGCGGCGTGGACGCCGCGCCGTTCCACCGCATGATGGCGCCGCTGTCCCAGTCGGAGAAATTCGACGCGGGCGGATATATCCGCCGCTGGATGCCGGAGTTGGCGCACCTGCCCGACGCCGACATCCACGACCCGGGCGAGGATACACGGCCGGCCGACTACCCGCCGAAGATGGTCGGTCACAAGGCCGCGCGCGAGCGGGCGATGGCGGCGTGGAAGGCGGCGAGAGCGCGCGCTTAGCGACCGGGAAGGTGGGCGGTTGCCCGTCGCCTTGCCTTGCGCCATCAGCCCGGTCATGAACGGCGTCCGGACAAAGCGCGGGAAGCATCTGGTCCGGCGCGGCCATGGCTTCGCGGCGGGCACCGGCCTCCTCGCCCGTCTGGCCGCGCCGTCGATGCACCGGGTGCTCGACGCCATCGACCGGGGGCTGGAGGCGGGGTCGCTGGAGGGGCATCTGCCCGACGGCAGCGTGCGGCTGCTGGGCGGACGCGGCGAGGGGCCGCGCGCGGTGGTCGAGCTGCGCTCCTGGCGCGCGCTCGTCCGGCTGGCGACGAGCGGCTCGGTCGGCTGGTATCGCGCCTGGGCGGCAGGGGAGTGGTGGTCGGCGGACCCGGTGCCGCTGTTCGACCTGTTCATGCGGAACGGCGTCACGCTGGCCGACGCGGCGCGGGCGAAGGGGCCATGGCGGCGGGTGAACCGCGCCGTCCACTGGCTCCGGCGCAACACGCCGGCCGCCGCGCGCCGCAACATCGCCGAGCATTACGATCTGGGCAATGACTTCTACGCCGCCTGGCTGGACGACACGATGAGCTATTCGTCGGCACGGTTCGCGGGTGGGGAGACGCTGGAGGCGGGGCAGCGCCACAAGATGAGCACCATCGCCGACCGGCTGGCTCTTACGCCCGGCTCGACCGTGCTGGAGATCGGCTGCGGCTGGGGGGGGCAGGCGCGGGCGCTGGCGGAGCGGGGGCTGGAGGTGACGGCGATCAGCCTTTCCGAGGAACAGCTCGCCTGGGCGCGCAGCCATGTGCCGGGCGTCGAGTTCCGCCTGCAGGACTACCGCGCCGTCACCGGCAGCTTCGACGGCATCGTCAGCGTGGAGATGGTGGAGGCGGTGGGCCAGGACTACTGGCCCGCCTTCCTCGACACCGTCGCGGCCCGGCTGCGGCCCGGCGGCCGCGCCGCGCTCCAGTGTATCGCGATCGACGACGCGCTCTTCGACGCCTACGCCGCCAGCGCCGACTTCATCCAGGCCTACATCTTCCCCGGCGGCTGCCTGCTGTCGGAGCGCCGCTTCCGCGCGCTGGCGGAGGCGCGTGGCCTGCGATGGACGGACGAGGAGCGCTTCGGCGAAGACTATGCCGAGACGCTGCGCCTGTGGCGCGAGCGGTTCGACGCGGCGGCGGCCGACGGGCGGCTGCCTCCGGGCTTCGACGCGGATTTCGTGGACCTGTGGCGCTACTACCTGCGCTATTGCGAGGGCGGCTTCCGCGGCGGCGGGATTTGGGTGGCGCAGGTGACCTTGGTGAAGGAGGGGTGAGGGTAGGGGCGACTTGCGACACGAAGGCGGCGCTATGATCATCCCTCTCCCCTTCAGGGGAGAGGGAGAGCCGCGACGGCGGCGAGGGAGAGGGGTACGGCATGGGGTGTGGAGCTGCAATCCCTCGCAACGTTCCCCTCTCCTTCCGCCGCCTCCGGCGGCTCCCTCCTCTCCCCTCAAGGGGAGAGGGGCGGGACGAACCGCTCTCCACCACTTGCTGCCAAAACAGACCGCTCGCCAAACCCAGCCGCATCCAGCGGATCAGCCGCTTCACCCCTCCAGCCGCACCCGGTGCCCGGTGTCCCACTCCGAGGCCGCCAGCCGGGCGATCGCCTCGCCGACAATGTCGGTCGACTTCACCTCCGCAGGATCCTCACCAGGAAAGGCGGCGGCGCGCATCCCAGTCCGCGTCGCCCCTGGATCGACGATCGCGACGCGGATGCCGAAGCGCCGCACCTCCTCGGCGTAGCACAGCACCAGCTGCTCCATCGCCGCCTTGGACGCGGCGTATCCGCCCCAGAAGGCGCGCGGCTTCGTGCCCACCGACGAGGTGACGGCCATCACCCGCGCGTCGGGCGCGGCGCGCATCATGCGGTCGAAGCCGGCGATCAGCGCCTGGTTGGCCGACACGTTGAGGGTCAGCGTGCGCGCGAACTCCGCCGGGTCCAGCGTCGGCACGGGCGTCAGCGTGCCGAGCGTGCCGGCGTTCAGCACCAGCATGTCGAGCGCCGGCCAGCGCTCGCCGATCGCCTGCGCCAGCCGGGCCACCGACTGATCCTCCGTCAGGTCGAGCGGCGCGATGGTGGCCGAGCCGCCGGCGGCGTGGATCGCGTCCTCGACCGCCTCCAGCCTGGCCGAGTCCCGCGCGACCAGCACGACGTGCGCTCCGTCCGCCGCCAACGCGCGGGCGGTCGCCGCGCCGATCCCCCGGCTGGCGCCCGTGACGAGCGCCAGCTGTCCGTCGAGCGCGCCCACTATTCGGCCGCCGCCAGCAGTTCGAACTGCCTCCGTGCGCCCTCCGGATCGGGGTCGGTCAGCGGCGTCGGATAGTCGCCGGAGAAGCAGGCGTCGCAATGGCTCGGCCGCGCGGTCCGCTCGCGTTCGCCCAGCGCGCGGTAGAGACCGTCGAGCGAGATGAAGGCGAGCGAGTCGGCGTCCATGAACTCCCGCATCTCGTCCACCGTCTTGTGCCAGGCGAGCAGCCGGTCCTGTTCCGGCGTGTCGACGCCGTAATAGCAGCTGTGGCGCGTCGGCGGGCTGGCGATCCGCATATGGACCTCGACCGCGCCCGCCTCGCGCATCATCTGCACGATCTTGAGGCTGGTCGTGCCGCGCACGATCGAATCGTCCACCAGCACGATGCGCTTGCCCGCGATCAGCGCGCGGTTGGCGTTGTGCTTCAGCTTGACGCCCAGATGGCGCACCGCGTCGCCCGGCTGGATGAAGGTGCGGCCGACATAGTGCGAGCGGATGATGCCGAGCTCGAACGGGATGCCCGATTGCTGCGCATAGCCGATCGCGGCGGGCACGCCGGAGTCGGGCACCGGGATGACGTAGTCGGCGGCCACCGGCAGCTCGGCCGCCAGCTCCGCGCCGATCGCCTTGCGGACCGCATAGACGGAGCGGCCGCCGAGCACGCTGTCCGGCCTGGAGAAATAGACGTGCTCGAAGATGCAGGGGCGGGGGTCCGCGGGCTTGAAGGGGGTGAGCGAGCGGCACTCGCCATTCTCGACGACGATCACCTCGCCCGGCGCCACCTCGCGCTCGAAGGTCGCGCCGACCACGTCGAGCGCCACCGTCTCGCTGGCGAAGATCACCGAGTCCTTGAGCCGGCCCATGACCAGCGGCCGGATGCCCAGCGGGTCGCGGCAGGCGATCAGGCCCTGTTCGGTCACGCAGACCAGCGAATAGGCGCCCTCGACTTGGCGGCAGGCGTCGATGAAGCGGTCGAGCAGGTCGCGCTGGGCGGACGTGGCGACCAAATGGACGAACACCTCCGTGTCGCTGGTCGACTGGAAGATCGAGCCGCGCCGGACCAGCTCCTCCCGCAAGGCCATCGCATTGGAGATGTTGCCGTTGTGGGCGATGGCGAAGCCGCCGGTGGCCAACTCGGCGAACAGCGGCTGGACGTTGCGCAGTGCGGTCTCGCCGGTGGTCGAATAGCGGACATGGCCCGCCGCCATGCGGCCGGGGAGCGCGCGGATCACCTCGTCGCGGTCGAACGTGCCGGCGACGTGGCCCATCGCGCGGTGCGAGTGGAACGCCGCGCCGTCGAAGCTGGTGATGCCCGCCGCTTCCTGCCCGCGATGCTGCAGCGCGTGCAGACCCAGCGCCACCACGGCGGCGGCGGAGTCGTTGTCGGCGATCCCGAACACGCCGCACTCCTCGCGCAGCCGGTCGTCGTCGAAGGGATGGGTGGTCAGCATGGGCGGGACCGATGTGGGGGTGCGCGTGGCGGTTGCTATAGGTTGCAATCGCGTGACTGTCTTCCCTTGTCGGAGCCGGAGACGCGCCGGTTCGTTGCAGGGCACGGCAAGGAGGCACACGATGGCCAAGGACCACGGATCGCAGATCAAGACCGACGCGGTGTACGAGGCGCTGCTGGCGGACGGCGCGTCGAAGGAGAAGGCGGCGCGGATCGCCAACGCGAAGGCGAACGGCTCGCTCGATCACCGTGGCACGAAGCTGGAGGACCGCACCAAGGACGACCTCTACGAGGAGGCGCAGGAGATCGGCATCGCCGGGCGGTCGAAGATGAACAAGGCGGAGCTGGTGAAGGCGATCCGGGAGCATTGACTGATCGGCGGGCGATCTCTCGCCAATCCCGGAGAGGAAGCGCTCAGGCCCCTCTCCCCTGGAGTGGTGAGGGCCCTATAAGGGTGTCATGACCGCTCCGCTCGACCTCCGCTTCAACGCCGACGGCCTTGTCACCGCCGTGGTGCAGGACGCGCTCACCCGCTCGGTGCTGATGGTGGCGCACATGAACGCCCAGGCGGTGGCGGCGACCCGGCGAACGGGGCTCGCGACCTTCTGGTCGCGCTCGCGCGGCGAGCTGTGGGAGAAGGGGGCGACCAGCGGCAACCGTCTGCGCGTCGCCGACATGCGGGTGGACTGCGACGGCGACGCGGTGCTGCTGCTCGTGCGGCCTGAGGGGCCGGCGTGCCACACGGGGGCCACGAGCTGCTTCTTCCGCCGCGCGACGGCGGACGGACTGGAGCCGGTGTGAGGGGGGCGGTGCTGGCGCTGCCCGTGCTGCTCACGGCCTGCGGTCCGCGACCTCCGCCGGAGCGGGCCGATGCGACCGCCACCTCCCGCGCGCTCGACGGCGCCGCCATCGCCTCCGGACAAATGGCCGATCCCGCGGTCCGGACCGCCGCCGGCGCCTATGAGGCGGACACCGACACCGGCTTCGACCGGATGTGCGTGACGGGCGCCGAGACGGCGCTCGCGGTGGGCCTGCTCGTCTCCGCGGGCGCCGGCGGCGCCTGCCTGGGGCGGGGCACGGCGGAGCGGAGCGGGACGCGTCTGCGACTGCTGCTGGGCGAGGGCTGCCGCATCGACGCGACGTTCGAGGGCAGGGGCATCGCGCTGCCGGACGCGCTTCCCGAAGGATGTCGGGCGCTCTGCACCCTCGGTGCGACGCTTGCGGGAGCGACGATCCCGAAGGTGGGCGACGCGCCCGCCGCGGCGCATTCGCTCACGGACGCGCAGGGCCACCCGCTCTGCCCACTCGATTGACGTTTACGTTAACGTCGAGTACGCCGGGAACCGTGCCCTCCACCCCCGCCTCCCGCCTCCGAGACGCGCACGCCCAGGTCCACACGCCCGACGAGTCCGGTCGCGAGACCTATGGCATCGCGGAGCTGGCGAGCGAGTTCGACGTGACCGCCCGCGCGCTGCGCTTCTACGAGGACGAGCGGCTGATCGCGCCCGCGCGCAAGGGGTCCGTGCGGATCTACTCGCGGCGCGACCGCGCGCGGCTCGCCTGGATCCTGCGCGCCAAGCGCGTCGGCTTCTCGCTCGCCGACATCCGCGAGATGATCGACCTCTACGACGTGGACGACGGTCGGCTGGAGCAGCGCCGCGTGACCCTCGCCCGCTGCCGCGCGCGCATCGACAAGCTGACGCAGCAGAAGGCGGACATCGAGGACGCGATCCACGAGCTGCAGACCTTCATCGCGACCGTGGAGCAGGCGGACGATCGCCTCGCCCGTCCCGACTGACGCCCCGACCCTTTCAGGAGCCCACCATGCCCAGCTACAGCCCGCCCGTCCGCGACACCCGCTTCGTGCTCGACCACGTCGCCAAGCTGGACAACCACGCCAACCTGCCGGGCTTCGAGGCCGCCAGCGGGGACATGGTCGACGCGGTTCTGGGTGAGGGCGCGAAGTTCGTGTCGGAGGTGCTGTTCCCGCTCAACCAGTCGGGCGACCACGAAGGCTGCACGCGCCATCCCGACGGCTCCGTGACGACGCCGACCGGGTTCAAGGCGGCCTACGACCAGTATGTCGCCGCCGGCTGGGGGACGCTGGGCTCTCCGCCGGAGTTCGGCGGGCAGGGGCTGCCGCACGTCGTCTCGATGGCGTTCGAGGAGTATATGACGTCGGCCAACATGGCCTTCGCGATGTACCCCGGCCTGTCCGCGGGCGCGGTCGCCGCGATCCTGGCCAAGGGGTCGCAGGCGCAGAAGGAGACCTACGCCCCCAACATGATCTCCGGGAAATGGGGTGGCACCATGAACCTGACGGAGGCGCATTGCGGCACCGACCTGGGCTTGATCCGCACGAAAGCGGTGCCGCAGAACGACGGCTCCTACCGGGTCACCGGCCAGAAGATCTTCATCTCGTCGGGCGAGCACGACCTGACCGAGAACATCATCCACCTGGTCCTCGCCAAGACGCCGGACGCGCCCGACAACGTTAAGGGCATCAGCCTGTTCATCGTGCCCAAGGTCCTGGTCAACGACGACGGCTCGCTGGGTGAGCGCAACAGCGTGTCCTGCGGCTCCATCGAGGAGAAGATGGGCATCCACGGCAACTCGACCTGCGTCATGAACTACGACGCTGCGACCGGGTATCTGGTGGGCGAGGAGAACAAGGGCCTGGCCGCCATGTTCATCATGATGAACGCGGCGCGGCTCGGCGTCGGTCTGCAGGGGCTGGGCGTGGCCGAGGTCGCCTACCAGAACGCCGTCCACTACGCCCACGACCGCCGCCAGGGCCGCGCGCTCACCGGCCCGGCCGACCCGGAGGAAAAGGCGGACCCGCTGTTCGTCCATCCCGATGTGCGCCGGATGCTGATGGAGGCCAAGGCGCTGACCGAGGGCCTGCGCGCGCTGTGCCTCTGGGGCGCGCTCCAGGTCGATCTCAGCCACAGGGCGCAGACCGAGGAGGAGCGCCAGACCGCCGACGATCTCATCAGCCTGCTCACCCCCGTCATCAAGGGCTATGGCACCGACAAGGGCTATGACATCGCGACCACCGCCCAGCAGGTCTATGGCGGCCACGGCTATATCCGCGAATGGGGCATGGAGCAGTATGTCCGCGACGCGCGCATCGCCATGATCTACGAAGGGACGAACGGCGTGCAGGCGATGGACCTGGTCGGCCGCAAGCTGGCGCAGAATGGCGGGCGCGCAATCCAGGCGCTGTTCGCCGTGCTCGACCGGGAGATCGCGGACGCGAAGGGAGCCGACTCCACCGCCGACTTCGCCGCCCGGTTGGAGCGCGCGACGGGCGAGCTGAAGGCGGCGACGATGTGGTTCGTGGCCAACGGGATGCGGAACCCCAACAATGTGGGCGCGGGCGCGGTGCCCTACATGCACCTGATGGGCATCGTGACCCTGGGCCTGATGTGGCTCAGGATGCTGACGGCGGCGGAGTCGATCGTGGCGAGCGGGGAGGGCGACGTGCCGCTGGCCGAGGCCAAGCGCGTCACCGCCCGCTTCTTCGCCGAGCGCATTTTGCCGGAGGCCGGCGGCCTCCGGCGCAAGATCGAGGGCGGGGCCGAGGCGGTGATGGCGCTGGACCCGGAGCAGTTCCTGGCGACGTGAGGGGAGAGTGCTCGGTCCCCCCCGGCACGGGGAGGTGGCAGGGCGCAGCCCGTAGCCCGTAGCATGCCCCGGACGTGATCCGGGGGAGGGGCTCGCCGAGGGAGCGCGATAGAGTCCATCCGCTGACAGTTAGGACGCCTGACCCCCCAACCTTGGGCAAACCCCTCCACCGCCTGCGGCGGCCCCCCTCCCCGTGCCGGGGAGGACGGTGCGGCGGCTTGCGACCATTCCCGGTCATTCTCCGATCGCTGCGGAAGTGTCTGCTTCAGACAAGAGCTGCCAACTACCGATTAGTTGGCAAAGCGCCCAAAAAGCAGCCAATTGCCCATCCATCCACAACCTGAAGTGGCCGAATGCGATGGCACAAATTCGCCGACGCGAACGTTCCACCCGGCAATCTGTGCGAAATAGAAGGAAGGGGCGATGTCGATCATTGTCAACGGGACGTCGGCCGCTGTGCCAACCGACCCGCGGGTGTCGTTGCTCGATTTCCTGCGCGAAGGCTTACATCTTTGGGGAACCAAGAAGGGGTGCAACCAAGGCGCATGCGGCGCCTGCACCGTGTTGGTCGATGGGGAGCGAATCCTGTCGTGCCTCGCCCTTGCGGTGCAGTATGACGGCCGCGAGATCACCACGATCGAAGGTCTGGCGGACGATAGCGGCCTCCACCCGTTGCAACAGGCATTCATCGAGCGCGACGGCTTCCAATGCGGCTATTGCACCCCCGGGCAAATCTGTTCGGCGATCGGCATGGCGACGGAGGCGAAGCGCGGCGTGCCGAGCCATGTCAGCGCCGACCTTTCCGCGGACGTGAGGCTCACACGCGAGGAACTGCAGGAGCGGATGAGCGGCAACCTCTGCCGCTGCGGCGCCTATAACGGCATCATCGAGGCGATCCACGACACCGTCGCCAAGGAGATGACGGCATGACCCCCTTCAGTTATGCGCGCGTCGGGAACGCGGCAGAGGCACTGCGGCTCGGGGCCGACGATGCGACGGCCTATCTCGGCGGCGGCACCAACCTTGTCGATCTGATGCGCGAGACGATTGCGACGCCGCGGGCGCTGATCGATGTCACCGGCCTTTCCGACGCGATCGAGGAAACCGATAACGGCGGTCTGCTTGTCGGCGCGGCGACGCGCAACACCGCGCTCGCCGAGCACCGCGCGGTGCGGACGCGATACCCGATCCTGTCGCGAGCGATACTGGCGGGCGCTTCGGCGCAGATCAGGAACATGGCGACGGTCGGCGGCAACCTGCTTCAGCGCACGCGCTGCGCCTATTTTTACGACACCGACGGATCACGTTGCAACAAGCGCACGCCTGGCGTGGGCTGCGATGCAATCGACGGGTTCAACCGGTATCACGCCATACTCGGTGCCTCGGCTGCCTGCGTTGCGACGCACCCGTCGGACATGTGCGTCGCGCTCGCCGCACTCGACGCGACCGTGCATCTGGAAGGCAGCGGCGGTGATCGGAAGCTGCCGATTACCGACCTCCATCGCCTTCCCGGCGATCATCCCGAGATCGACACCGTGCTCCAACCGGACGAGCTGATCACCGCGATCGAATTGCCTGCATTACCGTTCGCAAGGCGCTCGACCTATCGCAAGGTCCGCGATCGTTCGAGCTACGCCTTCGCGTTGATCTCGGTCGCCGCGGCGCTGAATCTAGAGGGTGGCCGCATCAAGGACGTCCGGCTCGCCTTCGGCGGTGTCGCGCACAAGCCGTGGCGCGCGCTGAAGGCGGAGGCGGTGCTGCGCGACGGCGCCCCGACCGAAGCGGCGTTTCGCGACGCGGCGACCGCCGAATTCGCCGACGCCAGGCCGTTGCGCGACAACGGCTTCAAGGTCGATCTCGCCACTCGCACCCTCGCCGCCGTGCTCGCCGAGCTCAGCGATGCTACCCCCGGAGCAGCAGCATGAGCATCGTCGACAGCGTCAAAGGTGCCGCACAGGGCATCGTACAGGGGGCGATGGGCAAGTTGGTGCCGCTCGCGCCAGACAGCTGGATTCCCGGCGGCGTGCCGGATCCACTGATCGCCCACAAGCATGGAACGATCGGCACGCCGGTCTCACGGCTCGACGGCCCGCTCAAGGTGCAGGGCGGGGCGCGCTTCGCCGCCGAATTCGCGCTCGACGATATGGTCTATGCCGCGCTGGTCTATGCGACCATTCCACGCGGGCGGATCGCGAGCCTCGACACCAGCGTCGCAGAAGCCGCTCCCGGCGTCGTGCTGGTGATGACCTATCAGAACGCACCGCGCATGAACCGGCCGGGCGTGTTCGGCTCGTCGCCCACCGCTGTCGGCCCGAGCGACCTGCCGATCTTCCAGGACGACCGCATTCATTGGAACGGCCAACCGATTGCTGCGGTACTGGCCGGGACGCAGGAACAGGCCGACCACGCCAAGTCGCTTATTTACGTGACTTACGAGGCCGAGCCGTCGACCACCTCGTTCGCCCAGGCCACGTCAGCGGGACCCGAGCCGGGGGTGTTCATGGGTCAGCCGCTCCTCAATGAGATTGGCGATGCCGAGGCGGAACTGGCAAATGCGGCACGGCGCGTCGACCATGTCTATCGAACCCCACGCCACAACCATAATCCGATCGAACCGCACGGCGCGACGATCGCCTGGGTCGATGGCGAGCTGGTCATCCACGACATGAGCCAGATGGTCACCGCCACCGCCGCGACGATCGCCGACGTGTTCGATCTCAAGCCCGGACAGGTCCGGATCACCTCGCCCTATGTCGGTGGCGGATTCGGCAGCAAGGGGCTGTGGGACCACCAGATCATCGGCGCCGCCGCTGCCAAGCTGGCGCAGCGCCCGGTGCGCATCAACTTGTCACGCGAGGGCGTTTATCGCGTGGTCGGCGGGCGCGCGCCGACCGAACAGCGCGTCGCGATCGGCGCCGCTGTGGACGGCCATTTCAACGCGATGATTCACACCGGCACGGCGGCGATGACGCCGCACAACAATATGCCCGAACCCTTCATCCTGGCGACGCGCGGCGCCTATGCCGCAGACAGCTTCAAGCTGTCGGTCCAGACGGTGAAGATGAACATGCTCGCCAACACGTTCATGCGTGCGCCCGGCGAGGCGGTCGGCACGTTCGGCCTCGAATCCGCGATCGACGAAATGGCTGTCGAGCTCGGCATCGACCCGATCGAGCTGCGCATCCTCAATGAGCCCGACAAGGACCCGACCTCCGGCCTGCCCTTTTCGTCGCGCCACATCGTCGAGGCGTGGCGCGCCGGGGCGCAGCGGTTCGGCTGGAGCAAGCGGAGTGCCGCGCCCGGCGCCCGCCGCGAGGGCGAGTGGCTCATCGGCATGGGCTGCGCGACGGGAACCTATCCCTATTACCGGATGCCCGGTGCCGCCGCGCGGATCACCTTGACCAATCAAGGCACGGCAATCGTCGAGGTTGCCGCGCACGAGATGGGCATGGGCACGTCGACGACCACGGCGATGGTCGCCGCCGAACGGCTCGGACTGGCGATGGACCGGGTCGAGGTGCGTTATGGCGACTCTATCATTCCGGGCGCGATCATGGCCGGGGGCTCGCAGCAGACCGCGGCGATCGGCGGCGCGGTGATCGCCGCGCACAACGCGCTCGTCGCCGAACTGCTCAAGCTCGCCGGCAACGATTCGCCGCTCGCCGGGCTGTCGATCGACGACGTGGGCAGCGAAGACGGCGCACTGGTGAAACTCGATGAGCCGGCGCGGCGCGAGACCTATGGCTCGATCCTTGCCCGTGCCCAGCAGGACAGCGTCACCGTGTCCGAGGAGGCCTCGCAGCCGCTCGAGCTTATGCACTGGTCGATGCATTCGCACAGCGCGGTGTTCTGCGAGGTGCGTGTCAATGCGGTGACTGGCGAAACACGCATCGGCCGCTTTCTCGGATCGTTCGATTGCGGCCGCATCCTCAATCCCAAAACCGCGCGCAGCCAGTTTCGCGGCGGCATCATCATGGGGCTGGGCATGGCGATGATGGAGGAAACCCAGTTCGACGAACGCAACGGCCGGATCATGAATCCGAGCCTGTCCGAATACCACGTTCCCGTGCATCTCGACGTGCCCGAGATCGATGTGATCTGGACAGACATCCCGGATCCCCACACCCCGATGGGCGCGCACGGCATCGGCGAGATCGGAATCACCGGCGTCGCCGCCGCGGTGGCCAACGCGATCTACAATGCGACCGGCAAACGGGTGCGAGACCTGCCGATCACGCTCGACAAGGTTCTGTGACACGCGCTTTTCCTAATCATGTTGTGAACGTCATCGCCCAGTCCTGCCGGAAGCTGCTGTTCACCCCACGTGTCTGGAATGGCAGCTAAGTCCCACACGCGGTCGTTCGCTAACGAAGCGGGTCCGTCGCCTCCATTCCCCTCAACCCGACTGCGCCCCCAACCCCATCCCCACCACCAGGGCTGGCCTTCCGCGCCCGCTCCCGGCATGGCCTGCGCCGATGGGGGACCCGACCGATCCGATCGCCGTGCCGGGCGAGACCTGCTGGCGCGTCGCGCACGCCGACAAGGCCACGCTGGTGGTCGACGCCGAGGACTATTTCCGGCTCGCCGCGCAGATGATGCGCTTGGCCCGGCGGCGCATCATCATGGTCGGGTGGGACTTCGACACGCGCATCCGGCTGGAGCAGGAGGGTCGAAAGGGCGACACGCCGACGCTGGGCGAGTTCATCCTGGAGCTGGCCAAGGCGCGGCCGGATCTGGAGATCCGGGTGCTGCGCTGGGACTTCGGCGCGTTCCGCTCGATGACACGCGGCTCCATGGTGTTCGACCTCGCGCGCTGGCGGCTGCGGCGCAACATCCGGATGCGCTTCGACGGCGCGCACCCGGCGGGCTGTTCGCACCATCAGAAGATCCTGATCATCGACGACGATCTGGCGGTGTGCGGCGGCATCGACATGACCGGCGACCGCTGGGACACGCGCGATCACCTGCCCGACGATCCCCGCCGCACCCGGCCCGGCGGAGAGCCCTACGGTCCCTGGCACGATGCCACCATGATCTCGACGGGCGAGGTCGCGCAGGCCTTGAGCGAGCTGGCGCGGACCCGCTGGTTCGTGGCGACCGGAGAGCGGCTCCAGCCGGTGCACGACGGCGGCGTCCTGTGGCCCGACGGCCTGACGCCCGATTTCGAGGATGTGCGCTTCGCCATCGCGCGCACGATCGCGCCATGGCGCGACAACGAGGCGGTGGGCGAGGTCGAGGCGCTGCACCTCGCCACCATCGCGCGCGCGACCCGCACGATCTATGCCGAGAACCAGTATTTCACCTCGCCGCGCATCGCCGCCGCGCTGGTCGAGCGGATGAGGGAGGCGCCGGAGCTGGAGATGGTGCTGGTCACGCCGCTGACCGCCGACGGCTGGATCGAGAAGAAGGCGATGGACGCGGCGCGCGTGCGGCTGGTGAACGCGATCCATCAGGAGGTCGGGCCGGAGCGGCTGCGGGTGTTCTACCCCGTCAATGCCGCCGGCACGCCGATCTACGTTCACGCCAAGATCACGATCGTGGACGACCGGGTGCTCAGGATCGGCTCGGCCAACCTCAACAACCGTTCGATGGCGCTCGACAGCGAGTGCGACCTGATGCTGGAGACCCACGGCGACCCCGCGCTGGTCGCCTGCGCGATGGACATCCGCGATCGGCTGATCGCCGAGCACACCGGATCGACGCGCGACGCGGTGCGCGCGGCCATCGCGGCGCACGACGGCTCGCTGATCCGCGCGATCGGCGCGCTGACCTGCGGCGGCCGCGCGCTGGTGCCGTTGCCGCTCGACCCGCCGGAGGGCGTGGAGGCGGTGATCGCGGACAACGAGCTGCTCGATCCGGAATCGCCCGACCAGATGTTCGAGCTGTTCAGCCGCCGCCGCCGCCTGATCCGCCGCTTTCGCGCGGTCCGGGGCAGCGTGCGGCGGCGGTTCCAGCGCGGGCGTCAGTTCTCCGGCAGGAAGTCCGGCACCGACAGGTAGCGCTCGCCGGTGTCGTAGTTGAAGCCGAGAATGCGCTGGCCGTCGAGTTCCGGCAGCTTCTTGGTGATCGCGGCCAAGGTTGCCCCGGACGAGATGCCGACCAGCATCCCCTCCTCGCGCGCCGCGCGGCGCGCCATCTCCTTGGCGTCATCGGGCTCCACCGTGATCGCGCCGTCGATGGCATCGGTGTGGAGGTTGCCGGGGATGAACCCCGCGCCGATCCCCTGGATCGGATGGGGACCGGGCTGGCCGCCGGAGATCACCGGCGAGCCGGCGGGCTCCACCGCCCAGGCGGTCATGCCGGGCCAGACCTGCTTCAGCCGCTCCGCGCAGCCCGTGATGTGACCGCCGGTGCCCACCCCGGTGATCATCGCGTCGATCGGCGAGTCGCGAAAGTCAGCCAGGATCTCCTCGGCCGTGGTGCGGGTGTGGACCTCGACATTGGCGGGGTTCTCGAACTGCTGCGCCAGCCACGCGTCTGGTGTCCGCTCGACCACCTCCATGGCGCGTTGGATGGCGCCCTTCATCCCGCCCTCCTTGGGCGTCAGGTCGAAGGTGGCACCGTAGGCCAGCATCAGCCGGCGACGCTCCAGCGACATGGATTCCGGCATGCACAGGATCAGCCTGTAGCCCTTGACCGCCGCCACCATCGCCAGGCCGACGCCGGTGTTGCCGCTGGTCGGCTCCACGATCGTACCGCCGGGCTTCAGCGAGCCGTCGCGCTCGGCCGCCTCGACCATCGCCAGCGCGATGCGGTCCTTGATCGAGCCGCCGGGGTTGGCGCGCTCCGACTTCACCCAGACCTCGTGGTCGGGGAACATACGGGACAGCCGGATGTGCGGCGTGCCGCCGATCGTGTCGAGGATGGACTGCGCCTTCATGCCGGCAACTCCTTCTGGTCCCTGGTTTCCATGTCGTCCTCGAAACGTTTCGCACGTCTCAGCGCCGGGAACAACGCGGCCCAGGCGAGCGTCACCACGATCGCGCCGATGCCGCCCGCGACCACCGCGAACACCGGTCCCATCGCCCAGGCGAGGAAGCCCGACTCCGCCTCGCCCAGCTCGTTGGACGCGGAGATGGTGAGGCCGCTGACCGCCGACACCCGCCCGCGCTTGTCGTCGGGCGTGGCGAGCTGGATCAGCGACTGGCGGACATAGACGGAGAACATGTCGGCCGCGCCCGCGATCCCCAGCGCGCCGAGCGATAGCGCCATGCTGGTCGACAGGCCGAACACCACGGTGGCCGTGCCGAACACCACCACCGCGCCCAGCATCTTCGGCCCGACATTGCTTTTGAGCGGGCGGATGGAGAACACCACGGCCACGACCGCCGCGCCCACGGCGGGCGCGGCGGCGAGCTGGCTGAGGCCGGTCGGCCCGACCTTCAGGATGTCGCGGGCATAGACCGGCAGCAGCGCCGTCGCCCCGGCCAGCAGCACCGCGAACAGGTCGAGCGTGATCGCGCCCAGCACGACCTTGTTGCCGGCCACGTAGCGCAGCCCCTCGGCCACCTGCGCCAGCGGGCGGGCGGTGGACGCGGCGGGACGGCGGGCGAGCGGCTGCACCTGCCACAGGAACACGCTCGCGGTCGCGAACAGCCCGGCGGCCGCCCAATAGGCGAAGTCGTGGCGCACGGAATAGGCCAGGCCGCCGATCGCCGGCCCCACGATCGCGCCGGTCTGCCAGGCGATCGACGACAGCGCGATGGCGGTCGGCAGCACCGCCTTGGGCACCAGATTGGGCGCGATCGACGAATAGGCCGGCCCGGCGAACGCACGCGCCACCCCCAGCAGCACCGCGATGGCGAGCAGCACCGGCAGGTGCATCGCGCCCGCCAGGGTCACGGCCCCCAGCGTCACCGCGCAGGCGAGCTGGAGGAGGAGCGTCAGCCGGGCGATCGTCAGCCGGTCGTAGCGGTCCGCCACCCAGCCGGTGACCGGCGTCAGCAGGAACAGCGGCAGGAACTGCAACAGCCCCAGCAGGCCCAGCCGCGCGGAGGACTCCTGCACCGACAGCCCCAGCTCCGACCGGGCGAGGTCGTAGGCCTGATAGCCGATGATCAGCACCATGGCGTACTGCGCCAGCGTCATCGTCCAGCGGGTGACGACGTAATTGCGGAAATCGGGAATCCGCAGCGGGTGCGGCGTGGGGCCGGTCATGCGTCACGCCTTAGGCGCGGGACGGGCAAAGGCCAGCGCCTCACGCCGGCGGGCGGCAATAGGCCTCTTTCCCCACCGTCGCCGTCAGGCAGTCGGCCGCCGGATCGATCCACTTCATCCCCGTCTCGGCGCCGCTGCCGCGCGTCAGGGTGACCGGACCATCGGGCCGCCCGGTCAGACGGATCGTGTCGCCCACCCGGGTCCCCGTGAACGTGCCGCGATGGTCGAGGTCGTACTGCATCGTGACGCGCACCGCGTCACGTCCCGTGCGCTCGATCTCGGCGAAGGTGCCCTCCGGCCCCACCCAGCGGCCGGTCAGCTCCGCCATCGCGCCGCCGGTTTCGGTGTCGGGCTCGCCGAGGACTCCCTTGTCCCGATCTGCCGCCGATCCGCCGACCGAACCCGCCATTTCCGCCGCCGAGCGATCCGCCTCCGCCCTGTCGCCCGTGGGATTGCATCCGGCGAGCGCCAGCGCCGCAGCCGGCGATGCGAGCCACCTCATCGCGAAAGGAAGGTGTCGAGGTCGCCGATCAGCCGGTCGGTCGCTGTCGCGAACAGGCCGTGCGGTTCGCCGTCATACTCGATCAGCTGGGCACCACTGATCCCCTCGGCCGCCGCCCGGCCGGAGGCGTCGATCGGCACCGTCCCGTCCTTCGTGCCGTGGATGACCAGCGTGGGCACGGCGAACGCCGGCAGGTCGGGGCGGAAGTCGGTGGTGGCGAACGCCTCCGCGCAGGCCAGCGTCGGGCGCAGACCCGCCATCATGCACATCCCCCACGCCCAGTGGAGCAGCTCGTCGGAGACGTTGTTCACGACCAGACCCTGGCCGAAGAAGTCCTTGAGGAACCCCTTCATGAAGTGCGCCCGGTCCTCCAGCATCCCCTTGGTCATCGTGTCGAAGGTGGATTGCGGCACGCCGTCGGGATTGTCGTCGGTCTTGAGCATGTAGGGCACGACGGACGAGATCAGCGCGGCGGAGCGCACACCCTTGCCGGCGTGCCGGCTCATGTACCGCGCCACCTCGCCACCGCCCATCGAGAAGCCGACGATCGCCGCATCCCGTGCGTCCGTCTCCGCCAGGACGTCACGCAGGTCGTCGGCCAGCGTGTCGTAGTCGTAGCCGGTCCAGGGCTGGTCCGACCGGCCGAAGCCGCGCCGGTCGTAGGCGATCACCCGATGGCCCGCCTTCGCCAGCGCAAGCGACACCCGGTCCCAGCTGTCGGCGTTCAGCGGCCAGCCGTGGATCAGGATGACGGGCCGGCCACCGCCGTTCCAGTCCTTGTGGTGGAGGGTGGTGTCGTCGGCGGTGGTCAGGCGTGGCATCGGCGGGGTTCTCCGGGTGAAGCTCCCGCCCTAAATGGCCCGCAGGGGCGGCCGGTTCCCCGGGGGTGGAGATGGATTGAGGGCTGTTCGGAATGCGAGCTCTTTCGCCTTGATCCCGTCGCCCCGGGCCTGACGGACTTTTCCATGACGGAGATCGCCTCCTCACTAAGACCGTCCCCTCAGGCGATCGGCGGCGGGACCGTCAGTTTGCCGTCGGCGCCGACCGCGCCGCCGGGCACCACGATCACCTTTGTGCCCAGCCTCGCCTCCTGGAACAGCCGTTCCGCGAACTCCCACGGCACGCCGATGCAGCCGTGGGTGTTCTCGCCGAACTCGACCGTGCTGGCGTGGACCGCGACGCCGTCGTTGGTCAGCCGCAGCATGAACGGCATGGGCACGTGGTAGATGTTGGAGATGTGGTCGGCGTCCTTTTCGCTGATCGGGAAGGTGCCGGTGGGCGTCGGCTTCTCGATCTTGCCGTGCAGGATGGCGGTGCGCCCGATCTCGGTGCGCCCGCGAAAGGCGTGGAACTCGCGCGCCGACAGGTCGACCACGAACCAGGCGGGGCCGGTGGCGCCCGCGTCGTTCCAGGCGAAGTCGCCGGGACCCAGCGGCCGATCGAGGTCGAGCATCACCGGCGGCTCGCCGGGCTTGCCGACGACCGCGGGCGCGGCGACCGCCACCTGCTCGCCCTTCACGACCAGCGGCCCAGCCGATCGCCACCACAACACCGCGCCCAGAAGGGCCACCAGCAGCAGCGTCGTCGTGGCGAGCGGCCACAGCCGGTCGAACAGCGAGGGGGTGGCGGTGTCGTCTGTCACGGCCGAGGGTTTAGCAGATATTGGCGAAAAGAGAGTGAACGAGCTGGTCCCTCTCCTTTGGAAGAGGGAGGGAGGCGCGAAGGGTCCCACGAAAGTAGTACTTTCGTGGGTGCCCGAAGCGGCGGAAGGGTGAGGGTGACGAACGCCGAAGGTCACCCTCACCAACTCCGCCTAG
Source organism: Sphingomonadaceae bacterium (assembly GCA_965219235.1). Lineage (GTDB taxonomy): Bacteria > Pseudomonadota > Alphaproteobacteria > Sphingomonadales > Sphingomonadaceae > CBDHCC01. The sequence continues at coordinate 1,201,940 of OZ244721.1, read as the reverse complement.
CCTCCGCTTCGCTCCGTCAAAGCTTCGTATCCTCTCCCTCCGGGAGAGGAGTCAGCGAGCGGCCACGCTTACGAAGCTGTCCATCACCTTCTTCGACCCCGACGTTTCGAAGTCGATCGTCAGCTTGTTGCCGTCCTGCGCCCGCACCTCGCCATAGCCGAACTTCTGGTGGAACACGCGCGCGCCGACCGACACGTCCGCGCGCGGCTTGGCGGCGAAGGACACCGCCGCCTGGCGCGACTCGGCGACCCGCTGCGGGGTGGGCGTGAAGCCGCCCCCGATTGCCGCCCGCTGCCAGCCCGGCCCCCGGCTCTGCCCGCGCTCGACATCGGCGAAGGGGTCCGCGCGCTCCGACCAGTTGGCGCGCCACAGCGACTCGCCCCCGGCCATCGTGGTCTCGGTCTCGATGTGGCCGGGCGGCAGTTCGGAGACGAAGCGCGACGGGATGGAGCTGGTCCACTGTCCGTAGATGCGGCGGTTGGACGCGTGCAGGATGGTGCAGCTTTCCCGCGCGCGGGTGATCGCGACGTAGGCGAGGCGGCGCTCCTCCTCCAGGCTGGCGACCCCGCCCTCGTCGATCGCGCGCTGCGAAGGGAACACGCCCTCCTCCCAGCCGGGCAGGAAGACGTGGGGGAACTCCAGCCCCTTGGCGCCGTGCATGGTCATGATCGTGACCTTGTCCGCCCCGTCGGCGGCGTCGTTGTCCATCACCAGGCTGACATGCTCCAGGAAGTCGCCCAGCGTGGCGTACTCCTCCATCGCGCGCGCGAGCTCGGTCAGGTTCTCCAGCCGCCCCGCGCTCTCGGCGGTCTTCTCGGCCTGCAGCCAGTCGGTGTAGCCGCACTCGTCCATCACGATCCGGCACAGCTCGGCCGCTGACAGGTCGGTGCGGTCGCGCCAGGCGGCGATGTCGCCCACCAGCCGGTCCAGCGCGCCGCGCGCGCGGGCGGGCAGCTCGTCCGTATCGAGCAGGCGGGCGGCGGCGACCGTCAGCGGCACACCCTCGCCGCGCGCCGCGCGGTGGATCGTCTCGATCGACTTGTCGCCCAGCCCGCGCTTGGGCGTGTTGACGATCCGCTCGAACGCCAGGTCGTCGGCGGGCTGGTGGATCACGCGCAGATAGGCGAGCGCGTCGCGCACCTCCGCGCGCTCGTAGAAGCGGAAGCCGCCGACGATGCGGTAGGGCAGGCCGATGGCGATGAAGCGGTCCTCGAACTCGCGCGTCTGGAACTGGGCGCGGACCAGGATGGCGGCGCGGCTGGCGGGCACGCCCTTGCGGCCCAGCGCCTCGATCTCCTCGCCGACGCGCCGCGCCTCCTCCGGGCCGTCCCAGACGCCGGTCACGCGCACCTTCTCGCCGCCCTTCAGCGCCGTCCAGAGCGTCTTGCCCAGCCGCTCGCCGTTCCGGTCGATCACTCCGGACGCGGCGGCCAGGATGTGCTGGGTGGAGCGGTAGTTCTGCTCCAGCTTGATGACGACGGCCCCTGGAAAGTCGCGCTCGAAGCGCAGGATGTTGGCGACCTCGGCCCCGCGCCAGGAATAGATCGACTGGTCGTCGTCGCCGACCACCGCGATGTTCCTGCGCGCCTGGGCGAGCAGCCGCAGCCAGAGATACTGCGAGGAGTTCGTGTCCTGATACTCGTCCACCAAGATGTACTTGAACCGCTCCTGGTAAAGCCTGAGCACCTCCGCATCGGTCTTGAACAGCACCAGCATGTGCAGCAGCAGGTCGCCGAAATCGCAGGCGTTGAGCGTCTTCAGACGCTCCTGATACGCCCGGTACATCTCCTGCCCCCGACCATTCGCGAACGCCTCGTTGTCGCCGGCGTCGAGATCGGCGGGCACCAGCCCCCGGTTCTTCCACCCGTCGATCAGCCCGCCGAGCATCCGGGGCGTCCAGCGCTTCTCGTCCAGCTCGGCGGCGCGGATCAGCTGCTTGATGAGCCGCAGCTGGTCGTCGGTGTCCAGGATGGTGAAGTTCGGCTGCAGCCCGACCAGCTCCGCGTGCCGGCGCAGCATTTTGGCCCCGATGGAGTGGAAGGTGCCCAGCCACGGCATCCCCTCGACCGCCGGACCGACCAGACGTCCGACCCGATCGCGCATCTCGCGCGCCGCCTTGTTGGTGAAGGTCACCGCCAGGATCTCCGACGGCCAGGCCCGCCTGGTGTGCAGCAGATGGGCGAGGCGCGCGGTGAGCGCGGCGGTCTTGCCCGTGCCCGCTCCGGCCAGCACCAGCACCGGCCCGTCGGCGGCCAGCACCGCCTCGCGCTGGGGCGGGTTCAGGCCGTTCAGATAGCCGGGGTCCTGGTTGAGCGGGGCGGCGGAGGTCATGGCGAACAGCTAGGGAACGGCGGGGGAGGGGGCAAGGTGGCGGGAACTCCCCTCCCTCACAAGGGAGGGGCTGGGGGTGGGTGCGAGCCGCAGGCTCGCGCGGCTCGTGCCGAGCCGCTCCACCCTCACCCAGCTCCGCCTACCCTCGCTTCGCTCTCCAAGGCTGCGCAACCCTCTCCCCCTCCGGGGAGAGGGGCAAGGTGGGGCGAATGGAGCAAGAGCCCTCTCCCCTGAAGGGGAGAGGGCTATAGGCGGCGCAGCAGCACCACCTGCGCCCGCCCCACATTGCGCTCCACCACCCGCTCGTATCCCTCCGCCGCCAGCGCCTCGCCACGCCCGGTCTCCACCGCCACCCAGCTCGCCGGTCCGGCCCAGCCGCCCGCCAGCAGGTGCGCCAGCGCCCGGTCGGCAAGGCCCTTGCCGTAAGGCGGGTCGAGCAGGATCAGGTCCGACGCGCTCGCCGCCGGTGGCAGCGTCAGCACGTCGCCGCCGCGCACCACCGCCCGCTCGCCCGCGCCCAGTGCCGCCACATTCGCCCGGATGGTGTCGAGCGCCGCGCGGTCCCGCTCCACGAACACGCACTCCGCCGCGCCCCGCGACAGCGCCTCCAGTCCGCCCGCGCCCGATCCGGCGAACAGGTCGGCGACCCGGAGCCCCTCGAACGAGCCGAGCCGGCTCGCCAGCATCGAGAACAGCGCCTCGCGCGTGCGGTCCGCCGTCGGCCGCGTCGTCTCGCCCGCCGGAGCCACGAGCCTCCGACCGCGCCACCCTCCGGCGACGATCCGCACCTCAACCCTCCCCGGGCAGCGTCTTGCGCCAGCGTTTCAAGTCCGCCTGGCGCACCTCCGCCACGCCGCCGGGCTCCAGATCGCCGAGTTCGACGGGGCCGTAGGCCAGCCGGATCAGGCGCGACACGCGCAGGCCGAGGTACTCCAGGATGCGCCGCACCTCGCGGTTCTTGCCCTCGGTGATCGCCATCTGCAGCCAGACGTTGGCGCCCGTTCGCCGCTCCAGGTCGGCCACGATGGGGCCGTAGCGCACCCCCTCCACCTCCACCCCCTCGGCCAGCGCCTCCAGCTGCTCCTGGCTGACATCGCCATAGGCGCGCGCGCGGTAGAGCCGCTCGATGCCGGTGGACGGCAGCTCCAACTGCCGCTTCAGCCCGCCGTCGGTGGTTAGCAGCAGCAGCCCTTCGGTGTTGAGGTCGAGCCGCCCGACCGGCATCACGCGGGGCAGACCGTCGGGCAGGACATCGTAGATCGTGCGCCGACCGGAAAAGTCGCGCTCCGCCGTCAGCACGCCGGACGGCTTGTGGAACCGCCACAGCCGCGCCGGTCCGATCGCGCCCACCGGTTCGCCGTCCACCGTCACGCCGTCGAGTGTCGTGAGCTTCACCGCCGGCCCGTCCAGCACCATGCCGTTCAGCGCCACGCGGCCCACGTCGATCATCCGCTCGACCTCGCGGCGCGACGCCACGCCGGCCGCGGCGAGCAGCTTGGCGATCCGCTCGCCCCGATCCGGGTGCGGGTTGGCCGACGCCGTGCCGGCGGACATTGTCGAAGGCCGTCCATTGCCTCTATGGGACCGGCGGGAGGGACGTCGTTCGGTCATGAGGGAGACGTGCGCATGTTCGGGGGGCGCCGCAAGGCAGACATCGACAACATCCTGGTCGTGGAGGACGAGGCGCTCATCGCCTTCGACAACGAGCACTTCCTGACCGACAGCGGCTACCACGTCGCGGCCACCGTCGACAACGCGGCCGCCGCGATCGCCGTGCTGGCCGAGAAGGAGATCGGGCTGGTGCTCACCGACCTGACGCTGAACGGCGAAGGCGACGGGCGCGACATCGCGCGCGCGGCGCACCGCATCGGCGTGCCGGTGCTGTTCGTGTCGGGCTCCAGCCCGCCGGACGATCACCACACCGCCATCGGCCTGCTGCACAAGCCCTACAGCGACCGCGACCTGTTGAGCGCGATCGAGGCGGCGGCCGACATCGTGGCCGGTCGCACGCCGAAGAAGCCGACCGGCAAGCTGACCCTGTTCGCGCCGCCGGCGACTGGCTGAGGAGGCAGCTGGTCGGCGGAGCAGGGCCGTCTCAACTCTCTCTCGCTTGCTCCCGCCCATCCCCGCTCGTCCTGAGCCTGTCGAAGGACGTTGGTGCCCGTCCGCAGGCCGCCACGGCTTGACAGTCCAAATGCCCAGCGGTGCCGATCACGAGCCAACGCCGGACAACGTCCTTCGACAGGCTCAGGACGAGCGGGAAAGGGGAGGCGAAGATCGCGCCATGCTGTGCCATGACAGCGGTCACCCCAGGCAGAGCGCCCCGTCCACCTCCGCATGGAACCGCGCCACGCCCAGCTCCAGCGTCCCCAGCGTCACCTCCGCCAGCGCGCCCGACGCCAGCCCCTCCTGGCACAGCGCGGCGGCGTGGAAGTCCTCGGCCGCGAACACGCCCTCGTCCAGCAGCCGCCAGCTCTTCTCCCAATGCGCGCGCGCCTTGTCGGTCACGGGCTCCTCCGGGATCAGCATGAAATCCTCGACCCGTTGGTGGCCGACATCGACCGGCATCACCACCATCAGGTTCACGTAATCGGGCGACAGGATGATCGTGGTCGCCGGGAACAGCTGGTAGGCGAAGGTCACCTCGCGCCGGATCGCGGCCCAGTCCCGACCCGCGTCCTCGCCGCCCGCCGCCGCCGCCCGCCCAACGGCGGAGCGCGCGTGCGGGCCGACCGTGTCGCCGGCGGTGACGCCGTCCTGGAAGAAGGGCGCGATGGTGGCCGAGTGCAGCCGCTGAACGTGGTAGCTCTCCAGGAACGCGTCGGGCGTCATCTTCCAGTTCGCCGCGACCTCGTGCGTGCGGCGGCGGAACAGGTGCATGGCGCCCAGGCCGAACGAGTCGAAGTCGTGGCCGAGCGTTTCGGCGTGGCCGAAGTCGGCGTCCGGGTCGAAGGCGAACCAGATCAGGCCGCCCGCCTCACGGCTCGGCAGCTCGCTCAGCCCCATCGCGCCCTTGTCCAGGCCGGGGAAGCAGTCGGAGCGGGGGACGGCGGCGAGCGCGCCGTCGGGCTTGTAGGCCCAGCCGTGATAGGGGCAGACCAGGCGCGGCGCGGCGCGCACCTCGCTCCCCTCCGCCAGCCGCGTGCCCCGGTGGGAGCAGACGTTGTGGAACACATGCGCGCGGCCCCCGGCGTCGCGGGTGACGACCAGTGGCGTCCCGAAGCCGTCGTGCGGCACGGCCGTGTTGCGCTCCGGCAGCAGGGCGGAGGGCGCGATGACCAGCGGCAGGCGGCCGAACAGCTCCGCCCGCTCGCGCTCGAAACGCATCGGATCGAGATAGCGCACCGCGTCGAGCCGGACGATCTCCCCCGCCTCCCGCTCGTCGGCCGCCGCGACCCGCCGCGCCAGCGCGAGCTGGTCGGGCGTGGGGCGAAGGGCGGCGGTGGCCATGGGCCGAGGCTACTCCGGCGAGGGGGAGGGGGCAACGGCGGGGACTCAAATCCTCCCCGAGCTTGCTCGGGGAGGGGGACCGCCGCCGCAGGCGGTGGTGGAGGGGTGGGGCTCCATGGCGTCGAAGCGGCAACCAACCGGACCCGTTCGGAGCCTCACCCCTCCACCGCTTCGCGGTCCCCCTCCCCGGCGAAGCCGGGGAGGATGAAGTGCCCCCGTTCACCACCGGGCTAGCCAGCGGGTGAAAAGAGGCTAGTCGGTTCGGCAGAACAAAGGGGACCGCATGACCGACGCGACACCGATCGAGACGACTCCCAGCCGGCTGCAGTGGGTGCCCGCCGGCGTCCGCCCCTACCTGGAGGCCGGGCCGCTGGCCGCGTTGATGCTCGGCATCTCGTCCGGTTTCCCCTACGCCATGATCGGGGCGACGCTGACCACGCGACTGGCGCAGGACGGGATCGACAAGAAGACCGTCACCGCCTTCTCGCTCGCCTTCCTGGTCTACAATCTGAAGTTCCTTTGGGCGTGGCTGGTCGACGGCGTGCGCCTGCCGCTCCTCCACCGCCTGGGCCAGCGGGTCAGCTGGACCTTGTTCGCCGGCGCGCTGGTCATCGCGGCCGTGGTCAACCTGGCGCTGGTCGACCCCTCGGCCAGCATCGCGGCGGCGGCGACTGCCGCCGTTCTCGTCGGCGTGGCTGGGGCCACCTTCGACATCGTGATCGACGGCTACCGGATCGAGCTGCTAGAGCCGCGCCAGCTCGGCGTCGGGTCCGGCATGAGCCAATATGGCTGGCGGATCGGTTCCGGCCTGGCGGCGGCGCTGGCCCTCGTGCTCGCCTCGCGGCAGGGCTGGGCGATCGCCTACATTGTGTGCGCCGCCTTCGCGCTGCCCGCCATGCTGACGGCGCTCGTCATGGGAGAGCCCGCGCGGCGACTGGTCGTGGAGGGCAAGCGCACGCTCGCGAGCACGCTGAGCGCGATCTGGGGACCCTTCGCCGAGTTCTTCCGCCGCTCGGGCGCGTGGATCGTGCTGGCCTTCATCCTGCTGCACAAGATCGGCGACACGCTGGCCAATCTCACCTTCCGCCTGCTGTTCGACGATCTCGGCTTCACCAACGACGAGATCGCGATCTGGGACGTGGGCGTCGGTTTCTGGGCGCTGCTGCTCGGCGTGTTCATCGGCGGCGTGGTGTATTCGCGCATCGGCATGAAGCGATCGGTGATGATCGCGCTGGTCCTGATGGCGATCTCCAACCTCAGCTTCGCCGGGCTGGCGGCGGCGGGACATTCCAACCTGGGCATGGCGGGCGCGATCGGCTTCGAGAATCTGGCGAGCGGCTTCGGCGGGGTGGCGGTCGTCGCCTACTTCTCGGCGCTGTGCGACCTGCGCTTCACCGCGTCGCAATACGCACTCATCTCGGCCGCCGCCAGCATCGCCGGCAGGTTCCTGACCGGCACCACGGCGGGCGCGCTGATCGAGACCATGGGCTATGTGAACTTCTACCTGCTCACCACGCTGGCGGCGGTGCCGGGCATCCTGGTCTTCTGGTTCATGATGCGGAGCGGGCTGGTGGACCAGGCGATGGGAACGGCGGGGGAAATCGAGGTGGAGCCGGGCGCCGAGGCCTCTCAAACCTAATGGGTTGCAAATTGGGAGGACTTGTGCTAGAGGTTTCGAATCCATCCGCGCCCGCTTTCCGCCGCAGTTCCTTCGCTCACCATCAACGCCCTCGCATTCGCCTCTCGACCGGGCGACCTTCGAGAGACCTTTGGCGGTTTTGCGTGGCTCACTCCACCGGGGTTCCGTTGGCGCGCAGCACCTCCCCCGCCAGATAGAGCGAGCCGGCGATCAGGACCGGGCCGGTCCGAGTCGCCGCCGCCCGCTCGACCGCCGAGCTGAGGTCCGGGGTCGCCATGGCTGGGAGGCCGAGGGAGGCGGCGAGGTGTGCCAGCTCGGCGGGCGCATGGCTCTCATGGCCTGACACCGGCAGGGTCACGACGGCCGACAGGTGAGGAGCCAAGGGGGTGAGAACGCCGGGCGCGTCCTTGTTCGCGAGCAGGCCCAGGATCAGCGTGACCGGCGGCCGACCGCGCAGCCACGCGGCGAGCGCCCCCGCGGCATCCGGATTGTGGCCGCCGTCCAGCCACACCTCGCCCCCGCCCAGCCGCTCGACCAGCGGCCCGGCCGGCAGACGCTGGAGCCGGGCGGGCCAGCGGGCGAGCGCGGGGGCGCGGGCCCGCGCCTCGTCGGACAGGACGAGGCGCTCCTGATGGCGCAGCATGGCGACCGCGAGGCCGGCGTTGCGGAGCTGATGGGCGCCGGCCAGCGCCGGGGGGGCGAGCGGCAGGGTGCCCCGTGAATCCCGATAGAGCGGCCCGTCGCCCCCCGCCTCCACGCTCCAGTCGCGGCCCTCCACCACCAGGGGCGCGCCGACCGTGTGGGCGACGTCGGCCACCGCGGCGGCGACCCGCTCGGGATAGGCCGGCGTGACGAGCGGCCGACCGGCCCGCGCGATGCCCGCCTTTTCCCGCGCGATGCCGGCGAGGTCGTCGCCCAGGAACCCCTGGTGGTCGAGGCCGAGCGCCGCGATGCCGCAGGCGGCGGGGTCGGCGATGACGTTGGTGGCGTCGAGGCGCCCTCCGAGGCCCACCTCCAGCACGAGCGCATCGGCGGGATGCTCCGCGAACGACAGGAACGCGGCGGCGGTGGTGGCTTCGAAGAACGACGGTGCGAACCCGTCAACGTCATCAACTTCGTCGAGCACACGCTCCAGCGCGGCGGCCAGCGTGTCGTCCTCCACCAGCCGTCCGGCCAGCCGGATGCGCTCGTTGAAGCGGACGAGGTGCGGGCTCGTATAGACGTGCGCGGTCCGGCCGGCCGCCTCGATCGCGGCGCGCAGCACGGCGGCGACCGAGCCCTTCCCGTTGGTGCCGGCGATGTGGAAGACCGGCGGCAGGCGGTCCTGCGGCCGGCCGAGCCGCTCCAGCAGCGCCGCGATCCGCTCCAGCCCCAGCGTGTCGCCGCTCGAGCCCAGCGCCGCCAGCCGGTCGAGCTGCCGCTGGACGGCGGGGGAGGCGGAGGTGGCGTGGTCGGGCATGGTGTTCTCTATAGGCGTGCGCCGCTTCAACAGCGCCCCCTCTCCCAGCGGGAGAGGGACGGGGTGAGGGTGACGGAGGTCGAATCGCGCCTGTCGCCCTCACCCTTCCGGCGCTCCGCGCCTCCCTCCCTCTCCCGACGGGAGAGGGTCCGCTCGCTCACGCCGCCTCGACCTCACCCCCGCACAGATAGCCGATCAGCGTCGCCAGCCGCTCGCGCAGCTCGTGGCGGTGGACGACCATGTCCAGCATCCCGTGCTCCAGCAGGTACTCGGCGCGCTGGAAGCCCTCCGGCAGGGTCTCGCGGATGGTGTCCTGGATCACCCGCTGGCCCGCGAAACCGATCAGCGCGTTGGGCTCGGCGATCTGGACGTCGCCCAGCATGGCGTAGCTGGCGGTGACGCCGCCGGTGGTCGGATCGGTCAGCACGACGATATAGGGCAGGCGGTGCTCGTGCAGCTCCTGGATGGCGACCGTGGTGCGCGGCATCTGCATCAGCGACAGCGTGCCCTCCTGCATCCTGGCGCCGCCCGACGCGGTGCAGACGACGTACGGACAGCGCGCCTGGATCGCGTGGCGCACGCCCTCGACGAACGCCGCGCCCAGGGCCACGCCCATCGAGCCGCCCATGAAGGCGAAGTCCTGCACGCCGACGACCGCCTTGTGGCCCCGGATCAGCCCCTCGGCGTTCAGCAGCGCGTCGGGTTCTCCGGTGGCGGCGCGCGCGGCCTTCAGCCGGTCCGTGTAGCGCTTGGTGTCGCGGAACTTCAGCGGGTCGTCGGGGGTGCGGGGGCTGGCGAGCGTCGCCCAGCTGCCCTCGTCGAACAGCTGGCGAAAGCGCACCGGCGGCCCGATCCGGTGGTGGTGGTCGCACTTCGGGCAGACGAAGCCGTTCTCCTCCAGCTCCTTCACGAAGATCATCTGGCCGCAATGGCCGCACTTGTCCCACAGCGCGTCGGGCGTCTCGCGCTTGGGCAGGAACGGGATGGCGTTGCGGACGGAGTTGATCCAGCTCATGCGCGAGCTCCCTTCAGCGCGGCCGACAGGGCCGCGACGGCCCGGCGTAGCGGTTCGGCGGCCGCCTCGCCATGCTCGGCCACGATGTCGACGAGGGCGGAGCCGACGACCACCCCATCGGCGAACGCTCCGACGGCCGCCGCCTGGGCGGGGGTGCGGATGCCGAAGCCGACGGCGACCGGCAGGTCGGTGGACGCCTTGAGCCGCTCGACGGCCGCGTGGGTGTCGGCGGCGGCGGCCTGCCGGCTGCCGGTGATGCCGGCGACCGAGACGTGGTAGAGGAAGCCTTCCGCGCCCTCCAGCACACGGGGCAGACGGGCCGCGTCGGTGGTCGGCGTCGCGAGGCGGATGGGCGCGACGCCGTGGGCGCGCAGGGTGTCGGAGAGCTTGTCGTCCTCCTCCGGCGGCAGGTCGACGCAGATCACGCCCGCCACACCCGCATCGGCGCAGGCCCGCGCGAACCACTCCGGTCCCCGCCGCACCATCGGGTTGGCGTAGCCCATCAGGACGAGGGGCACGGCGGGGTGCCGCCGGGTGAACTCGGACGCGATGGCGAGGATGTCGGCGGTGGTCGTGCCGCCGGCGAGCGAGCGCAGGTTCGCCGCCTGGATCGCCGGTCCGTCCGCCATGGGATCGGTGAACGGCATCCCCAGCTCCACCACGTCCGCTCCGCCCTCGACTAAGGCGTCGAGGAGGGCGGGGGTGGCGGCGACGGAGGGATCGCCGGCGGTCAGGAAGGCGACGAGCGCGGGGTGGGGTTTGGCGAAGGCTTGCGTGAAGAGGGTCATGGATGAGGCGTGCCCCTCTCCCTCGCCGCCTGCGGCGTCTCTCCCTCTCCCCTGAAGGGGAGAGGGTTGGGTCCGCGAAAAGCCCTCTCCCCTTCAGGGGAGAGGGTTGGGAGAGGGGAGCGGTGGATCAACGAGGTCAGCTGCTGAAGAACGCCTTCCAAATTGGCCATCACATCCTGGTTCGTGAACCGCACCACACGGTAGCCCTGCTCTTGAAAGGGACGGGTCCGCTCCACATCGTAGCTCACCCGGTCGCCATGCGTGTGCCCGTCCACCTCCACCACCAGCTTCGGTTTATTTGCCGCGAAATCGGCGATATACGGTCCGATCACCTTCTGGCGCCGGAACTTCACCCCACCCAGTCGACCCGCGCGCAGCTCGAACCAGAGCGTCTGCTCGGCGGGTGTCATCTCGCGTCGCATGGAGCGGGCGTGCCGTTGCAGTCCCTGCTCACGCACGTGGCGTGCCCCTCTCCCTCGCCGCTTTCAGCGGCTCTCCCTTTCCCCTGAAGGGGGAAAGGGTGGGACCTGCCAAAAGCCCTCTCCCCTTCAGGGGAGAGGGTTGGGAGAGGGGAGCGCACCGCCTTGCTCACAACCCCGCCCCCAGCGCCTCGGCCACGGTGAAGATGTCCTTGTCGCCGCGCCCGCACAGGTTCGCCAGCACCACCGCGTCCCTCGGCATAACGCGCGCTCTCTCCACCACGGCGGCGATGGCGTGGGCCGGCTCCAGCGCGGGGATGATGCCCTCCGTCCGACACAGCAGCTGAAAGGCGTCGAGGGCGGCCACGTCGGTCACCGCCGTGTACTCCACCCGGCCGATGTCCTTGAGCCAGGCGTGCTCCGGCCCGATGCCGGGATAGTCCAGCCCGGCGGAGATCGAGTGCGCCTCCGTGATCTGCCCGTCCTCGTCCTGCAGCAGGTAGGTGCGGTTGCCGTGCAGCACGCCGGGCGAGCCGCCGGTCAGCGAGGCCGCGTGCTTGGCGTGCAGACCCTCGCCGGCGGCCTCCACGCCCAGCATGGCGACGGACTCGTCCTCCAGGAACGGGTGGAACAGGCCGATGGCGTTGGACCCGCCGCCGATCGCGGCGATCAGCAGGTCCGGCAGGCGGCCGGTGCGATCGAGCATCTGCTCGCGCGCCTCGCGCCCGATGACGCTCTGGAAGTCGCGGACGAGCGCGGGGTAGGGGTGGGGGCCGGCCGCCGTGCCGATCAGGTAGAAGGTGTCGTGGACGTTGGCGACCCAGTCGCGCATCGCCTCGTTCATCGCGTCCTTGAGGGTCCGCGCGCCGGAGGTCACGCCGATGACCTGCGCGCCGAGCAGCTTCATGCGGAACACGTTGGGCCGCTGCCGCTCCATGTCGCGTTCGCCCATGTAGACGACGCAGGGCAGGCCGAAGCGCGCGGCGACGGTCGCTGTCGCGACGCCATGCTGGCCGGCGCCCGTCTCCGCGATGATGCGGGTCTTGCCCATGCGCCGGGCGAGCAGGATCTGGCCGACGCAGTTGTTGATCTTGTGCGCGCCGGTGTGGTTCAGCTCGTCGCGCTTGAACCAGACCTGCGCGCCCATGCCGGCGGCGGAGGAGTGGCGGATGTGATCGGTGAGCCGCTCGGCGTAGTAGAGCGGGGAGGGGCGGCCGACATAGTGGGCGAGCAGGTCGTCCAGCTCCCCCTGGAACGCCGGATCGGCCCTGGCCTCGCCCCAGGCGGCCTCCAGCTCCAGGATCAGCGGCATCAGCGTCTCGGCGACGTAGCGGCCGCCATAGTCGCCGAAATGCCCGCGCGCGTCGGGGCCGGAGGAAAAGCTGTTCTTGAGCGGCGCGTTCATGGCCGGCAGGCTGTAAGGAAGGCGGTGATCTTGTCCACATCCTTGACCCCCGGCGCTCTCTCGACGCCCGAGGACACATCGACGAAGTCCGCGCCGGTCGCGGCGACGGCTCCCGCCACGTTTCGGGGCGTCAGGCCGCCCGACAGGATCCAGGGATATGGGAGCCGCCCCTCCAGCAGCGACCAGTCGAAGGACCGGCCGGTGCCGCCCGGCACCTCCAGCGGATCGGTGGGCGCGTCCAGCAGCAGGCGGTCGGCGTGGGGAGCGAAGGCGGTGGCTCGGTCGAGGTCGGCGGACGACCGCACCGCCAGACCGACCCACAGCCCTCCAGCCCAGCGCGCCCGCACGGCCGCGGCTCGCCCCGGCGTGACCCGGTGGAGCTGGAGGATGTCGGGCGCTATCGATCGGAGGTCCGCGAGCAGCGCGTCGGACGGGTCGACCACCACGGCGACGCTCGCCACGCCGGCGGGCACCCGCTCCCGCAGGGTGGCCAGGTCCGCGAGCGGCAGGTGGCGCGGGCTGGCCGGATGATGCACGAAGCCGACGTGCGTGGCCCCGCTCCCGACGGCGGCGGCGAGCGCGGCCGGAGTCGACACGCCGCAAATCTTGGCCTGGACAGTCACTTCGCCCGGGCCATGGGAAAACGCGCCCTGGGAACAGTTGCGCCGACGGCGGAGCCCCGGCCCCGGGCGCACGGGTCGCCGCGACGAAGCGCGGGCTCCATCAGCTCCCCAGCGTCTCCGCGACCGCGCGGGCGGCGGCCCTCGGATCGTCGGCTCCGGTGATCGGGCGTCCGACGACCAGCACGCCGGCACCGTCGGCCAGCGCCCGCGCGGGGGTGACCGTGCGTTTCTGGTCCGCGACCTCCGCTCCGGCCGGACGCAGGCCCGGCACCACGAACAGCCCGTCGCCCCAGGCCGCCCGGAGCGCCGCCACTTCCGCACCGGAACACACCACGCCGTCCAGTCCGGCCCCGCGGGCCAGATCGGTCAGACGCCCGGCCTGCTCGGACACCGGCCGCGCCATTCCCACAGCGCGCAGATCGGCGTCGTCCAGCGAGGTCAGCACCGTCACCGCCACGACCCGGCAGGCATCCGGTGCCGCCGCCCGCGCGGCGCGCATCATCTCCGCTCCGCCCGTCGCGTGGACCGTCAGAATGGACGGTTCGAGCGCCGCGAGCGCCTCGACGGCCTTGCCGACCGTGTTCGGGATGTCGTGCAGCTTCAGGTCGAGGAAGATCGGCAGGCCCAGCTCCCCCAACCGGCGCACGCCGTCCGGTCCGTGGGCGCCGAAGAGCTCCAGCCCGACCTTGAGGCCGCCGACATGCGGTCGGGCCGCCTGCGCCAGTTCGACGGCGCGCGCCAGGTCCGGCGTGTCGAGCGCCAGGAAGACCGGGTTGGCCATGCCGGCGGTCAGCCGCGGGTGACGTCGCGCTCGTGCCCCACCACCCGGCCGTCCGCGTCCAGGATCGGACGGTCGGTGACGTGATCGTGTTCGGTCACGACGGTCCGATGGACGGCGGCGTCCTCGCGCGGCCGGGCGATCGACTCCTCGGCGCGGATGCGGAGCTCGCGCTCCTCGGCGAGCTTGCGCTCGGTCGCGTCGACCCTGCGCCGCCAGCTCCAGACGCTGGCGCGGTGCGGCAGCCACACGAGCAGCACGCCGACCACGAACGCGCCGATGACGAGCAGCGGCAGGAAGGTGTCCATGCGCAGGTTGCGCCAGAGATTGACCTCCACCGGGGTCCAGTTGTTGAACGCGAACACCGCCAGCACGACGGCGATCAGCACCCAGAACAGGGTCTTCAGAAACTGCACGGCCACTCTCCTCCAAAGGGAACGCCCCTCACTAGACCGGCCGTCCGCCCGCCGCCAGCGACATGGCGGTGGCGTGGAGGTCGGCGATCCGGTCGCCGATCCGTTCCAGCGCCGGGCGCTCCTCGTCCAGGATGGCGGCCAGCAGCCGGCCCTTGAGCGCCGTCACCCACTCGGCCGGCGGCCCATCGCCCTCGGGGAGCGTGGACAGGACGATGTCGACCATCCGCTCGGCGCCGTGCAGACGGCCCCAGAGATAGTCGTTCTCACGGTAGCCGCGCGAGAAGAAGGCGCCGAAGTGATTGAACTCGATGCCCTTCAACGTCGCGGCGGTGCCGGAGGCCAGGCTGGTCGCGTCCTCGGGCGAGATGCGGTCGACCTTGATCTCGTCGAACTCGTCAAGACCCTCGCCCTGCAGCAGCGGCAGGGTGGCCATGTCGAGCACCGCGTACCCGAGCCAGGCCCGCAGCAGCCGGGGTCGGATGCCGTTCGGCAGGGACGCCAGATGGCTCGCCAGCTCGTCCGCCAGCCAGCGGTCGAAGGCGGGCAGGGCGCAGAGCGACGCCACCGCGTCCGTCAGCTCGATCGCGGGCGCGCCGTCCTCGACCAGGCGGGCCAGCTCCTCGGACGCGGCGATGCGGTCGGGCTGCGCGGACAGGCGGCTGAGCGCGTCGAACACGAGCCGGCGCAACGGCTCGACCGCCTCCGCGCTTTCCGTCCTCTCCGCGACGCAGCTCGCGACGGTGCGCGCCAGGTGGCGGAGCCGGCGCGAGCGGTAGCCGAGATCGAGCCGGTCGAGCACGCCGGGCTGCGCCGCCGCCGTGGCGTGCAGCCCGGACCACAGGCGGGCGGTGACCCGCGCCGCGCTCACCGTGTCGGCCCCGGCGGCGAGCGGCGCGCCCAGCGCCTCGCACAGTCCGTTCAGCCGCAGCTCGCGATAGCCCAGCCGGGCCAGGTCCGACCCGTGGCTCGCCCGCTCGGCCACCGTGCGGCTCCATTTGAGCAGCCGGTCGCCGGTCGGGCGGTTGAAGAACAGCGGGCGGCCGATCGCCTCGTCCACCTGCCGCTCGACCTCCGGCGTCAGCGCCGACACGACCCGGCTCAGCCGCGCGATCCGCGCCGTGCGCGCCGCGATGGCCTCCAGGTTGTCGCGGATCGGCTGCTCGCGCGGAATGGCCGACAGCGCGGCGAACACCGTCGTGAAGAAGCCGGGCGAGAGGTCGTCCGCCTCGCCCGGCCGCCCGATCGCCTTGTGGCCCGGCGCTGGGTCCAGATAGACGAAGCGCCGGTCGACCGGGCGCTTGGCGGGCCGATTGGCCAGCGCCGCCAGGGCCGGGGCGAACGGGGCGTTGGTCAGGATCGACCCGTCGATCAGCACGACCTGCTCCGCCGTGCCCTCGGCGGCGCGCCGGGGCAGCAACAGGGCGAGATCGTCGGCGCGCGTCGGCCACCCGGTGCCGCGCTCCGCCAGCACCCGGTCCAGCTCGTCCACCGTCATCGGCGGGAAGGCGCCGGGGAAGCTGGCGGTCGCGCGCGCCGCCAGCGCCAGGGCGGGCGTCGAGCCCAGGCCGTCCCCGGTGTCGCGGAAGCCGAACGTCAGCCGGTGCTCGCGCTCCTCGACGATGGGCGGGCTGTGGAGCGTCAGCCGCTGGGGACGGCCGTGGAAGTCGGTGGCGGTGACGAACAGGTCCAGCGGCTGGCCCGGCGGCAGCAGCTTGGGGCCGACCGGCCCGGCGTCCATGGCGTCGAAGGCGTCGAGGATCATGCCCGTGAAGGTCTCGCCCCCGAACGGCGGCTCGAACCAGCGGGCGCGCACGAACTGCGACAGCTTCGCGCCGATCTCCGCCTTGGCCTCGTCGGAGACGGTCTCGTCGACCGTGCCGCCGCCCCGCCTGGCGATCGCCCAGGCGATCGGCCTCGCCCAAGCCTTGGTCAGACGGCTTACGGGCCGGGCGTCGGGGGCCATCAGCCGCTCGACGTCCGCCCCTTCGAGCCACAGCCGGGTGAGGGGGGCCAGCGACTGGCCGGTGGCGATCGCGCGCGCCAGAAAGATGCCGTTCAGCCCGCCGGCGCTGGCCCCGGCGATGATGTCGTTCAGGACCCGCAGGCGGACGCCGCCGCGCGTTTCAACCTGGTCCAGAAGCTCCCGGTACACACCCTGCACGTCAGACGCGGCGGACGCGCCGTCCGCCTGCGCGCGGCTGGCGGCGACGAGCTGCCAGACCTCGCGCGTGATGCCGTGCATGTAGACGGCCAGGCTGACTCCGCCATAGCAGATCAGGGCCAGGCGAAGTTCGCGCTCCTTCATGCCGGCGAGCGGTGGCACGCGGGGTCGCGACAATCCAGCCCCGCCGACTGTTCCCGACTTGTTCCGACGCGCCCATGGCGCTACCTGGGTGCCCATGGCCAAGCCGCGTCGCACTTATGTCTGTCAGCAGTGCGGCACCGCCGGCGCGCGGTGGGCGGGGCAGTGCGGCGATTGCGGCGAGTGGAACACGATCGTGGAGGAGGCGCCCGCCACCGTCTTCGCCCAGGTCCACGACCTGTCGGGCGGCGGGCGGCGGCTCGGATTGGATCGCCTCGACCGCGCCGCCGCCGTGCCGGACCGCCGCGCGTCGGGCATCGCGGAGCTCGACCGGGCGCTCGGCGGCGGGTTCGTGCGCGGCTCCGCGATCCTGATCGGCGGCGACCCCGGCATCGGCAAGTCGACGCTGCTGCTGCAGGCGGCGGCGAAGATGGCCGTGGCGGAGGGGGCGGGCTCCGTCGCCTACATCTCCGGCGAGGAGGCCGCCGACCAGATCCGCCTGCGCGCGCAGCGGCTGGGGCTCGGCGAGGCGCCGGTGGCGCTGGCCGCCGCGACCTCGGTGCGCGACATCCTGACGACGCTGGCCGACGCCCAGGGCCTGAGGCTGCTGGTGATCGATTCGATCCAGACGATGCACTCCGACCTGATCGAGGGCGCGCCCGGCACGGTCAGCCAGGTGCGCGCGTCGGCCGGCGAGCTGATCCGCTTCGCCAAGGAGCGCGACACCGCGCTCGTGCTGGTCGGCCACGTCACCAAGGACGGTTCGATCGCCGGGCCGCGCGTGCTGGAGCACATGGTCGACACCGTGCTGCAGTTCGAGGGCGAGCGCAGCCACCAGTACCGCATCCTGCGCACGGTCAAGAACCGCTTCGGCGGGACGGACGAGATCGGCGTGTTCGCCATGGAGGCGGGCGGGCTGGCGGAGGTGGCGAACCCGTCCAGCCTGTTCCTCACCGACCGGCCCGACGACGTGACCGGCGCCGCCGTGTTCCCGGCGCTGGAGGGCACGCGGCCCGTGCTGGTGGAGATCCAGGCGCTCACCGTCCGGGTCGCCAGCGGAGCGACGCCGCGCCGGTCGGTGGTGGGCTGGGACGGCGGGCGGCTGTCGATGCTGCTCGCGGTGCTGGAGGCGCGCTGCGGCGTGCGGTTCTCGGGCTCCGAGGTCTATCTGAACGTGGCCGGCGGCTATCGCATCTCGGAGCCGGCGGCGGACCTGGCCGTCGCGGCCGCGCTCCTGTCGGCCCATGCCGAACGTCCGCTGCCCTCGAACCGCGTGGTCTTCGGCGAGGTCGCCCTGTCCGGCGAGGTGCGGCCGGTCGCCCACGCCGGTCTGCGCCTGCGCGAGGCGAGCAAGCTGGGGTTCGCCAGCGCGGTGGGGCCTGTGCTGTCCGACGGCGCCCCCGCCCGACTCCGCGACGGGCCGGATTATGCCGGCTATCGCTCGCTGCGGTCCTTCGCGGACGCGGTCCTCAGCCGCGGCTGACCCGGTCGCCCCACGCCTTGCGCCACAGGTGAGGCGCCAGCAGGTGGAGCGGCATCCGCAGCAGGTGCCCGCGCACCGCGAAGCCCAGCCGGGTGACCGGCCGCCGCTCGCGTCCCCAGCCATCGCGGGCGGTGAGTCGCCGGAGGAAGAGGGCGTCGCCCGGCCGGTCCGGACCCGACGCCGCGATCGAGACGGACGTGCCGAACAGCGCCCGGCTCAGGCGGAGCGCGCGCCGGACGGGGGCCGTCAGCTCGTGCCCGGCCGCGTGCTCCGCCAACGCCCGCCAGAACCCGTCGGAGGCGTGCTGGGCCACCAGCCGGTCGATGTCCCACAGGTTGCGCAGGCCTCCCGCCAGTTCGCCGTCCGCCAGCAGGTGCGCGGCGGCGTGGACCACAAGGTCGGTGGGGCAGGGGACGGACAACGCCGTCCCGCCCGGCGCCCGCGCCCGCGCCAGGATCGCCCCGGGATCGGGGGTCGGCCGGGCGGTGAGCGGCAGGATGGTGTGGTGGACGTCCACCATGCGGTCGCGCGTCGCATGGATCAGCGGCGGCAGCTCGTGCATCCAGCGGCGGTAGTAGGCGTCGTCGTAGGGATCGGCCTTCGCCCACTGCCACCCCGCCGCCAGCAGCAGGCGCTCGGCCTCGCCCAACGCCCGGCGCGGAACGAGGATGTCGACGTCGCCGATCGAGCGGCCCACGGCGGCGTCCAGCCCCCCCATCAGGAACGCCGCGCCCTTCAGCAGCGCCACGGGTTCGCCCAGCGGGGCCAGCGCCGTGGCGATGCGGTCCACCTCCCATCGCGCGATCCGCTGCAGGTGCTCGGTCTCCATGGCCGCGTTGCGCAGGACCGCTCTCGCGGCTCCGGGAAGGGCCTGGCCGGCCACCCGCGCGGCTAGCGTTCCGGCAAGCTGTTCCGCCTGCGCCAGGATCAGGACATCCTGCCACTCGGCACCCGACAACCCGGCCGCCCGGGCGGGTCGGGCGAGCACCTGAGCGAGGAGGCGCATCATGCGCCGTGCGCCGCCATCAGTCGCTCGACTTCGCGGACGCCCCGCGCCCCGTCGGGATAGTCGATCGCCACGGCCGGCGTCCGGGTCACCAGTCCCGTCAGCGCGGCGAACGCGCCGGCGCCCAGCGCGACGTAGTTGGTCGAAGCCTGGGTCAGCCGAACGAAGGTCTCGTCCCGCCCGATCCCGCGCTCGGCGGCGGGCAGGCCGAAGCTCGGGAACAGGATCAGCGCGCACTCCGCCTCCTCGGCCATCCGGGTCAGGGCCTCGGCCGGCGGGCGGAGGTGGCGCACCGTGCCCTTGGGCGTGCCCTCCAGGATCGGTCCCCAGCGCCCGGGATCGACGGCGGCCAGCGCGGCGATGGCCTCGTTCTTCAGGCTGATCGGCCGTGGGAACGGGACGAGCCGCCCACTCATCGGATCCAGCATCGCGAACTCGTCCGCGCCGAAGCGCCAGCCGCGCTCCGCCAACAGCGCCGCCAGGGTGGACTTGCCCGATCCGGTCTGGCCCGTCATCAGCACCGCCTTCCCGCCGCGCTCCACCCAGGAGGCGTGCAGCAGCAGGTGGCGGCGGTGCCCGAGCGCGACCTGCAGGTTCATCCCCATCTCCGCCGCCAGCAGCCCGTGGGCGAGCGCCAGCGGCTGGGCGTCGGGCAGGGTCCGCTCGCCCCGGATCGCGACGGCGGGCCGCACCCATCGCCGCCACGGCCGGTCCGGCTCCAGTCGCACCGTGTGGTCGGCGCAGGCGGGCGCGGCGGGATAGCCGTCGTAGAGGCGCTCGAGCTGAGCGATCGGGCGCCTCCAGGCGCTTCCGACCCGGAAAGTGAGGGGACCGACGCTCAGCCGGCAGGCGTACCTCACGCCGGAACGACCAGGCCGGCGTCGAGCAGGTCGATCAGGTGCGTGGCCGTGTCCGACACCGACAGCCCCAGGCGCTCCGCCAGCGCGTCCTGCTCCGCCTCACCCGCCCGCAGCAGCTCCAGGAGGCCGAACGCGTCGTCCACCAGCAGGTGGGTCTCGCCCGAGGGCGGATGGTACACCGCCGTCAGCATGTCCAGCCGGACCGCGACCGGGTCGAGCGAGGGATGGAGCGCCCATTTCATGCGCCCATCTACGCCACGGGCCGAGGGACGGAAGCCTCAGCGGCGCGGATTTTGCAGCGACGCGAAGCAGGTGAAGCCGCTGTTCCCGTGCTGCAGCCGCCGGATGTAGTTCAGATAGGCGTCCGACTGTTCGCGCGTGGCGCCGGGCAGGGTGCGGCCGTCGTTCAGGGCGCGCTTCACATCCTCTCCGCGAAAGGTGCGCGGCGGGGCGGCGCCGGGCGCGTCGGCGCGCACCGGCTTGCCGTCGGGTCCGACGGAGTCCCGGACGGGGATCTCGCAGGCCAGGACGGACGCGGTCGTCTGCGCCAGCGCGGGCCGGATGGTGATGACGCTGGAGGCCGCCACGGCTCCGCTCGCGACGAGCAGGTCCCGCCGGGACGGCGAGCGGCGGTCGGGGAGGCCGTTCATCGGGGAAGTGTCTGCCATGACACCTTTCCGAACCATCAACGGATGCGAAAGTCCAGCGACGGAGGGGGCATTGTGCCGGATCGGGTCAGCGGCCTCTGTGGCCCGTCCCGCCGGCGGGGGCTAGGTTGCGGGCGATGCCGGTCTCCCGAGTCGCGCCCGTCCTGCTGCTGCTGGCCAGCGCCGCCGTGGCGGTGTCGTCCGGCGGTTGGACGCCGAGCGTCGTTCTCACCCTCGCGGCCGCCGGACTGCTGCTCGTTATCCCTCAAGACCAGGATCGGCGGATCCCCGCCGAGGCGGGGCCGAGCGTCGAGGCCGAGACGGAGGTGCTGGAGGAGGCGGCTCTCGCGGATGCCATTTCCGATCCGCTGCTCGTGTTGCGGGATCAACGGATCGTGCAGGCCAATCGCGCGGCTCTCGACCGCTTCGGCGATCATCTCGTCGAGGAGGACGTGCGCGTGGCGCTGCGCCACCCGGGTCTGATCGAGACGCTGTCCGACACCGCCCGGCGGCGGTCGCCGGTCGCGATCGACGTGACCGGGCTGGGCGGCGCCGGCCTGTGGTGGGAGGCGCGGATCGCGCCCGCCCCGGAGGGTCGCGTCGTGCTGCACCTGGTCGATCGGACGGCCGCCCGGGCGGCGGATCGGACCCGCACCGACTTCGTCGCCAACGCCAGTCACGAGCTGCGCACGCCGCTCACCGCGATCCTGGGCTTCGTCGAGACGCTCGGCGGGGGCGCGGGCGAGGACGCGACGTTGCGCAGCAAGTTCCTGGGCGTGATCGGGCGCGAGGCCCTGCGGATGCAGCAGCTGGTGGAGGACCTGCTCTCCCTGTCGCGCATCGAATCGGAGCGTCGGGCCGCGCCCCAGTCGGCGGTGGCGCTCGCCGCCCTGGTGAAGCGGGTGGTGGACGAAGCGCGGACCCGCGGCGTGCCGCCGGGACGATCGCTCATGGTCGAAGTGCCGGACACGGCGGTCCGCATCGTGGGCGACGAGGCCCAGCTGCACCAGCTCATCACCAACCTGATCGACAACGCCATCAAATATGGACGGCCCGACACGCCCGTGCGGCTCGCCGTCACCACCAGCGCCGACACGCTCGCGGAATTGACCGTCCGCGACGAGGGGGAGGGCATCGCGGCCGAGCACCTGCCGCGCCTGACCGAACGCTTCTACCGCGTCGACCCGGGGCGCAGCCGCCGGATCGGCGGCACCGGCCTGGGACTTGCCATCGCCAAGCACATCGTCGAACGCCACCGCGGCACCTTGCGGTTGCAGAGCGTGGTGGGGGAGGGCACCACCGTCACCGTGCGGTTGCCGCTCCAGCGCGGCGAGCCGTGATTCGGCCCGCCGCACTCGGGCTTGTCACACCCCTGCAACACTTCAGTCGCAGGGGCGAACACACGCCAGCCGCGATCCGCCACGTCGCCATCCACAACGGGACGAACCACCATGCGCCGCCTGCCCCTCCTCGCCATTTCCGCACTGTCGCTCGCCGCCTGCGGCGGACCGGGGGGTGCCGGAGCGGGGGCGTCGCGCGGGGTGGCCGCGG
This sequence comes from Sphingomonadaceae bacterium, assembly GCA_965219235.1. GTDB lineage: Bacteria > Pseudomonadota > Alphaproteobacteria > Sphingomonadales > Sphingomonadaceae > CBDHCC01. The sequence continues at coordinate 1,179,768 of OZ244721.1, read as the reverse complement.
CCGGATCGTCCACGGTCTTCCCCTTCGCCCAGGTCGCGGCCGAGCAGTTCACCCAGCGCTATCCCGAGCTGCCGGCGCCGACGGTGGAGTCGATCGGCACCGGCGCCGGCATCGCTCAGTTCTGCAAGGGCGTGGGCGAGAGCTTCCTCGACATCGCCGACGCGTCGCGGCGGATGAAGCCCACCGAATACGCCGCGTGCGCGAAGAACGGCGTCGACAAGATCACCGAGGTCCAGATCGGCATCGACGGCATCGCGCTCGGCGAGAGCGTGAAGGGACCGAACTTCCAGCTGACCGCCCGGCAGATCTACGAGGCGCTGGCGGCCGAGCCCTACGGCAAGCCGCAGACCCACAAACGCTGGTCCGACATCGACCCGTCGCTGCCGAACGAGGCGATCTCCGTCTACGGCCCGCCATCCACGTCGGGCACCCGCGACGCCTTCATCGAGCTCATCATGGTGCCCGGCTGCGAGAGCGATCCGGCGACCAAGGCGCTCACGAAGAGCGACAAGGACCGGCACAAGGCGGTCTGCGAGACCCTGCGCGAGGACGGCGCCTATGTCGACGCGGGCGAGAACGACAATCTGATCGTGCAGAAGCTGGAAGCCAACCCCAACACGCTCGGCATCTTCGGCTACAGCTATCTCGAGGCCAATCCCCGGCAGGTGCGCGGCATCCCGATCAACGGCGTCGCGCCCACCTATGACAGCATCGCGAGCTTCCGGTATCCCGGCGCCCGTCCGCTCTTCCTCTACGTCAAGAACCAGCATGTCGGCGTGGTGTCGGGACTGCGCGAGTTCCTGGACCTGTTCCCGCAATTGTGGAGTCCGAAGGGCAAGCTGACGGACGCGGGCATGATCGCCGCGCCCGAGGAGGTGCGCGCGCGCGCGGCCCAGACGCTGAAGGCGCTCACGCCGCTGGACCCGAAGAGTCTCTGACCGGCGGAAAGCGGCTCATCAGGCCATGTCCACGACGTCCGTTCTGATCCTGCTCTTCGGTCTGGCCGTCGTCGGCTGGTTCACCGCCCGGACCCGCGCCCAGGCCTTCTCCGCGCCGGGCGCGGCCCGGCAGCGGACCCACAGTCTGCCCAGCTATCATGGCTGGCACATGGCCATGCTGGTGTTGCTGCCGGCGCTGGTGTTCCTGGCGGTCTGGTCCGCGGTGCAGCCGTCGCTCGTGATCGAGCGGGCGCTCCAGGCCTCCTCGTCCGCGGCGCTGCCGGCGGCGGGCTTCGCTCGCGAGGCCGCGTTGCGGGAGGCCTATGCGCTCGCCGCCGATCCCCGGGCCACGGTGTTCAGCGACGCGGCGCGCGCATTCGCGCCGGCGGTGTCGGACAGCCTCGCCTTCTACCGCTGGATCGGCTTGGCGGCGGCGCTTCTGCTCGCCTTTGCCGGTGCCGCCTATGGCTGGACCCGGCTGCGCCCGGACTTCCGCGCCCGGACCCGTGTCGAGCGGCTGGTGATGATCGGCCTGCTGCTCGCCTCCCTCATCGCCATCCTGACGACGATCGGCATCGTCGCGTCGCTCCTGTTCGAGTCGCTGCGCTTCTTCGCGCGGGTGAACCCGATCGACTTCCTGTTCGGAACGAAATGGAGCCCGCAGACGATCAGCGCCGCCGATCCCGGCTCCTCGCTGGGCTCCGTGCCGCTGTTCTGGGGCACGATCTTCATCGGCGCGATCATCGCGATGATCGTCGCCATCCCGCTGGGGCTGATGAGCGCGGTCTATCTGACGCAATATGCCGCACCCAGGGCGCGCCGCTGGCTGAAGCCGACATTGGAGGTGCTCGCCGGAGTGCCGACCGTGGTCTACGGCTACTTCGCGGCGCTGACCGTGGCGCCGGTCCTGCGCGACCTGGCCGCCGGCGCGGGCGTGCCGAACGCGAGTTCGGAGAGCGCGCTGGCGGCGGGACTGGTGATGGGGGTGATGATCATTCCGTTCGTGTCCTCGATGGCCGACGATTCGATGTCCGCCGTGCCCGGCTCCATGCGCGACGGGTCGCTGGCCATGGGAGCGACCCCGTCCGAGACGATCAAGCGCGTGCTGATCCCCGCCGCCCTGCCCGGGGTCGTGGGCGGCGTCCTGCTGGCGGTCAGCCGCGCGATCGGCGAGACGATGATCGTCGTCATGGCCGCCGGCCTCGCCGCGAACCTGACCGCCAATCCGTTCGCCAGCGTCACGACGGTGACCACCCAGATCGTGCAGCTCCTGACCGGCGACCAGGAGTTCGACAGCCCAAAGACGCTCGCCGCCTTCGCGCTCGGGCTGGCGCTGTTCGTCGTGACGCTGCTCCTCAACATCGTCGCGCTGCGCGTGGTGAAGCGCTATCGCGAAGCCTATGAGTGAGGCGATCGCTCCCACGAGCTGGACCGGCGAGGCGATGGAGCGTCGCATCCGCCGTCGCTACGCCGCCGAGCGCCGCTTCCGGGCCTGGGGTCTGGCGGCGGTCGTGCTCTCGGTCGCCTTTCTGGCGTTTCTGCTGGTCACCATGGTCGGCAACGGCGCGCGCGGCTTTTCGCGCACCGAGGTCACCGTCCCGATCGACCTCGCCACCGCCCCGGTCTTCGTCACTCCTGCGCAGCTGAAGGAACCGGGGGCCGCGCGGGCGTTGGCGGCGGTCGATCTGGAGGGCGTGGTCGCGCAGGCGGCGGACGCGGCCTATGGAGCGGACGGGGCGGCGCTGCTGTCGCCCAACGCCTGGACCACGGTGCGCGACAGGCTGCTGGACGACCCATCCTTGCTGACGAGCCGCACCGACTTCCACCTGCCCGCCGCGACCACGCTCGACGCCGCCGCGAAGGGGGGGGCAACGGATCCGGCCGTCGCCCGCCAGCTCGACCGGCTGAAGGACCGTGGCGCGATCACCACCGGCTTCAACCGTTCCTTCTTCTCGGAGGCGGCGGGCACCGATCCGGCCACGGTCGGCATCTGGGGCGCGCTGGCGGGATCGTTGCTGACCATGGCGATCACCATCGTCGTCGCCGTCCCGATCGGAGTCTTCGCCGCCATCTATCTGGAGGAGTTCGCGCCCCGCAACCGCTGGACGGATCTGATCGAGGTGTCGATCAACAATCTGGCCGCCATCCCGTCGATCATCTTCGGCCTGCTTGGACTGGCCGTGTTCCTCGCCGTCTTCGGGCTGCCGCGCGCCGCACCGATCGTCGCGGGCCTGACGCTCGCGCTGATGACCATGCCCGTCATCGTCATCGCGGCGCGCAACGCGATCAAGGGCGTCCCCCCCTCGATCCGCGACGCCGCGCTGGGCGTGGGGGCAAGCCCGCTGCAGGTCGTGTTCCATCACGTCGTACCGCTGGCGTTGCCCGGCATCCTGACCGGCACGATCATCGGGACGAGCCGGGCCTTGGGCGAGACCGCGCCGCTGCTGCTGATCGGGATGCGCGCGTTCATCGCCGAGGCGCCGTCGGGCATCAACGATCGCGCGACGGTGCTGCCGGTCCAGATCTTCCTGTGGTCGGACGAGGTCTCGCGCGGTTTCGTCGAGAAGACCTCCGCAGCGATCATCGTGCTGCTGGCCGTGCTACTGTCGATGAACGCGCTCGCCATCTGGCTGCGCAACCGCTTCGAACAACGCTGGTGAGTGACTCCATGACCTCTCCCGAGCTCGCCGACGAGCCGACGCTCACCACCAAGATGGCGGCGCGTGACGTCCATGTCTGGTACGGGGACACGCACGCCATCAGGGGCGTGTCGATCGACGTGCCGCTGGAGGAGGTGACCGCCTTCATCGGCCCGTCGGGCTGCGGCAAGTCGACCTTCCTGCGCTGCCTCAACCGCATGAACGACACCATCCCGAGCGCGCGGGTGGAGGGCGACATCACGCTGGATCGGGAAAACATCTACTCGCCGCGCATGGACGTGGTGCAGCTGCGCGCGCGCGTCGGGATGGTGTTCCAGAAACCCAATCCGTTCCCCAAGTCGATCTACGAGAACGTCGCCTACGGCCCGCGCATCCACGGCCTGGCGACCGGCAAGACGGAGCTGGACGAGATGGTGGAGCGCGCGCTGGCCCGCGCGGGCCTGTGGAACGAGGTCAAGGACCGGCTGACCGACAGCGGCACCGCGCTGTCCGGCGGCCAGCAGCAGCGGCTGTGCATCGCGCGCGCGATCGCTGTGAACCCCGAGGTGATCCTGATGGACGAGCCGTGCTCCGCGCTCGATCCGATCGCCACCGCGCGGATCGAGGAGCTGATCCACGAACTGCGCGGCCGCTACGCCATCGTCATCGTGACCCACAACATGCAGCAGGCCGCGCGCGTGTCGCAGCGCACCGCCTTCTTCCACCTGGGCGAGCTGGTCGAGTACGGCGACACGTCGGAGATCTTCACCCGCCCGACCCAGCCGCGCACCAAAGACTACATCACCGGCCGCTATGGCTGAGGAGGACCGCATGGCAGACACGACGATGCCCGTGCCCGCGGGCGGCGAGCACACGGTCAAGGCGTTCGACGACGAGATCGGCGAGCTGCGGGCGCTGATCGCACAGATGGGCGGCCGCGCGGAGGCGGCGATCACCCAGTCGATGCAGGCGCTGGTCGATCGCGACATCGACCTGGCGCACGAGGTGATCGAGGGCGACAAGGCGATCGACCACATGGAGTCGGAGGTCGAGAAGCTGGTCGTGCGCATCATCGCCTTGCGCGCGCCGATGGCCGACGACCTGCGAGAGGTGGTCGCCGGGCTGAAGATCGCGGCGGTGATCGAGCGCATCGGCGACTATGCCAAGAACATCGCCAAGCGGGTCGGCCGGCTGGAGGGGCGGCGCACGATCGAACCGCTGTCGATCCTGCCGGCGATGGCGGAGAAGGCCAACCAGATGGTGGCCGACGTGCTGACCGCCTTCGCCGCGCGCGACGCCGCCGCGGCGATCCGCGTGTGCGAGGACGACGAGGTGGTGGACGACTTCTACAACTCGATCTTCCGGGCGCTCGTCACGCACATGATGGAGGATCCCAAGTCGATCGGCGACGCCGCGCACCTGCTGTTCGTGGCCAAGAACCTGGAGCGGGTGGGCGATCACGCGACCAATGTGGCGGAAATGGTCTATTTCACGGCCACCGGCAGCTACATGGCGGACCGAAACGCCGCCGGCGGGAGCCCGCTGCCGTGACGCAGGGCCGACTGCTCCTGGTGGAGGACGACGAGGCGTTGGCCGAACTGGTCACCTACGTCTTCGAGTCCGAAGGGTTCGACGTCGTCCACACGCCCGATGGCGAGGAGGCGTTGATGCGGGTGGCGGAGCAGGCGCCCGACCTCGTGCTGCTCGACTGGATGATCGAGGGACTGTCGGGGATCGAGGTCTGCCGGCAGCTGCGCCGATCCCCCGACACGGCGGGCATCCCCATCATCATGCTGACCGCCCGCGGCGAGGAGGCGGACCGCCTGCGCGGTTTCGAGACCGGCGCCGACGACTACGTCACCAAGCCGTTCTCTCCCAAGGAGCTGGTGGCCCGCGCGCACGCCGTGCTGCGCCGGCTGCGCCCGGCGCTCGCCGGCGAGACGCTCAGCGTGGGCGATGTCGAGATGGACACCGTCGCCTTTCGCGTCCGCCGCGCGGGGACCCCCGTGGCGATCGGACCGACGGAGTACCGTCTGCTGCGACACCTGATGCAGCATCCCGGCCGTGTGTTCTCGCGCGAGCAGCTGCTGAACGCGGTCTGGGGCGTGAACTCCGACATCGAGCTGCGCACGGTCGACGTGCATGTGCGGCGACTGCGCAAGGCGTTGAACGCGGACGGCGACCCCGACCTGATCCGCACCGTGCGTTCCGCGGGCTACGCCATGGACGAGGCGGCCGGCGATTGACGTTGTGGCGACGGTCGCCAGAGACTACGCTTCCCCAGCCTGAAGGAGAGCGCCTTGAGCCAGGACAAGCCCGCGGACGACCCTGACGAACAGGACGTTGTCGTGATCAAGAAGTACGCCAATCGTCGGCTCTACGACACGGATGCGTCCACCTATGTCACGCTCGAACATCTGGCTGCGATGGTGCGTTCGGGGCGCGACTTCGTGGTCCAGGACGCGAGATCGGGCGAGGACATCACCCGTTCGGTCCTGACGCAGATCATCGTGGAGGAGGAGAACCGGGGCGACAGTTTGCTGCCCATCAGCTTCCTGCGGCAGCTCATCGGGCTCTACGGCAACGGCATGCAGTCCGTGCTGCCCGACTATCTGGAGGCGTCGATGGCGTCGTTCCGCGCCAATGGAGACCGCTTTCGCGAAGCGATGGAGGGCGCGATGGCGGCCAATCCCTTCGCCGAGATCGCGCGCCGCAACATGGAGCTGTTCGGAGCCGCGCTGCCCAAGCCGCAGAGCACCCCGGGCCGCGATGCGGAAGTCGAGTCCCTCAAGCGCGAACTCGCCGCGCTGCGCGCGCAGGTCGACCGGATGCGCTAGAGGCACGCCTCCAGCAGCGCCTGGTCCAGGCCGAAGCCGCGCGCCTTCTCCAGGGTGTAGGGGCGCAGGCCCATCGAGCGGTATTCGCCGATGATCTTGCCGTCCTTGTCCTCGTCCACATATTCGAACTTGAACAGCTCCTGGGTGACGATGACGTCGCCCTCCATGCCGATCACCTCCGTGATGTTGGTGGTGCGGCGCGATCCGTCGCGCAGGCGCTTGACCTGCACGATCAGATCGACCGAATCGGCGATCTGACGGCTGATCGCTTCCTTGGGGATCTTGATGTCGCCCATCATGACCATGTTCTCCATGCGTCCCAGACACTCGCGCGGGGAGTTGGAGTGGAGCGTGCACATGGACCCGTCGTGACCCGTGTTCATGGCGGCGAGCAGGTCGAAGCACTCCGACCCGCGGATCTCGCCCAGGATGATGCGGTCGGGCCGCATACGCAGGGCGTTCTTGACGAGGTCGCGGATGGAGATCTCGCCTTTGCCCTCCAGGTTCGCGGGACGGGTCTCCAGCGGCAGCCAGTGGGGCTGTTGCAGCCTGAGCTCGGCCGCGTCCTCGATCGTCAGCACGCGCTCGCCCGGATCGATCATGCGCGACAAGGCGTTGAGCATGGTCGTCTTGCCCGAGCCCGTGCCGCCCGAGATCACGAGGTTGAAACGGCAGGCGCCCGCCACCTTCAGCGCGGTCGCCATCTTCTCCGACATCGACCCGAACTTCTGCATCATGTCGATGGTGATCGGCTTGTCGGAGAATTTGCGGATCGAGATCGCCGTGCCCTTGAGTGACAGCGGCGGGACGATGACGTTGACGCGGCTGCCGTCCTTCAGGCGGGCGTCGGCGAGCGGCGTGGTCTGGTCCACGCGACGACCGACCGAGTTGCAGATGCGCTGCGCGATCTGAAGCAGGTGGGCCTCGTCCCGGAACTGGATGCCCGACAGCGTCAGCTTGCCCTTGCGTTCGATGTAGGTCTGGTCCGGGCCATTGACCATGATGTCGGACACTTCGCTGTCCGCCAGCAGCTCCTCCAGGGGGCCGAGGCCCAGCAGCTCGTCGACCAGCACCTTCTCCAACGCGAACTGTTCGCGCCGGTTGAGCGTGATCTTCAGCTCGGCGAGCACCTCGCCGATGATGGGGCGGAACTCCTCGGCCAGCTCATCCTTCGACAGCGACGCCGCCGCTTCCGGGTCCACCCGCTCCAACAGGCGGGGCAGCACCTGCTCCTTGATCTTGTGAACGGAGGCTTCGAAGCCCTCCTTGGGCGCGCTGGCCTCCAGCGCCGTGTCGATGCGGTCCTGCAGGCGGGACATCGCGGTCCCCGTTGCGGTCGGCGCCTCGTCCAGGTCGAGCGCATCCAGCGGCGGGAACTGTTCGCCGCCGTCGACCGGCGCCTTGGCCTGCGCGCCGCCTCCCTGCATGGGCCGCGCCACACCGAAGGACGGTCGGCCGACGCCGCCGGGTCCGCGTTTGCCAAAGGCACTCATCCACTGCTCTCCCTGCCCCGGAAGGGACCGTTGGACCTCCGCATGGGCTAGGGAGCAAAAGTGAAAAGCCGCTTAAGGCTTTACTCGCGCCGAAGCTGGCGCGAGGCGGACGCATGACGACTCGCGGGGCAGGGGGACGGGCGCTGGCGCTGCCGGTGGCATTGGCGGGCTTCAGCCTGCTGTCGGTCGGCGACGGCGTCATGAAGTCGATGGCGGGGCAGTGGCCGGGCACCGGCATCACCACCCTGCGCTTCGCCTTCGGCGCGGCGCTGATGGGCGGAGTGGTGCTGTGGCGCGAGGGCCGGGCCGGATTCCGAGCGACCCGGCTGGGCCTGCACGCCGCGCGCGGTTGCGCGCTGGCGGTGGCGAGCCTGTGCTTCTACCTCGCCATCTTCACCATGCCGCTGGCGACCGCGACGACGATCCAGTTCGTCAGCCCCATGCTCGTCGGCCTGATCGCGGCGGTCGCGCTGGGCGAGCGGATGCGGTGGGAAGGTGTGGTGGCGACCGTCGCCGCCTTCGCAGGCGTGCTGATCGTGCTGCGCCCCGGGAGCGTGGAGCTCGGCTGGAACGCGCTGCTGCCGCTCGCCTCCGCCTTCGGATTGGCCAGCCTCATCGTGCTCAATCGCATGGCATCGGGAACGGCGAGTGTCCTGGGAAGCCAGTTCCTCGTGGCGGCCTTCTGCACGCCCGTGCTGCTCATGGCGAGCGTCGTCGGCCATCTGACCGGCGCACCCTCACTGCACCTGGGACCGCTCCCGTGGTCGGTTGCGGCGCGGGCGCTGGCGATCGCGGGCACGGCGAGCCTCGGCCACACGCTGATCTTCGCCGCCACCCTGCGCGTGGGCGCGGCCGAGATCGCCCCGATGGTCTATGGCCAGCTGCTCGTGGCGCTGACGCTCGGCGCGGTGTTCTACGGCGATCGGCCGGACGGATGGTCGCTGCTTGGCGCCGCGGTTGTGGTGGGGGCGGGGCTGTTCCTCTGGCGCCGACAGGGTCGGCGGAACCTGGGCGGAGCGCCGGCGTGAGAGATCGGCACGTCGAACAGCGGCCAGGATCAAGCGGCCTCGATCACACGCTCCGCCAGCACCGTCAGGCCGTGAGCACCGACCTCCGCGAGACCGCCCTCGATCCGCAGCCGTTCCGGCTCCGCGCCGGGCGAGCGATAGATGGCCAGCTCCCCGTCGCGGATCGTCGACAGGAACGGCGCGTGGCCTTCCATCGCGCCGAAATCGCCCTCGGTTCCGGGCACGACGACCATGTGGACGGACTCCTCGCGCTCGAGGCGGGTGGGGGTGACGAGCTGGAAATGAAGCATGGGGCGATCTCTAGCCGCTGACGGGTGAAAAGGGGAAGGATTGGAATGCCGCCGCCGGTGGCTGCCGCGGCTCAGACACCGGCAGCAACCAACCGCATGTCAGTCCTCGGCCGCCATTTTCCGCGCCTTCTCCACCGCCTCGTCGATGCCGCCGACCATGTAGAACGCGTTCTCCGGCAGGTGGTCGTACTCGCCGTCCACGACCGCCTTGAAGGAGCGGACCGTGTCCTCGATCGCCACGAACTTGCCGGGGATGCCGGTGAAGACCTCGGCGACGTGGAAGGGCTGGGAGAGGAACTTCTGGATCTTGCGCGCGCGCGCGACCGTCAGCTTGTCCTCCTCCGACAGCTCGTCCATGCCCAGGATGGCGATGATGTCCTGCAGCGACTTGTACTTCTGCAGCGTCTCCTGGACCGCGCGCGCGGTGCCGTAATGCTCCTGACCGACGATCCGCGGCTCCATCACCCGACTGGTCGAATCGAGCGGATCGACGGCCGGGTAGATGCCCAGCTCGCTGATCGCGCGGTTGAGGTTGGTGGTGGCGTCCAGATGGGCGAAGGACGTCGCCGGTGCCGGATCGGTCAGGTCGTCGGCGGGCACGTAGATCGCCTGCACCGACGTGATCGAGCCCTTGTTGGTGCTGGTGATCCGCTCCTGCAAAGCGCCCATGTCGGTGGCGAGCGTCGGTTGGTAGCCCACGGCCGACGGGATGCGGCCCAGCAGCGCGGACACTTCGGACCCCGCCTGCGTGAAGCGGAAGATGTTGTCGATGAAGAACAGCACGTCCTGTCCCTCCTCGTCACGGAAATACTCCGCGATGGCGAGGCCGGAGAGCGCGACGCGCGCGCGGGCACCGGGAGGCTCGTTCATCTGGCCATAGACGAGCGCCACCTTCGACCCCTCGGAAATCGCGTTGCCCTCGGCATCCTTGGCGATGACGCCGGCGTCGAGGAACTCGTGATAGAGGTCGTTGCCCTCGCGCGTGCGCTCGCCGACGCCCGCGAACACCGACACGCCGCCGTGGCCCTTGGCGATGTTGTTGATGAGTTCCTGGATCAGCACCGTCTTGCCGACGCCCGCTCCGCCGAACAGCCCGATCTTGCCGCCGCGCGCATAGGGGGCGAGCAGATCGATGACCTTGATGCCGGTCACCAGGATCGCGCTCTCGGTCGATTGGTCCTCGAACAGCGGCGCGTCGGCGTGGATGGGCGCGGTGCGCGTGTTGCCGATGGGGCCGCGCTCGTCGATCGGCTCGCCGATCACGTTCATGATGCGCCCCAGCGTCTCCGGCCCCACGGGCACGCGGATCTGGGAGCCGGTGTCGGTCACCTCCTGGCCGCGCGTCAGACCTTCGGTGGAGTCCATCGCGATGGTGCGCACCGTGTTCTCGCCCAGATGCTGTGCGACCTCCAGCACGAGCCGGTTGCCGTTGTTGTCGGTCTCCAGCGCGCTCAGGATCGCGGGCAGGTCGTCGTCGAACTTCACGTCCACCACCGCGCCGATCACCTGCGCGATGCGGCCGACGGTGTTGGAGGTGGCGGGGCGTTCTTGGAGGATGGTGGCCATGTCATGTTGTCCTTGCATCTAAAGTCTGGGCGGGCGCCGCTGAAGCGATCTCAGCCAATCACGCACTCGCCGAACCGTTGGATGTCGTCGTGCATCCGATCAGGTGCCACATCGAGTTCGCCCGGCCATGTGACCGCGCCCATTTCTACTGTGGCTTCCGCGAAGCGAGCCGGTTCCACCAAGTGCGCGAACACGCCTCGGAAAAAGCGGTCGCCGAAACGAACGACGCCTTCCACGCCATCGACGAACTGAACGCGCATTGCGCGCTCGCCAATCAGCCGCGTGTCGGTCACGCGCCACGGAGCACCGTTCTGCAGTGGCGGCATCACCGTAGCGGAGCGATCCGCCCGGGCGGAGTGCCCGCCTGCGATGCCTGCCACGCCTGCATCAACTCGTCCCGATGTTCGCGCGTCCATTCAAGCACCATACGCTTCGCGCGTGTCGGTAGGTAGCCCTCCAGGATGGCGGCGGCGGCGATGTCCACCTATGCCTCGAACTCGGCATAGCGGGCGTGGAAATGCGGCGGCGGAGGATCGTCCCAGTAGATCTGAACGACGATCCCGTAGAAGATGGGGAGCGTCGGCACTCACAGCGCCTCCGCCCCCGAGATGATCTCCACCAGTTCGGTCGTGATCGCGGCCTGGCGGGAGCGGTTGTATTGGATGGTGAGCGCGTTGATGAGGTCGCCGGCGTTGCGGGTCGCGTTGTCCATCGCGGTCATCGACGCGCCCTGTTCGGACGCGGCGTTCTCCAGCAGGCCCTTGAACACCTGGACGGTGACGTTGCGCGGCAGCAGGTCGGCGAGGATCGCCTCCTCGTCCGGCTCGTACTCCACCGCCGCGCCGCTGTCGTCGGCCGGCGCGTCGCTGGCGTCGACCGGGATGATCTGCTGGCCCGTCGCCTCCTGCACCAGCGCGGAGCGGAACTTCGAGAAGAACAGGTGGGCGACGTCGAACTCGTCCTCGTCGAAGCGACGCATCACCTCGTTCGCGATCTCCTGCGCGTTGGCATAGGTCAGGTCGCGATAGCCGGTGGTGTCGTACTCGCCGGCGATCTGGCCGGGGAACAGCCGCTTGATGACCGGACGACCCTTGCGTCCGACGAGGTAGAACTGAACCGTCTTGCCCTGCGCCTCCAGCTCACGGGCGAGGTCGCGGGCGGCCTTGACGATGTTGGAGTTGAAGGCACCCGCCAGGCCGCGATCGGAATTGAGCACGACGAGCAGGTGGCGCTGGTCCGACCCGGTGCCCGCCAGCAGGCGCGGCGCGCCGTCGCTGCGGCCGACCTTCTGCGCCAACGACGCGACCACCGCCTCGATCCGCTCCGAGAACGGTCGCGCCGCCTCGGCCGCCGCCTGCGCCCGGCGCAGCTTCGCGGCGGCGACCATCTGCTTGGCCTTGGTGATCTTCTGCGTCGACTTCACAGAGCCGATGCGGAGTTTCAGTTCCTTGAGGGAGGCCATCGTTTACGCGCATCCCTCCGTCATTCCCGCGAAAGCGGGAATCCAGGCGCCAACCTGCCTTCCGAAGCCTGGATTCCCGCTTTCGCGGGAATGACGGGGAGGGAGGATGCGCAAGTCCACCATCACCCGAACCGCTTGCCGAAGGTCTCGAGCGCATTCTTAAGCCCCGACTTCGCCTCGTCGCCCAGATCGCGCGTGTCGCGGATCCTGGTCAGCACGTCGCTGTGTTCGGCGCGCAGGAAGGCCAGCATCTCGCGCTCGTAGGTCGTCACCTGATCGACCGGCACCTGGTCCAGATAGCCGTTGGTGCCCGCGAAGATAGACGCCGTCTGCTCCTCGAACGGCATCGGCTGGAACTGCGGCTGCTTCAACAGCTGCGTCAGCCGCGCGCCCCGGTTCAGCAGGCGCTGGGTGGAGGCGTCGAGGTCGGAACCGAACTGGGCGAACGCCTCCATCTCGCGATACTGCGCCAGCTCCAGCTTGATGGAACCGGACACCTTCTTCATCGCCTTGGTCTGCGCGGCGGAGCCCACGCGGCTGACCGACAGGCCCACGTTGATGGCCGGGCGGATGCCCTGGTAGAACAGGTTGGTCTCCAGGAAGATCTGCCCGTCGGTGATCGAGATCACGTTGGTCGGGATGTAGGCCGACACGTCGCCCGCCTGCGTCTCGATGATCGGCAGCGCGGTCAGCGAGCCCGCACCCTCCGCCTCGCTCATCTTCGCCGCGCGTTCGAGCAGGCGCGAGTGGAGGTAGAACACATCACCCGGATAGGCCTCGCGGCCCGGCGGGCGGCGGAGCAGCAGCGACATCTGGCGATAGGCGACGGCCTGCTTCGACAGGTCGTCATAGACGATCACCGCGTGCATCCCCCGATCCCGGAAGAACTCGCCCATCGTGCAGCCCGTGTACGGAGCGAGATATTGCAGCGGGGCGGGCTCCGACGCGGTGGCGGCGACGACGATGGTGTACTCCATCGCTCCGTTCTCCTCCAGCTGGCGGACGATCTGCGCGACGGTGGACCGCTTCTGCCCGATGGCGACGTAGATGCAGTAGAGCTTCTTCGATTCGTCGTCGCCCTCGTGCGCCTGGCGCTGGTTGATGAAGGTGTCGATCGCGACGGCCGACTTGCCAGTCTGACGGTCGCCGATGATCAGCTCGCGCTGGCCGCGGCCGATGGGGACCAGCGCGTCGATCGCCTTGAGGCCGGTCTGCATCGGCTCGTGGACCGACTGGCGCGGGATGATGCCGGGCGCCTTCACCTCCACGCGCGAGCGCTCGACATCGACCAGCGGCCCCTTGCCGTCGATCGGGTTGCCGAGTCCGTCGACCACGCGGCCGAGCAGACCCTTGCCGACGGGCACGTCCACGATCGTGCCCGTCCGCTTGACGGTGTCACCTTCCTTGATCGTGGCGTCGGAGCCGAAGATCACGGCGCCGACATTGTCGGCCTCCAGGTTGAGCGCCATGCCCTGCACTCCGCCGGGAAACTCGATCATCTCGCCGGCCTGCACCTGGTCCAGCCCGTGGATGCGCGCGATGCCGTCGCCGACGGAGAGCACCTGGCCGACCTCGGACACGGTGGCCTCGGTGCCGAAATTGGCGATCTGATCCTTGATGACGGCCGAGATCTCGGCGGCGCGGATGTCCATGGATTAGCCTTTCATCGCCTGGGCGAGGGTGTTCAATCGGGTGCGGATGGAGCTGTCGATCAGCTGGGAGCCGAGGCGGACGACGAGGCCGCCGAGCAGCGAGGGATCGACCTGCGTCTCGACCGTGACGTCGCGGCCGACCCGCTCGCGCAACGCGCGGGTCAAGGCGGCGCGCTGGTCGTCGTCGAGCGCGTGGGCGCTCGTCACCTCCGCCGTCACCTCGCCCCGGTGGGCGGCGGCCATCGCGGCAAAGGTGCGCAGGATCGGCAGGAGCGCGGGCAGCCGGCGATTCTCCGCCAGCACGCCCAGGAAGTTCGTCGTGAGCGACGACAGCTGCAGGTGCCGGGCGACCGCGGTCAGCGCGCGCGCCGTTTCGTCGCGGCCGAACAGCGGATTGCCGAGCAGGTTGCGGAGGTCGGGCGAGGCGGCGATCGCCTCGCGCAACCGCCGTCCGTCATCCTCGACCGCGCGGATGGACCTGGCGTCCTCCGCCAGTTCGAACAGCGCGGTGGCGTAGCGGCGCGACAGGGCGTCGCCAGTGCCGCTTGTCATTGCGCGGTCCTGACCGCCCGTATCGGTGGAAAGCTCCACGCCCCTGTTCGCTCCGTCTGGATGGTGGTTCGCGCCGAGCGCCCGGCACGAAGCGGGCACGCACGCGGCAAACCTGTGGTTCGGACGGGCGGTTAGCATCGGTTCCGCTGGCGGGCAAGACTGTCGGACAACACTGGGGTTTGATCGCATGATCCCGGATGCATGGGCGCGTTCGATGCGGCAAGGGTGGCGGATGGACACACCGGACCAAGCCGAAGCCTGGGCCGCTTTCGAGCGGCGCGACCGCGCCTATGACGGCCGGTTCGTCGTCGGCGTGAGGACCACCGGCATCTACTGCCGCCCATCCTGCGCCGCGCGACGGCCCAAGCGGGAGAACGCGATCATCCTGGCCGATGGCGCGGCGGCCCGGGCGCTCGGCTTGCGGGCCTGCCGCCGCTGCCGCCCGGACGATGTGGCGCGCGACCGGGCGGCGGTGGAGCGCGCCGCCGCCCTCATCGACAGCCGAGGCGAGCGGGTGACGCTGGCCGTGCTGGCGGGTGCGGTGGGCTACTCGCCCGCACATTTCCAGCGGGTGTTCAGCCGCCAGCTGGGCGTCAGTCCCGCGCTCTGGGCGCGCGGTCGGCGAGCCGAGACGGCAGAGCGCGCGCTCGTCTCGTCCGACAGCGTCACGGAGGCGATCGGCGAGGCGGGCTATGGCAGCGCCGCCGCCTTCTACGGCGACGCCGACGATCGGCTGGGAATGACGCCGTCGACGTGGCGCGCGGGCGGGATCGGCGTGATGATCCGCTGGACGGTGGCGGCGACCTCCCTGGGCCCGCTGCTCGTCGCGGCGACCGAACGCGGGCTGTGCCGCGTCGCATTCGGCACGGGCGAGGAGGATCTGCGCGAGCGATTTCCGGAGGCTCGGATCGTTCGCGACGAAGCCGCTCTGGGCAACCTGGTGGCGCGCGTGGCGGCGGCGGTGGAACGGCCCGGCGAGCGCCACGACCTGCCGCTCGATGTGGCGGGCACGGCGTTCCAACAGGCGGTGTGGCGCGAACTGGCCCGCGTTCCGCCAGGCGAGACCGTCTCCTACGCCGCGCTCGCGGCGCGCGCCGGCAAGACCGGGGCGGCTCGTGCGGCGGGCACGGCCTGCGGGGCGAACAGCGTCGCCGTGCTCATCCCCTGCCACCGTGCCGTGCGGAGCGACGGCGGCTTGGGAGGCTATGCCTGGGGATTGGACGTGAAACGCGAGTTGCTGAAGCGGGAGCGGGAGGGCTGATCGATCGTGTCGGTGCGGTCGGGCGCGCCTCACTCCGGCTGGTCCTCCGCCTCCTTGTCGATCTCCTCCTTCTTCTGGTCCATCAGGGCCAACGCCGCGGCGGCACCCTCGCTGTCCAGCCGGTCCACGATGGCGCGGCCGACCTCCGCCAGCCCACCGGCATGGGGGCTGAAGGCGACGGGCGCGATCATCGCGCGCGCCGCCTTGCCCTCGCCATCCTCAAGCAGCTGGCGCGCCGCCGTCATGCGAAGCCCGACATCCTGTGGCGCCAGAGACTGCGACATCATCAGCGCGGCGACCGCGTTGCGGGTCGGTCGCTCGCCGGCCAGAACATAGGACCCGTAGTAGAGCATCAGCGGCTCCGCGTCGTCGTTCTCGATCGCGTTGGCCGCGAGCAGGGGTTTGCGCGCCTCCGCCCATGCGGCGGCATCGCCGCCCGACTGCAGCAGCATCGCCATGCGGGCGCGCGACTGGTAGATCATCGCCTCGCCCGCCCGGGGATCCAGCGCCACGGCGCGATCCGCCGCCGCCAGCGATTCCGGCAGGTGCCCGGCGTCGTATTCCGCCTCCGCCAGGGTCGTGAGCACGAACGGGTCGTCCTGGAACTTGGCCGCCACCTGCCGGGCATCGGCGAGCACCCTGGGTGCGGAGGTCTCGTCCACGCCGCGCTTGGAGCGCATCCGCGCGTCCATGATCGCGGCCTCTCCGGGGCGCAGCGCGCGCAGGGACACGGGCTCCACCTCCAGCATCGAGGGTTTGAATCGAAGCGAGCTGGTCATGCGCTGACCGAGATCGCGGTCGAGCTCCCTGTCCAGCTGCCTAAGGTCGCCGAAGGCCGACACCGCCGCTTGTTCCCCGGTCCCCCCGGACGACAGCGCCTTTAGATAGGCGGAGAGCTGGCTGGCGCGTGGACCGCCCTTGACGGTTTCGAACATCAGATAGTGGGTCAGCGCCCAGCCTCGGCCGTACAACGCCTCCACCTGGTTGTCGCGCAGCTTGTCGTAGCTGCCCGACACCATGTCGGAGAGCTTCAACGGCTTGCCCATCATGACCAGCCCGTAGGCGCGGTAGAGGGGCGGGGCGCCGACGGTGACGTCTCCGTCGCGCTCGGTGCGGATGGTGGCGAAGAACTCGGCCCAGCCCTCGACGAGCCAGGCGGGGAACACGCCGGTGTAGTTGGCGAGCATCAGGTGATGGGCGTATTCGTGCTGCAGCACGGACCGGGGGTCCAAGTCGAACTTGCCCCGCCCTGCCGTGCGGCGTGGCGCAAACGCGTAGGAGCCGGACGCGCGGCCCTCGTAAAAGCCGGCCACGCCGCTGTCCGAGCCCATGTTGGCCAGCTTGCGGAGGTCGCGCAGGTCATCGACCAGGAACACGGTGACGCGGTTGGACGGGCTGACCGGCCGGTCGGGCAGGCTGACCGTCAGGCGCACGGCGGCGTCGAACCGCTCGAGCTGTTCGGCATAGTCCTTCAGGTCGTCGGCGTCGCCGTCCGAATAGACGACGAAGTGCTTGGACTCGGCGACGTGCCAGGCCGCCGATGCGGCGCTCGGCACCAACAGAGCCGTCAGTGCGATGGCAAGTCGGACGATCATTTCCCTGGCCCCCGTTGGCCATGAGAATACCATCGTCCCATCCACAAGCAAGCCGGAGACATCGAACACTCACACGAAACTGTACGGGTCCACGTCCACCGCCACCCGCACCCGCGTGGGCCAGTCCACACCCGCCAGCCATCCGCGGATCGCCGCCTGCACATCCAGCGCGCGGCGCGCATGGACGAGCAGGCGCTGGCGGTGGCGGCCGCGCAGCAGGGAGAGGGGGGCCGGGGCGGGGCCGAAGACGCTCATGCCCTCCACCTCCGGCGCGCTCGCCCCGATCGCGCGCGCGGTCTCGATCGCCTCCGCCTCGTCCTCCGCCGACACGATGATCGCCGCGAGCCGGCCGAAGGGCGGGGCGAGCGCCTGACGGCGCGCCTCCGTCTCGGCCGCGTAGAAGCCGTCACGGTCGCCGGCCACCAGCGCGGCGATCACCGGCGCGTCGGGGTGATGGGTCTGGATCAGCACCCGGCCGGGCAGCTCGGCGCGTCCGGCGCGGCCGGCCACCTGCGCGATCTGCTGATAGGTGCGTTCGGCCGCGCGCAGGTCGCCGCCCTCCAGCCCCAGGTCGGCGTCGATGACGCCGACCAGCGTGAGCAGCGGGAAGTGGTAGCCCTTGGTCACCAGCTGCGTGCCGACCACCAGGTCGATGTCGTGCGCCTCCATCCGCCCGACGAACTCGGCGGCCTTGGCGGGGGAGGACAGCGTGTCGCTCGTCGCCACCGCGATCCTCGCCTCGGGGAACAGCGCCGCCGCCTCGTCCGCGATCCGCTCCACGCCGGGGCCGCAGGCGACGAGCGTGTCGGGGTTCTTGCATTCCGGACACACCTCCGGCGGCCGCTCGACATGGCCGCAATGATGGCAGGCGAGCCGCCGCATCAGCCGGTGCTCGACCAGCCAGGCCGAACAGTTGGGGCACTGGAAGCGGTGGCCGCAGGTGCGGCAGAGCGTCAGCGGCGCATAGCCGCGGCGGTTGAGGAACAGCAGCGCCTGTTCGCGCCGCTCCAGCGTCTCCTCCAGTGCGGCGACCAGCGGCGGCGACAGCCAGCGGCCGCGCTCCGGCGGATGGCGGAGCAGGTCGACCGCCGCGATCGCCGGCATCGTGGCACCGGCATGGCGGTGGGGCAGCGTCAGCTCGGTGTAGCGGCCCAGCTCCACCTGGCTGATCGTCTCGATCGCGGGCGTGGCCGACGCGAGCACCACCGGCACCTCCTCCAGCAGCGCGCGCATCACCGCCACGTCGCGGGCGTGGTAGCGCACCCCGTCCTCCTGCTTGAACGAGGATTCGTGCGCCTCGTCCACGACGATCAGGCCCAGCTTCGGAAAGGGCAGGAACAGGGCCGAGCGCGCGCCCACCACCACGCGGGCCTCGCCCTCCGCCACCTGCCGCCAGGCGCGCCGCCGCTGGCTCGACCGCAGCGAGGAGTGCCAGGCGACCGGGGCGACGCCGAAGCGGGCGGCGAAGCGGTCCAGGAAGGGCTGGGTCAGCGCGATCTCCGGCAGCAGCACGAGCGCCTGTCGCCCCGCCGCGACACAGGTCGCGACGGCCTCCAGATACACCTCCGTCTTGCCCGAGCCGGTGACGCCGTCGAGCAGGATGGGTTCGAAAACCGAACGTTCGACGGCTCCGGTCAACGCCTCGGCGGCAGTCTGCTGGTCGGGCGAGAGCTCGGGCGGGGCGTGTGCCGGGTCGGGCAGCGGGAAGGGGCGGTCGATCGCGACCTCCATCGCCTCGAGCGCACCCGCCTTGACCAGGCCGCGCACCACCCCGTCCGACACGTCGGCGACCGTCGCCAGCTCGCGCACGATCCCCTGCCGCGCGCCGATGCGGTCGAGCGCCTGCTCCCGCTGTGGCGTCATCCGCTCGGGCCGCTCGCCCGTGGCGCGATACTCGGTCAGCGTCTTCTCGCCGCCCAGCGCCGAGCCGCTCGCCAGCACCATGCGCAGCACGGCCGCAGGGGGCGCCAGGTAATAGGCGGCGGTCCACTCCACCAGCCGCCGTGTGGCGGCCGGGATCGGTGGGACGAGGCAGCGCGCCAGCACGGCACGCAGCCGATTGTCCCCCACGCCCTCGCGCTCGTCGGGGAGCGAGCGCGCTTCCCACACCACGGCTGTCAGTTCGCGTGGGCCGAGCGGAACGGTGACCACGTCGCCCGGTGCCAAGGCGAGCTCGTCCGGCGCGCGATAGTCGAGCGGGCCGAGCGCGGCGTTCAGCGTCAGAACGCGGATACGGGAGGAGGCGAGCGACATGGCCGCTCACCATATCGGGCCAGCGGCGCGGGAGGGAAAGGTCAGAACTTGGTGGCGATCGCCAGGTTCAGGACATGGCGGGTGAGGTTCGGCCCGACACGCGCATTGCCGATTTCCGCCAGATAGCCGGGCTCGACCGACAGATGGTCGTTCACCTTGAACTGCAACCCGGCCGACAGGCGGCTGGCAGAATAGCCAGAATTGTCGCCCCCGTCGGTGTCCTTCAGCTCGAAGAACGTCTCTTCCGCCAGTCGCAAGCTGGGCAAGCCCTCGCCCAGCGGCAGCGAGAAGCGCACCCGCTGGCGCAGGCGATAGGAGGTGTCGAGGCCGCCGGAGCGGATGCGGACTTCCATGCGCGTCCGACTCGACAGCTCGCCGCCGAACACCTTGCCGATCGTCCAGTCCACCTGCGGAAAAGGCGTGTTCTCGAAGCTGTTCGGCCGCCCCTTCGGGCTGTTCTCCGTGCGGACATAGCCCATGCCGATCCGCAATCCGTCCGCCACCTTCGCAGAGACCACGCCACGCAGCTGGACCTGGCGGATGCCGTCGAACTCGTCCTCCGACCGGGTGACGATCTCGGCATCGAGCGCGAGCCTGTCGGTCAGCGCCGTGCTGGTGGAGAGAGTGGTCCACACCTCGCTCACCTCGCCCGCCCGCGCCGGAGCGTCGAATCCCATCAGGGGGGTGACCGTCAGGGCTGCGGCGATGACGACGGTTCGAGGCTGGATCACAGAGGACTTCCGCTTCAGTTGTGTGACGCCTGTATGACAATCCAGTGCAAGGGCAAGGCTCGTGGGCCGCAGGTGGTTTCGCGTTGTGAATGTGAGGGTCGAAGGAGCGGATGTTCTTCTCCCCTCCCTGCAAGGGAGGGGTAGGGGGTGGTTTGCGGCGCGCGAGGCTCGATGCCTCGCGGGGCGCTCATCCGGCACCCGGGCTCCCCCGGCTAATGCCGGGGTCGCGTCCAGCCGCGTCTTTGAAGGGCTCGCTCACGCTCGCACCCACCCCCAGCCCCTCCCTGAAAGGGAGGGGAGTTTCAACGGCGCGGCAATTCAAACCGAGACACTACCTGACCGCACAACGGGGGTGCGTCGGTTGCGCACCCCGCACGGTCGCAGTCCTCCCCCATTCATCCACCGTGCGCTACGCCTGGCGCGCACAACAACAGGAGGCTGTTCGCCATGTTACCGCACCCACTCGACCGCCGCAGCGTGCTCGGCGGCCTCGGTCTCGCCGCCCTGGTCACCGCCCTGCCGGGCTGCGCCAGTCTCGGCGGCCCATTCAGCCTGGAGGAGGCGGTGCGCCGACTGCTGATGCGCTCGGCCGACAGCGCCTTCGCCCTCCTGCTCCAGCCCAACGGCTATTATGAGTCCGAGGTCGCGCGGATCACGCTGCCCGACGAGCTGGGCGGCAGCGGGGTCGGCGCGCTGGCGGGCGCGATCCTGCGCTCCGGTCCCGTGCGTCGCGAGCTGCTGATCGCCGCCAACGACGCGGCCTATGAGGGCGCCCGGCGGGCCGCGCCGATCGTGACCGACACCATCCGCTCGCTCTCCGTCGCGGACGCCAGCGCCGTCATCCGGGGCGGGCCGACGGCGGCCACCGACCTCCTGCAGGCGCGGCTCGGCAACGGACTGATCCAGGCCATGCTGCCGGAGATCGGCGGCGCGCTGGAGGTGCTGAACGACGGGGGCGTGCAGACGGCGCTGCGCGGCGTCACCGGCTTCGACTTCGCGCGCTTCCGCGACGACATCGGCGCCAAGGCGGCGGCTGGTATCTACGCGCTGATGGGGCAAGAAGAGGCGCGCATCCGCCGCGATCCGGCCTCGACGCGCGATCCGGTGCTGATCGGGGCGTTCGGCCTGGGGCGGTGAGCTGGTCCGGCAGGGCGGGAGGATTGCGTCCGCGAGCGCTGGACCTCTAGACTCTGCGCATGGACGAGCCCGCGCCCACCACCACCCCTGGGCTGGTCGCCGAGTTCGCGGCTCATCTGGCGCGCGACCGACGGCGGTCGGCGCACACCATCCGCGCCTATCGCGCGACCGCTGAGCGGCTGCTGGCGGCGCTGGAGCTGACGGGGGCCGACCGGGCGGAGGTCGCGCGGATCGACCGCGCCGCGCTGCGCTCCTACCTGGGCGAGCGGCGTCTCGCCGGCCTGGGCTCCGCCAGCGCGGCGCGGGAGCTGTCGGCGATCAAGGCCTTCCTGCGCTGGGCCGGTGGCCCCGGCTTCGTGGTGCCGCCGGTGCGCGCGCCCAAGGTCGGGCGCGGCGTGCCGCGTCCAATCGCGCCGGCGGAGGTGGTGGAGCTCGCCGAGACGGTGTCGCGCGACGCGCGCGACGCGTGGGTGGGCGCGCGCGACTGGGCGCTCCTGCTGCTGCTCTACGGAGCGGGCCTCCGGATCGGCGAGGCGCTGGCGCTCGACGCCGACGCGCTGTCCGCGGGCGAGACGCTGCGCGTGACCGGCAAGGGCGCCAAGACACGGATCGTGGCGCTCTTGCCCGAGGTGCGCGAAGCGCTGCGGCGCTACGCCGCGCTGTGCCCCTGGCCGCTGCCGCGTGGAGAGCCGCTCTTTCGCGGCTTGCGGGGCAAGCCGCTCGAGTCGGGCGTGGTTCGCCGAGCCGTGCGCAGTGCCCGGCGCACGCTGAATCTCCCTGAGCGGACCACGCCGCACGCGCTGCGCCACAGCTTCGCCACCCACCTGCTCGGGCGCGGGGCGGACCTGCGGGCGCTGCAAGAGCTGCTCGGCCACGCCTCGCTGTCGTCGACCCAGATCTACACGGCGGTCGACACCGCCCACCTGCTCGACATCCACCGCAACGCCCATCCACGGGGGTGAGGCGTCGGGCTGGGCCGTCAGTCCTGCGGCGTCCAGGTGAGGACCCGGTAGACATAGCCGATCACGATCGCCGCGCCGATCGCGATGGCGACCGGCCCGGTGTATTTGGCCAGATCGCCGAAGCGGGTGCCGAGCGTATAGCCGGCCCACACCAGCACACCGTTCCAGATCAGCGACCCGCCGGCGGTGTAGACCAGGAACCTGGTCCGGCTCATCCGCGTCATGCCCGCCGGCAGCGAAATCATCGTGCGAAAGAAGGGCATGAAGCGCGCGACGAACACCACCGGCCCTCCATGGCGGTGAAAAAACGCGACCACGCGCTCCACCTCCGTCCAGTTGAGCGTCAGCCAGCGGCCCCAGCGCAGCACGAAGGGCCGCAGCCGCTCGTGCCCGATCCCGCGTCCGACCGCGTACCAGGCGTAGTTGCCGGCGACCGAACCGATCGTGCCGGCGATCAGCAGCAGGATGAGGTCGAAGTCGCCGCGCGCCACCCCCATGCCGCCCAACCCCATGATGACCTCCGAGGGGATCGGCGGGATGATGTTCTCGAGCGCCATCAGCAACGCGATGCCCCAATAGCCACCTTGCGCGATCAGGTTGAGAATCCAGTCGGTCACGCCCCGCGCATCGCGCGAAGCCGCGCTTCCGCCGCATCGTGGATCATCGCGGCGATGTCGGTGCCGTCGAACCGCTCGATCGCGACGATGCCGGTGGGCGAGGTGACGTTGATCTCGGTCAGCCACTCGCCGCCGATCACGTCGATGCCGACGAAGACCAGGCCCCGCGCCTTCAGCTCCGGCGCGAGCGCGTCGCAGATCGCCCGCTCGCGCGCCGTCAGCTGGGTCGCCTCCGCCGATCCGCCGACCGCCAGGTTGGACCGGATTTCGCCCGCGCCCGGCAGGCGGTTGATCGCGCCCGCGACCGTGCCGTCCACCAGCACGATGCGCTTGTCCCCCTGGGCGATGGAGGGCAGGAACGCCTGCACCATGTGCCCCTCGCGATAGGCCGCGTTGAACACCTCGATCAGCGCCGACAGGTTCGCGCCGTCGGAGCGAACGTGGAAGATCGCCTTGCCGCCATTGCCGTGCAGCGGCTTCACCACGATCTCGCCATGCTCGGCCAGGAACGCGCGCGCCTCGTCCAGCGAACGGGTGATCATGGTCGGCGGCATGAAGTGCTGGAAGTCGAGCACGAACACCTTCTCCGGCGCGTTCCTTACCGCGGCGGGGTCGTTCAGAACCAGCGTCTCGCCCGCGATGCGTCCGAGCAGGTGGGTGGCGGTGATATAGCCGAGATCGAAGGGCGGGTCCTGCCGCATCCATACGATGTCGGCGTCGCGGCCAAGGTCGAGGCGCGCCGGGTCGCTCAGCGCGAAGCCGTCGCCCTCGGCGCGGATCGGACGGGCGCGGGCGATCAGCCGCCCGCCGACCCAGGTGAGGTCGTCTGGGCCGTAGTGGAACTGCCGATAGTCCCGCCGCGCGCCCGTGCGGATCAGCGCGACGGTGGAGTCGCCGGCCATGTTGAGCCGCTCGAGCGGGTCCATCTGATAGGCGACGGTGAGCGTCATCGCCGGGCTTTAGGTGCGGGGCGGGGCGGGGGCAATCGCGCGGGCGCTCGCGCGATCACCCTCACCCTTCCGCCGCTGCGCGGCTCCCTCCCTCTCCCAAGGGGAGAGGGATTGCACCCGGCCGTCGGGAGCGCCCCCTCTCCCCTTGGGAGAGGGACGGGGTGAGGGTGAGGGAACGTGGTTCGGCCGCCCCTCCCCGAGCAAGCTCGGGGAGGATCAGGTCGCCCCCTCACCCCAGCCAGGCATTCTCGATGTGTCTCGGCGTCGCGCCTGGGGCCACCAGCAGCACGTCGATGCGGCCATCCTCGCCCGCGCCCACCCAGTCCGCCCAGACCAGTTCGGCGGCCGCCGCGACTCTCCGCAACCGGCGCTCGTCGATCGCGGCGTCCAGCGCCTCGGCGGTCCTGCGCGCCTTGACCTCCACGAAGGACACCAGCCCGTCGCGCCGCGCGATCACGTCGATCTCGCCGACCTTCGTCCTCACCCGCCGGGCGAGCACCGTCCAGCCGCGCGCCGTCAGCCAGTCGGCGGCCTGGTCCTCGCCGACCCGTCCGCGCCGGTCGGCCAGCTGCCGCTTCGCGCGCGTCATCGTTCCTTCAGCGCCATCGCGCGGGCGTAGAGCGCGCGGCGGTCCGCGCCGGTCTCCTTCGCCAACCTGCCGGCCGCGTCGCTCGGCCGGTGGTCGGCGAGCAGCGCCAATAGGCGGTCGTCCAGCGACTCGGCATCCGGCGCGGACTCGGCCAACGGCGACGCGATCACCAGCACTATCTCGCCCTTGGGCGTCTGCCCTTCATAGCGCGCGGCGAGGTCGCCGAGCGTGCCGGTCACGCACTCCTCGTGCCGCTTGGTCAGCTCGCGCGCCACCGCGGCCTCGCGCGAGGCGCCCAGACCCTCGGCCAGCGCGGCCAGCGACGCGGCGAGGCGCGGCCCCGTCTCGTAGAACACCAATGTGGCCGCCACGCCCGCCGTCTCCGCGATCACCCGATCCCTCGCCCCGGCCTTGGACGGCAGGAAGCCGGAGAAGAGCACCCGGTCGGTGGGCAGCCCGGCGAGCGTCAGCGCGGCGGTGAGCGCGCTCGGCCCCGGCACGGTCACCACCCGGTGGCCGGCGCCGCGCGCGGCGCGCACCAGCTTGAAGCCGGGGTCCGCGATCAGCGGCGTGCCCGCGTCGCTGACCAGCGCCACGGCCTCGGTCGCCAGGCGGGCCAGGATCGCGTCGCGCTCCGCCTCACCGGAGTGATCGTGATAGCGCAGGAAGCGGGCGCGGGCGCCGATGTGCCGGGTCAGTTTGGCCGTGACCCGGCTGTCCTCGCACGCGATCGCGGCGGCGCGCGCCAGCACGTCGGCCGCGCGCGGGCTGAGATCGCCCAAGTTGCCGATCGGCGTGGCGACGATATATAGGCCCGGCGGCAGCGGTTCGGGTCGTGGGGACAAGGGGTTTGAACTCGGCATGGGTGTGACGATCATGGGCACGGACACGCCGCAGCATGGACCCGCGCGTGGCCAGCGCAACCCCCTTCCATGGCTGGCGCTGCTGCTGCTCGTCGTCTTGCTGGCGGGATGCAAGGGCATCGTGCCGCGCGGCGAGCCGGTGGAGCCGAGATCCGTGCCCACCGCTCCGCCGCCGGTCCCGGCCGAGCCGCGGGCGGGCGTGCTGCCGCAGGACAAGTCGCGCCACCGCGTCGCGCTCCTCGTGCCCACCAGCGGCCGCGACGCCGCGATCGGCCAGTCCATCGCCGACGCGGCCAACATGGCGGTGCTCGACACCGGCGGCGACACCATCCGCGTCACGATCTACGACACCGGCTCCGATGTCGGCGCCGCGGCGCAGCGGGCGCTGACGGACGGCGCGGAGCTGATCCTGGGGCCGCTGCTCAGCGAGAACGTGCGCGAGGTGGCACCGCTGGCGCGCGCGCGCGCCATTCCCGTCGTGGCCTTCACCAACGATGTCGAGGCGGCCGGCGACGGCGTGTTCATCCTGGGCTTCACGCCCACCCAGTCGATCACGCGGGTCGTGAGCTACGCCGTGGCGCAGGGCGCGCGGCGCTTCGCCATCATGGCGCCGCAGGGTATGTACGGCGACCGCGCCACCGCCGCCTTCTCCTCCGCCGTGGGCGACGGCGGCGGGCGGGTGGTCGCGGCGCAGAGATACGGCGGCGGCCAACCTTCGGTGAACGCCGCCGCGCGCGCGCTGGTGGCCGGCGGGGAGGTCGACGCGGTGATGATCGCGGACAGCGGCCGCAGCGCCGTCGCGGTGCTCGGCGCGCTGAAGAAGGCGGGGCTGGGCTCGCCCACCATCCTGGGCACGGAGCTGTGGAACACGGAGCGCTCGCTGCGCGACAATCCGGATTTCGACGGCGCGCTGTTCGCGAGCGTGAACGACGGCCTCTACGAACAATTGGCGGCGAAATACCGTGAGCGCTTCAACCGTCCGCCTTATCGCCTGTCGAGTCTCGGCTACGACGCGGTCCTGCTGGCGACGAAGATCGCGCGCGACTGGCGGCCGGACACGCCGTTCCCGCTGGGCGAGCTGCGCGATTCGGGCGGGTTCGCTGGTGTGGACGGCGCGTTCCGCTTTTCGCGCGGTCCCGTCGCCGAACGAGCGCTGGACGTGAAGCGGCTGGGCGGCGGCGAGGAGCGGGTGGTGGACCCGGCGCCCAAGCGCTTCTGAGGCGGCCCTGATCAAGCCCCTCCCTTTCAGGGGACCGTTGCGCAATTCAACATCGTCATCCCCGCGAAGGCGGGGATCCAGGTTCCACTTTGCCCAACAGCGACTCCGTCTCCGCATACGGTGCATGGATCCCCGCTTTCGCGGGGATGACGAAGAAGGCAGCCATCTTGCAACGATCCCGTACAGGGGAGGGGTGAAGGCCAACCCGCTCGCGATCGTTAAGCGACCAGCCGCGCCAGAACCGCATTCAGGACCGGCATCCCGGCGTTGGTCACGCTGAGCCGGGTGCCGTCCAACGCGACCATCCCCTGGTCCGCCAGCGTCCGGACCGCAGCCGGATCGAGCAGGTCGGCCAGCCGCGTGCCGTCCACCACCCGCGCGGTGTCGATCCCGTCCGCCAGCCTGAGGCCGGTCAGCACCGTCTCCGTCGCCCGCTCGGCCGGGGCCAGCCGCCGCTCCTCCTGCAGCCCATGGCCGTTGCGCCCGACCGCCGCCAGCCAGTTTTCCGGCTTGCGGTGGCGCTCGGTCGCCAGGCCGCCGCGCCGCCCGTGCGCGCCGGGGCCGATGCCGAGATAGTCCGCGCCGGTCCAGTAGGCGAGATTGTGCCGGCTCTCCGCTCCGGGTCGCGCGTGGTTGGAGACCTCGTAGGCGGGGCGACCGGCGCTCCGGGTTGCGTCCCGTGTCGCCTCCCACAGATCGGCGGCGGTGTCCTCGTCCAGTTCCGCAAGCCGCCCCTCCCGCAGCTCGGTGGCGAAGCGCGTGCCGGGTTCGATGGTGAGCTGATAGAGCGACAGGTGCTCGGTGCCGAATGCCAGCGCGCGGGCGAGTTCGGCCTCCCACGCGGCGACCGTCTGGCCGGGGCGGGCGGTGATCAGGTCGAAGCTCACCCGCCCGAAACACGCTTGCGCCCGGTCGAGCGCGGCCAGCCCTTCCGCCAGGTCGTGCGCCCGGCCGAGGAAGCGCAGGGCCGCGTCGTCGAGCGCCTGCAGCCCCAGCGACACCCGGTTGACGCCCGCTGCCGCCAGCTCCGCGAAGCGGGCCGCCTCGACCGAGGAGGGGTTCGCCTCCAGCGTGATCTCCAGGCCGCCGCCGGCGGGCGGAAAGGCGGTGGTCGCCGCCTCGACCACCGCCGCGACCGTGGTCGGCGGCATCAGGGAGGGCGTGCCGCCGCCGAAGAAGATCGAGCCGAGCGGCCGCGGCCCAATCACCTCGCGTTCCCAGGCGAGATCGGCGAGCAGCGCCGCGCGCCACGCCGCCTGATCCACCTCCGCGCGGACGTGCGCGTTGAAGTCGCAATAGGGGCAGCGGCTGACGCAGAACGGCCAGTGGACGTAGAGGGCGAGGGGGGGGCCCGCTCCCTCTTCAAACAGAACCGTTCGCGCTGAGCCTGTCGAAGCGCTGCCCTTCTCAGGGAGCGTTTGTGCAGAAGAAGGGCGGGACTTCGACAAGCTCAGCCCGAACGGGGGTGAAAGAGGCGTTCATGAACTCGCCTCACAACGCATCCCGCACCAGCTCGGCGAAGGCGCGGGCGCGGTGGTTGTCGGCGTGCTTCTCCTCCGGGCTCAGCTCGCCATAGGTGCGCATCGCCCCGTCGGCGACGAACATCGGGTCGTAGCCGAAGCCGTTGTCGCCACGCGGCGGCCAAACCAGGTGGCCCTCGACGCGCCCCTCCCAGTTCTCCGAATGGCCGTCAGGCCAGGCGAGCGCGAGCGCGCAGACGAAGTGGGCGGAGCGGTCCGTTTCCTCGCCCTGGTTCTCAAGAGCGTACTGCAACCGACTCATGGCCAGGGAGAAATCCCGCTGGCCAGCCGGGTGGGGCCGATTTGCGGATGTGTGATCCTTGTAAACGTCAGCCAGGAACCCCGCCTCGCCCCAGCGCGCCGAGTGGAGGCCCGGCTGGTCGCCCAGCGCCTCGGCCACCAGGCCGCTGTCGTCGGCGAGCGCGGGCAGGCCGGACAGGTCGGCCGCTTGACGCGCCTTCAACTCGGCATTGGCGACGAAGGTGGTGCCGGTCTCCTCGGGCTCCGGCAGGTCCAGCTCGGCGGCCGACACCGGCTCGACGCCGTGGGGGCCGAGCAGCGCGGCGATCTCGCGCACCTTGCCCGGATTGTGGCTGGCGATCACCAGCCGTCCGGGCGCCAGCTTGCGGACCGCCTGCGGACCCGGCCAGGACAGGCTCACGCCACCGCCCGCCGCTGGGCCGCCGCGATCCCGTCGCAGCCGATCCGCGCGAGGCGCAGCAGGCGGAGCAGCGCCTCCTCCTCGAAGGCGTCGTGCTCGGCGGTCGCCTGCACCTCGACCAGCCGGCCGTCGCCCAGCAGCACGAAATTGGCGTCGGCGTCGGCGGCCGAATCCTCGGCATAGTCGAGGTCGAGCACCGGCGTGCCCTGATGGACCCCGCACGACACGGCGGCGACCTGATGGGTGAGCGGGTCGGCGGCCAGCTTGCCCGCCGTCATCAGCCCATTGACCGCCAGCCGCATCGCCACCCACGCGCCGCTGATCGCCGCCGTGCGCGTGCCGCCGTCCGCCTGGAGCACGTCACAGTCGAGCGTGATCTGGCGCTCGCCCAACCGCTTCAGGTCGCAGGCCGCGCGCGCCGACCGGCCGATCAGCCGCTGGATCTCCTGCGTGCGCCCCGACTGCTTGCCGCGCGCCGCCTCGCGATTGCCCCGCGTGTGGGTGGCGCGCGGCAGCATTCCGTATTCCGCCGTGACCCAGCCCCGGCCCTGCCCGCGCAGCCAGGGCGGCAGCCGCTCCTCGACGGACGCCGTCACCAGCACGCGCGTGTCGCCGAAGGAGGCGAGCACGGATCCCTCCGCATGGCGGGTGAAGTTCGTCTCGAACGTGACGGGGCGCATCTCGTCGGGCGCGCGGCCGGAGGGTCGCATGGGGGTCTCCTGTGGTGTGCGGCGGCTGTAGGGGAGGGGGCGGTTTCCATAAAGCCTCCTCCCAACCCTCTCCCCTGAAGGGGAGAGGGCTTTTTGCGCCCGTGACTCCCGCCCCCCGCCTCCCTATCTCGCGACCAGACAAGGAGCCCCGCCGCAATGACCACCGCCACCCACTCCGCCCGCGTCGTGATCCTGGGCTCCGGCCCGGGCGGGCTGACCGCCGCGATCTACGCCGCGCGCGCCGGCCACGCGCCGATCCTGGTGCAGGGCATCGCGCCCGGCGGGCAGCTCACCACGACGACCGACGTGGAGAATTATCCGGGCTTCCGCGACGTGATCCAGGGGCCGTGGCTGATGGAGGAGATGTCGGCCCAGGCCGAGGCCGTCGGCACCCAGCTGATGTACGACCACATCGCGCGCGTCGACCTGTCGGAGCGGCCGTTCCGCCTCTACGGCGACTCCGGCACGGTCTACGTCGCCGACACGCTGATCATCGCCACCGGGGCGCAGGCGCGCTGGCTGGGGCTGGACAGCGAGGAGGCGTTGAAGGGCAAGGGCGTGTCGGCCTGCGCGACGTGCGACGGGTTCTTCTATCGCGGCAAGAAGGTGGTGGTGATCGGCGGCGGCAACACGGCGGTGGAGGAGGCGCTCTACCTCACCAACCACTCGCACGACGTTACGCTGATCCACCGGCGCGACGGCTTGCGCGCGGAGAAGATCCTGCAGGACCGCCTGTTCGCCAACGACAAGATCACGGTGCTCTGGAACACGCGGGTGGAGCGCTTCGTTTCCGGCGGCCAGCCGGAGGGGCTGGTCGGCGTCGACCTGGTCGATACGGTGACGGGCGAGCCGAGCCATGTCGCGGCGGAGGGCGGCTTCGTCGCGATCGGCCACTCGCCCGCCACCGAGCTGTTCGCCGACCAGCTGACGCTCGACGGCGGCTACATCCGGGTTGAGCCGGGCACGACGAAAACCAGCGTGGAGGGCGTCTTCGCCTGCGGAGACGTCATGGACCAGCACTATCGCCAGGCGGTGACGGCGGCGGGCACCGGCTGCATGGCCGCGCTGGACGCGGAGGCGTTCCTGGAGGAGCAGGATTACCAGGCCAACAAGCAGCGCCAGGAGATGATGGTGGCGGAGTGACGGGCGGCAGCGGCTCCTCCGGGTCGGGAGTGACGCCAACGGCCGCCCGGCCGCCGGTCATGGCGGCGGACCTCTACAACGACGTGCGGGACGGGTCCGTGCCGGGCCGACCCTCGGCCCGCGACCTGGCTCCGGGACTGGTGGTGGCGGTCGCCGGCAGTCTGGCGGCGGGTTTCATCGCCGATCACTATGGCGCGCCGATCACGCTGATGGCGCTGCTCATCGGCCTGGCGCTCAATGTCCTGAACGAGGACGCGCGGCTGACGCCGGGACTGGTGTTCGCGTCGCGCACCCTTCTGCGCATCGGCATCGTGCTCATCGGCCTGCGCGTCACCTTCGCCCAGATGGTGTCGCTTGGGGCGGAATCGCTCGCCGCCATCGTGGTCATCGTCGCGGCGACGATCGGGGCCGGCGTGATCGTCGCGCGGCGGCTGGGCCTCGGCCCCTCCTTCGGCACGCTCGCCGGCGGCTCGGTGGCGATCTGCGGCGCGTCGGCCGCGCTCTCGATCTCCACCACCTTGGGCGAGCGGCGGATCGGACAGGCGCAGCTGACCCTGGTGCTGGTCGGCATCTCGGCGGCCAGCGCGCTGGCGATGGTGCTCTACCCCGTGCTCGCCCACCTGTTCCACTTCACCGACGCGCAGGCCGGGTTCCTGCACGGCGCGTCGATCCACGACGTCGCCCAGTCGCTCGGCGCCGGCTTCGCCTATTCGCAGGGCGCGGGCGAGGTGGCCACGGTGGTCAAGCTGACGCGCGTGGCGCTGCTCGCCCCCGTGCTGTCGCTGCTGCCCTTGTTCCTGAAGGCCGGCGGCGGCGGACCGCGCCCGTCGATCGTGCCGGGGTTCGTGGCGGGCTTCTTCCTCCTTGCCGGAGCGAACTCGATCGGCTGGGTGCCGGTGGCGGTGGGCGGGGTGGCGCAGACGACGGCGTCGGCGCTGCTCGCCTGCTCGGTTACGGCGATCGCCATCCGGTCGCCGCTGCGGGAGCTTCTGGTGAGCGGGCCAAAGCCGCTGCTGGCGATCGCGGCGGCGTCGCTCACCAGCCTGACCCTTTCGCTGCTGGCGGCCCTCTATCTGGTGGCGTGAGGTGGGGAGGGAACGGAAGAGGTTCCTCCCCCCGCAGGGGGAGGGGGACCGCCCGCAGGGTGGTGGAGGGGCTTGCCCAAGGCTAGTCGGGATGACCGGCCCCGCCGTTCAGCCTCGGCAAGCCCCTCCGTCACGGCTGCGCCGCGCCACCTCCCGTGCCGGGGAGGAACGATGTGGCGAGTTGCGGTCACCAGACATGCCCCTCCGCTCATCCCTTCGACAGGCTCAGTCCGAACGTGGGAAGGTCGAATGCTCCCGCTTCACCCTCTGTGCGACAGGATGGCCTCCACCAGCGCCTCGCGGTCCGCCGTCTCGGCGAAGCTGTGGGAGCGGCTGGGATAGGGGCGGACGTCCAGCCGGGTCGATGCCGACTTGAGAGGTGCCCGTTCCAGCGCATCGGCGAAGCCGATGGCGGTGGCATCGCCGTCCGCCAGCAGGACGGTGACGGGCGCGTCGATGGCGGCAAGCGCGGTCGTCAGCCGGTCCGACAGCGCGGTCGGGGCCTCGCTGCCTGCCGCCGCGCGCAGACCGCGCCCCAGCTTGGCGAGATCGACGCCGCCGCTCGCCAGCCGCCACCATTCGCGCGGCGAGGCGAGCCTCGCCAGGTAGCGGCGGCGGATCGCGGCGGCCGGGGGCAGGGTGGGGGCGTCGCCCTCCGGCTCCTCGCGATCGAGCCAGACGTTGGTGAGCACGAGCGCATCCACCTGGGCCTCGGCCAGCAGCAGGGCGCAGGCGGCATCGCAATTTCCGGTGGCCACCACTCGCGTCACCTGCGGGCACTCGGCGCGCAGCGTGGTCAGAGCGGCGGCGATGTCGGGTGCGGAGTCGAGGAAGCCGGAATCCTCGCCCGTCGAATCGCCCACGCCCTTCCGGTCGAAGCGCAGCACGCCGGCGCCCCGCTCCGCCAATGCGGCGGCGACGGCCGCCATGCCGCCGTGCGCGCCGCAGGCCAGCTCGCTCCCGCCCGACACCATCAGCACACCGAGCGGGCCGCCGCCATCATCCAGAACGGCGCCGAGCCACTCGCCCTCGCAGGGGATGCTCAGCCAGCGGCGCATCGGTCGCTCCACGCCGTCGCCTGGTCCGCCAGCGCGTGCGCCAGCGGTGCGTCCGTGCCCGGCTCCGCCCGCCGCCACAGGGCGGGGCCGTCGATCCGCGCGTCCGCCTCGGCCGCGTCGCTCGTCAGCCGCACGGTGTGGGCCTCCGGTGGTGCCTCGGCGGCGGCAAGCGGCTGCGACAGGGCGGGCGCGAGGTCGAAGCCGGCCAGCCGTTCCGTGCCATACGCGAGGCCAGCCGTCAGCGCCGCCATCGTGGTCGCCCGCCTCGCCTCCTTGTCGCTCGCCAGCCGCGCGCGCAGCAGGTCGCGTAGCAGGCGTTCGCCGCTGGTCGGCGCGAAATGCAGCCGCTTGGGCGTCGCGGTCGGCAGCAGCGCGCCGCCCCGGATCGCCAGCACGAGCGGGCGGTCCAGCGTCGCCTCGAGGTCGAGGACGAAGGCACACCAGTCCTGCCAGCTCACCTTCGCCAGCGTGGCCCGGCTCTCCAGCGTCCCGGGCAGGTCGGGCAGCACGCAGCGCAAGCCTCGCCCCGCCAGCGTCCGCATCACCGCGACCGTGAACGCCCGCGTGCGGTTCGCCTCGGCGAAGAGGGCGGGCAGGATCAGGAGGTCGCGGTCCTCGCCGACCGTGAACAGCCGCTCGGCCGACCCCCGCCAGACGTGGGTGTCGTAGCCGCCGGTCGGCGTCACCCGCCGGCCTTGGCCCGCGCGAAGGAGAGGAGCGCGCCGTAGGTCTCCAGCATCTCGCCATCGACCTCGTCGTCGTCGATGACGATGTCGAGCCGGTCCTCCAGCTCGGTGAGCAGGCTGGCGACCGCCATCGAGTCGAGTTCGGGGATCGCGCCGAACAGCGGCGACAGCGCGTGGAGGTCGTCGGCGCGGCCCCGGTCGATGCCCAGCACGTCGACCAGCACGGAGCGCAAAGCGGCGTCGACCCGGTCGGCGGCGGGAGGAGGCGAGGCGTCGGTCATCGGCGGCCTGCGCTAACGCGCTCCCAT
This sequence comes from Sphingomonadaceae bacterium, assembly GCA_965219235.1. Lineage (GTDB taxonomy): Bacteria > Pseudomonadota > Alphaproteobacteria > Sphingomonadales > Sphingomonadaceae > CBDHCC01. Next base: position 1,145,963 of record OZ244721.1, on the reverse strand, counting down.
CACGGCGACAAGCCGGGCCAGGCGGTCGCGCGCCAGCCACCATAAGCCCGTCCCAGAGCGCGGATCGGTCAGCGTGACGGTCATCAGCCGCCGCCGCACGCTCATCCAGTCGCGCTTGTAGCCGTCGTCGCCCGTGCCATAGTCGATCCGCGCCACCCGGTCGGTGTCGATCGCGGTCTGGAACATCGCGGCGGAGAGCACGGTGCCGGCGGACAGCGCGCGGGCCTGCTCGCGATAGGCGAGCTTGTGGATGGCCGCGGTGTCGCCGTCCACCGTCCAGAGCTGGGTGGCGACGGCGCGACCCTGAAGCCGGGCGAAACCGAGCCGGAGCGCGTTCTCGCCCGCGGCATGGCCGGCGAGGTCGCGCAGGAAGGGCAGCGAGCCCTCCTCGCCCTTCCAGCTGGCCGCGAAGACGGCGGCGTAATCCGCCCACAGCGCGTCGTCGATCGTGTGGTGCAGGTGCGTCGTCAGCTCCGTCCGACGCTCCTTGCGGCGGATGGTGGAGCGCAGCCGGCCCGGCCGCGAGGCGAGATAGGCCGGCCAGTCCTGTCCGTCCATGTCGTGGACCCAGTTGCCGGTCTTCTCCTCGATCGCAGCGCGCCAGCCGGCGGCGCGGAAGGCCGTGGCCAGGCGGTCGGCGCTGCCGTCCCACTCCGGCACCGGCTCCAGTGCGATGCGGGCGAGGCCGGCCTGCCGGGCGGCCGGTGCCAGCGCGCCCAGGCTCTCGTCGGTGCCGCGCCCGTCGCCGAACACCGGGCGGTAGGCCAGCGTGTACCAGCTCGCCAGCGCCCGTGCCCGGCCGGGCGCGACCACGTCCAGCGGCAGCCACGCCGCGCTCTTCCCCTCGCCGGCCGCCAGCACGAGCGGCCGCTTGATCGTGCCCGCCAGCCGGGCGGTGCGCTCGAACCAGTCATAGCGGTCATACGGGCTCGGCTGGGCCTCCCCCGACAGGCGTCCGCCGGCCGAGGCGCGCCAATCGGCAAGGCTGTGGTAACGGGTGGTCGCTAGAACGGCACCGGGCGGACCGGAAGGTTGCAAAGGACTGACGTGCATCTCGATCTGCCCCCTCCAGAGCCGCTGGACCATCTTTGCCGCCGACTGATGAAGGATCGGTTGGCGCTGGCGGGCCGCGGCTTCACGCTTGACGGTGCCGCGCTGGAGTCAAGGGTCGGCGCGCTCGCGCACGGGCTGGCGCGCCACGGTCTCCGTGCGGGCGACCGGGTCGCCTGCTGGCTGCCCAAGACGCAGGTCGCGTGCCTGCTGCCGCTCGCCGCGGCGCGGGCGGGGCTGGTGAGCGTGCCGATCAATCCGCTGCTCAAGCGGGCGCAGGTCGCGCACATCCTGGCGGACAGCGGCGCGCGGCTGCTGATCGGCGACGAGGCGCGGCTGGCGACGCTCACCGCAGACGACGCCGGCCACGCGCGCGTTGTGGAGGAGGGAGCGTTCGACGACCCGACGGACGCCCTGCCGCTCTCGGCCCGCGACGCCGACGAGGTGACGCAGATCCTCTACACCTCCGGCTCGACCGGCCGGCCGAAGGGCGTGGTGCTGACCCACCGCAACCTGATGCTGGCCGCCGAGTCGGTGCGCCGCTTCCTGCGCCTGACGCCCGACGATCGCGCGCTGGCAGTGCTGCCGCTGTCGTTCGACTATGGCCAGAACGGGCTGTTCTCCGCCTGGATGGCGGGCGGGGCGGCGGTGGCGCTCGACTATCTGCTGCCCGGCGACGTCGTGAAGGCGGTCGCCGCCAAGCGGATCACAGTCTTGGCCGGCGTGCCGCCGCTCTGGGCTCAGCTTGCGCGGGCGCGCTGGCCCAAGGGCGCGGGCGACACGCTGCGGCGGCTGACCAACTCCGGCGGCGCGCTGCCGGTGCCGGTCGTGCGCGCGTTGCGCGAGCGGTTCCCCGGGGCCGAGCTGCACCTGATGTATGGGCTGACCGAGGCGTTCCGCTCCACCAGCCTCGACCCCGCGCTGGTCGACGACCATCCGACCAGCGTGGGCACCGCGATTCCCTTCGCCCAGGTGCTGGTGGTGCGGCCGGACGGCGGCGAGTGCGACGCGGGCGAGCCGGGGGAGCTGGTCCATTGCGGTCCGCTGGTCGCGCGGGGCTACTGGCGCGATCCCGAGCGCACGGCGGAGCGCTACCGTCCCGCGCCCCCCTCCTCCAGCCTCGGCGGCACGGCGGTGTGGTCGGGGGACACGCTGGTCCGCGACTCGGAGGGTCGCCACGCCTTCGTTGCGCGCACCGACTCGATGATCAAGGTGGCGGGCACCCGCGTCAGTCCGACGGAGGTCGAGGAGGCGGCGATCGCGAGCGGGGAGGTGCTCGACGCGGTGGCGTTCGGGGTGCCCGACGCCGACAAGGGCGCGGTGGTCCGGCTGGTGGCGAGCGGGGAGGGCGAGGGCTGGCCCGATCGGCTGATGGCGGCGCTGAAGCGCGACACGCCGGCCTTCCTATGGCCCGACCGCATCGTGGCGCTCGCCGAACTGCCGCGCTCGCCCAACGGCAAGCTCGACCGGGCCGCGATCGAGCGGGAGCATGGCGGGCGGGAGGAGGGGGCATGAAGCCGATGGGCGCGGTGCCGGCGCACTGGCGGCTGGAGCGGGGCGCGCTGCTCGCCGGAGACCGCCCGGCGACGGGGTGGGCGAACGCGCTCGGCACGCCGTGCTTCCTCTACTCCGCCGAGGCGATGGCCGCGCGCGTGGCCGAGCTGCGCGCCGTCATGCCCCCGGGTCTGGAGGTCCACTACGCCATGAAGGCGAATCCGCACGCCGACGTGCTGCGCCACCTGCGGCCGCTGGTGGACGGACTGGATGTGGCGTCGGGCGGCGAGCTGGCGGACGCGCTGGCGGCGGGCTTCGACGGCTCCGCCATCTCCTTCGCGGGTCCGGGCAAGCGCGCGGCGGAGATCGCGGCGGGGTTGGTGGCGGGCGTGACCTTCAACGCCGAGTCTGTGGCGGAGGTCGGGCGCATCCTCGCGCTCGCCCCCGACAATGGTCGGTCGGCCCACATCGCGCTCCGCATCAACCCCGCCTTCGAGATCCGGGGCTCGGGCCTGCACATGGGTGGCCGCGCCAGCCCGTTCGGCATGGACGAGGGCGAGGTGCCGCGCGCGCTGGCGCTGCTCTCCGAGGAGGAATGGGCGGGCTTCCACGTCTATGCTGGCAGCCAGGCGCTCGATGCCGACGCGGTGGCGGCCACGCAGGAGGCGACGATCACGCTGGTGGCCGAACTCGCCGCCGCCGCCGGCCGTGCGCCGGCCCACGTCAATCTGGGCGGCGGCTTCGGCATCCCCTATTTTCCCAAGGAGCGGCCGCTCGACATCCGCGCGGTCGGCGACTCGCTGGCGCGCGTGCTCGACGCCCGCCCGCCGATCCTGCGCGACACGGCGTTCTCGATCGAGCTCGGGCGCTGGCTGGTCGGCGAGGCGGGGATTTATCTGACGCGCGTGGTGGACCGTAAGGTCAGCCGGGGCGAGACCTTCCTGGTGACCGACGGCGGGCTCCACCACCAGCTCGCCGCGTCGGGCAATTTCGGCACCGTCGTGCGCCGCAACTACCCGGTCGCGCTCGCCCGCGCCGTGGACGCTCCCGACGCCGCGCGCGAGGAGGTGACGGTCGTCGGCTGCCTCTGCACGCCGCTCGACCGGCTGGGCGACCGGGTGATGCTGCCGCACGCGGAGGTGGGCGACGTTATCGCTGTGTTCATGGCGGGGGCGTATGGCGCGACCGCAAGTCCCACGGCCTTCCTGGGACATGGAGCCGCGGTGGAACGCGTCGTGTGACGCGACACCCCTAACGCTATCTTTACTGGTCGCGGTTCAAGGCGGGTATTAAGGCCCGGATCGGCTTCGACCGGACGCAAAGGATTGGAACGGTACGAATGACCAGTCACCTGCGACTTCCCCTGCTGGCCGGATCGGCCATCGGCCTGGCGCTGCTGCCCGGTTGCACCGGCGCGTCCGGCGTTCCCGAACTGCCGCCCGCCTCCTTCGTGCAGGCGGACGAGCGGCCGGGCGAGGACTACGTCATCGGCCCGCTGGACCAGCTGACCGTCTTCGTCTGGCGCAACCCGGAACTGGGGGCGAAGGTGCAGGTGCGGCCCGACGGGCGCATCACCACGCCGCTCATCACCGACATGGCCGCGGTCGGCAAGACGCCGACCCAGCTCGCCGACGACATCACCAAGGTCTTGGCCGAGTACATCACCGATCCCCGCGTCTCCGTCATCGTGGACCAGTTCGCCGGCACCTTCTCGCAGCAGGTGCGGATCGTGGGCGCGACCGAGAAGCCGGCGTCGGTTCCCTACCGCGCCAACATGACCCTGCTCGACGCGATGATCGCGGTGGGCGGGCTGAACGAGTTCGCGTCGGGCAACCGCGCGCGACTGGTCCGCTACGACCGCGCCACCGACCGGCAGCGCGAATACCGCGTGCGGATCAACGACCTGCTGAAGGACGGCGACTCCACCGCGAATGTGAAGCTGGCGCCGGGCGACGTCATCATCATCCCCGAAAGCATGTTCTGAGCGCCGGTGGGGAGGAGCGCGGCATGACCGGCATCACCGACGAGATCCGCCTCGCGCTCCACGCGATCTGGGTGCGGCGGTGGCTGGCGCTCGGCGTCGCCTGGGCGCTCTGCCTGGTCGGCTGGATGGCGGTCAGCCTCGTGCCGAACCGCTATGAGAGCCGTGCGCGCGTCTTCGTGCAGGTGCAGACGCTGCTCTCCGGCAAGATCGGCATCAACCAGTCCGACATGCAGCGCGAGATCGACAGCATCCGCCAGACGCTGACCTCGTCGGAGAACCTCCAGACGGTGGTGAAGTCCACCCCCTTGGCCAAGACCGTGCGGAAGGAGGGCGACATGCCCGCGCGCGTGGCGGAGCTGCAGAAGGCGATCACCATCGAGGAGACCGCCGACGGCCTGTTCACGATCACCGCCAAGACCGGCTTCGGCGGCTTGAACGACTCCGAGAACGCCGAACTGGCGCCGGCGATCGTCTCCAGGCTGATCGACCTGTTCCGCACGCAGAACGCGGCCGGCGGCCGGGGCGAGACGCAGACCACGCTCGACTTCTACGATCGCCAGATCGCCGAGAAGCGCGCCGACCTCGACAGCGCCGAGGCGCAGCGCGCCGCCTTCGAGCAGCGCAATGCGGGGCTGGTCGGCGGCGAGGGTTCGGTGGGATCGCAGATGGCCCAGCTGCGCCAGGAGCAGTCGAGCGTCGAGAGCGACCTGGCGGCGGCCCGGTCAGGGCTCGCGGCCGCGAACGGGCAGCTCGCCGCCACCCCGGCCACCACCTCGACGCCGATCGCAGGCGGGCAAGGTCCGGCGCGCGCGCGGCTCTCGGCCCTGGAAGGCCAGCTGTCGGACATGCGCGCGCGCGGCTACACCGACAACCATCCCGATGTGATCGCGGTCGAGCGTCAGCTGCCCGCCGCCCGCGGGGCCGCGCGCGGCGAGGGGAGCTCCGGGTCGACGGTGACGCAGACCAACCCGGTCTACGCCTCGATCCGCTCCTCCCAGATCGAACGCCAGGCGTCGGTCGCCGCGCTGGAGTCGCGCAAGCGCCAGCTCGACGGCCAGATCGGGACCATGGCCGGACGGATGAGCGGTGAGCCCGCCGTGCAGGCCGCCTACGAGAAGCTGACCCGCGACACCGAGACACTGAAGCAGGGCTACGACAAGCTGCTGCAGGACCGCGAGGAGGTGCGCCTGCGCGGACAGGTGGAGACCTCCACCGACCCCGTGCAGTTCAACGTCACCGACCCGCCCAGCCGGCCGACCTCGCCATCGGCGCCCAACCGCCCGCTCCTGCTGTTCGCGGTGCTCGTCCTAGGCGTCGCCGGCGGCACCGCGGCGGCGTGGGTCAAGAGCCAGCTCGCCACCACCTTTCCCACTGTGGCACGGTTGGAACGCGCGAGCGGAGTCGCCGTGCTGGGCGCGGTAGGGGAGGCGCTGACGCCCCGCCTGCGCGCCGAGCGTCGCCGGCGGGCGACCGTCTTCGCCGCCTCGCTGGGCGGCCTGGGCGTGATGTTCGCGCTGCTGCTGGTGATCGACGTCGCCATGCGCGGCGCGGCTTGAGGACCCCATCATGACCGACCCGTCGCCCCTGGCCCCTCGCCGCACCGCCGCCGGCGGCTCCATGCTGGAGCGCGCGGCGGACGTGTTCGCGTTCAAGCCGCGCCCGTTGCCTAGGGTTGCGGCCCGGGCCAAGCCGCCGCTGGCGGAGACCGTCGAGCCCGTGACCGACGAAACCGTCGTTTCCCTGCGCCCTCGAGTCGAGCATCGCCGCGGCGTGGTGGACCGTGAGCGGCTGGCGGAGCGCGGGCTGCTCGATCCGGCGACCCCGCCCACGCTGCTCGCCGAGGAGTTCCGCGCGCTCAAGCGGCCCATCCTGCTCGACGCCTTCGGCGCGCGCGGCCACGATCCGGTGGAACGCGGACGCATGGTGCTCGTGGGGTCCGCGCGGCAGGGCGACGGCAAGACCTTCTGCGCGGTGAACCTGGCCTTGTCGCTGGCGAGCGAGAAGGACCTTGACGTCCTCCTGGTCGACGCCGACTTCGCCCGGCCCAGCGTGCCCGACGCGCTGGGCATCGAGGGTCGCGCGGGGCTGCTCGACGCGTTGCGCGACCCCGGCACCGATGCGGAGGGGCTGGTGATCGACACCGACGTGGCGGGCCTGTCGGTGCTGACCGCCGGCACGTCGGAGCGCGACGACACCGAGCTCTTGACGGCACACCGCGCGGGCGAGGTGTTCGACCGCCTGCTCGCCGCCGACCCGCGCCGGCTGATCCTGTTCGACACGCCGCCCGTGCTCGCCGCCTCGCCCGCCGCGGTGCTGGCCCACCATGTCGGCCAGATCCTGCTCGTCGTGCGCGCGGACCGCACGACGGAGACGGACGTCACCCACGCCGTCGAGGCGTTCGGCGACAAGGCGCGCCTGCACCTGATGCTGAACGCGGTGACGTTCACCGCCGGCGGCCGCCGCTTCGGATCCTATTACGGACAGGGGAACGACCAGTGACGCGCCGGGTCCTGACGCTCGGCGTGCTGGCGGCGGCGCCGTTCGGGGCGCTGGCCGGCCCGGCGGCCGCCCAGACCGTGCGCGTTGATCCCTATATCGAGGTCGAGCAGGTGCTGGTGGTGCCGCTGTCGGACGACAGTTCGAACGTCACCACCTCCACCGGCGTCGCCGCCGGCGTGACCGCGAACGTCGCGACCCGGCGCACGCAGCTGTCGGCCGACCTCCGCTACGAGCATTTCTTCGGCTATGACGACAACCTGTCCGACCAGGACATCCTGACCGGCATCGCGCGCGGGCGCACCGCGATCGTGCCCAACCTGCTGTCGCTCGACGCGGGCGCGCTGGCCAGCCGCTCCTCCTTCGGCGGCGTGGGCGCGGCGATCGGCCCCAACCGCTTCCGCTCCGACTCCCAGCTCTACTCCGGCTATATCGGGCCGGAGCTGTCCACGACGGTGAACGGCGTCGGACTCACCGCCGGCTACCGCTTCGGCTACACCCGGGTGGAGACGGATTCGGGCGTCGATCGGCTGTTCGCCAGTCCGGTCGGCCTGGCCCAGGACTCCACCAGCCACACGCTCTACGCCTCGGCCTCGCAGCGGCCCGGCCGCCTGCCGTTCGGCTGGACGCTGAGCGGCTCCTACGAGCGCGAGGACGCCGACCCGCTCGACCAGCGCTTCCAGCTCGGCAACGTCCGGCTCGACCTGACCCTGCCGGTGTCGCGCACGCTCGCGGTGGTGGGCGGCGTCGGCTACGAGAACATCGAGATCAGCCGGCGCGATCCGGTGGTGGACGCGAACGGCGTGCCGGTGCTCGACCGCGATGGCCGCCTGCGGAGCGACACGTCCTCGCCGCGCCGCATCGCCTACGAGACCGACGGGCTGATCTACGACGGCGGCCTGCTGTGGCGGCCGAGCCCGCGCACCAGCGTCGAGGCGCGCATCGGCCACCGCTATGGCGGCACGACCTTCACGGGGGCGGCCAACTGGCAGTTCGCTCCCAACGGCGCGCTGTCCGTCGTGGTGTTCGACGAGCGCGACACCTTCGGCCGATCGCTCACGCGTGGGCTGACGCGGCTGCCCACCAACTTCAACGTCGCGCGCGGCGGGTTCGGCAACGACCTGCTCGGTTGCGTCTTCGGCGCGGGCGGCGAGGGCGGCTGCATCGATCCGCTGTCCACCGCGTTCGCCGCCACCTCCTTCCGCACGCGGGGCGTGAGCGCGGTCGCGTCGCTGACGCGGGGCGTGTCGACCTATGGTCTGGGCGGGGGCTACACGCGGCGCACCTTCGACGCGCCGGACTTCGGACCCGGCGCGGTCGTCCGCGGCACGTCGGACGAGACCGCCTATCTGAACGCCTTCTACGCGACCCGGCTGGGGCGGCGCCAGACGCTGGGCCTCGACCTCACAAGCAGCTGGTACGATCCCAACCTGCGCGGCGGGATCGGCGGAGTGTTCGCGCTGTCCGGGGAGGCGGATTACGGCTACACGTTCACCGATCGCCTGACCGGACTGGCCGCGCTGGGACTCTATTACTTCGACCCGGACGGGTTCGACGACCAGGTGACCGCCGCCGCGCGCCTGGCGCTTCGCTACGGCTTTTGAAGGGACGAGACATGTTCGAGGATCATTACGGCCTGACCGCGCGCCCCTTCGCGCTCACCCCGGACCCGGACTTCTGGTTCGAGTCCGCCACCCACAAGAAGGCGATGGCCTACCTGGGCTACGGCCTGGCGCAGGGCGAGGGCTTCGTCGTCATCACCGGCGAGATTGGGTCGGGCAAGACGACGCTGATTCGCAAGGTGGTGGACAGCCTCGACCCCGACCGCCTGCGCCCGGTCGCGCTCGTCTCGACCCAGCTGGGGCCGGAGGACACGTTGCGCGCGGTGGCGGGCGAGCTGGGCGTCGCCGCCGCCGACAAGGCGACGCTGATCGGCGCCATCGAGCGCGCGCTCCACGCCGAGGCGCGCGAGGGCCGGCGCGTTCTCCTGGTGATCGACGAGGCGCAGAACCTGCCCGGCGACGCGGTGGAGGAGCTCCGCATGCTCTCCAACTTCCAGCTCGGCCCCGATCCCCTCGTCCAGGTCGTGCTGCTCGGCCAGCCCGAGTTCCGCGACCGGATCGCCGCCGACCCGACGCTCGAGCAGGTGCGCCAACGCGTCGTCGCCACGCACCATCTGGGTCCGCTGGAGGCGGATGAGGTCGGCCCCTATCTGATCCACCGGCTGAGCGCCGTCGGCTGGACCGGGCGACCCGACTTCACCGACGAGGCCGTGGAGGCGATCGACCGCTGGTCTGGCGGCCTGCCGCGCCTCGTCAACGTGCTCGCTTCGCGCACGATGCTGGCGGCCGCGCTGGACGCCGCCGACGTGATCGACGGAGATCTGGTGGAGCGGGTGATCGCCGACCTGGACCGCGACACCGCGGGCGCGGCGTCGATGGTGCCGGATGCGCCGCAGTCTCCGCTCGCCGCCGTTCCCGCGCTCGACGACGAGCGCGTGCGCCGGCTGGAGGCGCGGGTCGAGGCGCAGGACCGGGCGCTGCGCCATGTCCTCAAGCTGCTCGTCGACTGGATCGAGCGCGAGCCCTCTCCGTCGTCCGCCGAGCCTCTGCGCGGCGTCGCCTGAGACGGGCCGTGACCGTCGGGGCCAACGCGCTGTCGTGCGATGTGGAGGACTGGTTCCAGGTCGGCGCCTTCGAGACCACGGTGGCGCGCGACAGCTGGAACGGGCTCGAATCGCGCGTGGAGGCGAACACCGACCGTGTGCTCGCGCTGTTCGACCGCACCGGTGTGAAGGGCACCTTCTTCACGCTCGGATGGGTCGCCCGGCGCCACCGCGCGCTGATGCGGCGCATCGTCGAGGGCGGTCACGAACTCGCCAGCCACGGCTGGGACCACCGGCGCGTCCACACGATGGACGCCGAAAGCTTCCGCGCCGACCTGAAGCACACCCGAGAGGTGCTGGAGGATGCGAGCGGCGTGGCGGTGACCGGCTATCGCGCGCCGTCCTTTTCCATCGACCGGCGCACGCCCTGGGCGCACGCCGTGCTGGCGGAGGAGGGCTATCGCTACTCCTCCTCGGTCGCCCCGCTCGCCCATGACCACTATGGCTGGCCGGGTTCGCCGCGCGGCGCGTGGCGGCCGCTGCCCGACGCCGAGCTGATCGAGCTGCCGGTGACGGTGGCGGAGTGGCGCGGGCGACGGATGGCGACCGGCGGCGGCTTCTTCCGGCTGCTGCCCTACGCCCTGACGAGCCGGGCGATGGCGCGCGAGAGCCGGCGGCACGGCCGGCCCGCCGTGTTCTACTTCCACCCCTGGGAGGTCGACCCGCGCCAGCCGCGCGTGCGCGCCGCGCCCCTGCGCTCGCGCCTCAGGCACTACGCCCGGCTGGGCGCGATGGAGCGCAAGCTGGAGCGGCTGCTCACCGACCAGCCCTGGACCCGCACAGATGCCGTCGTCGAGCGCCAGCGGGCTGTGGCGGCGTGACCGCGCCGCTCGTCCATCCGGTGCGCGCCGCCGACGAGTCCCGCGCCGCGCGGCTGGCGGATGCGCCCGCGCGCGTGCTGGACCGGCTGCGCGACCATCCCGACGCGACCGTCTTCCACCAGCCCGGCTGGCTGCGCGCGGTGGAGGAGGGGACGGGTCACCGCGCGCAGGTCGCGTGGGTTGAGCGCGGCGGAGAGGTGGTGGCCGCGCTGCCGCTCACGCTCGCCACCTCGCGCCTGTTCGGGCGCGCGCTGGTGGGCAGCGGCTTCGCGGTGGACGGCGGCGCGCTCGTCGAGGATGACGCCGCAGCCGCCGAGCTGTCGGCCGCCGTCCGCGCCTTCGCCGAGCAGGCGCGCGCGCCCGTCGAGCTGCGCGGGGGCAAGCCGCTGCCGGCCTTCGAGACCGCGCCGCAGACCCACGTCACCTTCGCCCGGCCGCTCGCCGGCGATCGCGACGCGCTGCTGACCGCGATCCCGCGCAAGCAGAGGGCCGAGGTGCGCCGGTCCTTCACGCGCGGTCTGACGATCAGCCACGGCACGGACGAGGCGCACCGTCGAGCCCACCATGCCGTCTATGCGGAGAGCGTCCGCAACCTCGGCACGCCGGTCTTTCCGCGCCCTCTGTTCGACGCCGTGCTGGACGAGCCCGAACTGGCGAGCGACATCACGCTGGTGCGCGACGCGGGCGGCGCGCCGATCTCCGCCGTGCTGTCGCTCTATCATCGCGGCACGGTGCTGCCCTATTGGGGCGGAGGCACGCTGGCGGCGCGCGCCGAGCGCGCCAACGAGGCGCTGTATTTCGCGCTGATGGAGCGCGCGGTCGCACGCGGCTGCACCCGCTTCGATTTCGGCCGGTCGAAGGTCGGCAGCGGCCCCGCCGCCTACAAGAAGAACTGGGGTTTCGAGGCGCGGCCGGTGACGCACACCCGCTGGACCCCGCCGGGGGTGGCTCCGCGCGACGTCGATTCGCTCAGCGCCGCCAACCGCTGGAAGACGCGGCTGTGGCAGAAGCTGCCGTTGCCGATCGCCAACCGAGTGGGGCCGATCGTCGCGCGCGGCCTGGCCTGAGCGCCGGCGCGTGGGCGACATCCTGTTCCTGGCGCACCGGCCGCCCTGGCCGCCCACGCGCGGCGATTCGATCCGCAGCTGGGCGGTGCTGAACGGCCTGGCGGAGCGCGCGCCGGTCCACGCGCTCTGCTTCGGCGACCCGCGCGACGCGGAGCTGGACCGTGCGCTCGGCGCCGTCGCGGCCAGCCACCGCGTGATCGCGCGCCCGCGATTGCCCGTCGGGCCGGCGGCGACGGCGCTGCTGACCGGCGGCCCGCTGTCGGTCGCACTCTTCGCCTCGCGCGCGATGAGGGCGGCCGTCGCGGAGCGGCTGGTCATGGACCCGACGATCACGACCTACGCCTTTTCGGGCCAGATGGCGCGCCACGCCCCGCCCGGCGCGATCCTGGACCTGGTCGATGTCGACAGCGCCAAGTTCGCCGCCTACGCCGCCGCCGCGCCCGATCCGCTGCGCCGTCGGCTCTACGCGCGCGAGGACCGCCGGCTGGGCGCCTTCGAGCGCGCGGCGGCGGCACGGGCGGGCGCGGTGCTGTTCGTCAGCGAGGCGGAGGCGGCGCTCTGGCGGGCGCGCGGCGGCGGCGGGCGGGTGGTGGTCATGCCGAACGGCATCGACACCGGCCATTTCGATCCAGACGAGCCCCGCCCGCGACCGCCGGGCCTCGACGGGCGGCCGACGATCCTGTTCACCGGACAGATGGACTACCCGCCCAACGTGGAGGCGGTGACCCGTTTCGCGCGCGAGGTGCTGCCGCGTCTCGCCGATCTCCGGGCGCGCTTCGTCGTCGCCGGCCGCGCGCCGACCGCCGCCGTGCGCGCGCTCGCCGGATCCGACGTGCTCGTCACCGGCGAGGTCGCCGACATGCGCGACTGGCTCGCCCATGCCGATCTGGTCGCGGCGCCGCTGCTCACCGCGCGCGGCGTGCAGAACAAGGTGCTCGAAGCGCTGGCGATGGCGCGCGCGACGGTGGCGAGCACGCCGGCGGTCACCGGCCTGGACCTCAGGCCCGGCACCGACCTGCTGGTCGCCGACGGGGCGGAGGAGCAGGCCCGGGCGGTGCGCGGGCTGCTCGCCGACTCCCACCGCCGTGCCCGCCTGGGCCGGTCCGGGCGCGCCCGCGTGGCGGAGCGATACGGCTGGTCGGCCCAGCTGGCGACGCTGGACGATCTGCTGCCCGCCGGAAGCCGGCGCGCGGCATGACCGCGACCGCCGTCCGCCCCGCGCCGACGCTCTCCGCCGCCTGGCGCGCCGCCCTGCTGCGCCTGGCGGCGGTGGAAGCCGCGCTGCTCGCGCTGTTCGCGGGCGATGTCGGCGACCTCGTGGATCTGTGGGTGAGCGACAAGACCTACAATCACTGCCTGCTGATCGCGCCGATCGTCGCCGTGCTCGTCTGGCTCCGGCGGCGCGAGCTGGCGGCGCTGACGCCGGGCGGCTGGGCCGCGCCGCTCCTGTGGATCGCGGGGGCCGCCGCGCTGTGGCTGCTGGGCGAACTCGCCGGGGTGGGACAGGCGCGGCAGCTGGCGCTGGTCGGGATGCTGCAGGGTGCGGCGGCCGCGTGCCTGGGTCGCCAGCTCACCCGCGCGCTCGCCTTCCCGCTCGCCTTCCTGGTCTTCCTCGTGCCCTTCGGGGCGGAGCTGGTGCCGCCGCTCCAGATGCTGACCGCGCGCATGGCGCTGGGGCTGCTCCACGCGACCGGCATTCCGGCGACGCTGGACGGCGTGTTCCTCACCACGCCGGCGGGCTGGTTCGAGGTCGCCGAGGCGTGCTCCGGCATCTCGTTCCTGATCGCGACCCTCGCCTGGGGGACGCTGGTCGCCAATCTGTTGTTCACGAGCCTGTGGAGGCGCGTCGCCTTCGTCGTCGCCTGCGCGGTGCTGCCGGTGTTCGCCAACGGCCTGCGCGCCTGGGCGACGATCGCCGCGGCGGAGTGGGTCGGCGTGAGCCGCGCGTCCGGCTTCGACCACATCGTCTATGGCTGGATCTTCTTCGCGCTCGTGCTCGCCCTGCTGATGGCGCTGGGCTGGCGGTTCTTCGAGCGGTCGGTGGACGATCCCGCCTTCGACCCCCGGCGACTGGCGGCGATCCCGCCGGGCTCGGCCGGTCCGGCCACGCCGCTGCTGGCGGTCGCCATTCCGCTGGTCGCGATCGGCTGGGCCGCGCTTGCGCTGGGCGCGGGCGACCGGCCGATGCCCGGCCCCGTCGACCTGCCGGCGGTGCCCGGCTGGACGCGCGTGGCCGCCGACCCCGCCACTCAGCCCTGGACGCCGCGCTATGACGGCGCCGACCACTATCTGAGCGGCAGCTACCGCGACGCGCGGGGGCGCACGGTGGAGCTCGCCATCGTGCTGTTCCGCTCGCAGGCGGAGGGGCGGGAGGTCGCGGGCTACGGCCAGGGGCCGATCCCGCCGGAGGGCGACTGGGCGTGGTCGCGCGACCTGCCGGCGCCGGCGGGCGCGGGCGGGGTGCGGATGCTCGGCCACGACCGCGCGGGTCGGTCGGCCTGGACCTGGACGGTGGTCGGCGGGCGCGCGAGCGGGGGCGCGCTCGCCGTCAAGGCGCGCACGCTGGCCACCCGGCTGCGGCTCGGCGACCCGGCGGTGGGCGCGCTGATCGTCTCGGCGGCGGGCGGGGAAGCGGAGGCGCGCGCGGCGATGGCGGACTTCACGGCGGCGCTCGGGCCGCCCGAGCGGCAGGTCGAGCGCCTGATCGCCCGGGCGCGGGGGCGCTAAGGCGATGTGCGGGATCACAGGCATCGTCAGTGGCCGGGCGGGCCAACCCGTCGACGCGGCCGCGCTCGACCGGATGACCGACGCGCTCGCCCATCGCGGGCCGGACGGGCGCGGCGTCTGGACCGCGCCGGGCGTGGGGCTGGGCCACCGCCGGCTCGCGATCATCGACCTGGCCGGCAGCCCGCAACCGATGGCGGGGGAGGGCGGCCGGCTGACCCTCGTCTTCAACGGCGAGATCTACAACTACCGCGCGCTGCGCGAGGAGCTCCACGCGCGCGGCCACCGCTTCCGCACCGGCGGCGACACGGAGGTCATCCTGGCGGCCTGGGCGGAGTGGGGGCCGCGCGCCTGCGAACGGCTGGACGGCATGTTCGCCTTTGCCGTCCACGACGCGCGCGACGGCTCCGTCACGCTGGTGCGCGACCGCTTCGGGGTGAAGCCGCTGGTCGCCGCGCATCTGACGGACGGCACGCTGCTCTTCGGCTCGGAGCTGAAGGGCGTGCTGGCGCACGGCGGCCTCGACCGCCGCGTCGATCCACGCGCGCTGGAGGCGTACATGGCCTTCGGCTACGTCCCCGACCAGCTCGGCTTCCTCACCGGCACGGTGAAGCTCGGCGCGGGGGAGTGGGCGCGCGTGGCGCCCGGCGACACCGACTGGCGTCCGCACCGCTGGTTCCGGCCCGCGCCCGTCCCGTCCAGCGGCCGCGATCGGGAGGCGGAGCTGCTCGACCTGCTGGACCAGGCGGTCGCCAGCCGGATGGTCGCCGACGTGCCGCTGGGCGCGTTCCTGTCGGGCGGCGTGGATTCGAGCGCGGTGGTCGCCAGCATGGCGGCGCGCTCCGACCGGCCGATCACCACCGTGTCGATCGGCTTCGACGAGGCCGAGGCCGACGAGTCCTCCTACGCCCAGCGGATCGCCGGCCAGTTCGCCACCGACCACCACCCGCACCGCGTGTCGAGCGACAGTTGGGACGAGGTGGACGCGCTCGCCCGCGCCTTCGACGAGCCGTTCGCCGACGCCTCCGCGCTGTCGGGCCTGGCGCTCGCGCGCGCGGCGCGGCGGCACGTCACGGTGGCGCTGTCGGGCGACGGCGCGGACGAGGCCTTCGCGGGCTATCGCCGACAGGTGTTCTTCGCCGCGGAAGCGCGCGCCCGCGCCGCGCTGCCGCTCCACGCGCGCCAGGTGCTGTTCGGCGGGTTGGGCGCGTTGTGGCCGAAGGCGGACTGGGCGCCACGCCCGCTGCGCGCCAAGTCCACGCTCCAGGCGCTCGCGCGCTCCGACGCCGACGCCTACGCGCTGGCGGTCGGAGTCACCGGGCCGCCCGAGCGCGCGCGGCTGTTCTCGGACGGGCTCACCCGCGATCTCGGTGGTTGGCGGGCCGAGGAGCTCTATCGACAGGCGTGGGCGGACGCGCCCGCCGACGATCCGCTGACCAGGGCGCAACTCGCCGACCTGGCGCTGTGGCTGCCGGGCGACATCCTGACCAAGGTGGACCGCACCACGATGGCCGCCGGGCTGGAGGCGCGCGAGCCGCTGCTCGACCACCGGCTGGTGGGTTTCGCGCTCGGCCTGCCGCCCGGCGAACGGGTGCGCGGCGGCACCGGCAAGGCGATCCTCAAGCGCGCGCTGGAGGGGCGGCTGCCGCACGACGTGCTCTACCGGCCCAAGATGGGATTCGTGACCCCGGTGTCGGCGTGGTTCCGGGGGGCGCTGGCGGCCGAGGCGGCGGCGCTGGCGGACGGGCCGCTGGCGGCCACGGGCTGGTTCGCGCCGGGCCGCATCGCCGAGCTGGCGGCGGAGCACCGCGCCGGCCGGCGGGATCACGGACGGCTGCTGTGGCAGCTCGTCATGCTGGAGCGGGCGCTGGGCGTGCTTGGAATCACCGGCTGATCCAGTCGCAGGACGCGCAATCTCCCCCCGCGCTCCGCTCACGCTGAGCCTGTCGAAGCGTCCGCCGCTCAGGAACTGTGCTGGTCACTGGTGCTGGAAAGCGGACGAACATCCACATCCGTCACCCCGGCCTTGAGCCGTGGGTCCAGCTTCGCTCTGGCCGCCGATGGGACTGTCGTGTCTTGCGCTTGGGCAGTCGTCACCCCGCTCGGGCGTCCCGATCCGGCAAGACAGCCGGACCCCGGCTCAAAGCCGGGGTGACGAGTTGGCAGGGCCGCCAACAGGTCGGAAACGGTGCGGTGAAATGTCGGGTTTGGAAGCCACACCGTCCCTTTCGACAGGCTCGGCCTGAGCGGAATGGGGGTCCCCATCATACTCCGCCGCCACGAAATACAACCCGTCCGGCGGCGCGTTCAGCCCCAGCGCCGTGCGGTCCCGCGCCTCCAGCGCGTGCCCCAGATGTGCGACCGACCAGCGGCCCAGGCCGACGAGCGCCAGGCAGCCGACCATCGAGCGCACCTGGTGGTGCAGGAACGCGCGCGCGGTCGCCTCCACCACCACCCGCTCCCCCTCGCGCCGCACGTCCAGCCGGTCGAGCGTGCGGACCGGGCTCTCCGCCTGGCAGTGGGCGGAGCGGAAGGTGGTGAAGTCGTGGCGGCCGACCAGCGCCGCCGCGCCCCGCGCCATCGCCTCCTCGTCCAGAGGCGGCCCCACGCGCCAGGCCAGCCCCGCCCCCACCGTCAGCGGCGCGCGCCGGTTCACCACAACGTAGCGATAGCGCCGTTGCCGGCAGCAAAAGCGCGCGTGCCAGTCGTCGGCCACCGCGTCCGCCGCCAGCACCGCCACCGGATCGGGCCGCAGGTGGGCGTTGAGCGCGTTCGCGACCTTGCCCACGGGAAAGCCGTCGGGCGCGTCGCAGTGCGCCGCCATGGCCAGCGCGTGGACGCCGGCGTCCGTGCGCCCGGCCGCCTGGACAGGTGTGTCCCGCCCCCACAGCCGCGCCGCCGCCGCCTCCACCGTCTGCTGGACCGACGGCGCGTTGGCCTGTCGCTGCCAGCCGGCGAAGGGTCGGCCGTCCCACTCCAGCGTCAGTCGCACGCGGGTCACGGCAGGCGCGCGCCCGCCGCCACCGGGCGTCCCCGCAGGAACGCGTCCAGCGGCAGCGCGCCCTTGCCCGCGCGCTGGAGGAGGGCGGGGCGCAGCGACTCGGCGCCGCAGCCGACCAGCAGCCGGTCGTCGAGCACCAGCCCTGGTTCACCGGGCACCGGCTGGACATCGGCGGCGAGCAGCCTCACCCGCTCGCCGCCCACCTCGAACCACGCGCCCGGCGTAGGCGCAAAGGCGCGCACCCGGCGCTCGCACATCGCGGCGCCCTGGCACCAGTCGAGCCGCGCCTCCGCCTTGTCGATCTTGGCGGCGTAGGTCACGCCGGCGGCCGGCTGCGCGCGCGGCGGATGGGCGGGCGGGTCGGCGAGCACCTCGACCAGCAGCTCCGCGCCCTCGCGCGCCAGCCGTTCGGTCAACTCGCCGGCCGTCGCGCCGCCCACGAGCACCCGCCGCTCGGCGAGCACCGGCCCGGTGTCGAGCCCCGCCTCCATCGCCATGATCCCGACGCCCGTCCACGCGTCGCCCGCCAGGATCGCGCGCTGCACGGGCGCGGCCCCGCGCCAGCGCGGCAGCAGCGAGCCGTGGATGTTGAGGCAGCCGTGCGCCGGGATGTCGAGCACCGCCTGTGGCAGGATCAGGCCGTAGGCGGCGACCACCGCCAGCTCGGGAGCGAGCGCCGCCAGCTCCGCCTGGACCTCGTCGGACCGCATCGAGGCGGGCCAGCGCACCGGCAGACCCAGCGCCTCGGCCGAGCGGGCGACGGCGCTCGGCCGCTCGGCCTTGCCGCGCCCCGCGGGGCGCGGCGGCTGGGTGTAGGCGGCCGCCACCTCGTGCCCCGCCGCGACCAGCGCGCGCAGCGCCGGCACCGCGAAGTCCGGCGTTCCCAGGAAGACGATCCGCATGATGGCTTCCATGGCCGGTTGGCGCGGGCGCGATCAAGGCCATATGAGAGAACGATGGCGGCGCCCGAAATCGAGGAACTGGTGAGCGCGCTCGCCCGGCTGCCCGGCCTCGGCCCGCGTTCGGCCCGGCGCGCGGTGCTGCAGATGCTGAGGAAGCGCGACGCGCTGCTGCGCCCGATCGCGGCGGCGCTGGAGCGGGTGTCGGAGCGGCTCGCCACCTGCTCCACCTGCGGCAACCTGGACACGCTCGACCCGTGCAGCGTCTGCCGCGATCCGCGCCGCGACGCCGCCAGCCTGTGCGTCGTGGAGGAAGTGGCGGACCTGTGGGCGCTCGACCGCGGGCGGCTGTTCCCCGGCCGCTTCCACGTGCTCGGCGGACGGCTGTCCGCGCTCGACGGGGTGCGGCCGGAGGACCTGTCGGTCGCCCGCCTGATCGAGCGCGTGGCGGCGGGCGGGATCGAGGAGGTGGTGCTCGCCACCAACGCGACGCTGGAGGGTCAGACGACGGCGCACTTCCTGGCCGAGCGCCTGTCCGAATACCCCGTGCGCATCAGCCAGCTCGCCCACGGCCTGCCCGTCGGCGGCGAGCTCGACTATCTGGACGAGGGCACGCTCGCACAGGCGCTGCGCGCGCGGCGCCCGATGCAATGAACCTCCTCCCCATGCGAGAAGGATACGGAGCCTTGGGGCGAAGCGCTTCGGCGGCGTTGGATGAGGGTGGATCGGTGGGGAGCCAAGTTCTTCTCACGGTGATCCCCTCACCCGAGGGAAGAGGGAGAGGGGGGCATCATGCTTGACCCTCCCCGAGCCGGAACCTAACTCCTCGCCGCCATGGCCGTTCTCCCCATCGTCGAAGCCCCCGACCCGAAGCTGCGCGAGATCTCCGCTCCCGTCGACGCCTTCGACGATGGCCTGCGCGCGCTCGTCGCCGACATGTTCGAGACGATGTACGACGCGCCCGGCATCGGGCTGGCCGCCATCCAGGTCGGCGTGGCCCGGCGCGTGCTCGTGATCGACCTGCAGGAGCCGGCGGAGGAGGGGGGGGAGCCCGCGCGCGACCCCCGCGCCTTCGTGAACCCGGAGCTGACGCCGGTGGGCGACGAGCGGGTGATCTACAACGAGGGCTGCCTGTCGATCCCCGACCAGTATGGTGAGGTCGAGCGCGCCGCGCTGATCGACGCGCGCTGGCGCACGCCCGACGGCGAGGAGCGCCAAGGCCGCTTCGACGGTCTGATGGCGATCTGCCTGCAGCACGAAGTCGACCATCTGAACGGGGTGCTGTTCACCGACCATCTGAGCCGGCTCAAGCGCGACATGATCATGAAGCGGGTGGCGAAGGCGCGCCGAGAGGGGTGAACGGCGAAAGGCGGGGGCTGGGACACACCACCTGCCGTTTCGATCCCTCTCCCGCTTGGCTGGGAGAGGGCTAAGGACGGTGGCCCAGCTGGCTTCCGCGCCTCAGAACGTCGTGATCGCCTTGCGGCAGTCGTCGGCACACTCCCGGCACATGGTTGCGCACTGGGCGCAATGGTCGTTGTCGTGGCGCTCGCACTCCGCCGCGCAGGTCTCGCAGGCGGCGACGCACAGCTCCAGCGCCCGGCGCAGCACGCCCTCGTTCGACGCCGCGCGGCGGGTGGCGACGTGGAAGGTCATGGTGCAGACGTCCGCGCAGTCGAGGCACTTGCGGATGCACTCGCGCATCTTCGCCACCATCTCCTCCGCCAGGCAGGCGTCGGCGCAGCTGGTGCAGATCGCGGCGCAGAACATCGAGTGGCGGATGGCGGTCGCCAGCGCCTCGTTGAGGTTCCCGTCCACGTCGGGGTGCAGGCTGATCATCTTGGCGACGGACATCGGGGCGGTCTCCTGGAGAGGGTGTGTCGTGTGCCCCCTAATCGCCCGAACCGGCGGCGGGGTTCCGTTGCTTGCGGCGCCGCCGATCGCGGTCTAGGTTCTCCGTCTGTTCCAGAGAGGTGTCGCGCATGTCGCCCGTGATCGTCGTCCTGCTCGCGCTCGGCGCCCTGGTGGCGGGCCTGGCGGTCGGCTGGCTGATGGCGGGGCGGCGGCGCGCCGGGCTGGAGGCGGAGTGCCGCGATCTGCGCGACAAGTTCGGGCGTTCGGTGGGCGAGCTCGCCACGATGTCGGAGCGCGCGGCGCGCGCGGACGGACTGGCCGATCGGCTGGCCGCCTCCGAGCGCGCGCGGGAGGAGGCGGCGACCCGGCTCGCGGGCCTCACCGCCGCCGCCGACTCCGACCGCCGCGCGCACGAGCGCGAGGTCGCCGCGCTCAAGGAGGCGCGCGAGGCGCTCAAGGCGGAGTTCAGCGAGATCGGCGGGCGCATCCTCAAGACCACGCAGGACGAGTTCCTCAAGCGCGCCGACGAGCGGTTCGGAGAGCAGGAAAAGGCGTCCGGCACCGCGCTCAAGGCGCTGATCCAGCCGGTCCACGATCGCCTCGCCACCTACGAGGAGGCGGTCAAGAAGGTCGAGGCGGACCGCCAGGCCGCCTATGGCGACCTGAAAGGCGTGATCGGCCAGATGCGCGACGGGCAGGAGCGCGTGCAGGCGGAGGCCGCGCGGCTGGTCAACTCGCTCAGGAACGCGCCCAAGGCGCGCGGCCGCTGGGGCGAGCAGCAGCTCCGCAACGTGCTGGAAAGCTGCGGCCTGACCGAGCATGTCGACTTCCACACCGAACACAGCGTCGACACCGAGGCCGGGCGGCTGCGGCCCGACGCCACCGTGCGCGTGCCCGGCGGACAGCTGCTGGTGATCGACGCCAAGGTGTCGCTCAACGCCTACCAGGACGCCTACAACGCCGACGACGAGGCGCTGCGCCGCGGCCATCTCGCCTCCCACGCCAGCGCGATGAAGGCGCACGTCGCCACGCTGGGCGCCAAGGCGTACCAGAACCAGTTCGACGCCGCGCCGGACTACGTCGTCATGTTCGTGCCCGGCGAGCACTTCCTGTCGGCCGCGCTGGAGCACGATCCGGACCTGTGGAACTACGCCTTCGAACGGCGCGTGCTGCTGGCGACTCCCACCAACCTGGTCGCGATCGCGCGCACCGTGGCGGGCGTGTGGCGGCAGGAGAAGGTGGCGCAGGAGGCCACCCAGATCGCGGCGCTCGGCAAGGAGCTGTTCGAGCGCATCGGCGTGGCGGCCGAGCACCTGAAGTCGGTCGGCGCCAACCTGGGCAAGGCGGTCGGCAGCTACAACAAGCTGACCAGCTCCTTCGATTCGCGCCTGATGGCCACCGGCCGCCGCTTCGCCGAGCTGAACGTGGACACCGCCGGTCGCGATCTGCCCGACCTCCAGCCCATCGAGGCCCTGCCGCGCGGCGCCGAGGCGGCGGAGTAGGGGGCGCGTCGCGAACAGCCCCTTCCGCATTCGCGAGAGAGGGTTGCGGCGTCATGGCGACGTGTCCCCGCCGCACCCCGTCAGCTCGCGCTCGCCGATGCGCAGACTGGCCGTGTCGGCGTAGAGCCGGTCGCTCATGCCATCGGAGCAGGTGGCGCGCCGGGTCGCCAGCCGCATCGCGCGGCCGTCCGAGGCGACGCCGGTGACGGCTCTCGCGTCCGGATGTTCGGCCCACCCGGTCACCCGCCCGGATGCGCCGTCCGGCCGCTCGGGCGTGCGGAACACGAAACGGTCGCCGGTGAGCTCCAGCGTCCAGAACGGCTCCGTTCCGAGCGCGCGGTAGGCGGCCGGAGCGACCTGCGGGGCAGGAGCGGGGGCGGGGGCGCGGGCCGGTCCCGCCATCATCGGCCGGCAGGCCGCGAGACCCGCCAGCCCCGCGACAGCCATCGCCGTTCCGGTCCACGGCGCGCGGCGGTCGGAGCGGGGCGACGGGGCGGGGATCATCCGCATGGCCATAGGCAATTTCCGGTTGCAATTTTGGAGCAAGTGTGCCATATGGGATAAATGGTCGAAGATATCAAATTCCACTCTGCCGCATCCGCTCTTCGTCGCCTTTGCGCCGAACGGCTTCCGATCCGGAGCGGACGTTCGGTTCCCCACCATCCTCCCTGCCGCGAAGCGGTGGGGAGGGGGACCGCTGGGCGAAGCCCGGTGGTGGAGGGGCAAGGCTCCAGCCGTGCCCGGAAGCACGCCGCTTCGCCGATACGGCGCCCCGCCCCCTCCCGCGCACACGTGCACGCACGCCCCCGCGCAGTGTGCGACCTTCAAGGGACCTTCGACGCGTTTCCGTCGATCCCGCGGCCGCGTTCCGGCCCCCGACTCACCCCCCGCGCCGGTGCTGGTTCAGCACCTCGTACGCCGCGACCGCCCCCGCCACGGCGGCGTTCAGGCTGTCCGCCCGGCCCCGCATCGGCAGCGTGACCAGCGCGTCGCAGGCGTCCTCCAGCGCGGTCGGCAGGCCCCGCGCCTCGTTGCCGATCAGGAGGAAGGTGGGCGCGGCGTAGCGGATCGCGGTGTAGTCGCGGCCGCCGTCGCGCAGGCTCAGCCCGACGAGCTGCCCCGGGCCGCCCCGCAGCCAGGCCAGGAACCCGGCCGTGTCCGCGCGCGCCACCGGCACTGTGAACACCGCCCCCATGCTGGCGCGCACCGCCTCGGCGGAGAAGGGATCGGCGCTCTCGTCCAGCAGGATCAGCCCGCCCGCGCCGACGGCGTCGCCGGCGCGCAGCAGCGTGCCCAGATTGCCGGGATCGCGCAGCCGCTCGGCCACCAGCCAGATCGCCGCCACCGCGCGGTCCAGCCGCGCGAGATCGTCGGCCAGGTCGGCGAACAGGCCGATCGCGGTCTGCGGATTGTCCTTGCCGGAGATCTTCGCCAGCACGCCGGGGGTCGCGTGCAGCACCGCGCCACCGCCCGTCAGCACCTCCGCGATCAGCGCGGCGGCGAGCGGCTGGGCGGGGGCGGGGTCGCCGACGAACAGTTCGACCGGGCGGACACCGGCGTCGCGCGCCTCCAGCAGGATGCGCCAGCCTTCCGCCAGGAACAGCCCCTCGCGCCGCCGCCCCCGCCTGTCGCGCAGCGAGCGCGCCCGCTTGACCCGGTCGTTGGCGAGCGACGCGACCGGCTGGATCGCCGCCGCCTCAGTCCTCTCCGAAGCCATCGGCCACCAGCGCGCTCAGCGTGTCGAGCGCGGTCTCGGCGCCTTCGCCCTCGGCGTGGATGACGACCGCGTCGCCCTTGGCCGCGCCCAGCATCATCAGGCTCATGATCGATCCGCCCTGCGCGGTCGCGCCGTCCTTTTCGACGGTGACGGCGGCGGGGAGATCGTGCGCGGCGGTGACGAAGCGCGCCGACGCGCGGGCGTGCAGCCCCTTGCGGTTGACGATCGTGACCGTCCGGCTCAGCCGCACGACAGGCGCGCCAGGTGCTCGGAGGCGATCGAGATGTACTTGCGCCCCGCCTGCTGCGCGGCGCAGACCGCGTCGACCACGCCCATCGTCCGGCGGGCGGAGGCGAGGCGGATCAGCATCGGCAGGTTGATGCCGGCGATCACCTCCACCTCGTCGCGGCGCAGCATCGAGATGGCGAGGTTCGACGGCGTTCCGCCGAACAGGTCGGTGAGCAGGATCACGCCCGCCCCGTCGTTCACCCGCCCGATCGCCTCCCCGATCTCCCCGCGCCGCGCCTCGATGTCGTCGTCGGGGCCGATGCCGATCGCGGCCACCGCCTCCTGCGGGCCGACCACGTGTTCCATCGCCGTGATGAATTCGGCGGCCAGCCGCCCGTGCGTCACCAGTACCAGACCGATCATGCGTCCCGTCGCCGCTCCTCAAACTCCGCCGAGCCCTCGCCCGCGGGAAGCGGAAGGCCCAGGTCGCGATGCGTCACCGTGGGCGCAAATCCGCGCCCGCGCAACCAGTCCGCGATCCGCTCCGCGACGTGGACCGAGCGGTGCCGCCCGCCGGTGCAGCCGAAGGCGATGGTCAGGTACGACTTGCCCTCGGCGATGGCGCGCGGGATGGTGATGTCGAGCAGCCGCCGCACGGCGTCCAGGAAGGCGCCGTAGTCCGCGTCCTCCTCGACATACGCGCCGACCGCGGGGTCCAGTCCGGTCCGGTCGCGCAGCTCCGCGTTCCAGAAGGGGTTGCGCAGGAAGCGCACGTCGAAGATCGTGTCGGCGTTGCGCGGCACGCCGCGGGCGAAGCCGAAGCTCTCGATCGCCAGCACCGGCGCGGAGTCGGTGCGCTCGCGGAACCGCTCGCGGATCATCTGCGCGAGCAGGTTGGGCTGCAGCTCGGTCGTGTCGATCAGGTGGTCGGCCCCCGCCTTGACCTCCGCCAGCAGCGCGCGCTCGCGCACGATGCCGTCGGACATCGGGCGGTCGGGCGCGAGCGGGTGGCGGCGCCGCGTGCGCGAGAAGCGCCGCTCCAGCTCCGCCGAGGAGCAGTCGAGGAACAGCAGCTCGGCGGGCTGGCCGCGCAGCTGACGCAGCTGGGTGAGCTGGCGCAGCAGCCGGCGGCCGTCGAAGTCGCGGGTGCGGCTGTCGATGCCCAGCGCCAGCGGCCGCCGGGCCTCGCCGCCCGCCAGCGCCGGCGCCTCCAGCAGCGCGCCGAGCAGCGACAGGGGCAGGTTCTCCACCGCCTCCCAGCCCAGGTCCTCCAGCGTGTTCATGACCGTCGTCCGCCCCGCGCCCGACAGGCCGGTGACGAGCAGCAGGTGCGGCGGCCCGCCGTCGCGCGCGTTCACGGCTGGATCCGGTCCCGCCGCAAGGCCCACTCCACCTTGATCGGCGCGGAGGCGGCCCGCGGGTCGAGCCGCAGCACCGGCACGGCGACGCCCGCGACGCGCCGCCGCTCGTCGGCGGGCGGCAGCCGCTCGCCGGGCGCGTCGAGATCGACGAGCAGGGCGACCGGCGCCCCGTCCAGCGCCTCGACCGCCACGATGCCCAGGCCGCGCACCTCCATGCGGTCGCGGATCGTGTCGGGCGAGCGGGCGCTGAGGCCGCCGGCGGCGCGCACCACCAGCGTGGCGTCGTCGGCGACCAGCCGCGCGCCCCGGTCGATCAGGCGCAGCGCCAGGTCGGACTTGCCGCTGCCCGACCGCCCCGACAGCAGCACGCCCCGTCCGTCGATCGCGACGCAGGTGGCGTGCAGGCGCTCGGGCGAGGCGGGATCGGCGGGAGAGGGCATCAGTCGGCGCGGTCCCTGAGCGGCAGGCGGAGGTGGAAGCGGGCGCCGGTGCCGCCGGCCAGCCGGTCCGCG
This sequence comes from Sphingomonadaceae bacterium, assembly GCA_965219235.1. Lineage (GTDB taxonomy): Bacteria > Pseudomonadota > Alphaproteobacteria > Sphingomonadales > Sphingomonadaceae > CBDHCC01. The sequence continues at coordinate 1,120,588 of OZ244721.1, read as the reverse complement.
ACGGTGATCGTTCCGCCGTGTCCTTCGACCACGGCCCGCGCGATGGCAAGGCCGAGCCCCGAATGGCGCCCCTCCCGGTGGTCGTCGGGCCGGTCGGAGTGGAAGCGCCGGAAGATCGCGTCCCGGGCACCGGGCGGCACGCCGGGTCCCTCGTCCTCCACGTCGACCTCGGCCCAGCCCCCGTCGCGGCGCAGCCGGACCTCGACCAGCGTGCCGGGCGGCGCGAAGGACACGGCGTTGCCCACGACGTTGTCGAACGCGCGGCGCAGCTGGGTGTCCAGTCCGGCGACCACCGCCGTGCCGCTGCGCTGCCGCGCGAAGGCGAGACGGACGCCGCGCCGCGCCGCCTCCGCGCGGAGGTCGTCGATCGCGCCGTTCAGGACGCCGGTGAGGTCGACCGGCTCGAAGCGCGAGCGGGCGAGCGTGGCGTCCAGGCGCGACGCCTCCGCCACGTCGGTCACGAGCCGGTCCATCCGGCGCGCGTCGTCGCCGACGATGGCGATCAGCTGGCGGCGCAGCTCGGGATCCTCGACCCGCTCCAGCGTCTGCACGGCGGACGACAGCGAGGCGAGCGGGTTCTTGAGTTCGTGGCTGACGTCGGCGGCGAACGCCTCGATCGCGTCCGCCCGGGCGCGCAGGCCGGCGGTCATGTCGGCGACGGCGCGCGCCAGCACGCCGATCTCGTCGCGCCGCTCGGCCATGCGCGGCACCACCACGTCCCGCCGCCGCCCCAGCCGCACGCGGTGCGCGGCGATCGCCAGTCGGCGGACGGGGGTGACGATCGTGCGCGCCAGGAAGGCGGAGAGCAGCGCGGTGACCAGCAGCGCCACCAGCACGGCGGTGGCGAGGCGCAGGCGCTCGGCGCGCACGTCGCGTCTGAGGTCGCGGGCGTTGACGGTGACCAGCAGCGCGCGGTCGGCGGCGAGCGGCCGCGCCACGGTGACCACCGCCGTGCGGTCGGCGGCGAGCCGCAGCTGCGGACGGGCGGCGGACCCGGCCAGCGCCGCCCCCACCTCCGGCCAGGCGGACGCCACGTCGCGCGGCGGGTCCGCGTAGGCCGGGGGGCGGCGGGCGAAGAGGATGCCGTCGATCACGTCGTCCAGCCGGGCGGCGAGCCGCTTGGCCAGGCTGGGCTCCGGCACGGCGCGGATGGTGAAGTTCGGCCGGGCCAGTCGCCAGCTGTCGGCCAGCGGCGGACCGTCCGCCCCGTAGATGCGCAGGCGGCTGTCGCCCGCGCGGGCGAGCGCCACCAGGGCCTCGTCGGTGCGTCCCGGATCGACGGTCCGGAGCGCCGTGGCGGCGAGGTCGGCCTGCGCGGCGACCTCGCCCAGCCGCCGCTCGATCAGCTGGTTGCGGTAGCTGTCGAGATAGAGGAAGCTCGCGCCGACGAGCAGGACGGACAGCAGGTTGATCGCCAGGATGCGCGGACCCAGCCGCAGCCAGCGGCTGGTGCGCGGCGGCCGCTCGTCCGCCGTGTCGTCAGCCCTCGAAGCGATAGCCCGCGCCATAGACCGTGTGGATCGCGTCGAAGTCGGGATCGACGGCGCGGAACTTGCGGCGCAGCCGCTTGACGTGGCTGTCGATCGTGCGGTCGTCGGCGAAGCCGTCGTCCTTGTAGGCGATGTCCATCAGTTGCGCGCGCGACCGGACCACGCCGGGCCGGAGCGCCAGGGCGTGGAGCACCAGGAACTCGGTGACGGTCAGCACCACGTCCCCGCCCCGCCAGGTCGCCCGCTGGCGTTCGGCGTCCATGGTCAGGGGGCCGCGCTCCAGCGGCGGTTCGGCGTCGCCGCCGGCGGGCTCGTTGCGCGCCGAGGCGCGGCGCAGCACGGCCCGGATGCGCGCGACCAGCAGGCGCTGGCTGAACGGCTTGGCGATGTAGTCGTCCGCGCCGATCGCCAGGCCCAGCGCCTCGTCCAGCTCGTCGTCGCGCGAGGTGAGGAAGATCACCGGCACGGCGCTGAAGGTGCGCAGCCGGCGCACCAGCTCCAGCCCGTCCAGCCGCGGCATCTTGATGTCGGACACCACCAGATCCGCAGGCCGATCGCGCAGCGCCGCCAACGCCGCCTCGCCGTCGAGATAGACCCGTGTGACGAAGCCCTCCGCCTGCAGCGCGATCGACACGGAGGTCAGGATGTTGCGGTCGTCGTCCACCAGCGCGATGCTGGCCGGCTCGGCGGGCGTGTCCATCCGCGCCGGACTAGCCCACCGCACACGCCGCGACAACGGCTTGCGTCGGTTTGACGACCCCCCGGCCCGTGGCTAACCGGGGAACAGAAGGTGACGGTCGCTGGCCGCCCCACACGATGGAGAGACGACCATGCCCGCCGACCTCGACCTCACCGCCCACACCGACGCCGTCGTCCACTCCGACCTCGGCACGGCGGCGCTGGTCGAGCACGCGGTGGCGCGCGGAGAGGGCAAGCTGGCGAAGGACGGTCCGCTCGTGGTCTCCACCGGCCGCCACACCGGGCGCTCCGCCAAGGACAAGTTCCTGGTCAAGGACGCGGAGACCGCCGACAGCGTGTGGTGGGGCACCGTGAACAAGCCGATGACGCCTGCGCACTGGGAGGCGCTGAAGGGCGACATGCTGGCGGCGCTCGGCGAGCAGGAGACGCTGTTCGAGCAGCACCTGTTCGGCGGGGCGGAGCCCGCGCACCGGGTGGGCGTGCGCGTCGTCAACACGCTCGCCTGGCACTCGCTGTTCATCCGAACGATGCTCGTCCGGCCGACGGCGGACGAGCTGGCGGACTTCCGCACCGACTACACGATCATCGACCTGCCGGGCTTCCGGGCCGATCCGGAGCGGCACGGGTGCCGGTCGGAGACGGTGATCGCCGTCAACCTGACCGACCGCATGATCCTGATCGGCGGCACGGAGTACGCCGGCGAGATGAAGAAGTCGGTGTTCGGCCTGCTCAACTACCTGCTGCCGCCCGAGGGGGTGATGCCGATGCACTGTTCCGCCAATGTCGGGCCGAAGGGCGACACGGCGGTGTTCTTCGGCCTGTCCGGCACGGGCAAGACCACGCTCTCGGCGGACCCGCGCCGCACGCTGATCGGCGACGACGAGCATGGCTGGTCCGACACCGCCGTCTTCAACTTCGAGGGCGGCTGCTACGCCAAGATGATCCGGCTGTCGGAGGAGGCGGAGCCGGAGATCTACGCCACAACCCGCAGGTTCGGGACCGTGCTCGAGAACGTCGTGATGGACCCCGACACGCGCGAGCTGGACCTCGACGACCCCGCCCTGACGGAGAACAGCCGGGGCGCCTATCCGCTGTCCTCGATCCCGAACGCCAGCGCCGCCAACATGGGGCCGGTGCCGTCCACCATCATCATGCTGACCGCCGACGCCTTCGGCGTGCTGCCGCCGATCGCGCGGCTGACGCCGGATCAGGCGATGTACCACTTCCTGTCGGGCTACACCGCCAAGGTGGCGGGCACCGAGATCGGGGTGACTGAGCCGGAGGCGACGTTTTCGACCTGCTTCGGCGCGCCCTTCATGCCGCGTCACCCGTCGGTCTACGGCAACCTGCTCAAGGAGCGGATCGCGCGCGGCGGCGTCGCCTGCTGGCTGGTCAACACCGGCTGGACGGGCGGGCCGTACGGCACCGGCAGCCGGATGCCGATCAAGGCGACGCGCGCGCTCCTCAACGCCGCGCTGGACGGCAGCCTGAACGCGGCGGCGTTCCGCCGCGACCCCCATTTCGGGTTCGACGTCCCGCTGGCGGTCGCGGGAGTGGACACCGCCATCCTCGATCCGCGATCCACGTGGGAGAGCGCGGAACGGTACGACGCCACGGCCGCCAAGCTGGTCGACCTGTTCGTCGGCAACTTCCGGCAGTTCGCGGACGACGTCGATGCGAGCGTACTGGCGGCGGGACCCAGGCTGCGCGAACCCGCCTGAGCGGAAAGGACCCTGCCCCGCCCGGACCTCAGTCCGTCATGCCGGCGGGCACCCTGCCGCCGTTCTTGGCCAGCTCGCGCATGGTCGCCTTGTGCAGCCAGATGTTCATCTCCGCGCTGCCGTCGAGCGCGCCGGTGTAGCCGAGCTCCTGCGCCAGCTCCTTGCGGTTGGACAGGCTGGAGTCGATGTCCAGGAGCTTCATCAGGTCGACGATCGACGTGCGCCAGTTGAGGGTTTGGCCCTTATCGTCCTGCATCCGCTGCAGCACGGCCTCGACATCGACCTCCTGCATCGGCGGGGGCGCGGCTTGGGGAGCCATCTGGCCCGCGGGCCGCTGCTGTGGAACCGGGGCCTGCGCGGCCGGTTTCGGGGCCGCCTTGTGCCCGAAGATCGCGTTCTTGATGGACGAGAAGATACCCATGATGGTCCTTTCGATGGCGCGTGGCCGGGACGCGTGGAAGTTGTTCGGCCCTGCGGAGTCAACGCGGCGCCCGTGACTTCGCTCCGCCGGCGGGAGCAAAGTGGCACCGCCGGGGGTTCCGTCCGCACAGGCCCCCTTCCAAGGGTGGCGCGAACGAGGACGCACGGACATGGACATCGACAGCCTGCTTCGAAACACCGGCGCGATCGGCTCCATCGCCGACCAGCTCGGCATCGACCCGGCCACGGCGGAACGGGGCGCGCAGGCGCTGATGCCGCATCTGGCGCAGGGCTTCCAGCAGCCCCGTGGACCGCTGCCCGACGCCGCGCCGCAGGCCGCGATGGGCGGCCTGGGTGGTCTCGGTGGATTGGGCGGCCTGATCGGCATGTTGGGCGGGGGCGGGTTGCTGGACAACGTGACCGGCGCCCAGCCGACCGAGGTCAACAAGGGCAACGACATCCTGGGCGGCATCTTCGGGTCCAAGGAGGTCAGCCGCAACGTGGCCCGGGACGCGTCCGCCCAGAGCGGCGTCAGCCCAGACCTGCTCAAGAAGATGCTGCCGATCCTGGCGATGGTGGTGGCGGGATACATGGCCAAGCAGGGCGGCGGTCAGGGCGGCGGATCGGGCGGATTGGGCGGCGGACTGGGCGGGATGCTCGGCTCCGTGCTGGGCGGCCTGGGCCGGTGACGCCCGGCGGGCGCGCGGCCGCGTGCCTGCTCCCCCTGCTCCTGACCCTGGGCGCGCCCGCCGAGGCGGGGGAGGGGGTCGAGACCGAACTGCGCGCCCTGGTCGCCGAACTGTCCGCCGACGCGCTGGGAGGGCGGGTGCCGGCGGGGGCGGGCGAGGCGGATACGCTCGCCATCCTGACCCGCGAATTCGCGGCGGCCGGGCTGACCCCGGCGGGCACGGCGGGCACCTGGCTCCAGTCCGTGCCGCTCCCGAACCGGCTGAACCCCAGCGACGACACGCGCGTCAGCCACAACGTCATCGGTCGCCTGCCCGGCACCGATCCCGCCGCCGGCGCGGTGCTGCTGACCGCGCACTGGGACGCGCAGGGCACGTGCGGGGAGGAGGGCGACGCCGACCGGATCTGCAACGGCGCGATCGACAACGCCAGCGGCACCGCGGCGCTGGTGGCCGTGGCGCGCCGGCTGGCCGCGATGGGGCCGCTGCCGCGCGACGTGGTGTTCGTCGCCACCACGGCGGAGGAGCAGGGGCTGGTCGGCGCCCATGCGCTGCGCGGCCTCCACATCGCCGCGCCGGAACGGATCGCGGCGGTGCTCAATCTCGACACCATCGCGGTCGCCGGCCCGGACGCTCCGGTGGCCGTCGTCGGCGGATCGCCCGCGCTGGCGGAGCTCGTGCGGCGCGTGGCGGAGGGGCTGGGCCGCCGCTTCGACGGCGACCACGAGGCGGACGGCTTCCTCCGCCGCCAGGACGGCTGGGCGTTTGGCCGGATCGGCGTTCCCGCCGCGCTGATCTCCGGCAGCTTCAGCGACATGGCCCGGCTGCGGGCCTATCTCTCCACCGACTACCACCGCGCGGGCGACGAGGTGGCGAAGGCCGACCTCTCCGGCGCGGCGGCGGACGTGCGGCTGTATGTCGAGCTGGCGCGCCGCCTGGCGGATCCGGAGCGCTGGACCATCCTGCCCCTAGCCCCGCCGACCCCTTCGCCCTAGAGGCTGGCGGCCCGACATCCGAGAAGAGCCGCCATGACCGCCGCCGACATCCCCACGGGCCTCACCTTCGACGACGTGCTGCTGGTGCCCGGTGCCTCGACGGTCCTGCCGGGCGACGCCGACACCCGGACGCGGCTGACCAGGGCCATCCCGCTCAACATCCCGGTCCTGTCCGCCGCGATGGACACGGTGACGGAGGCCGACATGGCGATCGCCATGGCCCAGCTGGGCGGCATCGGCGTGCTCCACCGCAACCTGGAGATGGTCGACCAGTGCGACGCGGTGCGGCAGGTCAAGCGCTTCGAGAGCGGGATGGTGGTGAACCCGATCACCATCCATCCCGCCCAGACGCTGGGCGAGGCGCGCGCGCTGATGGCGAGCCACCGCATCTCCGGCATCCCGGTGGTGGAGGAGGATGGACGGCTGGTCGGCATCCTGACCAACCGCGACGTGCGCTTCGCCGAGAACCCGGAGCAGCCCGTCAGCGAGCTGATGACGCGCGACGATCTCGCCACGGTGCGGTCCGATGTGGGGCAGGAGGAGGCGCGCCGCCTGCTCCACGCGCGCCGGATCGAGAAACTCCTGGTGGTGGACGGCGACTATCGCTGCGTGGGACTCGTCACCGTCAAGGACATCGAGAAGGCGGTGATGAACCCGGACGCCACCAAGGACGCCGCCGGGCGGCTGCGCGTGGCGGCGGCGACGACGGTGGGCGACAAGGGCTTCGAGCGCACCGCCGCGCTGATCGACGCCGGCGTGGACGTGGTGGTGATCGACACCGCCCACGGCCACTCCGCGATGGTGGGCCGGGCGGTGGAGCGAGCGCGCGCTCTCTCCAACGACGTGCAGATCGTGGCCGGCAACGTCGCCACGGCGGAGGGCACGCGCGCGCTGATCGACGCCGGGGCGGACGCGGTGAAGGTCGGCATCGGCCCGGGCTCGATCTGCACCACGCGGGTGGTCGCCGGCGTCGGCGTGCCGCAGCTGACCGCCGTGATGGATGCGGCCGAGGAGGCGGCGAAGTCGAACGTGCCGGTGATCGCCGACGGTGGCCTGCGCACGTCGGGAGACATCGCCAAGGCGCTGGCGGCGGGGGCGTCGGCGGTGATGGTGGGCAGTCTGCTCGCCGGCACCGCCGAGGCGCCGGGCGAGACGTTCCTCTATCACGGCCGCTCCTACAAGGCCTATCGCGGCATGGGATCGGTCGGCGCGATGGCGCGCGGATCGGCCGACCGCTATTTCCAGGCGGAGGTGACGGACCAGCTGAAGCTCGTGCCCGAGGGCATCGAGGGGCAGGTGCCGTTCAAGGGGCCGGTGCGCGACGTCGTCCACCAGATGGTGGGCGGCGTGAAGGCGGCGATGGGCTACACCGGGGCCGCGACGCTGGCGGACCTGCGCGAGCGTGCCCGCTTCGTGCGCATCACCAACGCGGGGCTGCAGGAGAGCCACGTCCACGACGTGGCGATCACCCGCGAAGCCCCGAACTACCCCACGCGGTGACGCCGGGAGCCAGAGTGCAGGCCGCGATCGAGATCGTCGACGCGGTGGCGCACGCGGCGCGCTCGGGCGGCGCGCCCGCCGACCGTCTGATCGCCGACTACTTCCGGGAGCGCCGCTACGCCGGATCGGGCGACAAGCGGGCGGTGCGCGAGCTCGCCTACGCGGCCATTCGTCGATCCGGCGACGTTCCCGACAGCGGCCGCGCGGCGCTGCTCGGCCTGGCGGAGGAGCGGCCGGAGCTGCGCGCCCTGTTCACCGGGAGCGGCCACGCGCCCGCGCCGATCCGGCCGGACGAGGCGGCGACGTCGGCGGGGGTCGCTCCGCGCTGGCTGATCGAGCGGCTCGCCGCCTCCGACGTGACCGAGCCGGAGGCGCTGACGGGCCGGGCTCCGCTGGACCTGCGGGTGAACAGGTTGCGGACGGACGTCGGGACGGTGCGCGCCGCGCTGCCCGGGGCCGAGCCCCTGCCGCTGCTGCCGGACGGGCTCCGACTGCCCACCGGCACCCGGCTCCCGCCGGAGCTCGCCGGTTTGGCGGAGGTGCAGGACGCGGGCAGCCAGCTCGTGGTGGCCGCGCTCGACCCGCGTCCCGGCGAGGCGGTGATCGACCTGTGCGCCGGGGCGGGGGGCAAGACGCTGGCGATCGCCGCCGCGATGGAGGCGCGGGGCGCGCTGATCGCCGCCGACACCGACCGGGGCCGCCTGTCCAAGCTGCCGCCGCGCGCCCGGCTGGCCGGCGCCGATGGCGTGGAGACGCGGCTGCTGGATCCCGGGCGCGAGCTCGAACGGCTGGACGACTGGAGGGGAAGGGCCGACGCCGTGCTGGTCGACGCGCCCTGCAGCGGGACGGGAACCTGGCGACGCAATCCGGAGGCGCGCTGGCGACTGTCGCCGGAGCGGCTGCGCCGCCTGGTGGGGGAGCAGGCCCGCCTGCTGGACATGGCTTGCCACCTGGTGCGCCCCGGTGGGCGGGTGACCTACGCCGTCTGTTCCGTGCTGGATGAAGAGGGGGCGAGCCTCGTTGCCGGCGCGCTGGCGCGGTCGCCGGGCTGGCGGTCCACCGACCCGCCCTCGGCGCTCGCCCGCTGGGGGCGGGGTCCCGGCCTGCGGCTGTCGCCCGGCGCCAGCGACACCGACGGCTTCTTCGTGGCCACGCTGGCGCGACCGTGCTAGATCGCGCCAAAGCCTGGGAGATCGTCATGCGCCTGACACCGCTCACCATCGCGCTCGCCGTCGGAGCCTTCAGCCTGTCCACGGCGGGCACGGGGCAGGAGCGCGCGCGGCCGATCGCGCCGCAGTCGCTCGCCTGGACCCAGACGGGCGACGCGGCGCTCGCCGGCGGCCAGACGGCGGCGGCGACCGACGCCTACGAGACCGCCGCGGCGATCGACCCCGCGAACGGCCTCGCCTTCGTCGGCCTGGCCGCCGCGGCGCGCGCGGACGGGCTGCCCGGCAAGGCGATCCGCTTCTACCGCGAGGCGCTGATGCTGGATGCGCGGGACACGGCCGCGCTGGCGGGGATCGGCATGGCGTTCGCGGACAAGGGCGCCGTCGATCAGGCCCGCGCCACGCTCGCCAGCCTGGACCAGGTCTGCGGCACCGGGTGCCCCGGACGCGCGGACCTGGTCGCGGCCCTGGACAAGGGCACGGTCACCGCCGCCGCGGTCGAGGCGAAGCCGGTGGTGGAACACGCGAACTGAGCTATAGCCCGGCATCAGGCCTCGATCGCCCGCGCCAGCGCCACGAACTCGGCGATCGTGAGCGTCTCGGCGCGTCGCTCGCCGGCGATCCCCGTCGCGTCCAATGCCGCCAGGGCGCCGGGCAGCGGCTTCAGACTCGCGCGCAGCATCTTGCGGCGCTGGCCGAAGGCGGCCGCCGTCACCTGGCCCAGCGCGCGTGCGCTCACGCCCGGCGGCGCCTTGCCCGGCACGATGTGGACCACCGCGCTCGTCACCTTCGGCGGCGGGACGAAGGCGGCGCGGTTCACCGTCATGGCCAGCCGGGCCGTGGCGCGCCAGCCGGCCAGCACCGACAGCCGTCCGTACGCGTCCGTTCCCGGCACGGCGACGATGCGCTCGGCGACCTCCCGCTGGAACATGAGCGTCAGCGAGCGCCACCAGGGCGGCCACTCGTCCACCGTCAACCAGTCGACCAGCAGCCGCGTGCCGATGTTGTAGGGCAGGTTCGCGACGACATGCGGGCGTTCGGCGAAGAGCGCGGGCGCGTCGATCGCGAGCGCGTCGCCGTGCAGGACACGCAGACGGCCCGGCCGCGCCGCCTGAAGCTCCGCCAGCGCCGCCACCGCCCGGGCATCGGGCTCCACGGCCGTCACGCGGGCGCCCGCGGCGATCAGCGCGCGGGTCAGCCCGCCCGGACCCGGTCCCACCTCGTACACCGGCGCGTCCGTCAGGTCGCCGGGCACCGCGGCGATCCGCGCGAGCAGCTGGCCATCCAGGAGGAAGTTCTGGCCGAGCGACTTGCGGGCCGACAGCGCGTGGCGCGCGATCACCTCGCGCAAGGGGGGAAGCGGCGGCGCGCTCAAGTGTCGTGGCGGCGGCGGACGTCGGCGACCTGAGCCGCCAGCCTGAGCGCGGCGATCGTGGCCCCGGCATGGGCGCGGCCGGTGCCGGCGATGTCGAAGGCGGTGCCGTGGTCGGGCGAGGTCCGCACGATCGGCAGGCCCAGCGTGATGTTGACGCCGTCGTCGACGTGCAGCGCCTTGAACGGGATCAGCGCCTGGTCGTGGGTCGGGCACAGGATCGCGTCGTAGCGCACGCGCAGGCGCGGCGTGAACAGCGCGTCGGCGGGCAGGGGGCCGTCGATCCGGATGCCCTCCGCGCGCAACGCCTCGCAGGCGGGGCCGAGCACCTCGATCTCCTCGCGCCCCATCGCGCCGCCCTCGCCCGCATGAGGGTTGAGGCCGGCGAGCGCCAGGCGCGGCTCGGTCAGGCCCCAGTTGCGCCGGAGGCCCTTGCGGGTGGTGCGCGCACGCTGGATGACGAGCGCCTCGGTCAGGCTCCCCGGCACCTCGGCCAGCGCGATGTGGGTCGTGATCGGCACGACGCGCAGATCGGGCGCGGCGAGCATCATCGCGGCGGCGGCCGGCGCCAGGCCGCAGCGTTCCGCGACGTATTCGGTCTGCCCGGGGTGCCGGAAGCCGACGCCGTGCAGCTGCGCCTTGCTGACCGGGCCGGTCACCACCGCGCTCACCGCGCCGCCGATCGCCAGCCCGACGGCGAGCTCCAGCGAGGCGAGCGCCACGCGCGCGCCGTCGAGGTCGGGCCGGCCGGGCGTGCAGGGCGTGTCGCCGTCGACCACCATCAGCGGCAGCGCGTCGGCGAAACGCTCCACCGCATCCGCCGGAGACTCGACGACCGCCACCGGCCCGTCCCACACGGCCGCGATCGAAGCGGGCGAACCGACCGCCACGAACGGCGAGAGGCCGCAACGCGACCGCTGGTCCCAGGAGCGCGCCGCAAGCTCCGGCCCCACCCCGGCGGGATCGCCCAGCGCCAGGGCGATCGGCAAGTGCGGATCGTCAGGAATCAGCGATACTCGATGACCGCATCCCGGCGCAGGTCCCGCAGGTACCGCCGGCCGCTGAAGCTGATACGCTCGTTCTCCAGGTTGTTCTTGACCTGGTCGAAGGTCGGCAGGTTCGCCGCGGGAGGGGCGGAACGGCCGCACAGCACGAGCGCGCGCACGCCCTCGTCCAGTGAACCGAAGGCGGGCGTGGCGTGGCCGACCGGCATGGCGAGCAGCATGTCGGAGATCGGCCCGGGCAGCTCGCCCGCGGTCACCTGGTCGTTGTCGATCACCTGGGCATCGTACTTCTTGGCGAGCGCATCCACGGCGGCGCAGTCGTCGAGCGCCGCCAGGTCGGCCTTGAACCGCTCGACGATCGGCTTGGCGGCGGCCTCGGTCGTGCCCTTGGGGAAGGAGACCGACATCTGGCGGAGCGCGAGGCGCGACTGGCGCGGATCGTTGGTCAGGATCTGGCGCTTGTCGATCAGGTAGAGGATCGACACGCCGCCGGGCACATCGATGGGGCCGTCGACCTGCCCCGGGTTCAGCTCCGCGGCCGCCTGTGCCAGGGGGGCGGGCAGCTGTTCGGGCCGCACCCAGCCCAGATCGCCTCCGACCGCCGCCGTGGACGCCTCGGAGAACTGGCGGGCGTAGACCGTGAAGCTGCCACCCTGTCGCAGCTGCTCCAGGATCTTGCGCGCGGTCTCGGCGACCTGCGCCTCGCTGCCCGCAGGGGTGGAGAGATAGATCTCGCCGACGCGGTATTCCGTCTGGCCCTTGGACGCCTTCAGCTTGTCCAGGATGCCATTGACCTCCTCGTCGGAGACGTTGACGAAATAGCCGACGCGCCGGCCCAGCACCTTCTGCCAGGCCGTCTCCGCCTTGATCTGGCGCTTGAGCGTCGCCGCCGAGCTGCCGACCGAGCCGAGATACTCGTCCATCTGCTTGGGCGTGCGCCCGAACTGCTGCGCGAAGGCGGCATAGCGCGCGTTCACCTGCGCGTCGTCCACCTCCAGCTTGTCGTTGGCCGCCGCCTGGATCTGGAGCGACTCGTCGACCAGGTTGCGCAACACCTGGGTCCGCAGGCGCGCGACCTCCTCCTTCGGCAAATCCGGCCGGTCGATGGCCAGCAGATTGAGCGCCAGGCGCTGGTCGACGTCGGTGTCGGTCAGAACCTCGCCGTTGACGATCGCGACGGCGGTGCGCATCCCCGTGTCGGCCCGGCGCACGGCGCGCGCGTCCGCGACGTCCAGACGGGCGGTGGGCACGAAGCTGTCGTCGGCGCCGGGAGCCTGCGGCGAGGCCGGCTGGGCACCGGGCAGCTGCCCGGCGTCGGGCGCAGGCGGGGGCGGGGCTTGCGCCAGGACGAGCGCCGGCAGCAGCGCGGTGGCGGACAGCCAGATGGATCGGGTCGCGAACACGACGGTGTCTCCGTGGGGCGCGCGATCGGCGCGCGAACGGCCGCCTCCATACCCCGGGACGCCTGAACGGCAAACAACGCCGCCCGCTCAGCGCCCCAGATTGCGCAGCGAGATGGTCAGGCCGAAGCTGTTGCCCGATCGGCTGTCGCCCTGCGTCACGTAGGTGCGCCGCCAGGTGAGGCCGAGCGCCAGGCACTCGTCCTCGTAGAGGATGCCCAGCCGGTGGCGGATCGGCTGGAACCCGTCCGACCGGCTGAGCGGGTCCTCGCCGGTGCCGGTGAGATCGACGACCGCGGAGCCGAAGATCGACCAGTACCGGGCGAACGCCACGCGCGCGCCGACCCGCGCCTCCTCCACGTCCTCCAGGTCCTCGATGCGCAGGTTGCGGTTGAGCCGCAGATAGCCCGCGGTGACATAGGTGCGCGCGGTGCCGGCGGTCACGTCGACCTCGTTGCGGCGCACGGCGAAGTCCTCGTGGTCGAGCCGTATGCGATGGGTGAGCGCCACGAAATCGCGCCAGCGCACGGTGGTGCGCGCGACATAGTCGGACACGCGGTCGGTCAGGCCGGTGCCGTCGGGAAACAGGCTCGGCTTGTCGGTGAGGCGGAAGCTCTGGCCGACGGTGGAGTCGATCGACAGGCCCGGCCGGGTGTAGCGATAATCGACTCCCACCGTCACGCGAGCGCCGTCCTCGAAGCGGTCGTTGCCCGGAAACCGGTTGAGTGAGAAGATGTTGACATCCTCCAGCTCGAAGCCGCGGCTGTCCTCGTTCGGAATGGCGGCGTTGGTGATCGGCGGGGTGGCGACCAGCTGGACGCGCGGCGTGATGCGCTGCGTGCCGTCGCCCAGCGGTCCGGCGAACGGCCATTGCAGGTCGGCGGCGACCAGCGCGATGCCGCGGCCCGTCACCCCCTCGTCGCCGCGGTAGAGCGGCACCGGATTGGCCGCCGTGTCGCGTGTCCAGTACACGTCGCCCCGCGCCAGCCCCGTCAGCGTCAGCTGCTGGCCCAGCGCCGTGATCGACCGCCGCTCCCACTTCGCCTCGGCGAAGGCGCGCGCGGTGTCCTGCCCTTCCGTGCGCAGGAGGCCGAGCGAGTTCACCCGCAGGGTCACCACGTCGCTGCCGAGCAGCCGTGGCAGGCGCAGGCGGCCGTCGATGGCCGGCAGGGCCAGCGGCTGCTGACCCTGCGCGAAACCGACGCGCAGCTCCTGCGTCGCCCAGCCGGCGACCGACAGGTAGCTGTCCTCCCCGAACCGTTCCGCCCGCAACACGGACCGCAGGCGCGTGTCGCGGCTGATGTCGTAGCGGCGCAGGAAGGTGCGGTCGGTCGTGCGCCGCACCGACCCGCTCGCCACCCAGGCGGGCGACAGCACGAACCGGCCGTCGCCGTCGATGGCGCCCCGGAACTCCTGCCGGCTGTCGGGCGAGCCGCCCAGCCGCAGCGGGATCAGCCGGCTGAAGGTGCCCTGGCCGGCGATGCGATAGGCGCCGCTCGACGTCAGCGCGCGATACTCCCCCTCCAGCATCGGCAGCACGGCGGAATAGGCGTGCGGCGTCACCGTCAGCTCGCGGTTGGGCGCGATGCGCCAGTAGTAGGGCTGGGCGATCTCGGCCCCGTTCGACCGATCCAGGCCCAGGTCGGGTTGCAGCAGGCCCGAGGCCGAGCCGCCGCCGACGGTGGTGGACAGGCCCGGGAGCGGCAGCGAAATGGTGCCGAACAGGTTCAGCCGCGCGCCCCGGAAGCGCAGCCGGCGGCGACCCTGGTCATAGGTGACCGCGACCGCCGTCAGGCTCCAGGACGGGCGGCGCGGACAGCCCTCCGGCGTGGTCACCGGGCAGGCGGTGTAGATGACCCGATCGAGCTGATAGAGGTCCCCCGTGCGCGTGCCGCCGTTCGCCGCCAGCCGGCTGCCGTCCGACAGCACGAGCAGCAGGTTGTCGACCACGCCGTCGCGCAGGGTGTCGGTGAGGTCCAGCCGCTCGCCATAGAGCCGGTCGCCGGTCGGACTGGCGCCGACCACCTGCCCGCTGGCGACCACCCGGCCGGTGCGCCGGTCCCACACCACCTCGTCGGCCTGCAGCCTGTTGCCGTCGCGCCGAAGCCGCACCTGGCCGCTGGCGGTCACCGTGTCGGCATCGGCGTCGTACACGATGCGCGCGGCGGAAAACTCGATCTGCCCGTCGGCGAGCGGCGGCAGCGCGGCGTCGGGGGGCAAGTCGGTGAGGTCGGGCGGAGGGCCGTCGAAGATGTCGGGAGCGGGGTCGGCGAGCGGTTCCGCCACCGCGGCGGGCACCGCGTCGCCCGGATCGGCGGTGACCGGGGTCTGGCCACGCGCGGAGGCTGCGGACAGCGCGAGCGCGGCCCCCGTTCCCAAAGCCCACGCGCGTACGGCCAACCGGCGGTTCCTTCCCACTCGACGGCCGCGCCTATTGCATCGGACGCGGGCGGGAGCAACAAGGCCACCCGCTCCGCTGCTCAACCAAGGACCGCCCGTGCTCACCATCCGCTTCGCCGACCAGTGCCCCACCCTGAACGCCGTGCGCGCGATCCCCGTGATCGAGGGGCGGGGCGACGCGGCGGCGGTCCGGGTGGGGGGCCACGCCGACCTGATGCGCGCCGCGATCGCCGCCGCGCGCTTCAAGGGGGAAAGCGGGCAGATCGTGGACCTGGCGCTGCCCGGGGGCGAGCGGCTCGCGCTGCTCGGGCTGGGCAAGGGGGATGCGCTGACGCCGGCCACCGCCGCCTCGGCCGGGGCCGCGCTCGCGGCGCGCTACGCGACGAGCGGCGCGGTGTCGCTGTGCCTCGACGGGACCGACCGCGACGCTGCGATCGACGACGAGACGCTGGCCCGGGTCGCCGACGGGGCGCGGCTGCGCTCCTGGCGGTGGGACAAGTACCGCACCCGCATGAAGGACAAGGAGAAGCCGTCGCTGACCGAGCTGGTGCTGGTCGATGCGGAGGGCGCGCGCGGGGCGATGGCGCGGCTGGACGCGATCGCGGAGGGCCTGTCGCTGGCGCGCGAACTCGTCACCGAACCCGCCAACGTCATCTATCCGGAGAGCTTCGTGGAGCGCGCGCGCGTCCTGGAGCGGGTCGGCGTCGAGATCGAGGTGCTGGACGAGGCGCGGATGCGCGAGCTCGGCATGGGCGCGCTGCTCTCCGTCACGCTGGGATCGGAGCGGGAGGCGCGGCTGCTCGTCCTGCGCTGGAACGGCGGCGCGGAGGGCGACAAGCCGGTGGTGTTCGTGGGCAAGGGCGTGACCTTCGACACCGGCGGCATCTCGCTCAAACCCGGCGCGGGCATGGAGGACATGAAGTGGGACATGGGCGGCGCGGCCGCCGTCACCGGCGCGCTGATGGCGATCGCAGGCCGCGAGGCGAAGGCGAACGTCGTCGGCATCTGCGGGCTGGTCGAGAACATGCCCGACGGCAAGGCGACGCGGCCGGGCGATGTGGTCACCTCCATGTCGGGCCAGACGATCGAGGTCATCAACACCGACGCGGAAGGCCGGCTCGTGTTGTGCGACGCGCTCCACTACGCGCAGGACCGCTTCGCGCCCGAGGTGATCGTCGACCTGGCGACGCTGACCGGTGCGATGCTGATCGCGCTGGGCCACGAGCAGGCGGGCGTGTTCTCCAACGACGACGACCTGGCGGCGAAGCTGGTCGACGCGGGCCGGGACTCGGGCGACTTCCTGTGGCGGCTGCCGCTCGGTCCCGCCTACGACAAGCTGATCGACTCGCCGATCGCCGACATGAAGAACGTGGGCGGACGGGTGGCGGGGTCGATCACCGCCGCGCAGTTCCTCCAGCGGTTCATCCACGACGGTGTGAAGTGGGCGCATCTCGACATCGCAGGCATGGTCTGGGCCGACAAGCCGGGCGCCACCTGGGACAAGGGCGCGACCGGATATGGCGTGCGGCTGCTCGACCGCGTCGTGGCGGACGTGTTCGAGGACTGATGCGCGTCGACTTCTACCAGCTGGAGCGCGATCCGCCCGAGCGGGTGGTGCCGATGCTGGCCGCCAAGGCGCTGGAGGCGGGCGCGCGGCTGTCGATCGCCTGCGCTGACGAGGGCGGGCGGGCGCGCCTGTCGGAGGCGCTGTGGACCTACTCGCCCGACAGCTTTCTGGCGCATGGCGAGGTCGGTGGCGAGGCGGAGGCGCGCCAGCCCATCCTGCTGGGGGAGGGGGCCGGCACCGGAAACGCCGCCTTGATGCTGCTGATAGCGGACGGCGTCTGGCGCGAGGCGGGGGAGGGGATCGAGCGCGTGCTGTTCCTCTTCCGCCCGGAGGAGGCGGCTTCAGCGCGCGACCGCTGGAAGGCTCTGGGCGAGGTCGAGCGGCACTATTGGGCGCAGGGCGAGGACGGCGGCTGGGCGGAGCGGGGGTGATCCGTTCCCGATTGTGGCGCTGTCAAAAGGGGCGGATTGCCGTCGAAAGTGGCACAAAGGTCTCAGCGTCGCGTGCGTGTGAAAGGCGGGCGTCGAGCGGGAAACCGGCTTTGATGTCCCGCCGAGGTCCGTGCGCCCCGCGGAGTCCGGGTGCGAGCCGCCGAGGGTTCGGACGGCTGCGGTGCGGCGGAAGGTATGCGGAACCAGTACAAAACCCATATGGCACATTTGACTTGACTTTGTCAATCTTTTTGACCAGCCGTGGTGTCTCCGGCGAATCCCGACAGGGGGCGGGGCACCCCGACCTTGCCCCTCTCCCCCACCCTCGCTAGGGCGCCCGCCCATCCCCCAGCCCATCCCCGGAGTCATTCATGGCCGCCACGCGCACCTTCTCGATCATCAAACCCGATGCCACGCGCCGCAATCTGACCGGCGCGGTCACGAAGATGCTGGAGGACGCCGGGCTGCGCGTGGTCGCCTCCAGGCGCGTCCGCATGACCCGGGATCAGGCCGAGGGCTTCTACGCCGTCCACAGAGAGCGCCCGTTCTTCGGCGAGCTGGTCGATTTCATGGTCTCCGGCCCGGTGGTCGTGCAGGTGCTGGAGGGCGAGGACGCGGTGAAGCGCAACCGCGACGTCATGGGCGCCACCAACCCGAAGGACGCGGCCCCCGGCACCATCCGCGCCGAGCACGCGGAGTCGATCGAGGCGAACTCCGTGCACGGGTCGGACAGTGACGAGAATGCCGCGACGGAGATCGCGTACTTCTTCACCGACGACGAGATCGTGGGGTAGGGCGGACTCGCAAGAGACTGTCTCTCGAACCGGCCAACGTCATCCCCGCGAAGGCGGGGATCCACGCACCCATGGAGCGGCTCGCGCTTCAGTCCGATATCAGCGCAACGGGCGGCGCATGGAATCCCGCCGGCGCGGGGATGACTGGAAGGCGCGGGTGTTCGCCGTCCCTTCTAAAACGCCTCCGCCGCCCGCATCAACACCGTGAGCCGCTTCGGCGCGACGCGGCGCCAGCTTCGCTCCAGCCAGTCGGCGACGTGGTCCCAGTCCACCCGGCGTCCGTCCAGCCGCAGCGCCACCCAGCCGCTCGCGCCGTAATAGGCGGGGCGGTAATAGAGGTCCGGCTCGGCCTCGGTCAGCGCCGCCAGCTCGTCCGGTCCGCTGGTCTTGACCAGCAGCGCGATCGGGGCCTCGCCGTGATGGTGGATCGAGACATAGGCGAAGAACTTGCCCGCGCTCTCGCCGCCGACCCGCCAGCCCGGCGCGCCGTGGGAGGTGCGCGCGCTCGTCTCGGGCAGCGCCAGGGCGAGGGAGCCGACCTTGGCGACGATCCAGTCGGGGTCGCTCTCCCGGCCGGCGAACTCGGCCAGCACGCGCGGATAGAGCTGGTGCTCGGCGATCAGCACGCGGGCGGCCAGCGTGTCGGGCGTGTCGCCGTGCCGCACCGCCACCGCCAACCGTCCAAGCACCGGGCCGTCGTCCAGTTCGGCCGTCACCAGATGGACCGAACAGCCCGCCCGCGCGTCCCCGGCCGCCAACGCGCGGGCGTGGGTCTCCAGACCCTTATACTTTGGGAGGAGCGACGGGTGGATGTTGAGCATCCGACCCTGCCAGTCGGCCACGAACTGCGGCGACAGCACGCGCATGTAACCGGCGAGCGCCACCAGTTCCGCACCGCTGCTCTCGAGCGCCTCCCGCAGGGCGGCCTCGTGCTCCGCCTTCGAGCGGCCGGCGCCGGGCACCGCGGCGATCGGGACTCCTTCCGCCTCGGCCAGGGCGAGCCCGGGCGCGTCGGGGCGGTCGGAGGCGACCAGCACGATCTCGTAGGGCGCGCCTGGCAGGCGGGACGCGTAGAGCAGTGCCGCCATGTTGCTGCCGGTGCCGGAGAGGAGGACGGCGACCCTCATTGCCGCTCCTCAGACGTCACGTGTCACCGACCAGTTCTCGTGCGCGCTCCACGTCTCCGCCGAGCCGCGCACCGTGCAGCCGCGCGCGCCCTCCACGACCTCGCCGATGCGGAACACCGTTTCGCCCGCCGCCTCGAGCTGGCGCGTGAGGGGCGCGACCGCGTCGTCAGCGGCGACCACGACCATCCCGACGCCGCAGTTGAAGGTGCGCGCCATCTCGGCGGGTTCGATCGCGCCGCCGGACTGCAGGAACGCCTGCAGCCGGGGGAGAGGCCAGCGGTCGGCATCCAGCGTGGCGTGGCAGCCGTCGGGCAGGACGCGGGGTATGTTCTCCAGCAAGCCGCCGCCGGTGATGTGCGCCAGCCCACGCACCCGACCGGCGCGCAACGCCGGCAGCAGGGAGCGGACGTAGATGCGCGTCGGCTCCATCAGCCAGTCGCCGAGCAGCCGGTCGGGGTCGAAGCGGGCGGGACGATCCAGCCGCCAGCCCTTGTCGGCGACCAGTTTCCTCACCAGCGAATAGCCGTTCGAATGGACGCCGCTCGACGCCAGACCGAGGAGCGCGTCGCCGGGTCGGATCGCGTCCCCCGTCAGCAGCCCGCCGCGCTCCACCGCGCCGACGCAGAAGCCCGCCAGGTCGTAGTCGCCCACGGCGTACATCCCGGGCATCTCGGCCGTCTCCCCGCCGATCAGCGCGCAGCCCGCCAGCCGGCAGCCCTCGGCGATGCCGGCCACCACCCGTTGGGCCACCGCGCCGTCGAGCTGCCCGCACGCATAATAGTCGAGGAAGAACAGCGGCTCGGCCCCCTGGACGATCAGGTCGTTGGCGCACATGGCGACGAGGTCGATGCCGACCGTGTCGTGCCGCCCGCTTTCGATCGCCAGCTTGAGCTTCGTGCCCACGCCGTCGTTCGCGGCGACGAGCAGCGGGTCGGCGTAGCCGGCCGCCTTCGGGTCGAACACGGCGCCGAAACCGCCCAGCTCCGCCTCCGCGCCGGGCCGACGCGTCGCGCGCGCCAACGGGCCGATCGCCCGGACGAGCGCGTTGCCCGCCGCGATGTCGACGCCCGCGTCGGCGTAGGTCGCGGGAGTGGTCGCGGGAGTGGAGGACGGACTGCTCATGTCCCCGCCTAACCCACAACGCCCTTGGATTTCCACTGCCGCTTGGGCAAGAGGGCGCGATGCCCGTCTTCCCGATCCCGCGCCGAGCCCCGCTGTCGACGCTCGCCTGCGCCCTGGCGCTGGCGGCGGTCGCCGGCCCCTCCGCCTTCGCCCAGATCGACGGCGGGCAGCGCGGCGTCGCTCCGGTCAACTCCGACGCCTCCTACGAGGTCCACGGGATCGGGGTGGACGTGCGCGGCAAGACCGGGGAGGCGGCGCGGGAGGAGGCGTGGAAGCTGGCCATGCGCGAGGGCTGGAACCGGCTCTGGGGCAAGATGCGCGGCGGCGGCGCGCCCGGCCTGTCCGAGGGACAGCTGTTCGGCATCGTGTCCGGCGTCATCGTGGAGGACGAGCAGGTCGGCCCCACCCGCTACGTCGCGCGGCTGGGCGTGATGTTCGACCGCGCGCGCGCCGGGCAGATCCTGGGTGTGGCGGGCGCGCGCCGCCACTCCGCGCCGCTGCTCGTGGTGCCGGTGTTCTGGGACGGCGGCGTGCCGATGAGCTACGAACAGCGCAACGACTGGCAGCGCGCCTGGGCGCGGTTCAACACCGCGGACTCGCCGATCGACTACATCCGGCTGACCGGCGTGGGCGCCGACCCGCTGCTCGCCAACGCGATGCAGGCGGCGCGCGGAGACCGGCGCTGGTGGCGGGTCGTGCTCGACAGCTACGGCGCGGCGGATGTCATCCAGCCGGAGGTGTGGCTGCAACGCCGCTGGCCGGGTGGTCCGGTGGCGGCCACCTTCGTCGCGAAGGAGGGGCCGGACGGGCGCGTGCTCGACCGTTTCGACCTGTCCGCCACCTCGTCCGACGCCCTGCCGGCGATGCTCGATCGCGGGGTGCGGCGGCTGGACGAGATCTACGCCCGCGCGCTCGCCGGCGGCGCGCTGCGGCCCGACCCCACGCTGATCATCGAGCAGCCGGCCGAGGAGCTGGCGCCGCCCGAGCAGACCGTCGAGAATCCCGTGGAGGCCGGGCCCAGCGAAGACGCGGTCGTGGTGTCCGACGCGTCGGAACCCGCCCCCGGCACCGTGCCCCCGCCACCGCCCGCGCCGGTGCAGAGCCTGACCGTGCAGGTGAACACGCCGGACGCCGCCGCCGTGACCGCCGCCGAGTCGTCGCTGCGCGGCACGCCCGGCGTGCAGGGGGCGAGCACGACCTCGACGGCGGTCGGCGGCACCTCCGTCGTGCGCGTCAGCTTCGCGGGCGACCTCGAGGCGCTGGCGGCGGCGTTGCGGGCGCGCGGGTGGCAGGTGACCACCGGATCTGGCGCGCTGCGGATCACCCGATGACCGGCGCCTACGCCCTGTCCGCCCGACAGCTGGCGCTGCCGCTGGACGAGGAGCGGGCGGGCGACAGCGAGCTGATCGTCACCGCCGCCAACGAAGCGGCGGTGGCGCTCCTCGAACATCCCGACCGCTGGCCGATGCGAACCCTGATCCTGTCCGGGCCGCGCAAATCGGGGCGCAGTCTCCACGCCCGCCTGGCCGCCCGGCGCACGGGCGCGCGCGTGATGGAGGCGGCCGACCGGCAGGACGAGCGGACGGTGTTCGATGCCTGGAACGAGGCGGAGCGCGGCGGTCCCCCGCTCATCCTGCTCGCCGACCGGCCGCCGCCGGCCTGGACGCCCGACCTGCCCGACCTGCGCTCCCGGCTGGCCGCCTGTCCGGTCGCGCGGCTCGCCGATCCCGACGAGGCGATGGCCGATGCGCTCCTGGAAAAGCTGCTTCTCCGCCGCGGTCTGTTCTCCGGGGCGGCGCTCAGGCGCGAGGCGCTGATCCGCCTGCCGCGCAGTCACCTCGCCATTGTGCGCTTCGCCGATGCCGTCGCACGCGGGCCGGCGCTGACCCGCCAGGCGATCCGCGATGCGCTCGATGGAGAGCGGGAGGCGGCGTGACCCTCGCCTCGGCCCTCAACCGCCTGATCCCCCGCGCCCGCCGCCCGGACCCGCCTTCGACCGTCGCGCGCTCGACGGGTCGCTATTTCAACCGCGAGCTGTCGTGGCTCGCCTTCAACGAGCGCGTGCTGGAGGAGGCAGCGAACCACGGCCACCCGTTGCTCGAACGGCTGCGCTTCCTGTCGATCTCCGGCTCGAACCTCGACGAGTTCTTCATGGTGCGCGTGGCGGGCCTCAAAGGCCACGCCGCCCAGGGGGTCGACAGCGTGTCGGCCGATGGCCTGTCCGCAAGCCAGCAGCTCGCCGCCATACGCGAGAAGTCGGACCGGCTGATCCGCGCCCAGCGCCACCTCCTGACCGGGCTGGAGCGCGAGCTGGAGCGCGCCGAGGTCGACGTGCTCGACCCGCGCGAGCTGACCGCGCTGCCGAAGGCGGACGCCGCCTGGCTGATCGACCATTTCCGCTGCCAGCTGCTGCCGGTGCTCACGCCCCAGGCGCTCGACCCCTCGCACCCCTTCCCGTTCGTGCCCAACCGGGGGCTGAGCGTGCTGTTCGACCTCCACCGCCGCGCCGACGGGTCCACCATCCGCGAGCTGGTGATGATCCCGCAGGGCATCGCGCGCTTCGTGCGCCTGCCGGGCGAGCCGGCGCGCTTCGTGGCCATGGAGACGCTGATCCGCTTCCACTCCGCCGTGCTGTTCCCCGGCTACGACGTGAAGGGCTCCGGCGCGTTCCGCATCCTGCGGGACGGCGACATCGAGATCGAGGAGGAGGCGGAGGATCTGGTCCAGCACTTCCGCTCGGCCATCAAGCGGCGGCGGCGCGGCCGCGTCATCCGCCTCGACATCGAGGAGGCGATGAGCGACGGCCTGATCCAGCTGATCCGCGACGAGCTGGGCGACGGCGACGCCGACGTCAGCGAGACGCCCGGTTTCCTGGGCATCGCCGATCTCGCCGAGCTGGTGGACGAGGACCGCCCCGACCTGAAGTTCGACGCCTTCGTCGCCCGCTTTCCGGAGCGCATCCGGGAGTATGACGGCGACTGTTTCGCCGCCATCCGCGCCAAGGACATCGTCGTCCAGCATCCCTACGAGACCTTCGACGTGGTCCTCGCCTTCCTGCGCCAGGCGGCCGCCGATCCGGACGTCGTGGCGATCAAGCAGACCCTTTATCGCGCCGGCAAGCAGTCCGCCGTCATCCGCGCGCTGATCGACGCGGCTGAGGCGGGCAAGTCGGTGACCGCCGTGGTGGAATTGAAGGCGCGGTTCGACGAGGAGCAGAACCTGATGTGGGCGGCCGCGCTGGAGCGCGCGGGCGTGCAGGTCGTCTACGGCTTCCAGGACTGGAAGACGCACGCGAAGATCAGCATGGTCGTGCGGCGCGAGGGCGGCGAGCTCGCCACCTACTGCCATTTCGGCACCGGCAACTACCATCCGGTGACGGCGCGCATCTACACCGACCTGTCGTTCTTCACCGCCGACGCCGTCATCGCGCGCGACGCCACCCAGATCTTCAACTACATCACCGGCTATATCGACCCGCCGTCGCTCCAGAAACTGTCGATGAGCCCGATCGACCTGCGCCGGCACGTCGCCGAGCGCATCGACGGGGAGATCGCGCGGGCACGGGCGGGCGAGGGGTCCGGCCTGTGGGCCAAGATGAACTCGCTGGTCGATCCCGACATCATCGACAAGCTCTACGAGGCGAGCGCGGCGGGCGTGCCGGTGGACCTGGTCATCCGGGGCATCTGCTGTCTGAAGCCGCAGGTGCCGGGCCTGTCGGACACAATCCGCGTGCGGTCGGTCGTTGGCCGTTTCCTGGAGCATTCGCGCATCTGGGCGTTCGGCAACGGCGCGGCGCTGCCCAACGACGGCGCCGCGGTGTTCATCTCGTCGGCCGACTGGATGCCGCGCAATTTCGACCGCCGGGTCGAATATATGCTGCCGATCGAGAACCCCACCGTCCATGACCAGGTGCTCGACCAGGTGCTGCTCGCCAACCTGCTCGACACCGAACAGAGCTGGGAGCTGGGGCCGGACGGCACCTATCGCCGGCTCGCCGGCGGCGAGCGGCCGTTCAACGTCCATCGCTACTTCATGAACAACCCGTCGCTGTCCGGACGGGGCGAGGCGCTCGACGAGGAAGGCGCGGTGCCGACCCTGCCGCTGCCCACGGTGCCGTCGGGTGGCCTGCGCCCCGCGATGACCGAGTGACCGCGCAGGCCCCGCGCGCCGTCATCGACATCGGCTCCAACTCCGTCCGGCTGGTGATCTACGCCGGCCCGGCGCGCGCCCCGCTGGCGACCTTCAACGAGAAGGTGATGGCCGGCCTGGGGCGCGAGGTCGGCGCGACCGGCCGGATGGGCGAGGAGCCGCGCGCCCGCGCGCTCGCCGCGATCGCCCGCTTCGTGACGCTGACCGACGCCGCCGGAGTCGATCGCCCGCGCATCGTGGCGACGGCGGCGGTGCGCGAAGCCGACGACGGACCCCTGTTTGCCGATGCCGTGCGCGCGCTGGGCCATGGCCTCGGCGTGCTGAGCGGCGCGGACGAGGCGCGCATGGCCGCGCTGGGCGTGATCGCGGGCCTGCCGGATGCCGACGGCGTGGTGGCGGACCTGGGCGGCGGCAGCCTTGAGCTGGTGCGGGTCGCGGACGGGCGGGCGGGGGCGGGTATGTCCCTGCCGCTCGGCGTGCTGCGGATGGGCGCGCTCGCCACCGACAGGCGGCGCAAGCTGGCGGCGGCGGTGGGGCAGGGGTTGAAAGCGGCGGGCTGGTCGAAGGGCGAGGGCCACCCGACGCTCTATCTCGTCGGCGGCTCCTTCCGCTCGCTGGCGTCGCTGGACCTCGCCTGGCGCGGGCGCACCGCCCCGGCGCTCCACGGGCTGAGAGTGCCCCCGGAGCGCGCGGGGGAGTTGCGCCGGCGCCTGGGGCGGATGACGGCCGAGGCGATCGGCAGCCTGCCCGGCGTGTCCTCCACCCGCCGACCGCAGATGCCGGCTGCCGCCGCGATGCTCGACGCGCTGGTCGAGGAGCTGGAGCCCGCCGCGCTGGTCGTCTCCGCGACGGGCCTGCGCGAGGGTGTGCTGTTCGACGCGCTGACGCCGGAGGAGCGCGCGGCCGACCCGCTGATCGAGGCGGTGCGGTTCGAGGCGGCGATCGCGGCCCTGGGTCGCGGGCCGGAAACGGGCGCGGCGATCGACCGCTGGATCGCGCCGGTGTTCGACGATCCCCCGCCGCTCGCCCGGCTGAGGCTCGCGGCGGCGCATCTGGCCGGCACCGGCTGGCGCGCCAACCCCTCCTTCCGCGCCGAGCGCGCGGCGGAGACGGCCTTCCACGGCAACTGGATCGGCGTGGACGCGCGGGGCCGCGCGATGATGGCCGCCGCGATGGACGCCTGCTTCGGCGGCGGCTCGGGCTTGGGCGATCAGCTGGCCGAGTGGTGCGACGCGCCCGCGCTGGCCCGCGCGCGCGAATGGGGCCTGGCGCTGAGGCTGGCCCAGAGGTTCAGTGGCGGCGCGGTGGCGATGCTGGAGCAGGGGCGGCTGGTGCGGACCGGCGAGCGCCTGGAGCTGCGGGTGACGGGGGAGGCACCGGTCGGCGAGGTGGTGGAGCGGCGGTTGCGGCAGTTGGCGGGGACGCTGGGGGTGGAGGGGGTTGTGTTTGGATGAGTGTCAGCGTTAGATTGTCACAGAACCAGCCAACGCCCCAAAACCGTTCGGACTAAGCCTGTCGAAGTCCTGCTTTTTCTGTCTTGCCTTCTTGAGTTCCGGACTGGCGCAATGATCTACACGCTTAATTCTGTGGCATTGTTCCAAGTCTCAAGTAAGCAAACATATGCGCGACGTAGTCGGACTTGCCGAGATCAACTCCGCCGTTCCGTAAGATGGCGTAGGCAGTCATTACATGAAAATAGAACTGACCGATCGCCCAATCTCTGGCATACTGGTTAACCGTAAGGTCGAAGATCATCCCTGTTGGCAGAGCGTGTGCGATCAATCTGTCGGGATCGATATCCCTTTCGTTGTCGGCCAAAGATCGAATCAGCGTAAGGGTCTCTTCAATCCGCGCTCGCGCATCTGCGATTGAGCCGGGGTATTCGCTTGCGTTACGCCCCTCATCCAAAAGAACCGTTATAGATGGAGGAAAATCCTCGTCCATAAGTCGGAACATACCTTCCTGAGCTTGGACGCAGGCGAAGCGAACCTGAGTGGAGAGAGGAAACATGTCGGGTGCAAGCCGCGCCGAAAGCAAGGGTTCTGCATCGTGCGACATTTGTGTTTGCGCTTTTTCAAGCCATTTCGACAGCCCTGACAACATCTGAATATAAGTGGGCGCTAGGAGTTCAGTCGGCGTCATGGTCAATCTCTCATCGTCCTAAAGGCGAAGGCGGTTTCAGAGATTATAGTATGCCAGCTTTGCATGCCGTCCCGCTAAAACCTGTCTTGCCGCTTGCCACCAGAAGCCGTCAATCTCACCCACACCGCACACTCGTCACGACCATCTGCTCGTCATACCCCACCGTCACCCGGTCCATCCGATAGTCCATTGTCAACACCGCCCCCTGCGGCGCCCACCTCAGCTGCTTGGCGCGGGTGAGGCGGAGCGCCTCCGCGCCCAGCGCCTGGGTGGCGGTCTGGCCGATCAGCCTTTGCGCGGGCGCGTCGTCGCAGTCGCCGGCGCTGAGGTCGATGGGGACGTCCTCATTCTCCATCGGCGGGGCTCCCGTGGACTGGAGGGGCTGGCAGGCGGTGAGTGCCAGGAGCAGGGTTGGGAGGGGCAGGGGGGTTCGCATCGTGGTCTCCGATGACCGGGGGCGGACACCTGTCAAAGGACAAGGCCCTTACCTCATCCATACTCCGTTCGGGCTGAGCTTGTCGAAGCCCTGTCCTTCTTCCCCGCCATGGCGGCCACAAGAAGGACGGCCCTTCGACAAGCTCAGGGCGAGCGGGTGGAGGGGTTCGAGCGAGCGGGTGGAGAGGTTCGGGCGAGATATCCAACCTCACCGCGACCCGCCCACCTCCAACCGGCTCAACGCCAGCTTCCCATTCGCCACCGCGAAGCCCACCCGGCCGTCCACCAGGTCCACCGCCTCGCGACCGAACACGTCGTAGCGCCAGCCGCCCAGCAGCTCGAGGCCCTCGCGGTTGCCGCCTGCCAGACGGTCGAGGTCGCCGCCGCGCGCGATCAGGCGGCTGGCGACGCCCAGCTCGCTCGACCGGATCTTGAGCAGCAGCTTGAGGAGGTCGCCGACGAGCTTCGACTGCCGCCCGCCGCCGCGCCCGCGCCGCTCCGCCTCCGGCATCTCGTCCTCGGGCAGCGGCTCGGCCCTGGCGAGCGCGTCCATCACCGCGCGCCCGCCCTCGTTGGTCCCCCAGCCGGCCGACAGCCCGCGCACCTTGGCGAGGTCCGCCTGAGCGCGCGGCGGGTTCATCGCGAGGTCGCCCAGCGTCTCGTCCTTCATCACGCGGCCGCGCGGCAGGTCGCGCTTCTGCGCGAACGCCTCCCGCCAGGCGGCGAGCGCCTTCAGCCGGCCGAGCACGACCGGCTTGCGGCTGGCGATCTTCACCCGCTGCCAGGCGATCTCCGGATCGGTGCGGTAATTGGCGGGGTCGGCCAGCCGCTCCATCTCGTCGTCCAGCCACGCGCCGCGGCCGGTCTTCTGCAGCTTCGCCAGCATCTTCGGAAAGATCGCCGCCAGGTGGGTGACGTCGCCCACCGCATAGTCGAGCTGTTTGGCGGTCAGCGGCCGCTGCGCCCAGTCGGTGAAGCGCGCGCCCTTGTCGACGTGCTCGCCCAGCCAGTCGTCGACCAGCTGGACGTAGCCGATCTGCTCGTTCTCGCTGAGCGCCATCTGCGCGATCTGGGTGTCGAACAGCGGATGGGGCGTCTTGCCGGTCAGGTTGTGGACGATCTCGATATCCTGCGAACCGGCATGGACGACCTTCAGCACGTCCTCGTTGTCCACCAGCAGGTCGAGGAGGGGCTGGAGGTCGATGCCATCAGCCATCGGATCCACGGCGGCCGCCTCGGTCTCGTCGCCGATCTGGATCAGGCAGAGGATCGGCCAATAGGTGTTCTCGCGCATGAACTCCGTGTCCACGGCCACGAAGGGGGAGTTGGCGAGCCGGTCGCACAGCGCGGCGAGCGTCGCGGTGTCGGAGATGAGCGGGTGAATCTTCATGGGGCTGGGTATAGCGGGGGCAGCGCACCGCGCTACTCCCCTCCCTTGCAGGGAGGGGTTGGGGGTGGGTGCGACGGCGAAGCCGGAGCTGCTGAGCGTCCGGCAGGCTCGCTGGCGCTCGCCACCTACCCCCGCCCCCTCCCTTGCGGGGAGGGGAGAGCACAGGCTAACCGCCCTTTATTCACCCTTGTGTTGAAAGTCCCTCATGCACCCCTACCGCACCCACACCTGCGCCGAACTGCGGCCCGCCGACGTGGGCGAGCGCGTGCGGCTGGCCGGGTGGGTGCATCGCAAGCGCGATCACGGCGGGCTGCTGTTCGTCGATCTGCGCGACCATCACGGGATCACGCAGATCGTGGCGAACGCGGGCACGGAGGCGCTGGCCACCTTCGAACGGCTGCGCCCCGAGAGCGTGGTGAGCGTGACGGGCACGGTGGTGGCGCGCTCCCCCGACACGGTGAACGCCGAGCTGCCGACCGGCGAGGTGGAGGTGCGCGCCGACGCCGTCGAGGTGCTGTCGGCGGCCGCCGAACTGCCCATGCCGGTGTTCGGCGAGGCGGAGTATCCGGAGGAGATTCGTCTCCGCCACCGCTATCTCGACCTCAGGCGAGAGAAGGTGCACGCGAACATCCTGCTGCGCTCCAACGTCATCTCGTCCATCCGCCGCCGCATGACCGGGCAGGGCTTCACGGAGATCCAGACCCCGATCCTGACCGCCAGCTCGCCCGAGGGCGCGCGCGACTATCTGGTGCCCAGCCGCGTCCATCCCGGCCGCTTCTACGCGCTCCCGCAGGCGCCGCAGATGTTCAAGCAGCTCCTCATGGTCGCGGGCTTCGACAAATACTTCCAGATCGCGCCCTGCTTCCGCGACGAGGACGCGCGCGCCGACCGCAGCCCGGGCGAGTTCTACCAGCTCGATTTCGAGATGAGCTTCGTCACGCAGGACGACGTGTTCGCCGCGATCGAGCCGGTGCTGCACGGCGTGTTCGAGGAGTTCGCCGACTGGCAGGGCAAGGGGCGGCGGGTCTCCGCGCTCCCCTTCCGCCGCATCCCCTACGCCGAGTCCATGCTGAAATACGGCAACGACAAGCCGGATCTGCGCAATCCGATCGAGATCGGCGACGTGAGCGACCTGTTCGACGGCTCCGGCTTCGGCCGCTTCGCCTCGATCGTGGCCGACGGCGGCGTGGTGCGCGCCGTGCCGACGCCGGGATCGGCGAGCCAGAGCCGCAAGTTCTTCGACGACCTGAACAACTGGGCGCAGGGCGAGGGCTTCCCCGGTCTGGGCTATGCGACGCGCAAGGGCGGCGAGTGGGGCGGCCCGATCGCCAAGAACCACGGCGAGGCGGGCATGGCCGCGCTGGCCGAGCGGTTGGGCCTCGGCCCGGACGACGGCGTGGTGTTCGCCGCCGGGCCGCCCGAGCAGGCCGCGCGCCTCGCCGGCCTGGCGCGCACGCGGGTCGGCGAGCAGCTGGGGCTGATCGACCCGAACCGCTTCGAGTTCTGCTGGATCGTCGACTTCCCGATGTACGAGCGCGATCCCGACACCGGCCGCATCGACTTTTCCCACAACCCCTTCTCCATGCCGCAGGGCGGGCTTGAGGCGCTGAAGGGCAAGGACCCGCTCGACATCCTGGCATGGCAGTACGACATCGTGTGCAACGGCGTGGAGCTGTCGTCCGGCGCGATCCGGAACCACCGGCCGGACATCATGGTGAAGGCGTTCGAGATCGCGGGCTATTCGCAGGCGGACGTGGAGCGCGACTTCGCCGGCATGATCAATGCTTTCCGCTTCGGCGCGCCGCCCCATGGCGGCTCCGCGCCCGGCATCGACCGCATCGTCATGCTGCTGGCGGACGAGCCGAACATCCGCGAGGTCATCGCCTTCCCGATGAACCAGCGCGCCGAGGACCTGATGATGGGCGCGCCGGGCGAGGTGAGCCCCAGGCAGCTGGACGAGCTGCACATCCAGTTGAAGCCACGGGTGAACACCGTGGGGGCAAACCCCGCCAAAGTGGTTGCGCCGAACTAGGGAGATCTGGCGGACGCCAAGCCGCGTTGCGGGGATAGGAGCGACGCTGTAGCATCGTCGATCCACACGGTCCGGGAGAACGCACGATGGCGACGGGGCGCACGTCCGGACCGGGTGAGGAGCGGCTGTTCGCGGGAATCGAACTGGGCGGCACCAAGTCGATCGCCGTGCTCGGCCGTCCGGGCGAGGTGCTGGAGCGGCGACGCTTCGACACCTCCGACCCGACCGATACGCTGGCGCGGCTCGCGCGGCAGCTGGCCGACTGGCGGCGGGATCACCCGATCGCCGCGCTCGGCATCGCCGCCTTCGGGCCGGTGGTGGTCGACCCGACCCGCGACGATTATGGCACCATCGGCAACACGTCCAAACCGCTCTGGTCGAGAACCGACGTGCTCGCCCCTTTCCGCGGCCTGTGCCTGCCGATCGCGCTCGACACCGATGTCGCGGGCGCGGCGCTGGCCGAAGGCCTGTGGGGCGGAGCGCGGGGGCGCAGCGACTTCGCGTACATCACGGTCGGCACGGGAGTGGGCGCGGGGCTGATCGCGGCGGGGCGGCCGGTCCATGGACGCTGGCATCCGGAGGCGGGCCATATCCGCGTGCGTCGCGCCGAGGGGGACGACTTTCCCGGCATCTGCCCCTTTCACGGCGACTGCGTGGAGGGGCTGATCGCCGGACCCGCCATCGCCGCGCGCACGGGGCGCAGGGGCGAGGAGCTGCCGCCCGACCATCCCGTGTGGGCGCTGGTTGGGACAGAGCTCGGCGCGCTCGTGGCGACACTGCAACTCATCGTCTCGCCCACCCGCGTGCTCTTGGGCGGCGGCCTGCCGGTCGGGCAGCCGCAGCTCCTGCCGATCGTCCGCGCAGCCGCCGCCGAACAGATCGCCGGATATCTGGGAGAGGCGGAGGAGGAGACCGTCCACTTGGCCGAGCTGGGCGCGGACGCGGGGCCGCTCGGCGCCATCGCGTTGGCGATGTCGGCCCTTGATGCCGCGGACTGATCGCACTCAACCCAGTCGCGGACGGATGAAGCGCGCGATGGCGTCGGCCACCCCGTCGTCGTCGTTCGTCGCCGCCACTGCGTCCGCCTTGTCCTTCACGGCCTCGCTCGCCTGACCCATCGCCACCGACAGGCCGGCGCGCGCGAACATCGGCAGGTCGTTGTTCTGGTCGCCCAGCGCGGCCGTCGCGGCGAGGGGGACGCCGAACGCCTTCGCCAGCGCGGTCACGCCATGACCCTTGTCCGCGTCCGGCGCGGTCATGTCGAGGTAATAGGCTTGGGAGCGCACCACGCTGGCCCGATCGCCGGCGATCCGCCGGGCTTCCGCTTCCAACCGTCCGAGCCGCCCAGCGTCGTCGCAGACCGCCACCAGCTTGTCGACGCGCGCGATGCGGTCGCCCAGATCGTCGGTGACGGTGGGCTGAAGCCCGGCGGACTTCACCTCGCGCGGCGTGTGGAGGTCGTCGGTGCCGTTCGTCAGCCACTCGCCGTCGGCAAAGGCCCAGCAGAGGACGCCGGCACCCTTCACCAGCGCCACCAGGTCGCCCGCCAACGCGGCGTCCAGCCGGTGCGGCGGGCCGATGATGCCGGCGCGGTCGAACAGCGTGCCGCCGTTGAAGGCGCCGCACGGCCCCTCGATCCCCAGCCGCTCCATGATCCAGCGCAGCCCGGACGGGGGACGCGAGCTGATCAGGGTGAAGCGCACGCCCTCGGCGATCAGCGCCCGGACGGCCGCCTCGTTGCCCGGCGACAGCGCCTTGTCGGAGTTGGCGAGCGTCCCATCGACATCGCTCACGACCAGCCGGATCGCGCTCATCCGATCGGGTGCCAGTCGCGGCCGTCGCGCGCGATCAGAGCGTCCGCCCCGGCGGGACCGGCCGATCCGGGCACGTAGTCCTCCGGCTCACCGGCTTGCCACGCATCCAGCACCGGCTGCACGGCGGCCCAGCCGGCCTCGATCATGTCGGCGCGCTGGAACAGCGTCCGGTCACCGATCAACACGTCGTAGAGCAGCGTCTCATAACCGGTGCGATGCTCCACCCGGAAATGGTCGGCGTAGGAGAAGTCGAGGCCGACCGTCTCCGTCGTCAGCACCGGCCCAGGCACCTTGACCGCGAAGTCGAGGGCGATCGCCTCGTCCGGCTGGATCTGGAGCACCAGGCGATTGGGGGAGCGGTGTTCGACCTCCTCGTCGCGGAAGAGCGCGATCGGCACGTCCTTGAATTGAACGACGATCTGCGTGTCGCGCGCGCTCAGCGCCTTGCCGGTGCGCAGATAGAAGGGTGTACCGGCCCAGCGCCAGCTGTCGACCCACAGACGCAGCGCGGCGTAGGTCTCGGTGCGGCTGCCGGGCGCGACCTCCGGTTCGTCGCGGAACGCCGGCACGTCCTGGTCGGCAAGGCGGCCCGCGACGTAGCGGCCCCGCACGGCGTCGCCTGGATCGACCGGACGCACCGCCGCCATCAGCTTGGCCTTTTCGTCACGGATCGCATCGGCGTCGAAGCTGTTGGGCGGCTCCATGCCCACCATGGCGAGCAGCTGGAAGAGGTGGTTCGGCACCATGTCGCGCAGCGCGCCGACCGCGTCGTAGAACCGGCCGCGCGTGCCGACCGTCACCGTTTCGGCGGCGGTGATCTCGACATGGTCGACATAGCGACTGTTCCACACCGCCTCGAACAGCGGATTGCCGAAGCGGGCGACGAGGATGTTCTGCACCGTCTCCTTGCCCAGGAAATGGTCGATCCGGTAAAGCTGCGTCTCCCGCGCCCGCGCGAGCAGCCGGGCGTTGAGCGCGCGTGCGCTGGCGAGATCGGTGCCGAACGGCTTTTCGATCACCACCCGGCGAAATCCCGCGGTCTCGTCCAGCAGGCCGGCTCTCCCCAGCTCGTCCACGATCGGGCCGAAGAATTGTGGTGCGACGGCGAGATAGAAGACGGCGTTGCCGTGGACCGTCTCCGCCAACGCGGCGAAGGTCGCTGGGTCCGTGAAGTCGCCCGGCCGGTACGTCACCCGCCCGAGCAGCCCTCGCGCGTCGGCTGTGCCGCTCAGATGTTCGGACAGGGCCGCGCGCAGGCTCTCGTCGTCGCCCGCTCCGTGGTTCACGCCGATCAGCGACGTGTCCGGATCGAGCAGGCCGTCGCGCGCCAGGTTGACGAGCGCGGGGGCCAGCAGCCGCCGGGCGAGGTCGCCCATCGCGCCGAAGATGACGATCGTCGCGGGTGGCGCGACGGTCGCGTGACTCACTGCGGCATCTCGACGTGACCGCCGAAGCCGAAGCGCATGGCCGAGAGCAGCTTGTCGCCGAAGGTCGAGTCCACCCGGCTGCGGAAGCGGGCGAACAGCGCGGCGGACAGCACGTTGGCGGGCACCGCCTCCTCCATCGCCGCGTCGATCGTCCAGCGGCCCTCGCCCGAATCCGACACGCTGCCGGAATATTCGTGCAGGTCCGCGTCCCTGGCCAGCGCCGCGGCGGACAGATCCAGGAGCCAGGACGAGATCACGCTGCCGCGCCGCCACACCTCCGCCACGTCGGGCAGGTTGATATCGAACCGCTCGTCCTCGCCCAGTTTCTCGGACGACTTGCCCTTCAGGATGTCGAAGCCCTCGGCATAGGCCTGCATCAGGCCGTATTCGATGCCGTTGTGGACCATCTTCACGAAATGGCCGGCACCCGCCGGTCCGGCGTGGATATAGCCGCGCTCGGCGCGGTCATCGGGCGCGTCGCGGCCTTGCGTGCGCACGATGGAGCCATAGCCGGGCGCCAGCGTGTCGAAGATCGGATCGAGAAACTCGACGATCTTCGTCTCTCCGCCGATCATCATGCAATAGCCGCGTTCCAGCCCCCACACACCGCCCGACGTGCCGACATCGACATAGTGGAAACGGCCCTCCGCGCAGGTCTTCGCCCGCCGGATGTCGTCCTTGTAGAAGGTGTTGCCGCCGTCGATGATGATGTCGGCGGGCTCCGCGAGCGCCGCGAGTTCGGCAATCGTATCCTCGGTCGGTTTGCCCGCGGGCAGCATGACCCAGAAGATGCGCGGTGACGAGAGCTTGGCGGCCACGTCCTTGAGGGAGTTGCCGCCCATGGCACCCTCGTCCGCGAGGTCGCGCACCGCCTCCGGCTTGCGGTCGAAACCCACGACTTCGTGTCCGCCCCTCATCAGGCGGCGCGCGATGTTGGCACCCATACGGCCCAGGCCGATCACGGCGATCTGCATTGGTGTTGATCCTTTACGCATGATAATTTCACTACGATCCGTTCGCCCTTAGCTTGTCGAAGGGCCGTCCTCCTTTCAGCCGATCAAAAGAAGGACAAAGCTTCGACAGGCTCAGCCCGAGCGGCGGTGGTGTCGAGTTGACTTCATAACTCTTACGATCCGAGAGCCTCCCGAACCGCTGTCTCCAGCGCGCCCAGACCACCGCCGCCGTGCAGCAGGTGGACGCGCAGCACGCGCTGGCCGCGTGTCCGGAGCACGTCGATATCGCCGAGTGCCTGGGCGAGCTGGACGGTGCCGAACGTCGCGCGATGCCCGGGGATCTCCAGGTCGGGTCGCGCCTCGCGCGTGACCACCAGGAAGTGGCCGGTCTTTGGACCGCCCTTGTAGGCCTGGCCGGTCGAGTGGAGGAAGCGCGGGCCAAAGCCGGCGACGGTCGCCACCCCGGTGGTATCGCGCACCGCCACGCGCATCCGCGTGACCGCCGCCTCGTTGTCCGCGTCGCGGTCGAGATAGGCGAGCATGCCGAAATATTGCGGCGCGCTCAGGCCCGACAGCTGGGCGCGCAGGATTTCGACGGGATCGGCGGAGGCGAAGGTTGAGCGGCCGCTCGAAAAGACGGCGAAGTCCGGCGTCTGCGCGGTCGGCATGCCTTCGTCCAGCGTGCCGTCCGCCTCATAGGCGTCCACCAGCGTGCGCGTGGCGACCTTGGCGTCCTCGACGTCGGGCTGGTCGAAGGGGTCGATGCCGATCACCGCGCCCGCAATGGCGGTCGCCACCTCCCAGCGCACGAACTCCTGGCCGAGCCGCATCGCGTCGGTGACGGTCAGCCGCACCACCGGGTGCCCCGCTTGCTCCAGGGCGTCGAGCCGGGCGTGCATCCCCTCGCCGGCGTCGCCGGCCAGGTGCAGATGCACGAACAGCCGATCGGGTCCGTAAGCGGCGGGCTCGCCCAGCGGCTCGCCGGCGACGGGCACCATGCCCTTGCCCCGCTTGCCGGTGGACTCGGCGATCAGCTGCTCCAGCCACGCGCCGATCGGGGCGAGGCCGGGGGAGGGCACGATCGTCAGCTTGTCGCGGCCCGCCACCGCCGCCTCGCCCAAAATGATCCCCAGGTGGACGCCCGGATTGACGGCGGGCGGCGCGTCGGGGCCACTGGCGAGCACCATCGGGCGGGTCGCCTCGAAGAACGCGGATACGTCCAGGCCGATGGCGGCGGCCGGCACCATGCCAAAGTTCGACAGCACCGAATAGCGCCCGCCGATCGCCGGATCGCCGTGGAACAGGTGGCCATAATCGTGCGCCTTGGCCGCCGCCTCCAGCTTGCTGCCGGGATCGGTGACGGCGGCGAAGTGATCGCCAATGTGCCCCGACGCCTCCCAGAAGAAGGCGCGCACCAGCTCCGGCTCCATCGTCGAGCCGGATTTGGAGGAGACGATGAACAGGGTGTTCTTCGGGTCGATCGCGTCGGCCACGCCCCGGATCTGCTCCGGGTCGGTGGTGTCGAGCACGTGCAGGGCAGGGCCATCGGTCGCCTCGCCGAACATCGCGCCCAGCACCTCCGGCCCCAGGCTGGAGCCGCCCATGCCGATCAGCACCGCGTCGGGAAAGCGCGCGGCGTCCTGGGCGAAGGCGGCGAGCACGTCGAAATCGACCTGTTCGCCGCGCGCGGCGGGCAGCCAGCCGAGCCAGCGGCCCTCGTCGCCCCCGGTCCAGAGCGTCGCGTCGCCGGCCCAAAGCCGCCGCGTCCAGCCCTCCCCGGCGGCAGTCTTCAGCCGCGCGTCCACCTTGTCCTGCAAGGGTACGGGCAGGGCGGCGCTCATCCCATTCAGCCGGTCGCCCAGGATCTCGACGCGCTTGCGGCCGACCGCACCCAGCAGGTCGTCGGCGGCGTCGGAAAAGGATTTGACGCCCGCCGTCACCAGGTCGCGGGTCACGCTGTCCAGATCGAGACCGAGCCGCTCCGCCTCCGCCAGCACATGGCGCGCCTCGTCCAGATCGGCGGTCAGGCTCTGCGCGACCGTGCCGTGGTCGCGAAAGGCGTCCATCGTCTTGGGCGGCATGGTGTTGACGGTGTCCGGCCCGATCAGCTGGTCGACATAGAGGGTGTCGGGATAATCCGGGTCCTTGACGCCGGTGGACGCCCACAACAGCCGCTGCGGCATCGCGCCCTTCGCCACCAGCATGCGCCAGCGGTCGCCGTCGATTATCTCCTGATACCAGGCGTAGGCGAGCTTCGCGTTGGCGATCGCCACCTTGCCGCGCAGCGCCTTGAGCGCGTCCGCCTCGGCATCGCCCGCCTCGACGCGCGCGTCGATCTTGCCGTCGATCACGGTGTCGATGCGGCTGACGAAGAAGCTGGCGACGCTGGCGATCCGGTCGATCGGCTCGCCCTTCGCCACCCGCGCCTCCAGCCCCGCCAGATACGCTTCCGCCACGGCCTGATAGGCGGACTGCGAGAACAGCAGCGTCACGTTGATGTTGTGTCCGTCCTCGATCAGCTGGCGGATCGCGGGCGCGCCGGCCTCCGTCCCCGGCACCTTGATCATCAGATTGGGCCGCTCGACCGCCGCCCACAGGCGCCGCGCCTCCGCCACCGTGTCGTCCGTGTGGAGCGCCAGATAGGGGGAGACCTCCAGGCTGACATAGCCGTCCTGCCCGTCCAGCCGGTCGTAGACGGGCCTCAGGTCGCCGGCCGCCGCGCGGATGTCGGCGATCGCCTGGCGCTCGTAGGTGTCCACGATTGAAGCGTCGCCCTCCGCCAAGGCCTCGCGGAAGCCCTCGTCATAGGCATCCGTGTGGCCCATCGCTTTCTCGAAAATCGACGGATTGGAGGTGACGCCGGTCAGACCGTCCTCGGCCACCAGTGTTCGGAGGCCGCCCTCCGCCAGATAGGTGCGATCGACGAAATCGAGCCAGACGGCCTGTCCGGCGTCGCGGAGCTGTTCGAGGCGGGAGGTCATGGAATCAGGCCTTTTGGATGAGGGCGCGCGCGGCGTCGCAGACCGCGTCGACGGTGAAGCCGAACTTGTCCATCAGCTTCGCGATGGGTGCCGAGGCGCCGAAGGTGGACATGGTGATGGTGTCGCCGGCCAAGCCGACATAGCGGCCCCAGCCAAGCGATCCGCCCTGTTCGACGGCCAGGCGCGCGGTGACGCCGGGCGGCAGCACGGAGTCGCGATAGGCCTGGTCCTGCCGCTCGAACAGGAACCAGCTGGGCATCGACACGACCCGCGAGCGCACGCCCTCCGTGGTCAGCCGCTCGTGCGCGTCCACCACCAGCGGCACCTCGCTGCCCGTGCCGATCAGGATGACCTCCGGCTCGCCGCCCTCGCAATCGGCCAGAACGTAGGCTCCCCTCGCCAGCCCTGACGCCGGGGCGTAGCGGCTGCGGTCCAGCGTGCGGATCGGCTGGCGCGAGAAGATCAGCGCGGTCGGCTCGTGGGTGTGGGACAGCGCCACCTTCCACGCCTCCACCACCTCGTTGGCGTCGCCCGGCCGGATGGTGTCGAGGCCCGGCGTCGCGCGCAGCATGGCGAGCTGTTCGATCGGCTGGTGCGTCGGCCCGTCCTCGCCGACCCCGATCGAATCGTGGGTGAAGACGAACACGACCGGCAGCTCCATGATCGCGGCCAGCCGGATCGGCGGGCGCATATAGTCGGCGAACACCAGGAAGGTGGCGGTGTAGGGGCGCAGATAGCTGAGCGCCATGCCGTTTGCCGCCGCCCCCATCGCGTGCTCGCGCACCCCGAAATGCAGGTTGCGCCCGCCCCAGTCACCGGGTTCGAACTGGCCGCCCTCGGCGATCAGCGTCTTGGTGGAGGGCGCCAGGTCGGCGGCCCCGCCCATCAGCATCGGCGCATGGGGCGCGATGGCGTTCAGGACCTTCCCGCTCGCCTCGCGCGACGCCATGCCCTTCTCGTCCGCCGGAAAGGCCGGCAGGTCCGCGTCCCAGCCGTCCGGCAGCTTGCCGGAGCGCAGGCCCTCGATCTCGCGGGCGAGGTCGGGGTGCGTGTCCTGGTAGCGCGCGAACAGTGCCTCCCACTCCTCGCGCAGCTTGCCGCCGCGCGCGCGCATCGCATCGGACAGGTCCGCCTTCGCCTCGTCGGGCACCCGGAACCGCGCGTCCTCCGGCCAGCCGTAGAAGCGCTTGGTCTCGCGGATCGCATCCTCACCCATCGCGTCGCTGTGCGCCTTGCTGGTGCCGGCGATCGGGCTGCCATAGCCGATGATGGAGTGGACGACGATGAAGGTCGGCTTGTCCCCGCATGCCTTGAAGGAGTCCACCGCGCGGCCGAACGCTTCGCGATCGTTGGCGTCGTCCACGTGGATCACGTTCCAACCATAGGCCTCGAACCGCTCGCCCGTGTCCTCGGTGAAGGTGAGGGTGGTTTTGCCCTCGATGGTGATGTGGTTGCTGTCGTACACCCAGCAGAGGTTCGACAGCCGCAGATGGCCGGCGAGCGAGGCGGCCTCCTGGCTGACGCCCTCCATCATGTCGCCGTCGCCCGCGAAGACGTAGACGTCGTGGTCGAACAGGTCGAAGCCGTCGCGGTTGTAGCGCGCCGCCAGCGCGCGCTCCGCGATCGCCATGCCGACCGAGTTGCCGCAGCCCTGGCCGAGCGGTCCGGTGGTCGTCTCGACGCCGGTGGTCATGCGGTATTCGGGATGGCCGGGCGTCTTGGAGTCGAGCTGGCGGAAGTTCCTGATGTCGTCCAGCGACACGGCCGGCGCGCCGGTCTTGTTCCCGTCCGCGTCGATCTCTCGCACCCCGGCCAGGTGCAGGAGCGCGTAGAGCAGCAGGGAGGCGTGGCCGACCGACAGCACGAAGCGGTCGCGGTTCGGCCAGTCGGGCGTGTCGGGGTCGTAGCGCAGATGGTCGCGCCACAGCTCGTAGCCGACCGGGGCCAGCGCCATCGGCGTGCCCGGATGGCCGGAATTCGCCGCCTGCACCGCATCCATCGCCAGGGTGCGGATCGTGTCGATGGCGAGCTGCTCGGCGTCGGAAGTCTGCGTCATGGGGCGGAAGGTCTCCTGGTGAGTTCGGCCCGCACGCCCGCGACCTCCTCAAAGCCGCGCGGTTCAGCCTCGGCATAGGCAATCGTCGCAGGCAGGGCGTACCTCTGAGTTTGTGGATCGGCGCTGCGACCGAGAGGGTGCTTGTCCAACCGACGGACGGCCTCTTTGTTGCGCCTCCCGATGGCGATCGGGTGATCTGATGTGCCGGCCGACGCAAAGCGGCGACGGACATCATGCCGCCTTCATCAAGGACCGGGCGGGCTCGTCCCGCTCCCGTCCGATGGGGCATCGGTATCCTCCGGGGCGTAGAGCTCGTTCGGCCCCAGCTCCGTGATGGCGCTGTTCACCTGCTCGTTGGCTTGCGCCGCGATCGCATCCGCCCGTTCGGCAAGCGCCGCGCCGTTTCGCCGTGCCACCGCCCCCGTCGGGCGAGCAGGCGGCGAGCGCCAGCGGCAGCAGCGCGACCCTCACCGCTCGGCGCGGGTCACGCGGGTCGACAGCACCTCCGGCGCGTCCGCCATGGTGACGAGCAGCGCGGTCCAGGCGGCGACGTTCTGCGCCATCTGCTTCGGGTCGATCTTGTCCAGCGTGTCGTCGGGCGTGTGGTGGATGTCGAAATAGCGCGTGCCGTCCTGGCTCATCTCGATCGCGGGCACGCCGAGCGCCGCCAGCGGACCGATGTCCGGCCCTCCGCCGCTCTCCTCCTTGCCCACGCCGATGCCCAGCGGCGCGAGCACACGCGCCAGCCGCTCGACCGCCGGCTTGGCGGCCGGCGCGAACTGGTGGTCGAACGACCAGATGCGGTCGGCCCCGAAGTCGCTCTCCGCGCCGAAGGCGTGCGGTTCGGAGCCGTGCGCGGCGGCGTAGGCCTTGCCGCCCCACAGGCCCGTCTCCTCCGCCCCGAACCACACCAGCCGCACCGTGCGCCGGCCGCCGCCCAGGTCCATCAGACGCTTGGCCGCCGCCGTCGTGATCGCCACGCCCGCGCCGTCGTCGATCGCCCCGCTGGCCAGGTCCCAGCTGTCGAGATGGCCGCCGATGACGATGATCGGAGCGGACGGGTCGGAGCCCGGCACTTCCGCGATGACGTTGCCCGACTGTCCCGGTCGGATCGGCTGAGGCGTGAGGGTGAGGTGCATCGTCACCGGCCGCCCGTCCTCGAACATCCGCGCCAGCTGCTCGGCGTCGGGGATCGACACCGCGCCCGCCGGGATCGGCCGGACGCCGTCGGCGAAGTTGGTGTTTCCGGTGTGCGGATTGCGGTGATGGTCGGTGCCCACCGAGCGGATGACGATCGCCGCCGCTCCCTTCTGCGAGGCGATCGACGGACCGACGAAGCGGGCGGGACCGAACGCGCCGTAGGACGAACCGTCCTGCGTCGGAGTCATCTGATGGCTGACGAAGGCGATGCGACCCGTCAGGGAGCCGTCCGGCACCGCCTCCAGGTCGGCGAGCGTCGGGAAATAGGCGACCGGCAGCGTCAGTCCCTCCGGCCCGGTTGACGCCGAATTGCCGAGCGCGGTCACCGCCAGCTTTTGGGGGTAGGGGGCGGTCACCTCAGCCCGCTCCTCGCCGCGCACCCAGACGGGCAGGTCGAAGGGCTCGATGCGGACATTGGCGAAGCCCATCGCGGTCAGCCGCGCCACCGCCCAGTCGCGCGCCCGCGCCTCCGCCGGAGTGCCCGCCATGCGCGACCCGACCTGGGTCGTGAGGTCGCGCACGATGCCGTAGGCCACCGTATCCGACAGAGCCGCGTCGCGCGCCTCAACCACCCGTTTGTCGTAAACAACGGCATTAAGCGGCCGGGCATCGTCCTCGGCCGGAGTCGCGGCCACCTCGGGCGCGGCGTTCGGCGGAGCGGTCGTCTGTGCGGTGAGGGAGGTCGGCAGGAGGGCCGTAGCCCAGAGGAGGAGTCGCTTCATAGAACCGGACTAGCGGGCCGCTGCGGGAACGGCAAAGGTCTTGCAGGTCCCGCAGCGGCCCCGGATCGGTCCCATTCCGGCACAGCCGCGCGCGACCTGTCTCGGGAGGTGGCGGCGCACCGTAGCCTTTCAGTGAGCAGCGACTGATCTCCGACGGCGCCTATTACCTCGACCGGAGCGCAGAGTTGGCGAACGGGGGTGGATATGTGGAGCAGGGGCAGCCGACCGCCTTATGGCCGGTGGGCCATCCGCTGCTGCTCTCGCTCATGCACCGATTGGTCGGGCCGCGCGTGGCAGGACCTGTCCTCGTCAATCTGCTCGCGGGTCTTGGCACACTGGGGCTGATCCTGTGGTTCGGCGACCGGGTGCTGGAGAACCGCCTCGCCGGTCGCCTGGCGGCCCTCCTTTACGCCGTCTATCCCGCGCACATCGTCTATGTTGGCACGTCCTGGTCTGAGCCGGCCGCCGCTGCGATTGGAATGGCGGGGCTGGCGCTCGTAGTCGCCGCGCGAGGCCGCTGGTCGTGGTTGCTGGGCGCCGGAATGGTGTTCGGCCTGGCGGCGCTGATGCGGACACAGATGCTGCTGTTTCCCGTGGGCGCGCTGATCGGCGTCGCCTGGGTGTTCCGCCTCGGCTGGAGGAGGCTGCTGATCGGCGCCCTGGCGCTGGGCGTCGGCATGGCGGCCATAGTTGTGCCTTGGTCGATCCGCAACGCGATGACGATGGGCACGGCGTCGCTGTCCACCAACGGCGGCATCGGGCTTATCACCGGTGCGAACGACCGCGCCACCGGGGACCATATGCTGCTCGAAGAGCCGGCGCTGATGGCGGCCACTGGCGTCCCGGCGGGCGAGCGCGTGGCGCGGCAGGTGGAGGTCGACCGCACTCTCAAGGCCGCGGCCCTGCGCTGGATCGCCGGCCACCCGCTCGCATATCTCAGTCTCGGCGTGAAGAAGGTGGCGTTGGTCTGGCGCAAGGACACCGACGCCTTCTGGAGCCTGGAGAACAGCTATCCCGGCGCGGCGCGCACGATCAGGATCGCGCAGATCGTCAACCAGCTCTATTACCTGGTTCTGCTGGTGCTCGCGCTGCCCGCCTTCTGGATCGGCGCGCGGGCCGTCGTGACCGGACGCGGGCCGCACCGTCCGTTGGCGCTGCTGCTGCTGATGCCGGTGTTCGTCAGCCTGACGGCGTTCGTCTTCACCGGACAGGTGCGCTATCACCATCCCGCCATGCCGTTCGTCGTCCTTGCGGCGGGATGGACGCTGGTCCGTCTGCTCGCTCGGGCGAGACCCGCGTCCCGATTGCCAAGGTCGCGCCCCGCTCCTACCTAGGCCCGCACTTCCGAACACATCCTGGAGCATCGCCGCCGCCATGGCCGCACAATACGCCTACGTCATGAAGGACCTGACAAAGACCTTCCCCGGCGCGCCCAAGCCGGTGCTGAAGGACATCAGCCTTCAGTTCTATCAAGGTGCCAAGATCGGCATCGTCGGTCCGAACGGAGCGGGCAAGTCCACGCTGATGAAGATCATGGCCGGCGTCGACACGGAATACACCGGCGAGGCCTGGTCGGGCGAGAACATCACCGTCGGCTATCTGCCGCAGGAACCGGAACTCGACGCCAGCAAGACGGTGCTGGAGAATGTCCGCGACGGCGCGCGCGAGACCGCCGACATGGTGGACCGCTTCAACGCCATCTCGGCGGAGATGGGCGACCCACAGGACGACACCGACTTCGATGCGCTGATGGAGGAGATGGGCGTCCTGCAGGAACAGATCGACGCGGTGGACGGCTGGACGCTCGACAACCAGCTGGAGATCGCGATGGAGGCGCTGCGCTGT
The DNA here is from genome assembly GCA_965219235.1 of Sphingomonadaceae bacterium. Classification (GTDB taxonomy): domain Bacteria; phylum Pseudomonadota; class Alphaproteobacteria; order Sphingomonadales; family Sphingomonadaceae; genus CBDHCC01. The sequence goes on along the minus strand of OZ244721.1, from coordinate 1,077,548 downwards.
CCGCCGGGCGACGCGGCGGTGGACACGCTGTCGGGCGGCGAGAAGCGGCGGGTGGCGCTGACCCGCCTGCTCATCCAGAAGCCCTCGATCCTGCTGCTCGACGAGCCCACCAACCACCTGGACGCGGAGAGCGTCGACTGGCTGGAGAACCACCTGAAGGAGTATGCCGGCGCGGTGCTGATGATCACCCACGACCGCTACTTCCTGGACAATGTCGTCGAGTGGATCCTGGAACTCGATCGCGGCAGGTATTTCCCATACGAAGGCAACTACTCCACCTACCTGGAGAAGAAGGCCAAGCGCCTGGAGCAGGAGGACCGCGAGGAGAGCGGTCGCCAGAAGTCGCTGTCGCGCGAGCTGGAGTGGATCCGCCAGACCCCGGCCGCGCGCCAGACCAAGTCCAAGGCGCGCATCCGCAAGTTCGACGAGCTGCAGGAGGCGCAGTCGAACCGCAAGCCGGGCAAGGCGCAGATCGTCATCCAGGTGCCCGAGCGGCTGGGCGGCAAGGTGATCGAGGCCGAGAAGCTCACCAAATCCTATGGCGACCGCGTGCTGTTCGAGGATCTGAGCTTCACGCTGCCGCCCGGCGGCATCGTCGGCGTGATCGGCCCCAATGGTGCCGGCAAGTCGACGCTCTTCAAGATTCTCACCGGCCAGGAACAGCCGGACGAGGGCCAGGTGGACGTCGGCGACACGGTGCGCCTCGGCTATGTCGACCAGAGCCGCGACGACCTGGACCCCAAGCACAATGTCTGGGAGGAGATCTCCGACAGCCTGGACTCGATGGTGGTCAACGGCCACGAGATGTCGACCCGCGCCTATGTGGGCGCCTTCAACTTCAAGGGTCAGGATCAGCAGAAGAACGTCGGCAAGCTGTCGGGCGGCGAGCGCAACCGGGTCCACATCGCCAAGATGCTGAAGACCGGCGGCAACGTCCTGCTGCTCGACGAGCCGACCAACGATCTGGACGTGGAGACGCTGGGCGCGCTGGAGGAGGCGATCGAGAACTTCGCCGGCTGCGCGGTGGTCATCAGCCACGACCGCTTCTTCCTCGACCGCCTGGCGACCCACATCCTGGCGTTCGAGGGCGATGCCCACGTCGAGTGGTTCGAGGGCAACTTCGCGGCGTACGAGGAGGACAAGCGCCGGCGGCTGGGAGACGCGGCGGATCGCCCGACCAAGCTGGCGTACAAGAAATTGACTCGGTGAGGCGGGGTGGGGTGGGTTAGAGGAGGCCGTCCGGCCCGGCTCACGTCAGCCCGTTGGTCTCCACCGCGATCCGGGTGCTGGTCGCCGCCGCCAGCGGCGTGCCGAACGCCACCTCCCGGCGCTGTCCGTAGGAGGAGCCGGCGGGGGACCAGAGCTGCGTGATCCGTTCGCCCGCGACATCCACGATCCAGTATTCCGGCACGCCGTCGGATGCATAGAGCGCCAGCTTCATCGTCGTGTCCTGCTCCAGCGTCGTCGAGGAGACCTCCACGAGCAATGCGACGGAGCCGAGCGGGATCGGCCCCTTGCCGCGTGGCTCGCGCGTCAGCACGATGTCGGGCTGCGGCATGTCGTGGTCACCCATCAGAACGCTTCCGGCGGCCGGATAGAGGTCGCTGCCCGCCGATTCGAGGGCGCGTCGGATTCGATAGGCCAGCTCTTCCCGGACGTAGGCGTGCGGCCGGAACTCGGGGCTCATGACGATGATGTCCCCGTCGATCAGCTCGGTCCTGGCGCCTCCGAACACACCTGCGTCAGCGAGCAGCTGGTACTCTTCGACCCGGAGTTTGTATTTGCCAGGCGGGAGAGGCTGCTGGACGGTCATGATATCATCCTATCACCTCGCGTGCCTCACCTCACCCGCTTCACGAACACCTGCCCGCCCTCGCGCTTCTCGCTCTGGAAGTTGGGGACGTCGGCGATCAGGTCGGAGAGGCGGCTGTAGCCGTAGTTGCGCGCGTCGAAGCTCGATCGGTTGCCGGCGAGCTGGCCCAGCGAGCGCAGGTTCACGAAGCCGCGCTCGTCGCGCTTGGAGGCGTTGTAGGCGTCGACCAGCAGTTTCAGCAGCTCGTCATCGACCTCCTCCTTGTCGTTGGGCGCACCATTCGCCGGCGGCGCGCCGCTCGACCGGCTGCCCGCCACCAGCTTGCCGACGTCGATGAAGCGCGAGCAGGCGGCCTGGAAGCCCTCGGGCGCGCGGTCGTTGCCGAAGCCGTAGACGGGCAGGCCCTGTTGCCGGAGGCGCATGGCGAGCGGCATGAAGTCGCTGTCCGAACTCATGATGCCGAAGCCTGTGACGCGGCCCGCCCACATCAGGTCCATCGCGTCGATCGTCATGCGCATGTCGGTCGCGTTCTTGCCCTTGGTCAGGTCGAACTGCTGGGAGGGCTCGATGCCGTAGCGGTGGATCAGGTCGGCCCAGCTCTTCAGCCCCTGCTTGCGCCAGTTGCCGTAGGCGCGGCGGATGTTCACCGTGCCCAGCTCGGCCAGTACGGTGAGCACCGGGTCGATGCCGGCGGGCGACGCGTTGTCGGCGTCGATCAGGAGGGCGATGTTGCCTTCGGCGGGTGGAGAGCTGGCCATGCCGCCCTTCATGCCCCCGTGTCAGCCGGCAGGCAACATGGGAGGGGTGCCGGGACTGGCAGGGTGCGTTGAGGCTCCCCTCCCTGCAAGGGAGGGGCTGGGGGTGGGTGCGAGGCGCAGCCGAGCCGACCAGGGCTGATGAGTGGCTTCGCCAGCGGCCGCTTGCGCGCCCGCAACCCACCCCTTGATCCCCTCCCTTGCAGGGAGGGGAGACTCTGCCGCATCGACTTCGCTTGGCTCGCATCGCGCGCGGCGCTAAGCACAGAAGGGGAACGGGAGAGTCTGATGGCGGGCAAGGCACTGGCGACACTGGCCGCGGGCGCGATGGCGCTGTCGGCCTGCACCTCGACCAAGCAGGTGATGGACGTGGCCTTCACGCCGCCGCAGGGGCAGTACGACCTGATCGTCATGCGGCCGGACGTGTCGGTCGGCCTGCTCACCGCCAGCGGCATCGTCGAGCCGCGCGAGGACTGGACCGACCAGGCGCGCGCCAACCTGATCGCCGCCATCCGGGCGGAGGAGGCGGGACGCGGCGGCGAGACGGTGGTGGCGTCCAGCTACTCCGACACCGGCGCGGACCCGCAGCTGGCGATCGACCTGCAGGAGCTGCACGACGCCGTGCGCCAGGCGATCATCACCCACAAATACGCGGGCGTGCCACTGCCCACCAAGCGCAACAAATTCGACTGGACGCTGGGCGAGCAGGCGGTCGAGTTCGGGCGCAGGACGGGCCACGATTACGCGCTGTTCCTCTATGCGGAGGACAGTTTCTCGTCGTCCGGTCGCGTGGCGCTCAAGATCCTGGGCTATGCGGGGTGCATCATCGGCGCGTGCGTCGGCGTGGGCGGCAAGACGCGGCTCGCCTTTGCGTCGCTGGTCGATCTGAAGACCGGGCGGATCGTCTGGAACAACCTGCTCACCTCGTCGATCGGCGACATGCGGACCCCGGAGGGGGCGACCGCGACGGTCGAGTCGCTGCTGGGCTCCATGAAGCCGGGCAAGGACATCCGACGTCAGCGGCGCGAGGAGGGTCGATCGTGAGCGCGCTGACCCGGCGGCAGGTGGTCGGCGGTGGCCTGTGCGGCTCCGCCCTGTGCGCCCTCCCGTCGCTGGCGCTGGCCCAATCCGCCGAGGAGGCGGCGCGCGGCCCCGGCTATGAGCCGACGGACAAGGACGAGCGCGGCATCTGGGCTCAGCTCGAGCGGGTGGAGGAGGAGATCAAGACCTCCGACCAGTTGGTGCGCGATCCGGCGCTCACCGATTATCTGAAGGGCGTGACCGACCGGATCACCGGCGGAGCCAGCCGCGACTTCCGCCTCTATCTGTTCCGCACGGCCGACTTCAACGCCGGGATGTATCCCAATGGCATGATGATCGTGAACACCGGGCTTCTGGTCCGGATGGCCAACGAAGCGCAGCTGGCCGCCGTGCTGGGCCATGAGAGCGGGCATTATTTCAAGAACCACATCATTCGCCAGTTCCGCAATCAGAAGCGGAAGTTCGCCATCGCCAATTTCCTGTCCCTGGGGCTGGGGCTGGGCGGCGTGGCGGCTGGCGTGAGCACCTACGATCTCGTCAGCGTCATCAACAACGCGATCTTCCTGACGGCGTTCTCCTACTCTCGGGAGCTGGAGCGCGAGGCGGACGACTGGGGCGTCCAGCTTCTCGGGCGCGCCGGATACGATCCGATGTCCGCGAGCCTCGTGTGGCAACAGCTGATCGCGGAGCAGCAGGCGAGCGCGGACGAGCGCCGCAAGCGGCGCAAGCGCGGCTACTCCCTGCTCGCCACCCATCCCGCCACGGACGAGCGGATGAGGGACCTGGCCGCCGCCGCCCGGGCGATGGCGGCGCGGCGGCCGGGCGCGACGGAGGACGGGACCGAGCGGTACGCCGCTGCGATGGCCCCGCACATGGTCGCCTATCTGGACGATCAGGTGAAGCTGAACGATCCGGGTGCCTCGCTCTACCTCGTCAGCCGGCTGGCGACCGGCGGCTGGACCGCGCCGCTGCGCCTGGCGGAGGGCGACGTCTATGCGCTGCGCGACCGGGATGGCGATGCGGAGCGCGCGTTCGCCTCCTACACCGCCGCCGTGTCGCTGCCCGAGCCGCCGGCCAAGGCGTGGCGCGCCTATGGCTATGGCGCGCTGAAGCGAGGTCAGGGGGACCAGGGGCGCACCGCGCTCCAGCGCTACCTCGAGCTCGATCCGCAGGCGCCCGACGCGGCGATCGTGCGGCACACGCTGGCGACCTGAAGGGGGACGAACATGAGACGACCGCTCGCACTGGCCTCCGCACTGGCCCTGACGCTCGCCGCCTGCGCCAGCTATGGCCTGGTGCCCGCCAACCAGCCGGCGGTCGCCGCGCGTCATCTGCGGGTGACTCCGCCCGACGCGTGGAACCGCCTGCCGCGCGGGCTCGACCAGCTCTCCCAGGAGGAGAACTGGACCAAGAACGGCGCGGTGCTCGACTCGATCTCGTTCTTCGGCGGCCTGCAGAGCGGCGCGGCTTTGGTGCGGCAGCGGCGCAAGGAGGACCGGCAGGTGCCCGTGTTCCGCGCCGGCATGTCGCCGCCGGAGCTGACCGCGATGGTCGAGAGCTACTACCGGGTGAGGGGCGGGGTGGTGCAGTTCACGCCGACTGAGGTGGCCCCGGTGGGCTTTCTCGACACCACCGGCGTCGCGATGGACTTCGATTATCTGACGCCCGACGACGTGCGGCGAAAAGGCCGGGCGGTGATGGCGGAGGTCGGCGGCAAGCTCTATCTGATGACGCTCGACGGCACCCGTTCCCACTATTTCGACGCCGCGCGTCCGGACTTCGACGCCATGGTGGCGAACGCGCGGGTGGAGTGAGGACAGTCTTCCCCTCCCTGCAAGGGAGGGATCAAGGGGTGAGTGCGTGTGCGAAGCGCGCGCTCGCGCAGCGAACCAAACCCGCTCCCTTCGCTCGCACCCACCCCCAGCCCCTCCCTTGCAGGGAGGGGGGAACGAGCCCGCTTGCCCCCACGCGCCCCCTCGCTTAGAGCCGCCCCTTCGGCCGAGGCTCGCGGGCGTGGCGGAACTGGTAGACGCGCTTGGTTTAGGTCCAAGTATCGCAAGATGTGGGGGTTCGAGTCCCTTCGCCCGCACCAGCTTCGCCGCCGCCCCGGGGCGCGGCTCACCGTATCACTCAAGCGGACGGGACCCATGCCCATGCACGCCACCGAAACCCTGAACGAGGGGCTGAAGCGCGCCTACACCGTCACCATCCCGGCCGACGAGATCGCGGGCAAGGTCGACTCCGAGCTGAAGCGCGTAGCGCCCCAGGTGCGGATGCCCGGCTTCCGCCCCGGCAAGGTGCCCGTGAACCTGGTGCGCAAGATGCACGGGGAGGCGGTGACGCAGGAGGTGGTCGGCCAGACCGTGCGCGAGAGCATCGACCGCACGCTCTCCGACCACAAGCTGCGCCCGGCCGCCGAACCCAAGGTCGAGCTGGCGAAGGAGTACGCGCCCGGTCAGGACATCGAACTGACGATGGAGCTCGAGACGCTGCCCGACATGGGCGAGCCGAGGATCGGGGGCATCACGCTCGAGCGCCTGACCGCGCCGGTGACGGATGCCGAGGTCGACGAGGCGGTGGCCAGGCTCGCCGGCCAGCAGACGAGTTGGAAGGACGCGCCCAAGAGCCGCAAGGCGAAGGCGGGCGACCAGATCGTCATGGACTTCGTCGGCAAGGTCGATGGCACGCCGTTCGACGGCGGCACCGGCAGCGACATGACCGTCGTGATCGGGTCGGGCACGCTCATCCCCGGCTTCGAGGACCAGCTCGTCGGCGTGAAGGCGGGCGAGGAGAAGACGATCGCCGTCACCTTCCCCGATGATTATGGCGCGGAGGCCCTGAAGGGCCGGGAGGCGACCTTCGACCTGACGATCAAGCGGGTGCAGACGGCCAAGGAGACGGCCGCGGACGACGCCTTCGCCACCTCGCTGGGGCTGGAGAGCCTCGACAAGCTGAGGGAGCTGTTGCGCGCCAACATCGAGCAGGAGCACAACGGCCTCACCCGCACGCATATGAAACGCAAGCTGCTCGACCGGCTGGCGGCCGCGCACGACTTTCCGGTGCCGCCGTCGATGGTGGACGCCGAGTTCGACCAGATCTGGCACCAGCTGGAGCACGAGGCGAGCCACGAGGACGATCCGGAGGCCGCCCGCGTCGAGATGGAGGGGGAGCGCGACGACTATCGCGCCATCGCGGAGCGCCGCGTGCGGCTCGGCCTGCTGCTCTCCGAGATCGGACAGCGCAACGGCATCGAGGTCAGCCAGGCCGAGATGCAGGCGCTCGTGGCGCAGGCGGCGCAGCAATATCCGGCCGAGCAGCGCCAGCAGTTCGCGCAGTTCGTCTCGCAGAACCCGATGGCCGCCGCCCAGCTGCGCGCGCCGCTCTACGAGGACAAGGTCGTCGACTGGCTGTTCGCGACGGCGCAGGTGACCGACCGCGAGGTCGACCTGGACACGCTCCAGGCGGCGATCGAGGAGGAGCCGCAGGCCGAGGGCACGCCCACCAAGGGCGCGTCCAAGCCCGCTTCGAGGAAGCCGGCCGCCAAGGCCGAGGCGAAGCCGGCGGACGGTGACGCCAGCGAGACCTCGGCGGCCGCCGGGGAGACGAAGCCCGCGAAGAAGGCGGCCGTCCGCAAGGCTCCGGCCAAACCGGCTGACGGCGCCGAGGCGTCTCCCGTCAAGGCGGCCAAGAAGGCTCCAGTCAAGAAGACGGTGGCGCAGTCCGCCGAGGCCAAGGCTCCGGCTAGGAGCGCGACCACCCGCAAGGCTTCCGCGACCAAGACGGTCTCGAAACAGTCCGCCAAGTCAAAGGCGGGCGACGGCGAATAGGCCGGAGCGCGGCGCGTGAGCACGGATCCCGTCCCGCGCGTCGCCGTGCTGTTGCCCTGCTACAACGAGGCGACGGCGGTCGGCCGCACGGTGGCGGAGTTCCGCGCCGCGCTGCCGGACGCCGCCGTCTATGTCTACGACAACAACTCCGCCGACGACACGGTGGCGGTCGCTGAGCGGGCGGGCGCAATCGTCCGGCGCGAGCCGATGCAGGGCAAGGGTCACGTCGTGCGCCGCATGTTCGCCGATGTGGACGCCGACATCTATGTCATGGCCGATGGCGACGCGACCTATGAGGCGGCCGCCGCCCCGCGCCTGATCGAGCGCCTGCGGCGCGAGCAGCTCGACATGGTGGTGGGCGCCCGCCGGTCCGAACTGGAGGCGGCCTACCGGCGCGGGCACCGCTTCGGCAACCGCCTGCTGACCGGCCTGCTGGCGCGGTTGTTCGGACGTTCGTTCAACGACATCCTGTCGGGCTACCGCGTGTTCTCGCGCCGCTTCGTCAAGAGCTTTCCGGTGCTCTCCTCCGGTTTCGAGATCGAGACGGAGATCTCCGTCCACGCGCTCGAACTGCGGATGCCGGTCGCCGAGGAGGCGACCGCCTACGCCGCCCGGCCGGACGGGTCGGAGTCGAAGCTGTCCACCTGGCGCGACGGCTGGCGCATCCTGGCGACCATCGCCACGCTCTATCGCGTCGAACGACCGCTGAGCTTCTTCGGGGCGATCGGCTGGGGGCTGCTGCTGCTCGCGGCGGTCCTGGCCGCGCCGCTCGTCTGGACCTACGCCCAGACCGGGCTGGTGCCGCGCCTGCCGACCGCCGTGGGGGTGACGGGGCTCGTCGTGCTGGCGAGCCTGTCGTTCGTCTGCGGCCTGATCCTCGACACGGTGGTGCGCGGGCGGCGCGAGGTGCGGCGGCTCGCCTATCTCGCCCTGCCGGCCCCCTGACGCGCGCTTGCCAGCGGTGCGTCGCGCGGCCACCCTGCGGCCTCGCACAACAGGAGATGTCCCATGCGCCTCATCCTTCTCGCCCCCGCCGCGCTCGCGCTGGCCAGCTGCGACGCGTCCCCGACGCCGGCCGACAACGCCGCCCCGGCCGCGGTCCAGCCGGCGAACGGGACGGCGGCGGCGAACACCGCCGTGGCTCCGGTCGAGGCGACGCTGCCGGACTACGCCCCGCTGATGCCGGGCGCCGGCGTCAACTTCGCCTCGGAGCAGAACGGCGTGCTGACCGCCAACCTGACCGCGCCCGGCACGGCGGCCGCCGCGATGGACTTCTACGAGCGCGCGCTCAAGACGCACGGCATGAACCCGGCGCGACAGGACGGCGCGGGCGGGGCCGGCGCGCTCTATTCGAAGGAGAAGGGGCGCGACGTGACGATCAGCGTCGGGCCGGGGCCGACCGGATCGCCGGTGGTGGGCGTGCTGGACCGGCCGCTCGGCTGATCCCCCCTTCCACGCGACGCCCGCCCTCCACTTGACGCCGGGCGGGTCACCCCCAAACTAGGCGGCTCACCCGAACCCGCGAGATCCCCCATGACCACGAACCCCTTCGCCGGCCTCGGCGCGCACATCGCCTCGACCGGCGACACCAACCCGATGACCAACAGCCTGGTGCCGATCGTCATCGAGCAGTCCTCGCGCGGCGAGCGCTCCTTCGACATCTTCTCGCGCCTGTTGCGCGAGCGCATCATCTTCGCGGTCGGCCCGGTCGAGGACACGATGGCCTCGCTGATCACCGCCCAGCTGCTCTTCCTGGAATCCGAGAACCCGAAGAAGGACATCTTCATGTACGTCAACTCGCCTGGCGGTTCGGTGACGGCGGGCATGGCGATCCACGACACCATGCAGTACATCCGGCCGCGCGTCGGCACCGTCTGCACGGGCTTCGCGGCCAGCATGGGCGCCTTCCTGCTGTCGGCCGGCGAGCCCGGGATGCGGGTCGCGCTGAAGCACGCGCGCGTGATGATCCACCAGCCTTCGGGAGGAATGCAGGGCACGGCGGCCGACATCGAGGTCCACGCCAAGGAAATCCTGCGCGTGCGCCACGTCATGAACGAGCTGATGGCGAAGTACACCGGCCAGCCGCTCGAGGAGATCGAGAAGAACATCGAGCGCGACAAGTTCTTCTCCGCCGACGAGGCCAAGGAGTTCGGCCTGGTCGACGAGGTGTTCGAAAAACGCCCGGCGGCCGGCGAGGCCGACGCCACCGGCCAAGGGCAGGTGACGCCGGCCCAAGGCGACAAGGGCTCCGGCGGCGCGCCCACCGGGCCGACCGAGGTGAAGGACTGATCCAGGCAGGATCGGCGGGCGGGGAAACTGCCCTTGTCCGCCGCCCCCCGCCCGGGCTAAACCCGATCTTCAGACACGCTCTCCATGTGGGGAGCCAAGGATGGACATGACCAAGCTGACGGGCACCGATTCCAAGAGCACGCTTTACTGCTCCTTCTGCGGCAAGTCGCAGCACGAGGTGCGCAAGCTCATCGCCGGCCCCACCGTCTTCATCTGCGACGAGTGCGTGGAGTTGTGCAACGACATCATTCGCGAGGAGATCAAGGGGGCCAGCGCCGGCCGCAAGGACGGCGGCGTGCCGACGCCAAAGGAGATCAGCGCGTTCCTGGACGATTACGTCATCGGCCAGGGGCAGGCCAAGCGCGTGCTGTCGGTCGCGGTCCACAACCATTACAAGCGGCTGGAACACGCGGGGAAGGGCGACGAGGTCGAGCTGGCCAAGTCCAACATCCTGCTAGTCGGCCCGACCGGCTGCGGCAAGACGCTGCTCGCCCAGACGCTCGCGCGCAGGCTCGACGTGCCCTTCACGATGGCCGACGCGACCACGCTGACGGAGGCCGGCTATGTCGGCGAGGATGTCGAGAACATCATCCTGAAGCTGCTGCAATCGGCCGACTACAACGTCGAAAAGGCGCAGCGCGGGATCGTCTATATCGACGAGATCGACAAGATCAGCCGCAAGGCGGAGAACCCGTCCATCACCCGCGACGTGTCGGGCGAGGGCGTGCAGCAGGCGCTGCTCAAGCTGATGGAGGGCACGACCGCCGCCGTGCCGCCGCAGGGCGGCCGCAAGCATCCGCAGCAGGAGTTCCTGCAGGTCGACACGACCAACATCCTGTTCATCTGCGGCGGCGCCTTCGCGGGGCTGGAGAAGATCATCGCCGACCGGCTGCAGGGCAAGTCGATCGGCTTCGGCGCCTACGTCTCCGGTCCGGACGAACGCCGGACGGGCGAGGTGCTGCGTCAGTGCGAGCCCGAGGACCTGCTGAAGTTCGGGTTGATCCCGGAGTTCGTCGGGCGGCTGCCGGTGATCGCCACGCTGGAGGATCTGGACGAAAAGGCGCTGATCCAGATCCTGTCGGAGCCGAAGAACGCGCTCACCAAGCAGTATGGCCGGCTGTTCGACATGGAGGGCGTGACGCTCGCCTTCACCGACGAGGCGCTGGTCGCGGTCGCCAAGCGGGCGATCGAGCGCAAGACGGGCGCGCGCGGCCTGCGCTCCATTTTGGAGGCGATCCTGCTCGACACGATGTTCGACCTGCCCGGCATGAAGGGCGTGGACGAGGTCGTGATCGACAGGGACGTGGTCGAGGGCCGCAAGGAGCCGGTGAAGGTCTATGCCGAAAAGCAGGCGGACGGGGCTGCGTAGATCGTCCGATCCGAGGCAATCCGCTCACCCTGAGTTTGTCGAAGGGTCGTTCGTCTTCGCGCGCTCCGGGGCAGATCAAGGGCGGGGCATCGACAGGCTCAGCCTGGGCGGGTTCGGGACGGCCTTCGTCACATCCGAGCCACGAACGGCGCTCCCGAAATGACGACCGCGGCCGACGACCGCCTCCTGCCGCTCCTCCCCACCTATCTGTTCCGCGCCACGCGTCCTGTGCGCTACGTGCTGTTCACCTGGCTGCTGTCGATCGCCGGCAGCCTGGCGCTCGCCGCGGCGCTGTCGGTCGCCGTGCCGGACGCCGAGCAGCCGCAGTTCCTTGGTCACCCGGTGCTGATCGCGTTCGGCGTTCTCGTGTTCGCGCCGATGGTGGAGACGGCGCTGCTGGCGCTGCTGCTGTGGCCGCTCGACCGCGTGTTCGGTCCGCGCTGGGCCGCGGTGCTGGCGGCGCTCGCCTGGGGCGCGCTGCATTCCAGCGTGACGCCGGTCTGGGGCCTGGTGATCTGGTGGCCCTTCCTCTTGTTCTCCGTCACCATCCTGGTCTGGAAGCGGGAGGGCGGCTGGGCGAAGGGTTGGGCGCTCGCCACGGCCGTCCACGCGCTCCAGAACCTGCTGCCCGCCGTGGCGCTGCTGGGGCTCGGTTGATCGGCCCGCGCGGCCGCCCCATATCCGTCGTCAAACCCCGCGCCCTTCGCGCGATCCAACGGAGCCCCATGACCCAGATCCTGCCCCTTCTGCCCCTGCGCGACATCGTCGTGTTCCCGCACATGGTCGTGCCGCTGTTCGTCGGCCGCGACGGCTCCGTCGCGGCGCTCGAACAGGCGATGGCCGCCGACAAGCGCATCGTGCTCGCCGCCCAGATCGACGCCGCCACCGACGAGCCGGTGCTGGACGACCTGCACCCGGTGGGCGTGACCGCGACCATCGTGCAGCTGCTCAAGACCCCGGACGGCACGGTGCGCGTGCTGGTCGAGGGCGAACGGCGCGTGGCGCTGTCCGCGCTGAAGGAGCGCGACGGCTGGACGGCCGCCGCCTTCGACACGCTGGAGGAGGCCGCCGCCACCGGGGCGGAGGCGGAGGCGTTCGCCCGCCAGCTCACCGGGCAGTTCGACGCCTACGCCAAGCAGTCGAAGAAGCTGGCGCCGGAGATCGCGGTCCAGCTCTCCGAGCTGGAGGACCGCAGCCAGCTGGCCGACATGATCGCCGCCAACCTGCAGATCAAGGTCGCCGACAAGCAGACGCTGCTGGCGGAACTCGACGTACTCAAGCGCATGGAGGCGCTGCTCGGCCTGATGGACGGCGAGATCGGCGTCATCCAGGTCGAGAAGAAGATCCGCGGACGCGTGAAGCGGCAGATGGAGAAGTCCCAGCGCGAGTACTACCTCAACGAGCAGATGAAGGCGATCCAGCGCGAGCTGGGCGGGCAGGGCGAGGATGGCGACGAGGACGAGATCGCCGAGCTGACGGCGAAGATCGCCAAGCTGAAGCTCAGCAAGGAGGCGCGCGCCAAGGCCACCTCCGAACTCAAGAAGCTCAAGGGCATGGCGCCGATGTCGGCGGAATCGACGGTGATCCGCAACTATCTCGACGTGCTGCTGGGCCTGCCCTGGGGCAAACGGGGCCGGCTGAAGAAGGACATCGTCGAGGCGCAGCGCGTGCTCGACGAGGACCATTACGGCCTCGACAAGGTCAAGGAGCGGATCGTCGAGTATCTCGCCGTGCAGGCGCGCACCAACAAGCTGAAGGGGCCGATCCTGTGCCTCGTCGGCCCCCCGGGCGTCGGCAAGACCTCGCTCGGCAAGTCGATCGCGCGCGCCACCGGCCGCGAGTTCGTGCGCCAGTCGCTGGGCGGGGTGCGCGACGAGGCGGAGATCCGGGGCCACCGGCGGACCTATATCGGCTCGCTGCCCGGCAAGATCGTGACCAACCTGAAGAAGGCGGGCACGTCCAATCCCTTGTTCCTGCTCGATGAGATCGACAAGCTGGGCCAGGATTTCCGGGGCGATCCGGCGTCCGCGCTGCTGGAGGTGCTGGACCCGGAGCAGAACAGCAAGTTCCAGGACCATTATCTGGAGCTGGACTACGACCTCTCCGACATCATGTTCGTGACCACGGCGAACACGCTCGACCTGCCCCAGCCGCTCTTGGACCGGATGGAGATCATCCGGCTGGAGGGCTACACCGAGGACGAGAAGGTGGAGATCGCCAAGCGCCACCTGATCCCCAAGCAGGTCGAACTGCACGGGCTGAAGACGGGCGAGTTCGCGCTGACGGACGAGGGCCTGCGGGCGCTGATCCGTGGCTACACGCGCGAGGCCGGCGTGCGCACGCTGGAGCGCGAGCTGGCGCGCGTCGCCAGGCGGGTGCTGCGCCGCATCCTGGAAGGGAAGGGCGAGAGCTTCACCGTCGACGCCGACAACCTCCGCGAGTTCGCGGGCGTGCGCAAGCACAAGGACGACGTGTCGGAGCAGGAGGACCAGGTCGGCGCGGTGACGGGCCTCGCCTGGACCGAGGTCGGCGGCGAGATCCTGACGATCGAGTCGGTGACAGTGCCGGGCAAGGGCCAGATCAAGGGCACCGGCAAACTGGGCGACGTGATGAGCGAGTCGATCCAGGCCGCCTGGGCGTTCGTGAAGGCGCGCGCGCCCTCCTACGGGGTCAAGCCTTCGCTGTTCCTGCGCCGGGATGTCCATGTCCACCTGCCCGAGGGCGCGGTGCCCAAGGACGGTCCGTCGGCGGGCGTCGGCATGGTGACCTCCATCCTCTCGACGCTGACCGGCATCCCGGTGCGCCGCGATGTGGCGATGACCGGCGAGGTGACGTTGCGCGGCCGCGTGCTGCCGATCGGGGGCTTGAAGGAAAAGCTGCTGGCGGCGGGGCGGGGCGGCATCAAGACGGTGCTGATCCCGGCCGACAACGAAAAGGACCTGGAGGAGGTGCCCGCCTCCATCAAGGACCGGCTGGAGATCGTGCCGGTGGCCCATGTGGACGAGGTGCTCGCCCGCGCATTGGCGCAACCCATTGTGCCGATTGAGTGGACCGAGGCCGACGAGCGCGCGGCCTGGCCCGATCCGGCCGAACTGGCGGCGCAGGCCGCCACGGCGCCCGCCGGGTCCGCCGGATCGAGCCTGCCCCACTGAGGAACGGCGCGGGCGTTGACTCGCGCGCCCGCGCTCGCCTTTAGTCAGGATCGGGACTCGAAGGCCCTGTGGCCACGAAAGACAAGGGGAGCACGCGAGTGAACAAGCAGGAACTGATCGGGCAGGTCGCCGACAAGTCGGGGCTGAGCCGGGGCGACGCCGCCACGGCGGTCGACACGGTGCTCGACTGCATTTCGGGTGCGCTGAAGGGCGGGTCGGAAGTGCGCCTGGTGGGCTTCGGCACCTTCTCCGTCGGCAAGCGCAAGGCGTCGACCGGCCGCAACCCGCGCACCGGCGAGCCGATGAACATCGCGGAATCGAACCAGCCAAAGTTCCGCCCGGGCAAGGGCCTGAAGGATGCGGTGAACGGCTGAGGCGGGATCGTCCGCCTCTCCTGTCCGGCAAGGGGAGGCGGGGCGAGGCGGAGTCCCGACCACGGCTCATGCAGCAGGTGTGCCGGCGATCCTGACCCGCTCCGTTCCGAGGGCGGGCGGGGCGTTCGCCGTCACCGCCACCTTGACCCCCGCGGCCCTGCTCCACTAAGGCGCACGTCCCGTGCGGCGATCGTAGCTCAGCTGGTTAGAGCGCCGGTTTGTGGTACCGGAGGTCGGGGGTTCGAGCCCCCTCGGTCGCCCCACGGGATCCAGGTTCACGTGAACCTGAATGTAGATGCTACTGCTTACCGCGAGGACGACCGCCCGCGTGACGACACCCTGGACCCTGCCCGACTTCGACGATCACGAGGGCGTTCACCTCTTCACCGATCGGACCAGCGGCCTTCGCGCCATCGTCGCCATCCACTCGACCGCGCTTGGCCCGGCGGGCGGCGGCGCGCGCTTCTGGCACTATGCCGACAGCGCCGAGGCGGTCACCGACGCGCTGCGCCTGTCGCGCGGCATGAGCTACAAGAACGCCATGGCGGGCTTGGCGATGGGCGGGGGCAAGGGCGTGATCCTGGCGCCCGCCGACGGCGCCAAGACACCCGCGATGCTGCGCGCCTTCGGCTGCGCGATCGACTCGCTGGGCGGCCGCTACGCCACGGCGCAGGACGTGGGCATGAGCGCGGACGACATGGGCGTGATCGCGACCGAGACCCGGCATGTCTGCGGCTTGCCTCCCGCCGAGGGTCGCGCGGGCGGCGATCCCGGCCCCTCGACGGCCCGGGGCGTGTTCCTGGGCGTGCGCGCGGCCATCCGGCGGCGGCTGGGACGCGACAGCGCGCAGGGTGTGCGGGTCGCCATCCAGGGCGTCGGCAGCGTGGGCGGCGGACTGGCGCGCCACCTGGCGCGCGACGGCGCGCGGCTGGTGCTCGCCGACGCCGATCCGGACAAGGCGCGGGCGCTGGCGGCGGAGCTGGGCGCGGAGACCGTCGCGGCCGACGCGATCCTGGCGCTCGACGCCGACGTGGTCAGCCCCAACGCGCTGGGCGCGGTGTGGACCGCCGCCAGCATCGCGGCGCTCCGGGCGCCGATCGTGACGGGCGGGGCCAACAACCAGCTCGCCACCGCCGCCGACGGGGAGCGGATGCGCGCGGCGGGCGTGCTCTACGCCCCCGACTATGTCATCAACGCCGGCGGCATCGTGAACGTGGCGCTGCAATATCTGGACGGCGCGACGCGGGCGGAGGCCGACCGCGTCATCGCCGGCATCCCCGACCGGCTGAACCAGGTGTGGGACGAGGCCGAAGCCACTGGCCGCTCCGCCTCCGACGTGGCGGACGACATCGCGCGCCGACTGATCGGCAGGAGTTGAGCGGGAGGCGCGGAGCGCCGGAAGGGTGAGGGTGACAGGAGGCGGCCGACCCGGTCACCCTCACCCTCCCACTCGGCCGCGCCGAGCGGGTCCCTACACAGGAGCCCACCCGCCTCCATTGCGACCCGCCGCCGACACCCCTATAGGAGAACACGACCCGAACGCCCCCAGCGCGGCGCGGGCCGTGATCGCCGCCCATGCACCGCTTCGCCAATCCCACGCGCTTCCTCCGACTGGCGCGCGCGCTCACCATGCCGGTGCTGGCCGCCGGCGTGGCGCTGGCGGCGGCGGGTCTGTGGGCGGGGCTGGAGCTGGCGCCGCCCGACCATCTGCAGGGCGAGCTGTTCCGGATCCTCTACGTCCATGTGCCGACCGCCTGGCTGGGGCTGGGCGGCTGGATGGGGCTGACGGTCACGTGCCTGTCGGTGCTGATCTGGCGTCACCCGCTCGCCGGGCTGGCGGCGCGCGCGATAGCGCTACCAGGGGCGGTGTTCTGCGCGCTGTGCCTCGCCACCGGCTCGCTCTGGGGCCGCCCGGCCTGGGGGGCGTGGTGGGTGTGGGACGCGCGGCTGACCTCGATGGCGGTGCTGTTCTTCCTCTATCTCGCCTTCCTGGCGCTCGCCGGCGAGGAGGACGAGGACGCGCCGGGCGGCCTCAGCCGCGTGGCGGCGATCTTCGGTGTGATGGGCGCCATCGACCTGCCGATCATCAAATACTCGGTCGAGTGGCTCGACAGCCAGCATCAGGGGCCGAGCGTCACGCTGCTCGGCGGCTCGACCATCGCCTGGCCGATGCTGTGGCCGCTGCTGGTGACGGCGCTGGGCTTCACGCTGGTCTTCGCCGCCGTCGTGCTGATGCGGATGCGCGCGCTCGCGGCGCGGGGCAAGGCGCGCGCCCGGCTCCGGCGACTGGCGCTGGCGTGACGTTCCTGTGGGCCAGCGTGGCGGTGACGCTCGGCGGGACAGCGCTGCTGGTGGCGACGAGCTGGCGTCGGATGGTCGCGGCCGAGCGCGAGGTGGAGCGGTGAGGGCCAAGACGCAGCGCCTGTGGTTGGGATTGGGCGCGGTGGCGCTGCTGGTCGCGGCGGGTCTGTTCGCGCTCGTGGCGCTGCGCGCGCAGGCGTCCTACTACGTCACCGCATCGGCACTGGTGAGCACGCCACCGGCGGCCGACGATCCCGTCCGCTTGGGCGGCATGGTCAAGACGGGATCGGTGCGGCGGTCCGCCGACGGGCTGACCACGCGCTTCCTGGTCGGCGACGGGCGGGTGTGCGTGCCGGTCGCCTTCACCGGCATCCTGCCCGACCTGTTCCGCGAGGGCAGCGGGGTCACCGCCGACGGCCGCTTCGTCGCCGGCACCTTCCTGGCGACGGGCCTGCTCGCCAAGCACGACGAAACCTACGTGCCGTCCGCCACCGCCAAGCGGATGATGCGCACCGCCGACGAACGGGCCTGCTGACCCCCGTGATCGCCGAGATCGGCCACGCCGCGCTGTGGTTCGCCGCGGCGCTCGCCGCGCTCCAGCTGGCGGTCGGCTGGGCGGGGGTGCGCGACGGATCGGAAGCGACCGCGCGCTATCTGGGCACGATCGCGGTCCTGCAGGCGGCGCTGGCGGCGCTCGCCTTCGGCTGCCTGCTCGCCGTGTTCGCGCGCACCGATCTGTCGGTGGCGCTGGTGGCCGCGTCGAGCCATTCCGAGAAGCCGTGGCTCTACAAGGTGACGGGCGCCTGGGGGAACCACGAGGGCTCGATGCTGCTGTGGGTCACCGTGCTGGCGGTCGGCGGCGCAGTGGTGGCGCTGGGCGAGCGGCTGCTCGACCTCGCCACGCGCTCGGCGACCCTGGCGGCGCAGGGCGCGATCGCGCTCGGCTTCTACCTCTTCCTGCTGTTCGCCTCCAACCCGTTCGCGCGGCTGATCCCGGCGGCGGCGGAGGGGCACGGGCTCAATCCGCTGCTGCAGGACCCGGGCTTGGCGTTCCACCCGCCCACGCTCTATCTCGGCTATGTCGGCCTGTCGCTCGCCTTCTCCTTCGCGGTCGGCGCGCTGGTGACGGGGCGGGTGGGCCGCGACCTCGCGCGCGCGATGCGGCCGTGGGTGCTGGCCGCCTGGGTGTTCCTGTCGCTCGGCATCACGGCGGGCAGCTACTGGGCCTATTACGAACTCGGCTGGGGCGGCTGGTGGTTCTGGGACCCGGTGGAGAACGCCAGCCTGATGCCGTGGCTGGCGGCGACCGCGCTCCTCCACTCGGTGAGCGTGCTGGCGGCGCGCGACGCGCTGAGGGTGTGGACGATCATGCTGGCGGTGACCGCCTTTTCGCTGTCGATGGTGGGCACCTTCCTGGTGCGCTCCGGCGTGCTGACGAGCGTGCATTCCTTTGCCGTGGACCCCACGCGCGGCGCGGCGCTGCTCGTGCTGCTGGCGGTGTACATCGGCGGCGCGCTGACGCTGTTCGCGCTGCGGGCGCACGCGATCCGCGAGGGCGCCCGCTTCGCGGTGTGGAGCCGCGAGGGCGCGCTCGTCGTCAACAACCTCCTCCTCACCGGCATCCTGGCGGTCGTGCTGGTCGGCACGCTCTACCCGCTGGCGGCCGAGGCGCTGGGCACGCCGATCAGCGTCGGGCCGCCCTATTTCGACAGCGCGGGCGCGGTGTTCGCGCTGCCGCTGCTGCTCGCGATGGCGATGGGACCGCTGCTGCGCTGGCGGCGCGACAGTCCGCGCGGGCTGCCGAGGCGACTCGCCGGACCGGGAGCCGCCGTGCTGATCGCGGCCGCGGCGGCCGCCGCGCTGGGCGCGGACCCGGTCGGACACCTGCTCCCGTGGTGCGGGCTGGCGCTGGGGGCGGGGCTGCTCGTGGCGAGCCCGCTGCCGCTCCGGGGGCGCGCCCTGCGCCGCACGCCGCTGCCGGTGTGGGGCATGATCGTCGCGCACGCGGGCGTGGCCGTCGCGGTGCTTGGCATGGCGAGCGAGAGCGCCTTTTCGGTCGAGCGCCTGGCCTCGCTGCCGGTCGGCGGCACGACGGACGTGGGGCCGTGGTCGGTGACGCTCGCCGGCGTCAGCCCCGTCGCCGGCCCGAACTGGACGGCGGTCGAGGGCACGCTGGCGGTGACGCGCGGCGGCACGCGAGCGACCCTGCGGCCCCAGCAGCGCGCCTTCTGGTCGCCGCCCACCGTCACCAGCGAGGCGGCGATCCGCACCGGCTGGGACGGACAGCTCTACACCGTCGTGGGCGGTCGGCTGCCCGATGGTCGCTGGACGGTGCGGCTGTGGTGGAAGCCATTCGTCACGCTGATCTGGCTGGGCGGGGCGCTGATCGGGCTGGGCGGGGCGCTCTCCGCGCTCGGCCGCCTGAGGGAGAACCGCCGCCTGAGAGAGGAGCGCGCCTATGCCTGACCCCACCCCCCCGCGTCCGTCCGCGTACGTCTGGCTGCCGCTGGTCGTGCTCGGCCTGCTGATCGGGCTCGGCGCCTACGCGCTCACCCGGCCGGCCGGGACGGAGGTCCGCTCGGCCCTGATCGGCCGGCCGCTTCCCGCCTTCGACCTGCCCGCCGCGCTGACCGACCGGCCCACCATCGCGCCCGTGGCCGGCGAAGGCCCGCGCCTCGTCAACCTGTTCGCCAGCTGGTGCGTCCCCTGCCGCGCGGAGGCGCCGCAGCTGGAGGTGCTGGCGAAGGACGGCGTGCCGATCGACGGCATCGCCATCCACGACACCCCGCAGGGGCTGGACGCCTTCCTGAAGACCGCGGGCGACCCGTATCTCACCATCGCCGACGACCAGGAGGGCGCGGCGCAGATCGCGCTCGGTTCGTCCGGGGTGCCGGAGACCTACGTCGTCGATGGCCACGGGATCGTGCGCTATCAGCACATCGGCCCGATCATGCCGCACGACCTGGGCACCGTGCGCGCCGAACTGGCGAAGGCCCGGTGATGCTGGCGCTGCTGCTCGCCGCCTCGGCCGCGCCGTCCATGTCGACGCCCGCCGCGCCGGTGCCGGCGGAGAGCGCCTGGTCCGACCGCCAGCTGCCCGACCCGGCGGCGGAGGCGCGGGCGAGCGCTCTGATGCGCACGCTGCGCTGCGTGGTCTGCCAGGGTCAGTCGATCGCCGACTCCGACGCCGATCTCGCGGGCGACATGCGCGCCTTCGTGCGGCGGCGGATCGCGGCGGGGGAGGGAGCGGAGGCGATCCGCGGCGACCTGATCGCGCGCTACGGCCAGTGGGTCAGCTACCGTCCGACGCTCGACCGCACGACCTGGCCGCTCTGGGCGCTGCCGCTGGCGCTGGCGGCGCTGGGCGGGTGGCTGGCGCGGGGGCGGTTGCGGTGGCGATGACGCTGCTGGCGGTGGGAGCGCTGGCGCTGGCCGTCGTGCTAGCGGGCTGGCGCTGGGGCGGGCTCGGCCGGGCGGGCGCGCTGCCGCTGGCCGCCGCCGCGACGTTGGGGGCGGCGGGCTATGCTTGGAGCGGCGCGCCGGGCGTGCCGGGCCGGCTGATGTCCGCCGGCGCGGAGCGGGTGGACGAGGCGGCCGACCTGTTCGCGCTGCGCGACCGGCTGGGCAGCGGCGATTTCGGCGTCGCGCGCAACTGGATCGTGTTCTCCGACGGGCAGGCGCGGCGTGGCCGGACCGAGCTGGCGCTGGCGATCCTCAAGCGCGGCCTGCGCGACGCGCCGAAGAGCACAGACCTGCGCGTTGCGCGCGCCTTTGCGCTCATTGCCCATGCCGACGGCGCGATCACGCCGGCCGCCGAGCTGGCTATGGACGAGGTGCGCGCGCTCGATTCGGCCTCGCCCGCCCCCGACTTCCTGGCCGGCGAGGAGGCCGCCCGCGCCGACCGGCTGGAGGAGGCGCGCGCGATCTGGACCCGCCTGCTCGCCCGCGCGCCCGCCGACGCGAGGTGGCGCGACGACGTCGCCGTCCGGCTGGAGCTCCTGCGGCGGATCGAGCAGAACCGGAGCGCGCGGTGAAGCCGTCGGTGGGCCGCTTGGCAGCCCCCGCGCCGCCTGCTACCGGCCCGGTTTGTTCTCCGGCGCTCGTGCCGGCATGTCTCGCCTGGGCTTCCGCATGACCGACGCCGCCGCCGCACTGCCCGACCGCCGACCCGCCGACGAGGACCACGCCGGTCACGCGCACGGCCATGGCGGTCCGCTGGTCAAGATGATGGCCGGCGCGGTCGGCATCGTCTATGGCGACATCGGCACCAGCCCGCTCTACGCCTTCCGCGAGACCTTCGCCGGACACCACCCCATGCAGGTGGACGAGCCGCACGTGCTGGGGGTCTTGTCGCTCATCTTCTGGTCGATGATGATCGTGGTGACGCTGAAATACGTCGCGATCATCACGCGCGCCGACAACAAGGGCGAGGGCGGCAGCCTGGCGCTGCTGGCCCTCATTTCCCGCTCGGCCAGCGGACAGCGTAGCTGGACTCGCGGCATAGTGCTGCTCGGCGTGTTCGCCACCGCGCTGTTCTACGGCGACTCGATGATCACGCCGGCCATCTCGGTGCTGGGAGCGGTCGAAGGGTTGAAGGTGGTCAGGCCGGGCATGGACGCGTTCGTGCTTCCGATTGCGGTGGGCATCCTGGTCGCGCTCTTCGCCATTCAGGCGCGCGGCACCGCCAGGGTCGCGGTGTTCTTTTCGCCCATCATGATCGTCTATTTCCTCGTCCTGGCGGCGCTGGGCCTGTGGCACATCCTGTCGGCCGACCCGTGGATCATCGTGGAGACGCTCAATCCGCTCAACGCGATCGGGTTCTTCATCCTGGACCCTCTGGTGGCATTCCTGGCCCTGGGCTCGGTGGTGCTCGCGGTCACCGGGGCGGAGGCGCTCTACGCCGACATGGGCCATTTTGGCCGCCGTCCCATCGCCTGGAGCTGGCTCACCTTCGTGCTGCCCGCGTTGCTGCTGAACTACATGGGGCAGGGGGCCATGATCCTGTCGCTCGACGCCGCGGGACGCGCCGTGGCGATCCAGAACCCGTTCTTCCTCATGGCGCCGGAGGCGATGCGGGGCGCCCTCGTCATCCTGGCGACCTGCGCGGCCGTGATCGCCAGCCAGGCGGTGATCTCGGGAGCGTTCTCCGTCACGCAGCAGGCGATCCAGCTGGGCTTCATACCCAGGCTGCGCATCGACCACACGAGTGAGTCGCAGGCGGGCCAGATCTACATTCCGGTCATCAACTGGGCACTGATGATCATGGTCATCGTCCTGGTCCTGATGTTCCAGTCGTCGTCCAGTCTGGCCAGCGCCTACGGGATCGCGGTCACGGGCGCGATGCTGATCGACACGGTGCTGATCTCCGTGGTGCTGTTCACTCTGTGGAAGTGGAAGCCGGCCCTGGCGCTGCCGCTGCTCGTCCTGTTCTTCATCGTCGACCTCGCGTACTTCTCGGCGAACATGACGAAGGTGCCCGACGGCGGCTGGTTCCCGCTCCTGATCGGCTTCATCGCCTTCACGCTGCTGACCACCTGGGCCAAGGGGCGCAAGCTGATGCAGGGGCGGCTGAAGGCCGGGGCGATGCCGATCAGCATCTTCGTCCAGTCCGCCGCCAACTCCGCCACCCGCGTGCCCGGCACGGCGGTGTTCATGACGTCCGCCAGCTCCGGCGTCCCACCGGCGCTGCTCCACAACCTCAAGCACAACAAGGTGCTGCACGAGCGCATCGTGCTGCTGACCGTGGAAATCCAGAACGTGCCGTTCGTGCCGGCGCGCCATCGCGTCGAGCGCAAGGACCTGGGGCAGAACTTCCACCGCGTCGTGCTCCGCTACGGCTTCATGCAGGAACCCAACGTGCCCGCCGGGCTGGCCGAGGCGGAGGGCTGCGGGCCGGAGTTCCGGATGATGGACACGAGCTTCTTCCTGGCCCGCCAGACGCTGATCTCGGCCAAGGCGCCGGGGATGCAGCTGTGGCGCGAGAAGCTGTTCTTCTGGATGCTGAGGAACGCGGAATCGCCGATGGAGTTCTTTCGCCTGCCCTCCAACCGTGTGGTCGAGCTGGGCAGCCAGGTCGAGATCTGACGGACGATCCGATCATCGTCACCGCGACCTTCGGGCGCGAGGACGCGGCGTGGCTGACGCGCCAGCGGGCGGAGCACTTCCCGCCCGAGCGCAACCACCTGGACGCGCATCTGACGCTGTTCCATCACCTGGCCCCCTCGCTCGCCGGTGAGCTGACCCAGGCGCTGGCGACGGAGACCCGCGGCGTGCCTCCGCCCCGTGCCGAGCTGGCCGGTGTGATGGGGTTGGGGCGGGGCACCGCCTACCGCGTCGTCTCCCCCGACCTGAACGCGGTCCGCCATCGGCTGGCGGACCGCTTCTCGGCGATGCTCGTGCCGCAGGACGCCGGCGGCTGGCGGCCACACGTCACGGTGCAGAACAAGGTCGAGCCGACGGCGGCCAAGGCGCTGCAGCGCGAGCTCGCCGCCGGCTTCGCGCCGCGTGCCCTCGTCATCCGGGGGCTCGCCGCGTGGCGATATCGCGGCGGTCCGTGGAACATGATACGGGAGCATCGTTTCACTGGCTGAGACACGCAGCCGCGTTGACGCTCGCGGCCCGCCGCACTAACCACGCGGCCCGGTGTGGCGGAGTAGCTCAGCTGGTTAGAGCAGCGGAATCATAATCCGCGTGTCGGGGGTTCAAGTCCCTCCTCCGCTACCACCGGGCCGTTCATTGCCGGGCGAGGCCGCCCGCGGCACGGTGCCCCTCCCCGCGAACGGAGTTGCCCCATGCGCCTCACGAACCCCGTTGTCCTCTCCTCTCTGCTGCTCGCAGGCTGCGCGACGATGCCCGCCGACGCTCCCCCGGCCATGCCGGCGCCGCGCCCGGCCAGCGCGTCGCGCGCCGTGCCCGCCGACCTCCAGTCGATCACCTACTCCACCTCGCCCTGCTTCGGCGCGTGCCCCGTCTACGCCGTCACCGTCACCCGCGACGGGCGCGGCAACTGGGAGGGGCAGCGCTATGTGGCGGCGATGGGCGACCGCGCCTTCGCGGCCACGCCGCAGCAGTTCGCCGCCTTCGCCGCCGCGCTGGAACCGCACCGGCCCAACGGCGACCGGCGGCTGGTGACGCAGGAGGAGTGCGGCCGGTTCGCCACCGACCTCGACGGTGTCGACATCGTCTGGCAGCGCGCCGGCGGCCGGCAGGACGTGCTGAGCGCCTACTACGGCTGCGACATGGAGGCGAACCGCGCCATGTTCGACGCGTTGCGCGGCGCCATCCGGCAGCTCCCCGTCGCCGCGCTGATCGGTCCGGCGGCCCGGTGAGCGCGCGCGCCGACGAACTCGGCGACCGGGCGCGCGACGTCTTCCGCCTGGTGGTCGAGCATTATCTGGAGAACGGCCAGCCGGTCGGGTCGAAGACCCTCGCCCAGTCCGGAGCGCTCAACCTCTCCCCCGCCTCGATCCGTGGCGTGATGCAGGATCTCGAGGAGGGCGGCCTGCTCGCCGCGCCGCACCTGTCGGCGGGACGCCGGCCCACCGACCGGGGCCTGCGGCTGTTCGTGGACGCCATGATGCAGGCGACCGCGCCGTCGGCGGCCGAGCGCCGGGCGATCGAGGCGCGGATCGATGCCGACGGTCCGGTCGAGGCGCTGTTGAGCGAGACCACCGCCGTGCTGTCGGGCCTGTCCGCCTGCGCCGGCCTGGTGCTCGTGCCCCGGCGCGAGGCGACGGTGCGGCAGTTCGGGCTGGTGCCGCTCTCCGACGACCGCGCGCTCGCGGTGATCGTGGACGAGGACGGGCAGGTGGAGAATCGGGTGCTGCCGCGCCCGCCCGGCCTGTCCGCCGAGGCCATGGCGCAGGCCGGCAACTACGTGACCGAACGGCTCGCCGGCCTGACCCTGGCCGAGGCGGCGGCGGCGCTCGAGCGCGAGGTCGCCGAGGAGCGCGCCGCGATCGACCGGGCGACGGCGCGGCTGGTGGCCGACGGGCTGGCGGTGTGGAGCCGCGACGGGTCGGACCGGCCGGTGCTGATCGTGCGCGGCCAGTCCAACCTGCTCGACGACGCCGCGGTCGCCGATCTCGACCGCGTCCGCTTGCTGCTCGACCAGCTCGACGGCAAGGCGGAGATCGTCGAACTGCTCGACAGCGCGCGCGACGCGCAGGCCGCGCGCATCTTCATCGGGTCGGAGAACACGCTGTTCTCGCTGTCGGGGTCCTCGGTCATCACCGCGCCCTATCGGGACGGGCAGGGGCGGGTGATCGGCGTGGTCGGCGTGATCGGCCCGACCCGCTTGAACTACGCGCGGATCGTGCCCATGGTCGATTTCACCGCCCAGGCGATCAGCCGGCTGATGCCCCGATCCTGAAAGAGATGTCATGCAGGACAACGATTTGAACGACGACGTCGATACACCCGGCGAAGAGCTCCGCGAGGAGACCGCCGCCGACAGCCCGGAGCTGGCCGAACACGACCGGCTGGGCGCGCTGGAGGACGAGCTCGCCGCCGCCCGCCAGGACGCGCTCTACGCGCGCGCCGAGACGCAGAACGTCCGCCGCCGGCTGGAAAAGGAGGTCGCCGATGCGCGCGCCTACGCCGCCACGGCCTTCGCGCGCGACGTGCTGTCGGTGGCCGACAACCTGCAGCGTGCCCTGGACGCGATCGGGCCGGAACTGCGCGGGGACGAGCGCTTCCGCGGGCTGGTCGGCGGGCTGGAGGCCACGGGCCGCGAACTGGCGTCGGTGTTCGAGCGCAACGGCATCCGGCGCGTGGAGGCGGTCGGCCAGCCACTCGATCCGAACCGCCATCAGGCGATGATGGAGGTGCCGAGCGACCGGGAGCCCGGCACCATCGTGTCCGAAATGCAGGCCGGCTACACCCTCCGCGACCGGCTGCTGCGCCCCGCCATGGTGACGGTGGCGAAAGCGCCGGACTGACGGGCGGGACGGATCGTCCCGTCTGAACGCGCCCGACAGTGCGGGTTCAGGCGCGATGGTGGAACGCAACGGCCGTTCCCCGCTTTAGCAGGGGGAGCCAACCCTAAGGAGGACGAGCGATGAACAAGATGCTGACCCTGCCCGTGCTGGGCCTGTCCGCGTTGAGCCTGCAGGCCTGCGCCGACAACTATGCGGGTGAAGGCGCCGCGGCCGGCGCGGCCGTCGGCGGCCTGGCCGCCGCGGTGACCGGCGGAGACGTGCTGACGGGTGCCGCCGCGGGCGGTGCGATCGGCGGCGCCGCCGGCTATTTCGTCGACAAGGACGGCAAGTGCAGCGGCTACGACCGCCGCGGCCGGCTGGACTACGACTGCTACGGCACGCGCGGCTATCCCGCCCGGCCGCCGCGGCGCTGATCCGGCACCACCGACGTTGAGACGGCGCGTCGCTTCCTTCGGGGAGCGGCGCGCCGTCTTCGTGTGCGGGCTGAGTATGGGGAGGCTTAGCGGCCCTCCTTCGGCTCATTGTGGAATGGCAGCAGCCGCTCCAGCGCGTCCGTGTCGCCGCGCAGCGGCAGGCCCTGGCGCGCCAGGAAGGCGTGGCGCACGATCTCCGCCTGCTGCTCGATGCCGTAGCGGCTGAACTCCCGGCCCGGCCGCAGCCGATAGCCGTAGCGGCAGAAGGGGTGACGCATCAGCGGCAGCCACCAGGTGCCGCGCCGCTGCGTCTGCCAGACGTGCGTCATCTCGTGCAGGAACAGCCCCTGGCTGGGCAGGGCGGCGCGCGAGAAGTCCTCGCGATAGCCGTCACCGTCCGGGTGGAAGTGGATCGTGCCCATGGGCGCCATCGCGACGGAGCGCGGCTGGAAAAACGCCCACTTCGCGCGCGAGACGCCGGCTCGGTCGCAGTCGATCGCGTCGCCGAAGACGGAGCGGCAGAGTGCCCGCTCGCCGGCGGTCAGGGAGCGTCGGTGGCTCATGCAAAAGGCCAAAGCACGCAAGGCGCCCCGCGTTCCGGTCGCCAAGCGCGCGCGCCGCCGCTAAGCGGAGCCGACAGGGAGGCAGACGATGGTGGAACTGGGATCGAGCGGCGTGCTGGAGCCGGGCCGCTGGCTGTGGGCGCGCGCGCTGGCGTGGATGGCGGCGCTGTTCCTGGCGGTGAGCCTGGTGACCGCGCTGCCGGCGATCGGCCTGCTCGCCATCGCCGAAGGCTTTCCGGCCTCGCTGCGCCCTTTCGCCAAGGCGCTGCTGGTGATCGCCGGCGCGGCGGTGGCGGTCGTGACCTACTGGGCGATGGTGCGGCAGGGGGAGCGCCGCCGCCCGGCGGAGCTGTCGACCGAGGGGCTGTGGCGGGAGCTGGGAACCGGCCTGGCGATCGGGCTGGGACTGATGCTCGCGGTGGTCGGCGCGATGGGCGCGGCCGGCTGGGTCGAGGTGTCGCCGCGGACCCCCGCGGCGATCTGGCGCGCGCTGGCGCTCACCGTGCAGTCGGGCGTGGTGGAGGAGGTGCTGTTCCGCCTGGTGGTGTTGCGGCTCGCCTGGCGCGCCTTTGGCCTGCCGGTGGCGTTGACGCTGTCGGCGGCGCTGTTCGGGGCGGCGCACCTGACCAACACCAACGCCGGACCGTTCGCGGCGCTGTGCATCGCGCTGGAGGCGGGCGTGATGCTCGCCGCCTTCTACATCCTGACGGGGCGCGTGTGGATGGCGGCGGGTGTCCACGCCGGCTGGAACTTCACGCAGGGGTGGCTGCTCGGGGCGACGGTGTCGGGAACCGAGGGCTTCGCCGGCGGTCCGCTCGTCACCCGGCCCGCCGCCGGCGTGCCGGACTGGCTGAGCGGCGGCGCCTTCGGTCCGGAGGCGTCGCTGGCGGCGCTCGTGCTGTGCACGGCGGTCGGCGTCTGGGTGCTGCGGCGCGCGGTGGGCGGCCTCAGGGGGCCGCCTGACCCTGCACCCTGACGAAGGCGTTGTACGAGACCTCCGACCCGTCGGAGAAGCGCAGCACCATCGGCGTGCGCCCCTCGGTCACCGCCGTGGGGCTGAGGCCGAAGATCATCAGGTGCCTGCCGCCCGGCCGGAACTCCACCGTGGCGCGCGCCGGCACGGGCACGCGCAGGATCGGCTTCATCGTCGTGCGCCCGCCCTCGGTCACCGTTTCGTGCATCTCCGTGCGCTGGGCGTAGGGCACGGTGGCGAACTCCAGATACTGGTCGGTCGGTCCGCCCTTGATGGTGACGTAGCCGGCGGCCGGGCGGCCCGGCACCGGGCTCACCCATATGCTGGCGGTCTCCACCCCCAGCACCGGGTCGGGCGAGCAGGCCGAAAGCGCGGCGGCCAGAGCGAAGGGGACGAGGCGGGCCAGCGGGGTCATGAGTGATCTCTCCTGTGCTCGCATGCCGTAACGTCGTGGCGTCGCGCCGGGTTGCGCCAAGCCACTGAGTTGCTGGTTGCAGCGCCCGCAGCGCCACCTATATCCGCTTCGTCATTCACGCTGCCGGCACGTTTTGAGCGCAGTCGGCAGCGGATCGTCAATTGTTCGAATCGCAAGTGAAGAGGGTTACATGGCCAAAGTCATCGGTATCGATCTCGGCACCACCAACAGCTGCGTGGCCGTCATGGAGGGCGGCAAGCCCAAGGTCATCGAGAATGCGGAGGGCGGTCGCACGACCCCCTCGATCGTCGCCTTCGCGAAAGACGGCGAGCGGCTGATCGGCCAGCCGGCCAAGCGCCAGGCGGTCACCAATCCCGACAACACCATCTTCGCGGTCAAGCGCCTGATCGGCCGCCCGTTCAACGATCCGACGACCAAGAAGGACATGGACCTCGTCCCGTACGACATCGTCAAGGGGCCGAACGGCGACGCCTGGGTCGAGGCGGGCGGCGAGGATTACTCGCCGTCGCAGATTTCCGCCTTCATCCTGCAGAAGATGAAGGAGACGGCCGAGAGCTTCCTGGGCGAGACGGTCACCCAGGCGGTGATCACGGTCCCGGCCTACTTCAACGACGCCCAGCGCCAGGCGACCAAGGACGCCGGCAAGATCGCGGGTCTCGAGGTGCTGCGCATCATCAACGAGCCGACGGCGGCGGCGCTCGCCTACGGTCTCGACAAGTCCGAGAACAAGACGATCGCGGTCTACGATCTGGGCGGCGGCACCTTCGACATCTCCGTCCTCGAGGTGGGCGACGGCGTGTTCGAGGTGAAGTCGACCAACGGCGACACCTTCCTGGGCGGCGAGGACTTCGACCAGGTGGTCGTCGACTATCTGGCCGAGGAGTTCAAGAAGGCCGAGGGCATCGACCTGCGCTCCGACAAGCTGGCGCTCCAGCGGCTGAAGGAGGCCGCCGAGAAGGCGAAGATCGAGCTGTCGTCGGCGCAGACCACCGAGGTCAACCTGCCCTTCATCACCGCCGACCAGAACGGGCCGAAGCACCTGGTGAAGTCGATCACGCGCGCCGACCTGGAGCGGCTGGTGGACGACCTCATCAAGCGCACGCTCGGCCCCTGCAAGAAGGCGCTGGAGGATGCGGGCCTCAAGGCCGACGCGATCGACGAGGTTGTGCTGGTCGGCGGCATGACGCGGATGCCGCGCGTGCGCCAGGTGGTGCAGGACTTCTTCGGCAAGGAGCCGCACACGGGCGTGAACCCGGACGAGGTGGTGGCGATCGGCGCGGCCATCCAGGCGGGCGTGCTGCAGGGCGACGTGAAGGACGTGCTGCTGCTCGATGTGACGCCGCTGTCGCTGGGCATCGAGACGTTGGGCGGCGTGTTCACCCGCATGATCGACCGCAACACGACGATCCCGACCAAGAAGAGCCAGGTCTTCTCGACCGCCGACGACAACCAGCAGGCGGTGACGATCAAGGTCTATCAGGGCGAGCGCGAGATGGCCGCCGACAACAAGGTGCTGGGCCAGTTCGACCTGATCGGCATCCCGTCGGCCCCGCGCGGCGTTCCGCAGATCGAGGTCACCTTCGACATCGACGCGAACGGCATCGTCAACGTGTCCGCCAAGGACAAGGGCACGGGCAAGGAGCAGCAGATCCGCATCCAGGCGTCCGGCGGGTTGTCGGAGGGCGACATCGACCAGATGGTCAAGGACGCCGAGCGCTTCGCGGAGGAGGACAAGAAGAAGCGCGCCGAGGCCGAGGCGAGGAACACCGCCGAGTCGCTGATCCACGCGACCGAGACCCAGCTCAAGGACAACGGCGACAAGGTCGACGCGTCGGTGAAGTCCGAGGTGGAGGGCGCGCTGGCCGAGGCGAAGAGCGCGGTGGAGAGCGGCGACGCCTCCGCGATGCAGTCCAGGACCGAGGCGTTGCAGGCCGCCGCCATGAAGATGGGCCAGGCGATCTACGAGGCGCAGCAGGCCGGAGGCGGTGCCGAGCCCGGTGCCGGTGCCGGTGCCGATGCTGCCCAGGGCTCGACCGGCGGCGGCGACGAGGATGTGGTGGATGCCGAATTTTCGGAGGTGGACGACAAGGGCTGATCGAGGACGATGGCGACGGCGGCGAATGAATCATTGCCAAATAGGTTTATTTATGCCAAGAGATGGCCATGACCTGGTTCGCTTCTCCAAGCTTCCATCTCTCATCGTCGCACGCGCGCGCGCTCACGCGAGCGCACGCATCGCGACCTTCGTGAGACCTTCGGCGGTTTTCCGCCGCTTTCATCCGGCGCTTGGGCGGGCAGTATGACGACGGACATCGATTACTACGAACTGCTCGGAGTCGAGCGGACGGCGGACGGAGCGACCATCAAGTCCGCCTATCGCAAGCTCGCCATGCAATGCCACCCGGACCGCAACGCCGGCTGCCAGCACTCTGAGGCCAAGTTCAAGGCGGTCTCGGAGGCGTATGACTGCCTCCGCGACCCGCAGAAGCGCGCCGCCTATGATCGCTACGGCCACGCCGCGTTCCAGAACGGCGGCGGCGGGGCGCAGGACTTCAACGCCTTTTCCGATATCTTCGAGGAGTTCTTCGGCGGCTTCGGGGGAGCGCAGCGGCGCGGCCCCGGCGGACGGCGGGGCGCGGACCTGCGCTACGACCTGGAGATCACGCTGGAGGAGGCCTGGCACGGCGTCGAGCGCGAGATCGCGGTGGAGGTCGCCGCCACCTGCTCCACCTGCGAGGGCACGGGCGCCAAGCCGGGCACCGGGGCGAGCACCTGCCGCACCTGCCAGGGCCACGGCCAGGTGCGCGCGCAGCAGGGCTTCTTCGTGGTCGAGCGCACCTGCCCGACCTGCCACGGTGCCGGTCAGGTGATCGCCGAACCCTGCCTGTGCTGCTATGGCGAAGGTCGCGTCGACGAGGCCAGGACCCTCAACGTCACCATTCCGGCCGGCGTCGATCACGGCACCCGCATCCGTCTGTCCGGCAAGGGCGAGGCGGGCGCTCGCGGCGCGCCGGCGGGCGACCTCTACATCTTCGTGGCGCTGGCACGGCACGAGGTTTTCCAGCGGCAGGGCACGACCCTGTTGGCGCAGGTGCCCGTCAGCTTCACGACCGCCGCGCTCGGCGGCTCGATCGAGCTGCCGGGGCTCGACGGAGAGATCCACGAGATCCGGATCCCCGCCGGCGTCCAGTCGGGCCAGCAGATCAGCCGGCGTGGCGCGGGGATGCCCGTGCTGCAGGGCCGCGGCCATGGCGACCTGGTGGTGGAGATCGCGGTCGAGACGCCGACCAAGCTGACCGCCCGGCAGAAGGAACTGCTCGCCGAATTCCAGGCGACCGAGACCGACCGCCAGTGTCCGCAGAGCCACGGCTTCTTCGGCAAGTTGAAGGGGTTGTGGGCGCAGGCGGCGGAGTAGGATTTGGCATCGTGTCCAATCTATTCTGAACCCGGTCCTTTTCGCCGCCTTGGAAGCGACAGACAGTCCGGTCTGCAGCGGCCTGCACGACAAATCTACCGAGTCACTGGCGCATTTGTGTTGCTCCCCATTGACACTCCGCCACGCGCGGAAAGGCTTGGGTGGGTGGTGGCCCCTGTGCATTATTCGGACACAGATTTACGGTAGGTGGCTTGCGATAAATATTGCGGCTCTTGCAATTGACAGCGGTTGAGGCAGGCGTAGGATTTTTTTTGAGACAAATCGGGAGGATGCCAAGATGAACAAGGCAGGATTCACAACGGTTTCGCTGACGGCGCTTACAGTTACAGTTCTTGGATGCTTAGGTGGCGTTGTTCCAGCAACTGCATAGGATGCCAGCGAGCCAGCATCGACCTCTACATCTGCGCCAGCTTCACCTGATGTCTTGTCAGAGGAGGAAGCTCTGATTTTAGACATCCGCTCGTATGCGGCCAGGTTTGGAGTCACTCTTGAGGAGGCGATGCGGCGCGTCCTGATTATGGCTGGTACGGGTGACGAAATTGCGGCCCTTGGTGGCGAGTTTGGCGACGAACTCTCAGGCGTGTACTTCGACAATGCTGCAGACTTTGGATTGAAGGTCAAACTCACAAGCTCAGAAAAAAAGCAGCCTAGGAAGTTAGAACGAAAGGCTGATCGCTCAGCTGCGCGACAGGAGCGAAAAGCGGCACGACAGGCGAACCGCACGGAAACGTCGGGCTCTGCGTCAAAAGCTCAAGATTAACGACAATGAACTGACACAGGCTGCGACCGCGATCGACTCCGAGTCCTCCACGGATATCACTTTTGTCCCTGGTGCTAAAAAGGGTCGGAAGGCCGCAAGGGCGGCAGTTTTGAGCAACATCGCACAGCTAGAGAAACTGGTGCCTGGATTCCAAGGTTCGGCTTACGACGAAAAAGAAGGCGTTGTAGTCGTTCAGCTATTCGTTGGCGGGGGGCAGTTGCCGAAAAGCGTGATCACTGCGGTAAACGGCTTCTTCGATGTCCCGGTACGATTCGAACAGCTAACTCAGCCTCTAAAGCTAACATCAGCACCGGGAGGGGTTAGAACTTCGTACTCTGATGGACAGGACCAGTGTACCAGTGGATTTGTAGGATATGACTCAAGTAGCAGAGCTGGTATTTTTATTGCATCTTATTGTTACAAAGTAGGTGGACCCATCTACCATCGCGACACTGATAATAAGCTTTATCCACTAACACTGGACTCAAACTTAAATAATTACAGCCCAAAAGAAGACATCATGTTCGTGAGGTTCCCTTCTGGGTTGAGTGGGCTGCCACAGTTTTACGCTAACAACAATGAATCCGCTCGAACACTAACAGGTCGTAGAACTCTCGGCACAACGGATGCACAGGTCACAGACGGTACGGCGCAAGGCACCTATGTTTGTTTTTATAGGGCAAGTACCGGGCCGACCTATGGTCAGGGCTGCGGTACTGTTCGATATAAGCAACTCACTTCTGGTACTCAACCGGGCATGACTCAATCCCCGGGTCCGAGTTATTTTGTACAGGTTCAAGGCCCTACAAGTGGCTGGCGCTGTGCGGATGGAGACAGCGGCGGCCCTTGGTTTTTGTACACCGTCGCTTTCGGGGTGGCTAGCAGCTGTGGGTACTATGGTGCAGATACAGTCGGAAACTACACGAGCCTTGATTCAGCTTATACCCGAAACTACAGGCTGGCCTATTAGGAGATTCCCTAATGTATAGACATTTTCTTTTTGTATGTGTTTTATGCTCCGTCATGATAGGCTGTAGCAATGCGCGCTCTTCTCCCGAAACTGGTGGCAATGAGGTTGATGAAGTGGCAAAAGCACCTACTGGTTTTGAAAAGCTCTTCTTCTTCCAAGTGAATAAGCCAGTTCCCAATCAACCTCTCCCGACCTACCATATGCTCTCGGTAAGCGGAACATTAAAAACGCAAAACGGATGTCTGGTGCTGGAGAATGATTTGAAGACTTTAGCCCTTGTATTAATGGATGGAACGGCTTCTATCTTACCTGGGTCTGACGGCGTGTTGATCGACGGTCACACCTACAGAGTAGGAGACAAAGTCAGGATGGGAGGCTCGGGCGGACCTGGCGT
Source organism: Sphingomonadaceae bacterium (assembly GCA_965219235.1). Taxonomy (GTDB): domain Bacteria; phylum Pseudomonadota; class Alphaproteobacteria; order Sphingomonadales; family Sphingomonadaceae; genus CBDHCC01. The sequence goes on along the minus strand of OZ244721.1, from coordinate 1,043,743 downwards.
TGCGACAGCGCCAGACGCTGGAGATGTGCTCCGGCAGTGCGTCGTTGACGACGTGTGGCTCGTCAGCCCTCGCTCACTCCGCCATCAATAGATGATCTTAGCTGAAATGGGGTCCGCCCCACAGGCGGCCGTGACGTTGTGCGAGTTGGAATAAAACCTTTTGACCTCGATTAAGCCCAGGCGGCTCAGTAGAATCGAGGTCAATGCCTCATCGTTTTCCGAACACCCTGTCGAACACCTTATCGACGTGTCTGAAATGATACTCCAAGTCGAACAACGCCTCCAGCTCCCCGTCTGATAGCGCTACTTCCTCGTCCGCCTTCAGCAGTTCCAGCAGCGACAGCCGCCCGTCGGCCTCCCACACCCGCATCGCGTTCCTCTGCACCTGGGCGTAGGCGTCCTCCCGGCTGACCCCCGCCTGGGTCAGCGCCAGCAGGACGCGCTGCGAGTGGACCAGCCCGCCCATCCGGTCGAGGTTGGTCCGCATCCGGTCGGGATAGATCATCAGCTTGTCCACCACTTGCGTTAGCCGGGCGAGCGCGAAGTCCAGCGTGATCGTGGCGTCCGGCCCGATGAAGCGTTCGACCGAGGAGTGGCTGATGTCGCGCTCGTGCCACAGGGCGACGTTCTCCAGCGCAGGCAGCGCATAGGCGCGGACCATCCGGGCGAGGCCAGTCAGGTTCTCGGTCAGCACGGGGTTGCGCTTGTGCGGCATCGCCGACGAGCCCTTCTGGCCCGGCGCGAAAGACTCCTCCGCCTCCAGCACCTCGGTGCGCTGCAGGTGGCGAATCTCGATCGCCAGCCGCTCGACGGACGAGGCGATGACGGCCAGCGCGGCGAAGAAGGCGGCGTGGCGGTCGCGGGGGATGACCTGGGTGGAGACGGGCTCGACGGTCAGCCCCATCTTCTGCGCGACGTGCGCCTCGATGGCGGGGTCGATGTTGGCGAAGGTGCCGACCGCGCCGGAGATGGCGCAGGTCGCCACCTCGGCCCGCGCCGCCACCAGTCGCGCGCGCGCCCGCTGGAATTCGGCGTGGAAGCCGGCGAGCTTCAGGCCGAAGGTGGTGGGCTCGGCGTGGATGCCGTGCGAGCGGCCGATGGTGGGGGTCAGCCGGTGCTCCCGCGCGCGGCGTTCCAGCGCGGCAAGCAGGTCGTCGAGATCGGCCAGCAGGATGTCCGAGGCGCGCGCCAGCTGCACCGCCAGCGCGGTGTCGAGCACGTCGGAGCTGGTCATGCCCTGGTGCAGGAACCGCGCCTGCGGCCCCACCTGCTCGGCCACCCAGGTCAGGAAGGCGATCACGTCGTGGCGGGTCACCGCCTCGATCGCGTCGATCGCCGCCACGTCGATCGACGGATCGGTGGCCCACCAGCGCCGGATCGCCTCGGCCGCCGCTGTGGGCACCACGCCCAGCTCGGCGAGCGCGTCGGTCGCGTGCGCCTCGATCTCGAACCAGATGCGGAGGCGGCTCTCCGACGACCAGATCGCGGTCATTTCCGGGCGGGCGTAGCGGGGAACCATCGGGGGCATCCTTGTCGGGAGGGCTCCGGGCGGTTAGCCGATGGCGGCCGCCCGGACCAGCCGGACAGCGCCCGTTCAGCCGGCCGGCATAGGATGCCCGCTCCCTTCTCAAGAGGATGCCAATGTTCCGTCCGACCCTCGCCCTGATCGCCGCCACGCTTCCGGCCTCCGCGCTCGCCCAGACGACGCCGAACGATCCGACGTCCCCGCCGGAGAACGCGATCGAGACCGCCCCCGCCCCGACGGAGATGCCGAAACCGCCCGCTATTCCGGCGGCCCCTGCGCGGACGGCCTCGGTCGTGGTCGATCCCGACCGGATCGTGGCGCTGGAGTTCCCCCGCTACGACACCGACGGCGTTCCCGGTCTGTCGCCCGGCGAGTTCACCACCTGGGTCGCGCAGCTCTTCGCCAACGCCGGCCGGACCGCGCCCACGCCGGACTATCCCACGGCGGCCTTCGCCCAGGCCGATGTCAACAAGGACGGCGTGCTCGAACAGGGCGAGTTCGCCGCGTTCCTGAAGGGCGGCTAGATCAGCCCTTCGGCGCGCAGCGAGACGTGCTTGCCCGCGCCGATGATCAGGTGATCGTGCAGCTGGACGCCCAGCTTGCGCCCCGCCTCGGCGATCTCGCGGGTGACGGCGATGTCCTGGCGGCTGGGTTTGGGATCGCCGCTGGGATGGTTGTGGACCAGGATGAGCGCGGCCGAGCCGATGTCGAGCGCGCGGCGGATCACCTCGCGCACGTAGATCGGAGCTTCGGAGACGGTCCCGCGCCCCATCACCTCGTTGGCCATCAGCACGTTGCGGGCGTTCAGGTGCAGCACACGGACCTGCTCGACCGTCAGCGGCCCCATGTCGGCCTGCAGATAGTCGAGCAGCGCGGCCCAGCTGCCCAGCACCGGCGCGTTGGTGACGGGCTCCAGCAGCATCCGCGTCGCCGCCACCCGCACCACGCGCACGGCCGCGGCGCTCGTCCCGCCCATGCCGTCGACGGCGACGAGCGCCTCGGCATCGGCGGCGAACACGCCGGCGAGCGTGCCGAAACGGCGCAGCAGCGCCTTGGCGAGCGGCTTGGTGTCGCGGCGCGGGATGGCGAGCGCCAGGAGATACTCCAGCACCTCGTGATCGCCCAGCGCCGCCTCGCCGCCGCGCAGCAGCCGCTCGCGCAGGCGGGCGCGGTGACCCTGGCTGTCGGGTGGAGGCGGAGCGTCGGCCATGGCGTCGCGGTGTAGCGCAGGGCGGCGGCGAAAGGCGAGTTGCTTGAACGCGCCGGCGCTCTCCCCCAAGGAGCGGCGGCCGGATCGAGCGGGAGGGATGGGCGAGGAGTGGCCGACACGTTGACCCCGCCGCCCCGAGGCCGATCCCGCCGCCGCGTCGCGTTCGGCGCGCTCGCGGTCCTGCTGGTCGCGCTGCCGCTCGCCGTCTGGCTGCTGCGCCACCCGATCGCCACCCACTTCGTGGACCGCGAACTGCGGCGTCGCGGGGTGGAGGCGCGCTATCGCATCAGCGAGATCGGCTTCGGTCGCCAGGTGCTGGAGGACCTGTCGATCGGGCCGGCGGGCCGCCCCGACCTCACCGCGCGCCGCGTGGTGGTGCGGACCACGGTGGGTCTGGGCGGTGTGGGAGTGAGCGGGATCGAGGCCGACGGCGTGCGGCTGTGGGGACGCGTCGTCGGCGGCCGGCTGCGGCTGGGGCAGGTGGACCGCCTGCTGCCGCCGCCGTCGGGCAAGCCGTTCTCGCTGCCCGACCTGCCGCTCCGGGTGACCGACACGCGTGTCCGGCTCGCCACCCCGGCGGGCGCGCTGGTGTTCGGCGTGGAGGGGGACGGCAACCTGGCGCACGAGTTCGCCGGGCGGCTGGCGGTCGCGTCGGACCGGCTGGCGGGCGGCGGATGCGTCGGCGGGCCGCTGAGGGGCCGCTTCGCCGCGCGCGTGACCGGGGGCCGCCCCGCGCTGTCCGGCCCGCTGACGCTCGCCTCGATCGACTGCGGCGCGACCTTGCGGGCCGAGGCGGTGCGCGCGCGGCCGGACGTGATCCTGTCGGCCGGGCTCGACCGGCTGGAGGGCCGCGTGCCGCTCGCGGTGGCGCGCCTGGCGTCGGGAGGCACCGCCGCGATCGCGCTCACCGGCGAGGTGCGCCTGGCCGGCACGGCCCGCGCCTTTGGCGGCCGGGCGGCGCTCGCGGCCGGGACCGTGGCGAACGGCGCCACGATGGCGCGGGGAGCGGGCGTCCGGGCGACCTTCTCCGGCACGCCCGACGCGCTCTCCGGCACCGCGTCGGTCACCGCCGGGCGGCTGGCGAGCGGAGGGCAGGCGGCGGAGCGCGTGGCGGCGACCGGCTCCTACGATCTGCGTTTCGCAAAAGGTGTGTCCGGCACGCTGGAGGGTCGGGCGAGCGCCGGTCTCGTGCGCCTCGCCCCCGAGACGCTGGCCGGGCTGACGGGGATCGACAAGGGCCTGAACGGCACGCCGCTGGAGGCGATCGCGAAGGCGATCGGCCGCTCCGCGCAGGCGGCCGGCCGACGGTTCGCCGTGGAGAGCGACTACCGCGCGGCGTTCGGCGGCGGGCGCGTCGACCTGGTGGTCCCGAACGCGCGCGTGCGCAGCGCCAGCGGCGCCCAGCTGTCGCTGAACGGGCGCGGCGGCGATGGCGGGGGGGTGCGGCTCGCGCTGGGCGCGGGCACCCTGCCGACGCTCGACGGCGTGCTGAGGGTGTCCGGCGGCGGGCTGCCGTCGGGCGAGGTGCGGCTGGCCCGCGACGCGCGCGGGGCGCTGTCCGGCACGGCGCGCTTCCAGCCCTATGCGGCGGGCACCAGCCGCGTCGCGCTGGAGCCGGTGCGCTTTTCGCGCGAACCCGGCGGACGGACGCGGGTCGACACCGCCGTGACGCTCTCCGGCCCGTTCGCGGGCGGCCGGGTCGAGCGCGCGGCGATGCGGCTGTCGGGCGTGTTCGACCGGACCGGCGCGATCGCGCTCAACCCCGGATGCACCGATGCGAGCTTCGCCGGCCTGGCGGTGAGCGGCGTCGCGTTCGATCCCGCGCGACTGCGGCTGTGCGCCAGCGACGGCCCGGCGCTCTTCAGCCGCTCGGCGGGCGGCGCGATGCGGGCGGGCGCCACGATCGCGCGGCCGCGACTCGCCGGGCGCATCGGCCGGACACCGCTGACGCTCGCCGCCGCTCAGGCAACGGTGCGGCTGCGGCAGGGCCGCTTCGCGGTGGCGGGCCTGAAGGCGCGCGTGGGCGCCGGCGACGCGGTCACCCGCCTCGATCTCGCCACCCTGACCGGAGGCTTCCTGGGCAAGGGGGGGGAAGGGCGGTTCACCGGCGCGGCGGGGCAAGTGGGCGCGGTGCCGATCCTGTGGTCGAAGGGGGCGGGCAGCTGGTCGCTCCGCGGCGGTCGGCTGGCGCTCACCGCCGACCTGACGGTGGACGACGCGGCGGATCCCAAGCGCTTCCAGACGCTCGCGGCTCCGGGCTTCGCGCTCGACTTCGCGGGATCGGTGATCGACGCCGCCGGACCGCTGATCGACCCTCAGACGAAGCGCACGATCGCCGACGTGACCATCCACCACTCCTTCGCCGAAGGTGGGGGCGAGGCGCGGCTCGCCGTGCGCGACCTGCGGTTCGACGATGCGTTGCAGCCCAGCCGCCTCACTCCGCTCGCGCTCGGCGTGGTGGCGGATGTCCAGGGCACGGTGGACGGCGACGCACGCATCGTTTGGGGTGGGCCGATCGTGGAGAGCACCGGCACCTTCACGACCCGGGGCATGACCCTGGCCGCCGCCTTCGGCCCGGTCACCGGCCTGTCCACCACGGTCCATTTCACGGACCTGCTGAACCTGGTCACCGCCGACGACCAGCGGCTGACGGTGGATCAGATCAACCCGGGCGTGCCGGTGGAGAATGGCGAGGTGCGTTACGCCATCGTGCCGGGCCGGCGCATCGCGGTCCGCTCGGGCCGCTGGCCCTTCGCCGGCGGCACGCTCGAGCTGGAGCCCACCGTGCTGGAGTTCGGCGAGGGCAAGCGGCAGGACTTCGTGCTGGGCGTGACCGCGCTCGACGCCGCCGTCCTGCTGGACAATCTTGAGTTCGACAACATCGCGGCGACCGGCGTGTTCGACGGCCAGTTCCCGCTCTCCTTCACCAACGGCAATGGCGAGGTGGTGGGCGGCCACCTGGAGTCTCGCCCGCCGGGTGGGACGGTCGCCTATGTCGGTGCGGTCAGCCAGGAGGATCTGGGGTTCTTCGGCAATCTGGCCTTCGAGGCGCTGAAGGCGCTGCGGTACGATCGGCTGGACATCACGCTGAACGGTCCGCTGTCGGGTCAGATGGTCACCGGCCTGCGGTTCGACGGACTGGCGCAGGGATCGGGCGCCAAGCGCAACATCCTGGCGCGCGCGATCGCGGGCCTGCCCTTCGTGTTCAAGATCACGATCACCGCGCCCTTCCGCCAGCTCCTGTTCTCCGCCCGGTCGTTCAGCGATCCGGAACTGCTGGTGGAGCAGAACCTGGGACTGCTCTATCGCGAGCAGCTGCGCGAACAGGGCCGCGACGTGCCCGAACCTCCACCCACGCCCCCCGTTCAGGATCAGGAAAGCGAGCCCGGCCTATGATGACCCCATTGACCAGGAGTGCGCTCGCGGGAGGATTGATTGTGACCGGGCTTGCCGGATGCGTGACCGTGAAGGCACCGGACAAGCCGATCGTCATCGAACTGAACATCAACATCCGGCAGGAGGTCGTCTACCGGCTGGACGCCAAGGCCCGCGACGTCATCGAACAGGAATCGGGGATATTTTGATGCATAGCAAGTTTCTCACTCTCGGCCTGGCCGGCGCGGTGGCCCTGCTGCCGGTCGCCGCCGATGCCCAGCGCGCGCCGGGCTACGAGCAGGCGCGCGCCAGCGGGGCGGTCGGCGAGCAGGTCGACGGCTATCTGGGCTTCCCCGGCTCGCCCAGCGCGCAGATCCAGGCGATCGCCAGCGACATCAACATCAAGCGCAAGGCGGTCTACTCCAAGCAGGCGGCGGCGACCGGCAGCACGGTGGAGGAGTTCGCCTTCACGGCGGGCTGCAACCTGATCGCCAAGACCAAGCCCGGCGAGAAGTATCAGGCACCGGACGGCAGCTGGCAGACGCGCACCGCCGCCGCGCCGATCAAGCACCCGCGCTGCCCGTAGGGTGGGGTGGGAAGTGGTTTCCCTCGATTGGAAAACCCGCTCGTCCTGAGCCTGTCGAAGCCCGTTGGGCAAGGCACGTCCGGCGAGCGCTGCGGCTGAGCCATTGGTACGTTCCTTCGACAGGCTCAGGACGAGCGGGGAGGGGACACGGGTCGATCGGTCCGACATGGATCGAGAACCGCTCTGGATCTACGTGGGTTTGCAAACGACACAATCGCCTTCGACAGGCTCAGTGTGAGCGGATCTCTGGTTCTATCAAACCTCGCCCCGGTCCTACCGCTCACCCCGGAAAGGACGGCTTCCACTCCGGCTTCATGAAGGGCACCATCGCGGCCGGGATCGGCAGCTCGACCTCGTACTCGCCCTCGGCCCATGATCCCGCGACATAGGGATCGGCGATCAGCAGGACCCGGCTGAACTTGCCGCCGACATTGCCCGCCGGCGCCACCGTGAGGTCGGAGAAGGGCGGGCACTCGGTGAACGGCGTGCCGTCGCGCACCACCGGCTGCCCCGATTTCTCCTCGCGCGCCTTATCGAGCGCGGGGCAATATCGTGGCCGAAGCGTCGCCAGCGCCTTGTCCTTCGATGTGAAGAGCGCGGCCAGCGGCACCTCCCTGTCCGCCTGCCGGTCCCACAGCAGCGGAACCGTCCCGGCGCTGCCGTGCGCGCCGCCGGTGTAGCCGGAGACGTCCAGCACCAGGCTCAGCAGCCGGTCCGTCCGCCCCACCGTGCGCCAGTTGTGCTGCACGCCGTACGTCCTGTTGCCGGCGTCCGGAAACTCGCGCGCATAGTTCGCCTGCTCCTCAAGCGTGGACGCCCGCGCCTTCTGCGCATCCTTGGTCAGCCGCGCCTTCAGCTTCGGCAGCGCGGCGGCCTCGGCGGGGATGGTGAGTTCGTAGTCGATCCGGTCGGTCTTCTCCGACACATGGATCGCGGTCGCCGGGTCGGGCGCGGGCGGCGTCGGGGGGGCGGACGGGGAGGGCACCTCGGCGGTCGCCGCCGTTTCCGCCGTGTGCTCGGCCGCCCCGGAACCGGAACACGCCGCCAACAGGACCGCCAGACTCGCAGACACCGCCTTCATCGACATTCTCCCATCCGTGGCCGCTGAATAGAGCGGGTTGACGCTGCTGAGTAGTGCCTCGGTCGTCATCTGGGGAGGCGCGGCAAGCCCCTCCCCTTCAATAGATCGTAGCGTTGTTCAACGAAGAAGTTGGCGGCTGTTTTGTAACAATCCCCTGAAGGAGAGGGGAGGACCAGCGCACAACACGCACCGGCACACAACCGACCGCCGCCAAGCGGTTGACCTGCCGCTCCCGCCTTGCCAAAGGGTCCGCGCCCGTCCGGGCATGGGTGCGGCGCACCATCTTTCAGCCGAGCGGTGGTGCCCCTTGGGCAGGCCGCACGGACGGAAAGGACGCGGATGGGCACCGACGACGACCGGTTCGATCCCCTCGACGAAGACGCGCGGCTGCGCGCGCTCGACGAGCGGCTGAAGCGGGCGGAGGTCGCGGAGTCCGTGCGGACCGGTGCCGAGGCCTCGGTCGACAAGGGCGACGACGACTATCGCATGGGCAACCGCGTTCTGTCGCAGCTGCTCGGCGGGATGATCGGCGGCGCGCTCGTCGGCTGGGTGGTGGACCGGGTGTTCGACACGGGGCCGCTGTTCCTGCTCCTGCTGCTGGGACTGGGGATCGTGGTGGCGTTTCGGAACATCTTCCGGATCACATCGGGCAAGGCGAAGTGAGGGACTGAGGGACGAGTGGCACAGGACGCGACCAGGATCGATCCGATGCACCAGTTCGAGGTGCTGACGATCTTCAAGGGCTTCACCATCGGTGGGCAGGAGATTTCGTTCACGAACTCCGCCCTGTGGATGATCGTGACCGTGGCGGCCGTCTGGATCTTCATGCTCGGCGGGATGCGGCGCGAGCTGGTGCCGGGGCGCTGGCAGGCGGCGGTGGAGGGCTTCACCGGCTTCGTGGCCTCGATGCTGGACACCAACATCGGTCCCGAAGGGCGGAAGTACACACCCTACGTCTTCTCGCTGTTCATGTTCATCCTGTTCGCCAACCTGCTGGGCCTGATGCCGCTGGGGTTGGTGGGCGTGCATCCGTTCACGGTGACCAGCCATCTGACGATCACCGGCATCCTGGCGATCCTCTCCTTCTCGATCGTGCTGATCGTGGGCTTCGCCAAACACGGCTTCCATTTCTTCTCGCTGTTCGTCCCCCACGGCACGCCCGTGCCGATGATCCCGTTCATCTTCGTGGTCGAACTGATGAGCTTCCTGGTGCGGCCCTTCAGTCTCGCGCTGCGGCTGTTCGTCGCGATGATGGCCGGGCACATCCTCCTGAAGGTGTTGGCCGGCTTTGTGATCAACTCGTCCAACGCGGGCGCGGGCTGGGGCGTTGTGGTCGGGCTGCCGTCGTTCCTGCTGATGATCGGCATCACGGCGCTGGAGATCCTGGTGGCCTGCATCCAGGCCTACGTCTTCGCTCTCCTGACGTCGCTCTACATCAACGACGCCGAGAACCTTCATTAATCCTATCAACAGTTTACATCAAGGAGTTAGAATCATGGACGCAGAAGCAGCCAAGTTGATCGGCGCGGGACTGGCGGCGATCGGGGCCGGCATGGCGGCGTTGGGCGTGGGCAACGTCTTCGGCAGCTTCCTGGAAAGCGCGCTGCGCAATCCGTCGGCCGCCGACGGCCAGCAGGGCCGGCTGTTCATCGGCTTCGCCGCCGCCGAGCTGCTCGGCCTCTTGGCCTTCGTCATCGCCATGATCCTGCTGTTCGTCGTCTGACGATCGGCTCGATGCCGCGCCACTGAACGGACGAACGGAGCGCCATGCCTCAGATCTCACAGGCGGCGGCCACCTATGGCGGCCAACTCTTCTGGTTGCTGCTGACCTTCGGCGTCATCTATCTGTTCATCGGGCGGGGGATGGTGCCGAAGATTCAGGCGACGGTCGAAGCGCGCGACCAGAAGATCGGCGGCGATCTGGCCGCCGCGCGCGAGGCGAACGCGGCCGCCGACCGCGCGGAGGAGGACTATCGCGCGCGCGCCAACGGCGCCCGCGAAGAGGCGCGGGGACTGGTGCAGGACGCCACCGCCCGGGCCACCCGCGCGACCGAGGCGCGGATGAAGGCGCTCTCCGACGAACTCGACACCCGGCAGGCCGAGGCGGAGGCGGCGATCGCCGCGCGCCGGGGCGACGCCATGACCCGGATCGAGAGTGTCGCGGCGGAGGCGGCGCGGGACATCGTCGCCAAGCTCTCGCCGGTGCGCGTCACCAAGCCGGAGGCCGCGCGCGCGGTCGAGGCGGTGCTGCGTGGCTGAGGCGACCACCGTGCCGCCCGGCTCGCAGGAGGCCGCGCGGCATCTCGACCAGCCCCTGCAGCAGCGGGGCCTGCCCACGGACGGCGTCCAGGCGATCGAGTCGGAGCACGGCGGCGTGCGGGCGGAGCCCAACGTGCTCGGCCTGGACGCGACGTTCCTGGTGGCGCTCGCCATGGCGGTGCTGATCGGCATCGTCCTATGGCGGCGCGTGCCCCGCCTGATCGCGTCAAGCCTCGACAATCGCATAGCGACGATCCGCGAGCAGCTGGACGAGGCGAGCTCGCTGCGGGCCGAGGCCGAAACCCTGCGCGACAGCTATGGCGCCAAGCTCGCCGCCTTCGAGAGCGAGGCCGAGGCGATGCGCGAGACCGCCCGGCACGAGGCGGCGCAGATCGTGGACAAGGCGCAGGCGGACACCGACGCGCTGATCCAGCGTCGGCGCCGCATGGCGGAGGATCGCATCGCAGCCGCCGAGCGCCAGGCGGTGGCGGAGGTGCGCGCCCGCGCCGCGGAGGCCTCGACGGCGGCGGCCGCCCGGCTGCTCGGCGACCGGATGGACGCCGACGCCGACCGCCAGCTGGTCGATCGCGCGATCGGCGGGCTCGGCCGCCCGAACTAGGGCAGGACCTACTTAACCTTCTCGAGCCCTCTCCGGCGTACGGGAGAGGAGCGAGCCCCGGATCGGGTCCGGGGCGCAGCGGTGAGGGTCTTCCTGCGCCGCAAGCAAGAAGCAAGAAGACCCTCACCCAACCCTCTCCCGCAAGCGGGAGAGGGCTAATAGCCCGACCTCATCGGGCCGACTCCATCCGACGGCTCCGTCTGGAACTCCGCCCGCCGACGCCCTAGCTAGACGGCAGTGACCGACAGCCGCGCCCCCGACCGTTTCCACGAGGACTCCGCCACCTTCACGATCAAGGGCTCCGATCAGCCCGACCTGAAGGCGGGGGAGGCCGCGATCCGGGAGGTGCTCCGCACCCTGCCGGCCGCGCCGGGCGTCTACCGGATGCTCGATGCGCGCGGCGACGTGCTCTATGTCGGCAAGGCGCGGGCGCTGAAGTCGCGGGTGACCAACTACGTCCAGGTGACGGCGCTGCCCAAGCGGTTGCAGCGCATGGTGTCGCAGACCCGCGCCATGATCATCGTCACCACCCGCAACGAGGCGGAGGCGCTGCTGCTCGAGGCGCAGCTGATCAAGCGCTACCGCCCGCCCTACAACGTCCTGCTGCGCGACGACAAAAGCTTCCCCTTCATCCTGCTGCGCGAGGGCCACGCCTTTCCCCGCCTGCAAAAGCACCGCGGCGCGCGGCGGCATCCGGGCAAGTACTACGGACCGTTCGCCAGCGCGGGCAGCGTGACCTCGACGCTCAACGCGCTGCAGAAGCTGTTCCTGCTGCGCTCGTGCACCGACAGCGTGTTCAACAACCGCCAGCGGCCCTGCCTGCTCCACCAGATCCGCCGCTGCTCCGCGCCGTGCGTCGGGCGGATCGGCGAGGAGGACTATGCCGAGCTGGTGTCCGACGCGACCGAGTTCCTGGGCGGCAAGTCGACCCGCGTGCAGGCCAAGCTCGGCTCCGCCATGCAGAAGGCGGCGGACGAGATGGACTTCGAGCTGGCCGCGATCCACCGCGACCGGCTGCGCGCGCTGACCTTCATCCAGGGGGCGCAGGCGATCAACGCGGACGGCGTGGGCGACGCGGACGTGTGGGCGCTGGCGGCGAGCGGCGGCACGACCTGCCTGCAGGCGTTCTTCATCCGGGGCGGGGCGAACTGGGGCCACCGCTCCTTCTTCCCGGCGCACACGGCCGACGTGCCGGAGGACGAGGTGCTCGCCGATTTCCTGATGCAGTTCTACGAGGACGTGCCGCCGCCGCGCACGCTGCTCACCGACCGCCGGCCCGCAGAGTGCGAGCTGGTGCTGGAAGCACTGGGCGAGCGCGCCGGGCACAAGGTGGCGCTTCAGGTGCCGCAACGCGGCGATCGCAAGCGGCTGCTGGAACAGGCGAGCCGCAACGCCACCGACGCGCTGGAGCGGCGTCAGGCGGAGTCGACCACCCAGGCGCGGCTGCTGGAACAGCTCGCCGACCTGTTCGACCTCGACGAGCCGCCCAGCCGCATCGAGACCTACGACAACAGCCACATCCAGGGGACCAATGCCTTGGGCGCGATGGTCGTCGCCGGGCCGGAGGGGTTCCGCAAGAACAGCTATCGCAAGTTCAACATCAAGAACCCCGACACCGCGCCGGGCGACGACTTCGCGATGATGCGCGAGGTGCTGACGCGCCGCTTCGGCCGAGCGCAGAAGGAGGACCCCGATCGCACCCTGGGCGAATGGCCCGACCTGGTGCTGATCGACGGCGGCAAGGGCCAGCTGTCGGCGGCGATGGGCGTGCTGGAGGAGCTGGGCGTCGAGGACCTGGCCGTCGTGGGCGTCGCCAAGGGGCCGGACCGCAACGCCGGGCGCGAGACGTTCCACCTGCCCGATGGGCGCGAGCTGACGCTGCCGCCCAACGACCCGGTGCTGTTCTACCTCCAGCGGCTGCGCGACGAGGCGCACCGCTTCGCCATCGGCGCGCACCGGGCGAAACGGTCGAAGGCGATGGGATCGAGCCCGCTCGACGAGGTCCCCGGCATCGGCCCCAACCGGAAGCGCGCGCTGCTGATGCATTTCGGCACCGCGCGCGCCGTGCGCAACGCCAGCCTGGACGACCTGCAGCGCGCGCCCGGCATCTCCTCGACGGTGGCGCGGAAGGTGTACGACCATTTCCATGCGCATTAGCCCCATGGTGCCCCCATGCTCCGTTCACGCTGAGCCTGTCGAAGCGCTGCTCTTCTCCAGACCGACCGGCGCAGAAGAAGGACAGGGCTTGGACAGGCTCAGCCCGAGCGGGTCTGGAGCGAAGGTTGGGTCCAGAGTGTCGACGTGATCGAACTCGACGCCCCCGCGCTGATCCTGTCGGTGCGCGGCCATGGCGAGCACGGGGCGATCGTCGGCGCGCTGACGGAGGAGGCGGGACGGCTGACGGGCTATGTGCGCGGCGGCCGCTCGCGCGCGCTCCGGCCCGTGCTGATGGCCGGCAACCGCGTCGTCGCCCGCTTCCGGGCCAGGACGGCGGAGCAGATGCCGGGGCTGACGGTCGAACTCGTGACCAGCCGCGCGCCGCTGTGGTCCGAACCGCTGGCGGCGGCGGGCATCGAGTGGGTCACCGCGCTCACCGCCTTCGCGCTCGCCGAGGGTCAGCCGGATGCGGCGATCTGGTCCGCGCTGGAGGCGACGCTGGAGGCGATCGCCCAGGCCGCCGCCGCGCGGGGCTGGATGCCGGCGATCGTGCGCTACGAGCTGATCCTGCTGGCGCGGCTGGGCTATGGCCTGGCGCTGGATCGCTGCGTGGAGACGGGTGTGACGGCGGACCTCGCCTGGGTGTCGCCGAAGAGCGGGCGCGCGGTGTGCCGCGCGGTCGGGGCTCCGCTCGCGGCCAGGCTGCTGCCGCTCCCCGCCTTCCTGACGACCGGCGGCGAGGCGGGGTGGCGGGAGCTGGGCGAGGGCCTGACGCTCTCCGGCCACTTCCTCCAGCGCCACCTGCCGGACGAGCGGGGGCGTGACCTCTACGCCGCGCGCGATCGCCTGGTGACGCAGGTGCGGGGGTTGGCGCGGCCTTGAGCCCTCTCCCCTTCAGGGGAGAGGAGGGAGGCGCGAAGCGCCGGAAGGAGAGGGGAACATCATGATGGTCGTTGCGCCCGGTCGCCGATCCAGCCCCCTCTCCCAACCCTCTCCCCTGAAGGGGAGAGGGCTTCTTGATCCCGCTTGACCCCCCGCCGCCGTCCCCCTCATAGCGCCGCCATGAAGCGCCGTGCGGGTCAGGACCGCTCCATCACCCGCCATTGGCGGCCCGCCACGCTCGCGGTGCGCGGCGGGACGGCGCGGTCGGAATGGGGCGAGACGTCCGAGGCGCTCTTCCTCACCTCCGGCTATGCCTACGACCGCGCGGAGGACGCGGCGGCGCGCTTCGCGGGCGAGCAGGAGGGCATGACCTACTCCCGCCTCCAGAACCCGACGGTCGAGATGCTGGAGCGGCGCATCGCGCTGATGGAGGGGGCGGAGGCCTGCCGCGCCACGGCGTCGGGCATGGCGGCGATGACGGCGGCGCTGCTGTGCCAGCTGTCGGCCGGCGATCACATGGTGGCCGCCAGGGCGCTGTTCGGCTCCTGCCGCTGGCTCACCGACCATCTGCTGCCCCGCTTCGGCATCGCCGCCACGACGGTCGACGGCACCGACCTGGCGCAGTGGGCGGCGGCGATCCGGCCGAACACGAAGGTCTTCTTCTTCGAGACGCCCGCCAATCCCACCATGGACATCATCGACCTGCGCGCGGTGTGCGATCTGGGCAGGAGCCACGGCATCGCCACCGTGGTGGACAACGCCTTTGCCACCCCCGCCCTGCAACGGCCGATGGAGTTCGGGGCCGATGTGGTCGCCTATTCGGCCACCAAGATGATGGACGGTCAGGGCCGCGTGCTGGCCGGCGCGGTCTGCGGGTCGGAGGAGTGGGTGACGGAGACGCTGCTGCCGTTCCTGCGCAACACCGGCCCGACATTGTCACCGTTCAACGCCTGGGTGGTGCTGAAGGGTCTGGAGACGCTCGACCTGCGCATCCGCCGGCAGAGCGAGAGCGCGCTCACGGTGGCGCGCTTCCTTGAAGGTCGCGTGGCGCGGGTGCGGCATCCGTTCCTGCCCAGCCACCCGGGGCACAAGCTTGCGCGGCGGCAGATGGCGGCGGCCGGGCCGATCTTTTCGTTCCACGTCGCCGACCGGGCGCAGGCGCATGGCCTGCTGAACGCGCTCGAACTGATCGACATTTCCAACAACATCGGCGATTCCCGGTCGCTGATGACCCATCCCGCCTCCACCACCCACTCCTCCATGACCGAAGAGGACCGGATCGCCGTCGGCATCGACGAGGGCATGGTGCGCCTGAATGTCGGTCTGGAGGATGTCGACGACCTGACCGAGGATCTCGACCGCGCTCTGAAGGCGGTCGGGTTGTGAGTGCCATCACGGACCTGCTGTTCACCGACCGGGCGACGACCGACGGCGTCACGGTAAGGGCGGGCGTCAGCTATCTGCCCGAACAGTCCGCCCCGCGCGCCGGGCGCTGGTTCTGGGCCTATCACATCCGGATCGAGAACAACTCGGCCCGCGTGGTCAAGCTGCTGACCCGCCGGTGGGTCATCACCGACGGTCGCGGCGCGCGCAGCCTGGTGGAGGGGGAGGGAGTGATCGGCGAGCAGCCGCTGCTGCCGCCGGGCCAGAGCTATGACTATGTCTCCGGCTGCCCGCTCTCCACGCCGAGCGGGCGGATGGAGGGCAGCTATGGCATGATCGACGACGCCGGCTTGCCGCTCACCGTCGCCATCCCGCCCTTCGTGCTGGAGGCGCCCGAGGAGGCGCGTCGCGGCGCGATCGGGCCGTGAAGCGGACCCACCTGCCGCTCAACGCGCTGCGGGTCTACGACGCGGCCGCCCGCCACCTCTCCTTCACCCGCGCGGCCGACGAACTGGCGGTCACGCCCGCCGCCGTGGGACAGCAGATCCGAGCCTTGGAGGACGTGCTGGGCGTGGTGCTGTTCCGCCGCCTGCCCGGTGGGCTGGAGCTGACTCCGGAGGGAGAGGCGGGACTGGACGCGTTGCGCGACGGCTTCCTGCAGTTCGAGGAATCGGTGCGCGCGATGCGGGGCGGGCAGGGCTCCGACGTCCTGACCATCGCCGCACCCCGCGACGTGACCTCGCGCTGGCTGTTGCCGCGTCTGACCCACTACCAACAGCGGCGGCCGGAAGTCCGTATCCGGGTCGAGAGCGCCGACATCACGCCCGACTTCACCGAAGCCAACCTGGACCTGGCCGTGGCGTTCGGTCCCGTGGCGACAGGGTTCGAATCCGTCCCGCTGCATCCGACGGGATCCGTGTGGGTCGCGCGGGGGGACGCGCCCGATCGGACGATCGTCGCCGCCGGCTCGGCGGACGACACGGCGGCGTTCCGGCTGGCGGACCATGGCCTTGCCCTCGACGCCGTGCGGCTGGGCGCGGGGACCGCGTTGCTCCCGCGCATGCTGGTCCAGGACGACCTCCAAAGCGGTGTTCTGAGGACCGTGAGGGACGGTCCAGCCGAGATCGGCTATCACTTGGTGGCTCCGTTGCCGCAGTGGCGTCAGCACAAGGTCAAGAGCCTCGTGGAAATGCTCGCAAGCTGAACGTCGTTGTCCGGGCCGGCCCGGCGCGTCAGCCGGACACCGGGCCGGCGGATGGCTGCTCGACGGTCAGGTCGAGGCTCTGGATGCGTTCCACCGGGCTCCGCTGACGCAAATGCGTGCCGGTCACCTGGGACTCCCAGTCACTGATCAAGGTGTAGCGCTCGACCATGTAGTAACCGGGATCGCCGGGATCGCCGTCGGTGCGCGTGTAGAGCCGGCTCTTGAGCTGCGTGAAGGCGGGCTTCAGCCAGTCGGCCGATCCCTTGGCGCGCAGCAACTCCACCTCGGCGACATGTCCGTCCGGTCTGACCCAGAAGCCGACATCGGCCCAGTGATCCAGTCCCGCCCCGGTCAGGCGACTGGTGACGGAGCCGCCCTCGGCGGCCCGCACGGACGCGGCATATGCGCTGGCATCCCGAAGCGGCTCGGCCAGGAGCAAGGTCGGGCGCTCGCCCGGCCGCTTCGACTGGGTCGCGGCTTCGCGGATCAGCGCCTGGGCAACCTCCGTCCGGCCTTCCGCCCGATCCAGCGGGGCCAGCACCGCGAGCGCGGCCAGCCGGATCCGCGCGTCGCCCTGCCCCGCCGGCGAGGCGATAAGCGCCTGCATCAGACCGCGCGCCTCCGCGCGCAGCTGACCGGCCCCCTCGCTGCCGAGCTCCGCCCGCGTGACCTGCAGCCACGCGAGCCGTATGCGGGCCACAGCCACGATCATCGTTTGACCGCCGAGCTCGGCCTGGTGCGCGACCTTGTTGTAATAGTCCTCGGCCTCATCCGGATAGCCGAGGCGCGCGCGCATATCGCCCACCTCCAGCTGCGCCATCAGCACGCGGGCGTCGGTGTCCGGGAAGGCGGCGCGGAGCGAGTCGCGCACTTCGGCCGTGTTGCGGAGGTAGCTGTCGCGCTCGCCGACATGGAGATCGACCGTCGCCGCGCCGCGATACAGCGCGGAGACGGACAGCGGGTAGGCTTTCGCCTCGCCCTTGTTGCGTCCGATGGAGCGGCGCAGCACCGTGCGGGCATCGGTGTAGTCACCGGCCAGGAAGAGATTGTCCGCATGGCGCAGCGTGGCCGCGATGTCCTCGTCGGGTGGGCAGTCGCGGGCCAGGCACGCGGCCAGGTCGCTGGCGGTCGCCGATAGGGGCTGCGCGGTGATCACGATGGCCTGATCCGATGCGGTCGGTCCGCCGACTTCCTGCCCCGAAGCGGGCCAGGCGAGCATCATGGCCAATCCGGAGATGGCAAGAGTCGAGCGTGTCGTCATCGGAGCCTCCAAAGCTTTCCACTCGGTTCGTCAAGACGGACCACGTAACGCTCCATCCTAGGCGTCGATCGCCTCCTCGTCCATCGCCGCCGCGTTGGCCTGGATGAAGTTGAAGCGGTGTTCGGGGTTGCGGCCCATCAGCTGGTCGACCAGTTCCGTCACGCCATGCTGCGCCTGGTACTCCAGCGGCAGGCGGACGCGCAGCAGGCTGCGGGTGGCGGGGCTCATCGTGGTTTCCTTGAGCTGGCCGGGGTTCATCTCGCCCAGGCCCTTGAAGCGGCCGACATCGACCTTGCGACCCTTGAACACCGTGCGCTCCAGCTCGGCGCGGTCGGCGTCGTCGCGGGCGTAGACCGCCTTCTTGCCGTCCGAGAGCCGGTAGAGTGGTGGGCGGGCGAGGTAGAGGTGGCCGCGCTTCACCAGCTCCGGCATCTCCTGGAAGAAGAACGTCATCAGCAGCGTGGCGATGTGCGCGCCGTCCACATCCGCGTCGGTCATGATGATGATGCGCTCGTAGCGCAGCTGGTCGGGCAGGCAGGTGGAGCCGGTGCCGCAGCCCAGCGCCTGGATCAGGTCGGCGACCTCGCTGTTCGCCATGATCTTGGCGGTGGTGGCGCTGGCGACGTTCAGGATCTTGCCCCGGATCGGCAGGATCGCCTGGAAGGTGCGGTCGCGCGCCTGCTTGGCCGAGCCGCCCGCCGAATCGCCCTCGACGATGAACAGCTCGGTCCCGTCGGGATCGTCGAGCGAACAGTCGGTGAGCTTGCCGGGCAGGCGCAGGCGGCGGCCCGAGGTCGCGGTCTTGCGCTTCACCTCGCGCTCGGCGCGCCGCTTCAGCCGCTCCTCGACGCGGTCGAGGACCAGGCCCAGCAAGGCGCGGCCGCGCTCCATGTCGTCGGACAGGAAATGGTCGAAATGGTCGCGCATCGCGCTCTCGACCAGCCGCGCGGCCTCCGGCGAGGTGAGGCGATCCTTGGTCTGGCTCTGAAACGAGGGGTCGCGGATGAAGACCGACAGCATCAGCTCCGCACCCAGGACCACGTCGTCGGCCCCGATCTCCTTCGCGCGGCGGTTGCCGACCAGCTCTCCGAACGCGCGCAGGCCCTTCGTCAGCGCGGCGCGCAGGCCCTGTTCGTGGGTGCCGCCGTCGGGGGTCGGGATGGTGTTGCAATAGTAGCTCGCCGCGCCGTCGGTGAAGAGCGGCCATGCGACGGCCCACTCGACCCGCCCGCCCGCGCCGTTGAAGTCCTGCGCGCCCGCGAACAGGTCGGTCGTGGCGCACGGCCGCTCGCCCAGCTGTTCGCGCAGATGGTCGGCCAAGCCGCCGGGGAACTGGAACGTCGCCTCGGCGGGCGTGTCGTCGGTGATGAGGGCTGGGTCGCAACGCCAGCGGATCTCGACGCCCGCGAACAGATAGGCCTTGGAGCGCGCCAGGCGGTGGAGGCGGGCGGGCTTGAACAGGCGGTCGCCGAAGATCTCCGTGTCGGGCGTGAAGGCGAGGCGGGTGCCGCGCCGGTTGGGGGCGGGGCCGACCTCGTGCACGGGCTCCACCACCTCGCCGCGCGCGAAGCGGGCACGGTAGAGGGTGCGGTTGCGCGCCACCTCGACCTCCGTGTCGCTCGACAGCGCGTTGACGACGCTGACGCCGACGCCGTGCAGGCCGCCGGAGGTCTGGTACGCCTTGTCGGAGAATTTGCCGCCCGAGTGCAGCGTGCCGAGGATCACCTCCAACACGCTTCGGCCGGGGTATTTCGGGTGCTCGTCGATCGGGAAGCCGCGGCCGTTGTCGGTGACGGTCAGCCGGTTGCCGGCGGCCAGCTCCACCTCGATCCGGGTGGCGTGCCCCGCCACAGCCTCGTCCATGGCGTTGTCGAGCACCTCGGCGGCGAGGTGGTGGAGCGCGCGCTCGTCGGTGCCGCCGATGTACATGCCCGGGCGGCGGCGCACCGGCTCCAGCCCCTCCAGCACCTCGATTGCCGAGGCGTCGTAGCTGCCATGGCCGGTGGCCGGCGCGGAGGTGAAGAGGTCGTCGGGCATGGCCACGTTATAGGCGGGGGGAACAGAAGGGGGCAATGCAGGGGAAAAAGCCTCTCCCCTTCAGGGGAGAGGGGCAAGTGGCTCACCGCACCCGTGGCCCGCCGAACGGCAGGGGTGGCGGGGGCTTGCGGTCGCGGCGCGGCATCTGCGCCTGGTAGGCGTTGCCGCAGTGCTGGACGCAATAGGGGAAGCCCGGGTTCACCGGCTGCCCGCAGAAGTGGAAGTCGGGCTCGCCCGGATGCCCCAGTGGCCAGCGGCAGATGCGCTCGTTGAGGTCCAGGAGCGAGGTCTTGTCGGCCACCTCCGCGCTGGGGCGTGCCGGCACCATGCGGCGGGGCGGAGCCGGCGGGATGGGCAGCTGGGTCTCGCCCGGGTTCTGGCGCAGAAAGCCGCCCGGACCCACCGAGCGCAACTCGACCTTCGGCGCGGCCTCCACCGGCTGTTCGGCCGGAGCGAACGTCTCGGGCGGAGCCTCGGCCTCGACCGGCGCCGCCGGCTCCGGGAGGGCCGGCGGGGGAGCGGCCGGCGGCATCTCGGCAGGAGCGGGCGCCGCGGCGCCCTGTCGCTCCTTCTCCAGCTCCGCCGTGGTCTTCACCGGAGAGGGGCGGGGCTTCAGCCCCAGGCGGTGCGCCTTGCCGATCACCGCGTTGCGCGACACGCCGCCCAAAGTGTCGGCGATCTGGCTGGCGGTCAGCCCCTCGTCCCACATCCGCTTCAGCTCGTCGATCCGCTCGTCCGTCCATGCCATGGGTGTCGTCATGCTCCTTCGAAGGGGGAGGTCGGGTGCGCGACACCACCCGTCAAGGGCGGGGCGCTTGCCGCCATCGCGTGCCCGCTCTAGTCGCCCGGCCATGCGAAGACCAGCCGCGCCGAACACGCCCGACACCGCCATCGCGGCGCTCGCCCCGGTGATCCGCCCGATGGGCGAGCCGGTGATCCGGCGGGTGAACTGGGCAGGGCTCGGCGTGCTCTACGGCAAGGAGGTGCGCCGCTTCCTGAAGGTCCAGACCCAGACCATCTGGGCGCCGGCCATCACCACGCTCCTCTACCTCGTCATCTTCACGGTCGCGCTGGGCCGGGCGGGCGCGACGGTGCTCGGCGTGCCCTTCGCCGTCTTCATCGCGCCGGGCCTGATCGTCATGGGCATGATGCAGAACGCCTTCGCCAACGCCTCCTTCTCGCTGCTGGTCGGCAAGATCCAGGGCACGATCGTCGACTATCTGATGCCGCCGCTCTCCAACGCGGAGCTGATCGCGGGCATCATCGGCGCGGCGGTGACGCGGGCGGTGATGGTCGGCGCAGCGGTGTGGCTGGCGATCGCACTCTATCCCGGCGTGTCGGTGGAGGTGCGCCACGTCTGGCCGGTGGTGTGGTTCGGGCTGATGGGCTCGATCTTCCTGGCGCTGCTCGGCCTCATCACCAGCCTGTGGGCGGAGAAGTTCGACCATCTGGCGGCGATGACCAACTTCGTCGTCGTGCCGCTGTCGCTGCTGTCGGGCACCTTCTATTCGGTCACGCAGCTCGCGCCCACCTTCGAGGCGATCAGCCACCTGAACCCGTTCTTCTACATCATCTCGGGCTTTCGGTATGGCTTCCTTGGCGTGGCGGACTCGCCGATCGGCTGGGGCGCGGTGATCGTGTTCGTGCTGAATGCGGTGCTGGGGACGGGGCTGTATCTGGTGATGCGGTCTGGGTGGAAGTTGAAGAGCTGAGGGGGTGGTAACGCGATGACGTTTCGCCGTCGTGTCGCCAAAGCTCTCGCAAACAGACGGCCTGTCGCACTCCTGCTCTTCGCGGCCCTTTGCCTGCACAATGCGGAGGAGGCCGTCACCTTTTCGCTCTACCGGGATTCCGCCCAGCATCTGATCCGCTCGTTGGGCTGGTGGCAATTTGGATCACCCACGACCGCGCATTTTCGCTCGGCGCTGATCGGCGTCACCGTCTTGTCGGGCTTGCTGCTGGCGTTCGCGGCGGCTGGGCCAGGTTCGCGGTGGAAAGCGTGGTGCTTGCCGGGGGTCGCGGCTGTGCTGCTTATCAATGTGTTTGTGCCGCACCTTCCGGCGGCCGTTCTGCTCGGCGGCTATGCGCCCGGCGTCGTCACCGCCGTGGTCGTCAATCTGCCGCTGACGGTTCTGATCCTCTTTGCCTCAGTGAAGGAAAGGGTGGGGCTTCGATAGGCTCAGCCCAAACGGTCCTGACCTGACCGGCGACGAGAAAGACCCCTCCACCACCCGCTTCGCGGGCGGTCCCCCTCCCCACCGCTGCGCGGCAGGGAGTATGCGCTGCCCTCGCCTCAGAACACCACCACTCCGTTCCCGCCATCATGCCCGATCCCCGCCGCGCCCAGCAGCGGCACTGCGGCGCGCGCGAGCCACTCCCCGACGATCGCCTCCAGCGACGTCCCGAACTCGCGGTCGTTCTCCCAGCCGCTGAACCGGCCCAGCCGCACGCCCGCGATCTGGCCGAACCACGGCTGGCCGGTCAGCTGTCCCAGCATCCGGTCGATGCGGTAGAGCGGTTCGCCCACGTCCTCCAGCATCAGCACGCGGCCCTCAAGCGGCGGCTGGAGTGCGGTGCCGAGCGTGGCGCAGAGCACGGTGAGGTTGTATGCAACTGCCTGTTGGCTCCCCTCCCTGCAAGGGAGGGGCTGGGGCTGGGTGCGAGCGCGAGCGAGCCTCGGCTCACCCGCATGAGCGAAGCCGGGGCGTCGAGTCCCGCCTCCGCTCACCCACCCCTCAATCCCCTCCCTTGCAGGGAGGGGAGGTACAGAGTCCGCCCAATCCTCCGCACGCGCCTCGCCCGCCAGTGCCCTCAGCGCGCGCGCCACCGCCGCCTCGCCGCCGTCGCGGCGCAGGTCGCCGGGCATCGGCCCCCAAGTGGCGCCGCCGATCCCCGCCACCTGCAGGGCGGCGTGCAGGAAGCCCGCGTCGGAATAGCCCAGCAGCGGCTTCGCGACGCTGCGGTCAAAGCGCGCCACCGCCGCCGCCGCGATCCGCTGCGCCCCCGCGCCGCCGCGCGCGCACCACACCGCCGCGACCTGGGGATCGTTCCAGGCGGCGACCAGCGCCTCCTCGCGCGCCCCGTCGCTCCCGGCGAAATGGCCCCCCTCCGCGAAACACTGCTCCGCCCAGCGCAGCCGCAGGCGGTCCCCGGCCATTGCGTCCACCCGCGCCGCCAGGTCGCGGTCCACGGGGCAGGAGGGGGCGACCACCGCCACGATCGGGCGGGTGTGCGGGGGTCGCTCGGGTTGTCCGTCGGCCATCGCGTCTCCATAGCCGGGCGGATGAGCAATGACAGCGACCTGACCACCCCCACCTTCTTCTGCGGCATCGGCGGGTCCGGCATGATGCCGCTCGCCACGCTGCTGGCCGCGCGTGGCGCGCCCGTCAGCGGCTCCGACCGGGCGCTCGACCGGGGCGACGGGCAGGTCAAGTTCGACTGGCTGCGCGGGCAGGGGATCACGCTGTTCCCGCAGGACGGCAGCGGCGTGGTGGCCCCGGTCGGCCGCGTCGTCGCCTCGGCGGCGGTGGAGGACAGCGTGCCCGACATGGTCGCCGCGCGCGAGCTCGGCTGCGAGCGCATGACGCGCGCCGAGCTGCTCGCGCGCTTGTTCAACGCGGCCGAGACGTCGGTGGCGGTGGGCGGCACCAGCGGCAAGTCGACCGTGACGGGCATGATCGCGCTGATCCTGCATCGCATGGCGCGCAAGCCCACGGTGATGAACGGCGCGGTGATGACGGACTTCGTGGGCGAGGCGACACCCTTCGCCTCCTCGCTGGCGGGCAACCCCGACCTGTGGGTGTCGGAGGTGGACGAGAGCGATGGCTCGATCGCGCTGTTCCAGCCGACCATCGCGGTCCTGACGAACGTCTCGGCCGACCACAAACCGCTCCCCGAGCTGCGCGGATTGTTCGGCGAGTTCCTGGGTGCGGCCGAGCGAACGGTGGTGAACGCGGACGATGCGGAGGCACGCGCGCTGGCTCCCGCGGACGCCATCCTGTTCGGTCTGGCCGACGACGCCCGGATCACGGCGGAGTCGGTCAGCGGCACGGCGCTGGGCCTGCGCTTCATCGCCGTGGACCGCCAGACCGACGAGCGGGTGCCGGTGGCACTCGCAGTGCCCGGCGCGCACAATCTGTCCAACGCGCTGGCGGCGCTGGCGGCGTCGGTGGCGCTCGGCACGGGGCTCAGCCTGGCGGCGGGCACGCTCAGCGGCTTTCGCGGCATCGCGCGGCGGCTGGAGACGGTCGGGGCGGCGGGCGGCGTGAGGGTGATCGACGACTTCGCGCACAACCCGGACAAGGTGGCCGCCTCGCTGGCAACGCTGACCGAGTCCGACGGGCGGCTGCTCGTGCTGTTCCAGCCGCACGGCTTCGGGCCGCTCGACCAGATGGGCGACGAGCTGGCGGCGGCGTTCTCCTCCGGGCTGCGCCCCGACGACCGGCTGTGGGTGACCGACCCGGTCTATTTCGGCGGCACCACCGAGCGGCGGCGCGACGGCGCGTGGCTCGCCGAGGCGATCGGCGGCTCGGCGACCGCCGTGACCGACCGCGACGCCGCCCGCGCGACCCTGTTGGAGCAGGCGCGGGACGGCGACCGGATCGTCGTCATGGGCGCGCGCGACGACGGGCTGGCCGCCTTTGCGCGCGAGCTGCTGACGACGTTGACGCCCTCCTCCTCACCCTCCTAATCAGCGCCGCTTACGAGGAGCCCGCCGCCCATGACCATCACCCCCCTCATGCCCGTCTATCCCCGCTGCGACGTGCGGCCCGTGAGGGGGGAGGGTTGCTGGCTGATCGGTGAGGACGGCCGGCGCTATCTCGACTTCGCGAGTGGAATCGCGGTCAATCTGCTCGGCCACGGCCACGAGCGGTTCGTGAGGAAGGTGCAGGATCAGGCGGCGACGCTGATGCACGTCTCCAACCTCTACGGCTCTCCGCAGGGCGAGGCGCTGGCGCAGCGGCTGGTGGACGCCACCTTCGCCGACACGGTGTTCTTCACCAATTCGGGCGCGGAGGCGGTCGAGTGCGCGATCAAGACGGCGCGCAAGTTCCACCATGCCGACGGCCATCCCGAGCGCCGGACGCTGATCGCCTTCTCCGCCGCCTTTCACGGCCGCACCATGGCGACCATCTCCGCCACCCAGTCGGAGAAGATGACCGAGGGCTTCGCGCCGCTGCTCCCCGGCTTCGCCTACGCGCCGTTCGACGATCTGGAGGCGGCGGCCGCGCTGGTCGATGAGCACACGGCGGGCTTCCTGGTCGAGCCGGTGCAGGGGGAGGGCGGCATCCGTCCCGCCAGCCCCGAGTTCTTGGCTGGGCTGCGCCGCATCTGCGACGAGCGCGGTCTCATGCTGGTGCTGGACGAGGTGCAGTGCGGTGTGGGCCGCACCGGCACCCTCTACGCGCACGAGCAGTACGGCGTCGCGCCCGACATCATGGCCACCGCCAAGGGCATCGGCGGCGGCTTTCCGCTGGGCGCGTGTCTCGCCACAGAGCGCGCGGCGAAGGGCATGGGCCTGGGCACCCACGGCTCCACCTTCGGCGGCAACCCGCTGGCGATGGCGGCGGGCCACGCGGTGCTGGACGAGGTGCTGGCCGACGGCTTTCTGGAGCACGTCCGCACCATGGGCGACCGGCTGCGCTCGACACTGGAGCAGTTCATCGGCAACCACCCCGACCTGTTCGAGCTGGTGCGCGGCAAGGGCCTGATGCTCGGCCTCAAGCTGAAGGTCGAAAGCCGCCCCTTCGTGGCCCACCTGCGCGACCACCACCAGCTGCTGACGGTCGCGGCCGCCGACAACGTGGTCCGCATCCTGCCGCCGCTGATCATCGAGCAGGCGGAGATCGACGCGGCGATGGAGAAGCTGTCGGCCGGCGCGGAGAGCTACGCGCGCGAAGCCGTCGCGGCCTGATGCCGCACTTCCTGGACGTTCACGAGGTCGGGCGCGAGGCGCTCGCGCTCATTCTGGACGAGGCCGCGCGGCGCAAGGCGGCGCGGGTCGGCTGGAGCCGGGGTCGCGCCGATGCCGACCGGCCGCTGGACGGGGTAGCGCTCGCCTGCGTCTTCGAGAAGGCGTCCACCCGCACCCGCGTGTCGTTCCAGATGGCCATGCGACAGCTCGGCGGCCACTCGATCGTGCTCGACGCCGCCTCGACCCAACTCGGTCGGGGCGAGCCGGTCGAGGACACCGCCCGCGTGCTCGGTCGGATGGCCGACGCCATCATGCTGCGGACGGACGAGCCGGCGAAACTGACCGCGATGGCCCAGGCGGCGGGCGTGCCCGTCATCAACGGTCTCTCCGACGCCTCCCATCCCTGTCAGGCGGTGGCCGATCTGCTGACGGTGCGCGAGCGGCTCGGGTCACTGGCGGGGGTGCGCTGGGTCTGGCTGGGCGACGGCAACAACGTGCTGCACTCGCTGGCCGAGGGCGTGGTGCTGACGGGCGGATCGCTGACGGTGTGTGGGCCGGAGGGCTATGACGCCGATCCGGCGGTGCTGGAGCGCGCGGGCGCGGTTCGGATCGACCGGGACCCTGCGGCGGCGATGGCGGGCGCCGACGTGGTCGTCACCGACAGCTGGATTTCGATGGGACAGACGGACGCGAAGGCCAAGCGGACCGCGCTCGCCCACTACCAAGTCACGTCGGGCCTGATGCGCTGCGCCAAGCCGGACGCCCTGTTCCTCCACTGCCTCCCCGCCCATCGCGGGGAGGAGGTGGCGGCCGAGGTGATCGACGGACCCCGATCGGCCGTGTGGGACGAGGCGGAGAACCGGCTTCACGCCCAAAAGGCGATCCTGCTCTGGTGCCTCCAACGTCTCGGCTGATGCGGCCGCGGCCGCCGCTCGCTTGCGCGCAGGCTCGTCAGGCGGCCCTTCGGCCGATGAAGCGGGAGAGCGGGGGATGACGCACCAGGAAGACTGGCCTCTTCGCGGCTGGCTGCTGACCGCGCTGGGCGGGGCGGCGGGCGCCGCCCTTGGACTGCTCATGAGCCGGGCGTCTGGCGCTCCGGTCGACCTGGGCACCTCCCTCCCGCCGCTTCCCCTCTGGCGGCTGGCGCTCGCCACCTTCGTCTTCTCGGCCTTCGTCGCCTTGGCGCTCGGCCTGGAGCGGCGGCGCTGGCCGTGGGCCGTCGCGGCGGCGCTCGCGCTCGGCGCGCTGCTCGGCGCGATCGGCTGGAACACGGCGCGATACAGCGGGTACGGCTGGAGCTTCGAGTGGCCCTTCGCCGCCGCCGTGGTCGCGTCGCTCGTCCTCCTGCCGCTGTTCCAGACGGTGCGCGACGAGGGCGCGGCGCGGCTGCCGCCGGAGCGGGTCCACGGCCATGTCTGGGCGGATTTCGTGATCGGCGCGGTGGGCGTGCTGTTCGTCGGCGTCGTCTTCCTGCTCGTGGCCCTGATCGACCAGCTGCTGCGGCTCGTCGGCATCACCCTGATCGAGGCGCTCTGGGACACGCGCTGGTTCGGCTGGGCGCTGGCGGGCGCGTCGTTCGGCGCGGTGGCGGCGCGGCTGCGCGAGCGGGCGGGGCTGCTCGGCACCTTGCTGACGGTGTTCTTCGTCGTGCTGGCGGTGCTCGCCCCGGTGCTGGCGGTCGGGATCGCGCTGTTCCTGGGGGCGCTGCCCTTTGGAGGCCTGCAGTCCTTCTGGGGCGCGACCGGCTCGTCCACCGTCATCCTGCTCGCCTGCGCGGTGCTGAGCGTCTGGCTGGTCAACGCGGTGATCGGCGGGGAGCGGGGCGGCGGCGTCGGCCGGCGCGTGCTGCGGGTGGCGGCGCTGGTGCTCGTGCTGGTGGTGCTGCCGCTGGGCGTGATCGGCGCGGTCGGGCTCGGCATCCGGGTCGACGCGTTCGGCTGGACGCCGACGCGTTTGTGGGGCGTGGCGGCGATCGCGGTGACGGTCGCGTGGGGCGCGGCCTATCTGTGGACGGTGGTGCGGCGGCGCGGGCTGGACGAGGGCGCGATCTTCGCCGCCAATGTGCGGCTGGGCATGGGCGTGGCGGCGGTGGCGTTGTTGCTGGCCCTGCCGCTGGTGGACTTCGGCTCGATCTCGACCCGCTCGCAGCTCGCCCGGCTGGAGGCGGGGCGGATCGCGCCGGGCGAGTTCGACTGGGGCGCGCTCGCCAACGAGTTCGGTCCGGCGGGCCGGCGGGCGCTGGAGCGGATCGCCCGGACGGGCTCGCAGGCGCAGCGGCAGGCGGCGCTCCAGGCACTCGATCCGCAGCGTTTCGTCCAGGTGCAGGAGAAAACGCTTCCCCAGCGGATCGAGACGCGGCCCGCGGGTGCGCAGGCGCCGGCGGCTTTGCTGACCGCGATCGCCAAGAGCGAGGTGTGCAGGGTCGGGCGCTGCGTCGTGTGGCGCACCGCCGATGACGAGGCCGTCGCCTTGGGGCGTGGGGTCTTCGGCGGTCCGGGGGAGCAATCCGCTCGATCCCCGGACGGACTGTATGCCGCTTTCGTCCTCGATCATGCTGGAAAGTGGAAGCAGGTCGTCGCCTCCCTCGGCGGCGGGATCGACATGGAGGCAGCGGTGACGGTTCGCACGGTGACGCGGCGTCAGCTCATCATCGGCGGCAAGCCCATGGAGACTTTCGAACAGCCCGGCGTGGTTGAACCGCCCCCGCGCCGGTGATACCCGCCGCCAGTCCGCCGTTCCTTGAAAGTCGCCATGTCCGTCGACCTGCCCACCGTGCGCCGCATCGCCGCGCTTGCCCGCATCGCCGTCACAGACGAGGAGGCGGCGGCGTTCGTGCCCGAGCTGAACGGCATCCTCGACTGGGTCGAGCAGCTGGGCGAAGTGGACTGCGCCGGCGTCGAACCCATGACGGCGGTGATCCCGAACACGCTGCGGCTGCGCGACGATGTGGTCACCGACGGCGGGGTGCGCGACAAGGTGCTGGCCAATGCGCCGGATGCCACGGGCGGCTTCTTCACCGTGCCCAAGGTGATCGAGTGAGGGCCGTCGGTCGTGGCAATGTGCCCCCGCGCATGCGGGGGTCCAGCGGCCGTATGCCCTCCGATGCGTACCCACATGGGCTCCGCCGGGCCTGGATCCCCGCCTGCGCGGGGGCACATGGAGGAGCGACGCCGTGACAACGCTGATCGACCTGACCGTCACCGCCATCCGCGACGGCGTGCGCGAGGGCTCCTTCTCAGCCTTGGAGATCGCCACCGCCTTCAACGCCGCCGTGGACTCCGCCGACAGCCTGAACGCCTTCCTGGTCAAAACCCCCGACCACGCGCTCGCCGCCGCCCGCGCGGTGGACGCCGCGAAGGGCAGGGGAGAAGCGCTGCCCCCGCTCGCCGGCGTGCCGATCGGCATGAAGGACCTGTTCGCGACCGAGGGTGTCGCGACCACGGCGGCGAGCGACATCCTGGGCGGGTTCGTGCCGCCCTACGAGTCCGCCGTCAGCGCGAATTTGTGGCGCGCGGGCTGCGGGATGCTGGGCAAGCTCAACATGGACCAGTTCGCGATGGGCTCGTCCAACGAGACCTCCGCCTTCGGCCCGGTCGTCTCGCCCTGGCGGCGGAGCGACGGCGGCAACGCCCCTCTCGCGCCTGGGGGCTCGAGCGGGGGCAGTTCGGCGGCGGTGGCGGCGCGGCTGTGCCCGGCGGCGACCGGCACCGACACCGGCGGCTCGATCCGCCAGCCGGCCGCTTTCACCGGCATCGCGGGGATCAAGCCGACCTACGGCCGCTGCTCGCGCTGGGGCACCGTCGCCTTCGCCTCGTCGCTCGATCAGGCCGGGCCGATGGCGCGTGACGTGGCCGACTGCGCGGCGATGCTGGAGGCGATGGCGGGCTTCGACCCGCGCGACGCCACCTCGCTCGATCTGCCGGTGCCCGCGTGGGAGCGTGGCCTGAATGCCGACTTGACCGGCAAGCGCGTCGGCCTGCCGCGCGAGTACCGGAGGGACGGCACCGACGCCGCCATCCTGTCGCTGTGGGACCGGGGCGCGGACTGGCTGCGCGACGCGGGCGCGGAGGTGATCGAGGTGTCGCTGCCGCACACGAAGTACGCGCTGCCCGCCTATTACATCATCGCGCCGGCCGAGGCGTCGTCCAACCTCGCGCGCTATGACGGCGTGCGCTACGGCCTACGCGAGCTGCCCGACGGCGCCGGGCTGCAGGACATGTACGCCGCGACGCGCGCAGCGGGCTTCGGGCCGGAGGTCAAGCGCCGCATCATGATCGGCACCTACGTGCTGTCGGCCGGGTTCTACGATGCCTACTACACACAGGCGCAGAAGGTGCGGACGCTGATCGCGCGCGACTTCGACCGCGCCTTTGAGAGCTGCGACGTCATCCTCGCGCCGACCTGTCCCACCGCCGCCTTCGCGCTGGGCGACAAGACGGCCGATCCGCTGGCGATGTACCTGAACGACGTGTTCGCCGTCCCCGCCTCGCTCGCCGGCCTGCCCGCGATGAGCGTGCCGGGTGGCCTGAACGAGCACGGCCTGCCGCTTGGCCTCCAGATCATCGGCCGCGCGCTGGACGAGCAGGGGGTGCTGAACGCGGGGTTGGCGATTGAGCAGCGGGCGGGCTTCACGGCACGGGCGGAGGCGTGGTGGTGAGCGCCGGATATCCGTCCACTGAGGAGATTTGGCAACAAAGCAGGGATAGCATCAACCTTGTCGCGGGCGGCATTCTTGGAGGTTATCTCGGTCTTTCAATATCAAGAAGCGGATTGACGCGGGGTGATGCGCTAGACTTGTTTATGCTTATTGTGCTGACTGCGTTCGCATCACAGCAGATTGTGACGTTTGGGAACCGCTGGTTTTTTGGAAACAAAAAGTTGGCGGCGTTATTTCTTGGTTTTTCACTTATTAGTGTGTGGATCAGCTTTGCCGCTGCAAGAAATTTAGGATTAGATGTGCCGATCTTTCGGACAATCTATGCTGCCTGGTTCTTCCTTATAGTAACTCAAGTAGGCGCGTTCGAAGTGTCTGAGCTGATGAAAAGAGCCCGGGATGACTGACTACCGCATCCAGGGCTCCACCGGCGAGTGGGAGGTGGTCGTTGGGCTGGAGGTCCACGCCCAGGTCACCTCCGCCTCCAAGCTGTTCTCCGGCGCGTCGACCGAGTTCGGGGCGGAGCCGAACACGCAGGTGAGCCTGGTGGACGCCGCCATGCCGGGAATGCTGCCCGTGCCCAACGCCGAGTGCATCCGGCAGGCGGTCCGCACCGGCCTGGCGCTCGACTGCGCCATCAACCGCTGGAGCCGGTTCGACCGCAAGAACTACTTCTACGCCGATCTGCCCAAGGGTTATCAGATCAGTCAGCTGTATCATCCACTTGTGGGCGAAGGTTCAGTCACCGTCGAGGTGGACGACGCCGAGACTATCGCGGTGGGCATCGAGCGCATCCATGTCGAACAGGATGCGGGCAAGCTGATCCACGACGCCGACCCGACCCGCTCGATGGTGGACCTCAACCGCTCCGGCGTGGCGCTGATGGAGATCGTCAGCTGCCCCGACCTGCGCTCGCCCGCCCAGGCGGCCGCCTACCTGCGCACGCTGCGCTCCGTGTTGCGCTTTGTGGGCTCGTGCGACGGCGACATGGAGAAGGGGTCGATGCGCGCCGACGTGAACGTGTCGGTGCGCCGGGCCGGCGGCGATCTGGGCACGCGCACGGAGACGAAGAACGTCAACTCGATGCGCTTCGTCGCCGCCGTGGTCGAGCATGAGGCGACGCGCCAGGTGGCGCTGATCGAGGGCGGCGGCACGGTGATGCAGGAGACGCGCCTGTTCGACCCCGATCGCGGCGAGACGCGGTCGATGCGGTCGAAGGAGGACGCGCACGACTATCGCTACTTCCCCGACCCCGACCTGTTGCCGCTGGAGCTGACCGAGGCGTTCGTAGAGGCGGCGCGCGCGAGCCTGCCCGAACTGCCGGCGGCCAAGCGGGCGCGCTACGAGGGCGAGTTGGGGCTGAGCCCCTATCAGGCGGGCGTGCTGACGGCGGAGGCGGACACCGCGCGCTGGTTCGAGGCGCTGCTGGCGGAGAGCGCGCGGCTGCAGGGCAGGGGGGTCGCCGAGGTCGCAACGCCCGCCGCCAACTGGGTCACGGGCGAGCTGTTCGGGGCGCTCAACCGTCTGGGCGTGGAGATCGCCGACAGCCCCGTTTCACCCGAACGCGCGGCCGAACTGCTCGCGCTGGTCGCCGACGGCACGATCAGCGGCTCCATCGCCAAGCCGGTGTTCGAGGCGATGCTGGAGACGGGCGAGGGCGCTGAGGCGATCGTGGAGGCGCGCGGGCTGAAGCAGACCAGCGACGCAGGCGCGATCGAGGCGGCGGCGCGCGAGGTCATTGCGGCCAACCCGGACAAGCTGGCCGACTATCGCGGCGGCAAGGACAAGCTGTTCGGGTTCTTCGTGGGCCAGGTGATGAAGGCGATGGGCGGGAAAGCGAACCCGGCGGTGGTCAACGAGGTGTTGCGGCGGGAGTTGGAGTGAGGGCTAGCTCTAGCATTTTTGCCAATCTCTTCTTCTCTGCTACCTGTCACTGATGGATCGGCGCAACTTCATCGCAGGTGCGTTTTTTTTGGCGCTTGGCTGCAAAGCTTCAGAGCGCCAAGCCAAAGCGGCCTACAAAACACGCGACTCAGTTCAAGTACGGTCAGACCTTTATCAATGTGAAGGCTGCGAAGGTGCCTTGGAGCGCAACCCTGCCGAGCTTCGGAGCCATGCCACCATAGGACCGGGTGTGGACCAAGGACAGCGGTTGCGACTGGAAGGACGTGTCTATCGGATTGACGGCAAGACCCCGGCTGCCGGTGTCGTCATCTATGCCTATCAGACCAACGCGGAAGGACTCTACGCCAATGGCGCTACAATGACGGAGGCGAGCCGACGTCACGGTCGCTTACGCGGATGGGTTAAAACGGGCGCAGACGGCCGCTACCAGTTCGACACCATCAAGCCTGCGCCATATCCAAATGCAGACTTGCCCGCGCATATTCATTTCACGGTTCTGGAGCCCGGCAAGCCTCCTTACTGGATTGACGACATCGTGTTTGCCGGAGAGTTCGGCGTCACTCCGGAATATCGGGCAAGCATGATGAACATGGGGTGGGAACGGCATCGTCGAACTGGAAACAGACAACGATGGCGTTCTGGTTGCGGACCGCAATATCATTCTTGAGCGGCATCCCACCTGAAGAAGCCGAGCCTTACCCCTCCCGAGCACCTCCACCCTGCGGCGGATAGGCCTGCCCGTGCGCACGGTCGTCCTCGGCGGTGACACCTTCCATGGCGTCGGGGTCCGACACGCGCTCCAGCGCGGCCTGGGTGGCGACGTCGGTCTGGAGGTTGCCGCCGGAGCGGCCGACCTTGGACGGCGCGTCCACGATGGCGTCGATCATCTCGCTGTCGTCGTTCTGGCGGGCGGTTTCGGTGCGGCGGTTTTCTTCGGTCATGGTGGGGGTCTCCTTTGGAGTGTGAACCCGCCGGGAGGAGGGTGGGTTCCGAGTTCGTGTCGGCTCCGGCCGTGCGAACCGTGCTCCTGCGAAGGCAGGAGCCTATTGCGGGTGCGACCGGGCGACGGCCTTCTTTGGTGGAGAGCGGGAATGGGCTCCTGCTTTCGCAGGAGCACGGGACCCATGCAGGAGCACGGGTGAGCTAAACGCGCACCACCTCCGCCTCCCGCCCCGTCGCCGCACTCACCGCCAGCGCGGCCGCCAGCCCGGCGCCGAAGCCCGGCACCAGGGCATACAGCTCGCCGTCCAGTCCGGCCGCGATCCAGGCGATCACCGTGCCCGCGCCCACCAGCAGCCCGGCGAGCGCGCCCGCTCCCGTCACGCGGCGGCTGGTCAGCGCCAGCAGCACCACCGGCCCGAACGCCGCGCCGAAGCCCGCCCAGGCGTTCGCCACCAGCCCCAGCACGCTGTTGTCCGGGCTGAGTGCGAAGACCAGCGCCACCAGCGCCACCGCCAGCACGGCGAGCCGTCCGACCAGCACCAGCTCGCCCTGCCCCGCCTCTCGCCGCAGGAGCAGGCGGTAGGCGTCCTCCGTCAGCGACGACGAACTCACCAAAAGCTGCGAGGAGATGGTGGACATGATCGCCGCCAGGATCGCCGCGAACAGGAAGCCGGTGACGAGCGGGTGGAAGAGCAGTTCGGACAGCAGGATGAAGATCGTCTCCGGATCGTCCACACGCATCCCGGTCTCGCTCGCATAGGCCAGCCCCGCCAGCCCGACGCCGAGCGAGCCCAGCAGCGACACGCCCATCCAGCTCATGCCGATGGTACGCGCGGTGGGCACGTCCTTCACCGATCGGATCGCCATGAAGCGCACGATGATGTGCGGCTGCCCGAAATAGCCCAGCCCCCAGCCAAGCGAGGAGATCACGCCCAGCGTGGTGGCTCCGGCGAACAGCGACAGGAAGGCGGGGTCGACGCTCCGCACCGCGCCCACCGTGCGCTCCCACCCGCCCGCGTCGCCAAGCGCCACGACCGGCACGATGACCAGCGCCACCATCATGATGCAGCCCTGCACGAAGTCGGTGAGGCTGACCGCCAGGAAGCCGCCGAACAGGGTGTAGGCGACGACCACTCCGGCGGTGACCCAGAGGCCGGTGGCGTAGGACCCGCCCAGCGCCGTGTCGAACAGCTTGCCGCCCGCCACCAGCCCGGCGGAGGTGTAGAGGGTGAAGAACACGACGATGACCAGCGCGGAGGTGAGGCGCAGCGCCGTGCCGCGCTCCGGAAAGCGCTTGGACAGCCAGTCCGGGATGGTGAGCGCGTCGCCCAGTTCCTCGGTCTGCACCCGCAGGCGCGGGGCCACGACGATCCAGTTGCCCAGCGCGCCGACGAACAGTCCGATGCCGATCCAGGCGGCGGGCAGCCCGGTGGCAAACGCGGCTCCCGGC
Organism: Sphingomonadaceae bacterium; assembly: GCA_965219235.1. Lineage (GTDB taxonomy): Bacteria > Pseudomonadota > Alphaproteobacteria > Sphingomonadales > Sphingomonadaceae > CBDHCC01. The sequence goes on along the minus strand of OZ244721.1, from coordinate 1,009,299 downwards.
AGACCGAGCAGAAGCCACCCGCTCATGTCGCTCGCCCCGGCCGAGAGCGCCGTGACCGCCGGGCCGAGGCTGCGCCCGCCCAGCATGTATTCGCCGACCGTACTGGTGGACTTGCGGTATGCGTAGAGGCCGATGGCGAGCATCAGGAGAAAATAGAGGGCGAGGGAGATGAGCGTGCCAGTCTGCATGGGGCGGACTTAGCGGGGGACGGTCGGGGGTGGAACCCGACCGCTCCGCCGACGCTGCCACCCGCCGCTTTGGCACGGGCGTCGCGAAACCAAACGGCGGACCCTGCGCAACAACCCGTCTCGCCAACAGTGCCACGAAGCGAGGTGGGGGCGGGCGCTCACCGCGCTTGTTGGTTTACCGGGCTGCGGTCGCTCCGCGATTGCGGCGGGCGTTGGCGGCATATTCGGTGAAGTTCGCCTTGAAGACGGTTTGCAGCTCGTCGATCGCCGGGAGCGCATCCTCGCCCTCCTTGGGCGGGAACAGCTTCAGCCCGTTGCCGCCCCACGCCTTGTACTCCCGGTCGATCGTCTGGTCGTCGCCGAAGTCGCGCACCATGAACAGCGTCTTCAACGAACGGCCGTAGATTGCCGCCTTCTGATAGAAGACATCCGCCACGATCAACTCGGAGTAGCAGTTCGCCGCAGAGTCGGACCGGCGGGTCTTCACGCTGTTCATGGTCTTGCGCTCCAACGGCTCTTCATGCCGGACGATCACCGTGCCCGGTGCCAGCGCGAGTTCCTTCTGAAGATCGATCGATTGCAGCAGAGCGAGCTGGGTGGAACTGTCGAGCGCGCTCGCCAGCTGCGTCCGGCGGTCCGTGTTGCCCTTTGCGTGACCGGCCCCGTCGGCCACGGCTCCCAGTGCGCCCAGACCGCTCAGCCAGCCGGTCGTCATCGCGGTCATCCGCTCGGCCGGCCAGATGTGGAGTTCGCAGGCCGCCGCCGGCTGGGTCTGCGCCGTCGCCGGCGTGCCGAGCGACAGTGTGGAAACGGCCGTGATCGCGGCCAACTTGAGCCCCATCGTCTTCATCGTAGTCCCCTTGTTCTGACTTGAGAAACACTCACCGCTTCGACTTGCGCGGTTTGAGCAGATAAGCGGCGAAGGCCGTGACATTCGCCTGAAACGCCTGGCGCAGTTCCGCTTCGGCGGCGACCGCGTCCTCCTCGCGCTGGGACGGGAAGGCGGCGAGCCCGGTCTGGGTCCAGGTGCCGAAGACGCGCTGCGGTGCCGTCGAGGCTTCGAAATCGCGAAAGCGGAACAGCGTCTTCAGGTAGCGGCCGGTGATGACATCCTGCTGGAAGAAGACGTCCTGCGTGATCAATTCGGCGTAGCAGGGCGAGGCAGAGGCGGCGAGGCGCCCATTCGGAGCACCGGTGACGCCGCCGGGCGATGTCGGCGTGTGGACGACGAGCCGGTGGCCGGGCAGATGGAACAGGGCAGGCAGGTCGAGTGAGCCGAGCAGTTGCGCCTGAGCGGCTGAGTCGATCGGATCCGCCGGCACGGCGGGATAGCCCTCGCGGCCGTCGACGGCACCGTCCACAATGCCACCGTGGAACCAGCCGTAATAGGTGGATCGCAGACCCGGGCTGGGCCAGACGTGCAGTTCGCAAGCTGACTCGGCCGGCTCAACCGGCGGCTCGCCAGCGACGGACATCGCGTCGACACCGTCGCTTTGAACCGCACTGGCGGGCGTGATGCCCCCCAAGCCGAGCAGGAGAAACGCCAATATTCCTATCCGCACACGCCCCCCGCGTCTGCTGTGTTCAGCGGTCGATCCGCCGTTCCGAGGACGAGTTTAGCAACACGAGCTTCAACTCACAAGCGCACCGCGAGCGGAAGAAGCGATCGGGCCGGGGTTCGCACGCAATCCGTCAGACAGGCGCGAACTCTCCGTCCTCTCCCAGCACGCTCAGCACGCCGTCGGCGATGGCGAACACCGCGCCCGTCAGGGTCAGGGTGCCCGCCATCTCGCCGTCCCGCACGAAGGGAAAGGTGCGCAGGTTGGCGAGCGAGGTTTTCACCGCCTCCTCCTCCATCGCGCGGCCCGCATCCCGGCTCGACAGGTCGTCGAACCGGCTCCGCACCCGGTCGCGCGCGTCGTCCAGCAGCGATGTCCACGAGGCGATGAAGCCGCCCTTGCCCGGCTCCGCTTCGGAGAAGGCATCGGTGAGCGCCGCGTGGCAGCCGCCGCAGCGGCCGTGGCCCATCACCACGATCTCCGCGACCTTCAACTCGCGCACGGCGAATTCCAGCGCCGCCGACACGCCGTGCTGGCCCGGCGAGGTCTCGAAGGGGGGGACGAGGGCCGCGACGTTGCGCACCACGAACACCTCGCCCGGCCGGGTGTCGAAGATCTGCGCCGGGTCGACCCGGCTGTCCGAACACGCGACGATCATGGTGCGCGGCGCCTGCCCCTCGGTCAGCTCCGCCCAACGCTCACGCTCATGCACCCACGCGCCGTTGCGGAAACGGCGATAGCCCGCGATCAGATCATCCATGCGCCGCTCCATAAAGGCAGCGGGCAGGGTGGCAAGCGCCTTGCGCGGTCGCTATCTGCGAACCCATGACCGACGCCGCCCTCGCCGCCCGTCCGCTCCGCCAGCGCAAGCCCGACTGGATCCGGGTGAAGGCGCCCACGTCCGTGGGCTTTGCCGACACCCGCAAGCTGATGCGCGAGCTGAACCTCAACACCGTGTGCGAAGAGGCGGCGTGCCCCAACATCGGCGAATGCTGGACGAAGAAGCACGCGACCGTGATGATCCTGGGCGATGTCTGCACGCGCGCCTGCGCCTTTTGCAACGTCAAGACGGGGATGCCGCGCGCGGTGGACGCCAGCGAGCCGCAGCATGTTGCCGAGGCGGCCGCGCGGCTGGGCCTCAAGCACATCGTGGTGACGTCGGTGGACCGCGACGATCTGCCCGACGGTGGGGCGAGGCAGTTCGTGAAGGTGATCGAGGCGCTGAGGCGCACCACGCCGGGCACCACCATCGAGATCCTGACGCCCGACTTCCGCAACAAGGCGCAGGCGGCGGTGGAGTCGATCGTGGAGGCGGGGCCGGACGTCTACAACCACAATCTGGAAACGGTGCCGCGCCTCTATCCGACCATCCGGCCGGGCGCGCGCTACTATGCGTCGCTCCGCCTGCTGGAAAGCGTGAAGCGGCACGACCCCGCGATCTTCACCAAGTCGGGCGTGATGATGGGCCTGGGGGAGGAGCGGCTGGAGGTTCATCAGGTGATGGACGACATGCGCTCGGCCGAGGTCGATTTCCTGACCATGGGCCAGTATCTCCAGCCCACGCCGCGCCACGCCAATGTGGCGGAGTTCGTGTCGCCGGACGGCTTCAACGCCTATGCCGCGATCGCGCGCGCCAAGGGCTTCCTGATGGTGGCATCCTCGCCACTGACCCGCTCCTCCTACCACGCCGGCGACGACTTCGCGCGGATGAAGGCGGCTCGCGAGGCGAGGCTGGTCCCCAAGCCTCACCATGCCTAGACATTCCGAGACGCGGCGGCTGCCCTACAGTCCGGCGCAGATGTTCGACCTGGTCGCCGACGTGAGCCGCTATCCGGAATTCCTGCCCTGGGTCTCCGCGCTCCGGGTGCGTTCCGACAGCCCGACCGCGACCACGGCGGACATGATCGTCGGCTTCAAGGGCCTGCGCGAGAGCTTCACGTCGAAGATCGAGAAGGTCCGGCCGGAACGCATCCATGTCGATTACATCGACGGGCCGCTGAAGTACCTGCGCAACGATTGGACGTTCGAGCCGGGCGGGCAGGGGGGCTGCGTCGTCGGCTTCTGCGTCGATTTCCAGTTCAGGAACCGGGTGTTCGAGCTGCTGGCGGGGCAGGTGTTCGACATGGCGCTGCGCCGCATGATCGGCGCGTTCGAACAGCGCGCCGACGCGCTCTACGGCGCCTCGTCCAGCGTCGCGCCGGGGATCAGCAGCGACAGCGCCACCTCGGCCGCGTAGACGCGGATCGCCGTCCGGCCGGCGGTCGCATCGAACTGCCGCCGGCTCGCCAGGATGGTCGAGGGATCGTCGCCGCGCCGGGCGCGCGCGAACACCACCGTGCCCACCGGCTTGCGCTCGCTGCCTCCGCCGGGTCCGGCGACGCCGGTGATCGCGACCACCAGATCGGCGGTGGAGCGCTCGAGCGCCCCGTTCGCCATCGCCCAGGCGGTCGCCGCCGACACCGCGCCGAAGGTGTTGAGCAGCTCCTCCTCCACACCCAGCAGCCGCATCTTGGCCTCGTTTGAGTATGTGACGAAGGACGATTCGAACACGTCGGAGCTGCCCGGCACCTCGGTGATCGCCGCGGCGCACAGGCCGCCGGTGCAGCTTTCCGCCAATGCGATGCGGCACCCGGACTCCCGATTGCGCTCCACCACCTCGTGCGCGAGCTGGAGGAGGGCAGGGGGCAGGAACGAGGTCATCGTGTCTCCTCCGCCGCGATCCGGCTGACGGTGGCGGTCGCCTGCGCGGCGATGCCCTCGCGCCGCCCGGTGAAGCCCAGCGCCTCCGTGGTCGTCGCCTTCACACTGACACGACTGACGGCCACGTCAACGATCTCAGCGATCCGCTCGCGCATGGCCTGCTTGTGGGGACCGATCTTCGGCGCCTCGCAGATGAGCGTCACGTCCAGATGCTCCAGCCGCGCGCCCATCTGCCGCACAAGCGCTACGGTGTGGGCGAGGAACTGGTCGGAGCGTGCGCCGCGCCAACGTTCGTCGCTCGGCGGGAAGTGGTCGCCGATGTCGCCGACCGCGATCGCCCCGAGCAGCGCGTCGGTGAGCGCATGGAGCCCGACATCGGCGTCCGAGTGTCCGGACAGGCCCCGGTCGTGCTCGATCCTGAGGCCGCACAGCCACAGCTCCTCGCCCGCCGCCAGCCGGTGGACGTCGTAGCCATGTCCGGTGACGGAGACGCGCTGGCCCAGCAGCGCTTCGGCGCGCGCGAAATCGCCGTCCCAGGTGAGCTTGGCCAGCCGCTCGTCGCCCTCGACGCTCACCACGCGGCCGCCGATGACGCGCACCATCTGGGCGTCGTCGGTGGGCTCGCCGCCGCTCCACCGGGCGTGGGCGTCGCGCAGAACCGGCAGCGCGAAGGCCTGCGGCGTCTGCACCCGCACGAGTTCGTCCCGATCGACGGTGCCGGTGAGTGCGCCGTCCTCCCGCCGGGCCAACGTGTCGGGCACGGGCAGCACTGGGCACGCGCCGTCCGCATCCTCCAAAGCGCCAAGCAGGCGATCCACGACCGCGCCAGGCAGCAGCGGCCGGGCTGCGTCGTGCACCAGCACCGCCCCATCCTTCGACCCAAGCGCGGCCAGTCCCGCCGCCACCGAGTCCCGCCGCGCGACTCCGCCCGCCACGACCGCAATGTCCGTCACGCCTCCGAGCAGGTCGGCGGCGCGCGCACGCTCCTCCTCCGCCACCACGACGATCAGCTCGCCGATGCGCGGATGGGCGCGCAGCGCCTCCGCCGCCCGGCGCAGGACCGGCACGCCGGCCAGCGGGCGGTACTGCTTGGACACCCCGCCCATCCGCCTGCCCCGGCCGCCCGCGAGCAGGATGGCGGCGGCGGTCGGGCGGTCGGTCATGGCCGTCCCCTAGCGTGGCCGTTCCTTGCGGAACAGGGGGGCGGGTCCTTGCGGAACAGGGGGGCGGGCGCTACCTCGCCCCCCGTCATGTCCCCGCTCAAGCCCATCCGGATCGGCCCGCTGACGATCGCGCAGCCGGTGATCCTGGCGCCGATGACCGGCGTCACGGACCGGCCGTTCCGCGTGCTCGTGCGCCGCTTCGGCAGCGGGCTGAACGTCACCGAGATGATCGCCAGCCCGGCCATGATCCGGGAGACGCGCCAGTCGCTGCAAAAGGCGGCGTGGCATCCGGCCGAGGAGCCGGTCTCGATGCAGCTCGCCGGCTGCTCGCCCGCCGAGATGGCGGAGGCGGCGAAGCTCAACGCCGACCGGGGCGCGGCGATCATCGACATCAACATGGGCTGTCCGGTCAAGAAGATCGTGAACGGCGACGCCGGGTCCGCCCTGATGCGCGATCTGGGCCTCGCCGCCCGCCTGATCGACGCGACGGTCAAGGCCGTGGACGTGCCCGTCACCGTCAAGATGCGGATGGGGTGGGACCATGCCAGCCTGAACGCGCCGGAGCTGGCCCGCATCGCCGAGGATCTGGGCGCGCGGATGATCACCGTCCACGGCCGCACCCGCAACCAGATGTACCGCGGCGTGGCCGACTGGAGCTTCGTCGCGCGGGTGAAGGCTGCGGTGTCGATCCCGGTGATCGTCAACGGAGACATCCGCTCGCTGGACGACGCGCGCGAGGCGCTGCGGCAAAGCGGCGCCGACGGGGTGATGGTGGGGCGCGGCGCCTATGGCCGCCCCTGGCTGCTCGGCCAGATCATGGCCGGTCTGGGCGGCGGCGTGCCCCGACCCGATCCCGGGCTGGAGCGGCAGCACAGTCTGGTGATCGAGCACTATCACGCCATGCTCGATCACTATGGCGAGCCGACCGGGGTGGCCATGGCGCGCAAGCACCTGGGCTGGTACACCAGGGGACTGCATGGATCGGCGGAGTTCCGGCAGCGCTTCAACGTCACTCCCACCGCGCGCGAGGCGCTGGCGCTGATCGACGGCTTCTACGGAGCGATCATGGAACCCCGGCGCCGCGCGGCCTGACGCAGGTCGCGGGCGGACCGGCGCACGTCCCGCTTGTCGGCGGGCCGGTATGTTGCCAAAAGGCAACAATGGCCACTCGCCCTCCCGCGAATTCGATGGCGTCCCACGCGATCCTGGGCCTGCCGACCCGGCTGGAGGCGTTCGCCGAGCGCATCCGTCTGACCCGCTGGATCGAGCCCGCGGCGGGCCTGCTGGCCGTCGCGGTGGCGCTGGCGAGCTGGCGCGTGTTCGCAGCGCGCGATCCGTCCGACCCGTTGCTCTCGCCGCCGGTCATCACCGGCTTCGTCGTCGCCAACCTGATCTGCGGAATCCTGCTCCTCGTGCTCGTCGGCCGGCGATTGGCGCTGCGCCGCGCCGCCGCGAGTCCGCTGGGGGGTCGGGGGCGGCTGCACGTGCAGCTGGTGGGCCTGTTCTCGCTCACCGCGAGCGTGCCCGTGTTGCTGGTGGCGATCTTCGCCTCGCTGCTGTTCCAGAACGGCGTCGAGTTCTGGTACTCGGATCGCGCGCGCACGATGCTGGAGAACGCCAACCTCTTGGCCGGATCCTCCTACAACACCAACGTCGCGGACGTGCGCCAGGAGACCGAGACCATGGCGCGCGACCTGCGCGCCTTCCTGAACGAGGCCGACTACAACGCGCCGGGCTTTTCCGAGGCGTTCTCGCTCCAGGTCTATCGCCGCGAGCTGTCGGAGGCCGGCATCTTCCGGCGGGTGGGCGGCACCGTCCAGTCGCTCAGCCTCGTCGACCCCTACAACCGCGACCTGGACGACACGGTGACGCCGGCCGCGCTGGGGCGGATCGACCGGCGGGGCCAGCCGGCGGTGACCGACGACGGCGTGCGCATCTCGACGATCGTGCCGATGCCGGAGGCCAAGGACATCTACGTCTATGGCGCGCGCGTGCTGAACCCCGCCCTGCTCGCCCAGAAGGCGAGGGCGGCGGAGGTGGTGCGGGACTATCGCGCCCTGGTCGAGCGCTCGCGCGTGCTGCAGGTCCGCTTCAACCTCGCCTTGATCGTGCTGTCGCTGCTGATCATGGCGGGGATCGTCTGGATCGCCCTGCAGCTCGCCGACCGGCTGGTGCGGCCCGTCAGCGAGCTGGTCGACGCGACGCGGCGCGTGACCGCCGGCGAGCTGTCGGCGCGCGTGCCCGAGAGCGGGTCGGAGAACGAGATCGCGCTGCTCGGCCACGCCTTCAATCGCATGACCGGGCGGCTGGAGGAGCAGACGCGCGAGCTGGTCCAGGCCAACACCGCGCTCGACGGGCGCAACGCGCTCATGCAGGCGGTGCTGACCGGGGTGACGGCGGGTGTGGTGTCGCTGGACGCCGAGCGGCGCATCCAGCTGATGAACCGGATCGCGCGCGAGCTGTTCGGCATGACCGACCTCGGCGACCACCCGTCGCTGGCGGAGGTCTCGGCGGAGCTCGACGGCTTCGTCGGCGGACCGGCCGCGTCCGCCATCCTGGAACTGCCGGTGGGCACCGGGCGGCGCACGGTCGCCGCCAACAAGGTGCGCGACGGCGCCGGCTGGGTGCTGACCTTCGACGACGTGACCGAGCGGCTGGCCGATCAGCGCCGCGCCGCCTGGGCGGACGTGGCGCGCCGGATCGCGCACGAGATCAAGAACCCGCTCACCCCGATCCAGCTCGCGGCCGAGCGGCTGAACCGCCGCTACGGGCGCACGCTGCCCGCCGACGACACGGTGTTCGCGCAGCTGACCGACACCATCAAGCGTCAGGTCGGCGACCTGCGCCGGATGATCGACGAATTCTCGTCCTTCGCGCGGATGCCCAAGCCGGTCTTCCGCGACGAGTCGCTGACCGAGCTCGTCCGCCAGGCGGTGTTCCTGCAGGAGATCGCCCATCCGGAGATCGGCTGGCGATGGGGCGCGCGCGACGAGGTGCGGATGATCTGCGACGGCCGTCAGATCGGTCAGGCGATGACCAACATCCTGAAGAACGCCGTGGAGGCGATCGGTCGACTGCCGGACGACGCGGGCGAGCGGACGGTGACGGTCGCGGTCTCCGCCGCCGAGGGAGTGGCCACCGTGCGGGTGGCGGACAGCGGACCCGGCCTGCCGGACGGGCGCGACGACCTGATGGAACCCTATGTCACCACCCACGCCAAGGGCACCGGGCTGGGCCTGCCGATCGTCAAGAAGATCGTGGAGGAGCATGCCGGCACCATGACCCTGGCCGCGGCACAGGACGGGGGCGCGGCGGTGACGCTGCGCTTCGACCTCGACGCGCTCGCCTCGCAGGCGACCGACGATCGTCGCGACGTGGCCGCATGAGGAAGGAGGACCCATGGCGCTCGACATCCTGATCGTCGACGACGAACGCGACATCCGCGACCTGGTCAGCGGCGTGCTGGAGGACGAGGGCTACCAGACCCGCACCGCCGGCAACAGCGACGCGGCGCTGGAGGAGGTGGACACGCGCCGGCCCTCGCTCGTGCTGCTCGACGTGTGGCTCAGCGGGTCGAAGCTCGACGGACTGGAGCTCCTGGAACAGCTGAAGGCGCGCGATCCCGATCTGCCGGTGCTGATGATCTCGGGTCACGGCACGCTTGACACGGCGGTGGCCGCGATCAGCCGCGGGGCGAGCGACTTCATCGAGAAGCCGTTCGACAGCACCCAGCTCCTCCATTTGGTCGCGCGCGCCACGGAGACGCAGCGGCTCCGGCGCGAGAACGAGACGCTGCGCCAGCAGGTCGGCTTCGAGGACGAGCTGACGGGGAACTCGGCCGCGATCAACGCCGCGCGCGCGCTGCTCAAGCGGGTCGCCTCGACCAACAGCCGGGTGCTCGTCACCGGACCGGCCGGCGTCGGCAAGGAGGTCGCGGCGCGCCTGCTGCACAGCTGGAGCGGGCGCGCCAAGCAGCCGTTCGTCGTCGTACCGTCGGCCAGCATGGAGCCCGAACGCGTCGAGGAGGCGCTGTTCGGCTCCGAACGGCCCGACGGCACGGCCACGCCCGGCCTCCTCGAAAAGGCGCACGGCGGCACCCTGTTCCTGGACGAGGTCGCCGACATGCCCCTCCAGGCGCAGGCCAAGATCCTGCGTGTGCTGTCCGACCAGAGCTTCACGCGCGTGGGCGGCCAACGCCAGGTCCGGGTGGACGTGCGCGTGGTCTCGTCCAGCGCGCGCGAGCTGGAGGAGGCGATCGCGGAACGCAGCTTTCGCGAGGACCTCTTCTACCGACTGAACGTGGTCCCGGTCCGCATCCCGCCGCTCGCCGCGCGGCGCGAGGACGTGCCGCCGCTCGCCGAGCGCTTCCTGACGCGCTTCACCAGCGAGCGGCGGCTGCGTCCGCTGCGCCTGTCCGACGATGCCATAGCCGCGCTCCAGGCGCACGACTGGCCCGGCAACGTGCGCGAACTGCGCAACGTCATCGAACGCGTGGTGATCATGGCTCCGGTCAGCGGGGAGGAGGTGGACGTCGGCGCCCTGCCGCGCGAGGTGCTCGGCCGCGGGGCTTCCATCGCCGGAGAGGGTGGAGGCGCCGGACTGATGACGACGCCGTTGCGCGAGGCGCGCGAGACGTTCGAGCGCGAGTATCTCCGGATCCAGGTGCAGCGTTTCGCCGGCAACATCTCGCGGACCGCCACCTTCGTCGGCATGGAGCGCTCCGCCCTGCATCGCAAGCTGAAGCTGTTGGGACTGACCGATCTGCGCGGGGAGGGGGACTGATCGCGATCCGCATGTCGGGAACCGACGAACCCGTCTGGCGCACACGCAGGCGGCGGCCTATATCACAGCTTGAGTGACGGAGAGGACGATCGTGGCGGACAGGAACGGCTTGCAGGACCTCTTTCTCAACGCGGTCCGGCGCAGTCACACGCCGGTGACCCTGTTCCTGGTGAAGGGCGTCAAGCTGCAGGGTGTGATCACCTGGTTCGACACCTTCTCCCTGCTGCTGCGCCGCGACGGCCAGATGCAGCTGGTCTACAAGCACGCGATCTCCACCATCATGCCGTCGGCGCCGGTCGACGTGGGCGACGGCGCGGAACGGCTGCACAAGCTGGCCGGCAACTCGCGCGCGCTCCAGGAGGTGTTCCTCGCCGCCGCCCGCAAGTCGCAGGACGACATGACGATGTTCCTGGTCAACGGCGTCATGCTGACCGGCGAGATCATCGCCTTCGACCTCTTCACGCTGCTGCTGTTTCGCGAGGGGCAGGTGCAGCTGGTCTACAAGCACGCGATCTCCACCATCCAGCCGGCCGGTCCGCTCGACCTGCGCCGCGAGGACGGGGACGGGGACGGGGACGGGAACGGGGACGCGGGCGAGCCCGAGGAGCCTGCTTGACCGCCGGGGAGCGCGACGTCGCGGGCCTCGCAACCCCCGGCACCCGCACGCTCGTCCTCTGGCCCGACCTGCCGCGCGGTCGCGCAGCGCCCACGGACCGGGACGCGGACGCGCGGCTGGAGGAGGCGAGGGGACTGGCGCTCGCCATCGGCGTCGCGGTGGTGGACGCGATCGCCCTGCCAGTGCGTCGGCCGCGTCCCGCCACGCTGATCGGGCCGGGGCAGATGGAGGCCCTGGCCGAACGGGTGGCGGCCGAGACGATCGAACTCGTCGTTCTCGACACTCAGCTGACGCCGGTCCAGCAGCGCAATCTGGAGCGCGGACTGAAGGTCAAGGTGATCGACCGCACGGCGCTCATCCTCGAAATCTTCGGCGAGCGGGCGCGCACGGCGGAGGGACGGTTGCAGGTGGAGCTCGCCCATCTCGACTATCAGGCCGGACGGCTGGTGCGCAGCTGGACGCATCTGGAGCGGCAGCGCGGCGGCTTCGGCTTTCTGGGTGGTCCGGGCGAGACCCAGATCGAGGCCGACCGGCGGCTGATCCGGGACCGGATGGCGCGCCTGCGGCGCGACCTGGACGACGTGCGACGCACGCGCACCCTGCACCGCGATCAGCGCGAGCGCGCTCCCTGGCCCGTCGTGGCGCTCGTCGGCTACACCAACGCCGGCAAGTCGACGCTGTTCAATCGACTGACCGGCGCGGACGTCATGGCGGAGGACCTGCTGTTCGCCACCCTGGACCCCACCATGCGCGAGATCGCCCTGCCGGGCCTGGCGAAGGTCATCCTGGCGGACACCGTCGGCTTCGTCTCGAACCTGCCGACGCAGCTCGTCGCCGCCTTCCGGGCGACGCTGGAGGAGGTGGTGGCGGCCGACCTGATCGTCCACGTCCGCGACATCGCGCATCCCGACAGCGACGCTCAACGCGCCGACGTGCTGTCCGTGCTGGCCGACCTGGGGCTGGATACAGCGGCGGGCGAGGGGCCGCCGGTCCTCGAAGCCTGGAACAAGATCGACCGTCTCGACCCCGACGCCCGCGAGCGGGTGTTCACCGAGGCGGCGCGGCGCGGCGACGCGGTGCCGCTTTCGGCGGTGACGGGGGAGGGCGTCGATGCGCTGAGGGCCTTGATCGGCGAGCGGCTGACGGCGGCGAACCGCACTCGCCGGGTGAGTGTGGGCGGCGGCGACGGCGCAACGCTCGCCTGGCTCTACGAGCGGGGCGAGGTCGTGGAGCGCTCCGAGACGCCGGACGGTGCGCTGGCGCTGGCGGTCCGGATGTCCGACGCGGACTGGTCGCGTTTCGCCGCGCGCTGAGCGGTCTTCACCCGCCGCCAGGCCCGTTCCTTGTCCGCGGGATCGAGATCGGCGAGATCGGGTCGCGCGCGCTCCAGCGCTCGGAAGCGACGCTCGAACTTCGCGTTGGCGTCGCGCAGCGCGGACTCGGCGTCGATGTCCATATGCCGCGCCCAGCCGACCAGCGTGAACAGGAGATCGCCGAACTCCTCACGCCGCTCGTCGGGTGTGGGGGCGGTCCGGAGTTCCTCCAGCTCCTCCAATATCTTGTCCTCGACACCCTCCACCGCATCCCAGTCGAAGCCGATCCGCGCGGCGCGACCGCCGAGCTTGTGGGCGCGGGAGAGCGCGGGCAGGGTGCGGGCGATGCCAGCGACCGCGCTGCGATCCGGCTCGGCGCTGCGCTCCTCGGCCTTGATCGCCTCCCAGCCCGCGCGGGGCGAGTCGCCGAAGATGTGGGGGTGACGGCGCTCCATCTTGTCGGCGACCGCCGTCAGCACATCCGCCAGGTCGAAGCGACCCGCCTCGGCGGCGATGCGGCTGTGGAACACGACCTGGAAGGCCAGGTCGCCGAGTTCGTCGCGGATGTGGCGGGGATCGTCGCGCCCGATGGCGTCGGCCAGCTCGTGCGCCTCCTCGAGCGCGTACCCCGCGATCGACGCGTGATCCTGCGCACGGTCCCATTCGCACCCGTCCACGGGATCGCGCAACCGCGCCATGATCGTCATGAGCCGCGCGAGGGCGGCGTGTGCCGGAGAGGGGTCGTCCACGAGCGTGGAGAGATCGTCCGCGTCACTCATCCAAAAGACCGATAATGATGATTATGATAAGAGTATTTCACATCATCCCTCCAGGATCAGAACGCCCTTGTCGACCCGCCAGCTCTCGAGGCTGGACAGGAAGTTCATACCCAGCACGTTCAGTCCATCGAAGGTCGGCGAGACCAGCATGGTGAAGTCCTGTCGCTCGATCGGGCCGACCTTCAGGCGCTCCGCCGCCGCTCGCCGCGCGGAGATCATTCCGTTGGCGGTCTGGATCGCCACGGGAAAGCCGAACTCCGACGGCGACACGCCCGCCGCCGCCGCGTCGTCGCTGCCCAGCGCGCTCAGCGTCGCGCCGGTGTCGATGAGAAAGCGCAGCGGCTCGCCGTTCACCTCCGCGGTCACGAAATAGTGCCCGTCCTGCGGACGGATGCGCAACGTGCCGCCGACCACCTGCGTGCGGTCCGGTCCCCATTCGCTGGCCAGCCGCTGCCACGCCAGGTTCAGGTCGTCGCGGTAGGCGAACGCCACGAACAGGATCGCGAACACCGCCGCCCACTGGAACAGCCCCGTGAGCAGTGTGCGCACGCTGGGGCGTCGCGCCGCCAGCGCGCTGACCACCAGCACCAGGAAACCCAGTGCCGCGATCAGGTTGAGCGTGCCGTCCTCCGTCATCCCGCCGCGAGCCTCAGCCCGTCATGGCCGCAGGTCACGCCGTCCGGCAGCTCGCGGGTCAGGGTCGCATAGTCCATCGTGTGGTCCAAGTGGGTCAACACCGCGCGACCCGGCCGGATCACGGGCAGCCAGTCGAGCACCATCTCCAGATTGGGATGGCTGGGATGCGGCGCGCGGCGCAGCGCGTCGACGATCAGGATGTCGACGCCGTCGAACAGCCGGTTCATGTCCGCCGTGATGCCGCTGAAATCGGTCGCGTAGCCGATCGAGCGGCCATCGGTGTCGAAACGCAGACCCAGCGACTGGATCGCGCCGTGCGGCATGGCGGTCCCGCGCACCGTCACCTCGCCCACCCCCTGACCGCTGCGGAACACGTCGCCCGCCACGATGCTGGGATAGCCGTGCTGGCCCTCGAACACATAGGCGAAACGTTGGCTCAGGCTGGCGAGCGTCTGCTCGTCGGCGTAACCGGGGATCGCCTCTCGGCGACCGAAGCGCAGCGGGCGCAGGTCGTCGATGCCGTGGCAGTGGTCCGCGTGGTCGTGCGTCCAGACGATCGCGTCGAGGCCCGTCACGCCCGCGTCGAGCAACTGCTCGCGAAGGTCGGGTCCGGTGTCGACCAGGATGCGCGTGCCAGCGTGCTCGATCAGGACCGAGACGCGGCGGCGGCGGTTGCGCGGCTCGGCCGGATCGCACTCGCCCCAGTTCGGCCCCTCCGGACCACCGAGCCGCGGGACGCCCGTCGACGTGCCCGTGCCGAGCAGCGTGGCGCTCAGCACGCGCGGGCGAACAGTCGGAAGAAGTTGGCGGTGGTGTCCTCGGCCACTGTGTTAGCGCCAACCCCCCGCAGCTCGGCCAGCGCGGCGGCGGTGTCGGCCACCATCGCGGGCTCCCCCACCTTGCCGCGATGCGGCACCGGCGCGAGGAACGGCGCGTCGGTCTCCACCAGCATGCGATCGGCGGGAACGGCGGCGGCGAAGGCGCGCAGTTCGGCGGCTTTCCTGAAGGTCACCACCCCGGAAAAGGATATCGCCAGCCCCAGCTCCAGCATCCGCTCGCCGAATGCCGCCGTGCCGGTGAAACAGTGGATGAGAGCGGGAAAGGCGCCCTTCCCCACCTCCTCCGTCAGGATGGCGTCGGTGTCGGCTTCTGCGTCGCGGGTGTGGATGACGAGCGGCAGCCCGCTTTCGCGCGCGGCGGCGATGTGGACGCGGAAGTTCGCCCGCTGCCGCTCGCGATCCGACCGATCGTAATGGTAGTCGAGGCCGCTCTCGCCGATCGCCACCACCTTCGGGTGGTCCGCGGCCGCCAGCAGCGCGTTCGCGTCGATGTGCGCGTGGGCGTCCGCGTCGTGCGGGTGGACGCCGATCGCGGCGAACACGTCCCCGTGCGCGGAGGCGGTCGCGCGGATCGCGTCCCACTCCCCTTCGCGTGTGGAGATGTTGACGAAGCGACCCACACCCCGGGCGCGGGCGGCGGCAAGCACCTCGTTCTGCCGCTCGGCTAGGCCGGGATAGTCCAGGTGGCAGTGGCTGTCGACGAGCATGAACGGGAGATAGGGAGCGCAGGGCGGCGTGTCATCGGCGGTCCGGCACTCGCTTCAGCTCTCCGCCGTCTCCAGCCGTGGGAACACACCCTGGGGCGCCGGCAGCTGGGTTCCCGCGGGGAGCGGCCGGGCCAGCGCGGCGAAGTCGCGGGCCTCCCCCGCCTGCCCCAGCTGATCCAACAGCCGAGCCGCGCCGTCCGGAATGGCCCAGCTCGCCAGGATCGCGAGCCGCCGCACGGCGTCCAGCGTGACCGCCAGCACCGTGTCGGCGCGGTCCGGATCGCTCTTCCGCAAGGCCCAGGGAGCGGCGTCGGCGAAGTACCCGTTGGCGGCGGTCGCGGCCGCCCAGATCGCCTCGAGCGCCGTGTGCGGTTGATGATCGGCCATCGCGCGGCTCGCGGAGGCATGGGCCTCGTCCAAGGCGCGAAGCAGCGCGTCGTCGGCCGGTTCGGGTCGCCGCCGCTCGGGCACGCGACCGCCGCACTGTTTGGCCACCATCGACAGCGAACGCTGCGCCAGGTTGCCGAGATTGTTCGCCAGGTCCGCGTTCGCGCGCGTGACGATCGCCTCGGGCGACCAGCTGCCGTCCTGTCCGAAGCTGACCTCCCGCAGCAGGAAGTAGCGCACCGCATCCACCCCGAAGGCGTCCACGATCGCCAGGGGATCGGACGTGTTGCCGAGCGACTTCGATTCCTTGACCCCGCGATTGAGGATGAACCCGTGGGCGAGCACCGTGCGCGGCAGCGGCAGGCCGGCGCTCATCAGCAGCGCCGGCCAGTAGACCGCGTGAAAGCGCACGATGTCCTTGCCGATCAGATGCACGTCGGCGGGCCACCAGCGCGCCATCTCCGCCGTCTCGTCCGGATAGCCAAGCCCCGTCAGGTAGTTTGTGAGCGCGTCCACCCAGACGTACATCACGGACGCGTCGCCGGGCACAGGCACGCCCCATTCGAAGGACGATCGGCTGACCGACAGGTCCGTCAGCCCGCCCTCCAGGAAACGCGCTATCTCGTTGCGGCGGCTGTCGGGCTGGACGAACTCCGGGTGGGCGGTGATGTGATCGAGCAGCGGTCCGGCATAGCGCGACAGGCGGAAGAACCAGCCCTCCTCCGCCGTCCATTCGACGGGCGTGCCCTGCGGCGACAGGCGGACACCCCCCTCCCCTTCGATGAGTTCGTCCTCGGCGTAGAAGGCCTCGTCGCGGACCGAGTACCAGCCTTCGTAGCGGTCGCGATACAGGTCGTCCGCCGCCTCCAGCCGCCGCCAGAGCGCCTGCGCGGCGCGGCCGTGCGCGGCCTCCGTGGTGCGCAGGAAGCGGTCGTGCGAGAGGCTGAGCGAGACCGCCAGCGCCTCGAAGGCGGGCACGTTGCGGTCGGTCAGCTCGCGCGGCGTCAGCCCCGCCTCGCGCGCGGTCTTGACCATCTTCAGCCCGTACTCGTCCACTCCGGTCTGAAAGCGCACGTCCTCGCCCGCCAGCCGGTGCCAGCGGGCGAAGGCGTCGGCCACGATCGCCTCGTAGGCGTGCCCGATGTGCGGTCGGCCATTCGGATAGTTGATCGCGGTGGTGATGTAGTAGGGCGTGGCCATCGCGCTCAGCCTTGGCGGGCGGGTCGCTCCGGGGCAAGCTCCGCCAGGAGCGTCAGCATCCGCACCGCCACGAGGCCCTGATCGAGCCCCAGCCGCCGCGCCGATCCGCCGATCTCGCGCGCCCGGCTGTAGGCCTCCAGGGCGTCGGCCCTGCGCTTTCCGGTGGCGCGCCGCGCCTCGCGCGCGAGCATCCGGGGCACGCGCGCGGCCAGCAGGTCGAAGCGGTCGGCGCCCGCCCGCCCGCCGACTGTGGCCGCGACGCGCGCGCGTTCGGTCAGGCGCGGGTCGCCGGTCGCGACGATCCTCTCCAGCGCCGCGTCCATGCCGGCGAGGTCGAGCGCGTGGCCGGCCAGCGCCAGCCCCGGCGACCCATCGGCGGCGGCGACCAGCGGCTCGAGCTGCTCGGCCGGCGTGTGCCGGGCGCGAAGCACCTCGCACACTTCGTCGGCGGAGAGCGGCGCGAAGGGCAGCGTGCGGCAACGCGAGCGGATGGTGGGCAGCAGCCGGCCGGGCGCATGGGTGACGAGCAGGAACACCGCGCCCGACGGCGGCTCCTCCAGGCTCTTGAGCAGCGCGTTGGCGCCGCCCGCCTCCAGATCGTCGGCGCTGTCGATCACCACGACGCGCGCCTCGCCGATCGACGGGCGGCCGTGCAGCACCGCCTGCATCGCGCGGATCTGATCGACGGTGATGTTGCGCGCCAGACGCTGGGTGGCCTTGCCCTCGTCCTTCCACAGCCGCTCCAGCCAACGGAAGTCGGGATGGGTGCCGGCGTCGACCAGCCGGGCCGTGGCGTGCTCGGCGGTCAGCTCTCGCGGCGGCGGAACCGCGCGGTCGGCGGAGCGCGCGAGCAGCCATCGAGCGATCAGCCGGGCGAAGTGCGCCTTGCCAACCCCGCGCGGTCCCGCGAGCAGCCAGGCGTGGTGCGGCCGGTCGCCGGCGAACGCGCCCTCGAACGCCGCCAGAGCCTCGCGATGTCCGACGAGCGGCGTCACGGCAGCAGCGGCGCCAGCGCGGCGTCGATGCGCGCGGCGACCGTCTCGATCGCTCCCGAGGCGTCGATGCGATGCGCGGTGGGGTCGGTCTCGACCATGCGATCGAAGGCGGCGGCGACCGCCTTGTGATAGGCAGGCGGACGGCGGGCGATGGCATCGGGCGCGGAGCCGTCACGCCGCTCCGCCCGACCCTGCGCGATCGCGGTCGGCAGCGTCAGAACCAGGGTGGCGTCGGGCATCAGACCGCCGCTTCCGATCGCGTGGAGTTCGCGCACCACGTCCTCGCCGAGCAGGCCGGCGGCGCCCTGATAGGCGAGACTGGACGCGAGGTAGCGGTCGCAGACGACCCATCCCTCCGCCTCGATCGCCGGTCGGATCAACCTCGCGACATGATCCGCGCGCGCGGCCGCGAACAGCATCGCCTCCGCCTCGGCCGTCCAGCCCCCTTCGGGTGCGCGGTGAAGCAGCAGCTGCCGGATCGCCTCGGCGCCCACCGTTCCGCCCGGCTCGCGGGTCAGGACCGCGCGCGCGCCACGGGCCTCCAGGCGCTGGGCGAGCAGCCCGGCCTGGGTGGACTTGCCGACCCCCTCCCCGCCCTCCAGCGCGATGAACCGGCCGGTCACCTCAGCCGAACAGCCCCGTCAGGCCCAGCCAGGCGCGACGGAAAAAGCCGGCGCCCGCCACCTCCTCTCCCGCATAGAGCGGGGTCACCTGCGGCGGCAGGTCCGGCGTGGCGACCACCAGGTCGGCGACGTGGGCGTCCTTGGCGATCGGCGCGCGGATCGGCCCCTGATAGCGGATGACGGTGCGCACGGCGCCGTTCGTCCCCTTGGGCCGGGTCACGCCCACGGAACCGTGAGCGACGAGCGGCACGAGGTCCTCGCCCCCACCCTGGACCTTGGCCTCGCCGATCACCGTCCCGGGCTTCGCCAGGGGCCGCGCCTCCCAGGCGTTGAAGCCCCAGTCCATGAACCGGACCGACTCCTTGATGCGGTTGTTGAAGCTGTCCAGACCGGCGACGACCATCACCAACCGCCGCCCCTTCTGCTCGGCGGAGCCGGTGAATCCGTAGCCCGCCTCTTCCGTGTGCCCGGTCTTCAGCCCGTCGGCCCCCGCCACCTTGCCGAGGATGGGGTTGCGGTTCGCCTGGGTGATCGGCGCGCCGCCCATCGTCTGCCCCCAGGTGAAGGCGGGCTGACCGTAGAAGTCGTCATAGAGCTTCGGATGCTCGTCGATCGTCGCCTTGGCGACGGTCGCGAGGTCGTGCGCCGTCACGTAGCTGACCCCCTCGTCCGGCCAGCCGTTCGAGTTGCCGAAATGCGAGTCGGCGATCCCGAGCGCGGCGGCCTTCTGGTTCATCAGCGCCGCGAACGCCTCCTCCGTGCCGGCGATCTTTTCCGCCAGCACGACGCAGGCGTCGTTGCCCGACAGGGTGACGATGCCGTGCAGCAGGTTCTGGACCGAGACCTGCTGGCCGGGCGACAGGAACATGGTGGAGCCCGCGGCCGGGCCGTGCCACTGCTTCCACGTCTCGGGCCGCACGGTCACCATCTCGTCCAGCTTCAGCTTGCCGGACTTGAGCTGGTCGAAGGCGACCAGCACCGTCATCATTTTCGCCATCGACGCCGGCGGCATCCGACGATCCGCGTCCTTGGCGTAGAGCACCGCGCCCGACGACACGTCGATCATGTACGCCACCGGGGCGGGCGTGGCGAAGGGCGGCGCGGCGGCGGATGCGGGCAGCGACAGCAGGGCGAGCGCGGCGAGCGGCAGTGCGGGGCGGACGGTCGAAAACATGGTGGGGCGGGATCCTCCGGTGCTGCGGGGCCGGCGGATCAGGGGGCGACCGCCGGCGTCGCGCCGTCATAGCCAGCCGCCCGCAGCGGTGCCAGTGCCGCCGTGACGGCGTCAGGGCGGACCGACTGAACACCAGAAACGGTCGGAGGCCATTCGCGCAACGTGCTCGGCGTCTCTGAATCGGCGAGCGCCCGCCGGCCGCTGCGCAGGCGGCGGCGGTCGGCCTCGCTCGGCTCCACGCGCTCCAGCCGCACGCGCGCGGCGTGGCGGCCGGTGAGCCCAAGGCGCCGCGCCGCGCCGCGCGACAGGTCGATCACCCGCCCCTCCACGAACGGGCCGCGATCGTTCACCCGGACGAGCACGCTCCGCCCGGTCTCCAGATCGGTGACGCTGACATAGGATGGCAGCGGCAGCGTCGGGTGCGCCGCCGTCATCCAGTCGGAACGGAACGGTTCGCCGCTGGCGGTGGGTCGTCCCTCCAGCTCCGGCCCGTACCAGCTTGCCAGCCCCTCCTGCGTCAGCCCGGGCACGTCGGCGGGCACGTAGGTGCGGCCGCCCACGGTGTAGGGCGGCCCGATCCGCACCACGGCATCGCTGACCGGCGACAGGGTCGCGGAGGTCCCGCTCATCAGGTGGCGCCCGCCCGGCTCACCGCCACAGGCACCCAGCGCCAGCGGCAGGAGCAGCGCCTCAGCGCGCCATTTCATCGGCGAGCAGGCCGACCGACAGCGCGTAGAAGGTGGAGCAGTTGTAATCCAGGATGGCGCGGTAGTTCGAGGAGAGCAGATAGGCGGTGCCCCCCGGCCCGTCCGGCTCGATCATCGTGACGAGCTCCGCGTCGGAGAAGCCGGGGGCCGGGACCACGCCCAGGGCTTTCCACTCGGCGACGGTCAGCCAGCGGCTCTGCCGCTCGTGGACGCGCGGGCAACGTGGGCTGGGGGTGCGGTTGTTCAGGGCCGCGCGGTCGAGGGTCGGCGGCACGAAGGCCGCGACGCCCCACTTCACGTTGGGCTTCCACCCGGCCAGCACGAAGTAGTTGGCGATGGACGCGAGCGCGTCGACGTCGTCGTTCCAGATGTTGCGGTCGCCGTCCCCGTCCCCGTCCACCGCGGTGGTGAGCCACACCGACGGCAGGAACTGCGGATAGCCGGTCGCCCCCGCCCAGCTGCCCTTCAGCCGGTCGCGCGGCACACCCTGGTCGAGCATCTTCAAGGCGGCGAAGAACTCGCCCGTGAACAGCTCCGGCCGCCGCCCGGCATAGGCCAGGCTGGCGAGCGAGTTGAGCAGATCGAAGTCGCCCGTGTAGCTGCCGTAGTTGGTCTCATGGCCGAAGATCGCGACCATGATCTCCTCCGGCACCCCGGTCTCGCGCTCGATGCGGGCGAGGAGCGGGCGCAGCTGGCGGTATTTGGCGCGGCCCCCGGCGATCCGCGCCGCATCGACATGGCGGGCGCGATAGGGTTCGAACGCGGGGATCGGCGCGTTCGGATTGCCGGGCTCGGCATAGTCGTAGGACACGGTCTTGGGAGAGTAGACGAGCGACGGCGCCACCGTGTCGAACGTGCGCGGCGTCACGCCCGCGGCCAGCGCCTGCGGCCGGATGGTGGCGAGCCAGCTCTGCAGGCCGGCGTCGCTCTGCGCGGCGGCCGGAGCGGCGGGATAGACGGTGAGCGCGCTGCCACCGATCAGCAGGGCGACGGTGGCGGTGGCGCACAGCGCGCTGAGGAGACGAGAGCTGAGGCGGATCATATGCGCTCATGTGCCACAGCAGGGAGCGGGCGTGAACCCTTGGCCAGAGGCGCCCGGCTGCGCTACGACATCGCCCCACGGGCAGGTGGCCGAGTGGTTTAAGGCAGCGGTCTTGAAAACCGCCGTGGGTTCGCGCCCACCGTGGGTTCGAATCCCACCCTGCCCGCCGGATGCCGACCACCGATCAGCGTTCAGGACGGCGGTCCCTCGACCCTCCTCCTCACCTTTGACCGTGCAGCGAGCCGCTTGCAATGTTCCCTTTGTGTTCTACCGTGCTCCCATGCAACTCGGGTTCTCCTTCGGGGCCGCCGCCGACCTCGCGCGGGTGCGCGACAGGCTCGCCGATCACTTCGGAGGGTGCCCGCCGATCCCGCCGCTGAGGGCGCCAACCGCGCAGCTGGTGAAGTCGTTCCTGGGCGGCCGGACACGGGACGAGGTGTCGCTGCCGGCGTTCGAGCGACTGACCGGCGCCTACCCCGATTGGGCGATGCTGGTCGCCGCGAGCGCCGGGGAGGTCGAACGCGTGATCGAGCCGGTGACGTTCGCGGAC
The DNA here is from genome assembly GCA_965219235.1 of Sphingomonadaceae bacterium. Classification (GTDB taxonomy): domain Bacteria; phylum Pseudomonadota; class Alphaproteobacteria; order Sphingomonadales; family Sphingomonadaceae; genus CBDHCC01. The sequence continues at coordinate 987,339 of OZ244721.1, read as the reverse complement.
GTCAAGTCGCGCCGGCTGCTCCAAACCCTGCGACTCATCCGGGCCGAGCGCCCGGACTTCGATCTGGGTTTTCTCGGCGGCCTCCCGGTGGAGGACGCGCTCGGCTGGCTGGAGCGACTGCCGGGCGTGGGCCGCAAGGTGGCGGCCTCGACCTTGAACTTCAGCACCCTTCGACGTCGCGCGTTCGTGATCGACACGCATATACTGCGCGTGCTGCGGCGCTTCGGCTTCGTGGATCCCCACTGCGACACGCGCGGGGCTTACGAGGCGGTGATGACGGCCGCCCCCGGCGGCTGGGCGGCCGCGCATTTCATGCAGCTTCACAGTCTGCTGAAGCGGCTGGGCCAGACGATCTGTCGTCATGAGCGTGGCGAGTGCTACCGCTGTCCGATCCGTCACGACTGCCGGAGCGCCCGCCGCGACGCGCATTGACCCGCAAGGGTCAAACCATGCGATACCGTACCAACCCGCCCTCGCCCAGCGCCTCGGCCCCGGCCGCGCGCTCGATCAGCGCGTCCGCGGTGGCAAGGGGTGACAAGAGGCTGCTGTCGGCGTCGCGGATCGGCTCCAGCCGAACCAGGCCTTCCGCGTCGATCCAGCGGCGTGCGCGCTCGTGCGCCTCACGCCAGCCATTCGCGGGCAGCGCCGCCGCCAGACGACCGACGAGCGGTTCGTCCACGCTCCCCTGCCCCAGCAGGCGCCGGATCGCCGGGCACAGCAGGAGCCGGGCGGTGACGACTGCGGCGGCGGGATTGCCGGGCAGGCCCAGCACCGGCACGCCGCCGATGGCACCGCCCCAGCCGGGCTTGCCCGGCCGGATCGCCACTCCGGACCAGTCCACCCGCCCGCCCGCCCGCGCGAGCGACGCGCGCAGCAGGTCGCGATCGCCGACCGATGCGCCGCCGACCGTCACCACCACGTCGCAGTCCGCGCCCTCCCGCCACAGCGCCACGGACGCCGCGAGGTCGTCGCGGGCGCGGCCGCGCCATGCGCCCTCTCCTCCCCAGCCGTCGATCAGCGCTGGCAGGCCCCGGCTCGCGCTGTCCACGATCTGCGCCGGACCGAGCGGGTCGCCGGGATCGCGCAGCTCGTCGCCGCTGGTGATCACCACGACGCGCGGGCGGCGGCGCACCGTCACCCTGTCCGCACCGGCGGCAGCGAGCAGACCGACATGGCGCGGCTCGATGCGCATGGCGGCGGCGAGGACCTCGGCTCCGGCGGCGAAGTCGCGGCCCGGCCGCCGAATATTGCGGGGGCGGTCCTGAGGTCGGGTGGCGCGAACATGATCGCCCTGACGCTCCGCCTCCTCCTGGATCAGCACGTGGTCGGCGCCGTCCGGCACCATCGCACCCGTGCCGATCCGCACCGCCTCCCCCGGTCGCAGCGCGTGTGCGAAGGGATGGCCGGCCGCCGCTTCGCCGACCATCGCCAGCGGCTCGCCGAGATCGGCGTGGCGCACGGCCCAGCCGTCCATGGCGGAGGCGGCGAAGGGCGGCTGGTCGTGCGCCGCGACGACGGCGCGGGCGAGCACGCGGCCCACCGCATCGCCCAGCGGCACGACCTCCTCGGCCGTGGGCGTCAGCGGGGCGATCACCCGCTCCCGCGCCTCGTCGAGGGTCATGAGCGCGCGGGCGGGCGGGCCGGGGTCGGCGGGCGGGCGGACCACGCCGCGGGCGCTCAGCGCTTCAGGCTGAGTCCGCCGAAGCGCTTGTTGAAGCGGGCCACCTGGCCGCCCTGGTCCATCAGCTTGCCGGTGCCGCCGGTCCAGGCGGGATGGGCCGAGGGGTCGATGTCGAGCGTCAGCGTGTCGCCTTCCGACCCCCAGGTGGAGCGCGTCTGGTAGGTCGAGCCGTCGGTCAACTGCACGGTGATGGTGTGGTAGTCGGGGTGGATGTCGGTCTTCATGGCGGGTCCTCGGCAAGTGGCCGCTGATGCCGACCAGCGGCGGTCCACGACGCCTCTAGGGGACCGCCGCCCCGCACGCAAATGTCAGGCGGTGGGCGCGTCGGCGATCATGGCGGTGAAGCCCGCCTCCGCCGCCAGCGCGCCCGCGACCTCTGCGCGGCCGGTGAAGCGGCACACCGTCCGCTTGGCCTGCACGATCTCGACATGCAGGTCGAGCAGGTGGCCGGGCTCGACGGGACGGCGGAACTTCGCGTTCTCGATCGCCATGAAATAGACGAGCTTGCCCGTGTCGGCGAGGCCCATGCTCTCGATCGCCAGCACGCCGGCGGCCTGCGCCAGCGCCTCGACGATCAGCACGCCGGGCATGATCGGCCGGCCGGGAAAGTGGCCCGCGAAGAACGGCTCGTTCCCGCTCACCGCCTTGATCGCGTGAATGCGCTCGTCCGGGTCGAGCGACACCACCCGGTCGACGAGCAGCATGGGGAAGCGATGGGGCAGCAGCCGCAGGATGCCGCCGATGTCCATCGCTCCCCCGTCGCTCACGAGGGTCAGCGGCCCTGGGGCTGTGGGGTCGGAGCGGGCGCGGGGGCGGCCGGAGCGCCGGTCTGGACGCCGCGCTGCTGCAGCCACTCGGCGGGCGGCGTGATGCCGACCTGGGGGAGCGCGCGATTGAGCTCGGCGATCACGTCGTTGGTGACGTCGCTCGCCGGGTCGGCGAACAGCACCGCCTCGCGGCTGACGACCATGCCCAGCTTGCGGTTGCGCGCCACGGTGGCGACCGCCGGCTGGATCGCCTGGCTGATCTGGTCGCCGACATAGGCGCGCGCGATCTCGATCGGCTGGTTGAGCTGCTGCGCGCGGGCCTGGGCCTGGGCCTGGATCTGGTTGGCCTGGGCCTGAAGGGTCTGGAGCTGCGACTGGTTGGGCGTGGGCTTCGCCTGCTCGGCGCGCGCCTGGGTCACGATCGGCTGGAGCTGGGTGTTGGTGCTCGTCTGGAGCTGCTGCAGCTGCTGGATGTTGGCCGCGTAGGTCGTGTTAATCTGGTTTATGGCGGCCGTGTAGGCGGTCGAGCCCTGCACGACCTTCTCCAGATCGACGGTCGCCCCCGGGTTGCGCGACTGGGCGACCGCCGGGGCGGCGACCACCAGGCCGGTGGCGACGGGAATGGCGGCGGCGAGCGCGATGGCGGTTCGTTTGATCATCAGAATGCGGTTCCTACGTTGAAGGTGAAGAGCTTGGTGTCGTCCCCGCGCTGGGTGACGATCGCCTTGGCGAGGTCGAGCCGCAGCGGGCCGAAGGGCGAGTTCCAGTTGACGCCGATGCCGACGGACACGCGCGGCTTGGCGCTGTCGCCGAAATAGCGTTCGACGAAAGGATCGCGGCGGAACAGCCGGTTGGCGACCCCGTCGGTCGTGGGGTCGGTGGTGATCGCGCCCGCCGCCGTGATGTACTGCAGGTTGCCGTTGGCATCGAGGACCGCCCGCTGCTGGTCGGTGAGAAGGGTGGTGAGCAGCGGCCGCGTGAGCGAGAAGAGGGAGCCGGCATCGACGAAGATCGACGGCCGCAGGCCCAGCTCGCGCGCGCCGCTGGGCAGCGGGATTTCCAGCTCGGCGCGCGCCAGATAATAGGCGTTGCCGCCCAGCGCGTCGTCTACGAACTGATTTTTTCCGGCCAGCAGCGTGGGATCGCCGTTTGTGTCCCGCACGATGTCGCCCGCGCCGTCGGTCACCACGCGGAAGCGCTGGACGCGCGGACCCACGCCGCGGATGTCGAAGCCGCGCAGCTTGCCCTCGCCCAGGAAGAAGCGGTCGTTCAGCCGGATCGCGTCGCGCCCCGGCCCGGGATCGCCCTTGAACGAGAAGATGTAGCCGCCCTCCCCCCGCACGGAGAAGATGAAGCCGCCGCCGACCGGCACATAGCGCGCGGCGTTCGCCTGCGTCTTCAGGTAGTTCACGCTGCCGCCCAGCCCTGCATAGTCCTGGGACAAGGAGGCCTGGAGCCCCCGCGTCGGGCGCAGTCGGTTGTCGGTCGAGTTGTAGTTCAGCGTGTAGCCGATCGCCGAGGTCGTGCGGTTGCCGATCACGTCGCACAGATATCGCCCGGCGAGCAGCGGGTCGCACTGACCGTTGGTGAAGAACGACGAGCGGTCCAGGGTCAGGTCGTCGCGCGAGATCTGGTAACGGCCGAGCGCGTAGAAATACTCCGTCAGCGGCACGCCCAGGCTGACCGACGCGCCGGTCGACAGCTGGCTGTAGGTTGTGTCGGAGCGGTTGTTGGGATTGTAGCTGTTGTAGTCGGTCCGGAAGATGCGGCCGCCCAGCTGCAGGTTGGAATCGAACAGATAGGGTTCGGTGAAGCCCAGCTCGATCGACTTGGCGTAGCGCGAGTAGCTGCCCGCCAGGCGGAGCAGCTGACCCTTGCCGCGAAAGTTGGGCTGCTCGATCGACGCCTGGAACAGCAGCCGCTCCAGCGAGGAATAACCGGCCGACAGGGTCAGGTTGCCCGTCGGCTTTTCCTGCACGTTGGCCTGGAGCACGATCCGGTCGGGCGACGAACCCGGCTCCTGCGTGATCTCCAGCCCTTCCTGGAAGAAGCCGAGCGAGTTGATGCGCGCCGCCGACCGCTTGACCAGGACGGTGTTGAAGGCGTCCCCCTCCGCCAGCCGGAACTCGCGCCGGATGACCTTGTCCTCGGTCAGCGTGTTGCCGATGATATCGACCCGCTCGACATAGACCCGCTGGGCGTCCTCGACGTTGAAGGTCATGTCCATCGTCAGCGTGTCGCGGTCGCGGCCGAAATCCGGTTCGACGCGCGCGAAGGCGTAGCCGAACAGTCCCGCCGCCTCCTGGATCGCGGTGACCGAGTCCTCCACCTTCTGGGAGTTGAAGGTCTCGCCCTTCTTAATCTGGACGAGGCTCCGAACGGTTTCGGGACGGAAGTCGCGCAACGCGGACTCGACCTTGATGTCGCCGAACTTGTACTTCTCGCCCTCGTCCACGACGAAGGTGATGACGAAATCCTGCTTGTCGGGCGCGAGTTCGGCGACGGCGGACACGACGCGGAAGTCGGCATAGCCCTTGGACAGGTAGAACTGGCGCAGCTTCTGCTGGTCGAAGGCGAGCCGGTCGGGATCGTAGGTGGTGTTGGACGACAGGAAGCGCAGGAAGCTCGCCTGCTTGGTCATCATCTGCCCACGCAGCTCGCCGTCGGAGAAGGCCTGGTTGCCGATGATGTTGATCTGGCGGACCTTGGACTTCGGTCCCTCGTTCACCTCGAAGATCACATCGACGCGGTTCTGGTCCAGGTCGACGCGCTTGGGATCGACCGTCGCGGCGAAACGGCCCTGGCGGCGATAGAGTTCGACGATGCGCGCGGTGTCGGCGCGCACCTTGGACGCGGTGTAGATCTCGCGCGGCTTGAGCTTGATCTCGGGCAGGATCTTGTCGTTCTTCAGCCGCTTGTTGCCTTCCAGCACGATGCGGTTGATGACCGGGTTCTCCTGCACGCGGATGGTGACCACGCCGTCCGCGAAGCCGACCGCCACGTCGGCGAACAGCTCGGTGGACAGCAGGTCCTTGATGGCGGCGTCCGCGGCCGCGTCGGTGTAGGCGTCGCCCGGCCGCAGCTTGGTGTAGGAGAGCACCGTGGTCGGCTCCAGCCGCTGCGCGCCCACCACGTCGATCCGGGTGATGGTCGGCGCCAGGACGGGCTCGGCCGCGATGGGAGCAGCGGCGGGCGTTGTCGGACCAGGCTGCTCGGCGGCGTCCTGCGCCCAGGCGGAGGACGGAACGCCCGCCAGGATCGTTCCGACGATCAGGCAGGCGCGAAGGGAGGCGGATCGACCAGGCTGACGCACGTTCACTCAAGTTCCTTTGTCTGTCCGCCAGGAGCGTCCACTCCGACGAGAGCGCCCTTACCCGGCGGGGTGCGGGCTCACAACCTCACAGCAGCGAGGACACGTCGTTGACCGTGACGAACAGGAAGAAGGCGATCACCAGCGCCACTCCTCCCCGAAAAGCCCACTCCATCACCGCCGGATCGGCGGGACGGCCGCGCACCGCCTCCACCGCGTAGAACAGCAGGTGCCCCCCATCGAGCATCGGAATTGGCAAGAGGTTCATGAACGCCAAGTTAAGCGACAGGATGGCGAGCAGCAGCACGAAGGGCAGCAGTCCCAGCGACGCCTGCTCGCCGGTGATCTTGCCGATCTTCACCGGGCCGCCCAGGTCGTCCATAGAGCGTTCGCCGCGCACGATCTGGCCCAGCACCTGCGCCATCACCCGCAACTGGCTGGCGGCGAGCCCGGTGGCGGCGGCGGGCAGGCGCCAGGCGGGCACGCGCTCGTAGGCGACGCTGCCGGCGAGCCCCAGCTGCCCGATCCGCGCCCGGTTGCCGAAGCGGTCGCTGCGCACCACGGCGCGGGGCGCGGCGGTGAGCGTGGTCTCCCGGCCGGCGCGCTCGACCCGGAAGCGGAGCGTGCGCCCGGGCCGGAGGCTCACCTGGGTGGCGAGTTCGTCGAACCCGTCGATCGCCCGGCCGTCGATCGCGGTGACGCGGTCGCCGACGCGAAAGCCGGTCGCCGCGGCGACGCTGCCCGGCTGCACCGCCGAGACCACCGCCGGGGCGCTGGGCAGGCCGACCGCGGCGATGAATCCCATGTAGATGGCGATCGCGAACAGCAGGTTGACCGCGGGACCGGCCAGCACGATCAGCGCGCGCTGCCACAGCCGCGCCGCCTGGAAGGTGCCCGGCTCGCCGTCGCCGGTGGTGTCGGCGCTCGCCGGATTCATGTCGCCGGCGAAGCGGACATAGCCGCCGAGCGGCAGCCAGCCGAGCGCCCAGCGGGTCCCGCGCCGGTCCGTGCGGCCGACGATCTCGCGTCCGAAGCCCACCGAGAACGCCTCCGCCCGCACTCCGAACCAGCGGCCCACCCAGTAATGGCCGAGCTCGTGGACGACGACCAGCACGCCGATCGCGAGCAGGAACGCCGCGATCGTGAACGGCAGCGAGGGCGCCGCGCTCACGCCGCGCAGGCCCGCATGGCGTGGCGCGCCCGCCGGCGGGCCTCGCCGTCGATCGCGAGCACGTCGGACAGGGATGCGGGTCGGCGCGGGAGGTCGCGCGCGAGGACCTCCTCGACCACCCCGGCGATGTCGAGAAAGCCGATGCGCCGGGCCAGGAAACCGGCCACCGCCTCCTCGTTGGCGGCGTTCAGCACCGCCGGGGCGGCCCCGCCCAAATCCAGCGCCTCTCGGGCCAATCGGAGCGCCGGGAAGCGCCCCGGGTCGGGCGCCTCGAAGTCAAGGCGCGAGAGCGCCACCAGGTCGAGGGCCTCGACCGGCACGGGCAGGCGGTCGGGCCAGGCGAGCGCGCCGGCGATCGGTGTGCGCATGTCCGGCGCGCCGAGCTGCGCCAGCACCGACCCGTCGACGTAATCGACCAGCGAGTGGATCACCGATTGGGGATGAACGACCACCTCGATCGCCTCCTTGGCGATGGGGAACAGGTGCCAGGCCTCGACGACCTCCAGCCCCTTGTTCATCATGGTGGCACTGTCGACCGAGATCTTGGCGCCCATCGACCAGTTGGGGTGGGCGACCGCCTGCTCCGGAGTGACGGCGCGCATCCGCTCCCGGCTCCAGCATCGGAACGGCCCACCGCTGGCGGTCAGGATGATGCGGCGCACCCGCTCCGGCCGCTCGAAGTCGAAGCACTGGAAGATCGCGCTGTGCTCCGAATCCACCGTCAGCAGCGTGGCCCCCGACCGCGCGCACTCCGCGCGCACCAGCTCGCCGGCGCACACCAGCGCCTCCTTGTTGGCGAGCGCGATGCGGGTGCCCGCCCGCGCGGCCGCGAGCACGGGCGCCAGGCCCGCTCCGCCCACGATCGCGGCCACGACGATGTCGACGCCGCGCCCCGCCGCCTCGACCAGCGCCTCCGGCCCCGCCGCGGCCGCCGTCCCGGTGCCGGCCAGCGCCTCGCGCAGCTCGGCGTGACGCGCGGGATCGGCGATGACCGCGAGCGCGGCGCGCGTCTTCAAGGCGGCCCGGGCGAGCCCGGCCACGTCGCCGTGCGCCGTCAGGGTGTCGACCCGGAAGCGCTCGGGCTCGCGGCTCAGAATGTCGAGCGTGCTGCGCCCGACCGAGCCGGTGGCGCCCAGGATCGTGACGCTCTGCGGGATCATCCCAGCACCAGCGCGAGGACCGCCACGGCCGGCGCCACGGGCACCAGGCCGTCGAGACGGTCGAGCACGCCGCCATGGCCGGGCAGCAGCGAGCCGGAGTCCTTGAGGCCCGCCAGCCGCTTCATGTGGCTCTCGAACAGGTCGCCCATCTGCGCGATGACCGCCAGCAGGGGCGCGCCGAGGACCAGCTGCCCGGGCAGCGCCGTCCGCGCGGCCATCAGCGCGGTGAACGCGGTCGCCCCGACCATCGCCCCCCCCAGCCCCGCCCAGGTCTTGTTGGGCGACACGCGCGGCATCAGCTTCGGCCCTCCGAGCAGCCGTCCGGCGAAATAGGCGCAGGTGTCGGCCGCCACGACCACGCCCACCGCCAGCAGCGTCCAGGCCAGGCCCTCCGGCTCGTCCCTCAGCCACAGGAGCGCCAGCGCCGGCGCGGCGACGTAGAGCACGCCTTGGGCGAGCGACAGCCGGCGCGTGACCAGCAGGACGAAGATGGCGGCGGCGGCGAACAGCCCGAGCGCGAAGTAGAACGGTCCGGCGGCGATCGGCGCCGAGATCGCCATGGGGACCGACAGCGCGAACAGCGCGGTGCGCGTCTCCCGCTCCGGCGCGCGGACGAGCGTTCCCCATTCGTGGAGCATCAGCAGCGCGACCACGGACGCCAGCGCCCACCAGGCCACCCCGCCCAGGGCCAGCGCCACGCCCGCGACCGCCGCCATGGCGACGCCCACCCCGGTGCGGGTCGCCAGATCGCTCCAGCCGCGCGGCCGGCGCACCGGATCGCGGCCGGCCGTCATCGCCCGCCGAACCGCCGCTCGCGCGCGGCATAGCGCTCCAACGCCGCGGCGAGGTCGGCCGCGCCGAAGTCGGGCCACAGCGTATCGACGAACATCAGCTCCGCATAGGCGGCCTGCCACAGCATGAAGTTCGACAGCCGCTGCTCGCCCGACGTGCGGATCATCAGGTCGAGCGGCGGCAGGTCGCCCGTGGCCAGGGCCGTCTCCAGCGCCTCCTCGTCGATGGCATCGGGGTCGAGCGCGCCGGCGGCGACGCGGTGCGCCAGTTGCCGCGCCGCCGCCACCAACTCGGCCCGCGCGCCGTAGTTGAGCGCGATGGCGAGCACCGGGCCGGTGTTCTCGCGCGTGCGTCCGACCGCCGACGCGATCTCGCCGCGCAGGTCGGCGGCGAAGCGCGACAGGTCGCCCAGCACGCGCAGCCGCACATCCTCCACGACCAGCTCGTCGATTTCAGTGCGCAGATATTGCCGCAGCAGGCCCAGCAGGCTCGACACCTCGTCGTCGGGCCGCGACCAGTTCTCGGTGGAAAAGGCGTAGAGCGTCAGCACCTCCACGCCCAGCGCCCGCGCGGCGCGGGATACGGCGCGCACCGCCTCCACCCCCTTCCGGTGCCCGGCGATGCGGGGCAGGTGGCGGCGCGCGGCCCAGCGGCCGTTGCCGTCCATGATGATCGCGACGTGCCGGGGCGCGCCGGCGCCGCAGGCCGCCGAGAGCCGGGTGGCGACCGCCGGGGCGCTCACTGCCCCATGATTTCCTTTTCCTTGGCCGCGGTGACCTCGTCGATCTCGGCGACCATCTGGTCCGTCAGCTTCTGGACGTCGCCCTCGCGGCGCTTGCGCTCGTCCTCGGCGATCTCGCCCTTCTTCTCGTCCGCCTTCAAGGCATCCATGCCGTCGCGGCGCACGTTGCGGACCGCGATTTTCGCTTTCTCGGAGTAGGAGCTGGCGAGCTTGGCAAGCTCGCGCCGCCGCTCCTCGGTCATGTCGGGGATCGGCAGGCGGATGGTCTGGCCGTCGATGATCGGGTTGATGCCGAGACCCGCCTGGCGGATCGCCTTTTCCACCGGGGTCACGTTCGACCTGTCCCACACCTGCACCGTCAGCAAGCGCGGCTCCGGCGTGGAGACGGTCGCCACCTGGTTGAGCGGCATGTTGGCGCCATAGACCTCGACCTGCACGGGATCGAGCAGCGAGGTGGACGCGCGGCCGGTGCGCAGGCCGCCGAAGTCGCTGCGCAGCGAGTCCACCGCGCCCTTCATCCGGCGTTCCAGGTCGCTCTTGTCAAATTGCGGCACGCGCCTTCTCCTCGTTCTGGACCACCGTGGCGGTGCCCTCCCCGGCCAGCACGCGGGCCAGGTTGCCCTCCTGCCGGATGTTGAAGACCACGATGGGGATGTCGTTGTCGCGGCACAGCGCCACCGCGCTGGCGTCCATGACCTTCAGGTCGTCGGCGAGCACGCGGTTGAACGACAGCGTCTCGTAGCGCGCGGCGTCCGCCACCTTCTTGGGGTCGGCGTCGTACACGCCGTCCACGCTCGTCCCCTTGAACAGCGCGTGGCAGTTCATCTCGGCCGCGCGAAGGGCGGCGGCGGTGTCGGTGGTGAAGAACGGATTGCCGGTGCCCGCCGCGAAGATCACCACGCGGCCCTTTTCCATGTGCCGCACGGCCCGTCGGCGGATGTAGGGCTCGCACACCGTGCTCATCGGGATGGCGGAGAGCACGCGCGTGTCCACGCCGATCGTTTCCAGCGCGTTCTGCACCGCCAGCGCGTTCATGACGGTGGCGAGCATCCCCATATAGTCGGCCGTCGTGCGGTCGAAGCCCTCGGCCGCCGCCGCCAGCCCGCGAAAGATGTTGCCGCCGCCGACCACCAGGCACAGCTCGTGGCCCGCCTCGACCGCCTCCTTGATCTCGCCGGCGACCCGGCTGGTGGTGCCCGGATCGATGCCGAACTGCCCATCGCCCATCAGCGCCTCGCCGGACAGCTTCAGGAGGATGCGGTCGTAACGGGGGCGCGGCATGGGTGCGATGGAGCCTCGGGCGGGTGGAGCGGCGGCGCGCACCCTACGGTGGCGCCCCCGCCCCCACAAGTCAGTCCTGCTTGAGCGTGGCGGCCACCTCGGCCGCGAAATCCTGCTCGGCGCGCTCGATGCCCTCGCCGAGCTGGTAGCGGACATAATCCTTGAGCGTGATCTCCGTGCCGGCATCCTTCGCCGCCCGGGCGACCACGTCGGAGATCGGCGTCTTGTTGTCGATCACGAACAGCTGGCTCATCAGCGCGTTGTCCTTGGCGAACTTCGCGACCGCGCCGTCGACCATCTTGCGCTGCACCTCGTCGGGCTTGCCGGACTCCTTGGCCTTCTCGGCCGCGATGCCGCGCTCGCGCTCGATCAGCTCGGCGTCCAGACCCTCGGCCTTGAGCGCCAGCGGGAAGGCGGCGGCGATATGCATCGCGATCTGCTTGCCCAGCGGCTCCAGCACGTCCGTGGCCGCCGCGCTCTCCAACGCGACGAGCACGCCGATCTTGCCCAGGCCCGGCGCCACCGAATTGTGGACATAGGCCACGACCGCGCCCTTGGACACTTCGAGCCGGGCGGCACGGCGCAGCCGCTGGTTCTCGCCGATGGTGGCGACGTTGTCGACCAGCCGCTCGGCCACTGTGCCGCCGCCGGGATAGTCGGCCGCGTTCAACGCGTCGAGATCGTCGCCCGTGGCGAGTGCGAGGGTCGCCACCGCGCTCACGAACTCCTGGAAGCGGTCGTTCTTGGCGACAAAGTCGGTCTCCGAATTCACCTCGACGATGGCGCCGCGCCGACCCTCGACGGCCACGCCGATCAGGCCCTCGGCCGCGGTGCGGCTGGACTTCTTCTGCGCGGCCGCCAGGCCCTTGGTGCGCAGCAGGTCGACCGCCGCCTCCAGGTCGCCGTCGGTCTCCGCCAGCGCCTTCTTGCAATCCATCATGCCGGCGCCGGAACGCTCGCGCAGGTCCTTGACCGCGCCCGCGGTGATCTGTGCCATCAGTCGTGTCCTTGAGAAATGTGGTTCAGGCGTCGGCGAGCGCGGGTTCGGCCGGTGGCTCCGCCTGCGCGCCGAAGTCGGTGCCCGACAGCTCGGTCCCGCCGCTGCCGCCGGCGGCCTCGGCCACCAGGTCGCTGTAGAGCCGGATGGCGCGCGCGGAATCGTCGTTGCCGGGGATCGGAAAGGCGATGCCGGTGGGATCGACGTTCGAATCGAGGATGGCGACGACTGGGATGCCGAGCGTGTTCGCCTCCTTGATCGCCAGCTCCTCCTTGTTCGCGTCGATCACGAACATGACGTCGGGGATCGTGCCCATGTCGCGGATGCCGCCCAAGGACAGCTCCAGCTTGTCGCGCTCGCGGGTCAGCTGCAGCACCTCCTTCTTGGTGAGGCCTGCGGTGTCGCCCGACAGCTGCTCCTCCAGCGACTTCAGCCGCTTGATGGAGTTGGAGATCGTCTTCCAGTTGGTCAGCATCCCGCCCAGCCAGCGGTGGTTGACGAAGTGCTGGCCGGCCGTGCGCGCGGCCTCCGCCACCGGCTCCTGCGCCTGGCGCTTGGTGCCGACGAACAGCACCTTGCCGCCGGCGTTCGCCGTGGACGCGATGAAGTCGAGCGCGCGCTGCATCAGCGGCACCGACTGCGAGAGATCGAGGATGTGGACGCCGTTGCGCGCCCCGAAGATGTAGGGCTTCATCTTGGGGTTCCAGCGGTGCGTCTGGTGTCCGAAATGCGCGCCTGCCTCGAGCAGGGTCTGCAAGCTGACCGTGGGGGTCGCCATGGGAGTGTCTCCTTGCCGGTTGATCCTCTGGCGATCGAGAACGGCGGCTCCCGCCAGAGGTGGGAGACACCGCACCGGGTCGATGTGACCGCCATGTGGGTTGAGTGCGGCCCATTAGTGGAACCACGCCAGTGTGGCAAGCATTGTCGCCGCTGTTCCACATTCGTGCCGGAGACGCTTGACATCGGAACGGAACGGCAACAAAAAGGAACGGAAGGAGCACGGTATGTCGATCTTGGGTGTGGCCGTCCTGATGGTTCTCGGTGTGGCGCTGTCGCTGTCGGCGCGGCGGATGGTCTTGGACGCGTGGCCCCAGGTGGTGTCCGCTCTAGGAGCGGTCAAGGTGCCGGTGGTCATGGTCGAACGCCCCGCATCCACCCGCGCGCCGGTGTTCGTCAGGCCGCCGATGTCCCGCCGAACGAATCTTCCCCCGCGGATTGCCGCCTGACCTTGGCGTAGCTGCGGATGCTGACCGGCAGGAAGGCGAGATAGATCGCGCACACCACCGTCAGCGTCTCCCACGTCAGCGTCGCCAGCGCCACGGTCAGGATCGCGAGCGCGAAGATGGCCTCCAGCCGGATCGTCCGTCGGAGGCGCAGCGAACTCCAACTGAAGGTCGCGACGTTGGAGATCATCAGGATCGCCACCGTGACCGACCAGACGGCCACCAGCCAAGGATTTCGGAAGAGCTCCTCGCCGGTCACCAGCCACAGATAGATCGGCAGGAAGGCCAGGCCCGCCGCGGCGGGGGCCGGCACGCCGGTCAGAAAGCCGGCGGACTTGTGCGGCTGGTCCTCCAGGTCGATCCGCGCGTTGAACCGCGCGAGCCGGAGCGCGCAGCTGAGCGCCAGCGCCAGCGCGCAGATCCAGCCGAACCGCGGCAGCGTCTGCAGGCTCCACAGGTACACGACGAAGGTCGGCGCCACGCCAAAGGCGATGCAGTCGGACAGCGAATCGAGCTGCTCGCCGAAGCGGCTCTGCGCGCGCAGCAGGCGCGCCACGCGCCCGTCCAGACCGTCGAGCACGCCGGCCACCAGGATGGCGATGAGCGCCGCCTCCCACTTGGCACTGAGCGCGAAGCGGATGCCGGTCAGCCCCAGGCAGAGCGCCATCGCGGTGATCGCGTTGGGTGCGACGGTGCGCAGCGGGATCGCGGCGCGGCGTGCCCGCAGCGGTCGCCGCATGGCTATTGCGCCACGCCCGCGATGACCCGGTCCTCGCCGATGCGCGCGATCACCGTCTCGCCAGCGATCGATCGCTGGCCGAGCAGCACGGCCGGCATGGTGCCCGCCGGCAGGTAGACGTCGACCCGGCTGCCGAAGCGTATGAGGCCGATGCGCTGCCCCACCGCCACGATGTCGCCGCGCTTCACGAAGGGCAGGATGCGGCGCGCCACCAGCCCCGCGATCTGGGTGAAGCCGATCATCCGGCCGTCCTTGTCGCGCATCAGGATGTGGTTGCGCTCGTTGTCCTCGCTGGCCTTATCCAGGTCGGCGTTGACGAACTTGCCCGGCACATAGATCATGTCGGAGACCGTGCCGGCGACCGGCGCGCGGTTGATGTGAACGTCGAAGACGCTCATGAAGATCGACACGCGGGTGAGCGGCTCGTCGCCCAGCTTCCCGGCCCCGCGCATCTCGGGCGGCGGCGCCACCTTCTGGATCAGGGTAATCAGACCGTCGGCGGGCGCCACGATCAGGCCGGGATCGCCCGGCACGGTGCGCACGGGGTCGCGGAAGAAGCTGATGATCCAGACGGTCAGGCCGACCAGCAACCAGGCCGGCAGCGACCACCCGACCGCGAAGAACAGCAGCGCCGCGCCCGCCCCGATGGCGATGTACTTGTAGCCTTCCGGGTGGATCGCTGGCCAGCGCCACTTGACGCCCGACACGGCGGTCCCGGCGGGTTTCTCGATCGTGTCCATGGGGCGACACCTAGTCGCGGGGCCGCCGGGAGGCAACGGCCGGCCGCCGGTTGATCGGGTCCGCGCTTTGCCTCTAGGGCGAGCGCGAGCACATCATCCACGCGCGAGAGGCACCCGACCCCATGGCCAAGATCACAGTGGCGAACCCCGTCGTCGAACTCGACGGCGACGAGATGACGCGGATCATCTGGGAGTGGATCCGCGAGCGGCTGATCCTGCCGTACCTCGACATCGACCTGCGCTATTACGACCTGTCGATCCAGAAGCGCGACGAGACCAACGATCGGATCACGGTCGAGTCCGCCAATGCCATCAAGGAGCACGGCGTCGGCGTGAAGTGCGCCACCATCACGCCGGACGAGCAGCGCGTCGAGGAGTTCGGCCTCAAGAAGATGTGGAAGTCGCCCAACGGCACCATCCGCAACATCCTGGGCGGCGTCGTCTTCCGCGAGCCGATCATCATGCGGAACGTGCCCCGGCTGGTGCCCGGCTGGACCAAGCCGATCGTGATCGGCCGCCACGCGTTCGGCGACCAGTACAAGGCGACCGATTTCCAGGTCCCCGGCCCCGGCACGCTGCGCCTGGTGTTCGAGGGCGACGACGGCACGACGATCGACGAGGAGGTGTTCCGCTTCCCCTCGCCGGGCGTCGCGATGGGGATGTACAATCTGGACGATTCGATCCGCGACTTCGCCCGCGCCAGCTTCAACTACGGCCTGAACCGGAAGTGGCCGGTCTATCTCTCGACCAAGAACACGATCCTGAAGGCCTATGACGGCCGCTTCAAGGACCTGTTCCAGGAGGTGTTCGACGCCGAGTTCAAGGCGGCCTTCGACGAGGCGGGGATCGAATATCAGCACCGGCTGATCGACGACATGGTGGCCAGCGCCATGAAGTGGTCGGGCGGCTTCGTCTGGGCCTGCAAGAACTACGACGGCGACGTGCAGTCGGACACGGTGGCGCAGGGTTTCGGCTCGCTGGGGCTGATGACGTCGATCCTGATGACGCCCGACGGCCAGACGGTGGAATCGGAGGCGGCGCACGGCACCGTCACCCGCCACTACCGGATGCACGAGCAGGGCAAGGCCACCTCCACCAACCCGATCGCGTCGATCTTCGCCTGGACGGGCGGACTGAAATACCGCGGCCGGTTCGACGGCACGCCGGATGTGGTGCGCTTCGCCGAAACGCTGGAGCGGGTCTGCGTCGAGACCGTCGAGGGGGGCGACATGACCAAGGACCTGGCGATCCTGATCGGTCCGGATCAGGCGTGGATGACGACCGAGCAGTTCTTCGAAGCGGTGGTGGGCAACCTGGAGACGGCGATGGGCGGTTGGCGGTGAGGGCGAACAGAAAGGTTTAATCTTATGAACCAAATGGAATAGGTAGTACAGGCCTTTTCAGGCATGTGAAGGCGACAGGACACCCGCCTCCCGTCACCCTCACCCTTCCGGCGCTTCGCGCCTCTTCCCTCTCCCATGGGAGAGGGATTCACGTGCATTTTCGCCAACTTCGTCAACTTGTTCATCTTCGGCGCGAGGAAGATGAACGGCGATCCCCCACCAACCCCCGTTTCCCTCCGCCCGTTGCTCCCCTAACATCACGGCATGCTCCACGCCGCCCCCGCCCTCGGAATGTCCGACGCGCTCGTCATCCTCGGCGCGACGGGCCTCGTCATCCCGCTGTTCGCGCGGCTGGGGGTCAGCCCGATCATCGGCTTCATCCTGACCGGCGTCGCGGTCGGGCCGTTCGGCCTGGGCAGCCAGGTCGCGGCCCTGCCGTGGCTGTCCTACGTCACCATCTCAGAACCCGGCGCGATCGAGCCGATGGCGGAGTTCGGCATCATCCTGCTCCTCTTCACCATCGGGCTGGAGCTGTCCTTCGGGCGGTTGTGGTCGATGCGCCGGCTGGTGTTCGGCGTCGGCGCGGCGGAGCTGCTGGGGTCCGGCGCGATCCTCGGGCTGGCGCTGATGGCGCTGGGCCAGCCGGTCGCCGGAGCGGTCGGCCTGGGGCTCGCCCTGGCGCTGTCCTCCACCGCTCTCGTCCTGCCGCTGGCGGGCACGCAGAGCGCGGTCGGGCGCTCCGCCTTCGCCATGCTGCTGTTCGAGGATCTGGCGATCGTGCCGATCATCTTCGTGCTCGGTGCGCTCGCGCCGGCGGGCGGCGATCCGTGGGGCGGGATGGCGCGCACGGCGGCCGCCGGCGCGGTGGTGGTGGCGGCGCTGTGGATCGGCGGCCGCCTGCTGCTGCCCCACATCTTCGCCCAGGCCGCGCGCACCAAGAGCCCGGAGGTGTTCCTGGCCGCCAGCCTGCTGGTCGTGATCGTCGCCGGGCTGGCGACCGCGCTCGCCGGCCTGTCGCCCATCGTGGGCGCGCTGCTCGCCGGGATGCTGATCGCGGAGACGCCGTACCAGCAGGAAGTCGAGTCGATGATGGCTCCCTTTCGCGGGCTGGGCCTGGGCGTCTTCATGATCACGGTCGGCATGAGCCTGGACCTGGCCGCGATCGCCGGCGGCTGGGGGCAGCTGCTGCTGGCGGTGGGCGGCGTGGTGCTGGTCAAGGCGCTGGTGACCGGCGGCCTGCTGCGCTGGAGCGGGGCGCGGCCCGGCACGGCGGCGGAGGCGGGCGTGCTGATGGCGAGCCCCTCGGAAACCACGCTGATCGTGCTGGCGGCGGCGAGCGGCGCGGGCCTGATCCTGGCGCCGACGGCGCTGTTCTGGCAGACCGTGACCGCGATTGGCCTGACCATCACGCCGCTGCTCGCCAAGCTCGGCCATGCGGCGGCCCGGCGGATCGACCTGGCGGCCACGATGGCGGAGACGCCCGACGCGGGCGGCGAGCTGGACGGCACCGGCCGCACCGTCATCATCGGTTTCGGACGGGTCGGACAGCTGGTCGCCGGCCTGCTGGAAAGCCACGGCCAACCCTACCTCGCGGTCGAGGCCGACATCGACGCGGTCGCCGCCGCCCGCGCGGAGGGCGCGCCGATCCTGTTCGGCGATGTGTCGCGCGCCGAGTTCACCGACCGGCTGCGCCTCGGCCACGCCCGCGCGCTGGTGCTGACGATGGACCAGCCCGTGCTGTCCGTCCGGCTGGTGAAGAAGGTGCGCGCCTGGGCGCCGGACCTGACGATCGTCGCCCGCGCGCGCGACGCCGACCACGCCGCCGAACTCTACCGCGCGGGCGCCAGCGACGCGGTGCCCGAGACGCTGGAGAGCACGCTGCAGCTCTCCGAGGCGGTGCTGGTCGACCTCGGCGTCGCGATGGGTCCGGTGATCGCCTCGATCCACGAGGCGCGCGACGAGCTGCGCCAGCAGATCAAGCGCGCGGGCGGGCTCGACGTGGCCCCGGCGCTGAAGCTCAGGGGAGCCGGGGTGGTGCCCGAGCGCGCATAGAAGCTCCCCTCCCTGCAAGGGAGGGGCTGGGGGTGGGTGCGACACCGGCGCAGCGGGGGAGCTTCGGTGCCGTATGAGCGCCTCGCGAGGCATCGAGCCTCGCGCGCCGCAACCCACCCCTTGATCCCCTCCCTTTCAGGGGGGGAGACGTCAGTCCGAAGCACCACCCGCTCCCAACCCGCTCTCCCGCAGCCGGGCGATCGCATCACGTTCGAACCCGGCGGGATCGGCGGCGGCGGCGTGGAGCATCGGGGCGGTGACGTCCAGCAGCACCCGGCCCCCGCCCAGCAGCGCGCCTGAATCACAGGCGGTGAAGGTGGTCAGATCGTGGAGCGCGGTCACCAGCGTCAGCCCGCGCCCGACCTCGTCGCGCAGCGCCCGGCGCAGGTCGAACGCCGCCACCGGATCGAGCCAGTTGAACGGCTCGTCCAGGATCACGACCCGCGAGCCCGAGGCGAAGGCGCAGGCGAGGCTCAGGCGCTGCCGCATCCCCGCCGAACACGCGCCGATCCGCCGGTCCATGAGCGCACCGATCGCCAGAACGTCGTTCAGGAGGCCGAGCGCGTGGAGGGCCCCGTCGGGCGTGCCGGCGAGGGTCGCGAGGACATCGCGCACGCGCAGGGCCGTGGGCAGGGACTCCACCGGCGGAGCGAAGCCGATGGCGGCGGCGCGGGCGTGCCGGTCCGCCGTCACGTCCGCTCCGTCCAGCCGGCAGCGGCCACCGGCGATGGCCAGGCGACCCGCCACCGCGCGCAGCAGGCTGGTCTTGCCCGACCCGTTGGCGCCCAGGATGCCGAACCAGCGCCCCTCCCCGACCTCCAGGCCGACCTCGCGGATCACCACGGACCCGCCGCGCCGCACCACAAGCCCGTCGAGCGCGATCATCGCGCCAGCCGCCATCGCTCGGCCCCCGCGCTGCGGCACACCCAAAGGACGGCCAGCGGCGCGGCGGGCAGGATCAGCGGCGGCAGCGCCATCAGAATCAATCCCCCGGCCGTCAGCAACACGGCGAAGCGGATGTCGGCCGCGCGTCTGGAGTGCAGCCGATAGAGGCCGATCCGCAGCGTCTGGAGGACGAGCACACCCGCGCCGACCGCCAGGATCGCCAGGGCCGTGCCGAATGCGGAGTCGAACGCGGCCACTCCCGCCGCCGAGATCACGAACCCCGCCGCCGCGCGGAGGCGCGCCGCCAGGCTGAACGACACCGCCTTGCCGACCTGCCCCTCGAACCGGATCGCCTCCGCGTCCGTCGGCGTGAGCAGGAGAGCGACCAGCAGGGTGGAGGCGCCCATCGCGACGGCCGCAGGTGGAGAGGCGGAGCCCTCGACGGCAGATGCGAGGAGCGTGCCCGACGCTCCCAGGATTGCGCCCAGCGACAGGCGACCGGCGGCCCGTTCGCGCACATCCCGCGCCCTCATCCAGGCCGAGCCCTCGGTGCGGGGCAGACGGGCGAGCACCGGACGCACCCCCGCCTGCGCCACGGCACCGGCCGCATATCCCGCCAGTCCGGCGGGGATGGCGGGCGGCCAAGCCAGCGCCAGGGTCGCACCGATCGTGAGCAGCCCCACGCCATGCCACGCGACCCGATAGGACCAGCGGCCCATTGCGGTCAGGGCGGCGGCGGGCAGGATGCCAACGGTGACGTGGAACCTCAGCCGCCGTGCGAGGGTGCGCTCCACACCAAAACCAAGCGTCGCGCAGACTCCGCCCGCGGCCAGCCACAGGGATGCCGACGGCAGGGCGGACAGGCGGGCGTTCAGCAGCAGGAGTCCGAGAGCCAGCGCGCCGAGAAGCAGAAGCCGGTCGCGCCAACCTCCGAAGACGAGGAGGAACTCGTGGACGACGATCCGCCAGTCGAGGAGGAAGAGGCGCAGGTCGCTCAGCGTTTCACCCCGTCCGGCGTCCCTTCCGCTCAGCTCGCCTCGGCCGCCGTCTCCTGGAGCATCGCGCCCCGCACCGCGTCCAGAGCCGCGTCCGCCCGTGCGGCATCCGGCCCGCCGCCCTGCGCCAGGTCGGGCCGCCCGCCGCCGCCCTGCCCGCCCAACGCCGCCACTCCGGCGCGCACCAGCCCGACCGCGTCCAGGCGGCCGGTCAGATCGTCGGTGACGCCGACCGCCATCGCCGCGCGGCCGTCGTTGGTGGCGACCAGCGCCACCACGCCCGAGCCGATCTCCGCCTTGCGAGCGTCCACCAGGCCGCGCAGCGACTTGGGGTCGGCGCCGTCGACCGTCTGGGCGAGCAATGTCACGCCCGCCACCGCCTCGCGCCTCGCCCCGCCCTCGCCGCCCAGCGCCAGCGCGCGCTTGGCGTCGGCCAGTTCGCGCTCCAGCCGGCGGCGGTCCTCGAGCAGCTGCACCACGCGGTCGGGCACCTCCTCGGGCGAGGACTTCAGCGCGGCGGCCGCGCGGCGCAACCCGTCGTCGCGCTCGGCCAACCAGCGCCTCGCCGCCTCGCCCGACAGCGCCTCGATCCGTCGAACCCCACTCGCCACCGCGCTATCGCTCACGATCCGCACCAGGCCGATGTCGCCCAGCGCGCGCACATGGGTGCCGCCGCACAGCTCGATCGAATAGTCGCGGCCGTCCTTGGCACCCATCGACAGCACCCGGACCTCGTCGCCGTATTTCTCCCCGAACAGCGCCATCGCGCCGCCGGCGATCGCCTCGTCCGGGGTCATGATGCGGGTGGTGACCGCCGCGTTGCCGCGCACCTGCGCGTTCACCTCCGCCTCCACGGTCTCCAGATCGTCGTCGGTGAGCGGGGCGGGATGCGAGAAGTCGAAGCGCAGGCGGTCGGGGGCGACCAGGCTGCCCTTCTGCGCGACATGCGCGCCCAACCGCTCGCGGAGCGCCGCATGGATCAGGTGGGTGGCCGAGTGGTTCGCGCGCAGCCGGTCGCGGCGCTCGGCGTCGATCGCGAGCTGCACCGTGTCGCCGACCCGCAGCGTGCCCGTGTCGACGGTGACGCGGTGGGCGTGGAGGCGGCCGAGCGGCTTCGACGTGCCCGTGACGGTCGCCGCCGCGCCGTCCGCGACCTCCAGCGTGCCGGTGTCGCCCTGCTGGCCGCCGCTCTCGGCGTAGAACGGCGTCTGGTTGACGAGCACCGCCACCTCCTCGCCCGGTCCGGCCTCCGACACCTCCTCGCCGTCGCGCACCAGCGCCAGCACGCGGCCCTCGCCGATGTCGGACAGATAGCCGGTGAACTCGGTCGCGCCCAAACGGTCGGCGAGGTCGAACCACACCGCGTCGGAGCGCGCGTCGCCGGAGCCCGCCCAGGCCGCGCGCGCCGCCGCCTTCTGCTCGGCCATGCCCTCGTCGAAGCCGGCGCGGTCGACCCCACGACCCCGCGAGCGCAGCGCGTCGGCGGTGAGGTCGTAGGGAAAGCCGTAGGTGTCGTAGAGCTTGAAGGCGGTGCGGCCCGGCAGCGCCTCGTCCGGCTCCAGCGCCGCCACCGCATCGTCGAGCAGGCGGAGACCCGTGTCGAGCGTGCGGCCGAACCGCACCTCCTCGCGCTTCAGCGTGTCGGTGATCAGCGGCTGGGCGCGGACCAGTTCGGGATACGCCGCGCCCATCTCGCCCACCAGCGTCGGCACCAGTCGGTGCATCAGCGGCTCATCCACGCCCAGCAGGCGCGCGTGGCGCATGGCGCGGCGCATGATCCGGCGCAGCACATAGCCGCGCCCCTCGTTCGACGGCGTCACCCCGTCGGCGAGCAGGAAGCCGCAGGCGCGCAGATGGTCGGCGATCACCCGGTGCGACGCCTTCGCCGCGCCCTCCGCCCGCGTGCCGGTCAGCTCCTCCGACGCGGCGATGAGCGCGCGGAACAGGTCGGTGTCGTAATTGTCGTGGACGCCCTGCAGGACGGCGGCGATCCGCTCCAGCCCCATGCCGGTGTCGATCGACGGGCGCGGCAGGTCGAGGCGCTCGCCGCCGGGTTGCTGGTCGTATTGCATGAAGACCAGGTTCCAGATCTCCACGAAGCGGTCGCCGTCCTCGTCCGGACCGCCGGGGGGGCCGCCGGGGATGTGGTCGCCATGGTCGTAGAAGATCTCGGAGCACGGACCACACGGGCCGGTGTCGCCCATCGACCAGAAATTGTCGGCCGTGGCGATGCGCACGATGCGCCCGTCCGGCAGGCCGGCGATCCGCCGCCACAGCTCGGCGGCCTCGTCGTCGGTGTGGAAGACGGTGACGGTCAGCCGCTCGGGCGCGATGCCCCAGCCCCGGGTGATCAGCGACCAGGCGAGCTCGATGGCGTCGGCCTTGAAATAATCGCCGAAGGAGAAGTTGCCGAGCATCTCGAAGAAGGTGTGGTGGCGCGCGGTGTGGCCGACATTGTCGAGATCGTTGTGCTTGCCGCCGGCGCGCACGCACTTCTGCGCCGAGGTGGCGCGGGGCGAGGCCGCGCGCTCGGCCCCGGTGAACACGTCCTTGAACGG
The DNA here is from genome assembly GCA_965219235.1 of Sphingomonadaceae bacterium. Classification (GTDB taxonomy): domain Bacteria; phylum Pseudomonadota; class Alphaproteobacteria; order Sphingomonadales; family Sphingomonadaceae; genus CBDHCC01. The sequence goes on along the minus strand of OZ244721.1, from coordinate 964,903 downwards.
CACCATGCCCGCGTTGACGAACATCAGCGTCGGGTCGTTGTAGGGCACCAGCGGCGCGGAGGGCAGGACCGCGTGGTCGGCGCGCGCGAAATGGTCGAGGAACGAGCGGCGGATGTCGTCGGTGGTGGGCATGGATAGGGAGTTAGGCGGCGGGTCGGGCTCCGGCAAGTTTCCCCGCCGGAGCCCTTCCCCCGCGCATCGGACGAGGCGCGATCGCCCATGCGTCGGACAGCGGCGTCAGTCGTCCGTCGGAGTCGTCGAAGGAGCGACTGGTTCGGAGGCCGCCGCGGACGCGCGCTTGGTCTTGCCGTCGCCGCGTCGCCGGACCACGGTCGCATTGTGGTTGTCCACCGTGTCGACGACCTTGCCGTCCTTGCCCATCAGAGCCGACTGTTCGCCGCTTCCGCTCCGCGCGAGCTTCACGAGGAGCGGTTCGGGGAGCAGGTTGTTCATCGACCCGTTGGTGGCGTCCACCACCCCGCCGACGATCCCGCCGAACAGGAGGTTGCCGGCGCCCGCCGCGCCGCCGCCGCCCATGACGCGACTTTCCACCTCGATGTCGACCGGGTCGTAGCCCTCCTTGTTCACCCTGGCCACGAACTCGTCACGCCGCTTGAGGTGGAGCTTGCAGGGTGTTTCGCAGGTCTGGCCCGTGGACAGGCTGACGCTCGCTCCGGTGGGTCGCGAATCGATCGCGTAGTCCTGGCTGGTTCCCCGCGTGATGGTCGCGCAGCCGCCCAGTGTCGACGCGACCAGAGTCACGCCGATGGCGTGCCGTAGAATGCTCATATTTCCCCCTTGAACATGAAAGCTCCCTCGTTGGAGAGCCACGTCGGATTAAGAAGGGGGTCGGAAAAAGCCAAGTGGAACATCATCCAGCGCGGTTCGGAGGTCAGCCGGTTGGAAAGGTTGGCGATGTGTGGTTTGCACACCTATCACTGCCGATATGAGCCGGTGCTGGAAAGCGGACCTCTTATCCCTCTCCCCTTCAGGGGAGAGGGCTGGTTGAGCGTCCGCAATCGGGTCGCAAGCGATCGCGGTGACACGTCGGGTTCGGAAGCCACATCATCGCCAAAGGCCTTTGTGATGGACACCCAACCAGTGCCGTATCTCGGCAAGGGACAGCGGCCGCTGCGAGTTGCCGCCCCCGCTTCGCCACTTCTCAGCGGGCGCCGCTTTCCGCGCTCTCTCGTTCCAGGAGCAGGTCGGTGTCAAAGTCGCTTTCCCGCCGCCCCACTCGGTGAAAAGCGGACCTCTCCATAGGAGTGACCGTCCTTATCCGTCCCGCTCCGTCTCCGCCATCACCGCCAGCCGGTTCCCGTCCGGATCGGTGAATTCGAAGCGGCGGCCGCCGGGGAAGGCGAAGATCGGCTGGACGATCGTGCCGCCCGCCGCGCTCACGCGGTCCAGCGCCGCCTCGAGGTCGCCCACCTCGATTACCGGCAGCGGTGGCCCGGCTCCGCCGTCGGCCTGCAAGCCGAGGTTGGTGGGCTCCTCGGTCGTGGCGGCGTAGGTCGGGCCGAAGCCGGTGAAGCTCCAGCCAAAGGCCGCGTCGTAGAAGGCGGAGGCCCGCGCGGTGTCAGCGCTCGTCAGTTCGACATAGTTCAGGCGCGCCATGGGTTGTTCTCCCCCTTGCCAGATGGAGGCCGCCACACCGGCGTCATTCCTCCCCGCTGTCGTCCTCCGCGGTCGGTCCCACCATCATCTCCTCGGCGACCCTGTCCTCGCGCTTGCGGATCGCCGCCTCCAGCCTGGCCATGATCTCCGGGTTGTCCTTCAGGAACTGCTTGGAGTTCTCCCGCCCCTGCCCGATCCGCTGGGAGTCGTAGGAGAACCAGGCGCCCGACTTCTCGACGATGCCCGCCTTGACCCCGAGATCGAGGATCTCGCCGACCTTGGAGATGCCCTCGCCGTACATGATGTCGAACTCGACCTGCTTGAACGGCGGCGCGACCTTGTTCTTGACGACCTTCACGCGAGTCGAATTGCCGACGATCTCGTCGCGGTCCTTGATCTGGCCGGTGCGGCGGATGTCCAGGCGCACGGACGCGTAGAACTTCAGCGCGTTGCCGCCCGTCGTGGTCTCCGGGTTGCCGTACATCACGCCGATCTTCATACGCAGCTGGTTGATGAAGATCACCATGCAGCGCGAGCGGCTGATCGAGCCGGTCAGCTTCCTGAGCGACTGGCTCATCAGCCGGGCCTGCAGGCCGACATGGCTGTCGCCCATCTCGCCCTCGATCTCGGCGCGCGGCACGAGGGCGGCGACCGAATCGATCACCAGGATGTCGACCGCGTTGGAGCGCACCAGCGTGTCGACGATCTCCAGCGCCTGCTCGCCGGTGTCGGGCTGCGAGACGATCAGCTCGTCGATGTCCACCCCCAGCTTCTTGGCGTAGACCGGGTCGAGCGCGTGCTCGGCGTCCACGAACGCCGCCGTGCCGCCGGTCTTCTGCGCCTCGGCGATGGTGTGGAGCGCCAGCGTCGTCTTGCCCGAGCTTTCCGGACCGTAGATCTCGATCACCCGGCCGCGCGGCAGCCCCCCGACGCCCAGCGCGATGTCGAGACCCAGCGAGCCGCTCGAGATCGCCTCCACCTGCATCGCCTCGCGCGAACCGAGCTTCATCGCCGAGCCCTTGCCGAACGCCCGGTCGATCTGCGCCAGCGCGGCGTCGAGCGCCTTCTGCCGGTCCGTTCCCGCCACTGCCATTCCCGTCACCCCATTGTCGACCGCCAACCGTGCGCTCATGGCCAAGGCCCTCCCTCGCGTCAAACGGCGGCCGCACAGACGCGTCGCCTGCCGGTCCTGTATCCTGTTTGTTCACAGAGAACAAGGGGCGAACGGATCAGTCCGTCAGCTGGCTTACGGCGTGTTCGAGCGAGGCGAGCGTGTAGGGCTTGCCCAGCATCGGCCGGTCGGCGAAGCGCGTCGGAAGGTCCTGGCCCGATCGGCCGGAGGAAAAGAGGAACGGCACTCCGTCCTCCGCCAGCCGGTCCGCCACGGCCCAGCTGCGCGCGCCGCCGCCCAGGTCGCAGTCGAGCAGCGCGATCTCGACGCCGCCGCGCCCGATCGCCGCCAGCGCCTCGGCGGCGGTCGTGACGCTCGCCAGGACCGAGTGGCCGAGCGCCTCCAGATAGTCGCCGAGCAGCATCGCCACCAGCGGTTCGTCGTCGAGCACCAGGACCCGCCTGCCGGCCCCGCCGCTCACCCGTCGCCCTCCGGCAGCAGGCGGGCGACCGCGTCGGTCAGCTGCGCCACCGAAAAAGGCTTGGGCAGGAAGGCGGCGTTGTCCACGTCGATCCGGCGGCGCGCGTGCTCCTCGGCATAGCCGGACATGAACAGCACCGGCACGTCCGGCAATCGCTCGCGCACCGCGCGCACCGTCTGCGGGCCGTCCAGCCCCGGCATGGCGACGTCGCTCACCACCGCGTCGATCGCCGGGTCGGCGGCGAGCAGCGCCAGCGCCTCGTCCCCGCTCGCCGCGGCGCGCACGGTGTAGCCGGCGCGCGACAGCGCGCGCTGGGCGACGGAGCGCACCATGTCCTCGTCCTCGACCAGCAGGATCGTGCCCTGTCCCCAGTCGGCGGCCACGCGCCGCCGGGACTCCGCGCGGACCTCCAGCGGGCCGGTGTGGACCGGCAGGTGGATGGTGAAGCGCGCGCCGCCGTTGGGCGCCTTGTCCACCGCGATGAATCCGCCCGACTGGCGCACGATGCCGTAGACGGTGCTGAGGCCCAGCCCCGTGCCCTTGCCCAGCTCCTTGGTGGTGAAGAACGGGTCGAAGATCTTCGGCAGCACGGCGGGCGGGATGCCCGGGCCGGTGTCGGTCACGCGAAGCGCGGTGTAGTCGGCCACCGGCAGGCCGGACCCCGGCTGCTCGCGCACCTCGCGCGCGGACACGGCGTAGGTCTCGATCGTCAGCGTGCCGCCGTCGGGCATGGCGTCGCGCGCGTTGACCGCCAGGTTGACCACCACCTGCTCCAGCTGCGGCGCGTCGACGCGCACCGGCCCCTGCTCGCGCGCGTGCTCCACCTCCAGCACGATGCCCTCGCCCAGCAGGCGCTTGAGCAGGTGGGTGACCTCCGACAGGAGGTCGGGCAGCAGCACCACCTGCGGGCGCAGCGTCTGCTGGCGCGAAAAGGCGAGCAGGTGGCGCGTCAGGCTGGCCGCGCGGTTGGAGTTCGACCGGATCTGCTGGATGTCGTCGAAGTCGCTGTCGCCGGGCAGGTGGCGCATCAGCATCAGGTCGCAGATGCCCAGGATCGCGGTCAGCAGGTTGTTGAAGTCGTGCGCGACGCCGCCCGCCAGGTGGCCGACCGCCTCCATCTTGTTCTGCTGCGCCGTCTCCGCGCGCAGCGGCGCGGCCGGCCCGTCGTCGCGCACCGCGAGCAGCACGGCGGCCGCGCCCAGCCCGCGCACCGAGCTGGCGGTCACCGTGACCGGCTCGTCGGGCGACTGGGCGAGACGGACCGCGATGTCGCCCGACAGCGCGCGCGCGCCCGACAGGCGACGGACATGGTCGGCGAGCGCGGCCTTGTCGTCGGCCACGACCAGGTCGCCGGGATAGCGCGGCGGGCTGATCCCGCCGAGCGACTGGCGCAGAGCGGCGTTGAGCGCCAGCAGCCGGCCGTCCCGGTCGACCAGCGCCAGGTGGGCGGGCACCAGGTCGAGCAGCGCCGTGATCGTCTCCAGCTCGCCCCCGCCAGGCGCCACCCCGCCGGCGGCGGTCGCATCGTCGACCGCGAACAGCACGGAGCCGCCGCCCATCTCGTCGAGCGGAAGGTGGAGCAGGCGAAGCGCGGGGCCGCCCGGCCCTTCGGCGGTGAAGCGGATCACGCCGCTGGGTTCGGTGCGCAGCGCCTCGGCGACCTCCCGGCCGGCGACCCCGCCGACCAGATCGCCGGTCGCGCGGTGCGCCCAGGCGCGCGTCGCGGTCCGCATCCGCCCCTCGCCATCGACCAGCGCCGCCATGATGCCGGCGCGGCCGAGCCGGTCGCCCAGCTCTCCGCCCAGCGCCGCCGCGGCCTCCGCCGCCAGATCGCGGCCGGGACGGGGCGACAGGCGCCAGACGAGCAGGTCCTCGCCCTCGCCCGTGCGCCGGACCGCCACGTCGAGCGGACCCGCGGGCGAGGCCAGCCCCCGCCCGTCCGACCCGCCGTCGCGCCACGCGACCCGCGCCAGGTCGACCAGCGGGCGGGTGGCGGCGGGATCGTCGGTTTCGGCGCTCCACGCCTCCATCGGCGGCCGCTCGGCCCCGAACAGCGCGCCATAGGCGGCGTTGGCGCACACCAGCCGGCCGGCGCGGTCGGTCACCGCCACCGGATCGTCGGCCTGGGCGGCGATCGCGTGGCCCACCGACCAGTCGGCCGCCGGAGGTGCCCGGACGGAGCCGCCGGTCAGCCGCACCGCGAGCCAGATCGAGGCGGCGAGCGCCAGCGTTCCGGCCGCGAAGCTGGCGGCGAACAGCGCGCTGCCGCTCGCCCACGCCACGAGCAGCGCCGACGCGGCGGCGGCGAGCGCCACGGGGACGAACGGCCGCCAGTCGGCGCGCGCCCGCTCCGCCGCCGACCCGCCGCCGCTCACCGCGTCAACCACGCCGCGCGAGCCAGCGACGCCCCACCCGCGCCCGCCAGATCGCGGCCGCGGCGAGATAGCCGAGCGCGCCCGCCACCGCCGCGATCGCCACCAGTCCCAGCAGCGTGGAGGGTCCGGCGTCGCGCGCGAGCCACTCCAGCCAACCCTCCGCCTGGGCCGTGACCCCGGGCGGCAGCCGGCCCGGCGACCCCGCCTCGCCGAGCAGCGCCTCGCCCACGCGCCTGGCGAGCAGCAGGAGGGGGATGGTGGTCGGCGGAGTGTTGAGGAAGGTGGCGACCACCGCGGTGGGCACGTTGGCGCGCACCAGCGGCGCCAGCAGCACCGCCGCGACGATCTGGAACCCCGGCACGATCACCAGGATCGCCACCACGAAGCCCAGCGCGACGCCGCGCGGGACGGACCGCCGCGTCAGCCGCCACAGCTCGTCGGGCAGGAAGCGGTGGGCGACGGGGGCGAGCATCCGGTGGCGCGCCAGCCCCTCGCGCGTGGGCACCTGACGCCGCGCCCAGCGGCCGATCCGGCGCGAGCGGCCGGCCGGCGGCTCACCCGTATTCACGCTTGATCCGGGACGCGTCGCGCTTCCACTCGCGCTCCTTGATGTACTCGCGCTTGTCGGCGGCCTTGCGGCCCTTGGCGAGCGCCAGCTCCACCTTCGCGCGGCCCTGGCCGTTGAAATAGACGGACAGCGGCACGAGCGTCATGCCCTCGCGCGCGACCGCCCCGTGCAGCTTCGCGATCTCGCGCCCGTGGAGCAGCAGGCGGCGGGGGCGCTTGGGCTCGTGGTTGTGGCGGTTGCCGTGGCTGAACTCCGGGATGTTGGCGTTGATCAGCCAGCATTCCTCCTCATGCACCTCGGCATAGCTTTCCGCGATCGACGCCTCGCCGGCGCGCAGCGCCTTCACCTCCGTGCCGGTGAGCGCGAGGGCCGCCTCGAACGTCTCCTCGATGGCGTAGTCGAAGCGCGCGCGGCGGTTCTCGGCCACGACCTTCACCTTGTTGAAGACCGGCGGCTTCGGCCTCATGACGAGTCCTCCACCAGACCGACACCGGCCAGCGCCGCATCCACGCACGCCCGGCCCGCCTCCCCCAGCGGCCCGATCGGCAGGCGCGCGGCGGCATCGTCCAGCACCCCCAGCCGGTGGAGCGCGTACTTCGTCGGCGCCGGGCTCGGCCCGCAGAACAGCGCCAGATGGAGCGGGTGCAGCCGGTCGCCGATCGCCCGCGCCGCCGCCCACTCGCCGGCGTCCGCCGCCGCCTGCAGCTCGGCGCACAGGCGCGGCGCGACGTTGGCGGTGACCGAGACGCAGCCGGTGCCGCCCAGCGCGCGGTGGGCGAGCGCGCTGTCGTCGTTGCCCGAGAGCTGGCAATAGTCCGCGCCGTTGGTCCGCCGGTGCTGCACCACGCGCGCCATGTCGCCGCTGGCGTCCTTGATGCCCACGATCCGCTCGAGCGCGGCCAGCCGCTCGACCACGGCGGGCGTGATGTCGGTGACGGTGCGCGCCGGCACGTTGTAGAGCAGGATCGGCAGCGCCGACGCCTCCGCCAGCGCGGTGAAGTGCGCCACCAGGCCGTCGGCGTCGGGGCGGTTGTAATAGGGTGCCACCACCAGCGCCGCCGCCGCGCCCGCCGCCGCCGCGCGCTCGATGTGGCGGAGCGCGGTGGCGGTGTCGTTGGAGCCGCAGCCGGCGATCACCGGCACGCGGTCCGCCGCCGCCGCGATCGTCACCGCGATCACCCGGTGATGCTCGTCCATCGTCAGAGTCGGGGCCTCGCCCGTCGTTCCGCACGGCACGAGCGCGGACGAGCCGCCCGCCACCTGCCGCTCGACGAGCGCCGCGAGACGCTCCTCGTCCACCGCGCCGTCGCGGAAGGGCGTCACCAGGGCGGGGATCGAACCGGAAAACATGGCCATTCCATTCGGTCGGCGGCTAAGGACGGACCGATGGCCCCGGCCGTGCGCCGTTCAGTGCCTGATAAGGAGAACACCGCTTCCATGTCCAGCATGACGACACGCATCCTGCTCGCCTCGACCGCCCTTCTCGCCGCCAGTCCGGCGGCCGCGCAGTTCCGCTTCGAGCCCGCGCCGCCTCCCACCTCCATCCTTCCCGGCGCGACCGCCGAACGCGCGCAGCCCGACAATGCGCTCACCCGCCGCTCGCCCGACCCGATCGGCCAGGCGGTGGCGACCTGGCAGCAGCTCGACCAGTCGGACAGCTACCCCTTCTCCAGCTACGCGACCTTCCTGCTCGCCCATCGCGGCTTTCCGAACGAACGCGCCATGCGCGTCCGCGCCGAGCGCGCGCTGGCGTTCGGCGGCGACGATCCCCGGCTGGTGGTCGCCTATTTCGACGCGTTCCCCCCGATCACCGGCACGGGCGAGGCGCGCCGCGCGGTGGCGCTGATGAACACCGGACAGCGCGCCGCGGCGGAGTCGGCGGCCGCGCGCGCCTGGATCAGCGGCGCGCTGACGCCGGAGGACGAGGTCGCCGTGCTGCAGGTGGCCCCCGCCGCGCTCACGCCGCAGGTGCAGGACGCGCGCCTCGACCGCCTGCTGTGGACCGGCCAGACGTCCAAGGCGCTGATCTCGCTCAATCAGGCCAGCGCCGCCAAGGCCCCGCTGTTCGCCGCGCGACTGTCGCTGCAGCAGAACGATCCCAACGCCGGCGCGCTGATCGACACCGCGCCGCCCGCCTGGCGCTCCGACCCCGGCTTCCTGCGCGACGCGGCCGAGTGGATGCGCCGCAACGGCCGCTCCTACGACGCGCGCCAGCTGTTCGCGCAGCGGGCCGACTTCGCCGCGCCCCCCACGGACGCGGAGGACTGGATGGAGACCGCCGTGGCGCTCGGGCGCGGGGCGGAGACCGACGGCAACTACCAGCAGGCCTACGACATCGCGCGCCGGCTGGACGACCTCTACCCGCCCGGCACCGATGTGTCGGAGCTGTCCTACGGCGACCGCGACGAGTACACCAACCTCGCCTGGCTGGGCGGGCGCGTGGCGCTCAGGCGCATCGGCCGGCCCGCCGACGCCGCGGTGCTGTTCGACCGCTACGGCCGCGCCGCCAAGTCCGGCCAGACGCGGTCCAAGGGCTTCTACTGGGCGGGCGTCGCCGCGAAGGGCGCGGGCGACGCCGCGGGCGCCCGCGACTTCTGGCGGAAGGCGGCCGTCTACCGCACCAGCTTCTACGGTCTGCTGGCCATGGAGGAGCTGGGCACGGTCGCGCCGCCGCCGCCGGTGAACGATCCCCTGACCCCGCAGGACGCGGCGGTCCGCCAGGCGGCCGCCCTGCCCCAGGCGATCCGCTATCTGGGCACCAGCGGCGACTGGGAGACGCAGGGCAAGTTCCTGCGCGCCTACGCCGAGGGGGCGCAGACGCCGGCCGACTTCGCCTACGGCCACCGGCTCTCCCGGGAGATCGGCCGGCCCGACCTGTCGGTGATGCTGGCGAGGAACGCGCTGGGCGAGGAGCTGCCCGGCCAGCTGCGCGCCGGCTTCCCGCACGTCGACGCGCCCGGCGACCATCGCTCGCTCCAGAGCCTGGTGAACGGCATCACCCGGCAGGAGAGCCAGTTCGATCCGCGCGCGCGCTCGCGGGTCGGCGCCACCGGCCTGATGCAGCTGATGCCCGCCACCGCGCGCGAGCAGGCGGGCAAGATCGGCATCGGCTACGACACCGGCTCGCTCACCCAGCCCGCCTACAACGTGCAGCTGGGGACCAGCTATTTCGACCGGCTGCTCACCCGCTTCGGCGGCAGCTATCCGCTGGCGGTGGCGGCCTACAACGCGGGCGGAGGAAACGTGAACAAGTGGCTGGCGCAGAACGGCGATCCGCGCACCGGGCAGATCGACATCCTGGACTGGATCGAGGCGATCCCGTTCTCCGAGACGCGCGGCTACGTCCAGCGCGTGCTGGAGAACGCGACCGTGTACGACCTGCTCGATCCCCCGAACGCGACCATGCGCGGTCCGCGCCCGCTGTCGGGTTACCTCGCCCGGCGATGAGCGGGGCGGCGGGGGCGCCCCACGCTCCCGAAAGGCGACAGTCTTCGCGGCACGGGGGAGCGGCGGCGAGCGGGTCGGCGGACCAGTCCAGCCGGTGCCGGTTGCGGGCGATCAGCCGCCACAGCGCGCGGTCGTCGTGAACCCGATGGGCGCCGACCACGCGTCCGCGCCAGCGATGCTCGACGACCCGCCCCTCCCACGGCGGCACCACGCGCTCCAGCGAAGGGCGGGCGAGCGCCGCCGCCCGATCCCAGGCGCGGCGGAAGCTGCCCGCGTCCGGCCGCGCGCGCAGGCGGTAGGCGCCCTGGCGCGACAGCCCGACCGCCTCCGCCGCGGCGGCTGGCCGATCGCCGGCGAGCAGGCGCGCGAGGAACCGGGCCTGACGCGCGACGGTCCAGCCGTCGCGACGGCGGCGGGCGGGCACGGGCTGGAACTTGAGCTGTGGCGAGACTCTCATACGCGAGATCATAGCCTATTTGGTTTTTCATGTCAAGGTTCGTACAGCGGTGCCGGTCCGCCTCCCCTTCCTTGCGGAGGGTGATTATGTGGTTTGCGAACCACTGGTTCACCCCGACCGCTTCCTACGCGAAGGCGGACGTCGAACTCCCCGACCCCGATCCGCTCGTCCTGAGCCTGTCGAAGGACGTTGGGCAGGGCGCTTCCGAGGGTCGCCGCGGCCGAGCCACTGGTGCGTCCTTTGACAGGCTCAGGACGAGCGGGGGTGTGGTAAGCGCACGATAGGATTGGGACCATCGCTCCGCGCCGACCGACAGTGGCCTCTTGGGTTTGCAGACGACATCATCGCCTCACGGCGAGAGGGGCGGTCCCCGCGATCACCCCGGCCCCAGCGCCTCTTCCGCGATGCGCCGGACCTCCGGGTCCAGCGGGGGCGGGTCCATGGGGACGGCCGCCTCCAGCCGGTCGGCCACCGCCGTCAGGGCGGCGATCCGCGCCGCCTTCTTGTCGTTGCCGTCGATGACCGTCCATGGGCATCCGCCCGTGTCGGTGCGCGCGAACATCTCCGCATAAGCCTTTAGATACGCCTCTCTTTTCGCGCGATTGCGATAGTCGTCCCGTCCCGTCTTCCAGCGCTTCCACGGATCGTCTAGGCGCTTGCGGAAGCGATGGTCCTGCTCCGCCTGGGTCACATGGACGAACAGCTTGACCAGCGCCACGCCGTGCGCCTGCTGCTGCGCCTCGAAGGCGTTGATCTCGCCATAGGCGCCCTCGACCTCGGTGGGAGTGGCGAAACCCTCCACCCGCTCGACCGCGACGCGCCCGTACCAGGAGCGGTCGAACACCGCGACGTTGCCGCAGGCCGGCAGGCGCCGCCAGAAGCGCCAGAGGAAATGGTGCTCGCGCTCCAGCTCCGTCGGCGGGCCGATCGGCCAGACCTCGTACCAGCGCGGATCCCATTCGGCGGTCAGCCGCCGGATCGCCCCGCCCTTGCCGGCCGCGTCCCAGCCCTCGAACAGCACGATGGCGCGGCGGCGGTGGACGATGTGCGCGATCTGCGCGCGCGCGAGGCGGTCCTGAAGCCGGGCGAGATCGCGCTTGTAGTGGCCGTCATGGCCCCGCCCGGATTCGTAGTGCGACAGATCGATGGTCATGGCACGCACCCTAGCATCTCCGCATGCCGGCGCGAGAGGGTGCCGGCGTGTGCGGCGTGGTCGGGGAGACAGGATTCCAGAAGCCTCTCCAGCCTGTTGAAAAACAACAGGAAATCAAGCGCCGCTCATCACCATCTACCCACTGCGATACCAACATGAATTTTTGCTATGATGCACAGGATTCCTGTTGGTAGAATCAAGTCGGATTTCGGCGCATTCTAGCTGCCTATGCGAAGCACGCAATCTACCGCCCGTCCGGCTTTATCTGCCTTGCCCTTGCAGCCTTCGATGGCATCGGCATTGGCATCCGAAATCTTCGCCGCGTAGGCGATCTCTTCCCAAGCCGTGGGATTCTGGGAGCGGATCAGGCGAATGCCAGCATCGATGACGGTCCGGTCCCCAAGCACATGCCGCGCCATGCGCTCAGGCCAATGCCAGCTCTCCGGCACCGCGCGGGCGATGGTGCCGGGAAGAAACGACCATAGCAGGATGCCGCCGAACAATCCGCCACCGACGGCCTGAAACAGAGTTCGGCGTTGATCCGCGCTCGTGCGGGCTTGCGATGTGACAGCCCGCATGTCCTGCGTCGCTTGCCGCAGCTCCCTTTGTGCGTCGTTGATCCGGCCTTGATCGCCGCGCCGCGCTGCCTCCGCTGCGGCCTCGATCCGCCTGCCAAAACTGTCGGGCGTCACCTGCATGGCCGGGTGTTCGGCGATATCGTCGATGCTGCCCCGAATAGCGCCTAGCCGTTTGCTCATTTCCGCCAACGTCGCTTCGTAGTCGGGAATGACGATATCGGCGCGCTCGGCGGCAAGATGTTCGACCGCGCGACGCATCAACGCCATTTCGCCCTCAAGCCGCGCAAAGGCTGCGGTGGCCGGGTCGCTCTGGACCCTTGGGTCAGGGCTGACTGCGGCTTGAAGCTCGGCCCTAGTTTCGGTGCTAGCGTCTGCTTCCAGGTCCAGTTGAACTTCATCGATATCGGTTGGTTCCATCACTTGTCTCCTTCATATGCTGATGCCGATGTCGCGGGTGCGTCCGCGACCGAGTTGTTCGCTCAGTTGGTGTGCGATGCCGCCGCTGCGGTCGGGGCCAAGGCCAAGCTCGATCTTCCGCGCGCGCAGCAAGGACTCGACCTGCGGGTCGCGCTCCAGCGCCTTGGCCATCGTGCCCATGCTGCCGGTGACGACACTCGTGCGATCCTGATCGTGCGATTTGATCGCGCCTTCCCGCTGTTGGCTCAGCCGCTGCCAGTCATTGACAAAGCGGTCGGCGCGCTTGGCAGGGTCAATGCGGATATCCGCTTCAAGCTGCATGGCGCGCATCGCGCCCTGGCTGCGACCATCGGACGCCTCGCGGATAAGCGCGGGCTGGCGCTGCAAGGCGCTGGCGAGGTCGGCGGCGGCATGGGGCCGGATGGCGTCGAGCGCCTTCGCGGCCTTCACCAGTGCCTCTTGCTGATGCGGCAGAAACGGCAAGCCCTGCTCGCGCATCTGCCCGAGGTCGGCGGTGGCGCGCGCATAGCGTTCGACCGCGCGCCGCTGATCGGAACGTCCTGTCTGCTCGGCGGGCAATGCTTCGAGCTTGTGCGCCTGCGGGCGGAAGCTGGCAAAGATCGACTTCGCCCGCTCCGGCAACTGTCGCGCGATCGCGACGATACGCTCGCGGAAGGTGATACCGCGCCGGTCGGCGAATTGCTGCTCCGGGCTGTAGTCGCTTGCCATGTCCTTGCCGCGTTCCCGGCTCAACGTGCGGACAAGTTTCGACTGATCGGCGAAGTCGTCGCGGCCATAATGCAAGGCAACGCCGTCGCGGTGGCGAGACATCGCGACATAGGCTCCGTGGGTGTCCATGCCCGGCGTGGCGAGCACATGCGACCGGTCCACCGTCATGCCCTGCGCCTTGTGGATCGTTGCGGCGTAGCCGTGATCGATGTGCGCATAATCCCTAGTGTCGAAGGCGACGCTGCGGCCATCGTCCGTGCGCACGGCCATGCGCTGTGGTGTCACCTGCTCGACGGTGCCGAGCGTGCCGTTCTTGACTGCAAGCCCGCGTTCGTTGCGCAGAAACAGGATGCGGTCGCCACTGGCAAACTGCCGCTCGCCGCGCTCCGCTCTGATCGGCACGTCGTTGCCAATCTCGCCGGTGTCACGCATCCGCCCGCGCGCCGCTTCGTTGAGTTCGCGCACCTCGTCATTGGTGTGGGTGAGGATGATCCGCGTATCGCCGGGGCTGGCTTGCCGGTCGCGATCCCAGCACTCGATCAGCGCGCCGCGCGCGGCCTCGCGCGTCGCGGCGGGATGGACCATGCCGCGTTCGTCATAGGCGTGAATGGCTTGGCCGGTGCGCCCGGTGGCAAGGTGCCGGGTGGCGTCCTGTTGCCAGCCGTCATGCTGGCGGCGCACTTCGCTGATCTCGACCCCGCCATGCCGTTCATGGATGGCGCGAAACGCCGCTCCGGCCTCGATGGCCTGAAGCTGCTGCGGGTCGCCCACCAAGACCACTTTCGCGCCTGCGTGGACGGCCGCGACAAGCACGCGCTCCATCTGGCGCGTGCCGACCATCCCCGCCTCGTCGATGACGAGCACGTCGCGCGAATCCAGTTGCTCGCGGCCCAGGCTCCATTGATGCTCAAGGCTGGCGATGGTGCGCGACGCAATGCCCGAACCATGCTCCAATCCTTCGGCGGCAATGCCGGACAGCGCCGCGCCGCGAACGGTGTAGCCTGCGCTTTCCCAAGCCTCGCGCGCAACACCAAGCATCGCGCTCTTGCCGGTCCCGGCATAGCCGACGACAATGCTAAGGCCGCGTCCGTCTGTGACATGCTCGAACGCCGCTCGTTGCTCGCCCGATAGCAACAGCCTGCGCTCTTCGGCGCGCGCCAACGCGCCCGCCTGTTCCCTTTCGCAAACGAGATGGCGCTCGCGCTCCGCCATCAATTGCGATGCGCACTGCAACCGTTGTTCTGTCTCGATCATTTGGCGCGAAGTGAACCGCTGTTCGCCGCGTCCGTCCTTGCCCAACGCGATCAAATCGGGCGATCCGCGAGCGGCGCTCAGGGCCGCATCGAACTGCCCTTTTCCATCGCTGTGCCGGTGCACGAACATGGCAAGGTCGCGAGTCGTGAACGTGGCCTGCTGGTGGGTGATCGCGTCGAGTGCGACAGTCGGATTGGCGATGATGCGTTCGCCGTTGCGCTGGGCGATAGCGCGGTGCTCTTCGATGCGGTCGGCCTCAAGTCCGCGCCCGCCAATGCGCGAGGCGGCGGGGCCGATCTTGTCCTGCGGTTCGAGCGCAATGCCCTGTGCCTCCAGGCTGCGGTGATCGACGCGCGCGTCGATATCGAGTTCGGCGAGCCGCTGATTGACATGATCCGCCCAGCGTTCGCGCCACCGCGCGACCAGCTCGGCCTTGTTCCAGTCGCGCACCTTCGCGCCGAACCCATCCTTGCCGACTTCGCGCATGGTCAGCATGACATGGGCGTGGGGTTTGGGATTGCCGTCCGCGCCGATATCCCAATGGACATTGAGGTCGGCGATCATCCCTTTATCGACGAACTCGGCTTCGACGAACTCCCGCGCCAGCGAGATGCCCTGCTGCTTGTTCAATTCGCGTGGAATGGCGAACTCGACCTCGCGGGCAAGCTGCGCGTCCTTGCGCTTCTCGGCGGCTTCGACCGCATTCCAAAGCTTCTCTCGGTCGGCGAACTCCGGCGGCGCGCCGTCGGGCAGCATCACTTCGGAATGGACGACGCCATCTTTGTTGGTGAAGTCATGATCGCGGTCGAGCCGCTCGTCGTGCAGCCGTTCGGCGGCGCGGTAAGCCGAGGCCGCAACCGCGCTGCGGCCGCTGGCGCGGCTGATGACTTTGACCGAGAGGTGGAAGATCGCCATGACGGCAATCCATCTACGCCACTGAAGCGGCGTCGGCACGACGTATAAGCGCGCCCTCCCATGATAAAATCCTGCTCGGGACTAGGTGGTGTCAGACTGTCCCGACGACCCTAAAGCATATAGCGCGGCGCGACATTATGATCGGTGCATCACCTCTCAATGGAGACAGACGATGCGCAAGCCCCGTGATATCGATTCGGAACTGAAAGCACTTGCCGACAAAGCCCGGCAACTCAAAGAACGCCGCGTTCTTCAACTTGGCGAACTGGTTATTGCCACCGGAGCCGACGCCATTGATGCGGAAACGCTCGCGGGCGCCTTGCTTGATATCACCGGGAACGGTGACGCCGCGCGAAAGGAGAGCTGGCGCAAGCGCGGCGCGGCCTTCTTTCAAGGCGCGGCGCGCAAGCGTGGCGAAGGAACTGAACGCCAGCCGAGCGGCGCTCGCGCGGCTGAAAGCGATGCGGCATCGGCTTGAGGCACGAAAGGCGCGAACCGACATGCGCGAATGGCAAGTCAAGCGGCGCGAACGCACCCGGCAACTGATCGAGCTGGGCGGCCTGGTGGTGAAGGCCGGACTGGTCGAACTCGCCGACGATGACCGCGCCACGCTCTACGGCGCATTCCTCACCGTCGCCGCCAAACTGCGCGGCGAGGAACGCGAACAGGCGCTCCTGCTGTGGAAGCGCAAGGGCAAGCGGGCATTTGAGGCTGAAAGCGAAACGTGAAGGCGATGCCATGTATAGGCATCGCCCCGCCAATATCAAAACATCTCCAACTGGTCGCGCATCGGGTTCCAGAATCCAATGTCGAGCGGGCGTTGCGTCGCCTTGGGCTGCATAGGCTGTTGCGCGGCCCACGACACGCGCTCTCCAAGGCTGACGGGTTTCACGCCCGAAATCATCATCTGACTGGGATCGCTCTGCGCGATACGCTCGCGCTTGCGGGCGCTCATTGCGCCCACCCTCGATTGAGGCTTCGCGTGTTGCGCTCCTCGCAAATCAGAACAAGCGCCCCGAAGTCCTCGCGTTCGCCAAGCCGGTCGGCAATCCTGCGAACACAGGCCAGTGGCAAACCGTTCTCGTGCGCCACCTGACGCAGATAATCGTCGCGGCACTCCGCTCCGCAAGCGCGATACTGCAACAACAAATCGGTCATATCCCAAATCTTCCTTCGGCTGAAAGCCGCACTGCCTGCGGCATGCGGCCTGCCTTCCGGCGAGGATGGGAGGGGGAGGGAAAACCGAAATCGATGCTCTGGCGCGGGCCAGCGGGCGCGCAAGCGACCGCCACACGGGGGCGTCTATTTCGGTTTGGGGAACGAGAGGGCAAAGCCCTTGGCGTTTTAACCAACAGGCAACAGCGCCGGTCAGGCGCTCACAGAGAAGCGCAGCGGATCACCAACAACGGCGCCCTCGCCCGGCGCGACGCAGACGGATGGCGTGCCGGCAAGCCGAGCGAGCGACAAGGCAGTTGCGCGAAGCGCAGCGCCGCCGTCGAAGCGAGCGCGCGCCCGGCGCTCATCCGGCAAGAAGAGAGGCGAGAGCGCCAGCGGGTTAGAACAAGCAATCCGCGCCCTTAGGAGCGCGAAGCGCGGGACAGAGCGCGTCCTCAACCCCTCCCGCTCATCATCCCCCGCTCCCGATCGTCACCCGAATGGGCCAGGACTACAGGCCCGGTCCGCGCAAGCGGATAGAGCGGGTCGCCCGAAGGGCAGCGCTAGCCATCAATCATCATTCCTGATTAAATTCTGGTGAGATGACAATTCCAAGTGACATCCTCAGCGAGATGCTCGCGCAAATGGCGCGGTCACAATTGTCTGCGATTCATACCCGGCTCGACGACTTTGACGACATGCTCTGCGCGGCAATCCTCATCGAGGCCGCCCGCGTCATCGACTATGAGAACGTATTGATCGGTTCTAGCGAGGACGAAAGCCACCATCTTCCTTATCCGGCGTTCGACGTCATGAGTCGGGGCTGGAATCCGCTGCTTCACTATGCGTTGCCTAGGCTTCCAAAAACAGTGGGGATTCCAATCCAGGAGAGCACGGCCACCACTCGCTCACATGTCCGATCGTTGCTTCATGCTTTCGGCAAGTGCGCAGTCCTTCAGAAGGCCGCCGATATGGCGCTCCATGGTTTCCTGACGGGCAGCGAGACTGAGAATGGTCTCAGCCTTAAATTCATGGTCAGGGACGACAGCGACCACTTCCTTGACCAGCTTGAAGGCGAAGCGCTTGAAAAAGCGTTGAACGGAGACGAGCAGGCACAAGCCACAGGGTCACTGACCGCAGCCGAAGTCGATGATCTCGTTGCGACGTTGGTTTTCCCGTTCGAGACGGGTCGCGGCACAATGGTCGGATACGATGCCGATCCCAGACTCGATGGACATTTCATTCAGCTGATAGGCCAGCGAGCCTTGGAATGGCGGGCTGAAGCCGGAATCCATCCTGACGTGCAGGGAGACGAACTGAACGGAGGGGACGTGGCCGCCGTAGTGATGATGCTTGCCAGCTTTTATCTGAAGCACATCTGGTTTGTCGGTGTGGGAAGCAAGCATCTCTCAAACATAAACTACTGCATGAGCCTGACGATCTGGAAGCGGCCGAACGAACTCGTCGACTCGATTTCCTCGTTCACTGGAATAGATGCGGATCGGGTCGAAAGCGCTCTGCGCGCAATCGTGGTGACTCGCCACGATGCAGGATATTTCGGGGCTGAGCCGGCACCCTTCATGCCTATGCTGCTGGAAATTTCCGAGGGCTACTGGCTTGCGCCGGTCAGCAGTATTTTCCGCAATCCATTTGCGGCAATCAGAATGCTCAGCGAATTTCGCCGCCCGGCAACTGCTCAATTGATTAGGCAGCCGAGAGAGCAATGGATGATGTCGGAACTTTACGCTCTGTTCGAGGGCACCCGGTATCAGATTGTCGAAGTTCCCACACGTCTGAAGAGGGGCGGGAACCTCGTGACCGACATTGATGCGGCCGTGTTGGATATGACAACGGGCGAGCTTGGTCTGTTTCAGCTCAAATGGCAGGACTTCGGCTCAAACCGGCTGCGGACCATAAGGAGCAAGGCCAAGAATTTCGTCGAACGGGTTAGCGTGTGGGCCAACCAAGTGGATGCTTGGATTGAGGAGTTTGGCGAGGTTGAGCTGTGCCGATCTCTCAAGCTGAAACTTCCGAAAGGGGCAGTTACTACCGAAGTGAGGACGTTCGCGATAGGAAGGTCCAATGCGCGGTTCACCAGCTACGGGTTTGCGCTCACCAATGAAAAAATCGCAGCCTGCAACTGGAATCAGTTTGTTCGGCTGCGCTACGAAGTGGGTCCGGCCGAACGGGTTTTCTCAGAGATTCATAAGAGAATCTTTGCGGAGCGGTCACGCATCGAGCCGCGCAGACCTCTCCGGTATTCATTTGAAATCGAGGGAAAAACAATTTGCTTCGAGGATATGTGGAGTGCTGCCGACTGACTTGTTGGTCCGGTCAGGGGATGGAAATGCCTTCGGCACGCGCCTTCTCGATAGTCTCAAGCAGAACAGCGCACTGCTTCTCGGTCGGGATTTTCGACGGCATTTGCACGGCGATGTTGAGAATACCCTGCTCTTTGGGAGTCAGCAGACGCTTCGCCGATAGCGAGTGCTGAATCTTTCGCCACTCGGAAGCCGGGATGCTGATTACCTTGCGCTGGGCGTCGATACCGTTGTCGATCTTTTGGGTCTTTTTCGCGGATTTCGCCTCGCTGGCAGCTTCATCGGCCGAGACCAGTTCGTTCCAGAACTCGTCCGGCAATTCTGTTTCCATCGTTGCGATTTCAGCTTCGATGCGAGTCCAGCAGGCGTCCTTCTTGCACCACTCGGAAATGTTCGAGATGCCTTGAGCGGGTTTTGTGATGTCGTCGTTCACGGCCTTGGCGATGATCGTCAACGCCTGCTCTAAGGTGCTGTTGATGCCCTGAGCATTCCAGACGCGCTGGAAGTCGACGCTCTTTTTGTGGCGCTTCGTAATCTCGCTGAGAACAGCGAGGCTGTAGGCCACGATGTTTGCGCGGTAGCCGCCGTTATACCACGGTTGCGACGAAACCAGCTTCTCGGCCACGCGGAATATAACGCCCCGCGCAACAGCACGGCGGAAATAGAACTCGTTGAAGCCGTCCGAACCCTTCTCCCATTCCTTGCCGATACGGTGCGCGTATTTTGCGAAGTTTTTCTGCGCACCGAGATTGACCCATTTCGGATGCTCGTCCCATGTGTTTTCAAACTTGGCAAGGTCGGTCTTGGTGAACATCTGCGGCTTTGGATTCTCAGCCTTGAACCGCCGCTGCTCGCCCGGTGTCAGCTTGGCCTGAGCATCCGCATACTGCCCGCGCGCACGTTCATAAAACCACTTGGTTTCGCGCTGCGCGCCCTGCTGCGCTGGTGCCCAGATGCGCCGGGAAAATTCCTCTAGGCGGACGTGAAACGGATGGTTTGAGAAAAAGTCGGCCGCATTTACCCGGTTCTGGGTGTTCGCATATTCCGAGATGCGGGGTACAACCTTTTCGCTCTCGTCGCTGTCGATCACGGACAGCTTCATCTGGACGAAGATGTTTGCGAGGCTGGCCTTGTCTTTGCGGCGGGTGTGGAAGAGCGAGGCCGTCGTCTGCCCGCCATTCACGATCTGTAAGTCTAGGATGCGGGTAATTTTCAGGCCCGCGCTTGTTTCCTCCACTTCCACGCTCTGCGCGGTGGCGGTGATGCCGTTGTTATAGGCGAAGAACATGCCTGGCTCGGTAAGGATCGTGGTGCGAATGCCCTGGTTTACCTTGCCGCGCGCCTGAAGGAAGGTCCGGACGTTCTGCTCTAGCAGCCGGGCACCATACTTTTCGTAGAGGCCGGACAGCACATCGGCCGGCATGACGATCAGATAGGACTGGTAGGTATCGGACCCGAGATGGGCTGGCAGGCACGAAATGCCGGACCCGAACATACCGACGAAATCGAGATCGAGCGCTTCCTTGTGGCTGCGGGAGCTGCGCTGACGCTGGAGTCGGGAAATATCCCATATGTGGTAGCTGGTCGGAACGCCGGAGACTTCACCTTCGGGAAGGTTCTGGATGCGGTCGCTGATGGCGCGTTCCGATACCAAGATAAGATTGAGCTGGCGGATGCTCCCCTTGCGATCGGCGATCTGACGGGACAGACCGTATTCCGGCGACGTGATCTCCAGTTCCTTCGACAGACCCTTTGCCGCGCTCGCCTCGAAAAAACTGGCGAGGCGTTTGAAAGCGGCATCAACGTCGGTGCGCGTCAGCGTCGCAAGTTCGCTGCGGCAGTCGAAGTCGGCGACAAATAGATCCAGCGCACCCTCATCGTTGAACCAGTAGCCGTCAACGCGCAATCCGCGCTGAGCGCGGTAGTGGCAGAACTCGAATCCTTCTACGAAACCCGTTTCAACAAGCTCGGTCGCAACCGCGTCCATGAAAGAGGCGAGCTGGAAACTGCTGCTGGCTTCCGCGCCCGCGAGCGTTTCCTGACGAAAATCATGAAAGAACTCTGCGGCTGACGTTTTCAATCAGGCCCCCTTCAATATGTCGCTGGTGCTGCATTCAAACGGACGGATCGTTTCCAGTTCAATGTCGTAGGAAAGGCGGGCTATCCCGTTCGGGATGCCAGACCTGACAAGGCGCGGAAAACCTTCCACAACAAGGTAAGT
This sequence comes from Sphingomonadaceae bacterium, assembly GCA_965219235.1. GTDB lineage: Bacteria > Pseudomonadota > Alphaproteobacteria > Sphingomonadales > Sphingomonadaceae > CBDHCC01. Next base: position 944,104 of record OZ244721.1, on the reverse strand, counting down.
TTTCAAATCGCTGACGCCAAAGCGCGGGCTGTCGTAGTCGCGCAATGGCGCGTAGCCGTAGGCCGACAGCTTGCGGGAAAATTCTTCCAGCGCCTGCGCGTCCGCTAGGTCAGTCTCAATCTGCCCTACGAGGTCGTTGAGCGAAATCGACTGTCCCAACTCCGGCATTTCGCTGAGACGGTAGACCGCCAGATACAGGCTGGAGGTCAGGCTTTCGAGCTGGTCTTCCGATGAAATACGGACGGTGTTTCGCTCGCGTCCGGAAAGCGATTTAACCTCGACCGCCATGTCACCGAAGATGAAGTCCTGCTGCACTCGATCGGCACCGCACCAAGCGTCGGCTGCCATCGGGGGCGTCATTCGGGCGGCATAGAGCGAACGCATCATCTGAAGTTCAGCGAAAAGTCCCCGCACCTGCTCGGGCGAAAGAGTGGTCCTGCGCCCGGACAGAAATGCTTTCCACCGCTTCAGGTGCGCCAGCGCAACGCCCAATGCAGTGGCTGATTCACGAACTTCCCTGAGGCTTTCGATCAGCGTCTCGCAAAGCCCCTGGAACAAATCGGTATCGACATGCCGGGAGAGGGTCAGAACGAAGCGCTGCTGGCCCGGTCGTTCACCTAGCCGCATATCAGTTCCGATACCGTTCAGCGTCACACCATCCGAGCGAAGCTGTTCGGTGTGATCGCCGGTCAGTTCCACGATGAGGAGGCATTGTGCCGACCTGTCGCGGCCCCAGTAGATCGGAACCCCTTTCAAGTCGGGAACGCGAACGACCGTATAGTCCATTGCCGGGGTGGGAACACTGTCCCAGGGGGACGGTTTACTCGTCATCGTAGTCCCCATCGTCATCGGGATCGTCATCTAACGAGCCATACATCTGCTCTACCCAAACCCGGTTGGCGACAACCTCGATGGCCGTTCCATATTGTCCGTCCGGATAGCTCAGACCCCAGGCAGGAACACGCAATCCTTCGAAGGGTTCGCTATTGGTCGGCTCCAGAACGTGGACCATGAGCAACGGCTTGTCGCGGACCAGGCGGTAGTGGAAGTCGGAAGGCTTCTTCGACTTGCTCTTAGCATCTTCGGTAGCGAGCCGTTCGGCGGCCGCCTGCTGTTCCGCACTTAATCCGAGCTTTTCATCGCCGCGACTGGCAACGCGGTATCCGGAAATCTGCCACCTCTCCGCTGTGGCGTCAGCGGCGGTGCGCTCCTGCGGACCAAGAATGTGATTGTCGGGGTCGCCGGGTCCAACCGAAATCAGCAGAACATCGCCCTTCGGAAATTTGTCCGAAATCGCGTTAAGATAGTCGATGGCAAGCGCCTTCTGCCGCACGGCATCCTTGTGCGACTTGAACGCAGCCAGAAATTCCTCGATTTTGTTGCACTCGACATCCGGCAGGAACCAGCCTTTGTCAGTCTTTTGCAGTTCGGCGCCCCCGAAGCGGTCGGCCCAAGATCTGGCAATGAGATTGCTGTTCGCGTCATTAGTCTGGGCGTCCAGCGGCAGAAGGAAGCTCTCGATCAGCTTGCCGGTGTAATTCTGCTTGAGAGTAATTTTCTCGCCGCTGCGCATCTTGTTCGCGGCGGTAATCAGCAGACTGTCGGGATGGGACTGAACGTAGAGGCCGAAGTCTTTCGGGCTCAGACCCACGTTGCGCATACGCCTTATCTGCTGACGCAGTTCGTCGGCCGCGAGCGCAATATGTTTATACCAGTTTATCGAATCTCTAGAGAGATAGACGCGGCATACATCCTCGAAGTTTGGTCGATAGCCGAACCATCGGCCCATCTGCATCAGGGTGTCATACATGCGCGTGTTGCGATACATGTAGCTGACAGTGAGACCCTCAATGGTCAGCCCTCGGGACAGGCTCAGGCCGCCGATCGCCACAGCGGTCAGCCCGACGCCCTCACGCTCGTATTTTTCGTAATCAAGCGGATCGTCGGTGGTCTTGCTGTTGACGACATAGGTTCGGAGGTGATCGAAGACGCCCCACAGGGCTTCCTTCACTTTCGTCCATTCAAACCCGCAATCTGAAAACTCATCATCGAACGCAGCGCGTAGCCGCGCCATATACTGGTTCTTGGCAGAAATCTCTTCTGCCATCATGTAATTCGCTTTCACCGCGTCTTTGATCTTGTCCAGCCGGAGGCCGATGAAACCTTTCACCTCCCTCTGGACCGATACGAACCTCGATATGTTGATTAGCATAGAGCAGTGCTTCCGCTCCTGCTTCCGGAGGTTACGAACAGCCCGCGCGACGATGAACTGGTCGAGCGCACGATAAAGGCTAGGGGGCAGCTCAGCGACCGGTGTGCCGTTTTTATGGGTGAGCGGCAGATAATCCTCGCAGTCGAGGATCGGCCTCAGGATGCGTTCGCTGCTTTTCTCGTCGAGGAAAACCTTGTCGGGACCGAAGTAGGTGGTCGGCGCATCGAGCGAATAAATGAAGTCCTTGGGAAACAGCTCCTCATAGGCGTCCTTGTCAAACGCATCTGGGTCGATAAAGATGTTGGCAAAGGGCGTTGCGGTGTAGCCGACGTAGCATGACTTGGTAAAAAGACGCAGGATCTTCCTGATCCATGTGTTCGTCGCCGTGGGGTTGATGTCCGGTTTGTTCGTATTGATGGAAGCGTTGTCGGCCTCGTCATCAATCACGAGCATCGGAACGTCACGAATACGATCGGCTCCCTTTGCGTTCAAGTCGCGCAGCCAAGTGTGCAGAACCTCCAGGGTCTTCACGTTCTTTTTAATGACAATGATGACCGGCTTCCTGAAATCGTTCAGTTCGGCACCGCTCTTGTCGGCCGTCTGCTTGTTGAAATCCATGTTGATGTTGGTCAGCGTGACCGGGTTCGGATAGTCTTTGTCGAGGCCGACCCCGAAAGGCACGCGGTTTGCCGGGTCGCTCGACCGGCCGATGAAACCCTCGTCCACTCGGCGCTGCGTCTGTTTCCGCAAGTTGTTATGAATGCCCGCGATGACGATGATGAACTTGTATCCGGCGTCGGCCGCTTTAGCGACCACACCGAGATAGTTGGCGGTTTTGCCGGATTGAACATGACCGATGACGATGCCTCGCCGGTTCCAAGCTCCCTCATCAGTGGGATCCTGCAATAGGCCGAGAATTTTGGCCCCGTCGTCGTTCAGGAGCGTGTTGACGACCGTTGGCTTCCAGCCCTCGGATCGCAAAAAATCACCATAGGCGTCGGCGTATATCGGCTTGATCTCGCGTTTATGAATCCATTCCTGATCGTGGGTGGCTTCCGGATCGACAAGTGAGACGCCGGCGCTCATCCGAGATGGAATGACGGTCTCCGCAACGGCGACGACGTTTTCAAGATCGCCGTCGAACCCGAGGATCGGGGCGAGCATGACGGCCTTCGCTTCAATTTCAACGCGGGTCGGCGGCTCGTCGCGGTCGCCGAAGGCCGTAATGAGGGTTGCGATGAAGCCCTTGTCTTTTTCGTTCTGCGTTTGGCTCATGCAAAGACCTCTTTCACATATTTTTCAGCAACATCCATCTGCCCTTGGAACAGACGAGTGGATTTTACGATTTGCATGAACGCCTCGGGATCGCCCGCGCCGTCCCCATAGAGGGCCGCATGAAGGCTTTTCAGTCTTGCCATCGCATCATTTTCATTCCCGGCTGACTGATCGACCTGCCGCGGGCTGGTGGAGTAATCCGAGTAAATCATTTCCACCGGCAGCGACGCAGCAACGGAATCGAGGATCAGGTTGAGGCTGCGGGCATCGTCGCGAGCCAACTTGGTGCGAAGAGAATCAATCAGGGGATGCCGCGCGTTGACCGCAAATCTGATGCCGGCGTGATCTGCGAAGCGCTCCCAGAGCGGTGCAGCAGTCTCTTCAAAGAGCCTTTGTCCGCGCCCGCGGTGAACGGTCGTGCTGCGTCCGCTGATCTGCGCGATGATCTGGCGCAGCCGCTCCCGAACCGGGTGCGGCGGCCGGGCGCGTGACTTCTTGATGTCGATCGTCCACGATTCATCGAGACTGTTGGGGAAGTCGATCTGCACCCTGGCGAGCTTGGTCGCCTCACCTTTCGGTATAAGACGGAACCAGTCACCCCATGCCATGAGGCGTCCGTTGCGGTAGATGTAGGCTCCCTGATTTGAGATGAAGTCGCTGCGACTTTGGTAAAAGTCGTATTCGCTGGCGCTCAGCCGGCTGTGGTGCGGCAGGATGAACGGCTGCATCTGCACCGCGACATTGCCGACATACACAACCTCTTCCGGCAGTATCTGGGTCGCCGTGTTTTTGCGGCAGAACGGGTCAAACGGTGAAACCGGGTGGCCGTTCATGGTGATGGTGATCTTCTTCCGGCCTTTCACCTCCCCGGCAAGGAAACGATGAAAGACGAGCGACAGATGGCGCTCCACGATGCCGAGCTTTTCGTTGACGATCTCATCTCGGCGGGAGCCGGTTTCATCTTCAAAGAGTCGATCGAGGTCGGTCCAGATAACAACCGAGCCGTGCTGGCCGAGCCGGTCATTAAAGCCAATCGCGGCAAGATCGTCGTCGTCCAGAATGGACAGCATCCAGTCATCCAGCGCGTCGATGCGGTCGAGGCTCCAGACGGCTCCGCTGTGATTACCGTCCTTGGCGCTTGCGACAGTCAGCGTTCGGCACTGTGAGAATGAAGCTGTCTTCAAGCCCAGGCCGAACCTGCCCAAGTCCTTTGGTCCGCGTTCCTGCCTAGGGTTGACCGCGCCATGCCGCATCGCCTCGACAATCTCTTCGCCACTCATGCCCCATCCGTTGTCGATGATGGCCAGCGACGGCACTGCGCCTGTCAGATTGCACACGATCTCGATGGATGTCGCGTTCGCTGAGATGCTGTTGTCCACAATATCGGCGATGGCCGTTTCGAGGGAATAACCAAGGTCGCGCATAGACGCCGACAGGCATGCGGCACTCGGCGGCAGGTGGTGGTCGCGCGCCATTACGCCTCCCTCAGCTTTTTCTTGATTTCGGTCACCACATCGTCGGGGCGCCTATTCAGGTCGCACTCCCAGACCACGATTGGCTGCCAACCGAGTCTGGTCAGAGCCTCAAGATTCCGCTCATCACGAACGACGGTCGCTGCAAACTTTGCCTGCCAGAAATCGGTTCGCGTGGACGGCGTGGTAGCGTTTCTGCACCCCTCATGGCGATGCCAGTAGCACCCGTGAACCAGTATGACGGCTCTATGCTTCTTCATCACAATGTCAGGGGTTCCAGGGAGCGATCGATCATGCAGCCGGAACCGGAATCCCGCGCGATGAAGTAACGATCGCAACGCCCGTTCGGGCCGAGTGTCTCGGCTGCGTATGCGCGACATATTCCAACTGCGTCGTTCGGCAGTGAGCAAGTCCACCATCATACGGAATCCGGCACTGCGTCGAGAACCTCGGCGATGATTTCGGCAATCTGTGCAGCGAGATACGGGGGAACCGCATTGCCAACCTGATGGTATTGCTCAGTTCGCGGCCCCTCGAAGAAGTAGTTGTCGGGAAAAGTTTGGAGGCGCGCGGCCTCGCGGACGGTCAGACTGCGGCACTGGGCGGGGTCATAGTGAATGAAATAGTGGCCGTCTTTCGAGATATGGGAAGTGATCGTGGTGGAAACCTTGTCGGGGAGTTGAACACGAAACCGATCGGAAAACATCTTGCCTGTGCGACCAAGCTCAACGTTTTGATGAGCGGGCAGCAGCGATTGGGGAAAGTCAGACAATTTTGGGGTTCTGCCGGTCACGTCGGCGAAAATCGACGCATAAAGGTAGCGTCGCAGGTCGGAAGCCATGTGGCCCCTTGCTTCGTGGGAGGTAAGCACATCCAGTCTCGGATCGTGCAAATGACGAAGCGTGGGATGCTTGCCGGTCTCGCCGTTGAGATACACGTTTGACGAGCTGAGCATCGGAATTCCGGTGCCTGCCGCTGTATGGTGCTCAATTCCGCGCACGATGCCGCGCGTGTAACCAGAACCGTTAAGCTGGCGTCCGATCTCCGAGGAAGAAAGCTTGGCAATCTCGTCGCGCCAGCGCTGAACGCTGTCCTCTTTTGAGAGGGTGCTGCGTAGAGATGGCAGACCCCCAATGGTCTGGCGCAAGGTCGGCGGCGAATAAGGGCGGAGGCGTCCTGGCCGGATGTCCAGGTCGCAGCGGATGCCGACGATAAACATCCGGTGCCGCGCCTGAGGCACGCCAAATTCCTCGGCCCGCACTAGGAACAGCCGCGGATCGACCTCTTCACCGGGCTTTTCATCCTCAGACAGAGAATACAGCTTGTAGCGGAGTCCGTCGGCCTTGTTGCCGACAGCCTGTTTGGGACTGGCCAAGTCGCCGACGATCCGATTTATGATCGGCTTTCCACCAATCTTCGCAGAGAGAAGCCCCTTGACGTTCTCCATCACAAAGACAGGCGGCTGGTGGTCGACAATGATTTTCAAGTATTCAAGGTAAAGGAAGTGGCGTTCGTCTTGCTCAAAATTGGGCCTCCCCATCATCTTTGAACGACCGACAAGGGAATAGGCTTGGCAAGGCGGGCCTCCAACAAGCGCCCAGCGGAATGAGCCCGACAACCTCTCCTCAATGATGTTCTGCACCAAGGCGTGATTTTCAGGGCCTAGGGAAATTTTCAATGCGCTTCGCCGCGCCTTGGCGATTTCAGTCGGGTGCCGCGCGTAAAGCTCTTCCCTCCGAATCTCACGTCTCAGATATTTATAATAGGCGTCGGGAAATTCCCGATTAGGAAACTTACGGAGGAAATGACGGAGAAGCAGAGTTTGGTAGGAAGGTCCATCCTGTTCAATTGCGGCAACACTTTCAAAACGCTGCTCACCGCCCGCTCCCACTAATGAAGCAAAGCCTTCGCCAAGTCCGCCCGGACCTGCGAACAAATCTATTACGGGAAATGCCTTGAAAGTTTGCGGCATACTTACGCTGCGGCCATTGAGGGCTGCCTGCGTTTCAATATGCTGCGGACGGACGAGCATCGCCGGGCCGACCCTTGAACGGCGCAACGCTGATCTCCCCCTCGCGCTTTCGTGCCTGCGCGATGTCGTAGCTGTTCTGCATACGCATCAGCGTGTCCATCGAAACGCCGAACGCCTTTTCTATCCGCAGCGCCATTTCGGACGAAAGCTGCGAATGCTCGTTGAGCAGGGTCGATAGCGTCGCGCGGGTGACGCCCAGCACCTGCGCCGCCGCCGTCACCGAGAGGCCCAGCGGCTCGATAATCTCGGACTTCACGAAGCCGCCCGGATGCGCCGGGTTCTTCATGCGGAGGCCTGCGATTGCGCTCATATCCAGCTCCTAGTGCCAGTTCCTAATGATAATCTTCATAATCGAGGTCGATGATCTCGATTTCCTCGCGGTCGATCCGAAACGTTATTCGCCAGTTCCGCGTGACGGACAGGCTCCACGTTCCCTTGCGGTCGCCGGTCAGCATGTGCGCTTTCCAGCTCTGCACCGTGCGAAGCTCGTCCTCCTGCTCCATGTCCTGGAGAAAGGAGACGATGCGCTGCACTTTGACGACGACGGCGGGCTGCAACCCGCTGGCGTCATCATCCTCAATAAAGCGCCGCAACCCCTTGTGGATCACGTTCCGAATCTTCATCGCCCCTCCTATCCGTAGCAGCGTTCGGCGTCAAGTGACGCCGAACGCTGATTCAGCAAAAGCTTCGCTTAGCGGATGATCCGCCACGCTGTCTGGAAACCCGAATCGCAACCGCTGACAACCAACGTCACTGGCGCGGAATGCGTCCTCCATCGCCGCAATTCTGCGTGCGCTAGGGCCAATATCGCGACAGGCGAGGCAATTTCGGCTGCGTCACCAAATTTTGTTCCCACCCGGAACCGCCAAGTCCCACCGTCCGCCGTCGGCCGCACTCTTCCCTAGTCATCCCTAACCGTTCGCCGCCCTGTGCCGCCTTGCGCGCGTTTGCGTTCGCTGACCCCGAAAAGGCTCTTGCGCGGCCCGCCGGCCTCGCCAATTCTCGGCTCATGGGGAGCCAATGACAGTCAAGGAATGAAAGTGCGTCCCATGTCCAACACTGAAAAAATTATCCGCCTCAAGACCGTGCTCGACCGCACCGGCCTGTCCCGCTCGACGCTGTATCGCAAGATCGCCGAAGGCACGTTCCCGCCGCAGGTGAGGATCAGCGTCCACGGCGCGGGCTGGCACGAATCCGCCATCAATGGCTGGATCGCCGATCCCGCAAGCTATGGGCGGGTCAGCCGAACGACTGCCGAAGGCGCTGAGGCTCACGCGGGACCGCCAGCAGTCAGTCCTGCTTGCTCGGCCTTCGCCAGATAATCCGACCACCAGCGCATCATGTCCTTGCGCTGATTGAGGTAGCGCGCTGAATTGTAAGCGGCGCGCACCCCTCGCGGGACATGGGCGAGCTGCACTTCGATCCAGTCCGGCTCGAACAGGCCCGACTCATTGAGCACGGTGCTGGCGAGGCCGCGAAAACCGTGGACCGTGGCCTTACCGCGCAAGCCGATGCGATACATGATGTCGAGCATCCGGTTTTCGCTGATCGTGCAAGTTTTGCTGCTGGCAACGGGAAAGAGGAATTTGCCCAGCCGCTCGTTGCCTGCGGCGCGGAATGGATTGGCGTCCTCGATCTCGCGCAATAGCTTCACCGTCTGAGGTGAGAGCGGCACCAGATGCTCGCTGCGCATTTTCATCCGCTGCGCAGGGATACGCCATAGCGGGTTGGTGGTATCTAGCCGTTCGAACTCACTCCATTCCGCAAACCGCGTTTCCTGCGTGCGAACCATCGTTTGAATGGTCAGGCGCAGCGCAAGATGGCTCATCGCTTCGCCCTGATCCTGATTGAGCCGCGCGAAAAAGGCCGGCAGGTCTTTCGCCTCGATCTTGGCCATGTGCTTCACCGGCGGCGGTTTCTTCATGGCGGGGCCAATGTCGCGGCTTGGATCGCTCCGGCATTTTTCCATCGCGATGGCAAAGCGGAAGACCTCGCTGCAATAGTTGCGGACCCGGTGCGCCATTTCAATCGAACCGCGGGCTTCGATCTTGCGAAGTGCGGCGAGCAGCATCTGCGGATCGATTGCGGTGATCGGAACCTTGCCCAGGGAAGGATAAATGTCCTCACTCAACCGCCGTTCGATCACCCCGGCATAGCGTGGCGTCCATGCGCAGCGCCGCACCTCGATCCATTCCTTCGCAACCTCTTCAAAGGAATTGGCCTGGGCGTCCTTCCACGCCTGCTTTTCCGCCTTTCGCACAGCGGAGGGGTCACGACCGGCGCGCAAGTCTATCTTCGCTTCGTCACGCCATTTGCGAGCGTCGGCTAGTTTCACGAGTGGATAGGAGCCACCCGAGAGCAGCTTTTGCTTGCCGTGGAATCGGTAAGCCAATCGCCAAAGCTTGCTGCCCTCGGGCGTGACGTAAATAAACAGGCCGCCGCCGTCCGATTTTTTGATCGGGCGAGAGTCGGCCTTGAGGGCGCGGATTGCGGTGTCTGTAAGCATGTTGGTATCTGCGAGGAGAATACCATCATACCAACGCGATTACCACATTTTTGGCAAGCTGGAGCGAGACCCCTTGAACCGGCTTGAACTCAAATTAACGTGTAAAAAGCCTTCAAAACAGTAATTTATGGGACGAGTTGGCATTGATTAAGATCGTCTGAAATTAAAGTTTTGGTCGGGGAGACAGGATTCGAACCTGCGACCCTTCGCTCCCAAAGCGAATGCGCTACCAGCCTGCGCCACTCCCCGACCAGGCCGCCTTAGCGACCGCACGCCCGGAGGGGCAAGCGCCGCGGCCTACAGCTTGATGACATTGGAGGGAACCGGCCCCGTCTTCGCGAGCGGAGCGAAGCGATCCAGACCGGCGCCCATCCTGGATCGCCGCGTCGCTTCGCTCCTCGCAATGACAATTCAATGTGGCGCCATCCTGCTCTAGAACCGCTTGCCGAGCACGAAGCCCACGCGCGGCGCGGGCGAACCGTCGAAGCGGCGCACGCCCAGGTCGCGCGCCCAAATCGCACGCCACGCCGCCGTCGACGAAGGCCACATCGCGCGGCCGATGCCGCTGGACGCGTTCGCCTCGCGCCTCCGGGCGGACCGCGCCGCCGCGCGATGGTGGGCCTGGAGGGATTCGAACCCCCAACCTGGCCGTTATGAGCGGCTTGCTCTACCGTTGAGCTACAGGCCCCGCCCGGCGCGCTAGCGGACCGCGGACCGCGCTGACAAGCGGCGGCGGGGTCAGGCCGCGGCCCCGCGCGCCCGCTCCGCCGCGCGCAGCACATGGCCCACCGTCCCCCCGGGCACGCCGTGGAACGCCAGCCGGTCCAGCGCCGCGTCCCACCAGCGCCAGAAGGCGCGCAGGTCGGCGCGGTCGCGGACATAGGGCGTGTGCCCCGGCTCCAGCGAGGGCGAGTGGAAGGAGAAGGACAGGACCGGGGCGCGGTCGGCCACCAGCCGGTCGATCGCCGCGACGATCTCGTCCGGGCGGGTGCCCTCCGGGGTCAGCGGGATGCGGCGGAACAGGCCGCCGCGCGCCAGGAGCCCGCGCAGCGGACCCTCGCCCGCCGTCCGCAGCGCCATCGGCGCCCGGCGGCCGAGAAGGCCCAGGTGCGCCACGCCCAGCGGCACCTCCAGCAGGCGGCGGGTCGGCCCCACCCACCACGGGCTGGCGCCGTGGCGGCTGAAGTCCGGCCCGCCCTCGTCGCGGTAGGAGAAGGAGGAGCGCGCCGAACAGTCGACCCCGAGGCCCAGCCGCTCCAGGATGGCGGCGGTGTTCGGCCCCACCCCGTAGCGGCCGGCGCGGTAGCACAGAGGCGCCACGCCGAACGCGGAGGCGACGCGGTCCCGCAAGCGCCGGATCTTGTCCTCCTCCAGCGCCGGCGGCAGGTTGCCGGCGAAGCTGTTGTAGCCGTGGACGTCCTCGTCGAAGGGCGGGTTGACCCAGGGGTGGAGGTGCAGCCCGACGGCCGCCTCCCCCGCCGCCGCGTAGCCGCCCAGCAGGTCGCGCGCGCACGGGTCGTGGGCGATCGGCCAATCGACCAGATAGACGGGGCGCGCGCCCCCCGCCGCCAGCCGCGCCTGCCCTTCGGCGATGGCGGGGACATGGCGGGTGGACGTGTTCTCGCGCCGCTGCGGCCCGGCCCAGTCGAACTCCTCCTCGGTGTCCACGAAGATGAGGAAGACGGGCCGCCAGTCGTCGGGCAGGCGCGCCAGGTCCTCGCGCCGGGCCGGCCGGTCGATGCGGCCGGCGGAGCGGCGATCCTTGCGGCGTTCGGGGCGGTGGGCTGGCAACGGGACTCCTATTGGCGGCGTTCGCTCCGGTCCTGCATGGCGGGCGGTAAGAACAAGGTAAACTCCGACGCGTCGACGCGCAGCTCTCCCCCGGCCCGCTCCGCCAGCCGGCGGACGAGGCGCAGCGTGAAGGTGAGACCGAGCAGCGGCGCGCCCGGCGCGGTGTGGCCCTCCGGCAGGCGCAGCGCCGCGAGCGCCTCCGGGTCGAGCTGAGCCAGAGCGCGCGGCGTCGCCACCCGCAGTCGGGGCCGCTTGCGCCCGGTCACGGTCACCGCCAGCCGCTCTCCGCGCGCGGCCGCGCCGGCGAGACCGGACAGCAGCCGCCCGACCGCGCGGTCGATCCCCGGCCGGTCGAGGCACACCCACCGCTCGTCGCCGAGACGGGGCGCGAAGGACGAGGCGTCGCCCCGCGGGTCGATCCGCGCCAGCGCGGCGGCCACGGCGGCGGTCAGGTCGCCCACGTCGTCCGCGGCGGTGCCGGAGTCGACGCCCGACCCCGCGCCCGCGTCCAGTCGCGCGGAGAGGTCGACGTCGTCGATCGAGGCGAGCACCGCCAGCCCCTGGCCGCGGATCGCCGCCGCGTGCTCGCGATAGGCGGCGGGCACGGGTCCGAGCAGCTCCTCGCCGATCAGCTCCGAGAAGCCGATGATCGCGTTGAGCGGCGTCTTGAGTTCATGGACCAGCTGCCGGACGTCGCCGGAGCGGGCGAGCGGCCAGGGCTGGGCGTTCTCCACCCCCGCGCCCTCCGGCCCCGAGCGCCGCCGCGCCTGGCCGGCATAGCCGGTGAAGCGCCCGTCCGACGGCGCGAAGACGGGGGTCGCGTGGAACCGCCACACGCCGGCCATCGGCGAACCCGCCGGCAGGACGAGCCGGGCGCCCGCGATCGGTGCCCGCCGCCCGAACAGCTCCGCCGCCGGGGCGTCCACGCCGGGACCGTCGTCCAGGGCGGCTTCCGACAGGGCGAGGCCGATCACGGCACCGCGCGCCGGGGCGTCGGTCCAGCGCACGATCCCACCACGATCCGTCTCGAAGGCGAAGTGGGCGACCGCGCCGCGCCGGGACGGGCGCTGGGCGGGCGGGCGCTCGGCGGGCGCGGCGGCGCGGCGCGGACGGACCTGCCGAAAGCGGTCGATGCGATCGACGAGCGCGCGGATCGTCACCGGCGAGGCGTCGCTGTCCGCGCGCGGCGCGCGGTCCGGCGCGGGCGGCGCGTCCTCCGTCTCCGCCGCCACCGTCGCGTCGTCGATGCGGTCGGCCGCCGTCTCCAGCGCGCGATCCGCCGGACCATAGGCGTCCAACGCCCGTCGCAGCGCGTCGGACTGGCGCGCCCGATTGCGAAGCTGGGCGCGCGCCGGTCCGCTCAGCCGGGGGAGGAGCGCGATCAGCGCTCCGTCCGGCACCGGCGCGGAGACCAGCACCGGGGCCGCGATGGCGGGGTCGTCGAGCGCCAGATGCTCGAACAGACGCTCGGGCATCGGGCGGTCGGCGACCGTGGCGCAGGTCCGGGCGCGGCGGCCGGCGGAGGCGGCGGGCCGCCACGTCTCGAGCGCGTCGTAGGCCCGCTCCGCCTGGACGGGCTCCTCGGGGGAGCGGGCGAGAAGATCGACGAGCTGCTGCCAACCGACCGCCCGCAGCGCCGCGCTGCCGCCGGCGCGCGCGACCACCGTGTCGATCATGTCGTCGAATCGCGCCACCCGCTCGTTCTCGCCCGCCCCGTTGCCGTGAGGGCCATGGCCTATAGGGTGGCCGACTCAGCGGCCAGTCCCGCCGGACGCCGCGTTGCAAAACGGGACAGGGCGGCATCGGGTCCGGGCGGGTCCCGACGCGAGGGACCCGCCCGAGATCCTTCAGGCGCCGGCGCGCTGGTCGGCCCACAGGCTCCAGTAGCCGGCGAGCGGCTGGCGCGCGCCCCGCACCTTGGCGAAGCTCGCCTTCGCCGCGGCGTAGTCGCCGGACAGGGCCTGCGCGATGCCGAGCCGCGTGTTCACCTCGTCGGCGTTCGCGTCCGGCTTGGAAAGCGCCGACTGGTAGAGCGGGATCGCGGCGGCATAGTCGCCATAGCCCGACAATGCGTCGGCCACCGCCGCGATCGGCTGGGCCTGCGTCTTGGACGGGGCCGCCTTCGCCTCGTTCACCAGGGACGCGCGATCCGCCGCCGATTTGGCCTTGGCGCGCGAGTAGAACTCCTGGACGTCGGAGGGGTTGAGCGTTCCCGCCGCCTTGCCGGCGTCGACGACCGCCACGACCTCGCCGTTCAGGTTGGCGTAGGAGGCGAGCTCCGCATAGCTGCGCCACTCGTCCTTCGTCATCGCATCGGCGGCGCGCAGCAGGCGGAGGTAGTCGAGCTGGGCACCCGGGTCGTACTTGCCGACCGCGAGCGACGTCAGCACCGCGTCGTGCCAGGTCTTTGGCGAGGGATAGGCCTTTATCCAGTCGCGCAGCGCGGTGTTCAGGCCCTGCGGCTCGCCGACCTTGTAGGCGTACTGCGCCACGCGGCTGTAATAGCCCTCGGGCGCCTTGCGGCCGGCGGCCTCGTCGGCGGCGATCAGCGCGCGAAAGGACCGGATCGCGTCGGGATAGTTCTCCTGCCCGGCCTGGACCTGGGCGACGATCAGGTCGAGATTGGGGTCGGTGGCGCCGGCCGCCTTGGCCGCCTGGGCGTAGCGCATCGCCGCCGCGTAGTCCTTCGCGTCGAAGGCGCGGGTCGCCAGGCTGGTGTTGAACACCGCCTGCTCCTTGGCCGGGGCGGCGCCGGAGGCGAGGATGCCGGTGAGCGCCTTCGTCTGCGCCGCGGCGTCGTTCCGCGCGGTGGCGATGTCGAGCGCCACGCGGTCGACGATGTAGCGCTCGTCGGCGTTGTTCGCCAGCGGGCGCGCGGCCTCCACGGCGGCGCTGGCGGTGGCGTAGTCCTTCGCCTCGAGCGCCTTCTGGTACGGGCCGAGCGCGGTGAGGAAGGGCTTGGACAGGTCGCGCTTGGGCGCCTCGGGAGCCTCGGCCTTCTTCTGGGCCGCCAGCGCCGGAGCCGCAGGAGCCAGGCTGAGCGCGGCCAGCGCGCCGGCGGCGGTGATGAGCAGGCGATGGGTGATCATGAAGAAGAACTCTCCTGTGGTGGGCGATCGGTGCGTGCGGCCCGGACGGGCGCGACGGTGTCGTGGCTGAACTCGCGAGCCGCCGGGTTGGCTCCGAAGCCGTGAACCGCGCTTGAACCGGGCGGTCGGCCGCCGCTAGGTCACGGGCCATGGACACCGCCGCCGTCATCCTGGGTGCGTCCGGCGGGATCGGCGCGGCGCTGGCCGCCGCCGTGGAGGCGGGCGGCCACCACGCCGTCGTCCACCGGGTCAGCCGCTCGGCGGACGGTTTCGACATCACCGATCCCGCGGCGCTGGAGGCGCTGACCCGGCGCGTCGCCGCCGGTCCGCCGCCCACGCTGATCCTGGTGGCGACCGGCGTGCTGCGGGAGGGCGGTCGCGGGCCGGAGCGCGCGCTGCGGGAGCTCGACGCCGACGGGCTGGCGCGCCAGTTCGCGGTGAACGCGACCGGCCCCGCGCTGGCGCTGAAGGCGCTGCTGCCGCTGATGCCGCGCGACCGGCGCGCGGTGGCCGCCGCGCTGTCGGCGAAGGTCGGCTCGATCTCCGACAACCGGCTGGGCGGCTGGTACGGCTATCGCGCGTCCAAGGCGGCGCTCAATCAGCTGGTGCGGACCGCCTCGGTCGAACTGGCCCGCACCCATCCGCAGGCGGTCTGCGTGGCGCTGCACCCCGGCACCGTGGCGACGGCGCTGAGCGCGCCGTTCACGGGGCGACGCGAGCCGGGCGAACTGTTCAGCCCGGCGGAGAGCGCGGGCAAGCTGTTGGCCGTGCTCGACGGGCTGACGCCGACTGACAGCGGGCGATTGTGGAGCTGGGACGGGCGAGAGATCGCGCCTTAGCGTCTCCCCTCCCGGCAAGGGAGGGGTCGGGGGTGGGTGGCGAGCGTCAGCGAGCCTGCGAAGGTCGCCACCTGTTCCCGGCATCGCAGCTCGCGCTGCCGCGCTCGCACCCACCCCCAGCCCCTCCCTTGCAGGGAGGGGAGATCCCACGACAGTCACGCCCCCCTCCAAACTGGCATTCCCCCCCCGCACCAGCTAGGCTTTCGCACCCGCACACACGCGACCGAAAGCCCCCCACTTGAACGACCTCACCCCCCCGCCCGGCCCCGACGACTACACGCCCATCGACATCGTGGACGAGATGAAGACGTCCTATCTCGACTACGCCATGTCGGTGATCGTCAGCCGCGCGCTGCCCGATGTGCGCGACGGGTTGAAGCCGGTGCACCGCCGCATCCTCTACGCCAGCCAGGAGGGCGGCTTCGTCGCCGGCCGGCCGTATCGCAAGTCGGCCAAGATCGTCGGCGACGTCATGGGCAACTACCACCCGCACGGCGACAGCGCGATCTACGACGCGCTCGCCCGCATGACCCAGGACTGGTCGCTGCGCGTGCCGCTGGTCGACGGCCAGGGCAATTTCGGCTCGGTCGATCCCGATCCGCCCGCCTCCATGCGCTACACCGAGGCGCGGCTGGCGAAGGTCGCCAACTCGCTGCTGGACGACCTCGACAAGGACACGGTCGATTTCGTCGACAATTACGACGGGTCGCGGCGCGAGCCCACGGTGCTGCCGGCGCGCTTCCCCAACCTGCTGGTCAACGGCGCGGGCGGCATCGCGGTCGGCATGGCGACCAACGTGCCGCCCCACAATCTGGGCGAGGTCGTGGACGCCTGCCTGGCTACCATCGACGACCCGCGCATCACCAACGACGAGTTGATCGCGATCGTGCCCGGCCCCGACTTTCCGACGGGCGCCACCATCCTGGGCTCGGCCGGCGCGCGCGCCGCCTACACCGACGGGCGCGGCTCCATCCTGATGCGGGCCAAGTACGAGATCGAGGAGAAGCGCGAGCGCCGCCAGATCGTGCTGACCGAGATCCCCTATCAGGTCGGCAAGTCCGGACTGGTCGAGAAGATCGCCGACGCCGCCAAGGACAAGCGGATCGAGGGCGTGTCCGACATCCGCGACGAGTCCAGCCGGCTGGGCATCCGCGTCGTCGTCGAGCTGAAGCGCGACGCGACGCCCGAGGTGGTGCTGAACCAGCTCTGGCGGCACACGCCGGCCCAGTCCTCCTTCCCGGCCAACATGCTCGCCATCCGGGGCGGGCGGCCGGAGATGCTGACGCTGTCGGACATCATCCGCGCCTTCGTCACCTTCCGCGAGGAGGTCATCACAAGGCGGACCAAGTTCGAGCTCAACAAGGCGCGCGACCGGGCGCACCTGCTGCTGGGCCTGGTCATCGCGGTCACCAATCTGGACGAGGTCGTCCGCATCATCCGGGGCGCGCCCAACCCGGCGGCCGCTCGCGCCGCGCTCCTGGAGCGCGAGTGGCCGGTGGCGGAGATCGCGGGCTATCTGCGGCTGGTCGAGGCGATCGAGCATGAGGTCGAGGGCGACACCTACCGGCTCTCCGACCGCCAGGTGCGCGCCATCCTGGACCTGCGCCTCCACCGCCTGACCGCGCTCGGCCGCGACGAGATCGGCGACGAGTTGGAGGGGCTGGCCGCCTCCATCACCGAGTATCTCGCCATCTTGGGCGACCGGGCGAAGCTCTATCAGGTGATGCGCGACGAGCTGGTGGCGATCCGCGAGGAGTTCGCGACCCTGCGCCGCACCACCATCGCCGCCGCCTGGGAGGGGCTGGAGGACGAGGACTTGATGGAGCGCGAGGAGATGGTCGTGACCGTCACCGTCGACGGTTATATCAAGCGCACGTCGCTCGACAGCTTCCGCGCGCAGGGACGCGGCGGCAAGGGGCGCGCGGGAATGCAGACCAAGGAGGAGGACGCGGTCACCGAGCTGTTCGTGACCTCCACCCACACGCCGGTGCTGTTCTTCACCACGGCGGGCCGCGTCTTCCGGGTGAAGGTCTGGAAGCTGCCGGAGGGCGGCCCGGCGACCAAGGGGCGGCCGGTCATCAACCTGCTGCCGGGGCTGGAGGCGGGCGAGACGATCGCCACCGTGCTGCCGTTGCCGGAGGACGAGGCGGAGTGGAGCGGGCTCCACGTCCTGTTCGCCACCGCGCGCGGGTCGGTGCGGCGCAACTCGATGGACGCCTTCACCAACGTGCCGTCGAACGGCAAGCTCGCCATGCGCTTCGACGAGGGCAGCGCGGACCGGCTGATCGGGGTCGCGCTGCTGAACGCGGACGACGACGTGCTGCTGGCGACCCAGTGCGGCCGCGCCATCCGCTTCGCCGCCACCGACGTGCGCGAGTTCCAGAGCCGCACGGCGTCGGGCGTGCGCGGCGTGTCGCTCCGCGACGGGGACGAGGTGATCTCGCTCTCCGTGCTGGGCGCGGTGGACGCCGATGTGGACACCCGCGACGCCTATCTGCGCGCGGCCCCGTGGAAGGGCAACGAGGCGGAGCACACACTGGATGGCGAGACGGTGGACCGGCTGTCGGCGGCCGAGGAGTTCGTGCTGACGGTGTGCGCCAACGGCTATGGCAAGCGCACGTCGGCCTATGAATACCGCCAAGCGAACCGGGGCGGGCTGGGCGTGACCGCGATCGACAATATCGAGCGCAACGGCGAGGTGGTCGCCTGCTTTCCCGCCAATGACGGCGAGCAGGTGATGCTGGTCACCGACCAGGCCAAGCTGATCCGCCTCAATGTCAGCGACATGCGCGTGATGGGCCGCGCCACCCAGGGCGTGCGGCTGTTCGATGTGGCCAAGGGCGAGCAGGTCGTCTCGGTCGCCAAGATCGACGAGACCGAGGAGCCCGAGACGCCGGCGGAGGCGCTGATCGCGCAGGAGCTGGCCGAGCCCGCGATCGACCCGGAGAGCCCGATGGGCGGCGACGATCATGGGGTCCGGGAGGGGGAGTCGGACGGCGACTGAGCGGCAGACGCTCCGATCGCCTCACGCCGGTCACCCTCACCCTGTCCCTCCCCCAAGGGGAGAGGGGACGCGCCCCGAGTCCCTCTCCCCTTGGGGGAGGGAGGGAGCCGCGTCAGCGGCGGAAGGGTGAGGGTGACGGTGAGGGTGACGGTGGCGGTGCTGTAGGGCTGGAGACCACGGCCGTTCAGCCAACCGCCATCCAAGCTGAACAAGGTGACGAAGTTCACACAAGCGCGGCTCGTTCCACCCGGACGCCGGACACGACCAGGCGCCGCCCCGCGCGGGTGCGCGTCCGGTGCTCGGAAAAGCGAAAGTGTCAGGCCGGTGCGTCCTTGCCTCGGACATCCCGGGGGAAATGGAGGGTGGTCGCGGGAACCACCCCGTCACCTCAGCACCGACACTTCGCGCTCGGCCTGGGCGCGGTCGTGGCGAACTCGGCCGGAGTGAGCGTCTTCGAACGGTCCCTGTCCGCGCCGTCGAATCGCTTGGCGGTGGCGATCGACCACTCCTCGAAGGACAGGAAGCCGTCGCCGTTGGTGTCCAGCGTCCGGAAGTCCTTGACCCGGCTGCCCAGCATCTCGTCGCGGCCGATGATCCCGTCGCGGTCGCGGTCGTAGCGGGCGAAGCGCCGCTGCTCCTTCGTCGCCTTGGCGACCGCCGGCAGCGGCGGCACGCGCGAGCCGCCCTGCGGCCGCTCGCCGCGTGGCGGGGCGAACGGGTCCGGCGCGTCGTCCGCCGCCCACTCGTCCACCGCCGCCGCCTCTCCCGGCACCCCGCTCTCGACCCGGCTCTGCACCCACAGGGCGGCGCCCGCGAGCACGAGCAGGCCGGCGATCACCAACGCCACGATCCGCATATCAGAGTCCCTCCCGCCCAACCCCCTCTAGGTCACCGCGACCGCGCTCGCCAAGCCTCAACCGCCGGTGAGCGCGAGGCCGATGAGCCGGGCCGCGATCCACCGCTCGCTCCGGCCCTCCAGCCGCATCAGCGCCGCGCGCGCGAGCAGGCGGTGGGCGCGCAGGGCGCGGGGCCAGCGCCGGCGAAGCCCCTCGGCCAGCCAGGTCTCGGCGCGGCCTGTATCGGCCGCCGGATCGCCGAGCAGCGCGCGGCCCGCCAGCGCGCGCGCGGCCTCCGCGTGCTCGCGTCCGTCCAGGAGCAGCGCCGCGCGCGCGGCGGCGAGGGTCTCCATGTCCGCGCTCGCCGGGTCCGTGCCGATGCGCCGATCCCAGGCCACGGTCAGCGCGGTCACGCGGCCGGTGCGCGTCGGGTCGGCGACGAGGCCGGGTCTCAGCCGCACGAGCAGCGGGTCCACGCCGTCCGATCCGGCGGCCAGCGCGCCGACCGCCTCCTCCCACCACAGGATGCGCAGCCGGGCGAGCGCCGCGTCGCCGGGCCTCAGAGCCAGCCCGGCGAGGCGCGCGTCGAGCGCCAGCGCCGCCCCCAGCCACGCGCGGTCGCGGCCGGCATAGGCGGGGGCGAGCGCCACCTCCGGCCCGCTCGTGGTGAACGCCGCGTTCACCCTGCTGCCCAACCCCGCCTTAGCCACTCGTCCGCCATGCCCCCGTTCCTGCCCTTCGACCGTCCGCCGGTCAAAGGCCGCGAGCCACGAAAGAGCGCCCATGATCTCCTCCCCGCGTTCGACGCTGCTCCGCCGGTTCCGGCGCGACGCGTCGGGCAACGCGCTCGCGATCATGGCCGCCGCCGTGCTGCCGCTGGTGGCGGCCGTGGGCGCCGCGATCGACATCAGCCGCGACTACATGGCCAAGTCGCGGCTGCAGCAGGCGTGCGACGCCGGCGTGCTGGCGGGCCGCAAGGCGCAGGGCGGCACGCTGTTCGGTTCGGACGCCGAGACGGAGGCGCGCGAGTTCTTCGCGATCAACTATCCCGACGGCCTGTACGGGGCGCAGGACGTCGTCTTCACCCCGACCTCGTCCATCACCAACGAGGTGTCGGGCACCGCCACCGCCTTCCTGCCCTCCACGCTGGGCCACGTGATCGGTTATCAGGGCGCGTCGCTGGCGGTGGACTGCGTCGCCCGGCTGGATCTCACCAACACCGACGTCATGTTCGTGCTCGACTCGTCGGGGTCGATGGCGGAAGGCAGCGGCACCCCGGGCGTGACCCGCATCGCGGCGCTGAAGCAGGCGGTGCGCGACTTCCACGAGGTGCTGGAGAGCGCCAAGCGGCCGGACACCCAGATCCGCTACGGCTTCGTGGCCTACACCAGCACCGTCAACGTGGGAGCGCTGCTGACGCCGCTGTCCCCGAACGCGGTGGACAGCACCTACGAATATCACACACGCCGATGGGTGGACGGCAGCCGCACCCTCGCCTCCGGCAGTCCGCTCGCCCCCAACCAGACCGAATGCCAATACAACTACGGCACCTGGAACAGCGCCGCCAGGACCTGCACCGTGCCCGGCTGGTATGTGCACCGGCGACTCTCGCTGAACGTGACCAGCCTGAGGTCGGGCAACAGCATCAAGAACCTTGCTGAGCGGGACCAGCGGCCGCTCAGCTGGTCCGGGTGCATCGAGGAGCGCCAGACGGTGGCCGCGGCGGACTTCGACCCGATTCCCGCCGAAGCCCTCGACCTCGATCCGGACACCGACGGCGGCTCCACGGATCCGCAGGAATGGCGCCTGCAGCTGGACGCGGCCTATCGGCGCGACGGCGCTGCCGACCAGACGTTCCTGGAACGGCGCTCGAACGACCGACGCAGCGGCGCGCAGTGTCCCCGCGCCAAGGGTCAGCTGGTCCGGACGATGTCGGCCGGCGACGTGGACGCCTACGTCAACACCCTGTCGGCGGGCGGGTCCACCTATCACGATCTCGGCATGATCTGGGGTCTGCGCCTGATCTCCCCCACCGGCCTCTGGGCGTCGCGCAACACGTCGAGCCCCAACGGGCTGCCGATCGCCCGGCACATCATCTTCATGACCGACGGTCAGATGTCGACCCAGGACGACGACTATTCCGCCTACGGCCTCGAACGCCACGACGAGCGCGTCGGCGGGGGCGAGCACACCAAGAATGACCTTGTCGCGCGTCACAACGCGCGCTTCCTCGCGATGTGCGATCTGGCCAAGAAGCAGTACGACATCCACGTCTGGACGATCGCGTTCGGCGAGCCGCTGTCCAACACGCGGCTGGTGGAGTGCGCCGACACGGGCCGCTCGTTCGAGGCGAACGACGCCGACGAACTGAACGACACCTTCCGCCGCATCGCGACCCGCATCGCCGACCTGAGGCTGGAGCAGTGAGGCGCCGGCGATCCCTCCGCCGCGACCGCGACGGCGTGACGGCGGTCGAGTTCGCGATCGTGGCGCCGGTCATGCTGCTCCTCATCTTCGGTCTGCTGGACCTGACGTTCCAGGCCTACATCCAGTCGGTGCTCGACGGCGCGGTGAACGCGGCCGCGCGGTCCGGCACGATCGAGGAGAACGCCGCCGACCAGAGCGCCGTCGACCAGCGGGTCGCCGACCAGGTCCACACGGTCGTGAGCCAGGCGCGGATGACCTTCGATCGCACGAACTACGTCACCGTGAGCCAGATCGGAAAGCCGGAGCTGTTCGACGACGACAACAAAAACGACGAATACGATCCGGACGAGTGCTTCATCGATTACAACCGCAACGGGGTCTGGGACGCGGATCGGGGCCGGATCGGCCAGGGCGGCGCCGACGACTTCGTGCGGTACACGGCCACCGCCACCTACCAGCGCCTGTTCCCGATGGCGATGTTCGGCCTGCCGGCGACGCAGCGGCTGACCGCCGTGTCGGTGCTCCGCAACCAGCCCTACGCCGGCCAGGGCGGCGCCTCGAACCAGAAGGTGTGCCCGTGATCCAGACGCTGAACCGTTTCCGCCGCGACCGCGCGGGCCTGGCGCTGATCGAGTTCGCCTACGCCATGCCGATCCTGCTGGTGATGGGCTTCATGGGGACGGAGGTGGCGACCTTCGCGCTCGGCAACATGCGCATCAGCCAGATCACGCTGACCGCCGCCGACAAC
This sequence comes from Sphingomonadaceae bacterium, assembly GCA_965219235.1. Classification (GTDB taxonomy): domain Bacteria; phylum Pseudomonadota; class Alphaproteobacteria; order Sphingomonadales; family Sphingomonadaceae; genus CBDHCC01. The sequence goes on along the minus strand of OZ244721.1, from coordinate 921,873 downwards.
GCGTCCCGCCTGGGCGAGGCGAACGCCCTGTCGGTCCGGCAGCTGCGCGAGCAGGACATCGACGACGTGTTCGAGGCGGCGCGGCTGCAGGCGCGCGGTCTGGACCTGTTCCGGCACGGTCGCATGATCGTCTCCAGCCTGCAGCGCGACGAGGACGACCGGCAGTACATCGCCTGGCAGCGCTGCCGGGGCCTCAAGCCCGGACAGGTCTCCGCCTTCGGACCGGAGGGCACGGAGGCCGGCGCCCCGAACGAGCCCCTGCCGGGCATCGCCGCCGCCGGACGCACCATCCAGGCGCGCCGCGACGGCGCCGTGATCCTGGTGGAGACCTTCTACGACTATCAGCCGGTAACCGATTTCAGCTTCAGCACCATCGGCCCGCGCGAGATCGAGAGCGTCGCGGTGTTCACGGTGCGCGACAAGCGCAACCTGGACGAGGTGACGAATCCCGCGCCGGAGGCGGTCGTGCAGGGCTGCGACGGCCTGACCGAGTGACCGGCGCTCAGCGGTAGCAGACCGCCCGGCAGGCCTCCGCGATCCGCTCGGCGTCGATCAGCGCCGCCGTCTCCAGATTGGCGGCGTAGGGCATCGGCACGTCGGCGTTCGTCACCCGCGTGACCGGCGCGTCGAGGTCGTCGAAGCCACGCTCCATGCAGATCGCCGCGATCTCGCTGGCGATCGAGCAGGTCGGCCAGCCCTCCTCCGCGACGACCACGCGGTTGGTCTTGGCGAGGCTCGCGAGCACCGCGTCGGCGTCGAGCGGGCGGAGCGTGCGCAGGTCGATCACCTCCGCGTCGATCCCCTCCCCCGCCAGCGCCTGCGCCGCGTCGAGCGCCAGGCCGACGGCGATCGAATAGGCGACGATCGTGACGTCGGCGCCCTCGCGCACGATCCGCGCCCTGCCGATCGGAGCCACGTCCTGCCCGTCGGGCACCTCGAAGGAGCGGCCGTAGACCAGCTCGTTCTCCAGGAACACGACCGGGTCCTCGGTGCGGATCGCCGCCTTCAGCAGGCCCTTGGCGTCGGCGGCGTCGTAGGGCGCGATGACGATCAGGCCGGGAACGCTGGCGTACCACGGCGCGAAGTTCTGGGAGTGCTGCGCGCCCACCCGGCTCGCGGCGCCGTTGGGGCCGCGGAACACGACCGGGCAGCGCATCTGGCCGCCGGACATGTAGTTCGTCTTCGCCGCCGAGTTCACGATCTGGTCGATCGCCTGCATCGCGAAGTTGAAGGTCATGAACTCGACGATCGGCCGCAAGCCGCCCATCGCGGCGCCCGTGCCCAGGCCGGCGAAGCCGTATTCGGTGATCGGCGTGTCGATCACGCGGGTCGGCCCGAACTCCTCCAGCAGGCCTTGGGTGACCTTGTAGGCGCCCTGATACTCGGCGACCTCCTCGCCCATCACGAAGACGCGGTCGTCGGCGCGCATCTCCTCCGCCATGGCGTCGCGCAGCGCCTCGCGGACAGTGATCTTGGTGGTCGGGCCGGAGGGCGCGGGCGGCTCCGCCTCCGCCTCCAGCCGCTCGGGCGGAGTGGGGGCGGCGGCGGCCTCCTGCGCCGGCGAAGCGGCCGGCGCCTCGCTGTCGCCCATCTTCTGCGCCACGTCGGGCGGGCGGTGCTCCGTCGGCTCACCCGGAGCTGCCGCCTCCTCGTCGTCGGCGGTCAATCGCGCGATGACCTCGCCGACCTTCACCCCGTCGGTGCCCTCCGCGATCACGAGTTCGGCGACGGTGCCCTCGTCCACCGCCTCGAACTCCATCGTCGCCTTGTCGGTCTCGATCTCCGCCAGGATGTCGCCGGCCGCGACCGTGTCGCCGGCCGCGACCAGCCACTTGGCGAGCGTGCCCTCCTCCATGGTGGGCGAGAGTGCCGGCATGGTGATGTCGATCACGGATAGCTCTCCACCAGCACATCGGTGTAAAGCTCCTCGAGCGGCGGTTCGGGCGAGCTCTCGGCAAAGTCGGCGGCGTCCGCGACCCGCTGGCGGATCGCCTTGTCGAGCGCCTTCAGATCGTCCTCCTTGGCGCCCATCCCGATCAGCTCCTGCTTGGCCCGCTCGATCGGATCGGACGACTCCTTCATCGCGTTCACCTCGTCCCGCGTGCGGTATTTCGCCGGGTCGGACATGGAATGGCCCCGGTAGCGGTAGGTCTTCATCTCCAGGAGGATCGGCCCCTTGCCGCCCCGCACCCAGTCGAGCGCCACCGCCATCGCGCCGCGCACCGCCAGCACGTCCATGCCGTCGACCTGCAGCCCGGGAATGCGGAAGCTCTCGCCCCGCCGATAGAGCTGGTCCTCCGCCGACGAGCGGTTGACCGACGTGCCCATCGCATACTGGTTGTTCTCGATGACGTAGACGATGGGGAGCGACCACAGCTCGGCCATGTTGAACGCCTCGTAGACCTGCCCCTGATTGGCCGCGCCATCGCCGAAATAGGCGACGCAGAGGCCGCCGTCGCCCCGGTATTTGTGCGCGAAGGCGAGGCCGGAGCCGAGCGGCACCTGCGCGCCGACGATCCCGTGCCCGCCATAGAAGCGGTGCGGCACGGAGAACATGTGCATCGACCCGCCCTTGCCCTTCGAGATGCCGGCCTGGCGCCCGGTCAGCTCGGCCATGATCTCCTTGGGATCGAGGCCGTAGGCGAGCATGTGCCCGTGGTCGCGATAGCCGGTGATGACCGAGTCCCTGTCCCCGTCGAGCGCGCTCTGCACGCCGACCGCCACCGCCTCCTGCCCGATATAGAGATGGCAGAAGCCGCCGATCAGGCCCATCCCGTAGAGCTGCCCCGCCCGCTCCTCGAACCGGCGGATGAGCAGCATCTGCTCGTAGAGCGCGGTCAGCTCCTCGCGGCTCGCGTCGTGCCGGTCGGGTTCGCGGGGGCGCTCGCGGTTGGAGGGGGCGGGAGCGGCGGCGGGAGCTTTGCGGGCCAAGGGCGGACGAACCTTGCGGGTGGGAACGGGAGCACCGGCGTCTGCCACAGGCTCGGTCGGCGGGCAACGGCGCTCATTTCACCGGCAGCACCACCTCGTCCGGACGGATGACGCCGAGCTCGCGCCGCACGAGTTCGTCGGCGAGGTCGGGATTGGCGCCCTTGGGGTCCAGCAGGCGGACGCGATTCGCCAGCGCCGCGCGCTCCGTCTGCAGCGTGGCGAGCTGGCGCTCCGCCACCTCGTGCTGGCTGAGATAATCGCTCCAGGCGAGCAGGCCGTTCGGCCCGATCACCGCATAGCCGCCGAAGATCGTCACCAGAGAGGTCCCGACGAGCGCCGGCACCGCGCGGGCGAGGCCGCGCTTGGAACGGGAACGGGCACGCCGGCGGGCCATCACACGCGTTTGAATCAGCGTGGTCCCGGATGCAAGGGCCATGACCGGGACCGGAGTGGTGTCGCCGTCCCCGCGCCCGGGAGCTATCAAGGACACGGTAAGGACACCGGGCCTCACCCGAACGCCGCCTCCCCGGGATAAAGCGCCGCGTCGCCGAGCTCCTCCTCGATGCGCAGGAGCTGGTTGTACTTCGCCAGCCGGTCGGAGCGCGCCAGGCTGCCGGTCTTGATCTGGCCGCAGTTGGTGGCGACCGCCAGATCGGCGATGGTGGTGTCCTCCGTCTCCCCCGACCGATGCGACATGACGCAGGCGTAGCCGCTCCGCGTGGCGAGGCTCATGGCGTCGAGCGTCTCGGTCAGCGTGCCGATCTGGTTGACCTTGACCAGCAGCGCGTTGGCGACCCCCCGCTCGATGCCGGTGGCGAGCCGCTCGACGTTGGTCACGAACAGGTCGTCGCCCACGAGTTGGCAGCGGTCGCCGATCGCCCGCGTCAGCGCCGCCCAGCCGTCCCAGTCGTCCTCCGCCAGCCCGTCCTCGATGGAGCGGATCGGATAGCGGTCGACCAGGCCGGCGAGATAACCCACCATCTCGTCGGACGAAAAGGACCGCCCCTCGCCCTCCATCCGGTAGGCCCCGTCGCGGAAATACTCCGTCGCCGCGCAGTCGAGCGCCAGCGCGACGTCGTCGCCCGGCCGATAGCCCGCCGCCTCGATCGACCCCATGACGAAGTCGAGCGCCGCCTCGGTGGAGCTCAGATTCGGCGCGAAGCCGCCCTCGTCGCCGACGGAGGTGGCCAGCCCTTCCCGGGCCAGCCTGCCCTTCAGAGTGTGGAAGATCTCGGCGCCGCAGCGCAGCGCCTCGCCGAAGGAGGGTGCGCCGACCGGGACGATCATGAACTCCTGCATGTCGATCGGATTGTCGGCGTGCTCGCCGCCGTTCAGGATGTTCATCATCGGCACCGGGAGCACGTGGGCGTGGACCCCGCCGACATAGCGGTAGAGCGGCAGGCCGCGCGCGTCGGCGGCCGCCCGGGCCACCGCCAGGCTGACCCCCAGGATCGCGTTCGCGCCCAATCGGGACTTGTCGGGCGTTCCGTCCAGCGCGATCAGCATGGCATCGATCTCGCCCTGGTCCTCGGCGTCGATGTCCGCCAGCCGCCCGGCGATCTCGCCGTTCACCGCGTCCACGGCCGCCTGGACGCCCTTGCCGCCCCAGCGGCGCGCGTCGCCGTCGCGCCGCTCCACCGCCTCGTGCGCTCCGGTGGAGGCACCGGACGGAACGGCGGCGCGACCGAAGCTGCCGTCCTCCAGCGCCACCTCCACCTCCACGGTCGGGTTGCCCCGGCTGTCGAGGATCTGGCGGGCGTGGACGTTCAGGATGGCGGTCATCGGCGGACACTCCGGTGGGGATCGGACCGCGCGAGCCTTGGCGCGTCCCGCGCATCAACTCAACCGCCCGCCGGGAACAAGGCGGACGGCCGCGGGTTCTTGAGCCGACGATCGACAACAGGACCAAAGGGACCGCTTGCAATGGCCGACGACACACTTTCCACCACCGGGACCGATCCCGTGGTGCCGACCGGCGCCACCAAGGCGCGTGGAGCCATGACGGCTCCGGTCGCAGCGACCGACGACACGGATTCCACGGACGCGGCCATGACCGGCTCGACGAGGACGGGGTCCTCCACGCGCGCGGACCTGAAGACCGCCGCCAACACCGCCGTCGATCGCGTCAAGGAGGAAGCGGCGAAGGGCAAGGAGCAGGCGCTCGCCACCGCGGCCACCTACGCCGACACCGGCAAGGGAAAGGCCGCCGGCGCGTTGACCACGCTGTCCGGGCTCATCATCGAGGCCGCCAAGATGCTCGAGGAGAATTTCGGCCACCGTGCCGCCGACCCGGTGCGCGCGCAGGCGGACAAGGTCTCCGGAGCGGCCCGCCACCTGGAGACGACGGATGTGGACCAGCTCACCACGGAGCTCAAGGCCTTCGCGAAGAACAACCCGGTCCTGTCGGTCGGCGCGGTCGCGGTGGTCGGCTTCGCGCTCGGCAAGCTGTTGAGCGGCGGCGGCCATTCCGACGACTGACGGCACGGTGGACACCGCGATCCACACTCCGGAGAGGCCGGACGATGTCTCCGTGCGCCGGTTGGTCCGCGAGACCGTCGCGCATTCCAAGGCGTATCTGAGCGCCGAGAAGGAGGCGCTGACGCTGCGCGCCAAACTGACCGTGGTGGTGGCGCGCAACGCCGCCGTCTTCGGAATGGCGGCGGGGGTGCTGGCGTTGTTCGGCTTTGGCTGGATGCTGGTCGCGGCCGCCGAAGGGCTCAGCGAACTGGTGCATCCGGCCTGGGCCGCGCTGATCGTCGCGGTCGCGCTGATGCTGACCGCGCTCCTGTGTGTGCGCCTGGCGACCGGCGCGCTCCGCGGCCTGCCGAAGGGCTCGTCATGAGCGACGCGCAGGATCGCTATGTCCAGGCGCGCGCGCGCGCGGCATCGGAGAAGGCGCTCGCCAGGGAGCGCTTCGCCCAACTCAAGGCCGCCGCCCGGCCCTCGGCCGTTCTGCGGCGGATGGGCCGGCGGACCGGGGCGGGCGTCGCGGCGGCGGGCTCGACCGTCGCCGACGCGGTGAAGCGCCACCCCGTGGCCGTCGCCTCCGCCGCCGCCGGAGCCGGTCTCGCGATCGCCGCCAAGCCGATCGGCCGGTTTCTGGCCGACGAGTTCGACTCCAGAGACGATGAGCCAGAGACTATAAGGACGTGACATGGGCCTGCTGAAATCGAAGCGCCGCCGCCAGGCCGAGGAGCTCGTCGCGCGCCTGCTCGAGTGGCAGGACGAGGGCCTCGACGCGGCCCGCCGTGGTCGGCGCAGGGCAAAGTCGGGCGCGCGCAAGGCCGCGCGGACCGTGCGCCACGACGCCGCCGCCGCCCGCAAGGCGACGATTCGCGACGCCAAGATCGCGCGTCGCAAGGCGGTGCGGGTCGGGGACAACGTGTCGGACCTGGTCCAGGCACACCCGGGTGCCGCCATCGGCGGCGCGCTGGCGCTCGCGGTGGCGCTGGGAGCCGGCGCCACGGTCTGGGCACGGCGCTCCTGACCCCTTCACGGCCGCGCCCCGCCTCGCTAGGGGCGCGGGCGAAGGGACCCACATGACCAAGCTGCATCTCGTCTTCGGCGGGCGCGTGTCCGATCCGCAGACGCTCGATTTCACCGACCTGAACGCCGTCGACCTCGTCGGCCTCTACCCCGACTACGCCAGCGCGCTGAAGGCGTGGCGCGCCAGGGCGCAGGCGACGGTCGACGATGCCGAGATGCGCTATGTCGTCGTCCATCTCCACCGCCTGCTCGACCCCGACATGGACGACCCGGAGGGGCCGGCGAGCTGAGGCGGCGGCGCTGAAGACCGGGCGGGCGGTGCGACGTTGGCAGCCGGCCTGAGGAGAGTCGCTACCGTGGGGGGCTTCCACCCCGGGTCGGCGGGGCGCGCGGGATGTGCCTCGACAGGAGCGGCGTGGCGATGAGGCCGACCAGGAAGCCGCCGATGTGCGCTCCCACCGCCAGCGCGGTGCCCATCGAGCCGAAGACGAATCCCTGCATCAGGTTCAGCGCGATCCAGGCCGCGAACAGCCACGCGGCGCGCACCGGCGCGGGACCGAACGGGCCGATGCGCCGCGCGCGCTGCGGCCCGTGGAGCAGCGCGTAGGCTGCGATCAGGGCGGAGATCGCGCCGCTGGCGCCGATCACCGGACCGGGAGAGGAAGGCGCCAGCGCCACCTGCACCGCCGCCGCGCCATAGGCGCCGAGCAGCACCATCAGCGCGGTCCGACCCGCGCCCAGCACGCGCTCCACCCGCGCCCCGCAATAGACCAGCAGCAGCAGGTTGAAGCCCAGGTGCAGCAGGTTGGCGTGCAGGAACACGCACGACAACGGCGTCAGCCAGGTCGGCACCGCGCCCGGCGCCATCAGCCCGGTGACCCGCGCCGCCACCAGCGCGCCCTCCGCCACCGCCTGATCCAGCGACCCGGTGGCCCAGAACAGCGCTTGGGCGGCCAGGATCGCGACCGCCAGCGCCTCCGTCAACGGCGCGCCGGGCAGCCGCGGCAGCCTCACACGTAGGCGATCTTGTCGATCACGTACCAGCGGTCGCCCGATGGCACGGTGACCTCGATCTCGTCCTCCAGCGTGCGCCCGATCAGCGCCCGGCCGAGCGGCGAGTCGTAGCTGATGCGGCCGTTCCTGGCGTCCGCCTCGGTCTGGCCGACGATCTGCCAGGTGACGGGCTTCTCGTCCTCGTCCAGCAGGGTGACGGTCGCGCCGAACTGCACCTTGTCGCCCGACAGCTCGGTCGGGTCGATGATCTGGGCGCGGCTCAGGCGGTCCTCGATGTCGGCGATGTGCGCCTCGATCTGACCCTGACGCTCCTTGGCGGCGTGGTACTCGGCGTTCTCCGACAGGTCGCCATGGGCGCGCGCCTCCTCGATGGCGTCGATCACCTCCGGCCGCTCGGCGCGCAGGCGGACGAGCTCGGACTGCAGCTTGCGCTGGCCCTCGATCAGCATCGGCATCTTGTCACCACTGGCCATCGGTCCGCCTCCAAACGCAACAGTGTCCGCCACCCCGACAGGCGCCGTGGTGCGGGTTTTCAAAGGGTTATGAGCCCGCGGGCTCGAAGGCGGAATTGTAGGACTGCAGCGGCCGCACTTCAAGGACGCGACCGCGCGTCGCCTCGATCGCCAGCGACGCCGCGATGCCCGCCGACGCGGTGGTGAAGGACGGCACGCGGGCCTGGAGCGCGGCCGCGCGGATCGACGCGGAGTCGCGCAGCGATTGCCAGCCCTCCGTCGTGTTCAGGATCATCGCGATGTCGCCGTCGGTGATGCGGTCGACGATGTGCGGCCGGCCCTGCGCCACCTTGTTCACCCGCTCGACCGGCAGGCCGTCGGCGGCCAGCACGTCGGCCGTCCCGCCGGTCGCCACAAGGGTGAAGCCGAGCCGGTGGAGCCGCTCGGCGGCCGGCAGGATCACGGCCTTGTCCGAATCCTTGACGGAGACGAACACGCGCCCTTCGCCGGGCAGGATCACGCCCGCGCCGAGCTGCGCCTTTGCGAAGGCGGTGGCGAAATCGTTTGCCAGTCCCATGACTTCGCCCGTGCTCTTCATTTCGGGTGAGAGCACGGGGTCGACACCGGGAAAGCGGGCGAAGGGAAACACCGCCTCCTTGACGGCAACGTGGTCCAGCGCGGCCGGCACCGGCGGCAGGTCGGCCACCGCCGCGCCGGCCATCACCCGCGCCGCCCATTTGGCGACCGGCCATCCGATCGCCTTGGCGACGAAGGGCACGGTCCTGCTGGCGCGCGGATTGACCTCGATCAGATAGACCCCGGCCCCCGCCTCCGAGCCGGGGTCCTTCACCGCGAACTGCACGTTCATCAGCCCGCGCACGTCGAGCGCGCGGGCGAGCACGGCCGTCTGCCGCTCGATCTCCGCGACGATGGCGTCGGACAGATCGTAGGGGGGCAGCGAGCAGGCGCTGTCGCCGGAATGGACGCCGGCCTCCTCGATGTGCTGCATCACGCCGACGATACGCACGTCCACACCGTCGGCGATGGCGTCCACGTCGACCTCGACCGCGTCGCGCAGATAGCGGTCGATCAGCACGGGCGAGGCGCCGGACACCTCGACCGCCGTCTGGATGTAGTGGTCGAGCTGCGCCTCGCCGTCCACGATCTCCATCGCGCGGCCGCCCAGCACGTAGGACGGGCGGATGAGGACTGGATAGCCGATGCGGTTGGCCGCCGCGACCGCCTCGTCGCGCGAGCGCGCCATGCCGCCGGCGGGCTGTTTCAGGCCCAGCTTCTCCACCAGTCCGTTGAACCGCTCGCGGTCCTCGGCCAGGTCGATGGCGTCGGGGCTGGTGCCGAGGATGGGGATGCCCGCGTCGGCCAGCGCCTGGGCAAGCTTGAGCGGGGTCTGGCCGCCGAACTGCACGATCACGCCGACGAGTTCGCCCGCCTGTCGCTCGACGTCGAGGACGGCGAGCACGTCCTCCACCGTCAGCGGCTCGAAATAGAGGCGATCCGACGTGTCCCAGTCGGTGCTGACCGTCTCCGGATTGCAGTTGATCATGATCGTCTCGAAGCCCGCGTCGTGCAGCGCGAAGCAGGCGTGGCAGCAGCAATAGTCGAACTCGATCCCCTGCCCGATCCGGTTCGGCCCGCCGCCCAGGATGACGATCTTGCGCGCGTCGGACGGCCGCGCCTCGTCCTCCGGCTCGCCGAAACTGGGGGCTTCGTAGGTGGAATAGAGATAGGGAGTCGGCGCCTCGAACTCGGCGGCGCAGGTGTCGATGCGCTTGAAGACCGGGCGCACGCCCAGCCGGTGCCGCAGCGCGCGCACCTCCGCCTCGCTGGTGGCGCCCGCCATCGCCTGCATGGCCTCATGGATCAGGCCGCCGTGACGCTGGAACGAACCACTGCCGTTTCTCAGCCCGACCGAGCGCACCGCCAGCCGCGCCAGCCGCCGGTCGGAAAAGCCGAGCGCCTTCAGGCGCCTGAGTCCACCCGCCTCGGTCGGCAAACCCCGTTCCAAAACCTCGGTCTCGGCATCCACGATCGCCTGCAACTGCCTGAGGAACCAAGGGTCGTAATGGGTCAGTGCGTGAACCTCCTCGACCGTGAAGCCCTCGCGCAGCGCCTGGGCGGCGGCGAGCAGCCGGTCGGGGGTGGGCCGCGTCAGCGCCGCCTCGATCACCCCGCGCGGGGCACAGACGAGTGCCTCCACCTCGTCCAGCCCGTCCAGCCCCGTCTCCAGCCCGCGCAGCGCCTTTTGCAGCGACTCCGCGAAGCAGCGGCCGATCGCCATGACCTCGCCCACCGACTTCATGGCGGTGCCGAGCAGCGGCTCCGCGCCCGCGAACTTCTCGAACGCGAAGCGCGGGATCTTGGTCACCACATAGTCGATGGTGGGCTCGAAGGCGGCGGGCGTGGCGCCCGTGATCTCGTTGGTGATCTCGTCCAGCGTGTAGCCCACCGCCAGCTTGGCCGCGACCTTGGCGATCGGGAAGCCGGTCGCCTTGGACGCGAGCGCGGAGGAGCGGCTGACGCGCGGGTTCATCTCGATGACGACCAGCCGGCCGTCCTTTGGATCGACCGCGAACTGGACGTTGGAACCACCTGTTTCGACACCGATTTCCCGCAGGCACGCGATGCTCGCATTCCGCATGATCTGATATTCGCGGTCGGTCAGCGTCAGCGCGGGCGCGACGGTGATCGAGTCGCCGGTGTGGACACCCATCGGGTCCACGTTCTCGATGGCGCACACGATGATGGCGTTGTCGGCGCGGTCGCGCACGACCTCCATCTCATACTCCTTCCAGCCGAGCACCGACTCCTCGACCAGCACCTCCGTCGTGGGGCTGGCGTCCAACCCGCCGCGCACGATGGCGGCGAACTCGTCGCGATTGTAGGCGATGCCGCCGCCCGTGCCGCCGAGCGTGAAGGAGGGGCGGATGATGGCCGGCAGGCCGGTCGTCTCCAGCGCCGCCAGCGCCTCGTCCAGCGTGTGCGCGATGGCGGAGCGCGGCGATTCCAGCCCGATCTTGGACATCGCCTCGCGGAACTTCAGCCGGTCCTCCGCCTTGTCGATCGCCGCCGCGTCCGCGCCGATCAGCTCCACGCCATATTTGGCGAGCGTGCCGTCGCGGTCGAGCGCCAGCGCGGTGTTGAGCGCCGTCTGCCCGCCCATCGTGGGCAGCACCGCGTCCGGCCTTTCCTTCTCGATGATCGAGGCGACGATCGCCGGCGTGATCGGCTCCACATAGGTCGCGTCCGCCAGCTCCGGGTCGGTCATGATCGTGGCGGGGTTGGAGTTGACCAGGATCACCCGATAGCCCTCCTCCCGCAACGCCTTGATCGCCTGCGTGCCCGAATAATCGAACTCGCACGCCTGCCCGATGACGATGGGACCGGCGCCGATGACGAGGATGGAGGAGAGGTCGGTGCGGCGTGGCATTGTGGTCAGGGAGCTTTCGCTGTGGTAATCGAGTGCGGAGAAGGAGTCATGTCGCCGTGGAACGCGCCTATGCCAGAGACGAACCACCTGCGGAGGAAACGCCGCCGACTTCGGCTGCGCGCCCGCCGAACTGGGTGGACGAGCTGATCGCGATGACGCGGCCGGGTGTGGAAATCGAGTTCCCGTCGCGGGAGTTGCGGGAGAGAGTCATTCCCTTCGAGTACAATGATTTTAGTTGATACGAATGTCTTCAGCGAAGTCACCAAGCGCGATCCGGACGATCGCGTCCGTGATTGGCTGTTCCGGTACCGTGAAGAGACGCTGCTGTCCGCCATCGTCGTCGCAGAACTGAGTGTCGGCGTCCGCAACACGCGCGGCCAGCGCAACCGCGCACTCCTGTTCCCCTGGCTGCGGCGGCTGATCACCAGCCACGCGGGTCGGATCATGACGTTCGACCTGAAGGCCGCCGAGACCTGGGGCGAGTTCGCCTCACAGGTGCTGATCTCCGAGCAGCGTGTCGGCTCGCGCCAATTCGATACGCTGCTGGCGGCACAGGCGATCGCGCTCGACGTGCCGCTCGCCACCCGCAACGTGCGCGATTTCGAAGATATTGACCTGCGCGTCATCGATCCGTGGCAAGCGTGATCGCCTGACTGCCCGAAGTGTCGAACTCGCACGCCTGCCCGATGACGATGCGTCCGGCACCGATGACGAGGATGGAGAAGAGGTCGGTGCGTTTGGGCATTCAAGGTTCGTCCGATATGAGCGCAGAATCAAAGATCGCTACGATCCGCGTCGATCCACAACTTGCCACAACATCGTTTATCTCGTCAGGGCTAAAGCCGTGACGGATCAGCAGAGTAGAGCTATTTGGCCAACTTAACCTTACCCGATCTGTGCCGTCGCCCCAGAAGGCACGGCAACTAAGCCAAGGACTATCGAGCGGAAGCCAACGGCTGCGAACGAAAACTACCTTGCTCCAGCCGGTTACTGCACCAGCATCGTCAAACTGTACTCGCGCTTCGTGCCGCCCCTTGGGTGATGAAGCACGTTGATATATGGTTCTCTCCGAGCCAGCGATCAGCATAACCCCTAGGAGTAACGCTGGGGCCAAAACAATGAGTAAGGCCGTGCACCCTAGGGCGCCGATAAACTTGGCGATTTGCACGCCCCTCACTGGCCAAGCATTTCCACAAACCGCTCAAACAAATACCCACTGTCCTGCGGCCCTGGGCTCGCCTCCGGGTGGTGCTGGACGCTGAAGGCTCGGCCGCCGGCGAGTTCCAGGCCGGCGTTGCTGCCGTCGAAGAGCGAGCGGTGGGTCTCGCGCATCCCCTCCCCTAGGCTGTCGCGGTCCACCGCGAAGCCGTGGTTCATGCTCGTGATCTCCACCGTGCCGTCGGCCAGCCGCTGGACCGGGTGGTTCGCGCCCCGGTGGCCCTGGTGCATCTTCACCGTGCGCGCGCCGGCCGCGAGCGCGAGGAGCTGATGGCCCAGGCAGATGCCGAAGATCGGCACGTCCGCCTCCAGCAGCGCGCGGATGACGGGCACGGCGTACGCGCCCGTGGCCGCCGGGTCGCCGGGGCCGTTGGAGAGGAACACGCCGGCGGGCTCCAGCGCCATGATCTCCGCGAACGAGGTGGTGGCGGGGACCACCGTCACCCGCGCGCCGGCAGCCACGAGGTTGCGGAAGATGGTGTGCTTGGAGCCGTAGTCGATGGCGACGACGTGGGGGTGGGTGTTCTGCCCCTCCCCTCCCTCCTCGTCACCCCGGCGAAAGCCGGGGTCCAGCTTCTTGTCCTCGGAGGAGAAGCTGGACCCCGGCTCAAGGCCGGGGCGACGGGGGGAGGAGTCCCCGAACCCCTCCCCCAGCCGCCACAGTCCGCCCTCCCACGGATGCGCCACCTGGCGGCTGACGGAGCGCGCCAGGTCCATCCCCTCCAGCCCCGGCCAGTCGGCCGCCATCGCCCGCAGCGCCTCCAGGTCGAACGCGCCCGCCGCCGAGTGCGCCACCACCGCGTTGGGCGCGCCCCGCAACCGGATGCTCCGCGTCAGCGCGCGCGTGTCCACGCCCGACAGGCCGATCAGGCCGTGCGCCGCCATCCACTCGCCCAGCCCCTGGCGCGAGCGGAAGGAGGACGGCGCCGTCACGTCCTCGCGCACGACGCAGCCGACCGCGTTCGGGCTGTCGGCCTCCACGTCCTCCGCGTTCGCGCCGACATTGCCGATGTGCGGGAAGGTGAAGGTGACGATCTGGCCCGCATAGGACGGGTCGGTCAGCACCTCCTGATAGCCGGTCATGGCGGTGTTGAAGCACACCTCTCCCACCCCGGCGCCCTCCGCGCCGAAGCCGCGCCCCCACACCACCGTCCCGTCCGCCAGCACCAGCACGCCGGTGGCGCCTTCGGAGCGCGCGGGTGCGGGCGGGGGGTCGGCCATGTGGCGGGACTCCGGTTGGGTGCTGGCGATGTCGCTAAGGGGTGGGGGGTAGAGGGCGGTGGCGGGGTGGTCAATGCAGTCGCGCCCGCCGTGCTCCTGCGAAGGCAGGAGCCTATTGCCGGTTCCGTTGACGATGGCCGTCGCCCGGTCGCTCCCACATTGGGCTCCTGCTTTCGCAGGAGCACGGTATTGAGTAGGAACAGGGTTCGACCAGTCACCACCCTTAAGGACTCCCGCCCATGATCCGCGACGACCTGAAAGCCGCTCAGATCGCCGCGATGAAGGCGGGCGAGAAGCCGCGCCTCCAGGCGATCCGCTCGATCCTGGCCAAGCTCAAGGACCGCGACATCGAGCTGCGCACCGGCACCGCGCCCGCCGACGACGACATCACCGCGGTCGAGGTGCTCAACAGGATGGCCAAGCAGCGCCGCGAATCGATGGCGATGTTCGAGGGCGGCGGGCGGCCTGAGCTGGCCGCGAACGAGGCGGCCGAGCTGGCCGTGATCGAGGAGTTCCTGCCCGCGCGCCTGGACGAGGCGCAGACCCGCGCCGCGATCCGCTCGATCGCGGGGGAGCTGGACGCCTCCTCGGTCAAGGACATGGGCCGGGTCATGGCGGAGCTGAAGGCGCGGCACGGAAACGAGTTGGACATGGCTGCCGCCAGCGGACTGGTGAAGGCCGAACTGGCCGGCTGATGGCGCTGTCGGCGCAATGGCTGGACGAGCTTCGCGCCCGCACGACGCTGTCCACGCTCGTCCAGCGCACCGTGCCGATGAAGCGCGCGGGCAACGAGTGGCGCGGCTGCTGCCCGTTCCATGAGGAGAAGACGCCCTCCTTCTACGTCAACGACGCCAAGGCGTTCTACCACTGCTTCGGCTGCGGCGCGCACGGCGACGCGATCGGCTGGATGATCGACCAGCGCGGGCTGGCCTTCATCGACGCGGTCAAGGAGCTGGCGGGCGAGGCGGGGCTGGAACTGCCCGCGCCCGATCCCCGCGCGCAGGAGCGCGAGGAGCGCCGCGCCGGACTGCACGATGTCACCGCCGCCGCCGCGCGCTGGTTCTCGGCGCGGCTGGCGGGCGCGGAGGGGGCGGCGGCGCGCGCCTACCTGGACCGGCGCGGCGTGGCGGCGGAGCAGGTGGCGGCGTTCGCGATCGGCTTCGCGCCCGATCGGCGGGACGCCATCGCGGGGGCGCTCCCCTTCCCGCCCGAACAGCTGACCGAGGCCGGGCTGCTGGTCGAGGCGGAGGGCCGCGCGCCCTACGACCGCTTCCGCGACCGCCTGGTCATCCCGATCCACGACGCCCGCGCGCGGGTGATCGCATTCGGCGGCCGCACGCTCTCCGACGGCACGCCAAAGTACCTGAACAGCCCGGAGACGCCGCTGTTCGACAAGGGCCGCACGCTCTTCAACCTCCACCGCGCCGCGCCCGCCGCGCGCGCCGCCGGGCGGATGCTGGTGGTCGAAGGCTACATGGACGTGATCGCGCTGGCCGGCGCGGGGGTCGAGGAGGCGGTGGCGCCGCTCGGCACCGCGCTGACGGAGGCGCAGCTGGAGCTGCTCTGGCGGCACACCGACGTGCCGGTGCTGTGCTTCGACGGCGACGCGGCGGGCGAGCGCGCGGCGGTCCGCGCGGCCGAACGTGGGCTGCCCCTGCTGAAGGGCGGGCGCTCCCTCGCCTTCGTCACCCTGCCCGCCGGCCAGGATCCCGACGACCTGGTGCGCGCCGGCGGCCGGGCGGCGCTGGACGCGCTGGTGGCCGGGGCGGAGCCGATGGCCGACCGCCTCTACCGCGCCGCGCGCGGGCCTGCGCCCCCCGCCTCCCCCGAGGAGAGGGCGGCGGTGCGCACCCGTCTGGACGCGCTGGCCGCGACCATCGCGGACCGGGAGCTCGCCCGCGACTACGGCCGGGCGCTGCGCGATCGGCTGTTCCAGGAGGGACGCGCGCAGTGGCAGGCGCGCTCGCCGGGCCGAGGCGCGCGCGACGACTCGCGGCGGGCTGCGGCGCAGCCGCCCTCCGCCCGCGTGCGCGCCATGGCGGCCGGAGACGGCGGCACGCCGCTCGCGCGCGCCGTGCTCGCGGGCCTCGTGCGCCGGCCCGCGCTGCTGGCGGAGGTGGCCGAGCCACTCACCCGGCTGGAGCTCGCCCCCGGCCCCCTCGCCGAGCTGCGCGACGCGCTGGTGCGCGCGGCGTTCGCGGACGCGCAGCTTGATCTCACACCGCTCCATCCCATATGCGCCACCGCCGGGGTGAACCCGGTCGGCGACCGGCATGCGGGGAACGACGGTCTGGCTTTCTCATGGCTTGGCGCGGACGGCGGGAGCGAGGCGGCGGCCGGGCATCTGGTCGCGGCGGTCCACGCGATGGCCGACCTGCCGCGCGAGGAGCGGGCGCTGGCGTCGGTGACCGCGGAGCTGGGCACGGCGGAGGGGGATCGCTTCGCGGCCCTGCTCGCCGAGCAGGCGTCGCTGCGGGACCGGATCGCCCGCGCGCGCGACGAGCTGAACGAACTGGCGCGGGGCGAGGACGGCCCCGCCGCCACCACAGGATGACGAGACACATGGCCAAGACCAAAGCCGCCGAGCCGGCCGAGACAATCGAGGACGAGAAGCCCCTTCTCGAGCTCAACGACGCCAGCATCAAGAAGCTGATCGCGCGCGCCAAGCGGCGCGGGGTCATCACCTATGACGAGTTGAACGCGGCGCTGCCCCAGGACCAGATGTCGTCGGAGCAGATCGAGGACGTGATGTCCGCCTTGTCCGAGATGGGCGTGAACATCGTCGAGCACGACGAGGACGCCGAGGAGGACGGCGCCGACAAGGACGAGGTCGCCGAGGTCGAGATGGCCGACGGCGCCTCCTCGCCCGCGCCCGCCCCGGTGCCCGAGAAGAAGGCCGTGCCCACCGATCGCACCGACGATCCGGTGCGCATGTACCTGCGCGAGATGGGGGCGGTCGAGCTTCTGTCCCGCGAAGGCGAGATCGCCATCGCCAAGCGCATCGAGGCGGGCCGCGACACCATGATCTTCGGCCTGTGCGACAGCCCGATCACCTTCAACACCATCATCGAATGGTCCACCGCCCTCAACAACGGCGAGATGCAGCTGCGCGAGATCCTGGACCTCGACGCGATGCTCAACAAGAACCCCGCGCCCGAGACCCTGTCGGACGACGGGGAGGAGGATGGCGACGGCGAGATCAGCGAGAAGACCGCGGGTCCCACCTTCAAGGACGACGAGGACGAGACCGAGGAGGAGGCCGCCGCCGACGAGGAGGACGAGCTGCGCGTCAAGCGCGCCAAGGCCAAGGAGGAGGAAGAGGAGGACAACACCCTCTCGCTTGCTCAGATGGAGGCCGCGCTGACCCCGCAGGCGCTCGAGAAGTTCGCGGAGATCACCGCGCTCTACAAGAAGTTCGCCAAGGTCCAGATCGATCGCCTGGCCGCGTTGTCGGCGGGCGGGGAGTACTCGAAGGCGGGCGAGAAGAAGTATCAGGCGATGCGCGAGGAACTGACCGCGCTGGTGGAGTCGGTGCAGTTCCACCAGGCCAAGATCGAGACGCTGGTCGATCAGCTCTACGGCTACAACCGCCGGCTGACCGCGCTGGGCGGCCAGATGCTGCGCCTGGCCGAGCGCCACAAGGTGCCGCGCAAGGAGTTCCTGGCCAGCTATATGAGCCACGAACTCGACGAGGGCTGGCTCGCCTCCCAGGCCGGCCGGGACAGGAAGTGGAAGGCGTTCGTCGAGGCCGAGGCCGAGGCGGTCGACCGCATCCGCTCCGAGATCGCGGAGATCAGCCAGGCGACCGGCATGGCCCTGCCGGAGTTCCGCCGGATCGTGAACATGGTCCAGAAGGGCGAGCGCGAGGCGCGCATCGCCAAGAAGGAGATGGTCGAGGCGAACCTGCGCCTGGTGATCTCGATCGCCAAGAAATACACCAACCGCGGCCTGCAGTTCCTGGACCTGATCCAGGAGGGCAATATCGGCCTGATGAAGGCGGTGGACAAGTTCGAGTACCGGCGCGGCTACAAGTTCTCGACCTACGCCACCTGGTGGATCCGCCAGGCGATCACGCGCTCGATCGCCGACCAGGCGCGCACCATCCGCATCCCGGTCCACATGATCGAGACGATCAACAAGCTGGTCCGCACGTCGCGCCAGTTCCTGCACGAGCAGGGCCGCGAGCCGACGCCCGAGGAGATGGCCGAACGGCTGTCGATGCCGCTCGACAAGGTCCGCAAGGTGATGAAGATCGCCAAGGAGCCGATCAGCCTGGAGACGCCGATCGGCGACGAGGAGGACAGCCATCTGGGCGACTTCATCGAGGACAAGAACGCCGTCATCCCGGTGGACGCCGCGATCCAGGCCAACCTGAAGGAGACGGTGA
Source organism: Sphingomonadaceae bacterium (assembly GCA_965219235.1). Taxonomy (GTDB): domain Bacteria; phylum Pseudomonadota; class Alphaproteobacteria; order Sphingomonadales; family Sphingomonadaceae; genus CBDHCC01. The sequence goes on along the minus strand of OZ244721.1, from coordinate 903,716 downwards.
CCCGCGTGCTCGCCAGCCTGACCCCGCGCGAGGAGCGCGTGCTGAGGATGCGCTTCGGCATCGGCATGAACACCGACCACACGCTGGAGGAGGTCGGGCAGCAGTTCAGCGTCACCCGCGAGCGCATCCGCCAGATCGAGGCCAAGGCGCTGAGGAAGCTCAAGCACCCCAGCCGCAGCCGCAAGATGCGGAGCTTCCTGGATCAGTAGGTCGGGGCTAACCCGCCCTTTACCTTTCGCGTTCTAGGGTTCCGTCGGCCACGAGCCGGGGAACAGACGAGCGGGCATGAGGGATCACGGCGGACTGGACGCGATTTGGACCGGGCTCGACCCTGCGCTCTTCGAGGGGGGCGCAGGCGAGCATCCGTGGATGCGGCGGCTGGCCTCCGATCCCGGCCGCGGCGCCGGGCCGGACCTGGCCGACGCGATCCACTGGCTGGCGCTGCTGCACGGCGGCGCGGCCGGACTGGTCGACGGCGCGTCGCTGCTCGCCCGCTCGGATCGCGAGCGGCGGTTCCTGAACGGCGCGTTCGACGCGTGGCAGAGCGAGCGCGCCGCGCTCGCATCGCTGGCGGTCGCCGTCGGTCCGGTGCCCAGCACGTCCGGACACCATTTGGACGAGGTCACCACCGCCGACCTGGCGCACGCGATCGCCACGCTCGCCACCTCGGAGCGCGACGGCGTGTCGCTGGGAGCGGCCACCGCGCTGATCGTCGAGTGGCACGGCCTGCGCGCGCTGATGGAGCGGGCGGCGGAGCGCTTCGGCTGCGACATCCGCCCTTGCGTGCTCCCGTCCCAGGCCGACCTGCTGGCCACGGTGGCCGGCTTCATCGACGCACCCGGCGTGGAGCGCGCGATGGCCTTCGGCGCCGACCAGCTGGTGCGCCAGCACGGCACCTTCGTGGCGATGCTCCAGCGCCGTTCCGCCGCGCGCGCCCAAGGTTGATCGCTCCGGCGAGCGCTCGCGCATTGCGCTGCCCCGCCCCCGTCGCCTAATCCGTCGGGCCGTTCCGACCGGAGAGCCCGCCCACCATGCGTTTCGAAGGCACCGCCGACTACATCGCCACCCCGGACCTGCGCGTCGCGGTCAACGCCGCGGTGACGCTGCGCCGCCCGCTGCTGGTCAAGGGCGAGCCGGGCACCGGCAAGACGGTGCTGGCGCACGAGATCGCGCGCGCGCTCGACGCGCCGCTGATCGAATGGTCGGTGAAGTCGACCACCAAGGCGCAGCAGGGCCTCTACGAATACGACGCCGTGGCGAGGTTGCGCGACGGCCAGCTCGGCGACGCGCGGGTCCACGACATCGGCAACTACATCCGGCGCGGCAAATTGTGGGACGCGTTCACGTCCGAGCGCCTGCCGGTCCTGCTGATCGACGAGATCGACAAGGCGGACATCGAATTCCCCAACGACCTGCTCCAGGAACTCGATCGCATGGCGTTCGACGTCTACGAGACCGGCGAGCGGGTCGCGGCCGCCGAGCGCCCGGTGGTGGTCATCACGTCGAACAACGAGAAGGAGCTGCCCGACGCCTTCCTGCGCCGCTGCTTCTTCCACTACATCGCCTTTCCCGACCGGGAGACGATGGAGGCGATCGTCGAGGTCCACTTCCCCGGCATCGAAAAGCGGCTGGTGGCCAAGGCGCTCGAGATGTTCTTCCAGGTCCGCGAGGTGCCGGGCCTGAAGAAGAAGCCGTCCACCAGCGAGCTGCTCGACTGGCTGAAGCTGCTGCTGGTGGAGGATATGCCTCTGGAGGTGCTGCGGGATCACGATTCCCGCAAGGCGATCCCGCCGCTCTACGGCGCGCTGTTGAAGAACGAGCAGGACGTGATGATGCTGGAACGCCTGGCCTTCCTGGCGCGCGGACGGGGGTGAGCCGAAGGCTTGCGAAGGCCGGCCTTCCCTGTAGGTTTCTCCCCATGAACAAGGGGGGATCAGATGGACATGGAAACTCAGCTCAACGAGCTGGCGAAGCGCGTCAAGGAACACCGCGAGGTGCTGCTCACCGAAGAGGCGGCCAAGAACGCGCTGGTGATGCCGTTCATCAAGGCGCTCGGCTATGACGTCTTCAATCCCTCCGAGGTGGTTCCCGAATTCACCTGCGACGTCGGCACGAAGAAGGGGGAGAAGGTCGATTATGCGATCCGTTCGCCCGACGGGGTGGCGATCCTGATCGAGTGCAAGGCGGCGACAGGCGATCTGAAGGTCGAGCATGCTTCGCAGCTCTACCGCTACTTCACCACCACCGATGCGCGCGTCGCGGTTCTGACCAACGGTGTCATCTACAAGTTCTTCTGCGATTACGACGCCAAGAACAAGATGGACGACAAGCCGTTCTTCACGCTCAACCTCGAACACATCCGCAAGTCCGATCTGAAGACGCTGAGCAGCTTCGCCAAGGGCAGCTTCGACGTCGAGCGCATCATCCAGGAAGCGGGCAATCTCAAGTCGCAGTCCCTGGTGGCCGCCGAGCTGGCGAAGGAATTCGCCGACCCTTCGGACGAGTTCGTCAAGCTGATCGCGGGCCGGGTGACCCCGGCGCGCCTCACCTCCACGATCCGCGATCTCTACCGCTCGCTCATCGTCAACTCGGTCCAGAACCTCGTTCGGGAGAGGGTCAACGAACGGCTGACCTCGGCCCTCTCCGCCTCCTCTCCCATAGATGGAGACGACGAGGAGGGCCTGCCGCCGGGCGACATCGAAACCACGCAGGAGGAGATCGACGGCTTCCACATCGTCCGCGCGATCGGATCGCGCAGCGTCGATCCCAAGCGCATCCATATGCGCGACGCGAAATCCTACTGCGCCATCCTGCTGGACGACAACAACCGCAAGACCATCGTGCGCCTGCACTTCAACAGCGCCACCTCGCGCCATGTCGGGGTGTTCGCGGGCAAGGAGGAGACGCGCCATCCGGTGGACGAGCCGATCGACCTGTACAGGTTCGAGGACGCCATACGAGGGCGACTGACCGAACTGGACGCCTGAACCGCCCTCCATTGCTCCTGCGAAAGCAGGAGCCCACTGGGCTCTCCACCTGGTACGCGGGCGACCGATCTCCCGTGTTCTGGGCTCCTGCTTTCGCAGGAGCGAGGGTTGCCGGTAAGACGGCCGCTCTTCGCGCTGTACAAAGTGAAGTTTTTGTGCCACAAGGGTTCGCATGAGTCTCGCTCCCGCCTCGCCTCGGCTTGCCCGCGCCCGGTCCGGCCGCGGTCGAAAGTCCTACAGGCGCGCTCTGCGCCCGTCGCACCGTTGCGTGAACTTTGTGACCTTTCCCCCGTGCTCCTGAACTTCCTCGACGAGCTGCGCGGCGCCGGCATCAGGGTCGGGGCGAAGGAGCATCTGACGCTGATCGAGGCGCTCGACGCCGACGTGGCCGAGCGGTCGGCGGAGGACTTCTACTATCTGGCGCGCGCCACCTATGTGAAGGACGAGGGGCTGATCGACCGCTTCGACCAGGTCTTCGCGCGCGTGTTCAAGGGCGTGCTGGGCGACGGCACGACCACGGCCGAAATCCCGGAGGAGTGGCTGCGCGCGGCGGCCGAGAAGTACCTGACCGAGGAGGAGCGCGCCGCGATCGAGGCGATCGGAGACTGGGACAAGTTGATGGAGACGCTGGCCGAGCGGTTGAAGGAGCAGCAGGAGCGCCATCAGGGCGGCTCCAAATGGATCGGCACCGGCGGCACCTCGCCCTTCGGCAATGGCGGCTACAACCCGGAAGGCGTGCGGATCGGCGGCGAGAGCCGGCACAAGCGCGCGGTGAAGGTGTGGGAAAAGCGCGAGTTCCGCAACTTCGACAACGAGCGCGAGCTGGGCACGCGCACGATCAAGATCGCGCTCCGCCGCCTGCGCCGCTTCGCGCGGGAGGGGCGGGCCGACGAGCTGGACCTCGACGCCACCATCGACGGCACCGCGCGCCAGGGCTGGCTCGACATCCGGATGCGGCCGGAGCGGCACAATGCGGTCAAGCTGCTGCTGTTCCTCGATGTCGGCGGCTCGATGGACCCGCACGTCCGCGTGGTCGAAGAGCTGTTCTCGGCCGCCACGTCCGAGTTCAAGCACCTGGAGTTCTTCTACTTCCACAACTGCCCCTACGAGGGCGTGTGGAAGGACAACCGCCGCCGCTTCGCCGAGCGCACGCCCACTTGGGACGTGCTCCACAAGTTCGGCCACGACCACAAGCTGGTCCTCGTCGGCGATGCGGCGATGAGCCCCTATGAGCTGACCCACATCGGCGGCTCGGTGGAGCATAGGAACGAGGAGGCCGGGGCGACCTGGCTGTCGCGCCTCACCCGCACCTACCCCGCCGCCGCCTGGCTGAACCCGGTGCCGGAGGAGCAGTGGGCGTATAGCGGCTCCATCGGCATGGTGAGGGAGCTGATGGAGGGACGGATGTTCCCGCTGACGCTGGCGGGACTGGACGACGCGATGCGGGAGCTGTCGAGGACGCGGTGATGTTCACGTCCTCTCTTCCCACGGGGAAAGGGAGTAGGGGTGTGACATCGCAACACTGGTGCAAGCCGCCCAATGTGATATGCTCCGCTGGACCTCGAACCGAAGGGAGGATGCGGTGCACAAGCTATGGATCCCAGCCGCCGGCCTGCTGCTCGTCGGAGCCGCGCCGGCTTCGCTGAACACGCTGCCGGACGCGGGCACCTCTCCCGTTCCGGTCGGCCAACGGGCCTGTCCCAAGCCGGAGAGCCGGATGGTGAACGGGCGCGAGGACAAGCGCCAGTTCCGCAAGCTGAACGAGATGCCCCCCGGCCGCCTGATTCTGGCTGTCGACCAGCGGGTGGACGGGTGCGCGGTGCTCGTCCTGCGGGCGGCGGACGAGAAGGGGCGGGTGTGGGTGCCCGCGGACGAGGCGACCGTCACCCAGGCCGAGCCCGCTCGCGTCGAACCAGCCAGTGCCGACGGGTCGCCGCCCGGCTGAACCCGGTGTCGGAGGAGGCGGTGGGCCTACTTGGGCTCGGTCGGCATGGTCGGCGAGCTGAGGGAGGGGAGGACGGTCCCGCTGACATCGGCGGGGCTCGATCAGGCCATGCGGGAGCTGTCGAGGAAGCGGTGAGAAACTATCAGCCCTTTTGCTCGAGAGGGTGAGCACCGTGGACTATCGGTCAAACCGCGCGGATTTGCACGCATACGCCTCTTTGTATGACCGCCCAAAGCATGCCACCAGCGAGTTCAGCGCATCGAGATTGGGGGGCCAGGAGATCTCGGCTGGAAAATCGATGTCAGCCAGTTGTCCATCCGGCCTCCGCACCTTCACGGTCAGTGGACGGGGTAACACAGACAAACGGTCGCGCAAGTCCACCAAATCGCTTTGATTTCCCTGCAGGAAGGCAATGGAACCATAAACATAAATGTTCCATGCGGCATCGACAATGTTTACCTCAGGACGCTTTGCTGCGCGAAATAACTCTATTGCCTTATCATTGTCACCGTAGTACGCCAGCATCTGGCCCTCGTGCCAAGCCAAGAGGTAATTCTCACTGTTATGCTGCCGCCGGTAGAGGCCGAGGATTTGGGCTGCATGCAGATAGCAACCCTTCACATCCAAGCTCCTCCACCCCGCCATCGACTGGTCGAAGTCCTGTTCTGGAAGAGCAAGCATCGCGTCCGCATCATAGTTGCAGGTGTCCAGCGGACTGGGCGCAAGCAACGTCAGTGCGAAGGCGAGACCGCTCATAATGCGACAGGTTGGAACGTCCTCATAGAACATGCAAGCCTCTGGCAGATACACCCGCCCGAGTTCGCTCCTCTAACTACACAATCAGTAGAGCAGCACCTCCCGCCGCTCCTCCTTCCACGCCCGCTCATCCGCCGCCGCCGGCCCATCCAGATCGCCCGCCTCTGCCCTCTCATCATCCACCCACCCCCGCAGCAGTGGTGAGCCGTTGATGACGTCGATGGCCAGCTTGTCGAACTCGTATTCGTAGGGGAAGTCGCGCCACAGCTCATAGTCCGGCCTCAGCCGCCGGATCGCTTTGAAAGCGAGCGCCTGGAGCCGCCACGGGCGGAAGGCGGCAGGGTCGTACCACGGCCCTTCGGCGTGGATGTGGAGGCCGTGGCAGAGCCGCCCGGCGTGCTTGTGGAAGGTCGGCTCAAAGCTCACCTCCCGCAGCTTGCAGCCGCCGAGCCAGTGTGGCGCGATCCGCTCCATCTCCGCCTTGAGCGCGCGCGGGTCGAGGTCGGACGCGCCGAACAGCTCCAGCGGGCGGGTGGTGCCCCGGCCCTCGCTCAACGTCGTGCCCTCCAGCATCACCGTGCCGGCGTAGCAGCGCGCCATGTTCACGTTGGGAGCGTTCGGGCTGGGGTTGATCCAGACGCGTGTCGTGGGCCAGCCGAAGCCCGGCCCCTCCTGGGGCCGCCAGCCGGCCATCTCCACCACGCTCAGATCGACGTCCAGGCCGAAGTGGGCGACGAACCAGCGCGCCATCTCGCCCATCGTCAGTCCGTGGCGCATCGGCATCGGCCCGGCACCCACGAAGCTCTCCCAGCCGGGGCGCAGCGTCAGCCCTTCGATAGGCCGCCCGGCCGGGTTCGGACGGTCGAGCACCACCACCGCCTTGCCGTGCCCGGCCGCGGCCTCCAGCACGTAGAGCAGCGTGGTGACAAAGGTGTAGATGCGGCAGCCGAGGTCCTGCAGGTCGACCAGGATCGTGTCGAAGGTGCCCATCGACTGGCCGTGCGGGCGGCGCGTCTCGCCATAGAGGCTGAACACCGGGATGTGGTGGCGGGCGTCGGTCTCGTCCGGCGTCTCCATCATGTTGTCCTGCTTGTCGCCCCGCAATCCATGCTGCGGCCCGAAGGCGGCGGTGACGTTGAGGCCGACGGCGACGAGTGCGTCCAGCGAATGGGTCAGGTCGCGCGTGACCGACGCCGGATGGGCGAGCAGCGCCACGCGGCGTACCTCCAGCGGGCGGCGCAGGGCGGGGTCGGCGATGAGCCGGTCGATGCCGAAATCCATGCGGCTCAGCCTGTGGAGGCAAGGGAGAGGCGGAAGCAAGAGCGGTCGTGGAAGTCGGGTCGGTCGTCGGGATGGGAGAGCGCCCAGTGGGAGAGCGCGCCGTCGGTGGTCTCGATCACGGCGGCGATGTTGGCGGTGAGCGGGCGACCGGCGAACTCCGGCGGCAGGGTGAGCGTCGCCTCCACCGACACCCACTCCTCGCCCGCGTCGAGCGTGATGGCGGGCGCGTCGATCGCCAGCGGCGTCATGCCTCGGCGGGGCGCGTCGAAGCGGTAGGCGGCCCAGTCGCCGGACGGAGCCGCGTTCACCTCCAGATAGGACTCGCCACCCCAGGCGACGAACAGCTCGAAGCAGGTGGTGCGCCAGAGGCCGTCCCTGCGCGCGGGCTCGCCGGGGTCCGGCAGCACCAGCCGGTCGAGCGGCGCGTCCACCAACCAGCGCGCCCAGAGTTTGGCCCCGTCCCGCTCCAGCCACACCTCCATCCGCGTCGCCACGCCACCGGCCGCGAAGGACACCAGGTCTATGCCGTCCACATCGTCCACAATCTTCATCACCCACCCCGCTCGTGCTGAGCCTGTCGAAGCACGTGTGCCGGAGTGCAGGTTCGAGCGCCCTTCGACAAGCTCAGGGCGAACGGTTAGTTGACAGGACAGCATGACCCACCAGTCCATCCTTCTCCGCCTGCTCGACGAGCGCGGGTATATCCACCAGGCGACCGATCTCGCCGGCCTGGACGCGGCGGCGGCGATGGGGATCGTGCCGGGCTATGTCGGCTTCGACGCCACCGCGCCGTCGCTGCATGTCGGCAACCTCGTCTCCATCATGCTGCTCCGCCGGCTGCAGCAGGCCGGACACAAGCCGATCGTGGTGATGGGCGGGGGCACGACGCGCGTCGGCGATCCGTCGGGCAAGACCGAGAGCCGGCAGATGCTCGACGAGGCGGCGATCGCGGCCAACATCGCGCGGATCGAGCGGACCTTCGCGCGGTTCCTGACCTTCGGCGACGGGCCGACCGGCGCCGTCGTGGTGAACAACGCCGACTGGCTGGACGCGCTCGGCTATATCGAGCTGCTGCGGAGCGTGGGGCCGCACTTCACGCTCAATCGCATGTTGACGTTCGACAGCGTGCGGACGCGGCTGGAGCGCGAGCAGCCGCTGACGTTCCTGGAATTCAACTACATGATCCTGCAGGCCTACGACTTCCTGGAGCTGTGGCGACGGCACGGCTGCCGGCTGCAGATGGGCGGGTCGGACCAGTGGGGCAACATCGTCAACGGCCTGGAGCTGGCGCGCCGCGTGGAGGGCGCGGAGCTGTTCGGGCTGACGACCCCGCTCATCACCACGGCGGGCGGGGCCAAGATGGGCAAGAGCGTGGACGGCGCGGTGTGGCTCGATGCCGAGATGCTGGCACCATACGACTACTGGCAGTTCTGGCGGAACAGCGACGACGCCGATGTCGGCCGCTTCCTGCGGCTGTTCACCGACCTGCCGCTGGACGAGATCGGCCGGCTGGAAGCGCTGGAGGGTGCGGCGGTGAACGACGCCAAGGTGGCTCTGGCGGACGCATCGACGGCGATGGCGCATGGCGCGGAGGCGGCGGCATCGGCGCGGGCGACGGCGGAGGCGACCTTCGGCGGCGGCGCGGGCGAGGACTTGCCGGAGGTGGCGGCCGGGCCGGTGCTGGATGCGCTGGTGGCGGTGGGGTTCGTGGCGTCGAAGAAGGAGGGACGGCGGAAGCTCGCCGAGGGGGCGGTGCGGGTGAATGGCGAAAAGGTGGAGGAGGGGGAGGTCGCGGCGGGGGATCGGCTGAGCCTGGGGGCGAAGCGGCACGCGGTGGTGGTGAGTCAGTAACTCCCCTCCCTGCTTGCAGGGAGGGGCTGGAGGTGGGTGCGAGCGCGCAAGAGCGAGCTGTTGCGGCAAGAGGGGCATCTTCGGAACGCGCAGACGCGCGCACCCACCCCCAACCCCTCTCTTTCAGGGCGGGGAGTCCTTCACCCGCTCCCCAGCAGCCGCACCGCCGCGTCGCGCTCGAACAGATAGAGCGCCACCGTCGCCGCCTGCCCCCGCTCCCCCTCCAGCCCGCCGTCGCGGTCGATCAGCAGCCGCGCGTCGTCGGTCGCGGTCGCCAGCGCGGCGGCCAGACCCTCCGGCTCCGCCAACCGGAAGCGCGCCTCGCCCGCCTGGCGCGTGCCCAGCATCTCGCCCGCGCCGCGCAGCTCCAGATCGGCCTCGGCGATGCGGAAGCCGTCGTTGGTTTCCCTCAGCAGCGCCAGTCGCTTGGCCCCGGTCTCCGACAGCGCCTCCGAACGCAGCAGCAGGCACACCGACTTGCCCTCGCCACGCCCCACCCGGCCGCGCAGCTGGTGCAGCTGGGCGAGGCCGAAGCGGTCCGCGCCCTCGATCACCATCAGCGTGGCGTTCGGCACATCCACGCCGACCTCGATCACCGTGGTCGCCACCAGCACGCCGGTGCGTCCCTCGACGAAGGCGGCCATCGCGGCGTCCTTCTCCGGCGGGGCGAGGCGACCGTGGACCAGGCCGACCCGGCCGGGGAAGCGCTTCGACAGCTCCCGGAACCGCTCCTCGGCGGCGGCGAGGTCGCTGGCGACGCTCTCCTCGACCAGCGGGCACACCCAGTAGGCCTGCCCGCCGCCCTCCAGATGCCGGCCGAGCGCCGCCACCACCTCGTCCGCGCGCTCGGACGAGATCACGCGGGTGTCGATCGGCTGGCGTCCGGGCGGCCGCTCGTCGAGCACGCTGACGTCCATCTCGCCGAACCGGGTGAGGGCCAGGGAGCGCGGGATGGGGGTCGCCGTCATGGTCAGCATGTGCGGCTGCACCTGCCCCTTGGCGGTCAACAGCAGCCGTTCGGACACGCCGAAGCGGTGCTGTTCGTCCACCACCACCAGCGCCAGGTCGCGATACTGCACGGCGGTCTGGAAGATGGCGTGGGTGCCGACCGCGATGTCGATCGAGCCGTCCGCCAAGCCCATCAGCGTGCCCTCCCGCGCGCGGCCCTTGTCGCGGCCCGTCAGCGCCGCGACCGTGACCGGCAGGCCGCGCAGCATCTGCTCCAGACTGGCGAGGTGCTGGCGGGCGAGGATCTCGGTGGGCGCGAGCAGAGCCCCCTGCCCGCCCGCCTCCACGGCGGTGAGCAGGGCCATGGCGGCGACGAGCGTCTTGCCAGAGCCCACATCGCCCTGGAGCAGGCGGAGCATGGGTTGGGTCTGACGCAGATCGTCGCCGATTTCCCGGTTCGCGCGGCTCTGCGCGCCGGTGAGCGCGAAGGGAAGCTTGAGCGCCCCCGTCAGCCGCCCGTCCCCCGCCAGCGGTCGGCCCCGCCGGGTCCGGACGGCGTTGCGGATCAGGGTGAGGGCGAGCTGGTTGGCGAACACCTCGTCATAGCCGAGCCGTTCGCGGGCGAGGCGCGCCTCCGGCTCGCCGTGGACCGCCCGGAGCGCCTGGCCGAAGGAGGGCCATCGCTTGCTTGCGAGCAGCCCCGGCTCGATCCACTCCGGTATCTCCGGCAGCCGTTCGAGTGCGGTCTCGACCAACGCCGCCAACCGGCGGCTCGTGATGCCTTCCGACAGCGAGTAGATCGGCTCCACGTCGGCCAGCGGCTCGTCGGGGGCGACCATGTGGTCGGGATGCGCCATCTGGAGTTCGTCGCGGTAGCTCTCGACCCGGCCCGACACCCGCTTGGGCTCGCCCAGCGGCAGCTGCTGGCGCGCCCAGCGGCCCGCGCCGCCGAAGAAGGCCAGCGTCAGCGTGTTGCCGGCCCCGTCCAGCGCATAGATGCGGGTCGGCCCCCGCCCCCGGCTCGCCGCCACCTCGAAGGGGGTCACGACCACCGTGATGAGGTCGCCCGAGGCCGCCTCCGTCAACGCCTCCACCGGACGCCGCCGGGTCCAGCCGGTGGGCAGGTGGAACAGCAGGTCGACGATGCGCGTCAGCCCCAGCCGCTCGAGCGGCTTTTCCAGCGCGGGGCCGACGCCTTTCAGGCTGGCGGTGGGCGCGAAGAGCGGGTTGAGGAGTTCGGGGCGCATGACTATCTCGCCCCATACCGATTTGGCGGCCGGGGCGCGACGCTCCGCCGTCTGTTTGCCGTGCCTGGAGCGTGCCCCATGACCCTCGACCACCGCCCCTTCGAGCACAGATTGCGCCGCCTGAAGTTCCGCGCCCACCATCGCGGCACGAAGGAGGCGGACATTCTGGTCGGCGGCTATTTCGACCGCCACTCGGCGGGCTGGGGCGAGGCCGAGTGCGACTGGTTCGAGCGGCTGTGCGAGGTCGAGGATGTGGACATCATGGGCTGGGCGTTCGGCACCATCGCGCCACCTGTTGAGTGGCGCGGCGACCAGCTGACGGCGCTGATGGCGCTCGACTACATCCCGGTGTCGCGATGAACGCGCAGCCGCTGCCGCCGGTGAAGCGGATCGTCAGCGCCACCTCGGCGCTGACGCTCAGCCAGGTGCCGCCGGGCTTCCTGCCGCTGCTGCTGACCGATCTGGTCCGTGGCTGCGGCGGGCGGGTGGTGCTCGTCGCATCCGACGCGGTGGCGATGCAGGGCGTGAGCGATGCGGCGAGGGCGTTCGCGCCCGATCTGGAGGTCGTCACGCTGCCCGCCTGGGACTGCCTGCCCTACGACCGCGCCGGCCCGGCGCTGCACATCTCCGCCGACCGGCTGGCCGCGCTTCACGCGCTGCAGGGCAAGCCCCGGCCGCAGCTCGTGCTCACCAGCGTCAACGCGGTGCTGCAACGGACCCTGACGCCGTTCCGCATCCGCCAGCTCGTCACCACGATCCGGCCGGGCGAGCGGATCGATCGCGACAAGCTTGTGGGTCTGCTCACCGCCAACGGCTTCACCCGCACCGACAATGTCGCGGAAAAGGGCGAGCATGCGGTGCGAGGCGGGCTGGTCGACCTGTGGCCCGCCTCGGCCGAACAGCCGCTGCGGGTCGACCTGTTCGGCGATGAGATCGAAACGGTGCGCTCCTTCGACCCCGCCGACCAGCGCACCACCGGAGACGTCGCCGAGTTCACCCTGCTGCCCGCCAGCGAGGCGCTGCTGGACGGCGACACGGTCAAGCGCTTCCGCTCCCGCTATCGCGAGCGGTTCGGGGCGAACGCCACCTCCGATCCGCTCTACCAGGCGGTGTCCGAGGGGCGGCGGCAGGCGGGGATGGAGCACTTCCTGCCGCTGTTCGAGGAGCGGCTGGCGACGCTCTCCGACCATTTCGGTGAGGACGCGCTGATCCTGCGCGACAGCGGCACGGCCAAGGCGGCGGATCAGCGGCTGGAGTCGATCGCCGACTATTACGCCAACCGCCGCGATGCCGATTCGAAGAGCGCCGGCAGCTATCGCCCGCTGCCGCCGGAACAGCTCTACCTCACCCGCGACGAGTGGACCCGGATGGAGGTGGAGCAGCCGATCCACCGGGTGTCCGCCTTCCGCGAGCCGGAGGCGTCCACCGTCATCGACTTCGACGTGCAACCGGCCCGCGACTTCACGCCCGAGCGCACGTCGGGGGTCAACGTCTACGACGCGATCGCCGCGCACCTGAAGGAGCGGTCCAGGGGGCGCACCGTGTTGGCCACCTACAGCGAGGGCGCACGGACCCGCCTCGTCAAGCTGCTGGCCGACCACGGCCTGACCGGCGTGGCGAGCGTCGCCAGCTGGAAGGCGGCGGCGACCTCCCCCCTTTCGGCGCTGGTGCTGCCGCTCGACCACGGCTTTCGCACTGACAAGCTGTCCGTGCTGACCGAACAGGACATGCTCGGCGACCGGCTGGTGCGGCGCGGCCGCAAGCGCCGGAAGACGGACGCCTTCCTGAACGAACTCGCCAGCTTGTCGCAGGGCGACCTGATCGTCCATCGCGACCACGGCATCGGGCGGTTCGAGGGGCTGACCTCGCTGCCGGTCGGCACAAGCCCACACGATTGCGTGGCGCTGTCCTACCGCGACGGCGACAAGCTCTATGTGCCGGTCGAGAATATCGACGTGCTCTCACGCTACGGTGCGGAGACAGAGGGCGCGACGCTCGACCGGCTGGGCGGCGAGGCGTGGCAGCGGCGCAAGTCCACGATGAAGGAGCGCATCCGCGCCATCGCCGGCGAACTGATGAAGACGGCCGCCGAGCGCGCGCTGCGCGGCGGCGAGACGCTGGAGCTGGACGAGAGCGGCTACGACGAGTTCGTCGCCCGCTTTCCCTTCGAGGAGACCGACGATCAGGACGCCGCGATCGCCGACGTGCTCGCCGACCTCACCTCGGGCAAGCCGATGGACCGGCTGGTGTGCGGCGATGTCGGCTTCGGCAAGACGGAGGTGGCGCTGCGCGCCGCCTTCGCCATGGCGATGGATGGGCACCAGGTGGCGCTGGTCTGCCCCACCACGCTGCTCGCGCGCCAGCACTTCATGCAGTTCGTCGAGCGCTTCAAGGGCTTCCCGCTGAAGGTCGGGCGCCTGTCCCGCCTGGTGCCCGCCGCCGAGGCCAGGGCGACGCGCGACGGGCTGGCGGACGGCTCGATCGACATCGTGATCGGCACCCACGCGCTGCTCGCCAAATCGGTCGAGTTCCAGCGCCTGGGGCTCGTCATCGTCGACGAGGAGCAGCGCTTCGGCGTCACGCACAAGGAACGGCTGAAGGCGCTCAAGGCCGACGTCCATGTCCTGACGCTGACCGCCACGCCGATCCCGCGCACGCTGCAGATGGCGATGAGCGGCATCCGCGATCTCTCCGTCATCCAGACGCCCCCGGTCGATCGGCTGGCGGTCCGCACCTACGTCTCCGCCTTCGATCCCGTGGTGGTCCGCGAGGCGCTGCTGCGCGAGCATTATCGCGGCGGCCAGTCGTTCTTCGTCGTGCCGCGCGTCGCCGACCTGCCCGACGTCGAGGAGTTCCTGCGCCGCGAGGTGAGGGAGGTCACCCACGTCACCGCGCACGGCCAGATGACGCCGACCGAGGTGGAGGACCGGATGTCGGCCTTCGTCGACCGCAAGTACGACGTGCTGCTGTCCACCTCGATCGTCGAGTCGGGCATCGACATCCCGACCGCCAACACGCTCGTCATCTGGCGCGCCGACCGCTTCGGCCTGGCCCAGCTCTATCAGCTGCGCGGCCGCGTCGGCCGGGCCAAGACCCGCGCCTTCGCCTACATGACCACGCCACCGGGCGAGGCGATCACCGACACGGCGGAAAAGCGGCTGAAGATCCTGACCGAGCTCGATTCGCTCGGCGCCGGCTTCCAGCTCGCCTCCCACGATCTCGACATCCGGGGTGCCGGCAACCTGCTGGGCGACGAGCAGTCCGGGCATATCAAGGAGGTCGGCTTCGAGCTCTACCAGTCGATGCTGGAGGACGCGATCGCCGAGGCCAAGGCGGGCGGGCTGATCGCGGAGCGGGCGCGCGACGCCGTCTCCCCCCAGATCACGCTCGACGCGCCGATCCTCATTCCCGAGGAGTACGTCCCCGGCCTCGACCTCCGGATGCAGCTCTACCGCCGCCTCAACGAGTTCGACGCGCCCGAGGGCATCCACGCCTTCGCCGCCGAGCTGGAGGATCGGTTCGGTCCGGTGCCCGAACCGGCCGAGAATCTGCTCAAGGTCGTCGAGATCAAGCTCAACTGCCGCAAGGCGGGCATCAGCAAGCTGGAGGTTGGTCCACGAGGCACGCTCGTCAGCTTCTTCGAGGACCGGCCCCCCAACATCGACGGGCTGATGGCCTATGTCGAGCGGCTGAAGGGCACGGCCAGGATCAGGCCGGACGCCAGGCTGGTCATCGAGCGCGTCTGGGCCGACGCCCCCGCCCGCCTCAACGGCGCGCTGAAGCTCTCAGCCGGCCTGTCGAAGATCGCCGGCTGAACTCATCCACCCGGTCAGATCGGCGGAACTCATCGGGCGCGCGTAGAGGAAGCCCTGATGCCGCTGGCAGCCGAGCTGCAGCAGCAGCCGCGCCTCCTCCACCGTCTCCACGCCCTCGGCGATCACCGTCAGATCCAGCGTGTGGGCGAGCGCGGTCAGCGACGCCATCACGCCGCGCGTCCGGGGGTCGTTCGACAGCGCGGCGGTGAACCCCCGGTCGAACTTGATCCCGTCGATCGGCAGGCGGGTCAGCCAGGCGAGCGAGGACTGGCCGGTGCCGAAATCGTCGAGCACCACGCGGCACCCCAGGCCGTTCAGCGCCACGATCGACTGGGTGGTCTCGGCGGGCTGGTCCATGGCCAGATCCTCCGTGATCTCGACCGTGATCCGCCGCGGGTCCACCCCCGACACGAACAGCCGGTCGGCGAGCCGCCGCACGAAGTCGCCGCGCGCGAGGTCGCGAGCGCTGACGTTCACCGCCAGCCGCACATCCGCGAACTCACCCGGCCAGCGGGTCGCCATCTCCAACGTCCGGTCGAGCAGATGATCGGTGAGGTGCCCGGCGAAGCTCGACCGGCCCGCGACCGCGAACAGGCGGGCGGTGTCGACCGGCCCCAGCGTGGCGTGATGCCAGCGGGCCAGCGCCTCCACCCCGAACACCGCCTCGCGCCCGGTGCCGCGCGCCCGGTCGATCTGCGGCTGGAACAGCACCTCGATCTCGCCGCTCTCCAGCGCGCGGCGCAGGTCGATGGACAGCCGCTCGTCGTCCTCCCACTCGCGCTCGCCCCACCAGGCGACGCCGCCGGCGGGCGCCGCCGCCGCCGCCGCGCGGCCGCGATCCACGGTCGATCCCGCCCGCTCGCCGGGCCGCGGGGTCACGCCGCCGGCCGCCAGCGAGAAGCGCAGCTCGTGCCCCTCGAACGGAACGGGCGCGGCGCACTGGCGCAGCACGCCGGCGACGCACGGCACCAGCGCCTCGGCCGGAGCGGCGGGGACGATGGCGGAGAACTCGAAGCCGCCGGTGCGCGCGGAGGCCGTGGCCGCGCAGGTGGTCGCCGCCAACCGCTCGGCCAGCGCGCGGAGCACCGCGTTGCCGCCGTCGCGCCCCCAGGCCGCGTTCAGGGCGGCGAAGTCGACCACGCGCAGAACGATGAGCGCGCCCGCCCCGTCCGGATCGGCCAGCCGGGCCTTCAACGCCGCCTCGTCGGGGAGGCCCGTCAGGCGGTCGGTTCCGGGAGCGGCGGCGTTCGCGCGTGTCATCATCGCCGATCTTAGAGTCGGGCGCTTGATCTGTGGCAAGTGTCGGAACGAAACGGTCGCCTCCTGGTGGGATATTCGTTAGGTCTGTGCCGCGGTGGCACGGCGGAGGAGCGGGTGTGGACAGGACGGAGCTGAACGCCGCGCTGGCCGTGTCGACCACCGACGCCGCCGAGGAGGCCGCGGACGAACTCCGCTCGCGCTATCGGTTCCACGAGCCCGAGGCGGCGGACGCGATCCTGGCGCTGGGGGGCGACGGCTTCATGCTGCAGACGCTGCACGGCCTGCTCGATCGACGGCTCGTCCGGCCGGTCTACGGTCTCAATCTCGGCACGGTCGGCTTCCTGATGAATCACTGGCGTCCGGAGGGGTTGGAGCGGCGGCTGGCGGCGGCGCGGCCGGTCACGATCACGCCGATCACCATGACCGCCACCACGATCGACGGCGCGGTCCATCGGCTGCCCGCCATCAACGAGATCAGCCTGCTGCGCGAGACCCGCCAGACCGCCTGGATCCAGGTGGCGGTGAGCGGACGCGTGGTGCTGCCGGAGCTGATCTGCGACGGCGTGCTGGTCGCCACCCCGGCGGGCTCGACCGCCTACAACCTGTCCGCCCACGGGCCGATCCTGCCGCTCGCCAGCGGGATGCTGGCGCTGACCGCGATCAGCCCGTTCCGCCCGCGGCGCTGGCGCGGCGCGATCCTGCCCGACCGGGAGCGGATCACGCTCACCATCCTCGACCCCCACAAGCGGCCGGTGAGCGCGGTCGCCGACCAGCACGAGGTGCGCGACGTGGTGGAGGTGGAGGTGACGCTCGACCCCGCGCGCTCGCTCACCCTGCTGTTCGACCCCGACCACTCGCTCGACGAGCGCATCGCCATGGAGCAGTTCGCGGTGTGAGGGGCTTGCGGACGGCGGTGGCCCATGGCATCAGCGCCTCCGTCCGGCGCGCTCGGCGATCCCCGATAGCTCAGCGGTAGAGCATTCGACTGTTAATCGAATGGCCGTAGGTTCGAATCCTACTCGGGGAGCCAGGCGGTGCGTGGCCGCGCTTTCCACTGCCTGATGACGACCGGTCAGGCCGAGCCTGTCGAGGCGATCGTGTCGTTCGCAGACCCACATCGCGCCAGAACGGCTTACGACCCGTGTCGGTCGATCGACCTGCGTCTCCCTCTCCGCTCGTCCTGAGCCTGTCGAAGGACGTCGGCGCCCGTCTGGAAGCCGCCACGGCTTGGCAGCCGACACTCTCCCATGTGCGCCGACCCCCCTCCAACGGCACACAACGTCCTTCGACAGGCTCAGGACGAGCGGACAGTCAATCCAGGGCATGGTGGCCAGTCGAAGCACGTGGTTCCAGGAGCCAACGTGCGAGCCAGCCTATTTCGGCAGGCTCGGCACGGACGGGGTTCAGGGAAAAGCTCGGGACGTGGGCCTTCTTCTCACGTCCCTCCGATCTCCCGGTTCAGATAGGCCAGGATCAGCGCCGCGCGCTTGGCGTCCTCGCGCCTGTCCGCGCCCGCCGCGTGGCCGCCCTCCAGCGATTCATAGTAATAGAAGGGATGGCCCTGCGCCTCCATCCGCGCGGCCATCTTGCGCGCGTGGGCCGGATGGACGCGGTCGTCGAGCGTCGAGGTGTAGATGAAGGGCGCGGGGTAGCGCACGCCGGGGCGCAGGTTCTGGTAGGGCGAATAGCGGCCGATGAAGGCCCAGTCGGCGGGCACGTCGGGGTCGCCATACTCGCCCGCCCAGCTCGCGCCCGCCAGGAGGTGGGTGTAGCGTGCCATGTCGGCGAGCGGCGAGCCCATCACGATTGCGCCGTAGAGGTCGGGCCGCTGCTCCATCAGCACGCCGACCAGCAGCCCGCCGTTGGAGCGGCCGGAGGCGGCGATCTCGCCCTTGCGCGTCACGCCGGACCGGACGAGGTCCTCGGCCACCGCGTGGAAGTCGTCATAGGCGTTCTGGCGCTTCTCCCTCAACGCCGCCTCGTGCCAGGTGGGGCCGTACTCGCCGCCGCCGCGGATGTTGGCGAGCACGTAGGCGTTGCCCTCCTCCACCCAGAACTGCGCCACCGGACCGGCGCGGTAGGGCTGGTCGGTCAGCACGGTGGGCGTCTGGGCCGCGCGGAAGCCGCCATAGGCGTGGATCAGCGTCGGGACCGGCCCGGTCGCGCCCTTCCTGCGGACCAGGAAATAGGGGACGCGGGTGCCATCCTTCGACCGGGCGAAGCGCTGCTCCGTCTCCATGCCGGCGGCGTCGAAGCGCAGCGGCAGCGACTGGACGGGGCGGGGCGGGGCGGCGGTGGAGACGGCGTAGAGGGTGGGCGGGGTCAGCATCCCCTCGGCGGTGGCGAAGGCCAGGTCGCGGGCGGGCGAGGTGGCGCCCAGATGGACCGTCAGCTGGTCCGGCAGAGCGACCGGCTGGCGGCTCCAGGTGCCGTCGGGCGAGCGGGTCACGGCGAACAGCCGCCCCGACACGTCGTCCAGCGCCTTGACCCACAGCACCCCGTCGCCGACGCGCACCTCCTCGACCGACTGGCTGGCGGAGGGCACGAAGACCGTCTCGATCGCGGGTCGCCGGCCGGCCAGCACGTCGTCGATCGCGTAGGCGACGACGGAGCCCGCCCTGATCGGCCCCACGTCGCTGTAGAGCTGCGCGATCATGCGCCCGTCCAGCACGTCCACCAGCTCCGCGTCCCGGGGCAGCGGCACCGGCACCTGCCGGCCGTTCGGCGCCAGGTGGAAGGCGGCGGTGGTGTAGAAGTCCAGGCCGCGGGTCACGACCGGCCAGCGCCGTCCGCCGTCGGTCGCGACGAAGCCGCCGACCGACACGTCGCCCGCGTCCCCTTCCAGAACCGTCTCGGCCTTCGCGAGAGGCGTGCCGCGCCGCCAGCGCTTGACGATGCGCGGATAGCCCGAGCGGGTGAGCGAGCCCGCGCCATAGTCCGTGGCCACGAGCAGCGTGTCGCGGTCCAGCCAGGCGGTGTTCGACTTCGCCCGCGGCAGCGCGAAACCGCCGCTCACGAAGCGGCCGGTGCCCGTGTCGAACTCGCGCACCACGTCGGCGTCCGTGCCGCCGTCGGACAGGCTGACCAGGCAGCGGACATACTCGGGCGCCAGGCAGTCCGCGCCGTGCCACACCCAGCTCTTGCCCTCCGTCTTGCCCAGCGCGTCCACGTCGATCAGCACGCGCCAGTCGCGCTTGCCGGCCAGGAAGTCGTCGAGCCCCGTCACCCGCCACAGCCCGCGCGGATGTTCGGCGTCGGTCCAGAAGTTGAACACGCGGTCGTCGCCGATCAGCGTCGGTTCGGCGATCTTGGCGTCGTCCTGGAGCAGCTCGAGGGCGCGCCGGCGCGTCGCCTCGAAGCCGGGCGCCGCCTCCAGCGTGGCGAGCGTGGCGGAGTTCCAGTTGTTCACCGCCGTCAGCGCGCGCTCGCCCCGCACCTCCTCCGTCCAGGCGAAGGGATCGGGCTCGCCGGGGCCGGGCGACGGCGTGAAGCCGGACGGGCGCTGGGCGTCGGGAGTGCCGGGGGTGGCGCAGGAGGCCAGCGCGGCGGTGGCGAGGAGGAGCGGTGCGACGAAGCGACGGGTCATCGCGCCGGGATGCCAAGCCGGGCGGGTGGTGGCAAGGTTCGGGAGAACGGTGCGCCCCCCTACCCCGTCGCCAGCGCCCCGTGGCAGTGCTTGTACTTGCGGCCCGATCCGCACGGACACGGGGCGTTGCGGCTGACCGTCGCCACGTCCGCGTCGGCCTGTCCGTCGTCGTTGAAGTCCATGGACGGCATCGGCGTCTGGCGCGGCGGCGCGAAGGCGGTGGACACCAGCCCCATGGTCCCGCCGTCCAGGTCGTCGCTGTCGTCGTCGCCGGTGAGCGGGTCGAAGTGCGTCGTCAGGAAGTCGGGCATCCGGGGCAGCTCGGGCGGCGGCTGCATCTCGAAGCGCGCGGTCGACACGATGCGCGTCGCGTCCTCGCGGATCGCGGTCAGCATCCGCTCGAACAGCGCGAAGGCCTCGTGCTTGTACTCGTTGATCGGCGTCTTCTGGGCGTAGGCGCGCAGATGGATCACCTGCCTGAGCGCATCGAGCGTCGACAGGTGCTCCTTCCAGTGGTGATCGAGCTGCTGCAGCAGGATCGACCTTTGCACCTGGTGCCACGTCTCCGGCGGCAGCGCGGCGATCTTCTCGGTGAGGGCGTCGTCGGACAGGCCGGACAGCCGCTCGACCAGCATCTCCGACTCGACCGCGTCCTCCTCCAGCCAGGCGTCGATCGGCGGCGCGAGGTCGAGCAGCTCGGCGACCCGCGCCTTCAGCCGCTCGACGTTCCACTGTTCCGGATAGGTGCCCGGCGGGCAGCTCTCATGGACCAGGTTCTCGACCGTCTCCGAGCGCATCCCGTCCAGGATGTCCGACAGGTCGTCGGCGTCGATCATTTCGCTGCGCTGTTCGTAGATGACCTTGCGCTGGTCGTTCATCACGTCGTCATACTCGACGACCTGCTTGCGGATGTCGTAGTTGCGGCGCTCGACCTTCTTCTGCGCGGTCTCGATCGCCTTGGTCATCCAGCGCGACGGCGGCAGCGCCTCGCCGTCCTCCAGGTTGGCGCGCATCATCTTGGAGAACATCGTGTCGGGACCGAAGATGCGCAGCAGGTCGTCGTCGAGCGACAGGTAGAAGCGCGACAGGCCGGCGTCGCCCTGGCGGCCCGACCGCCCGCGCAGCTGGTTGTCGATGCGGCGGCTCTCGTGGCGCTCGGTGGCGAGCACGAACAGGCCGCCGGCGGCCTTCACCCGCTCCTTCTCGGCCGCGATCTCGCTCTTGATGCGCTCGATCGCCGCGTCGCGCTCCGGCCCCTCCGGCATCTCGGCCAGCTCGTCGCCGATGCGGAACTCCAGATTGCCGCCCAGCTGGATGTCGGTGCCGCGCCCGGCCATGTTGGTGGCGATCGTCACCGTGCCAGCGCGGCCGGCCTGGGCCACGATGTGCGCCTCGCGCTCGTGCTGGCGGGCGTTCAGGATGGCGTGGGGCACGCCCTCCTTGGTCAGGAACTCGGAGAGCAGCTCCGACTTCTCGATGCTGACGGTGCCGACCAGCACCGGCTGGCCGCGCTCCGCGTGCTCCTTGATGGTCGCCGCGATGCCCGCGAACTTGTCGGTCATCGACTTGTAGAAGGTGTCCTCCTCGTCGGTCCGGTCGATCGGCCGGTTGGTGGGGATGGAGACCACGTTCATCTTGTAGATGTCGAAGAACTCGGCGGCTTCCGTGGCCGCCGTGCCGGTCATGCCCGACAGCTTGCCGTACATGCGGAAGTAGTTCTGGAAGGTGATCGAGGCGAGCGTCTGGTTCTCCGGCTCGATCTCCACGCCCTCCTTGGCCTCGACCGCCTGGTGCAGGCCGTCGGACCAGCGGCGGCCGTCCATCATGCGGCCGGTGAACTCGTCGATGATGACGACCTTGCCGTCCTTCACGATGTAGTCGATGTCGCGCTTGAACAGCGCGTTGGCGCGCAGCGCCTGGTTGAGGTGGTGGACGACCTGCGTGTTCTCGAAGTCGTAGAGGTTGGTGCCCTCCAGGAGGTCGGCCTCCTCCAGCGCGCGCTCCGCGGACTCCGTCCCGTCCTCGGTCAGGATGACGGACTTCTGCTTCTCGTCCACCTCGTAGTCGTCGGGGGGGATGCGCTTCACCACCGCGTCGACCTTCAGGTACAGCTCCGACTTGTCGTCGGTCGGGCCGGAGATGATGAGCGGGGTGCGCGCCTCGTCGATCAGGATCGAATCCACCTCGTCGACGATGGCGTAGGCGTATTCGCGCTGCGTCATCTGCGCGCGGTCGTACTTCATGTTGTCGCGCAGATAATCGAAGCCGAACTCGTTGTTGGTGCCGTAGGTGATGTCGGAGTGGTAGGCCTCGCGCCGCTCGAACTCGTTGAGGTTGGGCACGATGACGCCGACCGACAGCCCCAGGAAGCGGTGGACCCGCCCCATCCACTCCGCGTCGCGCCGGGCCAGATAGTCGTTGACCGTGACGACGTGGACGCCGCGTCCGGCGAGCGCGTTGAGGTAGGTCGGCAGCGTGGCCACCAGCGTCTTGCCCTCGCCGGTCGCCATCTCCGCGATCTCGCCGCGATGAAGCACCACGCCGCCGATCAGCTGCACGTCGAACGGCCGCATGCCGAGCACGCGCACGGAGACCTCGCGCACGGTGGCGAAGGCTTCGGGCAGCAGGTCGTCGAGCGCCTCGCCGCCCGCCAGCCGGTCGCGGAACACGGTGGTCTGGTCCGCCAGCTCCTCGTCGGTCAGCGCCTGCATGGCGGGTTCGAGCGCGTTGACGCGATCGACGATCTTGCGGATCGAACGGACATAGCGGTCGTTGGACGACCCGAAGACGGTCTTGGCGAAGGCGGCCAGCATGGCGGCGTGTCCTGTCGTGTGCGATGTGCGGCCGCCGCCGTCGCACGGCCGCGCCCGCCTTGGAAGCTCAAGGGTGCGAGATAGGTTCGGGTCCGGTTGAGGTCAATCGGAGGGGCCGGTCACGGGCGTCTCAGCGGGCGACAGGCTCCGCGGCCAGCGTCCAGGTGGACTGGCGCGGGCGGGGATCGCCGAGCGTGGCGAAGAACGCCGCCGGATCGGAGACGGGCGGACAGGCGGTGATCTCCTCCCATCCGCGCATGACCGGACCGTCCTCGCCCAGCCGCGCGCAGGAGTCCGTCTCCTCGCCGCCCAGCAGCACGGCCTGCTCGACCCCGCCGGGCGGCGCCACCGGCTGCAGTGACCCGGTCCAGGGGCGCACGTCGACCGCGAAGGTCAGCCGCAGCGCCTCGCCGGGACGGTAGGTGCGCGCGAAGGCGGCCGGGCCGCCCGCGCCGCCACGCCACACGTCGCACGCGTCCTCCGACGGCGCATCCGCCAGCCGACAGTTGGCGAGCGTGCCGTCGGCGAGCCGATCGACGGTGTAGGTGACGCGGAAGCGGTCCGGCAGCGACGGGCGTTCGGGCAGCCTCCATGCGACGGGGAGCCGCACGGTGCCGCCGACCGGGCGGCCGCGCGTGTCGGCGCCCGGGGAGAACTCCATACGGGTCATCGCCGCCTTGCAGGTGAAGTCGTCGAGGATCGATGACTCGCTCGAGGCCACCACGCGACAGGCGGTCGCCCCGCCGCTGGCGTCCACGTCCACCTGGACGACCGTCGTGCCTTCGATACCAGCCGCGATCGCCGTCTCGGGGTAGTCGGCGTCCGAGATCCCCACCTGGCGAAGGACGGGCGGACGGGCGTCGCGCGCCTCCGCAGAGCCGGCGAGGACGAGACCTCCGACCGCCAGGGCGAGCCGGCGGACCCGCCGCCGATCGTGCGCACCCGCCCGGCTCCGTGACTGCGACGACATCCGTGGCCCTCCTTCCCCTCGGGCATTGCTGGCGCCGGTCGCTGAGGTCAAGCGGTGGCCGCGCGCGACCTGCTCCGCTAGGCATCGCGGCCATGGACGCCCCGCCCCCCTCCCCGCTCGCCCGCCCCTTTCCCGACCTGCCCGCCGTCGCCGGCTGCGAGGCGCGGACGGTGCGGGCCGGATACAGGGAGTGGGACCGCGACGACCTGACGCTCGTCACCTTCGCGTCCGGCACGGCGGTGGCCGGCGTCACCACGCGGTCGCGCTGCCCCTCGCCGGAGGTGGAGTGGTGCCGCGCGGCCCTGCCCCACGGCCGCGCGCGCGCGCTGGTGGTGAACGCGGGCAACGCCAACGCCTTCACCGGCACGCCGGGGCGCGAGGCGGTGGAGGCGATCGCGGCGAAGGTCGCCTGGGCGACCGGCTGCGCGCCGCTGGAGGTCTTCGTCTCGTCCACCGGCGTCATCGGCGTGCCGCTGCCCGTGGCGGTGGCGGAGGCGGGGCTGGACGCCGCGTTGGCCGCCGCGCCCGTCGGCTGGGAGGCGGTGGCGCGCGCGATCGGCACGACCGACACCTTTCCGAAGGGCGCGCGGACCCGCGCGGTGGTCGGCGGGCGCACCATCGACCTGGTCGGCGTCGCCAAGGGATCGGGCATGATCCAGCCGGACATGGCGACGATGCTCGCCTATGTCGTCACCGACCTCGCCATCGACCCGCCGCTCTGGCGGGCGATGCTGGACGAGGCGGTCGCGGCCAGCTTCAACCGCATCACGGTGGACGGCGACACGTCGACCAGCGACACCGTGCTCGCCTTCGCCACCGGAGCCGGGGGCGGCGCGCCGCTGACCGAGCGCGACAGTCCGGGCGCGGACGCCGTGCAGGCGGCGCTCTCCGATCTGTGCCGTCGGCTGGCACTGCTGGTGGTGCGCGACGGCGAGGGCGCGACCAGGCTGATCGCGATCACCGTCGCGGGGGCGGAGAGCGACGACAGCGCGGCGGTGGTCGCCCGCTCGATCGCCAACTCGCCGCTCGTCAAGACGGCGGTGGCGGGCGGCGACGCCAACTGGGGCCGCGTGGTGATGGCGGTCGGCAAGGCGGGCGAGCCGGCGGAGCGCGACCGCCTCTCCATCCGCTTCGGCGGCGTGGAGGTCGCGCGCGACGGCCAGGTGGTGCCCGGCTATGACGAGGCCCCCGTCGCCCGCCACCTGGCCGGTCAGGAGGTGGCGATCGACGTCGACCTCGGCCTGGGCGACGGCCGCGCGACGATTTGGACCTGCGACCTCACCCACGGCTACATCGCCATCAACGCCGACTACAGGAGCTGACATGACCGATCTGGTGCTGCACCACTACCCGAACTCCCCCTGGGCGGAGGTCGTCCGGCTGGCGCTCGGGCTGAAGGGTGCGCGCTATCACGCGGTGGTGATCCCGTCGGTGTCGCCCAAGCCGGATCTGACCGCGCTCACCGGCGGCTACGAGCGCACGCCGGTGCTCCAGATCGGGGCGGACGTGTATTGCGACACGCTGGCGATCTGCAGCGCGCTGGAGGAGCGGGTCGACGGGCCGAGCCTCTATCCGCCGCCGCTCGGTCGGGCCGGACTGTCGATCGCGTTGTCGGCCGCGCTGGCCTTCGGCCCTACGGTGGGCGCGGCGCTCGCACCCATCGCCGATCAGGTGCCAGACGCCTTCTGGCAGGACCGGGGCGCGCGGTTCGGGCTGAAGAAGGAGGCGCTGCTCAAGGGCGCGCCGCACCTGGAGGCGCAGTTCGCCGCCACCGTCGCCATCATCGACTCGATCCTCGCCGATGGACGGCGGTTCGTGGGCGGCGACGAGCCGGGCCACGCCGATCTGGCGCTCTACATGCTGGTCTGGTTCCAGCGGATGCGGGGCCTGGCCCCCGCCTCCTTCGGCGACACCGTCGGCGGGTGGGCCGGGCGGGTGGCGGCGGTCGGCCACGGCACTCCCGGCGACTGGACCGCCGAACAGGCGATCGCACTGGCCGCCGGGAACGAGCCATCGGGCTCCTACAGCGTCGAGGACGGCTGGAGCGCGGGCGAGCCGGTGCGGGTCAAGACCGACACGCCCGACCCGGCGGTCGTCGCCGGCGCGCTGGTCGGCCTCGACGCCACGCGCATCGTCGTGGAGCGCACCGGCGGGCGTGCCGGCACGGTCCATGTCCACCTGCCGCGTTTGGGCCAGGTGCTGATGCGCGGATGAGGGGCACGCTGGACACCGCCGTCGCCGCGCTGATCCGCCGGGTCGCCGCCGACGTCGTGATGCCCCGCTTCCGCCATCTGGGCGACGACGAGGTGGAGGAGAAGTCGCCCGGCGACCTCGTGACGATCGCGGACCGGGAGGCGGAGGCGGCG
Organism: Sphingomonadaceae bacterium; assembly: GCA_965219235.1. Classification (GTDB taxonomy): domain Bacteria; phylum Pseudomonadota; class Alphaproteobacteria; order Sphingomonadales; family Sphingomonadaceae; genus CBDHCC01. The sequence continues at coordinate 877,891 of OZ244721.1, read as the reverse complement.
CTCGCCGAGGGGCTGCTGCCACTCGTTCCCGGCGCGCGCGTGGTCGGCGAGGAGGCGTGCGCGGCCGATCCGGCGCAACTGGAAGGGCTGGAGCGGGGCACCGCCTGGATCGTCGATCCGATCGACGGCACCGGCAACTTCGCCGCGGGGCGCGCGCCCTTCGGGATGATGGTGGCGCTGTCCGACGCGGGCACAGTGCGGGCGGGTTGGCTCCACGACCCGCTGCGCGATCGGATGTGCCACGCGGCGCTGGGCGGCGGCGCGTGGATCGACGGCGAGCGCGTGCGCGCCCGACCCACGGGCGCGCCGCTGCCGGTGGCGGCGCTCGGCACCTCCTACATGCCCGACGGGATGCGCGAGGACCTGGAGGCGCGCGCCGCCGGGCGGCTCGTCACCCACCCGATCCCGCGCTGCGCCGCGGAGCAGTACCCGCGGCTGGTGCTCGGCGAAAACGACCTGACGGTGTTCCAGCGCACCCTGCCCTGGGACCACGCGCCCGGCGCGCTGTTCGTCAACGAGGCCGGAGGCCGCGTGGCGCGGACCGACGGCGGCGAATACCGGATCGGCGACACCCGCACCGGCCTGCTGGGCGCGTGTTCGCCGACGATGTGGGAGATGGGGGCGGAAGTGCTGTTCGGATGAGGTGGCCTTCCCCGCCGGCACGGCGAGGATGAAGGCCGCCGCACTTCCGTGCTATGGCCGCGCGCATGACCAGGCCCACCCGCGTCCGCGCCTATGACGACGGCAGCGACCGGTGGCACATCCGCGAAGCGGGGCCCGCCCCCACGCTGGCCGGCGAGGTCGATCGCTACGCCTTCTGGCGTGAACGCACCCGCAGCTTCGCCACGCGACGCGAGCTGGCCTCGACCTGCGGCGTGTTCATCGTCAATCTCGGCGCGCCGCTGGAGATCGTCGACGCGAGCGGCACGTCGACGCGCTTCGGGGCGGGCGAGGGCTTTCTCGGCGGGATGGCGCGGGCGACCTCGCTCTCGCGCTCGACCGGGGAGATGGCCGGCGTGCACGTCCACCTGCCGGTCGAACGGCTCGCCCGCCTGGCCGGCGTGCCGCTCGCCGCCCTGGGCGATGTCGTCGTCCGGCTCGAGGACGTGCTGGGCGACGCCGCGTTCGCACTGGGTGGACGGCTGGTCGAGGCGAGCGACGCCGAAGCGCGGTTCGACCTGCTCGACGCCTTCCTCCTCGAGCGCCTGGCCCGGAGCCCAGCTGTCGAGCCGGCCCTCGCCCGCGCCTTCGACCATCTGAGCGGCGGCGGGCGCGTCACGGCGCTGGCGGAGGATTGGGGCTGGAGCCGCAAGCGGCTGGCCCGCTGGTTCCGCGACGCGACGGGGATGCGACCGGCGCAGTTCGCCGGGCTCGCGCGGTTCGAGCGCCTGACCGCGACGATCCAGGCGGAAGCCGGATCTCCGCTCGCCGAGCTGGCGGTCGCCGGCGGCTATGCCGACCAGGCGCACATGACGCACGAGGTGCGCCGGCTCGCGGGCATGACGCCCGGCGAGTTGCGGTCGCGGCTGATCCCGGCGGGCGGCGGGGTGCGGGACTGACCCCCAAATCTACAATCCCCGGGTCTGCGACTCCTTTTATCGAAGGGGCCAGTCCAACCCAGGAGATGCCCATGTCCGTCCGCCCCGCCATCATTCCCTGCCTGCGCTACACCGACGCATCCGCGGCGATCGACTTCCTGTGTACCGCATTCGGCTTTACCCGCCACGCCGTGCATGCCGATCCTGACGACCCCTCGATCATCCACCATGCGCAGCTGGTGCGCGAGGGGCAGATGGTGATGCTGAGTTCCGAGCGGGGATCGGAGTTCAGCCGCGCCGCGCCCATGGTGTCGGTGACCCAGGCCCGCGGCAACACGCAGGCGCCCTACGTGGTGATCGACGACATCGACGCCCACGCCCGGAGAGCGCGCGCGGCTGGCGCCGATCTCTTCAGAGAACCGGAGGACCAGGATTACGGCGGTCGCGGTTACAGCGCGCGCGACCCGGAAGGAAACGTCTGGAGCTTCGGCAGTTACGACCCCTTCGCGGAAAACTGAGCGCCCCGCTCGCCCGTCACTTCCAACTCGCCCTCAAGCCAGCTCTTGAGCGCGCTCTTGGGGGCGGCGCCGATCTTGGTGGCGGCCAGTTCGCCGCCCTTGAACAGCATCATCGTCGGGATGCCGCGCACGCCCAGCCTGCCGGCCATGTCGGGGTTCTCGTCGATGTTGAGCTTGGCGATGGTGACCCGTCCGTCCAGCTCGTCGCTGATCTCCTCGAGCGCCGGGCCGATCATCTTGCAAGGTCCGCACCACTCGGCCCAGAAATCGACCAGCACGGGCGTGTCGCTGCCCGTCACATCGTCGGCGAAGCTCTGGTCGGTGATCGTCTTGGTGGCCATGGGCGTGTCTCCTTGTCTGCCGTGACGAAAATGGGGTCGCCGCACCAACGCCCCAAGCTAGACTTTGTTGTCTCCGGCGGAGCCCGGCTTGTGCCCGTCGAGCAGCGCGTCCGGCAGATCGAACCAGCGCGGGGCGGCGGTGTAGAGCAGCGCGGCGCGCACCGGCCGATCGGGGAACATCGCCCTCAGCGCCTCGCGATAGGCGGCCATCTGGCGCAGATAGGCGGCGGGCACCTCGTCCGAAGACGCGGGCAGCGCCAACCCGGTCTTGAAATCGACCACCTCCACCAGATCGTCGGTCACCACCAGCCGGTCCACCGTGCCGGCCACCACCTCGCCGTCCACGACGGCGGAGAGCGGCGCCTCGGCGAGCGCCTGCAGCCCCCACAGCCGCGCCCAGTCCGGCAGCTCGATCACCGCCAGCGCGGCGTCGGTCAGCTCGGCGGCGCGGGCCTGGTCCACGCCCCGCCGGGCGGCGAGCCACCGCACGCCCGCTTCCCGCCGGCGCTCGGGCGCCACCGGCGGCAGGCGCTCGAACAGCGCGTGGAGGAGCAGCCCGCGCTCGATCGCCTCGGCGCGCGCCGGGCCGAGCGGGCGGTCGGCGGCGTCGTCCGCGCCGAGCCGCGAGGGCGCGAGCGGACGCGGCGGCCGCGCCTCGGGCGGCGCGGGCCGGCGCAACCAGTCGGGCGGCGCCACCACCTCGGCCGCCACCCGCGCCGCCGCCGCCGCGCCCCGTCCGATCCAGGGCGCGTCGTCGGCGAAGCGCCGCACCCGTCCCCACAGCGGGTCGTCCTCCCACTCCACCCCCAGCGCGTCCAGTCCGGCGTCCACCGCGGCGTGCCAGGAGGAGGAGGCGGGCACCCCGCCGCGCGCCGGGGCCTTGCCGACCACCAGCAGCCGCTCGCGCGCGCGGGTCAGCGCGACATAGAGCAGCCGGCGGTGCTCGGCCGCCTCGCGCGCCGCGTTGGCCGCCACCGCGTCGGCGATCGCGCCCGACGCCTCCGCGCCGCGCGGCGGCAGCGCGGGCAGGCGCACCGCCTCCGACAGCCGCCACTCGAAGCGGCCGTGGTGACCGGCGTCCGGGTCCCTGGTGGCGTCGGCGAGGATCACCACCGGCGCCTCCAGCCCCTTGGCGCCGTGGACCGTCAGCACGCGCACCGCGTCCCCCGCCTCCGCCTGCTCGCGCTTGATCTCGCTCGCCGACCGCTCGATCCAGTGGAGGAAGCGCTGCAGGCCGGGCGGTTCCGTCGCCTCGAACAGCACGGCGGCGTTCAGCAGCTCCTCCAGCGGATCGAGCGCCTCGCGCCCCAGGCGCGCCAGCAGCTTCGCGCGGCCGCCGAGCGGGCCGGACAGCATCCGCTCCAGGAACTCGTAGGGAGCCACGAAGTCGGCGCGAGCGAGCAGGTCGCGCAGCGGCGCCAGCTCCGCCTCCGGCCGCGTGTCGCGCAGGTGCCGCCAGAGCGACGCCTCGCCGCGCACGGCGCGCGCCATCAGCTCGTCCTGGGTCCAGCCGATCAGCGGGCCGACCAGCAGGTTGGCGAGCGCCAGGTCGTCCTCGGGCTGCAGCACCCAGCGGATCGCGGCGAGCAGGTCCTGCACGACCAGCGGCGCGGACAGGAACAGCCGGTCGACGCCGGCCACCGGCACGCCCTCCTCGTGCAGCCGCGCCACGAGCAGCGGGACGTAGGGGCCGCGCGCGCGGGCGAGGACCATGATGTCGCCCGGACGCACGGGACGCGGCGGGTGGCCGACCGTCAGCCCGCCGTCGATCCACGCGCGCACCTGCCGCGCGATGCGCTGGGCGAGGCGGCGGTCGGCGTCGTCGAGCCAGCCCTCGTCGCGATCCGACTCCTCCGCCTCCGCGCGCTCCGGCACCGCCACGGGCTCGGCCAGGATCACCTCGCCCGGGCCGCCGGTGGCGCTCTGGTGGCGGGCGGCGGCCACGTCCGGACCCAGCGCGTCGGCGCCCAGCCGCTCGACCACCGCGTCCACCAGCCGCAGGATCGCCGGCGTCGAGCGGAAGGAGCGGGTGAGCGCCAGTTCGGCGAAGGGGGCCGCGACCGCCTGGGCGCGCGCTCCGAACCGCTCCCGCGCGGCGGCGAAGGCGGCCGGGTCGGTGCCCTGGAAGCCGAAGATCGCCTGCTTGAAATCGCCCACCGCGAACAGCGTGCGGGTGACGGGCGCGTCCTGGTCGTCGCGCCCGGCGAAGAACTCGTCCGCCAAGGCCTCCACGACCCGCCACTGCTCGACGTTGGTGTCCTGCGCCTCGTCCACAAGGATGTGGTCGATCCTCGCGTCGAGCGTGTAGCGCACCCAGTCGGCCATGGCGGACCGGCCGAGCAGTTCGCCCGCGCCGGCGATCAGGTCGTCGTAATCGACCAGCCCGGCGCGCCGCTTGGCGGCCGTGAACGCGTCGGCGAAGGCGCGGCCGGCGGTCAGCGCCTCGGCGAGTTCGTCGATCCAGCCGGCCAGCGCCTCGAGGCCGGTGACGGTCGCCAGCGCCGCGCAGATCGCCGCCTGCCACGCCTCGGCCTCCGGCTCCCGCTTGGCGAGCCGCGAGATGGCTCGCGGCGTGCCGCCCGCGGTCAGCATCGCGCCGCACGGCAGGTCGAGGCGCCCGGCACGGGCGGCGGCGTCGAGCGCCAGCCACTCGGTCAGCGCGTCGGCGTGCGCGTCGGCGTCGCGGCCGCCACAGGCGCGCACGGCGGCGGCGTAGGCGGCGACCGTGGCGGTGGGGAACGCTCCATCGGCGCACGCCGCCGCCATCGCGTCCGCCACCGATCCGGTGAAGCCCGCCGCCAGCCGCAGCCAGTCGCGCAGGCCCTCGGGCAGCGCCGCCAGCGTGGCGGCCGCCCCGGCGCAGCGGATCAGGAAGTCCAGCGCCGCGCCCTCCCCCAGCCGCACCGACAGCGCGCCGATCCGGTCTCCGAGCGCGCCACCCTCGTCGGCGAGCAGCAGCTCGGTCAGGGTCGCGTTGGCGAGCCGCCGCCGCTCGTCGTCGCCGATGATCGCGAAGCCCGGCGCCAGCCCGCTCTCCAGCGGGAAGGAGGCGAGGAGCGACTGGCAGAAGCCGTGGATGGTCTGCACCCGCAGGCCGCCCCCACCCGCGTCGAGCACGCGCGCGAACAGCCGGCGGGCGCGCGCCAGCGTGTCGGGATCGACGGGCTCGCCCATTGCCTTCAGCTCCGCGCCGAGCAGGCCGTCGTTGAGGCGCACCCAGCGGGCGAGCCGCCCATTCACCCGCTCCTGCATCTCCGCCGCGCCCGCGCGCGTGAAGGTCAGGCACAGGATCGATTCCGGCCGCGCGCCGGACAGCAGCAGGCGCAGGACACGCGCGGAGAGCACCTGAGTCTTGCCGGTGCCGGCCGAGGCGGCGACCCAGCGGTGCCCCCCCGGCTCGCTCGCGCCGAGCTGTTGCGGATGGAGGGTGACGGTCACCATCGCTCTCCCCTCCCTTCCAGGGAGGGGCCGGGGGTGGGTGCGAGCGACAGCGAGCCTCCTTCGCTCATCCGGGCACCATCCCAGGGGCGAAGCTCGGCCGCATCTGCTGTCTTCCAGGGAGAGGAACTGTCAGCACTATACATCCGCCTCCCTCCCCCACCACTCCTCCAGCCGCATGAGCTGGTCGTAGTCGCCGCCGCGCGTCCATTGCGGCGCGAGCTTGGCCACGAAGGGCATCTCTCCGGTCAGATAGTCGGCCGCCAGCGCGTCGAAGCACGCCGTCGCGTGGGGCACGAGCGCGTCGGGACGCATCCGCCCGTACCGCTCCTTGTCGTCCACCGGCGTGGCGATCTGGCCCCACTCGTCCCCCTTGCGGCGGAACGACCAGTATTCGAAGCCGCCGACCGTCTCCGCCAGCCCCTCCACCCCGCCGTTCCGCACCAGCAGGCCGCCCAGGCCGAGTTGGAGGGCGTAGCCGGCGCGCACCATCGCGGCGGACGGCGCGCCGCCGGTCTTGTAATCCACCACCCCCAGCGCTCCGTCCGCCAGCCGGTCGATCCGGTCGATCCGGCCGCGCAGCGCGACCCCGCCGCGCTCCAGCCTCGCCCACACCTCGGTGGCGAGCACCTCGCGCCCCGCCGCGCGCTCGGCGGCCAGCCGCCCCGCGACCCATTCCAGCGAGCGCAGCAGGCGCGGCTCCCACAGCGCGCGCAGCAGCGGGTGCTCGCCCTCCGCGTCCAGGAAGGCGCGGGCGCGCGGCGGCAGGCGGTCGGGGTCGCCGCCGTCGAGCCGGTGCCACGCGTCCAGGATGGCGTGGACGTGGACGCCGCGCCAGGCCGCGTCCGGCTCCTCCTCCAGCCCCGCGAGCGCGGCGAGCCGCAGCACGCGCGCGGCGTAGAAGGCGTAGGGGTCCGCCGCCAGCCGGTCGACGTCGGACACGCTGATCCGCTTGGGCCGGGCGGTGGCCGGCGGGCGCGGCGCGGGCCGCGCGGCGCGCTCCACCCGGTCCGGCTCGTCGAGCGCGCGGGCGAGCGCCAGCGTGGCGTCGTCGCGCCTGAGGCCGCCCGACATCGCCTCCAGCCGCAGCCAGAAGCGCGAGGCGACGGTCGGCGCGCCCTCGCTCCGCCGGGCGCGGGTCAGCACCACCGCCGGCGCGCCGAGCAGGTTCTGGAGGTCGTGCGCGGCCAGCCCGATCCGCCGCTCGCCCGACGGCAGGTCCAGCTCGCGCCGGATGCGCGGCGCCAGCCACGGGTCGGGCGCGGGCAGCGCGGGCCACACGCCCTCGTTCAGCCCGCCCGCGACCATCAGGTCGGTGTGCGCCAGCCGCGCCTCGATCAGCCCCAGGATCGCGAGGCGCGGGTGCCCTCCCTGCGGCGGCCGCACCGCGCGGCGCTCCAGCAAACTGTCCAGCAGCGCGGGCCAGTCGGCGGGCGCGATCCGGCCGAGCAGGGCCGCGTCCATCTCCACCTCGTCCCACCAGTCCGCGAGCGCGCGGCCGGCGGGCGCGCTCCACAGGGCCTCGCCCGCCAGCGCCTCCGCGGCGGCGCGGAAGCGGGCCGCGAAGGCCGCGGCGCCGCAGGTCCGCAGGTCGTCCAGCGGTGCCAGCGCCTCGCGCGCGCGCTCCCACACCGCCGCCGCGCCGTCGGGCAGCTCGCCCAGCCGCGCCGCGATCCCCGCCAGCCCGGCCGGCGGACGGACGCCGCGCAGCCTGAGGTCGAGCACGCGCGCGCCCGCCAGCCACTCGATCCGCGCCAGCCCGCCGCTCGCCAGCGGATGCTTGAGCACCGCCATCAGCCCCAGCGGCGCGAAGCGGTCGGCCACGCTCGCGGCCAGTTCGCGCAGGAACGCGCCGGGCGGCGTGGCGGCGAGCGGCGTGCCGGCGGAGTCGTCCACCTCCACGCCCCAGCGGCCGAGATGCGCCGCCACTCGCCGGGCGAGCGCGCGGTCGGGGGTGACGAGCGCGGCGCGTCGTCCGGGCGTCTCCAGCGCCCCGCGCAGCAGCAGCGCCACCGCCTGCGCCTCCTCGGCGGGCGTGTCGCACTCGATCGCGGCGACGCCGTTCAGCCGCGCCTGCGCGGGCACGCGCTCGAACCACTCTCCCGTGAAGGGCGCGGGCGCGAACGCGCTGGCGACCAACCGCCCCCGCCGCTCGTTCGCGTCCGCGCCGCCGCCGTGCGGCCAGACGCCGACCTCGGCGCGGGCCACGTCCATCCGGTCGAGCAGCCGGCGCGGGCCGAACTGCGGGTGCGCCTCGCCCGCGCGGTCCTCGCCCAGCCAGTCCCACTCCTCGTCCGGCATGAGGAGGTCCAGCCCGGCGAACACGACCGCGCCCCGGGGCGAAAAGGCGACGGTCTTGAGCAGCCGGGCGACGGCGGGCGAGCCGGTCTCCACCCCCGCCGCGATCAGGAACCCGGCCGGCGGCCGCTCCGCCCACACCTTCGCGACGCGGTTCAGCAGGCGGTTGCGCCGCTCCGCCAGGTCGATCAGCCCGCGCTCCGCCAACATCCCGGGCCAGTCGCGCGCCAGGTCGGCGAAGACGCCCAGCGACAATTGCCAGTGCGCCTGCAGCTCCGGCAGCACGTCGAGGTCGGCGAGCGCGCGCGGATCGACCTCCTCGACCGTCAGCGTGTCGATCGCCGCCCCGAGCGCGCCCGCCAGCCGGACCGCCTCGGCCGGCCCGATCCCGCGCGGCAGCCGCTCCGCCAGCGCGGTCGCCAGCAGCATCCGCCGCGCGAGCGGGGCGATGGCGGGCGGCAGCGGGGCGTCGTCCATCGCGTCGAGCGGCAGCCCGACCGCCTCGTCCAGCTCCGCGTCGCCGATCACCACCAGGCGCGGCAGGATCAGGCCGCCCGCGCTCGCGCGGACGAAGGCGTCGCGCACCGTGCGCGCCGACCGCGCGTTGGGCAGCAGGATCGTGCCGCCGGCGAGATCCAGCGGCCCGCGCCCGTGCCGCCGGATCAGCCCGGCGGCGAGCGCGTCGGCGAAGGCGCGGTGCGCGGGGATCGTCGAGACGGTGGGGCGCGCCGCCTCAGTCAAGCTTCAGCCGCGCCTCGGTGACGGCGATCGCCGGCGGAGTGCCGACATCGAACCACAGGCCGGGATGGACGAAGCCGTAGGCGCGGCCGGCCTCGATCGCGCGGCTCCACAGCCGGACCAGCGAGAAGGGGCCGTCGGGCGACCCGGCGAACAGCCCCTTGGCGCAGACGTGCGCGCCGGCATAGACGTGGGTGGCGACCGTGCCCGGCCTGCGCCAGCTCAGCCGGCCGTCGGCGGCGACGCGAAAGTCGCCGGGTCCGGCGTGGCAGGTGGCGTGCGGCGCGGGGACGAGCATCAGGCAGACGTCCATGCGCGCCGGGTCGAAGCGCTCGGCCAGCATGGCGAGCGAATTGAACGGCCCATCGACCCAGATCGTGTCGCTGTTGACCACCAGGAAGGGATCGCAGCCGATCATCGGCAGCGCCTTGACCACGCCGCCGCCGGTCTCCAGCAGCTGATCGCGCTCGTCGGATATCACGGTCGCGGGGCCGCGCCGGCGCTTGGCGAGGTGCGCCTCGACCGCGCCGGCGAGGTAATGGACGTTCACCACCGCGCGCCCCACCCCCGCCTCCTCCAGCCGGTCGAGCGCGTGGTCGAGGAGCGTGCGCCCGGCGACCTCGATCAGCGGCTTGGGGCGCGTCGCGGTCAGCGGGCGCATCCGCTTGCCCAGCCCGGCGGCCAGCACCATCGCACAGGACGGTATCGCTACCATCGGCGCTCCACGGTCGCGTCGTCCGGCACGTTGGCGGCGAACCACGCCGCCACCGGCGCCAACGCCGGGTGCGCGAGGTCGCGGGCGAGGTGCGCGCGGACGCGCGGCATCAGGTCGAGATAGCGGTGCTTGCCGTCGCGGCGCGACAGCCGGGCGAAGATGCCCAGGATCTTGGCGTTCCGCTGCGCGCCCAGCCGGTGGTAGTCGGCCGCGAAGCCCTCGCCTTCGCCTGTCGCGGAGCGATAGCGATCCAGCATCGCCGCCTCCAGCTCCGCCGACACGTCGCGCCGCGCATCCTGCAACAGGGACACGAGGTCGTAGGCGGGGTGGCCCACCAGCGCGTCCTGGAAATCGAGCAGCGCCAGCGCCGGCGCGCCGCCCCCGCCCGTCAGCATGATGTTCTCCGCGTGGTAGTCGCGCAGCACCGTCGCCCCGGCCCCGGCAAGCCCGGCGAACACCGCGTCCCAGGCCGCGCGGTGGCCGTCGCGGTCCACCTCCAGGTCGGCGGCCGGCGCCCACCAGTCGACGAACAGCGCCGCCTCCCGGTGCAGCGCGGCGGAATCGTAGGGCGGCACGTCGGCCGGGGCCGCGTCGCGCAGGCGGACGAGCAGGTCCACCGCCGCCTCGTACACCGGGCCTTCGAGCGTGGGATCGGCGTCCACCGCCTCGCGCATCCGCCGGTCGCCCAGGTCGCTGAGCAGCACCAGACCCCGCGCCTCGTCCGCCGCCAGCACGCGCGGCGCGGCGAAGCCGTGGCGGGCGAGATAGCCGGCCATGGCGAGGAAGGGCGCCACCTCCTCCTCCGGCGGGGGCGCGTCCATCAGCACCGCGCATCGCCCGCCCCGGCCGACGCGGAAGTAGCGGCGGAAGGACGCGTCGCCGGCCAGCGGCGCCACCGCCGCCCCGCCCCAGCCCGCGCGCGCCAGGAAGTCGGCCATGTGCGGGGTCACGGGTGGGGCGGCCATCGGCCCTCCCATGACGGCGGCACCGTGGCTGTCAACCACCGCCGCCCCTCGCCCGCCGGGGCGAGCGCCAGATCGAGCCGGTCGGCGAACAGATGCCCGCCCAGCCGGTCGGGCCATTCGATCAGCAGCGCGCCGTCGGCCCGCGCCTCGTCCAGCCCCAGCTCCGCCAGTTCGCCGGGGTCCTCGATCCGGTAGAGGTCGACGTGCGCCACCGAAAAGGCGAGCGCCGGGGGACCATAGGGCTGCACCAGCGCGAAGGAGGGCGACGGCACCTCGCCGGGCTCGCCCAGCGCGCGCAGCACGGCGCGCGCCAGCGTCGTCTTGCCCGCCCCCAGCGGCCCGTTCAGACCGACCACGTCGCCCGGCCGCAGCGCGGCGGCGAGCCCGCGGCCGACACCGCGCACCCCCTCCTCGTCCAGGATCACAGCGGCAGCTCCATGACCGCCATCGTGCCCACCCCGGGCTCCGACTCCAGCGTCAGCGAGCCGCCGTGCGCCAGCGCCACCTGGCGGGCGAGCGGCAGGCCGATGCCCAGCGCGCCCTCGCGCTGGCGCACCGGATCGACGGCGGTGAACAGGTCGAGCGCGCGCGCCGCCTGCTCGGGGTCCATGCCCGGCCCGTCGTCGGACACGATCACCCGCACGCGGCGCGCGTCCGCGTCGGCGTGGAGCAGCACGCGCCCGCCCCTGGGCGTATAGCCGAGCGCGTTGTCGATCAGGTGGTCGATGGCCTTGCGCAGCCGCGCGGCGTCGCCGCCGATCGTCGGCAGGTCGGAGGCGATCTGGCGCGCGAAGGTCAGCCCCGCCGCGCGCGCGCGCCGCTCCGCCCCGGTGGCGAGGTCGTCGAGCAGCCAGCCGAGATCGACCGGCGTGGTCTGCGCCGGCAGGCGGCCGGCCGCGCCGGCGGTCAGGTCGAGCACGTTGTCGATCAGGTCGCCGAGCGTGGCGACCGCCTCCCGGATGTCCGCGACGTAGCCCTCCGCCGCCTCCGGCAGTTCGCCCGCCAGGCCCTCGGCCAGCATCTCCGCGAAGCCGCTGATGGACGTGAGCGGCGTGCGCAGCTCGTAGGACATGGTCTCCACGAACGCCGTCTTGATCCGGTCGCCCTCCTCCAGCGCGCGGGTGCGGTCCCTCAGCGCGCGCTCGACGCGCTGGCTGGCGGTGATGTCGAGCAGCAGCAGCAGCGCGTTGCCGTCGGGCAGCGGCACGGACGCGGCCTGCAGCTCGCGCCCGTCGACGAGCGTCAGCCGCGCGGTGCCGCTCGCGCGCTCCGCCGCCGCCGCGCGGGTCAGCGTGACGATGGCGCGCGCGTCCTCCTCGTCGGCGAAGCGGTCGCGCAGCGAGCGGGCGTGCTCGTCCAGGCGCGGATGCTCGCCCAGCGCGTCGGCCTCCAGCCCCCACAGCTCGCGATAGCGGTCGTTCCACAAGGTCAGCCGCCCCTCCGAGGAGACCACCGCCACGCCCTCGTAGAGATTGTCGAAGGTCGCCGCCTGGACCTGCATCAGCGTGTCGCGGTCGCCGGCCAGCCGCGCCTCCTCCGTGCGGTCCTCGAACACCACCAGGAGGGCGCCGTCGGGCAGCGGCTGGGGCAGGACGCGCAGATAGGTGCCGTCGTCCAGGTGCCAGCTCTCCTCCTCGGGCGCGCGCGCCTGGAACCATTCGCGCCGCTCCGCGCGGAAGGCGGGGAAGTCGCGCACCGGCGGCAGCCGGCCCGCGTCTCGCATCGCGTCGAGCAGCCGCTCGAAGGACGTGTCCGGCGGGATGGCGTCGAGCGCGAAGATGCGGCGGAAGGGCTGGTTGGCGAAGGACAGCGAGCGGTCGGGCGCGAACTGAATGACGCCCGCCGACAATCGGTCGAGCATCGTGCGCTGCGCGTCGGTGAAGCGGCGCACGCTCGCGATCGCCTCCTCGCGGTCGCCCACGTCGAAGGCGAAGCCCCCGACCCCGGCCTCGCCCAGCGGCACGTCGGTGACCTGCAGCGTGCGGCGTTCGTGGCCGACGGTGGCGGGCACGGTGCGCACGATGGCGCGGCCGGTGTCGCGCGCGCGCTCCGCGATGGCGGCCGGCGGGCCGCCGGCGGTGGCGTCGAGCAGCTCGGTGCCGGCCGCGACCACCGCCGCCGGGCTCTCGCCCTCCACCGCCTCGACATAGGCGCGGTTGACGAGGCGCAGGCGGCTGTCGCCGTCGCGATGCCAGATCGGGAAGGGCGCCTGGTCGATCAGCGCCGACAGGGCGCGGTGGCTCGTGTCCAGCCGGTCCTTCTCCGCGGACAGCCGGTCGGCCTCGCCCTGCAGCTCGGTCGCGTCGTAGATCCAGACCAGCGTGCCACCCCCCGGCGACACCGTGCGGCTGGCGGGCGCGCCGGAGAACAGCAGGCGGCGCGCCGACCCGACGGGGCTGACCGCCAGCGTGAAGGCGCGCCCGGTGCTCTGCGCGCCCCGCACCTCCCGTGTCAGGATGGCGAGATCCGCTTCACCCAGCCCCGCATCCGCCGCCGCGAGGTCGGAGAGGTAGGCGGGCGGCTCGGCGAGGCCGAGGCGCTGGGCAAGGCGCTCCGGCCCCTCGACACGGCCGTCGACGCGCACCAGCATCGGCATGGCGGGCGAGCGGTCGAGCAGCAGGGTGAGCCGCCGGTTCGCGCGCTCCGCCGCCTCGGCCCCGCGCCGCCGCCGCAGCCCGGTCCACACCGCCCACGCCGCCGCCGCCAGCCACAGCAGGCAGACGAGCGCGATGGCGGCGATGGCCCAGTCGCTCACCGCCCGTCCCTATTCCCAGAAATACGGCGCGCGGCGGCGGTCGCCGGTGACCTCCTCGTTGAGCGTCATCGCGTCGTAGAGGCGGCCGTTGAGCATCACCTTCGACACGCGGCTCGACTGGCGGATGTCGGCGGTGGGGTCGCCGTCGATCACCACCAGGTCGGCGAGCTTGCCGACCTCCAGCGAGCCCAGGTCCCTGTCGAAGCCATAGGCGCGGGCGGGCACGATCGTCGCCGCCTCCAGCGCCTCCATCGGCGACCAGCCGCCGCGCACGAAGCTCCACAGCTCCCAATGCGCGCCCAGCCCCTCCTCCTGACCGTGCGCGCCGATCGAGATCGGCACGCCGGCGCGGCGCAGCTTCAGCGCCTCGCGCGCCGAGTCGTCGTCCACATAATCGCCCTCCGGCGCGATGGTGCGGCGCTTGGAGCCCGCCAGATGGTCGGGCGGCGCGTGGGCGACCAGGATCGGCTCGGCGAACACGTCGGTGTGGGCGCGCCAATAGGGGTCGCCCGCCAGCCCGCTGTAGGTGACGACCAGCGTCGGCGTGTTGCCGACCTTCGTCTGGCCGAAGAAGTCCACCACGTCCTTGTAGAGCGGCAGCTGCGGGATGTTGTGTTCGAGGCTGGTGTTGCCGTCGGCGATGATCGTCATGTCCATGCCGTAGAGCGAGCCGCCCTCGGCCACGGTGATGATGTCGTCGCGCTGCGCGGCGACGACGACCTGCTGGCGCTGGTCGCGGCGCGGCTGGTTGTAGTTCTTGATCGAGTGCGCGCCCTGCGCCTTCAGGCGATCGACATGGTCCTGCGCGTCGTCGAGCGAGTTGATGACGGCGTACACGCCGGGCGCCTTGGCCCCATAGACGATCTCGCCGGACGAGAAGATGCGCGGGGCCAGGATGTCGCCCGCCCGCTGGCGCTCGGACGCCGTGAAGATCTCGCTCGCCTTGCTCGACGGGTCGTGGATCGTGGTCACGCCGTAGGCGAGGTGCGCGTGCTCCACCCAGTTCTGCTGAGGCACGATGTCGTCGTCGCCCTGCGCGCCGTGGGCGTGGCCGTCGATGAAGCCAGGCAGGATCGTCTTGCCGGTGGCGTCCACGCGCTTCGCGCCAGTCGGGATCGCGGTGGAGGCGTCGCCGACGGCCAGGATGCGGTTGCCCCGCACGACGACGGTGCCGTTCTCGATCACGCCCCCGTTCGGGCCGGCCATCGTGACGACCTTCGCGCCCGTGAAGGCGACGGTGCCGGTCGGCGCGTCGGCGCGCACCGTCTGCGACAGGCTGGTCAGCGGTGCGGTCGGGACGGCGAACTTTTCATCCTTGGCCCTGCGCTGGAACACCCGCGCCCGGTCCACGGCGTACAGCTCCGGGCCGAAGGTCCAGCTCAGCCGCTGGCCGTTGCCGGTCCAGCCGAGATAGGTCGCCGCCTTGTCGCTGACCCGCGTGACCGGCAGCTCGCTCGCCTCCGCGCTCGCGCCGAACTTGATCGAGCCGGCCGGGACGAACGGCATGACGAAGGCGTTGTAGTCCTCGGCAAAGGCCAGCGCGGCGCCGTCGGGCGACACCTGATACTCCGTCACGAGGTCGCCCGCCGCGTGGACCCGCTGATCCTTGCCGTTGGCGTCCACGCTGACGAGCTGGGTGCCCTGTTCGGCGGCGGTGGTGAAGTAGATGCGGTCGGTGGTCGCGCCGAAGTGCGGGCCGGTGCCGTCGGTCGCCACCCGCGTCGCGGGGCCACCGTCGACCGGCATCCTGAGCACGCCGGACCGCTCCGACCAGCGGGGCGAGGTGATGTAGCCGCCCTTGCCGGCCTCCACGACCAGGCTCTTGCCGTCCGGTGCCCAGGCGGGGCGGCGGTAGTGGCCGGGCTGGTCGCTCACCGTGCGCTCGCGGCCATTGCCCATGTCGATCACCCGCACCTGGCCCAGATCGGCGTCGGTCCAGCGGACATAGGCGAGTTGGCGGCCGTCCCGCGACCAGGCCGGAAACAGCTCCTCGCCATCGTCGGAGCGCGTCAGACGCTTCGCCTCGCCGCCTGTCGTCGGCTTGGTCCACAGATGGCCCATCGTCTCGTACACCACCGTGCGCCCGTCCGGGGACACGGCGGCGAAGCGCGGCATGGTGGTGCGGAAGGTCGCGGGCGCGACCTCGATGCGCGGCCGGACCGGGTCGATCACGTCGCGCGTGTCGGTGACGCGGAACGGGATGACGCTCGCCTGCCCGCTCTCCACGTCGATCCGGTTGATGTGCCCGCCCGCCCAGAACACCACCGTGCGGTCGTCGGGCAGCCAGGCCATGGTCGGATAAACGCCGTGGACGGCCCAGGTCTCCTGCAGGTCGCGGTCCAGCTTGGCGTAGAGCGACCGCTCCGCCCCGCTCTCCAAATCCTTGACGAACAGCGTCGATTGCCCGTTGACGCGCCGCACGAAGGCCAGCCGCTTGCCGTCGGGCGACGGCGCGGCGCGGATGGAGCCGCCGGCGCCGGACGCCACCGTCGACACCTCGCCCGACGCCACGTCCACCTTCTCGATGTCGAACACGTCGCCGTTGGAGTCCTGCGCGTATTCGAAGATCGGGCCGGGCGTGACGTTGCGGGTGTAGTAGATCACCGAGCCGTCGGGCGCGTAGACCGGCTCGCCCAGCTCCTTCTGCAACTCCTTGCTCTTGCGCTCGACCAAAGCTGCGCCGCTGCCGCCGGCGAGCGAATAGAGCCACAGCTCGCCCGTGCCGAGCGACCGCTGCGTCGTGAAGTGCTTGCGCGCGACGATGAAGCGGCCGTCGGGCGACCAGGCGGGTTGGGAGAGCAGCCGGAACTTCTCCTCCGTCAGCGCGAACTTGTTCGACCCGTCGCGGTTCATGATCCAGATGTTGTCGCCGCCGCCCCGGTCGGAGGTGAAGGCGATGCGCGTGCCGTCGGGCGAGAAGCGCGGCAGCTGTTCCCACGCCAGGCCCTCGGCGATGCGCGTCGGGCTGCCGCCGGTCACCGGCATGGTGTAGATGTCGCCGAGCAGATCGAAGACGAGGGTGCGGCCGTCGGGGGACACGTCGATGTTCATCCAGGTGCCCTCGTCGGTGTCCACGGTGACGGGGCGGCGCGGCAGCGGCGGGTTGTTGACGTCCCACGCCGTGGGATCCGCCTCCGGCGCGGCATCGGAGACGACCGAGGCTCCGGCCGCGCGCTCGGTGGGGCTCTGCGCGCCCTCCTTGGCCCGGTCCTGCCGCTCGGCCGTGTCGTCCTCCGTCACGATCGGCTGGTCGGCCGGCTGCGGATTGACGCTGGGCTCGGGCGTCTGCGCGGCGAGCAGGGCGGCGAGGACGGAGGCGACGGTGTCGATCATGGCGGCGGTTCCCCTGGGCACTCACGCCGCGCTCGATTCGGGCGGCTGTGGCGTGGGGTGGCACGCTACTGGGGGAGTCGTAGGACCGCCAGCCCGCAACCACTCCCCTCCCTGCAAGGGAGGGGCTGGGGGTGGGTGCGAGCCGCAGGCGAGCCTTAGAAGCTGGCAACAGGCTCGGCTTCGCCGTCGCCACCCACCCCTCGATCCCCTCCCTGGAAGGGAGGGGAGGTCATTGCCTCAATACCGATAGTGATCCGGCTTGAACGGGCCTTCCTGGGGCACGTTGATGTACTTCGACTGCTTGTCGGACAGGCGGGTGAGGTTCACCCCCAGCTTCTCCAGGTGCAGCTGGGCCACCTTCTCGTCCAGATGCTTGGGCAGCACGTAGACCTGGTTCTGATACTGCTCCGGCCGCTGCCACAGCTCGATCTGCGCCAGCACCTGGTTGGTGAAGCTCGACGACATGACGAAGGACGGGTGGCCGGTGGCGCAGCCCAGATTCACCAGCCGGCCGCGCGCCAGCAGGATGATCTTCTTGCCGTCGGCGAACTCGACCTCGTCGACCTGCGGCTTGATCTCGGTCCACTTCATGTTGGCCAGGCCCCCGACCTGGATCTCGCTGTCGAAGTGGCCGATGTTGCAGACGATCGCCATGTTCTTCATGCCACGCATGTGGTCGACGGTGATGACGTCGACATTGCCCGTGGAGGTGACGAAGATGTCGGCGCGCGGGGCGGCCTGCTCCATCGTCACGACCTCGTAGCCATCCATCGCCGCCTGCAATGCGCAGATCGGGTCGATCTCCGTCACCAGCACGCGCGCGCCGCCGTTGCGCAGGCTCTCCGCCGAGCCCTTGCCGACATCGCCATAGCCCGCGACGACCGCGACCTTGCCGGCCAGCATCACGTCGGTGGCGCGGCGGATGGCGTCGACCAGGCTCTCGCGGCAGCCATAGAGGTTGTCGAACTTCGACTTGGTGACGCTGTCGTTCACGTTGATCGCCGGGAAGGGCAGCTTGCCCTGCTTGGCGAGCTCGTAGAGCCGGTGGACGCCGGTGGTGGTCTCCTCCGACACGCCCTTGATGGCGGCAACCGTCTGGGTGAGGTAGGTGGGGTGGTCGGCCAGGAACTGCTTCAGCACCCGCTGGAACTCGACCTCCTCGTCATTCTCCGGCTCCGGCAGGGTCTCGCCCGCCTCGACGCGGGCACCCCACAGCGCGAACATCGTGGCGTCGCCGCCGTCGTCCAGGATCAGGTTGCAGGTCGTGTCGCCCCACTGGAAGATGCGCGCGACATACTCCCAATATTCGCCCAGCGTCTCGCCCTTGATCGCGAAGACGGGCACGCCCTTGGCCGCGATGGCGGCGGCCGCGTGGTCCTGCGTGGAGTAGATGTTGCACGACGCCCAGCGGACCTCCGCGCCCAGCGCCACCAGCGTCTCGATCAGAACGGCGGTCTGGATCGTCATGTGGAGCGAGCCGGTGATGCGCGCGCCCTTCAACGGCTGGGTGGCGCCGAATTCGGAGCGCAGCGCCATCAGGCCGGGCATCTCCGTCTCGGCGATGGCGATCTCCTTGTCGCCGAAGGATGCGAGCGACAGGTCGGCGACGACGTGGTCGCGCTCGAGGGTGGTGGCCACGGGGGTATGCTCCTTGCGATTGCGGGGTCCGGCGGCGCGCCGGATGGATGGGCGCGCCTATAGGTGCAGGCACGCGCGGGGGCAAATATAAAGGTTGGGTTATATGTGGCCGTGACGGGTGGGGAAAGCACCTTCGTGGAGTGCCTTTCACCCTTCCCCTCCCCTAAGCCCGACCCGCGCCCATCGCGAAGGCTGCGGGGTCCAGGCCCAGCGCGCCGAAGGCGTGGGACCATCGCTCGGCCGCCGCCACACCGAACAGCCGGTCGGCCGGCAGGGGTGCCGGAAACCAGCCATGGCCGGTCAGCTCGTCCTCCAATTGCCCCTCGCCCCAGCCCGCATAGCCCAGCGCCACGACGTAGCGGGCCGGCCCCCGGCCGCCGGCCAGCGCGTGGAGCACGTCCAGCGTGCCGGTGAGGTGGTAGCGGCCGGCCACGTCCACGCTGTCCGGCCCCGACCAGTCGCGGCCGTGCAGCACGAAGCCGCGCTGCGGCTCCACCGGACCGCCCAGGCAGAGCGGCGCGTCGGCGGCCTGGCCGGGCGCGATGTCGAGCTGGCGCATCAGGTCGTGCAGCGTCAGCCCGCGCGCGACGGTGCCGATGCCGACCCCCATCGCGCCGCCCTCGTCGTGGCTGCACATGGCGATCGCCGCGCGCGCGAAGCGCGGGTCGCCCAGGCCGGGGAGCGCCAGCAGGGTCTGGCCGGAGAGGAAGCGCGGGATCTCCATCGCCACGGGCTTTACGGACGGGAGGAACGTCGCGCCACCTATCCGTGTTAAGGAGCACGCACCGGCGCGTCCCCGTGCCGCAGCAACCCAGGAGACCCGATCCCATGCCCATCGCCCCCGGCGACCGCCTGCCCGACGCCACCCTGATCCGCGCCACGCCCGAGGGGCCGGACAAGACCACCGCCGCCGAGTTCTTCAAGGGCAGGACCGTCGTGCTGTTCGCCGTGCCCGGCGCCTTCACCCCCACCTGCTCGGTCAGCCACCTGCCGGGCTTCGTCGAGAACGCCGACGCGATGAAGGCGAAGGGTGTGGACGAGGTCGCCTGCGTGGCGGTCAACGACGCCTTCGTGCTCGACGCCTGGGCGAAGCAGGGTGCGGCGCACGGCAAGGTCACGATGCTGTCCGACGGCAATGGCGAGTTCACCCGCGCTCTGGGCCTGGAGTCCGACAACTCGGCGTTCGGCATGGGGAAGCGCTCCAAGCGCTATGCCATGATCGTGGACGACGGCGTGGTGCGTTCGATCGATGTCGAGCAGCCCGGAGAGTTCAAGGTCAGTTCCGCCGATCACGTGATGGAGCAACTCTGACACTATGAAGCCGGGTGCGCGGGTCACGGAGCTGCTCGACGAGCTGGAGACCCTCTATGACGAGGCGGCCGGTCGGCTGCGCGAGGCGCTCGCCCGCTTCGTGGCCGACGGCACCCCGCCCGACCCGGAACGGCGGCGGGCGGGGCTGTTCGCCTATCCGGAAATCCGGCTGCGCTATCGCGGGCTCGACGGAGACTTCGTCCCCGCGCGCTCCTTCGGCCGGCTGAACGAGACCGGCGACTATGCCGTCACCGTCACCCGCCCCGCCCTCTTCCGCGATTATCTCTCCGAACAGCTGACCCTGCTGATCGAGGATTACGACGTCGAGGTGGAGGCCGGCACGTCGGCGCAGGAGATCCCTTACCCCTACGTGCTGGACCGTGGCGAGCCGATGGACCTGGGCGAGGCCACCGCCGCGACACTCGGCCGCTGGTTTCCGACGGCGCTGCTCTCCGCCATCGGCGACGAAGTGGCCGACGGCAGCTGGTTCGCGGCCGACGGCGTGCGGCCGCTGGCGCTGTTCGACGCCCCGCGCACCGACTTCTCGCTGGCGCGGCTGGCGCATTACACCGGCACTCCTCCGGAGCACTGCCAGCGCTACGTCCTGTTCACCAACTACCACCGCTACGTCGACGAGTTCGTGCAGTGGGCGTGCGGACAGCTGGGCACGGACTCGCACTACACGGAGCTGTCGTGCGCGGGCGGGGTGATGGTGACGGGGCGGGAGGACGATCCGGCGGCGCTGATCGCCGACTCCGCCTGGCGCCGTCACCAGATGCCGGCCTGGCATCTGCGCGCGCCGGGCCGGTCGGGGATCACCCTCGTCAACATCGGCGTCGGCCCGTCCAACGCCAAGACGATCACCGACCACCTGGCCGTGGTCCGGCCGGAGGCGTGGCTGATGATCGGCCATTGCGGCGGCCTGCGCCCGTCGCAGCGGATCGGCGACTATGTGCTCGCCCACGCCTATCTGCGCGACGACCACGTGCTCGACGAGGTGCTGCCGCCGGAGGTGCCGGTGCCCGCCATCGCCGAGGTGCAGCAGGCGCTGACCGGCGCCGCCAGGGACGTGTCGGGACAGGAGGGCGAGGAGCTGAAGCGCCGCCTGCGCACCGGCACGATCGTCACCACCGACGACCGCAACTGGGAACTGCGCTTCTCCCAGTCCGCGCTCCGCTTCAGCCAGTCGCGCGCGGTCGGCATCGACATGGAGTCCGCCACCATCGCCGCCCAGGGCTACCGCTTCCGCGTCCCCTACGGCACGCTCTTGTGCGTGTCCGACAAGCCGCTGCACGGCGAGCTGAAGCTGCCCGGCCAGGCCAACCGCTTCTACGAACGCGCGATCTCCGAGCACCTGCGCATCGGCATCCGCGCCTGCGAACGCCTGCGCGACGAGGGCGACCGGCTGCACAGCCGCAAACTCAGGGCGTTCACCGAGCCGCCGTTCCGGTGATGGTTGGTGGAGGGTCTTTGGGGTGTTCACTCCTCACCCGCTCAGGCTGAGCTTGTCGAAGCCCGCGCTCCGAGAGGAACCCAGACGACCGTATCTGGCACCTGGATCCATCCGGCCTTCGACAGGCTCAGGCTGAGCGGGATTGAGCGCAAGCTTCGACATCTCCTGCCCCCTTCCCCCCTCCACGCACGTTCACCGGGAAAGCCAATCAAGGAGTTCCCATGCCCGCCACCCTCAAGCCCCTCTCGCAGCAGACCGTCGTCATCACCGGCGGCTCGTCCGGCATCGGCCTCGCCACCGCCCGCCGGGCGGCGCGCGAGGGTGCCAAGGTCGTGATCGCGTCGCGCAACGAGGAGGCGCTCGCCGCCATCGTGCGCGGCATCGAGGAGGACGGCGGACAGGGCGCCTGGTGCGCCGCCGATGTGGCGGATGAAGACGCCGCCGAGCGCATCGGACAGGTCGCGATCGACCGCTTCGGCGGCTTCGACAGCTGGGTCAACGCCGCCGCCACCTCGCTCTACGCGCGGCTGGAGGACGTCACCATGGAAGAGCACCGCCGCGTGTTCGACGTCGGCTATTTCGGCACCGTGATGGGCTCGCTCCACGCGGCCGAGCACCTGGCGGAGAAGGGCGGCGCACTCATCAATCTCGGCTCCGTCCTGTCGGAGCGCGCGGTGCCGGTGCAGGGCACCTATAGCGCCATGAAGCACGCGGTGCTGGGCTTCACCGAGGCGCTGCGCATGGAGCTGGCGATGGAGAACTCCGGCATTTCCGTCACGCTCATCAAGCCCCATGGCATCGACACCCCCTACCCCGAACACGCGCGCAACAAGATGGACGTGCCGGCGCGCATCCCGCCCATCGTCTACGACCCGGAGCTGGTCGCCAAGGCGATCTGCTTCGCCGCCGCCCATCCCCGGCGCGAGCTGCTGGTGGGCGGCCAGGGCCATCTGCTCACGAAGGTCGGCAACCTGCTGCCCGGCGTCACCGACGCGGTCATGGAGGCGTTCATGGGCGAGGCCGCCCAGTCGATCGACACTGTCCCCGAGCCCGGCAGCGCCGACAATCTGTTCGAGGCGCGCAGCGACGGGCGCGAGCGGTCGAACCAGGACCTCACCGTCCGCAAGACCAGCTACGCGCTCGAAGCGCAGATGCATCCGGTGGTGACCGCGCTGGTCGCCGCCGGCGGGCTGGCGACCAGCGCGGCCGGCGTGCTGGCGAACGCGGCCCGCAAGGGTCGGAGGTGAGGTGGGGCCGGCGTCCCGACTGAGCCTGTCCCAAGCCTCGTGACCTTCCGCGGACCGGCGAGGCCTTGACGGCCCTCGTGGTCAGAAGAACAGCAGCTTCGCGCCCACCACGCACAGGACGGCGGCCAGCACCAGCGACAGGGTGCGCTCGCGCACCCAGCCGGCGATCAGGCTGCCGACCACGATGCCGGGCAGCGAGCCCACCAAGAGCGAGCCCAGGAGCGCGAAGTCGATCGAGCCCAGGATCCAGTGCCCCGTGCCCGCGACCAGCGTCAGCGGCACGGCGTGCGCGATGTCGGAGCCGACCAGCGTCTTCACCGGCAGGCGGGAATAGAGCACCAGCAACACGGTCATGCCGAGCGCGCCCGCGCCGACCGAGGTGAGCGAGACGAGCGCGCCCAGGGTCGCCCCCAGCGCCACCGTCAGCGCCGCCACGCGCCGGTCCGTCACCCGCTCCATCATGGGCGCGAACCAGCCGATCACGGCCGAGCGGAAGAACACGGCGAGCGAGGTCACGACCAGCACCACGCCCAGGATCAGCGTGATGACCATGCGGGTCTCGTCCACCCGGTCCTGGATCTGGCTGAGCAGCAGCAGCGTGACGATCGTCGCCGGCACACTGCCGACCGCGAGCCGGCGCACGATGCGCCAGTCCACGCTGCCCTTCCAGCCATGGACGACGGTGCCCAGCCCCTTGGTCGCGGCGGCGAACAGCAGGTCGGTGCCGACCGCCGTCTTGGGCGCGATCCCGAACAGGAGCACGAGCAGCGGCGTCATCAGCGACCCGCCGCCCACGCCGGTCATGCCCACCAGCAGCCCGACGAGCGCGCCGGCGAGGATGTAGAGGGGGTCGATCATGCGCCCGCCGTTCCTGTCGCGCTCACGACAGATGCATCAAATGGAAATCGTGACGCCGGCAGCGGAGACAAAGGCACCGGCGACGAGCCCCCTCACCACCCGCACCGCTTGCCCCTGTTCTGCTCGTCCAGCCAGGTCTGGAGCGGCGCGAAATACTCCAGCATCGGCTTGCCCGACATCTCCCGCGTGCCGGTGAACGCCTGCAGCGCGTCCGGCCAGGGCTTGCTCGCCCCCATCTCCAGCATCGCGTTCAGCCGTCGGCCGACCTCCTTGTCGCCGTAGAAGGAGCAGCGGTGGAGCGGGCCGGTCCAGCCCGCCTGGTCGCACGCCGCCTTGTAGAACTGGAACTGCAGGATGCGCGCCAGGAAATAGCGGGTGTAGGGCACGATGGCCGGCACGTGGTACTTGGCGCCGGGATCGAACGCGTCCGGGCCGCGCTCCACCGGCGGCACGATGCCCTGATATTGGCGGCGAAGCTCGTTCCACTTGGCCGTGTACTGCGCCGGCTGGATCGAGCCGTCGAACACGCCCCAGCGCCAGCGGTCCACCATCAGGCCGAAGGGCAGGAAGGCGACCTTGTCCATGGCCTGCCTGAGCAGCAGACCGACGTCCTTGTCCGCACTCGGCACCTTGGATTTGTCGAGCAGCCCGATCTCCGTCAGGTAGGCGGGCGTGATCGACAGCGCGATCGTGTCGCCGATCGCCTCGTGAAAGCCGTCGTTGGCGCCGTTCTCATAAAGGAACGGCTGGTCCTTGTAGGCGCGCTGATAGTAGTTGTGGCCAAGTTCGTGGTGGATGGTGACGAAGTCGTCGGCGTTGGGCTTGATGCACATCTTGATGCGCACGTCGTCCTTGTTGTCCAGGTCCCAGGCCGACGCGTGGCACACCACCTCGCGCCCCTCCGGCTTCACGAACATGGACTTCTGGTAGAAACTCTCGGGCAGCGGCGCGAAGCCCAGGGACGAGAAGAAGCCCTCGCCCTGATGGACCATGTCGAGCGGTCCCTCCTTCTTCGCCGCCAAGAGGTCGGTGATGTCGTAGCCGATGTCGCCGGCGCCCGCCGGGGCGACGATGTCGTAGATGTTGCCCCATTCCTGCGCCCACATGTTGCCGAGCAGGTCGGCGCGGATCGGCCCCGTCTTGGGCTGCACCGCGTCGCCGTATTTCGCGTTCAGCTTCGCGCGCGTGTAGCAGTGGAGCGCGTCGTAGAGCGGCTTGACCTCCTGCCACAGCCGCTCGGTCGTCGCCGCGAATTCGGCCGGGCTCATGTCGTAGCCCGACCGCCACATGGCACCCGTGTCGTCATAGCCGAGCTGTTCGGCGCCCTGGTTGGCGAGCTGGACCATGCGGGCGTAGTCGGCCTTCATCGGCGTGCCGACAGTGTCGTGCCAGCTGACCCACATCTCCTTCAGCCTGGCGGGATCGCGCACGGTCCCCATCGCCGCCTCGATGTCCGATCCGCTGATCGGCTTGCCGTTGAGCGTGCCCTTGCCCTTGCCGTAGATCGAGCTCATGCGCGTGACCGCGTCCGACAGCTCGGCCGCCGCGCCCGGCGTGGTCGGCGCGGGCAGCACGATGCCCTGGCGCAGGATGTCGAGCTTGCGCTTCGTGTCGGTGGAGAGGCCGGGCGCCTGCGCGTACTTCGCGGCCTCCAGCGCCAGCCGCACCGACAGCTCCGTCTGCTCCGCCCCGACCGCGCTCGCCCTGGCGTCGTTCGCGTCGGTGATGTTCGTCTCGCGATCCCAGTTGACCAGGTTCGAACGGACCGAGATGTCGGCCAGCTTCGCCTCCGCGTCGGCCACGAAGGCGTCGGCCTGGGCGGCGGTCACGCCGGTGGGCGGCATGGTCGCGCCGCCGGCGGGCATGGTCGCGCCGGCGGCCGGCATGGTCGCGCCGGCGTCCGCCAGCACCGGCTCGGCGGCCATCTGTGGCGCGGCCGACGCGCTCTCGTCGGCGGTGGTGGCGCAGCTGGCGATCGCCAGCGAACCGGCGGCGAGCGCGAGGCGGGAGACGGCGGTCTTCATGATGGCGATCCTCTTGGAACAGACAGGGGCCGGTTCTGGCGGCCGGCCGATGCGAGAGGGTGTGCCGCCGGCGCCCGGGGGGGTCAAGCCGATCACTCGTCGAGATAACGCTCCGTCACGGCCCCATCCAGGCGGCGGACCCGCGCGCGGCCCAGCACCTCGGGCGGCATCAGCCGGGCGTTGACGCCCATCCGTTGACGCTCTGGCGCGACGGCCGACCAGTGGGTCACGCATCCGCAGTGGGCACAGCGGTGGAAGGCGATCGAGCGATCGTCCCACAGATAGCGGTCCGTCGGACCCGTCGCCACGAACGTCGCCTGGTCGGGCCGGCAATAGGCCCACAGCACACCGTAGCGCCGGCAGATCGAGCAGTTGCAGTCGGTCACCTCGGTCGGGTCCGCGACCGCGATGGCGACCGCGCCGCAATGGCAGGACGCGACCGTCATGGGGCGGTGAGAAACGCCGCGATCGCCTCGCCCAGCTCGGGCCTCGTCACGCTCGACATGTGGGTGCCGGGCACGGGCGCGTGGCGACCGTCGGGCAACGCTCCGGCCAGCGCCGTCGCAGAGCCGTTGTCGGCGTCCTGCGTCCCGCACACCACCAGCACCGGCATGGCGATGCGGTCCAGCGCCGGCTGGTCCTCGGCCACGAAGCTTTCGAGCAACAGCCGCGCGGCCACGCGGTCGACCCCTTGCGTCTTCAGGAACTGCGCCGCCAGCCAGTGCGGATCGCCGCGCTTGACCGTGTCGGTGTTCGCGATGGCGGTGAGGAAGAAGTCGCGCCGCCGGTCGAAGTCGGACAACCCCTCCAGCCCCATGCCCGCCAGGATGGCGCGGCGCGGCGCCAGCCCCCGCTCCAGCAACCGCACGGCCGTGCGCGCGCCCAGCGAGAAGCCGCCGAGGTCGAAGTCGGCCAGCCCCAGCTCGCCGACCAGGAAGCGCACGTCGTCGAGCAGGATGTCGGGCGGATAGCGCGCCGGATCGCGCGGCGCGCCGCTGGCCCCGTGCGCGCGGGCGTCGGGCATCAGGACGCGGAAGCCGGCGGCGGCGATCCGCGCGGCGTGGCCGAACTTGATCCAGTTGGTGTTCGCGTCGGAGAACAGGCCATGGAGGAGCAGCACCGGCCGCCCCTCGCCCAGCGCGTGGATCGCGAGCGGGGTGCCGTCGGGGGCGGTGACGTGTTCGGTGACGACGCTCACGCGGGCGGTTCCACTCCGGCCTCGCGCCACATGGCGACCACCTTCTCGTTGTCCTCGCTGCGGTGCGCCTCCAGGTGACGGACGTCCGCCCAGGCGTCCAGCATGCTTTCGACCGCGTAGTTGTGCGCGGGCCGGAACGGTGTCGGGTCGTCGAAGCTGCCGACCGTCAGGTCGATCCGCGTCCCGCCCTCGATGAAGTCGAAGCCGAGCGGCGTGCCGCAGCGCGAGCAGAAGGGTCGGCGCGCGATCGGGCTCGACCGATACCAGTCCGGCTCGCTGTGCCACACCACCTTGTCCTTCGGCGGGTTGACGAAGGCGATCGACACGCCGCCGGTCGCCTTCTTGCACATGTCGCAGTGGCACAGGTACGCCGTGTCGGGGTCCACCTCGGCGGTGTAGCGGATGCGGCCGCACTGGCAGCCGCCGGTCATCGTCCGGTCCATGACGCTCCTGATGGCGTGGAACGCCCGGTCGTGCCAGAGGGCGGAAGCGACGACAAGGGAGCGGGCGATGGCGGGCGAACCGGAAAGCCTGGACACGGACGAACCGCTGGACCGCCGGGTGCGCCGCCACGGCTACGACCGGCTGCTGATGCTGTCGGACGGCGTGTTCGCGATCGCCATCACCCTGCTCGCCCTCGAACTGCGTCCGCCGGAGCTGTGGCCCGGCAGCCTGGGCGGGCTGCTGGCGGTCAAGTGGCGCAGCCTGCTGGGCTTCGCGATCGGCTTTATCATCGTCGGCGCCGTGTGGATCGCGCATCGCACGCTGTTCGCCCGCATCCGGCGCGTCGATGGCCCGGCGACGCTGCTGTCGCTGCTCCTCCTGGCGCTCGTGTCGCTCGCCCCGGCGGGCGCCGCCGTGCTGGCGCAGTTCGGTCCGCGCCGCGCCTTCCCGCTCTACCTGGCGCTCGTGTCCACCCTGTTCGCGACCCTCGCCGCGCTGTGGGCCTATGCCGCGTTCGGCGGCCGCCTGCTGCACGCGGAGGTGGGCGTGGCCGAACGGCGCGCGACCCTCATCCGCCTGCTGCTGCCGGCGCTGATCTTCGCGGCGTTGCTGTTCGCCAGCGACAGGGGAGCGTCCTTCGGTGCGGTGCCCCTGCTGCTCGTCGCGGGCCTCGTGGTCGCCGTGCGCGTGGCGACTGCCATGTGGACGCGGCGACGCCGACGCCGGGACAGCGCCCCCTCTCCCATTGCGAGAGGGTCGGGGTGAGGGTGACGGTGGCGACACCCGGTCACCCTCACCCTTCCGGCGCTGCGCGCCTCCCTCCCGCATGACCGACCCGCTGCGCCCAATGGGAAAGGGACTCTCACCCCTTCCTCAGATGCCGCCGGCCCAGCAGCTCGGCGATCTGCACCGCGTTGAGCGCCGCGCCCTTCCTCAGATTGTCGCTGACCACCCACAGGCTCAGCCCGCTGTCCACCGTCGGGTCCTCGCGCACCCGGCTGACATAGGTGGCGCCGTCGCCGACGCACTCGACCGGGGTGACGTAGCCGCCGTCCTCGCGCTTATCGACCAGCATCACGCCCGGCGCCTCGCGCAGGATGTCCTGCGCCTCCTTCACGCCGATCTCGTCCTCGAACTCGACGTTCACCGCCTCCGAATGGCCGACGAACACCGGCACGCGCACGCAGGTGGCGCTGACCTTGATCTTCGGGTCCAGGATCTTCTTGGTCTCGACCACCATCTTCCACTCCTCGCGCGTGGAGCCGTCGTCGAGGAAGCCGTCGATGTGGGGGATGACGTTGAAGGCGATCTGCTTGGTGAAGGTCTTCGAGCTCTTCTCGTCGCCGACAAAGATGGCGCGGGTCTGTTCGAACAGCTCGTCCATCCCCGCCTTGCCGGCGCCCGACACCGACTGGTAGGTGGCGACGACCACCCGCTTGATCCGCGCGCGGTCGTGCAGCGGCTTGAGCGCCACCACCAGCTGCGCGGTCGAACAGTTCGGATTGGCGATGATGTTGCGCGCCTTGTAGCCGGCGATCGCGTCCGGGTTCACCTCCGGCACGATCAGCGGCACGTCGGGGTCCATGCGGTAGAGCGACGAGTTGTCGATCACCACGCACCCCGCCGCCGCCGCGCGCGGCGCGTGGAGCTTCGTCGCCTCCGAGCCGGCCGCGAACAGCGCCATGTCGAAGCCAGCGAAGTCGAAATGCTCGAGAGTCTGGACCTTGAGCGTACGGTCGGTGTCGCCGAACGGGATGGTGTCGCCGGTCGAGCGCGAAGAGGCGAGCGCGGCCACCTCGTCCGCCGGAAATTCGCGTTCGCCCAAGATGTTGAGCAGCTCGCGCCCGACATTGCCGGTCGCTCCGGCAACCGCGATCCGATAGCCCATGGACGTCTCCTTCGATCGGGCACTTAGGAGGCGAAGGGTGCCGGGGCAATCGCACCGCCAATCGCGACAGCGCCCCCTCTCCCCTAAGGAGAGGATCGGGGTGAGGGTGATCGAAGCGCGCCTCCCTCTGGTCACCCTCCGTCACCCTCACCCTTCCGCGGCTTCGCCGCTCCCTCCCTCTCCCGGCGGGAGAGGCGCTAAGAAAACTTGACTTTTAGAACCATATGGGCTATGGTTCGGCTTATGCCCCTCGCCCCCGCCGATCACATCTCCACCCGCTTCACCCCCGTGCCCATCCGCGCCCGCGCCGATGGCTGGACGGAGGCGCGGCAGCGCGGCTTCATCCGCGCGCTCGCGCTCGGCGCCACGGTCGGAACGGCTGCGTCGAGCGTCGGCATGAGCCGGGAGAGCGCCTACCGCCTGCACGCGCGACCGCACGCCCGCTCCTTCCGCCGCGCCTGGCGCGTCGCGATGGAGCTCGCCCGTGCGATCCCGGAGCCGACGCCCGACTGGCGCGGCCGCCTGATCGTCCATCGCTGGAAGAAGCGCGTGGTGCATGTGGAGCGGCGCGTGAACGACAGCCGCCTGCGCCTGCTGCTGCGACGTCACTGGGCGAGGATCGAGCGCGAGACGCGGGCGCGGCACCCCGCCGAACTGACGGCATGGGACGCGCGAAAGTCCTACAGCCGCGGTGTGGGTCCGGCGGACCGTTGCGCGAACTTTGTGACCTTCGGCGAACGATCCTCTCCCACCGGGAGAGGATACGAAGCCTTGGCGCGTCAGCGCCCAGGCGGAGTTGGTGAGGGTGAGCCCGGCTTCGGTCACCCTCACCCTTCCGGCGCTGCGCGCCTCCCTCCCTCTCCCACGGGGAGAGGGATTATTCCGCCGCCTCTTTCGCGGGCCGGTTGTCGCGGCGTTCCTTGATGCGGGCCGCCTTGCCGGTGCGGCCGCGCAGGTAATAGAGCTTGGCGCGGCGCACCGCCCCGCGACGGACCACCTCGACCGAATCGACGTTGGGCGAATAGAGCGGGAAGACGCGCTCGACGCCCTCGCCGAACGACACCTTCCGGACCGTGAAGTTGGAGCCCATGCCGCGGTTCGAGCGCGCGATGCACACGCCCTCGAAATTCTGCACGCGAGAGCGGTCGCCCTCGACCACCTTCACGCCGACGCGCAGCGTGTCTCCGGGCCGGAACTCCGGCACCGTCTTGTTCAGCTTGCCGATCTCCTCGGCCTCGATCGTCTGGATGAGGTTCATCGCCGCTCACTCCTCGTTGTCACGCCGCGCGCCAGAGGGCGACGGGACCCGAGCGCCGGGGTGGCGCTCCCAGAGGTCCGGCCGCCGTGACCGTGTGTCCTCGACCGAGCGGGCGTGGCGCCACGCCGCGATCCTCGCGTGATCCCCCGACCGCAGCACCTCGGGGATCGCGCGCCCCTCCCACAGCTGCGGGCGGGTGTAGTGCGGGTGTTCGAGCAGGCCATCCTCGAAGGAGTCCCGCTCGCCGCTCTCGGCCGCGCCCATAACACCGGGGAGAAGGCGCACGCAAGCGTCCAGCAGCGCCAGCGCGGCGGGCTCCCCTCCCGACAGCACGAAGTCGCCGATCGACAGCTCCTCGACGCCCCGTGCCTCCAGCGCCCGCTCGTCGAACCCCTCGAACCGGCCGCACAGGATCGTGACGCCCTCCCCGCCCGCGATTGCACGCACCCGCGCCTGGGTGAGCGGGGCACCGCGCGGCGTCATGGCGATCAGCGGCCCGGCCCGGCGCGAGGCGTCGATCGCGGCGGCGAGCACGTCCGCCCTCAGCACCATCCCCGCCCCGCCGCCGGCCGGCGTGTCGTCCACCGTGCGGTGGCGGTCGGCGGCGAAGTCGCGCAGCTGGACGGCGTCGAGGCTCCACAAGCCGTCGGTCATCGCGCGGCCGGCGAGGCTCTCGCCCAGCGGACCGGGGAACATCTGCGGGTAGAGCGTGATGACGGTGGCGGCGAAGGGCATGACCGCCCATCTAGCGCAGTCAGCCAAGGGACACATCATGCCAAGCCACTCGCGCAACCGTCCGCTCGACTGCCTGATCGTGGGCGGGGGTCCGGCGGGCCTGACCGCCGCGATCTATCTGTCCCGCTTCCACCTGGACGTCACCGTCGTGGACTCCGGGCACAGCCGGGCGAGCTGGATCCCGGTGAGCCACAACCATGCGGGCTTCCCCGACGGCATCCCCGGCACCGAGTTGCTGGCGCGGATGCGCGAGCAGGCGCGGCGCTACGGCGCCCGGCTGGAACAGGGCCGCGTCACCCGGCTGGAGCGTGGCGGGGACCTGTTCGAGGCGGAATGGGGCTCCGGCTTGGTGCGCGCGCGCTCCGTGCTGCTGGCGACGGGCGTCACCAACCGGCGGCCGGAGATGGGCGAGGCGGAGCACGACGAGGCGCTCGCGAAGGGCCTTCTCCGCTACTGCCCGATCTGCGACGGCTATGAGGTGACCGACAAGAAGGTCGGCGTCATCGGCACGGACGAACACGGCATCCGCGAGGCGGTGTTCCTGCGCGGCTACACGCCGCATGTGACGTTGATCGCGCCGACCGGCGAACACCGGCTGGACGCCGCCGATCGGTCCAGGGCGGAGGCGCTCGGCATCCGGCTGGTGAACGGCCCGTGCGAGGGGCTGTCGATCAAGGGCGAATGCCTGGCGGTGCCGACCGCGGACGGCGTGATGACCTTCGACAGCGTCTATCCGGCGCTCGGCTCCGACATCCATTCGATGCTGGCGGAGCAGGTCGGCGCGAGCCTGGGCGACGGCGGCTGCCTGCCCACGGACGCCCATCAGCGGACCGATGCGCGGGGGCTCTATGCGGCCGGGGACGTGGTGCTGGGCCTGGACCAGATCAGCCACGCGATGGGCCAGGCCGGCGTGGCGGCGGTGACGATCCGCAACGACCTGGCGGAGGGAGCACCGCTGGTGCGGGAGGATGGGCGGACGGTGATCCCTCTCCCGGCGGGAGAGGGAGGGTGAGCGTGAAATGAACCGTCCCGTTTTCCGCTCAATCTCCCCAGCCCCGCTCAGGCTGAGCCTGTCGAAGCCCGGGTTCCGCGCGCGAAATCGGTGAACGTTTGGCGCTCCGGCCCAACGCGGCCTTCGACAGGCTCAGGCTGAGCGGGTGTGCGGGATTGCGGGGCTCACGCCAGCCACGCCCTCTCCACCCGCACCCCCCCCTCCACCAGCTCCGCCTCCGCCACCGGCACCAGCGGCCGCGCCCTGGACCCGGTGAGCGCCACCTCGATCAGCGCCCCCGCGCCGAAATCGTGGACCGCCGCCACCTCGCCCACCGGGGCTCCACCCGACAACACCGGCAACCCCACCCAGTCGACGAAGTAGAATTCGCCTTCCTCAAGCGGCGGCAGGGTTGAGCGCGGCACGGTCAGTTCCGTGCCCCGCAGCGCCTCGGCCGCCGTTCGGTCCGCCACCTCGGCGAACCGCGCGATGGCTCCGTTCGAGCCGTGGCGCACCGACTTCAAAGTCAGCGCGCCGCCGTTGAAGGAGCGGTAGGGCGACAGGTCGTGGGTGAAGAGCTTCAACCGCACCTCGCCCGCCACACCGTGCGCGCCGATGACGGCGGCCAGCGTGACGGAGGGGTCAGCGGCCACGGCGCCGGTCCAGTCCCTTCACCGTGCTCCTGCGAAAGCAGGAGCCCAATGCGGGTGCGACCAGGCGACGGCCATTCACGATGGAGAGGGCAATGGGCTCCTGCTTTCGCAGGAGCACGGCGGTTCGCCTCACCCCTCGACATTCTCCTGCGAGGACTCGCCGGTCGTGGTCTCGGCGGTGTCGCCGGCGTCGGCGATCGGCGTGGACTCGTTGGTGTCCACCTGGTCACCCTTCCCGGCCGCTCCTGCCTCCTCCGCGGGAGTCTCTGCCTCAGTGGCGGGAGCCTCGGTCTCG
This sequence comes from Sphingomonadaceae bacterium, assembly GCA_965219235.1. Lineage (GTDB taxonomy): Bacteria > Pseudomonadota > Alphaproteobacteria > Sphingomonadales > Sphingomonadaceae > CBDHCC01. The sequence goes on along the minus strand of OZ244721.1, from coordinate 845,259 downwards.
GCAGCAGGGGCTTCAATCTCCGCCTCTGCGGCCGGGGCATCAGCCTCGGCGGGAGCCTCGACTTCCGGCTCGGCCGGCGGCGCGTTCGCCAGCTCCTTCGCGGCCTCCTCGGCGGCCGCCAGCTTGCCGGCGCGCTCCTCGGCGCGCTCGGTCGCCTTCTCGCCCGGCTTGGCCCGATTCGGGTTGTTGCGGGCCGCGCGCTCGCGCACGCCGGCGGCGTCCAGGAAGCGGGCGACGCGATCGGAGGGTTGGGCGCCCACGTCGAGCCAGTGCTTGGCGCGATCGGAGTCGAGCTTCACCCGGTTCTCGTCGTCCTTGGCCAACAGCGGGTTGTAGGAGCCGATCCGCTCGATGAAGCGGCCGTCGCGTGGGCTGCGAGAGTCCGCCACGACGATCTTGTAATAAGGCCGCTTCTTGGAGCCGCCGCGCGACAGTCGGATTGCAATGGACATTCGTGTTCTTCCTTATGATCTAAGTGCTTAACGTGGAAACTTGCCGCCCGGCGGCATGAGGCCGGGAGGAAGATCGGGCATCGCCCCCGGCGGGAGGCCCAGCTTGTCGCCCACGCCTGCCATCCCGCCCTTGCCGAACAGCGCGCCCAGGCCCTTCAACCCCCCCATCTTCTTGATCCGCTTCATCGCCCCTTCCATCTCCTTGTGCATCTTCAGGAGGCGGTTGACGTCCTGCACCGTGGTGCCGGAGCCCTTGGCGACGCGGATCTTGCGCTTGGCGGTCAGGACGGCGGGGGCGGAGCGCTCCTTGGGCGTCATCGAATCGATGATCGCGCCCAGCTGCAGCAGCATCCGCTCGTCGGTGTTGGCGGCGGCGGCCTGGGCCTTCTTCATGCCGGGGATCATGCCGGCCAGCGCGCCGATGCCGCCCATCGCCTTCATCTGGTTGAGCTGCATCTTGAGGTCGTTGAGGTCGAACTTGCCCTTGGCCATCCGGCCGGCGAGCTTCTCGGCGTCCTCCTCCTTGATCGTCTCCGCCGCGCGCTCGACCAGGCTGACGACATCGCCCATGCCCAGGATGCGCCCGGCCACCCGGTCGGGGCGGAAGGGCTCCAGCGCGTCCAGCTTCTCGCCGGTGCCCGCGAACTTGATCGGCTGGCCGGTGACCGCGCGCATGGAGAGCGCCGCGCCACCGCGCGCGTCGCCGTCCATCCGGGTCAGCACCACGCCGGTCAGCGGCACCTGGCTCGTGAAGGACCGCGCGACGTTGACCGCATCCTGGCCGGTCAGCGCATCGACGACCAGCAGCACCTCGTCCGGCGAGGCCGTGGTGGAGACGGCGCGCATCTCGTCCATCAACTGCTGATCGACGTGCAGCCGCCCGGCCGTGTCGAGCATCAGCACGTCGAAACCCTGCAGCCGGGCCGCGCTCAGCGCCCGCTTGGCGATCTCGACCGGCGGCTGGCCGGCGACGATCGGCAGCGTTGCCACCTCCGTCTGGGTGCCGAGCGTCGCCAGCTGCTCCTGCGCGGCCGGGCGGTTGACGTCGAGCGACGCCATCAGGACGCGCTTGCCGTCCTTCTTCAGCCGCCGGGCGAGCTTGGCCGTCGTCGTCGTCTTGCCCGACCCCTGGAGCCCCACCATCATCACGACGGCGGGCGGGCTGACGGCGATGGCGAGGTCGGCCGTCTCGCCCAGGGTGGCGACCAGCTCGTCATGGACGATCTTGACGACCTGCTGGCCCGGCGTGATCGAGCGCAGCACCTCCTGGCCGACCGCGCGCTCCGTCACCCGCTCGACGAAGTCGCGCACGACGGGCAGCGCCACGTCGGCCTCCAACAGCGCGATGCGCACCTCGCGCATCGCCTCGCGCACATCGGCCTCGTTCAGCGCGCCGCGCCCGCGCAGCCGGCCGAAGACCTCGCCCAGCCGGTCGCTCAGACTGTCGAACATGCCGCCACTCCTTCGCCCGCTCGGGGGCCACGCAAAAGACGCCGGTGGGCGAAACCTCGCCGACCAGCGTGCCGTGGAGCGCCGGCCAGGCCGCGCCCCACATCCAACGGATCGCCCGCCACTAGACCACGCGAGCGCCCGGGACAAGCCGGTCGGCCGCTTAACCCGATCTGCACCAATGACCTTCTAGGCCGACGGGATGGAGACCGCCGCATGACCAGCCCTTCGCGCCGCCTGACGCTCCCGGCGGCCGGCACCGGGCGCTCCGACGCCCTCGCCGCGACGGGACAGGACCTGCTGGCGGGCTTCGTCACCCTGGCGGCGATCGTGCTGTTCGTGACCAACGGCGAGGTCGTGGCGAGCGCCGTCTCGGCCCTGACCGGCCACGGCGTCGGCGTCACCGACCGGATGCTGACCACCGCGGTCTTGCTCAACGTGGCCCTCATCCTGTTCGGCTGGCGCCGGTGCCGCGACCTGCAGCGCGAGGTCCAGGAGCGGCGGCAGGCGGAGGACGCGGCGCGCGAGCTGGCCAACTCCGATCCCCTGACCGGCTTCCTGAACCGCCGCTCGCTCCATGTCGAAGGCGAGCGGCTGATCTCCGAGAGCCGGATGGCGAAGCTGAAGGTCGTCGTGGCGCTCCTGGACCTCGACAACTTCAAGAACGTCAACGATGCGCACGGCCATTCGACCGGCGACGCGCTGCTGATGCAGGTGGCGGATCTGATCCGCGCCGCGTTGCCCCCGGGAGCGCTGATCGCGCGGCTGGGGGGTGACGAGTTCGTCTGCGCCATGGCGCTGCCCGCCGCGCAGATCGCCGAGCGATCGGAGGCGGTCGCCACCCGCCTGGTGCGCGATCTGGGCCGCCCCTTCGTGGTCGACGGCCACACCGTCCACATCGGCGCCTCGCTCGGCCTGGCCCGGCTGGAGACGACGGCGATGCGCGTCGACGCCCTGGTGCGCCGCGCCGACCTGGCGATGTACGCGGCCAAGCGCGCCGGCCGCAACCGCTTCGCCTGGTTCACCGCCGACATGGAGAACCAGGTCCGCAAGCGCGGCGCCATCGAGCGCGGCATCCGCGTCGGCATCCCGCGCGGCGAGTTCGTCCCCTATTTCGAGCCCCAGGTGGACCTCGCGACCTCGCGCATCCGCGGCTTCGAGGTGCTGGCGCGCTGGAACAGCCCGACCGGCGGCCAGATCCAGCCCGACGTCTTCGTGCCCGTGGCGGAGGACAACGGCCTGATCGCGGAGCTGTCGATGGACGTGGCCCGCCAGGCGCTGGCGGTGGCGCGGGGCTGGGAGGCCGACCTGTCGCTCGCCATCAACATCTCCCCCCTCCAGCTGCGCGATCCGTGGCTGGCGCAGAAGATCGTCCAGATGCTCTCCGAATGCGGCTTCGCGCCCGAGCGGCTGGAGATCGAGATCACCGAGACCTGCGTGTTCGAGAACATGGCGCTGGCCGACACCACCATCCGCAGCCTGAAGAACCAGGGCGTGTCGGTGGCGCTCGACGACTTCGGCACCGGCTTCTCCTCGCTCTCGCACCTGCGCGCGCTGCCGCTGGACAGCATCAAGGTCGATCGCGCCTTCGTCGGCACCATGGCGGAGAGCGCCAACAGCCTGGCGATCGTCACCGCCATCGCGCGGCTGGCCGACAGCCTGGACCTGCCGGTCATCGCCGAAGGGGTGGAGAACGCGGACACCGCGGCCAAGCTGGTCACACTGGGCATCGACCGGGGACAGGGCTGGCACTTCGGCCGCGCGGCCTCCCTCGCGGCGACCGAGCGCCTGCTGAGCGCGCGCGGACGCGAGGTGTGCGAGGTCCCCGCGGCACGCGTCGCGGCGGGTGGCGGACCCCGGCCCTGATGTGGACAGGGTGAGGCGGCGCACCTAGAGCGCGCGCGATGCGCGTCCCTTTCCGCAAGATGCACGGCCTGGGCAACGACTTCGTCGTGCTCGACGCCCGCGAGCGACCGGTCGATCTGGCCCGGTCGACCCGGCGGGCGCTGTGCGAGCGTCATCGCGGGATCGGCTGCGACCAGCTGATCGTCCTGGCGCCGTCCGAGCGCGCGGACCTCGCGCTGCGCATCTTCAACCGCGACGGCGGCGAGGCGGAGGCGTGCGGGAACGCGACGCGCTGCGTGGCCAGCCTGTTCGACGGGCCGGTCACGATCGAGACCCCGGGCGGCGTGCTCTCCGCGCGGTCCGACCCGGGGGGGATCGCGGTCGATATGGGCCGGCCGCGCTTCGGCTGGCAGGAAATCCCGCTCGCCTTCGCCATGGACACGGACGCGCTGCCGCTCGCGTGGGGCGGACTCGACGCGCCGATGGCGGTCAACGTCGGCAACCCGCACGCCGTGTTCTTCGTGGACGACGCGGCCGCCGTGCCGCTGGAGACCCTCGGCCCCGCGATCGAGACGGACGCCGTCTTTCCGGAGCGCGTGAACGTCGGCGTGGCCCAGGTCACCGGCGAGGGGCTGACGCTGCGCGTCTGGGAGCGTGGGGCGGGTCTGACGCTCGCCTGCGGCACCGGCGCGTGCGCGGCGGCGGTCGCCGCGATCCGCAGCGGGCGGACGGCCTCGCCCGTGCGCGTGTCGCTCCCCGGTGGCGCGCTGACCGTCGCGTGGGAGCCGGGCGGTGCGGTCGTCCTGACCGGCCCCGCCACCCACGTCTTCGACGGCACGATCGACCTGGAGGCGCTCGCGTGACGAGCTGGCGCGACCGGATGTTCGGCGGGCTGAGGCGCACGTCGGACCGGGTCGGCGAGAACCTCGCCGGGCTGGTCACGAGGGAGCCGCTGTCGGCGGAGGCGCTCGACGCGATCGAGGAGGCGCTGATCGCGTCCGATCTCGGTCCGGCCACCGCCGCGCGCATCCGCGAACGGCTGGCCGAGGGCCGCTACGACCGCGAACTGGACGAGACCGGCATCCGCGAGCTGATCGCCGCCGAGATCGAGGCGGTGCTGGAGCCCGCCGCCCGGCCGCTGGAGATCACCGGCTTTCCCCGGCCGCACGTCATCCTGGTGGTCGGCGTCAACGGCTCGGGCAAGACCACCACCATCGCCAAGCTGGCGCACATGCTGGTCGAGGAGGACTATTCCGTCATGCTCGCCGCCGGCGACACCTTCCGCGCCGCCGCGATCGGCCAGTTGCAGGTCTGGGCCGACCGTGCCGGCGTGCCGCTGGTGGCGGGCGCCCAGGGCGGCGATCCGGCCTCCGTGGTGTTCGACGCTGTGAAGGCGGCGACGGCGCGGGGCACCGACGTGCTGATCGTCGACACCGCCGGGCGGCTGCAGAACAAGCGCGAGCTGATGGAGGAACTGGTCAAGATCCGGCGCGTGCTCGGCCGGCTGAACCAGGACGCGCCGCACGACACCGTGCTCGTGCTCGACGCCACCACGGGGCAGAACGCGCTGTCCCAGATCGACGTGTTCGGCCGCGACGCGGGCGTGACGGGCCTGGTCATGACCAAGCTCGACGGCACGGCGCGCGGCGGCGTGCTGGTGGCGGCGGCGGCCAAGAGCGGGCTGCCGATCCACGCCATCGGCATCGGCGAGGGAATCGACGACCTGCGCCCCTTCGCAGCCCGCGACCTCGCCCGCGCCATCGCGGGACTGCCGGCATGAGCGCCGAGCGCAGGGAGGCCCCTGCGGGCTGGGTCGGCTTCCTGATCGACTTCGGCCCGCTGCTGCTGTTCTTCGTCAGCTACCGCTTCTCCAACCCCTCGGAGAACCCGCTGTCGGCCGCACTCACCGGCACGGGCGTCTTCATGGCCGCCGTGCTGGTCGCGGTGGGCGTCAGCTGGTGGCGGTTCCGGCGCGTGTCGCCGATGCTGTGGCTGTCGGCGATCCTGGTGCTGGGCTTCGGCGCGCTCACCATCTGGTTCGGCGATCCCACCTTTATCCAGCACAAGCCCACCATCATCTACTTGCTGTTCGCTATCGTTCTCTGCCTAGGGCTGCTGAAGGGCGAGGCGCTTTTGAAACGGCTCCTGGCAGCCGCCTATGACGGGCTTTCGGATGAAGGCTGGCGGCTGCTGTCGCGCAATTGGGCCTTGTTCTTCCTGTGCATGGCGTTGTTTAATGAAGGCCTAATCTTCGGTTTAGAGGCAAATTTTGCGAAACAGGTTGCTTTTGAATATTGGCTGACGGTCAAAGTCTGGGGAGTGACTGCGCTCAGCTTGATCTTCGCGCTCGCCAACCTGCCGATGATGATGCGCCACGGTCTGGAGGTGGGCGAGGCCGAGGACGCGGCGGTTCCGCCGAAGGCGTAAACGGCCCACTAGTCATGCCAGCGAAGGTTGGCGCATCGCGTGGTGAGTTCGCACCGCCCGTTCCTCACAGTCCGTCCGCCCTGAGCCTGTCGAAGGGCCGTCCTTCTCGTTCCAACAGCAGGAAAGAAAAACGGTGCTTCGACAAGCTCAGCACGAACGGGGTATGTGTTGAGCTTAGCGTATTCTAGTCGAACCTCAGCCCGTTACGCCGTCGTACCGCCGGCCGGCCTCGTCCCAGTCGACCACGTCCCACCACGCCTTCAGATAGGCGCCGCGATCGTTGCGGTAGGTGAGGTAGTAGGCGTGCTCCCACACGTCGTTGCCCAGGATCGGCGTGCCCCTGGTCTCGGCCAGGTCCATCAGGGGGTTGTCCTGATTGGGAGTCGACGTGATCGAGAGCTTGCCGCTCCCGTCGGCGATCAGCCACGACCAGCCGGAGCCGAACTGGCCGGCACCCGCCGTGTTGAATTTCTCCTTCATCTCGCCCAGCGAGCCGAAGTCGCGGTCGATGGCGTCCTTGAGCGCACCGGATGGCTGCCCCCCACCCGTCTTCATCGTCTTCCAGAAGAAGTCGTGGTTCCAATAGCCGCCGCCATTGTTGCGGACGACGGGAGGCTGGGACGAGATCATGCCCATGATCTCCTCGATCGACTTGCCCTGCAGCTTGAAGTCCTTGTCCACCGCCTCGTTCAGCTTGTCGGTGTAGGCCTTGTGGTGCTTGTCGTGGTGGAATTTCATCGTCTCTTCGCTGATCACGGGCTCCAGCGCGTCGTAGTCATAGGGCAGCGGGGGCAGTTGAAAGGCCATCGGGCGTCTCCTGGTTTCGAGTGAACGGTCGTTCAGGAAACGTGGGCGGCGGCGTTTGGCTCCGCTCAGACCAGCCCGTGCCGCTTCACCGCGTGGCGCAGCTGGTCGTAGGTGAGGCCGAGCGACTTGGCGGTCGCGCGCTGGTTGAAGCGGCAGCGCTCCAGCGTCTCGGCGAGCACGCGCTTCTCATACTCCTCGAGCGCCGCCTTGAGGTCCGTGACGGGCTCATCCCCGCTCACCGGCGGCGGCGGAGCCTCGGCGTCCGGCGTCGCCACCTCCGCCGCCTTCGGTTGCCATGGAGACTCGAACGGGTCGAGCACCAGCGCGTCGACCGGCTCCTCCGGCCGCCCCCAGCGATAGACCGCGCGCTCCGCCACGTTGCGCAGCTCGCGCACATTGCCCGGCCAGCGATGGGCGACCAGCAGGGCCGCGGCCATGTCGCCGAAGCCCGGCCAGCCCTCCCAGCCCAGCTCGGACGCCATCCGCCGCCCGAAATGGTCGGCCAGCACCAGCACGTCGCCCTCCCGCTCGCGCAGCGGCGGCAGCGTCACGACCTCGAAGGACAGCCGGTCGAGCAGGTCGGCGCGGAAGCGGTTCGCCTCCGCCAGGGCCGGCAGATGCTCGTTGGTCGCCGCCACGATCCGCACGTCGGGACGCAGCGGCCGGTTGGAGCCGATGCGCGTCACCTCGCCATACTCCACCGCGCGCAGCAGCCGCTCCTGCGCCGCGTGCGAAAGGGTGGCCAGCTCGTCCAGGAACAGCGTGCCGCCGTCCGCCTCCTCGAACCGGCCGGGCCGCGCCTTGGTCGCGCCGGTGAAGGCGCCGGCCTCGTGCCCGAACAGCTCCGCCTCGATCAGCGTCTCCGGCAGGGCGGCGCAGTTGACGATCACCAGCGGCCCCGACCAGCGCGCCGACAGGCGGTGCAGGCGCTCGGCGACCAGCTCCTTGCCCGTCCCGCGCTCGCCCACCACCAGCACCGGCCGATCCAGCGCCGCCGCCGCGCTGGCAAGCTCCAGCGCATCCAGGAACGCGCCCGCCTGCCCCACCACCTGAACGTCCCGATCCATGCCGCGACCTTGGCGTCAAATCCCAACTGTTGGCAAGCTCAATCCCGATTTCGGACAGGGTTCTCCTGTGCGGGTCAACTGGCACGCTTATTGCTTGGATACTACGGCAAACGCCATTCCAGCCGGTGCGAGGAGTTCGATGAGCACGCAGTTCCCTCCCCTTCCCGGCCCCGGCACACTGCTGCGGATCGACTCGCACGCCACTGATTACGATCCGTACGATCGCCGGACCACTTTCGAGGACTTACTCATGGGCATCTTCTCCCGCACCCGCGACATCATCGCGGCCAACATGACCGACCTGCTCGACAAGGCGGACGACCCGGCCAAGACCATCCGCATGATCATCATGGAGATGGAGGACACGCTGGTGGAGGTCCGCGCGTCCGCCGCGCGCGCGATCGCCGATCAGAAGGAGATGCGCCGCCACGTCACGCGCCTCAACGACCTCGCCGACGGCTGGACCGAAAAGGCGCAGCTGGCGCTCGCCAAGGACCGCGAGGACCTCGCCCGCGCCGCGCTGATCGAGAAGAACAAGGCCTGCGACATGGCCCGCCAGCTGACGGGCGAGGCCGCGCAGCTCGACGACAGCCTGTCCTCGTATGAGGGCGACATCGCCAAGCTGCAGGCGAAGCTGAACGACGCCCGCGCGCGCCAGAACGCGATCGCCAACCGCATGGAGTCGGCCACCAACAAGGTGCGCCTGCGCGAGGCCTATGGCGGCGAGAAGACGAAGGACGCGCTCGCCCGGTTCGAGCTGCTGGAGCGCCGGGCCGACCACGCCGAGGGCCAGGCCGAGGCGCTGGCGCTGGGCGGCGTCAAGTCGCTGGAGGACGAGTTCACCGATCTCGCCGCCGAGGATTCGGTCGAGGCCGAGCTGAAGAACCTCAAGGCGCGGGCCGCCGAGAAGGGGGAGTGAGACGATGGAAGGCTTTGTCGCGATCATCTGCATCTTCGTGGTGCTGCCGTGGATCGTCTTTCACTATGTGACGAAGTGGAAGGGTCGCGCGACGCTCACCAACGACGACGAGCAGCTGCTGCAGGACCTCTACGAGCACGCCCGCCGGCTGGACGACCGGGTCGACGTCATCGAACGGATCGCCGCCGCGGAGAACCCGGAGTGGAAGCCGGGGGGCCGCCTCGCCGCTCCCGACGATCGCCTCGAGCGGCTGGAGGCGCTGGAGCGCGGCCGCACCCCGGACCGGAGGATCTGAGCCATGCCGACCAAGCACACGCAATTCTATCGCGACAAGCAGAACGGCAAGGTGGCCGGCGTCGCGGCGGGCATCGCGGACTACACCGGGGTCGACACGCTCATCGTGCGGATCGGCCTGATCGTCCTGCTGTTCGCATCGGGCGGTTGGGTGCTGCTCGCCTACATCCTGGCCGCGATGATGGCGCCGGTGAAGCCGGTCGAGATGTATCTGCCGCGCGAGGAGCAGAAGTTCTGGCAGGGTGTGCGCGCCGCGCCCGGGCGCACGGCGCGCGAGGTGCAGTCGCGCTATCGCGCGATCGACCGCCGGCTCGCCGACCTGGAGGCGCTCTACACCAGCCGCAACCGCGATCTGGCCAAAGAGATCGAAGACCTGCGCTGACCGCGCCAAATCGAAGGGGAGAGACGCCATGGGTTTCGGAGGACCGTTCTTCATCCTGGCCATCATCGGCATGTCGATGCTGGCCTGGGTCATCACCACGGCGATCCGCGCCAGGCACGGCTATCCGGTGACCGACGACTGGGGCAACACGATCCCCCGCAACGGGGTGGAAGACGAGCGCGCGGTCAAGCTGCTCGCCTCTGCCAACGAGGAGCTGAACGGCAAGGTGGGGCGGCTGGAGGAACGGATCGCGGTGCTCGAACGCATCGCCACCGACCCGTCCAAGCGTCTGTCGGACGAGATCGAGCGCCTGCGCGCGACCAGGGAGGACTGAACCGTGGACCCGTATTTCTTCACCGAGGCGCTGGTGCCGCTGATCGCGATCCCGACCGTCTTCGGCACCATCGCCTGGGTGCTGGTCACGCGCATGAAGATCAAGGGCGGCTACCCGCTCACCGGCCCCTGGGGCCAGAAGCTCCTGCCGCAGAGCGACAATCAGGACCGCATCGCGCTCCTCACCCAGGAGAACGCGCAGCTGCGCGCCGAACTGGGATCGGTCAAGGACCGGCTGGCGACGGTCGAGCGCATCGTGACCGACGACGGCGTCCGGCTGAGCCGCGAGATCGAGGGCCTGCGCGGCCCCATCAACTGACCCTTTCGACAAGAGGACCGAACCATGGACCTGTGGACCGCCATCGTCGCCATCTCCATCCTGGGCGGCATCGTCATCGAGTTCATCAAGGCGCGGGGCCAGGCGCGGTTGCGCGACGACCGACCCGATGCCGCGTCTTCCGCCGAGCTGACCGTCCTCAGGGAACGGGTGCAGGTGTTGGAGCGCGCCCTGGTGGAGCCGTCGCATCGGCTCAGCCGCGAGATCGAAGAGCTGCGTCAACCCACCAACTGACACCATATCACAGGAGGCGACGAACATGGACGCATGGACCGCGATCATGGTGCTGGGCATCGTGCTGATCGCCACGATCGGCAAGGTGATGAGCCGGCGCACGAAGGTGTTGGGGGCGACGAACGGACAGGAGGCGAGCGCCTTGCGCGAGGACGTTCGTGCACTGCGCGAGCGGGTCCAGGTGCTCGAACGCGCGCTGACCGAGCCGTCCAACCGGCTCGCCCGCGAGATCGAAGACCTGAGGGACTGACGGGAGGACGATGTGGACACCACCCTCATCCTCGCGGTCGCCGCGCTGATCGGGACCACGATCGCCGGCGGCCTGGGCTTGGTCGCCTGGCGCGACTGGCTGGCGGTGAAGCGGCTGGCGATCGGGCGGACGGCGGAGCCGGAGCCCAGCGCGGGCGCCCGCATCGAGCTCGCCGACCTGCGCGAGCGGGTGCGGCGGCTGGAGGCGATCGCGGCGGGGGTGGACCTCTAGGCGCCCGCCCCCCAAGTGGGCGCCCATGACGATGCCCGCCCTCGCCGCCATCCTCGACGACTTCCAGCTGCTCGACCCCGACGACCGCTACCGCCTGCTGATCGACCTGGGCCGCGAACTGGAGCCGATGCCGGACGCGCTCAAGACCGACGCCACGCTGGTGCGCGGCTGCTCCGCGAGCGTCTGGACCACGCCCGTGCCGAGGGAGGACGGCCGGCTGCACTTCCTCGCCGACAGCAACGCGGCGATCACCAAGGGCATCATCGCGCTGATCCTGTCGGCGGTGCAGGACCGCACGGCCGACGAGGTGCTCGCGACCGACATCGAAGGCGCCCTGGAACCGTTCCAGCTGTCGGCGCAGCTGTCGTCGAGCCGGACGCAAGGCATCCCCAACATGATCGCGCTGATCCGCCACACGGCGGAGCGGATGGCGGGTTAATCCTCCCCGTTTCGGGGAGGATCAGTCGGTCGCCACCCCCAGCATCCTCGCCACCACCGCCCCGCTCTCTCCGGGCCGCACCAGGTGCCAGGTGCCCGGCGAGCCCGCGTTCAGCGCCGTGACCGCGCCCTTCGGGCACACGCCCAGGCACCCGGTCTCCACCACGCCCAGCGACGCCTTGCGCCCCTTGCCGCCGCCCAGTTCCTTGCGCAGCGCCTTGGCGAGCGTCTTGTCGCCGCCCTCGCCGAACCGCTTGCCCACCTTCTTCTGGCATTTGCGACAGACGAGCACGGCGGCGGTCCAGTTCGCCTCGACCTCCATCCTCACCCAGCCACCTCGCCGCGCGCCACGGCCGACGCGCGCAGGACGGCGAAGGCCGCCTGCCCGCGCCGGAAGTCCTCCGCCGCCTGGTCGCCCGGCGCCACATCGGGATGGGTCCTCTTCGCCAGCGAGCGCCAGGCGACGCGCGCCGCCTCGAAGTCCGCATCCGCGTCGAGCCCCAGCACGTCCAGCGCCCGCATCTCGTCGCGCGACCGGGTGCCGTCGCCGGGGCCGCCCCACCCATAGTGGCGGGCGGATTCGAAGCCGCCCGCCTCCGCGCGCTCCCGGCCCTCGCGAGCGGCCGCCTCCTCCTTGCTCAGGCCCTCGAAGTAGTTCCAGTTGCGATTGTATTCGGCCGCATGGGCCTCGCAGAAGTACCAGCGCTCCGGAGAGTCGGGACGCTTGGGCGCGGGGCGATCGCCCTTTTCCGGGCAGCCATAGCGGTCGCACAGCCGGACCGCCTCCGCCGCCGTGCCCGCCGACCCGTAGGGCCGCCAGCGGGGAAAGCCCCAATCGTCCGATCGCCCCTGCTTCGCCATAGGTGGGCGCAGATAGGAGGTGAAGGGGTCGTGCGCCACCATGTTCGCGTGGGCCGCGTCCGCGTCTCCCGCTCCCTTTCCACCCCCGTTCATCCTGAGCCTGTCGAAGGATCTGGCCCCACGAGCCGGCGTGTGCGGCTACATGGTTCGATAGGCTCACCATGAACGGTTCTCGAGGTGCGCTCGTCCTCTCCCCTGCGAAAAAGTGCCAGAGGGCCTGTAAGCCGGGTTCTGTCCCCGTTGCCGGGGGGCGACCATTCCTCTCGGCGCGCCGTCGCCGACGCGCTCCAGCGATCAACCCGGACGGCGCGCCGGAGGAGCGCTGGGCGAACCCATGCCGTCCCTATTCGATCTTGCTCCCGGTGGGGTTTGCCGTCGCCGACCCTGTTTCCAGGGCCTCGGTGCGCTCTTGCCGCACCCGTTCGCCGTTCACGTGGCCGAAGCCGTCGCGGTCCGCTTTCTGTGGCACTGTCCCTGGGGTCGCCCCCGCCGGGCGTTACCCGGCACCGTTCCTCCGCGGAGCCCGGACTTTCCTCGACACCCGAAAGCGTCGCGGCCGCCCGGCCCTCTGGCGCCACCCCTATCGGTCCTGCGGCCCGCCACGTAAAGCCCCGCCCGCGCGACGATCAGCGGCTGTCCCCCGCCTCGCGCTCCATCAGCAGCTGGAGCAGGATGGCGCGGCACTGGCCGTCCGCGATCCCGTCGACCCGCTCCGGCCGCCAGCGCCGCTGGTACGCGCGCACGGCGGCCGGGCCGTCGGACACATCGTAGCCCCAGCGCTGGAGCGCCACCAGGAACGCGGCGTCGCTCCACATCGGATCGGCGACGGGATGCTTCGGGCGCGCCAGGCACAGGCGGTGGCGGGCGAGCCGGTCCCACGGGAACAGCTCGCCGGGATCCTCCTTGCGCGCGGGCGCCACGTCGGAATGGCCGACGACGTTGGCGCGCGGCACGTCGTGGCGCTCGCGGATGGCCGCGACGAGCGGAACCAGCGCGCGGATCTGCGCCTCCGGAAAGGCGCGATAGCCCCATTCGTGGCCGGGGTTCACGATCTCGACGCCGACGCTGACGTCGTTGAGGTGGCTCATGCCGCGCCAGTGCGACCGGCCGGCGTGCCAGGCGCGGTCGCCCTCGGCCACCATCCGCACCGTCTCGCCGTCCTCGGTCACGAGATAATGGGCGGACACCCGCGCGTCGGGATCGCACAGCCGCGCGATCGCGGCCTCGGCGGTCTTCATGCCGGTGTAGTGCAGCACGATGACGCTCACCGGCCGCTCGCGGCCGTCGAAGTTCGGGGACGGCCGCTCGATCACGCGGGACGCCCCCGGCGCATCAGGAAAAGCGCGCCCTGGCGACGCCGGGCGAGCCGACGCCGCCGTCGGGGGGCGGCAGGGTGGCGCCGAGCAGCAGCGCCCCGTCCCGCACGCCGCCGTAATGCAGCGCGCCGCCCTCCTGCTCGACCAGCGAGCGGATCAGGTGCGCGACCGAGGTGCGGGCGGACAGGGGCGGGGTGTCGGCGGCGGGGTCGAGCGTGGCGGCGATCTCGCGGTCGACGATGACCCGGTCGCCGGCGGCGCGCACGACGATCTCCGTGCCCGACGCCGCGATCTCGATCCCGACCGTCAGCCCGCCGCCGCGCACCAGCGCATCGCCGGCGACCAACACCAGGTTGAGCAGCAGGCGCATGGCGGGCTTGGCGATCGTGGTCGCCTCCGCCATCCATTCGATCCGCGTGCGGCCCCCGCCGTACATCGCGTCCACGATCGCCTGCGCCTCGGACAGGTCGACGGTGTCGCCATAGCCCCCGGCCATGCCGAAGGCGAGGCGGAAATAGCGCAGCTTGGCGACGGAGGAGCGCGCGCTCTCGTGCAGCAGCTCCATGCAACGCGCGCGCATCTGCGCGTCGTTCTCGTCCTCCAGCAGCTCGAGACCGTTGGAAAAGGCGCCGATCGGACTCAGCAGGTCGTGGCACAGGCGCGAACTGAGGAAGCTGGCGAAATCCAGGTCGGCGGCCATGGCGATCCTTGGCATGCGGGAAAGCGACAGGCTATTGGCGCGGGCGCGGGCGGAGCGCAAGGCGAGGCGGTGGCGGTCCCGTCGCCCGCCGCCACGCCCTTGCCATGGCCGCGGCCATGGCGGACAGCCGGGCGCGATGGAGGAACAGCGCATCACGGTGGCGGGCGACCGGGCGGGCGAACGCCTCGACCGGACGCTCGCCGCCGGCACGCGGCTGTCGCGCGAGCGGGTCAAGGCGCTCATCAAGGACGGCCGCGCGCAACACCGCGACGAGAACGGCTGGCGGGCCGAGACCGACCCCGCCGCCGCCGCCGCGCCCGGCGACTGGCGCCTGCTCGTGCCGCCAGCCGCTCCCGCCGAGGCGCGGCCGCAGGCGATCCCGCTCGACATCCTGCATGAGGACGCCGCGATCGTCGTGGTGAACAAGCCCGCCGGTCTGGTGGTGCATCCCGGCCCCGGCAATCCCGACGGCACGCTGGTCAACGCGCTGCTGCACCATTGCGCCGGACGGCTGTCGGGCGTGGGCGGCGTGGAGCGTCCGGGCATCGTGCATCGCATCGACAAGGACACCTCCGGCCTCCTCGTCATCACCAAGACCGATGCGGCGCACGAGGCGCTCGCCGCCCAGTTCGCCGCGCACACGGTGGAACGGCGCTACGACCTGGCGGTCCACGGGCGCGTGCTGCCGCCCGCCGGCACGGTGGACGCGCCGCTCGGCCGATCCGATCGCGACCGCTTCGCCCGCGCGGTCGTGGCGGAGGGGCGCGGCAAGCGGGCGGTGACGCACTACCGCACCGTGGCGGCGCTGCGCGGCGCGACGCGGCTGGAATGCCGGCTGGAGACCGGCCGCACGCATCAGGTCCGCGTCCATCTGGCGCATCTCGGCCATCCCCTGATCGGCGATCCGCTCTACTCGAGGCGCGGCGGCCCGCTCCAGCCGCTGCTCGACCAACTCGGCTTCCGCCGTCAGGCGCTGCACGCGGCCACCCTGG
This sequence comes from Sphingomonadaceae bacterium, assembly GCA_965219235.1. GTDB lineage: Bacteria > Pseudomonadota > Alphaproteobacteria > Sphingomonadales > Sphingomonadaceae > CBDHCC01. The sequence goes on along the minus strand of OZ244721.1, from coordinate 829,925 downwards.
GCTTCGCGCATCCGGTGAGCGGTAACCTTTGCCGCTTCCAAGCCGAACTTCCTGCCGATATGCAGGAACTATTCAGGGGTCTTGCGCTATCTGGTGTATGAAGTCGCGCGGGGTCCGTCGCCCCGGCGAAAGGGAGCCCACGAATGTCGAGCAATCTGCCGGCGACCATCCCCGCACTGGGCGGGGAGGCCAGCCTCAATCGCTATCTGAGCGAGATCAGGAAATTTCCGATCCTGCAGCCGGAGCAGGAGTACATGCTCGCCAAGCGCTACGCCGAGCATGGCGATCCCGATGCGGCCAAGCAGCTCGTCACTTCGCACCTGCGCCTCGTCGCCAAGATCGCGATGGGCTATCGCGGCTATGGCCTGCCGGTCAGCGAGCTGATCTCCGAGGGCAATATCGGCCTGATGCAGGGCGTGAAGAAGTTCGACGCCGAGCGCGGCTTCCGGCTGGCGACCTACGCCATGTGGTGGATCCGCGCATCGATCCAGGAGTACATCCTGCGGTCGTGGAGCCTGGTGAAGATGGGCACCACGGCGGCCCAGAAGAAGCTGTTCTTCAACCTGCGCCGGATGAAGAACCAGATCGACGCGTTCGAGGACGGCGACCTGAAGCCGGCGGACGTGACCAAGATCGCGACCGATCTGGGCGTCACCGAGCAGGACGTGGTCTCCATGAACCGCCGCATGGCGATGGGCGGCGACACGTCCTTGAACGTGCCGATGCGCGAGGACGGCGAGAGCCAGTGGCAGGACATCCTGCGCTCCGAGGAGCCGTTGCAGGACACGCTGGTCGCCGAGGATCAGGAGATCACCCAGCGGCGCGAGCTGATGGCGTCGGCGATGGAGTCGCTCAACGAGCGCGAGCGCCACATCCTGACCGAGCGCCGCCTGACGGACGATCCGCGCACGCTCGAGGAGCTGAGCCAGGTCTACGGCGTCAGCCGCGAGCGCGTGCGCCAGATCGAGGTCCGCGCGTTCGAGAAGCTGCAGAAGGCGATGCTGCGCGAGGCGGGCGAGCGCAAGCTGCTGCCGGCCTGACCGGCGACTTTCGATCCCGGTGCGCCGCTGACCACCCGATGTCGGTGTGCCGCCCCGCATTGACCGTTCCGTCAGCTTTGTCGGACAGGACAGACTGATGCTGCGCGTGCTCATCACCGTCGACACGGAATATTCCGCCGGCCTGTTCGTGCGCGGGCGGGCGGTGGATCGCGAATCGAATTATCGCCTGTCCATCGCGGGCGACGCGGGTGGGCAGGCGGTGGGCGTCGGCTATCAGATGGACGTGCTCGACGCCCACGGGTTGAAGGCGGTGTTCTTCGTCGACCCCCTGCCCGGCCTGCTGTGGGGAGAGGGCGCGGTCGACGCGATCGTGCGACCCATCCTGGCGCGCGGCCACGATGTCCAGCTGCACGCGCACACCGAGTGGCTGGCCTTGCTGACGGACGGTCCCTTCGCGGGCTGGAGCGGCCGCAACATCCGCGACTTCCCGCTCGACCGGCAGGTCGCCATCCTCTCGAAGGCGAGCGAGTTGCTGATGGCGGTCGGCGCGCCGGCTCCGGTCGCCTTCCGCGCCGGCAATTACGGCGCGAACGACGACACGCTGCGCGCGCTGGCGCGGCTCGGCATCCGTTACGACACCAGCGCGTGCCCCGGGCTGGCGGAGGGCGATTGCCGCATCGACTGGCCGCGCGACCGGCACGACCCGCTCGTGCGCCACGGCACGATCGAGGTGCCGGTCGGCAGCATCGCCGCGCGCGGCGGCGGACAGCGCCACGCGCAGATCACCGCATTGTCCCTTCGCGAGATGCGCGCCGCGATCCGGCACGCGCGCGACGGGGGCGGGACGCACTTCACGCTCGTCAGCCACTCGTTCGAGCTGATGAGCCGCGACCGCCGGCGCGTGAATCGCGTCGTGCGCGCGCGGTTCGAGCGGCTGTGCCGCTGGATCGCGGCGACGCCCGGCGTCTCCACCGGCACCTATCGCGACGATCCTCCGGCGGTGGAGGCGGGGGCGGAGTCCACGCCCGTGCCCCACAACACCTGGCGCACGGTCGAGCGGCTGGGCGAGCAGGCGGTGTCGAACCTGCTCTACGGCGGCGCCTGAGCCCAACCCTCCGGCGGCGGCAGCGGGGTGACGCGGGCTCCTCCGCTGGCTAATCCCGGACGATGATCCGCCTGATCCTGTTCGGCTTCAAGCTCGTGCTCGCCTTCGTGCTCCTCTCCGCGCTGTGGGTGGTGATCTACCGCTTCGTTCCACCGCCGGTCACCGTCACCATGCTGGGCGACGAACGCGGGGCGGTGCGCGACTGGACGCCGTTGTCGCGCATCGACGCCGACATGGTGACCGCGGCGATCGCGGCGGAGGATGCGAAGTTCTGCTCCCACCAGGGCTTCGACGAGGAAGCGATCCGCGAGGCGTGGCGGGACAATCTGTCGGGCGGGCGCATCCGGGGCGGCTCGACCATCAGCCAGCAGACTGCCAAGAACGCCTTTTTGTGGCAGGGCGGCGGTTTCGTCCGCAAGGGGCTGGAGGCGTGGTTCACGGTCCTGATCGAGCACCTGTGGGACAAGCCGCGCATCATGGAGGTCTATCTGAACGTCGCCGAGACGGGCCTCGGCACCTATGGAGTGGAGGCGGGGGCCGAACGCTATTTCAAGCACTCCGCCGCCAATCTGACCGCCTCCGAGGCGGCGCGGATCGCCGCCATCCTGCCGCTGCCCAAGAAGCGGGCGGCCGTCGCCCCGACCGGCTTCACGCGCCGCTACGGCAACGCCATCCAGCGCCGGGCGCGGGTGGTGAAGCGGGACGGGCTGGCGAAGTGCGTGGTGGGGTGACGTCCAAACGAGCCCTTCCCCTTCAGGGGAGGGGTTGGGGTGGGGAGGAACGACCGGGCTCCTGACTTGGGAAAAGCGCATCCGGTCGCCCCCTCCCCTCCCCTGAAGGGGAGGGGAGGAGCGTTTACAACCCCGGCAGCTCGAATCCCGGCGGCAGGGGCAGGTCGCCGGCGAACGCCTTCATGTGTTCGGACCCCGCCTGATCGGCCTTGGCCCGCGTGTCGTTCAGCGCGGCGGCGATCAGGTCCTCGAGGATCGACTTCTCGCCCGGCACCATCAGGCTGTCATCGATCGACACCGACCGGATCGTGCCCTTGGCGGTCGCCTTGATCTTCACCAGCCCGCCGCCGGACACGCCCTCCACCTCGATCGTGTCGAGCTGGCTCTGCGCGTCGGCCATCTTGGCCTGCACGGTCTGGGCCATCTTCAGGATGTCGTCGAGGTTGTTCATGCGTGTGCCGCTTTCTGTTCGGGGAGGAGGTCTGCGTCGGGAAACGCACGAAGCGCCGCTTGGATCATCGGCTGGGCGCGCAGGTCGGCGTCGCGCGCCGCGCGCACGGCATCCTCCCGCGCGTGCAGCGTCGGCTGGGCCTCGCCCTCGCCCCAGCTCACGACCCAAGCCAGCCCGGTGGTGGCGCGCAGCCCGCGCTGCAGATCGGCGGGAAAGGCGGGCGGCAGGCCAGGCCGTTCGGCGATCGCCAGCTCCGGCGGCGCGTAACGCACCACCTCGACCGTCTCGTGCATCGGCCAGGACAGCTCCACCCCGATCCGCTCGCAGACCTCTTGATAGAGCGCCGCATAGTCCGCCGGCGCGTCGGGCGGACCGTCGTCGGAAGACGCGGCGTCCTCCACGGGCTCGGCGGCAGCGGCGTCGGAGCCTGGGCCGCCCGCCGCCAGCATCCGCGCCAGCTCCGACGGGTCGGGCATCTCGGCCGCGTGGAGCGCGCGCAGCAGGCCCATCTCGGCCGCCTCGCGCGGCAGCGGGGACGACGCCGTCTCGGCCGACGCCTTGAGCAGCATCTGCCACAGCCGGTGGAGGACCGGCGGCGACAACCGCTCCGCCCAGTCGGTCAGCCGGTCCCGGTCGCTCGGCGCCAGCGCCGGGTCCGGCTCGCCGCCCGCCTGTTGCCGGGTGATCGCGTGGACCAGACCCAAGAGGCCCACCACCATCGACTGCGGATCGGCCCCGCCCTCATGCTGGCGATCGACCTCGGCCAAGAGCGCCTCCGCGTCGCCCGCCAGGATCGCGGCGAGCAGGTCGCGCAGCGCCGCGCCGCCGGTCAGGCCCAGCATCCGGCGCACCTGTTCGGCGGTGACCTGGCCCCCGCCCTCCAGCCCCGCATTGGCGATCGCCTGGTCCAGGATCGACAGCCCGTCGCGCACCGATCCCTCGGCCGCGCGCGCGACCAGCGCCAGCGCGTCCGCCTCGGCGGGCACGCCCTCCTTCGCCACGATCTCGCCGAAATGCCCGGCCAGCCGGGGGGTCGGGATGCGGCGCAGGTCGAAGCGCTGGCAGCGCGACAGCACCGTCACCGGCAGCTTCTCGACCTCCGTGGTGGCGAAGATGAACTTCACATGCGCCGGCGGCTCCTCCAGCGTCTTCAAGAGCGCGTTGAAGGCCTGGCGCGAGAGCATGTGGACCTCGTCCACGATGTAGATCTTGTAGCGCGCGGACACGGCCGAATATTTCGCCGCGTCGATGATCTCGCGCACGTCGTCCACGCCGGTGTGGCTGGCGGCGTCCATCTCGACCACGTCGATGTCGCGCCCGGCCGCGATGGCGACGCAATGGGTGCAGACCCCGCAGGCGTCGATCGTCGGGCCACCCCGCCCGTCCGGGCCGATGCAGTTCAACGACTTGGCGAGCAGGCGCGCGGTCGACGTCTTGCCCACCCCGCGCACCCCGGTCAGCAGGAAGGCGTGGGCGAGCCGGTCGCGCGCGATGGCGTTCGACAGCGTGCGCACGACCGGCTCCTGCCCGATCAGCTCGGCGAAGGTTTGCGGCCGGTATTTGCGGGCGAGCACCAGATAGGGTGTCGCCGCCTCGGCCGCCGCAGCGGGCGCCTCGGGCAGGTCCATCGGGAACAGCGGATCGGAATCGGCCATGGCGCCGGTGTAGCGGTCGGCGGGGACGGAGTCGAAGGCGGTCAGGCGAGCGCCGCCATGTCCGCCATCGCCACGACGGCGCGCACCTCCACATCGGGCGCGGTGCGCTTGACCATCGGACCCAGCACCCTGGCTCCGAACTCCACCATCTCGGTCACGCCCGCCCGCGCCAGCGCGGCCACGCCCTCGCGCCAGCGCACGGTGGCGGTGACCTGCTCGACCAGCAGCCCGGCGATGGCGTCCGCCACCGTCACGGGCGCGGCGGTGACGTTGGCCATCAGCGGGATCGTGGGCGCGCGCGGCGGATGCTCCGCCAGCGCATCCACCATGGCCTCGGCGGCCGGCGCCATCAGGGGCGAGTGGAACGGGGCGGAGACCGGCAGCGCCACCGCGCGGCGGAAGCCGCTGTCCCGGGCGGCGGCCATCGCCCGCTCGACCGCCGTGGCGTGGCCGGAGAGCACGACCTGGGTGGGATCGTTGTCGTTGGCGACGACGCACACCTGGCCCTGGGCGCTCTCCTCCGCCAGCGCGCGCGCCGCCTCCAGCGAACCGCCGAGCAGCGCGGCCATCGCGCCTTCGCCCGCCGGCACGGCCGCCTGCATCGCCCGCCCCCGCAGCCGCAGGAGCCGCGCGGTCGTGGCGAGGTCGAACGCCCCCGCCGCGCACAGCGCCGTGTACTCGCCCAGGCTGTGGCCCGCGACAAAGGCCGCCTCGCCCACCGCCAGCCCCGCCTCCGCCGCCGCCACGCGCAGGGCGGCGATCGCGTTGGCCATGATCGCGGGCTGGGCGTTCGCGGTCAGCGTCAGCTCGTCCGCCGGCCCGTCGCGCATCAGGCGGGTGAGGTGGAGGTCCAGCGCGTCGTCCACCTCCTCCCACACCGCGCGCGCGGCGGGGTGCGCGTCGATCAGCGCCGCGCCCATGCCGACCGCCTGGCTGCCCTGGCCGGGGAAGAGGAACGCGCGCATGGGGGTCTCCTGAGTGACTGCTTGGAGCCCCGCCTAACCGCTCAGGCTGAGCTTGTCGAAGCCTCCTCTCCGCCCCACGCGGCCTTTGACAAGCTCAGGCTGAACGGTGGGGACCTTGACTTGCCCGTCTCTCTCCCCCACTCTCCTCGCCGCATCGGGTGGTCGGCGACGGTCGGCCGCCCGTTGTTCTGTGGAGCCATCATCATCGGCGCCGCCAACGACAGCCGGAGGGGTTCGGGATCGTCCCGCGCCAGCGATCGGCCAACACCTGAGAAAGGGCAGTCAATGCCTCTCTACGAACACACCTTCCTGGCGCGCCAGGACCTGAGCCAGTCCCAGGTGGACGAACTGGCGGCGAACGCCACCAGGATCCTCGAGGAGCACGAGGGATCGGTGAAGAAGACGGAGACCTGGGGTCTCCGCACGCTGGCCTACAAGATCCAGAAGAACCGCAAGGCGCACTACGTCATGCTCGACGTCGACGCGCCCCCGGCGGCCGTCGCCGAGTTGGAGCGCCAGACCGCGATCAACGAGGACGTGATCCGCTTCATGACGATCCGGGTCGAGGAGCACGAGAACGGCCCGTCCGTCATGATGCGCAAGAACGACCGCGATCGCGGTGAGCGTGGCGATCGCGGCAGCCGCGGCGGCTCGCGCCGTGACCGCGACGACGACTGAGGAGTAGAGAGTTATGGGACGCCCGTTTTTCCGCCGCCGCAAGTCCTGCCCCTTTTCCGGCAAGGACGCGCCCGTCATCGACTACAAGGATGTCCGCCTGCTGCAGGGGTTCCTGAGCGAGCGCGGCAAGATCGTGCCGTCGCGCATCACCGCCGTGTCGGGCAAGAAGCAGCGCGAGCTGGCCACCGCCATCAAGCGGTCGCGCCAGCTGGGCCTGTTGCCCTACAGCGTCAAGTAAGGAGCGCCTCCCCATGCAGATCATCCTCCTGGAGCGCGTCGAGAAGCTCGGCGGCATCGGCGACCTCGTCACCGTCAAGGACGGCTTCGCCCGCAATTTCCTGCTCCCCAACAAGAAGGCGCTGCGCGCCAACGACGCCAACCGCAGGGTCTTCGAGGCCAACCGCGAGCGGATCGAGGCGGACAACGCCGAGCGCCGCGAGGCCGCCAAGGGTGACGCGCAGACGGTGGACGGCACCAGGATCGTGCTGATCCGCCAGGCGTCGAACACCGGCCAGCTCTACGGCTCGGTCTCGGTGCGCGACATCGTCGACGCGCTGGCGGAGGACGGCAAGACCGTGACCCGCCAGCAGGTCGTGCTGGAGCGTCCGATCAAGGCGGTCGGACTGACCGAGGTGAAGATCGTGTTGCACCCAGAGGTGACGGCCCTCGTGACGGTCAACGTCGCGCGCACGCCGGACGAGGCGGAGCAGCAGGAGCAGGGCGTGGACGTGCTGGCGCTCAACTACGACAGCTCCGGCTCCGCCTTCACCGAGGCCTACGACCCCAACGCGGAGCCGGGCGCCACCGCCGACGCCGTGGAGGACGAGGCGGCCGAGAACACGGTGGAGCGGCCGGAGGAGTAGGGCCGTCGCAGCCCTCTCCCCTTCAGGGGAGAGGGAGAGCCGCGAAGCGGCGAGGGAGAGGGGCACGAGGGGGCCAGCTGTATGCCAGGTCGCCGTATCGTTCCCCTCTCCCAACCCTCTCCCTTGAAGGGGAGAGGGGTCTTGATCGTCACAGCCACCGCTTCCATCGGAAGAACAGGTACGGCAGCACCGCCGACAGCGCGATGACGGCCAAGCCCAGCGGGTAGCCCCAGGGCTCGCGCAGCTCCGGCATGTGGGCGAAGTTCATCCCCCAGATGCTCGCCACCAGCGTCGGGGGCACGAACACCACCGACACGACCGACACGATCTCCATGACGTTGTTCTGGTCGACGCTGATCAGGCCCAGCGTGGTGTCGAGCAGGAACTGCGCCGTGTTCGTCTGATAGGCCGCGTTCTCGACCAGGCCGTGCAGGTCGCCCCGCACGCTCTCCGCCCGCGCCCGCACGTCCTGTTCGTCGCACAGATGATCGAAGCCGGTGAAGAAGGACAGCAGCCGCTCCAGGCTGGACGAACTCTCGCGCGCCTTCGTCAGCCGGTCCTGCAGCCGCCCGATCGTGACGATCGTCGCCTGCAGCTCGTCGCCGTCGGTGCGCGTGGCCGCTTCGGGGCGGCGGAACAGCCGGTCGGACACCGCCTGCACGTCGCGCGCGATCGCCTCCAGCTCGTCCGCCAGTCGGTCCGACAACGCGTCGATCAGCGCCACGAGCATCAACGGGGCATCGAGCGGCCGGTGCTTGGTCGCCAGTTTCTCGCGGAACCGCTCGAAGGAGCGGGGCGCCTCGTCGCGCACCGTGATCAGGTGACGCGCGTTCAGCACGAAGGCAATCGGCGTGCCGCGCGGCTCCTCGTCGTCCAGCCCGGTCAGCACCGTGGCGGTGAGGTAGAGCGCATCGTCGTCGCGGATCAGGCGGCTGGATTGTTCGATGGCGGCGCGGTCGTCGGCGCTCGGCAGGTTCGTGCCGGTCGCCGACTCGACGGTCGCCACCTCGTCGGGCGTGGCGCGCAACAGGTCGATCCACAGTGCGGAGCCGGCGGCGATGGAGTCCGCCGGCCGCTCCACCCCCTGTCCGTCGACGACGACCAGCATCAATAGCCCATCAGGCTGAGCACTTCCTTGCGGCTCGCCTGGTCGTCCAGGAAGCAGCCGTGGAGGCGCGACGTCACCATGCCGACGCCGGGCGTGCGCACGCCCCGCGCGGTCATGCAGCTGTGCTCCGCCTCCAGCACGACGGCGACGCCGTGCGGGTTCAGGTGGTCGCGGATGCACGCCGCCACCTCCGCGGTCAGCCGCTCCTGCACCTGCAGCCGCGCCGCGAAGCCGTGGAGCACGCGCGCGAGCTTGGAGATGCCCACCACCCGGTCACGCGGCAGATAGGCGATGTGCGCGCGCCCGATGATCGGGGCCATGTGGTGCTCGCACTGCGACTGGAACGGGATGTCCTTGAGGAGCACGATCTCGTCATAGCCGCCGACCTCGTCGAAGGTGCGGCCGAGATGGACGGCCGGGTCTTCGCCATAGCCGCGGCAATATTCCTTCCAGGCGCGCGCGACCCGCTTGGGCGTGTCGACCAGGCCCTCGCGCGCCGGATCGTCGCCGGCCCAGCGGATCAGGGTGCGGACGGCCTCGGCCACGTCGTCGGGGACCGCCGGCTTGCCGTCCGGGGTCAGGCCGTCGTCGGCGTCGGTGGGATCGGGGAAGCTGTCGCGCATCGTGTCGCCCGGAAAGGAAGGCCGGTGGTGCGCCCGACGGGATTCGAACCCATGGCCTCCGGATTAGGAATCCGATGCTCTATCCTGCTGAGCTACGGGCGCGCCGGGGAGCGGAATAGGGGAGCGGGGAAGCGCGATCAATGGAGGGGGCACTGAACCCCCCTCCCTCAGAGGGAGGGGGGTCGATCCGGACCCCCCACCTCCCGCCGATGGCCGATCACGTCGATGCGTGCCCGCACCTCCGCCACCCGCGCCAGGTCCAGCGTCGCCCGGCCCAGCCCCGGCTCGTCTCCCATGTCGAGCAGCACCTCGCCCCACGGGTCGACGACGACCGAATGGCCCCAGGTGCTGCGCCCGTCCGGGTGCTCGCCGGTGTGCGCGGCCGCGACGACGAAGGCCGCGTTCTCGATCGCGCGCGCCTTGAGGAGCGTCAGCCAGTGCGCCTCTCCCGTGGGCCGGGTGAAGGCGGCCGGCACCAGCAGCACCTCCGCCCCCGCCCCGCTCAACGCCTGGTAGAGCGCGGGGAAGCGCAGGTCGTAGCAGACCGACAGGCCGAAGCGCACGCCCCGCCACTCCGCCACCACAGCCCGTTCGCCCGGCCGATAGGCGGCCGACTCGCGCCAGTCGTCGCCGCCGCCCAGCGCCACGTCGAACAGGTGCATCTTGTCGTAGGTCGCGCGCACCGCGCCGGTGTCGTCGATGAAGACCGATCGGTTCGACAGCCGCTCCTCGCCCGCGTCGCGGACCGCGACCGACCCGAGCGCGATCGCCAGCCCGTGCGCGGCGGCCGCCTCGCGCGCGGCGCGGACGACCGCGTCCTCCTCCAGCGGTCCGATCCGGGCCGACGCGCGCGCCCGGTCGCGGTCCAGCAGGTTCGACATCTCCGGCGTCAGCAGCAGCGACGCCCCCGCGTCGCTTGCCCGTTCGGCGGCCTCGACGATCGCGCGCGCGTTCGCCCGCGGGTCGATGTCGCCCGTCATCTGCGCCAGCGCGATCGTCAGGCGAGTCACGGGCAGACGGGTCACAGGCCCAGGAGCGCGTCCAGCCGCCCCTCGCGCTCCAGCCGCGCCAGGTCGTCGCTGCCGCCGATCCGCCGTCCGTCGACGAAGATCTGCGGCACGGTCCGGGCGCCTTCCGATCGTTCCAGCATCTCGGCGCGCTTCGGGCCGCCCATCGTGATGTCGTGCTCGGCATAGGCGATCCCCTTGCCGTCGAGGAGCCGCTTGGCGCGCCAGCAATAGGGGCAGGTCGCCTTCGTGTAGAGTTCGACGGTCGGCAAGTCGGGTCCTTTCAGGAGGTGGCGACGCGCGCCCAGCATAGCAGCCGAACCGACCGCGCGCCCCCCTTTCGCAGCGCCATCGCGCAGCCGCTCGCGGTGGCACCCGTGGTCAGCACGTCGTCCACCAGCACCAGATCGCGACCCCGCGCCACCCCCGCCCCGGCGCGCGACACGGCGAAGGCGTCCGCCACCGCCGCGGCGCGCGCCGCGCGACCCAGATGCTGCGGCGCGGTGGCGCGGGTGCGGACGAGCGCGTCGGGAACGTGCTCCAGGCCCGCGCGTGCGCCCACCTCGCGGGCGAGGAGCGCCGCCTGGTTGTAGCCGCGCCGCCACAGCCGGGCGCGGTGTAGCGGCACCGGCACCAGCACCGCGTCGCGCGCGACGTCGAGCCGGTCGAGCGAACGCGCCATCAACCCGCCCATGATCCGCGCGAGTCGCGGCCGGTTGCCGTGCTTGAAGGCCAGCACGACGGCGCGCGAGACCTCGCCATAGCCGCAGGCGGCCGCCACGGCGTCCAGGCCCCGGGGCACCGGCCCCTCCGTCTCGCCCAGCGGATCGAGCGCGGACCAGCACGGCAGGCAGAAGGCGGTGGCGCCCGGCACGATGCCGCCGCAGCCGGGACAACGCGGCGGCAGGGCGTAGTCGACCGCCGGAGCGGCGGCGCGCGCCAGGAGCTGGAGGGCCGGTGTCACGTCCGCCCTTGTTGCCCTTGCGCGCGGCCGGCACAAGCGCCCGGGTGAGCCTCGCCCCGCCCCGCATCTTCGATCCGCGCCGCCGCGCACTGCGCTGCGACCGCTATTGGCGGGGGCGGGACGGCGCGCCCGACTTCCACGCGCGCGTGACCGAGGACCTGCTCGACCGGGTGGACAGCGTCACCCGCCCGCTGGCGCGCGCGCTGGTGCTGAACCCGCGCGATCCGGCGCTGCCCCAGGGGCTGGCGGCCCGGGGCGTGGCGGTGACCGAGGTGCAGGTCGGCCCCGTCGCCGCCCGGCTGCGCGGCGCGGCGACGGCGCTGGAGGACACGCCCGACCTGCCGCCGGGTCCGTTCGACCTGGTGGTGAGCGCGGGCGGGCTGGACGTGGTCGACGACCTGCCCGGCGCGCTGTCGCTCCTGCGCCGCGCGCTCCGGCCCGACGGTCTGCTGCTGGCGAGCTTTCCCGGGGCGGGGTCCTTCGCGGCGGCGCGCGAGGCGTGCCTGGCGGCGGACCTGGCGGTCCAGGGCTCCGCCAGCGCCCGCTTCCACCCGCTGGTCGAGGTGCGCGCGCTGGGCGACCTCGCGGCGCGCGCGGGACTGGTCCTGCCGGTGGCGGAGGTGGACGCGATCGACCTCGCCTACCGCTCGCTCGCGCGCGTGTTCGCGGACCTGAGGGACCACGGCTGGACGCGCGTGCTGGACGGCCCCGTGCGGCCGCTCTCCCGCCGCTGGCTGGCCGTGGCGGAGGAGCGCTTCGGGGCGCGCGCGGGCGCGGACGGGCGGGTGGCGGAGCGGCTGAACCTGCTGACGCTCACCGCCTGGTCGCCGGGTCCCGACCAGCCGCGACCCGCCGCGCGGGGCAGCGGCGGCGCCTCGCTGGCCTCCGCGCTGCGGCCGGGCGGCGCGGACGTCGCGGGGTCGTCCACATCCTCTTAACCCCGGCGGTCTAGCCCGTGGGGCGTTCCCCTGGAGAGTGCCCATGCCGCCGACCCGGCCCACGTTGCGCCAGTTCCGATCGGACGGTCGCGGTGCGACCGCCGTCGAATACGGCCTGATCGCCGCGCTGATCGTGATCGCCGCCATCGCCGGCATGAACAACTTCGGCGGCGGCCTGCAGAACATGTGGGACTACGTCGAAAATTCCGTGTCCACGGCGCGCTGACGTTAACGTTTTGGAGACGGCTGGGGCGGTAATCCGAGCCCGCCGCCCGGGATCGCCCGATGCGGTCGGGCACCGACACCGTTCCACAGGAGACCAGCCATGACGACCATTTTCAAGACCTTCGCCGCCGACAGGAAGGGCGCCACCGCCATCGAATACGGCCTGATCGCCGCGCTGATCGCCGTCGCCGCGATCACCGCGATGGGTACGCTGGGCAACCAGATCGGCAACACGATGAACACCACCTCGACCCAGATGGAAACGGCCACCGCGCGCGCGCCAGGCACGTAAGCGTCCTCATCCTGGAACGACTCGGGCGGCCGGCGCGATCCGGCCGCCCTTTTCGCGTCAGCGATAGCGGACGATCTTGACCTTCTGCCCGGCCTGCAGCGCGTCGCGCCCGCCCATCCCGTTCAGCACCAGGAAGCGTTCGAGCTGGAAGTCGTCATAGGCCATCCGCCCGGCCAGCGACGACGCGGTGTCGCCGGCGCGCACCGTCACCACGTCGATCACCCGCGCCTTGATCTGCGCCGCCTCGCTGGCGGACAGGGGCGCGAAGCTCTCGACCATCGAACTGAACGGTCCGAAGCCCTGCCCCGCCTGGGTCAGGGTGAGGAAGTGATAGGCCTGGCCGTTCAACGAATAGGCCACCACGCCCACATCGACATTGCCCTGCTGCGTCTGCGCCGTGGCGGACGAGTATGCGGCGGGCACGCCGTTGATCGTGGTGCGCCGGATCGCGCCGGGCCTGAGCGAGCCGCCCACGCCCGCGAAGACGCGGCCGATATACTCATCCAGCTGGCTCGCCGACACCTTGCCCCCGGCCTTCAGCTGCGCCTGACCGTTCTGCCCACTGACCGACACGGCGTCCGCGCCGTTGGCGAGCGTGTAGCCGCGCGGCGCGTCGAAACGGAAGCGCAGCTGCGGGTGCAGGAAGCGGCCGCCGCGCACCACGCCCTGCGCCGGATCGTCGTCGTAGAGCAGCGCGTCGACCGCGCCCAGGAAGGCGTCGCGGTTCAGCGTGCCACCGGCGCCGCCCCGCGACTGCGCCAGCTCGCGCGCGCGCTGCACCCGCGCGGCGGGGTCCGGATGGGTGCTCGCCCATTCCGGCAGCGTGCGCGCGTTGCCCGTGACCCGCGCGTCCAGGTCCGTCTGGGCGGCGAGCGAGGCGAGCACGGTCGACGAGGCGAGGGGATCGTACCCCGCCTTCTGCAGGTAGAGGATCCCCAGATCGTCCGCCTGGTACTCCTGGTTGCGCGAATAGCCCAGGATCGCGGCCTGCGCGCCGGTGCCGATGATCTGCTGGCCCAGCTGCCCCAGCGCGCTGTCGCCCAGCACGACGCCGGCGATCACCTGGCCCAGGGCGCCGAGCAGCCCGGTCTTGTTCGCCTGGCTCTCGCGCTGGCGGGAGTGGCCGGCGGCGACGTGGCCGACCTCGTGGCCCAGCACGAAGGCCAGCTCCGCCTCGTTGTTCATCAGGCCCATCAGCTGGCGGGTGACGTAGACATAGCCGCCGGGGATCGCGAAGGCGTTGTTCACCGGCGAGTTCAGCAGGCTAATCGTAAAGTCGCTCGGGCTCGACGCGATGCCGGACTGGAAGGCGATCTTCTGCCCCACCTGCCGGACGTAGGACGCCTGGTTGCCGGCGTATGCGCCGCCATATTCAGCGAGGAATTCCTGGTTCGCCTTGGCTCCCTCGGTGCGGTCCTGCTGGCTGATCGCCTGCGGCCGGACGTCCGCGGCCGATGGCGGAGGGCCGCCGAGCCCGCCTGCGCAGCCGGTGAGCGTCAGCGTGGCGGCCGACAGGCCGAGCGCGAATATCTTGGTCATGGTAGTCCCCTTCATGCAAATCGATGCACGTCCCCGCCGCTCGGAACCCGCGTGGTGGGCGAATGGTTCCTGCCGCCCGTCAGGCGCCGATGTTGAGATACTTCTCGCGCCGCGCCGCGCGGACCTCGTCGGGGGTCAGGCCGGCCAGCGCGTCCAGCTCCGCCCTCAGCGCCCCGCCGAGCGCGGAGACCGCGGCGCCGTGGTCGCGGTGCGCGCCGCCCAGCGGCTCGGGCACCACGGCGTCGATCACCCCCATCGCCAGCAGCCGGTCCGCGGTGATGCCCATCGCGTCGGCCGCGTCCGCCGCCCTGTCGGACGTGCGCCACAGGATCGACGCGCAGCCTTCCGGCGAGATCACCGAATAGACCGCGTGCTCGAACATCAGCACGCGGTTCGCCGCCGCGAGCGCGAGCGCCCCGCCGGAGCCGCCCTCGCCGACGATCGCGGCCACGTTGGGCACGCCCAGCGCCAGGCCGCGTTCGGTGGAGCGCGCGATCGCCTCCGCCTGCCCGCGCTCCTCCGCCTGCACGCCGGGAAACGCGCCCGACGTGTCGACCAGCGTCACCACCGGCAGGCCAAAGCGGTCGGCGAGGTCCATCAGCCGGATCGCCTTGCGGTAGCCCTCCGGCTTGCCCATGCCGAAGTTGTGGCGGATGCGGCTCTTGGTGTCGTCGCCCTTCTCGTGCCCGATCACCATCACCCGCCGCCTGTCGAGCCGGGCGAGGCCGCCCAGGATGGCCTGGTCGTCGCCGAAGGCGCGGTCGCCGGCGAGCGGCGTCCAGTCGGTGAACAGGCCGGCCACGAAGTGCTTCAGATGGGGCCGGTCGGGATGGCGGGCGACCTGCGTCTTCTGCCACGGCGTCAGGCGGGCGTAGAGGTCGCGCAGCGCGCGCTCGGACTTGGCGGTCAGCCGGTCGACCTCCGCCCCGATGTCGAGCGCGTCGTCGCCGGTCAGCGCGCGCAGTTCGATCAGGCGGGCGTCCAGGTCGGCGACGGGCTTTTCGAAGTCGAGATAGCTCACCGGCATGGACGAGCGGGTTAGGTGCGCCGCCCTCAAGCGTCAATCGGCGCGAGGCGCGGGGGGTGTCCCGGCTCGATCGCGTCGCGCGCAGGACCTCTGCGGGATGGTCATCCGAACAGCGGCACGCTCGCGACCAGCGCCCAGATCGCCGCGCCTGCGCCGATCGCTCCAGCGAGCAGGCGTGGGCCGTGCAGCCGCGACCAGAGCAGGCATCCGGTCAGGCTCATCGCCACCAGCGCGCCGGCAATCGTGTCGAGCAGCAGCACCCAGGCGACGCCCAGTCCGGTGCCCTTGTGCAGGTTCTTGAGGATGCCGAGCGCGCCCACCGCCTCCCGCCTGGCCGACACGAACGGCGCGCCGGGCACGTATGTGACGGTCACCGTCTGGTTCGGCAGGACGAACACCCGGCTCCATTCGGGGACCGGCGTCACGTCCCGATCCAGGAAGCGGCCGGCGGCTGGCCGGTCCTTGCCCGAGACCTCCTTCGGCTCGGCCCGGAGGTTGAGTGCGCCTCGCGCCCACTGACCCAGCGCCGTCTCGTCCGCGATGGCACCCGGCGCGACGGGCAGACGCACCTCGGCCAGCTCCCGCGGTTTGCCCGTGTCGATCGGCAGGACGGAGCGGTGGTTGAGCAGGACGCCGCTCGCACCCAGCAGGAGGAACAGACCCGCGCCCCATAGGCCGGTCCAGGCGTGGACTCGCTTCAGCGTCGCCAGCATGGCGGGCCGCTGCCATCGGCCGGGCACGAACAGCAGCGGCCCCTTGCGCCGGTGTGGCGGCGGCGGGTCGGCGGGCGCGGTCATGGATCAGAAGCCCGCCCGCAGCGTCAGCTTTACCGAGCGCGGCTCGCCCGGCAGCGCCCCGACGAAGGTGGGCACCGAGAAATAGTCCGCGTCGGTCAGGTTCTCGACCGTCACCTGCGCCTGCACCGGCCCGACCCGATAGCCGATCGCCGCGCGCGCGATCAGATAGTCGGGCACGCGCAAGAGCTCCAATTGGTCGACGAACACCGCACCCTTGTAGAACAACCCACCGCCCAAGCTGAGCCCCTTCAGTGCGCCGTCCTGCACCTCGTACGCCGCCCAGGCCGAGCCGGACCAGCGTGGGGTGGAGGGCAGACGGTTGCCGTCCACGGGCTGGTTGCTGGCAATCCCCGTCACGCTGGACAGAGCGGCCGAGCGGTTCCGGGCATCGACATAGGCCCCGTTGCCGATGACGCTGAGACCCGGAATGGGGGTCCCGAGCACGTCGAGCTCCACGCCGCGCGACCGCTGACGGCCCTGCTGCACCGGGTCGCCGCCGGGCACCAGGGTGATGAAGTAATCGTCCCTGCGCGTCTCGAACACGGCCAGGTTGGCGTTCAGCCGCCCGTCCAGGAGCTCGGTCTTGAAGCCGGCCTCCACCTGGCCGCTCGTTTCCGGGACCGGCGAGAGGCTCTGCGACTCCGTCTGCACGCTGACGAACTCTCCGTGGGCATAGCCGCCATAGAGCGACAGCCACGCCGTCGGCCGCCACACCGCGCCCGCCTGATAGCTGAGAAGGTCGGGAGAGCCGGCGATCCGCCGCCGGCCGGTGCCCTGCAGCCCTTCGTCCACCAGCTTGACCGCGTCGTAGCGGAGGCCGGCGCGCAGCTTGACCGTCGTACCCAGCGCCACCTGATCCTGCCCGTAGAGCGAGAGGGTCTGCGAGCGGATGTTGCGATCGAAGGCGAGCGTCGTGGCGCCGAAGCCGTCCTCCGGCGCACGCGCGGTCCCCTCGGCGATGAGCACGTCGGGCAGAGCGTGGTTCATTCGCCGTGTGTCCACCTCATGGTCGGCGTACTCCGCGCCCAGCAGGAGCGTGTGGCCGAGCGCGCCGGTCCGGCCCGTCACCACCGCCTCGAACTGCCCGGTCCAGTAGTCCGCCTCGTCCGACTGGGTGCGGCCGTTGCGCCCGGTCATGGCGCCGGCCGCGTTGACGACGTTGCCGCCCGCGTTGCGGGTGATCGACACGTCGCGCCGGTCGTAGGAGAGCGCCGCGCGCAGGCGCACGGCGGGGTGGACCCGGGCCGTGTCGGAGAGCGTCACCCGGTCGATCGTCTGCTCGACCCGGTTGAAGGGGCTGTAGAAGCGTGCCTCCCGGTCCACCGGCGCGAGCGTGCGATCCACGGTGAACGGGATGCCGTAATTGTCGACCACGAGCCGCTGGTCGCGATGGTCGTAGTCGAGCGTCAGCCGGTGGCCGCCGAGATCGGCCGACACGGTCGGCAGCACATCGGTGAAGCGGCGTTCGAGCCCGCGATAGCCGTCCGATTGCTCGTGGTTACCGATCAACCGGGCCGCCACGCCGGCGCTCAAGGGGCCGGTCACGTCGCCGGTGAGCGCAACGCTGTCGAAGCGGCCGACGCTCGCCTCGCCCCGCGCGCCGAACCGGTCGAGCGGGGCGAGCGTGGCGATGTTGACCGATCCGCCGGCCTCCGCGCGGCCGTAGAGGGCGGAGCCCGGGCCTTTCAGCACCTCGATCGAGGCCACGTCGGCCAACGTGCGGCGATAGCCCACGAAAGTCGGACCGTCCGGCAGGCCGTCGCGCAGGAACCGCATCGGCAGGCCACGGATGAGGTAGTTGTCGGACAGGCCATAGCCGCCGCCGAACACGCGCGTGACGGAGCTGGCGTTGCGCAGCGCGTCGTCGAGCGTCCGCACGTCCTGCTCCTCCAGCACCTCGCGCGGGATGACGACCACGGCCGCGGGCACGTCGTGGAGGTGCGTCCCCGTCTTGCTGCCGGTGTCGGATTGCCCGCGCCGGCCGGTGACGACGATCGAGTTGGGATCGTCGTCCGCCAAGGCGGGCGACGCCACCAGACCGATCGCGATCGCCGCGACTGAACTCTTGCAAAGGTGACGCATCGCACAACTCCCTGGCTGGAGATGCGCTGCTATTGAGAGTCACTTGCAACGTCAACCGCTAATGCGAACCAATCTCACATGAGGCTTCGTCCGTGTTGGTCGCCGATATCGGTGGGTTGCAAGATGTCACGACTGGCTGATTCCGATCCTGCACACCCGCTCCGGCACGGTGCACAGGGTCGGAACCGGCTCCATCGGCGTCGCGTCGCGTGCGCGCGGGAGCCTCACAGTCAACCCCCTTTGCCGCGCCCGCCTCGAACTCGGAGTGGAGAGGTGCCGCCCGGCGCGCAGAACCTAGAGCCGCCCACCCGGCCCGACTTCTCCATCGCCGCCCTCTCCGCAGGAAGGGGAAGGATCGGGTGGCCGCCCGATCCTGGGGCTCCGGGATGGCGAGTGGCCTGGACCGGATGGAGAGCGTACAGGCGGCTTTTGGAAAAGCAAACCGGCGAACGTGATGAGTTAAACACCCTAACTTGTTCTGAGTTGTCGCCCCACGTGTCCAGGTCTCTCTTTTACAAAGCGCTTTGCAACAGTGAAATCGGCGTGTGGACAGATTACAAACATCCGGGCACTATTCATCTGCAAGTTGTTATAAAATCCGTATTCGTGTCTTGGCTGTTCACAGGCAAGCCTGCGCTAATTCGATCAACCAGCCAACCAGGTTGGCTTCTATCTTCCCGCCAACGCTCTATCGCAAGTCTGATCGCCTGACTGCCTGCCTCACCTCGCATTACTAGTCCAACAACGAACTCATTGATTTGATGTTTAAGCCGTCGACTGTTTTCCTCAAGGTGCTGACGAATTGTTGGACACCAAGCGCATAGCATCAAATCTTTCGTCAACGGCAGATACACCTCTACACCAGCAGTGTTCAGCCCAATGCCCCAAAAACTATTCTTCTTACCCAAAGATTGATTGAGGACCACCGGGTTGTCGGCCAGATAGAAATATCGGTCTGGGGAGGCTTCGCTGAGGATAAGGTCCTTCGTCGCGATAGCCTCGGTCAGTTCGAGGAGGCCAGTTCGCATGAAGTCTGCGTGCTGGACCTTCAGCTCGTCATCAGAGGCGTCTTTCAATTCTGGCCCAGGCTCAGTGCCTAATCTGGCGAATTTGTCCCGAACCGCCTCCATCATCTGATTATAGGTATCTCGGTGCCCTCTCGTCCGCACAAGTTGAAAAGCCATCAGGAACGCCAAATTTGATCGCTCCTGCAGTGTCCCTGTGAGCCCGCGGTTTTCCACGACATCTCGATACGTTGGTAGAACCTGCTCCTCGATACGACAAATCGCTGGCTCGAACGTAGCGAGGTAGTTCTCGTCAATCAGAAACTCGTTGAAGCGCCGCTCACTTATTACACCCTGGGTATTTGGAGTAAAAGTCCTGACGATCGCGGGCGGCGTTCTGTATTCGAGCCTTCCCGCTCCGACGCTGGAATATGTCAGCAACGATGTCGGGTCGGAACGCTTCACCGCGCTGTTCGGACGAGCCGTGGCAACGGAACTGGCGGCGCGCCTCGTGATGCCGTTGCTGAACGACCGCGCTCGACAAGGCGATCTGGCGCGACAGGCTGAGATGGCGAAGCAGCGCGCGGTGGCGGACGACCTGAACCGCAACAAGCGCACCGATCTGGAGTTCGCCAGCGACCGCGCCCTTTCGCGTGGTGTCGGTATCTATGGCGGGGAGCGGCAATGGGGCTGGGGCTGAATCTCGGGCAGGTCAACTTCTCCAAGGGGGTGCTGGCAAAGGAGCTGCACTCTCGGGTTGATATCAACACCTATTCCGCCGGCCTCAAGCGGGGCGAGAACGTCGTCGTCCTGAAGCGGGGCGGGGTGTCGAACCGTATGGGGACGCGCTTTGTGACGGAGCTGCAAGGCCCCGGACGGTTGTTGCCCTTCGAGTTCTCGATCGACCAAACTTATGCGCTGGCGTTCACCCAGGGGCGCATGACGCCGATGGCTCTGGGTGGCGCGATATTGGAGGAGGAGCTGCGGATCACGGCAATCACGAACGAAAGCCCTGCCGTGGTGACGGTTCCTTTCCATGGCTACGCGACGGGCGACAGGTTCTTCGCGCTGGCAGTCGAGGGCATGACGGAGATTAATGGCCGCGCGCTGCCGATTACGGTTCTGGACGGGGATCGGTTCTCCGTTCCGGTGGATGCCCGCGCGTGGGGCTTGTTCGCCGGTTCGGGTGGTGGCACGCTCAGGACGGACCCCGCGCCGCCGCCTCCCCCGCCTCCGCCGCCGGTTCCTCCTCCGCCGCCGACGCCCGTGCCGCCTTCTACCGGTGGTGGAGGTGGCGTTGGTGGTGGAGGCTACCGCCCTAACTATCAAATACCCTGATGGGCGCGCATCGTATCTACAGCACGCCGGCGCCTTACAACGCGGTGGACCTGTTCGACATGGACCACGCGCAGTCGTTCGACACGATGTATCTGGCGCATCTGGACCACCCGCCGCGCAAGCTGACGCGGGCGGACCATTCATCGTGGGCGTTTGCCGACCTCGTGTTTGGCCCGACGATCGCCGCTCCCTCTGGGGTTACCGCCACAGCCACCAATCCAAACCAGGACGCAGGGAACAGCGGGCAAGCTTACTTCCCGCAAGCCGCGACCTACGCCGTGGCGGCTGTGAACGAACTGACCGGGCAGGAAAGCCGCGCGTCGGACGGGTCCTCGGTCACGAACGACCTTGGCCTCAAGCGGAACTTTAACAGCGTGTCGTGGTCGCCTGTGCCGGATGCGACGCTCTATCGCATCTACAAGGCGAACGTCACCGGCTCCTCGGGATATATCGGGGAGACGTCGGCGCTGACGTTCACCGACGACAATATCCTGCCGGACCTGAGCGACGCGCCGATCATTGGGGACAATCCGTTCTCCGGGGTCAACCGCTACCCCTCGGCGGTGTGCTTCTTTGAGCAACGATTGTTCTTTGGACGCACGCGGGAGCGTCCGAACGCCATCTATGGCTCCAGGTCGGCGGACTTTGAGAACATGGATCACGCTCGTCCCCTGAAGCCCGACGATGCGCTCTCACTGGCGGCGACGTCGGGCAAGGTGAATGCGGTCAACCAGCTCGTCCCGGCCGCGAACCTGCTGGCGCTGACCTCGGACAGTATTTTTCAAATCGTGGGCGCGAACGACGATTATATCTCGCCCTCGCCACCGCCCAAGGTGCGCCGACAGAACGGGCGTGGCGTGTCCAAGCTGAAGGCGCTGCTGCTGGACGCTGTGACGTTCTTCCAGCCGAACATCGGAACGGAGGTTCGGACCCTGGGCTTCTCGTTCGAGATTGACGGCCTGACCAGCAACGATGTGTCGATCTTCTCGCCACAGTTCTTTGAGCGGTTCCGGATTGTGGACTGGGCCTATGCGGAGGAGCCTCAGTCGATCATCTGGTGTGTGCGCGATGATGGCACGCTGCTGGCCTTCACTTGGCAACAGGAACAACAGGTCTGGGGCTGGACCGAACAGGTGATTGACGGGTTCGTGTTGTCCGTCTGCGCCGTGCCGGAAGGCGGGGAGGACCGGCTGTATCTGCTGATCCAGCGCACCATTGGTGGGCTGGATAGGTTCTACGTTGAGCGCATGGCGTCGGCGAAGTGGCGCGACCTGTCGGAAGCGTGCTTTCTGGACTGCGCCGTCACGATTGACGCGGGAGTGGAGCGGACCCGCTTTGATCGGTTGGATCATCTCGAAGGCAAGCCGGTGTGGGCGCTCGCAGATGGGTTCGTGGTCAAGGGGCTGACAGTTGTTAACGGGGCGGTTGAGCTGCCGGACCCGGCGCGGTTGGTGACGATCGGGTTGCCCATGCGGTCGCTCATTGAGACGCTGCCGCTCAACTTCCAGGCGCGGGGTGGCGCGTCGCAGGGCACGAAACAGACGACGGGGCGCGCGCATCTGGCGCTTGTGCGGTCGCTCGGTGTGACGGCCGGTCGCACGGACGCGCTGCAAGAGGACGTAGTCACTCGAGAGAACGAGCCGCTCGGGTCTCAGGCCGATCTGTTCGACGGCATTGTGCGGGTCCAGATGGAACAGGCCGTGCGCTACGAAACGACGCTGGTGGTGCGCCAGGACAACCCGCTGCCGATGACTGTGACGGCGGCTTACATCGAGGCCAATGGGGAGCGTTGAACTCGTTCCGGCGGAGGTGCGTCACATTGGCGGCATCGCCCGACGGATGCGCCCGGACGATGTGCTGGAGTGTCGCGCCGTGGGACACGATCCGAAGCAGGCGCTGAGGATCGGGCTGCGTCAGTCACTGTGGAGCCTGACCGCGCTGATCGACGGCAAGCCTGAGGCGATGATGGGCGTTGTTCCTGTCAACTTGGTGGAAGGCGTCGGCTGTCCGTTCCTGCTGGGCACCGATGCGGTCTATGGCGAGGGTCGCGCCATGCTCGTGAAGGGAGCCGAAGTGATTGCCGCCATGACGCGCACTCTGCCCGTGCTGGAGAATATGGTGGCGGCTGCGAACGTGCGGGCTATCCGTCTGCTGGGGCGCTGGGGGTTCTGCGTGGGCGATGATCCGGTCGACGTCGGTGGTGTGCCGTTCCTACGTTTTCGGATGGAGGCCGGATGATGTGCGATCCCGTATCTCTGACGATTGCCGCCACGGCTGTCGCCACTGTCGGGCAGGGCTATTCCGCGCTCGTCGCCAATGCCCAAGGGAGGGGTGCCGCCGCTCAGTCCCGTGCGAACCGTGACGAGGCCAACCGTTCTGCCGCCGACGCGCTGGAGCGGGGCAATGTCGACCAGGTGCGGCAAGGCCGAAAGGTGTCGCAGGAGATGGGGGCGCAGCGCGCGGCGTTGGCGGCCAACGGGATCGACCTATCGTTCGGGTCTGCGGCCGATCTGGTAGGCGATACGGCCATGTATGGGCAAGAGGATTCGGCCACGCTGGCGGAGAACACGTCGCGGGAGGCGCGCGGGTTTCAGATCAACGCGGCTAATTTTGAGGCTGAGGCTCGGTCTCAAAAGAAGGCGGCGGGGGCGGCGCTGGTCAAGGGCGCGTTCGACATTGGCGGCACGATCCTTGGCGGCGCTCAACAATACACGAAGCTGAGGAAGGCCCCGAATCTCGGGGTGGGCGGCTAGGTGATGGCGAACGCAATCGGGAGAAACGCGGTCAGGGCGAGGGCAGTGGCAAGCCGCCGCTCACGGTCCTTTATCCCCCACAGAGTTGCCCATCCTGTAGCGGCGAACAAAAGCGACGCGGGTAGCGCCTCCACCAGCATATATGCGCCGGCGCGGCCTTCTGAGGCTGTCCACGCCATCGAACAGGCCAGCGCGAATAGCCAGACGATCAAGGCGTCTTTCTTCATGGGATCCGGCTAATGCCACAGGTCCCCGTCAGTCAAGGCAACGCGGTCCGCTTGGCCGATCGGCCTGTGGGCGCGGTCCAGCCGGTTCGTCTCGGCGACGGACTGGGCGAGGGCCTGCAATCGGCTGGCAAGGCATTGGCGAGTGCGGCCGATGTCGAGGAGCAAATGCAACTCAGCTATGACACGGCGGCGGCGAAGAAGCTGGACAATGAAGCGGCCGATCGCGTGCGCGGGCTGCTCTACACGAACGACGACGCCTTCTATAAGCAAGAAGGCTTCAACGCTCAGGAATATCGGCCGGTGGTCGAGCAAGGCTTCACCGACCTTCGCTCCGAGATGCTGGGCAAGGCGAGGAACGACCGACAGCGCGCCATGCTGGGCCAGGTGTTCGACCGCCGCTTTGGGCAGGAACTGGAAGGCGTGGCCCGCTACTCGTCGCAGCAGATCAAGGCGGAGGAGAAGCTCCAGTCGGCCGCGCGGATCGACGGCTTGGCCAATGACGCCATCCTGACGGCGGGCGATCCGAAGAAGTTCGGCGCCTATCGTGGCGCTGCGTTGCAGGAATTGGGGGCGCGTAGCGAGCAAGAGGGCTGGGGTGAGGATCGGCTTCAGAACGAAATCCGCGCGTTCGACGCCAAGATGTTCGGATCGATCACGCAAGGGATGCTGACGGAGGATCGTCTGGACGATGCGCTGACGTTCTTCAACGACCACAAGGGCGGGATGGACTGGGGCACTCAACAGGCGCTTCAGGAAAAGCTGAAGCCGGCCATTCAGTTTCGCCAGGCGGATGAGGACGCGAAGTTGGCGATGGGGATGATCCCGTTCCCGGTCGCGACTGAGGATGGCGGTTCAGTGGCGGGCGCGCCCGTCGCGCCGATCACGGCTCCGGGACTGGCCAGCCATGTCGCGGTGATCGAGCATATCGAAAGCCGGGGCAGGCAGTTTGGC
Source organism: Sphingomonadaceae bacterium (assembly GCA_965219235.1). Lineage (GTDB taxonomy): Bacteria > Pseudomonadota > Alphaproteobacteria > Sphingomonadales > Sphingomonadaceae > CBDHCC01. The sequence continues at coordinate 805,601 of OZ244721.1, read as the reverse complement.
AGCAACGGACGCGCGCTGAAGTCACCGGTGGGCGCGACGGGCATCATGCAGATCATGCCCGCGACCGGGCCTGAGGCGGCGCGCGACGCCGGGCTGAAGTGGGACAAGAACCGCTTTGAGAACGACACGTCTTACAACCGGGCGCTGGGGCAGGCGTATTATCGCAAGCTGATGAACCGCTACAACGGCGACCCCGTCAAGGCGGCGGCGGCGTACAACTGCGGCATGGGTCGGGTCGACAGCGCCATTCGGAAGCACGGGGCAAATTGGGTCAACGGGGTTCCCTCTGAGACGCGCGACTATGTGCGTCAGTTTCAATCGAGGACGGGCGGGGAGGCTCCTGTGGAGGGGGCTTCGGGCGTTGTGGCGTCGGCACCGCGCAAGTGGGACCTGGCGCAAGCCTACGGGCAATTGGAGCAAGTGGCGGCCGATCAGGAGTGGACGCCGGAACGACTGGAGCGTGCGCGCGGGCGGATCGACGATTACGTGCGGCGCGACGAAACGCTGGAAAGCCGGCGCAGTGAGGAGCTGTTCACGACCGCCTTGGACGCGGTGGACAAGCTGGGCGATGGGTTCACGAACGTCTCACAGATTCCTGGGTATGCGAGCCTGAAGCCGGAACAGCGTATCCGCTTGGGCGAGCAGGCGGCGCACAACCGCGCGCCCAAGCCGGTGGCGGCGGACAATGACACGGCGCTGGGTCTGAGGCTGATGGCGATTGCCAGCCCTGAGGAATTCAAGGGCACGGACCTTCGCCAGTATCGGGACAAGATGACGCCGGGTGAGTTTGCCTCGCTGGCGGAAAAACAGGTGACGCTGCGCAAACCGGCTGGCGCTGGCAAGTCGGTCAACCTGGCCGGCGCGGTGTCGTCCACGATCAGCCTTTATGCGACGGAGGACATGAAGCTGACGGGCAAGAAGGCGGATCGGGCTGATTTCTTGGCAGTGCACGACACGATGATGGCTGACCTTCAGCGTGTCACTGGCGGCACGCGCGCCCCGACCGATGCAGAAAGCAAGGCCGCCTTCGGTCGTGCCACGCAAGAGGTTGTGGTGAAGAAGGATCGCTTCATCCTCGGCTTCTCCGCCGGCACCGTGGACCGCGTCAAGCCGCGTTATGATCTGACCATTGAGGATGTGCCGGGCAATGTGCGCGGGCGGATTGAGCGGGACTTCAAGCGCACGATGGGGCGCGCGCCAACGGAGGAGGAGATTACCGGCTTCTACCGCCGGAACATGGGGCGCTTTTGATGCCCAGCGCACTTGACCGATTCCTGGCACCAAAGCCGGCGACACCTGCACCGGCTGCGAACACGACGTGGCTGGGCGAGGAACTGAAGCGCCAGCGCGACGCGGAGCTGGCCGTCTATCTCCAGTCCAGTCCGCCGCCGGATCGTGTGGCGACGGCCAATCGTGTGTCGCGTCAGATCGGCCTGCCAGCGCCCATCGTGGACAACGATGTGGACGGATTCGCGTCGAAGCAGCAGACGGCCCGGTTTCTGGCGATGGCGTCGATGTTCCCCCGATCGGTGCGTGGGCGGCGGACAAGCGCAACGCGGCGGTGGCGGTGGACGACCACAAGAACCTTGGCCTAATGGGCGAAGCGTGGCGTCAGGTGGAGAACATCGGCTCGTCGCTGAAGGCTGGCCTGTGGTCTGCCGGTGCGGGCGTGGACAGCATGGCCGGTGGACTGCTGGAACAGCTTGAGGGGACGGCGGCGTCTTACAACGACCCGAACAGCCTTGTGTCGCGGCTGGGGCTGGCAAAACTGGACCGCAAGATTAGCTCACCACTGGTGACTCTGATCGGCGATATTCGCGCCACCTACACGGGGCTGGCAGCGGGCAAGAACGCCAAGGCTAACGCGACCCGGCCGATGGCGCGCAACTCGACTGAGGCGGGACTGTATTCCGGTTTTGAGTCCGTGCCTCAGAACCTGGCCGCGCTGGTGGTAGGCTTCGCCACGCGCAACCCCGAGACCGCCGCCGGGATGATGGCGCTGCCGGTCGCGGGTAACGAATACGGGAAGGCGCGCGCCAAGGGTCTCTCGCCCGACAAGGCGATGAACTATGCCGTCATGCAGGGGTCGGTGGAGTATCTGACGGAGAAGATACCGGCCTCGCGGCTTTTGGGCGACGTGGTGGCGAAGTCACCGCTGGCCAAAACGATCATGAAGCAGCTCGTGGCGGAAGTGCCGGGCGAGCAGGTGGCGACGTTCCTCCAGGACATGAACGAGTGGGCGACGCTCAACCCGGACAAGTCGGTGGGCGAGTTCATCCGTGAACGACCGGAGGCGGCGTATCAGACGCTGATCGCCACGGCGGTGGGCACCGGGTCGAGCGCCACGATCACGACCGGAGCGGAGCGGCTGGCGAGTGCCGGTTCCAAGCTGGTGGCGCGGGTTGGGCAGTCACAGAGGGCGCAGGGCGAGGGTGCGGCGCTGGACCGGATGGCGTTCGCTGCGGCGGAGTCCAAGGTGCGGGCGCGCGACCCGGCCGCCTATGCCGACCTGATCGCCAAGATGACGGAGGAGAGTGCGACCGACACGCTATTCGTCCCGGCGGACAAGGTGGCCGCGTATATGCAGATGGACGGCTATGCGGGCGAGTTCGACTCCTACCGCGACGCCGTCTCTGAAGGATTGGCGTCCGGTGGCGACGTGCCGATCGCGCTGTCCGATGCGATGACGGACCTTGCCGGCACTCCCGCGTGGGACGCGGTGCGCGACGATATCCGTCTCTCGCCCGGTGGAATGTCGCCCGCCGAGGCACGGTCGTTTGATGCGTCCCTTGAGGCGACGATGGCGGAACTGTCGGACAGCGCCGACGTGGCGGAGCCTGGCGCGCGGGAAGCGTTGCACGACAGCATCTCCACGAAGCTGATGGACGCCGGCTTCACACCGTCCACGGCTCGCACGCAGGCGGAGATGCTGACGGCCCGCTATGCCACGCGCGCGGACCGTCTGGGGCAGGATTTGACCGGGCAGGAGTTCGACGCGGTGGCGGTGCGCCAGGTTCTACCGGAACGGCTGGCTGCGATCCGCAATGCCGACGCGCTCGACTCCACCATCGATCGGATGCGCGGGACCACGCTGACGCAAGGTCCGTCGCTCTTGGACTGGATCAGCAAGAACGGCGGGATCGCGGATACCGGCGGCGACGTGGCGTCGATGGGTGGCGACCGCTGGCACCGCGACAAGCCCGGTCGCCGCAAACTGCTGAGGCAGGGCGACGGCACGGGGTCCATGCTGGGGGGGAGTAACGAAAACGGGCTGGACGCTTTGGCGATGCGCGCCTGGGAACAAGGCTACCTGCCGGAGTTCGTGGAGCGCCCGACGCCGAACGATTTGCTGGATGTGATCCGTGACGAGCTGCACGGCACGCCTCGGTTCGCCGAAGGGTCTGAGGTCGACGGACAGGATGCGGCCGACGATCTGCGAGCGCTGTTGGACGAGCGCGGGGTCGATCCTGACAAGGCGACGCGCAAGGAAGTCCGGGCCGCGATGGACGCCTACTCGGCTGAGCGGATGGCTGGAGATGGGCTGGATCAATCCTACGGCGACGGCCCGCGCGGTCGCATCTCGTTTCCAGCCGATGGGTTTGCCACCGGGCCGGCAACAATCGAACTGTTCAAGCAGCGCGACCTGTCGACCTTCATTCACGAAACCGGGCACCTGTTCTTGGAGGAGCTGCGGTTCGATGCGACGACGGAGGGGGCGCCAGACACCCTCGCCGCCGATTGGCAGACGGTGCGCGACTGGTTCGACGCGCAAGGCCACGGTGTCGTCGACGACGGCATGATCTCGGTCGAGGCACACGAACTGTGGGCGCGCGGCTTTGAGCGATTCGTCATGGAGGGCAAGTCGCCGACGCCCGCTTTGCGCCGTGCTTTTGAGGCGATGAAGTCGTGGCTGGTGAACGTGTATCGCTCGGTGTCGCGACTGAACGCACCGATCAGCGACGATGTGCGCGGCGTCATGCAGCGGCTGATGGCGACCGATCAGGAGATTGCTGACGCGGCTGAGGTTCAGTCACTTGATCTGGTGTTTGCCGACGCGACGCAGGCCGGCATGGGGCAAGCCGAGTTTGCCGCGCTCCAAGCCGCGTCCACCGCCGCGCGTGGCGAGGCGAACGATGCTGTCCTGAAGAAGGCCATGGCCCCCATCCGGGCGCGTGTGACGGCTGAATACAAGGAACGGGCCGCGACAATTCGGACGGAGGAAGCGGAATCGGTCGACGCCATGCCTGTGTTCAAGGCGCTGCGGTTGTTGAAGGGCACGACGCTCAATAGCGGATGGGTGCGCGATGCATTCGGACCTGAAGCGACGTCGGCCCTGCCAGCACGGGTGCCGCCCATTCATGGCGAGAACGGCGTCTATCCGCACGACGTGGCGGAGATGGCTGGGTTCGGCGATGCGCGCGACATGGTGGAGGCGCTGATGGGCGTTGAGATCAAGCGGAAGGAACTGCGCGCTGCCGACGACAAGCGGTCGGTGCGCGAGGCGCTGATTCAGGAGCGCACCGACGCGATCATGGCGGAGCGCTACGGCGACCCATTCAACGATGGGTCGATCGAGGAGGAGGCGCTGGCGGCGGTTCACAACGATGCTCAAGGCGAGGTCATGGCGGCGGAGCTGCGGGTTTTGGGTCGACGGACGGGCAAGACGGCAACGGCCTACCGGATCGCGCGACAGTGGGCGCGGGGCAAGGTACGTGACGGCACGGTGAAGGACATGGCGAATCGCTCCGCCATTCTGCGGTATCAGCGCACCGCCGCGAAGGAGGGCAAGGCTGCGTTCGACGCGGTGGTGGCCAGGTCTGTTTATCAAGAACGCTAACCTGCTCCTTAGTTTCGTTGGTTAGAAAGTTGCAAAGCATGAACTTGCTTACGTAGTGTTGATTCTGAGCTGCTTGACCCTTCATTCCCTTCCTTTCGCTGGTGGCTTAGTGCTTGCAGGCAATAAGTGCGAACGATCGATCGCTTTTGAACTCCGCTGGATCGCCGTTGAATGACCGGTATTAAGCGAACGTCACCCGTCCACCACATAAGTCCACGGCCTCGGGCGGAACGACGCGTGCCCCTCCGGATCAGGACGGCGGGTCGGGCTCCCGCCCCGCCAGCGCCTCGCCCAGCGGATGGCGCTCGTTGACCAGGCGGACCAGCCGCCCACTGTCGAGGTGGGTGTAGATCTCCGTCGTGGCGATGTCGGCGTGGCCCAGCATCGCCTGCACCGCGCGCAGGTCCGCGCCGCCCTCCAGCAGGTGGGTGGCGAAGGCGTGGCGCAGCACGTGCGGGCTGACCCGCGCGGGGTCGAGGTCGGCCGCCGCCGCCAGCTCGCGGAGCAGCTGGAACAGCCGCACGCGCGTGACGGGCTTGCCGCCGCGCGAGGGGAACAGCCAGCGCGACGCGGGCTCCGCCGGCCGGCCCTCGCGCCGCCAGCGCTCGACCGCCGCCAGCGCGCGCGGCGTCACCGGCACCAGCCGCTCGCGGGCACCCTTGCCGCGCACCACCAGATAGGGCTGGCCCGCGCGCACGGCGGCGAGCGGCAGGCCCGCGAGCTCGCTCACCCGGAGGCCCGACCCGTAGAGCAGCTCCAGCACGGCCAACATCCGCAGGTCGGCGGCGCGCGGCGGCGAGCGTTCGGCCAGGCGCGTCTCCACGGCGGCGAACAGCCGATCGACCTCGTCGCGCGACAGGATCTTCGGCAGCCGCCGCCCGCGGCCGGGACTGGGCAGCGCGTGGGAGGGGTCGTCCGGGCGCTCTCCCTCCTCCACCAGGAACGCCAGGAAGCGCCGGATCGCGGCCGCCTTGCGCGCGACGCTGGCGGGCTTGAGCGCCGCCCAGTCGTCCGCGATGCGCGCGATCCCCCCCTCGTCCACGGCGCACAGCCCACCCCGCAGCGCGGCCGACGCCTGCACGAGGTCGCCGCGATAGGCGGCGATCGTGTTGGCGGCGAGCCCGTCCTCGCCGGCGAGCGCGCGGAGGAAGCGGTCGATGGCGTCCCGGTCGCCCGCCGTGCTCAAGAGCGGGTCAGCGCCTCGGCGGCAATCATCCGCGCCGGGCCGTCCAGCCCCACCCGGCGATAGGCGGACAGGATGTGGTAGAGGTGGTGCGGCGGCACGTCGGTCCAGTCGCGCACCTGGAGTCCCGCCGAGGCGAGCAGCACCACCGTGCCCGGCTGGCCGCGCTCGGCGGCCGACGCGAGCAGCCCGCTCCAGCGCGACGGTTGGTCCAGGCCGGTGTCCAGGTCGCGCAGCAGGTCGGCGGCGGCGCGACCGTCCAGTCGGCCGAGGCCCGCCAAGGCGGCCACCAGCATCGCCGCGCGGTGCCGGTCCTGCCGCTCCACGAAGCGCTCCACCCGTCCGCGCGAATGGTCCACCACCCGCTCCGGACTGCCGACCGCGAGCAGCGCCCAAGCGAGGTCGCTGCGCTTGGCGTCGTCGTCGTCCACCAGTTTCGCCCAGCGGCCGGCGGTGCGGTCCAGACCGGCGGTGAACATCGCCGCGACCAGCCGGTCGGCGTCGGCCAGCGCGTCCTCCGCCGGCTCCACGCGCGCCGCGGCGCGCGCGGTCAGGATCAGCGCGTCGTAATCGGCATCGGCCGCCCCGCCCCACAGCTCGCGCAGCGCGGCCAGCCGGTCGGACGCCTCCTCGCCCATATAGGCGATCCTGAGCTGCTCGACGGCCTCGGCGATATCGGGCGACAGCGTGTCGCCCGACGCGCCCGCGCCGGAGTAGGCGGTGACGAGGTCGGCCGAGGAAAAGGCGCCCAGCAGCGCCGCCGTGCGCGCCAGCGGCGCGCGCTCGGCCGGCGTGTAGAGCGGCGCGCGGGCACCCCAGGCGCGGATCTCGTCGGGCGCGTCGGACCACAGCACGGCGGGGATCTCCGCCGCCGTCGCCGCCGCCAGGCCGAAGCGCCACGGGGTGAGTTCGGACACCGCGTCCCAGCGCATCCGGACCGCGCGCCGGCCGTTCGCGTTGGCGCCGATGACCTTCTCGGTGAGCAGGATCTCGGGCGTGCGACGGCCGCCGCTCGCCCGCCGGGCGCGCTCGACGAGCGCCACAGCGCGCCCGGGCTCGCCCGACAACCCGGCGCAGATCGCCTGCGCCAGCCGCCAGGAGGGCGTCGTGCCGGCCACGAACGAGGCGTAGGGACACAGGCCCGACGGATCGGCGTTGGCGAGGGCGGTCAGCATCGCCGCCTCGCTGAACGCCGGGGTCAGCCGGTCGGGATCGACCGCGCTCACCAGCATCCGCGCCGCGTCCGCCTCGCCCGATCGCGCGAGGAAGAAGGCACGCGCCGCGATCCAATCGGCGGAGCGGATGTTGGCCGGCGTGGGCACGCGCGACAGAAGCACGCGGCGCGCGACGATCTGCTGCCAGCGCGAGGTCAGCGGCGCGCGCGTGGCGTCGAGGAGCCCCGTGAGGAACCGCCCGTCCGCGCCACCGAAGCCGTCGAACGCGACGCCGCCGTCCTCCGGCCCATAGATGCCGACCGCGCGGATCGGTCGGCTGAAGACGACCACCCGGTCGAGCGCGGAGGTGGCGTCGGGCTCGGCATCGATGTCGTCCGGCGCCGTGACGGCCGCTGGCGGCGCGGAGCGGGGAAACGGGGGCTGAACCGTCGCGGACGGCGGCGCGGACGGCTCGGCGCCCGGCACCGGCGCGGGAGTGAAGCGGGGAAGGACCGGCGGCACGCCGGGTGCCGCAGGAGGGGCGGATGACGGGCGCGGACTCGGCGCGGGTGCGGCCGGACGCGGTGTGGGCGCGGGAGCCGGCGGCGGCGGTGGAGGCGGCGCGGGCGTGCCGAACCCCTTGGGCAGGATCGACTCGGGTGCCGCCAGCACCGCAGCCGGCATCGCCACGGCGGCGGCCAGCGCGGCGAGCGCCAGCACACCGCGCTGGCGTCGCTCATCCACCGGCGGCGCCGTTGCCGACCAGTTCGTTGGTCACGTCCTCCTCCATCGGTCCGACCGGCCGCTCATGCGACAGGAAGGAGAGGAGGACGACGAGTGCCACGAGAACGAGCAGCACGATGAGGAGGGTCCGGAGCGGATTTCGCATGGCCGCGCTCTATGCGCAAAGGGGCGTCGGAGGACAAGCGGCGTATGATGACGCCTCTCCACCGCCCCATCGTGTCTCACCCTCCTCCACCTTGGGGGTAAACCATTGCCCCTTTGCCAACCCCCGACCGCGTCCCCTAGCGTGGCGGACATGGCCGACCGCGACGCCCCGCCTCCGCTCCCGCTCGCCCGCCGCCCGATCGCGCTGATCGGGCTGATGGGCGCGGGCAAGTCCACGGTCGGGCGGCGGCTCGCCTCGCGCCTCCGGCTGCCCTTCGTCGACAGCGACGCGGAGATCGAGACGGCGGCGCGGATGAGCGTCGCGGAGATCTTCGAGGCGTTCGGCGAGGATGGCTTCCGCGACGGCGAGCGGCGCGTGGTCGGGCGGCTGGTGGACGGCCCGCGCCAGGTGATCGCGACCGGCGGCGGCGCCTGGATGAATCAGCAGACCCGCGCGCTGCTCACCGATCGGGCGCTGGTCGTCTGGCTGCGCGCGGACATCGACGTGCTGGTGGCCCGCGTGACGCGGCGCAACCATCGGCCACTGCTGATCGGACGCGATCCGGGCGAGGTGCTGCGCGCGCTGGCGGAGACGCGCCACCCGGTCTACGCCGCCGCGCACCTGACGGTCGACAGCAACGGCGAGCCGCACGCCGCCACCGTCGACCGCATCCTCGCCGCACTGGACGCGCTTCGATGACCACCGTCACTGTGCCGGCCGCTGCCGGTGCCTACCCCGTGACGATCGAGTGCGGGCTGATCGCCACGCTGGCCGAGCGGCTGGATGCGATCGCCGCCGGCCGGCATTGGGTTGTGGTGACCGACGAGACGGTCGCCGCGGCGCTCGGCGCGACACTCCCCGCCGACGTGATCGCCGTGCCGCCCGGCGAGGCGAGCAAGAGCTGGCCCACGCTCGGCCGCCTGCTCGACGACCTGCTCGCGCGCGGGCTGGAGCGCGGCGACATGGTGGTGGCGGTCGGCGGCGGCGTCGTGGGCGATCTGGCGGGCTTCGCCGCCGCGGTGCTGAAGCGCGGCTGCCGGTTCGTCCAGGTGCCGACCACGCTGCTCGCCCAGGTGGACAGCTCGGTGGGCGGCAAGACGGGCGTCAACACGGCGGCCGGCAAGAACCTGGTGGGCGCGTTCAAGGCGCCCGAGGCGGTGCTCATCGACCCCGGCGTGCTCGCCACGCTGCCCCAGCGCCAACTCGCCGCCGGCTGGGCGGAGGTGGTGAAGTACGGGCTGATCGACGATCCCGCGTTCTTCGGCTGGTGCGAGGCGAACCGCGCCGCCGTGCTGGCGCGCGACGCGCACGCGCTCGCCCACGTCATCGCGCACTCGGTCGCGGCCAAGGCTCGGATCGTCGGCACCGACGAGCGCGAGACCACGGGCGCGCGTGCGCTCCTCAATCTGGGCCACACCTTCGGCCACGCGCTGGAGGCGGAGGCCGGCTATGGCGACCGGCTGCTGCACGGTGAAGCGGTGGCGGCGGGCATGGCGCTGGCGCTGCGCTTTTCCGCCGCGCGCGGGCTGATGGCGCGCGACGAGGCGCACCGGGTGGCAGCACTGCTCGCCGCGAGCGGCCTGCCGACGACCTTGCGCGGGGCGGGTATCGACGCGCCGGGCGAGCGGCTGGTGGCGCACATGGCGCACGACAAGAAGCGCGAGGGTGGCACGCTTCCCTTCGTGCTGGCGCGCGGCATCGGCGGCGCTTTCCTGGACCGCTCCGTGAACCCGACCGACGTCGCGGAGTTCCTAGATCGGGAGGCCGCGTGCCCAACGGCGTGAAGAAGGACCAACTGCCCACCAAGACCTGTCCGGCCTGCCGGCGCCCCTTCGCCTGGCGCAGGAAGTGGGCGCGCGACTGGGACCGGGTGGTCTACTGCTCGGGACGGTGCCGGCGGGGAGTGTAATTCCTCCCCGAGCAAGCTCTCGGAGAGGAGTTAGCGGCCCTGCCCCCGCCGCGCAGCCACCATCAGCCAGCCGACGATCATCAGCCCGCCGCCCACCGGCGTCACCACGCCCAGCCAGCGTGGCGCGCCGAACGCCATCGCCCACAGCGTGCCGGCGAACACCGCCGCGCCGACCAGCAGCAGCAGGGCGGCCCGGCGCTGCGTGCCCGCGAACGCCGCGACCGCCGCGCCGTGGACCAGAGCATAGAGCGCTCCGGTGCGCAGCCACTCCGCCGCCTGCGCTCCGTCCGCCGCGTGCGCGCCGAACGCGCCGGCGGCGATCGCCAGCGCCGCCAGCAGCGCGCCGGCGCGCGCCAGGCCGCGCTCACGCCTCATCGGGCACGAAGCTCATGGTGTTGCCGGGCCGGTAGATCATGTCCTTGGCGGCCTTGAGGTCCCCGGTCTCCGTCTGCTGTCGCAGCCGCTCGGCGTCGGTGCCGCGATACTCGGCGACCGCCCGATCGATCAGCCCGGACGATGCGCCCAGCGCTCCAAGCGCCTGGCGGCCCATGCAGATCGCCGACTCGTACACCTCGCGCACCACCTCAACCCCGTCGAGGGGCGCGAGCGCGATCAGCTGCCGCCGGTCGAAGGCGCGCGCCAGCAGCGTGGCGCGCGGAAACGCGTCGCGCACCGGCGCCAGCGCCTCGGCGTCCATGGTGGCGTCGTCGGTGCAGAAGCAGATCAGCCGCGCGTCCTCCGCACCGGCCGAACGCAGCAGGTCGAGGCGCAGGCCGTCGCCGTAATAGACCTTTATATCGAACTGCTGCGACAGCTCGATCTGCTCGGGCTTCTTGTCGACGATGGTGACGCCGCAGCCATGGCCGGTCAGCATCTGCGCGACCGTCTGGCCGAAGCGGCCATAGCCCACCACGATGGCGGTGCCGAGCGGCATCGCCTCCTCGTCCGGCGCAGCGGCGGCGTCGCTCGGCTGCGCCCGGTCGCGCAGCCAGCGGGCGAAGATCATCAGGAAGGGTGTGGTCGCCATCGATACGGTCACCACCGCGCTGGCCAGACTGGCGGTCGCCGGGTCGATGAGGAGCGCGTCGGCACCCTGGGCGAACAGCACGAAGCCGAACTCGCCGCCCTGGCTCAAGAGCATCCCCAAGGCGAGCGCGCGCACCGGGCGGAAGCCGGACAGCCGCGCGATGACGAAGATCACGCCCGTCTTCACCACGACCAGCGCCAGCGCTATGCCCAGCACGGAGAGCGGCCGCGCGGCGACGGCCGACAGGTCGAGCACCATGCCGACGCCCAGGAAGAACAGGCCGAGCAGGATCGAGCGGAAGGGCTCCACGTCCGAGGTGAGCTCGTGGCGATAGGGGCTGTCGGCGAGCACCACGCCGGCCACGAACGCGCCGAGCGCGGTGGACAGGTGGAGCGCGTGCATCAGGGCCGCGCTCGCCAGCACCACGAACAGCCCGACGATGACGAACAGCTCGCGCTCGCCCAGCCGACCCACCAGGCGCAGCAGCGGTGTCAGGAGGAAGCGGCCCGCCGCCCACAGGCCAACGACCGCGGCGACCGTCATCAGCGCCAGCGCCCATCCGGCGGGCTGGTCCGGGTCGGCCGGCGCGCGGCTGAGCGCGGCGATGATCGTCACCAGGGGGACGATGGAGAGGTCCTGGAACAGGAGGATCGAAAAGGCGCGCTCGCCGAACGGCGTCCGGCTGGCGCCCGCCTCCTTCAGGCTGGGGAGCACCTGTGCGGTGGACGACAGCGCGAGCGGCAGCCCCAGCGCCAGCGCGGCCGCCCAACTGAAGCCCAGACCCCAGCCGATCAGCCCGGTGAGCGCCAGCCCGCAGGCGGCGACCTGCGCCGCCCCCAGCCCGAAGATCTCGCGCCGCATCTCCCACAGCCGGCTCGGCTGCAGCTCCAGTCCGACGAGGAACAGGAGCAGCACGATGCCGATCTCGCCCAGCTGCACCATCGCCTCGCCGCCGGCGACCAGCCCCAGCGCCTGCGGGCCGACCAGCGCGCCGGCGAGCAGATAGCCCAGCACCGCGCCCAGCCCCAGCCGTCGGAACGCCAGCACCAGCGCCAGCGCGAAACCGAGCAGGATCACGCCCTCGCCCAGCAGCTGCCCCGCCGCGCCCGTATCCTCCATCAGCTCGCTCCCGCCCCCGCCTCCGCCAGCGCGGCGAGCGTCGCATCGTAGGCGAGCAGCATGGAGGGGTGGCGCGCCGCGTGAGCGCGGGCCGGCGCCAGCGCGTCGTAGCCGGCGGGCGCGTCCTCGCGCACGCCCGTCAGCCAGGCGGCCAGATGGTCGCGGCGTGCGGCCACGTCCTGCGCCGTCAGCCCCGCCGCGTCGCCGGCGAACACCGCCGCGCTCGCCTGTCCGAGCGCGCAGGCCCGCGCGTCGAGGCCCAGCGCGGCGATCCGGAGGCCATCGAGCCGCACGCTGGCGACGACTTCGCTGCCGCAGACCGACGAGCGGCGAGTGGCGCGGCCGTCGGGGGGGTCGAGCGGCGGGTGGTCGGCGAGCCGCGTGCCCAGCCGCAGGAGCTCGCGGCTGTAGAGCGCGCTCACCCGCCGGGCTCCACCGGCTCGGCCGGCCGGCCGGCGTTGCGGCGGCGCTCGATCACGTCGCTCAGCGCGCGCGCCGAGCCGTCGAGCAGCGGATAGGTGCGCGACTCCGTCATCCAGGCCGGGCGCGGCGCCGCGCGGGTGTAGATCACGTCGTAGACGAGCGTGACCAGCAGGAAGGCGAAGGCCGTGATGATCAGGCCCTTCAGCGCGCCGAAGCCAAGCCCCAGCAGCCGGTCGACCGGCCCCAGCACGGACCAGCGCGTGCGCCCGCCGATCGACCGCGCGATGAGCCTGCCCGCGATATAGGGTACGCCGAAGGTGATCGCGAAGGCCAGCACGGCCGCTCCGCCAGGTGTCCCGACGGTGCCCACCATGGCCGCGCTGACCGGTGCGTGGAACAGACGCACGCTGACGACCGCCAGCACCCAGCCGAGGAGCGACAGAACCTCGGCGGTGAACCCCCGGCCGAACCCGCGCACGGCGGTGACGCCGACCACGAGCAGCGTGATGATGTCGAGCGCGGTCACGGCGCGGCGCGAAGCGGTGCGGGCATGACGGCCTTCTTAGACGGTCGCCGGGCGCGGGGCCACCGTGTCGCTCGCGTCCAGGAACAATCCTCCCGCCACGGACCGTGGGGAGGACGGGATCAGCCCTCCCGCCGTTACTGGAAAAGAAAGGTGGCGCGTGGCAGGGCGCGCGCGATGAACGCCGCGCCCCAGCCCTTCGCCGCAGTCGTGCTCGCCGCCGGACAAGGCACGCGCATGGCGTCCGACACGCACAAGGTGCTCCACCCGATCGCCGGCCGACCGATGCTCCACCACCTGCTCGGCACGCTCGAGAGGGCAGGGGCGGAGCGGGTCGTGCTGGTGGTGGGCGCAGGGCGCGGGCAGATCGAGGCGAGCGTGGCCGGCCACGACGTGGCGCTGGCGGTGCAGGCCGAGCAGCTGGGCACCGCCCACGCTGCCCGCGAGGCGGAGGCGGCGCTGGCCGGCTATGACGGCGACGTGATCGTGCTGTTCGGCGACGGGCCGCTGATCCGGGGCGAGACGCTGGCGGCGATGCTCGACCGGCTGCACGCTAACGACGCGCCCGGGTTGGTGGCGTTGGCCTTCGAGCCCGCCGACGCGCTGCGCTTCGGCCGGGTGATCGCACGTGACGGCTTGGTCGAGCGAATCGTGGAATGGAAGGATGCGAGCGAGGCGGAGCGCGCCGTTCGCCTGTGCAACGCCGGGCTGGTGGCGGCGCGCGGGGCCGACCTGTGGCGCTGGCTGGCGGCGATCGGCAACGACAACGCGGCGGGCGAATACTACCTGCCCGATATCGTCAAGGCGGCGGCGGCGGACGGGCGCGCGACGGCGCTGGCGACGGGCGAGGCCTGGGAGGTGGCCGGCGTCAACTCGCGCGCCGAACTCGCCGCGCTGGAGGCGGGCTGGCAGGCGCGCCGGCGGCTCGCCGCCCTGGCGGAGGGGGCGAGCCTGCAGGCGCCCGACACCGTCTGGTTCAGCCACGACACGGTGCTCGGCCGCGACGTGACCATCGGACCGAACGTGGTCTTCGGCCCCGGCGTCACCGTGGCCGACGGCGCGACGATCCACGCCTTCTCGCACTTGGAGGGCGCCACCGTCGGCCCCGGCTGCTCCGTCGGCCCCTACGCCCGGCTGCGCCCCGGCGCGGTGCTGGAGGCGGGCAGCCGGGTGGGCAATTTCGTCGAGGTGAAGCAGGCGCGGCTGGGCGCGGGGGCCAAGGCCAACCACCTCACCTATCTCGGCGACGCGGAGGTCGGCGCGGGCGCCAACATCGGCGCGGGTACGATCACCTGCAACTACGACGGCTATTTCAAGCACCGCACGGTCATCGGCGCGCGCGCCTTCATCGGGTCCAACAGCGCCCTCGTCGCTCCCGTGGCGATCGGCGAGGATGCGATCGTCGGGGCCGGCAGCGCGGTGACCACCGACGTGGCCGACGGCGAGCTGCGGGTGGTCCGTGCCGAGCAGACGGCGAAGCCCGGCTGGGCCGCGCGGTTCCACGAGGCGATGCGGCGCAAGAAAGCCGGGTGTTGAAGGAATATCGCAGCGTGATATATCAGGCTCCATGAAGGCTCTCCTCGACATCCCGGAAGACGACGTCCGCTGGCTCGACGTGCGCGCGAAGCAAGAGGGCACCAGTCGTGCCGCGCTGGTCCGGCAGGCGGTGAGTGTCTATCGCGCCAAGTCCGAAACATCAGGAATCGACGCGGCCTTCGGCCTTTGGAAAGACCGCATCGATATCGGAGATGGCGTCGAGTTCCAGCGCAAGCTGCGCGCCGAGTGGGACCGGGAATGGGATACGCCGCTGGACGACCCTGAGTGAGCCCCTACTCCTACGACACCAACATCCTGATCGACTCCCTGAACGGCCACGAAGCGGCGAAGACCGAGTTGAAGGAGGCGCAAAGCCGGTTCATCAGCCGCGTCACCTGGATCGAAGTCATGTCGAAGGTGGACGACGACACCCGCCCTCTGATCGAACAGCTGTTCGCCGACTTCCACATCGACGAGCTCGACCACGCCATCAGCGAGCGCGCCGCCGATCTGCGCCGCCAGACACCCCGCCTCAAGCTGCCCGACGCCATCATCCTGGCCTCCGCCCAGGTGAACGGGCGGATGCTCGTCACCCGCAACATCCGCGACTTTCCGGCCGATCAGCCGGGCGTCCGCGTGCCCTACACCCTCTGAAGGAACACCACCCATGTGCGGCATCGTAGGCATCGTCGGCCAGGCGCCCGTCGCGGAGCGGCTGTTCGACGGGCTGAAGCGGCTGGAATATCGCGGCTATGACTCCGCGGGCATCGCCACGCTGGCCGACGACCGGATCGAGCGGCGGCGGGCGCAGGGGAAGCTCGCCAACCTGGCCACCGTGCTCGCCGACGATCCGCTGCCCGGCCACACCGGCATCGCCCACACCCGCTGGGCCACCCACGGCGCGCCCACCGAGGCGAACGCCCACCCGCACAGAGCGGGCGACGTGGTCATCGTCCACAACGGCATCATCGAGAACTTCAAGCCGCTGCGCGACGAGCTTATCGCCTGTGGCCGCACCTTCCTGTCGCAGACCGACACGGAGGTCGTCGCCCACCTGATCGCGCGCGAGGCGGAGGGCGGGGCCGGCCCTGAAGAGGCGGTCGCCGCCGTCCTGCCGCGCCTGCACGGCGCCTTCGCGCTCGCCGTGCTGTTCCGTGGCCATGACGACCTGTTGATCGGCGCCCGGCTCGGCGCCCCGCTGACGGTCGGCTATGGCGAGGGCGAGAACTATCTGGGCTCCGACGCCCTGGCGCTCGCCGCGCTCTCCACCCGCATCGCCTATCTGGAGGAGGGCGACTGGTGCGTGCTGACCCGCGATGCCGTGCGCATCTTCGACGTTGAGAACCGACCCGTCGAGCGCCCGGTCGTCGCCTCGGGCGCCACCGGCCAGCTGATCTCGAAGGGCAATCACCGCCACTTCATGGCCAAGGAGATCCACGAGCAGCCGGTGGTCGTCGCCCAGACGCTGGGCTCCT
Source organism: Sphingomonadaceae bacterium (assembly GCA_965219235.1). GTDB lineage: Bacteria > Pseudomonadota > Alphaproteobacteria > Sphingomonadales > Sphingomonadaceae > CBDHCC01. The sequence goes on along the minus strand of OZ244721.1, from coordinate 789,526 downwards.
ACCTGCGCCCGCTGGAGGGCCGCGTCGGCCTGCCCATTCCCGACTTCGACCTCGGCGCGACCAAGCGGGTGGCGATCGTCGCCTGCGGCACCTCATCCTACGTCGCCATGGTCGGCAAATACTGGATCGAGGCGATGGCGCGCGTGCCCGTCGAGGTCGATGTCGCCAGCGAATATCGCTACCGCGACCCCGTGTTCACGCCCGATATGCTGGGCGTCGTCATCAGCCAGTCGGGCGAGACCGCCGACACGCTGGCCGCGCTCCGCCACATGAAGGCCGCCGGCGTCACGACGGCCGGCATCATCAACGTGCCGACCAGCACCATGGCGCGCGAGGTCGACCTGCTGCTGCCCACCCACGCCGGACCGGAGATCGGGGTCGCCTCCACCAAGGCGTTCACCTGCCAGCTGGCGGTGATGGCCGCGCTGGCCGCCAATCTGGGCCGCGCCAAGGGCACATTGTCGGCCGCCGACGAGCGCGAACTGGTCGCCCGGCTGGAGCACGCGCCCGAAGCGATGGTGCAGGCGCTCGCCACCGAGGACGACGTGGAGGCGGTGGCGCGCGAGATCGCGGGCGCGCGCGACGTGCTCTATCTGGGGCGCGGGCCGGACTACCCGCTGGCGCTGGAGGGCGCACTGAAATTGAAGGAGATCAGCTACATCCATGCCGAGGGCTATGCGTCGGGCGAGATGAAGCACGGCCCGATCGCGCTCATTGACGAGGACGTGCCGCTGATCGTCATCGCGCCCTCCGGCCCGCTGTTCGACAAGACGGTGAGCAACATGCACGAGGCGATGGCGCGAGGGGCCAAGGTGGTGCTGCTGTCGGACGCGCAGGGGCTGGCGGCCGCCGGCGAGGGCCTGATGGCGACGCTGGAGATGCCCGCCGTCCACCCGCTGATCGCGCCGCTGGTCTATGCCGTCCCGGTGCAGTTGCTCGCCTACCATGTCGCGGTGGCGAAGGGCACGGACGTGGACCAGCCGCGCAATCTGGCGAAAAGCGTGACGGTGGAGTGAGGCACTCCCGTCGTCTTCCTTGCACGAGGTAGGAGAGCGTTTTCCGTCGCCAAGACAGCCGAGTTCTCACCCTCCGACGTTCCGCGACGACGACGTCTGCGCGGCAAGCCGTCTTCAGGGTGCGGGTCGGTTCAGGCGCGTGTCGAGAGCGAACCGATCCTGTGTCTGGACGGCGTAGAGGCCCTTCGCCCGATCGGGGTCGAAGACGACATTCCGGTCATGGGGCGACATGACGCTCGGCAGGACGACGAACGGGTGCTCGGCGAGAAGTCCGTCGCCGAACCTCTGTTGCCCGGCTGAGGGGATTGCGGGCAGAAGCCAGGCGGGGTTCGGCACCTGACCAGCCTCGACAACGTGGATGGCGGCATCGTCGTCGATCACGAAGCGGGTGAGCACGTGGGGATCGACGTCGAGCGCATCGAAACCCTTGTGGACGGCCACTTCCAAGATGGCCGTGGCGGCGTTGACGCTGGCGTACACCGCGCGCACGCCGGCGCTGTTCCAGCGTCCGCCCACCTGGAACGCCCCTTCCCCGCTGTCCCACTCGTCGGCGTGCCGCAGACGGTCCAGCCGCCAGCCGACGCGCCCGATACCCTTCGACGCGCCGGCTGGTGACGTCATGTGTAGACGCCGAAGTCGATGCGAGTGAGGTGCCGGTCGACGAGCTCCGCGCCCGCAGGGGTGGAGAGCAGGTCGATGGGCGCCATGTTGTCGAGCGCGAGCGCCGGCTCCTCAAGGAAGCGCTCGGCGGCCTGGGTGGAGCCCAGCACCTCGACGGCTTTCGCGACGATCTCGGCCGTCCGGTAGAGGCGACCGCTCTGCTCGCGGCTCAGCCGATCGGTGTGGCCCGCCTTCGCTCGCCGCTGCGACGTGCGCTTGCTGACACCCACCACCTTGCCGATGACGTCTTCGCGTCCGAGGCTTGGGAGCGCCTTTATGAAAGCGGCGAGCGACTTGGACGGGAAGCCCTCCTGGATGGCCATGTGCGCTTCCAACACGGTGGAGAACGGGTCATCGAACGACGTGCGCCCGCCCAGCAGGTCTGCCACCCGGTCAAGCTCTACATCCGCGGTCATTGGGGTCGCCACCATCGCTGCCTCGTGTCGTCCAGAAAACGACACATGTCGTGATTGCCGACTCGGCTGTCAAGCGCAGGTCGAAGCGGGTGACGGTGAAGTGAGGGTGGGATATGTCGACCGCGCCCCCCTTATCATCGGCCCCACCCGTCATCCCCGCGAAAGCGGGGATCCACGCTCCGTTGGATGGGGCTGGCGCTTCACTCTCCAGCTTGGACCAAGTGGACAACGCGGAGGCTGGATCCCCGCTTTCGCGGGGATGACGGTGTGGGGCCGGATCGTCACCCCCGCATCTCCACCACATCCCCACCCAGCCGCGCCACCTCCGTCCAGTCGTGGCTGACGTGCAGCACCGGCAGCCCCGCGTCCCTCGCCCGTTCGATCAGGCGCAGCACCGCCTCGGCGCGGGCCGCGTCCAAAGCGGCCAGAGGCTCGTCCAGCAGTAGCGCGTGGGGCCGCGACAGAAAGGAGCGGGCGACCGCCACTCGCTTCGCCTCGCCCCCTGACAGTTCGCGGGGGAGGCGGCCGAGGAGCGGGCGGAGGTCGAGCGCGTCCACAAGCTCGTCGAACCCGGCCACCTCCGGCCCCTGCCGCCGCTCGCCATAGCGCAGGTTCGCCTCGACGGAGCGGTGGGGCAGCAGGCGGGCGTTCTGGAAGGCGACGCCGAGCCCGCGGGCGAACGCGGGCACGTCGAGGTCCCGTTCCGCATCGAACAGCACCCGGCCGCCGACCTCGATCCGCCCGCGCTCCGGCCTCACCAGACCGGCCACCACGTGGAGGATGGTCGTCTTGCCCACGCCCGACGGACCGACGAGCGACAGGAGGGGACCGTCCGTCCGCACCGTCAGCGTCACCAGCCGCTCGCCCCGTCGCACCGCCACGTCGATGGCGATCACAGCACATGGCCCCCTCGCCCGGTCCGCCGGGCCAGCGCCTCCGACGCGACCAGCGCGCCCAGCGACAGCACGACGGAGATCAGCGCCAGGCGCGCCGCCGCCCCCTCCCCGCCCGGTGTCTGCAGCGCGCCATAGATCGCCAGCGGCACCGTGCGCGTCTCTCCGGGAACGTTGCCGACGAAGGTGATCGTCGCCCCGAACTCGCCCACCGAGCGGGCGAAGCCCAGCACCGCGCCCGCCACCACGCCGGGCAGCGTCAGCGGCAGGGTGACGGTGGCGAACACCCGCCAGCGGCCGGCGCCCAGCGTCGCCGCCGCCTCCTCCAGCCGCCGGTCCACGGCTTCGAGCGACAGTCGCATAGCGCGCACCACCAGCGGCAGCGCCATGACGGCCGCCGCGATCGCCGCCCCCTGCCAGCGGAACAGCACCGTGCCGCCGACGCTCGCCAGCGCCCGCCCCAACGGCCCGGCCGGCCCGAACAGCACCAGGAGCGCCCAGCCGGTCACCACCGGCGGCAGCACCAGCGGCAGGTGGACGAGCGCGTCGAGCAGGATCTTGCCCGGCCAGTCGGTGCGCGCCAGCACCCAGGCGAGCGCGCCCGCCACCGGCAGGACGGCGGCCACCGCCACCAGGCTGACGCGCAGCGACAGCGCCAGCACCTCCCACTCTGCGGGCGTCACGGGCGTCCGAAGCCGTGGCGCGCCAGGACCGCCTGCCCCTTCGCCGACAGGAGGAAGCGGCGGAAGCCCTCCGCCTCCGTGCTCGCCGAGCGGGCGATCCGCGCGATCGGATAGACGATCGGCGGATGGCTGTCGGCGGGAAAGACGCCGACCACCCGCACCTTCGCCGACGCGCGGGCGTCGGTGGCGTAGACGATACCCAACGGCGCCGCGCCGCGCTCCACCAGCGCCAGTGCCGCGCGCACATTCTCCGCCGGCACCAGGCGCGGTCGGATCGCCGGCCACGCTCCGAGCCGGATCAACGCGGCCTTCGCATAGCGGCCGGCGGGCACGCTGTCGGTGTCGGCCACCGCGACCCGTCCGTCGCCCGCGAGCCCCGCCACGGCGTCCCCGCCCACCCGATCCGGCCCCGCTCCGGCGGCCACCACCACGAGCGTGTTCGTCGCCAGCACCGCGCGGCTGTCCGGCCGCAGGAGCCCGCGCACCGCCAGTTCGTCCATCCACGCCGTATCAGCGGAGACGAACAGGTCGGCGGGCGCGCCCTCCTCGATCTGCCGAGCGATCGCCGGCGTGCCGCCATAGGACAGCACCGGCCGCGCGTGCCCCGCCGCCGTCCAGGCATCCGCTTCCTCGTCCAGCGCGCCCTGCAAGCTCGACGCCGCGAGCACCAGCGGCGCGCCATCCGCGCGCGGCTGACCGCAGGACGAGAACAGCGCCAGCGCAAACAGCAGGAGGGGCGTGGGGCGGGTCATCCGCGGCTCCTTGGGAGCCGACGCTATAGCGCGTGGACCACCGAACGCCACCGGAGCCGGCAGCGATCGTCGACTTCATCCCCTCATAAGACGGGCGGCTTGACCGCGCGACCTCAATGTTCATGTTGTGTTCTCATGTTCATCGAGTCGTTCGAACCCACCCCCGCCACGAGCGGACTTCGCTACCTCTTCATCGACTTCAACGCCTATTTCGCCGCCGTCGAGCAGCATGACGACCCCGCCCTGCGTGGCCGCCCGGTGATCGTCACCCCGCTCCCCGGCGAGCACAGCGGGGCCATCGCGGCCAGCTACGAGGCCAAGGCGCTGGGCATCTCGCGCGGCACATCCGTCGCCGACGCCCGCCGCCTGTGCCCGGACATCGCGATCCGCGCCGCGCGGCACGACCGCTATGTCGCCGTCCATCACGAGCTGATGACCGCGATCGAGCGCCACCTGCCGATCGCGAGGATCTGTTCGATCGACGAGTGCGTCTGCCGCCTGGATCCCTCCGAGCGCACCCGCGACGCCGCGCTCGCCAAGGCGTGGGCGATCAAGCGGGCCATCCGCGAGGACGTCGGCCCGGCGCTGCGCTGCTCGATCGGCGTGGCGCCGAGCAGCCTGCTCGCCAAGCTGGCCGCCGAGCTGAAGAAGCCGGACGGACTGACCGCGATCGAGCACCCCAGCCTGCCCGGGGCGCTGGAGGGCCTGCCGCTGCGCGCCATCCCGGGCGTCGGACCCGGCGTGGCGCGGCGGCTGGAGCGCGCCGGCGTGCAGGATTTCCGGGGGCTCTGGGCGCTGGCCCCCAAGCAGGCGCGCGCGATCTGGGGCTCGGTGACGGGTGAGCGCTTCCTCTACGGCCTCAAGGGCCACGACGTGCCGCAGGAGGGCGAGCCGGAGAAGCGGATGATCGGCCACAGCCGCGTGCTGTCCGGCGCGCACCGTGGGCCGGAGGGTGCCCGGATCGTGGCGCGCGCGCTGCTGCTGAAGGCCGCCAGCCGCCTGCGGCACTACGGCCTTCACGCCGGCGCGATGAACGTCACCGTCAAGCTCCACCCCGAAGGCGCGATGTCGCATGACGCCGCGCTGCGCCCGACCCAGAACAGCTGGCGCTTCCTCGACGCGCTCGACGCCTTCTGGATCCCGATGATGCGCGCGCTGGCGCTCCGGGCGCGGAGGGGGAGCCGCGCACCCGCCCTTCGGCTGGTGTCCGTCCACCTTTTCGACCTGAGCGACCGCCCTCCGGAACGCGACCTCTTCATTCCGGACGAGCACGATCGACGCGACCGACGGCAGGCGGAGCTATGGACCCGGATCGACGCGATCGCGCGGCGTCACGGCGGCACCAAGGCGATGCTCGCCTCGCAGGTGGGCCTCGACCTCAACTATCTGGGCGTGAAGATCGCCTTCAGCCGCGTGCCCGACGCCGCCGAATTCGCGGACATGGGCGGGGTGGAGGCGGTCACGGGCGCTGCGGAACACCACCACGAGAGCCGGACGCAGAACCCGGCGCGGGCGCTGTATTGAGGAGGCGGAGCTTAGGGAGGACAAGGGCGCCATTGTCGCACCCCCTTGCTCCCACCCGCGCCTCCCCTCAAAAGCGGCCGGTCGACGCCGATCCAGGCGCGCGACGGGAGGAGGTCGGACGATGGCCAGCGTCGGCGCGGAGGGAACGGTGCCGCAGGCGGACCGGGCGTCCGCCGACATCCCGCTCGTCATCTCCGCCTCGTCGCTGGGCACCGTGTTCGAGTGGTACGACTTCTTCATCTACGGCACGCTGGCGGCCTCCGGCATCATCGGCGCGACCTTCTTTCCGGCCGGCAACCAGACGCTGCAGACGCTGCTCGCCTGGGCGGGGTTCGCGGTGGGGTTCGGCTTCCGCCCGCTCGGCGCGATCCTGTTCGGTTATCTGGGCGACAGGCTGGGCCGCAAATACACGTTCCTCGTCACGATCACGGTCATGGGGCTGGCGACCGCCGGGGTGGGCCTGGTCCCGTCGGCGGCCAGCATCGGCGTCGCCGCCCCCGCCCTCATCATCCTGCTCCGCATCGCGCAGGGCCTGGCGCTGGGCGGCGAATATGGAGGTGCCGCGATCTATGTCGCCGAGCACGCGCCGCCGCGCCGCCGCGGCTTCTTCACCAGCTTCATCCAGGCGAGCGTCGCGGGCGGCTTCATCCTCTCGCTCGCCGTCGTGCTGGTCACCAAGGGCGCGATGAGCGCGGACGCGTTCGCCGCCTGGGGCTGGCGGGTGCCGTTCCTGCTCTCGCTCGTGTTGCTGGCGGTGTCGCTGTGGATGCGGCTCAAGCTGTCCGAGTCGCCGGTCTTCCGGGCGATGAAGGCCCGGGGCGAGACGGCCGCCAATCCCTTCGTCGAGAGCTTCACCTATCCGGGCAATCTGAAGCGGCTGTTCGTGGCGCTGTTCGGCGTGTCGGCCGGGCTGACGGTGATCTGGTACACGGCGATGTTCTCCACCCTTTCCTTCCTCACCGGCCCGATGCGGGTCGAAGCCACCGCGGCGCAGCTGATGGTGGGCGCCGGCGCGCTGTTCGGGCTCGGCTTCTTCGTGTTCTTCGGCCGGCTGTCGGACCGGATCGGCCGACGCAAGCCGATCCTGTGGGGCTATGCGGCGACCCTCGTGGCGCTGTTCCCGCTGTTCTGGATCATGGGCGCCAATGCCAATCCGGCGCTGTCCGGCGCGGCGATCCGCGCGCCGGTGACGATCGAGACGCGGCCGTGCGACTACGACGCCTTCGCGGCGCGCCAGACGACGCTGTGCGGCCGCACGCTGGCCGAACTCGGGACGCTGGGTGTGCCCTACGAATTCACCGGGCAGGCGGAGGCGACGGACGCCTCGATACCGCTGATGATCGGCGACCGACCCTTCGGGGTGTTCGACACCGCCGGCCTGCGCCCGGTGCTGGAGATGGCGGGCTACGACTTCGCGCCCGTCCGACCCGGACCGGCGCGCATCCTGGTCATCGTGCTGTGCATCGTGACCCTGAGCGCGCTGGCGGGTGCCACCTACGGCCCGGTCGCCGCCGTGCTGACCGAGCTGTTCCCAGCCCGCATCCGCTACAGCTCCATGTCGATCCCATATCACATCGGCACGGGCTATTTCGGCGGCTTTCTCCCCTTCATCGCCGCGCTGATCATCGCGCGGACCGGCAACGCCTATGCCGGGCTCTGGTACTGCTGGGGCGTGGTGGCGATGGCGCTGGTGGTCGCCTGGTGGGGCCTGCCCGAGACGCTGGACGCCGAGCCGGTGGACGGGACCGCCCCGGCCACTTAGGGGCGGGGGGCGATGGTGCCCCTGCCCCCCGCCCCCAACCGCCTGATCCTGGACGGCGAGGCGCTCGTCGGGAACTGGCGCTGGCTCCGCGACCGCGGCGGCGACGCGGCCTGCGGCGCCTGCGTCAAGGCCGACGGCTATGGGCTGGGCGCGGTGGAGGTCTCCGCCCGCTTGGTGGCCGCCGGCTGCCGCGACCTGTTCGTGTCGAGCTGGGCGGAGGCCGCCGCGCTCCCCCGCCACGAGGGGGTGGCGCTCTCCGTCTTCCACGGCGTGCAGCCCGGCGAGGAGGCGTTCGCCGCGGCCCACTGGGCGCGTCCGGTGCTGTGCTCCGCCGGGCAGGTCGCGCGCTGGCGCGATGTCGGGGGGCCGTGCGACGTGATGGTGGACACCGGCATGAACCGGCTGGGGGTGTCGGTCGAGGAGGTGCGGGACGGCCTGCTCGACGGCCTCGCCATCGAGACGCTGATGAGCCACCTGTCCTCGGCCGACCAGGACACTCCGATCAACGAGCGGCAGCGCGCGGCCTTCGCCGCCCTGGCGGGCCGGACGAGCGCCCGGCGGCTCAGCCTGGCGAACTCTGCCGGGATCGCTCTCGGCCCAGACTACGCCTTCGATCTCACCCGGCCGGGCCTGTCGCTCTATGGCGGGCGACCGCGTGCGGAGTCCGCACCGATCCGCCCCGTCGCCGCGATCGAGGCGCGCGTGGTTCAACGGCGTGTGGTGCGCGCGGGGCAGACGGTCGGATACAACCAGCTGTGGCGCGCGCCCGGGGACACCCCGGTCGCGGTCGTCAATCTGGGCTATGCCGACGGCTATCCCCGCGCGCTGACGAACCGCGGCCACGCGGTCGGTCCCGGCGGCGAGCGATTGCCAGTCAGAGGTCGGGTCTCGATGGATCTGGTCGCACTGGACGCGAGCGCGGCGCTCGTCGTGTCAGAAGGCGACTGGATTTCCTTCGACATCGATCTGAACGAAGTCGAGAACGCCAGCGGTTTCAGCCAGTACGAAATCCTGACCGGCCTCGGCACTCGTTTCGACAGGCAATGGCACTCGTAAACCGGAACGGGGCCACCGTTCTGAACGGTGACCCCGAAGTATTTAGTACGGCAGGTCAAAACTGTGCGCGGAATCCCGCATAGAAGAACCGACCGATATTGTCGTAGATACCGGAACCTCCACCGGCGCCAGTCAAACCGAACGGAGGCAATTCGTCCGTAACGTTATCGACACCGACGTAGAAGGTGTAATCCTCATTGACACGATAGTCGACCCGCACGTCATGGTAAAAACGCCGTGGGTAGAAGCGCTCTGCCGTGAAATCCGGGTTCTGAGGAGGATTGCCATTGAACGAGAAGTAGTTCTCGTAGGCGCCGATCGTCTGACGGTCGACAAAGCGCAAATCGTAGCGAAGTCCGAACACATCGTGCCGATAGGACGCCGTGAAGTTGGCGGCCCATGTGGGGTCCCCCAACTCGCTCTTGACCCGGTTCGGTATCCCGGGGTTGTTGACATCAAGGAAGTCGTTCCGCTCGATCACATACGTCGCGATGCCACGCAGGGAAACGGCGTCGCCATTGTCGAACTTCTTGGTGTAGCGGGCGTCGAAATCGAGACCTCGCGCCGTCAGCTTGGCGAAGTTGATGGTGGAGATCAGCAGCGCCGCATCCGGATCAAAGTTGCCGTCCGCCTGCCTGGGATTGATGAGCTCGCAGAACGCGTTGTTGAGATCGGCGGCATCGTAGCAGTTCTGCAGGATCGCATTCCCGCTCAGACTGGAGATCAGGTTGTTGACGGTGATGTCGTAGTAGTCGACCGTCAGGGAGAACCCGGGCACGAACGTCGGCTGAATGATCGCGCCGACGGTCAAGCTGTTCGACTTCTCCGCTTCGAGATCGGGGTTGCCGCCCTGAAGCACCGACCGATTGCCCGACGGCTGCTGATAGTCCGGCGGCACGTTGGCGATGGGGTTGTTGGCACGGCAGTTCGCCAACCTGGTGGCGGTGCCGTTGTTGATGAAGCGGCTGTCGCAGGGATCCGTCAGGAACGCGAAGTTCTGCGTCTGGGCGGAGAACAGGTCGCTCGGGGTCGGCGCACGCACGGCACGCGAGTAGTTCGCGCGGATCCGCAGCCCCGAGAACGGGGAGTAGATGCCGTTCACGTTGTACGTGTAGGTCGTTCCCGTCTTGCCCGCGCCGCTGTTGTAGTCCGAGACACGCCCGGCCAGCAGCAACGTCAGTTCCTCGGCTCCCGGCGTGTTGCGAAGGATCGGAAACTCCAGCTCTCCGAAACCTTCGACCACTGCGAAGGCGGGAGGATTGAACGGCGGGAAGGCGTTCAGGAACGTCGCACCACTCGCGCTCAGGGCGTCGGCCTCGCTCGACGAGGTCTCGCGCCGATACTCGCCGCCCAGGGAGAAGCGCAGCGGCCCCCCCGGAAGTTCGAAGAGTTGTGAGCTGTCTCCGTTGACGAACGCCAGCACGTCGAACTGCTCCGCCTTTTCGCGGAACGTCGAGGTCGTGTTCACGTAGTTCAACGCCGCCTGACTGGGAGCGCCGAAGCCGAAGATGTTGATCGGCACGCACGCCGGATCGTCGTTGGCGGCGCTGGCGTCGGCGTTGATCCGGCAGACGATCTGCCCTCCGGGAGCGCGCACGGCATCCACGGCGTTCTTGAAGTTCTGGACGAGCAGATTGTTGCCGGAACGGCGCCGCGATTCGAAGCGACCGTAGGTGGCCGAAATATCGTATCGCCAGTCGTCGTTGAAGCTGCCTTCGATGCCGATGACGCCCCGATAGGTGTCTCGCTTCAGGTCCTCGGTGCGTGGCCCGAAGTCGATGTTGTTGCGGTTGATGAAGAAGCCCTGTGAATCCGGCCCCACGCCGAACTGGTCGAGCAGCTCGTTCTGGACCGCTTGGATCTGCGCGGCGGCGGCCGGGTTCAGGAAGGCGTTGTCATAGGTGATGAACGTCTGCGAGCTCACGGTGTCGGAACAGCTACCGTCCAGTCCGCTGGCGCCCGTCAGGCCGTTGCAGAAGCTGTTGAAGAAGCTGGGACCGCCCACCTGCTTGGCGTTGATCCGTGCGTATTTGAACTCGGCGTAGGGACGGAACGCATCGCTGAGGTCGTAATGCGTCAACAGATTGATGCTGTAACGTTCGATCTGCGGGAACAGCTGATCCGCGTTGGACAGGGTGGAGCCGCTTCCCCCACGGACGAAGGTGCCGTCCGTCGGACGGTAATCGTCGGTGATCCCGTCATCCCGGAACAGGGTGCCATCGGGGGCGAATCGATAGACGATGTCCTGTCCGTTGGGCAGGCAGGCCAGAGGCTGAAAGGCGAAATCCTGAGGGTCGTTGACGCAGACGCCTGAGAATGTGCCGCCATCGGAGAGGAAGTTGTAGCGCACGCGATCCTGGATGGTCAGGTCGGGGATACCATCGCCAGCCTGCGGCTCTCCCACCGTGTCGTCGGTCTGAACGAATGTGCGGATGCCCCGGAAGGCGCCGGTCTGGAAATCGCGCTGGGTGTTGTCGACGGCCTCCGCGCGCGAATACTCCGCCGCGATCGCCACGTTGCCGCGGCCATCGGCGAAATTGCGGCCTGCGGTTCCGGTGATGAAATAGGCGCCCCTGTCGCCGCGTGAGGACACGCCGCCCTGGCCGGTCACCCGGTAGCCGTCGTAATCGCGTTTGAGGATGAAATTGACCACGCCCGCGACAGCGTCGGAGCCATAGACGGCCGACGAACCGCCGGTCACCACGTCGGCGCGCTCCAGAAGTTCGAAGGGAATGGTGTTGACGTCGACCTGGAAATCGCCCGCCGAGGATGTGACGTGCCGGCGTCCGTTGACGAGCACCAGGGTGCGGCTGGTGCCCAGACCGCGAAGATCGAGGAAATTCAGGCCCGTCGTGCCGATGAACCGCTGCGAGTTGGCGGACGAGAAGGTCGACCGCAGCGACGGCAGATCGTTCAGCGCATCGCCGATGGAGGCGCTGCCGTCGAGCAGTTCATCCACGTTGACCGCCGTGACGGGCACCGCCGAGTCGAGATTGGGCCGCGCGATGCGCGAGCCGGTGATGACGATGGACTCCGGCGTCTGCGCGGTCTCGCCCGCTGTCGGCGCCGTGCCCGCGGTCTCCACGTCGCGCGTGTCGCAGCCCAGGGTGCTCGGATCCTGCGCGCACTGATCGGCGGTGGGACCCGGAATGGGAGGAGGAGTTGGCTGCGTGCTGTCGGTATCCTGCGCCCAAGCGGCGCCCGAGTAGAGAAGCGCCAGTCCGGCAAAAGCGGTTCCACAGAGCAAGCGATTGTTTTTCATGTCCATTCCCTTTGCGTACACATCAGATCCGTACATGGAGCACGTCATCTCCCTCCACTTATCGCGCGAATCACTCGACTGACGCAAGCGTTCACAATCCGTTCACCTGAACGGAAAGGCTTTCATCCGACAGTGTGGCCGATATGCAACAATTCTGTCACTTGCCTGATTGGACGACGGGTTTGAGGGGGTTAGAGTGCTTTCGATGAACTCGACAATCACCTTCACCGACCAGATCGCCATCGTCACCGGCGCGGGCGGGGGCCTGGGCCGCGCCTATGCACTCGCACTCGCGCGGCGGGGGGCGAAGGTGGTGGTGAACGATCTGGGTGCGGCGCGGGACGGGTCGGGACGCTCCGACGCCGCCGCCGCCGTCGTGGCGGAGATCGAGGCGGCGGGCGGCGTGGCGATGGCCGACGGCGGTGACGTCAGCGACGCCGCCGCGATGGAGGCGATGGTGGCGCGCGCGCGGGCGGACTGGGGTGGCGTCCACATCCTCATCAACAACGCCGGCGTCCTGCGCGACCGGAGCTTCGCCAAGATGACGCTCGACGACTTCGCGCTGGTGGTCCGCGTCCATCTCACCGGCTCCGCCACCGTGACCAAGGCGGCCTGGGAGACGATGCGCGAGCAGGGCTATGGCCGGGTGCTGATGACGGCGTCGTCGACCGGGCTCTACGGCAATTTCGGGCAGGCGAACTATGGCGCGGCCAAGCTGGGTCTGGTCGGGCTGGGCAAGACGCTGGCGCTGGAAGGCGCGCGGTACGACATCCGGGTCAACACGATCGCGCCGGTAGCCGCCACGCGCATGACCGAGGACATCCTGCCCGACGAGGCGTTCCGCCGCTTCGCCCCCGAACACGTGGTGCCGGCCGCGCTCTACCTCGTCAGCCGCGACGCGCCCACCAACACGATTTTGGGCGCGGGCGCCGGCGTGGTGCAGGCGGCGCACGTCACGCTCACCCGGGGCGTGGCGCTGCCGCCGGACGACGAGACGCCCGAAGCGGTCGCGCGCCTGATCGACCGGATCACCGACCGCGCGGGCGAGACCGTGCCGCGATCGGGGGCCGAACAGTCGATGGCGATCCTGAAGCAGTTGGGCTAAGGTGACGGTTCCTCCGGGGGGAGAACCGACTTGTACAGCGACTCCGATTTGAACGACGCGGTGAGCGCGGGCGTGTTGAGCCGGGAGGCGGCCGATGCGTTCCGCACCCATGTCGCCACCGTCCGGCAGGCGCCGATGGTTGACGAGGAGCAGTTCCGGCTGGTCACCGGCTTCAACGACATCTTCGTCGTGATCGCGGTCCTGCTCGGCTATGTCGCGCTGGGTCAGCTCGGCGGCCGATCCGGCGGCCTGCTGATCGCCGCCGCGTCCTGGGGGCTGGCCGAGTTCTTCACCCGCCAGCGGCGCATGGCGCTGCCGTCGATCGTGCTGGTGGGCGGGTTCGTGCTTGGACTGTTCATCGGAGTGATGGGCTTGCTCGACACGCAGGCGGGCATCCGGGACTCGGCGCTCCAGCCGCTCATCGCCGGGGCGGTGGCGACCGCGGGCGCCGTCGCGCACTGGATGCGCTTCCGGGTGCCGATCACGGTGGCGGCGATCACCGGCGCCGCGACCCTGACCCTCGTGGCGGCCGTGCTGAGCCCGTTCGGCGACAACGACGCGACCGTCACGCGCATCCTGCCCTGGCTGCTGCTCGCCGCCGGTCTGGCGATCTTCGCCTTCGCGATGCGCTGGGACCTGTCGGACCCGGAGCGGCGCACACGGCGATCGGACGTCGCCTTCTGGCTGCACCTGCTATCCGCGCCGATGATCGCGCACCCGATCTTCTACGCGCTGGGGCTGACCGGCGGCCTGTTCGGCTTCTCGTCGGTCGCGGAACAGGCCGGGCCGCTGGCGGCGCTGGCCGCGGTGGCGCTCTATTTCGCCTTCGGGCTGGTGGCGGTGATCGTGGACCGGCGAGCGTTGCTGGTGAGCGGGCTCGCCTATGTCCTCTACGCCTTCTACCGGCTGGTGCAGGGTTCGGTGTCGGTGGAGCTGGGCTTCGCGCTGTCCGCGCTGGTCATCGCCTCGGCGCTGCTGCTGCTCTCGGCCTTCTGGTCCAACGTGCGCGCGGTGGTGCTGGGGTGGCTGCCGGAGGGGCTGCGCGCGCGGCTGCCGCACGGCATCGCGGTCGTGGAGCCGGTCAGCTCGCCAGCTTGATCAGGCGGCGTTCGAGCGGGGCCAGCACGCCGGTGAGTTCGTCGCCGCGCTTCAGCACCGCGCCGTGCTCGCCGATCAGCGCCCATTCGCCCTGGCGGTGGCGCAGCGCCGGGCGCTTCTCGACCCGCACCTCCGGGCGTTCGGCGGCGCGGCGGAAGGCGGAGAAGACCGCCGCCTCCCTGGTGAAGGCGATCGCATAGTCGCGCCACTGGCCGGCCGCCACCATCCGGCCGTAGAGCCCCAGGATGCGGTCGAGCTCCAGCCGGTCGAACGCGACCTGCCCCGGCGGGCGGGCGAAGGCGTGAATGACGTTCGTCACGCGCGGTCGCGGCGCTGGTCCGGGGCGCCGTCCTCGCCCTCGCCGCCTGCCCGCGCACGGATCAGATCGTCGATCTGGCCCTGCAGCCGGCTGAGTTCGCAGCGCAGGATCTCCAGCTGCTGGGTGGCGGGGTCGAACATCTGGGTGCATGGCGTGCCATAGGGCATGAACGGGGCCTCGGGCGCCTTGCCGCCGGTCACCACCGTGGCGCGCGCGGGGATGCCGACGACCACCGCGCCCTCGGCCACGTCCTTCGTCACCACCGCGTTCGCCCCCACCCGCGCGCCGCGCCCGACGGTGATCGGCCCCAGCACCTGCGCGCCCGAACCCACGATCGCGCCGTCCTCCAGCGTCGGGTGGCGCTTGCCCGGCACGCCGTTGGCCGGATCGGTGCCGCCCAAGGTCACGCACTGGTAGATCGTGACGCCGTCACCGATCTCCGCCGTCTCCCCGATCACGACGAAGCCGTGGTCGATGAAGAACTCGCGCCCGATCCGCGCGCCGGGGTGGATGTCGTTGGCGGTCAGGAAGCGGCTGACGTGGTTGACCAGCCGCGCCAGGAAGAACAGCCTGAGGCCGAACAGGGCGTGGGCGACGCGGTGGAACGCGACCGACCAGACGCCGGGGTAGAGCAGCACCTCCCAGCGGGACCGGGGCGCGGGGTCGCGCGCCTTGATCGAGTCCAGATAGCGGATCAGTCCCATGCGCCCCGGCCTTTCCTTCGGCGATTGGAAATAGGCAGCGCACCCTCCGATTGAAAGAGCCGCTCAATCCATATGGCGCAGGCCGACGCGCAGATAGCTGTAGCCCGTCACCAGCGTCAGCGCGGCGGCGACCCACAACAGCGCCAGCGCGGCGCCGTGCAGCCACGGCCAGCCGGGCAGCGCGCCGGACAGGATCAGCCCGCCGAGTGCGGTCATCTGCACCGCCGTCTTCCACTTGGCGAGCTGGCTGACGGGCACCGACACGGACAGCCCGGCCAGGAACTCGCGCAGGCCCGACACGATGATCTCGCGCAGCAGGATGACGAGCGCCGGCAGCATGTGCAGCCCGTGGATGTCGCGGGTGAAGATCAGGACGGTGATGACGGCGACCACCATGATCTTGTCGGCGATCGGGTCGAGGAAGACGCCCAGCCGCGACACCGCGCCGCGCGACCGCGCGATCGCCCCGTCCACCCAGTCGGTGGCACCCACCAGGCAATAGAGCACGAAGGTGACGGCGTAGGCGAGCGGGCTGGCGTGCGGCCACAGGAGTGCCACGAGCACCGGCACCGCGACGATGCGCGACAGGGTCAGGACGTTGGGCAGGCTCAGCATCGTGCCCCGCCTTCTAGTCCCCGCCCGTCGGGTGGCAAGGCGACCGGGCACCCGACGATGCGCATGGGTGCCCAGCCCGCCCTACCAGCGCAGCAGGCGCGGTCCGATCAGCCGGCCCAGCGCGCCGCAGGCGGCGATGCCCAGCCCGTACCACACCAGCAGGAAGGCGGGGCTCGTCTCCGGACAGTGGAGCGAATAGACCCCCGCCGACAGCGCGCCGGCGCTCAGCCCGGCCAGGATGCCCGCGCGCGGCAGGTCGGTGGGCGCCAGGCGACGGAATGCCACCAGCAGCGCGGCGAAGGCGGGCACGGCGAAGGCGATGATCGACGGCAGGCAGGTCCGCCAGGTCGATCCCAGCACAAAGGCGTCGCGCGCGCCCTCCGGCGTCCGCGCCAGCCCCAGGCCGGCGATCGCCGCCAGCAGCAGGACGGGCGCGGCCAGCCACCCCGCCGCGCCGGTCCGGCGACCGTCGGGCCGCGCCGCGGCCGCGAGCAGGCGCGCGGCGATCAGCGTCAGCGCGGCGGTGAAGGCGAGCTTCACTCCATAATCCCCCAGCGCGATCGTCCGCAGGCCGTGGAAGGGATGTCCCAGCGTCAGCCACAGCGCCATGATCGCGCCGAGCGCGCCCACGCCGAGCGCGAGCGTCAGCCGCCGCCCGACCGCGTGGCGCGGCATCGCGGGCGTGTCGTCGGCCAGCCGGCGGATCAGTTCGTCGGTCGTCACCCGCCCTGCCCCTTCACGAGCGCGGCCAGGCGCTTCAGCCCGCGATGGACGCCGACCTTCACCGCGCCCTCCGAGTGACCCGTCGCCTCGCCGGCCTCGGTCATGGAGCGCCCCTCGATCTTCGTCATGCGGATCCATCGGCTCTGGTTGTCGGGCAACCCGTCCAACAGCGTGGCCACGTCCAGCGCCGCGCCGGGGTCCGGCTCGTCCCCGTCCGCCAGCCACTCCTCCGCGCCGTCCGGCATCGCGACCGTGCCCTTTGCATAGTGATGCCGCAGATGGTCCATCAGCTTGTAGCGCGCGATGGCGTGCAGCCAGGGCGCGAAGGGCCGGTCGCGGTCCCAGCTCGCGCGGCGGGTGTGAAGCGCCATCAGCGTGTCCTGCACCAAGTCCTCGACATCCGCCTCCGCCAAAAGCCGGCGGCGGTAGAACGGCCGCAGCCGGGCCGCGCAGGCGGCCAGCAGCGCGCCCTGGGCACGGCCGTCGCCGTCGAGTCCGCGCAGCATGAGCGCGCGCAGTTCGGATTCGACCGTGGCCACTTGGCGCTGCCCCCGATGCCCCTTCGAACGATCCTAGCGGCTGCGCGCGTCGCACCGCAATCGAAGATCGAGGATCGGCCCGACGGGCGGAGGGTTTCCCGCCGGACCGAACTGGTCAACCCGGAGCGCGGGCGGCGGCGAGCACCGGACCGCCGCCGCCGACCTGCACGAAGGCGGCGCTCGCCAGGCCGACCGGCGTCTCGGGGGCGGTGTAGGACACCGGCTGGCCGGTCCAGCGACCGAGATTGACCAGCCGGCGCACGATGTTGCGGTGGGGCAGCGTGCGGCCGCCATTCTCGCCCGCGCGGATCGGCACGGCCACGGTGCGCGGATCGTACAGGGCGACCCACACGTCCGCGCCGTCGCCCGGAGAGCGGCCGGCCCCGACGGACACGGTCCGGCCGTTCATCGTCAGCGAGGGACCGGAGCTCTGCGCCGATCGGATCGCGGCGTTCAGCTGACGCGCGTCGTTGCCGACGATCGTGGTGCGACCGTTGATCCACATCTGCGGCGTGGCGACGTTCGCGCGGCCGTTGGCGCGGGCGTAGTCCCACTGGCGGGCGGTGAATTGCGGCTTGGCGAAGGTGTCTTTCCAGCCGAGCTGGTCCCAGTAGGTGACCCCGAACGACAGGGCGACCACGTCCGACCGCGCGGCCAGCGCGTTCAGATTGGCGTTGGCCGGCGGGCAGGAGGAACAGCCCTGGCTCTGGTACAGCTCGACCAGCGCGGGGGTGGCCGGCGTGGCGGCATCGGCGCGGCCGGGCACCGGGGCGAGCAGCAGCCCGCCACCGGCCAGAACGGTCGCGCCGGCGAGGATGAGGAGGCGGGTGGGCATGGCAGACTCCTGAAACGAGGGGATGGGATCCGCGACGCTGTTCGTCCGCGGCGGGCAAAGGGTTACGCCGCCGCGGCAAGGAGTCCACGCCGCCGCCTTTACGCCCCCGCCCCCGGCCGCTAGGCGGAGCGGACCAGTGGCGGGCGGGGTTTGGCGCGGACATCCATGCAGAACACCCACCACCTGCTCGGCGAACGGCGCTTCCTGCCGCTGTTCGTCACCCAATTGCTCGGCGCCTTCAACGACAACCTGTTCAAGACCGCGATGGTGCTGTTCGTGGTCTATCGCGTCTACAGCAGCGAGGCGGACGAGGCGTGGTTCTCCGCGCTCGCCAGCGGCCTGTTCATCCTGCCCTTCTTCCTGCTCTCCGCGCTTGCCGGCCAGCTCGCGGACACGCGCGACAAGGCGCGCATCATCCGGATCGTGAAGGCGTGCGAGATCGTCATCATGGTGTTTGGCGGCACCGGCCTGCTGATCGCCTGGGCGGGCTCGGAGGCGCGGGTCCACGACCTCGCCATCCCGCTGCTGCTCGCCGCGCTGACCGCGATGGGCGTCCATTCCACCTTCTTCGGGCCGATCAAATACGCGATCCTGCCGCAGCATTTGCATGAGGACGAGGTGCTGGGCGGCACCGGGCTGGTCGAGGCCGGCACCTATATCGCCATCCTGATGGGCACGATCCTGGCGGGCGTGATCCCGGTCGAAGTGGCGGCCGGGCTGGTGGTGCTGACCGCCGGGCTGGGCTGGCTCGCGGGACGGCAGGTGCCCCCCGCCCCGCCCTTGGCCGATGCCGGGGCGCGGCCGGACTACAACATCGTGCGCTCGTCGGTCCGGCTGGTGCGCTCGACCCTCAAGGTGCGCCGGCTGTTCCTGGCGATCGTCGCGATCTCGTTCTTCTGGACCATCGGCGCGATCCTGTTCATCCAGTTCCCGCCGCTCGCCAAGAACGTGCTGACCGCCGCGCCGGAGGTGGCGTCCACCTTCCTGGCCGTGTTCTCGGTCGGCATCGCGATCGGGTCGGTGGCGATCAACCGGCTGTTGAAGGGGCTGGTCTCCGCCCGCTTCGCGCCCGCCGCGGTGATCGTCATGGGCGCGTTCGTCGTCGGCTTCCACTTCGTCTGCCGCGCCTGGACGCCCGCGCCGGGGGGCGGGCTCTACAGCCTGAGCGAGTTCGTGAGGCAGCCGGAGGCGGTGCCGCTGCTCGGCTGCCTGCTCGGCATCGCGGTCGCCGGCGGCATGTTCGTGGTGCCGCTCTACGCCTTCCTCACCACCACCGTGGACAAGTCGGAGACGGCGCGCACGGTGGCGGCGAACAACATCGTCAATTCGGGTGCGATGGTGCTGGGATCGCTGATCGCCGGCGGGCTCACCGGCCTGGGGGTGGCGCTGGTCGACCAGCTGCTGCTGAGCGCGGCGATGTGCCTGGTGGCCGCCTGGCTCGGCTGGCTGCTCCACCGCGCCGTGGTCGATCACGAGCGCGCGGTGGCGCTCGCCTGAGGGTTCAGCCGAACAGGGTCAGAATGGAGACGAAGGCGACCGTGAAGGTCACCGCAAAGTCGCGCAGGTCGCGCCGCCAGCGGTCCGGATCGGCCACCCGATAGCGGGCCAGGCTGGCCGGCAGCGCGCGGCGCAGCGGGTGGCGGACGGCGGCGGGGTCGAAGGCGATCTGGCGGGTCATCGGGGGCGAGCGTTAACGCCCCGGCAACCACGTTGGAGCGGATCGTGCGCGCCGTGCCGGGACGGGACAGCGCCGGGCCGAACGCCGCCGCCTTCCACTCGCGCGGTGCCGCCGTTAGTGCGGGACGGCTTCGGTCCAAACCGTTCGCCCTGAGCTTGTCGAAGGGCTGTCCTCCGTGGTCACAAAGAACAGGGCTTCGACAAGCTCAGCCCGAACGGGGTAGGATCAAGCTGATCTCATCAAAATCCAATGGAGAAATAGAAGGAGATGGGGATGCGGGTGACCGTAAGACTGTGCGCGATGGCGCTGGCGCTCGCGGGCACCGCGCCGGCGCGCGCGGCGAGCCCCTGCGGCACGACGGTGATGGAGGACCCGGGCACCGGCGCGGTGTTCGGCCATCTGCCCTATGACGAGGCCCCGGCGGGCGAGCTGAGCCCGGTGCCGCGCGGCTTCGGCTCCACCGGCTGCGACGTGGTGCGCGGGCCTGCGGCGGAGTCCCTCGACGCCCTGGTGGCCGCCGCCCGCGCCGACCCCGGCGTGGGCGGCGCGATCTACGGCATCTCCTGCTTCCGCTCGATCGCGCGCCAGTCCGCCATCTACTGCGCGCGCGGGCGCGGCCTGTCGGCGCTTGAGGCGCGCGCGCGCACCTCCGCCCCTCCGGGCCATTCGGAGCACGCGACCGGCTACGCCGTCGATTTCGGTGACCGCCGCCGGATGCGGTGCGAGCTGTCCGGCTGCTTCGCCGACACCGCCGTCGGCCGCTGGCTGATGGCCAACGCCGCGAGTTTTGGCTGGGAGATGTCCTTTCCCGCCGACAATCCCCAGGGCGTCGCCTACGAGCCGTGGCACTGGCGCTGGGTGGGGGCCACGCTGCTCGCCCCCGGGGGCTCGGTGGCGCGCGCCACCTTCGCCACCGCCCGCCGGCTCTATCCGGCGGAGCGCCCGCTGCCCGACCTGCCGACCTTCGCCCCCGCGCCCGATCCGCTGGCAGCCGACTTCACGCCCGCCCCGGTGCCGCTGCTGCCCGGCCGGTGAGGGGTTGGAGCGTGATGACGTCACGTTGACTCGTCATTGCGAGGAGCGAAGCGACGCGGCAATCCAGCGGCTCGATCTGGATTGCTTCGCTACGCTCGCAACGAAGGGTCTCTTGGCCGCCCCTACCCCGCCACCTGGAACAGCCCCGCCGCGCCCATGCCGCCGGCGACGCACATCGTCACCACGACGTGGCGCACGCCGCGCCGCCGCCCCTCGATCAGCGCGTGGCCGGTCAGGCGGCTGCCGGTCATGCCGAAGGGGTGGCCGATCGCGATCGCGCCGCCATCGACATTCAGCCGCTCCGGGTCAATGCCCAGCCGGTCGCGGCAATGGAGCGCCTGGCTGGCAAAGGCCTCGTTCAGTTCCCACAGGCCGATGTCGTCCACCGTCAGCCCGTGGCGCTCCAGCAGCTTCGGCACCGCGAACACCGGCCCGATCCCCATCTCGTCCGGCGCGCAGCCGGCGGCCGCGAAGCCCCGGAAGACACCGAGCACGTCCAGTCCCTCGGCCTCGGCCATCGAGCGTTCCATCAACAGCTGCATGGACGCGCCGTCGGACAGCTGGCTGGCGTTGCCGGCGGTGATATAGCGGCCCTCCGCCACGAACTCGCCGTCGCGCCAGACCGGCTTCAGCGCCGCCAGCGCCTCGACGGTGGTGCCCGGCCGCACGCCCTCGTCGGCGGCGAGCGTGACGGGTTCGGAGCGCGGCTCGCCGTTCTTCGGCCGCACCAGCGTGTCCACCGTGATCGGCACGATCTCCCCGTCGAAGCGGCCCGCCGCCTGCGCCGCCGCCGCCCGCCGCTGGCTCTCGGCGGCGAAGGCGTCCTGCGCCTCGCGCGTCACGCCATAGCGCTCGGCCACGATCTCGGCGGTCTCGATCATCTGGATGTAGGCGGTGGGCACCACGTCGGTGACGGAGCGGTTCACCCGCCGCGGCGCGTCCGGGCCGACGGTCATGGAGATCACCTCCGCCCCGCCCGCCATCATCACGTCGGCCTCGTCCGTTATGATCGCGCGCGCCGCAAAGGCGACGGCGTTGAGGCCGCTCGCGCATTTGCGGTCGATGGTGACGCCGGGCACCGATTGCGGCAGTCCCGCCGCCAGCACCGTCAGCCGGGCGAGGTTGACCGCCTGCGTGCCCCACTGGTTGCCGCAGCCGAGCACCACGTCCTCGATCCGCGCCGGGTCGATGCCGGCGCGCTCCACCACGGCGCGGGCGACATGGGCGGTGAGCACCGGGGCCTCGGTCTGGTTGAAAGCGCCGCGATAGGCCTTGCCGACGCCGGTGCGCGCGGTGGCGACGATCGCCGCCTCACGCATCGGATGTGTCGCCGCTCAGCGTGCGGATGATGGCGGAGAAGTCGAGGCCGTCGCCGCCGCCGGCGACGAACGCCTCATACAGCTCGGTCGCGCGCTCGCCCATCGGGGTCAGCGTCCCCGCCTCCCGCGCGGCGGCCTGGCTCAATCGCAGGTCCTTGAGCATCAGCGGCGCGCCGAAGCCGCCCTGATAATCGTGGTCGGCCGGGCTCTCAGGCCCGACGCCGGGCAGCGGGCAGTAGCTCGTCATCGACCAGCTCTGCCCCGACGCCTTGGATGCGATGTCGTAGAACACTTGCGGATCGAGGCCGAGCGAGCGCGCCAGCACGAACGACTCGGCCGTCGCGATCATCGTCGCGCCGAGCAGCATGTTGTTGCAGATCTTGGCCGCCTGCCCGGCGCCCGCGCCGCCGGCGTGGATCACCGCCTTGCCCATGTCGGTCAGGATCGGCTCGGCGCGTTCGAAGCCCCGCTGAGAGCCCCCGACCATGAAGGTGAGCGTGCCCGCCGCCGCCGCCGCGATGCCGCCGGAGACCGGCGCGTCCACCGCCTCCAGCCCCCTGGCCGACGCCGCCTGAGCGAGGTCGCGGGCGGTGGCCACGTCGATGGTGGAGCAGTCGATCAGGAGCGTGTCGGGGCGCGCGGCGGCGAACACCTCGCCCTCATAGACCTCGCGCACATGCTTGCCAGCGGGCAGCATGGTGACGACCGCCTCGGCGTCCGCAACCGCCTCGGCCACCGACCCGGCGGGCAGGCAGCCGGCCGCCTCGGCCTGGTCCAGCGCCTCTGCGGACAGGTCGAAGGCGCGCACATCGTGCCCCGCTTTCGCCAGATTGGCGGCCATGCCGGAGCCCATATGGCCCAGCCCGATAATCGCGATGGTGGTCATGCGAAGGCTCCAATGGGAATGGTGGATGTAACGGGAAACCGCCGAAGGTCGGGAATGGTGGCAACTGACATATCATCCCCTTGGATGTCGAGCGCCGCAAACCCTTCTAATAGTCGAGTCGGTAGCGTCGCTTTTGCCGTTCTCCGCGCGAGTAGTAACGGTCATAATCCGGTGGCAGATCGACGGTCTCGACATACTTCACATCCAGCCATCTCATCACACCCATCGATGCGGCATTGTCCGGATTGCACGAGAGCCAGAGCGGGTTCAGCCCGTGGCTGGCGGCCAGAGGCAGCAGCAGGCGAACCGCTCGGCCGGCGAGCCGTCTTCCCCTGAACTGCTCATCGACGCCGAAGCCGACCTGGCCTGCGAAGCGTACCAGTCGCTCATCGTCGCCAACCCTCAGACTGAGCGTACCGGCCCGATACTGCTCTGCCAAAATGTCAAAACGATAAGCCGGAACGGACCAAGGCGACCTGTCGGCTTCGTAAATTCGTTCAAGAGCCAGTTGCATGTCACCGTCGCGCATGTCGCCAAGGATTTCGCGCGCATGAGACTGAGACACTCTTGGAACGTACATCGTGAGTCCTCAGACCGTTCGCGCCGCTCACCGCCCGGTGAAGCGCCCCTCCCGCTTTTCGACGAAGGCCGCCATGCCCTCGGCCTGGTCCTCGGTGCCGAACAGGCCGTGGAACAGGCGGCGTTCGAACTTCACACCCTGTGTCAGCGTCGTCTCGTAAGACGCGCTCACCATTTCTTTTACTGCCAAAGCCGCGAGCGGCGGCATGGCGGCGATCATGGCGGCGACGCGCAGTGCCTCGTCCAGCAGGTCGGCGGCGGGCACAACGCGGGCGGCGAGGCCGGAGCGCTCCGCCTCCTCGGCGTCCATCATCCGGCCGGTCAGGCACATCTCCATCGCCTTGGACTTGCCGACCGCGCGGGCGAGGCGCTGCGATCCGCCCATGCCGGGCGTGACCCCCAGCTTGATCTCCGGCTGACCGAACTTGGCCGTATCGGCCGCCAGGATGACGTCGCACATCATCGCGAGCTCGCACCCTCCGCCCAGCGCATAACCCGCGACCGCCGCGATCACGGGCTTGCGCGTGGCCGCGAAGCAGTCCCAGCCCGCGAAGAAGTCGTGCGAATACATGGATGCAAACCCCTGATCCGACATCTCCTTGATGTCAGCACCTGCCGCGAAGGCCTTTGCCGAGCCGGTGATGACGGCGCAGCGTTGGTCGGGATCGCGGTCGAGTTCGGACATCGCCGTCAGCAGCTCGTCCAGCACCTGGCTGTTGAGCGCGTTCAGCGCCTTGGGGCGGTTCAGCGTGACGAGGGTGACGGCGTCGCGGCGGTCGATCAGAAGGGTGTCGGGCATGGGAGTCCTCTTGGCATTTAGAGTTCGCCCCTCTCTTCTAGGAAGGGGTTGGGGTGGGTGCGAGCGCAGCGAGCATCGGCGCGTGGAATCGAGGCTCGGCTGCGCCTCGCCACCCACCCCCAACCCCTCCCTTGCAGGGAGGGGAGAAGAGGGCTCACGAAGTCGGCGTCCACGCCCGTTCGTCCGGTACCGGCGCGAAGATGGTGTCGATCCGCCCCTGGGTGACGCCCTCCGGCGTGGCCGGGTCCCAGCGCGGCGCGTTGTCCTTGTCGACGATCAGGGCGCGCACGCCCTCCAGGAAGTCGTGGCGCTGCACGATGTGGGCCGCGATGCCATATTCCATCCGCATCTCGTCCGCGAAGTCCACCATCCGCGCGCCCTCGCGCAGCTGGCGCAGCGCCACCTTGCACGATTGCGGCGATTTGGTGCGCAGCGTGGCGAGTTCCTTCGCCGCCCACTCCCCGCCGTCTGCCTCCAGATCGGCGATGATCTGCTCCAGCGTCTCGGCCACGAACAGCCTGTCGATCGCCTCGCGATTGGTGAGGATGCGGGCGGGCGGCGGTTCGGCCGAATGACGGGCGAGAATGGCGTCGACCTCGGACGGGCTTTCGGCAAGCTCCGCCTTCACCGCCTCCAACTCGTCCGCCGGGATGAAGTGCGTGGCCAGCCCCAGCGCCAGGCACTCCGACCCGTCCAGCCGCGCGCCGGTCAGCGCCAGGAACTTGCCGACCTGCCCGGGCAGGCGCGAGAGATACCAGCCGCCGCCCACGTCGGGGAACAGGCCGATCCCCGTTTCCGGCATGGCGAGCCGCGTGTTCTCGGTCGCGATCCGGTGGCTGGCGGGCAGCGCGATGCCGACGCCGCCGCCCATGGTGATGCCATCCATGAACGCCACGATCGGCTTGGCGTAGGTGAACAGCAGGTGGTTCATCCGGTACTCCGCCCGGAAGAAGTCGCGCGCCGCCCGCCCGTCCCCAGCCCCGCTCTCCGCCAGCATCCGAATGTCACCGCCGGCGCAGAAGCCCCGACCCTCCGCATGATCGAGGAGGATGAGGTGGACGTCGGGGGCGCCGCGCCAGTCGAGCAGCGCCGCGGTGATCGCCTCGCACATGGATTGGGTGAGCGCGTGGAGCGCCTTGGGTCGATTGAGGCGGATGCGCGCGGTCGGGCCGGTGGTGATGAGGATGTCCATTACAGGTCCTCCCCCGCAGGGGGAGGGGGACCGCCGAAGGCGGTGGAAGGGTTTGCCGAAGCGCCAGAACAAACCTTTATGACCGTCGAAGAGATCCAGTCGTCACCTTCGGCCCGCCCCTCCGTCAGGGCTCCGCCCTGCCACCTCCCCGTTCCGGGGAGGAATGGCGTCACCCCCCTCACTGCCGCACCAGGTCGCGGCCGACGATCATGCGCATGACCTGGTTCGTCCCCTCCAGGATCGAATGCACCCTCAGATCGCGCCAGAAGCGTTCGATCGGATAGTCCTGCAGATAGCCATAGCCGCCGAACAGCTGCAGCGCGTCGTTGACGATCTTCGATCCCGAATCGGTCGCCAGCCGCTTGGCCATGGCGGCGAAGCGGGTCTTGTCCGGCGCGCCCGCCGTCACCTTGGCGGCGGCGACATAGAGCAGCGCGCGGGCCGCCTCCAGGTCGGTGGCCATGTCGGCGAGCATGAACTGGGTGTTCTGGAAGTCGGCGATCGGACGCCCGAACTGCTGGCGCTGCTTGGTATAGCCCACCGCCTCGTCCAGGCAGCGCTGCGCCCCGCCCAGAGAGCAGGCGCCGATGTTGAGCCGCCCGCCGTCCAGCCCCATCATCGCGATCCGGAACCCCTCGCCCTCCCCGCCCACGCGGTTGGCGACGGGCACCCGCACCTCTTCCAGCACCAGCTGCGCGGTGGGCTGCGAGTGCCAGCCGAGCTTCCGCTCCTGCGCGCCGAACGACACGCCGGGCATGTCCTTTTCGATCACCAGGCAGCTGATGCCCTTCGGCCCCTCCTCGCCGGTGCGGACCATGGCGACATAGACCTCGTTCTCGCCGCCGCCGGAGATGAACTGCTTGGTGCCCGTCACGACATAGTGGCCGCCGTCGAGCACCGCCCTGGTCTTGAGCGCGGCGGCGTCGGAGCCGGACGACGGCTCGGTCAGCGCGTAGGAGGCGATGCGCTCCATGGTGATCAGGTCGGGCAGGTACTTGGTCTTGACGTCGGCCGACCCGAAGCGGTCGATCATCCAGGCGGCCATGTTGTGGATCGAGATGAAGGCGGAGGTGGACGGACAACCGTACGCCATCGCCTCCATAATCAAGGCCGCCTCGAGCCGGCCCAGGCCGATGCCGCCCGACTCCTCGGACACGTAGATCGACGCGAAGCCCAGCTCGGCCGCCAGTTTGACCGTGTCGCGCGGAAAGATGTGCTCCTCGTCCCACTTGGCCGCGTGGGGCGTGATCGCGTCGGCGGTGAAGCGGCGCGCCAGCTCCTGGATCTCGCGCTGGTCGGGGGTGAGGTCGAATTGGTCCATGACTCAAGCCCCTAGCACCGCCTCGGCCTCCACCTCCACCCGCCATTCGGGGCGCAGCAGGGCGGCGACCACGACCATCGTGGCGGCGGGGCGGGCGTCTGCGAACCAGCGGGCGTGGACCGCTCCCACCGCGTCTGCATAGGCGGCGTCGGTCAGCAGCATCCGCGTGCGAACGACATCCTTCGTCGATCCGCCCAGTTCGACGATAGCGGCGGCGATGATGGCGAACACCCGCTCGGCCTGCGCGCCGACGTCGCCGGTTGTGGTGCTGCCGTCCGGCTCGACGGGGCCGGTGCCGGACACCAGGATGCGGTCGCCGACCCGGATCGCTCGCGAGAAGCCGATGGTGGCCTCGTAGGGCGAGCCGGAGGTCGCGCGCCGCCTCACGGGGCGGGTTCGTGCAGAACGCGCTCTGCGAACAGCCGGTTGGCCACGGACTCGGTATTGCGTTCGTACCAGCGCGGCGCCGGCAGACCGGCCTCCCATGCCAGCGCCTCCGTCAGCGTGCCCTGCGCCGAGGGCACGTCGGGCCCCAGGCGGCCGATCGGGTCGGCATAGGCCTCGTCCGCCGTCACGATCGTCCAGCCCTTCGCCCGCAGGCCCGCCACCAGGTCAGGCAGGAACAGCGCCGCCAGGTCGGTCTCGTGCAGCAGCATGACGTGCGCGGGCGAGCGGCCGATGGTGCGGACCATCAGCGCGTCGGCGAACTCGGCGGCTTCGACATGGCTTTCGACATACAGGTCGCGCAAGGCCGCCCGGTCGATCGTCTTGCCGGCCGCGACCGCGTCAATCGTGCTCTGCTCCATCAGCCAGTCGCTGGCCTCCGCCGTCACATAGCCGTTGCGCAGGTCGCGGTCGGCAAGGCCGGCTCGGACGGCGTCACGCTTTGCCTTGTCGCGGCCGCCCTCGTCCAGATACGGGAAGCGGAACCACGGTCGGCGTCCGCCTCGGTCCGCCAGCCACCCTTCGGCCGAGTCGATATCGGACAGGAAAGCGTCGGCGGTCAGGTCGCTCAGGTGCGGGTGCGTGTTGGAGTGGTTGGCGATGACATGCCCGGCCGCGACATAGGCCGCGATCCGCCGCTCCCCGCCCACGCCATCGCCGGTGCCCAGATGGCCGGGGTTGAGGAAGAAGGCCGCCTGCGCGACCCGTGCCGCCTTCAGCCCCGCGATCAGCCGCCGGGTGCGCTCGTCGGGACCGAAGAACGCTCCCCGGCCGCGCGGCACGTCGTCGAAGCTGAGGGCGATGCGCTTGGTCGCCCGTGGGGCGGGTCGCAGGCCGGCCGAGGCGCATGCCCCCAATGCCATGACGGCAGCGGTGAAGGCGCGTCGGTCGATCATTGGGCTCTTCCTCTCGAGACCGGACAGCGACTGTAGAGCACTTCAGTCCCGTTCGGGTCGCGGCGGCTGAGGCGTCCGTCCGGCAGGATGCGCAGGGTGGTCGTCTCCGTCCAACTCTCGCCCTCACCGCTGAAGGCGAGTTCGAGCGCGATCGCCTGGTCATCCTCCCGCAGGATGTAGGTCGGGCGGGCAACCGACTCGTAGAAGCGCAGCTCGTCCGCCGCGACGGTCAGCCGCCCGTCCGACAGCGGTCCGCAATCGGTGCCCCCCGCCGCCCAGTCGCCCCGGAAGGGATCGGGGATGGCGGGCAACCGGTCGGGTGTGCGCTTGGGCGGAGCGGGCTCGCCGTCGATGGTGTCGCCGGAGGACTCCCGTGCTCCGTTGTTCCAGGGCGCGCCGGCGGGGTCGCCATCCGAGCCGCAGGCGGAGAGAAACAGTGCCAGCGAGAGGATGGCCCTCACCCACTCATCCCATCGTCGGAATGACGAAGGCGTCGGTGTTCGCCGGTCCGCCGTCCTCCGCCCTGGGCGTGCCCGCCGCGCCGTCGGGCCAGCGTTGGGTCACGGTCTTGAGCTTGGTCCAGAAGCGCACGCCCTCCATGCCGTGCTGGCCCATGTCGCCGAAGGCCGAGCGCTTCCAGCCGCCGAAGGAGTGGTAGGCGACGGGCACCGGGATGGGCACGTTCACGCCCACCATGCCGACGTTCACCCGCTGGGCGAATTCGCGCGCGGCGTGGCCGTTGCGGGTGAAGATGGCGACGCCGTTGCCGTATTGATGCTCGGACGGCAGGCGGACCGCGTCCTCGAAGGTCTTCGCGCGCACGATCTGGAGCACCGGGCCGAAGATCTCCTCGCGATAGGCGCTCATGTCGGGCGTCACATGGTCGAACAGCGTCGGGCCGATGAAGAAGCCCTCCTCGTGCCCCTGCAGCGAGAAGCCGCGGCCGTCGACCACCAGCTCCGCGCCCTCCTCGACCCCCTTGGCGATCCAGTCCTCGACCCGCCCGCGCTGGGCGGCGGTCACCATGGGGCCGTAATGCGCCTCCTCGTCGGTCGAGACCCCGACGCGCAACGCGTCCATCGCGGGGATCAGCTTCTCGCGCAGCGCGTCGGCCGTCTCGTCGCCGACCGGCACCACGACCGGCAACGCCATGCAGCGCTCGCCGGCCGAGCCGAAGGCCGCGCCGGACAGGTCGCTCACCACCTGGTCCAGGTCGGCGTCGGGCATGACGATGCCGTGATTCTTGGCCCCGCCCATCGCCTGCACCCGCTTGCCGGCCGCCACACCGCGCCGATACACATGGTGCGCGATGTCGGACGAGCCGACGAAGCTGACCGCGCCGATCGCCGGGTGGTCCAGGATGGCGTCCACCATCTCCTTGTCGCCGTTGACGAGCTGCAGGATGCCGTCGGGCAGCCCGGCCTCGCCCATCAGCTCGACCAGGCGCACCGGCACCGACGGGTCGCGCTCGGACGGCTTCAGGATGAAGGCGTTGCCGCAGGCGATCGCGGGCGCGAACATCCACATCGGGATCATGGCGGGGAAGTTGAACGGCGTGATGCCGGCGCCGATGCCGATCGGCTGACGCAGGGAATAGACGTCGATGCCCGGTCCCGCGCCCTGGGTGAACTCGCCCTTCAGCACGTGTGGGATGCCGCAGGCGAACTCGACCACGTCCAGCCCGCGCTGCACGTCGCCGCGCGCGTCGGCCACCACCTTGCCGTGTTCCGACGAGAGCAGGTGGGCGAGCTCGTCGATGTGCGCTTCGACCAGCTCCTTGAAGCGGAAGAAGACGCGGGCGCGCTTCTGGGGGTTGGTGGCGGCCCAGGCGGGCTGGGCGGCGAGCGCGGCGTCCACGGCGGTCTGAAGGACGGCGGCGTCGCCGAGCTGGACCCGCGCCTGAACCTGCCCCGTGTTGGGGTCGAACACGTCGTGGGTGCGCGCCGCCTGTGGCCCGGCTCCGCCGGCGAGGATGTGGTGGATGGCGCGCATGGGGTGTCTCCTGAGGGTCCGATCGGCGAACGGATAGGAGGGGCTGCCGGTTGCGGGCAAGGGGTCGATGCGTTCGCGCCTCCGACCCAGGAAAAAGCGCTTGCATCTCGTAACCCTTGGGTTACATGTCACCTCAGAGTTACAGGAGACTCGGCATGGCGGAATTTGGCGAAATCGAGCGGGCGGAGCGGTTCAGCGGCAGACGCGGGACGCTGGCGATCATCTATACCCTTCTCTTCGTGATCTACGGCGGAATATGGTGGATGAACCTCGACGCCGTCACCACCGATGGCCACCATCTGCCGCGCATCGGCTATGCCGTCATCTGGGCGTTGTGGGGCGTATCCCTTCTGATGCTGACCTTCGGTCCGGTTGGACAGCGGTGGACGAAGCGCCAGCGGGCGATCCTGAACGACGAGCTGGCCCGCGCGCATCAGGCGGTGGCGGCGCGTGTCGGCTTCGCCACGGCGATCTGCGGATTGGCGGTGCTCTATACGCTGATGCTGGCGAGCGTTCCCGATCCGATCGTGGGCATCCCGATCGCGCTCACGGTGGTTGTCGCGGCACCCGCCCTGACTTTCGCCTGGCTCCAGCGACGCGATGACTGAGGCGCGGCTGGTGGTGCGGCTGAAGGAGGCGCGCACCGCCGCCGGCCTGACCCAGGCGACGCTGGCGGAGACGGTCGGCGTGTCACGCAAGACGGTGAACACGGTGGAGAACGGCGTCTTCGTCCCCTCCACCGTCTTGGCGTTGGGTCTGGCGCGGGCGCTGGGGTGCCAGGTGGAGGCGCTGTTCAGGCTGCCGGAGTAGGAGTAGCACAACCTTCGAGAGGAGAGTCGCCATGAGTGGTGCGAACGCAGCCGTCATCGCCGTCCTGTTCCGCCGTGCGCGCGTGGACATCCTGAACGCGTTCGAGCAGGCGGAGGCGACGATCCCGGGTCGCGCGATCCCCTACACGTCCGGATCGGGAGCCGAACGAATGGTTTTCGCGCGGATGCGCTCGGCCGGCGCGATCCGCGACGACGGAGGCGGCCGCTATCACCTCGATCGCGCGGGTTTGGCGGCCTACGAAGCGGGGCGCGGACGACTGAAGGCGGTGCTGCTCGCCGGAGTCGCTGTCGCGGCCGCCGCACTGGCGGCGTTCGGCTGATCCGGTCACCCGTACCTCCCTGTCGGCGAGGAACAGATTCGGTCAATACGCCCGCGCCACCAACACCCTTTCCACCGCCGGCTCGCCCGTGAAGAAGCACGCCCCCTCCACCACCTCCCCATCCATCGGCACGTTGCGCACCGTCAGCCTCAGCGCCTTCAGCCGCTCGACCACGGCGTCCAGCGCCGCGCCGGTGGGCTTGGACCATTGCACCTCGACCCAGCCGGGGAATGTCGTGGTGCCGTCGTAGAACCGCTCCAGCGCGGCCATGTCGGGCACGTCGCGGTGGATGCGGTCGGTCGTTCGCCGCTCGGCCTCGGCGAACAGCGACGCCTGGATGTCGTGCAGCATCGGCCCCGCCTCGGCGA
This sequence comes from Sphingomonadaceae bacterium, assembly GCA_965219235.1. Lineage (GTDB taxonomy): Bacteria > Pseudomonadota > Alphaproteobacteria > Sphingomonadales > Sphingomonadaceae > CBDHCC01. Next base: position 757,905 of record OZ244721.1, on the reverse strand, counting down.
CGAAGCGCTCGGCCGGGGTGATCATCGACGAGAGCTTGCCCTCGTCGGTGTGGAGCCGGTCGCGGCGGATGACGGACACGTTGCCGCCGGCCACGTCGCGCGGGCCGACCTCCAGCACCAGCGGCGCGCCCTTCTTCACCCAGGACCAGCGCTTGGCCGACGCCTTCTGCGCGCCGTCGTCCAGCATGACCCGGATCGGCTCCCCGAACGCGCTCTCCGCTCGCAGCCGCTGGGCCACGTCGCGGCAATAGAGGCTGACCGCCTCATCCCCCTCCGCGCCCCTCAACATGGGCACGATCACCACCTGGCTCGGCGCGACCAGCGGCGGCACGCGCAGGCCGTCGTCGTCGCCATGGGTCATGATCAGCCCGCCGATCAGGCGCGTCGACACGCCCCAGCTGGTCGTGTGGCACAGCTCATGCCCGCCGTCCGCGGCCTGATAGCGGATGCCCGCCGCCTCCGCGAAGCCGGTGCCGAGATAGTGCGTGGTGCCGGCCTGCAGCGCGCGGCCGTCCTGCATCATCGCCTCGATCGACCAGGTGGCGACCGCGCCGGGAAAGCGCTCGTGCTCCGGCTTCTCGCCGGCGACGACCGGCATGGCGAGGCAGTCCTCCGCCACCGATCGATACAGCTCCAGGATGCCCAGCGCCTCCTCGCGGGCCTCCGCCTCCTCGGCGTGCGCGGTGTGGCCCTCCTGCCAGAGGAACTCGCTGGTCCGCAGGAACATCCGCGTCCGCATCTCCCACCGGACCACGTTGGCCCACTGGTTCACGCGGACCGGCAGGTCGCGCCAGCTCTGGATCCAGCGCGCGAACGCCTGCCCGATCATCGTCTCCGAGGTGGGCCGCACGACCAGCGGCTCCTCCAGCTTCGCGTCGGGATCGGGGATCAGGGTGCCGCCCTGTTCGATCAGCCGGGTGTGGGTGACGACCGCCATCTCCTTGGCGAAGCCCTCCACGTGCTCCGCCTCCTCGGCGAAGTAGGAGAGCGGGATGAAGAGCGGGAAATAGACCGGCTGGGCGCCCGTCGCCTTGATGCGCGCGTCGAGCAGCGCCTGGCACCGCTCCCAGATGCCCATGCCCCAGGGCTTGATCACCATGCACCCGCGCACGCCGGACTCCTCGGCGAGGTCGGCCTGCGCGACGACCTCCTGATACCAGGCGGCGAAGTCGGATTGGCGGGTGGTGGTCAGCGCGTGCTTCATGGGGGCGGGGTTTAGGGAGATGAGGCGAATTCGCCAACCGGCGTCCCTCTCCCAGCGGAAGAGGGAGGGAGCCGCGTCAGCGGCGGAAGGGTGAGGGTGACCAGCGTCATCTGTCGTCACCCTCACCCTCCCACCCGCTCCGCGGGCGGACCCCTCCCTCTCCCAAAGGGAGAGGGGGCCGCTAGCACTCACCCACCGCCCCCGCTACCCGCCCCTCCATGCCCGCCGAGAACCCGCATCGCCCGCTCCTCGGCATCCTCGCGCGGCTGGGCGCGGTGGTCGCGCTCGCGGTCATGTTCGCGCTGGTGAAGCTGGCGACCTCCCGCGGCGTGGGCATCGTGGAGACCGTCTTCTACCGCCAGCTGTTCGCGCTACCCGTGATCGGCGGCTGGATCGCGCTCGGCCCCGGCAAGGCCGCGCTTCGCACCGCGCGGCCCCGCGCTCACGTTGTCCGCATGGCGCTGGGCCTGACCGCCATGGCGCTGAATTTCTGGGGCTATTCGCTGCTGCCGCTGGCGGAGGCGACGGTGATCGGCTTCACCGTGCCGGTGTTCGGCACCGCGCTCGCCGCCCTGCTGCTGCGCGAGCCGACCGGCATCCATCGCTGGGGCGCGGTGGCGGTGGGGTTCGCGGGCGTGCTGATCGTGGTTCAGCCGGGCGGCGGCTTCCTCCACCCGCTCGGCACGGCGGTGGCGCTGGCGGGCGCGCTGATGACGGCGGCGGTCACCATCCAGATCCGCCAGCTTGGGCGCACGGAGGGGACGGCCACCACCGTGCTGTGGTTCACCGCCAGCTCGCTCGTGCCGCTGGCCGTGCTGATGCTGTGGCGGGGGCAGGCGCATGACGGAGCGACGTGGGGGCTGCTGCTGGCGATCGGGCTGGCGGGTGGGTTGGGCCAGCTGGGGCTGACAGCGGCGCTGCGCTTCGCCCAGGTGTCGGTGGTGCTGCCGATGGACTACACCAGCCTGATCTGGGCGACGATCCTGGGCGCGGCGCTGTTCGGGACTTGGCCGGAGGCGAGCACCTGGGCGGGCGCGCCGATCATCGTCGCGTCCGGCCTCTACATCGTGTGGCGCGAGCGGCTCAGGACCCGAGCGGTCGAGGCGGGTTAGCGTCGGGCGGGTGGTGGAGCCGTGGGGGATCGAACCCCAGACCTTCGCAATGCCATCGCGACGCTCTCCCAGCTGAGCTACGGCCCCACAATCTCGGCCCGCACCCCGGGCGGTGCGGCGGAGGCGGCGTGTACGGCCGCCGCCCCGCTTTGGCAAGCGGTTCGGTCGACCGCCGGACCCTCAGCTCTCCTCTTCGTCGTCCTTGTCGCCCGACACCCCCAGATCGTCGTCGCCGCCCAGATCGACCTCGTTCTCCGGGCTGGGCTCCTCGTCCTCGTCCACGTCGAGGTCGAGATCGTCGTCGGTGTCCTCGTCCTTCTTCTTGTCCGGCTCCTTCGCGCGTTCGAAGGGCAGCGGCTGCTTCGACTTCAGCACCGGATCGGGCTGGAACGTCTTGTCGCAAGCGATGCAGTGGACGGGATCGTCCTTGCCAAGGTCGTAGAAGCGCGTGCCGCAGTGCGGACAGGTGCGCTTGGTGCCCCATTCGGGCTTTGCCATGTCGGGCCTCTTCGAGAAAGGATGTGAGGGGCCGGTCCGTCGGACGGCCTCAGAGCGCCGGCGCATTGCCACGCGCCGGGCGGACTGTCAAAGCGTGCCCGCCGCCATGCCCCCCCGCCCCGCCACCTTCCGCCCCGGCGCTCCGCTGACGGGCCGCATCCGGGTGCCCGGCGACAAGTCGATCAGCCACCGCGCGCTGATGCTCTCCGCGCTGGCGGTCGGCCGCTCGCGCATCGAGGGCCTGCTGGAGGGCGAGGACGTGCTGGCGACCGCCGCCGCGCTGAGCGCGATGGGCGCGACGATCGCGCGGGAAGCGGACGGCGCGTGGGTGGTGGACGGCGTCGGCGTGGGCGGGCTGTTGCAGCCGGAGCGCGCGCTCGATCTCGGCAATTCGGGCACCAGCGCGCGGCTGCTGATGGGGCTGATCGCCAGCCACCCGATCTCCGCCACCCTGGTCGGCGACGCCTCGCTGTCGCGCCGGCCGATGGCGCGCGTGACCGGGCCGCTGGCGCTGATGGGCGCGGAGTTCAGCGGCGACCGACTGCCGCTCACCATGCGGGGCCTGTGCCCGGCCGTGCCGATGACCTATCGCCTGCCGATGCCCAGCGCGCAGGTGAAGTCGGCGGTGCTGCTCGCCGGCCTCAACACGCCCGGCGCGACCCGGGTGATCGAGCCGGTGCCGAGCCGCGACCACACCGAGCGGATGCTCGCGGGCTTCGGGGCGGAGCTGCGGGTCGAGGAGGTCGAAGGCGAGCGCCACATCGTGCTGACGGGCGAGGCCGAGCTGTCGCCGCGCTCGCTGACCGTGCCCGGCGACATCTCGTCGGCGGCGTTCTTCCTGGTGGCGGCGCTGCTGGTGCCCGGCTCCGACCTCGTTATCGAGGGGGTCGGCGTGAACCCGACCCGCGACGGCCTGCTGACGGTGCTGCGGCAGATGGGCGGGTCGGTCGACATCGAGAACCCGCGCGAGGTCGGCGGCGAGCCGATGGCCGACCTCCACATCGGCCACTCGGCGCTGCGTGGCGTGGAGGTGGACCCGGCGCTCACCCCGCTGATGATCGACGAGTTCCCCATCCTGTTCGTCGCCGCCGCGCTGGCGGAGGGTGTGACGCGGACCAGCGGGCTGGAGGAGCTGCGGATCAAGGAATCCGACCGCCTCGCCACCATGGCCGCCGCGCTGACCGCCGTGGGCGCGCAGGTCGAGGAGCGGCCGGACGGGCTGGTGATCGAGGGCACCGGCGGCGACCCCCTGCCCGGCGGCGGTCCCGTCGCCACCCGGCTGGACCACCGCATCGCCATGAGTCTCGCCGTGGCGGGGCTGGCGAGCCGGGACGGGGTGACGGTGGACGACTTGGGGCCGGTGGCGACGAGCTTTCCGGGGTTCGAGACACTGCTGGAAGAGGGACGCGGATGAGCGGAGCGACCAATCAGGCCTTGAACGCGGCCATAGCATCACCCGCCGTCATCCCCGGGAAGGCGGGGATCCAGGATCGCCCATTCTCAACCACTCCGCCGGTCCGACCGCTTGGAGCATGGATTCCCGCCTTCGCGGGAATGACGCAACAGGGTGCGGGTGGGATGTCATACCATCCGGCGGACGGTCCGTTCACCCCAGCGCAGCAATCCGGACCCGTCCTATGAGCGGCACCCTCGCCAACGTCATCGGCTTTGTCGGCAGCGGCATGATCGTCGCGGCCTATCTCTACCTGACGCTCGCCAAGGCGATGAACGCGTTCGTCTACAACGGCCTGAACCTGGCGGGCGCGGCGTTGCTGCTCGTGTCGCTGACCGTCCACTACAACCTGCCGACGATCATCCTGGAGATCGTGTGGATCACGGTCGCGCTGATCGGGTTGTGGCGGGCGTGGCGGGAGCGCGCCGGGTGATCGTCGCGATCGACGGGCCGGCGGCGTCGGGCAAGGGGACGATCGCTCGCGCCGTCGCGCGCGCGTTCGGCCTGCCGCATCTCGACACCGGCCTGCTCTACCGCGCGGTCGGGGCGGCGGTGCTGGCGGGGGGCGGCGATCCGCAGGTCGAGGAGGACGCGCTGGCCGCCTGCGCCTTGGACGACGAGCGCCTTGCCGATCCGGCGCTCGTGACGGAGGCGGTCGGGCGCGCCGCCTCGATCGTGTCCGCCCATCCCGCGGTGCGGATCCGCCTGCTGGAACGCCAGCGCGCCTTTGCCCGCCAGCCGGGGGGAGCGGTGCTCGACGGGCGCGACATCGGCACGGTGATCGCGCCGAATGCCGAGGTGAAGCTGTTCGTCACCGCCTCGGCCCCGATCCGGTCGCGCCGCCGGTGGGAACAACTCTCCGTCGGCGATCCGGCGCTCACCGAAGCGGCCGTGCTGGCCGACATCGTCTCGCGCGACAAGCGCGACTCCGCCCGTGCGGCGTCCCCTCTGGTCCGCGCACCGGACGCCCTCTTGCTGGACACGAGCGCCATTGGTATAGACGAGGCCGTCAACCGGGCGGTGCAAGCCGTGATGGACCGAACGGGTGCCTCGCCGACGGCGGCCCCGCGTTGAGTCGAGGGTGTGTGGAAACCGGACCCTGAGCCGGTGGTGTCCACGCGCCCCTTTTCGCATTCGGACCGTCTCTCCCGCGCGATGCCACGCCGGCACGGGGTCGGCGCGGCGGCATTCTGGTCAAGACCGCCGGGCGAATGACCCGGCTGGCCGGACAGACTGAACGAACGGAACCGAAAGACCTTATGGCAACTCAAGCGATGCCCACCCGCGACGATTTCGCGGCCATGCTCGACGAACAGCTCGGCGGCGAGAACGAATCCTTCGAGGGACGCGTCGTCAAGGGCACCGTGACGGGGATCGAGAACGATCTCGCCGTCATCGACGTGGGCCTGAAGTCGGAAGGCCGCGTGCCGCTGCGCGAGTTCGCCGGACCGGGCCAGAAGGCCGAGATCGAGGTCGGCGACGAGGTCGAGGTCTATGTCGACCGCGTCGAGAACGCGATGGGCGAGGCCGTGCTGTCGCGCGACCGCGCGCGGCGCGAGGCGGCCTGGGACCGGCTGGAGCACGAGTTCAATGACACCGCGCGCGTCGAGGGCGTGATCTTCGGCCGCGTGAAGGGCGGCTTCACCGTCGATCTGGGCGGCGCGGTCGCCTTCCTGCCCGGCAGCCAGGTGGACATCCGCCCGGTGCGCGACGTCACCCCGCTGATGGACATGCCGCAGCCCTTCCAGATCCTGAAGATGGATCGCCGCCGCGGCAACATCGTCGTCTCGCGCCGCGCCATCCTGGAGGAGACCCGCGCCGAGCAGCGCACGGGCCTGATCCAGTCGCTGCACGAGGGCCAGGTGATCGACGGCGTGGTTAAGAACATCACCGACTATGGCGCCTTCGTGGACCTGGGCGGCATCGACGGCCTGCTCCACGTCACCGACATGAGCTACAAGCGGGTCAACCATCCGACCGAGATGATCAACATCGGCGACACCGTGCGCGTGTCGATCATCCGAATCAACCGCGAGACCCAGCGCATCAGCCTGGGCATGAAGCAGCTCGAGGCCGATCCGTGGGAGGGCGTCTCCGCCAAATACCCGGTCGACGGCAAGTTCACCGGCCGCGTCACCAACATCACCGAATATGGCGCGTTCGTGGAGCTCGAGCCCGGCATCGAGGGGCTGGTCCACGTCTCGGAGATGTCCTGGACCAAGAAGAACGTCCATCCCGGCAAGATCGTGTCGACGAGCCAGGAGGTCGAGGTCTCGATCCTGGAGGTCGACGAGGACAAGCGCCGCATCTCGCTGGGCCTCAAGCAGGCGCAGTCGAACCCGTGGGCCGACTTCGCAGACAAGCACCCGATCGGCACCCAGGTCGAGGGCGAGGTCAAGAACGCGACCGAGTTCGGCCTGTTCATCGGCCTGGACGGCGATGTGGACGGCATGGTCCACATGTCGGACATCGCCTGGGGCCTGACCGGCGAGGACGCGCTCAACCTGCACCACAAGGGCGAGACGGTGCAGGCCGTCGTGCTCGACGTGGACGCCGAGAAGGAGCGCATCTCGCTGGGCATGAAGCAGCTGGAGCGCGGCGCGCCGTCGGCCGACGCCGATCCGTCCGCGCTGCGTCGCGGCCAGACGGTGACCGTCACCGTGCTGGAGGTGCGCGACGGTGGGCTCGAGGTGCAGGCGGGCGACAACGGCGTGACCGGCTTCGTCAAGCGCACCGACCTCGGCCGCGACCGCGACGAGCAGCGGCCAGAGCGCTTCCAGGTCGGCCAGACCTTCGACGCCCAGGTGTCGGGCTTCGATCGGTCGAAGAAGCCGACCTTCTCCATCAAGGCGCTGCAGATCGCCGAGGAGAAGCAGGCGGTCGAGCAGTTCGGATCGTCCGACTCCGGCGCGTCGCTCGGCGACATCCTGGGCGAGGCGTTGAAGGCGAAGACCGAGAGCTGACATCCGGCCGCCCCACCGTCCGTTCTCCCCTCCTTGGGGAGAACGGACGGCGCGCGGACAGTCGAAGGGGCAACGATGCCCGCTTGTTCTCGCGGATCGATTGAGTTAACATAGGGTAAGTGCGTCGTGCCGCAGGTGTGACGCGGACGTCTTCTGCGTTCCAGGAGCTTGCCCATGCTACGGTCCGAACTGATCGCCCGCCTCGCCGACGAGAGCGAAGGACTGACCGCCGCCGAGATCGAAACCCTGGTCGACGTGGTCTTCGACTCGATCGCCGACCAGCTCGAAAAGGGTGGCCGGGTGGAACTGCGCGGCTTCGGCACCTTCTCCACCCGCGAGCGCGGCGAGCGGATCGGGCGCAACCCGCGCACGGGTGAGCCGGTGGCGGTGGCGCCCAAGCGCCTGCCCTATTTCAAGCCCGGCAAGGAACTGCGCGAAAAGCTGATGACCGACTGACGCTTGACCTCGACGTGTCCAGCGGGGATGCCCCCGCCGGGGTGGGGAGCGGACGTGGCGAAATCGGTAGACGCAGCGGACTTAAAATCCGTTTCCCGTCGGGAGTGCGGGTTCAAGTCCCGCCGTCCGCACCCGGTCCCCGCGCGAGGCGCGGCGCTGCTGCTGTCCATCGCACTGGCGGCGTGCGACGCCTCGTCGACCGAGGCGCTCGGCATCAGCGTGATCGGGCCACGACCGGGCGCCACCGGGCGCGACGAACCCTCCACCGTTCTGAACCGGGCGACCGCGCAGGGCCTGGTGCGGCTGGACGAGGCGGGCGTGGTGACGCCGGGTCTGGCCGAACGCTGGATCGTGCTCGACGATGGTCTGACCGTCATCTTCCGACTGGCCGACGGGAACTGGGCCGATGGTCGTCCAGTGCGTTCGGCCGATGTGGGCGACGCGCTGCGGCGGATCCTGGCGCGACCCGGCGACAGCAGCACCGTGCGCGCCGCGGCGGCAGCGGTGTCGAAGGTGAACGCCGTCATTCCCTCGATCCTGGAGATCAAGCTCGCCGCCCAGCGGCCCGACCTCCTCTCGCTGCTGGCCCAGCCGGAGTTCGCGTTGCGCGTGGGCGGCGGCAGTGGGCCGCTGCGCCGCGGCTCGCGCGACGCGGCGGGCTGGCGGACGCTGAAGCCGCCGGAATCGGACGGCGAGGACGCCGGTCGCTCGCTCAGGCTGCGCGGCGATGCCGCGGCTCCGGCCCTGGCGCGCTACGACGCGAACGGCGTCGACGTGGTCCTGGGGGGGCGGCTGGAGGACCTCCCACTCGCCAGCGCCGCCGCGCCGAGCGCCCTGCTGATCGATCCGACCGAGGGGCTGTTCGGCCTGCGGATCGCCCGGCGCGAGGGCCTCGTCGCCGATGCCGAGGGGCGACACGCGCTGGCGATGGCGCTCGACCGGCCGTCGCTGGTGGCGGCGTTCGGCGCCCCTGGCTGGGGGGCGGCCGAGACCCTGGTTCCCGGACCCGCGCCGGTGCCGTTCGACTGGAGCGGTCTCGGCGCGGCCCAGCGCGTCCAACTGGCGCGCGAGCGGGTGGCGCGATGGCGCGCGGACCATGGCGGAGCGGAGGCGGAGGTCGGCGTCGCGGCGCCGGCCGGGGTCGGCGGCCGGCTGCTGCTCGCCTGGCTGACGCGGCAATGGGCGGCGATCGGTGTGCGGCTGGTGGAGGTCGGCGCGGGCGACGCGCAGCTCGACTGGATCGACGCCGTGGCGCCCTCGTCCGACCCGGCCGCCACACTCGAACTGATCCGCTGCGGCCGCCCCACTCCCTGCGATGCCGACGCGACGGAAGCACTGGCGCGACTGCGGGACCAGCCCGCGCTGGCCGGCTGGCGACGGGCCGAGCGCGAGGCCGAGGCGGCGCTGGTGGCCGACCTGCCGGTCATTCCCCTCGCCCGGCCCCTGCGCTGGAGCGTGGTCCGTGCCGGCGTGCCCAACGTGGTCGCCAATCCGCGCGCCATCCACCCCTTGACCCGCATGGTTCCGGCCGCCAGCCCGGCGGCGCCATGACCGACGACCGCCGCCGCATCCTGTCCCGCTCGCCCGACGAGGTGCGCCGCCGGCTCGACCTGATGGAGCGGATGCTGGAGGACATGGTGACCGTGCCCGGCCTCAACCGCCGCATCGGCCTGGACGCGGTGATCGGGCTGGTGCCGGTGGTGGGCGACGTCGCCGGCGCGGCCTTCGGAGCCTACCTGCTGTGGGAGGCGCGCAATCTGGGGCTCGGCACGGCGAAGATGTGGCGGATGTTCGGCCGCATCGGCCTGGACACGGCGCTGGGCGCGGTGCCGTTCGCGGGGGACATCTTCGACTTCGCCTACCGTTCCAACACCCGCAACCTGAAGACCATCCGCAAGCATCTCGACCGGCACCACCCGGCGGGAGCGGTGATCGAGGCCTAGCCTGGCGGAGCTACCCGACCGCCACATCCAGGCCGATGTCCACGGCGGGGGCGGACTGGGTGAGCCGGCCGACCGAAAGATAGTCCACCCCCGTCTCCGCAAGGGCGCGGATCGTCTCCAGCCGCACGCCACCGGACGCCTCGGTCGGCACCCGTCCGTCCACGAGGCCGACCCCCTGCCGCAATGTCGGCGCGTCCATGTTGTCGAGCAGCAGCCGGGTCGCCCCCGCCCCAATCGCGGGCTCGATCTGGTCGAGGCGATCGACCTCCACGACGATCGGATCGACGCCCGCCGCCACGGCGCGCGCGACCGCCGTGGCGACATCGCCGGCGACGGCGACGTGGTTGTCCTTGATCATCGCCGCGTCCCACAGACCCATGCGGTGATTGACCGCCCCGCCCATCCGGGCCGCATACTTCTCCAGCCGCCGCAGCCCCGGCAGCGTCTTGCGGGTGTCGAGCAGCCGCGCGCCGGTGCCCTCGATCGCATCGACATAGCGGCGGGTGAGGGTCGCCACGCCGCTCAGGTGGCACAGCGTGTTCAACGCCGACCGCTCGGCCGCCAGCAGGGCGCGGGCGCGCATGTGAAGCCGCGCCAGCACGCCACCGGCGGGGATACCGGCGCCCTCCTCCGCAGGGCCCGTCAACGCCGCCTCGGGGTCGAGCCGCCGGAAGAATGCGAGCGCCACCGGCAGGCCGGCGAGCACGATCGGCTCGCGCGCCGCCAGCACCCCGTGGAAGCGCGCATCCGCCGGGATCACCGCCTCGCCCGTCATGTCGCCCGGGCCGAGATCCTCCGCCAGCGTGTCGGTCACGAAGCGGTCGAGGTCGAACCCTTCCAACGCCCAGCCGCTCATGCGATCGCGTCTCCGAAGCGCGGCCGCGCCAGCACCCAGGCGTGTTCCAGCCGGTCGAGCGCCGGCCCCTCCTGAGCCAGCCGCGCCTGGACCACCATCTGTTCGACCGAGTCGGACAGCGCCCGGCGGCGGGCGTCCGTCGCGCACGACGGGGCGGCGCTCGCCAGCGCTTCGACGAACACCACGGAGGCGAGGTCGTTGGCCGCGACGCCGACGCTCATCGCCACCGCGCTGCGGCGCACGAAATGCCCGAACTCGTCGGCCAGGCAGTAGACGCGCTCGGCGCCGTAGAGTCGTCCGTCCGCATCCCGCGCCAGGTCGCGTCCGCCCAGCGAGGCCAGCGCGGCGGCGAGCCAGTGGATGCAGGTGATCGCGGTGAAGGGGTCGTTGATGCCGGGCGACAGCGCGCGCAACGCGATCTCGACCAGCTCGTCGATCGAGAACTCGATGTCCTGCGACGGGGTGCGGCTGAGCCCGGTGGCGAAGGCGGAGCGGATGGCGTCGTCGCACTCCTCGCCATGCTCGCCCTCCACATGGGCGATCGCCATGCCCGGGTGGATGAAGTCGCCGGTGCGCACGGCCAGGCGGATGGCGACGCCCTCGTCCTTCGTCACATCGCCGAGCGTTTCGTAGTCGATCACCTCGACATAGCCGGTGTCCCTGGCCCCCACAGGGTCGCCGACCTCCACCTCCCCGGTCACCACGACCTCGCCGACATAGGCGTCGGGGTAGCGCTCCTTGATCTGGCGCAGGGCGGTCCTGGCGATGTCGCCGACCACGTTGTTGATGCGGATGGAGTTGGGGACGTGGTGGAGGAAGTACACCAGCACGCCGACCGACAGCATGGCGAGGCCGAGCGCCGTCAGCAGCGAGATCTGCGGCACGAACCCGCCGCCCGGCGAGACCAGGGGGCCGCCCTCGTCGGGCAGCCGGATTTCGCGCAGCACCAGGATGGCGTAGACGAAGGTGGCGATGAACACGCCGAGCGACAGCTGGTTGCCGCGGTCCGTCATGAAGTTGGTGAGCAGCCGGGGTCCATAGCTGCCCGAGGCGTAGACCACGGCGGCGAAGGTGATCGCGAACACGGTGCCCGCGACGGAGATCATGGAGCCGGCGACCGTCGACAGGATGGTGCGCGCGCCCTCCGGCTTGGCCGGGCTGAAGTAGGAGAAGGTCCCCATCCAGTCGGTCGACAGCTGGGTGTCCAGCCACCAGGTGAGGACCGACAGCAGCGCCGCGCCGACCGTCAGCAGCGCGGGCAGGAACCAGTAGGACGAGCGCAGGTCGGTGGCGATCTGCCGCAGCTTCGCCCTCATGCGCCGGCGGCCACGCGCCGGCCCGCCACCCCGTCAGCCGGCACGCGCGGGTCCCAGATCGCCCTGCCCGACCGTGCGGCCCGCCATCTCCAGCATCCGGTCGAGCGAGGCCCGAGCGCCGTCCATCACCGCCGGGTCGATCGCGATCCTGGGCTCCAGATCGCGGAGCGCCACATAGAGCTTCTCGACCGTGTTCATGGCCATGTAGGGGCAGATGTTGCAGTTGCAGTTCCCATCCGCCCCCGGTGCGCCGATGAAGCGCTTGCCCGGCACCGCCAGCTCCATCTGGTGAATGATGTGCGGCTCGGTCGCCACGATGATCGTGGGCGACGGGTGCTCGATGGCGGCCTTCAGGATCGCGCTGGTCGAGCCCACGACCTCCGCATGATCCAGGATGTTCGGCGGACATTCCGGGTGGGCCAACACCGGCGCGTCCGGGTGCTCGGCCACCAGCTTCAGGAGCTCGCTTTCCGAGAACGCCTCGTGGACGATGCACACGCCCGGCCACAGCAGCATCTCGCGATCGTATTTGCGGTTCAGCCAGCCGCCCAGGTGGCGGTCGGGGCCGAAGATGATCGGCTGGTCGCGCGGGATCTGGTCCAGGATCGTCTCGGCGGAGGACGAGGTGACGATGATGTCGCTGAGCGCCTTCACCTCGGCGGAACAGTTGATGTAGGTGAGCGCGATGTGGTCCGGATGCTCGGCGCGGAAGGCGGCGAAGCGGTCGGGCGGGCAGCTGTCCTCCAGCGAGCAGCCGGCGTCCATGTCGGGCAGCACGACGGTCTTCTCCGGCGACAGGATCTTGGCCGTCTCCGCCATGAAGCGCACGCCGCAGAACGCGATCACCTCGGCGTCCGTGTTCGCCGCCTTGCGCGACAGGTCGAGGCTGTCGCCGACGAAATCGGCGAGGTCCTGAAGCTCCGGCGTCTGGTAGTAATGCGCCAGGATGACGGCGTTGCGCTCCCGCTTCAGGCGCGTGATCTCGTCGAGCAGGTCGGTGCCGGCGAAAGGCACGGCGGGTTGGGCGGTCATGGGGTGGGCTCCAAAGTCCAGTCCCCTCCCACATGGGCCACCAGCCCGCGCCGCTCAAGGTCGCGCAGGTGGGCGAGCACCGACAGCTCGGCGGCGGGGATCAGGCGCTCGTCCAGCCCCTTGTACATGGCGGCGACCATCGGCGGGATGGCGACCGCGCAGGTCTCCAGCGAACGCAGGATCTGGCGCTCGCGCTGCCGCCTGTGGCCGATCATGCCGCGCAACAGGCGCTGCGGGTCGGTGACGGCGGGGCCGTGGCCGGGCCAGTAGGTCGCCTCGCTCCGCTCCGTCAGCTTGGTCAGGCTCGCCAGATAGTCGCCCATGTCGCCGTCGGGCGGAATGACGACGCTGGTGGACCAGCCCATGACGTGATCGCCGGAGAACAGCGCATCCCCCTGCCCCCAGGCGAAGCACAGGTGGTTGGACGTGTGGCCGGGCGTGGCGACCGCCTCCAGCGTCCAGCCCTCGCCCGCCACCCGGTCGCCGTCCGCCAGCACCCGGTCGGGCGCATATTCGGCGTCGAAGGCGGCATCCACCCCGCCATCCAGTCCGGGCGGGTTGAGCGCGGCGGCGCCCACGGCCGGCGCGCCGGTCCGCTCCGCCAGCGGCCGGGCGGCGGGCGAGTGGTCGCGGTGGTTGTGGGTGACGAGGATCGCCTCGACGGGCCGGCCATCGATCGCGCGGGTGAGCGCGTCCAGGTGCGCGGGCTCGGCCGGACCCGGGTCGATCACCGCCACCGACCGCTCGCCCAGCACATAGCTCATCGTGCCGGTGAAGGTGTAGGGCGACGGATTGGGGGCCAGCACGCGCACCAAGCCGAGGGCGATGGGATCCGCCACGCCGGTCATCGGGTCGAGTTCGCTCATCGCCCCGAGATCCGGCGGCGAGGACCGGCGCGTTGGAAGGTCACAAACTTCACACAACGGTCACCGCGCCTCTCACCGGCCTTGTAGGACATCAGCGGCACGGAAGGAGGAGGAGGAAGTGACTCGTCATCAAACCTATATGGCACAAAAGACGAGAAGACGCAAGCCCTGCCCCACCAAAGTGCTCCTGCAACGCGCCGACGGACGCGTGTCCTAGCCCTCCACCACACCCTTCTCCGCCATCAGCTGCTTGAGCTCGCCGGCCTCGAACATCTCCATCATGATGTCGGACCCGCCGACGAACTCGCCCGCGACGTAGAGCTGCGGGATGGTCGGCCAGTCGCTGTAGGCCTTGATGCCCTGGCGGACCGACTGGTCCTGCAGCACGTCGACCGAGTGGAACTCGTCGACGCCGAGATGCTCCAGGATCGCGACCGCGCGGCTGGAAAAGCCGCATTGCGGAAACAAGGGCGTGCCCTTCATGAACAGCACCACCGGGTGCTCCTTCACGATCCCGTCGATGCGGGCCTGGGCGTCGGTGTCGGGGGTGGTCGCCATGTCTGTCAGTCCTTGGGTGCGGTGGTGAGTTGGAGCGCGTGGAGCGTGGTGCCCATGTCGGGGCCGAGCGCGGCATAGACCGCCTTGTGCTGCTGCACCCGATTGAGGTCGCGGAAGGCGGCGCTGGCGACCTTCGCCGCCCAGTGATCGCCGTCGCCCGCCAGGTCGGTCATCTCGACCTCGGCGTCCGGGAAGCGCTCGGTGATGCGGCGCGCGATCTCCTCGGCGTCCATCGCCATCGGATCAGCGCTTGGCCGGAGGGCTGGAGCCCTCCATGAACTGGCGGCGCGCCTCGACCATCATCGCCTCCAGCTGCTCGCGCAGCTCGCCGTCGGACAGGCCCTTGTCGGATGCGGTCAGGTCGGCGGCGACCTTGCGCAGCACGTCCCCATCCCCCGCCTCCTCGAAATCGGCCTGGACGACGGACACGGCGTAGGCGTCCGATTCCTCCGCGGTCAGGCCCATGCGACCCGCGGCCCACAGGCCGAACAGCTTGTTGCGCCGCGCGGCGAGGCGGAACTGCACCTCTTCGTCGCGGGCGAACTTGGCCTCGAACCCGCGCTCGCGGTCGGTCATGCTGGTCATCGACGGTCCTTCATGGCTGTTGACGTAGGGTTGGTGGTCGCGGGTCGCAAGCAGTCGGGCAGAGGTTGCCGCGCGCCGGAACTTGGCCTCGCCGCTTCAGATCCGCTCGTCCTGAGCCTGTCGAAGGACGTTTCGCACGATCAACCACAACAAACGCCCACATATGCCCCCTCGCCCAGCGTCCTTCGACAGGCTCAGGACGAGCGGGTTCAGAGTTGGAGCGCACGAGCGCCCTCACCCGCCCGCAGTCACCACCAGCTTGCCGACAGACCGTCTGTCGCCGAGTGCCGCGATCGCCTCTCCCCCGCGCTCCAGCGGATAGGTGCCGGTGATGCGCGGCGCGATGGTGCCCGCCGTCCACAGCTCCACCAGCCGATCGACGTTGGCGCGGTTCGCGTCGGGAGACCGCGCGGCAAAGGCCCCCCAGAACACGCCGCGCACATCGCAGCTCTTGAGCAGAGTCAGGTTGAGCGGCAGCTTCGGGATGCCGGCGGCGAAGCCGATCACCAGATAGCGCCCCTCCCAGGCGATGGCGCGCAGGGCGGGCTCGCAATAGTCGCCGCCGACCGCGTCATAGATCACGTCCGCGCCGCCCTGTCCGACCGCCTCCTTGATCGTGTTCGACAGCGCCTTCTGCGCGTCGCGGTCGAGCGGACCCCGGCCGTAGACCAGCACCTCGTCAGCCCCCGCCTCGCGCACAGCGTCGGCCTTGTCCTCGCTCGACACCGCGCCGATCACGCGCGCACCCATCGCCTTGCCGAGTTCGACCGCGGCGAGGCCGACGCCGCCGGACGCGCCCAGCACCAGCAGCGTCTCACCCGCCTTCAGCTCGCCGCGACCCTTCAGCGCGTGGATGGTGGTGGCGTAGGTCAGCAGCAGCGCCGAGCCCTCCTCGAAGGACTTGCCGTCCGGCAGGTGGAAGACGTTGGCGGCGGGCACCGCCACCCGCTCCGCCATGCCGTTGTGGCCGCACACCGCCATCACCCGGTCGCCGACCGACCAGCCCTCCACGCCCTCTCCCACGATCGCCACCGTGCCCGCCACCTCGCCCCCGGGCGCGAAGGGGCGTTCCGGGCGGAACTGGTAGCGGTCCTCGATGATGAGCACGTCCGGGTAGTTCACCGCCGCCGCCTTCACCGCGACGACGATCTGGCCCGGACCGGCGACGGGATCGGGCAGCTCGCCCAGCGTCAGGGTGTCGGGACCGCCGGGCGCGGTGGAGAGCAGGGCTTTCATCGGTCTGAGTCCTTCGGGTTCGTGCTCGTCGCGCCACCGATCGGGCGGCGCGCGCGTTCGGTCGCGCGGGATGTGGGCCAAGCCGGCACGCAGGGTCAACCGCTGGCGGGCTGCGGTCGTGTTTTGGCCTGAAAGCGGTTTGTCGGTTCTGCGTCTGGAGCGGGCCAAGCAAGTCCCTCTCCTTCAGGGGAGGGGTTGGGGTGGGGAGGAACGATCGGGCTCATGCTGGGGAAGAGCGCACCCGGTCGCATCTCCACACCCCTCGATCCCCTACCCTGAAGGGGAAGAAAAGAAGGAGCGACGCGGCGAGCGAGGCGCTGATCGCGTCCGGGCGGTCGGGGCGCTCTGGCCAGCGGGCTGTGCCCGCCCTATCTCTCCACCCATGAACGCCGCCGCCCTGCCCCTCCCCGTCGCGAGCGCGCGCGAGCGTCAGGCGCGGGTCGGCCTGGCGCTCGCCGGGGCGGTCGGGCTCGGCTGGCTGACGGTGCACCTGTGCGCGATGGTCTGGTTCCGGCCCACGGGCGCCGACTGGCTGCTGGCGCTGCCGATCGCCGCCCTGCAGAGCTGGCTGTCCGTCGGCCTGTTCATCGTCGCGCACGATGCCATGCACGGCTCGCTCGCTCCCGGCCGGCCGGCGCTCAACCGGAGGATCGGGCGGGCATCGCTGACGCTCTACGCCGGCTTCTCCTACGATCGTCTGACGGCGGCGCACTGGCAGCATCACCGCGCGCCCGGCAGCGCCGAGGACCCCGACTTCTCCGCCGAGCACCCCGATCGGTTCGGACGCTGGTACTGGACGTTCCTGACGCGCTATTTCGGCTGGCCGTCCTTCCTGTTCGTCGGCGCGATCAGCGCCGCCTGGGCGCTGGCCGGTGTGCCGCTCGCCAACCTGCTGCTGCTCTACGCGCTGCCGGCGGTCGCGAGTTCCGTGCAGCTGTTCTACTTCGGCACCTTCCGCCCACACCGTCACGACGGGATGGACTTCGCCGACCACCACCGCGCGCGATCGAACGGTTGGGGCACGCTCGCCAGCCTCGCCTCGTGCTACCATTTCGGTTATCATCACGAGCACCATCTGAGCCCCCATGTGCCCTGGTGGCGGCTGCCGGAGCGGCGGCGCGAGGGGCTGCGCGAGGGAGCCGGGACATGACCGTCTGGCAGATCGTCCTCACCGTTGTCCTGTCGGCCGCCGCGATGGAGGCGGTCGCCTGGGCCGCCCACCGCTACATCATGCATGGCCCCGCCTGGGCGTGGCACCGCGACCACCACGAGCCGCACGACGGCACGCTGGAGAAGAACGACCTGTTCGCGATCGTCGGCACCGTAAGCGCGCTGGCCCTGTTCACGGCGGGCTGGTGGTGGGAGCCGCTGTGGTGGGTGGCGGTCGGCGTGACCGTCTATGGCGCGATCTACACGCTGATCCATGACGGGCTGGTCCACCAACGCTTCTGGAGCTGGAGCCCCCGTCGGGGCTACGCCAAGCGCCTCGTCCAGGCGCACAGGCTGCACCATGCGACCGTGGGCAAGGAGGGTGGGGTCAGCTTCGGCTTCGTGCTGGCGCGCGATCCGGCGCGCCTGAAGGCGGAGCTGAAGCGCCAGGTGGCCGGCGGGCGCGCGGTGGTGCGGGAGAGCCGGGAGCGGGTGTAAGGAATTGTGGAGTGTCCGCTTGCACCTAAGTGCAGACATTTGATGACCTTACCTTTCTTCAGGCATGTCTTCCAGCGCGCTGCGGGTTGATAGACCTTCTCAGGCTCGAAGCTACGGCATACCATCGGTAAAGAAGGACGAGGGTCACAAGCAAATGAATCAGGTTCAAAAGAAGGGTTTTCCGCTCATCGGCGTGATATTTCTCGCGTTAGGCGTCTTCAAGCTTGTTCAAGGCGATGATTGGGTGGTGTGGATCATCATCGGCGTTTTGTTCGGTGGTCTGGGCGCAATCAGCTGGCGTAAGGACAAGCAGCCCTAACTTTTTCATCCCGCAGCAAGCTTGGTTCCCGTTTAGGTTCGAGACTGGACCTTTGTTGAGAGCCGAAGTTGATACCCACTCTCCACCAATGCTGGACATTGCCCAGAGGGGCAGGGTCGCTCACCCCTCGTAGGCCGCCGTGGTCCGCTCCCGCACCTCCTCCGCCGTCACCTCCGGCGCCAGCTCCTCCAGACGGAAGGGACTGGCGTGGTCCGGGCGGCGGAAGACCGCCAGGTCGGTGACGATCATGTCGACCACGTTGCGGCCGGTGAGCGGCAGCGTGCAGTCCGGCATGAACTTCGGCTCGCCGTGCTTGGAGGTGTGGTCCATCACCACGATGATGCGCTTGACGCCGGCGACCAGGTCCATCGCGCCGCCCATGCCCTTGATCATCTTGCCCGGGATCATCCAGTTGGCGATGTCGCCGCCCTCGCTCACCTCCATTGCGCCCAAGACGGTCAGGTCGATGTGCCCGCCCCGGATCATCGCGAAGGATTGCGCGGAGTCGAAGTAGGACGACTGCGGCAGCTCGCTGATCGTCTGCTTGCCGGCGTTGATCAGGTCGGCGTCCTCCTCACCCGCGAGCGGGAATGGACCGATGCCCAGCATCCCGTTTTCCGACTGCAGCGTCACCTCGACGCCCGGCGGCACGTGGTTGGCGACCAGCGTCGGGATGCCGATGCCCAGATTGACGGTGTAGCCGTCCTCCAGCTCGTGGGCGGCGCGGGCCGCCATTTCGTCACGGGTCCAGGGCATCGGTCAGTCCTTGTCTTGCGCGAGCGGGGGCGGCGCCAGGAACCAGCCGGCGTTCCACAGGCCGTCGAGCAGATGCGCCGCCTCCGGCGTCTTCAGATAGTCGTACAGCTCGTCCATGTCGCCCCGCCGGTCGCCGGCCAGCGCCACCACGCAGCGGTCGCGCGCGACGGCCCAGCGGCGCTCCTGCTTGCGGTCGTTCGGCCCGACGGGCAGCAGCAGCCGGTCGCCCTCGCCCCAATAGCCGGCCCGCGCCAGGCCTTCGCGCACGGCGGCGCTCTGCCCCGCCGGCCGGTCGGAGAGCCACAGCACGCCGATGTCGGCGCGGCGCAGTTCCGCCAGCGCGCCGGCCAGCTCGGCGGTCGAGCGGCTCGGGTCGAGCGGAACGGAGAGCGGCGCGCCCTCCGCGTCCAGGTCGATCAGCACGGCCAGCGGACGGTCGCCGCAGGGCGTGAAGCGCGGGCTGGCGAGCGACACGCCGGGCGCCAGCACCACCGAGCGCACCGCGCCGCCCGCCGAGCGCTCGTCGCGCTGGGCGAGCGCGTAGCGGGCGAGCCGGACGTAGGGCGAGTCCGCGCCGGGCGTCCGGTCGGCGGCGGTCGGTGCCGGCAGCGCCGTCAGCGCGAGTCGCTCCGCCACCGCTCCCGAGGGAACAGCCGACCCCTCGCCCTTCGAAGCGGAAGCGACGGCCGGCACGTCGTTCGCCTCGACCGATCCGCCCCGCGCGTCCACCGCCGACTTCCCCAGGGCGCCGGCGGCCGCGATCACCGGCACCACGGCGGCCACGCAGCCGGAGAGGCTGGCCGTGGCCGCGAGCACGGCCAGCAGCGGCAGCGCGCGGGCGCCCCGCCGTGTCGGCCCGCCTCCGCTCACCGCGCCGCCGTGGCGATGAAGTTGCGGTTGCCCGGCGCGATCCGCTCCACCGAATAGGCTGGGTTGGCCGCGACCAGCACCGCCGTCGCCTCGGCCAGCGCCTCGTCCGACAAGGCTTCGAAGAACACGCGCGGACCGCGCGCCAGCAGGCGCATCGCCCCCCTCAGCACCGCCGGCTCGTGCCCCTCCACGTCGATTTTGACGAAGGTGGGCACGAGGCCCAGCGCCGCGACTTCGTCGTCGAGGACGACGACCGGCACCTTCAGGTCCCCCGATCCGACCGAGGACACCGAGAGGTCGGCTTCTTCGGAAAACGCGATACTCCCCTCCTGGTCCCCGACCGCGGTATGCCGAAGGATGACATTGTCGAACTGCTCGGCGGTCGCGGAAAGCAGAGCGTAGGCGCGGGGAGACGGTTCGTACGCGACGACCTTCTCGACCTTGGGCGCGAACTGGACGAGGGTGTAGCCGATGTTGGCTCCCACATCGAACACGACGTCATCCCGCTTGAGAGTGCGGGCGTAGAACTGCTCGTCCTCCCTCGAGTTGCGATTGTATCCCCGTTTGAAGACACTGTAGCAGGCACCCTCGGTCACATCCACGGTCATGGTCGGTCCGAACCGCGTCTCGACCGTCGTCATCCGTTCCCCACTGAGCCCGGCGATGGCGCGCACCAGCCTGAACCCGATCCTGGGAAGCCTGCTGGCAAGCCGAGCCATTCGCATCGGAACGGAAGCGCTCATGGAGGAAGACCTTCTCTTCGTTCTGGCCAGAAAGGAACCGCGTCCGAAACTCAGCACACTCCTCAGGTGGAAACGCGCTAGTTGCGTGGTCGTGAAATAGCCACCGGCTCTCGCCTTGGCCAAGAACTTGAAGGACCCGGCCAGCCGCCGGCGCTGAGAGGCGCGCGACAGGGAGTTCGGCCGCAGGTTCCTCATGTACATGGGTTCGTTGGCGCCCGCCAGCGGTCCCAGCCTGCTCAGTCGGATGAGCGCGTCCATATCCTCGTAGATGCGCAGCTTGGTGTCCAGCCCGCCCAGCGCGCTCCACGCGTCCGATCGGAACAGCCAGAGGGGAAGTCCGGCCGGAACGCCTCCCGGCCGGCCGAACAACCGCGCGTGCAGCCAGCCGGCGTGCTCGCCGAAGCGCGAGCGGGTCCGGCGGCCGTCCGGATGGAGGGCGGTGAAGCCGCCATAGGCACCTACCAGGGTGGGCTCGCGCTCCAGCCGCTCCGCCCGGACCCGCAGGCAGTCGGGATCGAGCCAGTCGTCCGCGTCGACGAAGGCCACGAACTCGGCGGTCGTCTCCCGGACACCGCGATTGCGCGCCGCCGAAGGTCCGGCGTTCGCCTGGTGGACGAAGCGGACATGAGGAAAGCGCCGTTCCGCCGCGGCCAGGTCCTCGAGCCGCTCGGTGGAGCCGTCGTTCACGACCACCACCTGGTCGGGTCGGCGCGTCTGCCCGAGGATGGAACCCAGGCAGCGGTCGAGATAGTGGGCGTCGTTCCAGGTGGTGACGACCACCCCGACCGTCATCAGGCCACTCGCCGGAACCAGAAGGTGCGCGGTTCATAGGACGCGTTGCGGGCCAGTCCCGGACACGCCCGGGTCAGCGCTTCCCAGTGATTGTGCTTCAGCCAATTGGCCGCGCAGACGACTTCGTAACGGTCGTTGAAGGTGAGGAAGCTTTCGAGCAGATACTGCTCGTCGTACAGGCGCCGCTCCTCGCGCAGCCAGCTGTCGGGATAGTCGCGCGGCGTGAAGATGTCGTGGACCTGGATCAACACGCCCGGCTTCACGCTCGGCACGATCTCCTGGAACTCGCGCAGCACGTCGCCGAAGGGGCGGATGACATGGCTGGAGTCGATGAACAGGATGTCGCCCGCCTCCAGCGTGTCGAACAGCGCCAGGTCGACGGTCTCCACGCGCTGGCGCACGACGGTGACGCCGGTGCCCTCCAGCCAGGCGACCTCGTAGGGTTCCACGCAGGTCAGCTCGCAGCGGTAGTCCGGGTCGTCGGCGCGGTTGCGGCGGATCGCCTCCAGAGCGATCAGAGTCGACTGGCCGCTGCCGATCTCCACGATCCGGCGCGGCCGATTCGCGCGCACGATGCCGTAATAGAGCTCGGCGTCGCCCCAACTGTACATGTCGTTGCGGAAGCCGAAGCGGTCGGGCGCGGGCTTCTCGTCCGGTAGGGCGGCGAGTTCGTCGGCGACGTCGAGCTCGGCCAGGAAAGCGAGCTGCCCGGCCGCGTTCAGGTCGAGCCCCGGCAGCTCGCGCTCGCCGCCGGTGTCGGCCGGCAGGTGCGCCTCCGCGTAGGTCGGCTGGTAGTAGTCGTCGGAGCGCAGCTGGAACCCGCTGCGGTCCGCCAGCGCCTGGAACTCCGGAAACGCCTTGCGCCGCCGCGCGATGAAGGCCAGCATCGGGCGGTTGACGAGGCCGTAGCCATAGACCGCTTTCTGCCGCAGGGTTCGGATCACGCCGTTCATCCTTACATCCCGCTGAGGAGCGCCGCGGCGGTCATGACGCGCGGTCGATCGGTGCCAGCCACTCGCCGAGGTCGCGTCCGGTGACGCGCGCCAGCCGGCGAATGTCGTCGGCGAACGCCTCCGTCAACCGGGGACGCAATGCCGGGTCCATCTCGGGCTTCCGCCCGGGACGCCGGTTCAAAGCCGTCAAGTGTCGGCCGAGCCCCAGCGAGCGGCCGAGCCCGTGTCGGTTGCGCCAGTTGCCGATCCGCTTCTGAAGCGTGTGCAGCCAGGGGAGCGCGCGCTCCTTGGCGGTGTTCACCACGCGGAAGTCCACCGGCATGTCGTCGATCCCGAGGAAGCGGCAGACTCGGGAGAAGGTGCCCGGCGCGTCGGCGGCGAGCTCCGAAAGGAAGAGCACCAGCACCCGCTCGCGGTCCACCGTGCCGCACAGGCGTTCGACCTGCTCGCCCATTTCGCAAAAGCGGTGATATTGCAGGTTGACGGGGTCCACGCCGGGCAGCGTGTCGGGCCGCTCCCGCCGCCGCTCCTGCGCGTCCCAGGCGGCCTCGAAGGACGGCAGCGTCTCGTTGCCGTTGTAGCGCTCCTCCAGATACAGGCTGTGCGCCATGTCCACGGGATTGCGCAAGCAGACGATGTAGCGCGATCCGGGCAGCTCTCGCTCGATGTTGGGCACCGCTGCGTGCGAGACCAGGTAATAGACCGTCCCCTCGCCCACCGCCTTGTGCTGCGGCCCGGCACCGGCGAACAGCGCGGCATACTCGTCGGCCGTCTTGCGCTGGAGGGTGACGTGGTCGGTGTTCCAGTAGAACGGCTCCTTCTCGGGCGAGAACCAGACCTGCGGGTGCTGCGCCAGCCAGTCGGCGAGCGAGGTGGTGCCGCATTTCGGCGCGCCCAGGATGAAGAAGTTGGGCTGTGGCACGTGGGACCGGATCACGCCGCCTCGCGAACCGTGCGGAACTCGATCTTCTTGTCGTACGGCGCGCCCACGATCATGCGATTCACGTAGACGCCGGGCAGGTGGATGCAGTCGGGGTCGAGCGTGCCGACCGGCACCACCTCCTCCACCTCCGCCACGCAGACCCTGCCCGCCGTCGCCATCGGCGCGTTGAAGTTGCGCGCGGTCTTGCGGAATTGCAGGTTTCCGGCCTCGTCCGCGCGCCAGCCCTTCACGATCGCCAGGTCGGCGACGATGCCGCGCTCCAGGATGTGGTCGTCGCCGTCGAAGGTCTTCACCTCCTTGCCCTCCGCGACCACGGTGCCCACGCCGGTCTTCGTGTAGAAGCCCGCGATTCCCGCCCCACCGGCGCGGCAGCGTTCGGCGAGCGTGCCCTGGGGGCAGAACTCGACCTCCAGCTCGCCCGCCAGGTACTGCCGCTCGAACTCCTTGTTCTCGCCGACATAGGAGGAGATCATCTTTTTGATCTGGCGGCTGCGCAGCAGCTTGCCGAGTCCCTCCCCGTCGATGCCGGCGTTGTTGGAGGCCACCGTCAGGCCGGTGACGCCCGACGCCTGGATGGCGTCGATCAGCCGCTCCGGGATGCCGCACAGGCCGAACCCGCCGGCGCAGACCGTCATGTCGTCGCGCAACAGCCCGTCCAGGGCGGCGACGGCGTCGGGGTAGAGCTTCTTCATAGGGCCTCCTGAGGGAGGCGGGTTAGGGGGTCGGGCGGAGCAGCGTCAAGCGGTCACACCGCCGTGCCCACCCAATGTCCGACCAGCGCCGTCAGCGCCATCGCGAGCGCCCCCCAGAAGGCGACGCGGGCGGCCGCCTTGCCCGGAGGCGCCCCACCCGCCCGGGCGCCCAGCGTGCCGAGCAGCGCCAGCAGCGCCAGCGCGACCAGGGGGATGGCCCAGATCAGCGCGCCCAGCGGCGCGAACCCCGCGACGAGAACCGGCGCGACGGCTCCGACCGCGAAGCTGGCGGCCGAGGCCAGCGCCGCCTGCACCGGCCGCGCCACGCCCTCGTGACCAATCCCCAGCTCGTCGCGCATGTGGGAGCCGAGCGCATCGTGCTCCGTCAGCTGGCGCGCGACCGCCGCCGCCAGCTGAGGATCGAGGCCCCGGCCCTCGTGGATCATCGCCAGCTCGCGCTCCTCGCCGGCCGGATCGGCGGCCAGTTCGGCGCGCTCCTTCTCCCGGTCGGCGCGCTCGGTGTCGGATTGCGAGGAGACGGAGACATACTCGCCCGCCGCCATCGACATCGCCCCCGCCACCAGCCCGGCCGCGCCGGCAAGGAGCACGGCGGAGCGCGGACTGCCGGACGCGGCCACACCGACGATCAGGCTGGCGGTCGAGACGATCCCGTCATTCGCGCCCAGCACCGCGGCGCGCAGCCAGCCGGTGCGAGCGATCAGGTGCGTCTCGTGCATGGTGACGGATCGGTTCAATGCGCGAGCTCCAGGTTCCTGATCGATGGTCCTGGCACCATATCCTTCATCGCCACTCCCGCGAAAGCCAAATCCAGGCTGGCCTTCTCCAACGCTTTGCCGGTTCGGAGCGTGGACTCCCGCCTCGCGGGCATGACGACGGGCTCTCGCGGCCTTAGGAGACCAACGCTTTCCCCGCGCGTTGCCGCCCAGACAACAGGAGACCCGTACCCATGACCCGCACCGGAGGCCGCATTCTCGTCGATCAGCTCGTCGCGCAAGGGTGCGATCGCATCTTCCAGGTCCCCGGCGAGAGCTTCCTGGCGGTGCTCGATGCGTTGAACGACGTGGACACCATCGACCTCGTCACCTGCCGGCAGGAGGGGGGCGCCGCATTCATGGCGGATGCCGACGCGCGGCTGACCGGACGGCCCGGCGTGGCGTTCGTCACGCGCGGGCCTGGGGCGACCAACGCGTCGATCGGCGTCCATGTGGCGATGCAGGACTCCACCCCGCTGATCCTGTTCGTCGGCGACGTGGCGCGCCCGATGCGCGACCGCGAGGGGTTCCAGGAGGTCGACCTGCCCGCGATGTTCGCGCCGCTCGCCAAATGGGCGGGCCGGATCGACTCGGCCGAGCGCATTCCGGAGTACGTCGCGCGCGCCTACGCCACCGCGATGAGCGGGCGCCCCGGGCCCGTCGTCCTGGCGCTGCCCGAGGACATGCTGACCGACGAGGTGGAGGCGATCGACCGGCCGCGCGTCGAGCCGCCGGTCCAGCCCGCCTGCGCCGACGCCATGATGGCGCTCGAGGCGCTGTTGAACGAGGCGACCGATCCCGTCGTGATCGCCGGCGGCGCGGGCTGGACGCCCAAGACCGGCCACCACCTGCGGCAATGGGCGGAGCGATTGGGCCTGCCGGTCGCCACCGCCTTCCGACGGCAGGACGCGATCGCCAACGACAGCGCGATCTATGCCGGCAATCTGGGCTACGGCCCCAATCCGAAGCTGGTCGAGCGCGTGAAGGCCGCCGACCTGGTGATCGCGGTCGGGCCGCGGCTGGGGGAGGCGACGACCGACGGCTATGGCCTGATCACGCCCGACCATCCCGGCCAGCGGCTGGTCCACATCCATCCCGACCCCAACGAACTCAACCGCGTCTATCGGGCCGACCTGCCGATCTGCGCCGAGCTGAGCGAGTTCGCCGAACAGGCGGACCTGTGGGAGAGCGACACGCTGTCCTTCGAAGCGGGCGCGGCGGCGCACGCCGAGTGGGAGGCGTGGTCGACGCCCGGGGCCGGCGGCTTCGACCTCGACCTGGCCGGGTGTTTGGCCGCGATGCGCGAGCACGCCCCGGCGGACACGGTGATCTGCAACGGTGCCGGCAACTTTTCCGGCTGGTGGCACCGCTACTGGCGCTATGCCGGGCCGGGCACCCAACTGGCGCCGACGGCGGGCGCCATGGGGTATGGCATCCCCGCAGGCGTGGCGGCGGCGCGCCGGTTGCCGGGACGAACGGTGGTGGCGCTCGCGGGCGACGGCGACGCATTGATGAACGGGCAGGAGCTGGCGACGGCGGCGCGGCTGGGCGTGCGGCTGATCGTCCTGGTGATCGACAATGGCGGCTACGGCACCATCCGGATGCATCAGGAGCGCGACCATCCCGGCCGGGTGTCGGGCACGGACCTCACCAATCCCGATTTCGCGGCACTCGGCCGCGCCTATGGAGCCTTGGCTGAAACGGTGGAACGCACGGTCGAGTTCGCGCCCGCCTTGAAGCGCGTCCTGGCTCACGATGGCTTGAGCCTGCTGCATCTGAGGATCGACATGAATCAGCTCGCCGCAGGTGGTCTAACAGTGGACACACTGCGGAAACGAACTGAAGGGTAGTCCCGCAGAACAATCGCCAATTCCGCTGTGCTTGGCCGAATTGTGAACAATGCTGGCAGCAATGAAGTCGATACACTGGCCCGAACAGAGGAGCCGCAATGAAAAGGGCCGCCCGACGTTCGGAACGGCCCTTCCCTTCTGAGGACTGTCAGAGCGTCAGATGTCGTCGCCCATGGCGCCCTTTGCGGAGCCCTTCACGTTCTGAGCGGTGCCCTTGGCCTTTTGCGCCTTGCCTTCGGCCTGCAGCGACTCATTGTCGGTTGCGTCGCCCACGGCATCTTTCACGCCGCCCGCCATCTTGTTGCCGGCGGCTTTGGCTTTATCGGTGAACTCACCCATCGTCGATCTCCCATGGGGCTGAATGCCCGTGAGGTCCGGAACCCCGGTCCTGGACGATCAACGATCCGCGGCCTCCCCCGTTCCCGCCGTGATCCGCCGCAGGAAGGCGTCCACCGCCTCCCAGGTGCCGCTCGCCCCATCGGGGTTCGCGGTCGCGGTCAGCGCCATCGACCCGTGCGCGCCGCCCACCGTCGGCAGGTAGAGCGTCTTGGCAGTCCCCGGCACCGCGGCGAAGATCGTGCGCGCGTCCTCGATCTCCGCGGGTTCGCGCGCGGCGGTGATGAACAGGGGCACTGTCACCCGCGCCGCCGCACGATGCACCGCGCCCTTGTCCTCGAAATACTCACCCGGAGAGAATGCCAGCGCGCCGCGCAGTTCCGGATGGTCCGCCGCCACCAGGATGACGAGCGCGGCGGAGTAGGAGGAGCCCCAGACGATCACCGGCAGCTTCTGGCCCTTGGCCCACGCCACCGCCGCCTCCAGATCGGCCCGCGCGGTTTCGAACGGCGCGCTCTGCCCCTGTTCGACCACCGTCTGGTTGGAGGAGCCGAACATCGTGCCGCCCGAACGCTGGTCGATCGCGAGCGCCGAATAGCCCTCAGCCCCCAGCCGAGGCGCGATCTCCGCATATTCCGCCCGGTTCGACCCAGCCTGATGGAACAGCAGGATGAGCGCGCGTGGATCCTGGGCGGGGTAGAAATTGCCGTGGAGCGTGACGCCGTCGGCCGCCCGGAAGCTGACCTGCGCCGGCTGGGCGGGCGCGGGGCGGGTGGCCGCGTCGTCCGCCGAGGCGTTGGGCACCTCCACAGGAGATCGATCGCAGGCGGATGCGGCAAGCGCCAACAGGAGGAGCACACGCTTCATCATCCGAACTCCCGTCGATCCCGCGCGTCCTCTGTCGCGCGAGACCCGCGCTAGATCAACCCCGCAAGCGGAGAGGACGGATCGGCGTACATCCGCCGCCCCATGCGCCCGGCGGTGTAGGCGATCCGGCCCGCCTCCACCGCCAGCCTCATCGCGCGCGCCATCGCGATCGGGTTCTTCGCCTCGGCGATGGCGGTGTTCATCAGCACCCCGTCGCAGCCGAGTTCCATCGCCACCGCCGCGTCCGAGGCGGTGCCGACGCCGGCGTCCACCAGCACTGGCACGCCGGCACCCTCCACGATCAGGCGGATCGTCACCCGGTTCTGGATGCCGAGGCCGGAGCCGATCGGCGCGCCGAGCGGCATGATGGCGACGGCACCCGCCTCCTCCAGCTGCTTCGCCGCGATCGGATCGTCGGTGCAATACACCATCGGTTCGAACCCTTCGCGCACCAGCGTCTCGGTCGCCTTCAGCGTTTCGCGCATATCGGGATAGAGCGTGCGCGCCTCGCCCAGCACCTCCAGCTTGACCAGCGTCCAGCCCCCCGCCTCGCGCGCCAGCCTGAGCGTGCGGACCGCGCTGTCGGCGTCGAAGCAGCCGGCGGTGTTGGGGAGGTAGGTGACCTTGGCGGGGTCGATGAAGTCCGTCAGCATCGGCGCGGCCGGGTCCGACACGTTCACCCGGCGCACCGCAACCGTCACGATCTCCGCCCCGCTCGCCTCCACGGCGGCGGCGTTCTGGGCGAAGTCCCGGTACTTGCCCGTGCCCACGATCAGGCGGGAGGAGAAGCTGCGGCCGGCGACGGTCCAGGAGTCGGAAGAGGTGGTCATGGATGGGTGATTAGGGTGCGAGACGCGATCTGCCCAGCGGGTGGTGGCAAAGCCCTTCTGCCCCCTAGCCCTCTCCCGCTCGCGGGAGAGGGTTGGGTAAGGGTCTTCTTCCTTCTTGTCCCCGGACGTTCGGACAAGAAGACCCTCACCTTCCGCCGCTTCGCGGCTCCCTCCTCTCACGCAAGCGGGAGAGGGCTGGACCGCCCTCACCCGCCCCCCACGAACGTCACGATCTCGATCTCGTCGCCGTCGACCAGCGCCACCTCCGCCAGCGTCGAGCGCGGCACGACCTCCAGATTGCGTTCGACCGCCACCTTCTCCGGCACCAGCCCCAGCTCGCGCGCCAAGTCGGCGAGGCTCATGCCATCGCGCACGCGCCGATGCTCGCCGTTGACGCGCAGGTTGATGGTGCCGTCGGTGGTCATGCGGGCTGTCCGGTTGTGAGGTGGGGGACACGCATATAGGAGCGGGTGTGCAGGCGCGACAACCGCGCGAACGGAGCAAGCGCCCATGGCCGAACGGCCCACCATCTTCGTCCTGAACGGCCCCAACCTGCACCTGCTGGGCACCCGCGAACCGGACATCTACGGGTCCGACACGCTCGACGACATCGCCGGCCAGCTGGAGGACCGGGCGCTGGAGCTCGGCGTCACGGTCGAGGTCCGCCAGTCGAACCACGAGGGCCATCTGATCGACTGGCTGGGCGAGGCGGGCGCGGGCGGTGGGGCGGCCGCCGTGCTGCTCAACGCCGCCGGACTGACCCACACCTCCGCCGCGCTGCACGATGCGGTCAAGGCGTGCGCGGTGCCGGTGATCGAGGTGCATCTGTCCAATCCGCACGCCCGCGAGCCGTTTCGGCACACCAGCTTGATCGCGCCGGTGGCGGCGGGCACCGTTGCGGGCTTTGGCGCGCTGTCCTATCGCCTCGCCCTCGACGCCGCCGCCGGGCTGATCGGCGCCAAGGGGACCGACTGATGGCCGACGACGACGCGAAAGGCGGCCGCATGGCCGTCGACATCGAGCTGATCGAGCAGCTCGCCGAGCTGCTCGACCGTTCGCAGCTCACCGAGATCGAGGTGGAGGACGGCGACCGCAAGGTGCGGGTCATCCGCAAGCACCCGCCCGCCCCCGCCGCGCCGGCCTACGCCGCGTCGCCCACTCTGGCCGCCGCGCCGATGACGCGCGATCCCGCCGAGCCCGCGCCGACCGCGTCCTCCGGGCCGGACGCGATCCCCGCCGACGCGGTGCGCTCGCCCATGGTCGGCACCGCCTACCTGGCCGCCGAGCCGGGGGCCGCGCCGTTCTCCGCCGTCGGCAAGGTCGTGTCGGCCGGCGACACGCTGCTGATCGTCGAGGCGATGAAGGTCATGAACCCGATCGAGGCGCCCAAGGCGGGCACGGTGCGCGCGGTGCTCGTGGAGAACGGTCAGCCGGTCGAATACGACCAGCCGCTCGTCATCATCGACTGATGGCGATCGAGAAGCTGCTGATCGCCAACCGGGGCGAGATCGCGCTGCGCATCCACCGCGCCGCGCACGAGATGGGCATCCGCACCGTCGCGGTCCACTCCACCGCCGACGCCGACGCGATGCACGTGCGCCTGGCCGACGAGGCGATCTGCATCGGCCCGCCACCGGCCGCAGAGAGCTACCTCAACATCCCCAACATCATCTCTGCCGCCGAGATCAGCCAAGCCGACGCGGTCCATCCCGGCTACGGTTTCCTGTCGGAGAACGCCCGCTTCGCCGAGATCGTCGAGCAGCACGGGCTGAAGTTCGTGGGACCGAAGCCCGAACACATCCGGATCATGGGCGACAAGGTCGCCGCCAAGCAGGAGGCCGCACGGCTCGGCCTGCCGCTGGTGCCGGGCTCCGACGGCGCGGTGCGCGACGCCGACGAGGCGGCGGACATCGCGGAGGGCATCGGCTATCCGGTGATCGTCAAGGCGGCGTCCGGCGGCGGCGGGCGCGGCATGAAGGTCGTGAACCGCCCCGACGAGCTCTCCACCCTCATCGCCCAGGCGGGATCGGAGGCGAAGGCGGCGTTCGGCGATGCAACGGTCTATCTCGAAAAATATCTGGGCAATCCGCGCCACATCGAATTCCAGGTGTTCGGCGATGGCGAGGGCACCGCCATCCACCTGGGCGAGCGCGACTGCTCGCTCCAGCGCCGCCACCAAAAGGTGCTGGAGGAGGCCCCCTCTCCCGTCCTCTCCGCCGAGGATCGCGAGCGGATGGGCATGATCTGCGCCAACGCCATGGCCGACATGGGCTATCGCGGAGCCGGCACTATCGAGTTCCTTTGGGAGCGGGGCGAGTTCTACTTCATCGAGATGAACACGCGCCTCCAGGTCGAGCATCCGGTCACCGAGATGATCACCGGCCTCGATCTGGTGCGCGAGCAGATCCGCATCGCCGACGGCCTGCCGCTGTCGGTGACGCAGGACGAGGTGGTGCTCAAGGGCCACGCGATCGAGTGCCGCATCAACGCCGAGGACCCGCGCACCTTCGCCCCTTCCCCCGGCAAGGTGACCGGCTACCACGCGCCGGGCGGAATGCACGTCCGCGTCGATAGCGGGCTCTATGCCGGCTACTCCGTGCCGCCTTACTACGACTCGATGATCGCCAAACTGATCGTCTACGGGCGCACACGGGAGGGGTGCGTCATGCGCCTGCGCCGGGCGCTGGAGGAGTTCGTGATCGAGGGGATCACCACCACCATCCCGCTGCATCAGGCGCTGATCCGCGATCCGGAGTTCCTGGAGGGCGACTACACCATCAAGTGGCTGGAGGACTGGCTGGCGCGCGAGTGACAAGAGCTCATGTAAGTGTCTGGAATCACGACGAGCCTTGTGCCACAGGAACGGCATGGGGGCCGAGCCGGACAGCGGGGGGAGCGCGAAGGCGCGGACGCCGTGGTCCGCTGGGTGCGGCAGGCCGACACCCACAGCGACGGCGAAGCGATCGATGACGGGGCGGCCTTCGAGCGGGTGGGCTCCGCGCTCGTGGCCTAGCGGATCACAGGCGGTCGGCGAACAGCAACCGACCCTGGCCCAAGAAGTCGATCACCGGCGCCAGATCGGCCGAGGCGAGCGCGAAGCAGCCCTGCGAGCGGCCGAGCCGCCCCTGGACCCTCACCACCGCCGGTTCGGCATAGGCGGCCGCGTGGACCACGATCGCCCGCTCGCGCGCCGAACGGTTGTCCGGATCCAGCCCGTCGAGCCGCAGGGAGCGGCCGTGCTGGCCGGTGTAGAGTTCGGCGGTGCGGTAGGCCCCGCGGGAGGTCGCCTCCGATCCGTCCACGCCCGAAAAGCGCTGGAGGCGGCCGGTGTGCGCGGGGTCGGAGCCCCGCCCGTGCGACACGCGATAGGCGGTGACGGTGTCGGTCGCCAGGTCCACGAGGAACAGGCGCGGCTCGCTCGAGGGGCGGGAGAAATCGACGATCGCGACCCGGTCCCGATTGGGGATGGCCGCGCCGAGCCGGTCGAGTTCACGGTCGGCGATCGCCTTCAACCGGGCGGCCTGGCTGTCCGCCGGCGGCTTCGCCTTCAAGACAGTGGGCGCGGATGCGGGCAGGATCGTCGCCGGTGCCGCGGTTGCGGCCACTGGCACCGGCCGGCTGACCGCGTCGGGCGCACCCAGCGCCATCGCCGCCATGGCCATCCCCAATCCGGCCAGACCGGCCGCCCATCGCAACATACGCTCTCCATGGTCTACACGTGACTGGACCTGAGCCGGGCCGCCGTGCCAGAAGTCCGACACGTCGGACGGGCGCCCGCGCGCTGCAACCACCTCTCCGACGAAACGGGGCGCGCCAGCGGTGAAACGACTTGTTCTGATCTTCGTCATCGCGGTCGTCGCCTTCGTCGCGCTGTTCGCGGCCTGGGGCTACGCGCCCGACGCGGACCCACAGGCGCTCCGACGGCGCTACGCCACGCCGGCCGACCGTTTCGTGCGGCTGGAGCCCGGCCTGATCGTGCGCGTGCGGGACGAGGGTCCCCGCGACGCGCCGGCCCTGCTTCTGCTCCACGGATCGTCCTCCTCCCTGGAGGACTGGGACGGCTGGGCGCGGGTGCTGACCCGGCGCTACCGGGTGGTGCGCTACGATCAGCCCGGCCACGGTCTGACCGGCCCCGACCCCCGCGACCGCTATTCCATGGAAGCGATGGCGCGCGTGGCCGGCGAGGTCGCCGACGCGGTCGGGCTGCAGAGGTTCGTGCTGGGCGGCAACTCGATGGGCGGCAACGTCGCCTGGACCTACGCCGCCCGACATCCGGAGCGGCTGGACGGTCTGATCCTGGTCGACGCGTCCGGCGCGCCCGGCAACGCGCCGGAGAGCGTGCCGCTGGGCTTCCGCCTCGCGAACGCGCCGCTCGCCGCTCCGCTCGTGCGGTGGGTGACGCCCACCGCGCTCGTGAGAGGCAGCGTGGAGGACACCTTCGGCGATCCCGCCAAAGTGACGCCGGCGCTCGTCCGGCGCTATCGCGACATGCTGCTCTATCCGGGGAACCGCGCCGCGACGCTCATCCGGACGCGGGTGCCGCGCGCCCGGGCCACCGGGCAGGAGATGGCGGCGGTCACCGTGCCGACGCTCCTGGTGTGGGGCGGGCGCGACGCGCTCGTTCCGCCGAAGGGCGGCACCTGGTTCGACCAGGCGCTGCCCAACAGCCGCCTGGTCGTGCTGCCGGACGCCGGCCACATCCCGATGGTCGAGGACCCGCGCGCGAGCGTCGCGCCGGTGCTGGGCTTCCTCGCCCATCTCGCCCCGATCGAGCCCGCCCCGGCGGCCGACGGTGGCCCGTTCATGGCGCCGAGCGACGTCCCTCCCGCGCGATGAGCCGCCCCCGGCCGCCGGTCCAGACCATCGACCCGGACCTGCTGCTCCACGCCTATGGCACCGGCGTGTTCCCGATGGCGGACGGCGAGGACGCCACCGAGGTCTATTGGGTGGAGCCGCGCCGACGCGGCGTCCTGCCGCTGGATGGCTTCCGCCTGTCGCGCTCGCTCGCCAAGCGGCTGGGTCAGGAT
Organism: Sphingomonadaceae bacterium; assembly: GCA_965219235.1. Classification (GTDB taxonomy): domain Bacteria; phylum Pseudomonadota; class Alphaproteobacteria; order Sphingomonadales; family Sphingomonadaceae; genus CBDHCC01. The sequence continues at coordinate 724,429 of OZ244721.1, read as the reverse complement.
CGCTTCACCTTCACCGCCGACCGCGCCTTCGCCGAGGTGGTCGCCGCCTGCGCCGAGCCCGCGCCGGACCGGGAAAGCACCTGGATCAACGGCTCGATCGCCGACGCGGTGCTGGCGCTCCACGCGCAGGGCCACGCCCATTCGATCGAGTGCTGGTCGGGCGAAGCGCTGGTGGGCGGTCTCTACGGCGTCCGCCGAGGCGGCGCCTTCTTCGGCGAATCGATGTTCAGCCGGGCGGACGACGCGTCCAAGGCGGCGCTGGCGGCGCTCGTGGCGCGCCTGCGCATCGGCGGCTTTCGGCTGCTCGACTGCCAGTTCCTGACCCCGCACCTCGCCAGCATGGGCGCGGTGGAGATCAGCCGAGCGCGCTACAGCGTGTTGCTGGCCGAGGCGTTGCCGGTCGGCTCCGACTGGGCGGCGTTCGACTCGCTGTCGGAGGGCGCGGCCTCGCCCGGCCGCGTCATCCGGCACTCCTTGACCCAGACGTCGTAGACCGGGTGCTCGACGACGTTGAGCGACGGCGTCTCCTTGAACAGCCAGCCGGAGAACACGCGCCTCAGCCGGCGGCGGGCGTCCGCCACGTCGACCTGCACGAACGCGCCCGTCAGCTGCTCCGCCTCCCAGTCCTGCGTGCGGTCGCAGGCGCGCAGATGGATCACGGTGTCGCCGAAGCGGGCGTTCTGGCCGGGCTTCATCTCCAGGTCCTGCGCGCGGCCGTTGCGCTTGTTGAGCACACCCAGCACCGCCACCCGCTCGGCCATGGGGGTGGTGCCCTCCGGTTCGGCGATGACGGGTTCCACGGGCTGGGCGCTGTCGGAGCGCGTGCGCTGCGCCGTCGGGCCGTTCCCGTCGCAGGACGCGACCATCAGGGCGAGCACGGCGGCGAGCGCCCTCACTCCGGCGTCCACGCCTCGTAATCGCCCCGCGCGGTGGCGCGCAGCGAGCCGTCGCCGATCGCGCCGGCCGGTCGATAGGCGTGGGCCGTGCCGGTCAGGTTGGGCAGCGGCTCCGCCTCCCACGGACGCGGTGGCGGCAGCGCCTCGCCCGGCAGATCCTCCAGAGTGCCGTGCAGCCAGCCGTGCCACTGCGGCGTCACCAGGCTGGCGTCGTTGTTGCCGGCGTACAGGACCCAGCGGCGCGGCGGCCGCCCCTTGCCGCGCCTGATCTCGAAATAGGCATTGCCCAGCGCGTCGCGCCCGACCTCCGCCCCGAGCCGCTTGGCGACCAGCCAGGTGCCGAAGGTGGCCCCGTTCCACCAGGTGAAGATCTTGGAGAAGGTCGACATCGCGCGGGGGGTTAGCGGATCGGATGACGCCGGGGAAGTGGCGGCGGGTGCCCGACTATCGCGCCCGCAACCCCTCGCTCTCCACCCGGTCGCCCGGGGCGACCCCCAGCCGCTCCGCCGTGCCGCCGTTCAGCTCCAGCACGCTCGTCACCTCCCCGCTCGACCCCACCGGCGTCTCGTCCAGCGGCACGCCGTCGCCGATGCTCTCGATCGTGCCGTTCGCGCGGATGAAGATCAGGTCGAGGGGGATGTAGGTGTCCTTCATCCAGAAGCTGGCGACGCGCGGCGTCGGGAAGGGGAAGATCATGCCGTGGTCCGCCGCCATTTCGCGCCGGAACATCAGGCCGGTCGCCTGCTGGGGGGGCGTGGCCGCCACCTCGACCGTGAAGCGGCGCGGCCCCTTGGCCGTGCGGATGGTGAGCGGGACCTGGCGCAGTCCGCTCGGCGCCACCGCGGCCTGCTCGCCGACCGGAGCGGACGAGGCGCAGGCGGCGAGCGGGGCGAGGGCGAGCAGGAGGGCGTGGCGCAGCATGGGCGTGTCCTTCGTCAGGTCGACGCTCCCCATGCCCCAGCCGGGTCCGCGACGGAAGCCTCTTCGATCGCCGCCTCCGCCTCGCCCAGGCTCAGTGCCAGCGCGTCCCGCGCGTCGCCGAAGTCGTGGCCGGCCCGCAGCAGCACGGCGAGTGTCTTGCGCCCGGCATCGTCGTCGGGCGGCGTGCGGGCGAACGGCCCCAGCCGGCGCCGGCGGAGCAGGCGAAGCGCGGCGATCGTGCCACACTCCGGAAGCGCGTCCAGCGCCGCCGCACGGTCCGCCTCCTCCACCCGGTGCGCTCGCAATGCCGCGGCGATCCGCCGCCCGCCATAGCCGCGCCTTGCGAGAGCGCCGGCCTTCGCGCACGCATATCCGGCGTCGTCGACATGGCCGGCCGCCACGTGGACGTCCGCGAGGGCGTCCGGATCGGCTGGACGCTCGCCCGCCCAGCCCCGCTCGCGCAGCTTGCGCCGTAGATAGTCCACCAGCTTGCCGCGCGTGGTCGCGTATCGTTCGACATAGCGCAGCGCCAGACGTTCGAGCGCGGTCTGGTCGAGCGGCGACACGCGCCGTTCCCTGCCGCCGTCCCGTTCGCCGACAGGATCCATCGAGTCGCGACCGGCTACCATTCATCTTCGTTTTGCCATAAACCCGCCCGGTTTGACAGGTTCGGGTACAAGCGGGCGGTACAAGCCTGCACCGACCGCACGACTCGAAGGGGCCGCATGACGTTGCACGATCGGAACCAGGCCGCCGCGGCGAGGGCGCGGATGCCCGTGGCCGGGCCGCGCCCCACGGCGACGGACGACGGCACAGACCGCCGGATGTGCGACTTCGCCACCCTGGACCAGGCGCTCGACCACGCGGCGGAGGGCGAGCGCGGATTGAACTTCCACGACCCGCGGGGCGAGCTGGAACGGCCCTACCCCTTCTCCGAACTCCGCGAGGATGCGCTGGCCGCCGCGCACGCGCTGCGTGCGGTCGGCGTGATCGCGGGCGACCGGGTGGCGCTGATCGCGGAGACCAGCCCCTGCTTCGCCGCCCTGTTCTTCGGCGCGGTGTATTTGGGGGCCTGGCCGGTGCCGCTGCCGCTGCCCACGTCGTTCGGAGGCCGGGAGAGCTACGTCGCGCAAATGTCCGTGCAGCTGGCGAGCGCCGATCCGCGCGTGCTGCTGCATCCCGGCGACCTTGCCGAGGTGATCGCCGACGCGGTGGCCGGGAGCCCGGTGCACGCGCTGGACTGGGAAGGGTTTCTGGCCGACGCGCCGCGCACCGGCGAACCGCTGCCCACCAACGATCCCGACACGATCTGCTATCTACAATATTCCAGCGGCTCGACCCGTTTTCCGCATGGCGTGGCGGTCACCCACCGCGCGCTTCTCGCCAACCTCAAGGCGCACGCCCACGGCATGATGCTGCGCACCGGCGATCGGTGCGTGTCCTGGCTGCCTTGGTATCACGACATGGGACTGGTGGGCTGTTTCCTCTCCCCGGTCGCCAACCAGGTGTCGACCGACTATCTGAAGACGGAGCATTTCGCCCGTCGCCCGCTCGCCTGGCTCGACCTCGTCAGCCGCAATCCGGGCACCACGATCAGCTACTCGCCGACCTTCGGCTACGACATCTGCGCGCGCCGGATGTCGTCGCAGACGCGCGGCTCCGACCGCTTCGACCTCTCGCGCTGGCGGCTGGCGGGCAACGGCGCCGACATGATCCGCCCCGACGTGATGAGCGCGTTCGCCGAAGCCTTCGCTCCCTTCGGCTTCGACCCGTCCGCCTTCGCCCCCTCCTATGGCCTGGCGGAGGCGACGCTGGCGGTCTCCATCATGCCTCCCGGAGAAGGCATCCGGACCGAGCTGGTGGACGAGGCGGAGCTGACCGGCGTGCCCACGCCCGGCGACCGCGAACCCCGGATGCGCGCCATCGTCAATTGCGGCAAGCCCGTGCTCGACACCGACGTCGAGGTGCGCGGCGAGGGCGGGGAGCCACTGCCGGAGGGTTCGATCGGGCGGCTGTGGTGTTGCGGCCCCGCCGTCATGCACAGCTACTTCCGAGACCCAGCCGCGACCGCCCAGGTGCTGGTCGATGGCTGGCTGGACACGGGCGACATGGGCTACCTGTCGGACGGCTATGTCTTCGTGGTCGGCCGGGCCAAGGACATGATCATCATCAACGGCAAGAACCATTGGCCGCAGGACATCGAGTGGGCGGTGGAACAGTTGGGCGGGTTCAAGGCCGGCGACATCGCCGCCTTCGCCACCAACGACGGCGGCGAGGAGACGCCGACGGTGCTTGTCCAGTGCCGCACGTCGGACCCGGGCGAGCTCGCCCGCCTGCGCGAACAGATCCGCGAGCGGGTGCGTGCGGTCACCGGCATGGCGTGCGTGATCGAACTCGTGCCCCCCCGCTCGCTGCCGCGCACCTCCTCGGGCAAGCTCAGCCGCGCCAAGGCGCGCGCGCTCTATCTCCAGGGCGACATCCGCCCGCTCGAGATCGCCGCCTGAACAAACCCGCCCGTTTGGACCGTCACGCTCTTCTCAGGCTAAAGATTCGGCGCGCCGTTACCATCTGCTAAGGTCCGATCGGGTAGAGGCAGTGGGATGACCAGACGCCGACGATCCGAACCTGTGCGCCAGCCGCTGTTCGGCCGCTGGCTGCCCGACCCATTCGACGGCGTGGCGCCTGAGGATCTGGAGCGCGCGCAGCTCAATGCCATTGGTTCCCGCGTGGGCGTGCGCGCGGCCTGCAGCGGGGCCGCGATCGCCTGCGTGGCGCTGGCGGCACTCGGTCAGGTCCCGGGTCTGCTGCTGCTGGTATGGTCGGTCACGACCATGGTCGTGACCTTCGTGGGCGTCCATCGGCGCACCCGGCAGCTGGCGAGCGGTTTCCTCGAACTCCGACGGCTGCACCGCGACGAGATCGCCGGACGGGTGATCGGGACCGTGCTCCTAGCAATCATCGCCTGGTTCCTGCGCGACGCGAGTCCGACCGCGCGCTTCTCGGTCGTGGGCGCCTGGACGCTGGTCGTCATCACGCCGCAGTTCAGCCTGTCGCCGGTGCCCCGCACCATGCTGGCATCGCTGGCGATCGTGGCCACCACCCATGCCGCGCTGGCCCTGCTCTTCGGGCTGCCCATCGTGGCGCTGGTGGCGCTGCTGGGTGGTTGCGTCTTCGCCTATGCGGGACTGATCGACAGCCGCGACTTCATCGAGTCGCTGCGCCAGACCGCCGCGTTGCAGGAGAAGCAGGAGACCGTCAGCCTGTTGCTGCGCGAGTTCGAGGATACGAGCGCCGACTGGCTGTGGCAGATCGACGCCGGCCGGGCGCTGATCCACGTCTCTCCGCGTTTCGCCCACGCTTTGGGAGCCCAGCCGGAGGATCTGGAGGGACGGTCGGTGCTCGAGGTGCTGGCCGGCGAAAGCTGGGAGGCGGGCCGCTTCGCCTCGGGTCTGCGCGAGCTGTCCGACAAGCTGAAGCAGCGGGACAGCTTCGCCAACCTGATGCTGCCGGTGAAGGTCGCGGGCGACACCCGATGGTGGGAGCTGTCCGCCTCTCCCCGTCTGGACGAAGGCGGCAATTTCCTGGGCTATCGCGGCGTCGGCTCCGACGTCACGGAGCGCAAGGCGTCATCGGAGAAGATCGCCAAGCTGGCGCGGTACGACACCCTGACCGGCCTTCCGAACCGCCTGATGATCAACGAGGCGCTCGCCCGGGCGCTCGACGAGGCGACGCGCCATCACACGCGTCCCGGCTTCATGATGATCGACCTCGATCGGTTCAAGGCGGTCAACGACTCGCTCGGCCACCCCGTCGGCGACCGGCTGCTGGTCCGCGTGGCCGAGCGGCTGCGCCAGCTCACCCGGCACGGCGAAACCGCCGGGCGGCTGGGCGGCGACGAGTTCGCGGTCGTGCTGAACGACGCCTCGGACCAGGCGCGCGTGACGGCGCTGTCGGACGCCATCATCTCCACGCTGTCGCGACCCTACGAGGTCGATCAGAACACGCTCTATATCGGCGCCAGCGTCGGCACCGCGGTCAGCCCCCGCGACGGTCGCACGGCGGAGATGCTGATCCGCTCGGCCGACCTCGCCCTCTACAAGTCGAAGGAGGCGGGCGGCGGCACCGCGCACGCCTACCAGCCCAAGCTCCACGCCGACGCGGACGAGCGCCGGACGATGGAGATCGCGATGCGCAAGGCGCTGGAGCGCGGCGAGTTCCACCTCGTCTACCAGCCCGTCGTCTCGACCAGCGATCCCGTGATCGAGGGTTTCGAGACGCTGCTGCGCTGGACCAATCCCACTCTGGGCTCGGTCTCTCCCGCCAAGTTCATACCGCTGGCGGAGGAGGCGCGGCTGATCGGCCCGATCGGGGAGTGGGTGCTGCGCACCGCCTGCGTCCAGGCGTGCGAGTGGCCCGAGCAGGTGCGGATCGCCGTCAACGTGTCGACCGATCAGCTGAACGACCCCAACTTCGCCCAGACGGTGGTGTCCGCGCTGTCCCACTCCGGTCTGAACCCCCAGCGTCTGGAGCTGGAGGTGACGGAGAGCCTGTTCCTCAAGGACGGCGGATCGGCGGTGCAGATGCTCGATCGATTGCTGGGGCTCGGCGTGCGGCTGGCGCTCGACGATTTCGGCACCGGCTACTCCTCGCTCGGCTATCTGCAGAAGGCGCGGTTCTCGACGATCAAGGTCGATCGTTCCTTCATCCAGGGCGCGGCGGCGGGAAGCGTGGAGTCGGTCGCGATCATCCGGGCGGTCGTCGCCATGGCCGAGAGCCTGGGGATGAGCACGACCGCGGAGGGTGTGGAGACCGAGGCCGAACTGTCGCTCGTCCAGCGCTTCGGCTGTTCCAAGGTGCAGGGCTATCTCTACGGTCGCCCCATGCCGGCCGAGGACACGTTCGACCTGCTGACCGCCGCTCATCGCCGACAGTCGGCATAAGGGAAGGGCGGTGGCCGTCCGCCGGAGCCTCCGCGCTTGGCCTGAACCCGCGCCGCCCTTATGCTGCCGGCCATGAGCGAACCCGACACCATCCGCGCGACCGTGCTGCGCCTGATCGAGCCCTTCAATACGAAGGATGTGGGCGTCACCGACGACACCACCTTCATGGGCGATCTGGAATGGGACAGCCTGACCGTCATGGACTTCGTCGCCTCTGTCGAGGACGAGTTCGACATCATGATCACCATGAACATGCAGGCCGAAATCGAGCGGGTGGGCCAGCTCGTCGCCGCCATCGACAGGCTGGCCGCGTGACCGCCGCCGGCGCCGCTCCGCTGGGTCGGCCGGACAGCGGCGGACGGCCCGACCTGTTCGACAAGTTCGACCCGCTGATCGCGGAACGCGAGGCGCTGCTCGACACCGGCGCGCGCGACCCCTTCGGACTGGTGATGGAGGAGGTGCGTTCGCCCACCGAGGCGGTGATCGCCGGGCGCGAGACGATCCTGCTCGGCACCTACAACTACATGGGCATGACCTTCGACCCGGACGTGATCGCGGCGGGCAAGGAGGCGCTGGACGCGTTCGGGACCGGCACGACCGGCAGCCGGGTGCTGAACGGCACCTATCAAGGTCATGCCGAGTGCGAGGCGGCGCTGCGAGAGTTCTACGGCATGGACCACGCCATGGTCTTCTCGACCGGCTACCAGGCCAATCTCGGCGTGATCTCGACGATGGCGGGCAAGGACGACTTCGTGGTGCTCGACGCCGACAGCCACGCGTCGATCTACGACGGCTGCTCGCTCGGCACCGCGCAGACCGTGCGCTTCCGCCACAACGACGTGAGCGACCTTGAGAAGCGGCTCGGCCGCCTGCCCGACGGCGCGGGCACGCTGGTGGTGCTGGAGGGCGTCTATTCCATGCTGGGCGACGTGGCGCCGCTCAAGGAGATGGTGCGTGTCTGCCGCGACGTCGGCGCCATGATCCTGGTCGACGAGGCGCATTCGATGGGCTTCTTCGGCGAGCACGGGCGCGGCGTGGCGGAGGCCCAGGGCGTGCTGGACGAGGTCGGCTTCGTTATCGGCACCTTCTCGAAATCGGTGGGCACCGTCGGCGGCTTCTGCGTGTCCAACCATCCGCGCTTCGAAGTGCTGCGCCTCACCTGCCGTCCGTACGTGTTCACGGCCTCGCTGCCGCCCTCCGTGGTCGCCACCGCGGCGGCCTCGATCCGCAAGCTGATGCACGCCGGCAACAAGCGCGGACATCTGTGGGAGAACACCCGCGCATTGCACGCGGGCCTGCGCGACCTCGGTTTCCGGTTGGGCACCCAGACGGCGGAGAGCGCGATCATCGCGGTCATGATGCCCGACATGACCCAGGGCGTGGCGATGTGGCAGGCCTTGCTGGAGGCCGGGGTCTACGTGAACCTCGCCCGCCCGCCCGCGACCCCCGCCAACACGACGCTGCTGCGCTGCTCGCTGTGCGCGGAACACTCCGCTGAACAGGTGAGCCGCGTTCTCGCCACCTTCGAGACGGCGGGCCGCGCGACCGGAGTGCTGCCGGCCAACTGACGCTCGAAGAAGGGGGATCACCATCGACATCGGCGCGCCCTCATCCCCCTCCACCCTTGCGCATCGCTGGCCCCTGTGGCTGGGCCTGCTGCTGGTGGCGGTGTCCACCGCGGCGCTCGTCGCGCTCTTCACGCTCGCCGCGCGCGCCAGCGAACAGGCGCAGGTGCAGCGCCACACGCTCGCCGCCGAGGAGCAGCGGATCGTGTCGGCCCAGCGGCTGTTCGACCGGGCCGCACAGCTGCAGGCCCGGGCCGTGGCGGAGCGCGATCCGAACCTGTCGCGCTCCTCGCTGTCCGGGGCGGGAGCGGCGGTTCCACCGCTGGTCGCGATCGCACCCGGTCTTGGCCGAGCGGGAGCCGAGCGACTGCGCGACCTGCGGACCGCACAGTCCGCCGCGGACCGGCGGGACTGGAGCGGCGCCGAAGCGGCGCTGCTTCGCGTTGCCGCCGACGGGCGCTTGCGCGAGGGCCTCTCCAGCGCCCTGGCCCAGCGGCGCGCGCGATGGGAGCGCGCCGACGCCCGCACCGGACTCACCGACAGCCGTTCGGCGCGGTTCGTGCGCGCCGTGACGCTCGCCGGCGCCACGCTGGTGCTGGCGGCGGCGCTGCTGGGGGCGGTGGCGGCGCACGCACTCAGCCAGCAGACGCGCGCCCGCCGCCGGTCCGAGCAGGACGCCGAGCGGGCCGAGGCGCTCGAGGCGGCGGTCCAGGCGCGCACCGCCGACCTTCTCGAGGCCAACGCCCACCTGGAACGGGAGATGGCGGAGCGCAGCGCGGCGGAGGCACAGCTGCGCCAAGGGCAGAAGATGGAGGCGATCGGCCAGCTGACCGGCGGGATCGCGCACGACTTCAACAACATGCTGGCCGTCGTGGTCGGGGGGATAGAGCTCGCCCGGCGCCGGATCGATCAGCCGCGCGAGGTCGCCCGGCATCTCGACCGCGCCATGGAGGGGTCCGACCGCGCGGTGGCGCTCACCCGCCGCCTGCTCTCCTTTTCCCGCGCCGAACCGGCCAACGCCGAGGCGCTGTCGCTGAACACGCTCGTCACGGGGCTGGCCGACCTGCTGGAACGCTCGCTCGGCGAGCGGATCGCGGTCGCCCTGGATCTGGTCGACGGGCTGTGGCCGGTCCGCGTCGATCGCAACCAGATGGAGAACGCCATCCTGAACCTGGCGGTCAACGCCCGCGACGCCATGTCCCCCGGCGGAACGCTGCGGATCGCGACCGCCAACCGGGCCGGCGGTGTGCCGCGCGTGGAGCTGTCCGTCACCGACACCGGCGCCGGCATGGACGAACAGACCCGCGACCGGGCGATGGAGCCGTTCTTCACCACAAAGGCGGCCGGCCACGGCACGGGCCTGGGGCTGTCGCAGGTTTTCGGGCTGGTGAGGGCGGCGGGTGGGGAGATGTGGATCGACAGCGCCGTCGGACACGGCACGACGGTGCGGCTCGCCCTGCCGGCTGTCGATGCCGAACCCAAGCGTGCGGAGCCTATCGCCCCCACCGCCTCCTCCGCCGTCCACGATCGCCGCACGGTTCTGGTGGTGGAGGACGACTCCCGCGTCCGGCGCGCCACCGTCAGCGCGCTGGAGGAACTGGGACACCGCACTCTCGCCTGCTCCGACGGAGCGGCGGCCCTCGCGCTCCTGCGGGGCGGCACGCAGGTGGACCTGCTGGTCAGCGACGTCGTGATGCCGGGGCTTTCCGGACCGGCACTCGCCGCCGAGCTGGAAGCCGGCGGGCGCGATGTCCCCATCCTGTTCGTGACCGGCTATGCCGCGGCCGAAGGCGCCGACCGGCTGACACGGCACGAAGTTCTCCGCAAGCCCTTCACGATCGTCCAGCTGAACGACGCCATCGCGCGAACGCTGGAGCGCGTCGCACGCCAACCCGCGCGCAGCGCGGGCTAGACGCGTTCAGCGGACCGCGCCGGCCCGAATGAGCGACGGCAGCAACCAGAGCGCTCCGAGAAGGGGCGCGCGGCGCTGCCACGGCTTCAGCCGGACAGGATGGCCGGAGTGCCGCTCGATCTTGTCGGCGAGATAGTCGATCCCGCCGCCATAGGTGGTGCTCGCCTTCACCAATCGGAGCAGGGTCAGCGCCTTGCCGCGCCAGCGCCGCATCCGCCAGAGCCGGGCCTCGGCCGCGCGCTCCGCGGCTGTCCACCGTCGGGCGATCCGCCCCGTCTCGACGGGCCATCCGAGCCGATCGGCCGCCAGCATCGCCGTCCGGCGGTAGCGATCCGGATCGTGGTCGATGACGCCGTCGCCGCGACCGTGCCGCTCCGCCCGCAACTCCGCGCCGTAGGTCAAGGCGAGGCCGGTGCGCCAGATCGCCACTGGATCGCCGGTCGGCTCCATGGGAGCTGCGCTCCGCAGCAGCGTCAGAACCGAGGCGCGGGTGGCGGCCACCACCTCGCGCGCGGCCGCCTCGTCCCGGCACCAGACCAGCCGAACGGGCTGGGCGAAGCGCGCCCACACCGACACGTCACGCGCGGCACGGGTGACCAGCCGCGACAGGTCGCGCCGGTCCAGCACCGCGTATTTGGCGACCAGACCCTCGGCCGAAAACGGAAAGACGTTGGGAGGCACGAGCCGGTTCACCGCCGCCAGCGCGCGCGAGCCGTAAGCCCCCGCATAGCTGTCAACGACGAGATAGAAGTCGAGCATCTCGCTCCGAACGCGCCCCGCGCGCAGGGTCGAGCCGTAGTAGATCACGGCGAGGGCTCCCCCGTGCCGGGCCACGATCGCCTCGGCCATCCGCGCCACCCGGGGCGTGACCGGCCGATGCGCCTCGTCCATCAGCCAGAGGTTCAGCGCGTCGCCCACGATCAGGCCGCCAGCCGGACGAACGACATCGGTCGGGTGGTGCGCAGGCGGATGGGCTCGCCCACACGCGCTGTGAACAGTTCGCCGTCAAGGATGACGCGGGACCGATCCCCGGCGATCTCCACCTCGTCGCTGGAACCGAGATGGACTCCGGTCAAGGGTCCGTTGCCCAGGCGACCGCGGGAACCCGCAAAGAAAAGACGCAGCAGCGCGCCGATGGAGGAGTCCACGGCGAGCAACTTCATCTGGCCGCCGGACGGTCCGTCGCGGTCGCTTGTCTGGATGGACAGCAACAACCGCTCCAGCGTGGTCACGATCAGCAACGAGAAGACTCCCGATACGAAGCCGTCGCGTCGCAGCCGCACGCGGATGGGACTGGGGCGAGGTGGCAGAAAACGGCTGGAGATGCGCACGACGATGGAGGCGAGCACGGCCAGCGCCGCCAGCACATGGCTGACGCCGTTGGGCAGGCCCAGCGGGTAGATCGAGCGCCGGCAGAACAGGATCGTGTCGGCCAGCCCCGCGCCGCCCAGGAACATGCCGACCGTGGGTATGTTCGACGTTCCGGCGGACAGAGCGATCAGCTCGCGCTCGACGAGATGATCGTTGAGCCCGTCCCGCGCGATCTCCAGAACACGGCCGAGCGCCACGATCGGATCGCCGACGGCGCCCAGGTCCAGCGCGATCAGGTTGGTCTTGCCGTTGGGCAGCACGGCGACCGGCGGAGGAGTGGTGAAGTAGTCCCCGTTGTGCATCGCGGTCAGCGTCGCCTGCACGGTTCCGTCGCCGCCGTTCACCACCAGGATGCGCGGTCGCACCTCGGCGATGCTGGTGAGCGCGTCGCCCACCTGCCCGACTTCGTCGACCTCATAATGGAAGACATCGTGATGCTCGGCACAGAACCGCCGCACGCGCGGGAGGAGCGAGCGGTTGCCCGTGGACTGCGGGTTGGACAGGAGAGCGATGCTCACCACGGGCGCGGGGCCGTCACACCGGGTTCCGAACGGGACCGATGGACAGCCCCTGCTTGTACATCAGCCGCACCGGAGCGATCACAGGCGTCGTCCCGACCCACACCGTCACCCGCGCCAGCGGAGGCCGACGGCCGGTGATCGCGTCGCCGAGCGACACGCGTGGATTGCCGGTGACGCCACCGCCGTCGCTCGACTCCGCGTCGTTGTCGCCGTCGACATCGTGCAGCACCGACACCACATAGCCGCCCGCATGCGGGACCGGCACGCAGACGTCGAGCTGGCCGCCGGAGCGCACGGGCACCACGATCCGGTCGAGCTGGGAGGTCTTGCCCAGATAGGTGCGTGGGTCGGCGTCATAGAGCTTCAGGCGCAGGCGGCCGGTCGCCTGCTTGAAACCGAAGACCCGCACCACGAGCGCCGGCTTGCCGGCCGCGCACGCCTGGGCATCGGGTCCGACCGGACGGGCCGCCGCCGAACCGCCGATCGACCATGCGAGCGCGCCCGCCGCCACGGCCGCCATCGTCGTCTTCACACCCACGATCACCTTCGTTTCCTCCATCGTCATGGCAGCGTCCCCGTGCCGCCGGTCTCGATGAGGAAGCTGGGTTGGCATTGCGGCGAAAACGTGGTGAGAGGGCGACCACATTGGGGTGGACCTGCGTGACTCTCCTCGACCGCTATCTGGCGCGGCTGATCGCCGTGCCACTGTTCTCCACCCTGGTCATCGCCGCCATGCTGCTGGTGCTCGATCGTATGCTCAGGCTGTTCGACTTCGTGGCGGCGGAGGGAGGGCCGGTCGGCGTGGTCTGGCGGATGCTGGGCAATCTGCTGCCCGAATATCTGTCGCTGGGCATCCCTATCGGGCTGATGATCGGCATCCTGCTCGCCTTTCGCAGGCTCGCCACGACGTCGGAGCTCGATGTGCTGCGCGGCGTGGGCCTCAGCTACACGCGACTGCTGCGCGTGCCCTACCTGTTCGCCATCGTGCTCGCGCTGGTGAACCTGGCGATCGTCGGCTTCGTCCAGCCGCGCGCGCGCTACGCCTATGAGGGGTTGAAGTTCGAGCTGCGATCGGGTGCGCTGGGCGCATCGGTCAAAGTGGGCGAGTTCAACAAATTAGGCGACGGCCTGACCATCCGCATCGAACAGAGCATGGACGAGGGGCGGCGGCTGGGCGGCCTGTTCGTGCAGGCGCGGCCCAAGGCCGGCACCACGCTGACCGCCACCGCCCAGGGCGGCGAGTTCCTGCAGTCCGGCGATCCCGACACCGTGCTCCTGCGGCTGCGCGACGGGGTGCTCGTGCAGGAAGCGCCGGACCTCGCGGGGCCGCGCGTGCTCACCTTCGCGCAGCAGGACCTGCCGATCCAGTTGCCGCGCGCCGAGGCCTTTCGCGGACGTGGTGAGGAAAACCGGGAGTACACCCTGCCCGAACTCGTGCGGCTGGGGGCGCCCGGCAATCCCGAACCACGCCGGGACCAGAGCCGGGCCAACCTGCACTTCCGCCTGGCCGAAGTGGCGATGATGCTGCTCCTGCCGCTGCTCGCGGTGTCGCTGGCGGTGCCGCCGAAACGATCCGCTTCGGCGCTCGGCGTGTTCCTGTCGATCATCTTCGTCGTCACCTATCACAAGGTCAACCAGTACGCCGAGAGCGTGGGCGCTCGCGGCGGGGTCGATCCCGTGCTGGCGCTGTGGGGACCGTTCGCCGCCTTCGCCGCCCTGATCCTCTGGATGTTCTGGACGCTCGCCTTCCGAGCGGGGGGCCAGCCTATCGGCGCGTTGGAGAAGGCGTTCGCGGCGGTCGGGAGCGCGGTCGCCCGGCCGTTCCGGCGAACGGCCCGTGCGGCGTGAGACCCACCTTCTTCCCATCCCGCGAGCTGACACTGTACATGGGCCGGCTGTTCCTCACCCGCGGCGCCGCGGTCCTGGCCGGGTTGCTGCTCATCCTGCTCACGCTCGATCTGCTCGGAGAGAGCGGCGCCATACTGGCGACGCCCGGAAACGGCCAAGCCACCCTGCTGCACTATGCCGCGCTGCGCGCGCCCGCCATCGTTCAGACCTTCCTGCCCTTCTCCGTCCTGCTCGGCACCCTCGTCATGCTGCTGCAGCTGAATGGCAGCTCGGAGGTGGTGGCGATGAAGGCGGCGGGGCTTTCGGCGCACCAGATCCTGGCCCCGATGGTCGCCTGCGGCGTGCTGGTGGCCGGGGTGAGCTTCGTGTTCTCGGAGCGCGTGGCGGCCCCCGCCGCGGCGCGGCTGGGTGCCTGGCAGGCGGTGGATTACGGCCGCATCATTCCCAGGGGCGGTGCGCAGACGAACGTCTATGTCCGAGCGGGCGACGACATCGTGCGCGCGGGCAAGGTGCTGGGCGCAGGACGCGACACGCGACTCGTCGGTGTGACCGTCTTCGAACGCCAGAACGGTACGCTGCATCACCTGACGCGGGCGCCGGAGGGACGGTTCGGACCCGACGGCCGGCTGGACCTGAGCGGCGCGCGCGCGTTCTCGGTCGCGACGGCCACCCTGTCGCCGCCCGCGACCCTGCGGCTGAGCGGGCTCTCGCCCGACCAGTTCACCCTCGCCGATGTCAATCCCGACGAGCTCTCGTCGCATGATCTCGCCTCGGCGATCCGCGAGCTGGAAGCCTCCGGCCGTCCCACGGTGCAGCTCAAGCCGAGCTGGTGGCACAAATTCTCGTCCCCGCTGTCGGCCGCCCTGATGCCGCTGCTGGCGGCTGTCGCGGGCTTCGGCCTGGCGCGATCGGGCCAGCTGTTCATGCGCGCGATCGCCGGCATGGCGCTCGGCTTCGCTTATTTCGTGGCCGACAATTTCGCGCTCGCGATGGGCAATCTGGGGGCCTATCCGCCTTGGCTTGCGGCTTGGGGGCCACTGCTCCTGTTCCTGCTGATCGGGGAGACGGTGCTGATCCGCACGGAAGAGTGACGGGATCGGCCGCATTGCTGCCGCATTGGCGAGGCAATGACTTCGAGTGTTTCGAGCCCGTTCAGCCGATTGTCGCTACACCCTTGTTCCCGGCGCGTCCGGACCCAATCTGACGCAGCCGCCCCTTAGGACAGAACAACGATGACGACCCACACTGCCCCCGACGCCACCCTGTGGAAGCGATCGCATTACCTGGATCGGATGGACCTGGGCGACCTGGTCAAGGCGTTTTTTCAATATCCCACGATCATCACCTACCTCGGGCTGGCCGCCGTCTTCATCGGCGTGTTCGTCGCCTATCCGGCGGCCGTGCTGCCGACACTTGCCGTGATCGCGGTGGCGGTCGTCGTTTATCCGCTGGTTTGGTACGTCCTTCATCGCTTTGTCCTGCACTCCACCTGGATGTACAAGGTGCCGACTCTGGCGAAAACGTGGAAGCGCACGCATTACGACCACCACCAGGACCCCAACCATCTGGAGGTGTTGTTCGGGTCGCTGTGGAACACGCTGCCCACGATCCTGCTGGCGACGGCTCCGGTCGGCTGGCTGATCGG
Source organism: Sphingomonadaceae bacterium (assembly GCA_965219235.1). GTDB lineage: Bacteria > Pseudomonadota > Alphaproteobacteria > Sphingomonadales > Sphingomonadaceae > CBDHCC01. Next base: position 708,810 of record OZ244721.1, on the reverse strand, counting down.
CGGCATTGGCGGGGCGGCGGCGGCGGCCGCGACGGGGATGTTGCTGACAATCATCAACGAGTTCGTCCACTGCATCCAGCACTTGGCGATCAAGCCCAGGAACCCGCTGCTCAAAACCATGAAGGCGCGGCATCTGGAGCATCACTACCACGACGAGACCGGCAATTTCGGCATCACCAGCTTCGCCGCCGACAAGCTGTTCGGCACGCATTACGAGCGCTCGCAGCGCAAGCGGCGCAGTCCGACGGTGTTCAACCTGGGCTACACCGAGGAAGTGGCGGAGCGCTATCCTTGGGTGAAGGAGCTGTCGGGAGGCGTGGTCGCCACCGGGCCGACGCGCAAGCGCAACTCCGACTGACGGCGTCCGCGTCCGTGACGATCGAGGTTCGGCCGGTTCGCACGAAAGCGGACCGGCGCGCCTTTTTGACTGTGCCGCGGGCGCTGCGATCGGGGGACCTCCACTGGGTTCGCCCGCTTGACCGAGAGGCGGCCGAGCTGATCGATCCGGCCGAGAACCCGTTCTTCGACCACGCGACGGTCGATCTGTTCGTCGCTTGGGACGGCCGCCATCCGGTCGGGCGCATCAGCGCGCACACGGACAACCTCGCTCTCGAGCAGCCGCCCGAGCAGGGCTTCGGCCCCGGCACCGGCTTCTTCGGGCTGTTCGAGGCGGAGAGCGAGGCCGCGGCGATCGCCCTGCTGTCCGCGGCGGAAGCGCGGCTGAGCGCGCGCGGCATGGACCGGGTGCTCGGCCCCATCAGCCTGTCGATCTGGGAGGAGCCGGGGCTGCTCACCCATGGCCACGACCACCCACCCACCGTGATGATGGGCCACGACCCCGCAGCCTATCAGGGTTGGATCGAGGGGGCGGGGTATCGACCGATCAAGCGGCTCCACACCTACGAGCTCGACATCACCCAGCGCTTCCCGCCGCTGATCGCGCGCGTCATCGAATCGGGTCGCCGCAACGAACGCATCCGCATCCGCACGGTGGACAAGGGCCGCTTCGACGACGAGGCGGCGACCATCCTTGCGATCCTGAACGACGCCTGGTCCGGCAATTGGGGTTTCGTGCCCATCACCGACCGTGAGATCGCGGTGTTCGGCCGCAAGATCAAACCGTTGGTGTTCGAAGAGCTGATCCGGATCGCCGAATATGATGGCGAGCCGGTCGCCTTCATGATGACGCTGCCGGACCTCAACGAAGCGATCAAGCCGCTGAACGGTTCGCTGTTCCCGTTCGGCTGGGCGCGGCTGCTCTACTGGCTTCGGAACCCGCGCCCGCGCACCATGCGCGTCCCGCTGATGGGCGTGGCCAAGCGCCTGCAGAGCAGCCGCTTGGCAAGTCAGCTCTCCTCCATGCTGTTCGAGGAGATCCGCGCCGCCTCCGTGGATCAATTCGGCGCCACGCGCGGCGAGATCGGCTGGGTGCTCGACGACAACCAGGGCATGATCGCCATCGCCGAGGCGATCGAGAGCCGGGTCAACCGCACCTACACGATCTACGAGAAGGCGTTGGCGTGAGCATCGTGGTGCTGACCGGCGCGGGCATCTCCGCCGAGTCGGGCCTCGCCACTTTTCGAGGTCCCGGCGGCCTGTGGGAGGGTTATCGGGTGAAGGATGTCTGCACGCCCGAAGCGCTCGCTCGCGATCCGACGCTGGTCCATCGCTTCTACGACGAGCGCCGCGCCGGACTGGCGAGTGTGGAGCCGAACGCGGCGCACCACGCGCTCGTGCGGCTGGAGCAAGCCGGTGAGGTCACGCTGGTCACGCAAAATGTGGACGACCTGCACGCGCGCGCCGGCAGCCGACCGATCGCGATGCACGGCCAGCTCCGATCCGCCCTGTGCTCGGTGTGCGGCGAACACCATCGCTGGAATGGCGCTCTGCCGCCTGGCTCCGAGTGCCCCGCCTGCGAGCGGCCGGCGCTGCGACCCGACATCGTGTTCTTCGGCGAGATGCCGCGTCGGATGGAGGAGATCGAAGCGGCGCTGGTCGCCTGCGACCTGTTCGTGTCGATCGGCACGTCGGGCAGCGTCCACCCGGCGGCGGGTTTCGGACGTCTCGCGAGCGCTGGCGGCGCGCGCACGCTCGAGCTGAACCTGGAACCGACAGAGGTCACGGGCGCGTTCGACGAGCATCGGGCCGGACCGGCGACGAAACGGGTGCCGCAGTGGGTGGACGAGGTGCTCGAAGAGTGGGGTCGGGCCTGACCGACCACCGCGTCAATTCTCACTCAGCTCGATCCAGACCGGCGCGTGGTCGCTGGCCTTGTCCTCACCGCGCACCCCCTTGTCGACGCCAGCGTCCATCAATCGGTCCGCCGCGGAAGGGCTGAGCAGCAGGTGATCGATGCGGAATCCCGCGTCCCTGGCCCAGGCGCCCGCCTGATAGTCCCAGAACGTCCAGGGGCCGCCACCCGGGTTGCGGACCTCGATAGCATCGGTCCACCCGTCCGCCAGCAGCGCCCGATAGCGCGCGCGCGACTCCGGCTGGGCGAGCGCATCCTCGGCCATCGCCCGCACCGAGAATGTGTCGGCGTCCGTCGGAATGACATTGTAGTCGCCGGCGAGCACCACCGGGCTCTCCCCGGCGAGCAGCCCGGACGCGTGGGCGCGCAACCGATCCATCCAGGCGAGCTTGTAATCGAACTTGGGTCCGGGTCGCGGGTTGCCGTTCGGCAGGTAGATCGAAGCCACGATCAACTCGCCGATCCGAGCTTCCAGATAGCGGGCCTGCTCGTCGTTCTCGTCCCCAGGCAGGCGCCGCACCCGCTCCGTCGCGGTCTCGCGCGACAGGATGGCCACGCCATTGAAGCCCTTCTGCCCGTGCCAGAGCGCCTGGTAGCCCGCGGCTTCGAACTGCGCGGTGAACGCGTCTCCGTCCTCCGCCTTCACCTCCTGCAGGCAGACAACATCCGGTCCCCTGTCTTCGAGCCACTCGAGCAGCCGTGGCAGACGGGCGCGCACGCCGTTGATGTTGAAGGTGGCGATCCGCATGGAATGCCGACTAGCGCACCTGCGACGGGCTGTCAGCGGTCAGAGAGCGAAGCTGGCTCCGCAGCCGCATCCGGCGGCGGCGTTGGGGTTCGTCACCCGAAAGGAGGATCCACCCATAGACTGAACGAAGTCGACCGTGCTGCCGCGCACAAGGTCCAGACTGACGGGATCGACCACCAGGGCCGCACCGTCGCCCTCCACCCTCACATCGTCCGAATCCACTTCATCGGCCAGTCCGAACCGATATTGGAACCCCGAACATCCACCCCCTTCGACGGAAAGCCGAAGGATCGCGTTGCGACCCTGCTTCCCAGCGATCGACGCCACACGCGCCGCGGCGGAAGCGGACAGCTGAACGGGGAGCGAGGTCATAATATTCAGATAGGGTCGGGGGTCGATTCCGGCAAGGCGATGCTACTCGTCGCCGCTCTCGTCAGGCCCACCGAGCGCCAGCTGCGGGCCACGGGGCGCGTCGTGCGCGTCCTTCAGGGCGACCATGTAATCGGAGGAGGCGAGGAACGGCAGCGGGTTGACCGGGGTGCCGTCGATCCGGACCTCGTAATGCAGGTGGCTGCCGGTGGACCGGCCGGTCGAACCCATATAGCCGATCAACTGCCCCTTGGTGACGTGGTCGCCAGGATTGATCGCGATGCGGCTCATATGACCGTAGCGGGTCTCCAGCCCGCGGCCGTGGTTCAGCTCCACGAGATTGCCGTATCCGTTCATCCAGCCGGCGTGATCCGCCACGCCGTCGGCCGTGGCGTAGATCGGCGTGCCCAACGGACCGGGGATGTCGATTCCGGTATGACGCCGCGCGCGGCCCGTAAACGGATCTGAGCGTATCCCGAAGGAGGACGACACCTGCACTGAAGTCACCGGCTTCTGGCTGGGGATCGACGCGGCCGCGGCGGCACCCTCGTCGGTCATCTTCCAACTGTTGAAGAGCGAGCGGAACTGCGGATCGCCGGCCGTGTCCGCCGCGCTGGTCGCCACCACGCTGGCGGCGGCCGCCTCCCCTTCCGCCGCCTGAGCCGTGACCGCGAAGCCGCCGATGGACAAGAACGCAACCATCGAAGGCAGGGCGAGGCGGGCAAAGGACAGTGGCGGCAAGAACTCTCTCCACAAAATTTTTCGAGCGGCGGAACCGTCCACGTCCGGGCTCATTTACCCTTCGCAGTGATACCTCGCGATCGGATGTGTCGGAGAGTTGAGGCGGTATCAACAATGAATGGTTAACGACGGGATGGGTCGGTTGGGGCGCGCGGTGAGTTGAACCCGTGCGCTCCTCGGTTGTCATGGAGTGAGCGCGCTGTTTCTGCATAGCCGGCCATCTGTACCTCGCGCGTATAAGCGAACCTCGCGCGTATAAGCCGGTGCGGAGGCGCGCGGGTAGCAGAACAGGACGAGCGTCTGACCGAGCCAATTGGCAGTCGAGCCGTGCTCGCTGCCGTCGAACATCACCGATAGATCCGGCGGCAGGTCCGTCAGACGAAGGGGGGTCCGTCAGACATCGCCCACCTCCCTCATGGAGCCGAAGCGCGAGCGCCATTCCCGGACGACCACCCGACGGGCCTGCGACAGGTCTGCCGACAATGAGGCCCAGTCCGGTCGGCCGCACGCCCGGGCGGTCCGTACGCTGGCGGCGACCGACTCGATTGCACCAGAAGGAGCGGTCAGCCGCAGGAGGAACAGGGCATCCGACAGCAGGCGGAAGGCCGGTGCCAGCGCCCTGTCCAGATGACCGTCGGCGATCAGCTCGTCCAGGGCATCGGGAAGGTGGGGATCGTGTCCGCGACCGCTGGCGAGCTGGGTGGCGTGGATGAGGAATTCGACATCGACCAGCCCTCCCGGCAACAGCTTGATGTCCAGGGGACCGCGCGGAGGCTTGGCGAAGTCCATGCGGGTCCTCATCGCACCGACATCGCGCCACACGGCCGCCGGATCGCCCGGCTTTCGCAGGATCGTACGGAGCGCTTCCGCCGCCGCCGTCCTGCCCGGCTCGTCGCCTGCGATCGGTCGCGCGCGGGCGAAGGCCATGCGCTCCCAGGTCCACGCGCTCTCCAGTCCGTAGCGGCGGAAGGCCTCGATGGTCGTGACCAGCGGTCCTTGTTCGCCCGATGGCCGCAGCCGCACGTCCACGTCGTAGAGCGGTCCCGCCGCCGTGCGCACCGACAGCGCCGCGATCACGCGCTGCGCGAAGCGGTTCCAGTACACCGTGGCATCGTGCCGCACCGCTCCGTCCGAGCGGACGGTGGCGGGTCCGGAATGGAGGAACACGAGATCCAGATCGGAGGCGTGGGTCAGCGCGCGTCCGCCCAGGCGACCGAGGGCGAGGACGATCAGCCCGCCGTCGATCCTCCCGTGCTTCTCCTCGAACTCGACCGCCGTGCGCGCGACGGCAGTTTGAACCGCCGCCTCCGCCACCGAGGCGTAGCCTTCCGACAGGACCGCCGGTGCGCGGCTTCCCATCACCGCCTGCACGCCCAGGGCGAAGCGCTCCTCGCCCACTCGATCCCGAAGGCCATCCAGCGCCTGCTCCAGAGGCAGGAACGCGAGCTGGTCCTGCCAGCGATGCGCCAGCACGGCCGCCGATTCCGGCGGATCGAAGGCGCTGGCGTCCAGCAGCCGGTCGAGCAACCCCGGTCGCTCCGCCAGCATGTCTGCGAGCGCGGCCGCGGCCGCCATCACCTCGGTCAGTACGCGCGCGACCTTTGGATTGGCCTGCAACAGGCGCAACAGCCCGACGGCGCTCGGCAGACGGCGCAGCACGTCGTCGAAGCGATGCAGCGCGGCCTGTGGATCGCCCGCTTCGCCCAGCCGCGCCACCAGCAGTGGCAACACGTCCTCCAGCGCGGCCTGAGCCGCCCCCGAGCGGAGCGCGGGCGCGCTCGCCGCGCGCCAGGCGGCGATCTGTCCCTGGGCGGCGGACGCGTCGATGAATCCCGCCTTCACCAGCCATCGCCGCAACTCGGCTTGGTCGAAGGGCAGGCCCGTCTTCGGTCGGACGTCCAGTTCGCCGAAGCGGGCCGCGACCGTTTCCACCACCGGCCGCAGATCGCTGAGCAGCGCCGCTCCGTCGCGCCACCCGTCCAGGCGACCGACCGCGTCCAGCGCCGCGCGATCGAGGGGCAAGCTGTGCGTCTGGCGATCGTCCATCATCTGCAGCCGGTGCTCGACGGTCCGCAGACGGCGGTAGCCCAGGGCCAACCGCGTCGCGGTCTCCCCGTCCAGGCGCTCGGCGATCACGAGCCGGTCGAGCGCGCGGAGCAGGTTCGGCTCGCGCAGGGACTCGTCGCGTCCTCCGTGGATCAGCTGGTGGGCCTGAACGAAGAATTCGACCTCCCGTATACCGCCCCGCCCCCGCTTCAGATCCCCGCCGGGCGCCGCGGTGTCCCTTGCGCCGGCGGAGCTCCGGATGCGCGCGGCCATGTCGGTGAGCTCCGCCGCCGCGCCGAAATCGAGCGAGCGCCGCCACACGAAGGGCCGGATCTCCGCCAGGAAGCGCTGCCCCAGCGAGCGGTCGCCCGCCGCCACCCGGGCGCGCACCATCGCCGCCCGTTCCCACGGCAGCGCGGCGGCTTCGTAGTGCGCGACGGCACCGTCGATGGGCACGGCGGGTGGCGACACTTCCGGCGACGGACGCAGGCGCAGGTCGACGCGGAAGACGTAACCGTCGCCGTCGCGCGACTGCAGCAGGTCGACCCAGGCGCGCGCGATCCGTTCGGCGGCACGCTGCGGATCGTCGCGCGCTCGGCGAGGCACGCGCAGCGGGTCGTAGAGCAGGATCGGATCGATATCGGACGAGTAGTTGAGCTCCCGCCCCCCGTGCTTGCCGAGCGCCAGCACGCAAAAGCCGGTGACCTCCGGCTCGTCCCACGTGGGAACCACGATCCGCACCGCCTCCGCCAAGGCGCGTTCGCAGGCCAGGTCCGCAAAATCGGAGAGTGTATTCACCACCCGTTCGAACGCCCACTCGCCCGACAGGTCGGCCAATCCCACTGCGGTGGCCAGACGCGTGCGCTGGAGACGCAAGTCCGCGCGGACCGGGCGATCCGCGTCGCTTTCGAGTGCCCGACGGACCGTCGCCTCGGACCCGTGCTCGCCGAAGCACGGCGCCAAGTCTGGGAAGCGTTGCAGGCAGCCGGTCAGGAATGGGCTTTCGGTCGCTCGGACCAGCGCGTCCCGACGGGCGTCTATGCTCATGCCGCGCCACGAAGTGATGACATGGGGCAACCTCCAGGCCACTCCGCAGTTTCAAGGACTATGGACGCGCACCGCCATCCTTCCGCGACCAAGCCCGATCGAACGCCGCAAGCTCGGCTGGAGCGTTGTGGAGAAAGCCTGCAGCGGGCATTTCCAGCATGCGACCAGCACCCGTTCGAGTCGCTCCTCAAACGCCTCGATCGGTCAGCGATCTCCGGATAGCTGGGCGACATCGGCCATGATCGTGTCGACGGGCGCCTGCCCGTTGGGGTTCGGATCGGCCGAGTCACGCCGTCCACCCATCGCCTCGCCGCTCATCAACTCTTCCAAGGCCGCCCGACCGCGGGCCACCCGGCTCTTGATCGTCCCCACTGCGACGCCGCAGATCGCGGCCGCCTCCTCGTAGGCGAAGCCACCCGCGCCCACGAGCACGAGCGCCTCGCGCTGGGCGGCCGGCAGGCACTGGAGTCCGCGCTGCACGTCGGCCAGCTGAATGTGCTTGTCCTGGGATGCCGGCGCGGCCAGCACGCGCTCCGCAACCAGTTCGTCCCATTCACCCTTGAAGCGTGCCCGGCGCACCTGACTGAGAAACAGGTTGCGCAGGATGATGAAGGTCCAGGCGCGCATGTTGGTGCCCGCCTGATAGCGCTTGCGCGCCGTCCATGCCTTCAGCAGCGTTTCCTGTACGAGATCGTCGGCATTCTCCCGATTGCCGGCCAGCGACCGGCCAAAGGCGCGCAGGTGCGGAATGACCAGCGCAAGCTGAGCCTTGAACTCGTCGTCCGGCAGGGTCTCGATCGCGTTGCCGTCGGCATCGCGTCGCACAGCGTCGGATTGCGGCAAGGTCGTGGTCGTCCTGTCGTCGAGGTCAGCGGGCCCAAGCTCGCGGGGAAGCACAAATATAGTCGCGACGGACGTGGGCGCAACGGTCGCTGGCGCGATCAGGAACCGCCCCACAGGAACACGAGTGCCATGGCGCCGACGATCAGGATCATCGAGGCGATCAGCACCCAGCGCACGACGCCTTCCTTGCTGGCGCCGCGGGTCTGCGTCGGCTGGACGTGGCCCTGACCGTCGGGGTCGTCGTCGACGGGCGGCTGCCCGACTTGGGAACGGTGATCGGTCATCGGGTGCAACACATCCTGATGTCAGGCCGGAACGGTCTGGGAGTGGAAGAAGAGGGCCTGGCTGATCGCGGCCTTCACCGTCGAGCGCTGGAACGGTTTGGTGATCAGGAACGCCGGCTCCGGCCGCTCGCCGGTCAGCAGCCGTTCCGGAAATGCCGTGATGAAGATCACGGGCACGTGGAACTGCTTAAGAATATCGGCGACGGCGTCGATGCCGCTGGAGTCGTCGGCGAGCTGGATGTCGGCGAGGATCAGGCCGGGGCGATGGTCGGAGGCGAGCGCGACCGCCTCGTCGCGGGTGACCGCGATGCCGGTGACTTCGTGGTTAAGGTCGCGCACGATGGTCTCGATGTCCATCGCGATAATCGGCTCGTCCTCGATGATAAGCACATCAGCGCGCGTCTGACGCTCGATCTCGGCCAGCGCGTCTTCCGTGTGTCGCGCGACCGAGGCGGCGTCGATGCCCAGGATCGTCGCGGCCTCGTTGGCACTGAAGCCCTCCATCGCGGTCAGGAGCAGGCACTGACGGTCCAGCGGCGTCACCTGGGACAGGCGGGCTCCCGCGATCGCCTGGACGGAACCGGAGTCTCCGCCATCGGCATCGGTTCCGGCCGTGGCGTCGTGCTCGCGGAGCGCGGATGCCGACCAGATGCGGTGGAAGGTGGCGTAAAGGCCGACGCGGGCATCCACGTCGGTGGGGAACTCGTCGGGCGCGGCGGCCACCGTCTCCAGCGTCGCGCGGACATAATCGTCCCCCGCGCGCTGCGTGCCGGTCAGGGCGCGCGCGTAGCGGCGCAGGAACGGCAGGTGGGGTCGCAATGTCTCGCCCAATGGCATGGTCGTCTTGATCCCGACTTATGGACGCGCATCTTCGCTCGCCCTTATGAGCACCTTCGCTAGGGCGGTCGGGGCGAACAGGTCAAGGGCGCGAGCCACCGGACGCGGCGCCGACACCGGGAACCCTACGCACGCCGGTGGGTTGGCCGAACAGCGTGCTGTGACCCAGCGTGACACTGGCGCCGGTGGTCTCATCGGCGTTCAACGCAGACACAAGGATGGATATTGAGCAGCGGACCGCCCGAGCAGCCGCCGACATCACCCGACACGGCGGCGCAGGGGGACTCGCCCCCGGGGAAGAGCGGTGGACAGGATCGGCCGCAGGTCAAGGATCCCGCCACGATGCGCCGAGAGGGGTTGGGCCAGGTCTTGCGCAACGCTTATCGTGACGCCCTGGATGAGGGTGTTCCCCAGGATATGCTGGATCTCTTGCGTAAGCTGGATTGAGTTCCCTCATGCCGCAAACGTCCGCGCCCGCCAGCAATGGGACGAACGCCCCCGCCGACCCCGCACGCGGGCGGCTGGCGGACATGTCCACAGGCATCAAGGTGTTCCTGATCCTGGGCGCGATGCTGCTGCCGCTCTCCATGATCTCCGTCCTGGCCTCGGCGTCCACGGGCCGGAGCGCCGCCGCGGATCGCGTCGAGCGGCTGTCGGTCGAACTCGAATCGGTCGCCTCGCGCCTTCGCCGCAACCTCGTCGAGGACCAGTCCACCGTCGCCGCCTCCGCTTCGGCCCAAGCCGTGGCTCAGCCGATCCGGGGTGACGCGCTTTGCCGGCAATCGACAGAAACGATTCGGACGCGGCACAGAGGCGTGTCGGGCTTCGTCATCGCCGATACCGCCGGCTCGGTCGTCTGTGCCTTCCACTGGACCAGCGCGGTGCCGATTCCCAGCCGAACCGATCTGCACGCGCAGGTGTCCGAAACAGAACTGGTGCTCAGCCGCCGCGCCGAGAATGGCTGGATTACCGTTCTGCGCTACCCGAAGGATGAGGTGCTGCGCCTCAGCAGTCCAGTCGACCTCGGCAATCGCTACTCCCTCGTGTTGCAATCTCCCGACGCCACGATGCCGCTCGCGAACCGCTTGGCCTCTTCCGTCCGCTTTTTCGGCGTGAGTTCCATGACGAGCGAATTGCCGGGGTTCGACCTGTCGCTGACCGCCACCGTGCCGGACCTGCCGCCCACCACGGCGCAGTGGATCGCCATCGGCCTTCCCATCCTCATGACGATCGGATCCGCGCTGATCGGCTGGCTGCTCGTCCACCGTCTCTTCACACGCCAGCTAGGCTATCTGACCCGTCAAGTGGAGGCGTATCAGCCTGGTACCCTCATCACGCTGGGCGACGAGAACCGAACCGGCTCGCGGGAAGTGCACGCCCTGGGACTGGGTCTTCGCGACCTATCAGGGCTCGTCGCGCGCAACATCCACGAGGTGGAGGACGGCCTGAAGCGGCAGACGGCGTTGACGCGGGAGGTGCATCATCGGGTGAAGAACAATCTCCAGGTCATCGCCAGCCTGATCAGCCTGCACTCGCGGGCGGCCGAGGACCCGATGGCGCAGGACGCTTATCGATCGATCCAGAGGCGCGTCGATGCGCTGTCGGTCGTGCACCGCAACCACTTCGCGGGCACGGAGGTGAACACCGGCGTCAGCCTGTCCGCGCTCATCAGCGAACTGGCCAACGCCCTCCAGCTCTCGTCCGGCGAGGAGAACGCGGAGCTGGCGATCCGCCTGTTCCTCACCCCTGCGTTCGTCACGCAGGACGTAGCCACATCGGTCGCCTTCATCGTCACCGAGCTGTCGGAACTCGCGATGGTCGTCGGTTCCCACTCCCAGACCCTGACCATCGCGGCGGAAGCGGAAGGCGGCGCCGCCGTGCGACTGACCTTCACGGCGCCGGCGTTCGTCGCATCCGAGACGCTGTCGTCTCAACTGGAGAGGCGCTATGGCCGCGTCCTGACAGGCCTGTCGCGGCAGCTTCGCTCTCCCCTGGATCACGACGGTCAAGCCGGCCTCTACAGCATCGTCGTGCCGTCATTCGCGTCATCGGAACTCCTGGCGGACACACCGGGTTGACGCATCTCCACATGACGGAGACATCGGATGCGCAAGATCATTTCCCTCGTCCTGCTGACCACCCTCCTCCCGCTGGCCGCGTGCAACACGGTCGAAGGTGCGGGCAAGGACATCAAGTCCGCCGGCGACGCGATTCAGGACGCGGCCGACTGACTTCTATTCGGCGGCGGGGCGTTCGCTGCGGCGGGTGCGCCGCTCGCCGAACCACATCACGATCAGTGTGCCTTCGTACAGAAGGATCAACGGTCCCGCGAGCATCAGTTGCGACAGGACGTCGGGCGGTGTCGCGATGGCGGCGACCACGACCGACAGCACGATGGCGTAGCGGCGGCCCCCCGCGAGTTGGCGGCGACTGACGAGGCCCGAAAGCTCCATCAGCAGCAGGAGCACCGGCAACAGGAAGGCGACACCGAACGCCATCAGGAACGTCATGACCATGCTCAGATAGCCATTCACCTCCGGCAGCGCTTCCTGCTGGAGTCCTCCCACCGGACCATCGAAGCTGAGGAGGAAGTGGAACGCCGTGGGCATGACGACGAAGTAGGCCAAGGACGCTCCGGCGCCGAACAGGATTGGAGTGGCCAGCAGGAACGGCAGGAAAGCCCGCTTTTCCTTGGCGTAGAGGCCGGGGGCCACGAACCGCCACAGCTGGGTTGCTATGATAGGGAACGCCAGGAACAGGGCCGCGAACAACGCGACCTTCACCTGGACGAAGAAGGCGCCGTAGACCTCGGTGAACACCAGCCGGCCCTCGCCGGAGGGAAAGGCGTGCGCGAGAGGACGGACGAGCAGGCCGAAGATCGGCTGCGCGAAATGGTAGCAGGCGAAGAACAGCACGACGATCGCCACCACCGACAGGAGAAGGCGGCGACGCAGCTCGATGAGGTGATCGAGGAGGGGCGCGCGGCTGTCGTCGAGGTCCTTCACGTGCCGGAGACCGCAGGTGGCGCGTCCGGTGGCTGACCTTCCGGCCTTTCGGTTGAAGCCAGGGGAAGCATCGGCTCGGCAGTCGGATCATCTGAGCCAACCAGGTTCACAATATCGACATCAGACGACGGCGGGTGCTCCTTCATGATCCGGTCGTTGTGCGCCGCCCACTGCTTCTCCATCTCCTCGATCTCGACCTCGCGCGCCATCGCCTCCAGGCCGGTCTTGAAGTGACCCGTCATCGCGCGCGCCTTGGCCATCCACTGGCCGATCGTGTGCAACACACGCGGCAGGTCCTTTGGCCCGATCACCAGCAAGGCGACGACCGCGATCAGCAGCAGTTCGGACGAGCCGATGTCGAACATGTGGAACGCCGATCAGAGTTGGAGGCTCAGGTCCGCGGCTCGCCCTCGCGCTCGACGGTGGCGCGCTCCGCCGTCTCGGTGACGGTCGGGCCTCCGGTCTCTATCCGGCGGGGCGGCAGGTCCTCGTCCTCTTCGGCCAAACCCTTCTTGAAGCTCTTCAGGCCGCTGGCGACGTCGCCCATCATATCGGAGAACCGCCCCTTGCCGAACAGGAGCAGGATCACGATCCCGACCACCAACCAGTGCCACAGACTGAGGCCACCCATCTGAATTCTCCTTGGAACGTTTGCCTAACATAGGAAGCCAGGCCGCTCTTGGCCAGCGATCGTGCGCCGACGGACCGATCAGCCCACCGCCGCCATGAGCCCGTCGCGCACGGCGATCGCCGCGCGGCCGCGTTCGGCGCTGTCGCGGGAGCGCGTGCGATCGACCGAGGCCATCGCCCGCTCCAGCCGCTCCAGCGATCGGGGATCGGCGGGCGGCAGGATGTCCACCGTCTCCGCCATTTCCTCGTAGCGGCCCCAGCAGTTCAGCGCCGCATCGCAGCCGGCCGCCACCACAGCGACCGCCCGCTCGGCGGGCCGGCCAGACAACGCCTTCATGTCGAGGTCGTCGGATATGAGGAACCCGTCGAACCCGATTCGGCCGCGCACGATCGTCCGCAGGACCGTCGGCGAGGTGCTCGCCGGGTGCGCGGCATCCCAGGCGGTGAACACCACGTGGCCCGTCATGCCCATCGCCGCATCGGATAGGGAGCGAAAGGGCTCCAGGTCCCTTTCCAATTCCTCGGCCGACGCGTCCACCACGGGCAGCTCGTGATGGCTGTCCACGCGCGCGCGGCCCTGCCCGGGCATGTGCTTGACGACACCCACCACTCCGGCTTCCGCCAAGCCCTCGAGCACGGCGCGACCGAGCGCGGCGACGGGGATGGGATCGGTGGCAAAGGCACGATCGCCGATCGCCCGGTGGGCGCCGGGTTGCGGAACGTCCAGGAGCGGCAGGCAGTCGACGGTGATCCCGACCTCGGCCAGGTCCGCGCCCAAAGCGATGGCGTTCGCCCGCGCCGCCTCCAGCGCGAGCGACGGATTGCACGCCCAGAGTTCGCCGAAACGCGCCGGCGCGGGATAGTCGCGCCAGTGCGGCGCCCGCATGCGCTGCACCCTGCCCCCTTCCTGGTCGATGAGGATCGGCAGATCGTCCCGCCCGGTCACGTCGCGGAGTTCGGCGGTCAGCGCCGACAGCTGCGCCCGGTCGGCGATGTTGCGGCCGAACAGGATCACCCCCATCGGCCCGGCGCTTCGAAACAGCGCCGCCTCGTCCGGTGTGAGCGTCAGCCCGGACAGACTCAGGATGGCGGGCGTCACCGGCGTCTATCGGACCGCGAAGCAGCCGGTCCCGGCGGACTGGAGCGTCCGGCACAGCGCCCGGCCGGCGGCCGGGTCCGCGACGGCGGCGCGCAGGCGATAGACCGCCTTGCCCCCCGCCTGGACCCGCTCGACCGAATGCGACAGCGGGGCCAGTTCGCGGCGTGCCTGCTTCAGCTTCGCCCATTGGTCTTCGGCCGAAGCCTGGTCCGCGAACGCGCCGAGCTGAACGGCGGAGCCCGTGTCGGATCGAGGAGCCATGGTCTGCTGGCCTGCGGTGCCGGCCGACGGCGATGGGGCGGGCGCCGCGGGGGACGTGCTCGCCGGGCGATCGGCGGCCGCAGCGATCCGGCCCCGCGCCTCCTGCCCGTCGCTCGTCGCCAGCATGGCTTCCGATTCGTTCCCGACGTTCATCCCGTCCGTGCCGTCGGCCCGGGTCTTGTAGTCGCCGCGGGGCGCCGCGATGAGCTCGCCGTCGCCGGCGGTGGCCGGGCCGCGCTGTGTGTACCAGATGCCGCCGATCACCAGCGCCAGCGCCGCCAAGCCGGCGAGCACCGCCAGCACCACGCCCCAGCTCCTCCGCTGGCGTTCGTCGTAGTCCGCCGCCGTTTCGAGCCACGGCAGACGCTCGCCGCTGCCCAGGTCCAGTTCGCTGCGATTGGTCGTCATATTACATCTCCCACGCCGGCTCGACCCCCATCAAACCGAGGCCGTTGCGGATAACCTGCCCCAACCCTGCGGCAATATAAAGGCGCGCGGCCGTCAGCTCCGGCCGTTCGGGTTGCAGCACCCGCAGCTCGGGCCGTTCGTTGCCAAGCGTCCAGAAACTGTGGAAATCCGACGCCAGATCAGACAGATAGAAGGCGGTCCTGTGAGGCTCTCTCGCCTGCGCGGCCGCCACGACCATGCGCGGGAACTGCGCGGCGACGCGGATCAGGTCGATGTCCTCAGGAGCCAGTTTGTCGAGATTGTGCCCGTCCGGCACAAGGCCCTGCTCCTCGGCCCGCCGCAGCAGCGACGCCACGCGGGCATGGGCGTACTGCACGTAGAACACCGGATTGTCGCGCGACTGCTCCACGACCTTCGCGAAGTCGAAGTCCATGGGCGCGTCCGCCCTTCGCGTCAGCATCGAGAAGCGGACCGGATCGCGGCCGACCTCCTCCACGACCTCGGCGAGTGTCACGAAGCTGCCGGATCGCTTCGACATCTTCACGGGTTCGCCTTGGCGCAGCAGCCGCACCATCTGGATCAGCTTGACGTCGAGCGGCACCCGGCCGTCCGTGAGCGCGTCCACCGCGCCCACGATCCGCCGCACCGTTCCGCCATGGTCCGCGCCCCAGATGTCGATCAGCGCGTCCGCGTCCTCCGCCTTGGCGAAGTGGTTGGCGATGTCGATGCCGAAATAGGTCCAGCTGCCGTCCGACTTGCGGATCGGCCGGTCCTGATCGTCGCCGAAGCGCGTGGAGCGGAACAGCGGCAGCGTGACCGGCTCCCACTCCTCGTCGACCTGCCCCTTGGGCGGTTCCAGCTCGCCGTCATAGACGAGATCGCGGTTGCGAAGCGCGGCCTCGGCCGCCTGGGGCCGGCCCTCCGCCAGCAGCTCCGCCTCCGAGGTGAAGACGTCCTGCGCGATGCCGAGCTTCGCCAGGTCCGCGCGGATCAGGTCCATCATCGCCGCGACCGATCGCCGGCGGAAGAGCGCCAGCCACTCCTCCTCCGGCGCGGTCCGATAGCGGTCGCCGAACTCGTCGGCGAGCGACCGGCCCACCGGCACGAGATAGTCGCCGGGATAGAGCCCGCCCGGCACCGCCCCGGTTTCGTCGCCCAGCGCCTCCCGGTAACGGAGGTGCGCGGAGCGGGCGAGGATGTCGACCTGCGCGCCCGCGTCGTTGACGTAGTATTCGCGGGTCACGGCGTGCCCGGTGAACTCGAGCAGGTTCGCCAGCGAGTCCCCCACCACCGCCCCGCGACAGTGCCCCATGTGCATCGGCCCGGTGGGATTGGCGGAGACGTACTCGATGTTGATCCTGCGCCCGGCGCCCAGGTCCGACCGGCCGTAATCGACACCCTGCTGGTGAATGGTGGCGAGTTCGTCCGCCCAGACGCTCTCGTCCAGGATAAGATTGAGGAACCCGGGACCCGCCACCGTCACGGCCCGCACGCCCGGGACGCCGTCCAGTTCCCGCGCCAGCGCTTCGGCCAGGTCGCGCGGCTTCAGGCCCGCGGGTTTGGCGAGCACCATGGCGGCGTTCGTCGCCAGATCGCCGTGGGCGGGATCGCGCGGCGGTTCGACCGTCACGTTCGCACGCGACAACCCCGCCGGCAGCTCTCCGGCGCGTTCGAGAGCGTCGAGCGCGCCGTCGACGGCCTCGGAGAAGCGGGTGGTGAGCGACATGGAGAGGGCGCTTAGCCCAGCCGCGTCCGGGTGTCATGCCGCTCGCGGCGACGAGCGTCAGAACTCGACCGGCAGCGCGATGGCGCCCACATGACGGCGATAGGCTGTGACGGCGTAGCGGTCCGTCATCCCGGCGATGTAATCGGCGATGTGCCGACCGCGCGCCGGCTCCTCGACGGGCAGCCGCACGGACCAGTGCTCGCCCATCCGGTCGGGATGGCGCGCGAAGACTTCGAACAGCCCGGTGACGATCCGGCGGGCCGACCGGGCCATCTCCAGCTGATGCGGGTGGTGGTACAGGTGGGCGTACATGAAGCGCTTCAACTCACGCTCCGCCGGGCTCATCCCGGATGAGAAGCCCACGACGGACCGATCGAGCGCGACCAGGTCCTCGCGCGAGCGGAGGCCCAGCGCCCGCGCCGCCGCGACGGTGGTGTCGTACACGTCGGTCACCATCACACCGATCTGGTCCCGGATGACCTCCGGCCACAGCCGCTCCGGCTCCAGATCGGGACGGCGCGCACGCACCCGCTCCCAGCTCGTCCGCACGAGCGGCACGGTGAGGAGCTGATCGGAAGTCAGCAGGGCGGCGCGCAGTCCGTCGTCGATGTCGTGGTTGTCGTAGGCGATGTCGTCCGCGACCGCCGCGATCTGCGCTTCCAGACCCGGCCAGTGCCCCAGCGCGAGGGGATAGGCCGCGTCCACCTCCGCCAGCGCCCAGCCCGGGTCGGACACCGGACCGTTGTGCTTGGCCAGCCCCTCCAGCGTCTCCCAGCTGAGGTTCAGGCCCGGCCAGTCGGGATAGGGCCGCTCCAGCCGGGCGACGGTGCGCAGGGTGTGGCCATTGTGGTCGAAGCCGCCCCGGTCCGACAGCACGGCGTCGAGCGCCTGTTCGCCGGCATGGCCGAAGGGTGGATGGCCGAGGTCGTGCGCGAGGCAGAGCGCCTCCGTGAGATCCTCGTTGAGGCCGAGCGCGCGTGCGAGCGTGCGGCCGAGCTGCGCGACCTCCAGGCTGTGGGTCAGGCGAACGCGGAAATGATCGCCATCGGGCGCGACGAACACCTGCGTCTTGTGCCGCAATCGGCGGAACGAGACCGAATGGACGATCCGATCGCG
Organism: Sphingomonadaceae bacterium; assembly: GCA_965219235.1. GTDB lineage: Bacteria > Pseudomonadota > Alphaproteobacteria > Sphingomonadales > Sphingomonadaceae > CBDHCC01. Next base: position 691,399 of record OZ244721.1, on the reverse strand, counting down.
ATCGCGGGCGAAACAGTCGCGCACGGCACCGCGTCCATCGGCGGGCTGCGGATAGAGGCGGCCGCGACTCGCATCCGGACGCGCGGCGAGCGCCGACAGGGGTGTCACTGCCCGGGCAGCGGGTCGACTTCGCGGCCGTCGGGCGAAATCCAGACATAGCCGTCCAGTCCGCTTGCCCGGGCCTTGACCTCGAACGCCTTGGCCTCCGCCTCGGTCTTGAACGGACCCACGACCAGCCGGCGGGTCGATCCGTATTCGGCGGAGAAGCCGTCCAGTTTCGCGATCAGGTCGTGTTTCTTCTTCAGACGCTTCAGGTCGAAGGCGAGCGCCTTGGCGTTGGCTCCGGTGGCGATCTGGAACCAGTAGCGTTCGGGAACCGGCGGAGCTTTCGGCTCGACCTTCGCCTTGCGGGTGGTCTTCGCCTCGGAGGCGGTTTTGGCAGTGGCCACCTTCGCCTTGGAGGCGCCCTTGTCCGCGACCTCCGTCTTCGCCTTGGCGTCGCTGTTGCCGGCGGCCTTGGCTTTGCCGGCCGTGACGGTCTTGTCCGACTTGACAGTCACCTTCGGGGTATCCGCTGGCTTGGGAGTGGCTTTGAGTAGCGGCGTCCCGGTGACCGATTTGAGGGAGGGTGTCGGAGGACCGAAGGGCGATGCGGGAGTGCGTCCGCCCTTCGTCTCGGGCTGTTCCGGAACCGCGGTGGCGGCCGAATCGAAGCCCGGGCGCGGAGCTGGCGCGACCGTCGCCGCCGCCGTGGCCACGTCCGGGAGCGCTCCCGGCGGCAGCAGCGACTCGGGCGTCTCGTTGCGCACGCCCGCCAGGGGAACCGACGCCCCGTCGGGCTGCACGATGGGGCCGGCCGGAGTGATGACCTGATCGCCCGGACGCAGCGCTCCATCGGGATCCACGTTCACGATCGCCGCGGAAACGGCTGGGGTGGCTTGGGGCGGCGCGACGGATGCTGACGTGCGCGCCTCCTCCGCCACCGACGCGATCACGACCGGCGGCGGGGCGCTGGCCGGCGGAGCGGGGGCCGGAAACGGCACGGGCGCGCTCACGGCCGGCGTCGGACCGGACGCGGCGATCGCGGCGGGCACGGGAGCGGAGATCGAAGGTGATGCGGACGCCACGCTGACCAGGGTGGGCCGTGGCGTCGGCAAGGTCACCTGGAAGGGCGTGGGCAGGGGCACGGGACCCGTCGGCACGGCCGGGCTGGCCTGGACGACGCGCGTGGCCGGGGGCTGGCCCTTCGGACGCCCCCGGCCCACCGCGACGGTCCGCGCGCTCTCCGCAGGTCGAAGCGCCGCGCGGTTGCGTCCGAGCGCGCGCCCCTGCGGGATCAGCGCCCCACCCCGCGCCCGACTCGCGGTTTGCGGCGGAGGCGAGGCCTGTGCGAAGGCGGTTCCGGAGCTGCCCGGTTGGACGGAGGCGTAGTGCTGGCCCGGAGCCGGCATGTCCCCGAAATGCACCGCCCGCGCGCGCTCCGCCGGGTTGAGGCCCGGCAGACGCACGAAGAAGCGCTCGAACAGGCCCGCGACTCCCGGGGACATCCGCGCCTGGGCGATCGCGCGGGCACCCGCGACATCGCCGTCCATCGCCAGCACGAACGCGCGCGCGCGCCAGGCCGCCGCGTCGTTGCGCGCCACGAGGGGGGCAAGCGTCGCGAGGCCGGCGCGGGTGTCGCCCCCGATCGCCTGACTGAGACCCAGTCGCCTCGTCACCTCGTCGCGCGACACGGACTGCGCGGCCAGCCGGTAGTCGGCCTGGGCGCTCACATAGTCGCCACGGAGGTCCTGTGCGAGGCCACGATCCAGGGCGAAGCTGCGCGCGTCCGCGCCCAGAGAGACCGCTTCCCGGAACCGCAGCAGCGCCTCGTCCGGACGCTCGATCCTGACCAGCACGCGACCCAGACCCACCTTCACCTCGGGATTGCGAGGCGCAACCACATTTGCCCGCGCGAAGAAGCCGAAGGCGGCGTTCTCGTCGTTGAGGTCCAGCGCCGCGTTGCCCGCGGCCGTCAGCGCCAGCGCATCGCCGTCGTTGCTGGCCAGCACGCTCAGCGCCTCGCTCAGCCGCTCGGCCGCCCCGGATCCGGGGAGTTCCTGCACCACCGGCTCGGCGGCGGATGGACTGACGGCGGTGGCGGACAGGAGCAGACCGGCTAGGACCCCGGCGGCGTGCGAGACGCGGCGCGGGTGACGGAACGGAAACGACATGGTGCGACTATAGGCCCGGCGCGGTCGCGAGCCTAGAGCGACGCCCCGCGTGCCCCTCGCCCTACCCAGCGGAACTCACCGCTCACCGGATCGGCCCGTGGCGCGCGCCCATGTCGTCAGCGATCATCCTTGCGGCTCAGGAAGCGGGGCAGGTCGGAGTCGCCGTTCCGCTCCTCGCCGCTGCCGATCGAATTGCGAGCCATGTTGCTCATCCGCTCGAAGAGCGTGCCACCGCTGGCCACCCGGGGCGGGCGCTCGGCGGTGGGTTCCTCCTCGACCGGCGTGGTGAGGTCGAGCGTGTCGCTGTCGCTTTCTGCCGATGCGGTCTCCGCCGGCTGGGGTCCAGAACGCGACGGCTTGGCGGCGAGAGGGGACGCCGGCTGAGTCGACGCCGCAGCCAGACCCTGCGGCTCGGGCTCCGCCCGCGGGGCGGCCGTCGAACCACGCTCCCGCTCGCCCACGCGCTCACCCGATCCCGCCTCCTCCGCGGGGGCCGCGCGCAGCCAGGAGGAGAGCGGGGATCCCGTTGACTCCTGCGCCGACGAGACGGGCGATGCGGATGTGGCAGCCTCCTCCGCCTGCGCTGGCGGACTCTGCGGCTCGGCTTGGGTGGTGGCTTGGGGAGGCTCCGGCGGGTTTGGACGAGCCGGAGTCGCCGCGAAGGCCGGTCGTGGCGCGACCGAGGCGGCCGGCTGGCGGGGTGCCTCCGCCGTACCGTCCGCGTCGATGCCCGTCGCCACGACCGACACGCGGATGCGGCCGTCCAGGTCGTTGTTGAAGGCGGACCCCCAGATGATGTTGGCGTCGGGATCGACCAGCTCCTTGATGTGGCTGGCCGCCTCCTCGATCTCCATCAGGCGCATGTCCTCGCCGCCGGTGATCGACACGATGACGCCCTTGGCGCCCTGCATCGACACGCCGTCGAGCAGCGGGTTGGCGATCGCCTGCTCGGCCGCCTCGATCGCGCGGCGCTCGCCGTCGGCCTCGCCGGTGCCCATCATCGCCTTGCCCATCTCCGCCATCACCGAACGCACATCGGCGAAGTCGAGGTTGATGAGGCCCGGCATGACCATCAGGTCGGTGATGCCGCGCACACCCTGCTGCAGCACCTCGTCGGCCATCTGGAACGCCTCCTTGAAGGTCGTCGACGGATTGGCGATCAGGAACAGGTTCTGGTTGGGGATGACGATCAGCGTGTCGACATGGCCCTGCAGCTCCTCGATGCCCGCCTCCGCCGCCTTCATCCGGCGCGAACCCTCGAAGCCGAAGGGCTTGGTCACGACACCGACGGTCAGGATCCCCTTGTCGCGCGCCGCCTTGGCGATCACCGGCGCGGCGCCCGTGCCGGTGCCGCCGCCCATGCCGGCCGCGATGAAGACCATGTTCACGCCGTCGAGCGCCGTGTCGATCTGGTCGAGCGTCTCCTCCGCCGCCGCGCGCCCGATCTCCGGTCGCGCGCCCGCGCCCAGCCCCTGGGTGATCTTCAACCCCAGCTGGATCTTGCGGTCCGCCGGGCTGGTGTGGAGCGACTGCGCGTCCGTGTTGGCCACGACATAGTCCACGCCGGCCACGTCGGAGCCGATCATGTTGGCGATCGCGTTGCACCCCGCGCCACCGACTCCGATGACCGTGATCCGGGGCTTGAGGGCGTCCAGATTGTCGGACGCGACAAATTCGATTGGCATGAGGGATCCTTTTCAGTCTCGGTCTCTGGTCGGCTGTTTGGCGAAAGATGCGGCGGCGGTCACCCCTAAAGTGGCGCGGCGCGCGTTCGCGGCTACGGACGGTGTCACAGATTGGCCTTCATCGCCTGCAGCCAGCGGCGCGGATGCCACGGCGCGGCGTCGCGCATCCGCATCTTCTGGGGCACCTTGCGGACGTCGAGCGGGTCGGACGCGCCGTAGAGCGCCAGGCCGGCCACGGTCGTGAAACCGGGGCCGCTGTGCGCGTCGGGAAGCGCCGCCAGCCCGCGCGGCCGCCCGATGCGCACCGTGCGCCCCAAAGCGCCGGCCAGATAATCGGCCATGCCCTTCAGTTCCGCTCCGCCCCCGGTCAGCACGACGTGGCGGCCGACGGGTCCGGTGAAGCCCTGACGCTTGAGCTGGGTGTCGACGGCTCCGGCGATCGCGGCCAGCCGCTGCTGGATGACGCCGATCAGCTGGGCGCGGGTGATCCCCGGGACCTCCTCCAGCTGCGCGTCGTCGACAGGTGCCATGCCGATCAACTCGGAGTTGTCGCGCGGGACGGAGGAGGCCGATCCGTGGACGCACTTGATCCGTTCGGCGTGCGCCCGAGTGGTGCCGAAGGCGGACGCGATGTCGTCGGTGACGTCGCCCCCGCCCTGCTCCACCACCGCCAGGCTGACCGTCTTGCCGCCCGCGAACAACGTCACCGACGTGATCCCCGCGCCGACATCCACGAGCGCCACGCCCAACTCCCGCTCCTCCGCCGTCAGACAGGCGAGACCGCTCGCCAGCGGCGAGGCGACCACCCCGCGCACCGCCAGCTGCGCCGATCGCACGACGTAGTCGAGATTGCGCACGGGCGACCCGTTCGCCGCCACGACATGGACGTCGACCGAGAGCCGGTCCGCGTGCAGTCCGCGCGGGTGCTTGACCCCGCCCACACCGTCCAGCGTATAGAGCGTGGGCTGGGCGTGGAGGATGGTGCGCCCCGCCGGGTCGATCGACGCGCGCGCCTCGCGCAGCAGGTTGTCGACGTCCTCGTCCTCGATCTGGTGGCCGCCCTGGTCGGTCTCCACCCGCACCACATCGTTTTGCAGCGAGGCCGCGCCGAAGCCGATCCAGGCGTTCTCGACATTGAAGCCGGCGATCGACTCCGCCTGTTCGACGGTCTCGCGGATCGCGGCCTCCGCCGCCTCCCGGTCGAAGATGGCGCCGCGCCGGACGCCGCGGCTGGCGCGCTGTCCGGTGCCGAGCACCGTCAGCTTTCCCTCGTCCCCCAGCTCGGCGATCAGCGCGCAGACCTTCCAGCTGCCGACATCCAGGGCGGTGACGATCCGGCCATCGGCCATCAGCCGGCGTGCGCCCCGTCGTCGGCGGGTCCGCCCTTGTCCGGCAGTTTGCCGTCCGGGGGAAGCTGGCTCACGATGCGCGTCGGATCGCGCATGTCGAAGCGCACGAAGCCGCGCTCCAAAAGCCCCTGCGTGCCGTCGACCGTCGCGAACGTCCGCAGGGCGTCGCGCGCCTCCGCGTCACCCTCCGGCAGGGCGAGCACCTCTCCCGTTTGGAAGCGCAGATCCCAGCGGCGATGCCCGCGCCAGGTCGCGCCCGCCACCCGCTCCGCCACCGCCGGAGCGGCGAGCATCAGCCGCGCGAGCGCCTCGACGCGCGTGTTGGCGCCCTCGCCCTGAACGAGCGGAAGGTCCGGCAGGTGGTCGGGATCGACCGACTGGATGACCGCGCCCGAGCGGTCGATGAGCGACAGCGCACCGCCGCGATCCCAGACCGCGACGGGCACCCGCTCGACGATGTCGACCGCCAGCAGGTCGGGCAGCCGGCGCGACACGCGGGCGTCGGCGACCCAGCCATGGCCCAGCAGGCTGTCGCGCACGCCGTCGAGATCGACGAGCAGGATCGGCTTGCCTTCCTCCATCGCGATCTGGCCATAGATGTCGAGGCTGTCCATGCGCCGGACACCCGTCACCTCGAACTGCCGGACCGTCAGCCCGGCGCGGCCCGCGGCCTCGGCGATCTCGCGCCCGGCGAACCGATGGACGCCCATCAGGAGAAGCGCCGCGATCAGCAGGATCGTGCCCGACGCGATCACCGCAACGGCCACCAGACGCGACGCGGTCTTGCGGCTGACGGGGAGCAGGTCGACCAGCCGCTCGACCAGCGACCGCCTGGCCCGCCGCCCCCGGCTCCGCGCGGCGCGGGCCGGCTTCCGGCGCGCGGCGGACTGGCCGCTCCGCTTGGCCGCGACCGTGCTCATGACGCGCGCTCGGCGAGGGCGCTCGCCACGATGCGCTCGACCAGATCGGCGTAGGGGATGCCGGCGATCCGGGCCTGTTCCGGCACGAGCGACAGCGGCGTCATGCCCGGCTGGGTGTTCACCTCCAGGAGGAACAGGCCGTCGACCCCGCGCTCGTCGTCCCAGCGGAAGTCCGAGCGCGAACAGCCGCGACAGCCGAGCAGCCGGTGGCTGTCCTCCGCGATTTGGCGACAGCGCTCCGCCACCGCGTCCGGAATGTCGGCCGGGCAGACATGCTCGGTCAGCCCCTCGGTGTATTTCGCGTCATAGTCGTAGAATCCGCTCTTCGGCTTCAGCTCGGTGACGCCCAGCGCGCCGAGCCCGTCGAGCACCGCCGTCGTCAGCTCGCGCCCGCGCACGAAGGGCTCGGCGAGCAGGCGCTCGAAGTGCCGCCACGGCCCGTCCGCGCCGCGCGCGATCGGCCGGCCGCAGTTGCTGTCGTCGGTGACGATCGCGACGCCCACCGACGAGCCCTCGTTCACGGGTTTGAGGACGTAGGGTCGCGGCAGCGGGTCGCCTGCGTACAATGTCTCGCTCTTCACAACGCGGCCGGCGGGCATGGGGATGCCGTGGGGCACCAGCACCGACTTGGTCAGTTCCTTGTCGATCGCGACCGCCGAGGTCGCGCAGCCGGAATGCGTGTAGCGCAGCCCCATCACGTCCAGGCAGCCCTGCACCGACCCGTCCTCGCCCGGCACGCCGTGGAGCGCGTTGAAGACGACGTCGGGCCGCGCCTCCACGAGCCGCGCCGGCAGCTCGCGGGTGAGATCGATGGTCACGACCTCATGCCCGCGCGAGGCGAGCGCGGCGGCGACATCGCGGCCGGAGGTCAGCGACACCTCCCGTTCCGCGCCGGGGCCGCCGATGAGCACGGCGATGCGGAGGGGGGGCATCATCGGCTCCCCTCCCTTTCAGGGAGGGGACAAAGGGGTGGGTGGCGAGGCGGAGCCGAGTCGGCGCTGACCACGGCAGGCTCGCTGACGCTCGCCACCCACCCCCAGCCCCTCCCTGAAAGGGAGGGGAGCGATCCACGCCACCCCCTCACCCCCGCACCCCCACGCGCCGGATTTCCCACTCCAGCCGCACGCCGGTCACTGCCTCCACCCGTTCGCGCACGCGCTCACCCAGCGCCTCCAGCTCGTCGCCGGTCGCCGTGCCGGTGTTGAGCAGGAAGTTGCAGTGCTTCTCCGACACCCGCGCGCCGCCCAGCGTCAGGCCGCGGCAGCCCGCGCGATCGATCAGCGCCCAGGCCTTGTCGCCCGGAGGGTTGGTGAAGGTGGAGCCGCCGGTGCGGCTGCGCAGCGGCTGGCTGGCCTCGCGCTCGGCGGCGATGCGGTCCATCTCCGCGCCGATCGCGGCGGGATCGCCAGGCGGCCCGGCGAAGGTGGCGGCCAGCACGATCGCGCCGTCCGGCAAGACGGCATGGCGATAGGAAAAGCCAAAGCGTTCGGCGGGCCAATCCGCCGCCACGCCGTCGCGCGTCATCACCCGCGCGCTCACCAGCGCGTCGGCGACCTCGCGGCCATAGGCCCCGGCGTTCATCGCCACCGCGCCGCCCGCCGTGCCGGGAATCCCGCGCAGGAACTCCAGCCCCACGATGCCGGCGTCGCGCGCCGCGCTGGCGACCGTGATCCCCATGGCCGCCGCTCCGGCGGTGAGCGTGCTGTCGCCGTTCACGGTCACCCGCGCGAAGCTTTTGGGCAGGCGCACCACGACGCCCTCCACACCCCCGTCGCGCACCAGCAGGTTCGATCCGACGCCCACCGCCATCACCGGCATGTCGCTGGGCAGCGCGCGCAGCAGCGCCGCCAATTCGGCCTCGTCGACAGGCCGGGCGAGCAGCTCCGCCGGACCGCCGCAGCGGAACCAGATGAAGTCGGCCAGACTGCCGTCGCGGGTGACGGTGCCGGGCAGATCGAGGGTGGTGGTCACAGGATAGCCCCTCCCCAGCTCCGCTGGAGAGGGGCTATCCCTCGACCTCGGCCCGTCGTCCCGGACGTGATCCGGGACCCCGTCGTAAGTCCGGCGCGAAGATCCCACGGGATTCCGGCGTTCGCCGGAACGGCGGAGAAGGGACAGCGCGGCCCCGCCTCTCCCCCGTCGTCCCGGACTTGATCCGGCACCCCGTCCCGCGTCCGGCGCGAACGTCCCATGGGATTCCGGCGTTCGCCGGAATGACGGAGAGGAAACGGCCCGCCCCTCACCGCCGCGTCCACAGCGACGCCCATCGGTTCCACGCCTTCAGATTGGCCTCCGCCGCCTTCGCCACGGCCTCGCCCGCCGCCGCGTTCGCGCGCGCCGCCTTCGTGCCGGTCTCCAGCGCCTTCAGCGACTCCCGCTGCGCCTCCCAGGCGCAGCGCTGCCATTCCAGCGACAGCTCCATCAGCTCCCACATCAGGCCGCCTCCCGCCGCCGGCTCACCCGGTCGGCCAACTGGGCCGCGATGTGGGTGATGTCGCCCGCGCCCAGGCACAGCACGGTGTCGCCGCCCTTGACCGTCTCGGCCAGCCAGTCGGCGAGCGCGTCCGCGTCGGCTATGGCATGCGCATGGCGGTGGCCGCGCTCGCGCAGCCGGGCGGCCAGCGCCTCGCCATCGATCCCCTCGATCGCCTCCTCGCCGGCGGCATAAACCGGCAGAATGAGGACCTGGTCGGCGTCGTTGAAGGCGCCCGCGAACTCGTCGAGCAGGCCTTGCAGTCGGGTGAAGCGATGGGGCTGCACGACCGCCAGCACGCGGCACGCCCCCGCGCCCTCGCGCGCGGCGGACAGGGCGGCGGCGATCTCGACCGGATGGTGGCCATAGTCGTCGATGACCTGCGCCTCGCCGTCCGCCGTGGCGATCGCGCCCACGCGGGTGAAGCGCCGCTTGACGCCGCCGAACCCCTCGAAGCCGAAGCGCAGGATCTCGGGCGCGAAGCCCAGCTCGCGCCCGATCCCGATGGCGGCGAGCGCGTTCAGCACGTTGTGCCGGCCCGCCATCGGCAGGCATACGTCCTCCAACGTCGTCAGATGTCCGTCGCGGCAGCGCAGGATCACGTCGAACTCATTGGAGCCTCCCTTGGGCCGCACGTTGACCGCACGGACATCGGCCTGGGCGGCGAAGCCGTAGGTGACGATCCGCCGGTCGCGCACCCGGCCGACGAGCGCCTGCACCTCCGGGTGGTCGACGCACACGACCGCCGCGCCGTAGAAGGGCACGTTCTCGACGAACTCCAGGAACGCATCCCTCACCCGGTCGAACGAGCCGTAGTGGTCGAGGTGTTCGGGGTCGATGTTGGTGACCACCGCCAGCGTGCCGTCGAGCCGCAGGAAGCTGCCGTCGGACTCGTCGGCCTCCACCACCATCCACTCGCCCTCGCCCAGCCGGGCGTTGGAGCCGTAGCTGTTGATGACGCCGCCGTTGATGACGGTCGGGTCCAGCCCGCCCGCGTCCATCATCGTGGCGACCAGCGAGGTGGTGGTGGTCTTGCCGTGCGTGCCGGCGACCGCGACCGTCTTCTTCAGCCGCATCAGCTCGGCCAGCATCTCGGACCGGCGCACGACGGGGATGCGGGCGGCCAGCGCGGCGGCGACCTCCGGATTGGTGCGGCGCACCGCCGTGGAGGTGACGATCACCGCCGCATCGGCGACATGGGCGGGATCGTGGCCGATCATGATGGTCACGCCGAGCTGCCGCAACGCCTCGACATTGGGGTTCTCCGCCACGTCGGAGCCCTGCACGGTGTAGCCCATATTGTGCATCACCTCGGCGATGCCCGACATGCCGATGCCGCCGATGCCCACGAAATGGATCGTGCCGATGTCGGTGGGAACGCCCCTCATGCCGGGGCCAGTGTCGGCTGGAAGGCAGGCGCGGCGCGCCCTACGGGGGCGGCGCGCAGCCCCTCCACCAGATCGGCGAGCCGCCGGGTCGCGTCCGGGCGACCGCAGCCGCGCGCCTTTGCAGCGGCGCGGGCGAGCGCGTCGGGGGCGAGGCCCAGCGCCTGCATCTGCTTGGCCAGCTCCTTGGACGTGAAACGCCCCTGCGGGATGACGCGCGCACCGCCCGCCGCGGCCATCTCCCGGGCATTGGCGGTCTGGTGATCGTCGGTGGCCGACGGCAGCGGGATCAGGATGGCCGGACGCCCCGCCGCCGTCAGCTCCGCCACCGTGGACGCGCCCGCGCGCCCGATCACCAGATGCGCGCGGCCGAGCTGTTCGGGCAGATCGGGCAGGTAGGTCGCGAGTTCGGCCGGGATGCCCAGCCGGCGATAGCGCGCGCGCACCGCGTCGATCTCCTCGGGCCGCGCCTGCTGCACGACCTGGAGCCGGGTGCGGAACTGTTCGGGCAGCATTCCCAGACCGTCGGGCACGATCTCCGACAGGATCGACGCGCCCTGGCTGCCGCCCGTCACCAGCACCCGGAACACACCGTCGGTGTCCAGGGACGGATAAGGGCGGTCACGCAGCGCCAGCACCTCGTCGCGCACAGGGTTTCCGACGACGCTCACCTTGTCCGCCATCGCTGGCGGCACACGGCCGGTGTCCGGCGCCGAGGTGGCGAGGGCGGCGGCCGAGCGCGCCACGAGCCGGTTCACCCGTCCCAGCACCGCATTCTGCTCGTGCAGCACGATCGGCACGCCCAACGAGCCGGCCGCCAGCACCGTCGGCAGCGCCGGATAGCCGCCGAAGCCCACCACCGCCGCCGGCCGCTCGTCCCGCATCAGACCGCGCGCCAGGGCGCGGCCCCGCCACACGGAGCGCCCCGCCTTCAGCAGGGCGATCGGGTTCCTCGTCATACGGCCCGCCGGCAGGACGTGGACGGGCACGTTCTCGAACAGCCCCGGGATGCGCGCGCCGCGTTCGTCGGTCACCAGCGCGACCGAGTGGCCGCGCTCCCCCAGTTCCCGCGCCAGCGCATGGGCGGGCATCATGTGCCCGCCGGTGCCCCCGGCGGCGAGCAGGAAGTGGCGTCGATCCCTCATCAGCTCGTCCATGTCACGCGATAGGCCGAGCGGGCAAGATACGGATTGCGGCGGGTGAAGGCGAGCAGCAGGCCGTAGCCGATCGCCAGCGCGATCATCGACGACCCGCCGTAGCTCACGAAGGGCAGCGTCATGCCCTTGGACGGCGCCAGGTTGACGTTCACCGCCATGTTGATCGCCGCCTGCACGCCCAGCTGCGTCGCCAGCCCGGCGGCCGCCAGCATGGCGAACAGGTCGTCCTCGTCGAGCAGCTTGGCGAAGGCGCGCAGCACGATGAGCGCGAAGACGAAAACCACCAAGCCGCAGGCGATCAGCCCGAATTCCTCGCCGATGACGGAAAAGATGTAGTCGGTGTGCGCCTCCGGCAGGCCAAACTTGACCTCGCCACCGCCCGGACCCTTGCCCAGCCAGCCGCCTGCGGTGATGGTGGCGCGCGCGCGCTCCACCTGGAACATGTCGCCCTCGGCGAACAGGAAGCCGTCGATCCGCGCGCGCGCGACGGGGTAGAGGAAATAGGTGCCCACCACGGCCGCGATTCCGCCCACCGCGCCTCCCGCCATCAGCCGCTTGTCGAGCCCCGACAGGATGACGAGCGTGGCCCAGATGCCGCCGATCACGATGGTCTGGCCGAAGTCCGGCTGAAGCATCAGCAACGCCGCGACGAACGCCGCCAGGCCGAAGGTGATGCCGACCACCGGCAGGGTGGGGTCGGTGAGCCGAAGCGAGAGAATCCACGCGATCGCCACGGCGAAGAACGGCTTCAGGAACTCCGACGGCTGCACGCGCGCCGCGCCGCTGCCCAGCCAGCGCTGCGCGCCGTTCACCTCGGTTCCGATCAGCGGCACGAGGACGAGCAGCAACAGGCACGCGGCCGCGCCCGCGAGCGCGAACCGCTTGGCCGCGGTGCGGGTCAGCATGGAGGTGAGCAGCAGGGTCGGGATCGCCACCGCCACCCAGCCGAGCTGGCGCCAGAAGTAGTAGAGGTCCGGCAGCCGGTTCTGGCCGAAGGCGTAGCGGTGGGCGGCGGACGGCGAGGCGGCGGCCACCGCGATCAGCCCGATCGCCATCAGCAGCAGCGCCAGGAACAGGAGCAGCCGGTCGATTTCCCAGAACCACAGCGCCACGGCGGATCGGTCCGAACGGCCCAGCCGGCGACGCGACGGGCGCGAGGAGTGGGTGGTCGGGTCTAGCACGGCAGCGCCTCCACGAGCTGGCGGAACCGCTCGCCGCGCTCGGCGAAGTCGGCGAACTGGTCGAAGGAGGCGCAGGCCGGCGACAGCAGCACGGTCTCGCCCCCGATGGCCCGCTCCGCCGCCTCGGCCACCGCCGCGTCCAGCGTCCCGGATCGGCTGACCGGCACCTCGCCTTCGAGCAGGTCGGCGAACAACGCACCCGCCTCGCCGATCGTGTAGGCGCGCAGGACATGGCCGAACCGCGCCCGGCACGGGTCGAGGTCGGGCCGCTTGGCCTGTCCTCCGACGATCCAGTGAATCCGGTCCAAGGCCGCGAGCGCCGGGGCGGCGGCCTCCGGATTGGTGGCCTTGCTGTCGTTCACGTACAGCACCCCGTCGCAGGTCCGCACCCGCTCCAGCCGGTGGGGCAGACCGCCGAAGCTCTCCAGCCCGGCGTCGATCGCCGCCTCCGGCAGGCCGAGCGCGCGGGCGACCTCGATCGCGCACAGCGCGTTGACGGCGTTGTGCGGGCCGCCGAGCGCGGGCCAGCGCGACTGGTCGAGGCACACGCCGGGCGCCACGCGCCGCAGCTTGCCCCGCACCCCCTCCGCGATGGCGACCGAGGTCGCGTCTGATAGCGCTATGACAGCGATGTGGCCGGGCGACTGCATGGCGAACAGCCGCGCCTTGGCGGCGGCGTAGGCGTCGAAGTCGGGATAGCGGTCGAGGTGATCGGGGGTCACGTTGAGGAGCACCGCCACGTCGCAGTCCAGGCCGGTCGTGAGGTCGATCTGGTAGGAGGACAGCTCGAGCACGTACACCCCGCCCACCGGCAGCGGATCGGTCGTCAGGATCGGCTCGCCGATGTTGCCCGCCGCCAGGCTCGGCACGCCGGCCGTGCGGCAGAGATGATCGACGAGTGCGGTCACGGTGGACTTGCCGTTGGTGCCGGTGATGCCGACGACGCGGTGGTCGGGAAGTTCGGCGCGAGCCTGGGCGAACAGCTCGATGTCGCCGATTATCGGCGTGCCGGCAGCTCGCGCACGCTCGGCCAGTGGGTGCGTGTTGAGCGGCACACCAGGGGACACGACGACCGCGTCGAAGGTCGCCAGGTCCAGAGTGAGCGGATCGGCGAGGATCAGGTCCTTCCCGAGCTTGTCTCGGGGAGGGGGACCGCGCCGCGAAGACGGCGTGGTGGAGGGGTATGGAGCCGCACCCCTCCAACCCTCTTCGAGCGGTCCCCCTCCCCGAGCAAGCTCGGGGAGGATCGCGTCCCGCGCCTCCGCCCGCTCGTCCCATGCCACGACCTCCGCCCTGGCGGCCAGCAGGGCGCGCACCGTGGCTGCGCCCGAACGCGCCAGCCCGTAGACGGCGTACCGCTTGCCCGCCCAGGTGTCCGACACGATCACCGGAGCTTCAGCGTCGACAGGCCGGCGAGCGCCAGCACGAACGCCACGATCCAGAAGCGGATCACCACGGTGGGCTCCGACCAGCCGAGCTGTTCGAAATGGTGGTGGATCGGCGCCATGCGGAACACGCGGCGGCCGGTGCGCTTGTAGAAGAACACCTGGACGATGACGCTCAGCGCCTCCAGCACGAACAGCCCGCCGACGATGCCGAGCACGATCTCGTGGTGCGACGAAACCGCTATGGCTCCCAGCGCGCCGCCGAGCGCCAGGCTGCCGGTGTCGCCCATGAAGACGGCGGCGGGCGGCGCGTTGAACCACAGGAAGGCGAGACCCGACCCCACGATCGCGCCGCACAGGATCGCCAGGTCGCCCGCTCCCGGCACGTGCGGGATGCCCAGATAGGTCGCGTAGTCGATGCGTCCCACCAGATAGACGATCAGCATGAAGGCGAGCGAGGCGATGATCACCGGCATCGTGGCCAGCCCGTCCAGTCCGTCGGTCAGGTTGACCGCGTTGCCCGCGCCCACGATCACCAGCATTCCGAAGGGCACGTAGAACCAGCCCAGGTCGAGGCGCGGGGTCACGAAGGGGATGTAGAGCTGCGTCCCCGATCCACTGATCGCGATCCAGGTCGCGACACCCGCGATCGCGAACTCGGCGAGCAACCGCACGCGGCCCGACACGCCGGCGTGGCTGTGCTTGCGGACCTTGGCCCAGTCGTCGAGGAAGCCGATCACGCCGAAGCCGCCGGTCACCAGCAGGCACGCCCAGACGTAGCGGTTGCCGAGTTCCATCCACAGCAGCGCCGCGATGCCGAGCGCGGTCAGCATCATCAGCCCGCCCATGGTGGGCGTGCCGCGCTTGGCGAGGTGCGATTGCGGTCCGTCGGCGCGGATCGGCTGGCCCTTGCCCTGGCGCACGCGCAGCAGCGCGATGAAGCGCGGACCGATCAGCAGGCCGATCAGGAGCGCGGTGGCCACCGCTCCGCCGACCCGGAAGGACAGGTAGCGCAACAGGTTCGACGGACCGGCGAAGTCGAACTGTTCGGCGAGGAGGTACAGCATTCAGCCCGCCCCGACCCTGTCGCGCACCACCCGCCCCAGTCCCACCGCGTTCGACCCCTTGACCAGCACGACGTCGCCCGGCGCGATGAGCGCGCCCAGCGCGGCCGAGGCCTCGCCCGCGTCGGCGCAGTGTGTCACGGGCACCCGGCTGTCCGGCGGCCCATGGCGGACGGCATCGGCCAGCGGGGCCATCGCCTCGCCCACCAGCAGAAGAACGTCCACTCCCGCCTCGGCGACGGGTCCGGCAAGGTCGGCGTGGAACGCCGCGCTGCCCGCGCCCAGCTCGCCCATGGCGCCCAGCACCGCCACCCGTCGGGTCGCAGGCTCCTGGCCCAGGGTCGCCAGCGTCGCCGCGATGGACGCGGGGTTGGCGTTGTAGCTTTCGTCGATCAGCACGGCCTCGCCCTCTCCGGCCCGCACCCGGTGCCGTTCGCCCCGGCCGACCGGCGGAGTCCATTCGGCGAGCGCCAGCCCCGCGAGCGCCAGATCTCCCCCGAGGGCGTCGACCGCGGCCAGCACGGCAAGCGCGTTGAGCGCCCAGTGCTCGCCGGCGGCCGCCACCCGGAACTGCAGCTGGCGCCCGCCCAGTTCGGCCAGGCAGGCGGTGCCGCCCTGCGGATGACGGTCGGCCTCGACCAGCCGGACATCGGCGTCGGCCGCCCGGCCGAAGGTGACGGTGCGATGCCCCGCCGCCGCGCGCTCCAGCACGGCGCGCTGGGGACTGTCGGCCGGGATGAGTGCGCTACCGCCCAGCTCCAAGCCCTCGAAGATCTCGCCCTTGGCGCGCGCGATGTCGTCGATGGTGTCGAAGAACTCCTGATGCGCGGGCGCGATCGTGGTGACCAGCGCCACGTGGGGACGCACCAGCCGGGTGAGCGCCGACAGTTCGCCGGCGTGGTTCATTCCCATCTCCAGCACCGCCGCGTCCGCGTCGGCGGGCATCCGCGCGAGGCTCAGCGGCACGCCGGTGTGGTTGTTGTAGCTCTTGACGGAGCGGTGGACGCGCGCGCCCGGCCGGCGCGACAGCGCGGCGGCGAGCGCCTCCTTCACGCCGGTCTTGCCCGCCGATCCGGTGACGCCCACCACCCGGGCCGTCGTCCGCGCGCGCGCCGCACGGGCGAGGTCGTCGAGCGCGGCGGCGGTGTCGGCGACGCGCACATGGGGTCCGTCCACCGGCCGCGACACGAGCGCGCCCGCCGCGCCGTGTCCGAACGCGCCGTCCACGAAGGCGTGCCCGTCGGCCGCGGTGCCCGGCATGGCGACGAACAGCTCGCCGCCCGCCACCTCGCGCGAGTCGAAGGCGACGCCGGTCGCCGCGAAGCCGCCATGGACGGTGCCGCCGGTCGCCGCCGCCACCTCCTCGGCGGTCCACAGCGCGCTCACGCCGCGCGCTCGCCGGCGTGCGCCTCCTCGCGCGCCACGGCGGCGTCGTCGAAGGGCAGCGTGCGGTCGCCCACGACCTGCCCGGTCTCGTGGCCCTTGCCCGCGACAAGCACGATGTCGGCCGGACCCGCCCGCGCGATGGCGGAGCGGATCGCGGCGCGGCGGTCGCCGATCTCCTGCGCGTCCGGCGCGCCCTCCCGGATGGCGGCGCGGATGCGGGCGGGGTCCTCCCCGCGGGGATTGTCGTCGGTGACGATCGCCAGGTCGGCGTTCCGCGCGGCGACGGCGCCCATCTCCGCCCGCTTGCCCGGATCGCGGTCGCCACCCGCGCCGAACACCAGCACGATCCGCCCCCGCGCGTGCGGGCGCAGCGCGGCCACCGCCGCCTCCAGGGCGTCGGCCGTGTGGGCGTAGTCGACGTAGATCGGCGTCCCGGCCGACGAGATCGCCGCGCGCTCCAGCCGCCCGCGCACCGGTTGCAGGCGGGCGAGGTCGGCGAGCGTGCGCGCCGCACCACCGCCGGTCACGATCACCAGTCCGGCGGCGACCAGCGCGTTGGCGGCCTGGTAGGCGCCGATCAGCGGCAGCGCGACGGTGGCGGTCGCCCCGCCGATCTCCAGCGTCAGCGTCTGGCCCAAGGCGGTGGGCGTGCGATCCACCAACCGCAGGAACGAGCCGTTGGGGCCGACGCAGGTGCAGCGCAGGCCGCGCGCGCGGCACAGGTCGACGACACGGGCGCTCTCCGGATCGTCGGACCACACCACCGCCGAACCGCCGTCGCGCACCACCTCCGAGAACAGACGCAGCTTGGCGGTGAGGTAGTTCGCCATGTCGCCATGATAGTCGAGATGGTCGCGGCCGAGGTTGGTGAACGCCGCCGCCTCCACCGGCAGGCCGCCGACGCGGTGCTGGTGCAGGCCGTGGCTCGACGCCTCGAACGCCAGATGGGTGACGCCCTCGCGCGCCAGGCCGCCGGCGGTCGCCAGGAAGGTGGCGACGTCGGGCGTGGTCAGGCCGGAGGCGGCGCGATCCTCGCCCGTCATGGTGCCCAACGTTCCGACGGAGGCCGCCGCGTGGCCCGCCATGCGCCACAACTGACGCGTCATTTCGACCGTGGAGGTCTTGCCGTTGGTGCCGGTGACCGCGACCGCCGTTGCGGGAAAGGGCGCGAAGAAGCGGCCGGCGAGCTCGGCGAAGCGGCGGCGCGGCTCCGGGTCGGCGATGTGCAGCGCGCCGTCCACCCGCGCCTGCGGCCGGGCCACGACGGCCACCGCGCCGGCCGCCACGGCGGCGTCCACGAAGTCCTCGCCGTTGAAGCGGCCGCCCTCGAACGCGCCGAAGACGGTGCCGGGCGCGACCTTGCGATGGTCGATCGCGAAGCCCGACACCACCGTCCCGCCGCCGCCGTCCACGAGGTCTTCCAATCGAATCACCGCTCCCCCTTGGGCTTCCAGAGGAGCGCGCGATAGGGGGCGAGGTCCGGCTCGCGCCGCTCGTCGGGATAGACGCCGAGCATCGGCCCGATGCGCGACACCACGCGGCCGACCACGGGCGCGGCGGTCCAGCCGGCGGTGGTGAGGCCGTAGCTCTCCTCCGACCCCATCGGCGCGTCGAGCATCGCGACCACGACATAGCGCGGGTGATCCATCGGAAAGGCGGCGGCGAAGGTCGACACGTTCTTGGACCGCGAATAGCCGCCCAGGCCCGCCTTTTCCGCCGTGCCCGTCTTGCCGCCGACGCGAAAGCCCGGCGCGTTCGCGTTCTTGCCCGTGCCCTCCAGCACGTTCAGCCGCAGGAGCGATCGCATGATGTCGGAGGTGTGCCGGCTGAACACCCGGCGACCCTTGGCCACCCGGCCGGGCGCGGTCCGCATCAGCGTCGCCGGCCGCCAGAGGCCGCCGTTGACCAGCGCGGCGTAGGCGGTGGCGAGGTGCAGCGGCGACACCGCGATGCCATGGCCATAGCCCGTCGTCATCGTCGTCACCCGCGCCCAGTGCTGCGGCCAGAGGGGCGCGCCGCGCTCCTTCAATTCGATGTGCGCCGGCTCGTCGAAGCCCAGCGAGCGGAACAGCGCCTGCATCTCGCCGGCCCCCTGCTCGTCGGCGATGCGCGCGGTGGCGATGTTGGACGAGTGGATCAGCGTCTCGACCGGGTTCAGCCAGCGGCGCTGGGCGTGGTCGTCGCTGATCCGGAACCGCCCGATCGCGAGCGGCGCGGTCGCGTCGTAGCGGCGCGACAGGCTGGTCGAGCCGCTGTCGAGCGCGCGCGCGATGGTGAGCGGCTTGAAGGTCGAGCCGAGTTCGTAGACGCTCTGGGTCACGTTGTTGCGCCGCGCCTCGACCGGCGAACCGTCGATCTTGTTGGGGTTGTAGACGGGCAACGAGGCCAGCGCCAGCACCTCGCCGGTCTCCACATCGAGCACCAGACCCGTGGCGCCGATCGCGCGCTGCCGGATCATGGCGCCGTAGAGCTCGCTCTCCATGGCGGCCTGCACCCGGCTGTCGATCGTCAGCGCGACGGGCTCGTCCAGCCGCGCCGGGTCGATCAGCCGGTCGTCGAGCACCCGCTCCATGCCGGCCAGGCCGTGATTGTCGATGTTGTTGTAGCCCAGCACGTGCGCGGCGAGCGTCCCCTGCGGGTAGAGCCGCTCGGGTTCCGATTCGATCGCGATCCCGGTCTCGCCCAGCGCGTTCACGCGCGCGATCAGATCCGGCATGGCGCGGCGGCGCAGGTAGACGAAGGTGCGGCCGCCCGTCAGCAGGCGCAGATACTGCTCGGTGGAGCGCTCCGGCATCAGCTCGTGCAGCCGGGGCGCCAGCGTGGCCGGCGGGTTGATGAGCGCGCGCGGGCGCACCGCGATCGACCAGGCGTCGATCGTCTGGGCGAGCGGGACGCCGTTGCGGTCGGTCAGGTCGGCGCGCGCCTCCACCAGCCCGAGGTGGGGCGGCTGTCCGACCCCGGCCGTGCCGCCGATCCCGTAATAGACGAGCTTCAGCAGGATGAGCGCGATGCCCAGCGCGAAGACGGCGGCGATGGCGATCAGCCGCACCCGCGCGCGACCCACGACGATCTGGCGCTGCAGGCCCGGCCCGGTGCGGATCGGCTGGGCGACCAGCGTGTTCACAGCTCGCCCCCGACCGCCGCGGCGAGACGGCGCTCCATCTCCGCCAGCCGTTCGGACCGCACGGGCCGCTCCTTCGTCGCCGGCCGCGCGTCGGCGGGCGCCTTGCCCGCCGCCACCCGGGTCGGATGCGCCGCGGCGGTGACCGGCGCGGCGAGCGCGACGGTCACCGGCGGCGCCAGGGCGACCGGCGCCAGGGCGACCTTGGCCGGGCGGGCGCGCTCCTCCGTCACCATCGCCTCGCGCTGGCGGCGGCGCTCGACGACCACGCGGGTGATCGACACGTCGCTGGCGACCGGCACGGGACGGGGGAGCGAGACGGTGGGCACCGGAGTGGCGGCGGCGAACTGCTCCGGCCGGTGCGCCGCCTCCACCAGGATCGGTGGTCCGCCGGCCCGTCCCGGCCGCACGCCGTCGCGGTCCAGCGAGGCGAGCGCGCCGGCATTGACGACGAACTGCCCGGGTCCCGGCACGCCCAGTCCCAGCACCTCCGCGTTCCAGCGTTCGAGCTGGCGCATGCTGGCACGCGTGCCCAGCTCGGTCTTCAGCCGGCGGATCGCGGCGCGGGTCGCCCGCACTTCGACGCGCGTCTCGACGAGCGCCTGCCGCTCCTTCGCGACAGTGTGCGACACGCCGTAGAAGCCGGCCGTCGCCGCCGTCGCCAGCATGAGCACGCCGAGCGACCGGAGCGGCATCCCGCCCCTCATGCCGCCCGCTCCCAGGCGGGCGCGGCGGTGCGCACGGCGGAGCGCAGCACGGCGGAGCGGGCGCGCGGGTTGCGCGCCACCTCGGCCTCACCCGCGCGCACCGGACCGGCGACATTCGCGAAGGTCGGGGAGCGGCGGGCCACGGCGGCGGGCTGGTGGCGCGACGGCCGCGCCTGTCCGCCGCTCCGGTCGCGCAGGAAGCGCTTGACGATCCGGTCCTCGCCCGAATGGAACGCCACCACCACCAGCCGGCCGCTCTCCGCCAACACGACCTCCGCCGCGTCCAGCGCGCGCTCCAGCTCCCCCAGCTCGTCGTTCACCGCGATGCGCAGCGCCTGGAAGGTGCGGGTGGCGGGGTCGCGGGGCTCGTGCCCCTTCGCCCGCAACGCCCGGCGCACCACCGTCGCGAGCTCGCCCGTGCGTGCGAGCGGGCGCGCCGCGACGATCGCCCGCGCGATCCGACGCGACGCCCGTTCGCCACCATAGAGGTAGATCGTGTCCGCGAGCGCGCCCTCGTCCATGGTGTTGACGAGGTCGGCGGCGGTGTCGCCCTCCCGCGACATCCGCATGTCGAGCGGGCCGTCGGCGGCGAAGGAGAAGCCGCGCTCCGGCCGGTCGAGCTGCATCGACGACACGCCGATGTCGAAGACCACGCCGTCCACCGACGTCACCCCGGCGGCGCGCAGCACGTCCGCCAGGCGCGAGAAGGCGGCGCGATGCAGCGCGAGGCGTCCGCCGGCCGCCGCCACGAGGGACTCGCCCTCGCTCACGGCGTCCGGGTCGCGTTCGAACGCGTGGACGGCCGCGCCCGCGCCGAGCAGGGCCTGCGTGTAGCCGCCCGCGCCGAAGGTCGCGTCGACGATCACCGCCCCGTCGATCGGACGCAGCGCGTCGAGCACCTCGTCCAGCAGCACGGGAACATGGGCGGCGGCGGTCACGCGCGCGCGTCCAGATCGAAGCGCAGGCGCTCGGCGGCGGCGGGCGCCAGCTGGCCGCTCTCCAGCGCGCGCTCGGGCGACCAGATCTCGAACGCGGTGTTGGCACCCTGGTAGAACACGTCGCCCTCGATCCCCGCCCGCGCCTTCAGGAACGGAGCGAGACCGAAGCGGCCGGTGGAGTCGAAGCCGACCTCCTCCAGCGCGCCGAACACGTCGCGAGCGGCCGACGCGCCGGCCTCCGCGCCGTTGGCCTCGTCGAGCAGGCGCTGTTCCACCCGCTCGAAGCTTTCCGACAGCTTGGCGACGTACTCGCCGTCATAGGCGAGCAGGCACGGCAGGGTGGGATGCACGCGCACGAACAGCGTGCGCGCGCCGCTGCGGGTCTCCACCACCTGGCGAAAGGGTCCCGGGAGCGCGAGCCGGCCCTTGGCGTCCACTCCGCCAAGCACCCCGCCCGAATAGAACCTGCGCTCCGCCAAAGGTCCTCGGCCTCCTTGTTGCGGAGGTCGTCCGGCCGGGCTCCGCGTTCCCGCGCAGCCGGCCGCTGGCCCCCGTGTCCCGATCCAGGCTGTACTCGGGTGGGACCTGGGACACAATGGGAGAATACGGGAAAAGGTGGGAAATACTTGGATGAAGTCCTTTGTCTATGTCATGTTCTTCTTAACCACCACCCTTGTTCTCCCCATGGCCGCGATCAGCAGGAGCAGTCCGATCCCCAGGGCGAGCGGCGGTCCGCCGCGTGGCCGGTCGAGCCGCAGCGAGCGGAGCGCGCGCCGCACCTCGTCCGGCCGCCCCGCCCGCGCCGGCCAGCGGCCCGGGTCCAGCCAGTCGGCGTCGGCCACCACCAGCGCCTTCCCGCGTCCCACCCGGCAGCGCACCGCCCGCTGGCGCCGCACGGCCCGGCAGGCGGACGAGAGCGGCCGCAGCTCGCCGGGCGACGGCAGCGCCAGGTCGTCGGCGCGTCCCGCCGTCGGGTCCTCCAGCTCCAGCCGCGCGCCCCAGTGCTCCAGCAGCGGATCGAGCAGGCTCGTCGCCTGCGGATTGCGCGGGTCGCCGAGCGGGAACGGCCGCGCCCAGTCGAGCCGCGGGTCGGCCAGCACCAGCGCCCACCCGCCGCGCCGCACCCAGCCGTCGATCGCCACCAGCTCTTCGGGCGACAGGTGGCGCGGCTGGAGCAGCAGCAGGCGGTCGGCGTCCGGCCCCGCCTCCGGCACCGTGTCGAGCAGCGTCACCGGACCGACCCGCCGCAGCACCTCCATCAGCTCCCCGCCGGCCCCGTCCGCGCCGCTCGCCACCGGCCCGAGCGGCACCGAACTCAGCACCGCCACGGAGATCGGCCGGAGCGGCGGCACGGCGCGCAGGAGGACGCGGACCGGCAGCAGCAGCGTCGCGAGCGTCAACGTCGCGAACAGCGCGCGCCTCGGCCCGGCACCCGTGACGCGGCCGACCGCCTCGGCCGCCAGGGCGAGCAGCAGGCACGAGATCGCGCCGGCGAGCACCGCCTCGAGGGGCACCGCCGCCACCGCCTCGTCCAGGCCGCCGACCGCCGCGAGCGTGGCGACGGCAAGCCACCGCTCACCGCGACGCGCCAGCGCCCAACACACCAGCACCGCCAGCGCGGGTCGGAGGCCGTATGCGGTGCCGAGCGCGAGCCGCGCCGCGCCGTCGGCGATCAGCGCCAGTCCGGTGATCGGGAGGAGGCGGCCGCCCGCCCCTCCCCAGCCGCGCTCCTTCGCGAGCGTGGAGCGGCTCAGCGCCGCCCCCGCTTGGGCGGCAGGTCGGACACGTTGCCGGTCACCGGATCGACGGTGGCGCCGGTGCCGGGCACCGCCTCCACGGGCGCGGCCCCCGCCGGCTCGGCCGACGGGGCGGCGCCGATCTCCGACAGGGGATCGTTGCGCGTGGTCGCCGCCTCGTTGCCCAGCGTGACCGTGTTGTTGGCCATGTCGGCCATCACGTCCTGGGCGGTGCGGTTGACGAGCGCCCCCGCCACCAGGATCGCCGCGACCACGCCACCCAATCCCGTCAGACCGATCCGGACGCGGCGATGGACGTCGTGACCCTGCGCGGGAGCGGCGGGGGCGAGGGGGTCCTCCTCGATTGCGACCACCGGATCAGCCATCGCCCGCGACCCCCAGCCCCTTGGACGCGCGCCAATCCGGGTTCCACAGCGTCGACAGATAGCGAAAGCCGGTGTCGCACAGGATCGTCGCCACCCGCGAGCCCGGTCCCAGCCGGCGCGCGAGGGCGACCGCGCCGGCGACGTTGATGCCCGACGACAGGCCGAGGCACAGCCCCTCCTCCTCCAGCAGCCGCCGCGTCCAGCGCCAGCCCGCTTCGTCCGACACCCGGAACTGCGTGTCGATGGGCGCGCCCTCCAGGTTGGCGGTGATCCGCCCCTGCCCGATCCCCTCGGCCACCGACGAGCCCTCGCTCCTGAGCTCGCCATGGGCGTAGAAGTTGTAGAGCGCCGCGCCGTGCGGGTCGGTGAGCGCGATCGTGACGCCCTCGTCGCGCGCCTTGAGGCCCAGCCCCACGCCCGCGATCGTGCCGCCGGTGCCGGCCGCGCAGGTGAAGCCATCCACGCGGCCGTCCATCTGCTCCCAGATCTCGGCCGCCGTCCCCTCGATGTGCGCGCGGCGGTTGGCGGTGTTGTCGAACTGGTCGCACCAGATCGCGCCGGGCGTCTCCTCCGCCAGCCGGCGCGAGGTGTGGACGAAGTGGCAGGGCGACGAATAGGGCGCGGCGGGCACCAGCACCAGCTCCGCACCCAGGGCGCGCAGCGTGTCCATCTTCTCCCGGCTCTGGGTCTCGGGCATGACGATGACCGTGCGATAGCCCAGCGCGTTCGCCACCAGCGCCAGGCCGATGCCGGTGTTGCCGGCCGTGCCCTCCACCACGGTGCCCCCGGGCGTGAGCCGCCCGGACGCCTCCGCGTCGCGCACGATGGCGAGCGCGGCGCGATCCTTGACCGACGCGCCGGGGTTGGCCCACTCGCACTTGCCCCAGATCTCCGCGCCCGCCGCTTCGCTTGGCCCGCGCAGGCGCACGAGCGGCGTGTTTCCGATCAGCGCCAGCGCGGCGGGCAACGTCGGGTGGGTCGGGTCGGACATCGTCCGTTCGCTAGACCTGTGCCCGCCCTGCGACAAGCCGATGCAACCGCCGCGCGCCTCGTCCGTTGTCGCGGCTCCCCGTCGCCTTCTGCGGTCGGGCCGACCCTCATGCCAACGGAGCGCCGCCTTTCCATGAAGACTCTTGCCCCAGCCCTGCCGCTCATGGCCGCCCTGGCGCTCGCCGCCTGTCAGAACACTTCGGGGGACGCCGAGGCCACCGCCAACGCGGCCGCCGCCGAGGCGAACATGGCCGCTCCGGTGGCCCTGCCCCCGGCGGAGGAGGCGCGGGTGAGCTATCGCTGCCAGCCGGGCAACACCGCCGAGACCGTGGTGTTCTATCAGGGCGGTCTGCAGGTTGGCGTGATGAACGCCAGCTCGCCGCCGGTCACCATCCTGAAGCGCACGGAGCAGCAAGGCCCGTACACGCTGCCCCGCGACGGCACCAATCCCGCCTCGGCCGATGGGGTGAGCGAGGGGCTGACGGTCACCGGCGACCAGCAGCAGGTGGTCATCACGGAGGGCGGCAAGCCCACGCGCACCTGCAAGGTGTGAACGGTCGGGCGCTTGGCGGCGCAATGTGCCGACGCTAAGCGCTCGACCATGCCTCCCGCGCTCGCCACCGCCGACCTCGCCGCCTCCCACGGCCTCTCGCCCGACGAGTGGCAGCGCATCCTGGACCGTCTCGGCCGCACGCCCAACGAGCTGGAGTTGGGCCTGTTCTCGGTCATGTGGTCGGAGCATTGCTCCTACAAATCGTCGCGCCTCCACCTCGCCAAGCTGCCGACCACCGGCACTCACGTGATCCACGGGCCGGGCGAGAACGCGGGCGTGATCGACATCGGTGATGGACAGGCTGCCATCTTCAAGATGGAGTCGCACAACCACCCGTCCTTCATCGAACCCTACCAAGGCGCGGCCACCGGCGTGGGCGGCATCCTGCGCGATGTGTTCACCATGGGCGCCCGGCCGGTCGCCAATCTGAACGCGCTGCGCTTCGGCTCGGTCGACCATCCCAAGACGCCGCATCTGCTCTCCGGCGTGGTCGCGGGCATCGGCGGCTATGGCAATTGCGTGGGCGTGCCGACGGTCGGCGGAGAGGTGAACTTCCACCCCGCCTATGACGGCAACATCCTGGTCAACGCCATGACGGTTGGTGTGGCCGATCAGGACAGGATCTTCCTGTCCGCCGCCGCCGGGGTCGGCAACCCGGTCGTCTATGTCGGATCCAAGACCGGCCGCGACGGCATCCACGGGGCCACCATGGCGTCCGCCGAGTTCGGCGAAGATTCCGAGGAGAAGCGCCCCACCGTTCAGGTCGGCGACCCGTTCACGGAGAAGCTGCTGATCGAGGCGTGCCTGGAGCTGATGGCGTCGGACGCCATCGTGGCCATCCAGGACATGGGGGCCGCCGGCCTGACCTCCTCGTCCATCGAGATGGCGTCGAAGGGCGGCGTCGGGCTGGAGCTCGACATGGACGCCGTGCCCTGCCGCGAGGAGGGCATGACGCCCTACGAGATGATGCTGTCGGAGAGCCAGGAGCGGATGCTCATGGTGCTGAAGCCCGGCCGCGAGGACATGGCGCGGGCGATCTTCGAGAAATGGGAGCTGGACTTCGCCGTCATCGGCCGGGTGACGGACACCGGCCGCATGGTGCTGACCTGGGGCGGCGAGACGGCGTGCGATCTGCCCATCGGCCCGCTGGCGGACGAGGCGCCGAAATACGACCGGCCCGCGATGAACCGTGAGGAGTACCGGGCCTGGGCACAGGTGAAGCCGCTCGACGAGGTGCCGGAGAGCACCGACATCGGTGCGGACCTCCTGACCCTGATGGCCTCTCCGGACCTCTGTTCGCGCCGCTGGGTGTGGGAGCAGTACGACCGGCAGGTGGGCGGCGACACGGTGCGGACCGGCGGCGACGCGGCCGTCGTCCGCATCCACGGCACCGACAAGGCGCTGGCGATCACCACCGACTGCACCCCGCGCTACTGCCAGGCGGACCCCTACGAAGGCGGCAAACAGGCGATCGCCGAGGCTTACCGCAACCTCTGCGCCGTGGGTGCCACGCCCCTGGCCGCCACCGACTGCCTGAACTTCGGCAACCCCGAACGTCCGGAGATCATGGGCCAGCTCGTGGGCTGTATCGAGGGCATGGCGGAGGCGTGTCGTGCGCTGGGCCTGCCAATCGTGAGCGGCAATGTGAGCCTCTACAACGAGACGAAGAACCTGGATGGTAGCGCTAACGCCGTGCTGCCGACGCCCGCGATCGGAGCGGTGGGGCTGCTGGCCGATTGGCGCAAGGCGGCGACGATCGGGTTCAAGGCGGAGGGGGAGCATCTCTGGCTGATCGGCGGCGAGGGGCGGCACCTTGGCCAGTCCTTGTGGTTGCGGCAGTGCGCCGGGCGGGACGACGGACGCCCGCCGCTCGTCGACCTGGCGGCCGAACGGCGGACGGGCGAGCGGGTGCGCGCTCTGATCGCCGACGGCACGGCGACGGCCGCCCACGATGTGTCCGACGGCGGGACTTTGATCGCGCTGGCGGAAATGACTCTAGCGGGAAATCTGGGTGTCGAACTCGACGACGGTGCGCTGACGACTGCGGCGGAGGCGTTCGGCGAGGACCAGGGACGCACCCTAGTCACCACTCCATCCGGTTCGCAGCTGGAGGATGCCGTTCGGCTCGGAAGTGTCGGCGGTGACGGGATCGCGGGCGTTCCCCTCGCCGACCTCCGCGCCGCGCACGAGGGCACGCTGCCCCGGCTGATGGAGGGGGAGATGGTCGGGTGATGGCGTTGCCTTCCACTCCTCACACCTTGCTATTTTCGTGGCTTTGTGCCATATGGGTGAGATGAGCTTGATCCGCTTTCTTTCCGTGTCCTCCAGCACCCGTTTCATTTCCTACACCGCCGCTGTGCGCTCGCGCGACCGTTGCGTGAAGTTTGGGACCTTCCGCAGCTGACCCCATGGAGGTACCGTCCCAGCCCTATCCGGTTCTCCCCGACCTCTCGGACGAGGAGCGGATCGCGCGGGCCGCCGCCTTCACCGACCACCTCCGCCGACGCCGCACCTGCCGCGCCTTCGCCCCCACCCCGGTGCCGCGCGCCGTGATCGAGCAGGCGATCCTCGCCGCGGGCACCGCGCCGTCTGGCGCGAACCACCAGCCCTGGCATTTCGCCGTCATCGAGAGCCCCGCCGCCAAGGCCAGGCTGCGCGCGGCGGCCGAAGAGGAGGAGCGCGCCTTCTATGCGGAGCGCGCCAGCACCGAGTGGCTGGAGGCGCTGGCCCCGCTGGGCACGGACGAGAACAAGGGCTATCTGGAGGTCGCCCCCTGTTCCATCGTGGTGTTCGGCCAAAGGCGCGGCGGGCCGGAGGCGGGGGACGACCGACAGAATTACTACGTCACCGAGAGCGTCGGCATCGCCTGCGGGCTGCTGATCGCGGCGCTGCATGATGCGGGACTCGCCACGCTGACCCACACACCCAATCCGATGGGCTTCCTGAGCGAATTGTGCGGCCGCCCGCCATCCGAAAAGCCGGTCATGGTCGTCGTCGTCGGCCACCCCGCCTCCGACGCCACCGTCCCGCTGCACGCCATTCAGCGCAAGCCGCTGGGCGACATCGCCAGCTGGATCTGAGGCAGGGCGTGGCCACCACCGCGCCGCCGCCGCCCGGCCGCTATCGCACGCTCGACATCGTGCGCGGCGTGGCGGTGATCGGCATCCTGGTCATCAACATCCTGTCCTTCGCCCTGCCCCAGGCGGCGCGGCTGAACCCACTGGCGGGCGGCGGCGAGTCGGTGGCCGACCTGCTCACCTGGGCGATCGAGTGGGTCGCCTTCGAGAACAAGATGCGCGGGCTGTTCTCCGTCCTGTTCGGGGCCAGCCTGCTCGTCGCCGCCGACCGCGCCCGGGCGAGCGGACGCGGCGTGTGGCGCAGCCAGCTGCCCCGGCTGGCGGTGCTTCTGGCGCTCGGCGTCGCGCATTTCACGCTGCTGTGGGACGGCGACATCCTGATCCTCTACGCCGTCGTCGCGCTCGCCGCCCTGCCCTGCGTCCGGCTGGGCGCCGACAGGCTGCGCCGCGCGATGGTCGCGACGTTCGTTCTGGGAGGCTTCCTGGCGCTGATGGTCGGCGTCGCCGGCCAGTCTCGGGAAGAGCGCGCCGCCGCGGAACGCGGACCGGCGACCGAACTCCTCATGGAACGGGCGGAGCTCGCCGCGCGCCGCGCGCCCTACGCCGCGCAGGTCCGCGCACGGGCGCACTCGCTGTCGGCCCGGCAGGTCGGCGCCGTCGGCGTCTACGGCCCCGAGACGCTGGGGCTGATGCTGCTTGGGATGGTGCTGGTCCGTTCGGGCCTGCTGACCGGCGAGTGGACGCGGGCGCGGGCCGGGCGATGGGCGTGGCGGCTGGCGCTCGCCGGGGCCACGCCGCTCGCGGCCCTGGCGGCCTGGCTGTGGGCGAGCGGCTTCCCGCCGGGATGGATCGCCTTCCACTCCCACGCCCTCTCCTACCCCTGCGACATCGCGCTGACCGTCGCCTGGGCGGCGGGCCTGTCGGCGTGGGCGCAGGGGGCGGGAGGCTGGCTGTCGCGCGCGCTGGAGGCGACCGGGCGCGCGGCGTTCACCAACTACATCGCCACGTCGCTCGTGATGACGACGGTCTTCTACGGCTATGGCGGCGGGCTGTTCGGCCGGGTGAGCCGGGCGGAGACGCTCGCCTTCGTGGCGCTCGGCGCGGCGCTGATGCTCGCCTGGTCGCGCCCCTGGCTCACCCGCTTCTCCTATGGGCCGCTGGAGTGGCTGTGGCGGTCATTGGCGCGCGCGCGGTTGCAGCCGATGGCCGGGGGTGCTCTGGCGCGCTGATGCTGCGCCGCCTCTACGACTGGACGCTCGCCAAGGCGGCGCACCCGCTGGCCACACGCTGGCTGGCGCTGGTGTCGTTCCTGGAAAGCTCCGTCTTTCCGATCCCGCCCGACATCATGCTGATCCCCATGTGCCTGGCGCAGCCGCGCCGCGCCTGGCGCTATGCGGTGGTGTGCGCCGCCGCCTCCGTGCTCGGCGCGCTGCTCGGCTACGCGATCGGCGCGTTCCTGTTCGAGGCGGTGGGCGGGCCGGTGCTGGCGCTCTATGGCCTGACCGGCGCCTTCGACGCCTTTCGGGCGGAGTTCGTCGCGCGCGGCTGGCTCTATGTCCTCCTCGCGGGCTTCACGCCGCTGCCGTTCAAGGTCGTGACGATCGCGGCCGGCGCCACCGCGCTGCCGCTGCCCGTCCTGGTCGGCGCGGCGATCGTCAGCCGCTCGGCGCGCTTCGGGGTCGAGGCGGCGCTGCTGCGCTGGCTGGGCGAGCCGGCGCGCCGCCTGCTGGAGCGGCATTTCGGCCTGGTCACGGTCGCGGTGGCGGCGGTCGGCGTGGGCGGCTTCGTCGCGCTCAAATACCTCCTGTGAGCGGCCGCCCCTTGCCAAGCGGGCGCTCGAGTGCCTAGTAACGAAACCAGTGGGGTTCGCATAAAGGAGACGCCGTCGATGATCACCGCCATCCGCGAGGTGCGGCGCGCCAAGGGGCTCACGCTCGCCGAGGTCGCCGCGCGCTGCGAGCCGCCGACCACCGCCCAGACGATCGGCCGGCTGGAGACGGGCACGCGCACCGTGTCGGTCGGCTGGCTCAACCGCATCGCCCGGGCGCTCGGCGTCGAGGCGGCGGACCTAGTCCAGCTGCCCGATCAGGAGCGGGTCGAGGTCGCCGCCCGGCTGGGCGCCGACGGGGCGAACGCGCCGACCAAGCCCTTGTCGATCAAACCGCCCCATCCGCGCTCCGGCGATGTCGCGGTCGCGATCGACGTGTCGATCGGCGACTGGCGCGCGGGCGACATGGTGTGGCTGGAGCGGCTCGCGCCCGACGACTTCGCGGGCGCGCTCAACCGCGACGTGCTGGTGCCCAAGCCCGCCGGGCGCTTCGCCTTCGGACGGATGATCGGGCGCGAGGGCGACAAGCTGCTCGTGCTGCCACCGGGCTCCGGCAGTCGGCAGCAGGTCGTGCGCAACCCCGGCTGGATCGCGGTCGCGCGTCTCCTGATCCGCGAGCTGTGAGCGCTGGTGGGCGCTGACGGGTTCGAACCGCCGACCCTCTCGGTGTAAACGAGATGCTCTACCGACTGAGCTAAGCGCCCGCCCGCAGCCTCCTGCCTCAGCGGCGCGGCGGGCGCAAGCGCGTCACTGTTCGGCCAGCGCGGCGAAATAGCCGTTCATCCCGGCGGCGGCGTCCTCGCCCAGTTCGATGAAGACCCGGCGCTTGTCGTGCGGGTCGGGGCGGCGCTCCACCAGGCCGCTCTCGGTCAATGTGCGCAGCCAGCGCAGCGCCGTGGTGGAGGGCACGGCGGCCGCGATGCACAGGCTGGACACCGACACGCGGGCGTGTTCCAGCCGTGCGGCGTAGAGGTCCAGCAGCATGTCCCAGGCCGGCTCGCCGAACAGGTCGGGGTCCAGGAAACGGTCGCGCAGCCGCCGCCCCGCGATGACCGCGCGCACCGCGCGCGCGGTGACCGGCGCCGCGGTCGCGACCGCGCGCGGGGTGGGGTGGAAGTCGTCCGTGGGGCTGCGCAGCCGGCCCAGCCCGGGGGCGGTGTCGGTCGTCTCGGCCAGCGTGCGCGCGATGCGGCTCACCCGACCGGCCAGCAGCCGCAGATGCGGCGCCTCCTGCCGACCCGCGGAGTCGTGCGACCCCGCGCCGGCGTGGATCAGCGCCAGCTCGCCGGCCAGCTCGCCCGGCGCCGGATCGCACAGCAGCAGCGCGGGGCCTCCGCCCAGCCGATCCGCCACTGGCGCGAGCGCGGACCGGGGAAAGCGCAGCGCGACCGGACCGGCACTCTCGGCCAAGGCGGCGCAGATGTCGAGCCGGTCGGGCTCCGCCTCGTCCAGGGCGACGACCACCAGGTCGGCGTGGACGTCGCGCGCGCGGCCCTCCGCCTCCTCGAACGCGCACCGCCAGCCGATCCGATAGCCGCCCGCCTCGATCTCGCGGATCTCCGACGTGGTGACCTCTCCCACGACGAGGACCCGGGGCTCGAGGGTGTGGGGCTTCGAAGCGGGTTCCATTCCGGTGTGATCCTCTCTTGCTCCGGTGTCATCGCGCGGGGTCCGGATCGGTGCGGACAAGTCGGCGATCAGATCGGCCTCCGGGTCGTGCCTCGGTTCTTGGCGAGGGGTGCTTTTCGATCGAGCGCCAACTCACGCCGCCGATCAGGCCCAGGCTCCTCATCCGAAACGCGCGCGCACGTCAGTCGAAGCTCTTGTTGATCTCGTCGACCATCTTCTTGGCGTCGGACAACAGCATCATGGTGTTGTCGCGGTAGAACACGTCGTTGTCCACGCCGGCATAGCCGACGCCACCCATCGATCGCTTGATGAACAGCACGGTCTTGGCCTTTTCCACGTCCAGCACCGGCATTCCGTAGATGGGCGAGGTCTTGTCGGTCTTGGCCGCCGGGTTGGTCACGTCGTTGGCCCCGATGACGAAGGCGACATCGGTCTGCGCGAACTCGCCGTTGATGTCGTCGAGCTCGAACACCTCGTCATAGGGCACGTTCGCCTCGGCGAGCAGCACGTTCATATGGCCCGGCATCCGACCTGCGACGGGATGGATGGCGTATTTGACGCCGACCCCCTTGGCCTTCAGCAGGTCCGCCATCTCGCGCAGCGCGTGCTGCGCCTGGGCGACCGCCATGCCGTAACCCGGCACGATGATGACCCGCTCCGCCTGCGCCATCAAAAAGGCCGCGTCCTCGGCCGAGCCGCGCTTCCACGGCCGGTCGATCGCCTCCCCCTCGCCGACCGCCGCCGTTGCGCCGAACCCACCGGCGATGACGGAGAGGAACGAGCGGTTCATCGCCCGGCACATGATGTAGCTCAGGATCGCGCCCGACGCGCCGACCAGAGCGCCGGTGATGATCATCGCCGTGTTGCCCAGCGTGAACCCCATCGCGGCGGCCGCCCAGCCGGAATAGCTGTTGAGCATCGACACCACGACCGGCATGTCCGCCCCGCCGATGGGCACGATGAGCAGGAAGCCCAGCGCGAAGGCGAGCGCGGTGACCACGGGGAACACCGCCGGTCCGACTACGCCCGCGACCCACAGGCCGATCAGCGCCAGGATGGCGACGATCAGGCCGAGGTTGAGGATGTGCCGGCCCGGCAACAGGATCGGCTTGCCCCCCATATTGCCGTTGAGCTTCAGGAACGCGATCACCGAGCCGGAGAAGGTCAGCGCGCCGATGGCGGACCCGAGGCCCAGCTCGATCCGGCTGACGGGCGCGATCGCCACGCGGATCGACGTCAGATCGAGATCGGTCGTCACGCTCTCGACCGCCAGGATGCCGAACGCCGCCGGGTTGAGCCAGGCCGCCAGCGCCACCAGCACCGCCGCCAATCCGACGAGGGAATGGAAGGCGGCGACGAGCTGGGGCATCGCCGTCATCGCGATCCGCCGCGCGATGATCAGCCCGATCACGGCGCCGATCGCGATGGCGACGAGGATCTCCCCGATGCTGGCGTTCCAGTGCGTCGCCAGCGTGGTGCCCACGGCGAGTGCCATGCCCGCCATGCCGAACCGATTGCCGCGACGGCTGCTTGCCGGGCTCGACAGGCCGCGCAGCGCCAGGATGAAGCACACGCCCGCGACCAGATAGGCGAGCGCCGCCCACGGGCTGACGGCGGCATGACCGCCCACCGCGTCGCCGACGGAGGGAAGGACCAACGGAGGGGGCAGGGACGCCGGCAGGGGGAGAAGCGCGATCATCTCACCGCTCCTTCTTCCTGTACATCGCCAGCATCCGTTCGGTGACCGCGAAGCCGCCGAAGATGTTGATCGACGCCAGCACCACGGCGGCCAGTCCCAGCCACTTGGCCCCTGGCGAGCCCGCCCCGGCGCTCGCGATCAGCGCGCCGACGACGATCACCGACGAGATCGCGTTGGTGACCGCCATCAGCGGGGTGTGCAGCGCGGGCGTCACCGACCAGACGACGAAATAGCCGACGAAGCAGGCGAGCACGAAGATCGATAGGATCGCGAGAAAGCTCATGGCCGGCACCCTCCCCTTTGCCGCGCCTATCCTAGGGGTCGGCGCGCACGGCTGTCGAGGGGGATCCCCTAGCACGAAAAGGCCGTGTCACCCCTCGGAGAGGGGCGGCACGGCCCGCACGCATATCCCGAATCGGACTACGGCGTCAGGGTGGGGGCGAGCACGCCGTTGATGACATGGACGACGCCGTTCGACTGCATCACGTCGGGGGTGATGACATAGGCGTTCGAATTGTTCTTGCCCATGATCATGATGGAGTTGTTGTCGCCCATCATCAGGCTCAGCGCCTCGCCCTCGACCGTGTTGATGGTGGCCGTGCCACCCCCCGCCTTGATCCGCTGCATCAGGTCGGCCGCGGTCAGCTTGCCGGACACGACATGGTACTTCAAGAGCTTCTGAAGAGTGGCCTTGTTCTCCGGCTTCATCAGCGTCGACACCAGCCCGGCGGGCGCGCGGTCGAAGGCGTCGTTGGTCGGCGCGAACACCGTGAACGGGCCGGGTCCCGACAGCGTGCTCGCGAGATCGGCGGCGGTCACCGCCTTGACCAGGGTGGTCAGGTTGGGGGCGGCCGATGCGTTCTGGACGATCGTGCGGTTGGCCATCATCGCCACGCCGCCCACCATCGGGTTCTTCATCGACATCCGGGCGGACGTGGTCGTCCTGGCCGGCATGGTGGTTTCGGCCGAGGCCGGGGTCTGCATGGAGGAATCCATGTTGTCGTCGGCCATGGTCGAGGCACAGCCCGCCAGGAGCGTGCCGGCCATAAGCGCGGTTGCCAGTTTGAGCATCATTGTCGTGTCTCCCTTGTCGTTCGCCATACCAATGAACGAGCGGCGGGAAGGGTCCGACTCCACCGGATCAGGGCGCGGTGCCGGACAGACGGTCGCCGACCACGCGGCCGCCATGGGTCACCCGCGCGCCGAGCACGATCTCGTCGTCCTCCGGCAGCACCGGCCCCCCCGCCTCGTCGTTCCAGAAGGCGGTGAGCAGGTTCAGGAGGTTGCGGGCGTAGAGCGCGCTCGCCTCCGGGGCCAGGCGCGCGGGCACGTTGGCATAGCCCAGGATGGTGACGCCGTGGCGCTTTACCGCCTCGTCGGCGCGCGACCCCTCGACATTGCCGCCCTGCGCCACCGCAAGATCGAACAGCACCGATCCCGGCCGCATGGTCGCGAGCTGGGTGCCGGTGACCAGGCGCGGAGCGGGGCGGCCGGGAATCTGCGCCGTGGTGACGACGATGTCCTGCCGGGCGATGTGGTCGGAGACGAGCTCCGCCTGGGCGCGGCGATACTCCTCCGACACCTCGCCGGCATACCCCCCCCGCCCCTCGCCCGCGACGCCCTCCACCGTCTCCACGAAGATCGGCTTGGCGCCCAGCGAGCGGATCTGCTCGCGCGTGGCGGAGCGCACGTCGGTGGCGGACACCTGCGCGCCCAGCCGCCGGGCGGTCGCGATCGCCTGCAGCCCCGCGACGCCCACGCCCATCACGAACACGCGCGCCGCCGACACGGTGCCCGCCGCCGTCATCATCATCGGGAAGGCACGCCCGTAGGCGGCGGCCGCGTCGATCACCGCCTTGTAGCCGGCGAGGTTGGCCTGGCTGGACAGCACGTCCATCGACTGCGCGCGGCTGATGCGCGGCAGGAACTCGCAGGCCACCGCATCCAGCCCGGCGGCGGCGTAGGCGTCGATCCGATCCCGTCGGCCGGTCGGGTCGAGCAGCCCGAGCAGCAGCGCGCCGGGCACCGCGCCCGCCAGCCGGTCGGGCTCCGGCGGCTCGACGCACAGCGCGACGCTGGCGCCTTCCGCCACGTCGTCGCCCGCTATCGGGGAGGCGCCGGCCTCGCGGTAGGCCTCGTCGTCGATGCCGGCCCCCAGGCCGGCGCCGGCCTCCACGCGGACGGCGGCGCCCCGCTTGACCAGTTTCGCCACCGTCTCCGGAGTCGCCGCCGCCCGCGTCTCGCCCGCCGACCGGGCGGCGAGCACGGCGACCGTCGCGGTCACGATCCGCGCGAGATGATCAGCACCACCACCGCCGCGATCACCGCCACCACCACGGCGCTCCACTTCAGCCCGCTGATGAATCGGTTATAGGTGGGTCCGGCGTTCTCGTTGTAACGGTCCATGGAGGTCCTCTGCCCAGTGTCGATGCGCTGCCAGCTTAAGCGGGCCGGAGCGGCAGGAAAAGGGCTTAAGCGCGTCTTTACCGCGCGCGGGCTAGACCCTGGTCCGCGCGCCGCGCATCCCGACACCGGCCATCGGAGGCCCACCGACCCATGACGCCCGCCGGTTCCCGCCTGCTCCTCTTCGTCGATGACGCGGCCACCGCGGACACCCACGGCGAGGCGCTGGCGCAGCGCGGCTGGCGCGCGCTCGTCGCCCAGGATACGGAGCGCGCGCTGGCGACACTGGGCACGCATGAGGGGATGCAACTCGACGCGGTCGCGCTGAACGCCGACCGTCCGCTGCGCGATCCCGCCTCGCTCGTCCGCCGCATCCGCTCGCTGAGGCCCCAGCTGCCCGTGGTCGTCATGACCGGAGGCGCGCGTTCGACCACGGTGATCGACGCCCTGCGCGCGGGCGCCAGCGACTATCTGCTGCTGCCGGTGGGCGCGGACCGGCTGGCGCGCGCGCTCGACGACGCGGTCGAGGGTGGACCGGAGCTGACCGAGCTGCGCCCGCTCACCGAGCGGCTGCCCCACCGGCCGGTCTTGGACCGGGCGGTCGGGTCCTCTCCCGGCTTCCGCGCCGCGCTCGCGATCGCGGCCAAGGCGGCGCGCTCGCGCGGTCCGCTGCTCATCACCGGCGAGGCGGGCAGCGGCCGCGTCTGGCTGGCGCGCGCCATCCACGCCGCCGGACCGCGCACCGATGCGCCCTTCTCGCGCGCGGCGCTGGAGGGCCGATCGCCCGAGGCGCTTGACCGGCTGCTGTTCGGCTTTCCCCCCGGCGAGGGTCCGCACGGCGCGATCGTGGACGCCGACGGCGGCACGCTGCACCTCACCGCGCCCGACCGGCTGCCGCTCCGGCTGCAGGCGCGGCTGGTGCGCGCGATCGAGCGGGGCGAGGTGCAGGCGACCGGCAGCGCCATCCGGCACCGCGTGGATGTGCGCGTCATCGCCGGCGACGACGGCGGCCTGGCGCGGCTGGTCGCGGCGGGTCGGGTGCGCGAGGACCTGTTCTACAAGCTGTCGGCGACCACCATCGAGCTGCCACCGCTGCGCGAGCGCACCGGCGACCTGCCGGCTTTGACCCGCGACACGCTGCGCCGCATCGGCGAGCTGACCGGCACCCGCCCGCTCAGCGTCACCGACGGCGCGCTGTCGCTGCTCCGGCGCCACGACTGGCCCGGCAACCTGCGCCAGCTGGAGGGCGCGCTGTTCCGCGCCGCCGCCATGGCGAACGGCGACGCGCTCACCGAGTTCGATTTCCCGGCCCTCCTTGACCAGCTCGGCGAGGGCGCGGGTCCGGCGCGGTTCGGTGCGGGCGTCGAGCTGTTCGAGGAGGGCGAGCTGCGCCTGCTCTGCGACATCGAGGCCGACGTGATCCGGCTCGCGATCAATCACTATGGCGGCCGCATGAGCGAGGTCGCCCGCCGCCTGGGGATCGGCCGCTCGACCCTCTACCGGAAGCTCTCGGACCTCGGCATCGACAACGCGGCCTGACGGCCGGCGGGAAGTGGAACGGAAGCGCAATGCGCGGCCTGCGTTACAATCCCACCATGCGCCCATCGCCGCCCCTGACGGTTCTCGTCCTGCTCGCGGTGGCGGTGGCGGGGTTGATCGCGTTCCGACCGGACGAGCCGCAGGTCGCTCCCACGCTCCCGCCGGGCGGCGATCCGCTCATCGCGCTGCCCTTCGACCCGCTGCGGACGGTCGTGGCCGCACCGATGGCCTTTGAACTGCCGGCGCAGTGGGTCGCCTCCGATGCGGGCTGGCGCTTGCCAAACGGACAGCTGGTGCTGCGCCCCCTCGCATTCTCGGACGATCCGGAACTGGCGCTCACAACGCGCCTCAAGCTCGACTGCGCATGGCCGGTGGTGCTGCGCTGGCGCGAGCAGTGGCGGGGCGAGTGCCGGTCGCGCCGCGGCACCCGCATCCGCGCCGCCGTGCTGCGCGAGAATGGCGAGTGGCATGGGGTGGAGGCGCGCTACCCCGATAGCCTGGACGCGCAGCTCGCCCCGCGCGTCTCGCGCGTGCTCGGTTCGCTCCGGCGGGCGCGTTAGGCCCGTTCCGTCAGGGCCGCGTCGCGCAGGCCGCGCCAGACGCGCACCGCCTGCACCGTCTCGGGCACGTCATGGACGCGCAGCAGCTGCACGCCCCTCTCCAGCGCCAGCGCCGCCAGCGCGAGCGAGCCGCCCAGCCGCCGGTCGGCCGCCGCCCCGCCGGCCAGCGCGCCGATCATCCGCTTGCGGCTGACGCCCAGCATCACCGGCACGCCCAGCCCCAGATAGAGGTCGAGCGCGTTCAGGATGGCGAGGTTCTGCGCCAGCGTCTTGCCGAAACCCAGGCCCGGATCGACCGCGATGCGCTCGCGCGCCACGCCGGCCGCGACCACCTCCCCGATGCGCGCCTCCAGCCAGTCGAACACGTCCAGCGCCACGTCGGCGTGGTCCGCGCCCGCATGGGGGTCGGGACCGGCGGACGGCGCGTGCATCAGCACCACCGGACAGCCGGCGGCGGCCACCAGCGCGGGCGAATCGGGCTCGTGGCGGAGCGCGGACACGTCGTTCACCACCGCCGCGCCCGCCGTCAGAGCCGCGCGCATCACACCCGCCTTGCGCGTGTCCACCGACACCGGCGCGCCGGCGCGGGCGAGGCGCTCGACCACCGGCACCACCCGGTCGATCTCGTCGCCCTCGAACACCGGAGCCGCGCCGGGACGAGTGCTCTCGCCGCCGACGTCGATCAGCGCCGCGCCCGCCTCCAGCATCGCCATGCCCGCCGCGACCGCGCCGTCCGCGTCGGTGTGGCGGCCGCCGTCGGAGAAGCTGTCGGGCGTGACGTTCAGGATGCCGACCACCTGCGGCTGATCGAAGCGCAGCACGCGCTCGCCCACAGCCCAGGCGGCTCGCGGGGCCGCGAGGGCCGCGCGCAGCCCGGCCAGCCGTTCGGCCCTAGCGCCGCCGCCCGCGATCCAGCCGTCCAGCGCCTCCGGCGACAGCACGGCCCGCCCGACGCGCGCAGCTCCCTGCCGCGCGATCACCTCGAAATGCGAATGGAACAGCAGCCCGCCGGCCAGCCGTGGCGAGGGCTCGCCATAGGCCTGCGGACTGGCGACCGGGCCGAAGGGGCGGAGATAGAGCCGGGCGTCGGCGGGCAGGTCGGCGGGGGTCATTCCCCCCTCAGACCTCCGTCATCAGGCGGTAGGTCTGGCGCAGGCTGTCGATCGGCTGGATCGCGTCGCCCTCCCGATGGTGCCAATAGGTCCAGCCGTTGCAGCTCGGCGCACCCTCAAGTCGGGCGCCGAGCTGGTGGATGGACCCCACCTGCCCGCCGCATGTGAGAGAGCCGTCCGCGCGCACGGTGGCGCGTTGCCGGCCGTGACGATCGGTCAGCGCCTGTCCCGGCGTCACCAGCCCGACCTCGACCAGCGCGCCGAAGGCCACGCGCGGGGCGGCGCGCGGGCTCCGCATGGTGGCGAGCGCCGATTCGTCGAGCGGCAGGGCGGCGGCGATGCGCGCCTCGGCGACCTCGCAATAGCGCTCCTCCCGCTCGATCCCGATCCAATCGCGGCCCAGCCTTCTCGCCACCGCCCCTGTGGTGCCGGTGCCGAAGAACGGGTCGAGCACGACGTCGCCGGGCTGCGTGCAGGCGAGCAGGATGCGGTAGAGCAGCGCCTCGGGCTTCTGCGTCGGATGCGCCTTCGCCCCGTCGATCTTCAGCCGCTCCGGCCCGCCGCAGATCGGGAAGGTCCAGTCGGAGCGCATCTGGAGTTCGTCGTTGAGAGTCTTCATGGCACGGTAGTTGAAGCGATATTTGGCGTGCGGATCACGTGATGCCCAGATCAGCGTCTCGTGCGCGTTGGTGAAGCGGGTGCCGCGAAAGTTCGGCATCGGATTGGCCTTGCGCCACACGATGTCGTTCAGGATCCAGTAGCCCAGATCCTGCACCGCCACGCCGACCCGGAAGATGTTGTGGTAGCTGCCGATCACCCAAAGCGTGCCCGTCGGCTTCAGCACGCGGCGCGCCTGGGCCAGCCAGTCGTGGGTGAAGCGGTCGTAGGCGGCGAAGCTGGCGAAGCGGTCCCACTCGTCCGTCACCGCATCGACATGGCTGCCATCGGGGCGGTGCAGCTCGCCGCCGAGCTGAAGATTGTACGGCGGGTCGGCGAAGACCATGTCCACCGACGCCGCCGGTAGGGTTGCGAGCAGCGCGATGGCGTCGCCGCGCAGGATGCGCCCGATGGGCGGCGCGTCGCCCCCGACGGTCGCCGTGCGCGCGAGTGTGCGTGTCGCCAACCTCAACCCCCTTTTCAGCCCCGCCGCACCGTGAGTCCGGGTCCGGACTCCGTCAATCGCCGTGGTGAAGGAGGAAGATTAACGAACCGCCACGCCCGCGTGCGGCTGGGGTTCGCGTCACCAGATGTCGTGGCGCGGCCAGGGCCGGGACTCAACGGGTGGCGTGTTGCGCGATTGCGCCAGCCGTCGCGCTTTCGCCCAGCCGGCGGGCGACGGGAGCGAAGGAGCGGCGATGGTGCTCGCACGGCCCCAGCCGGTCGAGCGCCGCGCGGTGCTCGGCGGTGCCGTAGCCCTTGTGCCGGGCGAAGCCGTAGCCGGCGTGGCGCGCGTCGAGCGACACCATCATCCGGTCGCGCGCCTCCTTGGCCAGGATCGATGCGGCCGAGATCGCCGGCACGGTCGCGTCGCCGCCGACCACGGCGCGCGATGGCCAGCGCCAGCCGGGCAGCCGGTTGCCGTCGACCAGCACCCGCGCCGGCTCCCGCCCGCTCGCCGCCACCAGCGCGTCGACCGCGCGCGCCATGGCGAGGTGGGTGGCGTGGTATATGTTGAGCCGGTCGATCTCCTCGACGCTGGCCCAACCGAGGCCGAAGCGGCAGCGCCGGCGGATCGCCGCCTCCAGCTCGGACCGCCGTGCGGGGCTCAGCGCCTTGGAGTCCGCCACGCCGGGGACCCCGCCCCGGCACAGCACGACCGCCGCGGCCACCACCGGCCCCGCGAGCGGCCCCCGGCCCGCCTCGTCCACGCCCGCGATCACGAGGCGACCCGCCACGGCGGATGGCGGCGCGCCTCCCCGGCGCGGTAGAGGCACAGCTGGTTGCCGGCCGGATCGGCGAGCCACGCCTCGCGCCACAGCCAGGGTCGGTCGACCGGGTCGGTCACCGCGATGCCGAGCCCGCGCAGCCGCGCGACCTCCGCGTCGAGATCGTCGCATTCGAGATAGAGCGCGGGCGCCGCGTCGTGCAGCGACAGGGTGACGCCGCCCTCCGCCTCGAAGCGCAGATAGCCGTCGGTGTCGACGACCGGCGTCAATCCGAGCGAGCGGTAGAAGGCGCGCGCCGCGCCGATGTCGGCGGCGGGCAGGGCGATCTGGTTGGGGGTCGGCGCCGCGGCCGCGTCCAGCCGCACCCGCCCCTGCCCCATCGGACCGTGACCCCGGCCCAGACCCGGCGCCTCGCGGATCGACAGCCGGACGAACCGCCGCGCCCGCTCCACCGCGCGCGGCAGCGGCAGTCCGGCGGCGAGCCCCACCGTGATCGCGCTCGCCAGCGTGCAGCCCGTGCCGTGCGTGTGCGGGGTGTAGAGACGCGGGTCGCTCCAGCGCGCCACCTCGCCCGCCACCGGCATCCACAGCGCGTCCGTCACCGTCCCGGCCGCGTCGTGCCCGCCCTTGGTCAACAGCGCGCAGCCATGGGCGAGCACCGCGTCCGCGCCGCCCAGCGCGGCCAGCTCCGCGCGGTTGGGCGTCACCACGGTCGCCCGTTCCATCAGCGCGCCGAACGCCGCCACGGTGTCGGCGTCCGCCAGCACCCCGCCGCTCGTCGCCACCATGACGGGGTCGAGCACCAGCGGCAGGCGCTCATCCGCCAGTCGCCGGGCGACGGCGCACGCGGTCTCGGCCGATCCGATCATGCCGATCTTCACCGCGTCCGCGCCGATGTCGGACAGCACCGCGTCGATCTGCGCCAGCACCATGTCGGCGGACACCGGCTCCACCCGCGTCACAGCGAGCGTGTTCTGCGCCGTGATAGCGGTCACCGCCGTCGTGGCGTGGCCGCCCAGCATGGTGATCGTCTGGATGTCCGCCTGAATGCCCGCGCCGCCGCCCGAGTCGGAGCCGGCGACGACCAGCACGCGCGGGACGCTCATCGGGCGCGCAGCCACAGGATCGCGAAGCCGGCGAGCGTGCCGGCCGCGAAGGCGAGCAGCAGGCTGCCGGGCGGCTCGAAGACGGCCGCCGCTCCGCCCGTGGCCAACCGCACGAGCGCCAGCACGCCCGCGACAACGATGCCGATCCGCGCCGCCGCGAACCAGCGCCGACGGGTGGTGTCCCTCACCGCGCCGCCACCACCGCCTCGCAGATGTCGGCGACGACGCGCTCGACCTCGTCCTCGCGGTCGCCCTCGGCCATCACCCGGACCAGCGGCTCCGTGCCCGAGCGGCGGATGACCAGCCGGCCGCGCCCGTCCAGCGCCGCCTCCGCCTGCGCGATCGCGGCTTGGACGGCCATGTCCTCCAGCGGGGCGGCGGCCTGGTAGCGGACCGAGCGCAGCAGCTGCGGCACCGGCTCGAACAGCCGCAGCAGCTCGGAGGCGGGCCGCCCGTCGCGCACCAGCGCCGCCAGGATCTGCAGCGCCGCCCCCAGTCCATCGCCGGTGGTGCCGAAGTCCGACAGGATGATGTGCCCCGACTGCTCGCCGCCGACGTTGAAGCCGCCCGACAGCATGCGTTCGAGCACGTAGCGGTCGCCGACCCTCGTGCGCTCCAGGCTCAGCCCCTGGACCTCCAGGAAGCGTTCCAGCCCCAGGTTGCTCATCACGGTGGCGACCACGCCGTCGCCCGTCAGCCGCCCCTCGCGCGCCCATTGCGTGCCGATCAGCGCCATCAGCTGGTCGCCGTCGACGATCGCGCCGTGCTCGTCGGCCACGATCAGCCGGTCGGCGTCCCCATCGAGCGCCAGGCCCAGGTCCGCGCCCGACGCCACCACCGTCTCCTGCAGCGTCAGCGGCGCGGTCGAGCCGCACCGGTCGTTGATGTTGGTGCCGTTGGGCTCGACCCCGATCGCGACGACCTCCGCGCCCAGCTCCCAGAGCGCCGAGGGCGCGGTCTGATAGGCGGCGCCGTTGGCGCAGTCGACCACCAGCTTCAGCCCGTCGAGCCTCAGGTCGCTAGGGAAGGTCGCCTTGATCGAGTGGATGTAGCGCCCGCGCGCATCCTCGTAACGCCGGGCGCGGCCGATGTCCTTGGACGCGGCGAGCACCGGCCCCTCCGCCATCAGCGCCTCGATCTCCGCCTCATCCTCGTCGGACAGCTTGAAACCTTCCGGCCCGAAGAACTTGAGCCCGTTGTCGAAGAACGGGTTGTGACTGGCCGAGATCATCACGCCCAGGTCGGCACGCATCGACTTGGTCAGCATGGCGACCGCGGGCGTCGGCATCGGCCCGACCTGCAGCACGTCCATGCCGACCGCGGTGAAGCCCGCCACCAACGCGCTCTCGACCATATAGCCCGACAGCCGCGTGTCCTTGCCGATCAGCACGCGGTGGCGGTGGTCGCCGCGCAGGAACCGCCGCCCGGCCGCCATGCCGACCGCCATGATCCTGTCGGGGGTCAGCGGCGCGGTGTTGGTGCGCGCCCGGATGCCGTCGGTGCCGAAGAGCTTGCGTGCCAAGATGGGGTGCCCGTGTTGCGGTGTGGGGCGGGTGTAGCGGCGGGAAGAGAGGGGGCCAAGGGCGATCAAGATCCTCCCCGAGCTTGCTCGGGGAGGGGGACCGCGACGCGAAGCGGCGTGGTGGAGGGGTGCGGCGTCACAGTTAAGCTGAGTCCCCAGTCTGGATTTTGCGAGCCCCACCCCTCCACCGCCTGCGGCGGTCCCCCTTCCCAAGCGAGCTTGGGAAGGATCAACAAATCACTTGCTCGACACCTCCCTTCCCCTGCCGCAGGAAGCGCAGGATGACTCTGCGCACCCCCGCCCTCCTGATCCTGGCCGCGCTCGTCGCCGGCGTGGTCCTCGGCATCGCGTTGGGCGCGCGCTCGGCGGGCGCCCAGGAGGCGGCGCAGGCGGTGGGCACGCTGTGGCTGAACGCGCTGCGCATGACGATCGTGCCGCTGATCGTGGCACTGCTCGTCACCGGAGTCGCCGCGGCGGCCGACGCGGCGGCGACCGGGCGGCTGGCGGGCGGCGCGGTCGCGCTGATGATCGGCCTCCTGTGGCTGTCGGCGGCGCTCGCGG
Source organism: Sphingomonadaceae bacterium (assembly GCA_965219235.1). Lineage (GTDB taxonomy): Bacteria > Pseudomonadota > Alphaproteobacteria > Sphingomonadales > Sphingomonadaceae > CBDHCC01. Next base: position 647,848 of record OZ244721.1, on the reverse strand, counting down.
CGGTCGTCACCCCGCTGCTGCTCGGCTGGTTCCCGATCCCCGCCGCGTCGGCCGACGCGCTGCGCGCCGCCCTGTCCGGAGCGGGGCCGGTGGGCGAGGTGCCGGGCTTCGGCGAGTTCCTGCTGTCGTTGGTGCCGACGAACGCGGTGGCGGCGGCGGCGAACGACCGGATCCTGCCGCTGATGCTGTTCACCGCCGTCTTCGCGCTGGCGGTGATCCGGCTGGAGGCGGAGCCGCGCGCGCGCCTGACCGGCTTCTTCTCGGCCATCGCCGACGCCATGCTGGTGGTGATCGGCTGGGTGCTGGCGCTGGCCCCGTTCGGCGTGTTCGCGCTCGCCTATGTCGTGGGGGCGAAGGCTGGGGTGGCGGCGTTCGGGGCGCTGGCGCACTACGTGCTGATCGTCGCCTCGGTGGGCGGCCTGCTGTTGATCGCCGCCTACGCGCTGGCGGTGGTCGGCGGCCGGACGGGGCTGGCCGCGTTCGCGCGCGCAATCGCCCCGGCGCAGGCGGTGGCGATCTCCACCCAGTCCTCGCTCGCCAGCCTGCCGCCGATGCTGCGTTCGTCCACCGAGCTGGGGGTGCGGCCCGCCGTCGCCGACATCGTCCTGCCGCTCGCCGTCGCGATCTTCCGCGTGACCGGGCCGGCGATGAACCTGGCGGTCGTGATCTACGTGGCGGACTGGTACGGCGTGGAGCTCGGCGCCGGCGCGATGCTGGCGGGCGTGGCGGCGGCCGCGATCACCACGCTGGGATCGGTGAGCCTGCCCGGCCAGATCAGCTTCGTCACCGCCATCGCGCCGATCTCGCTGGCGATGGGCGTGCCGATCGAGCCGCTGGCGCTGCTGATCGCGGTCGAGACCTTTCCCGACATCATGCGCACGGTGGCCAACGTCACGATGGACGTGGCGGTGGCACGGACGGTGGGAGAGCGAGTGAGGGTGGGCAGGGCCGTCGACAACATTGGCTGAATCGGCTGAGTGCAGGCGAGGCCAGGAGAAACCGTGCTCCTGCGAAAGGAGGAGCTCGATGCGAGCTCGGTCAAAGAGGACGCTTGCCCCTGAATTCGAACCGTCCTTGCACCTTGACGGGCAGTAGGCTCCTGCTTTCGCCGGAGCACGCTGGACACGGTGGTCGGCAGCACGACAGGCCGGCGGACCCGCGAAGCCGAACCGCACATCACTCAAGCCACCGCCACACCCCCACCAGCTGCGGATGCGCCCAGGTCGCCGCGAGCCACAGCGCCGCCCCGCCGATCCACGCCACCGCCCCGGGCACCGCCGCCCCGGCCGCCACCCGCCCCCGCGCCATAGCCGCGAAGGGCACGAAGCCGGTGCGCGCCTGCCAGTCGGTCCAGGGTTGCCCCATCTCGCGGCGCTTGCGCGCGTCCTGGCCGGCGGCACCACCCAGCGCCAGCAGCGCGATCGCCGCGGTCAGCACGGCGCTGGCGGGCGTCGGCCAGACTGCCAGATGCACGATCGCCCAGAGCGCGAAGCTCCACATCATCGGGTGGCGGGTGATCGCGAAGACGCCGCGCGGCTTACGCTCCGCCAGCCTCCCCGCGCCCGGCTGAGGCAGCGCGGGATTGCCGATCAGCGAGCCCGCCAGCAGCACGGAAGCGAACAGCATGACGAGGCTCGCCGCCACCCACAGCCACTCCGGCGCGCGCCACCACAGCGGCCCCGACGGCGCGGCGCGCCAGGCGAGCACCAGCCACAGGAAGGTGGCGATCGCGACCAGCGAATAGACGGCCGCGAACTTGACCGCGCCCAGCCTCGCGATCAGGGGGCCACGCCACGGATGGGACAGCAGGAAATGCGTGCCGACGAAGGCGGTGGCGGCGAGCAGGAGAGCGCCCACCGTCCGCCCTTCAGCGGTCGTAGGCCTTGGGCCGGTCGCCCGGCGCGGGCGTGGCATAGCGGTCGCGCAAGCGGGTCTGCCGCGTGACGAGCGACTGCTCCACCCCGTCGATCCAGACGCGCTCGGCCGCGCTCGACAGCTCGAGCGGGTCGCCGGACCACAGCACCACGTCGGCGCGGCGGCCCGCGGCGAGGCTGCCGATCTCGCGCCCCAGCCCCAAGATGTCGGCGGGCCGCGACGAGATCGCGGCAAAGGCCTGCGACCAGCTCAGCCCGGTGGCGCCCGGCACGCGGGTCAGCGCCACCAGATTGCCGGCGAGCTGGGTGGTGACCCGCACCATGCGCGTCTCGTCCTCGTTCAGCATCCCGATGCCGACCTCGACGCCCGCCGCCACCATGCGACCGACGTTGGACTGGGTGGCGGCGAGCTGCTCGAAGCTGGCGGGCAGGTCGGTCAGCGCGTTGGCGATCACCGGCACCTTCGCGGCCGCGATCTGCGGGGCCACCGTCCAGCCCTCCGCCGCGCCGACCAAGGCCATGCGCAGCGCCGGGAACTCGCGCTTCAGGTCGAGCATGGCCAGGATGTCGCTCGCCCGCTCGACATGGATCAAGAGCATCTGCCGCCCCTGGATCACCGGCACCAGCGCGCGCGCGTCGTAACGCGAGAGCAGCACGTCGGAGGGACGGCCCTCGACGGTCTTGACCAGGCTCGTGTCCGGGATCTCCTCCACCGGCAGCCGCTCGTCGTCGTTGGAGGCGGAGCCGGACACCGCCGTTGCCCTCTGCCCAGTCGCCACGTCGCGCGCCTCGCGCAACGCGTTGCGGAAATAGGCGTGGGCGGCGGCGCGGCTGCCGCCGGCGTCGGACGCGCCCTCCTCGCCGAACTCGACATACTGGAAGGCGCGCCGCCGGGTCAGCGCGTCCATGTCGGCGCCGGTGTCGATCACCGCGCCCTGGCCCGCGAAGATCGAGCGCGCGGTGACCGGCGCCACCACGGCGCGGGTGACGCCGCTCGCCCGGCTGACGGCGATGGCGGCGGCGCGCGGGTTGATCGCGGGCGCCACGTCGATGGCGGCGGAGAAGGGCGAGGAGTTGGCGACCGCGTCGTTGGTCGATGCGACCGCGTCGACCTCCACCAGCCCCAGCCGCGAGAAGCCCGCGACCAGGCCCGGCGTCACCCACTTGCCGGTCGCGTCCACCCGCTCGGCGCCGGCGGGCACGGCCACGCCCGCGCCGGCGGCGACGACGCGGCCGTCCCGCACCACGACCGTGCCGTTTGGGATCGGCTCCGACCCGTCGCCGACTACCACCATGCCGCCGGTGATCGCCACCGTCTGGGCGGCGAGCGGAGAGGTCGCGGCGAGGAGCGCGGCGGCGGTGGTCTTCAGATAGCGCGTCACTTCACGTCCCCCTCGCCCGGCTGGCCCAGCTCGAAGTCGCTGACCGGCCGCCCCTTCGGATCGTCGGCGTCGTACATCAGCGCGCCGTCGATCCAGACCTTCTCCGGCCGGGTGTAGACGGAGAACGGATCGCCGTTCCACAGCACCACATCGCCCATCTTGCCGGGCTTCAGGCTGCCGGTGCGGTCCGCGATGCCCAGCGCCTTGGCCGGATTGAAGCTCAGCCACTCCCACGCCACCGCGTCGGAGATGTCGATGCCCATCCGCCGGCCCGCCGCCAGCGCCTTGGCGGCTTCCTGGTTCAGCCGCTGGATGCCGTTGGGGTCGTCGGAATGGATCATCGCGCAGGCGCCCGCCTCTTGGACGAGCGCGATGTTCTCCGGAATGGCGTCGTAGGCTTCCATCTTGAAGCCCCACCAGTCGGCCCACATCACCGCACAGGTGCCGTGCGCGCGCAGCAGGTCGGCGATCTTGTAGCTTTCGACCGCGTGGTGGAACGCCGTCACCTTATAGCCGAACTCGTCCGCCATATCGAGCACGGTCGCCATCTCGTCGGCGCGGTAGCAGTGGTTGTGGACCAGGATCCTGCCGTCCAACACCCCGCGCAGCGTGTCCATGTCGAGATCACGGTCCGGCACGTCGCCGCCGTCGCGGTCGTACTTGTCCCATTTTGCCTTATAGGCCGCCGCCTTCGCCCAGGTGGAGCGGTCCACGAAGATGTTGCCCATGCGCGTCGACGGCATCCGCCCGCGCTCGCCATAGACGCGCTTCGGGTTCTCGCCGCACGCCATTTTGAGGCCATAGGGCGCGCCTGGGAACTTCATGCCCTGCGTGGTGCGGGCCGGCACATTCTTGAGCACCACGGACCGCCCGCCGAACAGGTTGGCGGAGCCCGGCAGGATCTGCAGCGTGGTGACGCCGCCGTTCGCCAGCGCGCGGGAGAAGCCGGGATCCTGCGGCCAGACCGAATGCTCCGCCCAGACGCCCGGCGTCACCGGGTCGGTCGCCTCGTTGCCGTCGGACAGCGCCTCGACCGCGGGCGAGGGATAGTCACCGAGATGGCTGTGGACGTCGATGACGCCGGGCGTCACCCACTTGCCCGTGCCGTCGATGGCGGTGGCCCCCGCCGGGATGGCGGTGCCCGCCGGCCCGATCGCCTGGACCTTGCCGTCGGCCAGGATCACCGTGCCGCCGTCGATCCGCCCGCCCTCGCCGTCGTAGATGGTGACGTTGGTCACCGCGGTGGTGACGCCCGGATAGGCGCGGTAGGTGGAGGGGTACGGATCGTCCGCCGCGACCCGGCCGCGTACCGGCGCGTCCTTGGATTTCGTCGTGTTCGATGGGCCGCCGGACCCAGTCGTGCCGGTGGTGGCGCAGCCGGCGAGCAGGGCGGCGACGGCGAGCGCGCCCAGCGACGCCCTCATCGGCCCGGCTCCCCGGGCGTGGTGGTTCGGTCCGCGCGCTCCACCTCGCCGCGCGTGTCGATGCCGGCGGCGGCGGGCTCGGCGAGTTCGGACTGGCCGTACATCGCGTCGTCCACGTCGCCGGCATCGTTCAAGGTGTCGAGGTGCATCAGCTTCTTGATCAGCGGCGAGATCAGCAACATGCCCACGCCCACCGCGACGGCGATCCAGCCGATCGTGTTGTAGACGCCCAGCACGACCTCCCTGGCCGCACCCTCTCCCGAGGCGGCCTCGGACCCCGTCGCCCCGGCGATCAGGCCGGCGACGAAGTTGCCGCCCGCCGACGCGAAGAACCAGGTGCCCATGATCAGGCTCGCCATCGCCGGGGGCGCCAGCCGGTTCATGGCCGACAGTCCGACCGGCGACAGGCACAGCTCGCCCGTGGTGTGGAGCAGATAGATGAGGAAGATGAACAGGACCGGGGTCATCGTGCCGGTCGCGGACCCGGCGACCAGGACGAGGAATCCCGCGCCCAGCTGCATCAGCGCCAGGCCGAACTTGAAGGGTGCCGACGGCTCCGCGCCACGTCGGCCGAGCCAGACCCAGAGAGCGGCGAACACCGGCCCCAGCAGGACGATGTAGATCGCGTTGATCGACTGGAACACCGATGCCGGGACCCCGCCGCGATCGACATAGCGGTCGGTGAACAGGTTGAGGGACGAGCCCGCCTGCTCGAACAGCGCCCAGAACAGGATCGACCCCATGATCAGGCATAGAGCGGCGAAGATGCGGTCGCGGTCCTCGCGCGCCAGCTTCGTGATCGCGACATAGAGGACGTAGGCGATCAGGATGGCACCGGCGACCAGCAGGAGCCAGCCGACCAGCTCCTGATACTGGATCAGCGCCCAGATCACGCCGACCGCCACGACGCCCAGGACATAGAGCAGCCACTCCATTGGAACGCCGAGCACCGGGCGCTTCAGCGCGGCCGGATCGTGAGGCTCTCCGCGCCCGACCAGAAGGGGTTTGAACACCATGAACACGATCAGGCCGAGCAACATGCCCACGCCCGCCGCTCCGAAGCCGTAGGACCAGCCATAGGTCTCGCCCAGATAGCCGCACAGCAGCGAGCCGAGCGCGGCGCCGAGATTGATGCCGACATAGAAGATCGTGTAGGCGCCGTCGCGACGCGTGTCGGTGCGCGGATAGAGCTGCCCCACGATCACCGAGATGTTCGCCTTGAGAAAGCCCGACCCCACGATGATGAAGGCGAGCGCCAGCCAGAAGAGGCTGAGCGACGCCGCGTCCTGGCCGCCCGACCCCTCGAACCCCATCAGGAAATGGCCAAAGGTGAGCAGCACCGCGCCGTAGGCCACGGCTTTTCGCTGTCCTAGATAGCGGTCCGCCAGATAACCCCCGAGCACCGGCGTGATGTACACGAGCGCCGTATAGGCACCGTAGATCACGCCCGATTTCTCGTCCGAGAACAGCCAGTGCTTGGTCAGGTAGAAGATCAGCAGCGCCCGCATGCCGTAGTAGGAGAAGCGCTCCCACATTTCGGCGAAGAACAGGACGAACAGCCCCTTGGGATGGCCCAGGAAGATGCCGGCGGCGTCGCCGCTGCGAGCGTAGCCGCTCTGGGCGGGGATGGTGGCCATGCGTGAACTGCTCCCTCGAAAGTCCCTGTGGCCGCTTCTGGCGAGCGATCCCGGATTGCGCGCGAACCTAGCGCCCCGCGCCGCGATGCCAAGCGGATTGTTGTGGGGGCGGTGACGCGCTCGGGCTTCGCCCGACCTTGCCGATCCGCCCGTGTTGCTCCACTACGACACGGGTGACCGAGCGCCCCGTCTATCTGCAACTGCGCGACCGCGTCGCCGCCGGCATCCTGGACGGCGAGCACCGCGAGGGCGAGCCGTTGCCGTCGGTGCGCGGCTTCGCGGCGGAGGTCGGCGCCAACCCGCTGACGGTCGCACGCGCCTACAGCTGGTTCCAGGACCGCGATCTCGTCGAGGTGCGGCGCGGCGTCGGGCTGTTCGTCGCCCAGGGCGCACGCGAGCGGCTGCGGGCGATCGAGCGGGAGGCGTTCCTGTCGGAGGAATGGCCGACGCTGCGGGCGAGGCTCAGGCGGCTGAGGGTGGATGTGGGGGAGCTGGCGGGGGAGTAGGACCCCGAGTTTCCCCAAACCCGTTCGGGCTGAGCTTGTCGAAGCGCGTACCCTTCTTCGGCACCGCCGCGCCAGAAGAAGAACGGCACTTCGACAGGCTCAGTGCGAACGGTTTTCGTAAGTGGAGTCTGGTCTCAGGCGGCGCGGAACGCCTCCGCCGGCAGGCTGTAGAACCCGTGGCTCCCCGCCGACGCCGCGCGCTCCAACCCGGTCGCGGCGGGGACGACGTGGTCGAGGTAGAAGGCGGTCGTCAGCCCCTTCATCCTGAGCCAGTCCGCGCCCTCGCCGCCCGTCACCCGCTCCGCCGCCGCGCGCCCCTGCCGCGCCATCAGCGCGCCGCAGCTCGCCGTCGCCACCATCTCAAGAAACGGCACGGAGCCCGCCAGCCGATCGTCCACCGAGCCGCGCCGATAGCCCTCGGCCACCCGCGCGCACGCGTCGATCAGTTCGCCTAGCGCCGGGTGATCCCCCGCCTCCGCCCGGCAGGCGGCCAGGTGCCGATCGAACACCGCCCCGCCCTCCAAGTCCAGCTTGCGCCCGACCAGATCGGCGGCCTGAATACCGTTGGTGCCCTCGTAAATCGCCGCGATCCGGGCGTCGCGCAGGTGCTGGGCCACGCCCGTCTCCTCGACATAACCCATGCCGCCATGCACCTGGATGCCGATCGAGGCGACCTCCTCGCCCACGTCCGTGCCATAGGCCTTGACGAGCGGGGTCAGGAGGTCGGCGAGCGCACGCGCGTCCTCGTCGCCGCGCGCGCCCCGATCCACTGCGCCGCACGCCTGATAGAGCAGCGCGCGCGCAGCCTCGGTCAGCGCCTTCATGCGCAGCAGCATCCGGCGCACGTCGGGATGGTCGATGATCGCCACCGGCTCCCTCGAGTTGCCGCCGGCACGCGCCGACTGGACGCGGCCGGTGGCGTAGGCGACCGCCGCCTGGGTCGCCCGCTCGCCGATCTGCACCCCCTGCCCGCCGACATTGATGCGCGCGTTGTTCATCATCGTGAACATGGCGCGCAGTCCGCCGTGCTCCGGCCCGATCAGCCAGCCGTGGCAGTCGTCGTGATCGCCATAGACCATGGTGCAGGTGGGCGACGCGTGGATCCCCAGCTTGTGCTCGATCGACACCGCCTTCGCGTCGTTGAACTCTCCGGGCGAGCCGTCGTCCTTCAGCCGATATTTCGGCACCACGAACAGGCTGATCCCCCGCGTGCCGGGCGGCGCGTCGGGTGTGCGGGCGAGCACCAGATGGACGATGTTGTCGGTCAGGTCGTGGTCGCCGAAGGTGATGTAGATCTTCTGGCCCTTGATCCGCCACCCGCCGTCCCCGGCCGGGGTGGCGGTGGTGCGCAGCGCGCCGACATCGCTGCCCGCCTGCGGCTCGGTCAGGTTCATGGTGCCCGTCCACTCGCCCGAGACGAGCCTTGGCAGATAGAGCCGCTTCAGCTCGTCCGACCCGTGCGCGACCAGCGCCTCGACCGCGCCGTAGGACAGCATGGTGACGAGCCCGAAGGCCATGTTGGCGGTGCCCAGATCCTCCTGCACCACCGTCTGCAATGTGAAGGGCAGCCCCTGCCCGCCATACTCTTCCGGCCCGCCGATCGTGCCCCAGCCGCCGTCCACATAGGCTTGGTACGCCTCGCGAAACCCTTCGGGCATGACCACACCTGTGTTCGTCAGCTTCGCGCCGACCGTGTCGCCGATTCGGTTGAGCGGTGCCCACTCGCCCGCCGCGAATGCCCCCGCCCCCTCCAGGATCGCCTCGACCAGATCGGGCTCCACCATATCCCCCAGCCCGGCGCAGGTTTCGAGCGCGAACCGCTGTTCGGCGACGGGCGGCGTGTGGGTCATGGGCGGCTTTCGTTGAGGCGGGCGGGCACCCGTGACTATAGAGCGCGATGGCCCCGTTTTCCACCGAAGTCCGTGCTGTCGATGCGGCCGCGCTTGCCGTGGCGGCGGAGCGCATTCGGGCGGGCGAGCCGGTCGCGGTGCCGACCGAGACGGTCTATGGCCTCGCCGCCGATGCCACGAACGCCGAAGCCGTGGCACGGGTTTATGAAGCCAAGGGTCGGCCGAGCTTCAACCCGCTGATAGTCCATGTCGCCGACCTAGCCATGGCGGAGCGCTACGGACGCTTTTCACCCGCCGCCCATGCACTCGCGGAGGCGCACTGGCCGGGGCCGCTCACCCTCGTCGTGCCGGCGCGGTCGGAGACCGGCATCGCGTCGCTGGTCACCGCCGGGCTCGACACGATCGCGCTCAGGGTGCCCGCCCACCCGGCGATGCGCGCGCTGATCGCGGCGACCGGCCGCCCGCTCGCCGCCCCGTCCGCCAACGCGAGCGGCGGCATCAGCCCAACCCGCGCCGAGCACGTCGTGGCCAGTCTGGGCGGGCGGATCCGACTGGTGCTCGATGGCGGCCCCGCCGAGCACGGAATCGAATCGACGGTGGTCGCGATCCCCGGCGGCGCGCCGCGCCTGCTGCGCCCGGGGCCGGTGGTGCTCGACCTGCCGACCGCCGCCGTCGGCCCGATCGAGAGCCCCGGCCAGCTCGCCAGCCACTATGCGCCGGCCAAGCCGCTGCGCCTCCACGCGACCGACCGGCGGCCGGGCGAGTGGTGGGTCGGCTTCGGCGCGGTCGCGGGCGACGACACGCTGTCGGCCTGCGGCGACCTCGTGGAGGCGGCGGCGCGGCTGTTCGACTGTCTGCACCGCGCCGACGCCTCGGACGCGTCCGCCATCGCCGTGGCCCCGGTGCCGAACGCGGGGCTGGGCCGGGCGATCAACGACCGCCTGCGCCGCGCGGCGGCGTGAGTCGCTGTCGGCTCCGCCCGACCTGGCTTGCGCGCGCCCGGCACGCTGCCTATAGCCGCCGCCTCCTGCCGGCGCGCCCGGCGGGTCCGGTCGGGGAATAGCTCAGCCTGGTAGAGCACTGCCTTCGGGAGGCAGGGGCCGGAGGTTCGAATCCTCTTTCCCCGACCACTTCATCTCGACCTTGCGCTGTTTCGGCAGAAAGCCACCCTTTCCGAAGACGGCGGGCAATAGGTTGCGAATCAGATTCCCTCATTGTGCGCGATTGTGTCAGGCGCTGTGCCACGACGACGCCCCGCCCCGCTCGCGGGAGCTCACATGGCCACCAACATCTACCTGCGCGGCACCACCTTCTGGTGGCGCCGCTCCGTCCGGTGCTCCCGTTGGTGGTCGCCCTGGACGACCTGTTGCTGACCCTGCCGACGATATTTGGCCGGCGGCAGGTCCAGGAGGCGCACCGTGTTGCGAACCGCACCGGCCATGTCGAGATCCGACCCTGCCAGAGTGCCTTGATCATCGCGGCAGACGCCGTCGCGCACAGTGACGGCGCGACCCTGCAATCGGAAATTCTTGTCGGCCATTATGCGTCCTTCCGCTTTTGCATCGTGCACTTCAACCTGCTGACCCCGGGCCGGGCACCAGCCGAGATGGAGGCGAGCGGTGGTGAAGAGCGGCCGGCGGCCAAGCCGGACGATCGCGCGACGGGCTACCTCGCGGCGCTCGGCGGAGCGGCAAACCTGACGACGATCGACGCGTGCACGACCCGACTGCGCCTCGCGATCCGGAACGACGGACTGGTGGACGAGGTCGCGCTGACGCGGCTGGGCGCGCGCGGCGTCATTCGTCCAGGCCTCGGCTTGATGCAGGTGGTCATCGGACCGTCGGCCGACCTTCTGGCGGGCGAACTGCGCGAGATTTCACGCCGACCGCCCTCGCCAGCCGGCGATGTGCAAGGCGACCACGGTATCAACCTTCACCAAGAGGCTGCGCGCGCGCTTGGCGGTTCGCAGAACATCAAGCAATCATCTCAGCGTGCCGAACGCGTGGTGGTGACAGTGGAGGATGTTAATCGGCTCGATCGAGATCTCATGACCCGTTGAGCGACACGCGGTTGGCGATGTGTGACATCGTAGAGTTTGCATGTGCTCACCGACCCACCGGCAAGCGAGGTCGACGCTGACGACGCGTGACCGCTTTTTGCCCCGCCCGTGATTCGCCATCGCCGCAGTTTGCAAGAGAGCCATGGCACCCGCCTACGCCACCACGTGCGGCACAAAACGCGACGTGTCGCGGGTGATGAGGGAGGCGTCCTCGCGGACGCCGAGCCCCGCCGCGCGATCACCGATCATCCATGCACCCAGCACCGCATGGCGGTCGCCGTCGCGGAACAGGGATGCATAAGCCTGCACGATACGCGGCTCGTCGCCATAATCGCCGCCGGCGGCTTCCACCTCCCGCCCATCCAGCGTCAACGAAACGTTCTCGCCCTCGCGGGAGAAGACCGGCTTGACGACGAAGCTCGTCAGCTCGCCGGCCGCCGGGTCGCCTTCGGCAAAGGCGGGCAGCAGGTTCGGATGGCCCCGGTGGCGCTGCCACAGCATCGGCAGCATCGCCTTGTTGGACAACAGCATCTTCCAGGGCGGCTCGATGAAGACGCCCGGCCGCAGGTGCTCCGCGAACGGCTCGCGCACCATGTCCTCCCACGGATAGAGCTTGAAGCAGCGGTCGATCGTGCGATCGTCGGTGTCGGTGAAGCGGCCCTGGTCGTCCACGCCGATGTCGGTCACGTCGATCAGGTCCACCCGGTGACCCGCCTGCGCCGCGCAGTCCATCAGATACCGGGTGGTGCCCACGTCCTCCTCATTGGCGGTCGCGCAGGCGAAGTGGAGGATGCGGTCCGGTGTCCATGTTCCGAACGCTTCGACCAGGCTTTCCTGCAGCCAGTTGAACTGGTCGGCATCACCGGGCAGCGCGCCCGCCTCGACCTGGTCGATCAGCCAGTTGTGCTGAAAGAACGCGGCTTCAAAGATGGAGGTCGGCGTGTCGGCGTTGTATTCCAGCAGTTTGGGCGCACCCGCGCCGGTCCAGGCGAGATCGAAGCGGCCATACAAATGCCGATCGCCCGCCCGCCAGCTGTCGCGCACCAGATCGAACTGCGCGGGCGGGATGTGCAGGTGGGTGAGCGCCGCCTCGTCATCGACCACCGCGTCCACCAGGTCGAGGCACATCGCGTGCAGCGCCTCCGCCGCCGGCTCGACCGCGCCCTCGATCTCCTCCATGGTGAAGCGATAGGCGGCGTCGTCCACCCAATAGGGTTCGCCGTAGAGCGTGTGGAAGCCGAAGCCGACGGCGGCCGCCCTCTCGCGCCAGTCGGGCCGCTCCGGCAGGGCGATCCGCTCCATCGACCTAGCCGCCGAAGCCGCCGCCGCGACTCAGTCCCCGCCCGCCGAAGCCGCTGCGCGCCGCCGTGCGGGTGTTGACGTTGACCGGCTCCATGCGGGTCACTCCGCCGGGCGCGCGCACGCTGGTGACGGACTGCCCGGCGCGGTTGCGATAGATCGGGGTGCCCGCATAGCTGTTGTCGCGGCGATAGTCGTAATAGCCGCGCGGATTGGTGATGTTCTGCAGCGCGTTGGCGACCAGAAAGCCGGTCAGGAAAGGCGAAAAGCCCGATCGCTCGCCGCGCTCGTAGGTCGGCTGACACTTGGATGGGCCGTATTCCGCCTCGCACGCCGCCTGGCTGTCGAACTTCGGCGCGGTCGCGGAGGCGGCGGCCTGCGCGCGCTCGAACTCGCCCTCGCATACCACCTGGCTGAAGCCGCCGGCGGTGCACTCGGCGACGCTGGCGAACTGCCGGTCCGCCGGCTGGGGCGATCCGCAGGAGGTCAGCGACAGGCCGGCGGCGATGCCGCCGAGCGCCAGCGAATGGCGGGTGCGCGCCGTCATCCGGCGCGGTGTGGAGCGAGTCGTCATGCGCGGTCCTCCGGTCAGTAGGTCATGCAGGCGGCGTTGAGGATGCCGGTGACGAGCGCGATGCCGCCCGCCCAGGCGCCCGCCGCCATCTCGCCGGCCGTGATCCGCTCCGACAGCCGAGGCTGGGTCGCGGTGGCCAACCCGAACGCGATCAACTGGATGACCGCTCCGATGGCGGCCCAGATCGCGAAGTCCACGATCGACACGGAGTTGGCGGCGGCCGATGCCAGCGGCAGGCTGAAGCCGACCAGCGCGCCCGCATACGCCGTCGCCGCCGCGGCATTGCCGGCCGCGATCAAGGGCCTCTCGCGATGCGGCGTGATCAGCGAATAGCCCGCCGCGAACAGCGCGAGCACCGCCACGCCCGTCGCGAAATACGCCAGGAAGTCCGGCAGTCCGGCCACATATCCGTTCATCGTTCGCTCTCCCCCATAATCCTCAGACCCGTCGCACGTCGGCCGGCCCCAAGCCATAGCCGATCAGGAACTCGATCGCCGCACCTTCGTGCGCCGCCCGGTCGTCCAGATCGCGTTCGATGTTGAGCAGCAGCATTTCCTCGCCCGAGCCCACATCGCGCGAATACAACATGCAGCGCTGGTGGATGCGGCGGCTCGCCTTGCCGTCCTCCACGGTCTCGACGAACTCCACGAGCGGTGCGCGCCCCTCCCCTTCGCCCCAGTAGCGGGTGAACAGGATGCCGTCGGCATCATAGGTCGCCGCCCCGATCCGGCCGGCGGGTCCGGTCCAGACGTCCCAGTCGCCGCGCCCGGCGGGCACGACGCTGTCCCACGGCGCGTAGAGACTGACATCGACCACAGGCGCGTCGTCGCCCGGCGGAGCGACGATTTGCAACATCCGATTGCCGTCGTCGTAATAGCGGGTGAGTTGGTTGTCGGCGTCCAGCTGGGCGGTGCCGACGGCCACCACCAGGAACGGCCCACCGACCGGAGCGCCCATCGCCGGCTCGCCACCCGACAACGCCGCCTGCAGGCCCAGCGTGTCGAGATCCAGCGCGCCGCCGATGGCGACCTGTAGCGGCCCCAATTCCGGCGGCAGGTCGAGCCTCGCCCCGCGCCGTCCGAACAGCCGGCCGATCATGCGGACGCGCCCCGGGCCACGGCGGACCAGTCGATCGCGTGAGGATCCGCGCGCGCGTCGGCCACGTAGAACAGAATGTTCCCACCGCGCACCGGGCGCTCGACCGGGCAATTGAGGTCCACCTCTCCGCGCTCCTCCGAACACAGCCCGATCAACGCCAAGTTCGCATGGCGCTTCAGCCCGATCAGGGTGGCGAGGTAAGTCGCCTCCGGTATGCCGTCGGGCACCCGCAGCGAAAAGGCGGTGTCGGGCGTGTGGCCGGAGAACATCAGCTCCGCCAGCCGCGACGCGCCGGGATCGCGCGACGCGCGCACCAGCAGCTGGCTGGAGAGCGACGAGATCGCCTCCACCTGCGCGTCATGGCGGGTGATGAGCGACGCCGCGCCCTCATCCTCGAAATAGGCGGCGATGTGCGCGTCCGGCGCGGCGGCCCGGGCGGCGAGCGTGGCGGCCAACGTGTCGTCGTCCGTGTCGCCGCGCACGATCACCGAGCGCGCACCCGACGCCCCCGCCCGGTCATAGTCGGCCAGCGAGGACAGACCGTCCGCCAGGACGAAGTCGACCCGGTCGGGCATCGGGTTCTCCTCTAGGCGCGGGGCCAGCAGCACCGGGCGTTCGTCGCGCGCGCATTCGGCGCTCAGCATGGCGATCAGCTGACGCGACCGGGCGCCTTGCCAGCCGACCACGATCGTGTGGCCGGTGCGCCCGCTGTAGTTCCCGCCGCCGTGCATCCGTCGCCTCCAGAAGCCGCCCAGATCGGCCACCGCCTTGCCCAGGCATGCGGTAAACAGCGCGATTGAGCCGGGCAAGACGAACGCCAGCGCAACCTCGCGGCCGCCATCGCTGGCGGGCGACAGGTCGCCATACCCCACCGTGGTGGCGGTCGTGACGTAGTAGTATGCGAAGGTGACGGCGTCCTTCGTCAGCGCCGTGTCGCCCACCCAGGTGAAAAGGGTCCAGCTGATGGTGGCGTGGAGGAGGCCGGCGAGCGCCAGCACGCTCCACGACAGGTCGGCGATCGCCAGATAGATACGGTGCCACAGGTGGCGCGCGACCGGCATCACAGTGGCAGTCCTCCCCCCTTGCGGCCCCGGACAGGAGATGTAGACGGAGCCGACGAGGATAGGCAAATGGGAGAGCGCATGGTGGACTCGGCACCGGGGGAGGGCTGGACGCTCTCCAGTCTGACGGAGCTGTTCGCGTCGGATCCACAGGCCCTTGGCGATGTGGATGTGGAGGTGTCCGGTGACGCGCTGCGCGTGACGCTGACGGAGCGCGGCGGGCTGGACGTGCTGATCGCCGCGTCGGGTGACCAGGTGCTGGCAAGCGTGCTGATGCTGCCGGCCGACGGCGTGCCCGATCGCGCGGAGTTCGAGCGCACGCTGTTGACCGTCCACAAGCTGATCCCCCTGTCGACCTTTGGCCTGACGATGGTGGACGGGCGCGAATGGTACGAGCTGTTCGGCTCGCTGTCCGCCCACTCCGATCCGGCCGCGATGGTGCAGGAGGTGGCGGTGCTGGCGGCCAATGCCGTCGACGCGGCGGAGTGGGTTCGGGAGTGGGTCGCGCGCGGTGGCGCCGAGGAGGAGCAGGCGGCATGAGTGTCTGGGGAAAGCTGTTCACCGCCATGCGCGGCGGCGCGCACGAGACGGCGGAGAAGGTCGCCGACAGCCAGGCCATGCGGATCCTGGACCAGGAACTGCGCGACGCCGATGCGGCGCTGCGCCAGGCGCGCGCCGACCTGGCCGGCCTGATGGCCAACGCCAAGAAGCTGGAGAAGCGCGCCGAGGAGCTGCGCGACAAGGGCGAGCGCGACACGGCCAACGCGCGCACCGCGCTCACCTCGGGGCGCGAGGATTTGGCGCGCGGCCTGGCCGAGCGGATCGCGACCACGCGCGCCGACCTGGCCCGCGACGAGGCCGACCTGGAGGCGATGCGCGGTCAGCAGACTGCCATGATGCGCACGGTCAAGGAGACCGAGGCGCGGATCGCGACCATGAAGCGCGAGGTCGAAACCGTGAAGGCGACGGACTCGCTGCAGCGCGCCCAGACGGCCATCGCCTCGTCGCACTCCGGCGTGAACTCAAAGCTGGGAAGCGCCATGGGGTCGCTGGAGCGCATCCGCGACCGTCAGCAGACAATGGCGGCCCGGCTGGAGGCCGGCGAGGAGCTGGCAGCACTGGAGAGCGGCGCGAACCTGGACCGTCAGCTGCTGGAGGCCGGCATCGGCGGTCGCTCGACCAGCGCCGACGAAATCCTGGCGGAGCTGAGCGGCCCGGTGTCCGCGATGCCACCCAAGGCACAGCTAACCGACGGGCGAGAATGATGGCCAACCTGCACACGAGTTCGCCCTAGCGACCCACTTGCGATTCTGGCCGAAAGCAGACGGACCGCTTGTAGTGAGCATGCGCATGGAAGCGGTCGAACGCACGAGATCCCGTGTGAACGAGATACGGTCTGAAACGGAAGAAACATCATCTGTTAGCCGCTGTTAAGCTTACCTGGATTTCCAATCGCTCAAACACTCAGCGAATGGAATCGGCTTTACCTGCACTTTGGCCAAGGCAATTGATGCCGAGTGATGACGAACTACAGCTATGGCACACACTCGCTCAGGCAAGTCTAATTCTCGACGAAACCCTGTTCTCTCCCGGCGAGTCGTTCCGCCACCACGGGTGTCAGCCGGTCCGCGATCTGTCGCACCCCGGCCGCGTTCGGGTGCACGCCGTCGGGCAGCATCACCGCCCGCCGCCCGATCACGCCGTCCAGCAGGAAGGGATAGAGGCCGGCGTCGTACCGCTTGGCCAGTTGCGGGTAGATGGTGTTGAAGCGCGCGGCATAATCGGGGCCGAGATTGGGCGGGGCCATCATGCCGGTCAGCACCACCGGCACCCCGCGCGCCTTCAGCACGTCCAGCATCGCGGTCAGGTTGGCGCGCGTCTCGGCCGGGTCGATCTGGCGCAGCACGTCGTTGCCGCCCAGCCCCAGTAGCACCAGGTCCGGCTTGCGCGCCAGGTTGTCGAGCGCGAAGGCCAGCCGTTGCCGCCCGGCCGCGGTCGTGTCGCCGGATACGCCGGCGTTCACCAACCGCGCGTTCACCCCTTGCGCGCGCAGGTCGGCCTGCAGCTCGTCGGGCAGGCTCTCGCCGGGTTTCAGGCCATAGCCCGCATAGAGGCTGTCGCCGAACGCCAGCACCAGCCGCTCCGGCCCCGCGACGGGGGCGGCTGGGCGGTCCACTGGCACCTCCGCGGTACGGGTCGGGCCTGCGGGCGCCGCGGCGTCACAGCCGCCGAGCGCCAGCACTAGGACAATCGCGCCCACCCCCCTATTTCCGCCCCACATGATGCCGTCTCCCGCTCCGTCGTCGCCCGACATGGTCATCCGCGCCCGCTCTGTCACCCTGTCACTGGGCGAGGCGGGGCACGAGACGCGCATCCTGCACGAGTTGGACCTGGACGTGCCGACGGGCCAGAGCGTGGCGCTGCTGGGGCCGTCGGGGTCCGGCAAATCGTCGCTGATGGCGGTGCTGGCGGGGCTGGAGCGCGCCACGTGGGGGACGGTCGAGGTCGCCGGGCTGGATTTCACCGCGCTCGGCGAGGACGCGCTGGCGCGCGCGCGGCGGGGGCGGATCGGCATCGTGCTGCAGGCCTTTCACCTGCTTCCCACCATGAGCGCGCGGGAAAATGTCGCGGTGCCGATGGAGCTGGCCGGGATGGCGGATGCCTTCGCGCGCGCCGAGGCGGAGCTGGCGGCGGTGGGGCTCGGCCACCGGCTCGACCACATGCCCGCCCAGTTGTCGGGCGGCGAGCAGCAGCGGGTGGCGATCGCCCGCGCGCTCGCCCCCCGCCCGCCCTTGGTCTTCGCCGACGAGCCGACCGGCAATCTGGACAGTGCGACGGGCGAGGCGGTGATGGACTTGTTGTTCGCGCGCCGCGACGACGCCGGGGCGACGCTGGTCGTCATCACCCACGACCCCGCGCTCGCCACGCGCTGCGACCGGGTGCTGGAGATGGCGGACGGCCGCATCGTGGCGGACAGCACGGGATGAGCGGTTGGCGGCTCGCCTGGACGCTGGCCCGGCGCGAGCTCGACTGGCGGGTGCGCGGGCTGCGGCTGCTGCTCGCCTGCCTGGTGCTGGGCGTCGGCGCGCTGGCGGTGATCGGCAGCCTGACGAGCGCCATCGGGCACGAGCTTGCCGCGCGCGGGGCCACCGCGCTGGGAGGCGACCTGGAGCTGGAGGTGGCACAGCGCTCCGCCACCCGCGACGAGCTGGCGGCGATGGCGCGGCTGGGCACCGTGTCGGCCACCATCCGGATGCAGGCGACGGCGGTGGCGGGCGCGGCCATCGTGCCGATCGAGCTGAAGGGCGTCGACGGCCGCTATCCCCTGCTGGGGGCGCTGACGCTGGCCGACGGGCGTACGGTGGGCGCGCCGCCATCGACCGAGATCTGGGCGGGCGAGGCGCTGATGCAGCGGCTGGATGCGCGCATCGGCGGCCGGCTGCGGCTGGGCACGGCGGAGTTCACGATCGGCGGGGTCATCGCGGAGGAGCCCGACCGGCTGGGCGAGGGCTTCACGCTGGGTCCGGTGGCGCTCGCTTCGCTGGACGGCATCGCGCGCACCGGACTGGTCCAGCCGGGCAGCCTGACCCAAGCCAAATACCGCCTGCGCCTGTCCGCCGGCACCGACCCGGAGGCGGCGGCCGAGCATTTCACCCGCGCCTTTCCGGACGGCGGGTGGGAGACGAAGACGCGCGACAACGCCACGCCGGGCGCGTCGCGCTTCATCGGCCGGATGGGCCAGTTCCTGACCCTGGTGGCGCTCTCCGCGCTCGCCATCGCGGGCATCGGGGTCGGCAACGGGGTGGCGAGCTACCTTGCCCGGCGGCGCGGATCGATCGCGGTGCTGAAAGTGCTGGGCGCGACCTCCGGCGTGATCGGCCGCGTCTATGCGCTGGAGGTGGGTCTGGTGGCGCTCGCCGGGGTGGTGATCGGGCTGGCGATCGGGACGGCGGCCGTGCCGCTGGTCGTCCGGCTGGCGGGCGACGTGCTGCCGGTGGCTCCCGCCTTCCGCGTGGAGTGGGGCGCGCTGGCCGTGGCGGCGACCTACGGCCTGCTGATCGCGGTCGCCTTCACCGCGCCGCCGCTGCTCGCCGCGCGCGAGGTGCCGGCGGCGGGGCTGCTGAGGGGAGAGGCGGACGCGCGCCGGGTCGGCTGGCGGCGGACCGCGCCGCCCGTCCTGCTGGCGGGCACGGGCGTGGTGGTGCTGGCGCTGCTGACGTCGGACCCGGTGTGGCTCGCGGCCGGGTTCCTGGCGGCGGTCGCCGGCGTGCTGACCCTGCTGGCGGGCGTCGGCTGGCTGGTGCGTCGCGGGGCGGCGGCGCTGCCCCGCCCAGGCTCGCCCGTGCTGCGGCTGGGCGTGGCGGCGCTGCACCGGCCGGGCGCGCGCACCGGCGCGCTGGTGGTGGCGCTGGGGCTGGGGCTGACGCTGTTCGTGCTGCTCGCCGCCATCCGCACCTCCATCGACGCCACGGTGGAGCGGACCGTGCCCGCCCGGGCTCCCGCGCTGATCGCGCTCGACGTGCCGCCGGATCGGGAGGCGGAGTTCCGGCGCATCGTCACCGGCACCGCGCCCGGTGCCACGGTCGCCACCGTGCCCATCCTGCGCGGCTCAATCACCGGCTATGGCGACACCGAGGTCGCCGACCTGGCCGAGATCCCGGAGGGTGCCTGGGCGCTGCGGGGCGACCGCGGCCTGACCTTCGCCGACACCATGCCCGACGGCAGCACGGTGACGGCGGGCCGCTGGTGGCCGCCGGCCTATGCCGGACCGCCGCTGGTCAGCGTGGACGAGCGGCTGGCGCAAGCCCTGAGTCTGCAGGTCGGCGACGAGCTGCGCTTCACAGTGCTGGGCGTGCCGCAGCGCGCCACCATCGCCAGCTTTCGCCGGGTGGACTGGGAGACGCTGGGCTTCAACTTCGTGCTGGTCTTCTCGCCCGGCACCTTCGCGGGCGTGCCCTACAACCTGGCCGCGACCGTCGACATGGACCCGGCCCGTGCGCCGCTCGTCATCCGCGCCCTGATCGGCCCCTTCCCGTCCGTCTCGGCGGTCGAGGTCGGCGGTGTGCTCGACCAGTTGCGCACGCTGATCGGCCAGATGGCGACCGCGATCCTGGCCGCGACGGGCGTGGCGGTGCTCGCCGGCATCGCCGTACTGGTCGGTGCGATCGCGGCCGCGCGGGAGGCGCGGACCTACGACAGCGTGGTGCTGCGCACGCTGGGTGCCACGCGCGCGCAGGTGCTCGGCGCTCAGGCAGTGGAATACGGCCTGCTGGCGGCCGCGCTGGCGCTGGTGGCGCTGGCGCTAGGGATCGGCGGCGCGTGGTTCGTCGTGGTCCGGCTGTTCGGCTTCGACTGGGCACCCGACTGGGGGGAAGTGCTTGCCACGCTGGCGGCGGGCGGCCTGAGCGTTGTGGCGATCGGTCTGTTGGGCAGCCTGCCGATCCTCTCCGTCCGCCCGGCGCGGGCGTTGCGGCAGCTGTAGGACGGATCGCCGAAGTTGGTCGATTACTTCAGCCTCCCAAAATGCCAATAGAGTTGTTTTGGCCGGTAGCAGACAGTCCGGTCCGCGGCGGTAGAGGCGGAAAAGCTGCCGCCACATACCAGTCATAGTATATTGCAAGTAAGGGGTGAGAACAAATACCCTGTATTAGTAGACAAAGATACTAAATCAGTTCTTATATCCTCAAAGTTTTTTATAAGGCGTGCGGGGCAGCGTTAAGACTTCATGGAGGTAGCCGACCGGGAGCAAGTCGGCCTCTCTTGCCTCAAGCCATGTTCGCGCGGCGGCACCTTGGCACGGGGGACAGTGCCGGGCTGCGGCACTTTGAAAGGCAACCCGCCAGTGTCCGCACTCGGTGCAGGCCTCAAGGTGCGCGGCGGTAAGGCACTGCTCGATCGCAGACGCCCTCAGCCAGCGGGTGGTGAACGATCTGAACCTGGACCGCGCCTTGGCTCCATAACCTCTGGTGCAGGCAAGACACTCCGCATTGGCACCTCTCCGTCTCGATGTTCAGACGCATCAGCTCACACATGTGCTTGCCGACGTGCCAGAAATTGTGCCAGTTCTTGTGTTTGGCTGCGGTTCGCGCAGGCCAAGGATACGGTTTTCTGCCGTTTTTGCCGTGGCGGAGTTAATTGGTTTGGGATCCCCTATCCCCGACCATCCACCCTCAGCCGAACCCGTCCAGCAGGCTGGCGACGTTCGCGCCGAGCGCGTCCAGCGCATAGCCGCCCTCCATCACCACCGCCACGGGCCAGCCCGCCCCCGCGATGTCGCGCGCCAGCACCTGGTAGTCGGCGGTCTCCAGCGCGAAACGGCTGATCGGATCGCCGACCCAGGTGTCCGCGCCGAAGCTCACCAGCAGGAGGTCGGGGCCGAAGGCGGCGATGGCGTCGAGCGCGTCCGCCTGCGCGCGGCGGAAGCCGTCGAGCGTCGTGCCGCGCGGCAGCGGCCGGTTCAGGGTCGCGCCCTCGCCCGCCCCCTCCCCGCGCTCGTCGGCATGGCCCCAGTAGAAGGGGAAGTCCGTCGCCGGATCGGCGTGGAGCGAGGCGAAGAACACGTCGCCGCGTCGCCAGAAGATGTCCTGCGTCCCATTGCCATGGTGGTAGTCGATGTCGAGGATCGCGACCCGCCGCCGGCCGGCGGCGATCGCCGCCTCGGCCGCCACCGCGACCGCGTTCAGATGGCAGTAGCCACCCAGATAGTCGCGGCCGGCGTGGTGTCCGGGCGGCCGACAGAGCGCGAAGGCGTTCGGCTCGCCGTCCAGCACGGCGCGGGTGGCCGCGAGCGCCGACTGCGCGCTCCAGTAGCTCGAGGTCCAGCTGTCGGGCGTCAGCGGCGTCGCGGCGTCCATGCCGTAGCGTCCGAGCAGCGCGTCGATCCGGTCGAGCGCCAGCGCGCGTCGGCCGACCACCGGCCAGACATAGCCGATCGCGTCGCCCGCCCGCCCCTCCGCCGCCCAGCGCATCGCGGCGGTCTTCAGGAACGCCAGATAGCCGGGGTCGTGCACCGCGCGGATCGGGTCCTCGCCGACATCGGTCGGCGGTTCGGTCGCGCCGATGGCCGCGCGGATCGCCTCGGCCCGCGCGGGCACCTCCTGGTACGCGGCCCAGTCGCCGTCGTGGAGTTCGCGCACAGGCGCATGGGCGAGCTGCCGGGGGTCGAAGAAAGCGCGCACGACGGTCCCATACCGGACCGGCTGCGGGTCGCAAGGCGAGGGAGGCATCAGCGGTGTCTCGGTTCGCGGGGCGGCTGATGGGTAGAGCGCGGACGCCACCCTCCTCCGTCACCCCAGGCTTGACCCGGAATCCCGCTTCGTCCGCCATGAGGGCGGCGGCGGCAACATCGATCGGCGCGATCCCACGGTTCATCCGTGGCGGAGTCTCGATGCAAGAGCTGGACCCCGGCTGAAGGCCGGGGTGACAGGAAAGCAAGGCGACCGCTTCCGGGTTGCGGGCGGCGGCGCTTGTCCTCTCCGCCGTTGCCGTAACAGGGGGAGAGGGTGACGCGGCACGCTCCGGAGCTTCGCCTTTCGAGAAGCGGTCCCCCCGGTGCGGCACGCCCTCCGCCACCGAGCCGCACTCGACGGTCGTCCTTCTCCTCCAAATTGTAGAGGACGGCTGAGGCACCGCCTGTCCCGCACGGCGAGAGTTCGCCTTCATTTCGATCCGAATCCCTACGGAGACACAGCGTTCCGGAGCGGGAGGCGCGACGGACTCCACGCGGAGTCCCCGAAGTGTCACGCCGACGACGCAGGGGTGTCAAACTGCGGGCCTAGAGAGCCTCTCGTCCGCGGCCTGAGGCGCGGTTCACCGGATCACGGGTCTCCATGGGGGTTATCGACATGAACAACACGCAGCTCATCCGCTCGGCGATCGCCGGCGTGTCCTTCGTCGCGCTCGCCGGCTGCGGCGCGGACAACATCGCCTCGCCCGGCGAGGGCCAGATCGTCGTTCTGCCCGCCCCGCCCGCCCCCGCGCCGCCGCCGCCGCCGCCCACCACGCCCCCGCCGCCCCAGGGTCCCGCGGCGAGCTGCCCCGACGGCCTGACCGACGTCGGCACGGTCACGACCGGCAGCGGCGAGAGGCTGCGCAACTGCCAACTTGTCGGCGTGCTGACAGGCTCGCGCCGACTCCAGAACCTGCCCGGCACGATCTACTCGCTATCCGGCAAGGTCGAGGTGGGCCGGGACCTGGGTGCCGATCCGGGCGCTCCCAAGGCCGACGGCCAGCGCGGAGTGCTCACCATTGATGCGGGCGTGGTGCTGTTCGGTGACAACGGCGCCGATTTCCTGGCCATCAACCGCGGCTCGCAGCTGTTCACCGACGGCAATGCGAATGCGCCGGTCATCATGACCAGCCGCAACAACGTGACCGGCCAGTCCACCGACAACTCGATCGGCGAATGGGGCGGGCTGGTGATCCTGGGCCGCGCGCCGATCGCCGACTGCGGCGACCAGGGTGCCGCGGGCGGCACGGTGCAGTGCCAGGCGCCGGTCGAGGGCACGTCGGGGTCGGTCTACGGCGGCGCGTCGCCCAACGACAGCTCCGGCTCGATCCGCTATCTCGAGGTCCGCTTCTCGGGCTTCAAGGTCGCGGACAACAACGAGCTGAACGGCATCTCGCTCGCCGGCGTCGGGGCGGGCACGACCTTCGAATACGTGTCGGTCCACAACAGCTCGGACGACGGCATCGAGTGGTTCGGCGGCACGCTGAACTCGCGCTACATCGTCATGACCGGCAACGACGACGACAATTTCGACCAGGATTCCGGCTATGTCGGCAACTCCCAGTTCGGGATCGTCACGCAGCGCGCCGACGGCGGCGATCACATCATCGAGTACGACTCGAGCGACAAGCCGCTGGGCGCGCTGCCGCGCTCCGACTCGCGACTGGCCAACTTCACCTTCCTTGGCCGGCGTTCCTCGTCCATCCTGATCCGGGGCGGCGGCGACCTGAGGCTGGTGAACGGCATCGTCATCAACCCGAACGACGCGTGCCTGGACATCGACGACGCGCCGACGGTGCAGGCCGCCGATTCGAACGCGGACGAGAACGGGCCGCCGCGCTTCGACTCGGTCGTGTTCCAGTGCAAGACACCCTACACCGACGACGCGGACGTGACCGCCGCCCAGGTGCAGGCGGCCTTCACGGCGGGCACCAACAACAACCCGAACTTCACCAACACGCTGACCGACATGGTGGTGAACGGGGCCAACGAGACGGCGGTGCCGGCGTTCAACGCGATGACGCTCGCGCCCTATTTCATGACGGCCAACTACATCGGCGCGGTGCGCGATGCGAACGACAACTGGTTCCGCGGCTGGGCGTGCGGCCTGGGCACGATGGGGTCGCCGTCGTGCCTGACGATCCCGGCGCGCCCGACCGCCTGACCGGGTCGAGACTGTGGGGGGCGGCGCGTCGGGAAGGCGGCCGCTCCTCGTTTCACACTGAACCTGGAGGGGGCTCCATGCGCATTTCGTTCTCCACCGCCGTCCTGCTCGCCACCAGCGCGCTCAGCGCGCCGGCGCTCGCCCAGACCGGGCCGTCCTCTCCGACGCCGCCGCCCAGCTCGACCACGTCGTCCGAGACGCTGCCCGACGACCGGGCGCAAACCGACACCGTGCGCACCGCGGAGCCCGGCGCGGACCCCGCCCCCACGGATCCCGCCACCGAGGAGCCGGTCGACATCTCCGGCCCCGGTGCGGAGGTCGAGGGCCAGGGCATCGTCATCACCGGCAACATCCCGAGCGTCATCCGCGCGACGCCGCAGGTTGTCTCCGTCCTCTCGTCAGAGGACATCGCGCGCCAGGGTGACGGCGACGTGGCGGGCGCGCTGCAGCGCGTGACCGGCCTGTCGGTGGTCGGCGGCCGCTTCGTTTATGTGCGCGGCCTGGGCGAGCGCTATTCGCTGGCGCTCTTGAACGGCGCGCCGCTGCCCAGCCCGGAGCCGCTGCGCCGCGTGGTGCCGCTCGACCTGTTCCCGACCTCCATCCTCGCATCCACGGTCGTCCAGAAGAGCTACTCCGCGAGCTATCCGGGCGAGTTCGGCGGCGGCGTCATCAATCTCACCACCCGCGTGGCGCCGCGCGAGGCCTTTCTCACCGCTGGCGCGGGCATCAGCGGCGACAGCGAGACCACCGGCCTGCTCGGCTACACCTACTACGGGTCCGACACCGACTTCACCGGCTTCGACGACGGCACCCGCTCCGTGCCCGAGGGGCTGGCGAGCGCGATCGCGAGCGGCAACCGCGTGATCGAGGGCGCGAACTTCACCCGCCAGCAGATCCAGTCGATCACCGCCGGTCTGGTCAACAGCCCGACGACCGTCATCCAGAAGAACGGCGACATCCCGCCCAACTTTTCCGGCTCGCTGGCCGGGGGCAAGACCTTCGCGCTGGGGGGTGCCGACCTCGGCGTCATCGCCACCGCCGGACTGTCGAACAGCTGGCGCACACGCTTCGGCCGGCAACAGCTGGGCGCGCAGAGCGGCGACGCGCTGATCGCCAGCCAGGATTTCCGCTTCGTCTCCACCCAGAACCGCGCCGTGGTGAACGGCTTCCTGGCGACCGGACTGGAGTTCGGCGAGAACAAGATCCGGATCAACAACCTGTTCATCCGTGACACGCTGAAGGAGGCGCGGGTCTCGGTCGGCAACGACACCTCGACCATAAGTCCCAGCCAGGTGCGACCCGACGCCACGCTGCAGACCGGCATCACCAGCTGGTTCGAACGCCAGCTCTACGACGTCCAGGGTGTGGGAGAGTTCAAGTTCGGCAGGCTGGCGGTGGACCTGCGCGGGACCTACGCCAACTCCAAGCGAAGGGCGCCCTACGAGCGCGCCTATTCCTACGCCTTCAACGACCTGATCGGCGACTACACCAACGACCTGCGCGCGCCCGGCCAGAACGCCACGATCGCCTTCAGCAACCTCAACGACGACGTGTACTACGGCGCCATCGATCTGGGCTACAAGCTGCCGACCGCGATCGACTGGACGGTGTCGGCGGGCTATGCCTACACCGACAACGACCGTCAGGCGGTCCGCCGCGATTTCGAGTTCTTCCCCGCCGCGGCCCTGCCGCTGGGCGTGGCGCAGGAGCGGATCGACTATCTGCTGTCGGACTTCAACGTCTATCAGTTCAACGTGCTGTTGCGCGAGACGACGGGCGGCTTCGGATCGGCGGCCTACAATGCCAAGCTGCGCGTCCATGCCGGCTATGTCGAGACCGACATCCAGCCGATCGAGAATGTCCGGCTGAACCTCGGCGTGCGCTACGAGGACGGCCGCCAGTCGGTGACGCCGCTGGCGCTCGTCGGCGCGGGATCGCTGCCGGGAAACACCATCAGGAACGACTATTTCCTGCCCGCCGGCACGCTGACCTACACCTTTGCGCGCGATATGCAGCTGCGCGTCGCGGCGTCGCGCACCATCGCCCGGCCGCAGTTCCGCGAGCTGGCGCCGCAGCCCTTCCGCGACACCGAGTCGAGCCGCACCTTCTTCGGCAACGTGTTCCTGCAGGACAGCGAGCTGACCAACGCCGAGGCGCGCTACGAGTGGTATTTCGGCCGCGACCAGCGCTTCACGCTCGCCGGCTTCTACAAGCACCTCGACAAGCCCATCGAGGCCACGGCGGTGCAGGTCGGATCGACCTTCATCACCTCCTTCGCCAACGCACCGCGCGCCGACCTGTACGGCGGCGAGGTGGAGCTGGTGAAGTACGTGCCGCTGGAACGCCTCGGGGGTTCGTACTTCGGCAGCCGCCGGCTCGTCCTCATCGGCAACTACACCTACACCGAATCGGAGGTGAAGGTGCGCGAGGGCGACACCACGGTCAGCTTCACGAGCGCGCCTGCCCCGATCGACGCCGCGCTGGTGTTCGACACCACGCGCAAGCTGCGCCTGACCGGCCAGTCGCGCCACCTCGCCAATGTCCAGGTCGGCATCGAGGACACCGACCGGCTGAGCCAGGCGACGCTCATCATGAGCTACGCCAGCCGGCGCGCGACCAACCGCGGCCCCAACCTGACGCCCGACTTCGTCGAAAAACCCGGCGTGCAGCTCGACTTCGTCGCGCGCGAGGGCGTGCCGTTCATCGGCCGCAGCACGCTGGAGCTGAAGTTCGAGGCGCGCAACATCCTGGGCACGCCCTATTCCGAGACCCAGACGCTGGGCGACTCGCGGCTCCAGATCAACAGCTACGACGTCGGCCGCACCTTCGGCATCAGCGCGGCGGTCACCTTCTGACGGTGCGGCACCGGACGGCGCGCGACGCGGAGTCGCGCACCGTCCGCAAATCTGCAATAGGGCGCGCTCCGCTCGTCCGCCGGAGGTCCGATCCTTGAAGCTGTTCAGCGACGCGCCGACGCGCCGCCTGCTCGCCCGCCTGTCGCGCGGTGATCGCTATGGCTGGGTGGAGCTGGTGGCGTTGATCCTGCTCGCCACCCAGCTCGCGCGCCTGGTCTGGGCGATCGCGACGCCGGTCGGGCCGTATGGCGACTGGCGGACGCGGCCGCTCGCGATCCCTGGCCCCGCCGAGCGCCAGGCGCTGTTCGCCGGCTTCGATCCGTTCTTCCGGGGCGCCGATCCCGCCGCCGCTCAGGCGGCCGTCGCGGTGACCCCGCTCACCCTCACCCTGTTCGGCGTGACCGTGAACCAGGCGACCGGCGGCGGTTCGGCGATCATCGCAGGCGCGGACGGGGTCCAGAACAGCTACGTCGTCGGCCAGGAGATCGAGGGGGGCGCCAGGCTGGCCGGCGTCGCCTTCGACAATGTGCTCATCGATCGGGGCGGCCAGCGCGAGGCGCTCTATCTCGACCAGGACCGCGCCAAGGCGGCGGCCGACGCCAGCCAGGCCGCGAACGCCCAGCCCGCCGGTGGCGAGGGCACGATGACGCCGACCCCCGGCCCGATCCCGCCGCCCGCGCCGCTCCCGCCGCCGTCCGGCACCCCCAACGCCGGCCTGACCCCCGCAGCGCTGCGCGCCGGGATCGGCTTCGCGCCGCGCGCGGCGGGCGGCCAGGTGACCGGGGTCGCCGTCTCCCCGCAAGGCGACGGCGGCGTGTTCCGCCGGGCCGGGTTGCGGCCGGGCGACGTAATTCGCACGGTCAACGGCCAGGCGATCCGGTCGGCGGCCGACCTCGCCCGGCTGCAGGCCCAGCTCGCGCCCGGCGCGCGGCTGACGCTGGGGGTCGAGCGCGGGTCGGGCGTCGCCAACGTCGCGCTGATCCTGGACCCGCAATGAGGTCGCGCCGCGCCCGCTGGCGGCTCGCCGCCCTGTCGCTGTCGCTGGCCCCGGTGCTGGCGCCGGCCGCCGCCCAGGCGCAATACGTCCTGAACATGCGCGAGGCCGACATCCGCGCCTTCGTGCAGGAGGCGGCGCGCGTCACCGGCCGCACCTTCGTCGTGGACGGCCGGGTTCAGGGCAAGGTGACGGTGGTGTCCGACCGGCCGCTCAGCCGCTCCGAATATTTCGAGATCTTCCTGTCCACGCTGCGCGCCAACGGGCTGGTGGCGATCCCGACCGCAAACGGGGCCTATCGCATCCAGCCGTCCGACACCGCGGCCAGCCAGCCGACCCCCGTCGGCCGCGCCACCAACCGCAACGCCTTCGTGACCGAGGTCATCCGCCTGAAGTCCGCCGACGCGGTGGCGGTGGTGGACACGCTGCGTCCGCTGGTCAGCAAGGACGGATCGATCACCGCGAACAAGGCCGGCAACTCGCTGGTCATCGTGGACTATGCCGACAACATCCCCCGCATCCGCGAGGTGCTGCGCCGGCTGGATCGCGACACGTCCGCAAGCCGGATCGTCTATCTGAAGAACGCCGGCGCGCGGGAGGTGGCCGAGGCGCTGACCGGCCTGGCGGGCGAGGGCGGCGTCGCCGTCTCGCCAGTCGATTCCGCCAACGCCGTGGCGCTGCGCGGAGAGGCCGGCGACGTCGCGCGCTTCGCCGCCATCGCGGGCGAGCTGGACGGCCGCGCCGCGTCGGGAACGGAGATCCGCGTCTATCGGCTGGAGCACGCGGACGCCGCCGCCCTGCTGCCCGTGCTGCAGCAACTGGTCGGCCAGACGCCGAGCCAGCCCGTGCCGGCCCAGCGCTCACCCTCCTCCACCACCACCTCGTCCCGGCCGGGCCTGTTCCGCGACACGGGCGACACGCAGGCGACGACGCCCGGCCCGGTGTCCGTCCCCGTCTCCTCCGCCCCCGCCTCGCCCGCCGGCACGAACCCGCTCACCGGGCGCGGCACAGCCGTGGTGACGCGCGCGGAGGGCGTGAACGCCATCATCATCGCGGCCAACCCCGACCTGCAACGGATGCTGGGCGAGACCATCCGCCAGCTGGATGAGCGCAAGGCCCAGGTGCTGGTCGAGGCCATCATCGTGGAGATCGGCGACAACGCGGCCAAGCGGCTGGGCGTGCAGTTCCTGCTCGCGCCGACGTCCACCAACGGCGCGCCGTTCCTGTCGACCAACTACTCCAACGCCACGCCCAACATCCTGACGGTGGCGGGCGCGATCGGCTCCACGCTGCTCGACCAGACCACCACCACGGTGAACGGCAACGTCGTCACGACCACTAACACCAGCCCGCTCACCAACACGCTGCAGACGGCGGCGGCGACCTCGCTCCTCCAATCCACCGGCGCGCTCGCGGGCTTCGCCACCTCGCTCGGCTCCAACGCCATCCTCGCGGCGATCATCAACGCCGTTCAGTCGGACGACAAGTCGAACCTGCTGTCGGTGCCTTCCATCACGACGCACGATGGCGAAACGGCCAATTTCCTGGTGGGGCAGGAAATCCCGATCACCACGGGAGAGGCCCTGTCGAACAACTTCGACAACGCCTTCCGCACCACCCAGCGCGAGGAGGTGGGCATCAAGCTGGAGGTGACGCCGCAGGTGAACTCGAGCGGAGAGGTGCGGCTGGCCATCCGGCAGGAGGTGTCGTCGATCGCCGGCGCGGTGGGCACGAACAGCACCGACATCATCCTGAACAAGCGGTCCTTCGACACCACGCTGACGGTGGACGACGGCGACATCGCGGCGATCGGCGGCCTCTTGGACGACAACGAGCGCTTCACGCTTCAGAAGATCCCGCTGCTCGGCGACCTGCCGCTGATCGGTGCGCTGTTCCGGTCGAAGAGCCGGACCCGCAACAAGACCAACCTGGTGGTCTTCCTGCGCCCCACCATCCTGCGCTCGCGCGCGGACACCGCCGCGGTGGCGGCGCGGCGATGGGACGGGGTGCGCCGCGTGCAAATCAGCCGCCGGCCGGACGAGGAGCCGGCGCTCGACGAACTGGCGCGCGACTATATGGGGGCGGTGCCGCCGGGCGGGTTCGCGGGACCGCAGCCGGGCGACCAGATCATCGAGGGCTACGACGCCGGCGGCCAGCCGCTGCCGCCGGGCACGGTGGTCAACGTGCCGGTCGCGCCGACCGCGAGCGACCCGGACTTCCTGCCCCCGGATCCCAGGCGGTGATCGAGGCCGACCTAGCCCCCCTGGTCGCCGCCGACCTGGACGCGGTGGCGCGATCCGACGAGGCCCCGCGGCATGGCGGCGGTCTGGTGGAGGAGGCGCTGCCGGCGCTCGAACGCCGCCAGGACCTGCCCTACGGCTTCGCGCGCGAACACGGGGTGGTGATGCTGGACGGCGAGGGTGCGCGGCTCGCCTTGCGGGAGGGCGCGGACCCGCGCCGCCTGCTGGAGGTCCGCCGCCGGCTGGGCCACGCCTTCACCGTGGAGGCGGTCGACGGCCAGACCTTCGACCGCCATCTGTCGGAGCATTACGCGATCGACAGCCAGGCGATGGCGATGGCCGGACAGATCGGCGACGCCGAGGGCCTCGATCTGATCGCGGGCGACCTGCCGAGCGCCGACGACCTGCTCGATTCCGCCGACGACGCGCCCGCCATCCGCCTCATCAACGGCATCATCGCGGAGGCGGCGCGCCGCGGCGTGTCGGACATCCACATCGAACCCTACGAGACCGGCCTGGTCATCCGGATGCGCGAGGACGGCGTGCTGCGCGAGGCGCTCCGGATGCCGCCGCACGTCGCGCCCGTGGTGGTCAGCCGGATCAAGGTCATGGCGCGCCTCGACATCGCCGAGCGCCGAGTGCCGCAGGACGGCCGCATCTCGCTCCAGCTCGGCGGCAAGCTGATCGACGTGCGCGTCTCCACATTGCCCAATCGCGCGGGCGAGCGCGTCGTCCTGCGCGTGCTCGACAAGGACAAGGCGGGCATCGACCTCGACCATCTGGGCGTCACCGGCCGCGCGGCCGCCGTGCTGCGCGATGCGCTGGCCGAGCCCAACGGCATCCTGCTCGTCACCGGACCGACCGGGTCGGGCAAGACCACCACGCTCTACGCCGGCCTCCAGAGCCTGAACGACGGCAGCCGCAACATCCTGACCGTCGAAGACCCGGTGGAGTATGCCGTGGAGGGCGTCGGCCAGACGCAGGTGAACGCCAAGGTCGGCCTCACCTTCGCCAGCGGCCTGCGCGCCATCCTGCGCCAGGACCCCGACGTCGTGATGGTGGGCGAGATCCGCGACCGGGAGACCGCCGAGATCGCGGTGCAGGCGTCGCTGACCGGCCACCTCGTCCTCTCCACCGTCCACACCAACGACGCGGCGGGCGCGATCACCCGGCTGCGCGACATGCGGATCGAGCCCTTCCTGCTCGCCTCCACATTGCGCGCCGTGCTCGCCCAGCGGCTGGTGCGGCGGTTGTGCGAGGTCTGCCGCGAGCCGCAGGAGGCGGACGCGGGCACCGTCGCCGCGCTTGGGCTGCCGGATGGGGCGACGGTGTGGCAGGCGGTCGGCTGCGACGCCTGCTCGCAGACCGGCTTCAAGGGCCGGGTGGGGGTGTTCGAGGCGATCCGTATCGACGACACCGTCCGACGGCTGATCGGCGAGGGCGGGGACGAGGACGCGATCGCCGCCCACGCCTTTGCCAACGGCCCCAGCCTGACGTCGGAGGCGCGCCGGCTGGTGCTGGCCGGCACCACCACGCCCGCCGAGGCGATCCGCATCTCGCGGCGCGACACGGCGGACGAGGAGGCGTAGGACCGGCCCATGGCCGACTGGTCCTACCTCGCGATCGACACCGCCGGGCGCGAGCGGCGCGGGCGTATGGCGGCGGCGACCCGCACCGACGCGGGCGAGCGGCTGGCGCAGCGGTCGCTCTACGTCGTCAAGCTGGACGAGGCGGCGGCGGACGCGGCCGCCGACACGCCGTTCCTCACGCTCGCCCGCAACAAGCTCACCTCGCGCGAACTGACGCTGGTCACCCGCCAGCTGGCCGAGATCAGCCAGGTGACGCCCCTGGAGGAGACGCTGCGCCTGGTCGCGCGCCAGTCCGACAAGCCCCACGTGCGGCGCATCGTCGGCTCGGTGCGCGACGGCGTGGCGGAGGGGCGGCGGCTGGCCGACGCGATGGGCCGCGAGCCCAAGTCCTTTCCCGCCCTCTACCGCGCCACCGTGTCGGCCGGCGAGAGTTCGGGCACGCTGCCCGAGATCCTGGAGCGGCTGTCCGGCCTCCTGGAGCGTCAGGCCACGATCCGGTCCAAGGTGCTCTCCGCGCTCGCCTATCCGGTCGTGCTGGCGGTCGTGGCCATGGTGGTCGTGACCGCGCTCATGATCTTCGTCATCCCCAAGGTGGTCGAGCAGTTCGACGATGTCGGCCAGCAACTGCCGTTCCTGACCCGCGCGGTGATGGGGCTGTCGGCGCTGATGGCGGGCTATTGGTGGGCGATCCTGCTGGGGCTCGTCGCGTTGGGAGCGCTAACATGGTGGCTGCTCAAGGACGAGGGCAACCGGCTCGCCTTCGACACATGGCTGCTCAAGGTGCCGCTGATCGGGCGGCTGATCCGCGACCTCCACGCCGCCCGCCTCGCGCGCACGCTGGCGACGATGGTGGCGAGCCGCCTGCCGATCCTGGAGGGGATGCGGCTGACCGCCCAGACCGTCCACAACCGTCGCCTTCGCCTCGCATCGGACAACATCGTCCTGTCGATCCGCGCGGGCGGCAGCCTGTCGGCGGGCCTGCGCGAGGCGGGCGTGTTCCCGCCGATCCTGGTCTATCTGGCGGCCGGCGGCGAGAGCGCGGGGCGGCTGGACACCATGCTGGCGCGCGCCGCCGAGACGCTGGAGCGCGAGTTCGACGCCTTCACGACGGGCTTCCTCTCGCTCCTCGAACCACTCATCATCATCGTCATGGGCGTGGTGGTCGCCACCATCGTGCTCGCCATCCTCCTCCCCATCCTCCAACTGCAGAGCCTCGCCGGAACATGATCGACTGTCTCCTCACCCGCCTTCCATCTCCCCTCCCTGAAAGGGAGGGGTCGGGGGTGGGTGCGAGCGCCAGCGAGCTTCGATGCAGGGGACGCAGCCGTCGTTTCGCGAGCGCGCGCTCCGCCCGCGCACCCACCCCCAGCCCCTCCCTTGCAGGGAGGGGAGAACAGGGCTTCACCCTCATTGAACTCATGGTCGTGATCGTCATCATCGGCCTGCTCGCCACCGTGGTCCTCATCAACGTGCTGCCCAGCCAGGACCGCGCGATGGTGACCAAGGCGCGCGCCGACATCTCCACGCTCTCCTCGGCGATGGAGCAGTACCGGCTCGACAACATGGCCTTCCCGAGCGGCTCGCAGGGGCTGCAGGCGCTGGCGACCGCGCCCGCCGGGCTGGCGCAGCCCGGCCGCTACCGCCCCGGCGGCTATATCAAGAAGCTGCCGGACGATCCCTGGGGCCGTCCCTACCAGCTGCAGGTGCCGGGCCGCGACGGCAGTCCCTACGAGATCCTCTCGCTGGGCGCCGACGGCGCGCCGGGCGGCGAGGGGACTGATGCCGACATCTCGTCCTCGAACTGAGGCCCTGACTCCCCTCCCTGCAAGGGAGGGGCTGGGGGTGGGTGCGAGCGCCAGCGAGCCACGCGCACCCACCCCCAGCCCCTCCCTTGCAGAGAGGGGAGACGAACACCGTTGGGCTCCTGCTTTCGCAGGAGCACCCTCTCGCGCGAACAACGCGCGAGAGGGTGGCTTCACCCTCGTCGAACTCATGGTGGTCGTCACCCTGATGGGCCTGCTCGCCGCCGCCGTGGTTGTGAACCTGCCCGATCCGCGCGGGCGGCTGCTCGGCGTGGGCGAGCGCTTCGCCGCGCGTGTGGCGGCGGCGCGCGACCGGGCGGTGATCGAGGGGCGGCCGACCGGCCTCTATGTCACCGCGTCGGGCTATGGCTTCGAACGCTGGGTCGAGGGCGGCTGGCAGCCGCTCTCCGACGGTCCCTTCGCGGCGGCGACCTGGCCCACGGGCACCACCGCCATGGCCGGCGGCCAGCCCGGCGCCCGCATCGCCTTCGACGCGCTCGGCCTGCCCGACCAGCCGACCGACGTGGTGCTGGCCCGCGACGGCGAGGCGGTGACGGTGGCGCTCGACGCGTCCGGCGACGTGGCGGTGCGATGAGGGGGGAGCGATCGACTCCCCTCCCTTCCAGGGAGGGGTCGGGGGTGGGTGGCGAGCGTCAGCGAGCCGGCTCCGGTGCGGTCGCCGCGGCTCGGCTTCGCCTCGCACCCACCCCCAGCCCCTCCCTTGCAGGGAGGGGAGGTCAGGAGGGCTTCACGTTGATCGAGATGCTCGTGGCGCTGGCCGTCTTCGCAATCGCCGCGCTGGCGCTGATGCGGCTCAATGCCTTCGCGCTGCGCCAGGCGGGCGAGTTGGAGGTGCGCTCGCTGGGTGCGGTGGTGGCGCAGAACCGGGCGGCCGAGCTTACCACGGACCCGGGCCCGCTCGCGCTGGGGCAGTCGGCGGAGACGGTGACGAACGGCGGTCGCCGGTTCCGGATCGAGGTCACCGCCGCACCGCTCGGCGACGGGCGGGTGGCGCGCATCGACGTGCGCGCGGTGCCGGTGGACGGCGGCTCGCCCAGCGTGCTGACGGTGGTGAGGCCGGTGGCGTGAGGCAGGCAAGTCAGCCTCCCCTCCCTTTCAAGGAGGGGTCGGGGGTGGGTGGCGAGCGTCAGCGAGCCGGCTCTGCCCCGGCCGCCGCGGCTCGGCTTCGCCTCGCACCCACCCCCGACCCCTCCCTGGAAGGGAGGGGGGCGACCTCGCGCGCGCGCAACGCGCGAGAGGTCGGCTTCACCCTCGTCGAGATGGTGGTCGCCGTCTTCATCTTCGGCCTGCTGTCGCTCGCCGGGGTGGCGGTGCTGCGCTCCGGCATCGACATTCAGGGCACGGCGACGCGCTCGGCCAAGGCGGACGCGGAGTTGATGCGCGCCCGCGCGCTGATCGGCGGCGACCTGACCCAGGCGGTGGCGCGGCCGACACGCAACGCCAGCGGCGGCATCGACCCCGCCTTCGCGGGCGGCGCGGGCTCGGCGGCGGGCGGCTTCCTCTTCGTGCTGGTGCGCGGCGGGGTCGCGAATCCCGGCGACCTGCCGCGCCCCGACCTGCAGAAGGCGGGCTATCTGGTCGAGGATGGGGCGCTGAAGCGCGTGGCCTGGCCTCGGCTCGACGGTGCGCAGCCCGGACCCTCTGCGATCATCATTTCCCCGATATCAAACGCTTCAGCACGGTTCCGAGCATTGGATGGCAGTTGGTCCGACGGCTGGTCGCCGGCCCGTCCCGACCTCCTGCCCCGAGCCGTGGAGGTGACGCTGACGCCCGCCGGCGGCGCACCGTTGCGCCTCGTCTTCCGCGTCGGCTCCGATCCCCCGCCCCCCCCGGCGATCACCCTCCGATGACCGGTCCCCCTGTCCGACATTCAGAGCGTGGCGCGGCGCTGCTCACGGTGCTGCTGCTGGTCGCCGTGCTCGCGGTGATCGCGTCCGACACGCTCGACCGGCTGTCGCTCACCACCCGGCTGACGGGCACGGCGGTGGCGATGGACCAGTCGCGCGCGTTCGGGGACGCGGCGGAGCGGTTGGCGGCAATCCGCATCGGCCAGCTGGTCGCCGCCGACCCGGCGCGCACCACCGACGCGGCCGGCTGGCAGGGCACGGCCCTGCCCTTGCCCCTGCCGGTCGGCAGCGCCGTGCTGACGGTGACAGACGGGGGCAACTGCTTCAATCTCAACAGCCTCGCCACCCTCGGGGCAGGCGCGGACGGCGGAGGCGAGGCGGAGCCGGTGCGGACCGCCGACCAGACCGCGATCCGGCAGTTCACCGACCTGATGCAGCTCCTCAACGCGCCGCCCGGCGACGCGCGCCATGTCGCGGAGGCGGCGGCTGACTGGATCGACAGCGACTCCCTGTCCCTACCAGCCGGGGCTGAGGACACCGCCTATCGCGCGCGCTCGCCCGGCTATCTGCCGGCCAACCGACCCATGGCCTCCGCGACGGAGCTGCGCGCGGTGGACGGAGTGACGCCCGCGTTGTGGGCGGTGCTGCGCCCGTGGGTCTGCGCGCTGCCGGTAAGCGGACTCAGCCCGATCAACCCCAACACGCTGACCCCGCAACAGGCGCCGCTCCTCGCCATGCTGGCGCCCGGGCAGCTGACCCTGCCCAAGGCGCAGGCGGTGCTCGCGCGCCGTCCCCGCGACGGGTTTGCGGGCACGACGGAGTTCTGGCAGGCCGCAGGCGTGGCCACCCAGAGCACCCAGATCCAGATGAAGAGCCGCTGGTTCGACGCGCGGGTCACGGTGTCGCTCGACGGAACGCAGCGGACCAGCCGCGCGCTGATCGACGCCGGCGAGACGCCGGCGCGCATCGTGCGGAGCGTCGCGGAGTGAGCGTCGCGCTCGCCGACCCGCCGCTGAGGGTGAGCCGGTCCGGCGCGGAGCGCGTGGGCGCGATTGGAGAGGGCGACCGCGTGGTCGTGGGGCTGCCCGCCGCCTCCCCGGTCGCGGACTTCTCGCTCGACTGGTGGCGGCTCGACATCGAGGGGCGGCGCGCCGGCGGCGGGCGATGGCCCGATCCGGCGCTGGAGGAGGCGCTCGCCCACCCCGACCCCGCACGCCGCGTGCTCGCGGTGGCGCCCGCCGACATGGTCACGCTGCACTGGCTCGCCATGCCCGATCTCGCCCCGCGCCAGGCGCGCGCGGCGGCGCAGCTGAAGGTGCTGGACGAGGCGGCCGCGCGCGCCGAGGAGCTGCACGTCGTCGCCGGCGCGCACCGGGCGGGCGACGGGGCCATCGCGGTGGCGGTCGTCGACCGGGCGGTGATGGCGGACTGGCTGGACTGGTGCGCGCGCCACCGGGTCGACCCCGACGCGATCGTGCCCGCCCCGCTGCTGCTGCCGGAACCAGCCGCCCGCGCCGTCACCCGCGCCGAGCTGGCCGGCGCGACGGTGATGCGGGGCGAGGACGGCGGCTGGGAATCCGACGCGAGCCTCGATCCCCTGCTGATCGGCGACGACACCGTCGTGGATGCGGGAAACGAGGCGCTCGACGCCGCGATCGCCGCGGCTTTCGAAGCCCCGCCGGTGAACCTGCGGTCGGGCGAGTTCGCCAAGCGCCCGCGCGGTGTCGACCGGCGCATGATCGCGCGGGTCGTGGTCGTTCTGGCGCTGTGTGGGCTGGCGGAGCTGCTGATCGCCGGCACGCTGATCGCGCGCTACTCGCTGGCCGCCGACGCGCGCGACGCCGAGGCGCTGGCGCTCGCCCGCCCCGCGGTGCCGGCGACGGTCGCGGTCGAGCGACTGGTGCCCGCGCTCGACGACGAACTCGCGCGCCGGGGCGGTGGCCCGAACAGCTTCGGCGTGCCGGCCGCAGGCCTCTACGCTGCGCTGAGCGCCGCGCCGAGCGCGCTCGTGGGCGACCTCGCCTACGGCTCCGACGGCACGCTGACCGCCGACGTCTCCGCGCCCACCGTGGAGGAGCTCAACACCATCCTGCTCGCGCTCCAGCGCGACGGCTTCACGGTATCGTACATCACCGCGCAGGGGACGAACGGCCGGCAGGCGATCTCGCTTACCGTGCGAGGATCGAAGCGGTGAACGCCGCGCGCGAGTGGTTCGCGGGCCGCACCTTGCGCGAGCGGCGGCTGCTCGCGCTGGGAGGGATCGTCGCCTTTTTCACGCTGGGCTGGCTGCTCGTCATCCGCCCGCTCGCCGACGCCGAGATCGCCGCGCGCGCGCGCCACACGGAGGCGGTCGAGCGGCTGGGGGAGGTCCGCAACCGAATGGCCGCGCTGGCGACCACGGACGGCCGTCTGGTGGCGTCGGCGCGCGGCATCGGCGCGGTCGACCTCTATATCGCGCAATCCGCGGCGGAGGCCGGCTTCGCGCTCGACCGCAACGACCCCGCCGGCCCGGACCGGACCAGCGTCGCCATCGCCACGGCCCGGCCGCAGGCGTTGTTCGGCTGGCTGGGCGGGCTGGAGGCCGCGGGGGTGGCGATCGACTCGCTGTCCGCCCGGCCGGCCGAGGTCGCGGGCACGGTCGCGGTGACCGCCACGCTGCGCCGGGTGGGGACATGAGGAGGGCGCGGACGTGACGAGGCTCTGGCTGCCGGTGCGACGCTGGGTGTTCCTGGGGCTCGCCACCCTGGCGATGCTCGTCATCCTGCTGCCGCTCAGGCTCGGCGCGGGGCTGGTGGGGCTGGACCGGCTGGGTGTGTCCGCCGGCGCGATGGGCGGGCTCGTGTGGTCGGGCGAGGTCGCCGACGCGCGCGCCGGTCCCCTGCCGCTCGGCCATCTCCGCGTCGGGCTCAACCCCCTGCCCCTGCTGGTCGGCCAGGCGCGGCTGAGCTTCACCGGACAGCCCCGCAAGACCGCGCCGGGCGAGACCGGGCTGTCGGGCGTCGTCGCGGGCTCGCGCAACACGGTGGCGCTGCGCGGCGTGGCGGGGTCGCTCGACGCGGGCGCGCTGGGCAGCGGCCTGCCGCTCGGCATGGTGACCTTCACCGACTTCGCCGCGCGGTGGGAGGCGGGCCGCTGCGTCGAGGCCGCCGGGCGGGTGCGGGCCGACCTGACCGGGCCGGTCCCCGGCCTGCCGCTCGGCAGCCTGTCGGGCACACCGCGCTGCGCGGGAACGGCGTTGCTGCTGCCCCTGGAGAGCGGATCGGGCCGCGAGCGGTTGGAGCTCAGGATCGGGCCGGACGGCCCGCGCGCGGCGCTCGTCGTGACCGGGGTGGACCCCACACTGGTTCCGGCGCTGACAGGCGCCGGCTTCCGCGCGGGCGCCGACGGCTACCGCCGCGCGGTGATCCTGGGAGGCGGCGGCTGAGCGTCGGCTGGGCGGCGTGGGGAGCGGTGGCGGGCGCGATCGCCGGCAGCTTCCTCGCCACCCTGGTGCTCCGCTGGGAGACCGGGCAATCGGTCGTGGGCGGCCGTTCGCGATGCGACGCCTGCGGCCGGACGCTGCGCGTGCGCGAGCTGGTGCCGGTCGTCAGCGCTCTCGTCCTGCGCGGCCACTGCGCCGGTTGCGGAGCGCCGATCGCGCCGCTCCACGGCCGGTTCGAGCTGGCGAGCGCGGTGATCGGCGCGGCCGCCTTCGGCTTCGCGCCGCCGCTCGGTGCCGTGGCGTGGACCTTGCTGGGCTGGCTGCTGCTGGCGCTGGCCGTGTTCGACCTGCGCTCCCTGTGGCTGCCGGACGCGCTCACCGGGCCGCTCGCGATCGTCGGCCTGCTGGCGGGCGGGACGGCGACGGGGGTGGTGACGATCGACCGCGTGATCGGTGGGGCGGTCGGATGGAGCGCGCTCGCGGCGCTGGCATGGCTGTTCCGCCGGTTTCGCGGGGTGGAGGGCATGGGCGGCGGCGATCCGAAGCTGGGTGGCGCGATCGGCTGCTGGATCGGCTGGAGCGCGCTGCCCGCGCTGTGGACCCTGGCGGGCCTCGCCGGCCTGGCGCTGCTCGTCGCGCGCCGGCGGGGCGAGCGTCCCGAACTGATCCCCTTCGGCGCGGCGCTGGCGCTGGCGACCTGGCCCGCCTGGGCGATCTCGCCGTGAGGGCCGCGCGTCGGAGCGGGACCGGGCGGAGGCGGCCGTGCTGATCGGCCTCCTCCTCCTGGCGCTGGTCGCCGCGGTGGCCAAGCTGTGGCACGATCTCGACCGGCTGACCCACCGCGTGCGGGCGCTCGAGCGGGAGCGGGACGAGTGGCCGGAGTTCGCCGCGCCGGAGCCGATGCTGGACCCGGTGCCGGAGCACTCGCCGGCCGCCCTTCCGGAACGGGCGGTTCTCCCGCCCCCGCCGGCGGACCCCGCGCCGCCTCCGCCGCGCGAGCTCGCCGAGGCGGAGCCGGCACCGGGGCGCGTGGGCAGGCGGCGGCCGATCGGCCTGGAGGAGCTGTTCGGCCGCCGCCTGCCGATCTGGGCGGGCGGGCTGACGCTGGCGGTGGCCGGCGTGCTGGTCGTCAAGCTGTCGATCGACAGCGGGCTGCTCTCGCCGGCGGTGCGCGTGTGGGCGGGCGTGGTGTTCGGCGCGGCGCTGATCGGCGCGGCCGAGGCGGCGCTGCGCTGGCACGAGCGGGTCGGCGATGCGCGGGTCCGCCAGGCGCTGGCCGGCGCGGGTCTGTCGACGCTCTACGCCTGCGTGCTCGTCGCCGCCAACCTCTACGACCTGATCCCTCCCGCACTCGCCTTCCTGGCGCTGGCGGCCGTGACGGCGCTCGCCGCCGGCCTGTCGCTGCGCTTCGGCGCGCCGGCGGCGGTGCTGGGTCTGGTGGGCGGCCTGGCCGCGCCGGCCATGGTCGGATCGCAGAGTCCCGGCGTGCCGCTGCTCGCCGCCTATCTGGCGCTGGCGGTGGGAGGATTGAGCGTGCTCGGCCGCGGCAGGGGCTGGCCGTGGCTGGCCATCGGCGCGCTGGTCGGCGGCTTCGGCTGGGGCGCGGCGCTGATCGCGGGCGGGGCGCTCGGCACCGCCGCGGTGCTGTCCTTGGGCGGGCTCCTCGCCATCCTGGGCATCGCGCTGCCCGCGCTCGTCCTCGGGAATGCGTCGCGGCTGGTGCGCGCCGGCGCGGCGGTCGCCGGCGGCGCGCAGATGGCGGCGCTGGTGGCGGTCGGCGGCTTCGCCCCGCTGCACTGGGCGCTGTTCGGCCTGCTGTCGGCGGCGCTGCTGTGGCTCGCGCGCCGCCAGCCCGAACTCGCCCGGGTGGAGCCCGTCGCGGCCGGACTGGCGCTTCTCCTGCTGCTGGCCTGGCCGGATCCCGGGGCGGGGCGGCTGGCGGCGGTGCTGGCGACCGCCGTGGCGCTCTATGGCGGCTCCGCCCTCGCCCGCCTGTGGCGGCCCGGCGGAGAGACGGCGCAGGCCGCCGAGATCGCCGCCCTGGCGGCCGCCGTGCCGCTGGTCCCGCTGCTCCATCTCCACCCCGGCGCGCTGCCCTCCGCCGCGCTCGCACTCGTCGGCGCGGGGATCGCCGGCGGAGCGGCGGCGTCCGGCCGGGGCGCGGAGGGGAGAACACGGGACGCGCGCTTCGCCACGCTGGTCGGCGCGACGGCGGCGCTCGCTGTGCTGGCGGCGGTGCTCGCGCTACCGGCGTGGCTGGTGGCACCGGCGGCCGCGCTCGTCGCCGCGGCCGTGCTGCGGCTCGCCCCCGACTTGCGCGTGCGGCGCGTGGCCGGGGGAGCGGCGGCGGTGACGCTCGCGCTGCTGCTCGCGGGTCCGGGCGCGGAGGCGGAGCTGCGGCGCGCGGTCGGAGAGGGCGTCGCCGTGCCGGTCGCGAGCGCGGTGCGTTGGCTGGTGCCCGCGCTGGTGGCGGCGCTGTTCGCCCGCACCGCCGGCGACGCGGCGTCGCGGGGCGTGTTCGCCGCCGCGAGCGTGCCGCTCCTGGCGGTGGCGGCCGCGCCGCTGCTGCCGGTCGCGGCGCTGCCGCTGGTGCCCGCCACGGTGCTGGCCTGCGCGCTCGTCCGGCCGGAGTGGCGGCCGTCTCCGCCCGCTCTCGCGGCGGCCGGGGCGTTCGCCGGCGGCTGGGCGCTGGAGCCGCTCGCCCGCTGGCTGGTCGCAGGCGCCGCCGCGCTGATGGGCGACCCGATGCTGGCGGCGGAGCTGCCGACGCCGTCGGCCGCACTCCTCCGCCTGGCGGTCCCCGCCGCCTGCGCCTGGATGGCGGTGGCGCGTGCCGGCCTTCCCGACCGCCCGCTCCGGATCGCCCGCGTGGGCCTGGCGGCCGTGGCGCTGATCGCGGCGCACATCCTGTTCAAGCGGATGTGGGACCTCGACCCCTCGGACTTCGCGGCGCGTGGGCTGGCCGAGCGGACGGTCTGGGAGGCGCTGCTCGCCGCCGGTGCCTTGGCCGCGCTCAGGTCGGGGCGGACCGCGGTCGCGCTCGGGCTGGGCGGCGCGGCGCTGGCGCACTTCGCGCTGTTCACCGCCGGGTGGCACGATCCGCTCTGGTCGGCGCAATTCGCCTCGCCGGTGTGGGTGCCGCTCGCCTACGCGGTCGCCGCGGCGCTGCTGTGGCAGGCGCGCCGTGTGCCGCCGTTCCCAACCTCCGCCGCGCGGGCGATCGACTGGGGGCAGATGGCGCTGGCGGTGCTGTTCGCCGCCAGCGCGCTGCGCATGGCGTTCCACGGTCCGACGCTGGCGGAGGGCGGCGTCGCGCCGGCGGAGGACATCGCGCGCTCGATCCTGGCGATCGCGCTGGCGGTGGGCTTCCTGCTCTGGGGCATCGCGCGCGCGCGGATCGACTGGCGGATCGGCTCGCTGGCGCTGATGCTGGGCGCCGTCGGCAAGGTGTTCCTGTTCGACGCCGCCGGGCTGGACGGGCTGGCGCGCATCGCCTCCTTCGCGGCGCTGGGCTTCAGCCTGATCGGCGTGGGCTGGCTCTACAGCCGCTTCCTGCCGGCCGCGCGCGGGCCGGAGACGGTCTGAGCGCGTTTTCGCCCGCCGCTCAACCATTTGAAAGGAGGCGTCACCCGGCTCCGCGAGCAGCGGATTCGCGCCAATCCGGTTTCCCTTGGAGGCGCAAGGCACACTCGCTAACGTTCGAGTCGTGACCGACGCCGCGACCCTTCTCCTGGTGGACCAGAACCTGCCCTTTGCGGTGGCGCTGGGCGTGCTCGCGCTGCTCGCGGCCGCCCAGGCGGTGGGCGCGGGCGACCTGCTGGGCGACGCGGACGCCGACATCGACATGGATGTCGACGGCGATGCCGATATGGGCCTGGCCGACGGCCTGGCGAGCGTGGTGGGTCTCGGCCGGCTGCCGGTGCTGTTGTGGCTCACCGTGCTGCTGGCCGTCTTCGCGCTCATCGGGCTGAGCGGGCAGCAGCTGATCCGGTCGCTCACCGGCGCGATGCTGCCCGCGCTGCCGGCGTCCGGCCTGGCGCTGATCGCGGCCCTCCCGCTCACCGGCCTCGCCGCGCGCCCGTTGGCCGCCATCCTGCCGCACGACGAGACGACGGCGGTGCCGATCGAGTCCCTGCTGGGCCGCCGGGGCCGCATCGCCATCGGGCGCGCGACCGCCGGCTCGCCCGCGCGCGCGTCGGTGCCCGACGTCCACGGACACCTCCACCACGTCATGGTCGAGCCGCACGAGGCGGGCGCGATCCTGAGGGAGGGCGACGAGGTGCTGCTGGTCGGCCGCGAGGGCGAGCTGTTCCGCGCGGTCGCGCTCGGCGATCCGCTTTCCATCGAACACTGAACGGGGACAAGACCATGGGCAATCTGAGTTTCGTGGCCATCGTGGCCGGCGTGATCTTCCTGGTGCTGGTCGTGATCGCGATGTTCGTGACCCGCCTCTACCGCCGCGCGACCAAGGAGGTGGGGTTCGTCCGCACCGGCTTCGGCGGCGAGCGCGTCGTGATGAACGGCGGCGCGCTGGTGCTGCCCGTCCTCCACGAGACCATGCCCGTCAACATGAACACCGTGCGCCTGGCGGTGCAGCGCCGGAACGCCGACGCGCTGATCACGCTCGACCGCCTGCGCATCGACGTGCAGGCGGAGTTCTACGTCCGCGTGCGGCCCGACGCCGGAGCCATCGCGATGGCCGCCCAGACGCTGGGCCTGCGCACCATGCAGCCCGAGGCGCTCAAGGATCTGGTCGAGGGCAAGTTCGTCGACGCGCTGCGCTCGGTCGCGGCCGGCATGACCATGAACCAGCTCCACGAACAGCGCGCCGACTTCGTGCAGAAGGTGCAGCAGGTGTCGTCCAGCGATCTGGCGATGAACGGGCTGGAGCTGGAGTCGGTGTCGCTGACCGGCCTGGACCAGACCTCCATCGAGCATTTCAACGCCAACAACGCTTTCGACGCCGAGGGCCTGACCAAGCTGACCGAGCAGATCGAGCTGCGCAAGAAGGCGAGGAACGACATCGAGCAGGACACGCGCGTCCAGATGGAGACCAAGAACCTGGAGGCGGACATGCGCTCGTTCGAGATCGGGCGCGACAACGAGTTCGCCCGTCTGGAGCAGGAGCGCGAGATCGAGATGCGCCGCGCAGCGCAAGGCGCGGAGGTCGCACGCGAGCAGGCGCTCCGCACGCAGGAGGCGGACGGCGCGCGGATCGAGGCCAAGCGGCTGATCGACGCGCAGCAGATCGAGGCCGATCGCGCCGTCGAGGAGGCGCGCATCAGCCAGCGCCTCGCCCTCGAGATCGCGCGCCAGGAGCAGCAGATCGCGGTGCAGAACAAGAGCCGCGAGGAGAGCCAGGCCAGGGCCGACGCCGACGCGGCGCGCGCCAAGGCGGTGGCCGCCGAGGAGCAGGTCGTGACCGCGCGGGAGAGCGAGGTCGCCGACCGCTCCAAGCGCATCGAGCTGATCGAGGCGTCCAAATCCGCCGAGCGCGACGCCATCCGCGTGCGCGTCGAGGCCGAGGCGGAGCGTGACGCGGCGACCAACCGCGCGGAGGCCGCTCGGGTCGAAGCGTCGGGCGAGGCGGAGGCCGAGAAGCTGCGGGCCGAGGCCTCGCGCGTCCGCTTCGAGGTCGAGGCGGCGGGCCAGAAGGCGGTGAACGAGGCCG
Organism: Sphingomonadaceae bacterium; assembly: GCA_965219235.1. Lineage (GTDB taxonomy): Bacteria > Pseudomonadota > Alphaproteobacteria > Sphingomonadales > Sphingomonadaceae > CBDHCC01. Next base: position 603,252 of record OZ244721.1, on the reverse strand, counting down.
CCAACCTGCTGTCCTCCGACCAGGTGTCGCTGCAGACGAAGCTGGCGCTCCTCGAGGTGCTCCCCGACCTGGTGCGCGAGAGCGCCAAGCCGCTGGAGGCGATCGACTCGATCAAGATCGTTCAGGTGGACGGTCTCACGCGATCGAACGGTGGCGGGGACGGCGGCGGGCGACCGTCCGGCGGCGGTGGACTGGCGAACGACGCGGTGTCGGCGGCGCTCGCCTATCGCGCGCAGGCGCCGGTGATCGACGGGCTGATGAAGGAACTGGGGCTCGACGGCGGCTCGCTCGACGCGCTGGTGAAGGGCGCGGCGCGCGCGGGCGGCGGCGCTTCGGATCACGAGGAGGAGGCGAACGTGCCCCGCGCCCTGGCGACGCCGTCGCACGCCGTGCGCTTCGGCCCGGTGACTCACACGGACGACGAGGACTGATCGAGGTGGGTCACTCGGTGAAGGGCCAGCCGTGCCCGGCGGCCTAGTCGCTCTCCTGGATGACGTGGCGGCCATCGCGAAGCTGGCGACCGCGTCCCTCGACGACATCGCGGGCGCCGCGGGGCGCGCGGGCACCAAGGCGGCGGGCGTCGTCATCGACGACACGGCCGTCACCCCGCGCTACCTCGTGGGCCTGTCGCCGGCGCGCGAGCTGCCGATCATCGGCAAGATCACGCTGGGCTCGCTCCGCAACAAGCTGCTCATCATCCTGCCCGCCGCGCTGCTGCTGAGCGCGTTCGCGCCCTGGGCCATCCCGGTGCTGCTGATCGCGGGCGGCGCCTATCTGTCGTTCGAGGCGACCGAGAAGATCCTGGAGGTGCTGGGCTTCGGCCATCACGACCGGGAGGCGGTGGTGACCGCCGACCCGTCCGAGCTGGAGGCGCGGCAGGTGTCGGGCGCGATCCGCACCGACCTGATCCTGTCGGCGGAGATCATGGCGATCACCTTGGCCGAACTGGGCGAGTACTCGCTGGTGATGCAGGGCGCGATCCTGGCGGTCGTCGGCGTGGTGATCACGGTGGCGGTCTACGGCACGGTCGGACTGATCGTGAAGATGGACGATGTCGGGCTGCACCTCGCTCAAGAGGCCCGCACGAGCGCCGCGCGGTCGTTCGGGCGCGGGCTGGTGAGCGCGATGCCGCATCTGCTCCAGGTGCTGTCGACCGTCGGCACGGCGGCGATGCTGTGGGTGGGCGGCCACCTGATCCTGGCGGAGGCGGGCCATGTCGGCGTCCACGCTCCCACCGACTGGCTGCACGCGGCGGAGCAATGGGCGGCGGGCCTGCTGCCCGGAGCGGCGGGGCTGGCGAGCTGGCTGGGCGGTGCGGTGATCTCCGCGGTGGCGGGGCTGATCGTGGGCGGGCTGATCGTGGCGATCCTGCATTGGCTGCCGGGCCGCTCGCCGACGACGAGGCAGCCGGCGGTGGTGGCGCATTGAAACAAGGGGGGTCGCCCTACCCCGCTCAGGACAGGCTTGAAGTCCGGCGCCAGCTTGCCCGTCAGCCACATCAGCTCGATGTTGCGACCTGCCTCGCGCTCCAGCCGCCGGCTCGACTGCACCTGGTTGAGGTAGCCTGTAGATGTAGAGCTTGAGCATCGTCGCGGGATGGTAACCGGGGCATCCCGTGGCGGCCGCCTCACCAAAGCCGAGCTCGCCCAAGTTCAACTCGTCCACGAACACGTCGACCATGCGCACCGGGCTGTCTTCGCCCACCTAGTCGTCGATGCAGTCCGGCAGCAGCAACCTTTGTCGGCGATCGCACCCAAGGTGGAAAGCGGACGGTCCCATCCCTCTCCCCTTCAGGGGAGAGGAGGAAGCCGCCGGAGGCGGCGGAAGGAGAGGGGAACGTTCCGAGGGATCGCAGCTCCACGCCCCATGCCGTGCCCCTCTCCCCCGCCCCTTGAAGGGGAGTGGGATGATCGTACGGCCGCAACCGGGTCGCAAGCCCCCCGTTGCCCCGAACACCCCCTCAATACATATGCTGCCCCCCGTTGATCGACAGCGTGGAGCCCGTGACGAAGCCCGCGTCCTCGCCGCACAGGAACACCACCCCGCGCGCGATCTCGTCGGCCTGGCCCAGGCGGCCGACCGGGATCTTGGCGACGATCTTCTCCAGCACGTCGTCGGGCACGGCGGCCACCATGTCGGTGTCGATATAGCCCGGCGCCAGCGCGTTGACCGTCACGCCGAACCGCGCGCCCTCCTGCGCGAGCGCCTTGGTGAAGCCGTGGATGCCCGACTTGGCCGCCGCGTAGTTCACCTGGCCATACTGGCCGCCCTGGCCGTTGATCGAGCCGATGTTGACGATGCGGCCCCACTTCCTCTCGCGCATTCCGGGGAAGACGGCCTTCGCCATGTTGAAACAGCCGCCCAGATTGACGCGGATGACCTCGCTCCAGTCGTCGAAGGACATCTTCATCAGCGTGCCGTCGCGGGTGATGCCGGCGTTGTTGACCAAAATATCGATGGGTCCGATCTCCGCCTCCACGCGCTTGATGCTGTCCTGGCACCAGGCGTGATCGCCCACGTCCCACTTGTAGACCGCGACGCCGGTGCGCTCCGAAAACTCGCGCGCGCGCTCGTCATTGCCGCCGTAGTTCGCCGCGACGGTGACCCCGCGTTCCTTGAGCGCCAGGCTGATCGCCTCGCCGATGCCCCGCGTGCCGCCCGTCACGATGCCTACGCGCTGTGCCATCCGTCCCTCTCCTCCGCGCGCCGGCCTTGGGCCGGTCGTCGAGGCATTGTTCGACCGAGGGAGAGGCGAGGTCAAGCGGCCTTCTGATCCTTCCCGAGCTTGCTCGGGGAGGAATTCAGATCCATCCCCCCAACTCACGCCGCACGATCGCCTCCAGCATCGCCATGCCCGGCGGCTCCGCGTTGAGGCAGGGCAGATAGGCGAAATGCCTCCCTCCGGCCGCCTCGAAGCCCTCACGCCCCCGGATCGCCAGCTCCTCCAGCGTCTCCAGACAATCGGCGGAAAAGCCCGGGGCGAAGATGGCCACGCTTCGCCCCGCCCGCCCCAGCTCCTCCAATGTCCGGTCCGTCGCCGGTCCCAGCCACTTGGCCGGACCGAAGCGCGACTGGAAGGCGACGGTCAGCGGCCGGTCCAGCGCGTCGGACAGCAGCCGGGCCGTCTTCCGGCAGTGGCAATGATAGGGGTCGCCCTGGGCCAGCGTGCGCTTCGGCATCCCGTGGAACGAGGCGACGAGCGCGTCCGGTTCCCAGTCGAGCGCCGCCAGCCCCTCGCGAATGCTGACCGCCAGCGCGTCGATATACAGCGGGTCGTCGTGGTAGGGTGGGAGCGTGCGGATGGCGGGCTGCCACCGCATCGTCGCCAGCCGAGCGAACGCCCTGTCGTTGGCCGTCGCGGTCGTCGCCGCGCAATATTGGGGGTAGAGCGGAGCCAGGAGGATGCGCTCGCACCCCGCGTCCTTCATCCCGGCCAGCACGTCGCCGATGGCTGGGTTGCCGTAGCGCATCGCCCAGCGGACCTGCGCCTCCGGCAGGGCGGGAGCCAGAGCGTCGGCCTGCGCCCGGGTGATCGCGGCGAGCGGCGAGCCATCCTCGCTCCACACCTGCGCATAGGCGTGGGCGCTCTTCTTTGGGCGGGTGGTGAGCACGACGCCGCGCAGAATCGGCTGCCAGAGGAGCGCGGGCAGCTCGACCACGCGGCGATCGGACAGGAACTCGGCCAGATAGCGCCGCACGGCCTTCGGCTCGGGGGCGTCGGGCGTGCCGAGATTGATAAGGAGGACTCCCACGGCGGGCGCGGGGATCGCGGGGTGGTCAGGCGGCGGCCGCACGGGGGATCTCCAGGATGAGCGGAAGCGAGCGGACCCGCCGTCCGGTGGCGGACGCGAGCGCGTTGGCGATGGCGGGGGCGACGGCGGGGACGACGACCGATCCGACCCCGCCGGGCTCGTCGGTGCGCGGCATCAGCGCCACCGTCAGCCGCGGCGTGTCGGCGGGGCGCAGGGGCCGCTGCGCGCGCAGGCCGGCGGGCGCGAGCACGCCCTCCTCGATCCGCGCCGCCGTGCCGAGCGCGGCGGAGGCGCCGAACAGCAGCTGGCCTTCGACCTGCTGCAGCACCAGGTCGGGGTTGACCAGCCGCCCGGCATCGACCGCGGCGGACAGGCGATCCACCACGATCCGCCCGCCCTGGGCGTGGACGACCGCCAGCACCGCCGCGCGCGCGCCGAACAGCCGGCACACCGCCACACCCTGACCGCTGCCGGCCGCGCCGCCGGTCCAGCCGCCGATCTCCGTCACCCGGGTCAGGCAGGCCGCGAGGCGGGGATCCCGGCCGAGCTTCTCGATCCGCCAGGAGAAGGGGTCGATGCCGGCGCGCGCGGCGAGTTCGTCCGCGAAGCTCTCGGCCGCGAAGACGAGCGGCACCGCGCCGCCGCCCCGCCACGGACCGGTGGGCAGGCGGGTGGCGACGGCGGCCGTCTCCAGCGACCAGACCGCGGCCGGATAAGGCAACGGGTCCGCCGCCGCCGGGGAGGCGAGCCGGCCCAGCAGCGCGGCGCCGTCAAGCGCCCCCCATGGGCTCGGACCGGGCGCGCCCGCCGTGACCGCGCGCGCGGCCCAGCCGGTGAGCGCGCCGCCGGGTGCGACCCGCGCCGCCATCCGGACCCGCGTGGGCGACGCGGCGCGGTCGTGGCGGATGTCCTCCGCCCGGCTCCAGGTGAGCTGCACCGGACGGCCGAGTTCGCGCGAGACGATCGCCGCCTGCGCCGCCGCCTCGTTGGTGGCGCGCCGCCCGAAGCTGCCGCCGACCAGCACCGGGTAGACGGTGACGCGCTCGACGCCGAGGTCCAGCGCGCGGGCGACCTCGGCCCTCAGTGAGGCCGGCGCCTGGCTGCCCGCCCAGACCTCCGCCCGGGTCGCGGTCACGGTGGCGGTGGCCGACAGGGGCTCGGCCGTCAGGTGGGGGAGCGGCGCGGTGGCGTAGGTCGCGCGCGCCGCGTCGCCAGTGGACCAGAGGTCGCCGGTCGAGCCCGCGCCCGCCAGCTGGCTCCAGTCGTCGCCGGCCGCCGCCGCGTCGAGTGCGGCGTCCAGCATCGCCTGGCCGGCCATGTCCGCCACCTCCCAGCGCGGCTCCAGCGCCGCGGCGGCGCGTTCGGCCGCCCACCAGTTGCGCGCGGCGACCGCCACCCAGCTCCCCCGCTCGACCACGGCGAGCGCATCGCGGACGGCGAGCGCGGCCTTCCGGTTCAGGCCCGCCACCCGCGTCGTGCCCCCCGGCCCCATGCGCACGCTGGCGTGGACGAGATCGGGCAGGCGGATGTCGGTGGCGAAGGACGCCTGCCCGTCGACCTTGGCGGGCGCGTCGAGGCGCGGCAGCGGCCGCCCCGTCAGCCGGTCGGCGCGCCCGTACCAGATCTCCGGCTCGGCGATCGGCGGCAGCGCCGCCGCGGCGGCCGCGAGCTCACCGAAGCGAGCGCGCTGCCCGTCGGCGGTGACGAAGCCATCGCGCGCGTCGGTCGCCGTCCAGTCGATCCCCCAAGCCTTCGCGGCCGCGCGGCGCAGCCGGTCGCGCGCCTCCGCTCCCGCCGCGCGCGCCGCCACCTCGAAACCGCGCACGGTGCTCGCCCCGCCGGTCGCCGCCGCCGCGCCGCGCCGCGCCCGCTCCTCGGCGAGCCACGCCCCGCCCTCCCGCGCTAGGGCGGTGTTGGCGGTGAGCGGGCCGGGCAGCGCCGGCTCGACTCCCACCGTGCGCCAGTCCGCGCCCAGCTCGTCGGCGACCATCTGCGCCACGCCGGTGTAGGCGCCCTGCCCCAGCTCCGCCTGGGGCACGAGCACCGTGACCGGGCCGGTCTCCGCGATCCGCAGCCAGGCGTTGAAACCGTGTTCGCCCGGACCGGCCGCCAGGCTGGGCCGATAGTCGCGCGGCCAAATCGTCCAGCCGACCAGCAGCGCGCCGCCCGCCCCGCCGGCGACGAGCAGGCCACGGCGGGTGATGGTGGGGCGGGCGGGCATCGGGATGCTGTAGGAGGGGAGGAGGCCGCGAACCAGTCACCCTCTCCTTCGCCGGTCGCCCTCACCCTTCCGCCGCTTGTCGGCGGCCCCCTCCCTCTCCCGTCGGGAGAGGGGCCTGGAGCGTGCGTCCCCTCTCCCCTGGGGAGAGGGACAGGGTGAGGGTGACCGGACCCCCACTACGCCGCCTCCCGCGCCACCAGCTCGCCGTAGCGGGTCCGCAGCACCACCTTGTCGATCTTCTCCGTGCCCAGGCGCGGCAGCGCCTCGGCGGCGAACCACACGCGCGCCGGGCGCTTGAAGGCGGCCAGCCGGTCCGACAGGAAATCCGCCAGCCCGTCCTCGTCCAGGCTGGAATCGGGGTGGAGGTGGACGACGGCGCCCGGCACCTCGCCCAGCCGCTGGTCGGGCAGGCCGAACACGGCGCACTCCGCCACGTCGGGGTGTTCGTAGATGGCGGCCTCCACCTCCTGGCACGCGATGTTCTCGCCGCCGCGGATGATGATGTCCTTCTTGCGGTCGACGATGAACAGATAGGTCTCCTCGTCGAGGTAGCCGAGATCGCCGGTGCGGAAGAACCCGTCGGCGGTGATTGCGGCTTCGGTCGCCTCCGGGTTGTTCCAGTAGCCCCGGAAGTTGGCGGCCGAGCGGATCGCCACCTCGCCGCGCGTGCCCGCCGGCAGGTGCCGGCCCGCGTCGTCCACGATGGCGACCTCCACCAACGGCTTGAAGGGGCGACCCGTGCTGTCGGGCTTGGCCAGGTAGCTCTCGCCGACATTGCCGCAGCCGACCGCGTTCGTCTCGGTGAGGCCGTAGCCGAGCAGCGGCCGGGCGCCGCCCATCTCCGCGTCCAGCCGCCGGACGTGCTCGACCGGACGAGGCGCGCCGCCGGCGGCGAAGTCGCGCACCGTGGTCAGGTCGAAGTCGCCGCGCTCCGGATGGACCAGGATTTCGTAGCTCATCAACGGCACGCCGACGAAGTAGGTCACCCGCTCCGCCTCCATCAGCCGCATCGCCTCGTGCGCGTCCCAGCGCGGCATCAGCACCAGCTTGCGCCCAATGGCGAAGGACTGGAGCATTACCGGAACCTCGGCGGTGACGTGGAACAGCGGCACGTTGAGGAGCGTCGCGGGCTGGAGGTCGGCGGCGGGCGGATCGCCGCGCCGCGTCATCACGTCGAGCATGGAAAGCGTCTGCATCAGATAGGTGAAGGTGCCCTGCACCACCCCGCGATGGTCGGACCACGCCCCCTTCGATCGCCCGGTGGAGCCGGAGGTGAACAGGATGGTCGCGAGGTCGTCCGGGCCGATCGCGGGCAGCGGCGTGTCCGCGCCGCCCCCGCGCGCGAGCAGCGGGGCGAGCGCCTCGTCCAGTGGGCGCGCCACATCGAGTGCCACGACGTCCAGAGCCGGCAGGTCCGCCAGCCGCTCGGCCCGCTGCGGATCGGCGATGACCAGCCGGGTGCCGGTGTCCGCGATGGCGTCGGTGAACTCGCCACCCTGCCACCAACCGTTGAGCAGCGTGGCGACGCCTCCCGCCATCAGGATGCCCATATAGGCCACGATCCAGGCCGGCGCGTTGCGCGCCGCGATGCCGACCCGGTCGCCACGCTGGATGCCCCAGCCGGCGACCAGCGCACCCGCCACCCGGCGCGCCGCGGCGTGGGTGTCGGCGAAGGACAGCCGCTCGTCCCCCGCCACCAGGAAGGTCTTGTCGGCGTGCTCGGCGCAGAAATGCGCGAAATAGGCTGGCAGGCCGGGTGGCGCGGAGGCGATCGCGGGCAGTTCGCGCCCGTCCACGACGACCGACCGAATGGGCAGCGGCCCGTCCGGCGCTGTCAGCCGCGCCACCGCCGCGTCGATCATGGTGTCGAGTTCGTTGGCCATCCATCCGCTCCTTTTTCGCGCCACTATGCGGAACAACGCCGAGCGGGAGCAAGGGGCACCGCGCCGGGCGCCGAGGAGCCGACCGCCGTCAAAAGTCTGTGGCCTTGGCCCCCGTTGCCCGCTACCACGCGTCGCGATGGCCGCCGGCACACCCCCAAGCGTCGCGATCGCGTCCGATCACGCCGCGGTCGAGATGAAGGCGTCGCTCGCCGGCTGGCTGCGCGGACGGGGGCACGCCGTCACCGATCTGGGCACGGACGGTACGGCCTCGGTCGACTACCCCGATTACGGCGCCCGGCTGGCGCACGCGATCACCGCCGGCGAGGCGGAGTTCGGCGTGGCGCTGTGCGGATCGGGCATCGGCATCGACATCGCGGTCAATCGCTTTCCCGCCTGCCGCTGCGCGCTGGTGTCCGACCACTTGTCCGCCGAGCTCGCCCGCTCGCACAACGACGCCAACGTGATCGCGATGGGCGCGCGGCTGATCGGGATCGAGACCGCCCGCGACTGCCTCGCCACCTTCCTTAACATCCCCTTCAGCGGCGGTCGCCACAGTGGCCGCGTCGCCAAACTGACCGCCTTGCCCACGGGAGACACCCAATGAGCACCGCCACCGCCGCCGAGGCCATTCGCGCCGACGGCTTCTTCACCGACCCCGCGACCGCCACCGACGATGCCGTCGCGGACGCGATCGCCGCCGAACTGCGCCGCCAGCGGACTCAGATCGAGCTGATCGCGAGCGAGAACATCGTCAGTCGCGCCGTGCTGGACGCTCAGGGGTCGGTGTTCACCAACAAGTACGCGGAAGGCTATCCGGGCCGCCGCTACTACCAGGGCTGCGGACCATCCGACACGGTCGAGACGCTCGCGATCGAGCGGGCGACCCGGCTGTTCGGCTGCGCCTATGCCAACGTCCAGCCGCATTCCGGCGCGCAGGCGAACGGCGCGGTGCTGCTGGCGCTCGCCAGGCCCGGCGACGTGATCCTGGGCATGAGCCTGGACGCCGGCGGCCATCTGACGCACGGCGCGCCGCCGGCGCAGTCGGGCAAGTGGTTCAACGCGGTGCAGTATGGTGTGCGCACCGACGACCACCTGATCGACTTCGACGAGGTCGAGCTGCTGGCCCGCACCCACCGGCCCACGGTCATCATCGCGGGCGGATCGGCCTATCCCCGCCACATCGATTTCGCCCGCTTCCGCGCCGTCGCGGACGAGGTCGGCGCGGTGCTGCACGTCGACATGGCGCACTTCGCCGGACTGGTCGCGGCGGGCGAGCACCCCTCGCCCTTTCCCCACGCGCACGTCGTGACCACCACCACGCACAAGACGCTGCGCGGACCGCGTGGCGGCATGGTGCTGACGAACGACGAGGCGATCGCCAAGAAGATCAACTCCGCCGTCTTCCCCGGTCTGCAGGGCGGCCCGCTGATGCACGTCATCGCCGCCAAGGCGGTGGCGTTCGGCGAGGCGCTCAGGCCCGACTTCAAGAGCTATTCGCGCGCCGTCATCGAGAACGCGAAGGTGCTGGCCGCGACGCTCGCGGAGCGCGGGTGCGATCTGGTGGCCGGCGGCACCGACACGCACCTGGCGCTTGTCGACCTGCGCCCGCTCGGCATAAGCGGCAAGGATGCCGACGAGTCGCTCCACCGGGCGGGCATCACCTGCAACAAGAACGGCGTCCCCAACGACCCCCTGCCGCCAGCGCGCACGAGTGGCATCCGCGTGGGTTCGCCCGCCGGCACCACCCGCGGCTTCGGCCCGGCCGAGTTCCGCGAGATCGGGCACATGATCGCCGACGTGCTCGACGGGCTGGTGGCGAACGGCGTCGAAGGGAACGGACAGGTGGAGGACGCGGTTCGGGGTCGGGTGGAGGCGCTCTGCGGGCGCTTCCCGATCTACGAGGGAGCCTGACCCCATGACCGACAACGCCACGCTCGAACAACTGTGCGCGCGCTGCGGCACCGCCAACCCGCCGTCCGCCGCATTTTGCCAGAACTGCGGCAAGGCGCTGGATGGGCGGGGATCTACGATGGCCGACGACCTGCTGGCGAGGGGTCGCGAGGTGCTGTCCACCCCCACCGGCAAGACGGTCGCCACGGGCGCCGCGATCGGCGCGGTCGCGGGTGTGGTGCTGCCCTTCGTCAGCCTGCCGCTCGGCGCGATCGTGGGGGGCGCGGTCGCCTACGCACGCCGCCGCAAGTAACCGCCCGTGCGCTGCCCCTTCTGCGCGCACGACGACAGCCAGGTGAAGGACTCGCGGCCGACGGAGGACTCCGCCGCGATCCGCCGCCGCCGCCAATGCGAGGGCTGCGGCGCGCGGTTCACGACCTTCGAGCGCGTGCAGCTGCGCGAACTGACGGTGCTGAAGTCGGGCGGCCGGCGGGAGGTCTTCGACCGTGAAAAGTTGCGCCGTTCGGTGGCGCTCGCCTGCCGCAAGCGGCCGGTGCCGGCGGCGAAGATCGACCAGCTGGTCAGCGGCATCCAGCGGCAGCTGGAAACGAGTGGCGACAGCGAGATCACGTCCACCGCCATCGGCGCGCGCGCGATGGACGCGCTGGAGGCGCTCGACAGCGTCGCCTACATCCGCTTCGCCAGCGTCTACAAGGACTTCACCGAAGCACGCGATTTCGAGGCGTTCGCCGGCCAGGTGCGCGACCTGTTCGAGTGATGGCCGGTCCGGCGTTCGTCCTCGTCCGCCCGCAACTGGGCGAGAACATCGGCGCGGCCGCGCGCGCGATGCTCAATTTCGGCTGCACCGACCTGCGCCTGGTCGCTCCGCGCGACGGCTGGCCCAATCCTGCCGCCGGACCGGCGGCGGCGGGTGCGGACCGGGTGCTGGACGGCGCGCGGCTGTACGAGACGACGGCGGAGGCGGTGGTGGACTGTACCCACGTCTACGCCACAACCGTGCGGCGGCGCGAGGTGACGAAGCCGGTGCTCGCTCCCGCAGACGCCGCACCGGCGATGATAACCGGACGGGCCGCCGTGCTGTTCGGAGCCGAGCGGTCGGGGCTGGACACGGACGACGTGGCGCTCGCCCGCACGATCCTGACCGTGCCGGTCAACCCCGGCTTCTCCTCGCTCAACCTCGCCCAGGCGGTGCTGCTCGTCGCCTACGAGGTCGGCCGCGCCGGACCCGCGCTCGTCAGCCCGCCCGTGCCCGACGACGAGCCGCCGGCACCCCAGGCCGAGCTGGAGGGGATGCTCGCCCAGATCGAGGGGATGCTGGAGCCCAAGGCCTATTTCTGGCCGCCGGACCGCGGGCCGGTCACGCGCCGGACGCTCCGCACGCTCCTCACCAAACCCGGCTGGAGCCACAACCAGCTGCGCACCTTCCGCGGCGTGCTCAGCGCGCTTGGCGGACCGGACCGGGAGCGGGGATAATGAATCGTGATATACAAGTCCGCTCAGGCTGAGCCTGTCGAAGCCCCTTCTCGACCAAGCCCGGGTGGAGGACGCTTCGACAAGCTCGGCGTGAGCGGTTTGGGGCACATGTCCCTCACCCCTTCAGCCGGTCCCACTCCTCCAGCTCGTAGGCGATCGACAGCTCGACCAGCTCGCTCCACAGCCGTTCGGCGACCCAGTCGGACACGCCCTCGCCCACCGCCATCTTACGCGCCGCCGCGATCACCTCCGCCTTGCGGGGTTCATCGCGCACCGCCTCGCGCTCCGCCTTGATCCGCGCCGCCGCCCGCATATAGCCGAAGCGGCGACCGAGCAGCCGCCACAGCTCCGCGTCCACCCCATCCACGCCGGCGCGCACCTCGGCCATGGTGGTGCAGTCGTCGGGGCGAATGGTCTCGCTCATCGCCTGCGCCGCTATCCGCTCGCCCGCCGGCCCGCAAGTTTGACACATGCGCCGCCAACCGCCAGAGACGCGCGCCTAACGCTGTTGGCCCCGCACCCCGGTGAAGCGGCGGCCGCACCCGCGAAAGCGGGTGGTGCGGTTCCGGGATCAACCGGCGTCCCGCCACGGGACCGCCACGCAAATGGAGTGACATCGTATGTCGAAGCGCCAGAGCGCCAAGTACAAGCTCGACCGCCGGATGGGCGAGAACATCTGGGGGCGGCCCAAGTCCCCGGTCAACCGCCGCGAATACGGCCCCGGACAGCACGGCCAGCGCCGCAAGGGCAAGGAGTCGGATTTCGGCATCCAGCTGCGCGCCAAGCAGAAGCTCAAGGGCTATTACGGCGACATCACCGAAAAGCAGTTCAAGCGCGCCTATTTCGAGGCCTCGCGGATGAAGGGCGACACCGGCCAGAACCTGATCGGGCTGCTCGAGCGCCGGCTGGACATGGTCGTCTATCGCGCCAAGTTCGCGCCGACCATCTTCGCCGCCCGCCAGATCGTGAACCACGGCCACATCCTGGTGAACGGGGTCAAGTGCAACATCGCGTCGCGCCAGGTGTCGGTCGGCGACGAGATCTCGCTGGGCGCCAAGGCCAGGGAGATGGCGCTGGTGATGGAGGCGCAGAGCCTGCCGGAGCGCGACCAGCCCGACTATGTCGTGCCCGACGGCACCGACAAGGTGACCTACACCCGCATCCCCACGCTGGACGAGGTGCCCTACCCCGTCCGCATGGAGCCCAATCTGGTGGTCGAGTTCTACTCGCGCTGATCCAGCCTTACTGACCGCGGCGCGAGAACCGCGCCGGGTCTTGCGGCCCGGCGCGGTTCGTCGCATGGCGGGTGCCTGTTTTTCCCGATCAGGTCACACCCATGCGCTCCATCTCCGCCGCCCTCCTCCTGCCGTTGCTCGCCGGCTGCGCCACGGTGGCGACGCCGCGCGCGTCCGACGCCGATATCTCTGTCCAGACGCTCAAGGATGTGACCCAGCGCCTGTCGTCGGACGAGTTCGAGGGCCGCGCGCCTGGCACGCAGGGCGAGGTGCTGGCGACCGAGCTGATCGCGCAGCGGTTCCAGGCGGCGGGGCTGAAGCCCGGATATGAGGGCGGCTGGTTCCAGCCGGTGCCGCTGGTCGAGATCACCGCCAAGGACGTCAGCCCGCTGACCTTCACCACGCCCGGGGGCAAGCAGAGCCTCGCCTATGGCGACGATATGGTGGTGGCCACCTACCGTGTGCAGCCGAAGGTCGGGGTGCGCAACTCCGATGTCGTCTTCGTCGGCTACGGCATCAACGCGCCGGAGCGGAACTGGAACGACTATGCCGGCGTGGACGTGAAGGGCAAGACGGTCGTCATCCTGGTCAACGATCCCGACTGGTCGAAACCGACGCTGGGCGGCACCTTCGACGGACGCGCCATGACCTATTACGGGCGCTGGACCTACAAATACGAGGAGGCGGCGCGCCAGGGCGCGGCGGCCGCGATCATCGTGCACGACACCGAGCCCGCCGCCTATGGCTGGAACGTGGTCGAGTCCTCCTGGACCGGGCCGCAGCTCGTCGCCGCCACGGCCAACGATGGCGCGGACCAGAGTCAGGCGATCGGCTGGATGCAGAAGGGCCAAGCGGCGAAGCTGTTCGCCGCCGCCGGCCAGGATTTCGCACAGCTGTCCGCCGCCGCGGCGCGTCCGGGCTTCAAGGCCGTGCCGCTGAACGCGAAGGCGTCCGTCTCCTTCACCAACACGCTGGAGCGCAAGCGATCGAAGAACGTCGTCGGCGTGCTGCCCGGCAGGACCCGGCCCGACGAGGTCGTGCTCTACACCGCCCATTGGGACCATCTCGGCCGCTGCAAGCCCGACAGGACCGGCGACGACATCTGCAACGGCGCGCTGGACAACGCCAGCGGCGTCGCGGGCCTGATCGCGCTGGCCGAGGCGCACGCCAAGGCGGGTCCCGCCGAACGCTCGATCGCCTTCGTCGCCGTGACGGCGGAGGAGTCGGGCCTGCTCGGCTCCGCCCATTACGCCGCCCACCCGGTCTTCCCGCTGGCCAAGACGGTGGGCGGGATCAACATGGACGGCCTCAACATCGTCGGGCCGACGCGCAACGTGGTCGAGGTCGGCGGCGGCAAGTCGCAGCTCTCCACGTTGCTGGCGGACGCCGCGCGGGCGCAGGGGCGCAAGGTGGATCAGGAGCCGACGCCGGAGAAGGGGTATTATTACCGCTCCGACCATTTCAGCATGGCCAAGCTGGGCGTGCCGATGCTCTATGCGGAATCGGGCGACGACCAGACCGTCGGCGGCAAGGCGGCGGGCAAGGCCGCGGCCGACGACTACACCGCCAACCGCTATCACCAGCCGTCGGATGAATACGATCCTAAATGGAACTGGACCGGCGCGGCGCAGGACCTGTCGCTCTACTACGCCATCATGTCGAAGCTCGCGAACTCGACCCTGATGCCGGAGTGGAACGCGGGGTCGGAGTTCAAGGCGATCCGCGACGCGTCGCTCGCCGCCGCGCGCTAACCTGCATGACCGTTCGCTGGCCGGCCGAGTGGGAGCCGCACTCGGCGCTCTGGATCGGCTATCCGGGCGATCCGGCGGAGTGGCCGGACCACCTCGCTCAGGCGCGCGTCGAGGTCGCGGCGCTGGCTGAGGCGATGGCGGCGGGCGAGCGCACGCTGCTCGTCTGCCGGTCGGAGCGCGACGCGGACGACGCCCGCGCTCGCGTGACGTCCGCCGTCGAGGTGGCGGTGGAGCCGTTCGGAGACGTGTGGCTGCGCGACACGGGTCCACTGGTGGTGGTGGCCAACGGCCGCCCACTCGCGCGCCGCTTCGCCTTCAACGGCTGGGGCGGCAAGTACGTCATGACGGGCGACGAGAGCGTCGGCGCGGGACTGGCGCGGGCGCAAGGCCTGACGGTCGCCACCGACGATCTGGTGCTGGAGGGCGGCGCGCTCGACACCGACGGCACGGGGCTGGCGGTCACGACCGAACAATGCCTGCTCAATCCCAACCGCAATCCGGGCGTGTCGCGCGAGGCGATAGAGGCGCGGCTCCGCGACACGCTGGGCATCGAGCGGCTGCTGTGGCTGGGCGAGGGTCTGGCGAACGACCACACCGACGGCCATGTCGACAACCTCGCGCGCTTTGTGGCACCCGGCGTGCTCGCGCTGCCGGTGGCTGCGGAGGACGATCCGAACGCAGGCGTCTATGCCGACGCGCGCGCATGGGCGGCGGAGTGGCCGGTGCGGGTTGTGGACGTGCCCTCCCCCGGCCGCGTCGAACGCCACGACGTGGTCCAACCCGCCAGCCACATGAACTTCCTGATCGGCAACGCCGCGGTTGCGGTCCCCACCTACGGCACCGGCAGCGACGAGGCGGCGGTGGCGGCGATCGCCGCGCTCTTCCCCGACCGGCAGGCGATCGGCATCCGCGCCGACGCCCTGCTGACGGGCGGCGGCGGCCTGCATTGCACGTCGATGCAGGCCGCCGCACGAGCCTGACTTCGCCCGCCCGGGGTCAGAGCAGCGGTACGAACAGGTCCGTCACCGCGTCCACCTCCGCCACGTCGGGGAAAATGCTCACCCGTTGGCAGTAGAAGGGAAAGTCGCGCAGCTCCTCGCCGCTCTCCGGCAGCCACTCGCGGTAGAGCCAGGTGGCGGCCGGCTCCAGCGCGTCGTCCCCTCCCACCACGCGCAGCACCGCGCAACGCCCGCCCGGGATCGTGCCCGCCTCCACGTTGGCGTCCGCCGAGGCGACCGGCCGGTCGGTGGCCACGCACAGGTCGATGTGGGCGTCGTCCGGCGGCGTGGTCAGCGGATCGGTGTGGAACACGTTGAAGGTGGCGGTGGTGCGCGGCGACAGCCCCGCCGCCTTGCGCCACGCGATGAAGCGCGCGATCGTCTCGCCGATCCGCGCCGGATCGCCGCGATGCTCCATCAGCGCCACTGGGGTTGCGGCCACCGTGGTGATGGTCACGTCGTCGGGTGTGTGGGTCGTCATGTGCATGGTCCTCGCTTGGCTGAGTGGCTCGAAGGCCGAAAGCCACGGCTCCCGATCGGGAGCCTTCCGAAAGGCGGACGGCGTCTGCCCGACGCGCTGCTTGAACGCGCGCGCGAACGCCTCCGGCGCCTCGTAGCCGGCGTCCAGCGCGATGTTCGTGACCGTCTCGTCCATGCGGTACGCCAGCCGGTGCGCGGCCCGTTTCAGGCGGGCGAGCTGGACATATCGGTGGACGGACAGCCCGAACATCGCGCTGAACTGCCGGTGGAAGTGGTGCTTCGAGAAGGCGGCGACCCGGCTCACGCTCTCGAGATCGAGCGCCTCGTCGAGATGCTCCTCGATGTGCTCCAGCGCGCGCGTCATGCGCGCCTGGTAGGTCCGGATCGCCGTCGTCGTCATCGCATCCTCCGTGGCTCCGACCGATTGGACCCGGACCGCGCGCCGCGCCCGACCGATCGTGCGGACTCGTGGCGGGCGCAAGCGACGATCCGTCCATTAATCGGCGGGGGCGACTGTGCTAAGGATCCGGTGTCCCACAGGAGACCCGTCCCATGCGCCTCGTCACCCGCCTCGCCGCCCTCGCCGCCCTCGCCGCTCCGTTCACGCTCGCCGCCCAGAGCCAGAGCGCCCCCGCCGTGGCCGCCGACCCGGCGATCTACGCCGCGCCGATCCGCGCCGAGGACCAGGCGCGCGACGCGTGGCGGCACCCCGCCGAGACGCTCGCCTTCTTTCAGGTGAAGCCCGGGATGACGGTGGTCGAGTATATGCCGGGCAGCGGCTGGTACACGCGCATCCTGGCGCCGATGCTGGTCAAGGGCGGCGGTCGCTACATCGCGGTCAACCCCGATCCCGCCAGTCTGGGCATGGCCGGCGAGCGCCAGGCGGCGTATAAGGAAACCACGGCAAAGCTGCCGCAGGTGACGGCGGACTGGACCAAGCTGCCCGCCGGCGACTTCGCCGCCTACACCACGGATCAGCTGCCCAAGGAGATGGACGGCACCGTCGACAGGGTGCTGATCTTTCGCGAGATGCACAATCTCCAGCGCGCGAACGCCGCGGACAGCGAATTGCGCGCCATGCGCCGGCTGCTGAAGCCGGGCGGGATGCTCGGCATCGTCCAGCACCGCGCGAAGGCGACCGCGCCCGCCAGCTACACCGACGGGTCGAAGGGGTATCTGCGCCAGGCCGATGTCGTGAACTTCGTGACCGCGATGGGCTTCGACCTGGTGGGGTCGAGCGAGCTGAACGCCAACGCCAAGGACCCGGCCGACTGGGCCGACGGCGTCTGGACCCTGCCGCCCACCTACGCGCTGAAGGACAAGGACCGCGCGCGCTACGAAGCGGTGGGCGAGAGCGACCGGATGACGCTGCTGTTCCGGAAGCGCGACTGATGCGGAGGGCCATCCTGATCGCCGCACTGGCGCTGACCGGCTGCGGCGGAGAGCGGCCGGGGCTGGGGGATGACGAGACGCTGCTCTCGGTCTCCGCCACCGGCCGGGCTGAGTCGCGGCCCGACCAGGCGCGCTTCACCGTCGGCGTGTCCTCCATCGCCGGCACCGGCCCGGCGGCCAGCGAAGCCAACGCGGAGAAGATGAACGGCGTGGTGGCGGCGCTGGACGGGCTCGGCATCGCCAAGGACGACATCCAGACCCGCCAGCTCTCGATCCGAAGGCTGGATTACGGTCCCGACAAGGGCCGGTTCGAGGCGAACAACGCCGTCACCGTGCGCGTGCGCGACGTGGCCAAGGCGGGGCCGGCGATCGCGGCGGCGACGGGCGAGGGTGCCAACGTGCTGTCCGGCCCCGACCTGACGGTCGCCGACCCGGAGGCGGCCGCCCGCTCCGCCTACGCCGCCGCCTTCACCGAAGCGCGCGCGCGGGCCGACACCTATGCCGGGGCGGCGGGGCTGACGGTGAAGCGGGTGCTGGCGATCAGCGACGGGCTGGGCTCGGGCGGGCCGTCGCCGATGTACGAGGCGATGGCGGATTCGATGGTGAGGCCCCAGTCGCCACGTCCAGTCTCGGCCCCGCCGGTCAGCCCCGGCACGAACACCGACACCGTGGCGGTGCGCGTGGACTTCGTGCTGGGGAAGTGAGGGATGACACCATCAAGCCCTCTCCCCTTCACGGGACCGTTGCGTTGTTCAACATCGTCATCCCCGCGAAGGCGGGGATCCAGGCTCCCGTCCCGCCAAGCGGTGTATGGATCCCCGCCTTCGCGGCGATGACGGAGGAAGACGGGGATGACGAAGGAGGAAGAGGACGGCTATATCTGCGACGATTCCCTTCAGGGGAGACCTCTTGATGGGAGAGCCGCGCCAGCGGCGAGGGAGGGGGCAGTGCGATGTGGTCTGCGACCGACTGTGTTAGCACGGTCCCCTCTCCTTCCGCCGCTTCGCGGCTCCCTCCTCTCCCCTGAAGGGGAGAGGGACAGACGGCTCGCCTCGCCATGACCACCCTCACCGTCGCCGCCCTCCAGCTCGCCATGGGCGACGACCCTGCGGCCAACATCGCCCGCGTGTCCGATCTCGCGCGCGAGGCGGCGGCCAAGGGTGCCCAGCTGATCTGCCCGCCCGAACTCTTCGAGACGACGTATTTCTGCAAGGTGGAGGAGGAGGCGCTGTTCGCGCTCGCCCGACCGCTGGCCGACAGCCCGCCGGTGCTCGCCATGCGGGCGCTGGCCGCCGAGCTGGGCGTCGCCATCCCGTGCTCCTTCTTCGAAGCCGACGGGCCGCACCATTACAACTCGCTCGCCATGATCGGCCCGGACGGCGCGGTGATGGGCGTCTACCGCAAGAGCCACATCCCCGACGGACCGGGATACGAGGAGAAGTACTATTTCCGCCCCGGCAACACGGGCTTCCGGGTGTGGGATGTGTTCGGGGCGCGCGTCGGCGTCGGCGTGTGCTGGGACCAGTGGTATCCGGAGGCCGCGCGCGCGATGGCGCTGATGGGGGCGGAGCTGCTGGTCTATCCGACCGCGATCGGCTCGGAGCCCTATGACGTGAGCCTGGACACCAGCGCCATGTGGCGGCGCGCGATGCAGGGCCATGCGGTGTCCAACGCGATGCCGGTGGTCGCCCCCAACCGCATCGGGGTGGAGGACGGACAGCGCTTCTACGGCCACTCCTTCATCACCAACGAATGGGGCGACCTGGTCGAGCAGTTCGGGGCCGAGGAGGAGGGTGCGCTGGTGGCCACCCTCGACCTGGCGGGGGCGCGGAGACACCGCGCGGGCATGGGCTTCTTCCGCGACCGCCGGCCGGAGCTGTACGGGCGGCTGGTGGAGGACGTTTAAGGCGGGGCGATCTCAGGTCCGCCCCCCGCTCCCCGCCTCTCTTTCCGTTCGTCCTGAGCCTGTCGAAGGACGCACAAAAGGTCAGCCGCGGCGACCGCCGGAAGCGCCGTGCCCAACGTCCTTTGACAGGCGCAGTAGGGACGGCACGAGGGCGGGAGCCGGTCGGACGGTGTGGTATGGCCTCGCCTCACACCCGCACCACCCGGACCGACTGGTGCCGGAATTCGGCCGTGCCCCAGATCGCCAGGAAGCTGACCTCCGCCGCGTCGAGCCCGCGCGCGATCGGCACCAGCCCCTCGACCGGGGCCATATGGGTGGGGTCGACCAGGTGCCAGCCGCCGGCCAGCCACACCTCCACCACCGCGTGGAAGTCGGGCGGGTCCAGGTCGAGGGCGTAGGCCGACACCATCCGGGCCGGCACCCCGGCCGCCCTCGCCAGCGCGATCAGCGCGTGGGCGTAGTCGCGGCACACGCCGGCGCGGGTCAACAACGTGTCGGCGGCGGTGGTCAGCGAGGCGGAGCCGCTCGGCTGGTAGACGAAGCGGTCGCCGATCCACTCCGCCATCGCGGCCACCCGGGCGCCCCCCGACCCGGAGAAGCGGCGGTTCACGAAGCCCTCCAGCCGGTCGCTCTCGCAATAGCGGCTGGGGTTGAGGAAGGGCAGGACGGCGGCGGGCAGGTCGGGGCGCGCGTCCTCGGCCAGCGCGCGCAGGTCGGGGGTCGCGCGCTCCACCTCCACGGAGGCGGTGTAGCGGATGTCGAGCGCGCCCTCGCCCCACGTCCAGTCCCGCCGCCCGCTCGCATCGGCCACAGTCCGGAGGGCCGAGCCGCCGTCGACCGCCAGCGCCTCCGTGACCAGCGTCACCGCCGGGTCGTCCAGCACGCGGACCGCCAGCAGGACGTCGTGTTCGGCGGGCAGGTCGTAGCCCAGCCGCGCCTCGATTCTTAGTCTCACAACAGTGCGTCGATCTTCCGCGCGAGCGCCACGTCCCGCTCCGACAGCCCGTCGGCGTCGTGGGTGGTGAGCGCGATCGTGACCCGGTCGTAGACGTTCGACCATTCCGGATGGTGGTCGGCGGCCTCCGCCAGCAGCGCCACGCGGCTCATAAAGCCCCAGGCCTGCGAGAAGTCGGCGAACCGGACCTCCCGCACGATGGCGTCCCGGTCCTGATCCATCCGCCAATCGGTCAACTCGGCGAGCGCCGCCGCCCGCTCCTCGTCCGTCAGTCGCTCCACGCCGCCTCCCCCGCCCGCTCGACCGCGCAGTCAACCGCCCTGGCGATCACATCCTCGAACATGGCCGTGGTCAGACGGCCCGTGTTCGTGTTGTATCGGGAGCAATGATAGCTGTCGATCAACAGCCGGTCCCCCAGCCGGTGCTCCGCGCCATGGCCGAAGGGGTGGGCCGCCAGCCGCTCACCCATGACCCGCAGGAAGGAGTCGTGCGCGATCCGGCCCAGGGCGACGAACACCCGCGTGGGCAGCGCGTCCACCTGTGCGGCCAGGAAGCGGCGGCAGGTGGCGATCTCCTGCGGCGTTGGCTTGTTGGCGGGCGGCAGGCATTTGACGGCGTTGACGATGACCGCGCCAGTGAGCCGATAGCCGTCATCGACCCGCGCGTCGTACACCCCCTCGCTCAGCCGGAACTTGTCGAGTGTTGCGAACAAGAGGTCGCCGGCCCAGTCGCCGGTGAAGGGGCGGCCGGTGCGGTTCGCGCCGTGCTTGCCGGGCGCCAGGCCGACGATGGCCACGCGGGCCTGCGGGTCGCCCCAGGCGGGCACGGGGGCGTTGTGCCAATCGGGGAACTCGGCCCGGCAAGCGTGGCGGAAGGCGACCAGCCGTGGGCAGAGCGGGCAATCGGGGGGCGGTTCGAGGGCGGGAAGAGCGCTCAGCGCGGCGGGGTCCATGGCCCCGCCTAGTGCGCCGGATGGCGACCATGCAAGCGAGTGGCTGCTGGCGCTGGGTGGCAACCGCCGCTCCCGCCACGGCTCGCCCCGCGCGACGCTGGCGGCGGCGGTGGTCGCGCTGGGGAAGCGGGTGGAGGTGCTGGCGGTGTCGCGGCCGATCGAGAGCGCCCCGCTCGGCCCCTCGCGTCGTCGCTACGCCAACGAAGCGGCGCTGATCCGCACGCGCCTCTCCCCGCCCGGACTGCTGGCGCTCACCCAGCGGATCGAGCGCGGGTTCGGGCGGCGGCGCGGGCGGCGGTGGGGGGAGCGACCACTCGACATCGACCTGATCCTGTGG
Source organism: Sphingomonadaceae bacterium (assembly GCA_965219235.1). Taxonomy (GTDB): domain Bacteria; phylum Pseudomonadota; class Alphaproteobacteria; order Sphingomonadales; family Sphingomonadaceae; genus CBDHCC01. The sequence goes on along the minus strand of OZ244721.1, from coordinate 582,006 downwards.
AGCGGCGGCCGCTGGCGCTCGCCCGGCCTCACCGTGCCCCACCCGCTGTTCCGGGAGCGCCGCTTCGTCCTCGAGCCGCTCTTGGCCCTCGCCCCCGGCTGGCGCGATCCGGTGAGCGGACGGACGGTGCGCCAGCTCGCCCACCGCTTGACCCGCCCCCGCCCCACGGCCTAGTCGAACGCCCGGTGGGGCCCTTAGCTCAGTTGGTAGAGCAGCTGACTTTTAATCAGCGGGTCGCCGGTTCGAGCCCGGCAGGGCTCACCACATCTTCAGTCACTTAGCAGCGCTTTACCACTTTTCGGAGTAGCCAACGAGGTGCCCGTAATCGCCACGTAATCGGCTTGGTGGCAGCTGCAGCGTAGGTGGGCGGCAGGCACCCTCCCCTGAATGGCACACCGGTCGTGATTCGATTCTAGGCGCGCGCGCTACGCTGACTTGCGCCGCCGCGCCTTCGCGAACCCCCGATCTGTCGCCATGAACCGCTCAAGCATGGGTGCGATCAGCCGTGCGGGCTCGTTCGCCTGCCCCGTCTCCGCCGCGAGCACCTCGGCATAGGGGACCAGATCGCGGTGGACGGCGGCAGGCAGCTCGGCCGTCACCTTCACCGGCTTGTCATTTGCAAGCTCTCCGAGCTTCAGTCCGGCCATTGCGTCATCTCCTAGGAGGTTCGAGCACGAGATCGCGGGTGAGGATGACCCGCACGGGCGTGCCAGGCCGCATCGTCACCGTCGGGCGGATGTCGAGCGAGCGGCGCACCAGCTGCTGTCCGGCGTCGCCGACCGCATCCAGAGCGCCGCGTCGAAGAGCGCGGACAAGCCGGTCCTCGGCATCGCCGGAGACGAGTTCGGTGCCGACGCCCAGCAGCGTCGAGACGGCCGCAGCGCGGAACAGTTCTCCCCAGTGGCGGTCCACGCGGTCCCTGATCCCCGCGCGCCCGCTCGCATCGGCCGCGTGCTGGCGATCGAGTACGATGGAGCGGCCGTCCGGCAGGATCAGCCGGGTCCAGACGAGCACCGCGCGCGATTGGCCGGCGGCGATGTCGGCGTCGTACTCGCCGATAAGGCGCGAGCCCTGCGGCACGAGCAGGTGAGTGCCGGTAACGGAGTCGCGGACATTGGCGGTGACTTGCGCGACCACCTGGCCCGGCACGTCGGAGCTCAGGCCGTTGATCAGCGCCGCAGGGATGATCGAGCCGGCCTGCAGGACGTAGGGGCTTGGCACCGGCTGAACTTGTGATGCCGAGCCGGGCGAGCGTGCATCGGACCCGCCGGCACCAATCTCCGATGTGTCCGCTGCGACGACACCGCTCGCGGGAGGTGCCGCGCCCGATCGGCCACCCTGCGCGTCGGGGACGAACAGCTTGCTGGTGCGCCGCGTCCAGCTCCTGCGCACGGCGCTGGCGCTGGCGCTGGCGCTCCTCGTCGCGCCGTTGCGCCGCGAGGTTCGGCTGACCAAATTGAGCAGGCGGAGCAACGCCCGGCACCGTGTCGTCTGGCTGAGGCTCGACGCCGGCCTTGAGCATCGGTCTGCCGAGATCGCCCGGTAGTGGCGGTCCCAGCTGCGGGACATCACGTCTGAGCCCGGAGTAGTCGCGGGGCAGCTGCGCGATCTCCTCGGCGGGCGGGCGGTTGTCGGGGTTGTAGACCTCCTCGGGGAGGACAGGCACTGGCCCTGGTACAGCGTGCCCCCACAGCCGGTGATCACGATCCCTTCGTCAGCCAGTCCCATCGGATCCACGAAGTTGACCGGATCGCCCCCCACATAGGCGTAGAGGTTCATCCCGTCGCCATAGCCGATCGGGTCCGCCTGCAGGAACCGGCCCAAGGTCGGCGAGTAGATGCGCGCCTTGTAGTCGTACATCCCCAGGCTCGCGATCCACATCTGGCCCGTTTACTGGAACCGCGGCGCCTGCCCGTTCGCCAGGACGTTGCCAGGCCCCGGGATGCCATATTCGTCATACGTCAGGATCGCCAGCTTCCGCCCGGCCGAGTCGGTGATCGCCACGATCGACCCGCGCTCGTCGGCGTGCAGGAACCGCCGGTCCGCCACCCCCGCGCCCTCGTACCACACCAGCGGCTCGTCCACGCCCGCCCCGTGCACGTAGCGCCGCAGCAGCGGACCGGCATAGTCGTACTCCGCCACCATCTGCGACCCGTCATAGTCCAGCGTCACCCCCTCCGCCGACAGCTGGCGAAGCCGGCCCAGCATGTCGTGGTACAGATAGTCCGGCTGGCCGCCGCCCCGATAGTTCCCCAGCTGGTCGCGGCTGTCGTACCCGAACGTCCGAACCCCGTCCGACGCCAGGTTGCCCCGGCCGTCGTGGCTGAGCCCGTTCGAGCCCGAGGAGGTCAGCTGGTTCAACCCGTTCACCCCGTACGGACGGTCCACGTTCGCATGGCCCGCCCAGTCGTACGCCGCGTTCGAGCGACCCCGCCGGACGATCTGCGACGCCGGATCGTACAGGAAACCCGACACGGTCGCGATCCCGGCGCCCGCCTGCGTCGTCTCCGACAGACGCGACGCCGCGTCGTACGCGTAGCTGGTGACCAGGCCATTGCCCCGCGTCAGCGACACGCGGCGCCCAAGATCGTCGTACGCGTAGCGCGCCAGCACCCCCACGCCCGACCGCGCCCCGTTCTCGCGAACCTCCAGCATCTCGCCCGTCGCCGAATAGGTGTAGTCCACATAGAACCCGTCGTGCCACGTGAACCGCGTCCGACGACCGCCCGCGTCGTACGCGCTCGTCACCGTGCGGCCGAACGACGTCTCGCTCACCTTGCGGCCCAACGCGTCGTAGCCCGCGGCCCAGAAGACGTTGGCGGTGTCCGACGCCGCCACCAGCCGACCGACGGTGTCATAGGCGTAATACAGCTCCAGATCCGCCGCGCCCGCCGTGCGCGACACCATCCGGTTCAAGGCGTCGTATGTCCGGGTCACCACGGTCCCGTCCCGCAACCGCTGGCTCACCAGATTGCCGTTCGCGTCGTAGAGCGGGTGCCGCCGATGCAGTCCTGTCCTTTGAGTATGACAATCTGGGTTGTCAGACGCGGGCGTCGGACACGCTCAACATCAGCGTGCTGTCCACCTACGACGCATTGGGGCGCAAGGTGGCCGAGTCGTCGTCCGGGCGCGCGATGACAAGCGCGTATGACGCGGGCGGTCGCCGGGTGCGGCTGACCTGGGCGGACGGGGTCTTCGTGACGTACGTGTACTCGGTGACGGGCGCGGCCGTCGCGGACGACAGCGTGCGCGTATTGGAGCTCGGCGGTCGCCTGCCGCTCGTGCGCGGACTGGCCGTTTCGGGAAGCGCTTCATGGACGGATTGGCGGGACGCTCAGTCGGACGTGCTGACGACAAGCGGATTGGTCGCCACCCGCAATGTCGGCCATGCGCACATTCCGTCGCTGTCGATCTCGGCCGACTGGCAGCGGCCAGCGTGGTTCGCGAACGGCTCTCTCCTCCTTCAGAGGCCACGCCTGGAACGGACCTCCGCCAACGCGGAGTCCGAGGACCTGCGATTGCCGGTCGTCCCGGACCTGGCGGCGAGCAGTCGGGCGGGAGCGCAGGGACTCTTCTGGCGAGCGGGCGTGGAAGGCCGGGTCACCGGAGGCAGCCGCCTGAGCTTCGACCCGCAACTCGATCAGGAGATCGGCGAGTTCGGCGATGTCGCCCTCTGCGGTTCAGCCGATGCCGGCCGCTGGACCGTGTCGGCCCGGCTCGACAATCTGTTCGACGGTCGGGCGGATCGGCTGGGCTACGGCAACAGCTTCACGGTGCTGCGCCAACCACAATACGTCCCGCAGATACCGCGGCGCGTCAGTTTTTCCTTCACATACGGGGCTGTCGCGAAAATGACCACGATCCGATGATAGGGAAGCGCCGCCCCGGGGACTGCGGGACAGGTTGATCGGCGGCGTCTTCGACGCCGAGACTCTTTGCGGATCAATGATGGCCCTCAAGCCCTTGCTCACCTCGATCCACGATGTCGCGCCGGTGTTCGAGGGCGACGTCGATCGACTGGCCGACCATCTAACCCGCGCCGGCGTCGACCGTTTCGCCATGCTGGTGGTGCCGCAGCACTGGGCCAGTGCCCCGCTCCGTCCCGGCTCGCCGTTCGCCACCCGCCTGCGCGGCTGGAGCGATTCGGGGGTCGACCTGTTCGTGCATGGCTGGACCCATCGGGACGATCAGCCCCATTCCGGCCGATGGGCGGCGTGGAAGGCCCGCCATATGACGGCGGGCGAAGGCGAGTTCCTGGGACTGGACCGGGTCGAGGCGCGCGAACGGATGCGGCGCGGACGCACCCTCATCGAGGACATCGCCGGCCGAGCCGCCGCCGGCTTCATCGCGCCGGCGTGGCTCTACGGCCCCGGGGCGATGGCCGCCCTGCGGGACGAGGGGTTCGCCCTGAGCGAGGACCATTGTCACGTCTGGCGGCCCAGCGACGGCGCTGTCCTCGCGCGCGGTCCCGTGGTCAGCTGGGCCAGCCGCTCGCACGCGCGCACGCGTTCATCGCTGGCCTTCGCCGCGCTGGCCCGTCGCCTGCTCCCTCTGCAGGACGTCATCCGCGTGGCCGTCCATCCTGGCGACACGTCCAAGCCCGAACTCATGGCCAGCATCGGGCGCACGACCACCACCTTCGTGAACACTCACCGGCCGGCGCGCTATGGCGAACTGGAACTCGCGTCTTGAGCGTGCGCGTGCTCACCATCCTGCACAGCTTTCACACGGGCGGAGTCGAGCGGATCGCTTTGCGGCTCGTTCGCCGCTGGCGGCAGGACGGCCATGATGCCCTCCTGTGGATGGGCCGGCGTGAGGGCGCCATGGCGGACGAGTTCGCGGACCTCTCCCACATCGGTCCGCCGCCCACCCGCTGGCCGGTCGGCCTGATCGAGACCCTGTGGATGGTCGCGCACATGCCCGGCGTCATCCGACGTGAGCGCCCCGACGTGATCTTCATCGCGGGCAACAGCTACACGGTGGTCGCCGTGCTGTTGAAGCTATGGCTCGGCCGGCGCTGCCCGCCCGTGGTGGCCAAGATGAGCAACGATCTCGACCGTCCTGACCTGCCGTGGGCGGCGCGGTGGCTGTATCACGCCTGGTTGCGGACGCAGGGCCGGTTCCTGGACCGGGCGATCGCCATCGCCCCCGCCATGCGGAGGCAGACACAGGCGCGACTGCGCCTGGATCCGAACCTGGTGGTGGCGATCCCGAACCCGGCCATGGACGCACCCCCGGCTGCTACGGTCCGCGAACCGCACAAGGCGGGCCGCAGCTTCGTCTTCGTGGGTCGGCTGACGGCCCAGAAGGACCTGCCGCTCCTGCTCCACGCCTTTGCAAGGGGGCGCCGGGCTGGCGACACGCTGACGCTCATCGGCAACGGCCCAGCCGGCGCCCTGCGCCGTCTCGCGAAGCTCCTGTCGATCGAAGAGGCCATCGCGTTCGGCGGCTACAGCTCCTGGGTCGCCGGCGATCTCTCCCGCCACGACGCGCTGGTGCTGTCCTCGCGCTACGAGGGCCTGCCCTCGGTCGTCATCGAGGCTCTCGCGGCCGGGCTGTCCGTCGTAGCCACCGACTGTTCGCCCGCGATGTCCGAACTTTTGGAGGGGCTGGGGTTGCTGGTGCCGGTCGGCGATGTCGAGGCCCTGGCGCGAGCGATCGCCAGCGAGCTGGAGCCTCCCTGCCGAGAAGCGGCTCTCTCGCGGGTTGGCGCACACCGGATCGAGCGATCCGCGCCTCTTTTTCAGCGCGTCTTCGCTGAACTCGCACGGACCTCACGGGCAACTGAGGCGGCGCCCCGACGGTGGCGTCCTGTCGGAGATCAGCAACGTCCGGAGCTACGATGACCTCTCTTGCCGAGTCTGCGACCCATGACGCCCTGTCTGTGCTGTCGCCGGCCGAGCCGATCTCGCGCCTTCGACAGAGCTGGACCACCTGGACGGGGGTCGCTGTGTCGTTCGCGATCCTGGGAGCCGTTGCGTGGCACCTGGGAGACGAAGGTCTGTCCCGGATCTTCGACAGACCGCCAGGCAACTCCGGCTTCTGGCTGATGTTTGCCGCTTTCTACTTTTCTCTCCCGGTCGCGGACTGGCTGATCTTTCATCGTCTCTGGGGTCTGCCGATCGGCGGGCTGGTGCCGTTGCTGAAGAAGCGCGTGAGCAACGACCTGCTCGTCGGATATTCCGGAGAGGTCTATTTCTACGCCTGGGCGCGACAGCACCTGAGGCTGGACGCGTCCCCGTTCGGTGCGGTGAAGGACGTGACGATCCTGTCGGCGATGATGGGCAATCTGGCCACGCTCCTGCTCCTGGTCGGGACCGCGCCTCTGCTCGTCAATCTGCTGCCTCAGATGAACCTTGAGCTCGACCCGACGGCGCTCATCGCCTCGGCGGTCGTCGTGCTTGTAAGCTCCTCGGCGGTCATGCTGTTTCGTCAGCGCCTGTTCTCGCTCGATAAGCGGGAGCTTCGCTTTGTGGCTGTCGTGCACCTCGGCCGCATCGGAGCGGGGGTGTTGATCCAGTCGGTCATGTGGCATCTGGCCCTGCCCGCCGTGGCTTTGGGCTGGTGGCTGGTTCTCGCGACCGGGCGGCAACTGATCACCCGTCTGCCCTTTCTGCCCAACAAGGATGTCGTTTTCGCGGCGGTCGCCGTGTTCCTGGTCGGCGAGCAGGAGGGCATCGGCGCGTTGATGGCGCTCGTGGCCGGGCTCACACTGGCCACCAACATCCTGGTGGCGATCGGCCTCGGTCTGGAGCAGCTTTGGAGGGGGCGGGCATGACCTGGCTGGCGATCGGCGCGGTCGCCGCCGCGCTGGGCTCCGTGGCGGCGGCCGCGCCCCGCTCGACACCCGCTTTGGGAGTCGCCGAAGGCCAGTGTCGAGCCAACGAGTCCGGCCCCGCTTTCCTGGTGAACGTGATCGGCCTGAAGGATCGCGCGGGCCGGCTGAAGCTGGAGGTCTATCCCTCCGACGATCGGGACTTTCTGGCGGACGACAACCGCTTGGTGGGCGCCGGCAAGACCTTCCGGCGCGTGCGCTCCGCGCTTCCGCCCAGTGGTCCCGTGGTCCTGTGCGTCCGGCTCCCCGGCCCTGGCGTCTATGCCGTGACCGTGCTCCATGACCGGAACAGCGACGACAAGTTCAACCTGTCGAGTGACGGTGTCGGCTTCGCGGGCAACCCGAAGCTGGGTCTCGGCAAACCCAAGGCCGCCAGCGCCAGCGCTCGCGCCGGTGCGGGTCCGACGCGGATCACGGTGGTGATGAACTACCGGCGCGGGCTCATGTCCTTTGGCCCGCTGAAGGGCTGAGCGGCAGCATGCACATCGTCGATGTCTGCGCCTTCTACACACCCCAGGGCGGAGGTGTGCGAACCTATGTCGAGCGCAAGCTCGCCGTTCTGCCTCGACTGGGACACCGGGTCACGATCGTGGTGCCGGGGCGCTCGGCGGGCGTCGAGGACCGCGGCGAGGGCGCACGGATCGTGTCGCTGCGCACCCCGGCCTTTCCGCTCGACCGGCGCTATCGCTACTTCAACGACGAGGACGGGCTGCACCGCCTTCTGGATGACCTCGGACCCGACCTGGTCGAAGCGTCGTCGCCATGGTCGAGCGCGGCGATGGTGGGCCGCTGGCCGGGACACGCCCCCCGCGCGCTGGTGATGCACTCCGATCCCTTGTCGGCCTACGCCTATCGCTGGCTCGACGGGTTGCTCGATCGTGAGACGATCGACCGCACCTTCGGCGCCTACTGGCGGCATCTGCGCCGGCTGAATGAGCGGTTCGACCTGACGGTCTGCGCCAACGAGCGGCTCACCCGACGGATGGTGGCCGGCGGTCTGACGTGCGCCACGACCATTCCGATGGGGATCGAGCCGGAGCGCTTTTCTCCATCCTTGCGCGACGAGGCGCTGCGGGCCGCGCTGCTCGCCTCCTGCGGACTGCCGCCGGACGCCGCGCTGCTGCTGGGAGTCGGGCGGCTGGCCGCCGAGAAGCGGTGGAGCCTCGTCGTGGACGCCGTGGCCGCGCTGGGCGTGCGCCGCCCGGTGGGGCTGCTGCTCGTGGGATCGGGTTCGGAGCGCGCCGCCCTGAGGCGGCGGATCGGCGGCAATCCGCACATCCGGCTGATGGCCGCGACGGCGGACCGCGAGCAGTTGGCGCGCCTGCTCGCGAGCGGCGACGCGCTGGTCCACGGGTGCGAGGCGGAGACCTCGGGCCTGATCGTCGCCGAGGCGCGCGCAAGCGGGCTGCCGCTCGTCGTCCCGGACGAAGGCGGAGCCGCCGACCTGCTGGTGCCCGGCGCAGGCTCACACTACCGCGCGGGTGACGGTGCCAGCCTGCTCGGTGCTCTCGACAATACGGTGTGCGGATTGACACCCGCGCGGGCGGCCGCCTCAGCGGCGGCTGATCGGCCACGCAGCATGGACGATCATTTCGTTGCCCTCAGCGGGCAGTACGCCGCCCTGCTCGCACGGCCGTTTCCCCGTGCGGCCTGAGCCCGCACAAAGCTGGAAGAGGGCGCACCCGTCCACGGTCGATCCGCCCGTCCCGCCGCTCGATGGCCAAGTCGGGGCGAATGGCCTGCGGTGCGAAGGGTCAGTCGGCTGCTGGCCGTCAATCGCGCGATGCCTCTACTGGCTGCTCTCCGATCGCCCGCGTTCCAAACGTCGCCAGACCACCGCCGCACCGAACGGTGATCGGACCGGCGCGTAACCGCGAGCACGGGCGTAGGCGACGAGGGGGCGCTCAAGGCCGAACCGATCGAGATTGTCACCGTTCTCATATCCGACAACGATCGCGTCCGGGGGTCGTTCGTCGAGCAGCGCGACGGTGGTGCCCGGGCTGACCGCCTTCAGCCGTCGAATCGCCGACAGGCTCAGCATGTCACCCGTGCGGTAGAAGAAGACACCGCTGGCAAAGCGCGGATCCAGCCGAGCACCGCTATCCAGAATTCGGGTCGCGGACAGCGTGGCGATGATGGCACCCGGCTGGAGCGCACGTCCGATCCAGAGGGCTTCCCGCCTCGCCTGGAGAGCGGGCCACTTGCCCGACCCGCTCGCCACAGCGAGGTCGCGCGCGTGCGGAGCCAGTCCGACCAGCGCGAAGGGCAGGACGACCGCCCACTCACGCCTCGCCAATCCGCGCGGGCGTACGAGCGCCATGGCGATGAACAGCGGCGGCACGAGCGGGATGAAGTACTGCCGCCAGGTCGGCGTGGGCAGGATTGCCGCCAGTCCGCCCGCGAGCGTGGTGACGAGGAGGAGCCGCTCGCGTCTTCCCAGGCGCGGCGGCCGTGCGACCAGGCACAGGACCACTGCGAACAGGAACGGTCCCGCGGCCAGGACTTGCAACGAGTCGGTCAGCTTGGCCGATAGGCCCAGACGATCGCCATAGCCATTGAGGTTGTACCAGCTCGCCGGCGCCAGGCGCGCGAAGGTGACGATCTCGTAGAAGGCCGCGTCCGGCGCGTGCCAGACGAGCCATGCCGTGGGAAGCAGTCCGAGAAGAGCGCCCAGGCCCGCGAGCGTCACCACTCCGGCGCCGCGAACCTTTCGGTCGAGGAGCAGCCAGCCACCGATCGCCGCCGCCGGCAAGGCGGCGCTGATCTTTGCGCTGACCGCCAGACCCAGGAGCAGTCCCGCCACCAGCCAGCACACCCGTGCGACCCGCGGCCACCGCAGGGCCGTGAGCACCGACGCGATCGCCCAGGTCAGCAAAAGACCTGGAAGGATGTCGTTGCGCACGTGGACAGCCGCGAAGAGGAAGGCGTGGCACGCGCCCGCCAGACCCGCCGCCTGCGCGGCACCCTTCGGCCTGGCCCCGCCGCCGCGCGCCGCGACATAGACACCCAGCAGCAAGAGCGTGCCGAGCAGCGCCGTTGCGCCGCGCAAGGCGATCAGCCGCGTGCCCGCCGGCAGCGTCATGACCGGCGAGGTCAGGAGGGGCTGGAGCGGTGTCTGGAGGTAGACGAAATCGGCGTAGGGTCGCCCGCGCACCGCCGCCATCGCCGTGCCGATGTACTGATCCTCGTCGTGGTTTATCGGTGTGGCGAGCGCAAAGGCCATGAGCGTCAGCCAGACGAGCACCATCGCGCCCAGGATCCGCGCGAGTTCGCGGCCCAGGGGGCGGGGTCGCAGAGAGATGACGATTTGATCGCTGATGACGCGGTTCCACCTCGTCCGAGCAGACGCCGCTCCTCCGCCTTCACCGCAGTCCCATCTGTTTCGGCGGCGACCGTTCATCGGTGTTGGCCATCGCGATAACGCCGAGCGGAGTGAGCGAGAGGCCAAGTCCACAGCGGCCAGCCCTGTCGGGATTGCACTTGACGATCTGGGGACAGAAGCGTTCGGAACCGTGCTACCTGACTGCGACCCTGGTTGTCTCCTGATCTCCTCCCTGGAGCTTTACAGCTTCTCCTGCTGGGTCAAGATGGTGAAGACCGATCGGACGCAGGATCATTTTTCATGACAATCCGTGTTCTTCGCTCGCTCCCGGCATTGTTGGCGCTGACGGTCCTGGCCAGCGCCTCCGATCCCATCGAGCGCGCATCCACGCCCGTGACGACTGTCGCCCTCCCGGCACGTCAGACCGCCGGGCACGGCGCGGCCGTGGCGTTCGTCGAGTACGAGGCGGAGAGCGCGGCGACGGACGGAACGCGGATCGGGCCGGACCGCCGGTTCACCCGGATCGCGGCCGAAGCGTCCGGCCGCCGCGCCGTGCGGCTCGATCGGTCCGCTCAATATGTCGAGTTCACCCTGGCGAGGCCCGCCAACGCGCTGACGGCGCGCGTGGCCATCCCCGATGGGCCGGACGGCATCGGTATCGACGCCCGGCTCGATGTCCTCGCCGACGGCGAGCCGCTCGGGCACCTCGACGTGACGTCGCGCTATGGCTGGTATTACGGCGCCTATCCCTTCACCAACCGCCCCGCCGACGGCAGGCCGCATCATGTCTTCGACGAGGCGCGCCTGCTCTTGGGGCGCACGCTGCCCGCGGGCACGGCCGTCCGCCTGCGGGTCCCGGCCGACGCGAAGGCCGCCTGGTACGTCGTCGATCTCGCCGATTTCGAACAGGCGCCGCCGCCGCTGCCCATGCCCGCAGGGGCGCTGTCCGTGACCGCGTTCGGCGCCGACCCCAGCGGCCGGACGCCGTCGGCGGAGGCGTTCCGGCGCGGTATCGCCGCGGCCAGCGCCAAAGCCGTTCCACTGTGGATTCCGCCCGGCACCTTCCGCGTCGAGGAGCATCTGATCGTCGACCGGGTGACGGTCTCGGGCGCCGGTCCGTGGCACGCGGTCGTGCGCGGCGACGGCGTCGGTTTTTACGGCAAGCCCGCGCCCGGGGGATCGACCGGCGTCACCTTGCGCGACTTCGCCATCCTCGGCGAAGTCACGGACCGTATCGACGATGAACAAGCCAACGCCATCGGCGGGGCGATGAGTGGCGGCTCGGTGATCGCCAATCTCTGGATCCAGCACCACAAGGTCGGCCTGTGGTTCGACGGGCCGATGTCGGGCCTCCGCATCACCGGGCTGCGCGTGCTCGACTGCACCGCCGACGGCCTGAACTTCCGCCGCGGCGTCAGCGACGCGGTGGTGGAGAACGGCTTCTGGCGCAACACCGGCGACGACGCGCTGGCGGCATGGTCGCACCGCGACGCCAACCATCACATCGCTTTCCGCCGCAACACCGTCGTCGCCCCGATCCTGGCCAACGGCATCGCCATCTATGGCGGCCACGACATCGAGGTGAGCGGAAACCTGATCGCCGACACGCTTACCGAGGGCGGAGGCCTGCATCTCGGCAACCGCTTCGGCGCGGTGCCGGTCAGCGGGCGGATCGCGTTCACCGACAACATGGTCGTGCGCGGCGGCAGCTTCGATCCGAACTGGCGCTTCGGCGTCGGCGCCTTGTGGTTCTACGCGCTCGACGCCCCGATCGCGGCGGACGTCGAGGTGCGCGGCACGGTGCTCCTGGGCAGCAGCGAGGAGGCGGTGCAGTTCCTCGGCAAGCGCGTCGGTCACGTCCTGCTCGACGGACTGACCGTGCACGGCGGGGCGGCGGCGCTCCAGCTCCAGAGCCCCGGTTCCGCCACGCTGAGGCACAGCACGGCGCAGGGGCTTCGCGGAGCGGCCGTCCTGCGCTGCGATCCGACGTTCCGCCTGCGCGTGACCGGGTCCGACGGCTTCACGCCGGTGACGGCGAAGGGTTGTCCCCCCTAGCCGTCACGGCAACCGCTTGAACCGGACCGCCGCGCCGCCGCCCGGCGCCATGGCGAAGCTTAGCACGTCGTCGCGGGTCACCACTTGCCGCCGGGTCCGGAACGACAGCGGGTTCGTGCGGTAGTCCGCGTCCGGGCCGTCCTCGTAGACCTGCGCCTCATAGCGTCGGCCCGGCGCCAGGAACGAGAGCGGCTGGGCGAGCGTGCGCGCGTTTTCGTCGGTGATCGCGCCGAGATACCAGTCGCCCTGCCCGCGCGCCTGCCGCGCGACGACGATGAAGTCGCCGATCTCGCCCTGCAGCGTCCGCGAGACCTCCCAGTCGGTCGGCACGTCGCGGATGAACCGGAACGCGTCGGGATGCTTCTCGTAGTTCTCGGGCAGATCCGCCGCCATCTGGATCGGGCTGTAGACGACGACATATTCGGCGAGCTGGGTCGCCAGCGTGGACTGCACGCGCCGGGTGACGTCGGTCTGCCCGTGTTCCACGTCGAAGATGCCCGGCGTGAAGTCCATCGGCCCGCCGAGCAGCCGCGTGAACGGCAGGATCACCATATGCTCGGGCGGGTTGGTGGGATTGCCCCAGGCGTTGTACTCCTGCCCCCGCGCGCCCTCGCGGCTCACCATGTTGGGATAGGTGCGGCGCAGCCCGGTGTCCTTGACCGGCTCGTGCGCGTCGATCGCGACGCGGTATTTCGCCGCCACCTCGGCGACCTTGAGGTTGTGGCGCACCATATACTGGCCCGCGAACCACTCGCGGCCGCCGTCCTCGTCGACGATGTCGCCGCTATGACGGACATAGCCGGTCTTCACCACCGACACGCCATATCGGGCGTAGAAGCGCATCGCGTCCTCGAGCTGGCGTTCGTAGTTGACGACCGCGCCGCCGGTCTCGTGATGGCCGATCAGCTTGACGCCCTTGGCGCGGGCATAGGCGGTGATCGCCGCGATATCGAAATCGGGATAGGAGTGGGTGAAGTCGAACGTATCGCCATTGGCGGTCCAGTCGCCGTCCCACCCCCGGTTCCATCCCTCGGCCAGCACGCCGTCGAAGCCGTATTTTGCGGCGAAATCGATGTAGCGCTTCACGTTGGCGGTGGTGGCGCCGTGCCGCGGGCCGCTGCTCCAGGTCGACTTGTCGAGATGCATCTCCCACCACACGCCGATGTATTTGCCCGGCTTGAACCACGACACGTCGCCCAGCCTGTTGGGCTCGTTGAGATTCAGTTCCATCCGGCTGTCGGCGAGCGCGGCGGCGCTGTCGGTGATGAGAATGGTGCGCCAGGGCGTCGTGAACGGGCCGGTCTTCTTCGCCAGCACGCCGCCCGGCCAAGGCATCGGCTTCGCGGTGAGCGTCCCCGCGCCGTCGCCCGCCAGCAGCATGCTCGGAAAATCGACCAGCGCCGCCTCGTGCAACGAGAGATAGAGGCCGTTCTCACCCTTAAGGGTCAGCGGCGTTTCGGCGATCGTGATGCGCCGCGCGTCGGTCTGCGAATAGAGATATTCGTCGCGCTCCTGGCCCAGCGCCTCGTACCACCAGGCCTGATAGGCGCCGATTGTATGGAACTGCGTGCGATCGGCCGTCACCGCCACCGCCTCGCCGGCGGGAACCGCGCCGTAGCCATAGCGGAAGCCGATGCCGTCGTCGAACAGCCGGAAGGTGACCTCGACCGCGCGGTTGAGCGGCGTGTCGCCCGCCAGGCCGACGGAAAGCTCGGCGTGGTTGTCCCGGATCACCCGCTGCTCGCCCCAGGGCTGCTCCCAGCTGCTGTCCGACGCGCTGCGACGCACGGCGGTGATCGCCGTGTAGCGCGCGTCGGGTTCGCCCCCGAAAGTGAGGCCCAGCGTGGACGGCGCGATCACCGGCGCGCCGTTCCGGCTCACCTCGTAGGTCGCGCGTCCGTCGGCGACCGCGACGCAGACCTCGATCACCCGGCCGGGCGATTGCGCGCATTCGCGCGGCGCGGCCGAGGCGGCGGCGGGGATCGACAGGAGCGGCAGCAGGAACAGGCATCGCGGCGTCATCGGCATGGGTCTTTCGTTGCAGGGGAAGGAGAGTGATCGGGCATCAGGGCGACTTCAGCACGGCCGCCTTGAGCTGGCGCTTGAGCGCGGCACGGGCCGCGGGCGACAGCCTGCCCAGCGGGCCGCGCAGCGCGGCGGGGATGTGATCGGCCCCGTCGCCGAAGACATGGGCCGCGAACATCGCCCGCCAGTAGCCGCGCTCGGCCGGAGGCAGGTGCTTGAGCGCGAGCAGCGCGGTCAGGAAGCAGTCGTGCGGATTCTCCAGCCCTTGCGGCCGGTCGCCCCACCAGTAGTTGACCAGCGCGTTGTAGGGATCGCGCGAGGTGACGTGGTGCCACCAGTGGCGCGGCAGGAACAGCGCGTCGCCGGGGCCGAGCTCGGCGGTCTCGGCCGCCGCGAGCGCGTCGGCGAAGCGCGGGAAGCGCGCTGGGTCGGGCCGCTCCGGATCGACCAGCGACAAGGGCGGCGGATTGTCGATCGGCCCGATATAGAGGTTCTCCACCTGATCGGGCGGGAACAGCACGAACCGTCGGCGACCCGCGACGACGCAGGCCAGATTGTGGTCGCGATCGTTGTGGATCTGCGTCTTCACCGCGCCGCCTAGCCACAGCAGCGGCGCGACATCGGGCAGGAGCGGCATCGGATTGTCCCGCGCGAACTCGGGCAGCGCGGAGGCGAGCGGCAGCATCTGGATGGCGACATAGGGCGCGCCGTCCCGGCCGAGCTGCCGCTCGATCCGGTCGAGCGTCTCGGCGAGGCCGCGCCGCCGCTTGGAAAAGCTGAACTCGCGCAGGTCAGCGGCATAGCCGAACCGCCCGCCGCCGCCGGCCGGGGCCTCCATGACGGGCACCGGACCGCCGCGATCCATGGCCTTCAGATAGGCGTTGAGCCGGGCCGGGGCCTCCCGCCCCGCCGCGATCGCGGGCCAGTCGGCGACCAGACCGCGCAGCACAGCCGGACGGGCCGCCGCCACCAGCGCGCCCAGATCCTCGCCGGACCGGACGGTCGCCTCGGCGGTCGCCGGCAGGCTGTCGAGCCTGTCCATGGTTTCGAGCGCGGCCCTCATCGGTCGATCCCCGCGAGGCTTTCGCGCAGATAGTCGTCGTGGAGGGGCTGCCGGCGCACGGTCTCGCCGATGAACTCGAACATGCCGCGAAACGCCGCCTTGACCCGCTCGGGCGGCACCCGGTCGATCGCCGGCGGCCAGCTGTCGGGCATCACCCCCAAGCCGGTGAACAGCGTGTGCCAGCTGTCGGGCAGGAAGCCGTCGTCCTCCATCGGCGCCAGCTCGCCGCGCGCGCGGAAGGTGGCGATCCGGTGCGCGAGCTCGGCGGATGGGGTCGCCCGCCGAGCCCTCTCCCAGAACACGCCGGCATAGGGGGCCGGAACATAGGCGGCCGACTGGAAGTCGCGGAGGCGCTCGAACAGCGATCCGATCCTGCGGTTGTATTCGGCGCGCCCGGCCGACTCGATCGGTCCGCCGGGGAACAGCGACAGCAGGTGGACGATGCCGAGCTGGACCGCCTGCAGCTCGACGCCGTGGACGGGATCGAACAGTGCCGCGGCCTCGCCGATCGCGACGCAATTGGCGGTCCAGGCGGCGCGGCGGCGGCCCGGCTCGATCCGCTCCACCACCACATCGGCGAGCGGCATTCGGGCGGTCGCCTCTGCGCCGCGCAGCGCCGTCTCGTCGTCGAGACGATCGCCGTCATGGACCTGGACGACCGACGTGCCGGTCTGATCGGGGTGGAGCCGCGTCCATCCCTCCCCCCAGGCGCGCTGTTCGGCATAGGCGGGCAGCGGGCGCAGGCGGGCTCCGCGCGCGATCAGGCGGCGATCGGCCGGGAAATGCGCGCGCCAGCTGTCCCAGGTCACGCCGAGCGCGCCACCGATCAGCACCGCGTCCGCGCCGCTGGCATCGACGAACAGGTCGCCGGCGACCCGCTCGCCGCCGTCGAGCGTCAGGGCGGCGATCGCGCCGTCCTCCGCGCGTTCGGCGCACACGGATCGTGCCCGATGCGGCTGGACGCCGACACGGGGCGCGATCCCCTTCAGATAGCCGACATAGGCCATCGCGGGCAGGTGATAGGCATAGTCGCTCCTTCCGAACGCGTCGGTGGCGTCGTCGGGCAGCAGGAGCCGGCCGTTCTTCGCGGCGACGGCGCCCGGGCAGAAATCCTGCAGCCCCGCCTCCAGCCCGTAGCGCCGCGCCTTGATCCAGTGGGGCAGGAACGCATCGCCCTGAACGGGTGCTCCGCAGGAGCCCCAGGCGTGGAAGAAGGGCGGGACGACGCCCGTCGCATCGACGAAATTGTGGCCGAGCGAGAACGCGCCGCCGGTCGCGCGCAGCAGCGCCGCCTCCTCGATCCCCAGCTTGGCGTGCAGCGCTTCGAGCGGCGGCAGCGAGGCGTAGGTCGAGGCGGCGTGAAGACGGGTGGGCAGCTCGACGGCCGCCACGCTCACCTCCGAAGTCCAGAGCGCGCGCGCGAGGACGGTGGCGGCGAGCCACAACGCCGCATCGCGTCCGACGACCACGACGCGCATGGGAGCGGGAGCGGTCACGCCGCCGCGTCCACCGGCCGCGCCCCGCAATAGCCCGCGATGAAGTCGTCATGCGCCGACATCGCCCCGACGCCGGACGCGATGCGCTCGCGCAGGTCGTCCAGGCGATCGGCGACACCGTCCGGATCGAAGGTGTCGGCCAGCCGCTCATGGCCGTCGGGCCGGATGCCCTGGCCGATCAGCACCGAAAGCCAGCTGTCCCGCGCGAACAGCCCGTACCGATAGTCGGGGGCGATGCCGCGTTCGCGGAACAGCGCGATCTTGTGCGCCAGCGTGTCGGGCAGCTCCATGGCGCGCAGAGCGTCCCAGAACGGCTCGTCCTGCCGCCGGTTGGCGACATAGTGCAGCACCAGGAAGTCGCGCACGCGGTCGTACTGCATCGCGAACAGGCGGTTGAATTCGTCCGACAGCCGGGGGTCGATGCCCTCCCCGCCGGGGCGCGGCATCAGGGTGGCGAGGTCGGTGACGGCGGCCTGGATCAGATAGATGCTGGTCGATTCGAGCGGTTCGAGAAAGCCGCTCGCCAGCCCGATCGCCACGCAATTGCCCGCCCAGCCGCGCTCCCTGCGCCCCGGCGCGAAGCGCAGCAGCCGCGGCTCGCCGAGCGCGGGGCCGTCGAGCGCGCCGGTCAGCGTCCGGAGCGCCTCGTCCTCGTCGGCGAATCGGCTGGAGAAGACATAGCCGTTGCCGGTGCGGTGCTGGAGCGGGATCCGCCAGGTCCAGCCGGCGCGTTGCGCCGTGGCCCGGGTGTAGGGTGTGGTCCTGGCCGAACGCTCGCATGGCAGCGCCAGGGCGCGGTCGCAGGGCAGCCAGTGCGTCCAGTCCCGCCACTCGACCCCCATCGTGTCGCCGAGCAGCAGCGAGCGGAACCCGCTGCAGTCGACGAACAGGTCGCCGCCGATCCGCGCGCCCGACCGCAGGGTCAGCGCGGCGATGTCGCCCGAACCGGGCGCGCGCTCGACCGCGAGCACCCGTCCCTCGATCCGCGCCACCCCCCGCCCGATCGCCCACCGCCGCAGGAACCCGGCGTAGCGCCCGGCATCGAAATGATAGGCGTAGGAATAGGTCGAGCGGATCGACCCCGGCTCCTCGTTGGGGAACTCGAACGCGCCCGCGCGCGCCGCGGCGACGGCGTAGGAGTAGTCCTGCAGCGGGGTGTCGTCGCGCCCGGTCCGCCGGGCGCGCAGCCAGTGGTGCTGGAAGTCGACGCCGCCCCAGGGCTCGCCGAAGGCGCCGAACGGGTGGATGTAGCCCTCGCCCGGCCGATCCCAGTCGCGAAACTCGATGCCCAGCTTGAAGGTGGCCCGGGTCTCGCGCATGAACAGCGCCTCGTCGATCCCGAGCCGGTCGTTGAAGATCTTGAGATGCGGCAGCGTCGCCTCGCCGACTCCCACGGTCCCGATCTCGTCGGATTCGATCAGGGTGATCGCGTAGTCGGTGTCCGGGAGCTGGTCGCGCAGGCCGGCGGCCGTCATCCAGCCAGCGGTCCCGCCGCCGAGGATGACGATCCGGAACGGCTCCGCCGGCCCGCTCCCGTTCCCGCTTTGCGTCACGGCCCATTCCCCTGTGCGACAGGGGCCATCGTCAGAACTTGACCCGCACGCCGAACTGGAAGCGCCGGTCGTTGCGGCTCCAGGCGGAGTCGAGATAGACCGGATCGGCTCCGGGCGTGGCCGGGGAGTCGCCGAAGATCTGCTGCTGGAACACCGTCTTGGTGTTCAGGAGGTTGGAGGCTTCGAGCGACAGCTCGGCATAGCGGTTGACCGAGAGGCGCAGCGACCCGTCCAGGAACCCGGCCGCCTTCTGGAACACCGGCAGACCGATGCAGCAGTCCAGGTTCTGGGTCAGGTAGCGCGAGCGCCAGTTGTAGGCGAGGCGCAGCCCCACCGGCCCCTTCTCGTACAATCCGACCACGTTGAAGGTGTGCGTCGAGATGCCGGCCAGGCGATGCGAATCGATCACCGATCCCGTGCCCCCCAGCGCCGGCTGGCCCGCGCCGACCGCCCCGACGTCGCCCCCGGATGTCGCGGTGATCAGGTTCGAGTTGTTGATCCCCGACTGATGGACATAGGTGTAGTTGAGCTGCGTGCCGAGGCCGCTGAGCAGACCGGGAAGGAAGTCGAAGAACGTCTGGTAGGCGGCCTCGAACCCTGCCAGTTCGCCGCCCTTGCCGGCGTTCTGCGGCCCCAGGAAGCGCACCGTCTGGACCGATCCGCCATTGTCGAAGGTGCGGGTGAACTGGCCATAGCTGATGCTGCCGTTCAGCTTCTTGTAGAACGCGTCCAGCGTGAACGAACTCGACCGCCCCATGTAGCGTTCGAACGAGATGTCGAACTGGTCGGCGGTGATCGGCCGCAAACCGGCGTTGCCGGCGTTGGCGACGAACACGAAGTTGTACCCGGTGACGTTCTCAGGCGTGCGCTCCGCGGTCGGCGAGTTGTAGACGATGTAGGGCGAGTCGGCCGTCGTGTTGATGATCGGCGCGTTGATCGCGACCGTGTTGCGCAGCAGGCCGAAATCGGGACGCGACAGCGCGCGGGAGTAGGCGAAGCGGACGAAGTCCTTCGCGTCCAGTCCGAACCGGACGTTGAAGCTCGGCAGCCACTGGGTGTCGGTGCCGCGATAGGTGTTCGGGGTCACGCCGCCATCCGCGAAGGCGCGGATCTCGGGTGTGACATAGCAGCTCACGTTGAGCAGGCTGCCGCCCGACAAGGCCGTGTCGCAGGCCGGCAGGTTGTTGAAGATGTTGGTCGCCGGAAAGGCGACGCTGCCGGTGCTGTCCACCTTGGTGCGGACGACCCGCACGCCGACATTGCCGATGACGTTGACGTCGCCGAAGATCGTCTTGTCGTCACCGCCGAAGCGCAGCATCGCGTAGCCGGCGGTCGTGCGCTCGCGCACCCTCAGCACCTCGCCGGGCGTGAAGCAGTCGTCGACCGTCGCCTCCTCCCGGTCGCAGATCGCGGTGTAGCCGCCGCCGATCGGCGAATGGGTCGCCGCGCCGCCCACCGACGCGATCAGCTTGGCGAAGTTGGACAGCGTCGGCCGGTTCAGATAGACCAGTTCCCCGTTGGGATAGACTCCGCCGTCGTAGAAATCGCCCAGGTCGTAGGATTCCCAGATGCCGGCGCCATAGCCCGTGAAGTCGGGATGGCCGACATTGCCGCCGCAATTGCCGGTGTCGGTGGGATAGGGGCCGCCGGTGGTGTTGTCGGCGTTGAAGCCCGGGCCGTTGCAGTTCCAGTTGGCCGCGATCGGCGTCCAGTTGAAGGTGGAATAGCGCACCGTCTGCCGCCGGTTGGCATAGCGCACGCCGACCTTGAGCGAGTCGAGCCAGCCGCCGTCCCCGAAGTCGTAATCGGCGTCGCCGCGGATCGCGAACTCCTTGCCGTCATTGTCCTCGACATGGCCCTGGATGAAGGGGATCCAGTAGTTGTGCGGGTTCGCCAGCCCGCCGGGCGCGTAGTTGACGTTGGACCCCGGCAGCAGCGTCACCTGCGGCGTGCCGTCGCCGTTCACGCTGTACTCCACATTGGCCATCGAGCCGGCTGTGACGATGATGTCGTTGTTGTAGGCGCTGGCGTCGATGTACTGGACGTCGGCGTTGATGTGGAGCCGGTCGATCGGATCCCATTTGAGATTGCCCGAGATATCCTTCGTGCCCTCGCGATGCGCGAAGTTGCGGCCTTCGTCCTGGAAGTACAGCCCATCGCGCAGCGAGGTGCACGAGGACCCGGCGCCGCAATAGTTGACGAACGGCACCCCGGGTATGGCCGATCCCGCGTTGATCGCCGCCTGGACGCTGTCGAACGTGCCGCTGAAGCTGCCATGACCCTGCGTCAGCGTGCCCGACCGCAGCAGGCCGTCGGGTCCGAACACGAAGTCGGGGGTGCCGGGCGCCGGTCCCAGGATGCTGGAGGTGCGGGGATTGAACGCCGGGGTGCCGAAGTAACCGCCCTCGAGGATGACGTGGCTCGCCCGCTCCAGCCACGCGTTGCGATAGTGCGAGTCGATGTACTGGACGGTCGCGCGCAGGGTGCCGGCGTTGTTCTCGTACTGGGCCGCCAGCGCGGCGCCCCGGCGCTTGCGGTCGTAGTCGACCTGCGAATAGCGGACGCCGTCGGGGATCAGCGCGAAGCCGGTGCCGCCGAAGGGGTTGGCGGTGCAGCCCACGCCGCCGTCGGGATCGACCGTTCCCGCCGACGGGGTGCCGAACCCCGCGGTGCAGTAGGTGTCGATCTTGTCCATGATGACGCTCTCGGTGCGGGTCACCACATGGCTGCGGGCATAGTTCGCCAGGAGGCCGAACCGGCCGATCGGGGTGTCCGTCGAATAGCTGACCAGGCCGGAGAACTCGGGCGTCCAGCGGTCCGACCGATCGCCGTAGTTCACCTTCGCGCTGCCGGTGACCAGCAGTCCGTTCTGGTCCAGCGGCAGGCGCGTGCGCAGGTTGACGGTGCCGGCGATGCCGCCCTCGATCATCTCGGCGGTCTGGTTCTTGTAGGCGTCGACGCCGGCCAGCAGCTCGGGCGAGACGTCGTTGAAGTTCAGCCCGCGCGCCGAATCGGCCGAGAAGCTGTCGCGGCCGTTGAGCTCGGTGCGGACCTGGGTCAGGCCGCGGATGAGCACCCCGGTCGGTTCGCCCGAGGGATGGGTGCTGTCGTCGGCCGACTGCAACCGGCTGACGGTGATGCCGGGCACCCGCTGGAGCGCTTCGGACGCCGACTTGTCGGGAAAGGCTCCGATGTCGGTCGCGGTGATCGAGTCGACGAAGGTGTCGGCGTTCTTCTTGATGTCCTGCGACGTGGCGAGCGCCTGCCGGACGCCCGTGATGATGATGGCCTGCGTGGTGTCGGTCGTGCCGGCGTCTCCGGCGGCGGTCGCGCTGGTGGACGACTGCTGCGTCTGCGTCGAGGTGTCGGCCACCGCGCCCGATTGCTCCCCATCCGCCGGCGCGGGAGTCGACGGATCGTCGGAGCGGGTCTGCGCCACGGCCGGACTGCCCAACCCCATCAGGACGAGGGCGGCGAGCGACACGCCGCCCAGGAGCCCTGAACTGCGCGCGCGAGACTCCGCCATATCTCTCTCCCCGATGTCCTGCGTTTGCCGCAGCGTTGGCGGGCGGACCGCATTGCAAGCGCCCTGCCCTATTTTGCATGTTTTTGCGCAGACCGGATCGGACTGCAAGCGAATTCTATCAAAGCGGAAACGCGCACCTTTTTCCCTCCTGGCGCGCAGAGACGTTGCGCGCGGCCGGGAGGACGGTTCGGACTTTGCGGAAATGTTCGGATGGGCGGCCGAGGAAGTCCGAGGGCCGGTCAGCGTCGGTGGGAGGACGCCGGAAGGATGAGGAGGGACAGACCGGCGGCCAGCGCGACCGCGCCCGTCGCGAGCGCCAGCATGGAGCGGGCGTCGCCCGCGAACACCCGGTCCATGACGGCCCCCAGGACGGAGGCCGCGACCAGCTGGGGCAACACGAGGAAGATGTTGTGGATCCCCATGTGCACGCCGACCTTGTCCGCAGGCGCCGCCTCGGCGATCATCGCGTAGGGGGTGGACAGGATGGAGGCCCAGGCGCAGCCGATCCCGAGGGACGCAATCCAGAGCAGCTGGGGCTCGCGCAGCACGACCATCCCCGCCAGTCCCGCCGCGCCCAGTCCGAGGCACAGGGCGTGGCTCCGCCGAAGGCCCAGCCGCCCGGCGATCCACGGAAGCGCCAGCGCCACGACGATCGCGACCCCGTCGTAGATCGCGAACAGCAGTCCCACCCAGTTGGCGGCCGCCTCGTAACCGCGCGACGCCGCATCTGACGTGCCGTAATGGCGCGCGGCCACGGCCGGCACCGCATAGACCCACAATGCGAAGAGTCCGAACCAGGTGAAGAACTGGACCCAGGCCAGCCGCCGGAGGAGGGGCGGCATCAGGATCGCGTCCTCCACGATCTCGAGCAACCCTGCGGCGGCCTTGCCGCGCCGGTGGCCCGCGACGACCAGGCATCGCGCGACGCCGAACGCGAAGGCCAGCGCGGCCACCAGATAGATCTCGCGACGCAGTCCCTGCGAGGCGGCGAAGACGCCCACGGCGGCGCCCGCGATCGTCCACGCGATGCCGGCGCGCTGCGTCGGGACCGCCGCCGTGCGCGGTGCGTCGAGGACCACGCCGATCGCGGGCGCGACGGGACCACCGCGCGGCTCGCGCACCCTGAGCACGGTCCAGCCCACGCTCAGCAACAGGCCCACGGCCCCGATCCGGAAGGCGAGCTGGACGACGCGGGACACACCCCCCTCGCCCACGCCCGCGACCCCGAACCAGGTGACCAGCATCCAGGGCAGCGCCGAGGCGAACACCGCGCCGGCGCCGATGAACACGACCTGCGCGGCGAACCCCGCGGTCCGCTGCTCGGGGGGAAGCAGGTCGGCCATCAGCGAACGGAGCGGCTGCATGGCGATGTTCACCGCCGCCGTCAGCACCCACAGGGCCATGATCGCGGACCACAGCGTGGTCGCCTCCGCCATGCCGATCAGGGCGAGCGCGCTGAGCGCGGCGCCGGCCGCGAGATAGGGCCGGCGGCGACCGAACCGCCCACGGGTGCGATCGCTCAGATAGCCGACGATCGGTTGCACCAGCAGCCCGGTGATCGGCGCCGCGATCCACAGGATCGGCAAGTCGGAGACACCGGCGCCGAGCGACTGGAAGATGCGGGTCGTGTTGACGTTCTGCAGGCCCCAGACGATCTGCACGCCCAGCAATCCGAAGCTGACATCGACGAGTTCGCCGGGCGACAACCTGCGGGGAGGCGGCGTTGGCGGAGCGTGCTCCCGGTTCCCGGTCGCTCCTCCTGCTTGCAATCCGCCCCCCGTGATGCGCTACACCGCCCGCGTTCGACACTCACCAACTCTGGGCGCGATGGCCGACGGTAGCAACAGCAAGACGACGCTCGAACACCTCGCCAAGCTCGCGGGCGTGTCGGTGTCGACCGTGTCGCGCGCGCTCAACGACCAGCCCCTGATCTCGACGCGCACCAAGCAGCGGATCTGGGCCTTGGCGCGCGATCACGACTACCCGTTCCGACCCTCGATGCCGAAGGCGCCGATCGGCGCCGAGGGTTCGATCGTGATCGTGACGCCCTACATGCGCGGGCAGCCACTGCCGCTCTCGCACCCCTTCTTCCTCGAACTGCTCGCCAGCATCGGCGAGGCGTCGAGGGCGCGGGATTGCGACTTCACCGTCAGTCACGTCGCCCCCAAATCCTATGACGACCTCGTGCTGGCGACGACGACGAGCCGGGCGAGCGGCGTCATCTTCCTGGGTCAGGGCGCGCTTCACGAGGAACTGAACGAGCTGGCCGACACCAACGCCCGGTTCGTCGTCTGGGGCGCGCAGATGGCGAACCAGCGCTATCGTTCGATCGGGACCGACAATCGCCTGGGCGGGCGGCGCGCCACCCTCCACCTGGCGCGCCTGGGCCGGCGGGCGATCGTGTTCGTCGGCGGTCACGATCCCGAGGCGGTGCAGCGCCGACGCGGCTACACGGACGCGCTGGCGGAGAACGGGATCGAGGCCGATCCCAGGCTCGTGGCGCAGGTCGAGTTCGAGCTCGACTCCGCCGACACCGCGATCCGCCGCATGCTGGAGCGCGGGTTGCGGTTCGACGGCGTGGTCGCCACCAGCGACCTTATGGCGCTGGGAGCGATCCGGGCGCTGCGACGCCACGGCCTGTCGGTGCCGGGCGACGTCTCGGTGGTCGGCTATGACGACATGCTGTTGAGCAGGCTCAGCACGCCGGCGCTGACCACGATCCGGCAGAACACGTCGGAAGCCGGTCGCCAACTGGTCGCCGGCATCCTGGATGCGGAGCCCGTGAGCGGGTCCGGCCGACTGGCCACGGAACTGATCGTCCGGGAGTCGTGCGGCGGGTGACCGTCGTGAAGGCCGGCCGAGTGGGGGCAGTGCTCGCGCAGCCAGGCGGCGAAGTCGGCGTGGATGCGGCCGCCCTCCTCCTCGTTGCTGATCGCGAGCGCCAGCACCTCGCGTCCGGTGAGCGTGTCGAACGACTGCAGGGTCCGCCCCCTCAGAAGGCGATCATGCAGTTTGCGAACCCACCGTTTCACTGCGACCGCTTCCAACGCAAGGCCGGACGTCGAACTCCCCAACCCCGATCCGCTCGTCCTGAGCCTGTCGAAGCCTGTCCTGAGCTTGTTGAAGGGGACGTTGGGCAGGGCACGTCCGGCGGTCGCCGCGACTGTCTTTTGTGCGTCCTTCGACAGGCTCAGGACGAGCGGGGGTTGTGGTGAGAGCGCAATAGGATTGGAACCACCGCTCCCCACCAGCCGAAGTTAGCCTGTCGGGTTTGCAAACTACAATTACCCCTCAGAAGCCTCCGCCGGCGGTGTCGTAGAGCAGTTTGACGTTCAGCACGATGATGATGGCCGCGATGAACCAGGCCGCGCCCTTCAGCCAGCCGGGGCTGACCAGCTCGCCCATCTTGGTGCGGTCGGACGTGAAGCGGACCAGCGGCACGACGGCGAAGGGCAGCTGCATCGACAGCACCACCTGGCTCAGGATGAGCAGCCGCGCGGTGCCGCTCTCGCCATAGAGCGCGGCCACGATGACACACGGGATGATCGCCAGCCCCCGCGTGATCAGGCGGCGCGCCCAGGGCGCCAGGCGCAGGCGCAGGAACCCCTCCATCACGATCTGCCCGGCGAGCGTCGCGGTGATGGTGGAGTTCTGACCCGAGGCGAGCAACGCCACCGCGAACAGCGTGCTCGCCGCCGCGGCGCCGAGTGTGGGGGTGAGGAGCTGATAGGCGTCCTGGATCTCGGCGATGTCGGTGCGGCCGATGGTGTGGAAGGCGGACGCCGCCAGGATCAGGATGGCGGCGTTGACGAACAGCGCCAGGCTGAGCGCCACCGTGGAGTCGATCGTGGCCCACTTCACCGCGTCCCGCTTTCCGGCCGGCGTGCGCTCGTAGTCGCGGGTCTGCACGGCCGCCGAATGCAGGTAGAGATTGTGGGGCATGACGGTGGCGCCCAGGATGCCGATGGCGATGTAGAGCATCGCGGGGTTGGTCACGACCTGGGTGGTGGGAACGAAGCCCCTCAGCAACGGTCCGATCTCCGGCTGCGAGGCGGCGAGCTCGTAGACGAAGCAGAGCGCGATCACCGCGATCAGCGCGATGATGAACGCCTCCAGCTTGCGGAAGCCGTGCTTCTGGAGCGCGAGGATCAGGAGCACGTCCAGGCCGGTCAGCACCACACCCCAGACCAGCGGCACGCCGAACAGCAGGTTGAGGCCGATGGCGGTCCCGATCACCTCCGCCAGGTCGCAGGCCACGATCGCGATCTCGCACAGCAGCCAGAGGACGATGGCCGTGGGTTTGGAGTAGGCGTCGCGGCAGGCGGATGCCAGGTCGCGTCCGGTGGCGATGCCCAGCCGCGCGGACAGCGCCTGCAGCACGATCGCCATGACGTTGGACAAGAGGATGACGGAGAGCAGCGTGTAGCCGAAGGCCGATCCGCCGGCCAGATCGGTGGCCCAGTTGCCCGGGTCCATATAGCCGACCGCGACCAGGAAGCCGGGGCCGGTGAAGGCGGCGAGCTTGCGCCACCCTGACGCGCCGTCGGGCACGCGCACGGATCGGAACACCTCCGGCAGGGACACGCCGCCGCCCGTCCGCCAGCCGGGCTCGTCGGTCGCGTGATCGATGCGGGCGGTGTCGAGCATGGCGTCGCGGTCCTCGCGGGTCACGCCCAGGCTGTCAAGTTAAGCCGTGGCTCATTTCGGGTGCGCATCGCCGGTCCGCGCCGCGCTCAGCTCGGCCATCGCGGTAAGCGTGGCGTCGCTCACATGATGCTCCATGCCTTCCGAGTCCGCCTCCGCCGTGGCCTCGTCCAGCCCCAGCGCGCGCAGGAAGTCGAACACGATCTGGTGGCGTCGGCGCGACTCCGCCGCCATCGCCGCGCCGTCGTCGGTCAGGAAGACGGAGCGATAGGGGCGGCTCTCCACCAGCCCTTCGCGGCGCAGGCGGGCGATGATCTTGGACGCGGTGGTCCGGGTGACCGCCATGTTCTCGGCGATGTCGGTCAGCCGCGCCTCACCCATCTCCTCGATCAGATCGGCGATCAGCTCGACATAGTCCTCCGCCACCTCCGTCAGATGCGCCTCGCGCGTCTTGCGGAAGGCGGCGGCGCGGCGCTGGGTGGGCGTGTCGGAGGTCATGACGGAAAGCGTGATACCGCACCCGGCCGCATCCCGCACCTGCCGGCGCGCCAGGGAAATGGCGGGCACCGCTTATCCTGTGTCAAGTCGCTGAAACCCTTGGAACAGCCGCCTTCCTCCGCCGTTCCTCAGAAAGAAGGAGACAGCGCATGACCAACGACCAATCCGCCATGTCGCCGGGCGGCACCGGCCACGACGCCGGGTCGCTCAAACAGGACGCCGGCGCGCTCAAGGACAAGGCCGCCGAGCGGCTCGCCGGCGAGGCCGACGCGCGCAAGGGGCAGGTGGCCGACGGCATGAAGCAGGTGTCCTCGGCGCTTGACGCGGCACGCTCCGAACTCGATGACTCCGACACGCCCGAGTGGTTGCGCAGCGGCCTGCGCAGCGTGGCCTCCTCGGTCGAGCGGCTCGCGGGCGAACTGGAGAGCAAGGACGCGGGTCAGCTGGCCGACGGGGTGCGCGACTTCGCGCGCGACCGGCCGGCCGTGTTCCTGGGCGCCTGCGCCGCCGCCGGCTTCGCCGCCGCGCGCGTCTTCACCGCCGGCGGAGCGTCCTCGCGCGGCTCATCGTGGAGCACCGGCTCGACCACCCGCTTGGGGGACACGAACGCCGGCACCGTGATCGGAGGTGCCTCGTGACCCCGCCCGCCCCACCCCGCGACGTCCATGTCGACGAGCCGGGCGTCGTCGACCTGCTCCGCACGCTCACCGAACAGGGCGCGCACCTCGCCTCGCAGCAGGTGGCGCTGGTGCAGGCCGAGATGCGGGAGTCGGTGAACGACCTCAAGGCGGGCATCACCGCGCTCGTCGGCGCCGCCGTGGTGGGCATCGCCGGCCTGGGCGTGCTGCTGATGGCGCTCGGCACGCTGCTCGGCGACGCGATCGACAATCCGGGCCTGGGCCTGCTGATCGTCGCCGTCGTGACGCTCGTCGTCGCCTACGTGCTCTATCTCGGCGCGGCCAAGAAGATGAGCGCCACCGAACTCACCCCGGAACGCACCCAGCGGACGCTCGAGCGCACGCCGGACGCGGCCGCGGGCAACCTGTAAGGAACCGATCATGAGCACCACCCAGTCCCCCGACGCCATCGAGCGCGACATCCTCAAGACCCAGAACACCATCAGCGACACGGTGGAGGAGTTGCAGGAGCGCTTTTCGCCCCGCGCGCTGATGGACTCGCTGATCGGCGGCGAGGGCGACGGCTCCGACAAGCTGATCGACGCCGCCAGGACCAACCCGCTGGCGCTCGGCCTGATCGGCGTGGGCGCGCTGATG
Source organism: Sphingomonadaceae bacterium (assembly GCA_965219235.1). Lineage (GTDB taxonomy): Bacteria > Pseudomonadota > Alphaproteobacteria > Sphingomonadales > Sphingomonadaceae > CBDHCC01. The sequence continues at coordinate 553,715 of OZ244721.1, read as the reverse complement.
CTGGCGTCGGGCAAGTCGCCCAGCCTGTCGTCGCTGGGCATCGGCTCAGACCAGTCCCGCATCCCGGCCGAACCATCCGATCCACACCATCGCAGCTACCTCGCCCACATGAACGCGGTGGAGCACCGGGACGGCGAAGCGGCCGACGCCTATCGCCGCAGGCGGGACTCGGCGCGCGCCAACTACTTCATGCTCGAACAGGGACAGGACGAGGACGAGTCCGCGTTCCGCAAGCGGCTGGACGAGGCCGGAGAGACGCTGCGCCAGCGCACCTCCGCCTTTGGTGACGCTCTGAGCGAACAGGCCCACCGGCTGAGCGACGGCGCCTCGTCCGCCGCCGACACGGCCCGCGACGCCGGCCGCCGGGCGAGCGCCGGGGCACAGCGCGCCTATGAGCGGAATCCGATGGTGGGCGGCCTGATCGCCGCCGCCGTGGGCGCGATCCTGGGGGCGGTGATCCCCGACACGCGCTACGAGGACGAGACGCTGGGCGCGCTGGGCGAGGAGGCCCGCTCCAAGGCCGCGGGCCTGGTCGAACAGGGCAAGGAAAAGGCCGCCGATCTCGCCGAGCAGGGCAAGCGGAAGGCGGCGGAGGGCGCGCACAAGGCGCTCGACCAGGCGGACGCGACGCTCGACCGGGCCACGGACTCGGGTGACGGATCGGCCTCGACCGGCGGCGGCTCGGTGGGCGGAACGACCGGAACCCGCTGACCCAGATCTCGCGCTACGACTGAGGCGGAGTGCGTGAGAGACGCTCCGCCTTGGATCGGGACCTGTCAACTCCCTTCAGCCCTCTCCCGCAAGCGGGAGAGGGCTATGATGCCTGCGACTCCGCGACCACGGAAAACGAGCACTTCCAAATCGTTGACGGCATTGCATCCCCGCGTCCCCCGGTTCAAACAGCTTCTTCAACCTGCGAGGAGGGGACGGGGTGGCGCGTCTGTACGAGAGTCGGAAGAAGATCCTGGTCACCGGCGGCGCGGGCTTCCTCGGCTCGCACCTGATCGACCGGCTGTTGGGTGAGGGCCACGAGGTGCTGTGCGCCGACAATCTGTTCACCGGCTCCAAGCGCAACATCGAGCATCTGGCCGGCCATCCCTGCTTCGACTTCCTGCGCCACGACGTCAGCCAGCCGCTGTTCGTGGAGGTGGACGAGATCTACAACCTCGCCTGCCCCGCCTCCCCCGTCCACTACCAGCACGATCCCGTGCAGACGACGAAGACGAGCGTGCTGGGCGCGATCAACATGCTGGGCCTGGCCAAGCGGCTGGGCTGCCCGATCCTGCAGGCGTCGACCAGCGAGGTCTATGGCGATCCCGCGGTCCACCCCCAGCCGGAGGACTATTGGGGCCACGTCAACCCGATCGGCCCGCGCTCCTGCTACGACGAGGGCAAGCGGTGCGCGGAGACCCTGTTCTTCGACTATCACCGCCAGAACGGTGTGCGGATCAAGGTCGCGCGGATCTTCAACACCTACGGCCCGCGGATGCACCACGCCGACGGGCGCGTGGTGTCGAACTTCATCATCCAGGCGCTGCGCGGCGATCCGATCACGCTCTACGGCTCGGGCGGGCAGACGCGTTCCTTCTGCTATGTCGACGACCTGGTCGACGGCTTCTGCAGGCTGATGGCGACGCCCGACGCGGTGACCGGCCCGATCAACCTGGGCAATCCCAACGAGTTCACCATCCGCGAACTGGCCGAGCGGGTGATCGCCGCCACCGGCTCGCGCAGCCCGCTGGAGCACCGGCCGCTGCCCCAGGACGATCCGCGCCAGCGCCAGCCGGACATCGCCCAGGCGCGGCGCGTGCTGGGCTGGCGGCCGACGGTCGAGCTCGCCGAGGGACTGGACCGCACCATCGCCTATTTCGACGAGCGGGTGCGCGACCTGATGGCCGCCTGACGCCATCCGTGTTAATCCCGCCTTAGACACCGGCGGCCTACAGGCGGTGTCGGGCCGCTCCTGTCGCGGCGGCGAGCGGTGGCGCGGATGATGGACGACACGAACGGCACGCCCAGCGTGTGCATTCTGGGGCTGGGCTATATCGGCCTGCCGACCGCCGCCGTGGTCGCGCGCGCCGGCATGGCGGTGTGGGGCGTCGACACCTCGCCGCGCGTCGTCGACACGGTCAACGGCGGCCGCATCCACATCGAGGAGACGGGGCTTGAGGAGCTCGTGCGCGACATGGTCGCCGCCGGGCGCATCGTCGCCGCGCCCGCGCCGCGCGCCGCCGACATCTTCGTCATCGCGGTGCCCACGCCGTCGGACGAGGCGCACCGGCCCGACCTCTCCTTCGTGCTGGCCGCCGCCGAGTCGATCGCGCCGGTGCTGGCGCCGGGCAACCTCGTGCTCCTGGAGTCCACCTGTCCGATCGGCACCACCGAACAGGTGCGCGACCGCCTGGCCGCGCTCAGGCCCGACCTGGCGATGCCGGGCCTGGGCGCCGATCCCGACTGCCACGTCGCCTATTGTCCCGAACGCGTGCTGCCGGGCCGCGTGCTGCAGGAACTGGTCGCCAACGCGCGCTCGGTGGGGGGCATCGACACCGCGAGCTCGGAGGCCGCGCGCGCCTTCTACCGCCGCTTCGTGGCCGGCGAGTGCGTCGTCACCACCGCGCGCACCGCCGAGATGGTCAAGCTGATGGAGAACGCCAGCCGCGATGTCGGCATCGCGTTCGCCAACGAGCTGTCGCTGGTCGCCGAGCGGGTCGGCGTGGACGTGTGGGAGGCGATCGCGCTCGCCAACCGCCACCCGCGCGTCGACATCCTGAAGCCGGGTCCCGGCGTGGGCGGCCACTGCATCGCCGTCGACCCCTGGTTCCTGGTCGCCGCCGCGCCCGACCTCACCCCGCTGATCCGCACCGCGCGCGGCGTGAACGACGGCAAGGCGGACCATGTGCTGGCCCAGGCGGCGCGACTGCTGGACGCGCACCCCGGCGCCCGGATGGCGTGCCTGGGCCTGACCTTCAAGCCGGACGTGGACGACCTGCGCGAGAGCCCGGCGCTGCGCATCGCCACCGCGCTCGCCGAGCGCCATGGCGAGCGCATCGTGCTGGTCGATCCGCACGCCCCCGCGCTGCCGCCCGCCCTGCTGGCGACGGGCGCGGTGCCGATGGACCTCGACGCGGCGCAGCGGGCGTGCGCGCTCGGCCTGATGCTGGTCGACCACGCCGAGTTCCGCCGCGAGGGGCCGCCGCCCTTCGTCGCGAGCTACGACTGCCGGGGCGTGTGGCGCGGGTCCGCCGCCTGGCCGACCGCCGCGCCGCGCGCGCCCAAGGCCCGCCGCCGGGCCGCCTGACGACGCGACTTTTCCGATCGCCGGCCATGCGATAGGCGCTAAGGTCCTACCCCGCCAAAGGACTCCAGCGCCCATGGTCACGCCGCCGATCACCCCCGTCATCCTGTCCGGCGGCTCGGGCACGCGGCTCTGGCCGGTGTCGACGGAAGACCGGCCCAAGCAGTTCCTGAACCTGATCGGCGGCAGCTCGCTCCTCCAGCAGAGCCTGGCGCGCGTGGCCGACCGGCGCGTGTTCGCGGCGCCGATCGTGGTCGGCTCCGCGCGCCATCGCGACCTGCTGCTCGACCAGCTCGCCCGGTCCGACATCGCCGACGCGCGCGTCGTGCTGGAGCCGGTGGCGCGCAACACCGCCGCCGCGATCGGCCTCGCCGCGCGGCTGGCGCCCGCGCCCGACACGCTGCTGCTGGTGATGCCGTCCGACCACGCGATCGAGGATGTCGGCGCCTTCCACCGCGCGATCGAGGCGGCCGCTCCGGCCGCGGCGGCGGGTCGGCTGGTGACCTTCGGGATCGAGCCGACCGGGCCGGAGACCGGCTATGGCTACATCGCGGTGGACGACGGCAGCGACCAGGACGGCGCGGTGCGGCGGGTGTCGGGGTTCGTCGAGAAACCGGACGAGGCGCGCGCCCGCGCGCTGCTCTCCCAGGGCGGCCATTACTGGAACGCCGGCATCTTCCTGTTCCGCGCCGACGCCATCCTGGAGGCGCTCGAGCGCCACGAGCCGGGGGTGGCCCGGAGCGTCGAACGGGCGCTCGACGGGCGCTCCGGCCCGGTGGTGGAACCGGCTCAGGACGCGCTCGCCGGCTGCCCCTCGGTGTCGATCGACGTCGGCGTGATGGAGCGGTCCGACCGGGTCGGCTGCGTGCCGGTGTCGATGGGATGGTCGGACGTCGGCAGCTGGGACAGCCTGGGCGAGCTGATCGAGGGGCGCGGTCACGCCGACCCGCGCGTGCTGCTGCTCGACGCGCCGGGCTCGCGCGCGCACACGGACGGTCAGCGCGTCACGATCAGCGGCGTGGCGGACGTGATCGTGATCGCGACCGCCGACAACGTGCTCGTCATCCCGCGCGGGGAGTCCCAGCGCGTGAAGGAGGTCGCCCGGGCGCACCGCGAGCGGCGCGACGCGGTCCGGGACCTGTGACCAGGAGCCGACCCTCTCCCGCCGGCGGCAGAGGTCCCTATCCTGCTGGAGCTTTTTCTGCCGGAGCTTTGGCGATCCAAGGAAAAGGCGATGGCGTGGCCTCCCGACCCGCCGGCTCACTCCGACCGCTTCCGACCCTATCTCCGCCACTCGAGGTTCCCCGCCTCCTCTCCCGCTCGTCCCGAGCCTGTCGAAGGACGTTTGTGCATCCGGAGATCGCTAGCGCCCTTCGTGACCCGATACACCGACAACAGAGGAATGGTCGAAAACGTCCTTCGACAAGCTCAGGACGAGCGGGGTGGAGGAAGGCGTGGTCGGACCGGCGGCTGTCGACCCCAAGACGGGCGTCGAACTCTGACCCGGGGAGTGAGGTCGAGGGGCGCAACAGAAGCGCGGTGGCCGCTCTCCACCAGCCGACGGCGGCCTCTCGGCTCTGCAAACCACAGTCCCACCAAAGAAAAAGGGGTCCGGTCGAAACCGAACCCCTCGTCCTGTCCGATGCGGACCCGTGGTTACGGGCTGACCGGATTGTCGCCATCCTCCTGGACGGCGATCACGATGCCCAGGATGATGAGCGCGGCCGCCAGGATGGCGATGATCACGCCGACACCGCGACCGCGAAGCTCGCTGTCGTCGGCCGTCGCCGGAGCCGCACGCGCCGCGATGGCGGTCGGAACGGGCGTCGCGGCGGTGGCCGCGATGGGAGCGAGCACGACCGAGGCCGTTCCCGCTGCGATCATCATCTTCTTGATGACGTTCATAATTGATCTCCAGTACTGTTCATTCGACTAGTCGCTACATGCCGCGCGTGCGATCGACGTCACTCGCGCAACGCGGCACGACCTGACGGGGACCTATCAACAATCCCCCAGATCGCAACCCCCCAACCGACGAACCGCCCGGTTTGCTCCATGGAGGACCAAAGGGATCGAAACTGTGGCCATCGGGTCACACCCTGGCCGGTCCAGTCGTCGCTCATCCGGACAGCAGGTCGCGCGCGATCCGCTCCGCCGCGCGGCCGTCGCCATAGGGATTGGTCGCGCGCGCCATCGCCGCATAGGCGGCGGCGTCGTCGAGCAGGCGCGTCGCCGCCGCGACCAGCGCCTCGGTCGACGTGCCGACCAGCCGCACCGTTCCCGCCGCGATCGCCTCCGGCCGCTCCGTCGTGTCGCGGGTGACGAGCACCGGCTTGCCGAGCGACGGCGCCTCCTCCTGCACCCCGCCCGAATCGGTCACCACCAGATCGGCGCGGTCGAGCAGCGCCACGAAGGGCAGGTAGTCGAGCGGCTCGATCAGGCGGACGTTCGGACGATCGCCGAGCACCGAGCGCACGGTGGCGCGCACGGTGGGGTTCGGATGGACCGGATAGACCACCTCCACGTCCTCGCGCTCCGCCAGCCGGGCGAGCGCGCGGCAGGTCCGCTCCAGCCCGCCGGCGTGGTTCTCGCGCCGGTGGCCGGTCACCAGGATCAGCCGGCGCGCGGGATCGAGCGGCGGCAGCGCCGCCAGGTCCCCGGGTCCGATCCGCGCGCGCGCCAGCATCAGCGCGTCGATGACCGTGTTGCCGGTCACCACGATGCGCGCGTCGGGCACGTTCTCCGCCAGCAGGTTCGCGCGCGCGCGCTCCGTGGGCGCGAAGTGCCGGCGCGCCAGCCGTCCGGTCAGCTGCCGGTTCGCCTCCTCGGGCCAGGGCGACATCAGGTCGCCGGTCCTCAGCCCCGCCTCGACATGGGCCACGTCGATCCCGGCGTAGAAGGCGGCGAGCGCCGCGGCGAAGGACGTGGTCGTGTCGCCATGGACCAGCACCAGGTCCGGCCGCAGCCGCTCGAACACGGCCGGCAGCCGCTCCAGCACGGCGGTGGTGATGTGGGTCAGCCCCTGCCCCGCCTTCATCAGCGCCAGTTCGGCGTCGGGCACGATGCCGAAGGTCGCGTTCACGCCCTCCAGCATCTCGCGATGCTGGCCGGTCGTGCAGACCAGCGAGACCGCGCCCGGCGCGGCGGCGAGCGCGAGCACGACGGGGGCCATCTTCACGGCCTCGGGACGCGTGCCGTAGACGGACAGGGCGCGCAGCGTCACCGGCTCACCGGCAAGTCGGGTTGCGGGGATCGGGTGGCGGGGGGATCAGTTGCCCTGGAACCAGCGCCGCACGCGGCCGGCCAACCCCTCGTCGCTGGTCGTCAGCTTGTCGCGCAGGCGGCCGCCCGGAGTGGCGACCCCCTCCCGCGACGCGGTGCCGCCCCGGATCATGGAGCCGGCCTCGAACTGGAGGCCCGCCAGCGGATAGTCCACCCAGCGGACATAGGCCGCCAGGCTCTTGTCGTCGACGGCCAGGATCACCCGATCGTTGCGGTCGAGCGGCACCTCCGCGAAGATCAGCGCGCCGCCGGCCGAGATGTCGCGCACCCAGCAGGGGTTCGCCATCCCGGCCTTCTGGATCGTGCCCGTGATGTAGGTCGGGCGGCGCGTGTCGCGGCGGCAGTCGATCGTCTCGTGCTTCATCAGAGGTGACCCCGCGCCCGTGCTGTTCCCGGCCGGTCTGCGCCGCAAAGCTGAAAAGGGCGTTAACGCGGCGGCTCCAGCACGCCGCAGGCGACCCGGTCGCCGCTGTCGCCGCCGGGATCGGTGCGCTCGTCGTCGGCGCCGGAATGGACGATCACCGCCGCCCCGTCCGCGTCGAGCAGCCGGTCGAGCCGCGCGCCGCCCATCGGCAGCGCCAGGCGTGCGAGCACCCGGCCCCGGGCGTCCGCGGTGACGTTGCCCAGATCCCCCGCGTGCGGCCCGCGCGGGTTGAGCCGCCCGTGCTCGGCGTCGGTCGGGTTCCAGTGACCGCCGGCGGTCCGGAAGTCCGGCGCGTCGCAGCGACCCGCCTGGTGGATGTGGACGCCGTGCGGGCCGGGTGTCAGGCCGGTCAGGTCGACCGCGAGCGTGGCCGAGCCCGCTCCGCGCTCCAGCCGGGCCGACCCGCGCGCGCCGCCGTCCGGCCCGGTCAGGGCGGCGGTGGCGAACGGCGCCCGCGCCCGCTCGACGGCGACGCAGCCGGCCATCGCCAGCGCCGCCAGCCCCGACAGCGCCGCAAGACCTCCACGTACCCGCATCTCCGTCCTCCCCGCACCTTGCGCCCGATCCACGTCCGGTTCATCCCGTTGTGGGCCACAAGCCGCGCCACCGCAACGCCCCGCCACGCCACGCCCCATCGGGAGTTTCGATGCTCGCCCGCCTGCTCCGCCGTCCCCGCCTTCCCGTCGCCTGCGCGCCGCCCGGCGAGCGCCTCTACGCCGTCGGCGACGTCCATGGCTGCCTTGAGCTGCTCGACGGGCTGCTCGCGCGGATCGCCGCCGACCACGCGGCGCGCGGGCAGGCGGAGGGGCGGCTGGTGTTCCTGGGCGACCTGGTGGACCGCGGGCCGGACAGCGCCGGCGTGATCGCGCGGGTGCGCGAGCTGCAGGCCGACGACCGCTGGCGCGTCGACGCGCTGATGGGCAACCACGAGGAGTCGTTCCTGCGCGCGCTCGACGGACAGCCGGGCGCGCTGCGCTTCTTCCTCAAGATCGGCGGCCGCGAGACGCTGTTCAGCTATGGCCTGTCGCCGGACGACTACCCCGCCCTGCCCTACGAGGGCGTGCGCGAGTGGATGCACGCCCATGTGCCCGCCGACGACCGCGAGTGGCTGCGCGGCCTGGGCGAACAGGTGCGCGCCGGCGACTATCTGTTCGTCCATGCCGGCATCCGGCCCGACGTGCCGCTCGACGAGCAGGAGGGGCAGGATCTGCGCTGGATCCGCTCCGAGTTCCTGGAATACGCGGCCGATCACGAGGCGATGGTCGTCCACGGCCACACCATCACGTCGCGGGTGGACGAGCGGTCCAACCGCATCGGCATCGACACCGGCGCCTACGCGTCCGGCGTGCTCACCGCGCTGGCGCTGGAGGGCGACCGGCGCTGGGTGCTGCAGGAGGGCGCCGGATGACCGCGACGAAGCCCACCGCGACGAAGCCCACCGCGACGGAGCGGCCGCGCCTGCTCGCCATCGCCGCCGACTGGGGGCGCGCCGACGCCGAGCGGCGGCACCGGGCGGGCCTGCTGTCGGCGCTGAACGACGCGGGGCTGGCGGCCGAGCTGCTGGTGCTGGGCGACGATCCGTTCGACAGCCGCGCGCTCGGCAACTGGGCCGGTGTGACCGGCCAGGTCGCGCGGCTCGACGACCCCGGGTCGCTCATCGCCCAGACGGCGGCCGTGCGCGCGGTGCTGGCGCGCGGGTCCGCCGCCTTCGCGTGGGGGCTGGACGCCGCCGGCAACCAGGCGAGCCGGGTCGCCCAGGCGCTCGACCGCTCGATCAGCCGGCTCGTCACCGCCCAGCCGACGCCGCCGGGCGGAGGCGGGTTGCGCGGGCGGCTGTCCGCCCTGCTGGCGCGCGACCCCAACCTGACCGTGGGCCGCACGGGCGCGCCGGCGGTCCGCGACGCGATCGACCTGCCGCCGGGCGTGGACGCGCGCCAGCTGCGCCGCCACAGCCCCGACTCGCTCGCCCGCATCGCGCTGCGCCAGGCGCGCGTGGACCCGGCGCGCGCGCTGTTCGCCGCGCTGTGCGAGACCGGGGCGGGGCGGGAGCGGGTGCGGGCGCTCGACGGCGCGCTGCGCGCGGCCGGCGAGGCGCCGCTGTGGCTGTGGCTGGGCGTCGGACCGGCGCCGGACGGGCTCGACGCGCTCGACGGCGCGGGCGTGGAGGTGGGCGGCGCCCTGCCGCTGTTCTCGGTCTGCCGCGCGGCCGTGCTGCCGGACGGCGGCGGCCTGTCGCGGCTGGTGGCGCGCGAGGCGGCGACGCTCGGCCGCCCCGCCTTCGTGGCCGCCGACAGCCGCGACCTCGACGCGGCGGTGGGCGTCGTGGCGCTCCCGGACGACACCGGGGAGGCGGCGCGGGGACTGGCGTCGATCACCGACGATCCCGGCCGCGCCGCGGCGGCGCGCCGGCGGGCCGAGACCGACTGGTCGGTGACCGCGGAGGCCAGGCGCCTGGCCGACACGGTGCTGCGCCGAGCGGGATAGCGGGGGCGGTGTCCCGCGGATGAACGCGTCAGAGGATCGGGACGACCAGACCAGGGTCAGGACCCACTATAGCCCTCTCCCGCTGGCGGGAGAGGGCTGGAGGGAGTTGAGAGGTCACAAACACCAAGAGGGAGGAGCTGGCACTCCGCCGCTCGAACAATCGGGCACTAACCCTCCGCCGGACCGCGCCCGATGGAGCGGTAGGCGAAGCCCGCCGCCCGCGCCGCGTCCGCGTCGTAGATGTTGCGCAGGTCGAACAGCGCGTCGCCGGCCATGCGCCGGCGCAGGCGCGGGAGGTCGAGCGCGCGATAGGCGTCCCACTCGGTCACGATGACGCAGGCGTCGGCGCCGTCGGCCGCGTCGTAGGGGTCGGACGCGAAAAGCACCCCCGGCATCAGCGCGCGCGCGGCCTCCATGCCCTCGGGATCGTGCGCGCGCACGGTCGCGCCGGCGTCGCCCAGCGCCTGCACGATCGCGAGCGACGGCGCGTCGCGCATGTCGTCGGTGTTCGGCTTGAAGGTGAGCCCGAGCAGCGCGACGGTGGCGCCCCGCCCGCCGGCGGGCAGCGCCGCGAGCACGCGCCGGCCCATCGCCCGCTTGCGCCCGTCGTTCACGCGCACGACCGCCTCGACGATGCGCATCGGCGTGGCGGCGTCCTCGGCGGTCTTGAGCAGCGCCAGCGTGTCCTTGGGAAAGCACGAGCCGCCATAGCCGGGACCGGCGTGCAGGAACTTCGGCCCGATCCGGTTGTCGAGGCCGATGCCGCGCGCCACGTCCTGCACGTCGGCGCCGACCGCCTCGCACAGGTCGGCGACCTCGTTGATGAAGGTGATCTTCGTCGCCAGGAAGGCGTTGGCGGCGTATTTCGTCAGCTCGGCCGTGCGCCGGTCGGTGAAGACGATCGGCGAGTGGTTGAGGTAGAGCGGGCGATAGACCTCGGTCAGCACCGCCCGGCCGCGCTCGTCGTTGGCGCCGATGACGATCCGGTCGGGGCGCTTGAAGTCGCCGATCGCCGCGCCCTCGCGCAGGAACTCGGGGTTGGAGACGACCGACGCGGCCGCGCCCGGCCGGTGCTCCGCCAGGATCGCCTCGACGCGGTCGCCGGTGCCCACCGGCACGGTGGACTTGGTGACCACGACCGCGCCCTCGTCCATGGCCGCGGCGATCTCCTCCGCCGCGCCGAAGACGTGGGTCAGGTCGGCGTGGCCGTCGCCGCGCCGGGACGGCGTGCCCACGGCGATGAAGATCGCGGCGGCCCCGTCCAGCGCCTCGGCCAGGTCGGTGGTGAAGGACAGCCGGCCGGCGGCGACGTTGGCCGCGACCAGGCCGTCCAGGCCGGGCTCGAAGATCGGCATCCGGCCGTCCCTCAGCGCCGCGATCTTGTCGGCCGCCTTGTCGACGCACACCACCCGGTGGCCGAAGTCCGCCAGGCACGCGCCGGACACCAGCCCGACATAGCCCGATCCGATCATCGCGATCCTCATGCGCACTCCCGTCCGTTCGCGGCGCCGGCGGGGCGGCCGGCGATCGCCGGCGCGCGGGCCGGACGCCGCACAAAAAAAGAAGCCGGGGCGAACCCCGGCTTCTCCCGTGTCACATCCTCGATCGTACGACCGAGGCCTACATGCCCGAACCCGGACCGTAGGTGATCTCCACCCGGCGGTTCTGCGGCTCGCGCACGCCGTCGGCGGTCGGAACCCGCGGGTTGGCCTCGCCAAAGGCCTGCGTGGTGATGACGCCCGACGGAATGCCGCGACCCGTCATGTACGACTGGACCGAGGCGTTGCGGCGAGCCGCCAGCGCCAGGTTGTACTTCACCGACGCCGAGCGATCGGTGTAGCCCGCCAGCGAGATCCGCGCGTTGCCGCAATCCCGGTACGACGCGATCGCGTTGTCCAGGACGGACCCGGCGGCCGGCGTGATGTCCGACTTGTCGAGATCGAAGAACACGATGTACGGACCCGTGTTGCACTGCACGATCGGCGGCGGCGGCGGGGGAGCCGGCGGCGGCGGGATGTAGGGCGGCGGGGGCGGGGCCATTTCCACCGGGGGCGGCTCCGGCGTGCCGAAGTTGAAGATGAAGCTGCCCAGCAGCGAGTGGCTCCGCCAGCGCGTGTCGACCCGCTGGCCGGCCGCGCCGGTCAGCCGGACGTTCGGCTGGGTCAGGAAGCGGTATTTGATGCCCGCTTCGATGTTGCGGGTCAGCGGGGCGCGGATGCCGGCCAGCGCCTGATAGGCGAAGCCGGTGTCGCTGTCGTTGAGGAACGGCCCGTCGGAGCGGTCGATGCTGTACTTCGCCTTCGTGCGCGCGATGCCGGCACCGCCGCCGACGAAGCCCTGCAGGCCATCGTCCGGACCGAAGTCGAGCAGGCCGTTGACCATGAAGGACAGGTTGGACGTGCGGCCACGGACACCGTCGTAGTTGCCGGCCGCGTACGGGGCGCCGATCCGCGCGAAGCCCTGCGCCGCGTTGAACTCGTCCGGATCCGCCGAACGGTAGCCACCCTCGGCCTCCATGCGGAACACGCCGAAGTCGTAGCCGACGATGCCGTCGAAGTCGTAGCCGTACTTGTGGTCGATGGACGCGTCGAGCGGACCGGCGACCTTCAGGTCGGAGTCCTCGACGATCATGGCGCCGCCTTCGGCGCCGACGTAAAAGGCCCCGTCGCGCGCCAGCGCCGGGCTCGCGAGAGCCGACGTAGCGAGCGCCACGGCAATGGCTGTCTTGCGCATACTGATCCCCTTTCCTTCAATGGGCTTGGATGCCGAGGAACCCCCTACGCGCGGGTCGGTTGCGTCGCAAGCGGACATTTGACCGAACCTGTTGCAAGAAGGCCGCACTCGTCAGGCGACCAGCCCCTGCGCGCGCAGCGCGGCGAGCAACCGGACGAGCGCCGCGCGCGCCTCCGCGTCCACCGTGGCGCCGCCCACCGGATCGTCGACCGGTTGCGCCGCCGCCCCGCCGACCGCGCGGCCCGCCAGCACGAGGGAGTCGAGCGCCAGCGCGCCCTCCTGCCACCCGTCGGCCGTGCGCCGCACCGGCGCGCCGTCGCCCGCGCGCGCCAGGACGAAGCCCGCCGGCGGGTCGGCGAAGCGCCAGCCGGCGGGCGACGCCACCGCCAGCCACCCCGCGCGCCCGCTCCACTCGCCACTGGGCGTCGCGCCCACCCGCCAGACGCCGCCGGGCGCGGGGTCGGCGGGCGGCGCGTCGAGCGGCCCGCCGGCCAGCACCGCGCCCGCGAGCGCGTCGAGCAATGTGAGCGCCTCGTTGTGGGTCCACTCCTTCTGCGCCTGCGCGGCGTGCAGCAGCGGCAGCCCCAGCCGGGGCGTCGTCTCGATGGTCATCGTCACTCTCCTGTGTGGCCTGTGTGGATCGCCGCCTCGGAGCGGCCGTGGGTGCCGAGCTGGCGCACGGAAAAGGCGCGGTCGCCGGCCACCCGCTCGGCGGCGGCCAGCGCCAGGCGGGGCTCGCCCACCTCGATCGAGCGGCCGTCGGACAGCGTCACCAGATAGCGCTCGCGCTCCTCCGCGAGCGGCGCGTCGGCGCCGTCCCGCCACGCCCAGCCCGCCCGGCTCCGCCGCACCCAGCCGAGCAGCAGGCCGCCGTCCGCCCGCTCGCGCGCGCTCGGATGGACGGGCGACAGCGGGAGCGGCCCGCCGACACCGATCGTGGCGCCCGCCTCCGCCACCGCCGCGTCGCGGCCGGCGGGCACCGCGAGCACCCGCAGCGCGCCGCCCGCGTCGGCCGGCAGCGGCTGGAGCGTCGCGGCGTCCAGCGCCACGAAGCGGTCGCCCGCGCGCGCGGTTCCGATCGCCGCCTCCGTGCCGCGCCGCCCGCGCAGCAGGCCGGTCAGCGCCCAGCGGCCGCCGCCGAGCGGCTCGGCGCGCGCCCACTGCACGATCTCGTCGCCGACCAGCGCCGCGTTGGCGCCCGCCGACAGCCGGTCGGCGTCCGCGTCCATCAGGTCGGCGGCGGGCGGCAGCGCCACGACCAGGCGGCTCGTCCGGTCGAACAGCAGCGCGCCCGTCCCCGCCGGTGGCACCTCGACCGTGCCCAGCGCGGCGGCGGGCGCGCTCGGGCCGATCGGTTCCGTTCCCCCCGCGCGCTCCAGCAGCAGCGGCAGCGGGCGGTCGGAGCCGTCGTCGCGCCCCAGCGCCACATAGGCGCGCGCGCCGTCGGCGAGCCAGGGCAGGTCGAGCAGCTCGAGCCGCGCCCGGCCCGCGCCGGGGGGCGGCACCGCCGGCACCGCGCGGCCACCGTCGGCCGGGGCGTCGGACGCGGACGCGGCGACGACCGGCTCCAGCTCCAGGCGCACGACCCCGCGTTCGAGCAGCCAGTCCACCACCCCCCAGCGGCCCGGCGCGTCGGGCAGGCGCACGATGTCGCCCGGCGCGAGCGCGAGGCCCTCCTGGAACGGCAGCGCCACGGCGGCCCGGCGCGCGGCGCCCCGCGCCCGGTCGAGCCGCTCCACCGCCAGCGCCTTGGCGCGCGCGGCGTCGAGCACCAGCGGCAGTTGGCGCTCCTCGGGCCGCGCGTCCGCGCCGCCGGTCGCGGCGCGCTGGCGGCCGGGCTGATAGTCGCGCGCGGGCTCGGCGAAGTCGAAGGCGACGCTGGTCGCCGCCGGCCGGTCGGCGATCGCCAGGCGGGGCGGCCGCTCCTCGCCCTCGTCCGCCGCGCCCAGTCCGGCCAGCACCGGCGGCGCGGCGGCCGTGGAGCCGTCGCGCCGCAGCACCGCGCGCCCGTCCGCCTCGCCCACGGCCAGCGACAGCGGCTCGGCCAGGCCCGCCAGCGCCTCGCGCCGGGTGCCGCCGGCGAACGCCGCGCCCGCCGCGCCGATGAGCGACCCGTCGCCGCCCAGCGCGCCGTCCGACAGCCGCCCGACGACCGGCGCCAGCGCCAGCGGCCCCGCGTCGGCGAAGACCTCGAACGACAGCATCGGCACGCGGTTGCCGAAGCCCTCCAGCGCCAGCTCCTCGAACACGACGTAGGCCAGGCCGCGATAGGCGGGCGCGCGGCCCCGCCCCTCCTCCGCCTCGATCAGCGGGTCGGGGGCCTGGTCCTCGCCGCCGGCGTGGAGCCGCATCCGCCCGTCGACCGACAGCGACCCGTCGGCGCGGGTGAGCAGCGTGCCGTCCGCCCAGATCCGGCCGATCCGCTGGATCGGCCGCGCCGACAGCGCGACCGCGAAGTCGGCGAAGTAGCTGTAGCTGGTGACCTTCGGCTTGCCCTTGCCGCCGGTGGTCGAGCGGCGCTCGGCGAGATCGGTCGCCCAGATGACGGTGCCGGCCACCCGCGTCGCGCCGAACAGCAGCGGCAGCGCGGCGCCGTAGCGCGAGGACTGGACGGCGAGCGAGTCGAGCCGCGGCCCCTCGCGCTTGGGCGCGAACAGCGCGCCGTCGATCGACTGCCCGATCAGCGCGCCGATCGAGCCGCCGAACGGTCCGCCGATCGCGGTGCCGACGGAGGAGAGGACGAGGGTGGCCATGGGAATGCTCCTGCAAGGGGAGAAGGGCGGGAGAACCGGCGGGCCGGCGCGGCGTGAGCCCCCTCTCCCCTCGGGAGAGGGACGGGGTGAGGGTGACACGCACCACGCTCGGTCACCCTCACCCTTCCGCCGGGAGAGGGGAGGCGGCCCGCCACCACCCTATCACCGGCCACGGCACCGCGCCCCGCCGCTCGACGACGCGCCGCCGCCCGGCGTCGGCGTGGACGAAGCCGTCGGCGGTGAGCACGACGAGATGGAACTGCGCCGGCCCGCTCTCCACGAGCGCGAGCGCGCCCGGCGCGGGGCCGCGGCGCACGAGGCCGCAGCCGTCGATCCGCGCCGCGAGCGCCCCGGCCGACCCGCCGCGCAGAGGGTAGCCGGTGGGCAGTCCCGCCACTCCCATCGCCAGCCCGGCCAGCCCGACGCAGTCCAGCCCGGTGGCGGGGTCGCGGCCGTGCGGACGGAAGCGCACGCCCACGAGCGCGCGGGCGCGGGTGATGACGGCACTCCCCCCCACCCTCTCCCCGTCATCACCGTCACGGGTCGGAAGTGTCCCACCCATCCCCCTCATCCACGCGGCACCCTCAGGAGCAGGTCGTTGCCCGGCAGGTGCGGCTCGCCGCGGAAGTTCTCCGCGTTGCCGAACCGGCCCGCGCAGGTGGCGAGCGTCTTGTCGCAGTCCTCGGTGAGCCGCACCCGCACGCCCGGGTCGAGCGCGCGCGGCGGCGGCAGGCGGAGGCGCAGCCGCCCGGCCGCCGCGCCGCCCAGCGCCAGCCGCAGCCCGGCGAGCGGCCCGTCGAGCGGCGCGCACTCGCCCCCCGCCCAGCGCGCCTCGTCGCCCTCGGCCAGCGCCAGCCCCGCGTCGTCCGCGGCCGCGACCGTGCGCACGGCGGTGAGGCGCGCCGGATCGACCCGGCAGCGCGCGTCGCCCAGCCGCGCGCGGCATTCGGGCGCGGTGCGCTCTGTGAGCGGCTCGTCCAGCCGCGCGAGCGGGCCGTCGAGCGCCACCGAGAAACGCCGCCCGCGCCGCTCCGCCTGGCCCAGCGCGCCCCGGATCGGGGTGGCCACCACCGCGCCCGTCTCCCAGTCCACGACGTGCAGCGCCAGCGCCGCGCCGGTCCAGCGGCCGAGGTCGAGGTCCTCCTCGCCGATCGCCGCGTGCGAGAGCGCGCCCGACAGGTCGACGGTGTCGCCGTCCAGCCGGGTGGAGCGCTGGATGGCGGACGGCGTCGCGCCGGGCGAGGCCAGGCACGCCACCCCGTCCACGGTGAGCGGCCGGTCGTGCGAGGTCAGCCCCAGCGTCACGCCGTCGCGGCGGCGCAGCACGAAGGCGAAGGCGAGGGTGGTGAGCATGGTTCTACTCCTCCCCTCCCTGCAAGGGAGGGGACCGAGGGGTGGGTGCGAGGCGAAGCCGAGCTGACGGAGTGTGAGGCAGAGGCTCGCTGTCGCTCGCCACCCACCCCCAACCCCTCCCTGGAAGGGAGGGGCGGAGCCCGGTCATTCCCGCACCTCGACAAGGGGAACCGACGCGATCTCGCCCGCCAGCGCGGTGGCGCGGGCGACCTCCAGCCGGTCGGAGGCGAAGCGGACGGGGACGTCGAACGCGTAGCCCGCCGTCACCACGGCGCCGGCCGGAGGGGCGACCGCGAACAGCACCTCGCCGCCCCCCTCCAGGGTCCAGCCGGCGACCGGCGCGCCGTCCAGAGCGACGCGCACGGTCCCCGCGACCGGCCGGGTGATCCGCCGCGCGGCGCCCTCGCCATAGTCCTTGACCAGGGCGAAGCGCGTGCGCCCGCCGTCGCCCTCCCCCAGCCGCTGGTCGGTGGCGCTCACCGCCTCGCCCGGCGCCGCCGCCGAGCTGGCGTCGAAGGGATCGGCGAAGCGGAAGCCCCGCGCCGGGCCTCGCCGCGCGCGGAAGAAGGCGATCAGCGCCGCCACGTCCGCCTCGCTCCGCACGCCCGGTCCGACGTCGAAGCGCAGGCGCGCGCCCGCCCAGTCGGCGTTCCGCGCCTCGTGCCCCGATCCGGTCGTGACCACGCTGACCGCGTGCTCGGTCTCGACCGTGGCGTGCCGGCCGATGGCCATGGGCAGGCGGACGTCGTCGAAGTCCCGCACCGGACCCTCCTCATCATGGATGTCGAAATGGACGAAGCCGTCGCGCGCCACCTGGGGCAGCGCCCAGACGAAGCGCGCGGCGGCGTGGGGGCGGGCGGCCTCGGCGGCGCGCGCGATCCGCGGCCACTCGATGGCGCCCCTCTCGGCGCGGAGCACGAAGCCGGACAGATAGTGCGTCCGCTCCGGCGGATAGCCCAGCCGCGCCGCCATCGCCGCGAAGCCCGCCCGCGTGCGCTCCGGCCGGTCGTCGGTCACCCAGTCGTAGTCCTCGAGCTGGAGGACGTCGAAGCGGGGAAAGGCCCAGCCGACCGGCACGTTGGCGCGCTTCAGCTCCGGCGTGGCGGTGTCGAGCACGGTGGGCAGATAGACGAGCAGCAGCAGCTCGGCCCCCGCCGCCCCCGCCTCGTCGCGCACCGCGTCGGCGATCCGCCCGGTCGCCTCCGCCAGGATCGCGCCGAGCGCGTCCAGCCTCGCGGCCGTCCCGGCGTCCAGGGCTCCCCGCACGTCGGCGGGCGCGTCCGGCACGCGGGCGCGGGTGGCGGTGTCGTGGGCGTGGAGCCGCCCGTCGCGGACCCACCACCACGGCTCGCCGATCTGGAACCGCACCGGCTGGCCGGCCGCCTTGGCCAGCGCCACGAACGCGCGCGCGGTCCGCTCCAGCCAGCCCACCGCCTCCGCGCTGGCGGGCGAGAGCAGGGTCGAGGGCGGTTCCCAACCGGTCAGCGCCGGCGCGCCGTCGGCGTCGCGCTGCTTCCACGCCTCGGGGCAGTGGGCGTCGAACAGCTCGAAGGAGAGCGAGAGGATCACGTCGTAGCCGAGCGCGAGGGCGCGGGTCAGACAGTCGGCGTGCCACCGCCGCGCCGGCTCGCACAGGATCGGGCCGCCGCCGACCGGCAGCGCCATGAAGTGGCTCATGCCGACATAGTGCAACAGCTCGCGGCGATAGCCGAGATGGAGCGCCGCGCGCAGCAGCCGCTCGGGCGTCTGGTTGAAGCTGTCGTCGTAGGCGGTGGCGAGGCGCAGGTCGTGCGGCGGCACCAGCGCGTCGCCGATCGTCAGCATCGCGCCCGACCCGGTCGCCTCGATGGCGCTCATCTCCGCCCAGCCGGTCGGGCCCGTTCCGTCCGGGGTCAGGCTGACGAACATGCGCTCGATCGCGTGCGGCCACACCCGGTCCGCCTCCGCCGGCAGCAGGAACCCGCCGTCGAGCGCGTCGAAGTCGAGCGTGACGACCGCGTCGGTGGGCGTGCCCACCGCGTGGTTCCACAGCCGCACATACCAGGCGCGCGGGGTCCCGTCGGCATCCAGCCCCTCCACCGTCAGCACCGGCCCATCGAGCACGTCGAGCGGGCGGCACCCGGCCGACCGCCAGCGGAAGGCGAGGCGCGTGGCCGCGTAGTCGCGCCGGGTCTCGTAGGCGATCAGCGGCGGGGACAGCCGGTCGGCCGACTCCCAGATCAGGCCGACCAGCGCGTCGGATCGGTGCCCGGGATCGTGCCCCGAATCGTGCCACGCGAGGTCCACGCGCAGCGCGTCGTGGGCGGTCGTGACGACGCTGGCCATGGCGGGGCGCGGGAAGTTCACCGTCCAGAAGCGCGGATCGAAGCGCCGGACGGTGGCCTCGTCGCGGCCGTCGCGCGAGGTGACGAGGGCGTGGGGCATGGGGTCGATCTCCTCCCCTCCGTGGAAGGGAGGGGCTGGGGGTGGATGGCGAGCGCCGGCGAGCCGGTGGGGCGCAGGAGGCTCGGCTTCGCCTCGCGCCCACCCCCGCCCCCTCCCTGCAAGCAGGGAGGGGAGCGCTGCGGGACAGACGGGAGCCACTCCTCCCCGAGGCGAGCTGGGGAGGAACATTATCCCTCCAGCGCCCGCCGCACCGCGGCGGCCACCTGGCGGCTCGATCGGGTGAGCGCCTCGTCGGTGCTCGACCGGGCGGCGTCCACGCGGATGTTGACCGTCACCGGACCGGGCGCGCGGGCGGAGGGCGCCACGATCGCGCCGCTGCCGGTGGGCACGAAGACCTCCGGTCCCCTCTCGCCGACCGTGTAGGCGCGGCCGGGCGAGACCGGGCCGCCGGTGGCGCGGCCCGGCAGGCCCGCCCCGCGCCCCAGCAGCGCGGCGGCGAGCTGGACCAGGCCGGCGGGGGCGCCCCCACCCGTCCCGCCCCCGGTCCCGCCCCCGCCCCCGCCCCCGCCGAGGATCGAGTCGAGTCCGGTCCGCACCGCCGCCGACGCGATGTCCGCCAGCACGGAGAGCGCGAGCTTGCGCAGGTCCTCGAAGCCCAGCGAGCCCTTGCGGATCGCGCCGGTCAGCGCGCCCTCCAGCCGCCGCGCCGCGCGCTCCGCCCCGTCGCCCAGCTCGCGCTCCATCCCGTCGCGCAGCGCGGCGACCTCGCGGCGGAAGCGGTCGGCGTCGGCGCGCCAGCCGGCGGCGATGGGGGCGAGGGGGTCGGTCATGGCGGGTGCCTTCGTTGGGGGTGGGGGGGAAACGTCCTCCCCTCCCTTCCAGGGAGGGGAGGAACAAGCCCCCTACCCGTCCGGATGGCGCGCCCTCAGCGCGGCGATGGCGGCGGGGTCGGGCGGGGCGGCGGGCTCGGGCGCGAAGGGGGCGAGCGCGGTCGCCAGCTCGGCCGGCGTCGCCGCCCAGAACTCCGCCGGCCGCCAGCCGAGCAGCGCGCCGGCGAGGCCGGCGAGCCGGGTGGCGATGGGGGTGAGGGAGGACGCTGGTTCCTCCCGGGCACGGGGAGGGGGACCGCCCTCCCCTCCCCCGTCATCCCCGCGAAAGCGGGGATCCAGGCTCCGGGCCGGCGAGTGGTGCCTGGATTCCCGCTTTCGCGGGAATGACGGGATTGGAGATGCGGGAGTGGTCACATCGTCCCTTCCGTTCTTCGCGACTCCCCTCACCGCCCCGCCAGGATCTGGGTGAGGAGCGCGCGCAGCGGCGCGGTGGTCGCGGCCAGGCCGCCGGCGACGATCGCCTCGCCCATCGCCTCGCGGCCGACCTCGTCGACCCGGCAGTGCCAGAACAGCGCCGCCACCTCCGCCAGCGTCAGCGCGCCGTCGGCGGCGCGGTCGACCAGCGCGAAGAGCGGCCCCAGCTCGGCCTCGGCGGCGACCAGCGCCTCGAAGGTCGGGCGCAGCGTCCACCCGCCCAGCGCCGCCTCGCCGCGCGCCGGGTTCGCGCCCCGGCTCACGCGCCCGGCTCCAGGCGCGCCACCGGGCCGGAGGATTCGAGCGCCAGCGCGTAGGTCCGCTCGCCATTGTGGTCGCCCGCGTGGTCGAGGCGGGTCACCAGGAAGCGGCCGCGCAGCCGCTCGCCGTCCTCGAAGCTCAGCTCGTAGTCGTCGAGCGTTCCGGCCATGGCGGCGGCGGCGATCCGCGCCTCCGCGTCCGAGCCCATGAACACGCCCGCCGCCGCGACGCTGACCGAGCGCACGCCCGCGCCCGACAGCAGCTCGCGCCAGCCGCCGGAGTCCTTGGAGGTGATCGCCACCGGATCGCCGTTCACCGCCAGGCTGGTGGAGCGCAGGCCGGCGACCGTGCGGTAGGCGGGCGGCGCGCCGCCGTCGGCGACCTTGAGCAGGAAGTGGGAACCGGACTGGGCGGGCATGGCGTGATCCTTTCGAAGGTCCCTCTCCCGGCGGGAGAGGGAGGGAGGCGCGACAGCGCCGGAAGGGTGAGGGCGACGCCCTTGCCGCCTGGTCACCCTCACCCCGTCCCTCTCCCGGCGGGAGAGGGGGCGATGCGGGACGGGCGGTCCTCCGCCGAATCCGGAGGAGGATTTGTTCGTATCTTGCCGCTACACCAGCCCCATGCTCGCCCTGGCCCTCCTCCTCGCCACCCCGCTCGACGCCCAGCGCGCGTTCGAGGCGTGCCTGGAGGCGGCGGCGGACGGGGCCGCGCGCGCCGGCGTGGAGGCGGCGGCGTTCCGCGCCGCGCTGCCCACCCTGTGCGCCGGGGAGGAGGCCGCGCTGACCGCCGCCGTCGCCGCCGCGCGCGCCGGCCGCGATCCGGCGCTGACCGGGCGGCCGGAGTCGGGAGAGGCCGGAGCGCGGGCGGCGGCGGCCTATGCCGACGGGCTGCGCGGCGTGGTCGCGGCCGGCTATCCCACGCTCCTCCAGCTGCGCGGCCCCGCGCCGGACCCGAACCGATACCCCTATGGCGGCGCGCGCCGGCCCACGCGCGCCGAGCCCGCCCCGCCGCCGCCGCTGGGCGAGACCCCGCCGCCGGCCCTGGAGGGCGCGGGCGCGGTGCCGCCGCTCGGCCCGAACGCGCGCCGCGTCACGGCGCCGCCTCCCGCAGCAGCCGCGCGCGCCACTCCGCCACCTCCCGCCCCGGCGCCGGCGGACGCTGGACCGCGCCCGAGGCGGGTTCGCGTTCCACCAGGCTGACGAGCCGCCAGCCCGCGACCGCCGGCGGCCGCTCCAGCGCCGCGCCCGCCGCCGCCATCAGTTCGCGGGCGCGCGCGGCCCGCTCCGGCCGGTCGTGGACGGCGAGCCGCACGGCGACCTCGCGCCCGCGCTCCGTCTTGGTCGACCAGTCGGCGCTCGCCGGCGCGGCGAGCGTGACGGCGGGCCGCGCCCCGGACGGCTCGTGCCGGTCGACCTCCACCGCCTGCAGGGTCGCGGCGAGCGCCGGATCGGCGCGCAGCGCGGCGGCGAGCGCGTCCAGCAGCGCGGTCGCCGCGTCCGCGCTCACGCCCGCGTCCGCGACGCGCCCAGCGTCGCGCGCCGCCAGGGCCGCCACAGCGCGGCGACGGCGGGGGATATGGCGGGCGACGGGGCGAGCTCCGCCCGCGCGGCGTCGCGCGCCCGGTGGAGATCGCCCGCCAGCCGCAGGATGCCGTGGCGCACCGCCTCGGGCACGCCCGTCCAGTCGGCCGCCAGCCCGGCGGTGTAGCGGACCTCCACCCGGTCCGCGCGGCCGGCGTCGAGCACGCGCACATGGCCCGCGCCGTGGCGGTCGATGTCCATCGCCCATTGGGCGGGGGCGAGCGCGCGCGGCCCGGCCTCCTCCAGCGCGGCCATGGCGGTGATCGCCACCACCGGCTCCGCCGCCAGCGCGCGCCAGCCCCCGGCGGCGGGCAGCCGCTCGATGAGCCCGGTCGACCGCGTCGAAGATCGCGGCGTAGCCGGCGAACCTCACCGTCCCGCCCCGTCGCCCAGGCGCACGGTCAGGCCGAGCAGGAGGAGCGCCATCGCGCCGCGCACCAGCCAGCTCCAGACGCTCTTCCACGCCGACCGCTTGGCGTCGCGCCAGGCGGTGAGCAGCTGGCGCAGCTCGGCCAGGTCGCCGCCGGCGCGCTCGTCGGCCAGGCCCAGGCGGGCGAGGCCGCGCGCGACGCCGGCCTCCGCCGCGTCCTCGACGAGCGCGCGCATCAGCACCAGGTCGCCGCCCTGCGCGCGGCCCTGCGCCACCAGGCGCGCGAGGAGGTCGGTGCGGTCGGTCATGGACATGTCTCCGGGAGGGTTGTCGAAACCCTCTCCCCTTCAGGGGAGAGGAGGGAGCCACCGCAGGTGGCGGAAGGAGAGGGGAACGCCCGGCCCAGGCGGATGCGGCGCCGCCCCTCTCCCAACCCTCTCCCCTGAAGGGGAGAGGGCTTCAGGCGCGCCCGAGATCCAGCATCGCGCGCTTTTCCTCCGCGCTCAGGAAATCCGCCGCGCTCACCCGCGCCCACAGCCGCTCGCGGTCCTCCGACAGCGCCGGCACGCGGTCGCGGTCCACCGTCAGGCTCGCGTCCGCGAACCACGGCGCCACCGCCTGCGCCAGCGCGGTCAGGATGCGCTCGGCCAAGGGCAGCACGGTCAGCCGCCACAGCGCGCGGTTGGCCTCGGCGTAGTTGGCGTAGGTGTTGTCGCCGGGCAGCCCCAGCATCAGCGGCGGCACGCCGAAGGCCAGCGCGATGTCGCGCGCGGCCGCCGCCTTCAGCGCCACGAAGTCCATCTCGGCGGGCGACAGCGCCATCGACTGCCAGCTCAGCCCGCCGTCGAGCAGCATCGGCCGGCCGGCGTTGGCCGCGCCCGCGAAGCTCTCGGTCAGCTCGTCGCGGAGACGATCGAACTGGTCGGGCGACAGCGTCGCGCCCGCCTCGCCCGGGTCGTAGACCAGCGCGCCCGACGGCCGCGCGGCGTTGTCGAGCAGCGATCGGTTCCAGCGCGCCGCGGCGTTGTGGACCGCCACCGCCTCGCGCGCCGCGCCCAGGCAGCCCAGGCCGTAATGGTCGTCGAGCGGGTGGAAGCCCCGGATGTGCGCCACCTGCGCGCGGCCGGCGCCGTCCTCCGCCGTCAGCCGCGTCTCGGTCGCGCCGACCCGGTAGCGGTAGGCCGCCGGCCAGCCGAGCGCGTCGGCCTCCACGCTCACCCGGTCGGGCCTGAGCGCGTAGAGTTCGGCCAGCCCGCCCTCGGGATCGGCGATCAGCTGGACGTAGGCGTTGCCGTGGAGCAGCAGGTGGGACGCCGCCGTGTCGAGCAGCGGCTGGCCGGCCGAGCGCGCCGCGACCAGCCCGGCGAGCCGGTCGTCCGACGCGGCGAGCGGGCACGCGCCCACGCCCTCGGCCACCAGCCGCACCGCGCGCTGGGCGACCGGGTTGCGCAGATAGGCGGCGCGCACCAGCTCCTCGCCCGACCACTCCGCCTCGCCGCCCGCCGCGAAGCTCCTCAGCCCCGCGCGCGCCAGCGGCGGCCGGGCGGCGTGGCTCCGCGCGAGGGTCCAACCGAACAGGTTCATGTGGGGTCCTTTCAGCGAAGAGTCCGTCCTCCCCGGAACGGGGAGGTGGCGGCGCGGAACGCGGCGACGGAGGGGCCGGGGCTGGTCGAGAACAGGACTCGACGGTGGGCGTGGGGATCGGTTCTGAGCCATCGCACACCCCTCCACCGCTTCGCGGTCCCCCTCCCCGTGCCGGCGAGGAACAAGGTGGGCCTTGCCTGGACTTAAGTCCCACGCCACCCTCAGCCGATGCTCACCGGCTCCGCCTCGACCGTCCGACGCGCCCGCGAGCTGCGCCGCGCGATGTCGCCGCCGGAGGTGAAGCTCTGGCTTGCACTCCGTTCGCGCCCGGGCGGGTGGAAGTTCCGCCGCCAACAGGTCGCCGGCGGCTACGTGCTGGATTTCTACTGCTCGCCCGCGCGGCTCGCGGTCGAGGTGGATGGCCAGTCGCACGACCGGGCCGGGCGGCCGGAACGGGACAGCGCGCGTGACGTGGCGCTGGCGATGCTCGACATCGGCGTTCTCCGGGTGGCGGCGAGGGATGTGTTCCGCGATGTCGACGCGGTGGTGCGGATGATCGTGGCACAGTGCCAGGCGCGTACCCAGTCCTCCCCGGAACGGGGAGGTGGCGCGCGGCGACCGCCGCGTGACGGAGGGGCCGGGGCTGGTTGAAACAGGACTCGACGGTGGGCGTGGGGATCGGTTCTGAGCCATCGCCCGCCCCTCCACCGCTTCGCGGTCCCCCTCCCCGTGCCGGGGAGGAACTCTCTCCATCCCCCCCTCACCACAGCCCCCGCACGCTGGGTTCGCCGCGCGTGCCCAGCAGGAGGTCGGTGAGCGCCCAGACCAGCGCGTCGGCGCGGTCGGGCGAGCGGCCGGGGCCTTCGTAGCCGGCCGCGGTGAAGCCGCACAGCTGGTCCTCCAGCTCCGGCATCGCCACCGCGTGGCGGACCTTCCCGGCGGCGTAGAAGCCGGAGATCGGCTCGGCGCGCGCGGACTTGCCGATCGTCGCGTGGACCAGGCGCACCGGCCGCACCGCGCCCGCCGAGCGCAGCGTGGCGCGGACCATCTCGCCGCCCTGGTTCGCCTCCGCCAGGATCGCGCCGGCCCCGTGGCGCTCCGCCGCCGCGATCGCCGCGCGCGCCCAGCCGTGCGGCGGCAGGCCCTCGACGCTCGCGTCCTCCAGCACCACCGCGCGGCCCTCGCGGTCGCGCGCCGCCGCGACGATGCCGCACGCGTCGCCGGCCACGCCCGCCGGCGGGTCGACCGCCACCACGATCCGCGTGGCCTCGCCCACCGCCACCCCGCGCGCCGCCGCCAGGATCGCGCGCGTCCAGTAGGCGCCGGGCAGGTGCTCGATCAGCTCGCCCTCCAGCTCCTGCCGGCCGATGGCCGTGCCCTGGTGATGGGCGATCGCGTCCAGGAAGGCCGGCGCCAGGTGGACGCGGTTGTCCCAGGTGCGCCCGCGCGTGGTCCGCGTCGCCTTGTCGGCCAGCAGCCGGCGCAGCAGCGGCACCGGGCGCGGCGTGGTCGTCGCCACCGCGCGCGGCGCGCGGCCGGCGCGCAGCGTGAAGGTCAGCTGATCCCAGGCCAGGTGGCCGTCCGGCCACTTGCCGATCTCGTCTCCCCAGGCGTGGCTGTGCTCCGGCCCGCGCAGACCCTCCGGCTCGGCGGCGGAGAACAGGTGCGCGCTGGCCCCGTTCGGCCATTCCAGCCGGCGCAGCGAGCTGTCGAAGCGCGGCCGCCGGTTCGGCGGAGCGATCGTCAGCAGCCCCGACGGGCCCTCCACCATCACCGCGCGCGCCTCCGCGTAGGTCGCCGCGACCAGCGCGATGCGCGCCGACGGCGTGTGCTCGGCGATCTGGCGCACCCACTCCGCCCCCGCGCGCGTCTTGCCGAAGCCGCGGCCCGCCAGGATCAGCCAGGTGCGCCAGCCCTCGCGCGGCGCCCGCTGCGAGGGCCGGGACCAGAAGCCCCAGCTCCAGGGCAGGTCCCCGACGATCGTCCCGTCCAGCCCCTCCAGCCGCTCCAGCCGCTCGTCCGCCGGCCTGCGCGCGAGCATCTCGGCCCACGACTCGTCGTCGCGGCGGTCGGGGCCGGTGGTCGGCCCCCTCATCCCTCCTCCGGCGCGATCGGCTCGGGCGGGGGCAGCGCCAGGCGCTCGGCCATGACCTCCAGCCGCCGCGCCACCTCCGCGCGCGACGCGGCCACGTCGCCGGCGGACGCGCGCGGCCCCTTCACCGTGTCGCGGTGCATGGCGAGCAGGCGCAGCATCAGGCCGTGGTCGGTCTCGTGGATGTCGCCGGTGTGCTCGCCGTTGCGGACGATCGGCTTGGCGTAGCCGTTGATCGCGTGGTCGAGCAGCGTCGCCTCCAGCGCCTCGTAGGCCTCGGTCAAGGCCGCCGTCCAGGCCGCCCGGAAGGCCGGGTTGCGCTGGCGCAGCTTGTAGACCTGCCGCTCGCTGGCTCCCGCCTCGCACCGCGACCGCGTCACGTTGGCGGTCCGCGCCAGCGTGTCGAGGAACATCCGCTGTTTGGCCGGGGTGAAGCTGGATCCGTTGCCGGCGATCATCGCGCCGCCTCCGGGGCGACGCCTCACGGCATCCGTCATGGGCGTGTGTCCTGTGCTGTTTGGGGGGCCGCTCGATCAGGGGGAGCGGGACCTGGGACGCCACATCCGACTCGCGGGCGTCCGGTGAAGGATGTGTTAGCGCGGATGGTTGTGAATGTCAAGCATCTTTTGCGTTTTTGGTTATCGCCCCCACCCTGTCCCTCTCCCAAGGGGAGAGGGGACGCGCCCCAGATCCCTCTCCCCTTGGGAGAGGGAGGGAGCCGCGCCGGGTCCCACGAAAGTAGTACTTTCGTGGGTGCCCTCAGCGGCGGAAGGGTGAGGGTGACCCGACGGAGCCCCCCCCCCCCGCTTCCCCTCCCCCGCGCCACCCGCTACCCCGCCGCCCATGCGCGGCTATCTCGACCTCCTCGCCCAGGCGCTCGACTCGGGCGCGCGGCAGCGCGACCGCACCGGCACCGGCACGCGCGCGCTGTGGGGCGGGCAGCTGCGCTTCGACCTCGCCCGGGGCTTTCCGCTGGTCACCACCAAGCGGCTGCACGTCCGCTCGATCGTCGCCGAGCTGGTGTGGTTCCTGTCGGGCTCCACCAACGTCGCGCCGCTGCGCGCCATGGGCTGCACCATCTGGGACGAATGGGCCGACGGCGAGGGCGACCTCGGCCCGATCTACGGCCGGCAATGGCGGCGCTGGCCGACACCGGACGGGCGCGAGATCGACCAGATCGCGAACCTCCTCGACCTCATCCGGGGCGATCCGTCGAGCCGCCGGCAGGTGGTGACCGCCTGGAACCCCGGCGAGCTGGCCGAGATGGCGCTGAGCCCGTGCCACTGCCTGTTCCAGACGCAGGTCGCCGACGGGCGGCTGAACCTGCAGCTCTACCAGCGCTCCGCCGACCTGTTCCTGGGGGTGCCGTTCAACATCGCCGGCTACGCGCTCCTCACCCACATGCTGGCCGCGCAGGCGGGGCTGGAGCCGGGCGTGTTCGTGTGGACCGGCGGCGACGTCCACCTCTACGAGACCCACGTCGACCCGGCGCGCGAGCAGCTGGCGCGCGAGCCGCGCCCGCTTCCCACGCTGCGGCTCGCCGAACGGCCGTCGCTGTTCGAGTATCGGCCGGAGGACGTGGCCTTCGACGGCTACGACCCCTGGCCCGCGATCCGGGCGGAGGTGGCGGTGTGAGGGGGCATGTCCTCCCCTCCCTGAAAGGGAGGGGAGGGGGTGGGTCGCGGCGCGCGAGGCTCGATGCCTCGCGGGGCGCTTGTCGGAGGCCGAGGCTCCCCGGCTCGCTCACGCTCGCACCCACCCGCGTGTCCGAAGGGCTCGCTCACGCTCGCACCCACCCGCGTGTCCGAAGGGCTCGCTTACGCTCGCACCCACCCCCAGCCCCTCCCTTGCAGGGAGGGGAGGAATCGATGCGGCGCCGAGCTCCAGCCAAAATGATATATTGTATCCTCCCCCGATCCGTGCCACAGCGCCGCCATGGCCACTCCACCCCCTCCCGCCGCCGACCGCCCGCTCGTCGATCGCCTCGGCGTGCGGCTGTCCGCCTTGTGCGCGGTGCACTGCGTGGCGAGCGTCGCGCTGGTGGGCTCGGTCGGCGCGGCGCTGCTCAACCCGCTCATCCACGAGGTCGGGCTGGCGCTCGCGGTGCTGCTCGGCGCGGTGGCGTTCGCGGGCGGGCTGGCGCGGCACGCGCGGCCCGGCCCGCTGCTGCTCGGCGCGGGCGGGCTGATCCTGATGGCCACCGCGCTGCTCGTGCGCCACGGCCCGCGCGAGGCGGCGCTGACGATCGCCGGCGTGGCGCTGCTGTCGACCGGCCACCTGCTCAACGGCCGGTTCGCGGCGGCGGCCTGATCGCCGCCGCTTGGTCGTGTCTCCGTTCGAGAGCCGTCCCTTGGTCCGTCACCCCGACCTTGAGCCGGGGTCCAGCTTCTTCGGAGCCCGAATCCGGCAATCGAACGCGAAGGAGCCTGGCCCCGGGTCAAGCCCGGGGCGACGGGAATGGGACGGGATGGGGACGGCGGTGTTCCATTCGGGGCGCGCCCCTCGGCCGCGACGCTTTCACGCCGGGATGCCACCGCCGCTTGATTCTCGTGCCCCCACGCGCGACATCCCCCCCATGACCGACCACCACCACCACGCGCCCGGCACCGCCTGCCTGGCCGCCGACGCGCGCGGCGTGCTGGAGGCGGGCGGCGAGCGCTGGACGGCGATGCGCGCCGCGACCTACGGCGCGCTGTCGGGCGCGGCCCGCCCGCTGTCCGCCTACGACCTCGCCGACCAGCTGTCGGAGAGCCAGGGGCGGCGCGTCGCGCCCAACAGCGTCTACCGCATCCTCGACCTGTTCGTGCGCACCAACCTGGCCCGCAAGCTCGAGAGCGCGAACGCCTATCTGGCGAACACGCACCCCGCCTGCGCCCACGACTGCGTGTGGCTGATCTGCGAGGGCTGCGGCCAGGTCGAGCACCGCGACGACGACCGCGCGGTCGCCGGCGTGCTGGCGATCGCCGCCACCGGGGGCTTCACCCCGACGCGCCCGGTGCTGGAAGTGCTGGGGCGGTGCGGGCGGTGCGCGGGGGCGGGGGGGGCGCCGCGACCCTGACCGGGAATCACGCGGCGAGTCCCAGTGAGTCCAGCCGTATTCCCATAGCCACCCTCGAAACGCCGAAGCGCCTCGCCAGCCGGGGCGGCGACCCGCTACCAGCCGAGTTCGGCGTGGGATCCGAGGCGCACGAGGCGCACTGTGGCGTCATCCGGCTTCTGGTAGATCAACACGAGGTCGGGACGAATGTGGCAATCGCGATGGTCCGACCACTCGCCGGACAGCGCGTGGTCTCTATGGCGCGGCTCGAGCGGCTGGTCCGAAGCGAGCATGGTCAGGATCGCGGCCAGGTCGTCGCCCAACCACGCGCGGTGCCGCCCCCTCGCCTCTCGCTTGTAGTCGCGCTTGAACTGACCCGTCCGCTCAATCGTCCGCATCCAGGTCGTCCATCAGGGCCTCGACACTGTCGAAACGGGGCAGGCCACCCGCGCGCGCGTCCGCGATGGCGGCGATCGTGGCGGCGTTGGGCACCAGCGGTTCGAACGGCAGCGCCTTCTCGCGCGCGACCCGCGTCAAGAGGAGGCGCACGGCGTCTGAGACGCTCAGCCCCATCGCCGCCAGCACGGTCGCCGCCTCTTCCTTGACGGCACCGTCGATCCGGGCCTGCACCAGCGCGTTCGCAATCATGGGCCTGCTCCTTCTGCATGACGATGTAATGCAAGACTCCGCCCGCAGCAAGAGCCGCTTGACGGATCGTACGGCTTGGCGACTCCGGCCCACGAGCCGGGCCTGGGCCGCCCCCTCCCCTACTCCACCCCCTTCACCTTGCCCCACGTCCGCGCCGCCGTGTAGCCCAGATAGCCGGTGCCGAAGAGCGCCCACATCGGCTCCGGGATGCCGGTCAGATAGGCGGTCATGCCGCGCCCGATCGCGTCCGCCAGCGCCGGCCGCGCGGCGGCGATCAGGCCGAGCGGGATCGACCAGAGGAGGAGCGCGTACATGACGTAGAGGAAGGCGGGGCGCGCGCGGCTCGTCCAGGGGTCGGGCGCGCGCGCCTCGGCCAGGATCGCGTCCAGCGCCACGCGCAGCGCGTCGGGCTCGCGGCCGTCCGCCGGCGTCGGCGGCTCCGGCCTGGCCGGTTCGGGCGCGCCGGCGATGGTGTCGATGGGGGGCATGGGCGATCTCCTATCCCAGACGGTTCGCGAGCCAGCCATAGAGGAAGGCCTCGTTGGCGGGCCGGCGCTCCGCCAGCCGCAGGTAGCGCTCGCCCTGCAGCGCGTCGCAGGCGCGGGTGAGCACGGTCTCGGCCAGCGGACCGCGCCGGTTCAGGAAACGCTCGAGCGCGGCCAGGGTGGCGGGGCCGATCCGGCCGTCCACGGCCATGTCGGGCCAGTCGCTCGCCCCCCGGTTGAGCGCGTTGAGCGCGCGTTGGAGGAACCCGCCTGCCACCGCCGGCCCCATGTTGACGCCGGTGTCGAACAGCTCCGCCGCCAGCGCGGGCGCGCGCGCCGCCACCCGGTCGAAGCCGGGCCGCTCCCAATAGAGCCGGCGGTAGATGGCGCGCGCGGTGGCGGCCGGCAGCCGCCGCATCGGCCCCTCATAGCCGTTCGCGCGCGCAACCCGTTCGGTGATTCCCCAGCAGGTCGGTCCACCCCGATCGGCCGGGTGATCGGCGTAGCCGCCCTCGCGTCCGACGACCTCGTCGAGCAGTTCCTCCACGTTCATGCGACTCTCCCTCAGGTGAGTCCCTCCATAACCATATCGGATATGTTTTGTCAAGAGGAGAGATGCGCTTTGGTGTGCGTTCTAGCCATGGCAGCGAGGAGGCGGGAATGGTGGACGGTGCGCACGCGCTGGGGACGGGATCGCGGGCGGGGACCGGCGTCGACGGGCGCCCGCGCTCCCCCGCGCCGGGACGGGGCGCATGAGCGGGGCGACGACCAAGCTCGCGTCGGGCCAGATGAACTTCAATGTGGAGGAGATCCAGGACGTCACCCTCCACGGCCCGGACGCCTGCACCGAACGCGACCATATGAGCCCCTATGTCTGGCGCCAGGCGGACGGGACGCTGGGCATCATGGTGCGCGCGGTGCCGCGCCCGGGCGAGGTGGCGCCCGACACGGGCGTGGTGTGGTACGGCACCGGCACCAACGGGCGCGACTTCGCGATGACCGACGCGCCGGCGATCGCGCCCGGACCGGGACCCGACGACATCGGCGGGATCGAGGATCCGACGGTGCTGCGCTGGCACGACGATGTCGTGGTCTACTACACCGGGGTCACCGCCGACCGCGCGCACGGCCAGATGCTCTATGCGGCCGGGCCGTCGCCGACCGAGCTCTACAAGAAGGGCGTGGCGTTCGCGTCCACCAACACGCTGGGCAACACCAAGGAGGCGACGGTCGAGCGCACCGTCGAGGGCAAGTGGCGCCTGTTCTACGAATACGCGCGCGAGGAACAGTCGCTGATCGGCATGGCGATCGGGCTGGGCGTGGCCGGACCGTGGGAGGAGGTGCCGACCCCGCTCCACCCGCGCGAGGGGAGCTGGGACAATTGGCACCTGTCGACCGGGCCGCTGCTGCTCGACGATCCGGAATGCCCGGTGATGTTCTACAACGGCGCCACGCACGACGCGCGCTGGCGGATCGGCTGGGTCGCCTTCGACCGCCAGTGCCTGCGCGTCGTCGATCGCGGCATCGAGCCGCTGATCACCCCGCCCCCGGCCGCCGACCGCGCGGCCACCGACATCGCGTTCGCGGCGTCGGTCGTCGCGGAGGCGGACGGCGCGATCTGGCTCTACTACTCGCTGGAGGACCAGCGCCTCGCCCGCGCGCGCATCCAGCGGAGCTGAAGGAGGCAGGCATCGAGAGAGCCGCCCTCGCACCGGGTCTTCGTTGAGGACGGCACGGCGTCGACGAAGAGCCGATCGCCCGCCCACGCGGCAGTCTGGTCGGGACGACAGGATTCGAACCTGCGACCCCCACACCCCCAGTGTGATGCGCTACCAGGCTGCGCCACGTCCCGACCGAGCGGCGGCGTCTAGGGCGCGGGCGTCGGGATGGCAAGCGGGGGCTTCCGGTCACCCTCACCCTGTCCCTCTCCCGGGGGGAGAGGGGACGCGCCCCAAGTCCCTCTCCCCCTTGGGAGAGGGAGGGAGCCGCGTCGGGTTCCACGAAAGTAGTACTTTCTTGGGTGCCCTCAGCGGCGGAAGGGTGAGGGTGACCGGATGATGGCCCCCCGCCCGTTGCCCAATCCCCGCAACCTTGCTAGCCGCGCCCTCATCCCTCCGGCGCCCCCGCGCGGGCGCCGGACCCGCCCCGATCCGAAACGAGACCATGACCCTGCTCCCCCTCTTCAAGGCCGTGCCCGCCGCGGGCGCCAGCGCGGGGGGCGGCGCCTCGTTCCTGGTGATGGCGCTCCCCTACATCGCGATCTTCGCGATCTTCTACTTCCTCCTCATCCGCCCGCAGACCCGCCGGATCAAGGAGACCAAGGCGATGATCGACGCCGTCCAGCGCGGCGACCAGGTGGTCACCGCCGGCGGCATCGTCGGCAAGGTCACGCGCGTCGACGAGACCGAGGTGGAGGTCGAGATCGCGTCCGGCGTGCGCGTGAAGGTGGTCAAGGCGACGCTGACCGGCGTGACCTCGACCTCCACCCCCAGGCCCGCGAACGACTGAGCCGGCCGCGATGCTCGACTTTCCCCGCTGGAAGATCGTGGCGACCATGGTCGCGCTGGCGATCGGCGTGTTCTTCGCCCTCCCCTCGCTCCTGCCGGAGCGGGTCACCGCCAGCTGGCCGGCCGCGCTCTCCCCGCGCATCAACCTGGGCCTCGACCTGGCCGGCGGCAGCCACATCCTGCTGGAGGCGAACACCAGGGACGTGGCCGCCGTGTCGCTCCAGCACAAGGAGGACGAGGTCCGCTCCGCGCTGCGCCAGAGCCCGCGCGTCGAGGTCGGCGAGATCAGCCGCGCGGACGGCCGGCTGTCCTTCCTGGTGCGCGACGCGACCCAGCTCGACCTGGCGCGCGAGCGGGTCAACAACCTGACCAGCGGCGCGGGGCTGACCGGCCAGCGCGACTGGGACCTGTCGGTGGTCGACGGCACGCGCATCGTGCTGACCCCCACCGCCGCCGGCCTGGCGGCCAGGACCGACGAGGCGATGACGATCGCGCGCGACGTGATCGACCGGCGCATCAACGCGCTGGGCACGCGCGAGCCGACGATCATCCGCGAGGGCGGCAACCGCATCGTCGTCGAGGTGCCGGGGCTGGACGATCCCCAGAAGCTGAAGGACCTGATCGGCAAGACCGCCAAGCTGGAGTTCCGGCTGGTGGACGAGACCGCGACGCCCGACCAGCTCGCCCAGGGCCGCGCGCCGATCGGCAGCCAGATCCTGCCGATGGCGGCCGGCGGCGCGATCGCCGTCAAGCGCCAGGTGATGGTGTCGGGCGAGGAGATCACCGGCGCGTCGCAGTCCTACGGCCAGTCGAACGAGCCGGTGGTGACGCTGCAGTTCAACGGATCGGGCGCACGCAAATTCGCCCGCGTCACGCAGGAGAACGTGAAGAAGCCCTTCGCGATCATCCTCGACGGCGTCGTGCTGTCGGCGCCCGACATCAACGAGCCGATCCTGGGCGGCTCCGCGCAGATCAGCGGATCGTTCACGGTGGAGAGCGCCAACACCCTGGCGATCTCGCTCAAGTCCGGGTCGCTGCCGGTCGACCTGACGGTCATCCAGGAGAACACGGTCGGGCCGGACCTGGGCGCCGATTCGATCCGCAGGGGCGTGATCGCGGCGGCGATCGCGACCGTCGCGGTGCTGGTCTTCATGATCGCGACCTACGGCCTGTTCGGCGTGTTCGCCGACCTGGCGCTGATCGTGAACATCTTCGTCATCCTGGGCGTGATGGCGCTCATCAACGCGACCTTGACGCTGCCGGGCATCGCGGGCTTCGTGCTGACGATCGGCGCGGCGGTGGACGCCAACGTGCTGATCAACGAGCGCATCCGGGAGGAGATCAAGCGCGGGCGGCGGCCGCTCGACGCGGTGACGGTGGGCTATCGCGAGGCCAGCCGCGCGATCTTCGACGCCAACATCACCAACGTCATCGCCGGCGCGCTGATGTTCGCCTTCGGCTCCGGCCCGGTGAAGGGCTTCGCGGTCGTGCTGGTCATCGGCATCATCACCTCGGTGTTCACCGCCGTCACCTTCAGCCGGATGCTGGTGTCGCTGTGGTTCCGCCGCGCCCGGCCGAGGGCGCTAACGATTTGATCGCCCGCAGGCACGTCACAGAGAACCGTTCGTGCTGAGCCTGTCGAAGCACCGCCCTTCTGCACCCGCGGCCCCGCAGAAGAACGGCCCTTCGACAAGCTCAGGGCGAACGGGTAGGTTCGTCAAGACGGTCTCGCACCCCTCGCTGACGGTGAGAGCCCACAAGGATTGAAACACCCATGCGCCTGCTCAAGCTCGTCCCCGAGGACACCAACGTCCACTTCCTGAAGTGGCGCACGGTCGCCATGGCGATCTCGTTCCTGACGATCGCGGCGTCGCTGGCGCTGGTCGCCACGCGGGGCCTCAATTTCGGCGTCGACTTCGCCGGCGGCCAGTCGATCCGCATGACCTTCGCGCAGGCCCCCGCGATCGACCGGCTGCGCGCGGAGCTGGCGCGCGGCGGCGAGGGCGACGCCTCGATCCAGGAGTTCGGCGGGCCGAACCAGATCCAGATCCGCACGCGCCTGCCCGCCGGCGCGGAGGCGCGGGAGGGCGCCGCCAACCGCATCGCGGAGGCGACGATCGCGCGGGTGCGCCAGTCCTATCCCGGCGCCACGGTCGATTCGGTCGACACCGTGTCGGGCAAGGTGTCGGGCGAGCTGTTGCGCACCGGCGTGATCTCGCTCGTGCTCGCGATGGTCGCGATCTCGATCTACATCTGGTTCCGGTTCGAATGGCAGTTCGGCGTGGGCGCGCTGTTCGCGCTGTTCCACGACGTGTCGCTCACCTTCGGCTTCTTCGCGCTCACCCGGCTGGAGTTCAACCTGAACATCGTGGCGGCGCTGCTCACGATCATCGGCTATTCCCTGAACGACACGATCGTGGTCTACGACCGGGTGCGCGAGAACCTGAAGAAGTACCGCCGGATGGCGATGGTCCCGCTGCTCGACCTCAGCCTGAACGAGACGCTGGCGCGCACCGTCATGACCTCGCTCACCATGATCATCGCGCTCGCCGCGCTCCTGATCTGGGGGCCGGAGGTGATCTTCGGCTTCACCGCCGCGATGATGCTGGGCATCTTCGTGGGCACCTATTCGTCGATCTACATGGCCGCGCCGATCCTGGTCTGGCTGAAGGTCGGGCCGGACAGCTTCGTGCCGCGCGCGTCCGGAGCGGCGGCGGGCGCGGAGCGGGTGACGTCGGACGGCGCGCGCGTCTGATGGCGCGCCGCTGATGGAACGCCCCTGATGGACCTGCGGCGCGAGGGCGGCGCGACCGGCCCGGTGGTGACCGGCCTGCGCGGCCGCGCCTTCGTGGTCGGCGAGGCGGTGTTCGCAGGCGGGCTGATCCTGACGCCGGACAGCGCCACCGGCTTCGACGGGCCGCTCGCGCTCGAAGCGGTCGAGCCCGCGCTCCTCCTCGACCCGCCGCCCGAGTTCCTGCTCGTCGGCACCGGGCCGGCCCTCGTCCAACCCGACGCGCCGTTCCGCGAGGCGCTGGCGGAGCGCGGCATCGGGCTGGAGGCGATGGACAGCCGCGCCGCGGCGCGCGCCTGGGCGCTGCTGCGCGATGAGGGCCGCTGGGTCTCGGCCGTGCTGCTGGGGTTGTGAGGGCGCGCCTGCCCTTCTGAAATCTGCCCTCTCCCGCCCGCCGGAGAGGGCTATGACCTTCCCCCGCCGCCCCGATCCCGGCTAAGGCGCTTCCCATGTCCGCCGTGAGCACCCACCCATGCCCGTGACCATCGTCGTCGCGCGCGCCGCCAACGGCGTGATCGGGGCGGACGGCGGCCTGCCCTGGCACCTGCCCGCCGACCTCGCCCGCTTCAGGCGCGTCACCATGGGCCGCCCGCTCGTCATGGGCCGGGGCACCTGGGAGAGCCTGCCCCGCCGCCTGCCCGGCCGCCGCCACATCGTGCTGTCGCGCGACCCCAACTGGTTCGCCTGGGGCGCGGAGGCCGCCCATTCGCTCGAGCACGGCCTGTCGATGGCCGGCGCGGACGCCTGCGTCATCGGCGGGGCGGGGGTGATCGACGCCGCGCTGCCCCACGCCGACCGGATCGAGCTGACCGCGATCCACCGCGCCTACCCGGGCGACACGGCGCTCCCCGAGTTCCCGCCCGCCCATTGGCGCGAGATCGAGCGGCGCGAGCACATGGCGGACGGCGACCGCCCCGCCTTCGCCTTCGTGACGCTGGAGCCGGCGGTGTTCGGCCCGTGAGGCTGTCGGCCGACGGACCGCTCGCCGCCGAGTGGCGCGGAGCGGTCGTGGCGCTCGGCAATTTCGACGGCTTCCACCGCGGCCATCAGGCGGTCGCGCGGGCGGCGATCGACTGGGCGCGGAGCGAGGGCCGGCGCGCGCTGATCGCGACCTTCGACCCCCATCCGGTGCGCCACTTCCGGCCCGACCTGCCGCCCTTCCGCCTGACCACGCTCGAGCAGCGCGAGGCGTTGTTCGAGGCGGCGGGCGCGGACGCGACGCTCGTCTTTTCCTTCGACGACGCGCTCGCCGCGCTGTCGGCCGAGGCGTTCGTCACCGACCGGCTGATCGGCCGGATCGGCGCGGCCGGGGTGGTGACGGGCGAGGACTTCACCTTCGGCCGCGCGCGCGGCGGCACTGTCGACGTGCTGCGCGAGGTCGGTGCGCGCCACGGCCTGAGCGCGCGCGCGGTCGGGCCGGTCGCCGAGGGCGGCGAGCCGGTCTCCTCCAGCCGCGTCCGCGACGCGCTCACCGCCGGCGACTGCGCCACCGCCACCCGCCTGCTCACCCGCCCCTACACGGTGGAGGGCGAGGTCATCCACGGCGACAAGCGCGGCCGCACCATCGGCTATCCCACCGCCAACCTGGCGCTCGGCCCCTATCTGCGCCCGCGCTACGGCGTCTATGCGGTGCGCGCGCGATTGCCGGACGGGCGGGTGGTGGACGGCGCGGCCAATGTCGGCGTGAGGCCGCAGTTCGACCCGCCGAGGGAGGGGCTGGAGACGTATCTCTTCGACTTCGACGGGGATTTGTACGGGCAGACGCTGGCGATCGAGTTCCACGCGTTCCTGCGGCCGGAGGCGCGCTTCGACGACCTGGGCGCGCTGGTGGCGCAGATGGACCGCGACTGCCGGGAGGCGCGGGCGGTGCTGGCGGGCTGGTCGGGCGAGTGATCCATGAACTCCCCTCCCTGCAAGGGAGGGGCCGGGGGTGGGTGCGAGGCGAAGCCGAGCCTGTGCGGAGCAGGAAGCGGAGCCGGGGCATCGAGCCCCGCCTCCGCTCACCCACCCCTTGATCCCCTCCCTTTTAGGGAGGGGAGGCTGGACCCCCGCAAGGGCAGCGGCCCCCTCGTGCCCTCCTCCGCCTGAAGCTGAGCCCTCCCCCCTCCGCTCAGGCTGAGCCTGTTGAAGCCCGTCCCCGCCAGAACCCGCCTTCGACAAGCTCAGGCTGAGCGGGGTAACTGCGGATGTGCAAAAGGGTGGAGGGTGACGCCCCCCTCCCGCCCCGCTAAGGCGCCGGCACGATGAGCGACGCCCCCGACACCCAGCGCGACTGGCGCGACACCGTCTTCCTGCCGAAGACCGACTTCCCGATGAAGGCGAACCTCGCCGCCAGGGAGCCCGCGATCCTGGCCAAGTGGCAGGCCGGCGACCTCTACGGCCAGCTCCGCCGCGCGCGGGCCGGGGCGGAGCGCTTCCTGCTCCATGACGGCCCGCCCTACGCCAACGGCGACATCCACATCGGCCACGCGCTCAACAAGGTGCTCAAGGACCTGGTGGTCCGCACCCAGACGCTGCTCGGCAGGGACGCGCCGTTCGTGCCCGGCTGGGACTGCCACGGCCTGCCGATCGAGTGGAAGGTGGAGGAGGCGTACCGCAAGGCCAAGCGGTCCAAGGAGGACGTGCCGGCGGCCGAGTTCCGCGCCGAATGCCGCGCCTACGCCGCCAAGTGGGTCGAGGTGCAGCGCCCCCAGTTCGAGCGGCTGGGCGTGATCGGCGACTGGGACGCCCCGTACCTCACGATGGACTTCGCCGCCGAGGCCGCGATCCTGCGCGAACTCTACAGGTTCGCCGACACGGACCAGGTCTATCGCGGGGCCAAGCCGGTGATGTGGTCGCCGGTCGAACGGACCGCGCTCGCCGAGGCGGAGGTGGAGTACGAGGACATCACGTCGACCCAGATCGACGTGGCGTTCGAGATCACGGACTCGCCGGTCGAGGAGCTGATCGGCGCGCACGCGGTGGTGTGGACGACGACGCCCTGGACGATCCCCGTGAACCAGGCGATCGCCTATGGGGAGGAGGTGGAGTATGTGCTGGTCCAGAAAGGCGCTTTGGGCAACGACTTCATTCGCCATGGAGCTTCGGGTTCGAGGTTCCTAGTCGCTAAGAATCTTCTATCTTCGTTTCTGGACCGAGTTGCTCCTGGCGCTGATCAGGCTTGGGAGCGGAAATGGGCAGGCAAAGGCTCCGACCTCGCCGGCACGGTCGCGCGGCACCCGATGGCGGGGCGGCTCTCCCCCACCCGTCATCCCCGCGAAGGCGGGGATCCAAGCTCCGACAGAGAGGCCAGTCAGGATGCGGCCGGACGGGGGAACGGGCCGAGCATGGATCCCCGCCTTCGCGGGGATGACGAGCCGGGGAGCGGGGATGGTGGAGGGGTCGACGACGGCTTCTTCGCACAGCCCCGCCCGTTCCTCCCCGGCACCTTCGTCACCACCGACGCGGGCACGGGGCTTGTCCATATGTCCCCCGACCACGGCGAGGACGATTTCGAGCTGTGCGGGCAGTACGGCCTCTCCCCAGTGTTCGCGGTCGAGGGTGACGGCCGCTACCGCGCCGACTGGCCGTGGCTGGGCGGCGAGGGGTCGGTCATCAATTCGAAGTTCAACGCGCCCGACGGGCCGATCTGCGCCGACCTGCGCGAGGCCGGCGCGCTGGTGGCGGCGAGCGCCGACTACCGCCACTCCTACCCCCACAGCTGGCGGTCCAAGGCCAAGCTGATCTTCCGCGCCACGCCGCAGTGGTTCATCGCGATGGACGCACCTCTCCCCTCCCTGACCAGGGAGGGGTCGGGGGTGGGTGCGAGCGCAGCGAGCTTCGATGCCGCCGCGCCAGGCTCGGCTTCGCCGTCGCCACCCACCCCCAACCCCTCCCTTGAAGGGAGGGGAGCGGAGACGCTACGCCAGCGCGCGCTGACCGCCATCAACACCGTCCGCTGGCTCCCTCCGCGCTCGGTCAACCGCATCCGCTCGATGGTCGAGGCCCGCCCCGACTGGGTGATCTCCCGCCAGCGCGCCTGGGGCGTGCCGATCGCCTTTTATCTCCACCGTCGCACGGGCGAGCGCCTCGTGGACCCGGCGGTGAACGAGCGCATCCTCCAGGCCTTCGCCGCACACGGCGCGGACGCCTGGTTCACCGCCGACCATTCCGCCTTCCTCGGCCCCGACCACGACCCGGCGGAGTGGGAGCCGGTCCAGGACATCCTGGACGTGTGGTTCGACTCCGGCTGCACCCACGCCTTCGTGACGGAGGCGCGGTTCGGCGCGGTCCGGGCCGACCTGGTGCTGGAGGGCTCCGACCAGCATCGCGGCTGGTTCCAGTCGTCGCTGCTGGAGTCCTGCGGCACGCGCGGCGTCGCGCCCTACAAGGCGGCGGCCACCCACGGCTTCACGCTCGACGGCCAAGGGCGCAAGATGTCCAAGTCGAGCGGCAACGTCGTCGATCCGCTCAAGGTCATGGAGACCAGCGGGGCCGACATCCTGCGCCTGTGGATCGCCAGCACCGACAGCTTCGACGACCAGAAGGTCGGGCCGGAGGTGCTGGCCGGCGCGTCGGACGCCTATCGCAAGCTCAGGAACACCTTCCGCTATCTGCTCGGCGCGCTGAACGGGTGGGAGCCGGGCGAACGGATCGCGGCGGAGTCGATGCCGGAGCTGGAGCGCTACATCCTGCACCGGCTGGCGGTGCTGGACGGCGAGCTGCGCGCGGCGGTCGGCGATTTCGCGTTCAGCCGCTACACCCGCGCGCTGCTGGACTTCGCCAATGTCGAGCTGTCGGCGCTGTTCTTCGACGTGCGCAAGGATGCGCTCTATTGCGACGCGCCGGACAACCCCACCCGCCGCGCCTACCTGCAAGTGCTCGACACGCTGTTCCACGCCATGGTCCGCTGGGCCGCCCCGGTGATCCCGTTCACCGCCGAGGAGGTGTGGGGCACACGCTTCCCCCATGCCGCGTCGATCCACCTGGCGACCTGGCCACAGGTGGAGGCGGACTGGCGCGACGGGGCGCTGGCGGCGCGCTGGGCCACGCTGCTGGAGGCGCGGGAGCGCGTGACGGAGGCGATCGAGCCGATGCGCCGCGACAAGGCGGTCCGCTCCTCGCTGGAGGCGGAGGTAGCGCTACCTATCGCCGACCTGCCGCTCTCCCGCCAGGACCTGGCCGACCTGTTCATCGTCTCGTCCGTCACGGACGACGCGATGTTTCACGTGAAACGAACCGATGCGGCGAAGTGCGGCCGCTGCTGGCGGCACCTGCCGGAGGTCGTGGCGGACGGGGCCTTGTGCGATCGCTGCGCCGCCGTAGTGGACAGGGCATGACCAACCGCCACCACCGCGCCTTCGGCTACGGCCTGGCCGCGCTCATCGTGCTCATCGACCAGGCGGTGAAGCTGTACCTGGTCGGCCCGGCGCAGCTGCGGCTGGTCCGCACGATCGAGGTGCTGCCGGTCTTCGCCTTCAGCTACACCGAGAATCGCGGCATCTCGCTCGGCTTCCTGCAGTCCGACGGCGCGGCGCGCTGGGCGCTGGTGGCGCTCACCGTGGCGATCGGCACCGGGGTGGCGGTCTGGCTGTGGCGCGAGCGCGTGCGCGGCGAGGCGGCGGCGCTCGCTCTCGTGCTGGGCGGGGCGATCGGCAACATCATCGACCGCGCCCGGCTGGGCTACGTCATCGACTATGCCGACCTGCATTTCGGCTCGGTCCGCCCCTTCCTCATTTTCAATGTCGCCGACGCCGCTATAACGATCGGCGTGGCGATCCTGCTCATGCGCGCGCTCTTCGTGCGCGACGGGTCCACGGTGGAGACGACGAATGCGTAAGACTGCGGGCGCGCTGGCCCTCCTGGTCCTCACGGGCGCGTGCGCGAAGGGCGGGGTGCTGAACCGCGACCGGCCCGACGAGTTCGCGGTCAGCCGCACCGCGCCGCTGGTCATCCCCCCCGACTTCAACCTGCGTCCGCCCGCGCCTGGCACGCCGTCCGCCCAGGGCTCGGCCGGCTATCAGGCGCTCGAAGCGATGTTCGGCGGCGAGGCCGCCCGCTCGGCGGCGGAACGCGGCCTGCTGGAGCGCGCGGGCGCGGCCGAGGTGACGCCGGGCATCCGCTCGACCGTCGGCGATCCGGACACCGCGACCACCGACAAGGGCACCGTCACCCGCGACATCCTCGCCGCGCCGGAGGGCGATGGCCAGCAGGCGCAGGTCGCGCAGCCGCAGTAGGGATGGTTGGCGGCGTCATGGCCGCCCGAGAACATTGTCCTTGCCGTCTGCGCCGTGGTGCGGAGGCGTGTGGTCGCGCGTCCGATGCGCCCCAACAGCGGATGTCGAACTCTCCACCCCGATCAGGGCGTGGCCACGACTGGCGACACGTCCGCTTCCCACCCAAAGCCATCCTACCCCTGCCCCTCCGCATACTCCTGGGTGCCCCGCTGGATCACCTCGTCGCCGTCCACCACCGTCGCCACGGGAATGTCCGGCTCTCCCGTGATGCGATCGTAGACCGGAAGGAAGTCGGTCCCGACCGTCACCTCCTTCAACTCTGCAAAGCTGGGTATGACGAAATAGGTCTGCTGGAAGTCGTCGATCCGATATTCGGTCCGCATCACGCGTTCCAGGTCGAAGCGGATGCGGTCTGGACTGTCTGAATCCAGCGCGAACTGGGATTCGCCATAGGACGACACGATGCCGGCCCCGAACAGGCGCAGGCCGTCGGCCTCCTCGACCAGCCCGAACTCGACCGTGTACCAGTAGAGCCGCGCCAGGTGCTTGAGCGCGTCGTGCTTCAGCGCCCGGCCGCCGCCCCGGCCAT
Organism: Sphingomonadaceae bacterium; assembly: GCA_965219235.1. Lineage (GTDB taxonomy): Bacteria > Pseudomonadota > Alphaproteobacteria > Sphingomonadales > Sphingomonadaceae > CBDHCC01. The sequence goes on along the minus strand of OZ244721.1, from coordinate 511,543 downwards.
AGGCGGCCATGTAGTCCGCGAACTCCGGATCGGCGAGCATCGGCACATGGCCGAACACGTCGTGAAAGACGTCGGGCTCCTGCAGGTAGTCGAGCTGGTCGCGGCGGCGGATGAAGTTGCCGGAGACGAAGCGGCGGTTGGCGAGGTGGTCGAAGAACACGTCGTCCGGGACCAGGCCCGGCACCGCCACCACGCTCCAGCCGGTCAGGTCCGTCAGCCGCGCCGACAGCTCGCGGAAATCGGGGATGCCGGGCTTCGACAGTTTGAGCACGTCGAGCCCGTTCAGGAACGCCTGCGCCGCGCGGCCCGGCAGCATCTTCGACTGCCGCTCGAACAGGATGTCCCAGGTGGCGTGCTCCTCGTCCGTGTAGCGCTCCCAGCCCTGGTCGATCGTCCAATCCGCGTTGGCGCCCGGCGGGGGCGTGTCGTAGACGTGGAGTTCGGCGGCATCGGCCGCGGGCGAAGCGGAGGGAGAGACGTCCATGGGCGAAGGTCTAGCATGACGCCACGCCGGCTTGGAAGAGCGGCGCTCGACGGGTTCGGCTGGCTCGCGGCGCTGTGCGGAGCGGTCGCGCTGGCGCTCGCGGTCGGCGCGCTGGTGCCCGCCAATCCGCGCTGGGCGGAGCCGGCCCGGGGAGTCGACATCTTCGTCGAGACGAACGGCGTCCACACCGGGCTGGACCTGCCCGTCTTCGCCGCCGGCGTGAACTGGGCCGACGACTTTCCCGTGACCGACGCCGACCCCGCGCTGCCGGCGACCCACGTGCTGATCGGCTGGGGCAGCCGCGACTTCTACCTCCACACGCCCACCTGGGCCGACCTGGACTGGCGCGTGGCGCTGAGGGCCGGGCTGGGGCTGGACACGACGCTCCTCCACGTCGTCCACCTGGCCAACCCGACCGCCCAGTCCTGGCGGCGGCCGCTGCGGCTGACCGTGCCGCAATACCGCGCGCTCGCCGCCGGCATCCGCGCGGCCCGCGTGCCCGGCGGCGCGCCGATCCGGGGCTACGCGAAGGACGACGTCTTCTACCCGGCGCGCGGGCGCTACACGGCGGCGATCACCTGCAACGAATGGATCGGCGCGCGGCTGCGCGCGGCGGGGGTGCGGACCGGCCTGTGGACGCCGTTGTCGCAGGGCGTGATGCGGTGGCGGTAGGTGCTCCTTCTCCTGGCGGGAGAAGGATACGAAGCCTTGCCGCGCCAGCGGCTTAGGCGGAGTTGGATGAGGGTGAGGGATTGCCGGTCGGATCGCACGATGCGCACCCTCACCCCGACCCTCTCCCAACGGGAGAGGGGGCGCTGCGGGACGGTTGATGCCTAACCCTCCGCCTCCGCCACCAGCGCCACCCACGCGGCCTCGTCGATCACCTCCACCCCCAGAGCCTCGGCCTGCTTCAGCTTCGACCCCGCGCCAGGGCCGGCGACCACCAGGTCGGTCTTCGCGCTGACGGAGCCCGCCGCGCGCGCGCCCAGCCGGTCGGCCTGTGCCTTGGCCTCGTCGCGGCTGATCGTCTCCAGCTTGCCGGTGAACACGATCGTCTGGCCGGCCAGCGGCGAGGCGGCGGCGCGGGTGGGCACCACTGGTGCCACCTGCCCCATCAGGTCGTCCCACACCGCGCGATTGTGCGCCTCGTGGAAGAAGTCGCCCAGCGCCTCCACCACCACTGGCCCGACGCCGTCGATCGCGGTCAGCTCGGCGGCGGCCTCGGGATCGTCGCGCGCGGCGAGTGCGAGCGCGGGCAGCCGCTCCAGCCCCCCCAGCGCCCGCACCAGGTCGCGCGCCGTCACAGAGCCGACATGCCGGATGCCGAGCCCGAACAGCAGCCGCCCCGCGTCGGGCGCACGCCGCGCCTCGATCGCGGCGACCAGATTGTCGACCGAACGCTCCTGCCAGCCCTCGCGCGCCAGGATCGAGTCGCGATGCCCGTGCAGCCGGAAGAGGTCGGCGGGCGTCGCGACCAGGCCATCGGCCAGGAAGTCGGCGACCGTGCGCTCCCCCAACCCGTCGATGTCGAGCGCGGCGCGCGAGACGAAGTGCCTGAGTCGCTCCAGCCGCTGCGCCGGGCAGACCAGCCCGCCGGTGCAGCGCACGTCCACCTCGCCCTCCTCCGCCACGGCTTCGGAGCCACACTCCGGGCAGTGGTCGGGGAAGGCGAAGGGCGCGCCGCCGCCGTCCGCCACCCGCTCCACCACCTGCGGGATCACGTCGCCCGCGCGCTGGATCCGCACCCGGTCACCGGGCCTCACCCCCAACCGCGCGATCTCGTCGCGGTTGTGCAGCGTGACGTTGGCGACGACCACGCCGCCGACCGTGACGGGCGCGAGGCGGCCGACGGGGGTGAGCTTGCCGGTGCGCCCGACCTGGATGTCGATCGCCTCCAGCACCGTTTCGGCGCGCTCGGCGGGGAATTTGTGGGCGAGCGCCCAGCGCGGGGCCTTGCCGACGCTGCCCAGCCGCGCCTGCCAATCGAGTCGGTCGACCTTGTAGACCACGCCGTCGATGTCGAACGGCAGGTCGGCGCGGCGGCGCTCGATGGTGGCGTAGTGGGCGAGGGCGGTGTCCAGCGTGTCGGCGACCGTCAGCAGATCGCTGACCGGCAGGCCCCAGTTGGCGATCGCCCGCATCACCGCGCGCTGGGTGTCCCCCGGCACCGCGCTCGCCCCGCCCCAGCCGTGCGCCAGGAAGCGCAAGGGCCGCGCGGCGGTGACGCCCGCGTCCTTTTGCCGGAGCGATCCGGCGGCGGCGTTGCGCGGGTTGGCGAAGGTCCGCTCTCCCGCCGCACCCTGTCGCGCGTTCAGGGCGGCGAAATCCTCCTTGGACATGAACACCTCGCCGCGCACCTCGAACAGGTCGGGCGCACCGTCGATCCGCTGGGGGATGTCGGCGATGTGCGCCACGTTGGCGGTCACGTCCTCCCCGATGCGGCCGTCGCCGCGCGTCGCGGCTTGGACGAGCCGCCCGCCCTCGTAGCGCAGTGAACAGGACAGCCCGTCGATCTTCGGCTCGGCGGTGAGCGCCACGGGCTCGTCCCCGGGCAGCGAGAGGAAGCGGCGGACGCGCGCCACGAACTCCACCACCCCCTCGGGGGAGAACGCGTTGTCGAGGCTGAGCATCGGCCGGGCGTGCGCGATCTTGGCGAGAGGGGTGGAGGCGGGGGCGCCCACCTGCGCGGAGGGCGAGTCGTCGCGCACCAGCTCCGGATGCGCCGCCTCCAGCTCGATGTTCTCGCGGACGAGCGCGTCATACTCGGCGTCGCTGATCTCAGGCGCATCGGCGTCGTGATAGAGCCGGTTGTGGCGCGCGATGTCGGCGGCGAGTTCGGCGAGGCGGGCGTGGGGGTCGGCGGTCATCCCAGCCGCTTAAGCTACCGTTCCGCGTCGTCATAGACCTCGTCCTTGGCCCGTGATCCGACCGACAGCACGAGGATTATGAGCCGTTCGTCGCGGACTTGGTGGACAAGGCGGACACCGGCGGCGCTGCTTCGAACGGAAACGGTCGCGACCTCCGCGCATCCGGTCGGCCTGGACGCGAGGCTGATGCCGCCGCTCCTCCAGCTTACGGGCGAAGCGGGACTGGAGCTTCGGGTCGAGCTTGCGCCAGGCCTTGAGAGCGCGGAGAGCGAACTCGATGTCATAGCTCATCGATCGACACTTCGATCGTCTCCTCGCCCGCCTCGATGGCGTCCAGCGCCTCCTGCGCTTCCTGGGCCAGCTTCTGGTCGTCCAACACGTCGAGCAGATACTCCCACACATGAGGCGCGATGACGTAGGCGACCGGCTTGTTGCGGTTGAGGATCGCCACCTGCTGCTCCTGCGCCACCGCGATGACGGCGGACGGGTTCTTCTTCAGCTCGCTGATGCCCACACAGGCGTCGGCGAGGATGGTGCCGGTGGGCGGGGCTTTAAGGGGCGCGTTCATGACCTTCTTATTGGGCTCTGAAAAGGTCCGACCAACGCTGTCGCAACGAGAAAGGACGAAGTGTCTCACCCCACCGCCTCCAGCAACCGCTCCGCCTGCGCCCGCGCCTCGTCCGTGATCTCCGCGCCCGACAGCATCCGGGCGATCTCCTCGCGTCGCCGGCCCTCGTCCAGTTCCGCCACGCCGGTGCGCGCGACCGTGCCGTCGGACGCCTTGGCGATCAGCAGGTGGTGCGCCCCGCGCGCCGCCACCTGGGGCGAGTGGGTCACCACCAGCAGCTGCCGCCCACGCGACAGCCGCGCCAGCCGCTCGCCGATGGCGCTCGCCACCGCGCCGCCCACGCCGCGGTCGATCTCGTCGAAGATGAGCGTCGGCGCGCCGCCCTCCTCGGCCAGCGCGACCTTCAGGGCCAGGATGAAGCGCGACAGCTCGCCGCCCGACGCGATGCGGGTGAGCGGGCCGAAGGGCGCGCCGGGATTGGTGGAGACGGTGAACGCCACCCGGTCGCGGCCGTGCGGCCTCCACGCCCCCTCCTCCAGCGGCTCGACCACGGTGCGGAAACGCGCGGCGTCGAGCTTGAGCGGCGCCAGCTCGCCCGCCACCGCCGCGTCCAGCCGCCCGGCCGCATCGCGGCGCGCCGCCGTCACCGCGTCCGCCGCCGCCATGTAGGCGTCGCGCGCCGCCGCCACCTCACGCTCCAGCGCCGCCAGCCCCTCCCCGCCCGCCTCGATCCGCGCCAGCCGCCCGGCGAGGTCGCGGCGCAGGTCGGCGAGCGCGTCCGGCTCCACGCGGTGCTTGCGGGCGAGGCCGCGCAGGTCGAACAGGCGCGTCTCCACCGCGTCCAACCGGGCGGGATCGAGGGGCAGCGCGGCGCCCGCCTCGGCCAGCCGGTCCTCGGCCTCGCTCCCCTCGATCACCGCCCGGTCGAGCGCGGCCAGCGCCTCGGCCAGGAGCGGGTGCTCGGGGGCGAGCCGGTCCAGCCGCCGCGCGGCCGAGCGCAGCGCGGCCAGCGCGCCCTCGGAGCCGGCGAACACGGCCGTCACCAGCGCCAGGTCGTCGGCGATGCGCGCGCCCTTCTGCATGTCCGCGCGCTCGGCCGCCAGCGCCGCCTCCTCGCCGGGCTCAGGGCCAAGCGCGTCGAGTTCGGCCACCGCGTGCGCCACGAAGTCGCGGTCGCGCTCCGCCTCGTCCGCCTCGCCGCGCGCCGCCGCCAGCCGCTCCGCCGCCGCCCGCCAGGCACGGTGGGCGGCAGCCACGGGCGCGGTGTCGATGTCTGCGAACAGATCGAGCAGCCGGCGATGACCGCGCGGGTCGAGCAGGCCGCGGTCGTCGTGCTGGCCGTGGATCTCGACCAGCCGCTGGCCGACCTCGCGCAGCAGGCCGGCGGAGGCGGACTGGTCGTTGATCGTCGCCCGGCTGCCGCCGTCGGCGCGCAGCTGGCGGCGCAGCAGCAAGGGCTCGCCCGGCTCGACGGCGATGCCGCTGTCGTCGAGCAGGTCCGCGAGCGCGCCGGCGGGCGGATCGAACGCGGCGGTGACCACGCCGCGCCCGCACCCGGCGCGCACCAACCCGCTGTCGGCGCGCGCGCCCAGGACCAGGCCGAGCGCGTCGAGCAGGATCGACTTGCCCGCCCCGGTCTCGCCGGTCAGCACGCCCAGTCCGGCGCCGAAGTCGATCGCCAGCGCCTCGATCAGCACGATGTCGCGGATGGCGAGGGTTCTCAGCATGGGCGCGGGCGGTGAAAACACGACACGGTTCCCCCCTCCCTCTCGAAGGAGGGGCCGGCGGTGGGCGGTGAGCGAAGCGAGCCCGGCGAGGCTGTGTCGCTCCTTGGGAGAGAGTCGCCTGCGGCGACACCCACCCCTTGATCCCCTCCCTGGAAAGGGAGGGGAGGAACGGAGCCTCCCGCGTCAGGCGACGCCGCCGTGCTCCTTCATCAGCGCGAACGCCTTCTGATACCACTCGCTGCCCGGATAGTTCGCGCCCAGCACGGCGGCCGACTTGCGCGCCTCCTCCGGGATGCCGAGCGAGAGGTAGCTCTCGACCAGGCGATAGAGCGCCTCGGGCGCGTGGCTGGTGGTCTGATAGTCGTCGACCACCTTCTGGAACCGGAGGGTGGCGGCGAGCCAGCGGCGGCGGCGTTCGTAGAAGCGGCCGACCTCCATCTCCTTGCCGGCCAGGTGGTCGGCGACCAGGTCGAGCTTCAGCCGGGCATCGTCCGCATAGGACGTGCCGGGGTAGCGACGCACCAGTTCGGTGAGCGCGGTGCGGGCGTCGTCGGTGGTCTTCTGGTCGCGCCGCACGTCGCTGATCTGCTCGTAATAGCTCATCGCGACCAGGTAGTAGGCGTAGGGCGCGTCGGCGTTGCCGGGGTGGTTGGCGATGAAGCGCCGGGCGCTCTCCACGGCCTTCGTGTAGTCGCGCGCCGCGTAGTAGGAGAACGCGCTCTTGAGCTGCGCGCGCCTGGCCCATTCGGTGTAGGGGTGCTGGCGCTCGGTCTCGTCGAACAGCGCCGCCGCCTCCTTGTACTGGCGGCGGTCCAGCCGGTCCTGCGCCGCGTTGTAGAGCGTGGCGACGTCGAGCGCGACGTACTTGGTGTCGGCCGCCACCTTCGTTCCCCCGGCGCAGCCGGCGAGGGCGAGGAGGGCGGCGGCCGACAGGGCGGCGGCGGTGGCGCGGGCGAGGCGGGTCATGGGTGCGCCGTCTAGCCGATGGGCGGCCCGGGGCCAAGCGGGGGCGTGTCCCACCGTGGATCGGCTTCGCTCGGAAGGGCGTCCGATCGGGAGCGGAGGTTCGGTGCGGACCCATCCTCCCACCGCGACGCGGTGGGGAGGATGGGAATGGCCGCCACACAGGGAGACACTGTCCGACCGGCCGGTGACTTGCGCATCCGTCCAGAGCTCCCGCCCGCCAGCGCGAACGCGGCGTCCACCATCCCGGTTAATCCGCCGGCCAGCCGCGCCTGCTAGTCCGTCACGGTGCCGGCTCTCCGCGTCCTGTCGCTCGCGACCCTGTTCCCCTCCTCGGCCCAGCCGGGGCTGGGGCTGTTCGTCGAGCGCTCGCTCGCCGCCGCGCGGGATGCGGGCGCGGAGGTCACCGTCGTCGCCGCGCGCGGCCTGCCGCCCCCGCCGCTGGACCGCCATCCCCGCTACCGGGCGCTCGCCGCGCTGCCGGAGCGGGAGGCGCGCGGCGGGCTGGCGGTCCACCGCCCGCGCTTCCTCCACTGGCCGGCGGTGGGCCACGGCGGCACCGCGCGGCGCATGGCCGCCGCCGTGCTGCCGCGCGCGCGCGCGTTGCACGCGGAGCGGCCGTTCGACCTGGTCGACGCGCAATTCTTCTTTCCCGACGCGCCGGCCGCGCGGATCGTGGCCGGCGCGCTCGGACTGCCCTATTGCGCCAAAGCGCGCGGGGCCGATATCCACCATTGGGGCGGCCACCCCCGCACCGCCGCCGCCGTCGCGCGGGCGGGTCGGGACGCCGCCGGGCTGCTGGCGGTCAGCGCCGCCATGGCGCGCGACATGGCGGCGCTGGGGATGCCGGCGGACCGCATCGCCATCCACCCGACCGGCCTGGACCGCGAACGCTTCCGCCGGGTGCCGGAGCGCGAGGCGCGCGCCGCCTTCCGGCTCGCCGGGCCGGCGATCGCCACCGTCGGCGCGCTGATCGAGCGCAAGGGGCAGGCGCTCGTCATCGACGCGCTCGCGCGGCTGCCCGGCACGGTGCTGCTGCTGGCGGGCGAGGGGCCGGACCGCGCCGCGCTCGACGCCCGCGCGACCGCGCTCGGCGTCGCCGACCGGGTGCGCTTCCTGGGCGCCATGCCCCACGAGCTGCTGCCGGTGTTGCTGAGCGCGGTCGACGCCATGGCGCTCCCCTCGCGCTCGGAGGGGCTGGCCAACGCCTGGGTCGAGTCGCTCGCCTGCGGCACACCGATCGTGATCTCCGACGCGGGCGGCGCGGCGGAGCTGCTCACCGATCCCGCCGCCGGCCGCATCGTCGCGCGCGAGCCGGACGCGATCGCCGAGGCGGTGCTGGCGCTCCGCGCGGAGGCGACCCCGCCGGACGAGGTGGCGCGCGCGGTGGACGGCTACAGCTGGGAGGCGAACGGGCGCGCGCTCGTGGCGCACTGGCGGGGGCTGGTGGATGCGCGGCGCGAGGGCATGGGGTGAGCGTCGCTCTCCCGGTTGCGGAGGCGTCGGTGCGCGTCCCCTCTCCCGCAGGGAGAGGGACAGGGTGAGGGTGACGCTCAGGACGCGGGGACGCCGACCGTCCGGTCGCGCGCCGGATCAAGGACTTGTCCCGCTCCCCGACTCGGGGCACGGGGGCGGACCGCCGTCCGGAGACCGACCGATGCCCCGCCGCTCACCCGTCCCGTCGGCGCGCGCGCGCCGCATCGCCCGACGAGCCGGGGGCGCGGCCGCGCTCGCGCTCGCGACTCCCGCCCTCGCCGGGGACCTTCCCGCCCCGACGTTGGCGACCATGGCGGTGGTCCCCGATCCCCTCGCCTCCCTCGCCGCGTCGGAGCTCGCGCCGCCTCCGGCCACGCCCCCGTCCATCTCCGGCCCGATCGACCAGCCGTCCCTTGCCGCCTGGAGCCTGTCCGCCGTGCCGGACGCCGCTCCCGCCTACGGCCCGGGCGCCTCGCCCGGAGCGTTGGCGCGCGCGGACCGCCGCCCCGACCCCGCCCGCTACGACTCGTTCGGCAAGCGGGTGGGCGCGGTGAAGTGGGAGCTGGGCGCCTTCGCCGCCTATTTCGTCGCGGTGAACGTCAAGAAGGTGATCGACGAGCCGCAGTCCTTCCGCTTCCAGGACGAGGGGCTGTTCGGACGCGACACCCGAAACCTGGGCGTCGACAAGCTGGCCCACGCCTGGAACACCTACCTGATCTCCGACATCCTCTATCGCCGCATGGAGCGAAAGACCGGCGGTGGCACCGCCAGCGCCGTCACCTCCGCGGTGCTGGGTTCGGGATTGCAGACCTTTGGCGAGGTGTTCGACGGGCTGCATCAGGGCAGCGGTTTCTCGGTGCAGGACATGGCCTTCAACCTGGCCGGCGCGGGCTTCTCCGTGCTGCGCAACTCCCATCCCGGCGTGCGCGAGAAGGTCGATTTCCGGCTGCTGATCGTGCCCAACAGCGACATCTACACCTACCAGGGCAAGCGCCATTTCGAGCAGCAGAAGTTCTTCCTGGCGTTCAAGCCCGCCGGCTTCGCGGCGCTGGAGCGCACGCCGCTGCGCCTGCTCGAGCTGCACGTGGGCTATTCGGGGCGCGACTTCACGAATGAGGATCGGGCGGCGGGCGTGGAGCCCAAACGCCGCATCTTTCTGGGCGTGGGGCTGAACTTCACCGAGCTGTTCTTCAAGAACGCCCGCCGCCCGCTGGGCAAGGCGGCGGCGACCGTGCTGGAATACTACCAACCGCCCTACACCTCGCTCAGGACGGACTGAGGATTAGCCGATCCTCCCCCCAGCTTGCTCGGGGAGGATGCGCCCACCCGCCTTGTCCCACCCCCCACGCGCGCGCATATCGCCGCGATGGCCACCCTCCCCGCCGCCCCGCCCCGTCCCGCCGCGCGCGAGCGGCCGCTGGCGGTGGCGCGCTGGCTGTTCGCGGTGGCCGCGCTCGTGCTCGCCATGGTGGTGGTGGGCGGGATCACGCGGCTGACCGAATCGGGCCTGTCGATCACCAGCTGGAAGCCGATCAGCGGCACCCTGCCTCCGCTGACCCACGACGCTTGGCTGGCGGAGTTCCGCGCCTATCAGCGGATACCGGAGTACCGGCTCATCAACCGGGGCATGAGCCTCGCGGAGTTCAAGAACATCTTCTGGTGGGAGTACGCCCACCGGCTGCTCGGCCGTCTGGTGGGGCTCGCCTTCCTTCTGCCCGCGCTGTGGTTCGCCGCCCAGCGCGCGATTCCGCGTGGCTATGGCTGGCGATTGGCGGCGCTGTTCGCGCTGGGCGGGTTGCAGGGTGCGATCGGCTGGTGGATGGTGTCGTCCGGGCTGACGGAGCGCACCGACGTCAGCCACATCCGGCTGGCCGTCCACCTGAACACCGCGCTGTTCACGATGGGCGGCCTGATCTGGACCGCGCTCGACCTGCGCGCGCACGCGCGGGGCGAGCCGCGGGCGCGGCTGCGTCCGGTGGCCGTGGCCGCGCTCCTGGTGCTGGCGGTTCAGCTCGTGCTCGGTGCCTTCATGGCCGGGCTGAACGCCGGCTATGCCTACAACACATGGCCGCTGATGGGCGACCAGCTGTTTCCCGACGGCGTGCGGATGCTGGCGCCCCCCTGGACCAACCTGGTCGACAATCCGCTGGTCGTGCAGTTCGCGCACCGCTGGTGGGCGTTCGTGGCGCTGGCGGCGATGGTCGTGCTCGCGCGCCAGGCGAAGCGAGCCGGTGGCAGGACGGCGTCCGTGGCCCTTCACGCCGCCGTCGGCACCCAGGTCCTGCTGGGCATCGCCACGCTGCTCACCGGCGTGGCGCTGTGGCTGGGCGTGCTGCACCAGTTCGTCGGCGCGCTGGCCGTCGCGGCGGCGGTGTGGTGCGCCCATGAGGCGGGGCGGTATTCCAATACCTCTCGCGCGAGCCGCCGCAAAGCTTGACTTTCGCCCGGTCGGGCGGCATCTGGCCACCTTCGACGCCCGCCGGAGCGGGCTTCCAAGCGAAAGGTCTCCAGCCCATGAAGGCGCTGATGAAGACCACCCGGTCGATCAAACCGACCGAGGTGGAGAAGCAGTGGCACGTGATCGACGCCGACGGCCTGGTCGTCGGCCGCCTCGCCGTGCTGATCGCCGACCTGGTGCGCGGCAAGCACAAGCCGTCCTACACCCCGCACGTGGATTGCGGCGACCATGTCGTCGTGCTGAACGCCGACAAGGTGCGGTTCACCGGCAACAAGCGCGACCAGAAGGTCTATTACAAGCACACCGGCTATGTCGGCGGGATCAAGGCGATCACGGCGGCCAAGGTGCTCGACGGCCGCTTTCCGGAGCGCGTGATGGAAAAGGCGGTCGAGCGCATGGTGCCGCGCGGTCCCCTGGGACGCCAGCAGATGAAGAACCTGCACGTCTTCGCCGGCACCGAGCATCCCTATGCCGGCCAAGCCCCACAGCCGCTCGACGTGGCCGCCATGAACCGCAAGAACAAGGTTGGTGCCTGACATGACCGACGACCGCACGCCCGAGGCCGAGATTCCGAAGACCGACGCCGACGGCACGCCGCAGATCGCCGCCTTGACCAAGGCGGAGGAGCAGGCCGCGCCCGCCACCGACGACGCGGCGACCGCCACCGCCCCGACGGAGGCTCCAAAGGCGCAAGCCGAGACGTCCGACACCCGCCAGTCACTGGCCGATCTGGGCGAGGTGGTCGGCGATGCCGTGGCCGACGAAGCGCCGTTGCGCGAGCCGATGCCGTTGCGCGAGCAGCAGCTCGACAAAGAGGGCCGCGCCTACGCCACCGGCCGCCGCAAGGACGCCATCGCGCGCGTCTGGGTGAAGCCCGGCTCCGGCACGATCACCGTCAACGGCCGCGATCAGGCGACCTACTTCGCCCGGCCGACGCTGCGCCTGGTGATCAACCAGGTGTTCGACATCACCAACCGGCGCGGCCAGTACGACGTGGTCGCCACCGTCAAGGGCGGCGGCCTGTCCGGCCAGGCGGGCGCGGTGAAGCACGGCATCAGCCAGGCGCTCACCCGCTACGAGCCGGCGTTGCGCGGCGACGTGAAGGCGGCGGGCTTCCTCACCCGCGACAGCCGCGTGGTCGAGCGCAAGAAGTACGGCAAGGCCAAGGCGCGCAAGAGCTTCCAGTTCTCCAAGCGCTGAGGGGCCTTCCATCGGCTTCGCGAAGCCCGTCCGGACCGTCACGGCCCGGGCGGGTTTTTCGTGTGGACAGCGCGGGAGGTGGCGGCTAACCAGCCGCACTGCCGTGGTCGGGGCGCGTAGCTCAGTGGTAGAGCACTGTGTTCACACCGCAGGGGTCGCAGGTTCAATCCCTGCCGCGCCCACCATGGCCGACCGCGGGCGGGCGTAGCTCAATGGCAGAGCAGAAGCTTCCCAAGCTTGAGACGAGGGTTCGATTCCCTTCGCCCGCTCCCTGGTTTTCCGCCAGATATTCAGCTCGGCGGGGCGATCGCTCCAACAGTTCCATCGTTGGAAGTCCAACGATGGCGGTGATCGCCGATGCCGTGAACGGCGCTTACTCCTCCCGCCCCTCCTCGACCACCTCGCGCGACCGCTCCAGCGCGTCCTCGCCGACCGGCGGGAGCGGCGCGCCGGGGCGCTCCAGGCACAGTTCGACGCGATAGGGGAAGTGGTCCGAGCCGGTGGCCCCCAGCCGCCCGAGGCCGATCAGCGTGAAGTCGCTGGTCGCGAACACGTCGTCCAGCGGCCAGCGCAGCCCGGCCGGCCAGTGGGCGTTGAAGGTCGGGATGGGGGAGCGCCCGATGCGCGGGTCGAGCGTGCCGCTCACGTCCTTGAGCAGCGTCGTGGTGCGCGACCAGGCGACATCGTTCAGGTCGCCCGCGATGATCGCCGGGCCTGGTCGGGCGCGGACCTGGCGAGCGGTCATCACCAGCTCGGCGTCGCGGTCGTCGGTGTCCTGCGTCCGGCGCGGCGGGCGCGGGTGGATCGCCCACAGCCGCACGCCCGCCCCGTCCGGCATCCTCAGCACGCCGGTCACGAGCGGCGTGTCGTCGCCGAACATGGAGAGCGTCCGGGCATCGGTCAGCGGCAGGCGCGAAAGCACCGCCATGCCGTAGGTGTTCTCGCGCGGTTCCAGCACCTGGTGCGGGTAGCGGGCGATGAGCGGTTGGAGCGCGTCCAGCCAGGTCCGGTCCACCTCCAGCAGCACGACCACGTCCGAGTCCGACGCGCCAACGACCCGCATCACCCGGTCGTGGTCGTCGTTCTCCTGCAACACGTTGGCGACCGCCACCGACAGCCGCCCGTCCGCCGGGCACTGCCCGGCATCGGCGATGTCGGTCGGCCAGGCCCCCTGATAGGGCGCGAGCCGCCAGCCGGAATAGAGCACGGCGACGGCGAGCGACAGCGCCACCAGCCACCCGATCCACCCCCACCGCCACACCGCCAGCAGGATCAGCAGCAGGACGAGGCCCACGACCGCGATCTGCATCCGGGGAAAATCCCAGATCCGCATCCACCCCTCGTTGGTCGGGATGGCGGAGAGGATGGTGACGAGGACGATGAGCGCGGCGGGCAGGAGGAGGAGCCAGCGCAGCCAGCTTGATGATCGGCGTGTTCGATCTGTCACAAATCATCCCCACGTCGGCTTCTGCCGGTGCTTTCAGGCGAAGGCCATCACAACCGGTCACGCACCCCCCCTCCCTGCAAGGGAGGGGATCAAGGGGTGGGTGGCGAGCGGAGCGAGCCTGCGATGGATGGGCGTAGCCGACACTTGGCGGCTCGCGCTGTCGCGCTCGCACCCACCCCCGACCCCTCCCTTGAAAGGGAGGAGAGCGTCGACCCTACGCCCGCGCCTCGCTCACCCCGGTGTCGTTGTGCCGCAACGCCTTCAGCACCGCCGCCACCATATGCTCGGCATCCAGCCCGGCCTCGGCGTACTGCTTTTCCGGCTTGTCCTGGTCCTGGAAGCGGTCGGGGAGGCGCAGCGTGCGGAGTTTCAGGCCCGCGTCGATCAGGCCCTCGTCGCTGGCATAGGTCAGCACGTGCGCGCCCAGCCCGCCGACAGCGGCCTCCTCCACCGTGACGCAGACCTCGTGCGTGGTCAGCAGGCGGCGGATCAGCGACTCGTCGAGCGGCTTGGCGAAGCGCAGGTCGGCGACCGTGGTGGAGAGCCCCTTGGCGTCGAGCGTGTCGGCGGCCTTCAGCGCCTCCTCCAGCCGCGTGCCGAGCGACAGGATGGCGACCGTCTTGCCCTCGCGCACCACCCGGCCCTTGCCGATCTCCAGCCGCTCGGGCGTCGCGGGGATCGCCACGCCGGTCCCGTTGCCGCGCGGATAGCGCACCGCGATCGGGCCGGTGTCGTGCATCGCGGCGGTGTGGACCATGTGGGTCAGCTCCGCCTCGTCGGCCGCCGCCATGACGACGAAGTTGGGCAGCGTGGCGAGGTAGGTCACGTCGAACGACCCGGCGTGCGTCGCCCCGTCCGCGCCGACCAGCCCGGCCCGGTCGATGCCGAAGCGCACGGGCAGGTTCTGGATCGCCACGTCGTGGACGACCTGGTCGTAGGCGCGCTGGAGGAAGGTCGAGTAGATCGCGCAGAACGGCCGCATCCCCTGCGCCGCCAGCCCGGCCGCGAAGGTGACCGCGTGCTGTTCGGCGATGCCCACGTCGAAGGTGCGCTCGGGGAACCGCTCCTGGAACGTGTCGAGGCCCGTCCCCGACGGCATCGCCGCCGTGATCGCGCAGACGGTCGGATCGCGCTCCGCCTCGGCGATCAGCGCCCGCGCGAACACCTTGGTGTAGGACGGCGGACCGGCGGGCGACTTCGCCTGGGCACCCGTCACCACGTCGAACTTCTGCACGCCGTGGTACTTGTCGGCCGACGCCTCGGCGGGGCCGTAGCCCTTGCCCTTCACCGTCACGACATGGACTAGGATCGGGCCTTCCTCCGCGTCGCGGACATTCTCCAGCACCGGGATCAGATGGTCCAGATTGTGGCCGTCGATCGGGCCGACATAATAGAAGCCCAGCTCCTCGAACAACGTGCCGCCGGTCGCCATGCCGCGCGCGTACTCCTCCAGCTTTTCCGCCGCCTTGTGCATCCGGCGCGGCATCCGCTTGGCGACCTTCTTGGCGAGGCTGCGCAGGCCGAGATATTCGGACGAGGAGACGAGACGGGCGAGATAAGCCGACAGCCCGCCCACCGGCGGCGCGATGCTCATGTCGTTGTCGTTGAGGATGACCACCAGCCGGTTGCCCGCCGCCTCCGCGTTGTTCATCGCTTCGTAGGCCATTCCGGCCGACATCGCGCCGTCGCCGATCACCGCGATCGCCTTGCCCGGCCGCTCCGACAGCTTGTTGGCGGTGGCGAAGCCCAGCGCGGCGGAGATCGAGGTGGAGGAGTGCGCCGCCCCGAACGGGTCGTACTCGCTCTCCGACCGCTTGGTGAAGCCGCTGAGGCCGCCGCCCATGCGCAGCGTGCGGATGCGGTCGCGCCGCCCGGTCAGGATCTTGTGCGGATAGCACTGGTGGCCGACGTCCCACACCAGCCGGTCGCGTGGCGTGTCGAAGACATAGTGGATGGCGGTCGTCAGCTCGACCACGCCCAGGCCGGAGCCCAGATGCCCGCCGGTGACGCCCACCGCCGAGATCACCTCCGCGCGCAACTCGTCGGCGAGCTGGCGCAGCTGACCGGCTTTGAGCGTCCGCAGATCGGCCGGCGTGCTCACCGTGTCGAGGAGGGGGGTGTCGGTCTGAGTCATCGGCGAGGCCTTTGCAGCATGCGACCCACCGGGGCGGAAGGAGAATGCGGGGGCAGCGGTGACGCCGCGCCCCGCGCGCCCAGCCTGTCCCCGTCCCGCCTCGGTCGGGATCGGTTTCGCGACGGTTACAGCACTCTCCCGGTCAAGTCACGAGCGCCGGCAAGACATGCGACGGTCAGTCCCGGCCGCGCCCCGTCTTCGCCTGCAGCTCGTCGATGCGCCTGGAGGCGTCGGCCTTGCTCAGCGTGTCGTCGAACTCCGCTCCGGCCTCCTCCGACAGGGTCTTGAGATAGCTCGCCTGCGCGCCCGTCATCGGCTCGTCGCCGGTGGTCCAGTCGTCCGGATCCTTCTCGGCGTTGGAGAAGGGTTCGGACTTGGGATGCTGGTGGTGCTTGCCGTCGATGGTGGGCACGGTCTTGTCGTCGTCGGCCATGAAGGGCTCCTCGCTGCGGTTCGAGAGGCACAACCCCGATGTTCGGGCTTCGTTCCGTCAGGCGATGCCGCCGGCCACGCTCTCCACTCCGAGGGCGGTCAGCCGCCCGGCCAGATCGGCGGCGCACGCCGCCACCACCGCCGGGTCGGTCGAGCGGACGACGAAGTTCGCCCCCACCCGGCCCGCACGGAAGAAGGGATAGCTGCCGATCTGGCAGCCGGCGTGCGCGCGCTCGGTGGCGGCGAGCAGCTCGGCCACCTCGCTCTCCGGCACCAGAGCGCCCAGCGTGTGCGACAGCACGCGCTCCCCACCCTCCAGCTGGCCGTTCAGCGCCTCGAGCATGCCGGCCGCGATGTGCGGCACGCCGGCCAGGAGGAAGGTGGTGTCCAGCCGGATGCCCGGCGCGCCCGACAGCGTGTTGGCGATCAGCTCCGCGCCGCCGGGCACGCGCGCCATGCGGAGGCGCGCGTCGGTCAGCCCGCCCTTGTCGGCGTAGTGGCGCTCCAGCATTGCCTTCGCGCGCGGGTGGACGACCACGGGCACGCCCAGCGCGGCGGCGACCGCGTCCACCGTGATGTCGTCGTGGGTCGGGCCGATGCCGCCGGTGGTGAAGAGATAGTCGGTGGCGGGCTTCAGCGCGCGCACCGCGTCCACGATCCTATCGTGGACATCGGGCACGACGCGCGCCTCGACCAGGCGGATCGCCTGCTGGTCCAGCCAGCGCGCGACCTGCTGGATGTTGCGGTCCGCCGTCCGCCCGGAGAGGATCTCGTCGCCGATGACGAGGAGCGCGGCGGTCCAGATGCGGGCGGTCATGGGACGGGGGTGTAGCGGCGCGAAGATGCGCGGGGAAGCTGGCTGGGCGGAGGCCTACTCCTCCACCAGGACCGCGGTCGCGCGGCCGTGCCGGTAGGTGTTGCCCTTCAACACTTCCCCCGCCAGCCGCAGCAGCGGCGAAGGCTCTAGCTGGTCGCCCAGGATGATCCCGTTGGCGCCCACGGCCGCCGCCTTCTTGCGCATGGACTCGTAGATGTCGCCATAGCCCGCCAGGTCGGTGTCGGCGCTGGAGTCGATGAGCGCGATGGCCTTGAACGCGCGCGGCACCTCGGCCGGCGACCGGTAGATGGCCACGTCCTGCGGCGCCCGGGCGGCGCGCGCCGGCCCCGCCTCCAGCCGGGTGACTTGGGTGTCCACGCAGCCCGAAAGGCCCACGAGCGCCACCATCGGCAACAGGATCGTGCGAGTCATTGAACCATCCCCTTTTGGTTCGACGAGAGGTGGCCTCGGCGAGGTGAAGCGGGCGTGAATGAGAGCGGGTGCGGTTGACGGATGTCGAAGCAGCAGGGCGGGCTGGTGCGCCCACACGGCCTCTGGCACACCTCCGTCACCATACAGGAGAGCCCACATGACCGCACGCGCCGCCCTTCCCCTCCTCGTCGCGCTGGCGCTGGGCGGCTGCTCCGCCACCATCGACCAGAGCAGCTTCTTCCCGTCGATGGACCAGCGGACGACGGCCCGGCTGACGCCGCCGGACGGCTACACCGCGACCGACGAGCTCGTCCCGCTGGGAGACCTCGGCGTCATACGGGTCGTGCGGCTCGACAATCCGGCGAGCGACGCCGCCGTGATCTACTCCGGCGGCAACGGCAACTTCGTGGACGATCAGAGCGGACGCGCCGGGGCGCTGGCGGCCGCGACCGGGGCCGACATCATCCTCTACGACTATCCGGGGCGCGGCGGGACCACGGTGCCGCCCACCATCGACGCCGCGATCGCCACCGGCCCCGCCCTGCTGAACGCGCTGAGGGCGAAGGGGTGGATCGGCGGCGGCCCGCTCTACGCCTATGGCCTGTCCTTCGGCGGCAGCCAGGCGGCGGCGATGGCGCGGAACGGCGGCTTCGACGGGCTGGTGCTGGAGGGGACGGCCGCCGACGTGCTGGCGGTCGGGCGCGGCTTCGTGCCATGGTACGCCAGGCCGTTCGTCCGCCTGAGGCTGGACGAGGACCTGCTGCGCTTCGACACGCAGGGTTACGCGCTGGCGTCCAAGGCGCCGATCCTGCTGATCTCGAATGAGGACGACGATACGGTCCGGCCGAAGCTGATGCGGACCTACGCGGACCGGCTGAGGGCCGGCGGGGCCGAGGTGACGTTCGTCTCCGTGCCGGGTGGCCACGGCGAGGGACTCGGGCAGCCGAAGGCGCTGGCGGCGGTGAGGGAGTTCGTCAGCCGTTCGTCGGGACGGTGACGCTCGGGTGCGGCTGACAGGCGCCGGTCGGTCGCCTATATCCCCTCCCATGTACACCTACACCGAAGCCTCCGCGCCCGGCGCGCTCTCCCGCACGGGGGCGATCAAGCTCCACGGTCGCGACGCGTTCGCCGGGATGCGCGCGGCCGGCCAGCTCGCCGCGCGCATCCTGGACGACATCGGGCCGCTCGTGGTGCCCGGCGCGCTCACCGGCGAGCTGGACGACGTCGTGCGCGACGCGATGGTGGCGGCCGGAGCGGTGCCCGCCACGCTCGGCTATCGCGGCTACGCGCACTCGTCGTGCATCTCGATCAACCACGTCGTGTGCCACGGCATCCCCGGCGAGCGCGCGTTGCGCGACGGCGACATCGTCAACATCGACGTGACCGCGATCCTGGACGGCTGGCACGGCGACACCAGCCGCACCTACCTGGTGGGCGACGTGTCGGTGAAGGCGCGCCGGCTGGTCGAGGTGACGCGCGAGTGCCTGCTTCTCGGGCTGGAGCGGGCGCGGCCCGGCAACCACCTAGGCGACATCGGCCATGCCATCCAGCGTTACGCGGAACAGCATCGCTACGGCGTGGTGCGCGAGTTCTGCGGCCATGGCCTGGGGCGGCTGTTCCACGACGCGCCGGAGGTCGTCCACGCCGCCCAGCCCGGCACCGGGCCGGAGCTGCGACCCGGCATGATCTTCACCGTCGAGCCGATGATCAACGCGGGCAAGCCCGGCACCAAGGTGCTGGACGACGGCTGGACGGCGGTCACCCGCGACCGCTCGCTCTCGGCGCAGTTCGAGCATTCGATCGGCATCACGGAGGACGGCTGCGCGATCTTCACCGAGAGCCCCGGCGGGCTGTTCTGAGTCGACCGCCCCTCCTCCGGGCTCGCCTGGAGGAGGGAAGTGCCGGGTGGACAGGCTTCCGGGGTGACTTTCGCGCTCGTGTTGGCCAAGATGGCCCCGTGATCGCGCGCCTCAGTCTTCCTCTCCTCCCGCTCCTCCTCGCCGGTTGCTCGGTCGAGCGCGCCGCGGAGACCGTGACCGCTAACGTGGTGGACGCCGTCACCACCGGCACCGCGCCCGATGTCGGCGCGATCAGGGTGGACGGGGAGCGGCTCGCGATGGGCCGGTCGCTGACCGACTGGCCGGCGACCGGCTTCAACTACGCCCAGCAGCGGTTCAGTCCGCTGAGCCAGCTCACACCCGACAGCGCTCGCAATCTGACGCTCGCCTGGACCGCGCCGTTGGAGGGGGCGGGCGACGCGCCGCTGGCCGATCCGGTCGCCACCCCGATCGTGGCGGGCGAGGTGCTCTACGCCACCGGCGCGGGCGGCTGGGTGCGCGCCTTCGACGCGCGCTCGGGCGAGGCCCTGTGGCGCGCCGATCCGGAGGCGAAGGCGGAGGCGGCGGACGCCGGGTCCGAGCCCGCCCCCCCGGTCGGCGCGGCGCTGTGGAAGGGGCGGCTGTTCGTCGCCCGCGCCGGCGGTCGACTCGCCTCCTTCGACGCCAAGACCGGCCGGCTGCTGTGGAACCACGCGGTCGGCCGGGACGAGGCGATCACCAGCGCGCCGCTGGTGGCCGGCAACCTGGTGTTCGTCGGCGCCTCGCGCGCCGGGCGCGGATCGGTCGTCGCCTACGACTACAACGACGGGTCGGAGCGCTGGCGCTTCTGGACCGCACCGTCGGGGTCCGCCCGGCCCGACCAGGCGGTGAGCGACGCCGCGCTGGCGCAGATCGCCGCCACCTGGGCGCAGCCGGCGGCACCCACCCTGCCCGGCACCCGCCCCGCGCCGGCGGAAGGGGCGGGGCGGGTGCCGCGGCCGGGCGCGGCGGTGGTCAGCCTGGCCTACGATCCCACGGGCGAACGGCTGCTGATCGGCACCGGCGATGCCAACCAGCCGGGCGACGGCGCGGACGGCCTGGCGCCCGCGCGCCTGTTCAGCCGCTCCGTGATCGCGCTCGACGCGCGCACGGGCGAGTTCGCCTGGCACCGCCAGCTGCCCGGCGCCAGCGGCGCGGACCGCCCCTTCCTGCTCGCCGAGCTGCCGGGCACGGACGGCGGGCGCGTGGTGGCGATGCAGGTGACCGGCGCCGGCGAGCTGGCGATCGTGGACCTCGCGGACGGCGCGCTGCTCGGCTGGCGACCCCTGGCGGCGGGCGCGCCGATCGCGGAGGGCGGCTCGCCGGCCCCGATGGCGCCACGCGACGTGCGGTCGGCGGTCAGCTACTCGCCGGACGCGGGGCTGCTGTTCGTTCCGGGGCTGGCGGGCGAGGGCGAGGGCGGCACGCCCGCCCTCCTGGCGCTCGACCCGCGCACGGGCGAGACCCGCTGGAGCCTGGCGCGGGCACGGCCCGGCGGCGGCACGCTGGCGACCGCCGGCGGGCTGGTGTTCCAGGGCTCGCCCGGCGGCCGGCTGACCGCCTATGCGGTCGCCGACGGGCGCGCGGTGTGGGCGATGCCGGCGGGCGGCCCGGTCGCCACCGCGCCCTCCTCCTTCCTGGTGGCGGGCGTGCAGCGGCTGGCGGCTGTGGTGGGAGGCGACGGTCGGCCGCTTCGGCTGGTCGTGCTCACGGCCGGCCCTGTTGCGGCGCAACAAGCCGGCCCTGTTGCGGCGCAACAAAGTGCCTTGACGTGGCCCGCCCCTCCGCCCGACACTCAGCCGGCATCAGCGGGGGAACGGCGGTGAAGAAGGTCGAGGCGATCATCAAGCCCTTCAAGCTCGACGACGTGAAGGAGGCGCTGCACGAGGTCGGCGTGTCGGGCATCACGGTGACGGAGGCCAAGGGCTTCGGCCGGCAGAAGGGCCACACCGAACTCTATCGCGGCGCGGAGTACATCGTCGACTTCCTGCCCAAGGTGAAGCTGGAGGTGGTGGTCGACGACGGCCTGGCGTCTCGGGTGGTCGAAGCGATCGCGGCGGCGGCTAGGACGGGCCGGATCGGCGACGGCAAGATCTTCGTTCTGCCGGTCGAAAGCGCGCTGCGCATCCGCACGGACGAGCGGGACTCGGATGCGCTGTAGAGTCAAGCTCCCTCTCCCGGCGGGAGAGGGAGGGAGCCGCGCAAGCGGCGGAAGGGTGAGGGTGACTGCCCCGCCCTCCTGTCACCCTCACCCTCCCACTCGGCTGCGCCGAGCAGGTCCCTCCCTCTCCCGCCGGGAGAGGGAATTAACCTAACCCTCACTCGAAGGAACCCGACCCATGGCCAACACCGTCGACAGCATTCTCGCCCGCATGAAGGAGGAGGAGATCGAGTGGGTCGATCTGCGCTTCACCGACCCCAAGGGCCAGTGGCAGCATTTGACCATGACCGCCGCGGTCATGGACGAGGACGCCTTCGAGGACGGCCTGATGTTCGACGGCTCGTCCATCCAGGGATGGAAGGCGATCAACGAGTCCGACATGGTGCTGCGCCCGGACCTGGACGCGGTCTACACCGACCCCTTCTCCGCCACCCCCATGCTGATCGTGTTCTGCGACATCGTGGAGCCGGGCACCGGCGACCTCTATGCCCGCGATCCGCGCTCGACCGCCAAGCGGGCGGAGGCCTATCTGAAAACCACGGGTGCGGGCGACACGATCTATATCGGGCCGGAGGCGGAGTTCTTCCTGTTCGACGATGTGCGCTTCGCCGACGGCTACAACACGTCGATGTTCGCGGTGGACGACATCGAGCTGCCGACCAATTCCGGCCGCACCTACGAGACCGGCAACATGGCCCACCGGCCGGCCAAGAAGGGTGGCTACTTCCCCGTCGCCCCGGTCGACTCGGCCGTCGACATCCGGGGCGAGATGGTGGCGACCATGCTGGAAATGGGCCTGCCGATGGACAAGCACCATCACGAGGTCGCCCCCGCCCAGCACGAACTCGGCATGATCTTCTCGACCATGGTCGAGACCGCCGACCGGATGCAGGTCTACAAATACGTCGTCCACATGATCGCCCAGGCCTATGGCAAGACGGCGACCTTCATGCCCAAGCCGATCAAGGGCGACAACGGGTCGGGGATGCACACCCACCTGTCGATCTGGAAGGACGGCAACCCGACCTTCGCCGGCAACGGCTATGCGGGGTTGAGCGACAACTGCCTCTATTTCATCGGCGGCATCATCCGGCACGCCAAGGCATTGAACGCCTTCACCAACCCGTCCACCAACAGCTACAAGCGGCTCGTGCCGGGCTACGAGGCCCCGGTGCTGCTAGCCTATTCGTCGCGCAACCGTTCGGCGTCCTGCCGCATCCCCTACGGCACGGGCGAGAAGTCGAAGCGCGTCGAGGTGCGCTTTCCCGACGCGCTGGCGAACCCCTATCTCGCCTATGCGGCGCTGGTGATGGCGGGGCTCGACGGCATCGCCAACCGGCTGCACCCGGGCGAGGCGATGGACAAGAACCTCTACGACCTGCCGCCCGAGGAACTGGCCGACGTGCCCACGGTCTGCGGCAGCCTGCGCGAGGCGCTGGAGAGCCTGGAGGCCGACCACGCCTTCCTGTTGAAGGGCGACGTGTTCACCAAGGACCAGATCGACGCCTATGCCGAGCTGAAATGGGCCGAGGTGGATCGCTGGGAGACCACGCCCAGCCCGGTGGAGTTCGAGATGTACTATTCGGGCTGAGTGGGCCAGGGTGGGAGTGGCGGAGATGACCCGGCCGCCTCGCAGCGGGTTGCGCTGGATGGGCCTGGCCGCCACCGCCCTGCTCGCCGCCTGCGTGCCCGCGTCTCCAGAGCAGGCCCCCGCTGGCCAAGCCGAAATCTCAGACGCGCACGCCGACGCCCCCCTCGGTGGTGCGCCGCCCTACGTCGGCGCGCTGGCCAAGCCGCTCGGCATGTGGCCCCAGGCGCTTATCCAGGGTCGTCTGCGCTGGGACGACGGCTGCGCGATGCTGGGCGACGACCTGCTCATCCTCGGTGCGGGCACCCGGGCGGTTCTCGACAGGCGTGGGCAGCCGGTGGTGCTCATGGATGGCGATCCAAAGCGACGGGTGAGCGAGGGGGACGGACTGACGGGCGGCGGCGGCTTCTACGATCTGGCGACGGCGGACGACCGGTTCGGCGGCCTGCGCGAACCGATCCCCCAGCGCTGCCGCGCGAGAGCCGGCGCGGTGCTCATGTCCGTCAGCAAGGTCACGCCGCCGTCCCGCTTCGCCGAGAGGCTGTACGTGCCCATGCAGTCAGGCCGCGTCGTGGCGAACCTCGCGCCGGTCTCGGGTACGATCGCGGTGCGCGACCAGTGCCTGATGCTGGACGACCGGCTGCTCGTGCTTCCCATCGGGAGCGAGGCCGGCTTCGAGGACGACGGTTCGGTGACGCTGCGGATCGCGGGCGAGCGCTATCGCACGACCGTCGCCGCCAGACCGGGCGACCGGGTGGAGGGTGGCGGGCGGACGATCGGCGAGGTGGATCGGCCGCTCCCGGATCTGGCCGACGCTCTCCTCGACCCGATCCCCGCCCGCTGCCGTCCGGCGGGGCGGCGGACGGTCCTGCTGGCACCGGGGCCGCGTGTCCGGCCCGGAGCGGGCTCGGACTACCGGGACCCGGGTGCGATGGGCGGCCTACTGCCTGCGATCCCGCCGCCGCGTCCCGTGACCGACCCGGCGGACTGCCCGCCCGGTGCCGTTCTGGAGGCGGCCCTCTGCCGGGACTTCCAGGGCGAGGTGGTGGAGCCGATCCGCTGAACCGGAAGGAGCACGAGCCACCGGAGGTCGGAGGGTTTTACAGCGCCTGTCTGAACAGCGCGCTCATCCGCTCCCACGCGCGTTCGGCGGCCGCTTTGTCGTAGGAGGGGCTGTCGAGCACCGTCCAGCCGTGGTCGGCGGGGTAGACCTCCACCTCCGCGGGCACGTTCGCCGCCGCCGCCGCCTGGCGCAGCACGGTCTTCACATTCGGCTCCTTCGCGTCGTCGTTCTGGCCGATGGCGAACAGGGTGCTCGCGCGCGTCCGGGACAGCAGGTTGTGGGGGCTCTGCGGATCGTCCATTTTCACCAGCCCGCCGCCGTGCAGCGAGGCCGCCGCGCGCACCCGGGCCGGGACCGCGGCCGCCGTGTAGACGGTGAACGGCCCGCCCATGCAGTAGCCGTTGGTGCCCACGCCCGTGGCGGTGTCGACCTCGCGCCGCGCGTCGAGCCAGCCGATCGCCGCCGTCGCGTCGCGCATGACGGCCTCCGGGGTGAGGAGCTTGCGCATCTCGCCCGCCTTGGCGAAGCCGTCATTCGCCTGGAACGCCGCGAAGTCGGCGAACATCGGGGCCGGGCCGGTGCGGTAATAGGGGTTGGCGACCAGCACCGCATGGCCCTGCCCCGCCAACCGGCGCGCCATCACCTTGAACGCGTCGCGCAGCCCCGCGATGTCGGGCCAGGTGAGGATCGCCGGGTGGCTGCCGGTGGCCGGCCGCACGAAGAAGGCGTCCATGACGCCGTCGGGGGTGGTGATCCGCACGGTGTCCTCGGCCAGGGCTCCGCTCGCCTCCATCCCCGCTCCCGTGGCGCAGGCGCCCAGGACCCCGAGCGCGCCCATCGCCGCGAACTCGCGCCGGTTGAGCGACCAGTCGTGCCGGCCCGCCCGACCCCACTCGGCCAGAGTGTCACGCTCGCACATCGCCCGTCCCCCGCTGATTTCCGATCGCCGACCATAGGCGTTCGGCGCGAGGGGTAAAGGCGGGTGGTGGCAGCTTACGGATTGGCTTGGTTTACTCTTGACAAATCAATCCAATTGGGTTAAAGTAACGATGCCGGGGTTCCGACCTGCCGGGCAGTTTCGCCGGAACGCCCCCCTTTTCGCAAAACAGCCTACACTTTCGTCAACTTTGTAAACTTAGAGCATGACGAGTTTGCCCTGACCCGCTCAGCCTGAGCTTGTCGAAGGCCGGGTGGGCGTGGGAGGCCCAAGTTCCAGAGTCGATCCTTGGCTGGAACCCCGCCTTCGACAAGCTCAGGCTGAGCGGTCTTTGAACCAAGCCAATATCATCAGGCTCAAGCCGCCCTCAATAGTCCTTCGACACCCGCACCGCCGCCGACTGCCGGCCCACGGTCGAGAGCGTGCTCAGCACCGACAGCCAGCGGAAGACGCGGTATTCCAGCTGGGTGGCGGAATAGCCCTGCCCGTCGGTCACCACCTCGACGAAGGCGCGGCGCGTCAGGTACTTGCCCGCCGCGATCGCGGTGCCGCGCCCCTCCGTCACGTCGGCGGGCAGGATGCGCAGGCGGTCCAGGCCGGCGGCGTCGCGCAGCGCGTTGATCGGGTTGAGGCCGTTGCCCCCGTCCTGCAGGCTGGCGACCGCCGCGCCCAGCTGCACCGCCTCGATCGCCGACAGGTCGGTGATCGAACCGCCGAACAGCAGGCGCGAGAGCAGCTCGTCCTCCGGCAGGGCGGGGTTGGAGGAGAAGGAGATCTCCGGCGCAAGCCCGCGCCCCCGCACCAGGATCTGGGCGTCGAGATCGTCCACGTCGGCGTGCGCGACGATGTCGAGCGCCGGGTTGACGGGCGACTGGCCGGCGAAGCGGATCGCGCCGCGATCGAGCTCGAAGGAGCGACCGGCGAAGTCGACCTCGCCCCGGATCAGGTCGGCCTCGCCGGTGATGCGCGGCTCGGCCAGTGTGCCGCCGAGCGTCAGCCCCGCGCTCCACTCGCTGTTGAGCCCCAGGCCGGTCACCGCCAGGCGCGAGGGCGCGTCCGCGTGGATCGCGAGCGTCCAGGGCGCGGCCGCGCGCGCGTCCTCGGCGATCGCGGCGGTGCGGCGGTTGATCTCGGTGACGTTCAGCTCCGGGATCGGCTCGCCCCGGGTGGCGCGGCCGAGGCGGAAACGGGAGCGCACCAGGCGCACATCGCCCTCGATCGACCCGCCGCGCCCGGCGGACCGCAGGCGCAGCGGGCCGGTGACGGTGGCGCCCAGGTCGTCGCGGTCGATCAGCTCCGCCGCGTCGGCCTGGACCGACAGGTCGAAGCCGATCCCGCGCGAGAGCGCCAGTTCGACCGTGCCGGTGCCCGCCACCGTCCCCGACTCGCGCCCCGCTCCCGTCCGGCCGGCGAAGCGGTCGATGACGAGGCGCGAGCCGTCGAAGCGGCCGGACGCGGCCAGGTCGCGGATGGTGGTGCCGGTCACCGCGCTCGACAGCCGCGCGCCCTCGCTCTCGAACGAGCCGGCGAGCACCGGGTCGTCCAGCGTGCCGCCCACGTCCGCGCCGATCGCGACCGGCCCGGTCAGGTCGAACAGGTCGACGCCGCCCAGCCGCCACAGCGTGCCCGCCGGCCCGTTGTACCGCAACTGGGCGCGCAAGGGAGCGGCGGTCAGGCGCTCGGCCAGCGATCCCCGGTCGGGCACGCCGGTCAGGCTCATCTGCGCGCGGCCCAGCACCGCGCCCGAGTCGTCCCCGGCCACCGCGCGCAGGCCCGCCATGGCCCCGCCCAGCCGCGCCGCCACTGCGAGGTCGAGCGGGGCGGACGAGCGCGCGATGGTGGAGCGGGTCAGCCCGGCGACGGTCAGCTCCAGCGCGCCCTCCGGTGCGCCGCCGGTGCTGGCGGGGCCATAGCGGGCGGTGCCGCTGACCGTGCCGCCCAGGCCGAGATCGGGAATCGCCAGGTCGAACAGGCGGAGCGGCAGCTGGTCCAGCTCGGCGGCGAGCGTGTTCACCCCCGGCCCGACGAACGCGTCCGCGCGCGCCGCGCCGCCGCCGAAGGTGAGCTCCAGCCCCGTCACCTCATAGCCGTCCGCGCGGCGCGTGACGGTGACCGGCTGGGTGAGCGCCAGCGCCTCGCCGCCCGCCGTGCCACCGCCTTCGATGCGCGCGGTGGGGCCGTCCACGGTGGCGCGCGCCTGGAGATCGAAGCGGCCCGCCGCGCGGCCGCTCGCCGAGGCGACGACGGTGCCGCGCCCGTCCGCGATGTCGGCGGTCGCCGCGACGCTGTCGAGCGCCACGCCGCCGACCCGCACCGCCTCGCCCGTGGCCGAGCCGGAGAGCGAGCGCAGGCCATGGTCCAGCACCAGATCGGCGGTGGCCTCCCCCCGGCCGACGGTGAGGCCGAACCGGGGCAGGTCGGCGTTGTCCGCCGTGGCGGCGATCGCGACCCCCTGCCCGCCCGCCACCGGGCTCAGGCCGACGGTGCCGGTCAGGCCGCCGCCCGAGAACGCGATCCGGCCGTCGAGCCGGCCGTCGGCGAGCCGCACCCGGCCAGTGCCCGTCGTGCCCGCCACCGCCAGCCGGTCGAGCCGCACCGCCGTGTCCGCGCCCGGCGTCAGCTCGACCGCGCCATCGGCGGTGAACGGCCCGAGCGGGGAGCCGCCGCGCGCCGCCAGCGCGTAGCCCGTGGCCGAGGGCTCCAGCACCAGTTCCACCGCGGTCACCCCGCCGACGGGTTCGGCGAGCGTCAGCTCGGCGCGCGGGCGCTCCGGCCGCCCGGAGAGCACCAGCCGGGTGATCGGACCGTACTCGGCCGAGCGGCCCAGCCCGGTGAACTCGAAGCTGCCGTCCGGCCGCCGCAGCCCCGCCCCCGACAGCGTCAGGCCGGGCGAGATGAGCGTCAGGCCGGCGAAGCGCACGATCTTGTCGCCACCCCGCTCGATCCGGGCCGTGGCGCTCGGCAGGCCCTTCGCCAGCGACTGCAGGAAGGGGTTGTCGAGCCGACGGAAGCGCACGCTCGCCGGGCCGGAATAGCGGAAGCCGCGACCGTCGGGCACCAGCCGCAGGTCGCCGCCCACCGCCACCTCGCCCAGCCCCCGGATCGCGAAGCGGGCGAGCTGGGCGGCGACGGCGGCGTCGTAGCGGCCGGTCCTGAGGTCGACGCGCAGCCCGACCTTGGCCACCAGATCGGGCGCCGTCAGCCGCAGGTCCGACGCCACCAGCCGCTCGGCGGAGAGCGACAGCGGGCCGGACAGGCGCACGTCGCGCAGGATGCGGTCGAGGTCCTCGTCCACGCCGGTCACGCTCGCGGCCCGCGCCCGCATGGTGGTGCCGAAGGGCGGGTCGCTCAGCCGGCCGGTGCCCGTGGCGACCAGGCCGGTGACGAGAGCGCGGTCCACCTTCAAGCTGTCGGCGGTGAGCCGCCACTGGAACGCCGCGCGCGGGATCGCGCCGTCCAGCCGCGCGTCGAGCCGGAGGTCGCGGGCGCGGGCGGTGGGCACCAGCAGCTCCGGCCGGGCGATCGTCGCCCGCAGCCGAAGGTCGCGGAACGCCTGCGCGGCGACGTCCAGCCCGCCGGTGGCGCGCACCACGCCAGCGGGCACGCCGAGCCGCGCCGAGCCGGTGATCGTGCCGGCGCTCCAGCGACCCTGCCCCTCCACCGCCACCCGCCGCCCGACGAAGCGCGCCAGCCGGCCGCTGAGGCGCGAGGAGGGATCGAGGGTGCCGCTCACCCGATAGAGGCCGCCCTTCGCCGACAGCGCCAGGTCGGCGACGGTGGCGCGCGGTTGGACGAGCGCCGCCGTGCCTCGCCAGTCCGTCCAGCGTCCCGCCGCCGTGACGGCCAACGCGCTGGGACCGCGCAGCCCCAACCGGGTCGCCGCCGCTCCGCCCGCCGGCGCGAACAGGGTGGCGGCCAGGCGGAAGCGGTCGCCGTCCGGCCGCCCGTCCATCCGCACCGTCAGCCGGTCGCCGCCCTCGGCCAGCGCGGCCGCGCCGTTCACCACCAGCCGCCCGCCGATCGCGCTCGCCTTGAGCGCCACGCGCCCGGTGCGCCGCGGCCCGGCCACCCCCTGCGCCAGCGTGAGACGGTCGACGCGCAGCCGGTCGACGGTGATCGCGAGGTCGGGCAGGATCGGTTGCGGCGTCCGGGACGGCGCGAAGCGCGGCGGGCGCAACACGGTGGCGGCGGGCGCCAGCAGGTCGTGGATGGTGAGGCGGTTGGCGAGCAGGTCCAGCGGCTCCCAGTCCAACAGCGCCTCCGGCACCGTCAGGAACACGCCGTTGGCCGCGGACAGCCGCACGTCGCGCAAGGTCGTGCGGTTGTAGAGCGAGCCGTCGATCCGCCCCACCGCGATGCGCAGGCCGGACGCGGGGCGCAGTCCTTCGATCTGGCGGATGACGAGCCGATGGCCCGGCTGGGTGTCGAGTCCCACCACCGCGCCGACCGCCAGCGCGCCCACGCCCAGCGCGACACGGCCGGTCCAGCGCGCGGCCGCGCCCGTGCGCGTGCTCATGGGCTCCGAACAAGAAGCCCTCTCCCCTTCAGGGAAGAGGGTAGGGAGAGGGGACCGTCCGCGAGGCTCGCGCGGGTGGGGGTGGCCCCTCTCCCTCGCCGCGTTCGCGGCTCTCCCTCTCCCCTGAAGGGGAGAGGGGTCTCAAATATCCGGCTCCTCAATACGCCTGCCCCAGCGAGACATAGACGGCCACGGCCGGGTCGCCGGGCTGGGGGTTGAGGGGTGTGCCGACGTCCACGCGGATCGGACCGAAGGCGCTGTAGTAGCGCACGCCCAGCCCCGCGCCGATGCGCAACTCGCCCAAGGTCGGCAGCCCGCCGGCCGAGATGTTGCCGGCGTCCACGAACGGCACCACGCCGAAGTCGCCGAAGCGCACGCGCGCCTCCACCGACAGCTCCGACAGCGAGCGCCCCCCGATCGGGTCGTTGTTGAGGTCGCGCGGGCCGATGTCCTGATAGCCATAGCCGCGCACCGACGCGCCGCCGCCGGCGTAGAAGCGGCGCGACGGGGCGAGCAGGTCGCGGCCCAGGCCGACGATGGTGCCGATCCGACCCCGGCCGGCCAGCACCACGCGCTCGCCCACCGGTAGATAGCCGCTCGCGTCCAGCTGCGCGCGCAGATAGCCGACCGTGCCGTTCAGCAACGAGAGCTCCGGCGACAGGCGCAGCCCGACCCGCACCCCGCGCGTCGGGTCGAGCAGGCTGTCCGAGCCGTCATAGCCCAGCGCCAGCGGCAGGGCGCCGATCAGATAGGTGCGCCGCCGCGTGAGCCCGGTGTCGGCGAGCGCGGCGCGTTCGTCGGAGGCGAGCAGCTCGGTGCCCGCCGACCAGGTCCACTCCTTCTGCAAGAGGAAGGTGCTCTTGCGCTCAAGTGCGGCGGTGAGCGTGACGAAGTTCGCCTGGTAGGCGGGCCGATCGACCGTGGAGGCGGCGATCTGCGCCGACAGGACGCGGTCGCGCGCGCCGAAATTGTTCATCCGCAGATCGACCGACGCGCCCTGCTCCTGCGTGCCGAGCAGCCCGCGCACAGTCACGGCACCCTCCGGCCGGATGAGGTTGCGGTGCTGCCAGCTCACCTCGGCGCGCGCGCCCTCGCCCGTGCCGTAGCCCAGCGATCCCGCTATGGTGCGCAGCTTGGCGGGCGTCAGATCGACGCCGACATCGACGACGCCCGGCGTCGCGGTGCGGACCGGCTGCGCCTTGACCGAGCCGACGATCCCCGTCGCGACGAGCGCGCGGCGCAGGTCCTCCAGCTCGGCCGCGCTGTAGGTGTCGCCGGCCTTGAACCGCGCGATGTCCGCGACGTGGTCGGCCCCGAAGAGCGAGGTGTCGCCCATGCGGATCGCGCCGAAGGTGGCGCGCTCGCCCGGCGAGACGGGCACGGTCAGCGCCGCGCTCTCGCTGGCGTGGTCCACGACCGCGCGCTCCTCTCCCACCGTGGCGAAGGGGTAGCCGTTGTCGGCGAGCGTGGCCGCGAGCGCGGTGCGGCCGGCGATGACGGGAGCGGCCGCGGCGGGGTCGCCCTCGCTCACGCCGAAGGCGGCGCGCGCCTTCGCCTCGACGGCGGCGGCGGCGAGCCCCGGCAGCGCCACCCGGTCGAAGCGGTAGCGGGTGCCCGGGCGGGCGGCGAACTCGATCGCGAGTCGCCCGTCCGCGCCGGAGGCGAGCCGGGGCTCCACCTCGGCGTCGTAATAGCCCTGCGAGCGCAGGAGCGTCACCAGCATCTCGCGGTCGTCGCGCACCCGGCGGTCGATCTGGCCGGTGGTGTCCGCCTTGCCCTTGCCCGCCCGCAGCGCCGAGTTCTCACGGAAGCGGGCCAGGACGTCCGGGGCGACCGCCGGGTCCAGGCCGGTGATCCGGGTGGTGTAGCGCGTCGCCTCCGCCACCTCCGCGCGCGCGCCGGGCGCGGCCGTGCGATCGGGCAGCGCGGGCCAGGCGACGTCGATCGCGGGCATGGGGTCGAGCGGCGCGGTCGGATCCACGGCCGCGCCGGCCATCACGCGCTCCTGCGCCGCGAGCGGCCCGACGGCACCCAGCGCGACCAGCAGGACGAGGGGGCGAAGGCACGCCATCGCGTCGCTCTAGCCGAGCGGGGCATGGGGTGCCAGCGGGGAGTGGCGGCGGCACACTTCCGCGGGAGGAGAGCGCTAGTGCCGCGCCCCCGCCCCCGCCTCCGCCGCCAAAACGCCGAGCAGTCGCTCCGCCGCCCGCCAGCGCGCCCAGGCGGACAGGTTCTCGCGCGCGGCGGCTTGACGGGCGCGCGCCCGCGCCTCGCGACGGGCGTTCGCGCCGTGTGCCTCCGCCAACGCCAGCGCCGCGTCGGCCACGGCTCGCGTGACGGGCTCCACCCGGGCCGGGGCCATCGCGATCGTATGGACGGCGGGCGAGGGCGAGCGAAGGCGCAAGGACGGCTCCTGGACGACGGGACGCCCGCCTTGTGCGTCGCGCCGCCTTTCCGCCCCGCCCCACCAAGATGGTTGACGGAGCGTTCAGCCTGCCGGATGTCTCAGCGCACCGCGCGGCCGAACCACGCCACGCGCCCGACCACCGCCAGCGCGCGCGCCGGCACACCGTGCTCGTCGGGGACGGCCGGGTTGTCGCTCGCCACGGTCCAGCCGCCCGCGACCTCGCGCGCCAGACGCTTGACGAGCAGCGCGCCGTCGCGTCGCAGCACGTGGATGCCATCGGCGAGCGGGCGGTCGGCCGCGGCGTGATCGACCAGGATCAGGTCGCCGTCCGCCAAGGTCGGCGCCATCGAGTCGCCGCGCACCACGACCGCGCTCACCCGGTCCGGCTGCGCGCCCAGCCGCCGCAGGAACGCCGGTGGAAAGCCCAGGGTGTCCAGCGCCCGCTCGTCCTCTTCGGCGCTGCCCGGGCCGGCCGATGGCCGCGGCGTGAGCCACGGCACGCCGGCGCGGTCGGCCGTGGGGGCGGCGCGGCCGCCCAGACGCGCTTCGTCCACGCCGAGGAACTGCGCCAGGGTCGCGCGATCCTCCTCCGTCAGGCGCCGGGGGGTGCCGCGCCGGACATATTGCTGGATGTAGGCGGCGTTGCGCCCGATCAGGCGCGACAGGGTGGCGAAGTCGTGGCCGCGTTCGGCGGCGAGACGCGCAAGGGTGGAGCGGGGATCGGCTTCGGCCATGGCCCGCCTGTAGCAGGGAATTCGCTATCGACAAATAGGATTTTTCCTATCAAGGTGGGCCGGCCGGTGAGTCGCATCGGCGTAGGACGGGAGCAGACCGATGCACATCCGCCACCGAGTCGAGCGGTTCCTGAGCCGCCACGAGCTCTCCGCCACCCGCTTCGGCCGGCTGGCGGTGGGCGACCCCAACCTCGTGTCGGATCTGCGCGCCGGCCGCGAACCCCGGGCTCCGCTGCGATCCCGTATAGAACATTTCATGAACATGCACGAGGAGACCCACGCATGAGCCCTGCCCACGACCGCGCCGCCACCGCACGGCGCCCGCACTTCACCAAGCTGGACGTCCATGCCGCCCTGTGCGCGCAACTTGCCGCTCTGCTGGGCGGCGAGGTCGTGCGATCGCGCCGCACCGACTGGCATTCGGTGACCTTCGCCGGCGCGCGCCACCAGGTCGTTCTGCGCACCGCCGCCACGCCCGCGCGACTCGCGACGCTGCCCGATCACGAGTTCACGCTGCCGGACGTCTTCGTCGCCGACCTGGAGGTGACGGAGATCGACGGCGACCTGGTAACGGTGGAGGCGCTGGTGGTGCGGGAATAGGCCGCAACCCTCCCGCAGCCCCGAGCGGCCGCTCGATCCCTACCCAGCCTCGCGCAGGATGCCGAGCGCCTCGGCGATCTGGGCGGCGGGATCGGCGGCGCCGACCGTGCGCGGCGGCGCGGGCCGGGGCGCACGGCGCACGGCGGCGCGGGTCAGCCGGTCGAGCAGCTCCGCGGTGGTCGGCAGCGGCTCGTCGGGCGCATCCGGCCTCACGGGCAGGCGCCGGGCAAGGTCGGCCCAGGAGCGCTCGTCGTCGATCTCGTCTTCGTTCTCCTCGGCACCGGCGTTCCGTGATAGCACCGGCACCGGCACGGCGACTTCTTCCACCGGACCGGCGACCGGCTCCTCGCCGTCCTCGAGGGAGGCGCACACCTCCCTGGCCAGCGGAGCCTCCGCCTCGACCTCCGCCGGCCCGTCCCACTGCTCGGCCGCATTGCCGGGCTGGACGGAATCGGCCGCGACGGACGGCTCGTGCTCTTCGACGGTCACCGCGGCCGCCTGCGCCTCCCAGTGCGCCTGCACCTCGCGATCCCAGTCGTCGGTCCGGACGATCGCCTCCGCCGCGCCGGCCCGCCATTTGGGCTCGGCGAGCGTCGAGTCGGGATCCAGCCGCGCGTCGGGCGTGGGCGGCGGCGGGGCGAGATAGGGCGACTCGTCGAAACGGGCGCCGAGATCGCGGGCGGCGGCCAGCGGCTCGACCCGCAGCGGATCGTCGCCCACCGCTTCGCCATCGACCCACACGCCCAGCGGTCCGCCGGGCGCGCGCTCGCGGCTCCAGCCGTGCACCGCGAAGCCCACAGCGGCGAGCCAGCCGACGAGCAGCGCCAGCGCGGCGCGGCCGGCATAGCCGATCGGGGGCTGCAGCAGCGCGCTCACGCGCGGCAGGCCGAACGCCCGCGACAGGCCCTCCACCAGCGTATTCGGGACCGCGAGCGACAGAACGGCCACGCCCGCGAACACGGCGGCCGTGCGCCAGCCGGGGTGAAGCCGCCGCCAGCGCTCCCCCAACCCCGTCTCCGCCCATTCGCTCATGCGTTCCGTCCCATCATCTCGCGGTACACCGGATCGTAGCGGGCAATGTTTGACGACCAGTTACGCGTCGTCCGCACCGTCTCCCGCGCCGCCGCCCGCCGCTCCGCCCAGCCGTCGCGATCGGCGAGCAGCGCGGTCACCGCCGCCGCCAGCGCCCCGGGATCGTCCGGCGCGAACAGCGTCGCGGTCTCGCCGTCCGTCATCAGCTCGCGATGGCCGCCCACGTCCGACGCGGCGACCAGCCGACCCTCCGCCATCGCCTCCAGCGGCTTGAGCGGAGTCACGAGCTCCGTCAAGCGCATGGCGCGGCGCGGATAGACGAACAGATCGACCAGGCCGTAATAGCGGCCGACCGCGTCGTGCGGCACCCGGCCGGCGAAGTGGATGCGGTCCGCCACCGGCGAGTCCGCCGCCTGGAAGCGCAGCGCCATCTCCTCCGGCCCCCCGCCGACCAGCAGCAGGCGCACCGTGGGATCGGCCGCGACGATCGTCGGCAACGCGGCGATCAGCAGGTCCAGGCCCTCATAGGGGTAGAAGCTGCCGATGAAGCCCAGCACGGTGGCGCCCGCCAGCCCCAGTTCGGCGGCCAGCGCCTCGTCGCGCGGTTCCGGCGTGCCGAACAGGGTGTGGTCGACGCCGTTGGGCGACACCACGATCTTGTCCTCCGGAATGCCGCGCACGATCAGGTCGGCCTTGAGACCGTGGCAGATCGTCGCCACGCGCTCCGCGCGGCGTACGGCCTGCGTCTCGGCCCAGTGCGTCAGCCGGAACTTGGGCGAGCCCTCCGTGCCCGTGCCGTTGCCGACCGCCGCGTCCTCCCAGAACGCCCGGATCTCGTAGAGCACCGGCCGGCGCAGACGCCGCCCCGCCCCCAGCGCCGCCCAGGCGTTCAGCACCGGCGAGTGGGCGTGCAGGATGTCGGGGTGGAAATCGCGGGCAACCTCCACGATCCGGTCGGCCAGCGCGCGCACCTCGCCCAGCGGCGTGCGTGTCCGGCGCGGCGGCGTGCGATGGAAGGTCAGGCCGTCCACGACCTCGCGCGCCTCCTCGCCCACCCGGATGGAGCCCGCCGTGTGGCGCAAGCCGGTGACGCCGGCCACCGCCCAGCCCCGCCCCTCGCCCGCCTTCAGGATCGCGCGCGTGCGGGTCGTGTAGCCGCTCATCATCGGCAGCGAGTGGTCGAGGATGTGCAGGATGCGGATGGGCGCGCGCGCGTCCGGCGGGGCCTCGGCGGGCGGATGGGCGGGCGGCGCGGTCATGGGGGGTGCGGGCCGTAGGAGCGCCAGGGTTAACGGCGCGTCAAGTGGGGACGGGCCGCTGCGGTGGAAAACGATCCGGCAACCTCTCCCCTCAAGGGGACCGTCGCGCAATTCAACATCGTCATCCCCGCGAAGGGGGATCCAGGCGCCACTCGTCCAACAGCGACTCCGTCCCCGCATACGGTGCGTGGATCCCCGCCTTCGCGGGGATGACGAAGACGGTGGCGGCAATGCGCAACGCTCCCCTGAAAGGGAGAGGGCTGATCATGCTCGGCCGCAAGTGGGCCGCAGGCCGCCCGGGAGGAATGGCGTGGACCGTCGGCCGGGACCGGCTTAACCCGACCTCAATCGCGCGGCCCTACGCCGTCCTCATGGAGCGCGCCGGATGATCGACAACTTCGCGCTCGCCGTCAGTCACGGGCTGCTGCTCCTCGCCTTCTGGCGGCTCGCCCTGCGGCCCGACCTCGACCGCGATCCGGACTGATGCGCGACCTGATCTTCGTGGGCGTGCTGCTGGCGCTGTTCGCCTTCGGGCTCAGGCGGCCGTTCCTGTGGGTGCTGGTCTACGCCTATGTCGACATCGTGGCGCCCCAGCGGCTGACCTACTACCTGCTGAACTCCGTGCCCGTCAGCCTGGTCGCGGCCGGATTCGCGGTGATCGGCTGGGCGCTGTTCGACGACAAGCGGACCGCCACCGTCACGCCGCGCCAGTGGCTGATGGCGCTGCTGCTCGCCTGGTGCGGCTTCACGACGCTGACCGCCGTCTTTCCCGACGCCGCGCTGGTGAAGTGGGACTGGGTCTGGAAGGCGATGGCGATGGCGATCTTCCTGCCGCTGACGCTGACCACGCGGCTGCGGCTGGAGGCGTTCGCGCTGACGATGGTGCTGTGCGCCAGCTCGATCGTCATCGTGGGCGGCATCAAGACGCTGGCGTCCGGCGGCGGCTACGGCGTCCTGAACCTGATGGTGGAGAACAACTCCGGCCTGTACGAAGGCTCGATCATCTCCGCCGTGGCCATCGCGTTGGTGCCGCTGATCTGGTGGCTGGCCCGGCACGGCACGGTCTTTCCCCCGGACCGGCGGGTGCGGCTGTTCGCCGCCGCGCTGACCTTCGCGTGCCTGCTGATTCCGGTGGGCACCCAGGCGCGCACCGGCCTCATCTGCATCGCCGTGCTGGCGGCGCTGTCGCTGCGATCGTCGCGGCGGCGCGTGCCGCTGCTGATCGGCATGGCCGTGCTGGGGGCCACCGCCGTGGCGCTGGTGCCGAAGGGGGTGACGGAGCGCGCCGGCACCATCCGCGACTACCGCGCGGACGAGAGCGCCAGCACGCGGCTGGCGGTGTGGGCCTGGACCCTCGACTATGCGAAGGACCATCCCTTCGGCGGCGGCTTCGAGGCGTACCGCGCCAACCGCCTGCGCATCGAGACGGTGGAGACGAGCGCCAACGCGACCGGCGGTCAGGACCGGGAACGGCAGGAGACGACCGACGCCGGACGCGCCTTCCACTCCGCGTATTTCGAGATGCTGGGCGAGCAGGGCTGGATCGGCCTGGGCCTGTGGTTGGCGATCCAGGTCGGTGGCCTGTTCTCGATGGAGCGCATCCGGCGGCGCCATCGCCGCGAGGAGGGCGACGGCGCGTGGATCGCGCCCTTCGCCACGGCGCTCCAGCACGGTCACGCGATCTATCTGGTCGGCGCGTTGTTCGTCGGCATCGCGCTGCAGCCCATCCTCTTCATGATCCTGGCGCTGCAGATCGGCTTCGCGGGCTGGGTGCGGCGCGGCGGACGGCGAGCGGCGGGCTTCGCCGTGCGCTCCGAGCCGGCGGCGGCCTGAGCGTGCGCGGGCGGCCAACCGGCGCAAGCCGGCTCAGGCCGTGAGCGTGCGGGTCAGCGCCACCAGGTCGGTGCGGCGATGGCGGGCCAGGCGCTCGGCGGCCAGGATCGTGCGGACCTGCTCCAGGCAGCGGTCGAAATCGTCGTTGACGAGGACGTAGTCGTACTCCGCCCAATGGCTGATCTCGGCCGCCGCGCGCGCCATGCGCTGGGCGATCACGTCGTCCGGGTCCGTGCCGCGCGCGCGCAACCGCCGCTCCAGCTCGGCCATCGACGGCGGCAGGATGAAGACGCGCACCGTCGCGTCCGGGCGTTTGGCGTGGAGCTGTTGCGTGCCCTGCCAGTCGATGTCGAACAGCACGTCGCGGCCCGACGCCAGCCGCTCCTCCAGCGGGGCGATCGGCGTGCCGTACCGATGCCGGAACACCCGCGCCCATTCGATGAAGTGATCCGCCTCGACCAGCCGCGCGAACTCCGCGTCGTCGACGAAATGATAGTCCTCGCCAGCGACCTCGCCCGCTCGCGCCGGGCGCGTGGTGGCGGAGACGGAGAGGTCGAGCAGCGGATCGTCGGCGAGCAGCGCGCGCGCGATCGACGACTTGCCCGCGCCCGACGGCGAGGAGATCACCAGCAGCAGGCCGGCGCGGGACGAATGGGCGCTCACCCTCGGCGCGGCTATGGCTTGAGCCGGGCGGGGTCAAGGTGGCGGGGTGCAGCCGGACCTAACCCTCTCGACGCCATCCCGCTCAGGCGGGGATCCAGGCACCGAACTGGCCATCGCCGCGTTGTCGGAGGGGTGGAGCCTGGATCGCCGCCTGCGCGGGGATGACGTTCAAAACCAAGCCGGACGGGCTCTCAGCCGCTCGTCGCCTGTGCCGGATCGCGGGCGGCGGTGGCCTGCGCCACGTCGCCGCGTTCCGCCGCCTCATCCCCCCTTCGGTCCAGCGGCTCCTCGCCCGTGCCGCCGCCCTGCAGCGCCAGCGAAGGCTGCCGCTCGGCGGCCCGGCGGCTGTCGAGATACTTCTTGCCCAGGAAGATCGCGCCGGCCGCGGCCAGGCCGAGCGGCGAGCGCCGCGCCAGCATCGCGAGCCCATAGCCCGCCACTCCGCCCAGCGCGCCGCTGTTGCCCGTCTCCTCGGCGATCTTGCTGCCCAACAGCGCGCCCAATCCGCGCGTCACCGTCCCTCGAATGCTCATGCCGTACTCCCTGTTTGTCCAATCGCGGGGCAAACCCGCGACAGGCTGCTTTGGCTCCCTTCAGAGCACCTCGAACAGGCCGGCCGCGCCCATGCCGCCGCCGACGCACATCGTCACCACGACGTGCTTCGCGCCGCGCTTCCTGCCCTCGATCAGCGCGTGGCCGGTCATGCGCGCCCCGCTCATGCCGTAGGGGTGGCCGACCGAGATCGCGCCGCCGTTGACGTTGAGCCGGTCCATCGGGATGCCGAGCGTGTCGGCGCAATAGAGCACCTGGACCGCGAAGGCCTCGTTCAATTCCCACAGGCCGATGTCGTCCACGGTGAGGTCGAACCGCTTCAGGAGCTTGGGCACCGCGAAGACCGGGCCGATGCCCATCTCGTCCGGCTCGCAGCCGGCGACCGCCATGCCGACATAGCGGCCGAGCGGGGTCAAGCCGGCCTTCTCCGCCGCCCTGGCCTCCATCACCACCGACGCCGACCCGCCGTCCGACAGCTGGCTGGCGTTGCCCGCCGTGATCGTCTTGTCGGGGCCGAGCACGGGGTCCAGCCCCTTCAGGCCTTCGAGCGTGGTGGACGGCCGGTTGCCCTCGTCCTTGTCGAGCGTGATCTCGGTCATCGAGACCTCGCCGGTCGCCTTGTCCTTGACGCCCATCGTGGCGGTGACCGGCACGATCTCTTCGGAGAACGCGCCGTTCTCCTGGCCCGCCGCCGTGCGCCGCTGCGACTGGAGCGCGTACTCGTCCATCCGGTCGCGGTCGATGCCGTAGCGGTCGGCGACCACCTCGGCGGTCTGGAGCATCGGCATGTAGATGTCGCCGTGCATCGCGATCAGCTCCGGGTCCGGCTGCACGCGCATCTGCGGCGTCTGGACCATGGAGATGGATTCCAGGCCCCCGGCGACCACCGCGTCCATCCGGTCGACCGTGACCTGCTTGGCCGCCGTCGCGATCGCCATCAGGCCGGATGCGCACTGGCGGTCCACGCTCATGCCGGCCACGGTGACGGGCAGGCCGGCGCGCAAGGCGACCTGGCGCGCGATGTTGCCCGCCTGGCTGCCCTGTTGGAGCGCCGCGCCCATGATGCAGTCCTCGATCATCCCGCCGTCGATCCCGGCCCGCTCGACCGCCGCCTTGACGGCATGGGCGCCGAGCGTGGGAGCGAGCGTGGCGTTGAAGGCGCCGCGATAGGCCTTGCCGATGGGCGTGCGGGCGGTGGAAACGATGACGGCGTCGCGCATGGGATGGGGTGTCCTTCTGAAGTGTTCAGGCCGATGTAAGGGGGAACAGGTGCGGGGGCCAGCTTGGTCCTCCGCGGCAGGAGGGGGCGTCCACTCACTCCCTGTCCGTCATTCCGGCGAAAACCGGAATCCCGTGGGCGGTTCGCACCACCGTCGAGAGCGAGCGCGGGCCGGGGTCCCGGATCAAGTCCGGGATGACGTGGAGGGGGGCGGAGTGACCCCCCCTTCGCTCACACGAAGACCTGGCTCACCCAGTGAGCGACCAGGGCCGGTTTCTCCGCGCCCTCGATCTCGGCGGTGTATTCCACCTCCTGCTGCCACTGGCCGGGCCGCTTCTCCTCCAGCTTCAACAGCTTGAAGCGGCCGCGCACCTTCGAGCCAGACGGCACCGGCGTGATGAAGCGCACCCGCTCGCCGCCGTAGTTCACGCCCATCTTCACCCCCTTCACCTTGGGCGCGCTCGACTCCGCGTAGAGGCGGGGGAAAAGGGAGAGCGTCAGGAAGCCATGGGCTATGGTGGTGCCGAAGGGCGTCTTCGCCGCGCGCTCCGGATCGACATGGATGAACTGGTGGTCGCCGGTCGCCTCGGCGAAGCGGTCGATCATCGCCTGGTCGACCGTCACCCAGTCGGACACGCCGATCTCCTGGCCCACCCGTGCCTGCATCTCCTGCGGCGTCATCTCGTCCATGTCGTTGCTCCCGTGGCCGTTCGGAGGCACATGGGAGGCAATCACAACCCGAGTCAAAGCCATGGCCACCGCCGTCCTGTCCGACCCCGTCGCCCTCCCGCCGCCGATCGCGGCGCTGGATCGGCTCCACCGGATGGCGGAGGCGGAGCTGAACCCGGCGCTGATCGACCGCGCTCGCCTGTCGCCGGAGGAGCGCACGGGGGTGGAGCGGCGGGCCTCCGCACTGCTCGCCGATCTGCGCGCCGGGCAGCGGACGGGCTGGGTCAACCAGTTCCTGCAGGAATACCGGCTCAACACCTCAGAGGGCGTGGCGCTGCTCTCGCTGGCCGAGGCGTTCCTGCGCGTGCCCGACGCCGACACCGCCGACCGGCTGATCGCCGACAAGCTGGACGCCGACTGGCGGGCGCACGCGGGGCGGTCGAACTCGTCCCTCGTCAACACCGCCACCTGGGGCCTGGTCGTGGGCCGCGCGCTGACCAGCGAGGGTGACGGCGCGCTCCGCCGGCTGATGAGCCGCGCGGGCGAGCCCTTCGTGCGCCAGGCGGTGGGCGCGGCGATGCGCCGGATGGGGCAGATCTTCGTGCTCGGCCGCACGATCGACGAGGCGCTGGGCGAGATGCGGAAGCCCGCCAACCGGGGCTTCACCGCCAGCTTCGACATGCTGGGCGAGGCGGCGCGCACCTGGCCCGACGCCGAGCGGTATTTCACGAGCTACCTCAACGCCATCGAAGAGGTCGGTCGCGCCACGGGCGGACAGGACGTGCGCCACCGCCATTCCGTCTCCGTCAAGCTCTCCGCGCTCAACCCCCGCTACGAGGTCGCGCGCGCCGACGAGGCGGTGGCGAACCTGGCCGAACAGCTCGCGCATCTGGCCGGCGCGGCGGCGGCGGCGGGCATCGGCCTGACGGTGGACGCGGAGGAGCAGGCGCGCCTCGAGATGAGCCTCGCCATCATCGCCGACGTGGCCGCGCGCCCGGCCCTGTCGGGCTGGGACGGGCTCGGCATGGCGGTGCAGGCCTATGGCAAGCGCGCGCGCGCGGTGATCGCCTGGGCCGACGAGCTGGCCAAGGCGACTGGCCGGCGGGTGCCGGTGCGGCTGGTCAAGGGGGCCTATTGGGACTCCGAGATCAAGCACGCGCAGGAGATGGGGGTCAGCGACTACCCGCTGTTCACCCGCAAGGCCGCCACCGACGTGAGCTATCTCGCCTGCGCCAAGGACATGCTGGCGGCCGAGCGCATCGACCCCGCCTTCGCGACCCACAACGCGCTCACCGTGGCGACCATCCTCGAATGGGCCGATGGTCCCGACTCCTTCGAGTTCCAGAAGCTGCACGGCATGGGCGAGGGATTGTTCGAGCGGCTGGTGCTTGACGAGGGCTATCGCTGCCGGATCTATGCGCCGGTCGGGGGCCATCGCGACCTGCTCGCCTATCTGGTCCGCCGGCTGCTGGAGAATGGGGCGAACAGCTCCTTCATCCACCAGCTCGCCGACGAAGCGATGACGGACGAGGCGATCCTGGCCGATCCGGTCGCGGCCCTGGAGGCGAGCGGGGGAGGACGGCATCCGTCCATTCCGCTGCCCGCCGATCTGTGGCGACCCGAACGCGCCAACTCACCCGGCCGCGACCTGGACGACGCCCGCGTGCTCGCCCGGCTGGCGCGCGCGGCGGCGGACGCGCGGGTGAGCGAGGTGAGCCAGTCCGCGCCGGTGGACACGATGGTCGGGCGCGCGGTGGCGGCACAGGGGGCCTGGACCGCGCGTGGGGTGGACGAGCGGGCGGCGGTGCTGGACCGCTGGGGCGACGGCATGGAGCGCGAGTTCGAGGCGCTGGTCGGCCTGACCTCGCGCGAGGCGAAGAAGACGCTGGCGGACTCGGTGGCGGAGGTGCGGGAGGCGATCGACTTCTGCCGCTATTACGCGGCCGAGGCGCGCCGGACCCTGCACCCGCTGGAACTGCCCGGCCCGACGGGCGAGACCAACGTGCTCAGGATGGAAGGACGCGGCGTGTGGGGGTGCATCTCGCCCTGGAACTTCCCGCTCGCGATCTTCACCGGCCAAGTCGCCGCCGCGCTCGTCACCGGCAACGCGATCGTCGCCAAGCCCGCGCCGCAGACACCGGCCATCGCCGCGCGCGCGGTCGCGCTGGCTCATGCGGCCGGGGTGCCGCGCGACGTGCTCCAGCTGCTGCCCGGCGCGGGCGAGGCGGGGGCGGCCTTGACCGGCGACGCGCGCGTGGTGGGCATCGCCTTCACCGGCTCCAGCCGCACCGCCAAGGCGATCGCGCGCGGCCTGCTGGAGCCGGTCGAGCGCCCGATCGTGCCGTTCATCGCGGAGACCGGTGGGGTCAACGCGATGATCGTGGACTCGACCGCGCTGCCCGAACAGGTGACCGCCGACGTGATCGCGTCCGCCTTCGGCTCGGCGGGCCAGCGCTGCTCGGCGCTCCGCTTGCTCTTGCTGCAAGAGGAGGTGGCGGAGCCGATGATCGCGATGATCGCGGGCGCGATGGACACGCTGAAGGTCGGCGACCCGACGCTCGCCGAGACCGACGTCGGCCCGGTGATCGACGCGGAGGCGCACCAGCGGCTGATGGCCTACCGGGAAAGAGTGCGGGATCAGTGGGTCAGGACGGTCGATGCGCCCTCCGACGACACCTTCGTTCCGCCCACCCTGATCCGGCTCGCCGACATGGACGAACTGCGCAGCGAACGCTTCGGCCCGCTGTTGCACGTGGCCACATGGAAGGCGGGGCGGCTGGCCGAGACGGTTCGGCGCATTAACGCCAAGGGGTTCGGCCTGACGATGGGCGTCCACAGCCGCATCGCCGGAGTGGCGGAAGAGGTCGAGGCGCTGGCCCGCGTCGGCAACCTCTACGTCAACCGCACCACCATCGGCGCGGTGGTCGGCGTCCAGCCCTTCGGCGGCGAGGGCCTGTCGGGGACCGGCCCGAAAGCCGGCGGCCCCCACTACCTGCCGCGCTTCTGCGCCGAGCGGGTGACGACGATGGACGTGACGAGCGCGGGCGGCAATGCGAGTTTGCTCAGCATGGGCGACGCGGCGGGGACCTGAGCCCATCCTCCCCTGCATCGGCCCCGTTCAGTGGCGATCAACGGGCGCGGCACCATATCGGCGCGCGTGAACGCGCCCCTCCTCGTCCCCCCGTCGCCCGCGCCGCCGCCGTCCCGCTATGGCGAACGGCGCGATCCGCGCGTGCGGCTGGTGAGCGCGGCGGGCGCGGTGGGACTGCCGGCGGCCGTGCTCGTGGCGCTGTGGCTGGTGCCCGGCGGCCCGCTGACGCCGGCGAACCTGGACGCGATCACGACCTTCATCGTGACGCCGCCTCCCCCACCCCCACCTCCGCCGCCGCCTCCCCCTCCTCCCGTCGAACGCGTCGCGCCCCGCCCCGCGGTGGTCGAGCGGCCGGAGCCGGAGGGCGCGGCGTCGGCGGCGAACCTCCGCTCGCGCGCCGCGCCGGTGAAGGCCACGCCGCAGCCCGACCCCCTCCTGCCGCTCGAGTTCGCCACCGCGCCCGTGCCCGCCGAGGGCGCCGACGCGACCAGCGGCGCGGCGGACACGGCGGGTCCGGGCACGGGTGCCGGCGGCGTGGGCGACGGCTTGGGCAGCGGAGCCGGCGGCAGCGGCACGGGCGGCGGCGCGCCGGCCCAGCGCGCCGCCTACCGTTCCGGCAGCATCAAGCGCTCCGAATATCCGCCGGGCGCCAGCCGCGCCGAGCCCAAGCGGATCGTCGGCATGAACCTCGACATCGACGCGCGCGGCCGGGTGACGAACTGCGCCATCGCGGAGTCGAGCGGCGATGCCGTGCTGGACCGCGAGACCTGCCGGCTCGCCGTCGCCCGCTTCCGCTATCGCCCCGCCCACGACGCGCGTGGGCGCGCGGTGCCCGACCGGCGCGGCTTCTGGCAGGCGTGGGCGCTCGACGGGTCGGAGCCGGAACTGCCACCGGGGGTGGGCGCCTGAGCGGACGCCCGGTTCGCCCGCACCGCCGGCGGCTGCGGATCGGGTGGCGTCGCGCGACCCTGGCAGGAAGGCGGATGCGCGCTTGCCCCG
The DNA here is from genome assembly GCA_965219235.1 of Sphingomonadaceae bacterium. Classification (GTDB taxonomy): domain Bacteria; phylum Pseudomonadota; class Alphaproteobacteria; order Sphingomonadales; family Sphingomonadaceae; genus CBDHCC01. Next base: position 467,359 of record OZ244721.1, on the reverse strand, counting down.
GCCGTCGGCGAGTGGCAGCATCGCCGCCATGACCCGCTCCTCAGCCCTCCTCCCCCTGCTGCTCGCCGGCTGCGCGCCCGTGGCACCCCCCGCGCCGCTGGCCCCGCCGGACCAGCAGCCCGTGCGCTCCGCCTATGGCGACGTGCCGGCGCCCAGCGTGCCACCGGAACTGGTGGCGGGGCGGATCACGGACGCCGACTATCCGCGCGACGCGCGCGCGAACCGGGCGGAGGGCGAGGTCGCCGTCGTGCTGCTGGTCCGCCCCGACGGCCGGGTCGGCGACTGCCGCGTCGACCGATCGAGCGGCGACCCGTCGCTGGACGCCGCCACCTGCCGCCTGATCCAGTCCCGCTTCCGCTATCGCCCGGCCGAGGACGCCACTGGCGAGCCGGTGGAGGCGGAGACCGGCTGGGTGCAGGTTTGGGCGCTGGGCGGGGGGTATTGAGGGACTGCGGGGTTTGTCCCCTGTCGGGTGGAAAGCGAACAGTCCCGCTCCTCTCCCCTGAAGGGGAGGGAGCCGCCGGAAGGAGAGGGGAACGGTCCGCGGGATCGCAGCTCCACCCCCGATGACGTGCCCCTCTCCCTCGCCGCTGTCGCGGCTCTCCCTCTCCCCTGAAGGGGAGAGGGCTTGTCGCAAGCCGCCGCCCTACCCCCCGAACCGCCCGCTCGCCGGGAAGCCCCTGGGCGGCATCCGGCCCGCCGCGCCGCGCACCGCCCGCCACTCACCCATGTCCTCGGTGCGCGTGCGGCCGGTGTCGCCGCCCATCGGCCAGCTGATGCCCTCGGCCATCGCGAAGGTGATCGCGTCGGACAGGCCGCCGTCGCGATAGCGCTGGAGCATCTGGCCGACGCCGCGCGCCATCTCCGGCAGCTCGTCCAGACCGAAGACCAGCAGCCGGCGGTTGTCGCCCACCACGGCGACCGCGTCGTCCTCCGCCGCCACGGGCCGCGCGACCGCCAGCCGCTCGCCCCTGCGCGGGGTCAGCACCGCCCGGCCCTTGCGCGTCTCGGCCACCGTCTCGTCCAGCGGCACGACGAAGCCGCGCCCGTCGCTCGCCGCCAGCAACGCCCGGCCGCCCTTCCGGTACGCGATCAGCGCCACGATCGTGCTGTCGGGGTCCACGTCCACCATCGAGCGCACCGGCTCGCCGAAGCCGCGCCCGCCCGGCAGGCCATTGGCGCCCACGGTGAAGAACCGCCCGGCGTCGGTGACGATCAGCAGCCGGTCGGTGGTCTGCACGCGCAGGGGGGGGAAGCCGAGTTCGTCGCCCTCCTTGTGCTTCAGCGCGTCCACCTGCTCGGCGGTCAGATGGCCCTTCATGCCGCGCAGCCAGCCGCGCTTCGACAGCACGACGGTCACCGGCTCGCGCTCGATCATCGCCTCGATCGGCACCTCGACCGTCTCCGCCGCCTCTTCGATGAGGGTGCGGCGCCTGCCGAGCGGCGTGTCCAGGCCGTACTTCCTGTGGAGCGCGGCGATGTCCTTCTTCAGCCGCGTCTTCTGCCGCTGCGGCGACTCCAGCAGAGCGACCAGCCCGGCGCGCTCCTTGTCCAGCGTGTCGCGCTCGCGCCTGAGCTCCATCTCCTCCAGCTTGCGGAGCGAGCGCAGGCGCATGTTGAGGATGGCCTCGGCCTGGCGGTCGGTGAGCTGGAACTCCGCGATCAGCACCGGCTTGGGCTCGTCCTCGGCGCGGATGATGGCGATCACCCGGTCGAGGTTCAGGAACGCGACGATGTAGCCGTCGAGCAGCTCGATCCGGTCGTCGATCTTCGCCAGCCGATGGCGCGAGCGGCGCTGCAGCACGTCGATCTGGTGCGCCAGCCAGTGGGTCAGCACCTCGCGCAAGGACATGACCTGCGGCGTGCGGTGCGCGTCCAGCACGTTCATGTTGAGGGAGACGCGGCTCTCCAGCTCGGTCAGCCGGAACAGCCCGGCCATCAGCGTGTCGGCGTCCACCGTGCGGCTGCGCGGTTCGAGCACGATGCGGATGTCCTCCGCGCTCTCGTCGCGCACGTCGGCCAGGATCGGCAGCTTCTTCTCGGCGATGACGGTGGCGATCGCCTCGATCAGCTTGCCCTTGGTGACGCCATAGGGGATCTCGGTGACCACGATCGTCCACTGGCCGCGCGTCGAGCGATCGACGGCCCAGGTCGAGCGCACCCGGAACGACCCCCGGCCGGTGGCATAGGCCTGCGCGATCGCCTCCGGCGAGTCCACGATCTGGCCGCCGGTGGGCAGATCGGGGCCGCGCACGACCTCCATCAGCCGCGCGTCGTCCGCCGTGGGGTCGTCGATCAGGATCAGTGCCGCGTCCAGCACCTCGGCGGCATTGTGCGGGGGGATGCTGGTCGCCATGCCGACCGCGATCCCGCTGGCGCCGTTGGCGAGCAGGTTCGGGAACAGGCCGGGCATCACCTCCGGCTCCGTCTCCTCGCCATTGTAGGTCGGGCGGAAGTCGACCGTGCCCTCGTCCAGCCCCGCCATCAGGTCCATGGCGACGGCGGTCAGCCTGGCTTCGGTGTAGCGGTAGGCGGCCGCGTTGTCCCCGTCGATGTTGCCGAAATTGCCCTGCCCGTCCACCAGCGGATACCTGAGCGCGAAGTCCTGGGCGAGGCGGACCATCGCGTCGTAGACGGACGTGTCGCCGTGCGGGTGGTACTTGCCGATCACGTCGCCGACCACGCGGGCGGACTTCTTGTAGCCCTGCGCCGGCTCGAGCCGCAGCAGCCGCATCGCCCAGAGCAGCCGGCGGTGGACCGGCTTCAGCCCGTCGCGCAGGTCGGGGAGGGAGCGCGCGGTGATGGTGGAGAGCGCATAGACGAGATAGCGCTCGGAGAGCGCGGTCGCGAACGGCGTGTCCTCGATGCCGTTCTCCGGGCGCTCATCGGGTGTCGTGGCCATGCGTGGGGTGGCGGGTAGCAGGCGGGGGAGGATTGTTCCAGCGGGGGGGCTGCAACTCCCCTCCCTGCAAGGGAGGGGCTGGGGGTGGGTGCGAGCGCGTCAGCGCGAGCTGCGGAGGTCGGCCATGCCCCTGAATTCGGCAAGCTCGGCTTCGCCGTCGCCACCCACCCCCGACCCCTCCCTTGCAGGGAGGGGAGGCGCTGGGGCAAAGCGCTCCCGTGCACGCCCCCCACCTTCCCCCGCCGCCGCTGGACCCCGACGCCAGCCTGTTCCTCGATTTCGACGGCACGCTGGTCGAACTCGCGCCCAGTCCGGACGACGTGCATCCGGTGGACGGCCTGACCCCGCTGCTGGCCCAGGTCTCGCGGCGGCTCTCCGGGCGGCTGGCGATCGTCAGCGGGCGGGCGGTGGCGTGGCTCCAGGCCAGCGGTCTGGGCGACCATGTCCTGTCGGGCACCCATGGCAGCGAGGTGCTGTGGCCGGGCCGCGCGGTCGAGCGCACCGAGCGGCCGCCCGCGCTGGACGACATCGACGCCGCCTTCCGTTCCTTCGCGGACGAGCGGCCCGGCATCATCGTGGAGCGCAAGGCGCTGGCCGCCGGGCTGCATTTTCGCCGCGTCCCGCAGCATGAGGACGCGGCCCACGCGCTCGCCACCGCGTGGGGCGAGCGGTCGGGCTTGGCGGTGCAGCCGGGCAAGATGATGGTCGAGCTGCGGCTGCCCGGCGGGTCGAAGGGCACCGCGATCGCCGCGCTGATGGACCGCGAGCCCTTCTCGGCCGGCCGCCCCGTGTTCCTGGGCGACGACGTCACCGACGAGGCGGGGTTCGCGGCGGTGGCGGAGGCGGGCGGCACCGGCGTGCTGGTCGGCGCGATGCGCGACACCGCCGCCACCCACCGGCTGGCCGATGTCGCCGCCGTCCACGCCTGGCTGGCGGCATGACCCCGGACCTCAACCTCTGGCCGATCGGCAACTGCCAGGTGTCGGCCCTGGTGGATGCGCGCGGCCGCTTCGTCTGGGGCTGCGCGCCACGGGTGGACGGCGATCCGCTCTTCTCCGCGCTCGTCAACGGCGAGGAGCCGAAGGGCGGCTTCTGGGCGATCGAGCTGGAGGGCTGCGTGGGCGTCACCCAGCGCTACATCCGCAACACCCCGGTGCTGATCACCCGGATGGAGGACGACGGCGGCAACGCCATCGAGATCACCGACTTCTGCCCGCGCGCCACGCGCAACGGCCGCACCTACCGCCCGATCGCCTGGGCGCGGCGGGTGGAGGCGGTGGCCGGCAGCCCGCGCATCGTGGTCCGCCTGCGCCCGCACGCCGACTGGGGCGCGCGCGCGGCGAAGCCGGTGCAGGGCTCCAACCACCTGCGCTACGACACCGCGACGCCGCTCAGGCTCTCGACCGACGCGCCGGTCGGGCTGGTCGCGGGCGAGCGGCCCTTCCGCGTCGAGCGGCCCCACACCTTCTTCCTGGGTCCGGACGAGGGCTTCGACGGTCCGCTCGACCCGACCGTCAAGACGATGCTGTCGGAGACCATCGGCGAGTGGAAGAGCTGGGTGCGCGGCCTCGCCACCCCGCCCGAATGGCAGGAGGCGGTGATCCGCGCCGCCATCACGCTCAAGCTCTGCCAGCATGAGGAGACCGGCGCGATCGTCGCCGCGCTCACCACCTCCATTCCGGAGGCGCCGGATTCGGGTCGCAACTGGGACTATCGCTTCTGCTGGGTGCGCGACACCTATTACACCGTGGAGGCGCTCAACCGCCTGGGCGCGCTCGACGTGCTCGAAGGCTATCTGATGTATCTGCGCAACCTGGTGGACAACGCCGCCAGCGGCCACATCCAGCCGCTCTACGACGTGGCCGGCCGGGCCAAGCTGGAGGAGCGGACGGCGGACAGCCTGGCGGGCTATCGCGCCATGGGTCCGGTGCGCCACGGCAACGCGGCCTACGCCCAGGTCCAGCACGACGCCTATGGCCAGATCGTGCTGGTCAGCGCCCAGGCGTTCGTCGACGACCGCCTCTTCCGCCCCAGCGGAACGGCCGACTTCGAGACGCTGGAGCGGGTCGGCGAACGCGCCTGGAGCCGCTACGATCAGCCGGACGCGGGCCTCTGGGAACTGAGGACCAAGTCCCACGTCCACACCTATTCCGCCGTCATGTGCTGGGCGGCGTGCGACCGGCTGGCGCGGGTCGCCGAGGAGGCTGGTGCGCCGGAGCGCGCGCCCGTTTGGCGGGAGCGCGCCGACATCATGCACGCGCGCATCCTGGCGGCCGCCTGGCGGCCGGACACCGGCACCCTGTCGGCGACCTTCGAGAGCGACGAGCGCGACGCCAGCCTGCTCCAGCTGCTCGACCTGCGCTTCCTGTCGCCCGGCGATCCGCGCTTTACCGGGACGCTCAAGGCGACCGAGGCGGCGCTGCGGCGCGGCTCCGACATGCTGCGCTACGCCACCGCCGACGATTTCGGCGAGCCGGAGACCGCGTTCACCGTCTGCTCCTTCTGGCTGATCGAGGCGCTGGCGCTGACCGGCCGGCGCGACGAGGCGCGGGGCCTGTTCGAAGAGATGCTGACGCGGCGCACGCCGTCCGGCCTGCTGAGCGAGGACGCCGATTTCCGAACTCACGAATTGTGGGGTAACTTCCCCCAGACCTACAGCCTAGTGGGCATCATCAACGCGGCGGTGCTGCTGTCGAAACCCTGGAGCGCGGTGTTGTGATGGGATCCGGACGCTCGCCGCTCTTACTCCCCTCCCTGCAAGGGAGGGGCTGGGGGTGGGTGCGAGCGCTCCAGCGCGAGCTGCGGACGGTTGGCGCAAGCGCGAAACAACGCAGGCTCGCTTCGCTCGCCACCCACCCCCAACCCCTCCCTTGCAGGGAGGGGAGCAGTATCGCACGCACCTCCCACCCATGAGCCGTCTGCTCGTCATCTCCAACCGCGTGCGCCGTCCCGGCGCGGACGCGGCGCAGGGCGGGCTGGCCGTCGCGCTGGGGGCGGCGTTGCGCGCCAACCAGGGCCTGTGGTTCGGCTGGTCGGGCGAGCGCACCGACACCTTCACCGGCCAGATCCGCTTCGACGAGGACGCTGGCATCCGCACCGCCACGGTCGATCTCGAAGACCAGGACATCGACGAGTACTACAACGGCTACGCCAACCGCACGCTCTGGCCGCTGTTCCACTATCGCATCGACCTGGCCGAATACGACCGTGCGTTCGGCGAGGGCTATGAGCGGGTGAACAACCGCCTGGCGGACACGGTGGCGCCGCTGGTGGAGCCGGACGATCTGGTCTGGGTTCACGACTATCACCTGATCCCGCTCGGCTACGACCTCCGCAAGCGAGGGCTGGCCAACCGGCTGGGGTTCTTCCTCCACATCCCCTGGCCGCCCACCCGGCTGCTGGTCAGCCTGCCGCACCACCGCCGCCTGGTGGAGTCGCTGTTCGCCTACGACGTGGTCGGCTTTCAGACCGCCGAATGGCTCGAATCCTTCCGCCACTTCGTCGCGCACGAGATGGGCGGGTCGATCGAGGGCGACTGGGCGATCGTCGGCGATCAGCGGGTCAAGGCGATCGCGTGCCCCATCGGCATCGACTATGCCGACTTCATGGCGATGGCCGCCGGCGACACGGCGACCGCGATGCACGACCGCGTCTGCCGCTCGCTGCAGGACCGCCGGATGCTGGTCGGCGTCGACCGGCTCGATTATTCCAAGGGGCTGGAGGAGCGGTTCGGCGGCTGGGACCGGGTGCTGCGCGACCGGCCGGACTGGCGGCGCGAGGCGGTGCTGGTCCAGATCGCGCCGCCGTCGCGCTCCGACGTCGCCACCTACCAGGCGATCCGCGCCAAGCTCGATTCGCTCGCCGGACGGATCAACGGCGTGTGGTCGGACGTGGACTGGACGCCGATCCGCTATGTCAATCGCGGCTATGGGCGCGACGAGCTGGCCGGCATCTACCGCGCCGCCCATGTCGGCCTCGTCACCCCCTTGCGCGACGGCATGAACCTGGTCGCCAAGGAGTATGTCGCGGCGCAGGATCCGGAGCGGCCGGGCGTGCTGGTCCTCTCCCGCTTCGCCGGCGCGGCCGCCCAGATGGACGCGGCGCTCATGGTGAACCCCTATTCGGCCGAGGAGCTGTCCGACGCCATCGCCCGCGCGCTCGCCATGCCCCTGGAGGAGCGCCGCGAGCGCCACGCCGCGCTGGTGCAGGCGGTGGAGGCGGAGGACGTGGAGTGGTGGCAGGCGCGCTTCCTCGACCACCTGAGGAGCGTGCCGTGCCGGGGAGCGGCCGATCCGATCTCCACATCCGGAAGCGCATCCTGAGCCCTCTCCCCTTCAGGGGGAGAGGGGATAGGTTTGATCGCCCCCGAGTTGGATGACATTGGACGGAACCCGCGCCGTTCGCTGCGAGCGAGGCAATCCGGGCCGGCGCACGCCTTTCTGGACCGCCGCGTCGCTTCCCTCCTCGCGATGACGATCCGACGTGACGTCATCCTGCTGTGAAATCGCACCGCCCCCCAAGGTGAACGGCGCGCTCACCGACCGTTCAATTCGCTGGCGTATGGTGGTGGCCATGCGACGCCTGCTCCCCCTGCTCGCCCTGCCGCTCCTCCTCGGATCGACGAGCCGGGAACGGGCCTGGCTGGCGCCCGTGCTCGCGGCCCATCAGGCCGAGCGCGCGGCGGTCGGCGTGCCCGGGCTGGCGTGGAGCGAGCGACTCGCCGCCGATGCGGACCGCTGGGCGCGCCATCTGGCCCGCACCGGAACGCTCGAGCACGAGATCGAGGACAGCGGCGACCCGGACGCGCCCGGCGAGAATCTCTGGATGGGCACGCACGGGGCCTGGTCGCCCGCCGAGATGGTGGGGGACTGGGCGTCCGAGAAGCGCGACTTCCGCGCCGGGGTGTTCCCCCTCGTCAGCCGGACGGGCGGTTTTGAGGATGTGGGGCACTACACCCAGATGGTGTGGCGGCGCACGCGCGCGATCGGCTGCGGGATCGCGTCCGACGGGGAGATGGACTACCTCGTCTGCCGCTACGCGCGGCCCGGCAACGTCGAGGGCGAGCGGGTCTTCTGACGTCCGCCGGGGTGTATCGGGGTAAACGCGCCGCTAAGCGGACCCGGCAACCCGACGCTGACGGACGGCGCCCCACACCCGCCGTCATGCCCCGCCTTCTGCCCTACCCTCTGCCCTGCATCGCCCTTCTGCTCGCCCTGCCCGCGATGGTCGGCGCGAGCGATCCCGCGTCGACCTTCGTCGCTCCGCTGATGGACCGTCACCATGCCGAGCGCGTGGCGGTGGGCGTGCCCGACATGGCGTGGGACGAGGGGCTGGCGGCCAGCGCGGGCCGCTGGGCCACCCACCTCGCGCGCACCCACGCCTTCGAGCACGAGGACGAGGTCTCCGACGACCCGGACGTGGAAGGCGAAAATCTGTGGATGGGCACGCGCGGCGCCTGGTCGCCTGGCGAGATGGTCGCCCGTTGGGCGGATGAACGGCGCGACTTTCGCCCCGGCACCTTTCCCGATGTCAGCCGCACCGGCGCTCTGGAGGATGTCGGCCACTACACCCAGATGGTGTGGCGCGACACCGGCCGCGTCGGCTGCGCGGTCGCCTCGGATCGGCGGATGGACTACCTCGTCTGCCGCTACGCGCGCACCGGCAATGTCGAGGGCGAGCGGGTCTACTGACCGCGTTCGGGCCACGGCGACCTTCCCGCGCCCACCCGAGGCCCCTATGTGCTACACGGATTGCCGGACCCCGGCGCGCGCGCTCCGTCGGAGTCGCGTCCGCCGGGGCGCCGCTGTTGGAAGGAATGCCATGTCCCGTCGCCGCCAGATCTACGAAGGCAAGGCCAAGATCCTCTACGAGGGCACCGAGCCCGGCACGCTGATCCAGTATTTCAAGGACGACGCGACCGCCTTCAACGCCCAGAAGAAGGGCACGATCAACGGCAAGGGCGTGCTCAACAACCGCATCTCGGAGCACATCTTCACGCTGCTCGGCCAGATCGGCGTGCCCACCCACTTCATCCGCCGCCTCAACATGCGCGAGCAGCTGATCCGCCAGGTCGAGATCGTGCCGCTGGAGGTCGTGGTCCGCAACGTCGCCGCCGGGTCGCTGTCCACGCGGCTGGGGATCGAGGAGGGCACGGCGCTGCCGCGCACCTTGATCGAATACAACTACAAGGACGACGCGCTCGGCGATCCGCTGGTCAGCGAGGAGCACATCGCCTGCTTCGGCTGGGCCGCGCAGGACGAGCTCAACGACATGAGCGACCTGGCGCTGCGCGTGAACGACTTCCTGTCCGGCCTGTTCGCCGGCGTCGGCATCAAGCTGGTCGACTTCAAGCTGGAGTTCGGCCGCGTGTGGGAGAACGACTTCTCGCGCATCATCCTGGCCGACGAGATCAGCCCGGACGGCTGCCGACTGTGGGACATGGTGTCGGGCGAGAAGCTCGACAAGGACCGCTTCCGGCGCGATCTCGGCGGCGAGGTCGAGGCCTATCAGGACGTGGCGCGGCGCCTGGGCCTGCTGCCGGAGGAGCCGGACACCGCCGTGCTCGACTTGGAGAAGCACCGGGCCAAGCGCAACAAGTAGAGCTTCACGCTTCCCTTTTGCCGCCCGGCCGGTAGGTTCGCCCGATCGGACGAACCAAGGGGACGAGACCATGACGAGCCGCACCATCCGGATCCGCGCGCTGTTCGCGGCACCCTCGCTGCTGGCGCTCGCCGCCTGCGCGACCCTGCCCGCCGCCCGCGCCGATCCGGTCGCGGCACCCGCCGCCGCCACGACCGCGCTCGCGGCGCCGGACCCGACCGGCCGGACCGCCTGGGGCGTGCCGGTCTACGACGTGCCGCCCGACCCGGCGGTGCGCTACGGCACCCTGCCCAACGGCCTGAAATACGCCGTGATGCGCAACGCGACGCCCAAGGACTCGGCATCGGTGCGCATGGGCTTCGAGTTGGGCTCCATCGCGGAAAGCGAGCAGGAGCGCGGGCTCGCCCACTTCATCGAGCACATGGCGTTCAACGGATCGACCAACGTGCCCGAGGGTGACATGGTCAAGATCCTGGAGAGGAAGGGCCTGTCCTTCGGCGCGGACACCAACGCGTCGACCGGCTTCGACCAGACGGTCTACAAGCTCGACCTGCCGCAGACCACCGACGACCTGATCGACACCGCGCTGATGCTGATGCGCGAGACGGCGGGCAACCTCACCATCGCGCCCGACGCGGTGGACCGGGAGCGTGGCGTGCTCCTGTCCGAGCGGCGCACGCGCGACAGCTTCTCGTTGCGCCGGATCGAGGATTACTACAAGTTCGTGGCGCCCGACACGCCCTACCCCAATCGTCTGCCGATCGGCACGGACGCGGTGCTGAAGGGCGCGTCGGCCGACACCATCCGCTCGCTCTACCACCGCTATTACCGGCCGGAGAACGCGACCCTGGTGGTGGTCGGCGACTTCGATCCGGCGGCGGTCGAAGCCAAGATCCAGGCGCGCTTCGCCGACTGGCAGGGGGTGGGGCCGGCCGGCGCGCCGCAGCCGAACGGGCGCATCGACCTCACCCGGCCCAGCGCGGTCGACACCTTCGTCGATCCGGCGGTGCCCAACATCGTCACCTTCGACAGCTTCGAGCCCTATGTGAAGACGCCCGACACGATGGCCGAGGGGCGGCGCGAGCTGCTGGAGGCGCTCGGCAACGCGATCGTCAGCCGGCGGCTGGAAAAACTCGCCAACGCGCCCGGCAGCGCGATCATCGCGGGACAGGCGTCCACCGGCGACTTCTACAAGACGGCGCGCGATTCGTCGCTGCTGGTGGTCGCCAACGACGGCCAGTGGCGCGATGCGGTGACGATCGGCGAGACCGAGCTGCGCCGGGCGCTGGAGCACGGCTTCACCGAAGGGGAGCTCGCCGAACAGCTCGCGAACTTCGAACTCGCGGTCCGCACCCAGGCGGAACAGGCGGACACGCGGCGCTCGGCCGCGCTGGCGGAGCAGATCCTGGCGACGGAGGAGGACGACGACATCTTCTCCACCCCTTCCTTCCAGCTGGCCTTCTTCCGGCAGGTCAAGCCCACCCTGACCGTGGACGCCGTCGACGCCGCCTTCCGGGCGCGCTGGGACGGCTCGCCCCCGCTCGTCCATGTGTCCACCAAGACGCCGATCGACGGCGGCGAGGCGACGGTGGCGAGCGCTCTTCGGGCCTCGGCGGCCCAGGCGGTCGCGGCTCCGGCGGCGGGCGCGGCGGCGACCTTCGCCTATGACGACTTCGGCGCGCCCGGCCAGGTGGTGTCCGACACCACCATCGCCGACCTCGGTATCCGCACCGTGCGCTTCGCCAACAACGTCCGCCTCAACCTCAAGCGCACCGACTTCGAACAGGGCAAGGTCCGCTACACGGTGCGCGTCGGATCGGGCGAGCTGCAGCTGCCGGCCGACAAGCCGGGCCTGGCCTTCCTGATGAACCAGACCTTCGCCAACGCCGGACTTGGCCGGCAGAGCTACGACGAGCTGACCCAGGCGCTGGCCGGCCGCACCGTGTCGGCGGGGCTGACCGCTGGCGACGACGGCTTCCAGGCCGCGGGCACCACGACGCCCGCCGACCTGCCCCTCCAGATGAAGGTGACGGCGGCCTACGTCACCGATCCCGGCTTCCGGCCGGAGGCGCAGTCGCGCTGGGCCGGGCTGGTGCCGCTCATCTCCTCCCAGCTCGACGCCACCCCCCAGGCGGTCGCCGCGCGGGATGTCGGCCGCGTGCTCGCCAGCGGCGACCAGCGGTTCGGCATCCCGCGCCAGGACGTGCTCCAGGCGCGCAGCGTGGACGAACTCAAGGGCGCGCTGACGCCGATCCTGGCCGACGCGCCGATCGAGATCGCCATCGTCGGCGACGTGGACGAGGCCGCCGCGATCACCGCGGTCGCCCAGAGCTTCGGCGCGCTGCCGAAGCGCCAGGCGGACTTCGGCGCCTTCGACGACCGGCGCGTCGTCCGCTTCCCCGCCGCCCGCTCGCCGGTCACGCTCACCCATTCGGGCCAGGCGGACCAGGCGCTCGCCATGGCCTATTGGCCGACCGACGACGACTCCGACCCGGTCGAGGAAGTCCGGGTCGATATGCTGGCCAAGGCGATGGGTCTGATGTTGCTCGAGGAGATCCGCGAAAAGCTGGGCGCGACCTACTCCCCCTCCGCCTCGTCCAACCAGTCGAGCGTGTACAAGGACTATGGCGTGCTGGGCGCGTCGGTGATCGTGGAGCCGGGCCGCGCCGACGAGGTGTTCGCGGCCGTCGATCGCATCGCCGCCGAGCTGCGCGACGAGCCGGTGGACGCCGACCTGCTCGACCGCGCCCGCGCGCCGGTGCTGGAGCGGATCGCCAAGGATCGGCGCGAGAATGGCTGGTGGCTGGGCGTCGCCGGTCGGGCGCAGAGCGAGGCCGGACGGCTCGACCGCGTGCGCCGGCTGGAGGCGACGGTCCGCGCCATCACGCCCGCCGACCTGCAGGCGATGGCGCGCAAGTATCTGCGCGCGGACAAGGAGCTTCAGATCCGCGTGGTGAGCGACAAGCTGGCCTCCGCCCAGTGACCGGAGCGGTGAAAGCCACCGTCACCGTCCGGCTCAAGCCCGGCGTGCTCGACCCCCAGGGCCGCGCCATCGCCCACGCGCTCGCCGGGCTCGGCTTCGCGGGCGTGGAGGAGGTGCGGCAGGGCAAGCTGATCGAGCTGGATCTGGCCGACGGCACCACGCGCCAGGATGTCGAGGCGATGTGCCGCAAGCTCCTGGCGAACGCGGTGATCGAGCGGTTCGACGTGGAGATGGGGGCGTGAGGGGCGACCGTCAGCCCTCTCCCGCTCGCGGGAGAGGAGGGAGCGGCGGAGCCGCGGAAGGTGAGGGTCTTCTTCCTTCTGTCGAGGTGCAGAAGAAGGAAGAAGACCCTCACCCAACCCTCTCCCGCTTGCGGGAGAGGGCTACAGGCACTCCATGACCGCCGCCGTCGTCGTCTTTCCCGGCTCCAACTGCGACCGGGACATGGCGGTGGCGCTGCGTGGCGCCACCGGGCGCGCGCCCACCATGGTGTGGCACCGCGAGACGGAGCTGCCCGCCGGCACCTCGCTTGTGGCGCTCCCCGGCGGCTTCTCCTATGGCGACTATCTGCGCTGCGGGGCGGTGGCGGCGCGCTCGCCGATCCTGCGCGCGGTGGCGCAGGCGGCCCACAGGGGCGTGCCGGTGCTGGGCGTGTGCAACGGGTTCCAGGTGCTGACCGAGGCGGGGCTGCTGCCCGGCGCGCTGATCCGCAACGCGCGCCTGCGCTTCGTCTGCCGCGACGTGGAGCTGGTGGTGGAGCGCGCCGCCGAGCCCTTCGCCTCCGATTACGAACCGGGCCAGCGGATCACGCTGCCCGTGGCCCACCACGACGGCAACTACGTCGCCGACGCCGCCACGCTCGACCGGCTGGAGGGCGAGGGGCGGGTCGCCTTGCGCTACGCCGCGCCCACCAACGGCTCGGCGCGCGACATCGCCGGCATCGTCAGCGCCGACGGCCGGGTGCTGGGCCTGATGCCCCACCCGGAACGCGCGGTGGACGACGCTCACTCGTCGAGCGACGGGCGCGCACTGTTCTCCTCGCTGGTCGCCTCGGCGCTCGCCACCGCCTGAGGCTGAGCGACCCGCCGGTCGGTGTGGCGCAGCAGCAGCAGGATCGCGGTCGGCACCGCCATGGTGACGATCAGGTCGTGCAGCGAATAGACCCAATAGGCCTCCGCCCCGCCCGGCGCGCTCATGTCGATCGCCTCGTTGACGAGTTCGATGCCCAGCACCGCCAGCCACAGCCGCGCGTCGTCCAGCCGACGGCCGGTCAGCACCGCGAGCGCCAGCAGCATGAGCACGCCCACCATCGCGTGGATCCCGTCCGCCGACAGGTCGAGGAAGCGCTCCGCCGCGCGCTTCGACGGCCCCCAGCGCTCGACGATCTCGGCGAGGGCGGAGTGGGCGGCGCGCGGCATCATGGCCGGCGCTCCTAGCGCGCTTTGCGGCGCGCGCGAAAGCGATTAGGCGGGTGGCGGGAGCGCCCGTAGCTCAGCCGGATAGAGCACCCGCCTTCTAAGCGGGTGGTCGCAGGTTCGAATCCTGCCGGGCGCGCCACCCTCTCCTCAGCCGACCGCGCCCGCCTCCCGCAGCGCGCCGATATCCTCCGGCGAAAGCCCCAGCTCCGCCAGGATGGCATCCGTGTCCGTGCCCGCTGGCAGGGTCGCTCGCGGAGCATCCGTCGGCGTGGCGGAATAACGGGGAGCGGGTGCGGGCTGGACGATGCCGCCGACCTCCACGAAGGTCCTGCGCGCCACGTTGTGCGGATGGGCGGGCGCCTCGTCCAGCGACAGCACGGGGGCGACGCAGCCGTCGGTGCCGGCGAAGACCGCCTCCCAGTCGTCACGGCTGCGGGTCGCCACGACTTCTGCAATCCGGGCTTTCATCGGCCCCCACGCGGAGCGGTCCCGCTGGCGGTCGAACAGTGCGTCGGTGAGACCCATCCGCTCGCGCAGCACCGCCCAGAACTCCGGCTCGATCGCGCCCACCGCCAGCCACTTGCCGTCGGCCGTGCCGTAGCAGGCGTAGAACGGCGCGGCCCCGTCGAGCAGGTTCGCGCCCCGCTCGTCCGACCAGAGGCCGCCGGCCTTGAACCCGTAGGTCATCGTCGCGAGCAGCGCCGAGCCGTCGGTCATCGCGGCGTCCACCACCTGGCCCTCGGCCCCCCGCTGAACCGCCAGCAGCGCGCTCACCATGCCGAAGGCGAGCATCATGCCCCCGCCGCCGAAATCGCCGATGTAGTTGACCGGCGGCGGCGGCGGGCGGTCCGCCTCACCGATCCCGTGCAGCACGCCCGACAGCGCGATATAGTCGATGTCGTGGCCCGCCATCGCCGCCCAGGGACCCTTCTGCCCCCAGCCGGTCATGCGGCCATAGACGAGCTTCGGATTGGCGGAGAGCAGCGCGTCCGGCCCGACGCCCAGCCGCTCCGCCACCCCGGGCCGCCAGCCCTCGATCAGCCCGTCGGCCCGCTCCGCCAGCCGCCGCACGATTCCGGCGGCCTCCGGATGCTTCAAGTCGAGGCCCAGCGACCGGCGCGAGCGGGCGAGCGGGTCGGGGCCGAAGCGCGGGCTCCCGATGCGCTCCACCCGGATCACCTCCGCGCCGTGATCGGCCAGCATCATGCCCGCGAACGGCCCGGGGCCGATGCTGGTGAGTTCGATGATCGTCAGGCCGTCCAGCGGTCCCGCCACGCGCGCCTCTCCTTGTTGTGCTCGGGCGCGACGCATAGGACGGGCGCTCGCCGCCACCAAGCCGGAGAGCCGCCCTGAACCCTCCAGCGCCCGACCTGATCGCGCCTGGAGAGGTGTGGCTGGTGGGCGCCGGGCCGGGTGCCGGCGACCTGCTGACGCTGCGCGCGCTGCGGCTGATCGAGGCGGCGAGCGTGGTGTTCTTCGACGCGCTGGTGGGCGACGAGGTGCTGGCGATGGTGCCGCCCGGGGTCGCGCAGGTGGCGGTCGGCAAGCGGTCCGGCCGCCACTCGCTCGAGCAGCCGTCGATCACCGACCTGATCGTCCACGCCGCCACCGGCGGCGAGCGGGTGGTGCGGCTGAAGGGCGGCGATCCCTCGATCTTCGGCAGGGCGGCGGAGGAGATCGCGGCGATCCGCGCGGCGGGGCTGACGGTCGGCGTCTGCCCCGGCGTCACGGCGGCGAGCGCCGGGGCGGCCGCCGCCGGTGTGTCGCTGACGCTGAGGGGGCTCGCGCGGCGGCTGACGCTGCTGACGGCGCACGTCGCCGACGGCGCGGCGACCGGCCACGAATGGGCGCGGCTGGCGGACGCCGACGCGACGCTCGCGATCTACATGGGCAAGGCGGCGGCCGGCGAAGTCGCGGGCGAGCTGATGGCGGAGGGCCTGGCCCCGGCCACGCCGTGCGTGCTGGTGGAGAGCGCCAGCCTGCCGGGCGAGCGGGTGTGGCGGGCGGGGCTCGGCGGCCTGGACGAGGCGGCGCGCCTGGCCGGCGACGGGCCGCTGCTCATCCTGATCGGGCGCGCGCTGGCGGGGTAACGTCAGGCGAGCCGCTCACCCTCCCCGTTCGGGCTGAGCCTGTCGAAGCCCTGCTCTTCCCACGCTCACTTCCCCGAAGAAGGACGCCGCTTCGACAAGCTCAGCGCGAGCGGAGGGGGGCTTCAAACACCTCCCGCCAGAGGAGGCGAGCCGCACGGGAAGCCCGGTCAGAGGTCCCCCGCCACCACCCGCACGAGCGCCACCCGCTCCTTCACCTGGTCCCCCGCCGCGACCGCCAGATCGGCGACCGTGCCGTCGAAGGGGGCGGTCAGCGCCTGCTCCATCTTCATCGCCTCCATGACGATCAGCGTGTCGCCCTTGGCGACGGTCTGTCCGTCTGCCACCGCCACCGCCGTGATCTTGCCCGGCATGGGGGAGAGGACGGTGCCGTCGGAGGCGGAAGCGCCGCCGGTCGGGCGCGCCGACAAGCTGACTTGATGCGCCTGCCCTTCGTGGAACAGCGCCACCCCGCCCGCGACAACCGCCACATGTCGCGACAATCCCTCGTAGAAGCCGAAGTCCTCGAACGGACTGTCCGGCAGCGGCACCTGTGAGGCTTGACCATCGATGAGGACGGTGGTGGTCGAGCGCGCGTCCGCATTCAGGCGAAAACCCCGCAGGCCCGCCGCCACTGGTCCGACATCGGGCCACTCGCCCATTTCGCGAAAAACGTTAAGCGCGGCCGTGGCCCAGGATGGCGGCAGTGGCTCGCGCGTCGTCAGTTCCTCCAACCGCTCGCCGATGAAGCCAGTGGTCACCTCACCCGCTGCGAAATCGGGGGTTACCAGCAGCCGCGTCAGGAATGCCGCGTTGGTGCGAACGGGCCAGACCTCCACCTCACTCGTGGCGGAGGCCAGCCGCCGGATCGCCTCTTCGCGGGTTGAACCGGCTACCACCAGCTTGGCAATCATGGGATCGTAGAAGGGGGAGACCGCGCCACCCTGCGACACGCCAGTCTCGACCCGCAGCCGCTCAGGCACTGTGAACCGAGCCTCACCCTGCTCCTTCGTGAACCTCAGGTCATCAAGCTTCAAATGCTCCAACCGCCCCACGCTCGGCAGGAAGCCGTTCGCCGGGTCCTCGGCATAGAGCCGCGCCTCCATCGCCCAACCGTCGATCGAGAGTTCATCCTGGCGCTTGGGCAGCGGCTCGCCGCTCGCCACGCGCAACTGCCATTCGACCAGGTCGACGCCGGTGATCTCCTCGGTCACTGGGTGCTCGACCTGCAGGCGGGTGTTCATCTCCATGAACCACACCCGGTCGGCGCGCAGGCCCTCCGACGCGTCGGCGATGAACTCGATCGTGCCCGCGCCCTCGTAGTCCACCGCCTGGGCGGCGCGCACCGCCGCGCCGCACACCTGTTCGCGGGTGGCCGCGTCCATGCCGGGCGCGGGGGCCTCCTCGATCACCTTCTGGTGGCGGCGTTGCAGCGAGCAGTCGCGTTCGAACAGGTGGACGACGTGGCCGTGGCTGTCGCCGAACACCTGCACCTCGATGTGGCGGGGCGAGGTGATCCATTTCTCGATCAGCACATGGTCGTTGCCGAACGCCGCCGCCGACTCCCGCTTCGCCGACGCCAGCGCGTCGGCGAAATCGGCCGGGGCATCCACCCGACGCATCCCCTTGCCCCCGCCGCCGGCCACCGCCTTGATGAGCACGGGATAGCCGATCGAGTCCGCCTCCTGGGCGAGCCGATCGGGCACCTGGTCCTCGCCCAGATAACCGGGCGTGGTCGGCACGCCGGCCGCGGCCATCAGCGCCTTGGCCGAGTCCTTGAGACCCATCGCACGGATGGACGCGGGCTTCGGCCCCACCCAGATCAGCCCGGCGTCGATCACTTGTTGGGCGAAGTCGGCGTTCTCCGACAGAAAGCCGTAGCCTGGGTGGATCGACTCCGCTTTGGTCTGGAGGGCGGCGACGATGATCCGGTCCCCGCGCAGGTAGGACTCGGCGGCCGGAGAGGGGCCGATGTGGACGGCTTCGTCGGCCTGCCGGACGTGCAGCGCCTGGGCGTCGGCATCGGAATAGACCGCCACCGTGCGCACGCCGAGCCGCCGCGCGGTGCGGATGATCCGACACGCGATCTCGCCCCGATTGGCGATGAGGAGGGAGGCGATCATGGCGGAGTCCCCTCGTCATGCTGAACTCGTTTCAGCATCCATCCCTCCGCTGTTCCACCGCTAGCGGAGGCAAGCCCAAACCGGGCGCGAGATCAACCCACTGCGGGTTGTCGCCCTCGATCAAATTGATTTTCCACAGCCGGTGCCAGTTCTTCAACTGCTTCTCGCGCGCGATAGCGTCGCCCATGTGCTCGAACAGTTCGAAGCGCATGAGGCGGGCGACCCCATAGCGCATGGTAAAGCCGTCCACCGCGCCGTTGCGGTGCTGCCACAGCCGGGCGACCAGGTCGGACGTCACGCCCACATAAAGCGTGCCGCGGGGCTGGCTGGCGAGCAGATAGGTGCAGGGTTGCTTCATGCGGAGCCCGTCACAGGTGTGGATGCTGAAACGAGTTCAGCATGACAAGGTGTGGGGAGCATAGCTGCTATCCGACCCTAGGAGGGACATCGCATAGCTTACACCCAACATAAATTGGACAAATTGAGGCTCCGCTCTTCTATTCACTCTACAAACCACACGTCTTGAGCATTATAGAAACACCGAGAGCATACCCAATAACAGACCGATTGTACCTAAAATGACTGATACTGCACCAAGCCTAGCTGCTACACGTGGCATCGCGTCAGTCGCATCCCACGCCCAACGAAACTCATCATATAGATTAGCTTTACATATAACTAACTGGGCGGTCCGATTTGGCAAAACTCCCAGCCTGTTTCGGGTTGCGGAATCGAGCGAAACTTCTCCGCTTTTTACCCCTGCTGGCCCCCGCACAACGACATACGCTTTCCGTTTGCCTAATCTTAGTACTACCACTTGCCCAGCTCGGGCAAAGGGACGATGCTTGAGATGAATTCTACAAATGTCGCTCATTACGTCGCGCAGTGGTGCGCTAACGACCGTAAGTTCGACAGTGTTCGAATTTTCTTTTCTCATGTCACATCCGGAACACCCCGAACCGCGCCCGCTCGGCCACCTCCGCGTTCAGGCACGCCGCGAACGCCAGGCCCAGCACATCGCGCGTCTGCGCCGGGTCGATCACGCCGTCGTCCCACATCCGCGCGGTGGCGTAGTAGGGGGAGCCCTCCCGCTCATACAATTCGCGGATCGGGGCCTTGAAGGCGGCCTCCTCTTCCGCGCTCCAGCTCTCGGCGTCGCGGTTCACCGTGGCCAGCACGCTCGCGGCCTGCTCACCGCCCATCACGCTGATGCGGCTGTTGGGCCAGGTGAACAGGAAGCGCGGGCCGTAGGCGCGGCCGGCCATGCCGTAATTGCCCGCGCCGAACGACCCGCCGATCAGCACCGTCACCTTGGGCACCTGCGCGGTCGCCACCGCCGTCACCAGCTTGGCCCCGTGCTTGGCGATTCCCTCCGCCTCGTACGCGCCGCCGACCATGAAGCCGGAGATGTTCTGGAGGAACAGCAGCGGAATGCGCCGCTGCGCCGCCAGTTCGATAAAGTGCGCGCCCTTCACGGCGGACTCGCTGAACAGCACGCCGTTGTTGGCCAGGATCGCGACCGGCATCCCCCAGATGTGGGCGAAGCCGCAGACCAGCGTGGTGCCGTAGAGCGCCTTGAACTCCGCGAACTCCGACCCGTCGACCAGCCGCGCGACCACCTCGCGCACGTCATAGGGCGCGCGCACGTCCGTTGGGATCAGGCCGTACAGCTCGTCGGCGGCGAACTTCGGCGGGCGCGGGTCGCGGAGGTTGAGGTCCGGGGTGCGGTCGGGCAGGCAGGTGGACAGGATGTCACGCACGATGGTCAGCGCGTGCTCGTCATTCTCGGCCACATGGTCGACCACGCCCGACTTGCGCCCGTGGGTGTCGGCCCCGCCCAGCTCCTCGGCCGAAATGACCTCGCCCGTCGCCGCCTTCACCAAGGGTGGGCCGGCGAGGAAGATCGTGCCCTGATTGCGCACGATGACGCTCTCGTCCGCCATCGCGGGGACATAGGCACCGCCGGCCGTGCACGACCCCATCACGCAGGCGATCTGGGGGATGCCCTGGGCGCTCATGTTGGCCTGGTTGAAGAAGATGCGGCCGAAATGGTCGCGGTCGGGGAACACCTCCGCCTGGTGGGGCAGGTTCGCACCGCCGGAGTCGACCAGATAGACGCAGGGCAGCCGGTTCTCTGCCGCGATCTCCTGCGCGCGCAGGTGCTTCTTGACGGTCAGCGGATAGTACGTGCCGCCCTTCACGGTGGCGTCGTTGCACACGATCATCGCCTGGCGGCCGGACACGCGGCCGATGCCGGCGATCACGCCCGCGCCGGGAATGGTGTCGTCATAGACCCCGTCGGCGGCGAGCTGGCCGATCTCAAGGAGCGGCGAGCCGGGGTCCAGCAACCGCTCGACCCGGTCGCGCGGCAGCAGCTTGCCGCGCGCGGTGTGGCGCTCGCGGGAGGGGTCGGAGCCGCCGCGCGCCGCCGTGGCCACGCGGTCGCGTAGGTCGGCGACGAGCGCGCGGTTGTGGTCCGCGTTGGCGCGGGCATCGGCGGAGTCCGGATCGTGAGCGGAGGTGAGGGTCGGGGCGGTCACTCGGCACTCCCCTCCCTTCCAGGGAGGGGTCGGGGGTGGGTGGCGAGCGGAGCGAGCCTCCGGAGCGGCTGTCTTGTGCGGATGTTCGGCAGCTCGCGCTGCGCGCTCGCACCCACCCCCAGCCCCTCCCTGCAAGCAGGGAGGGGAGTTGTCCGGCTCCCCCTCACGCCTTCACCCCCTCCGGCTCCTTGCCCGCGATCAGATAGCGGTAGACGCCCACCGCGTTGATGACGAGCAAGCCCACATTCTGCCACGCGATCCCCTCCGCATCCTCGCCCAGGAACCCCCAGGCGAGCAGAGCCACCGAGGAGGTCACGAACAGCACGAACGCCCACCCCGTCACCCGTGCGCCCAGATTCAGGCTGACGACCAGCGCCGCGACGAGAGCCGCCCCCGCGCCATAGTATTGCAGGATGGTGAGGAGGGTGGGGTTCATCTCTCTCCCCCCTCCCTTTCAGGGAGGGGTCGGGGGTGGGTGGCGACGGCGAAGACGGAGCCTGCCGTGGACTCCGCAGCTCGCTCCGCTCGCACCCACCCCCAGCCCCTCCCTTGCAGGGAGGGGAGTGACGGCATCCCCCTCACGCGCCCACCAAAGCGAACGCGCCGGCGGCGGCCAGGGCGGGCCAGCCGATGTGGCGGCCGCGCGTCATCAGGGCATCGACGATCCCCGCCGCCAGCCACGACCCGCCGATGATTGCGATCAGCGTGCGGTCGGTGCCCGACCAGACGAGCGTCAGCGCGGACAGGATCATGAGCAGGCTGGTCATGTGCCACGCGAAGCGCAGGACGTTGCGGCCCAATGGAACGGCGACGACCCCGCTGTTCAGGGCGAGGATCGGCCCGATCAGCCTGCGTTCGCCCAGGACGGAATGGACCGCCGCGGTGAGCAGCATGATCGCGGCTGAAAGCCAGAGCATCGTCACGCGCCGATCAGCTCCCGGCCGATCAGCATCCGGCGGATCTCGTTCGTCCCCGCGCCGATGTCGAGCAGCTTGGCGTCGCGCGCGAACCGCTCCACCGGCCAGTCCTTGGTATAGCCCGCCCCACCCAGCGCCTGGATCGCCTCCAGCCCGACGCGGACCGCGTTCTCGCTCGCCAGCAGGATGGCACCCGCCGCGTCGAAGCGCGTGGTGCGGTCGGCGTCGCACGCCCTGGCGACCGCATAGACATAGGCGCGCGCGGAATTGAGCGCGACGTACATGTCGGCGACCTTGGCCTGCATCAGCTGGAACGATCCGATCGGCTTGCCGAACTGCTTGCGCTCCCGGACATAGGGGATGACCACGTCGAGGCAGGCCTGCATGATGCCGAGCTGGATAGCGGCGAGCACGGCGCGCTCGTAGTCCAGTCCGCTCATCAGCACCGCCGCCCCGCCGTTCAGCGGTCCCATGATGTTCGCGTCGGGCACGAAGCAGTCGTCGAACACCAGCTCTCCCGTGGGGGAGCCGCGCATGCCCATCTTGTCGATGTGCTGGCCCACCGAGAAGCCCGCCATGCCGCGCTCGATCAGGAAGGCGGTGATGCCCTTGGACCGGCCGTCGGGATCGGTGCGGGCATAGACCACCAGCACCTCGGCCACCTGGGCGTTGGTGATCCAGAACTTGGTGCCGGTCAGCCGCCAGCCGCCGTCCACCCGCTCCGCCTTGAGCTTCATCGACACCACGTCGGACCCGGCGCTGACCTCGCTCATCGCCAGGGCGCCAACATGCTCGCCGGAGATCAGGCCGGGGAGATATTCGCGCTTCTGTTCGTCCGTCCCCCAGCGGCGGATCTGGTTGACGCAGAGGTTCGAGTGCGCGCCGTAGGACAGGCCGACGGACGCGCTGGCGCGCGACACCTCCTCGACCGCGACGCAGTGCTCCAGATAGCCCAGGCCCAAGCCGCCCCACTCCTCCTCCACGGTGATGCCGTGCAGGCCGAGCGCGCCCATCTCCGGCCACAGCTCGACCGGAAAACGATCCTCGCGGTCGATCTCGGCGGCGAACGGCTCGATCCGATCGCGTGCGAAGCGGCCGGTGGCGTCGCGGATCATGTCCGCCGCCTCCCCCAGCTGGAAGTCGAAGGGCGGGACGATGTGGGTGTGGGCGGTCATCGGGGCGGCGTCCGGCTAAGGGCTGTGGGTCCTTCGCTAGTCTGCGGGTCGAGGGTTGGCAATGTGAGCCCCCTCCCTCACAGGGAGGGGTCGGGGGTGGGTAGCGAGACGTAGCCGAGCCTGTTGGTGCCGTGCGGCTGCGCCGGCGAGTGCTGACGCACTCGCACCCACCCCTCGATCCCCTCCCTTGCAGGGAGGGGAGGCGCTTCGGCCGCCCTATCGCGCCGCCGCCAGCATCTCCGCCGCGCGGCCCTGCGGCACCGGCTGACCCTTGCGGCGGAAGCGCAGGGTCCCGTCCGCCACCGCCCGGTGCCGCAGCGTCAGGAGGTCCTTGGCGTAGTTCTGGTTGAGCTTCCAGGGCTTGGCATGGCCCTGCCTGGGCAGCTGGTCGAGCGCACGCCGCACATAGCCGCTGGTGAAGTCGAGGAACGGCTCCGGCCGCAGGTCGTCCTCGACCACAGGCACGGCATAGTCCGCCCCCCGCCGCCGCGTCTCCTCGATCACGCGGCAGACATATTCCGCCGTCAAATCCGCCTTCAGCGTCCAGCTGGCGTTCGTGTAGCCGAAGGTGAGCGCGAAGTTGGGCACGCCCGACAGCATGCAGCCCTTGTAGTTGAAGGTGTCCGCCGGCCGGACCGCCTCGCCGTCCACCGTCATCTCCGCCCCGCCCATGGTGACCACGCTGAGGCCGGTGGCGGTGACGATGATGTCGGCGTCGAGCCGCTCGCCGGATGCCAACACGATGCCGCGCTGGTCGAACCGCTCGATGCGGTCGGTGACGATGTCGGCGCGGCCGTCGCTCAAGACCTCCCACAGATCGCCGTCGGGGATCAGGCACATGCGCTGATCCCAGGGGTTGTAGGTCGGCGTCAGATGGCGGCCGACGTCGTAGCCGTCCGGCAGCGCCTTGGCCGCCTCGTCGAGCAGCCGCTTCCTCACCCGCTCCGGCCGCGTGCGCGACAGGTTGAAGAAGAACAGGCCCCAGGCGACGTTCTTCCAGCGTGTGAGGCGGTAGGCCCACTTCGCGGGCAGCACCTTGCGCAGGCCGTTGGCGATGCGGTCCTCGCCGGGCAGCGCCACGATGTAGGTCGGCGAGCGCTGCAGCATCGTCACCCGCGCGCCCATCTCCGCCAGGCTGGGCACCAAAGTCACCGCCGTGGCACCCGATCCGATCACCACGATCCGCTGGCCGTCCACGTCGAGGTCCTCGGGCCAGTGCTGGGGGTGGACGATGGGGCCGGCGAAGTCCTCGCGCCCGGCGAACTCCGGCGTGTAGCCGGCGTCGTAGCGGTAGTAGCCCGAGTTCATGTAGAGGAAGCGCGCGCGGGCCGTGACCTCCCCGTCCCCGTGTTCGGCGGTGACCGTCCACAGCGCGTCCTCGCTCGACCAGTCGACGCGCATGACCTTGCGGCCGAAGGCGATGTGGCGATCGATGCCCGCCTCGCGCGCGGTGTCGCGGACATATCGCAGGATCGACGGTCCGTCGGCGATCGACTTGGCCTGGGTCCAGGGGCGGAAGCGATAGCCCAGCGTGTGCATGTCGCTGTCCGACCGGATGCCGGGATAGCGGAACAGGTCCCAGGTGCCCCCGATCGCGTCGCGCGCCTCCCAGATCGCGTAAGAGAGCGCCGGCAGCCGGTCCTGCAGGTGCCAGGCGGCGCCGATCCCCGACAGCCCGGCCCCCACGATCAGCACGTCCCAGGGATCGGGGAGCGGCTCGTCGGTGGGCATGGCTGGCATCCTCTCGTCCTGACGCTTACGTAAGGCGGCCCGCGAACAAAAGGAAGACGCCCCATGAACCCGCTGCCCACCGGCCTCGCCGTCGTCACCGGAGCCTCCGCCGGCATCGGCGAGCACTTGGCCCGTCGGATCGCGGAGGAGGGCCGCCCGCTGCTGCTCGTCGCGCGCCGCGGGGAGCGACTGGAATCGCTGGCCGAACAGCTGCGCGCCGAGCGCGGGGTGGAGGTGTGGGTGCTGGAGGCGGACCTGACCCGGCCCGAAGCGGTGGACGCGGTCATGGCGGCGGCGACCGCGACCGGCCACCCGCTGGGCCTGGTGATCAACAACGCGGGCTTCGGGCAGGACGGACCGTTCCACGCCGGCGAGCGGGCGCGGCAGGTCGACATGGTGCGGCTGAACGTGGAGGCGCTGGTGGCGCTGACCCACGCGGCGCTGGGCGTGCTGGTGCCGCAGGGGTCGGGCGCGGTGCTGAACGTGGCCTCGGTCGTGTCCTACCTCCCCGCCCCGGGCTCGGCGGTCTATGCCGCCATCAAGGCGTTCGTGCTGTCCTTCAGCGAGGCGCTGCACGAGGAGGTGGCGGGCACGGGAGTCACGGTCACCGCGCTCTGCCCGGGTGCGACGGAGACCGAGTTCTTCGAGCAGGCCGGCTCCGACGCCGACCAGATGCGGGGCTTCATGAAGGCCGACCCGGACGTGGTCGCGGGCGATGGACTGGACGCGGTGAGGCGCGGCCAGGCGGTGCGGGTGTCAGGCGGGGTCAACAAGGCGGCGGTGGGCCTGATGTCGGTCGTGCCGAACGCGGCGCTGCGCAAGCTGATCGCCTACGGACAGCGGCTCGGCGACAAGTGAGCGTCGTCGAGGGAGTCTCGACGCGCTTGGCCGCTGCCATCCCTGCACCCCGTTTCGTCTTTGCGAGGAGCCGGAGGCGACGAAGCAATCCAGGACCGGTCGCGTCGCACCGATACTGGATTGCTTCGCCTGCGGCTCGCAAAGACGGAGGGGTGACGAGTTGAAGTCGGGATATGACGGTCTGGATGCGCTCCTCGCCGGGGTGACGCGCGAGGGTGCGGGGATGCACGCGACGATCCCGGGCGACTGGATGCAGGGGCGCACCGCCTATGGCGGGCTGTCGGCGGCCCTTGCGCTGCACGGCGCCATGGAGCTGTGCGAGCCACGCTTCCCGCTCAGGACGGCGCTGGTGGCGTTCGTCGGGCCGACGGCGGGCGACTGCACGCTCACGGCCGAGCTGCTGCGCCGGGGGAAGTCGAGCGAGGCGGTGTCGGCCACCGTGCGGTCGGGCGCGGAGGTCGGCACGCAGGCGACGTTCCTGTTCGGCCGCGACCGGGAGAGCGCGGTTAACGCCGACGCGCTGCCGATGCCCGACGTGCCGCGCTTCGACCGGCTGGAGGAGCGGCGGACGCGCGACCTGCCCAGCTTCACGCGGCATTTCGACATGCGGCTGGCGGGCGGCGAGCCGCTGGCGAGCGGGGCGGAACGCGGCGAGCTGATCTGGTGGGTGCGCTTTCGGGAGGCGGTGAGCGCGGCGCCGGCCGTGGCGCTGCTGGCGCTCGGCGACGCCCTGCCGCCCGCCGCCTTCTGCCAGCTGCCCGCACCGGCGCCGGTCAGCTCGACCAGCTGGATGCTGCACATGCTCGATCTGGCGCCGGGGACGGATGACGGCTGGTGGCTGTTGCGGTCCGTGGCGACGCGTACGAAGGGCGGCTTCTCGGCGCAGGAGATGACCGTGTGGAACGCCGAGGGCCGCGCGGTGGCGACGGGTGGTCAGGGGATCGCGGTGTACGGGTAGCAGTCCGGCACTCCCCTCCCTTTCAGGGAGGGGTCGGGGGTGGGTGGCGAGGCGCAGCCGAGCCGACACGGGTGCAAGCGGCACCGGCTCGCTGACGCTCGCACCCACCCCTCAGTCCCCTCCCTGGAAGGGAGGGGAGGCAGAAGCTCAGTCCGCGAACAGCAGGACCGGCGTTTCGAGCAGCCGCTTGACCGACTGCACGAAGCTCGCCGCGTCCCAGCCGTCGACCACGCGGTGGTCGCAGCTGATCGACAGGTTCATGAGCTTGGCCGCCACGATCTCGCCGTCGCGGATCACCGGGCGCTCGACGATGTTGTTGGGGCCGATGATCGCCACCTCCGGCCGGTTGATGACCGGCGTGGTGGCGATGCCGCCCAGAGGACCCAGCGAGGTCACGGTCAGCGTGCCGCCCGACAGCTCCTCCGACGTGGCCTTGCCGGCGCGCGCGGCGTCGGCCAGGCGCGCGATCTCGGCCGCCAATTGCCAGACGTTCCTGGCTTGCGCCTCGCGCACCACGGGCACCATCAGCCCGGCGTCCGTCTGGGTGGCGATGCCGAGATGCACCGCGCCCGACCGGCTGACCACGCCCGCCTCGTCGTCATAGCGCGCGTTGATCATCGGGAAGCCGGGCAGCGCGCGGGTGATGGCGGTGATGATGATCGGCAGCACGGTCAGCTTGGGCTTGTCGCCCCGCGTGGCGTTCAGGTCGGCGCGCAGCTCCTCCGCCTTGGTCATGTCGATCTCCTCGACATAGGTGAAGTGCGGGATCGCGCGCTTGGACGCCGCCATGTTCTCGGCGATACGGCGGCGCAGGCCGATGACCCGCACCTGCTCGTCCGCGCGGGGCGCTTGTGTGCCGTAGCCCCGGTGCGCGTTGTAGGTGAGGAAGGCGTCGAGGTCGCCGTGGCGGACGCGCCCGTCCTCGGCGGGCTTCACGTCGGCCAGGTCGATCTGGAGGTCGGCGGCGCGCTTGCGCACGGCGGGGGAGGCGAGGACTTTCCGCCTTTCATCGTCATCCCCGCGCACGCGGGGATCCAGCGGTGCCGCAGGTTCGTCAGCCTGCCGGCTGGCACCCTTGTCCGGCTGGGCCCCCGCTTTCGCGGGGGTGACGGTGGAAGAGGGGGCAATAGAGCCACCCCCCTCCCCCACCCCCGGCGTCTCCGCCGCCAGCTCCGCGTCATCCATCGGACCGGCCGGGTCGGCGGCATCGGCCACCGTCCGCTCGCGCGCCCCGCGCTCCTCCTCCATCCGTCGCCCGTGCCCGGCCAGCACCTCGGCCCCGCCCTCGGTCGCCTCGTCGGGCACGTCGTCGGTCTCGATCACCACCAGCGGCGCGCCGATCGCGACCACGTCGCCGACCTCGCCCGCCAGCTCCAGGATGGTGCCCGACACCGGGCTCTCCATCTCGACCGTCGCCTTGTCGGTCATCATGTCGGCGATCCGGTCGTCGTCCTCGACCGCGTCGCCGACCGCGACGTGCCAGCCGACGATCTCGGCCTCCGAAATGCCCTCGCCGATGTCCGGCAGTCTGTAGACGAAGCGCGCCATGTCAGTCCTTCAACACCCGATCCAAGGCGAGGCCGGTGCGGACCGGCCCCGGAAAATACGCCCATTCCAGGCTGTGCGGGTAGGGCGTGTCGAAGCCCGTCACCCGCTCCACCGGCGCCTCCAGGTGATAGAAGCACCGCTCCTGCACCAGGGCCGCCAGCTCCGCGCCGAAGCCGGACGTGCGCGTCGCCTCGTGGATCACCACGCAGCGGCCGGTCTTCCGCACCGACGCCTCGATCGCCCCGATGTCGAGCGGCAACAGCGTCCTGAGGTCGATGACCTCCGCGTCGATGCCCTTCGCCTCGGCCGTGTGCAGCGCCACGTGGACCATGGTGCCATAGGCCAGCATGGTCACCTCCTGGCCCTCGCGCACGATCCGCGCCTCGCCCAGCGGCACGGTGTAGTGGCCGTCCGGCACCTCGCCGTCGGGATGCGACGACCAGTTGGTGGTCGGCCGGTCGTAGCGGCCGTCGAACGGGCCGTTGTAGAGCCGCTTGGGCTCGAAGAAGAGCACCGGGTCGGGATCGGCGATCGCGGCCAGCAGCAGCCCCTTCGCATCGTGCGGGTTGGACGGGATCACCGTCTTGACGCCCGCCACATGGGTGAAGATGCCCTCCGGCGACTGGCTGTGCGTCTGCCCGCCGAAGATGCCGCCGCCATAGGGCGATCGGATCACCATCGGCACGGTGAACTCCCCGTCCGAGCGGTAGCGCAGGCGGGCGGCCTCCGAGATGATCTGGTCGACGCCCGGATAGATGTAGTCGGCGAACTGGATCTCCGGCACCGGTTTCAGGCCGTTGGTCGCCATGCCGACCGCGACGCCGACGATGCCGCACTCGCTGATCGGCGTGTCGAAGGCGCGGGTCTTGCCGAACGCCTCCTGCAGGCCGGCGGTGGCGCGGAAGACGCCGCCGAAATAGCCCACGTCCTCGCCCATCACGACGACGGCGGGGTCGGCCTCCATGGCGACGTGGAGCGCGGAGTTGATCGCGCCGATCATGGTCATGCGGGTCACGGGTGCGCGCTCCCCTTGCCGTCATCCCCGCGAAAGCGGGGATCCAGCATCTGCGATGGCGAAGCCGAGCAGGATCGTGTGGGTGCCACTGGATCCCCGCTTTCGCGGGGATGACGGTGCAGGGCGGCGCGGAGGCCCCTCACAACCCCGCCGCCTTCTTCTCCGCCACGCACTGGTCCAGCTGCTCCCTCAGATGCCACGGCATTTCCGCGAACACGCCCTCGAACATCGTCTCGAACGGCTGGTGCATCCCGTGGCCCAGCACCCCGTTCCTCTCCGCCCGCTTGGCGCAGTCCTTGACCGTCTGCGCCAGCTCCTGGTCCATCGCCGCCTGGCGCGCCTCGTCCCACTCGCCCAGCTGGATCAGGTGGCGCTTCAGCCGCGCGATCGGGTCGCCCAGCGGCCAGGCGGTGCCCTCGTCGGCGGAGCGGTACTGGCTGGGGTCGTCGGAGGTCGAGTGCCCCTCCGCGCGGTAGGTGAAGTGCTCGATCAGCGTCGCGCCGTGGTTCGCCCGCGCGCGTTCGGCCGCCCATGCGGTGGCGGCATAGACGGCGAGCGCGTCGTTGCCGTCCACGCGCAGGCTGGCCAGCCCATAGCCCACGCCCCGCGCCGCGAAGGTCGTGGCCTCGCCTCCCGCGATCCCCTGGAAGGAGCTGATCGCCCACTGGTTGTTGACCACGTTGATGACGACCGGCGCGCGGTAGACGGTGGCGAAGGTGCAGGCCGCGTGGAAGTCCGCCTCCGCCGTCGAGCCCTCGCCGCACCAGGCGGCGGCGATCCGGCTGTCGCCCTTGATCGCCGACGCCATCGCCCAGCCCACCGCCTGCGGCATCTGGGTGGCGAGGTTGCCGGAGATCGAGAAGAACGCGCCCGCCTTGGTCGAATACATGATCGGCAGCTGCTTGCCCTGCAGCCGGTCGCCCTTGTTCGAGTAGATCTGGTTCATCATGTCGACCAGGTCCCAGTCGCGCGCGATCAGGATGCCCTGCTGGCGATAGGACGGGAAGCACATGTCGTCGGGCTCGAGCGCGTGGGTGGCCGCCACCGCCACCGCCTCCTCGCCCGTCGCCTTCATGTAGAAGCTGGTCTTGCCCTGCCGCTGGGCGCGGAACATGCGGGTGTCGAAGGCGCGGGTGAGCGCCATGTGGCGCAGCATTTGGCGTGAGCGTTCGGGCGACAGTCCGGGATTCCAGGGACCGACCGCGCGGTCCTCGTCGTCCAGCACGCGGACCAAGCCGTAGGCGAGGTCGCGGAACCCGTCCGGATCGGCGTGGACCGGCGGGCGGCGGGTCTCGCCGGCGGGCGGGATGGCGAGGTCGGAGAAGTCGGCCTCGTCGCCGGGGCGGAAATGCGGTTCGGGCACGTGGAGGGCCAGGCGGACGCGGTTGGTGCCCGTATTCTCGCCGCCGACGTCGCCCATGCCTCTCCCTCGATTCCGAGTGTGTGGGAGGGCCGTTAGGAGATTTGGCGCGGATTGGCGAGGGGGCTGCGAACAAGGCAACCCTCTCCCCTTCAGGGGAGAGGAGGGAGCCGCCGATAGACGGCGGAAGGAGAGGGGAAATCAGGCGGTCTCCTCCGTCCCCGGTCGCCAGTTCGTTCCCCGCTCCCACCCCTCTCCCCTGAAGGGGAGAGGGCTTTCATTTCTTTCCCTCACCCTCCGACCCCGCCACCGGCCCCGCGATCGGCCGCGCCTTGCTCTCACCCGGCCAGCCCTCGCGCTGGCGGGAGCGATCGCCGTCGCCCTCCTCCGTCTGGTTGTGGAACAGCACGACATTGGTCGGGAACGGCAGGTCGATGCGGTGCTCGCCCGCCGCGCGCTGGATCGCCCGGATCACCTTCGCCCTGGTGTGCACCACGTCGGTGCGCAACGACTTGACCCACCAGCGCACGCGCACCGTGACCCAGTTGGCGTCCAGCCCCCAGGGCAGCGCCTCCACCCGCGGGTCGGGCACCACGCCGTCCACCGCCTGCACCGCCTCCACGAACGCCGCGCACGCCGCCGCCAGGTCGTCGCCGTACCCGATGCCCACGTCATACTCGTCGCGGCGCGTCTCGAAGGCGGTGAGCACGACGACGGGCGAGGTGTACACGTCGGAATTGGGGATGATGACGCGGCGGCCGTCATAGGTCTTGATGAGCGTCGCCCGGCTCTCGATGTGCTCGACCGTGCCCTCGTAGTCCTTGACCACGATCTGGTCGCCCCGCCTGTAGGGCCGGCGGATCAAGAGCAGCAGGCCGGCGAGCAGGTTCTGCAGGATGTCCTTGAAGGCGAAGCCGATCGCCACCGTGCCGACGCCGAGCGACGCGAACACGTCGCCCGGATTGACCGTCGGGAAGATGATCGTGGCCGCGATCAACACGCCCAACACGATCAGCGCCCCGCGCGCCAGGCTGCCCAGCAGCACCCCCAGATCGGGACGCTTGCGCCGGTTCGCCGCCGCCCGCACCGCCCGCGCCACCCATTTGGACGCGAACCAGACGATGATCAGCAGGATCAGCCCCGCGATGATGTTGGGCGTCTGGGCGATCAGCCCTTCCCAGAACCCCTGCAGCTTGGCGTTGATGATCGCCATCGGCTTGGTCGGGTCGAGCGGGTTGCCGTCGGCCATCGCGGCGCGGGTGGCGGCGTCGGCGGCGAGGGTGGCGGGCGTGGTCACGGGGGCGGCTCCGGTGCATCATGTGGCGGCGGATGGCCCCCATGCCCACTCAGCCTGAGCTTGTCGAAGGCCGGGTGGTCGGATGGGGGCTCCCCGTCCAGCCTGGCACCCTGTCGAACGCGGGCTTCGACAGGCTCAGCCTGGACGGAGGTGGAGAGTTATACCCTACTGCGTCGGGAACCCCCGCCGCTTCAACAGCGCGTTCACGTCCGGATCGCGGCCCCTGAACGCGCGATAGGCCTCCGCCCGGTCGGTCTGGTTGCCGGTCGCCAGCAGCATCGTCTTGAAGCGCTTGGCCACCGCCGGATTCCAGTCGTCGCCCGTCTCCTCGAACGCCGCCCAGGTGTCGGCGTCCATCGTCTCCGACCAGAGGTAGGAGTAATAGCCCGCCGAATAGCCGTCGGAGGCGAACAGGTGATTGAACTGCGGCAGCCGGTGCCGCATCACGATCTCCCTGGGCATCCCCAGCTCGGCGAGCGTTTCGCGCTCGAAGGCGTCGGGGTCGGTCACCGGCACGGTGCGGTCGTGCAGCTTCATGTCGACCAGCGCGCTCGACAGATACTCGACCGTGGCGAACCCCTGTCCGTAGGTGCTCGACGCCTCGATCTTGTCGAGCAGCGCCTGCGGCATCGGCTCGCCGGTCTGATAGTGGCGGGCGAACCTGTCGAGGACATCGCGGGTCAGGACCCAATTCTCGTTCACCTGGCTGGGATATTCGACGAAGTCGCGTGGCGTGTTGAGCAGCCCCGGATAGCGCACGTCGCTGATGAAATAGTGCAGCGCATGGCCGAATTCGTGGAACAGCGTCTGGGCGTCGTCGAGCGAGATCAGCGCGACCGCGCCGTCCGCCGGCTTGGTGAAGTTGTTGTTGTTCGACCCCAGCACGATGTCGTCGTTCGTCAGTCCGGCGCGCGAGCGATAGGTCGTGGCCCACGCCCCCGACCGCTTGCCGTCGCGCGCATAGGGATCGAAGTAGAACATGCCGCGCACCTTGCCCTCGGCGTCCGTCACCTCGAAGGTGCGCACGTCGGGATGGAAGACGGGCACGCTGCCCGTGTTCTCCTTGAAGTTCAAACCGTAGAGTCGGTTGGCCGAATAGAACATGGCATTGACCATGTTCTTGAGCTGGAAATACGGCTTCACCTCCGACGCATCCAGGTCGTACTTCGCCTTGCGCACCTTTTCCGCATAGTAGCGGTAGTCCCAGGGCTGGATGGTGATGCCCGCCTTCGTGCTGTCGGCGAAGGCCTGCATCTCTGCCACCTCCTCGGCGACGCGCGCCTTGGCGGCGGGCCAGACCTTCATCATCAGGTCCATCGCCTTGGCCGGCGTCCTGGCCATCGTGTCGGCCATCCGGTAGTCGGCGTGGGTGCGGAAGCCGAGCAGCTGAGCGCGCTCCTGCCGGAGCTTCAGGATCCTGGCGATCGTGGTGTTGGTGTCGTTCGCCCCGCCATTGTCGCCGCGATCGACATAGGCGCGCCAGACCGTCTCGCGCAGCGCGCGGTCGGTGGCGTTCTCCAGCACCGGGGTCATGGACGAGCGTGTGTTCTTGATCGCGTAGCCCGCCACGCCCTGGTCCTTGGCGGCCTTGGCGAAGCTGGCGACCAGCGCATCGGGCAGGCCCGCGAGCTGGGCCTTGTCGGTCACCACCGTGACCGACTCCTCGTCACCCAGCACCTTCTCGGAGAAGGAGGAGAACAGGCCCGCCAGTTCGCCCTCGATCGCGACCACACGCGCCTTGGCGTCCGGCGACAGCTTGGCGCCATTGCGCACGAAGCGCTCGTAGGAGCGTTCCAGCAGCCGGAGCTGGTCGGGCTGGAGGTTCAGGCGATCGCGGCCGTTGTAGAGCGTCTCGACCCGCGCGAAGAGTTTTGGATCGAGATAGAGTTCGGACTGGAAGGCCGTCAACTTCGGCTCCCACTCCGCCTCGATCGCGCGGACCTGCGGGTTCGACAGGTTGGAGGTCTGGACACCCCACACGGCGTAGACGCGGTCGAGCGTCTCGCCGGCGCGCTCCATCGCCTCCATCGTGTTGGCGAAGGTGGGCGCGGCCGGGCCGTCGGCGATGGCGCGGATCTCCGATCCCAGCCGGTCCATCCCCGCCTGGAACGCGGGTGGATAGTCGGACAGCGCGACGCGGCCGAAGGGCGGCACACCGTCATAGGGGCCGGTCCAGTCGGCCAGCAGCGGGTTGGTGGCCGTGGTCTGCGAAGCGGCGACGCTCGCCTCCCGCACCGCCTCCGGCTCGGCCACCGCGCTCTCTCCCGTCGTGGCGCACCCCGCCAGCACCGCGCTCGTTCCCATCAATCCTGCCATCAGCGTTCGCATTCCCGTTCCTTGCGTTGTTCGGTTCGTCGATCCCGCCTAACGGCCCGGCGCTGAACCGCAACTGAGTGGAGCGGCAGGTGGTGGTTCGCTGGCCGTCGCCCGCTTGTGCCCCGTGTCCATCGTTGTGAGGAGCCGGAGGCGACGAAGCGATCCAGGGCGGGTGTGGCGCGAGCCGGGTTCTGGAGTGCTTCGCCCGCGGCTCGCAAAGACGGGCCGGCTCAATCCGATGTCATCCTGCTCCGGGGCCTGGACCCATTGCGGCCCTGGAGGGAGTCATACATCCTGACCCGAGGAGCGCCTTCCACCCTCCCCAGCCTGAAGGTGAGGAGCGCTACGCCGCCGCGCCGACCAGGCGCTCGTCCTGCTTCAGAAGGGGCGCGAAGGAGGGCCGGGCGACGATCCGCTCGTACCACGCCGCCAGCTTCTCATGGGGTCCGTCCGCCAGCGGCTCGCGCGCGTGATGGAGGTTCACGAGGCCGGACGCGATCGTCAGGTCGGCGAAGGTGAAACCGTCGCCCACCAGCCACTCCCGGCCGGCGACCTGCTCATCCAGATAGGCGAGGATCGGCGGCAGGGTCGCGTCGAGCGCGGTGCGGACCGCCGCCTCGTCGCTCTCGCGGCCCAGGAAGCGGGGCGCCACGATGCGGTTGAACCCGATCACACCCACGGCCGGAGACAGCATGGTGTCGGCCAGCTTGTCGAACCACTCCACTCGCCCCCGCCCCCGCGCGTCCGCGGGAATCAGCACCGGCTCGGGATGCAGGGCGTCGAGATAGGCGACGATGGCGGAACTGTCGGCCAGCGCGAAGTCGCCATCGACCATCGCCGGCATCTTGCGAAAGGGCGAGGCCGCCAGGAACGCCTCGTCCGTGGAGCCGAGGCCGACCGGCCGCACCTCCGGCTGCACCCCCTTCTCGGCCGCGAAGGCCAGCACCTTGCGGACATAGGGGGAGAAGGTCGCGCCATAGACGATCATCGGATGCACTCCCGTCGGAAAGGCGCCCATGTCGGCCCGCGCGAAACCCGGGTCAAGGCCGCGCGGCCGGCGAAGGGGGGAGCCGGCCGGGACCGCTATCCCGTCCGTCCGAAGCCCTTGCGCTTCAGGGGCGAACTCGCCGCCTCCAGTTCGGCCATGGTGGCCTGGAACAGCGCCGACAGGCCGGCGACCAGCGGCAGCGCCTCGTCGGGCTCGTCGCGCCGCTGGACGCAGTGGAGCGCCATCGCCTCGATCCGCTCCGCCATCTCGCCCAGCGCCTCGGCCCCGAGGTCGTAGGCCCCGTCCCTCAGCGTGCCGGCGGGCTTGACGATCGCGACCGCGTCGCCGGCGCGCATCGCGGTCTCGATCGCCGCGACCGCGCCCTCGCCGTCCTCGCGCAGATAGCCGAGCACGCGGCCGAACTCGGCACCGAAGCGGACGCGCGCCGCCTCGTACGCGTCCCAATCGATGGAGGTCCCGTCCGCCGTCACCGTCCGCTCCCGTTCGCCGCTGCCCCACCGCCATGCAGCCGAGAGGTAAAAACGCCTTTAAGAGCGCGTCCGGTCGAACGGATTGACGGGCGCGCGCAGGTGCAACCGCACGGGGACGGAGCCGAAGCCCAGCTCGCTCCGGATGCCGTTCAGCAGATAGCGGCGGTAGCTCTCGGGCAGCTGATCGACCCGCGTGCCGAACAGCACGAAGGTGGGCGGCCGCGCCCCGGCCTGGGTGATGTAGCGCAGCTTGATCCGCTTGCCGCCCGGCGCGGGCGGCGGATTGGCCTCCAGCGCGTGGGCGAACCAGCGGTTGAGTTCGCCGGTCGGCACGCGGCGCTCCCACGCCTCGCGCGCGTCGAAGGCGGCCTGGACGAGCTGGTCGACGCCCTTGCCCGTCGCGCCCGAAAGCGTGAGCAGCGGCACGCCGCGCAGCTGCGCCAGCCCCTCCTCCAGCGCCGCGCGCACGCCCTGATAGAGGCCCGATCCGTTCTCGGCCACGTCCCACTTGTTCAGCCCGATGACGAGCGCGCGCCCCTCCTCCACCGCGCGCGCCG
The DNA here is from genome assembly GCA_965219235.1 of Sphingomonadaceae bacterium. GTDB lineage: Bacteria > Pseudomonadota > Alphaproteobacteria > Sphingomonadales > Sphingomonadaceae > CBDHCC01. The sequence goes on along the minus strand of OZ244721.1, from coordinate 431,495 downwards.
CGATCTTGAGGTCCTGCACCTCCAGGCCCCGCGTGGAGTCGAGCAGCAGGGCGACGACCTCGGCATGGTCGATCGCGCGCAGCGCGTCGGCGACCGACAGCTTCTCCAGCTTCTCGTCCACCCGCGCGCGTTTCCGCATCCCCGCGGTGTCGACCAGCGTCACGGGCCGCCCCCGCCACTCCCAGTCGACGGTGATCGAATCGCGCGTGATCCCCGCCTCCGGGCCGGTGATCAGGCGGTCGGAGCCGACCATGCGGTTGATCAGCGTGGACTTGCCCGCGTTCGGCCGCCCGACGATGGCGAGGCGCAGCGGACGGTTCAGGCCCGCCGGATCCTCCTCGGGCTCCTCGTCGGGGGCGGCCGCCTCCAGCGGCCCACGGATCGCCTCGTGCAGGTCGGCCATGCCCTCGCCGTGCTCGGCGGAGACCGGGATCGGCTCGCCCAGGCCCAGCGACCAGGCGTCGAGCACGCCCTGCTCGCCGCTGCGTCCCTCCGCCTTGTTGGCGAGCACCACGATCGGCGTGGCGGTGCCGCGCAGCCAGCGCGCGATCTCCTCGTCGAGCGGGGTCAGCCCGGCGCGCGCGTCGATCACGAAGGCGGCGACGGCGGCATCGGCGACGGCGGCCACCGTCTGCGCCCGCATCCGGCCGGGCAGGGTCGCGGCCGCGTCCTCCTCGTAGCCGGCCGTGTCGATCACCCGGAAGTCCAGGCCGTAGAGGCTCGCCTCCCCCTCCCGCCGGTCGCGCGTCACGCCGGGCCGATCGTCGACCAGCGCCAGCCGGCGCCCGACCAGCCGGTTGAACAGCGTCGACTTGCCGACGTTCGGCCGCCCCACGATGGCGAGCGCGCGTTTGCGAGGGGAAGCGGGGGTGGTCACGGATGGCGTGTAGGGCGTGCGGGCGACGGCGTCACCCTGCCCCTGCCCCTGCCCCTGCCCCTGCCCCTGCCCCTGCCCCTGCCCCTGCCCCTACCGCCGCGCGGTCAGCTGCCCGTCGTCGTCCAGCAGATAGAGCGTTCCGTTCGCCACCACCGGCGGCAGATGGAAGGACGCGCCGGCCTTCGTCTGGCGGGTCACGGCGCCGGTGGCCGGATCGACCTCCGCCATCTCGCCCTCGGAGTTCACCAGGATCAGCCGGCCCCCGGCGAGCACCGGCCCTTGCCAGCTGATCGGCCCGGTGGACTTCTTCTCGTTGCGATAGTGGCGCAGCTGCGTCTTCCACCGCACCTTGCCGTTGGACCTCGCCACGGCGAACAGCACGCCCTGGTCGGTCACCGCCCACAACCACTCGCCGGCCACCCAGGGGGACGAGATGCCCGCGACGTTGAGCTCCCACAGGCGCTGGCCGGTGACGAGCTCCAGGCTCACCATCCGTCCGCCCTGGCCCAGCGCATAGACGCGGCCCTGGTCGATCACTGGATTGGCGTCGATGTCCGACAGCAGGCCCACCGAGGTGGTGATCTGCGTCCGGCTCAGCTGGTCCTGCCACACCGGCTGGCCGTTCTCGTAGCGATAGCCGCCGAGCTCGCCCGACGAGAAGCCGGCGATGACCGTCCCCTGACCCGCCGCGGGCGCCGCGACGCCGAACACGTTGGCGCCCTGGATCGAGCCCGACTGCGTCCATTGCAGCTCGCCGTCCGCCGCGCGGAGCGAGAAGAGCTGGTTGTCCTGGCTGAGCACGAACAGGCTGCCGAACGCCACGGTCGGACTGCCGCGCAGCGGGCCGCCGGGCTTCACCCGCCAGATCTCCGCGCCCGTGTTGGCGTCGAGCGCCGCGACCTCGCCCAGCCCGTTCACGGCGTAGACCCGGTCGGCATAGGCGGACACGCCGCCGCCATAGAGCGAGCGCTCGTCGCGCCCGTTCTCCGGCGCCAGGCGAGTCGACCAGAGATCGGCCCCCGTCGCCGCGTCGTAGGCGCGGACCCGCGCCGCGGTGTCGATCGCGAACAGCTTGCCGCCGACGACCACCGGCGCGGCCGCGAGCCGCACGCCCTTGCCGTCGCCCTCGATCCGCTTGCTCCAGGCGATCGCGAGCGTGTCGCCCAGCGCCAGATGGCCGAGCGCGTGGGCCGGCCCGCCGCCCGGCTGGTCCCAGCTGGCGTTGGTGACGGGCGGGGACAGCAACACGTCGACGCCGGCCAGGCTGGGATCGACCGCCACCTCCGCCTCCCGCGTGCCCAGGATCGAGCTGCGGTCGCCCAGCACCGGCGTGGTCTTCGGCCCGCCGCCCTTCAGGATGCCGCAGCCGGCCAGCGGAAGCGAGGCGGACAGAAGGAGGAGGAGCGCGCGTCGGGTCATGGGGTGGATCCTGCGGTGTCGGCCGGGGCCGCGGCCGGATCGGCCGGGATGGCGTCGACGCCCATGGAGCCGGCCAGCTGTGTCGCGCGTGAACGGATGGAGTCGGGCACCGAGGCGTCGGCCGCGATCCGGGAGAGGAGCTCGGCCGCCGACTTGGCGCGACCGGCCTTGATGCGGGCGTGCGCGACCAGTTCGCCCGCGCTGCCGAAGAACGGCAGCCCAGGTTGAGCCAAAGGTCCCAGGCGGCGCTCCACCTCGGCGGGAGGCAGGCTCTCGAACTCCACCGCGGTCCGGCGGATGAGCGCCAGGTCGCGGAAGGGCTGGCCGACATCCCCGTCCTCGGCGACGGCGCGGTAGCCGTCCGCCGCCGCCTTCAGGTCGCCGCGCTCGACCGCGTCTGCGGCCAGCAGCAGCCGCGCGGTGGTCCGGTAGCCCGCGTCCGATCCCTTGAGCAGCGGTGCCATGCGATCGGCCAGGTCGACCCTCCGCCCGTCGTCGAGGTCGTTCAGCGTGGCGACGTAGCGCTCGGCGAGCTCCTGGCGCGCGACCGCCTGCTCGTGCCGCCACCACAGGAGGCCGCCCGCCACGACCAGCAGCGCCAGCACGCCGAGCGCGATCGCCGGGCCGTAGCGGCGCACGGTGTCCGTCATCGCCTCCCGGCGCACCTCCTCGTCCACCTCGCGCACGAAGGCGCGGTCGCTGTTCGGGTCGCGCGGTCTCAGCGCCAAGGCGGTGCCTTTCGGAAGGGATCGGGTGAAGCGGGGCTTCTAGCGAGGCGGGCGCGGGAGGGGAAGGCGGGAGGCGTGTTGGTGGAAGAGGTGGATTTTGGTGGTCAGCGGTCAGGCGGCTTTTGGGAATGGGATGGCTGAAAATCGCCATTTGCGGTGTGTCACAACCGTTCGGTTTCGACACTGCAGGGAGGCGGCCGACTGTAGCGTATTTTACAACTCGCTGGAGACGCTACTCGTCGCAAAGCCCCAGAGCAGACGTACCCAGTTCGTCGGTCTTTGCACCTGCGCCCTCGTGAAGTTGAGCAGTCCGCCAAGACCTCTCCGATCGTAGAGGCGACCAGCAAGCCACACAGCGTCGATCTTCCGAGTGTTCCTGATGTCTTCCAAAGGGTTCGCGCCGAGCAGCACGAGGTCGGCTCGCTTGCCCACGGCGATTGATCCTGAGGTCGCATCGAGACCCGCATAGCGCGCGGCGTCGATCGTGGCGGCCCGCAGGACTTCGGCAGGACTCAGGCCCGCGCGGTTCAGATGGACGAGCTCATCATGATAGCGGAAGCCACCGATCGCCGTGTCGGTTCCGGCGAGGATGCCGACACCAGCACGGTGCGCCTCGCCCGTGAGTTCGAGGCCACGTTGGAAATAGGCTTGCAGCGCGTCCGAACCTCGCTTGCCGGGGTGGCGAGCCACCGTCGCACTCAGGTCATCCCGATAGGCCCAACGGGACAGAGGATCGAGGTAGTCGAGGCGGGGATCGTTCACGAACGCACCCTCGGCGGCGCGCGCATCCTCTTCGCGGGTCACGTGAGTAGGCACGAACCAGGCGCCCGCGTCTCGCATCGCGGCCATGCTCTTGCGGCATGTCTCCGCATCGAACTCCCGCACAATCATCTCGGTGCGAAGTGTCGGATCGAGATCATCCAGCTTGCCCGCACGCCACTCGGCCGCGCCAGCGAAGCATTGCGTGAGGAACAGGTGCGCGTGCTCGAAGCTGACTTGCCCCGCTCCGACGGCGGTGTCGAGGCTGACCGCCTTCGGAAGATGTCCGACGAGCCGCATGTCGAGTTGGTCCGCTGACCGGGTCAAGGCATCATAAGTCTTTGGCAATGGACGATTGTAGACCTTCAGAGCATTGATGCCGCGCGCCTTGTACGCACGAGCGCGCGCCAGAACCTCCTCCGGCGGCATGTCGGGTTGATTGAAGTAGAAGCTGGCGACCTCCACGAAGCGGGGCGCGGCCATTTGTCCATCGTCGATGACGGCCGACCACCGGCGCTTGTCACCGACGCAGGCGATCAGGCCGTCCGTCTCATCGGGGCAGTCCATCATGTCGCGCACGTTCGTGACGCCGTTCGCCACGAACAACGGGAAGTGGAGCTGGGGCGACAGCTGGAAGCTGTGCACGTGCATGTCCCAGAAGCCGGGCACCAGGTATCTGCCGCCGCCGTCGATGATGCGGGCACCCGGAATGGTGCCACTCGATCCTATGGAAGCGATGAGGCCGTCCTGTATGCCTATGGAAGTCAGCGCTCCGAAGGAGCCTGCCTCGACATCGAGAACACGGACGTTCCTGAGAACATATCTTGAGCCCTCATTTGGCAGTGGGGCCGAAGCAGGAGGGGTGAAGATTGCGAAGACGGCGAACGTTACAACAAGGCCGAGAAGGCCTGCCAAGCTCAAGACGATCCTTCGCACCAAGCTCGCTCCCCCGCTCAGCCGGGCCTACCACTTTGCTCGTCTGATCGAAAGCAATCCCACTTTAGTATCACAACCAGTCGGTTTTAACCCTGTGCGCTGACAGACGGTTTTACGTGTGTTTGCGGGTGTCAAAACCGCGCGTCGAAAGTGGCAGCTTTCAGCATGGTGGGAGCAGGCTTGCGACCACCGGGACTGGGGCGCAAGCCGCCACCCGCGCGCCGCCCCCTCACTCCCGCGCCGCATAGGTCTGGTCGGCCGTCGGAAAGGCCCGCGACCGCACCTCTCCCGCATAGCGTTCGGCCGCGCCGGCGATGGTCTCCGCCAGCGCCTCGTAGCGTTTCACGAAGCGCGGGGTGCGCTCGAACAGGCCCAGCATGTCCTCGGTCACGAGCACCTGCCCGTCGCATGCCGGCGAGGCGCCGATGCCGATGACCGGGCAGTCGAGGGCCTTGGTCACCGCCTCCGCGATCGTCTCCACCACGCCTTCGACCACCACCGCGAACGCCCCCGCCTCATCCAGCGCACGCGCATCCGACGCGATCTTGTCCGCCTCCGCTTGTCCCCGCCCCCGCGCGGCATAGCCGCCCAGCACGTTCACCGCCTGCGGGGTGAGGCCAACATGACCCATCACGGGGATGCCGCGCTCCGTCAGGAAGCGGACGGTGGTGGCCATCGCCTCGCCGCCCTCCAGCTTCACGCCGGCCGCCCCGGTCTCCTTGAGCACGCGGCCGGCTGTCGCGAAGGCCGCCTCCGGCGACGCCTCGTAGCTGCCGAAGGGCAGGTCCACGATCACGACCGAGTGATAGCTGCCGCGCACCACCCCTGCCCCATGAGCACACATCATCTCCACCGTCACCGGGATCGTGGACGGCAGACCGTAGATCACCTGCCCCAGGCTGTCGCCGACCAGCAGCAGGTCGCAATGCGGATCGAGCAGCTGAGCCATGCGCGCGGTGTAGGCGGTCAGCATCACGATCGGCTCGGCCGTCGTGCCGCCCGCCTTGCGCGCGCGGACGGCGGGCACGGTCAGCCGCTTCATCGGCTGCGACACCGGGGTGGCGCGGCTGGTGGCGGTGTCGAGGGTGAAGGTGGTGGACATGGCGGCGGGTCTAGCGGGAGCGGGCGAGGATTGCAGCCGCCAAATTCCTCTCCCCTGAAGGGGAGAGGGAGGAGCCGCGAAGCGGCGGAGGGAGAGGGGCATTGCGAAGTCCGAAAAACAGTCCCCTCTCCCAACCCTCTACCTTGAAGGGAGAGGGCTTTGGATGCGCTCCTCCCATACCCTCTCGTCCACGCCCACGGTCACGGCGGCACCCCAGTCAATCACCGGACGCTTGACGAGCAGCGGGTGCGCGGCCAGCAGCGCCACCGCCCCGCCCTCATCCACGCCCGCCCGCTCGATCTCGGCAAGCCCGCGCCAGGTCGTCCCGCGCCGGTTGAGCAGCCGCTCCCACCCGACCGCCTCGGCCCAGCGGCGCACCTCCGCCTCCTCCGGCGGCTCGGCGCGCAGGTCGCGGAGGCGATGGTCGAGCCCCCGCTCCGTCAGCCAGGCGCGCGCGCGGCGCACGCTGTCGCAATTCGGGATGCCATGGACGACGATCACCCCGCCAGACGCTTTTCGGGCCACAGGCAGAGGTCGTTGACGACGCACTCCAGACAGTCGGGCGAGCGCGCGGTGCAGGTGCGCTTGCCGTGCTGGATCAGCCAGAAATGCCCTTCGTCCAGCGCCCACTCCGGCGCCCGCTCCGCCAGCGCCTGCGCCGTCTTCGCCTCCGTCTTGCCGCGCGCCAGGCCGGTGCGGTTGCACACCCGCTGGACGTGGGTGTCCACCGCGATCACCGCCTCGCCGAAGGTGAAGCTCATCACGATGTCGGCGCATTTGCGGCCGATGCCGGGCAGGCTCATCAGCCCGGCGCGGTCGCGCGGGATCGCGCCGCCGCGCTCGATCACGGCGGCGCAGAAGCGGCGGATCGCCTTGGCCTTGTTGTTGTAGAGACCGGCGGGACGGATGGCGGCGATCAGCGCCTCCTCGTCCAGCGCCAGCATCTCCTCCGGCGTGGTCGCGAGCGCGAACAACGCGTCCGCCGCCGCCGCCGTGTTCCGGTCGAGCGACTGGGCCGACAGCATACAGGCGACGCAGGACCGGAACGGGTCCGGCTGCTCCTTCGGCCCCTTCGCGCCGGGGCCGCGGCCGGGATAATGGTCGGCCAGGCGGCGGAAGACGAGATCGACCTCCGCCGGCCCGAGCAGCGGTTCCGTCACCAGAGCGTCTCGACGGGGTAGCGGGGAATGTGAGCGTCGGCCGTGACGATCGTCAGCGCTTCCACCAACGCCTGGCACACCAGCATCCGATCAAAGGGATCGCCGTGAATGGGAGGCAAGCCCGCCAGTGGCGCGAGGTGCTCGAAGGTGAAGCTCAGTCGCTCATGGGCCAAGCCGCTCACCAGGGTGTCGAACGACAGATCGAACATCGGATCGCCCTTGGCCTGCTTGACAAGATACTCCCATGCCGAGGCCACGCTTATCACCGCCCGCTCCGCATTCACGATCGCATGGCGCACTCGTGCAGGTACGCGTTCCGGCTCCTTGACCGACCAGATCAGGACGTGAGTGTCGAGGAGGAGCCTCACTTGGTCGTGCGTTCGGCCGGATCCAGCGGTTCGTTGAGGAACTCCTCCCACTCCTTCTCGGTGTAGGCGGGCTCCATCGCGGACTCCGCGACTCGGTTGGGGATCGTCTCCCTCGCGGACCCGAACCACGCCTCCCGCTGGGCGCGCACGCGCTCGCGTTCGATGTCCTTGGTGACAGGTTCCAATCGCACCGACGGCTGGCCCGCCCGGTCGATCACGACGTCCTCACCCGCCTCGGCGGCGGCGATGAGCTGGGACAGGCGGGTCTTGGCCTCGCCGATGTTGACGTGGATGGTCATGGCTTGGCCAAGGTGTCTTGGCCAAGCGGGGGTGTCAATCCCGGAGGGGGCTGGCGCCCTCCGGCTACTCCCACTCGATTATTCCTATGCACCATAAAGTATTGTTTTAGGACCGTAAAAACGCGTGAGTACCAGCGAAATACTGTCAGGGAACCCGCACAAAAATCGGTCTAGGCCAAATCTACGACGGAGCACGACACGCTATCCAGCACCTCTTCGATCGCGCGTCGTCGACTTCGAAATGGGGCGGAAAACGTCGTTTCCGACAATCCCTCTCCAATGCTGGTCTTTGCGATCTAAGAAATACCGTCACCGAGCATAAATCGCTAGTGCGAACGCTCGCACTCGCGCGTGAAGTGAGGTAGCGAATACGTGATCCACCGATCGCTCAGGCGAGCGGTGGGTCTAATCACGGGCCAATATCGGCGTCAGCCGATTGGCCGCTTCACACACCAATCGCGATATTGCGGACCTCCGTCCATCATGAGTACGTGCTTTCGGTAACGCTAGCGCGCTTGCCTAAGGGTCTGCGCGCACCCACAAAGCGACATCCGGCGGCGCATAGCGGCGTACCGGAAACGGCCGCTCGTTCTCGTCGGGGAACAGCTGCTTGCGAAAGCGTCGAGCCCATGTTCAATGGCCTCGACCGAGATGCTGAACCACCGCGTCGATGAACACTCGGACCTTGGCCGAGAGACTGCGGTGGCTCGGGTAGAGGGCGTGCGCCTCAACCGAGCCGCATGTGAGCGACGGCAGCACGCGCGTCAGCCGACCGGCCGCGACGTCGTCCGCCGCATGGAAATCCGGCAGCAGGCCGATCCCGGCGTCTCCCAGCAGCATCGTGCGAAGGACGTCGGGTTCGGGAACGACGATGCCAGGGTCGAACTCGATGTCGCGCCCAGCGCCGCTGGCAGTGTGGAACCCCCAGTGCTGACGGCGGTCGGCATGAGCGATCAACCGATGTGCCAACAGATCGGCGGGCGCCGCGATCGCGGGTCCGGCCGCGAGATAGGCCGGACTGGCGCAAGGCCATAACTCGAACGTGGCAAGGCGCCGCGCGATGAGACTGGAATCCGGGAGCGGGCCGATCCGGATCGCGATGTCGGCTTCTTCGACAAGAAGGTCGATCGGCCGGTTATCGATGCTCAGCACGACCCGCACCTCAGGATAGCGGAGCAGGAAGCCAGGCAACATCGGTGCAAGCGGCCCGGTGGCGAACGTGAATGGCACACTGATGAGCAGATCACCGCGCGGAGATCCGATCAGGCCGGTAATCGCGTTTTCGGCTTCGCCAACATCGTCGATGATACGGCGCGCATGCCGCTTTAGCAGCAGCCCGGCGTCGGTCAGCCGGAGGTGACGCGTCGAGCGCTCGACCAACACCGCGCCGACCGCTTCTTCGAGACGCACCAGCGAACGGCTCACGGAGGACTTCGGCATCCGCAGTGCCCGCGCCGCACCCGATATGCTGCCAAGGTCAGCGATGCGCGCGAATGCGCGAAGATCGGTAAAGTCGAACACAATGCCATCGTTCCACGACGGGAACGCGCTGTCCAGCTTTTGCCTACTAATCGCTTGTCTACGCAACAGCTACATAGGGGTCAGGCAAACAAAAGGACCCAACCCATGACGCAGACTGTTCTCCTCGTCGGCGCGACCGGCATGTTCGGCAGCCGCATCGCGCATCATCTCCTCGAGCAGCCCGACGCTCGCGTCCGCTTGCTCGTTCGTGATCTCACCAGCGGCAAGGACGTGCTCGATCCGTTGGCCGCCAGTGGTGCCGAGCTGATCGTCGGCGACCTGACCGACCCCGCCTCGCTCGACCGCGCGACCCAAGGCGTCGACGTGATCGTCTCGGCGGTCCAGGGCGGCCCCGACATCATCGTCGACGGCCAGGTCGCACTGGCAAAGGCCGGCAAGGCGAACGGTGTCCGCCGCATCCTGCCTTCCGATTATGCGCTCGACCTGTTCAAGGCGACGACCGGCGAGCACGCCATGTTCGACATGCGCGCCAAGGCGGATGCCGAGATCGCCAAGATCGGGCTGGAGCAGGTCAACGTCCTGCAGGGCGCGTTCATGGACATGTTCATGCCAGGAAAAGGCGCGATCGACGTCGATGCGGGCACGGTCGGGTTCTACGGCGACGGCAATCGCAAGATCGAGGTCACCAGTGTCGATGATACCGCGCAGGTCGTTGCACGCGTTGCGCTCGACCGGAGCGTGCCGGCAGGCAAGTTCGCCATCGCAGGCGATCATGTCTCGTTCCGGGAAGCGGGCGAGATCGTCGGCCGACAGGTCGGCAAGACGCTCAAGCCCGTCTCCTACGGCTCGGAAGACGATCTGCGCGCGGCCATGGCCAAGGCGGACTCTGAGAAGCGGGTGATGCTCGCCTACCTGCTGTACATGACGAACGGCCAGACCGCTCTCAGCAACCTGCAGAATGGTCGCTACGCCGACATGCGGTTCGAGAGCTTCGCCGACTATGTCGCGCACGCGGTCCCCGCCACCGCAGACGCCTGAGAATGAAACGCGCCGCGCCTCCGGGCGCGGCCCCGCCAAGATTGGAACATCGCCATGACCGACCCCACCCCCGACCTCCCGGCCGTTCCCGGTTCGATGCCGTTCATCCACAACGTCGATACCGCGCCCGCTTATTGGTGGCTCGACATCCTCTGGGTGGTGCTGGTCGATGGCGCCGATACCGGCGGACGATATTCGCTGATGCACGAGACGCTGCCCAAGGGATCGGGCGCTCCCCCGCACAAGCATACCTGGTCCGACGAGCATTTCTACATGCTGGAGGGTGAATGCACCTTCCTGGTCGGCGAGGAGATCAGGACCGCGAGCGCTGGCGACTTCGTTTTCGTGCCGCGTAACACCCGCCACGCCTTCCGCGTCGACAGCGAGACGGCCAAGTTCCTGAACGGCTACACGCCCGCCGGGCTGGAGCTTTCGATCATCGAGCATGGGATGCCGGCCCCCACCCGCACGATCCCGCCCAAGGGTGCGACGCCGCCCCCGGCGATGACCCCCGAGCTGATGCGGCGCTACGGCATGGATAACGTGCCCGGTCCGAACCCCCTCGCAACGAACGGCGACGAGGCCGCGTCATGACCACTCAGACGGTATTGGTTGCAGGTGCCGGCGGTATGCTCGGTGGGCGCATCGCCGCGCACCTTTCGGAGGAACCGGACACCCGGCTCCGGCTGATGGTCCGTGCCGGTGGAAGGGGGGCCAATGACGCCACGCTCGCCGATCTCGTCGCGCGCGGCGCGCAGATGGTGGAGGCCGATCTTACCGACCCCGCATCGCTCGACCGCGCCACGCGAGGCGTCGACGTGATCGTGTCGGCCGTCCAGGGCGGACGCGACATCATGGTCGCCGGCCAGCTCGCCTTGCTCGCTGCGGCAAGCCGGAACGGCGTCCGCCGGATACTGCCGTCCGATTTCGCGCTCGACCTTTTCAGGTCGCCGCCCGGCGAGCACGCGAACTTCGACATGCGGCGCGAAGCCGACGAGGCGATCGCGGCGACCGGCATCGAGCACGTCAACATCCTCAACGGCTCGTTCATGGACAACTTCCTGCATTCGCAATTCGCGGGCGTCTTCGACATGGAGGAAGGGACCGCGACGTTCTGGGGCGACGGCAACGACCCGTTCGATGCGACCAGCGTCGAAGACACGGCGCGCTACACCGCCCGCGCCGCGGTCGACCGCAACCTCCCCAGCGGCAAGTTCGCGCTGGCGGGCGAGCAGCTCACGTTTAACGGCATCATCGACGCCGTGGAGCACGTCTCGGGGCGCACGTTCAAGCGCCGCAGCCAAGGCACGATCGCCGATTTGAAAAAAACCATAGCAAGGCAGCGCGCGGCCGATCCGGACTCGATGGCGGCGCTCGGCAACACGTACATCCTCTACATGCTGGACGGGACCACCGCTCTGACCGACCTTCAGAACGGCCGTTACCTCGACCTCAGGGCCGAGACCTACCGGCAGCACGTTGAGCGCACGTGGGAGCAGGCGAAGTGAGCGGCGGGGCAACGGCATCGACGGCTCCGACCGACGGCGCGGCGGCGGATGTGGAGGGCTTCACCCACCATTATGCGGACGCGAATGGCATCCGCCTCCACTATGTTTCCGGCGGGTCCGGGCCAGCGGTCGTGCTGTTGCACGGCTGGCCGCTGACCTGGCGCGAATGGCGCGGCATCATGCCCGCACTCGCCGAAGCGGGCTTCACGGTCATCGCCCCCGACCTGCGCGGTCTGGGCGATTCAGAGCGCCCCTCGCACGGCTACGACAAGAAGACGGTCGCCGACGACATTCGCCATATCGTTCAAGGCCTCGGGTTCGACTCCATCGACCTTGTCGGGACTGACATCGGCATGATGGTGGCGGTGTCATGGGCGCTGCACCACCCGACCGAGATCCGGCGCCTGGTGTTGGCGGAATCGCTTATCCCGGGCTTCGGCCTGGAGGAGCTGATGAACCCCGCGACCGGGGGCTACTGGCATTTCGGGTTCCACGCGCAGGTCGATCTCGCCACGATGCTGACCGAAGGCAAGGAAGCCGAGTATCTCGGCAACAACTGGAAAATGTTCTCGCCGCTCAAAGGCATCACCGCGGATGACCGCGATGAATACCTGCGCACCTACGGCAATCCAGACGGAATGCGCGCCGGGTTCCGGCACTATGCAGCGATGCTCGACGACGGGAAAGCCAACCGCAAGGCATTCGACCAGAAGCTGGCGATGCCGGTGCTCGTTCTCAACGCAGGGCTCGGCATTCCGCAGGACCAAACGCTCGGCGGTGTCGTTCAGGTGTTCGCGCACGTCGAACACGACAAGGTGCTCTTGGCCGGCCACGCCTTTGCCGCCGATCGCCCCGACTGGACGGCGGATCGCATCATCGAGTTCCTCGATCCGGCCGGCAACAATGAAAGCGACGCGACATGACCGACCAAGCCGAGCAACACGCGCCAGAAGCGGGTTCCAGTCGGGTGATGCCCTTTGAGCTGGCCATTCCGCAGGCCGACCTGGACGATCTGTCCCAGCGACTCGAGCGGACGCGCTGGCCCGACCGCGAGACGGTTGACGACACCAGCCAGGGTCCGCCGCTGGCCAAGCTCCAGTCGCTCGTTTCGCACTGGCGGGGCGACTATGACTGGCGGCGCTGCGAAGCGGCCCTCAATGCCTTCGGGCAGTACCGCACCGAGATCGACGGGCTCGGCATCCACTTCCTGCACATCCGCTCGAAAGAGGCGAACGCCCTGCCGCTGCTAATGACGCATGGCTGGCCGGGATCGGTGCTGGAGTTCCACGACGTGATCGGGCCGCTGACCGACCCCCGCTCGCATGGTGGCGAGGCCCGCGATGCCTTCGATCTGGTAATCCCTTCTCTCCCGGGCTTCGGCTGGTCGGACAAGCCGACTGAGCCGGGCTGGAACATCGCGCGTATCGCGGGCGCATGGACGACGCTCATGGATCGTCTCGGCTACGATCGCTGGGGCGCACAGGGCGGCGACTGGGGTGCCGGGATCACGACCGCGATCGGCTACATGGCCCCGCCCGGCCTGGTCGGCATCCACCTCAATGTGGCAATGTTCCAGCCGAGCGACGAGGAACGCGCCGAGGCAACCCCCGCCGAGCATAAGATGCTCGATGACGCCCAGCGCTACGACCAGCAATATGCCGGCTATTACAAGCTTCAGAACACGCGCCCGCAATCGATCGGATTCGCGCTGGCGGACTCCCCCGTTGGGCTCGCCGCCTGGATTTATGCGCTGTTCCAGGACGTGTCCGACAGCGGCGGCGATCCCGAACGCGTGTTCACGCTCGACCGGATGCTCGACGACATCATGCTCTACTGGCTACCCAATACCGGCGCGAGTTCCGTGCGCCTCTATTGGGAGGCGATGCAGGAAATGATGAAGGGCGGAATGCCGTCGGCACCGATGCCGACGCCGACCGGCATCAGCATGTTCCCCGGCGAACAGCTTCGCCTGTCGCGCCGCTGGGCCGAGCGACGGTTCGCTAACCTTGTCCACTTCAACGAGCTGGAACGGGGCGGCCATTTCGCCGCGATGGAGCAGCCCACGTCATTCGTCGACGAGGTGCGAGCGACGTTCCGGTCGCTGCGATGACATCGCCGAACGCTGAGCCTCGAAAGGAAGGAAGCATCATGACCGATCGACCTGTCATCGCGCTTGCCGGCGCTGGAGGCGATCTTGGCGGTCGGATCGCCAAAGCGCTCGCCGCGCGCGGCGCAGACGTTCGCGCGCTCGTCCGTCGCGGGTTGAAGGACAACGAGCTCCTGCGCATCAAAGCGCTCGGCGCGACGCCGGTGTCCGCTGACCCTGCGTCTATCGCCGACATGGCACATGCGGTGACGGGCGCGGCCTGTGTCGTGTCAGCGCTCAATGGCGTGCGCGACGTGATGATCGACCGCCAGGGTGTCTTGCTTGACGCAGCCGTCAAGGCAGGCGTGCCGCGGTTCATCCCGTCGGACTTTGCGTCTGACTTCACAAAAACGCCGCCGGGCCGAAATCGGAATTACGATCTACGCCGTGAGTTCATGAAGACCGTGGACGCTGCCCCCATCAAGGCGACCTCGATCCTGAACGGCGCGTTCCTGGACATGCTGGGCGCGGAGATGCCGGTCATCCGACCGGAGATACACCGCGTGCTCTACTGGCATGACGCCGATGAGATTCTCGATTTCACGACCAAGGACGACACTGCGGCCTACACGGCCGAGGCCGCACTCGACGACGACGCGCCTCGCATCCTGCGCATTGCCGGTGCCAGCGTCAGCGCGCGCGATATCGCGGCAGTAATGAGCACCGTGTCCGGACAGCGATACCGAACGCTCTGGGTCGGCTCGCTGGGCACGCTCGGGCTGATGATCCGCGTTGCCAAGCTGGTCGCACCGCAACCCGATGCTGCGTTCCCGCCCTGGCAGGGGATGCAGTACATGCGCGACCAGTTCAGCGGCCTCGTCCGCCTGAGCCATCTCGATAATGACCGATACCCCGGCCTCACCTGGACGTCCGTCCGGGACCATCTCTCCACGATAAAGGGACTTCGCGCTTGAAGCTCTACTATCTGCCCGGCGCCTGTTCGCTGGCGTCGCACATCGCGCTGATCTGGTCCGGCGCGGACTATGAGCTCGAGCGCCTCAGCCACGAGACCGAGCACGCCGCCCCTTTCATGGCGCTCAATCCCAAGGGCGCGGTGCCGACGATCACGATCGATACCGGCAGCGATCATCCGTTCGTGCTGACCGAGTCTCTCGCGGTGCTGCTATACATCGCGGCAAAGCATCCGGCGGCACGTCTCGGCGCGGCCGAAGGCGACGCGCTGGAGCAGGCCAGAATGAACGAGATCGTGGCCGAGCTGGTAAGCGAGGTTCACAAGGCCTTCGTCCCTGCGTTCGTGCCCGATCGCTTCGTGATCGACGAATCCGCCGAGGACGGCGCGCGGTCGGCCGCCTTCCTCATGGTCGAGAAGGCGTTCCGGCGGATCGACAATTATCTGGAGGGCCGTGACTGGCTGGTTTTCGATCGCCGCACGGTCGCGGATGCATATCTCTACGTGATGTCGCGATGGTTGGCGAACACCCCCACCCCGCTCCCGACCTTTCCCAATGTCGCGCGACACTTCGCCTCGATCGATCCGGATGCGGGGGTGCGGCGCGCCCTCGAGGAAGAAGAGCTCCCCGCCGAGTGACCCGCTCTCCAATGCCGTGATGAATTACCAAGAAAGGAAAAAGCTATGACCATGACACTGCACGACCTCGCGAAGGCGATGGGCAAGATCGATTTCGCGATGCTGACCACCCGCACCGACGGCGGCCAGCTCGCCACCCGGCCGATGAGTAACAACGGCGAAGTCGAGTATGACGGTGACTCGTTTTACTTCAGCTGGGACAGCGCGCGCACGGTCAGCGATATCGCGGGCGATCCGCAGGTCGCGCTCTCGTTCCAAGGGAGCGCCGGACTGCTCGGCAAGCCGCCGTTGTTCGTCGCCGTCGAGGGCAAGGCCGACATCGTGCGCGACAAGGCCGCGTTTGCCGACCATTGGACGAGCGACCTGGAGCGCTGGTTCCCTGATGGCATCGATACCGATGGCATGGTGATGATCCACGTCCATGCCAGCCGTGTCCATTACTGGGACGGCATGGACGAGGGCGAGGTCCCGGTCGCCTGATTGGCGCCACGGCTGTCGGCTGCGCGGGCGAATTCGGCCCCGCAGACCGGGCGGGCCACGCGCATGCCATTCAATAACAAGACTCATAAAACATAACTTGGATAGACAAATGAACCCCTCCGGCAATACCATTCTCATCACAGGCGGCGGCTCCGGAATCGGACGGGCGCTGGCGCATCATTTTCATGATCTCGGAAACGACGTCGTCATCGCCGGTCGTCGACACGACGCGCTACTCGAGGCCGCGGCTGGTCGCGACCGTATGTCGGTCGCCGTGCTGGACGTCGAAGACCCGCGTTCGATCGAGCAGCTCGCCCATGAGATGATCGAGCAGCACCCGACGCTGAACGTGCTGATCAACAACGCTGGCATTATGCGCGGCGAGGACCTCACAAGACATCACGATCTGGACGACGTCGATGCGACGATCGCGACCAACCTTCTGGGACCGATCCGACTGACCAACGCCCTGATTGATCACCTCGTCCGCCAGGAGAATGCCGCGATCGTCAACGTGTCGTCGGGGCTGGCGTTCGTCCCTCTCGTGGCCACGCCGACCTATTGCGCGACCAAGGCGGCGATACACTCCTACTCGATCTCGCTCCGTGAGCAGCTCAAGGGCAAGGTCGACGTGATCGAGCTCGTCCCGCCTGCTGTGCAGACCGAGCTCACCCCGGGCCAATCGATACGTGACGGTTATATGCCGCTCGATGCCTTCATCGAAGAGGTCATGGATCTGTTCCAGCGACGGCCGACGCCGACCGAGATCCTGGTCGAGCGTGTCGGCTTTCTTCGAGGCGCTGAGAGCGGTGGCAAATTCGAGCAGGTCTTAGGTCTACTCAATGCTTAGGCGATTTGATTTGGCCATTCTTCTGCTGCGCGCAGGAATAACTCACCCTTATCACGGAATACGTGCAATTACCTTTATCTCAAAGTCGAAGCCGGCAAGCCAGTTGACGCCGATCGCCGTCCAGCTCGGGTAAGGTGTGCGTCTGAATACGTTGCCCTTCACGGCCATCATTGTCTCGAACTGCTTCTCGGGATCGGTGTGGAATGTGGTAACATCCACGACGTCATCGAACCCGCAGCCCCCGGCCAGCAGCGTCGCTTTGAGGTTGGCGAATGCCAAGCGGACCTGAGAAGCGAAATCGGGCTCGGGTGACCCATCCGGGCGGCTGCCGACCTGACCCGATACAAACAGAAGGTTGTCCGCCTGCACAGCGGCGGAGTAGCCGTGCGCCTCGTAGAGGGCATGCCGATCGGCAGGGAACACGGCTTTGAGCTGGGCCATTGAGAAGTCCTTCATTCATGTGAGCGAGCGCATTCAGGCGGGTCTGCTGGACATTCCAAGACAGCTGAGGCACTCACATACGCTACGTATGTGAAAGCACAGGTCTGTACCGGGCGTCAAGTCACATACCAGCCGTATGTTCATGGGAGGCTGATTTGCCGGCAAGGCGTCGCGCAGAAAAGATGGAGGAAAGCCGCGCCAAGCTGATTGGAGCAGCGCGCAAGGCGTTCTCAGCATCCGGGTTCGCTGGGGCGTCCATGGACGATCTCACCGCCGAGGTTGGGCTTACCCGCGGCGCCCTCTATCATAGCTTCGGTGACAAGAAGGGGCTGTTGGCGGCGGTCGTTGCTGAGGTTGACAGTGAGATGGCGATGCGCGCGCAGCAGGCCGGCGCAGCCGCGGAGAATGCGTGGGAAGGGCTGCTGGCGGAAGGTGGCGCGTATATCGGCATGGCGCTGGATGCCGAGGTGCGGCGGATCGTTTTGCTGGACGGGCCTGCCTTCCTGGGCGACCCCTCGCTCTGGCCTAGCCAGAATGCCTGCCTAAGCATCACAAAGCAGACCGTCGCCGATCTAATGGCGCAGGGTGTCATGAAGCCTGTCGATGTCGAGGCTGCCTCACGCCTTCTGAGCGGCGCGGCGTTCAATGCCGCTCTGTGGGTTGCGGCCAGTGACGAGCCGGATGATGCCTTGCCCAAGGCAATTGACGCATTTCGGCTCTTGGCCGCAGGCTTCTTGGCGAACTGACTCACATAAAGACGCAACTTCGACTGTCAAACGAGCCGGGCCAGCGCTGACAGACGAACGACCGAGTTCGGCACGCTCGCAGCCGGACTGGATGGCGAGGAATTGGCTCAGGGGACCACGATCGCTCGGACGCTAAAGCACCGCCGGCAGTGCTACGCCAACTCCCGACCGAGCCGCCAATTTCACGCCACGGCCGCCGATTTCCCTACTCCCACTCGATCGTGCCGGGCGGCTTCGAGGTGTAGTCGTACACCACCCGGTTGATGCCCCGCACCTCGTTCACGATCCGCGTCGCCACCCGGCTCAGGAACTCGGTGGAGAAGGGGAAGATGTCGGCGGTCATGCCGTCGGTGCTCGTCACCGCGCGGAGAGCACAGACGTGGTCGTAGGTCCGCCCGTCGCCCATCACGCCGACCGTCTTGACCGGCAGCAGCACCGCGAACGCCTGCCAGATGGCGTCGTACAGCCCGGCCGCGCGGATCTCGGCGAGGTAGATCGCGTCCGCCTTCCTCAGCACCTCGCACGCCTCGCGCGTCACCTCGCCCGGGATGCGGATGGCGAGGCCGGGGCCGGGGAACGGGTGACGGCCGACGAACACGTCCGGCAGCCCCAGCTCGCGGCCGAGCGCGCGGACCTCGTCCTTGAACAGCTCGCGCAGGGGTTCGACCAGCGTCATGTCCATGCGTTCGGGCAGGCCGCCGACATTGTGGTGGCTCTTGATCGTCACCGACGGCCCGCCGGTGAAGGAGACGCTCTCGATCACGTCGGGATAGAGCGTGCCCTGGGCGAGGAAGTCCGCCCCGCCGATCTTGCGCGCCTCGCCCTCGAACACGTCGATGAAGGTCTTGCCGATGAACTTGCGCTTGGCCTCCGGATCGGTGACGCCCTTCAGGCCGTTCAGGAACAGGGTCGCCGCGTCGACATGGACGAGCGGGATGTTGTGATGGCCGCGGAACAGCCCCACCACCTGCTCCGCCTCGCCCATCCGCATCAGGCCGTGATCGACGAAGACGCAGGTCAGCCGCTCGCCGATCGCCTCGTGGATCAGGACGGCGGCGACGGCGGAGTCGACGCCGCCCGACAGCCCGCAGATGACGCGGCCGTCGCCGACCTGTTCGCGGATCTCCGCCACCTTCGCGTCCCGGAATTCCGCCATCGACCAGTCGCCGGGCAGGCCGCAGACGTGGCGCACGAAATTGGCGATCAGCCGGCCGCCGTCGGGAGTGTGGACGACCTCCGGATGGAACTGCACGCCGTAGAAGCGCCGCTCATCGTCGGCGATCATCGCGAAGTCGGCACCCTCCGACGTGGCGACGGCGCGGAAGCCGGGGGCCAAGTCGCAGACCTTGTCGCCGTGGCTCATCCACACCTGGTGCCGCTCGCCCTCCGCCCACAGGCCGTCGAGCAGGCGGCAGCTGTCCCGGACCTCGACGAAGGCGCGGCCGAACTCGCCCATGTCGGCGTTCTCGACCCGCCCGCCGAGCTGCTCCACCATCAGCTGCTGGCCGTAGCAGATGCCCAGGATGGGGATGCCGGCCTCGTAGAAATGCAGGGGCACGGTGGCCGCGTCGGAGTTGGTGACGGACCCCGGCCCGCCCGACAGGATCAGCCCGGCGGGCCGCAACCGCTCCCACGCTTCGGCCGCGTTGGTGAAAGGCGCGATCTCCGAATACACCCCCGCCTCGCGCACGCGCCGGGCGATCAGCTGCGTCACCTGGCTTCCGAAATCGACGATCAGGACGGTCGGCTGGCGGTCGGCGACGGTGGGCGTGGCGGGCAGCTGGGAGTCGGTCATGGGGGCGGAGGTAAGGGGCGGCGGTGGGGGTGTCGAGTAGAGAGCGACGAAGGCTCGCTGCGCTCGCACCCATCCCCGCCCCTCCCTTGCAGGGAGGGGAGTGACGGCGGCTAGCGAGGTCCCCTTCTTCTCCCCTCCCTGCAAGGGAGGGGCTGGGGGTGGGTGCCGCCGAGGCACTCGGCGGCTGCCAATAGGATGTGCTCCGCCGCGCCGTCCGGATTGGCCCGCACCTCGGTGTTCCACAGGCGAAGCACTCGCCAGCCCTGCCGATCGAGCCAGCGTGTGCGCTCGGCGTCGTAGGTCAACGTGTTGAGATGCTGCGCGCCATCCAACTCGACCGCCAACTTCGCTTCTCGGCACGCCAGATCGACGATGTAGCGGCCGACCACCAGCTGCCGGGTGAAGCGGGGGCGGTATTGTCGCAGGCGGACCCAGAGCAGCCGCTCCACATCTGTGGCATCGCCGCGAAGCTGTCGAGCACGGGTGGTGAGCAGTTCCGGAACCCTGCGTCTCATTTGATCCTCAGCGGCTCGCTCCGCTCGCACCCACCCCCAGCCCCTCCCTTGCAGGGAGGGGAGTGATGCCGGCTTCACTCCGCCATCGCCCCCACCTCCATCCCCGTCCACTTCGCCGCGAAGGCCCACAGGTCGGCGGTCTCCTCGATCGTCTTGTCGATCGGCTTGCCCGACCCGTGGCCGGCGCGGGTCTCGATGCGGATCAGGTGGGGCTTGTCGCCCACGTCCGCCGCCTGCAGCGCGGCGGTGTATTTGAAGCTGTGGCCCGGCACCACGCGGTCGTCCGTGTCGGCCGTCGTCACCAGGATGGCCGGGTACGCCTTGCCGGACGCGATGTTGTGATAGGGCGAGTAGGCGCGCAAGGTCCGGAAGTCCGCCTCGCGGTCCGGATAGCCATAGTCGTCCACCCAGTAGCGCCCGGCCGTGAAGCGGTCGAAGCGCAGCATGTCCATGACGCCCACGGCGGGCAACGCGGCCGCGAACAGGTCCGGCCGCTGGTTGACCACCGCGCCGACCAGCAGCCCGCCGTTTGAGCCGCCCTGGATGGCGAGCTGCTGCGGCGTGGTGATGCCGGCCGCCACCAGCGCCTCGCCCGCGCCGATGAAGTCGTCGAACACGTTCTGCTTGTTGGCCAACCGCCCGGCGTCGTGCCACGCCTTGCCGTACTCCCCGCCGCCGCGCAGGTTGGCGACCGCGACCACCCCGCCCTGCTCCAGCCACGCCAGCCGCGTGACGGAGAAGGCGGGGGTCAGCGAGATGTTGAACCCGCCATAGCCGTAGAGCAGCGTCGGCGCGGGGCCGGTCATCCCCTTTTTGCGCACGACGAACATCGGCACCTTGGTGCCGTCCTTCGACGCGAAAAACCGCTGCTCGGTCTCGTAGGCGTCGGGGTCGAAGGCGACCTTGGGCTCCGCCCAGATCGTGGCCTTCCCGGTGTTCACGTCGTAGCGATAGACCCGGCCGGGCACGGTGAAGCTCGTGAAGGAGAAGAAGGTCTCCGGATCGTCCGGATCGCCGCCGAAGCCGCCCGCCGTGCCGATGCCGGGCAGCGCCACCGTGTCCTTGGGCGTGCCGTCGAGCGCGAAGGTCCGCACCTCCGTCTTCGCATCCGCCAGGTAGCTGGCGATCAGCGTGCCCGGCTTGAGCGTCGCGCCCTCCAGCGTCGCTTCGCTCTCGGGCACGATCTCCACCGGCGCGGGGTTCGCGCTGGCGGAATCGAGCGTCACGATGCGCAGGCGCGGCGCGTCCTGGTTGGTGACGAAATAGTGGACCGTCCCGCGATTGCCGATCGGCGTCCAGTTGTTCTCGAACCCCTTGATCAGGGTCCGGGGCGCCCAATCCTTCGACGTGAGGTCGATCAGCGTCACCTCGTAGCGGTCGTCGGTTCCGGACGAGGAGATGACGTAGAGCCAGCGACCGTCGTCCGACACCGTGGCACCATGGTTCAGCTTCGGCTGGTCCGGCGTCGCATAGATCTTCCGGTCGGCCGACTGCGCCGTGCCGACCCGATGGTAATAGACGGTCTGGTCCTCGTTCAGCCCCTGGAACTTGGCGCCCTCGGCGGGCGCGGGATAGCGCGAGTAGAAGAACCCCTCCCCCGCCATGTCCCAGTCCAGGCCGGAGAACTTCACCCACTCGATCGTGTCGTCCAGCACCCGGCCGCTGTCGACGTCCAGCACCCTGACGCTGCGCCAGTCCGTGCCGCCGTCCTGCACGCCATAGGCGATGCGCTTGCCGTCGTGGCTGATCGCGGTCTCGGCCAGCGCGGTGGCGCCGTCCTTCGACCACTGGTTCGGGTCGATCAGCACCCGGCCCGCGCCGTTCAGGCTGTCGCGGACCATCAGCACCGACTGGTTCTGCAGCCCGTCGTTGAAGCTGTAGAAGTACCGGCCGCCCTTCTTCTGCGGCGCGCCGAAGCGGTCGTAGTCGAACAGCTGCTTGAGGCGGGCCTTGAAGATGTCGCGGCCGGGCAGGGTCGCCAGATAGGCGTCGGTGACCTGGTTCTCCGCCGTCACCCAGTCGCGCACCGCCGGGTCGGTGCGCACGTCGTTCTCCAGCCAGCGATAGGGATCGCGGATCGGCTCGCCGAACAGCGTGTCCACCGTGCCGTCGTCGCGGGTCTGGGGATAGGCGATGGGAGCCATGCTGCTGTCGCTCGCGCTCTGGGTGGTCTGGGCCGTCGCGGCGGCGGGCACCGTCAGGGCGGCGGCGGCGGACAGGAGCAGGGCGAGGCGCATGGAGATCTCCGGAGGCGTGGGCGTCCGGATCGTTCAAGCGGCCGGTGCCCCGCGCGTCAAGCGACGCACGGACGCGCTCCCACGTCCGTCCCTCCGACCCGTCAGGCCATCAGCAGGCCGTCGTCCTCATACTCCTCGCGCTCCTCGACCGGGCCGGAGTCCTGTCCCTTGGCGTCCACGTCGCGGTCGACGAATTCGATGATCCCCATCGGCGCCGCGTCCGACGCGCGGATGCCCGCCTTGACGATGCGGGTGTAGCCGCCCGGCCGGTCGGCATAGCGGGTCGCCAGCTCGTCGAAGAGCTTGATCAGCTGCGCGTCGTCCTGCAGCCGGGCGTGGGCCAGGCGGCGGTTGGAGAGGCCGCCCTTCTTGGCCAGCGTGATCAGCTTCTCGACATAGGGGCGCAGTTCGCGCGCCTTGGGCAGGGTCGTCTTGATCTGCTCGTGCTTGATCAGCGCGGCGGACATGTTGCGCAGAAGCGCTATGCGGTGGGCCGAGGTCCGCTGCAGCTTCCGGCCGCCCATCTTGTGTCGCATGGTTCGTCGTCCTTGTTCGAAACGGAGCCGTGTCAGGTTCCCCGGTGCGGGCGGTGAGGTCGTGGGGGCACCGCCGAAAACCCCCGAAGGTCACTCTAAAGTCACACCAAACGATGTGAGCGCGAAGCTGGGCGCGTCAGCCCATGATCTCCGCTTCCAGCTTCTTGGCCATGTCCTCGATGTCCTCCGGCGGCCAGCCCGGGATGTCCATGCCGAGCCTGAGGCCCATCGACGACAGCACCTCCTTGATCTCGTTCAGGGACTTGCGGCCGAAGTTCGGGGTGCGCAGCATCTCCGCCTCGGTCTTGCGGACGAGGTCGCCGATGTAGATGATGTTGTCGTTCTTCAGGCAGTTGGCCGAGCGCACCGACAGCTCCAGTTCGTCCACCTTCTTGAGCAGGTAGCGGTTGAGGCGGTTGGTGTCGCTCTCGTCGATCGGCTGGGTCAGGCCGGTGAAGGCGGGGGTGTCCGCGCTCGCCTCGGCGATCTGGCCCTCCTCGAAGCCGCCGAACAGCTGCAGCTGGTCCTGCAGGATGCGCGCGCCATAGCCGACCGCCTCCTCCGGGCTGATCGTCCCGTCGGTCTCGATCGTCAGCGACAGCTTGTCGTAGTCGAGCTCCTGGCCGACGCGGGTGTTGTCGACCTTGTACGACACCTGCCGCACCGGCGAGTAGAGGCTGTCGACCGGGATCAGGCCGATCGGCGCGTCCGCGGGCCGGTTGGCGGCGGCGGGAACGTAGCCCTTCCCCGTGTCCACCGTCAGCTCCATGTTGAGCGTGGCG
Source organism: Sphingomonadaceae bacterium (assembly GCA_965219235.1). Taxonomy (GTDB): domain Bacteria; phylum Pseudomonadota; class Alphaproteobacteria; order Sphingomonadales; family Sphingomonadaceae; genus CBDHCC01. Next base: position 407,742 of record OZ244721.1, on the reverse strand, counting down.
CCCTCGTCCAGATGGCAGAGCACCAGGCCCTTGTTCAGGATGCGGATATCACCGGACGTGGCGATGTCGCCGGCCTTGATTTCGGCCGGGCCGGTGGCGTTCAGCTGCAGGCGCTTCGGCCCCTCGCCCTCCATCTTGAGCGCGATCTGCTTCACGTTCAAGACGATGTCGGTGATGTCCTCGCGCACGCCGGCCAGCGAGGAGAACTCGTGCAGCACGTTGTCGATGCGGATCGAGGTCACCGCCGCGCCCTGCAGCGACGACAGCATGACGCGGCGTAGCGCGTTGCCGAGCGTCAGGCCGAAGCCGCGCTCCAGAGGCTCGGCGACGAAGGTCGAGCGGGTCGCGCGGTTGGAGCCCGACTTGACCTCCAGCTGCGTGGGCTTCTTGAGTTCCTGCCAGTTCTTGGGATTAATGGCCACGGTGGTGTTCCCCTGGGGCTGGGGCGATCAGGCGGTGCGGGCCTGAACGCCGGGTGGTTGGGCGTCGCCGGTTGGGACCGGCCGGGTCGCGCGGGCGGACGCGCGACCCGGCGGTGCGGCCGCTAGACGCGCCGCCGCTTGGGCGCGCGCACGCCGTTGTGCGGGATCGGCGTCACGTCGCGGATGGCGGTGATGGTGAAGCCGACCGCCTGCAGCGCGCGCAGCGCGGATTCGCGGCCGGAGCCCGGGCCTTTGACCTCGACCTCCAGCGTGCGCATCCCGTGCTCCTGCGCCTTGCGGCCGGCGTCCTCGGCGGCGATCTGGGCGGCGTAGGGCGTCGACTTGCGACTGCCCTTGAAGCCCATCATGCCGGCCGACGACCAGCTGATGGCGTTGCCCTGCGCATCGGTGATCGTCACCATGGTGTTGTTGAAGGAGGCGTTCACGTGCGCGACGCCGGACGTGATGTTCTTGCGTTCGCGGCGGCGGACGCGTTGCGGTTCACGGGCCATGGAGTGAGTGTCCTAAGAGTCTGCTGCTGAGGTGCCGAAGGGGAGCGGGTGCCCGTCTCCGGCGAAGCCACGCGGGGCCGGACCGTCCCACGGACGGTCCGGCTGCCCGCTACTTCTTCTTGCCGGCGATCGCCTTCGCCTTGCCCTTGCGGGTGCGCGCGTTGGTGTGCGTGCGCTGGCCGCGCACCGGCAGACCCTTGCGGTGTCTGAGGCCGCGATAGCAGGCGAGGTCCATCAGTCGCTTGATGTTCATCGCCGTCTCGCGGCGCAGGTCGCCCTCGACCGTGTAGGTCGAATCGATCGCCTCGCGGATCTGGAGCACCTCGGCGTCGGTCAGATCCTGCACCCGGCGCTCCGGGGCGATGTGCAGCGTCTCGGTGATCGCCCGGGCGGCCGTCTCGCCGATCCCATGGATGTACTGGAGCGCGACGACGACGCGCTTGTTGGTGGGGATGTTGACCCCGGCAATTCGTGCCACGTGTGTTGGTCTCCTGCTCCACGGGCGGAGTGGCCCGCCCATCTCATCGCCGACAATCCCGATCGTGGAACGGCAAAAAGGGCGCGCGCACGAATGCGCCGCCAGCCGACCGTCGTTCGGGATAGGGTGCCATCTAGGGGCGCGGGGGTCGGGAGTCAACCGTGGTGAACCGATGTCGAGCAAGTGTCACACACCACCGATCAGCACATCGAGCGCGCGTCCGATCGCGTAGTCCTCGTGGGCGAGAGAGGTCGCGACGGGGCCGAGGTCTCGAACCGGGACTGCGGCGGCGAGATGCGTGGCCATCGTCAACCGCACCCCGTCGATGTGAAAGACCGGATAAAGCGACTGAACGGCTGTCGGAGGCGCTTGGACGTCAAGGAGTGGCACGACGAGGCGCGTGTTCAAGTCATTCAGCAGGTCGGACTGACACTCGAGCAGCAACGGAGCGCCAGCAGCATTCCTCTCGTGAACATCATACTTGGCCATTAGAACTGCCGATAGCGAGCCAATGGAAGACCGTCTCGGTCGACATAATCGTTCCAGAACGCGATCGCCTCGGCATTCTCCTCCCGCCAGCGACGCGCGCGTTCGGCCGCCACCTCGGCCGCCAGACCCTTTCCGCACGCGCGGGACACATTCACCTCGAGGGCTCGCGCCTCCTCCAGCAAATCCCGTCGCAGGGACACGTTCGTCGCCTTGCGGGGCGCAGCCTTCACAATCGCCATGGCGTCATTCTCCGACCATACTCGATGCGCATGATCTATGCGCACCCGGATCGGGTCGCAAGCGCTTCAACCCGACTGGCCGACCTCGTCCAGCACCCGGCCGATCGCCGCCTCGACCTCCTCCATCCCCGCCATGCCGTCCACGCGATGGACCAGCCCGCGCGCCTCGTAGCCGGGGAGGATCGGGGCGGTCTGCTGGCGATAGACGGAGAGGCGGTGGCGGACCGTGTCGGCCGTGTCGTCGGGCCGGCGCTTGAACTCGGTCGATCCGCACACGTCGCACACGCCGTCGACCGCGGGCAGCTTGTAGCGGTCGTGATAACCCTCTCCGCACCGGGCGCAGGAGAAGCGGCCGGAGATGCGATCGACCAGCGCGGGCTCGTCCACCTCCAGTTCGATCACCGCGTCCAGCCGGCGCCCCCGCTCGGCGAGCAGCTCGTCCAGCGACTCGGCCTGTGCCCCGGTTCGCGGGTAACCGTCGAAGATCACGCCGGTCTGCGGCCGCACGGCGTCGAGCGCCTCTCCGATCAGACCGCAGATCACGTCGTCCGAAACCAGCGCGCCCGCGTCCATGATCGCCTTCGCCGCCTGGCCGACGGGCGTGCCCGACCGGACGGCCGCGCGGAGCATGTCGCCGGTGGACAGCTGCACCATGCCGCGGCTGTCCACCAGCCGCTGCGCCTGCGTGCCCTTTCCGGCGCCCGGCGGCCCCAGGAGAATGATGTTCATGACGGCTCTCCCCCGTTCGCCCGCCGCTCAGCGGCGCCGCGCGCCCTTCAGCTTCGACTTCTTGATCAGGTCGCCATATTGGTGGGCGAGCAGGTGGCTCTGGATCTGGGTCACCGTGTCGATGGTGACGTTGACGACGATCAGCAGGCTGGTGCCGCCCATCAGCAGGCGGAAGCCCAGCTGGCTGAACACGACTTCCGGCACCAGGCAGATGAAGGTCAGGTAGGCCGCGCCGATCACGGTGATGCGGGTGAGCACGTAATCCAGGTAGTCGGTCGTGTTCTTGCCCGGACGTATGCCCGGCACGAAGCCGCCATAGCGCTTCAGGTTCTCCGCCGTCTCCTCGGGATTGAAGATGACCGCGGTGTAGAAGAAGGTGAAGAACACGATCCCCGCGCCGTAGAGCAGCAGGTAGAGCGGCTGGCCGTGGCCCAGCGCGGTGGTGATGCCGATGACGATCGATCCCCAGGTCGTGTCGCCCGGCACGTTCTGCGCGCCCGCGAACTGGGTCAGCGTCAGCGGCATGAGCAGCAGCGACGAGGCGAAGATCGGCGGGATGACGCCCGCCGTGTTCACCTTCAGCGGCAGGTGGCTGCGGTCCTGCTGCATGAAGCCGCCGCGCGTCTGGCGCTTGGGATACTGGATCAGCACGCGGCGCTGGGCGCGCTCCATGAAGCAGATGAAGACGGTCAGGCCGACGATCAGCAGCGCCACCAGCACCACGACGAAGCCGTTGATCGAGCCCGAACGGCTGCTCTCGAACAGCTGCGCGAGCTGCACCGGCATCTGGGCGACGATGCCCGCCATGATGATGAGCGAGACGCCGTTGCCGACACCGCGCGCGGTGATCTGCTCGCCCAGCCACATCAGGAACATCGTGCCGCCGACCATCGACAGCACGGCGGCGATGCGGAAGGTGAAGCCCGGCTGCACGACCGCGGCCACGCCCTGCTGCTGCGCCAGCGCCTCCAGCCCCGCCGCGATGAACCACCCCTGCACCGCCGTCAGACCGACGGTGCCGTAGCGGGTGTACTGGTTCAGCCGCTTGCGCCCGCTCTCGCCCTCCTTCTTGATGGCGGTGAGCTGGGGCGACATGGCGGTCGCCAGCTGCATGACGATCGACGCGGTGATGTAGGGAAAGACGCCCAGCGCCACCACGCTCATCCGCTGCAGCGCGCCGCCGGAGAAGGTGTTGAAGATGTCGAGCACGCCGCCCGACGCGGTCGAGTTGTAGAGCTCGGCCAGCGCCCGCGGGTCGATCCCCGGCAGCGGCACGTGGCTCAGGAACCGGAAGACGATCAGCGCGCCGAAGGTGAACCACAGGCGGCGCTTGAGCTCGGTCGCCTGTCCGAACCTCGACAGGTTGAGGCCGGCGGCCATCTGATCGGCGTTGGAGGCCATTGAGTGTCCCGTGTCTCGGGCGCGGTCCCGCCGCGCTCCAGGTCGATGCGCGCCGAGCGATGCGGCGCAGCGGCTATATCGCGCGTCCGGTCGGCAGCGACAAGGGCACGGCCCCGCCGCCGCCGCATGCCGTCACTTGGCGGCGGCGAGCCGCGCGTCGCGCTTCGCCTTGCGGGGATCGGATCGGTCCTCGCTCTTGTCCGAACGGGCCGCGGGCACGATCTCCACCGACCCGCCCGCCTTCTCCACCGCCGCGCGGGCGTTCGCCGAGGCGCCGTGGACCACCAGGTTGAGCGCGCTCGTCAACTCGCCCTTGCCCAGCAGGCGCACCCCCGCCTCCGATCGGCGGGCGAGGCCGGCGTCGGCCAGCGCGGAATGATCGATCGTGGAGCCGGCCGTCAGCTTGCCGCTCTCGATCGCCGTTTCCAGCGTGCCGAGGTTCACCTCGGCATAGTGCTTGCGGTTCGGGTTGTTGAAGCCGCGCTTGGGCAGCCGCATGTGGAGCGGCATCTGCCCGCCCTCGAAGCCGTTGATGGCGACGCCGGAGCGCGCCTTCTGCCCCTTCTGCCCGCGCCCGGCGGTCTTGCCCTTGCCCGATCCGATGCCGCGCCCGACGCGCATCCGCGCCTTGCGCGCGCCGGCATTGTCCTTGAGGTCGTTGAGATTCATGATGTGCACTCGCTTTCGCTGGGTTCGCGCTGTGTGATCCCTCTCCCACCGGGAGAGGGAGGGAGCCGCGTTAGCGGCGGAAGGGTGAGGGTGACCAACGCCCGCCGAGCGGCCCGTCGCCCTCACCCCGACCCTCTCCCAAAGGGAGAGGGAGTTAAGTCACTCCACCACCGTCACCATGTGGCGGACGGACTGGATCATGCCGCGCACGGCGGGCGTGTCCTCCAGCTCCACCTCGCGGTGCATCTTGTTGAGGCCGAGGCCCTTCAACGTCGCCCGCTGCGACCTGGGGCGGCGGATGGGGCTGCCGGTCTGGCGGATCCTGATCATGGCCATGGTCCTACTCCGTCACCGCTTCGGCCTGGGCCTCGGCCTCGTCCGGAGTCGCCTGGCCCGAGCGGCCGAGCAGGTCGGCGATCTTCTTGCCGCGACGCTGCGCCACCGACTTGGGGCTGGACTGGTCCGTCAGCGCCTCGAAGGTCGCGCGGACCATGTTGTAGGGGTTGGACGAGCCGTTCGATTTCGTCACCACGTCGGCCACGCCCAGGCTCTCGAACACGGCGCGCATCGGACCGCCGGCGATGATGCCGGTCCCGGGAGGCGCGGAGCGGACCTTGACGTTGCCCGCGCCGAACACGCCCACGCCGTCGTGATGCAGCGTGCGGCCGTCGCGCAGGGGAACGCGGACCATCGCCTTCTTGGCCGCGGCGGTCGCCTTGTTGATCGCCTCGGGCACCTCGCGCGCCTTGCCGTGGCCGAAGCCGACCCGGCCCTTGCCGTCGCCGACCACGACCAGCGCCGCGAAGCCGAAGCGCTTGCCGCCCTTCACGGTCTTGGACACGCGGTTGATGTGGACGAGCTTCTCGATCAGCTCCTCGCCGCCGTCGTCGCCGCCGCGGTTGCCGCGCCGGTCGTCCCGGCGTCCGCCGCGACCGCCCCGGTTGTCGCGTCCGCCTCGACCGCCGCCGCGATCGTTGCGCGGTCCACGCGCCGGGCGCTGGTCGACGCCGGGCTGGGTCAGACCCGCGTTCGTCGCGTCCGGCGACAGGATCATCTCCGGCTGGTTGCCCGCGCCGGTCGTGCCCGGGTTCGCCGCGCCGCCCTCGTTCTGGTTGCTCTCGTCTGCCATGTTAGAACTCCAACCCGCCCTCGCGGGCCGCGTCGGCCAGCGCCTTGACGCGGCCATGATAAAGGAACCCGCCACGGTCGAAGACGACGTGGCTGACGCCCGCCGCCTTCGCGCGCTCGGCGACCGACCGGCCGACCGCGCTCGCCGCATCGCAGGTCGCTCCCGCCGTCCCGCCCGCGCCCTTCTCGAGAGTGGAGGCGGAGGCGAGGGTGCGGCCGGCGGTGTCGTCGATCACCTGGGCGTAGATGTGGCGTCCGGTGCGGTGGATCGACAGGCGCGGCTTGGCCGAGCCCTTCGTCCGAAGCGCGGTGCGGACGCGCTGGCGCCGCTTCTCGAACGGGGTGAGGTGGCGTGCCATTACTTCTTCTTGCCCTCTTTGCGGAAGATATACTCGCCGCGGTACTTGATGCCCTTGCCCTTGTAGGGTTCGGGCTTGCGCCAGCGCCGGATCTCGGCCGCGACCTGACCCACCTGCTGCTTGTCGATGCCGCTGATCTCGACCGTCGTCGCATCGGGCGTCTTGATGTCGATGCCCTGCGGGATGGGGAAATCGACGTCGTGGCTGTAGCCGAGCTGCAGCTTCAGGATCTTGCCCTGCGACGCCGCGCGGTAGCCGACGCCGCTGATCTCCAGCGTCTTGGAGAAGCCCTCCGTGACACCCGTGACCAGGTTCTGCACGAGCGTGCGCTGCATCCCCCAGGCGGAGCGCGCGCGCTTCGTCTGGTTGGCCGGCGTGACGGTCACGCCCGCGTCGTTGATCTCAAGCGCGACCTCCTCATGGCGATCCATGGTGAGCGTGCCCTTCGGACCCTTCATCGACAGCGTGTCGCCGTCCAGGTTCGCGGTCACGCCCGATGGAATCGCCACGGGCCTCTTGCCGATGCGGCTCATCAGAACACCTCCGCCAGCACTTCGCCGCCGACATTCTGCTCGCGCGCCTCGGCGTCCGAGAGCACGCCGCGCGGCGTCGACACGATGGTGATGCCCAGCCCGCCACGCACGCGCGGCAGCTCCTGGCTGCCCGAATAGACCCGGCGGCCTGGTTTGGAGACCCGCTGCAGGTGCTTGATCGCGGGCTCGCCCTCGAAGTACTTGAGTTCGATGCGGAGGCCGGCGTGGCGGCCCAGCGCCTCGTCCTGGTAACCGCGGATGTAGCCTTCGCGTTCGAGCACCTCGAGCACGCGGGCGCGCAGCTTGGACGCCGGCGTGGTCACGGAGTCCTTGCGCGCCTGCTGGCCGTTGCGGATGCGGGTGAGCATGTCGCCCAGGGGATCGGTCAATGCCATGTCAGTTCGTCCTCACCAGCTCGACTTGACCACGCCGGGGATCAGGCCCTTGTTGGCGAGATCGCGCAGCTGGATGCGGCAGAGCCGGAACTTGCGGTAGTAGGCGCGCGGGCGGCCGGTCAGCTCGCAGCGGTTGCGCACGCGCGTCGGGTTCCCGTTGCGCGGGATCTCGGCCATCTTCAGGCGCGCGATCAGCCGCTCGCCGTCGTCCAGGCTCTTGTCGTTCGCGACCTCCTTCAGACGCGCGTACCGTCCGGAGTGTTTCTTCACGAGCTTCTTGCGACGCTCGTTCTTGTTGATGGAACTCAGTTTCGCCATGGCTTGATGTCCTGTTCCTCTCTTGGGATCAAGCGGCCGCTTGCGCGGGCTCGTCCTTGGGGAAGGGGAAGTTGAAGAGGCGCAGCAGCTCGCGCGCCTCGTCGTCGGTGTTCGCGGTCGTGGTGACGATCACGTCCATGCCCCGCACCTTGTCGATGCGGTCGTACGCGATCTCGGGAAACACGATCTGCTCCTTCAGGCCGAGCGCGTAGTTGCCCCGACCATCGAAACTGGTCGGCTTCAGCCCGCGAAAGTCGCGCACGCGCGGCAGCGCGACCGTGATCAGCCGGTCGAGGAACTCATACATCTTCTCGCGGCGCAGCGTCACCTTGGTGCCGATCGCCATGCCCTCGCGCAGCTTGAAGGCGGCGATCGATTGCTTGGCGCGCGTGATGACCGGCTTCTGACCGGAGATCAGCGCCAGCTCCTCGGCGGCGGTCGTCACCGTCTTGCGGTCCTGCGTGCCCTCGCCGACGCCCATGTTGATGACGATCTTGTCGATCCTCGGCACCGCCATGCGGTTCCTGTAGCCGAACGTCTCCGTCATCGCCGGCACCACGACCTCGTCGTAATGCGCCTTGAGGCGCGGGGTGTATCCGTCAGCCATCGATCACGTCTCCCGACTTGACCGCGACCCGCACCTTGCGGCCGTCGCGCTCCTCGAAGCGCACCCGCGTGGGCTTGCCCGGGTTCCTGGGGTCCTCCAGACCGACCTTGCACAGCGCCAGCGGCGCCGGCTGCCGGTCGATGCCGCCCTGCGGATTGGCCTGCGTCGGCTTGCGGTGGCGGGCGTGGACGTTGAGGCCGTCGACCAGGACCTTGCCCTCCTTGGGCATGACCTTGGTCACGGAGCCCGTGCGGCCCCTGTCCTTGCCGGACAGGACCACGACCGTGTCGCCCCTCTTGATGCGAGCGCTCGCCATCACAGCACCTCCGGGGCAAGGCTGATGATCTTCATGTGCCGCTTGGCGCGCAATTCGCGCACCACGGGGCCGAAGATGCGGGTGCCGATCGGCTCCTCGTTCTTGTTGACCAGCACGGCGGCGTTGGTGTCGAAGCGGATCACGGAGCCGTCGGCGCGGCGCACGTCCTTGGCCGTGCGCACGATGACGGCGCGATGCACGTCGCCCTTCTTCACGCGGCCGCGCGGCTGCGCCTCCTTGACCGACACCACGATGGTGTCGCCCACGCCGGCCACACGGCGCTTGGAGCCGCCCAGCACCTTGATGCACTGGACCCGCTTGGCGCCGGAGTTGTCGGCGACCTCCAGGTTGGACTGCATTTGGATCATCGATCCGTGTTCCTTTCGTTCGGCCTACCGGGACGAGACGCCCGGCGGTTCCTGTGTCTGTTCAGGCGTCCGCGCGCGTCGGCTCGCCCGTGCCGCCGGCGGCCTCGGTCAGTTCGGCCACCGCCTCGGGCACGGCCAGGTCGGCGTCCACGTCGCCCTGGCCCTTGGGCTTCAGGTGGGTGTTCAGCCGATCGAGCACCACCCACGTCTTCAGCTTGGAGATGGGAGCGGTCTCCTCGATCCGCACCGTCTCGCCCGTCTGATAGTCGTTGGCCTCGTCATGGGCGTGGTACTTCTTCGACCGGCGCATGATCTTGCCGTAGAGCGGGTGCTTCACCTTGCGCTCCACCAGCACCACGATCGTCTTGTCGGCCTTGTCGGACACCACGGTCCCGGTCAGCATGCGCTTGGGCATGGCCTCAAGCCTCCTTCTTGGCGTCAGCGGCGCGGGCCGTCTGAAGCGTCTTGATGCGCGCGATGGTCCGACGGACCTCCTTCACGCGGCTGGACTTCTCCAGCTGGTTGGTCGCCGCCTGGAAGCGCAGGTTGAACGCCTCGCGCTTCAGCTCGCCCAGCTGCGTCGACAGCTCGTCGTCCGATTTGGGGGTGAGGTCGGTGATCTTCATGTCCGCCATCCTCAGTGCAGCTGCTCGCCCAGACGGGCGACCACCTTGGTCTTGATCGGCAGCTTGGCGGCCGCGCGCTCGAAGGCGACGCGCGCCAACGGGCCGGGCACCCCGTCCAGCTCGAAGATGATGCGCCCCGGCTTCACCCGCGCCGCCCAGTACTCCACGGCGCCCTTGCCCTTGCCCTGGCGGACCTCGGCGGGCTTCTTGGACACCGGCACGTCGGGGAAGATGCGGATCCAGAGCCGCCCCTGGCGCTTGATGTGGCGGGTCACCGCCCGGCGCGCCGCCTCGATCTGGCGCGCGGTGATGCGCTCCGGCTCCATCGCCTTCAGTCCGTAGGAGCCGAAATTCAGGTCCGTCCCGCCCTTGGCGTCGCCCTTGATCCGACCCTTGAAGGCCTTGCGGTACTTGGTTTTCTTCGGTTGCAGCATGATACTTCCTCAGCGGGCCGGACGGACGCCGGAGGTCTGCGCCTCCACCATCAGGCGGTCGGTCGCGGTCGGGTCGTGACCCAGGATCTCGCCCTTGAACACCCACGCCTTGACCCCGCAGATGCCGTAGGCGGTCTTCGCCTGGGCTTCGGCATAGTCCACGTTGGCGCGCAGCGTGTGGAGCGGCACCCGACCCTCGCGATACCACTCGGTCCGCGCGATCTCCGCGCCGCCCAGGCGGCCGCCGCAGTTGATGCGGATGCCCTCCGCGCCCAGGCGCATGGCCGACTGCACCGCGCGCTTCATGGCGCGGCGGAAGGCGATGCGGCGCTCCAGCTGATCGGCGATCGACTGCGCCACCAGGCGGGCATCGACTTCGGGCTTGCGGATCTCGACGATGTTCAGGCTGACGTCCGACGAGGTCATGCCCGCCAGCGTCTTCCTGAGCTTGTCGATGTCGGCGCCCTTCTTGCCGATGATCACGCCGGGGCGCGCGGCATAGACGGAGATGCGGCAGAGCTTCGCCGGGCGCTCGATCACCACCTTGGAGATCGCGGCCTGCGGCATCGTGTCCATGATGTGCGTGCGGATCTTCAGATCCTCGAGCAGCAGACGGCCGTAGTCGTGGCCCTCCGCATACCAGCGGCTGTCCCAGGTGCGGTTGATCTGCAGGCGCAGGCCGATCGGGTTCGACTTGTGACCCATGTCAGGCCTCCTCCTGCTCGCGCACGACGATGCGCAGCTTGCTGAACGGCTTCAGGATGCGGGTCGACTTGCCGCGACCGCGCGTGTGGAAGCGCTTCATGGTGATCGACTTGCCCACGCTGGCCTCCGCCACGACCAACGCGTCGACATCCAGATTGTGGTTGTTCTCGGCGTTGGCGACGGCGGATGCAAGCACCTTGCGCACGTCGACGGCCATGCCCTTGGGCGAGAACCGCAGCAGGTTGAGCGCATCCTCGGCCTTCTTGCCGCGGATTTGCTGAGCCACCAGGTTCAGCTTCTGCGCGGAGCCACGGATCTGACCGCCGACGGCCAGCGCCTCGTTGTCGCCCACGCGACGCGGTGCGGACGGCTTGCCCATCAGCGCTTGCCCTTCTTGTCGGCGGCGTGGCCGGGGAAGAAGCGCGTGGGCGCGAACTCGCCCAGCTTCATGCCGACCATGTCCTCGTTGACGGACACGGGCACGTGCTTGCGCCCGTTGTAGACGGAGAAGGTGAGACCCACGAACTGCGGCAGGATGGTGGAGCGACGCGACCAGGTCTTGATCGGCGTGCGGCTCCCCGCTTCCTGGGCGGTCTCGGCCTTCTTGAGCAGATGAAGGTCCACGAACGGACCCTTCCAGACGGACCGGGCCATGGCTTACCTCTTCTTCTTCGCGTGGCGCGAACGGATGATGTACTTGTCGGTCGACTTGTTCGACCGCGTGCGCGCGCCCTTGGTCGGCTTGCCCCACGGCGTCACCGGATGGCGACCGCCCGAGGTGCGGCCCTCGCCGCCGCCGTGCGGGTGGTCGACCGGGTTCTTGGCGACGCCGCGCGTCAGCGGGCGCCTGCCCATCCAGCGCGTGCGCCCCGCCTTGGCGAGCGTCTGGTTGGCGTTGTCGGGGTTCGACACCGCGCCGACCGTGCCCATGCAGTCGCCGCGCAGATAGCGCTGCTCGCCGGAGTTCAGGCGGACGATCACCATGTCGCGGTCGCGCCCGACCATCTGGGCATAGGTGCCGGCGGACCGCGCGATCTGCGCGCCCTTGCCGGGCTTCATCTCCAGATTGTGGACGATGGTGCCGACCGGCATGGAGGCGAGCTCCATCGCGTTGCCCGGCTTCACGTCCACCCGCTTGCCCGCCGTGATCGTGTCGCCCACGGCGAGCCGCTGGGGCGCGATGATGTAGGACTGCGTGTCGTCGGCATAGCGGACCAGCGCGATGAAGGCCGTGCGGTTGGGATCATACTCCAGCCGCTCGACGGTCGCGTCCATGTCCCACTTGCGCCGCTTGAAGTCGACGATGCGGTACTTCTGCTTGTGACCGCCGCCGATGCCGCGCGAGGTCACATGGCCCTTGTTGTTGCGCCCGCCCGACTTGGTCAGCCCCTTGGTCAACGCCTTGATGGGCTTGCCCTTGTGCAGCTGCGACTTGTCGACGAGCACCAGGCCGCGACGGGCCGGCGAGGTCGGATTGTGTTGCTTCAGTGCCATCGCGTCAGATCCCGCTCGTCACGTCGATCGACTGGCCTTGGGCCAGCCGGACGATCGCCTTCTTGATGGTCGAGCGCGTGTAGGGGCGCCCCTTCCACTTCTTGGTCTTGCCCTTCTGATTGAGCGTGTTGACGTTCAGCACCTGCACGTCGAACAGCGCCTCGACCGCCGCCTTGATGGCGGGCTTGGTCGCCTCGGAGCGCACCTTGAACACGACCGCGTCGTGCTCGGAGAGCAGCGTCGCCTTTTCGGTGATGTGCGGCGCGACCAGCACGTCGTAGTGACGGCTGTCGATCTCCGCCTTCTTCGCCTTAGCCATTGAAGCGCGCCTCCAGCTTTTCCACGCCCGCGCGGGTGAGCACCAGCGTCTCCGCGCGCAGGATGTCGTACACATTGGCGCCCTGCGCCGGCAGGATGTCGAGGTGCGGCACGTTGGCGGCGGCGCGCGCGAAGGTCTGCTCGACCTGCGACCCGTCGATCACCAGCGCCGACTTCGTGTTCATGGCGGCGAAGTGCGGCACCAGCGTCCTGGTCCTGCCGTCCTCGACCGCGATCGAGTCCATCACCACCAGCTTGCCCTCCTTGGCCTTGGCCGAGAGCGCCATCTTGAGGCCGAGCGCGCGGATCTTCTTGTTGAGCGAGCTCTCGAAGACGCGGGCGCGCGGCCCGTGCGCCTTGCCGCCGCCGATGAAGATCGGAGCCGCGCGGTCGCCGTGACGCGCCGTGCCGCCACCCTTCTGCTTGCCGAACTTCTTGCCCGTGCGCGCCACGTCGGACCGCTCGCGGGCCGCGCGCGCCGGGGCGCGGCGGTTGTGCAGCTGCCAGACGACGACGCGATGCAGGATGTCGGCGCGCGGCTCCAGGCCGAACACCTCGTCGTTCAACTCGATCTCGCCGGCGGCGGTGTCGCTGCCGAGCGTGGAGACTTGCAACTTCATGATTCTCAAGCCTCCTGGAGTTCGGCGTCGGCGGGCACGGACTGAACCTGGGGCTCCGCCGTCTGCGCCGTGGGATAAGGTCGATCGGCGTGCGGCTTCAGCTTGACCGCGTCGGTCACGCGGACCCAGCCGCCCTTCGATCCGGGCACCGAGCCCTTGATGAAGATCAGGCCACGATCCGCGTCGGTGCGCACGACCTCGAGATTCTGCTGGGTGCGATTGCGCGCGCCCATGTGGCCGGCCATCTTCTTGTTCTTGAAGACCTTGCCGGGATCCTGGCGCTGACCCGTCGAGCCGTGCGCGCGGTGCGACACGGAGACACCGTGGGTCGCGCGCATGCCGCCGAAGTTCCAGCGCTTCATCGCGCCGGCGAAGCCCTTGCCCTGCGTCACGCCCTGCACATCGACCATCTGGCCGGCGACGAAGTGGTCGGCCGACAGCTCGGTGCCCGCGTCCAGCACGGCGTCGTCGGCCACGCGGAACTCCGCGACCTTGGCCTTCAGCCCGACCTCGTTCCGGCCGTGGTGGCCGCGCTGCGGCTTGGCGACGTTCTTCGCCTTGGCCTCGCCCGCGCCGAGCTGCACCGCGACATAGCCGTCGGCGTCGTCGGTCTTCACCGACACGACCTGACAGCCCTCCAGGCTCAGCACGGTGACCGGCACATGGCGTCCGTCGTCCTCGAACAGACGGGTCATCCCCATCTTCTTTGCAATCACGCCGGTCCGCATGGACAAGCTCCCGAAACACGCAGAGGCCCGTCGGGAACCGTTCCCGACGGGCGTGCCGCAACCCCTATGTCTGTCATCGCCCCGCTCGGGCTGCATCCGGGCACGTGGCCCGGTGAACGGGGGACGCTGCCCGGACGAATGCTCCCGAAGGAGAGGTCCGGCGGTATCCCTGAAGAGCCCCTAGCGGAGCCGCTTCGTCTTGGCCACCCCTTGGTTGGAGCGACCGTCGGGCCTCAGGCCATCCCCGCTTCCGCGGGGAGTGAACGCAAACTCGCCTAAGCGAGCTTGATCTCGACGCTCACGCCGGCGGCCAGGTCCAGCTTCATCAACGCATCGACCGTGTTGGCGGTCGGCTGCACGATGTCGAGCAGGCGCTTGTGCGTGCGGACCTCGAACTGCTCGCGCGACTTCTTGTCGATGTGCGGTCCGCGGTTCACCGTGAACTTCTCGATGCGCGTCGGCAATGGGATGGGACCGCGGATCAGCGCGCCCGTGCGCGTCGCCGTGTCGGCGATGTCGCGCGTCGCCTGATCGAGCACTCGAAAATCGAACGCCTTCAGGCGGATGCGGATGTTCTGCGTTTCCATGGTCTAACCCGTTGCGATGCGAAAGAGCGGGGCGAAAAGCCCGAACGACAAACATCGCCCGACTCCCCGTTCTTGACAGCCCGGGGAGTCGGGCGATGCGGATATGGCCTATCAGACCTCGATGGAAGCGACAACCCCGGCGCCGACGGTCCGGCCGCCCTCGCGGATGGCGAAGCGCAGGCCCTGGTCCATCGCGATCGGGGCGATCAGCTTGACGCCGATGTTCACGTTGTCGCCGGGCATCACCATCTCGGTGCCCTCCGGCAGCACCACCTCGCCCGTCACGTCGGTCGTGCGGAAGTAGAACTGCGGGCGGTAGTTGGCGAAGAACGGCGTGTGACGGCCGCCCTCGTCCTTCGACAGGACATACACCTCGGCGGTGAACTCCGTGTGCGGCTTGATCGAGCCGGGCTTGCACAGCACCTGGCCGCGCTCGACCTCCTCGCGGCCCACGCCACGGATCAGCGCGCCGATGTTGTCGCCGGCCTGACCCTGGTCGAGCAGCTTGCGGAACATCTCGACGCCGGTGACGGTCGTCTTGCGCGTGTCCTTGATGCCGACGATCTCGACCTCCTCGCCGACCTTGACGATCCCTGTCTCGACGCGGCCGGTGACGACGGTGCCGCGACCGGAGATCGAGAACACGTCCTCGATCGGCATCAGGAAGGGCTGATCGACCGGACGCTCGGGCTGCGGGATGTAGTCGTCCACCGCCTTCATCAGCTCGTTGATCGAGGTCTTGCCGATCTCGTCGTTCTTGCCTTCGAGCGCGGCCAGCGCCGAACCCTTGACGATCGGGATGTCGTCGCCAGGGAAGTCGTAGGAGGACAGCAGCTCGCGCACCTCCAGCTCGACCAGCTCCAGCAGCTCCTCGTCATCGACCTGGTCGACCTTGTTCATGTACACGACCATCGCCGGCACGCCGACCTGCTTGGCGAGCAGGATGTGCTCGCGGGTCTGCGGCATCGGGCCGTCGGCGGCCGACACGACCAGGATCGCGCCGTCCATCTGGGCGGCGCCCGTGATCATGTTCTTCACATAGTCGGCGTGGCCGGGGCAATCGACGTGCGCGTAGTGGCGCGCCGGCGTCTCGTACTCGACGTGGCTGGTCGAGATGGTGATGCCGCGCTCGCGCTCTTCGGGAGCCTTGTCGATGTTGGCGTAGTCGGTGAACGACGCGCCGCCGGTTTCCGCCAGCACCTTGGTGATGGCGGCGGTCAGCGTGGTCTTGCCGTGATCGACGTGACCGATGGTGCCGATGTTGCAGTGCGGCTTGTTCCGCTCGAATTTTGCCTTGGCCATTGTTCCTACCTTCTGTTCATGTGTTCGCCGGTCGGGGGAGCGCGTGCCCGCCCCGTCGGCCAGTTTGTGTTCCGGCGTCTACGCGAGCTTCGCCTTGACCTCGTCCGCCACGTTCTGGGGGACTTCGTCATAATGCGAGAACTGCATGGTGTACTGCGCACGACCCTGCGTGAACGAGCGCAGCTCATTAACGTAACCGAACATATTCGCAAGAGGCACGACGGCCTCCACGACCTGGGCGTTCCCGCGCGAATCGGTGCCCTGGATCTGCCCGCGCCGCGAGTTCAGGTCGCCGATCACGTCGCCCAGATAATCCTCGGGCGTCACGACCTCGACCTTCATCATCGGCTCGAGCAGCTTGATCCCCGACTTCTGCGCCGCCTCTCGCATGGCACCGCGCCCGGTGATCTCGAACGCCAGCGCGGAGGAGTCCACGTCGTGATACGCGCCGTCGGTCAGGACGATGTCGAAATCGATGATCGGAAAGCCGATGAGGCTCCCCGTCTCGGCGGTCTCGCGCATCCCCTTCTCGACCGACGGGATGTACTCGCGCGGGATGTTGCCGCCCTTGACCTCGTCGATGAAGTTGATGCCCTGACCGCGCTCGCCCGGCTTCAGGCTCACCTTGACGCGGCCGAACTGGCCGGAGCCGCCCGACTGCTTCTTGTGGGTGTAGTCGATGTCCACAGGCTTGGCGAGCGACTCGCGATAGGCGACCTGCGGCGCGCCGACATTGGCCTCGACCTTGAACTCGCGCTTCATGCGATCGACCAGGATTTCCAGGTGCAGCTCGCCCATGCCCTTGATGATCGTCTGGCCCGATTCGAAGTCGGAGGTGACGCGGAAGGACGGGTCCTCGGCGGCCAGGCGGTTGAGCGCCACGCCCATCTTCTCCTGATCGGCCTTGGTCTTCGGCTCCACCGCGACCTCGATCACGGGGTCCGGGAACTCCATGCGCTCCAGGATGATCGGCTTGGACGCATCGCACAGGGTGTCGCCGGTCGTCGTCTCCTTAAGCCCCGCCAGCGCGACGATGTCGCCCGCGAACGCCTCGTCGATGTCCTCGCGGCTGTTGGCGTGCATCAGGAGCATCCGGCCGATCTTCTCCTTCTTGTCCTTCACCGAGTTGGTGACGGTGCTCTTGGCGAGGGAGCCGGAATAGATGCGGGCGAAGGTCAGCGTGCCGACGAACGGGTCGTTCATGATCTTGAACGCCAGCGCGGAGAACGGCGCGTCGTCGCTCGCCTCGCGGGTCGCCGGCGTCTCGCCGTCGAGCAGCACGCCTTCGACCGGCGGCACGTCGAGCGGCGACGGCAGGAAGTCGACGACGGCGTCCAGCAACGGCTGCACGCCCTTGTTCTTGAAGGCGGAGCCGCAGACGATCGGTACGAACGCCTGCGCCAGCGTGCCCTTGCGGATCAGACCCTTGAGCGTGTCCACGTCGGGCTCGTCGCCCTCGAGATACGCCTCCATCACCGCGTCGTCCTGCTCGACGGCCATCTCGATCATCTCGGCGCGCGCGGTCGCGACCTCGTCGGCCATGTCGGCGGGGATGTCCTCGTAGGAGAACTCGGCGCCCAGCGACTCGTCCTTCCAGATGATGGCGCGGTTCGAGACCAGGTCGACCAGGCCCTTCAGGTCCTTCTCCACGCCGATCGGCAGGTACATGACCAGCGGACGCGCGCCCAGGCGGTCCTTGATCATGTCCACGCACATCCGGAAGTCGGCGCCGGTGCGGTCGAGCTTGTTGACGAAGCACATGCGCGGGACCTTGTACTTGTCCGCCTGGCGCCACACCGTCTCCGACTGCGGCTCCACGCCCGCCACGCCGTCGAACACCGCGACCGCGCCGTCGAGCACGCGCAGCGACCGCTCCACCTCGATGGTGAAGTCCACATGGCCCGGCGTGTCGATGATGTTGATCCGGTGGTCGTTCCAGAAGCAGGTCGTCGCCGCCGACGTGATCGTGATCCCGCGCTCCTGCTCCTGCTCCATCCAGTCCATCGTCGCGGCGCCGTCATGGACCTCGCCGATCTTGTACGACTTGCCGGTGTAATAGAGGATGCGCTCGGTCGTGGTCGTCTTGCCGGCGTCGATGTGCGCCATGATGCCGATGTTGCGATACATGCTGAGCGGATGGCTGCGGGCCATGGAGGTCGTCCTTCGGGTCAAATGGGGCCGAGCGTGTCAGCCATGTGGGGCGACCCGCGATCGGTCGCGCATATAGGGGCCGGGGCCGGCCTTCGCCAGCCCCGGGCAGGTCACCAGCGGTAGTGGGAGAAGGCGCGGTTGGCCTCGGCCATGCGGTGCGCGTCCTCGCGCTTCTTGACCGCATTGCCGCGGTTGTTGGCCGCGTCCATCAGCTCCGCCGACAGCCGCGCCGACATCGTCTTCTCCGCCCGGTTGCGCGCGGCCGCGATCAGCCAGCGGATCGCCAGCGCCTGCGCACGCTCCGGCCGCACCTCGACCGGCACCTGATAGGTGGCGCCGCCGACGCGGCGCGAGCG
This sequence comes from Sphingomonadaceae bacterium, assembly GCA_965219235.1. Classification (GTDB taxonomy): domain Bacteria; phylum Pseudomonadota; class Alphaproteobacteria; order Sphingomonadales; family Sphingomonadaceae; genus CBDHCC01. Next base: position 389,458 of record OZ244721.1, on the reverse strand, counting down.
CACCTCCACGCCGGGCTTCACGTTGTTGAGCGCGTCGTGGAACAGCGCCAGCGGCTCCGTCTTCGCGCGCGCCTCGACCTGGTCGAGCGCGCCATAGACGATCGACTCGGCGTTCGACTTCTTTCCGTCGAGCATGATGACGTTCATGAACTTCGACAGGATCTGGTCACCGAACTTGGGGTCCGGCAGGATTTCCCGCTTCTCGGGACGACGACGACGTGACATGTGTGTGTCTCCAAATCTCGGATCGTCACCCCGGACTTGATCCGGGGTCCAGCTTCTCTTGCATCAAACTGGGAAGAAGAAAGCTGGGTCCCGGGTCGAGCCCGGGACGACGGGAAGGGCTCGATTATTTCGGCCGCTTGGCGCCGTACTTGGACCGCGACTGCTTGCGGTCCTTGACGCCCTGCGTGTCGAGCACGCCGCGCAGCACGTGATAGCGCACGCCGGGCAGGTCGCGCACGCGCCCGCCGCGGATCAGCACGACCGAGTGCTCCTGCAGGTTGTGGCCCTCGCCCGGGATGTAGGTGATGACCTCGCGCTGGTTGGTGAGCCGCACCTTGGCCACCTTGCGCAACGCCGAGTTCGGCTTTTTGGGCGTCGTCGTGTAGACGCGGGTGCAGACGCCCCGCTTCTGCGGGTTCGCCTCCATCGCAGGGACCTTGGACTTGGCCTTCTGCGGGTCGCGGCCCTTGCGGACCAGCTGGTTGATCGTGGGCATGAAGCCTTCACCTTCCTAGTCGGTTACTTTGCCGTCCGCCCAAAGCACAAGGCCCCGACGGCCGAGGCCGCGGGGCCGAAGCCACGCCGGAAGCAATGTTCAGCGCGCAATCCGGCCTGTCGGGCCGGGAAACACACGTTGCCACCTACCGGACCGCCGCCGGACGGTCAAGCGACGGACCACCCGCCTTCGGCTTGATATAGAGACTCTGCACATCCGGTTCGGCCTCCCTCAGCTCGCTCTCCACCTCGGCGATCAGCCGCTCGATGTCGCCCGCGCTCACGTCGTCGGCGAAGTCCACGTCGGCGGCGGCGAACACGATGTCAGGGGCGAGCTGGACGGTCACGATGGTGCCGATGCCGCACACCTCGCTCCGCGCCGCGATGGCCGAGCGGATGGCGGCCACCGTCTCCGGAAAGGCCGCTTCGCCGATCAGCAGCCCCTTCGCTTCGCGCGCCAGGAAGGCGGCGACCGCCGCCAGGATCAGGCCGATCAGGACCGAGGCCACCCCGTCATAGACCGGATCGCCGGTGACGAGCGACAGGCCGAGCCCGACGGCCGCCACCGCGATCCCCGCCAGCGCCGCGCCGTTCTCAAGCAGCACGACGATGGTGGACGCGTCCTTCGTCCGGCGGAGCGCGGTCCACCAGCCGAGCTGTCCCCGGCTGCGGTTGAAGGGGGTGTAGGCGGCCCACAGCGACCAGCCCTCCAGCGCGAAGGCCACCGCAAGTACAATGTAGGCGACAAGCGGCGAGACCGCCTCCACCGGCTCCAGAATGTGGATGACGCCTTCGTAGACCGAGACTCCCGCGCCGAGCGCGAAGACCAGGATGGCGACCACGAAGCTCCAGAAGTACAGCTCGCGGCCATAGCCGACCGGATGGCGCGCGTCCGGCGGCTTGCGCGCCCGCTTCTCCCCATAGAGCAGCAGGAGCTGATTGACGGAGTCGACCAGGCTGTGGACGCCCTCCGTCAGCATCGCGGACGAGCCGGTGATGCCAGCGGCGACGAACTTGGCGATGGCGACGCCCACATTCGCGGCGAGCGCGATCCACAGGACCTTGCCGGAGTGCGCCTCAGCCATTCGGCGACCGCCGATCGGCGACGGTCACTTGCACGGATCATGCCCCCAGTTCATCAGCGAATAGCGCCAGGGGGAGTGCGCCTTGTCCTCCGCCGGGCCGCCCTGCGCCGAATGGCGGTGGACGTAGCCCACGACCTTTCGCATGTGCCGGTAGTCGGCGTCGGTGAGGTCGGCCTTGTGCGTGCGCTTGATCGCCACGATCCGCTCGCCGGACTGGTGCCCGACCGCCTCGTCCTCGCCGTCGCGCGTCCAGCCGACCTCCTTCGATTCCTCCGTCTCCAGCCAGTCCTCCAGCTCCTTGGGCGCCATGTTCACGGCGCCGTTGAAGTCGTCGTAGATCTGTTCCCGGTCGAGGTCGTTCATTCTTTCGCTCCTTCTCTCGGCCTCTCCGCTCGCCCTGAGCCTGTCGAAGGGCGGTTCGTCTTCGGTGAAGTAGGAGACATGAAGAAGAACGTGGCTTCGACAGGCTCAGCCTGAACGGAGTGGTTGATAAAGGGGCGCTAACTCTCCGATCCCCAACGCCGTTCCGGCAACAGCGGGGCCGCGAGCAACACCACCGCACTCCCCACCATCCAGCCGCCCAGCACGTCCGTCGGCCAGTGAACCCCCAGCCATGTCCGGCTGACCCCGATCAGCAGCGCCACCCCAGCCGCCACACCCAGCGCCCAGCGTCGCCCGATCAGCAGCGCCAGCGCCCCGGCGAGCGCCGTGCTGTTGGCCGCGTGGCCGCTCGGAAAGGCGAAGGTGGTGACGGAGTCCAGATGCGGCACGAGCAGCGGGCGGGGCAGCGCGAAACCGTGCTTGAGCGCGGTGTTCAGGCCGGCCGCCGCCGCCACCACCCCGGTCAGCCACAGCGCGCGTCGCCACTGGCCGCGCGCGATCAGCACCGCCGCCGCGCCACCCGCCAGGATCAGGCGCGGCGTCCAGTCTCCGACCCAGGTGGCCGCCAGCAGGACGGGCGTGACGGTGGCGGCCCCCGCCGTCTGCGCCGGGCCGATGGCGCGCATCAGCTTCTCGTCCAGCCCGATCCCGCCCGCCGTGCGCACGAGGCCCAGGATGACGACCACGCCCAGCAGCGCGGCCGCCGACCCCCAGGAACGGGCGCGCGTCAGAAGTGGATGACCCGGCCGTAGGCGTCGAGCACGCTCTCGTGCAGCGACTCGCTGATGGTGGGATGGGCGAACACCGTCTCCATCAGCTCCGCCTCGGTCGTCTCCAGCTGGCGCGCGACCACGAAGGTGCCGATCAGCTCGGTCACCTCCGCCCCGATCATGTGCGCGCCCAGCAGCTCGCCGGTGCCCGCGTCGAACACCGTCTTCACGAAGCCGTCCGCCTCGCCCAGCGCGATCGCCTTGCCGTTGCCGATCAGCGGGAACTGGCCGACCTTCACCTCATGCCCCTTCTCCCGCGCGGCGGCCTCGGTCAGCCCGACGGAGGCGACTTGGGGGCGCGAGTAGGTGCAGCCGGGGATGTTCCAGGTGGAAAACGGGTGCGGATCGCCGCCCGCCAGCGTCTCGACCGCGACGATGCCCTCATGGCTCGCCTTGTGCGCCAGCCAGGGCGCCCCGGTGACATCGCCGATCGCGAGCACGCCCGGCACGCTGGTGCGGCCATACTCGTCCACGACGATGTGGCCGCGCTCCGTCGCGACACCCAGCGCCTCCAACCCGATGTCCTCCGTGTTCGGCACGATGCCGACCGCGATGATGGCGTGCGAGAAACGGTGCTCCTGGGCCTCCCCGTCCTTGGTCTTGATGCGCGCGGTCACCCCGTCCGCACCCGTGTCGAGCGCCTCCACCGACGCCTCGGTGTGGAGCGTGAGGCCCTCCCTGGTCAGCCGCTTGGCCATGTGCGCGCTCACCGCCTCGTCCTCGACCGGCAGGATGCGGGGCAGCATCTCCACCACGGTCACGGTCGCGCCCATGTCGTGGTAGAAGGAGGCGAACTCGATCCCGATCGCGCCCGATCCGATGACCAGCAGCGCGGTCGGCATGTCCTTGGGCACCATGGCGTGCCGGTAGGTCCAGATCCGCTCTCCGTCCGCCTTGGCGAAGGGCAGCTCGCGGGCGCGCGCGCCGGTGGCGACCATCACCGCCTTGGCGTGGAGTTCGGTCGCGCCGCCCTCCCCCTCCACCACCACCCGGTCGGCGGCGGCCAGGCGCGCGACGCCGTGATGCACGGCGATCCCGTTCTTCTTCATCAGCGACTTGACGCCGGCGTTCAGCTGTCCCGCCACCTTGCGCGAGCGGTCCACGACCTTGGCGATGTCGAAAGACGGGTTGGCGGCGGTGAGCCCGTAAAGCTCCGCGTGCGTCATCTGGTGATAGACCTCGGCCGTCCTCAAGAGCGCCTTGGTCGGGATGCACCCCCAGTTGAGGCAGATGCCGCCCAGCTTCTCCCGCTCCACGATCGCGACACTCATCCCCAGCTGCGCCGCGCGGATGGCCGCGACATAGCCGCCGGGGCCGGAGCCGATGATGACGAGGTCGAGGGGGCTTTTGGACGTATCAGCCATGTGCGGCTCCTGTGTGCAGTTCGGGCGCGAGCACACGCGGGCGATCGGTGCCATCCACGGCCACAAAGGTGAAGGTGCCATGGGCGGCCAGGTGAGTCGCCTCACCGTCCCGCTCCCTGGACCACGCCGCCACGTCGATCGTGAGAGAGGTGCGGCCCGCCCGCCGCAGATCAGGATGGATCGACAGCTCATCGCCGACCGCGACGGGACCGGGAAAGCGCAGCTCGTCCATCGCCACCACAACCGCGCGGCCGTGGCTCACGCGCGAGGCGAGCGATCCTGCGGCCAGCGCCATCTGACTGACGATCCAGCCACCGAACACACCGCCATAGGGGTTGGTGTCGGCCGGCATGGCGGTCACGCGGATCGCGGGCGGTGTGCTCGGCGGACCGCTAACGCCGCCGGGTTCGCGTATATCAGACATCGCCGCCTGCCTCGATGTGCTGGACGTTGTGCGTGGACCAGACGGCCACGCCCGTGCCGAAGAAATCGGTGTCCTGCGACCAGATGTCCATCTTGTCGGCCAGGGAGGCGGCGAGCACTGGCCAGTCGCTCTGGCCACCGACATGGAGACGCTGCCGTGCGGCGTCGGCGAACGGTTCGTATTCGTCCGCGAACACGAGGCGCATCAGCTGCACAACATGAAGAGCGTCCGCGACAGCATCGTCCTCGTCCATTGAAAAAACGGACATCAGCACTCCGATCAGCTCCTCCACATTGTGGTCGGTGGTCACGAGAGTCACGCCGCGCAGCAGAAGCTCGCTCACATGACGAGAGGCGTTCCCCCGACTGCACCGCACCAGGATGTTGGTGTCGACGACCAGCCTCACTCCTCCAGCGGCTCGCCGTCCGGTCCGAGGCCATACGCCGCCAACCGCTCTTTCCAATCGGGAGTCTGCTCGCGCCAGCGACGCTGGAAATCCTGCATCTCTTCAAGCCAGCCTTTTATCTCCACGCGGGTGGGTGCCGCCTTTCGCTCGGGCAAAAAGCGGCCGAGCACGCGACCATGATGCGTCACCACGATCGGCTCTTCGCCATGCGCCAATTCGCTGAAGCGCTCGCGGAACTCCTTCACACCCAATTTCACGTCGACCTCCTGCTTATGTAACCACCCGTTACATTATCTCTGACGTGAGTCCACTGACGATTAAGCATCGTTGTGAAATGGGCTGGCCTCAAGCCACCAGCGCCAGCGGCATTTCGCACAGGCGCTTGAAGGCGGCCATCAGCTTCGCGCCGTCCGCCCCGTCGATGGCGCGGTGGTCGAAGCTGCCGGTGGCCGTCATCACCGCCGCCACCGCCAGCTCGCCGGCGTCGTCCACCACCGGCCGCTTGGTCCCCGCTCCCACGGCGAGGATCATCGCCTGGGGCGGGTTGATGACGGCGGCGAACTGGGTGATGCCCATCATGCCCATGTTGGAGATCGACGCGGTGCCGCCCTGATACTCCTCCGGCTTCAGCTTGCCCGCCTTGGCGCGGGTGGCGAGGTCGGTCATGGCGGTGGAGATGGCGGAGAGCGACTTCGCATCCGCGCCCTCGACGATGGGCGTGATCAGGCCGCCCTCGATGCTGACCGCGACCGAGACGTCGGCGCGGCTGTAGCGGATCAGCCGGTCGCCCGCGAAGCTGACGTTGCACTCCGGCACCTCGATCAGCGCCCTGGCGAGCGCCTTGATGAGCAGGTCGTTGACCGACAGCTTGACGCCCGTGGGCGCCAGCGCCGCGTTCAGCTCGCCGCGCAGCTCGAGGAGCGCGTCCAGCCGCACGTCGAGCGTCAGGTAGATGTGAGGGATCGGCGCCTTGGCCTCGGTCAGGCGGCGCGCGATCGTCTTGCGCATGTTCGAGAGCTTCTCGACCTCGTGCGGGATCGCGGCGTCCACGGGCGCGGCGGCGGGAGCAGCCTGCGGGGCGGGCGCGGGCGCGGCCGGCGCGGCCTCGGGGGCGCCAACGCTTGCGGACTCCACGTCCGCCTTGACGATCCGCCCATGCGGGCCGGAACCGCTCAAAGCCGACAGCTCCAGCCCCTTCTCCGCCGCCAGCCGCCGAGCGAGCGGACTGGCCTTGACCCGCTCGCTCTGGGCCGCCGGCTCCTCCGCCGCCTTCGCCGTGCCCTGCGACGGCGGCAGGCCGTGGTCCTCGGCTTCGGCGCGGCCACGCTCCGCCTGCGCATCGCCCGCGCCCTCGTCGCCCTTGTCGTTGGGGTCGGTCGGATCGGTCGAGGGCTCCTCCTCCAGCGTCGCCGCCTTGGCCGTCCCGCCCGACGCGGCGGGCGTATTCTTGCCTCCGGAGGCGGCGGCCTCGCCGACGTCCTCGCCCTCCTCCGCCAGGATCGCGATGGCGGTGCCGACCGCGACACCGTCGGTGCCCTCCGGCACCAGCAGCCTGGCGATCGTGCCCTCGTCCACCGCCTCGAACTCCATCGTCGCCTTGTCGGTCTCGATCTCGGCCAGGAGGTCGCCCGACGCGACGGTGTCCCCCTCCTGCTTGAGCCAGCGCGACAGCGTGCCCTCTTCCATCGTGGGGGACAGGGCGGGCATCGTGATCTCGATCGGCATGGCGTCCCCTTTGCTCCGCCCCGGCCGCTCGCTCAAGCCCGTCTTGTCACGCGCGCGCCGCTCGCGCAGACCAGGCCGGAGGAGACGAGGCGTGCGCACCTATCTCGTGGTCATCGACCAGACCGGGGAATCGGCCAAGGCGCTGCGCTACGCCGCGCGCCGCGCCAGCCGCACCGGCGGCGCGGTCACGATCGCCACCTTCCTGCCGCCGCGCGAGTTCGTGCAGTGGGGCGGCGTGCAGGCGACGCTCGACGAGGAGGCCCGCGCCAAGGCGCAGGCGCTGGTCAGCCGCGCGGCGGGCACCACGGTGTCCGAACTCGGCGTCCACACCGCCGTCGATGTGCGCGACGGCGATCCGATCGCCGGCGTCATGGCGATGCTGCGCGAGCGCACCGAGGACGGCACGATCGCCGCCCTGGTGCTCGCGGCGGCCGCCGAGGGCGCGCCCGGCCCGCTCGTCCAGCACTTCGCCGGCCAGGACACCGGCCGCCTGCCCTGCCCGGTCATGATCATCCCCGGCGCGCTGTCGGACGAGGACATCGACCGGCTGAGCTGAGCACCTCTGTCTCCCCTCCCTCCAAGGGAGGGGTTGGGGGTGGGTGGCGAGCGTCAGCGAGCCGGGCGATGTTGGCGGCAAGTCCGATCTTGGCAAGCTCGCGCTGACGCGCTCGCACCCACCCCCTGCCCCTCCCTTGCAGGGAGGGGAGTTTTAGGGAGCATTGCCTCCCCACCCTCTCCCCCCTAGCCTCGCGTTCCATGAAACGTCTCCTCCTCGCCGCCACCCTCCTCGCCACCCCCGCGCTGGCTCAAGACCCGTCGCCCTCGCCCGAACAGCTGAAGGCCACCGTCGAGCGGCTGGTGGGCTTCGGCACCCGGCACACGCTGTCCGCCACGACCGATCCCAAGCGCGGCATCGGCGCGGCGCGCGACTGGACGGCGGCGGAGTTCGAGCGGATCTCCCGGGCTTGCGGCGGCTGCCTGACCATCGAACGGCCGGCGCGCACCTTCGACGGCCCGCGCGCTCCCAATGGCGTGCGGGTGGAAGACGTGCTCGCCGTCCAGCGGGGCACGGGCGATCCGAACCGGGTCGTCATCATCGCCGGCCACATCGACAGTCGGGTGACGGACGTCGCCGACTTCACCTCCGACGCGCCGGGCGCCAACGACGACGGGTCGGGCACGGCGCTCGTCATCGAGGCGGCCCGACAGCTGTCGAAGGAGCGGTTCGACGGCACCATCGTCTATGCCGTCCTGTCGGGCGAGGAGCAGGGGCTGTGGGGCGGCACGCTGCTCGCCGAAGAGGCCAGGCGGCGCGGCTGGACCGTCGCGGCGATGCTCAACAACGACATCGTGGGTGGCACGCACAGCCTGGACGGGCGCACCGTGGACGACCGCGTGCGGGTGTTCTCGGAGGGCATCCAGGCCGCGCCGGACGCCGACAAGATGGTCCAGCGCGGCATCGGCGGCGAGGACGACAGCCCGTCGCGGGCGCTCGCCAAGGCGATCCGCCGCACGGCGGAGGCGCGGCCCGATATCGGCCTGCACGCCTTCCTGGTGCGCCGGCCGGACCGTTTCGGGCGCGGCGGCGACCACCTGCCGATGCTGGCGGCGGGCTATCCCGCCGTGCGCTTCACCGCCGGGGTGGAGGACTACGACCACCAGCATCAGGACGTGCGGGTCGAGGGTGGCCGCAAATACGGCGACACGGTGGACGAGATGGACTTCCCCTATCTCGCCCGCGTCACGGCGCTGAACCTGGCGATCGCCCGCCAGCTCGCCGCCGCGCCCGCCGCGCCCGACCGGGTGACGCTGGGCGGCGCGGTGTCGAGCGACACGCCGGTGAGCTGGACCGCCGTTCCGGGGGCGGCCGGCTACCGCGTCCGCTGGCGCCCGGCGGACACCGCCTACTGGACCCAGAGCCGCGACGTGCCCGCCGACGCGACCGGGATCACGCTGCCCGGCGTCATCGTCGACGACACCCTCGTCGGCGTGTCGGCGCTGTCGGCGAGGGGCGACGAGAGCCTCGTCACCTTCGGCACCGCCCCGGTGCGGCGCTGAAGCCTGCGCACCGTCAAGCGCACCTCAGTCGCCCGACGAGTCCGGAAACTCCTCGACGACGGTCGTGGTCGTGGTGCCGCCGGTGGTCACCACGGTCGTCGTCCCTCCGCCCGGACCGTAGGTGACCGTCCGCCCGAGGCCGTCCGGATAGCCGCGGGTGCGCGGGGCATGGTCGTCCGGGCACGGGCCGATCGGGCTGCGGTCGCGGCCGAGCTCGCGGCCCGCCACCCCGCCGGCCACCGCCCCCAGCCCGCCCCCGATCAGCGTGCCCGCCGTGCGGTCGCCGCGCCCGGCGATCACGTTGCCCGCGATCCCGCCGATCACCGCGCCGCCGACCGCCCCGGCCACGGTCGCGGCGTCGTCGCGCCCCGCCCGGTCGTCGAAGCAGCGCGGATCGTACCCGCGCCGGTCGTAGCGATCGCGATAGCGGGCCTCCGGACGGGCATAGGCGTAGCGGTCCTCGTCGACTCCGCGATCATCCCCGTAGGCGGAGCCATAGGAATTGCGCTGATCGACCGGGTCGCCCGATCGCAGGACGTCCTCGTCGTAGGGCAAGCGGCGGTCGCGGTTCGCCGCGGCGTAGGAGTCGCCGGCGCGCGCGTCCCAGCCGATGCCGGTGCGCACGTCGCGCACCACGCCGTCCCGGTCGATCAGCGCGGCGTCGTCCCAGTAGCGCACCCAGCGGAGCCCGGTGGACGCGGGCGGCAGGCCCCAAGCGCCCGCGTCGCGCACGAGATAGCCGGGCGACTGAAAGGCCGGCGAGAGCCGCTGGCCCCGCTCCAGCGGAGGATAGGCGCCGTCGTCGCGGCCGTAGGTCTCGCGGATGTCGGACCCCGATCCGATGCGATCCTGCGCCAGCGCCGGCAGCGCCAGCATCGCGGCGCCCGCCGCCCCCATCAGCCATCCTGCGCGCGTCGTCATGCCCGGAACTCCCCAGTGCGGCGGACAGGGTGAACGGTCCGTCAGCCTCGTTGTGGGAGGAACCCTAAACCATTCGCGCGGCGGCGAGTCCGCGCCCGGCGTCCACGTCCCAATCTGGGGCAGGCGCGCGCGCTCACACCCGACCGGCGAGCGCGCGGACCAGCGCCTCCGCGCCGGCCTGGTCCGCCGCGCCGAAGCGGTCGGGCACCGGGCTGTCGAGGTCGAGCACCGCCGCCACCGCGCCGTCGCGCGCGACCGCCACCACCAGCTCCGACCGGCTGGCGGGGTCGCAGGCGATGTGGCCGGGGAACGCGTGGACGTCGGCCACGCGCTGGGTCTCGCCGGTCGCCGCCGCCCGGCCGCACACGCCCTCGCCGAGCGCGATCCGCACGCACGCCGGGCTACCCCCGAACGGCCCGAGCACGAGCGCGCCGCCCTCCATCCGATACCACCCGACCCAGTTCACCTCCGGCACGGCGGAGAACAGCAGCGCGGCGACATTCGCCATGTTGGCGATCCGATCGGCCTCCCCCTCCGTCAGACCGAGCGCCGCGAGTCGCAGCTCGTCCCACAGCTGGGCGGCGGGCAGGTCGGGGTCGAAGGTGAAGTCGAACACGGAGCCTCGAACGGATGGTGGGCGAATCGGCGAACCACGGAAAACCACCGAAAGTCCCTTGAAGGTCCCCAGGAACGCGCGGAAAAACCGCGACGAACTCTGGGCGCAAAACCCTTTTTAGCGTCAGCGATGATGTGTTATAGCCTGTCTGGTTCTAAAATGCAAGACCCGTCATATCGACCAATGCCGGGGTGACGAGGGAGGGGTGACGGGGGGGGGGGCGGGTCGGTCCCGGCCTTCGCCCGGGCGGAGCGTGGAGCGGCTACTCCACCCTCACCTTCCCCCGCGCGGCCTTGATCCGGCCGCGCGCGACCTTCGCATCGGCGCGGCGCGCCTTGGCTCCCTTGGGCGGGCGGGTCGCGCGGCGGCGGGCGGGCAGGTCGCGCGCCTCGGCGAGCAGCGCCTCCAGCCGCTCTCGCGCCTCGGCCCGGTTCGCCTCCCGCGTGCGGCGCGAGCGCGCAAGCACGACGAGTTCGCCACCGGCCGTCAGCCGCGCGCCCGCCAGCCGCTTCAGCCGGCGATGGACGGCGGGTGGCAGGCGCAGCGCCCAGACGTCGAGACGCAGCTGGCAGGCGGTCGCCACCTTGTTGGCGTTCTGTCCGCCCGGACCGCTGCCCGCCAGGAAGCGTTCGGTCAGCAGGTGTTCGGGAATGGACGGTCCGCTCACGCGTCGCGCCCTGCCCCGTCATCCCCTCGGCTTTCCCGGACATTTCCGCATCCTTCTGCGTCATCCCCGCGAAAGCGGGGATCCAGGCTCCTGGCCGACGAGCGGTGCGTGGATTCCCGCTTTCGCTGGGATGACGGTGGAGAGGGCGAGGCCGCATCCTCATCAGGGTCGCTCCAGCCCGCCGCCACGAACCGCTCCGGCAAAGATGCCACCGCCATCACGGGCGGCTTGCCCTCGCGCGGCAGGGTGATGGCGGCGGCGTGGAGCAGCAGCGGCGGATCGCCCGCGCGCCCCGTCCCGTACACGGGATCGCCGACGATGGGACAGCCGAGCGCATCGGCCGCGTGGACGCGCAGCTGGTGGGTGCGGCCCGTCTCCGGCCGGAACTCGACGAGCGCGCGGCCGTCGCGCGCGGCCAGCAATCGCCAGTGCGACACGGCGCGCTTGCCGCCCGGATCGGGCACCATGCGCCAGCCGCGCTCCCGGCTGCTCGTCTTGGTCAGCGCCAGCTCGACCGTCCCGCCCGCCTCCACCGGCACCCCCTCCAGCACGGCCAGATAGCGCTTGGCCACCAGCCCCGCCTCCCACGTCGCGGCGAAGCGCCGGGCCGCGCCGGCATGGCGGGCGAGCAGCAGGCAGCCCGACGTGTCGCGGTCGAGCCGGTGGAGGATCGACGGCGGGCGGTGAAAGCCCAGCCGCAGCGCGCGCAGCCGGTTGTGCATGGACAGCGATCCATCGCGTGGCGGGTCGACCGGCAGGCCGGCGGGCTTGTCCACCACCACCGCCTCGCCGTCGACCCACAGCAGCGCCAACCCGGCCGCGCGCTCCGGATCCGAAATCCGTCGCCGATCATCCGGCTTTTTGTGCGGTGCAGCGGAAAAGGGGGTGGCGGCGACCATGGCGGGGCGGCATATGCGCGCCCATGCCGCCCGCCGCCAGCCCCGCCGCCCAGCACGAGGCGCCCGCGCCCGCGGCCTTCCGGCTCGGCAAGCGCCAGTTCGTCGCCATGATGGCCAGCCTGATGGCGCTGAACGCGCTCGCCATCGACACCATGCTGCCCGCCTTCCCGGCGATCCGCGCGTCGCTCGGCATCGCCGACGCCAACGCGGTGCAGTTCGTGATCTCGGTCTATCTGTTCGGCTCGGGCCTGGGGGCGCTCGCCTACGGGCCGCTGGCGGACCGCTACGGGCGCAAGCCGATCGTGCTGGGCGCGCTCGCCGCCTATGCCGCGTTCGCGCTGATGTGCGCCTTCGCCGGAAGCTTCCCGCTGCTGCTCGCCGGTCGGCTGTTGCAGGGGCTGGCGGCGGCCGCGCTGGCGGTGGTGGTCGTCTCGATCATCCGCGACCGCTTCTCCGGCGACCAGATGGCGAGCCTGTTGAGCCTGATCTTCATCATCTTCATGGCGGTGCCCGCGATCGCGCCGCTGATCGGGCAGGTGGTCGCCGACGCGCTCGGCTGGCGCGCGATCTTCTTCGGGCTGGCGGCGGTCGCGCTGGGCGTGGGGGTGTGGGTGTCGACCCGGCTGCCCGAGACGCTGACACCCGAGAACACGATCCCGATCGACAGGCGCGACATCGCGATCGTGTGGCGCGCGGTGGTGACCAACCGCGTCGGCCTGCTCTACATCCTGGGCGCTGGCACGATCATGGGCGCGCTGTTCGGCTTCATCAACTCCGCCCAGCAGATCTTCGCCGACGTGTTCGGACGCGCGGACATCTTCCCCTACGCCTTCGCCGTGGTGGCGGGGTCGATGGCGGTGGCCAACTTCACCAACTCGCGCATCGTCGAGCGCTTCGGCGCGCGCCGGGTGAGCCACACCGCGGTGTTCGCCTTCATCGTCCTGTCGCTGGGGCAGATCGCGGCCGACCTGTGGTTCCCGCGCTCGCTGCCGCTGTTCGTGGCGCTGATCGCGGTCAACATGAGCATGGTGGCCTTCATCGGCTCGAACTTCGGCTCGATCGCCATGCAGCCCTTTGCGCGCGGGGCGGGCGCGGCGTCGTCCTTCCAGACCTTCGTGCGCACGGTGCTGGCGGCCGGGCTGGGCGCGCTGGTGGGCCAGCGGTTCGACGGGTCGGCGCTGCCGCTGGCGGTCAGCTTCTTCCTGGCGGGTTGCGCCTGCCTGACCCTGGTGACGCTCGCCGAGCGCGGTCGCCTGTTCCAGCGGCGAACGGTGGCGCCCGCGCTGTAGCAAGACCTGGCCTCCCGCTCAGGCTGAGCCTGTCTTCACCGCACACAGACCCTTCGACAAGCTCAGGCTGAGCGGATGACCCAGTCACCCTAGCGCACGTCGTCCAGCATCGCGTCGGACACGTCGTCGCCGCTCAGCACCGAGAAGTCGCCCGTCGCCTCCAGCACCACCGCGTCCGCCTCCTCGCGCCGATCGACATCGGCGGCGCGCAGCTTGGCGATGACGTCGGCGCGCGCGACCCGCTCCTCGCGCAGCGCCGCCTCGTCGAACTCGCCGTCGCGCATCAGGATGCGGGGGCGGTTGTCGACCAGGTGCCGGACCCACCCCCAGCGCTGCCGCGCCCAGGCGATCGCCCACTGAGCGGCGAACAGCGCCGTCATGGCGGCGATCGCGCGCACGAAGCCCGCCGGGTCGCTCGACGTCGCGGCGCTCGCCAGGAGCGATCCGGTGGCGACCGTGGCGACGAAGTCGAAGGCGCTCATCTTCGCGAAGGACCGCAGGCCGACGATGCGGGCGAGCACCACCACCCAGGCCAGCGCCGCCACCACCCACACCGCGCCCTGCGCGGCGGCGTTGGCGGCGGCGCCGTCGAAGGGGGTCACGCCGCCAGCTTCGCCGCGGTGCGCGCCGCCTTCGCGCCCAGATAGCGCGCGCCGCCCAGATCGACCTCGGAGGGCTGGCGACTGCCGTCGCCGCCCGCGATCGTGCTGGCGCCATAGGGCGCACCGCCATGGACCTCGTCGAGCTTGGTCAGGCCATCATAACCATAGTCGAGGCTGACGATCGTGAGCCCCATGTGCATCAGGTTGGTGATGATGGAGAACAGCGTCGTCTCCTGCCCGCCATGCTGGCTCGCGGTCGAGGTGAAGGCCGCCCCGACCTTGCCGACCAGCGCGCCCGACATCCACAGCGCGCCGGTCCGATCCCAGAAGGACGCCATCTGGCTCGACATGCGGCCGTAGCGCGTCGGCGTCCCGACCACGATGGCGTCGTAGTCCGCCAATTCCTCGACGGAGGCGACGGCATGGCTCCCGTCGGCCTGGAAGTGGGCGGCCTCGACCACCTCCTTGGGCGCGGTCTCCGGCACCCGCTTGACCGTCACGGTCGCGCCCTCGCCGCGCGCGCCCTCGGCCACCGCCTCGGCCATCGTCGCGGTGTGGCCGTAGCTCGAATAATACAGCACCAGCATCGTGGTCATGATCACCTCCTCCTTCAGAGCGCGTCGACGAGGACCAGTTCGGCCTCGTCCTCGGCGCGGATCGCGATGGTGCGGCCGCCGGTCAGCGCGACCCCGTCCCGGGCCTGAACGGTCCGACCGTCCAGGAGTATCCGCCCGGTGGCGGGCACCAGATAGGCGTGGCGACCGGGGGCGAGGGCGTAGTCCACCCCCTGACCCGCCGACAGCCGCGCGCCCAGCACGCGCGCGTCGGCGCGGATCGGCAGCGCCCCTTGATCGTCGTGGCCGCTGGCGAGCACCCGCAACGCCCCCTCGCGCTCCGCCTTCGGAAAGGGCCTGGCGCCCCACATCGGCTCGCCGCCAATCGTGGTCGGCTCGATCCAGATCTGGAAGAGCGTCGTGTCCCCGTCCTCGCGGTTCCATTCCGAGTGGGTGACGCCAGACCCCGCGCTCATCACCTGCACGTCGCCCGCCGCCGTGCGCCCGCTGTTGCCAAGCGAATCCTCGTGCGTGATCGCGCCCGAGCGGACGTAGGTGACGATCTCCATGTCCCGGTGCCCATGCGGCGGAAAGCCGGTGCCCGGCGCGATGCGGTCGTCGTTCCAGACCCGGATCGCGCCCCAGCCCATGCGGTCGGGATCGCGATAGCCGGCGAAGGAGAAATGGTGGCGCGCGTCCAACCAGCCGTGGTCGGCGTGGCCCAGAGTGTCGAAGCGGCGGATGTCCATGGCGGCAACTCCTCTTGTGCCATCCGGAGATAGGCGGCAGGGAAGAGGTGCAAAAGTGAAACGATCGAAACGTATCGTTTCATGGATTGAGGTGGTCGATGACGGCTCCGCTTCCCGATCTGCAGGGCTGGGCGCTGTTCGCCGCGGTGACGGACGCCGGCTCGATCGCGGGCGCGGCCGACGCGCTGTGCCTCAGCAAGGCGACGGTGTCGAAGGGCATCGCCCGGCTGGAGGCGCGGCTGGCGACGCCGCTGTTCCACCGCACCTCGCGCCGGCTGACGCTGACGCCCAGCGGCGCGGCGCTAGCCGACCGGGCGCGGCGCATCCTGGGCGAGGCGCGCGCGGCGGAGGAGGCGGCGCAGGACTCCGCCGCCGCGCTCGCCGGGCCGATCCGCGTCACCGCCCCCACCTCTTTCGGCCTGCGCCACGTGGCCCCGGTGGTGGCCGACTGGCTGGCGGAGCGGCCCGGCACGCGGATCGAGCTGGCGCTGTCCGACGCGCGGGTGGACCTGGTGGCGGAAGGGTTCGACGTCGCCTTCCGCATCGGCGCGCTGCCCGACAGCACGCTGCGCGCCCGGCGGCTGTGCGCGGTGCCGCTGCTGACGGTCGCCGCGCCGCGCTACCTCCACGACCACGGCCGGCCCGGCGCGCCGGCGGAGCTAGGCAACCACCGCTGCCTGCTCTACACCGCCGGTGGCGCGCCCGATCCCTGGCGGTTCGCCGGGCGCGACGGGCCGATCGCGATCCGTCCCGACGGGCCGCTGTGGGTGGACAACGGCGACGCCATGCTGCCGCTGCTGCGCGCCGGCGGCGGCATCGCGCAACTGCCGGGGTTCATCGTGGGCGACGATGTGAGGAGGGGACGGCTGGTGCAAGTGCTGCCCGACTGGCCCGTGCCGCCGTTGGCGCTCCACCTGGTGACCCCGCCCGGCGCGTTCCGACCGGCGCGCGTCGACGCCTTCCTCCGCTTCGCCGCCGAGCGGCTGCGCCGGCGGGAGCATCTGGGCGGCGAGGGCGCGTGAAGCGCCTCGCCCCGGACGAACGGGACGCGCGCTTCGTCCGGCGGCTGTTCATGCTGGCCGCCGTGGCCGGGCTGCTGGTGGTCCTTTACAAGACGACCGACCTCCTGATCCTGGCCTTCGGCTCGGTGCTGGGCGCGGTCGTGATCCGCACGATCGACGACCAGCTGGTGCGCCGGCTGGGGGTGCCCGCCCGCGCCGCCCTGGGGATCGCGATCGCGACCGTGCTGGCGGCGGTGGGTTTCCTCGTCTGGCTGTTCGGCGTGCAGTTCTCGTCCCAGATCTCGGAGCTGATCCGCGCGCTGCCGCAGCTGGTGGCGGACGGCGAGGCGCGCCTCAGGGTGAGCCCGGTCGGCGACACGGTCGCCAACGCGCTGCGCGACGCCTACCGGGGCAGCCGGGTGGCGCAGGACCTGGGGTCGCTGGCGGAGGGCGCGGTCACGCTCACGCTCAACTTCCTCCTGGTGCTCGTCGGCTCGGTCTTCTTCGCGCTCGATCCCACGCTCTACCGGCGCGGCCTCCTGCTCCTGATCCCGCACGACAAGCGGCCTGCGGTCGCCGACGCCTTCGACGACCTGAGCGTCACGCTGCGCCTGTGGCTGAAGACGCAGCTGATCGCCATGATCGCGATCGGCACGTTGACCGGCCTCGGCCTGTGGGCGGTGGGCGTGCCCTCCCCGGCCGCGCTCGGCCTGCTCGCCGGCATCTCGGAGTTCATCCCCTATGTCGGCCCGGTGGCGGCGATGCTGCCGGCGCTCGGGCTGGCGGCGACGGAGAGCACCGATGCCTTCGTCGGCGCGCTCGCGGTCTACGCGCTGGTGCGCGCGATCCAGACGCCGTTCATCACGCCCTACATCCAGCAACGGGTGATCTCGATCCCGCCCGCCGTGACGCTGTTCGCGATCATCGCCATCGGGGTGGTGTTCGGGGTGTTCGGCCTGTTCTTCTCGGCCGCGATCCTGGTGGCGGCCTACAGCCTCATCAACAGCCTCTACCTGCGCGAGGTGATCGGCGAGGACGTGCTGCCCGGCCGGCGCGGCGATCCCGGCCACGCCGACGCCCGCGCGCGAGCCGACGGTACGCCACCGCTCCCAGGACGGGACAGCGAGGCGGGGTAAGACCCCGTTAACCTTTTCGCTTCAGATACGATTAGGTTAATGGACGGTGAGCACCCGCCGAAAGCGGGTGCGCACGCAACGGCTTAGACGTTTCATAGGGGTTCAGACGATGCGCGTACTGCTGATCGAGGACGAGCCGACGACCGCCAAGGCGATCGAGATGATGCTGGCGACCGAGGGGTTCAACATCTACACCACCGACCTGGGCGAAGAGGGCATCGACCTCGGCAAGCTCTACGACTACGACATCATCCTCCTGGACCTGAATCTGCCCGACATGCACGGGCTCGACGTGCTGAAGAAGCTGCGCGTCGCAAAGGTCGCGACTCCCGTGCTGATCCTGTCGGGCGTGGGCGAGATGGATTCGAAGATCCGCTCCTTCGGCTTCGGCGCCGACGACTACGTCACCAAGCCGTTCCACAAGGACGAGCTGGTCGCCCGCATCCAGGCGGTCGTGCGCCGCAGCCAGGGCCACAGCCAGTCGGTGATCCGCACCGGCAAGCTGGCCGTCAACCTGGACGCCAAGATGGTGGAGGCGGACGGCAACCGCATCCACCTGACCGGCAAGGAATACGCGATGCTGGACCTCTTGAGCCGCCGCAAGGGCACGACGCTCACCAAGGAGATGTTCCTGAACCACCTCTATGGCGGCATGGACGAGCCGGAGCTGAAGATCATCGACGTGTTCATCTGCAAGCTCCGCAAGAAGCTCGCGCTGGCCTGCGGCGGCGACCATTATATCGAGACCGTCTGGGGCCGCGGCTACGTGCTGCGCGATCCGGAGGAGGAGAAGGAGAAATCGGCGGCGTGAGCTGCTGATCCTCCCTTAAGACAAGCTTGGGGAGGATCTTGGCAGCCTCCCCTTGCGCCGCAGCGCACCATCCGGCAATCAGGTCCCTCTTCTCCGGTCGCGCAGACCCGACAGCCAGGGGCCTCCCATCCAGCCGACCGCCTTCGACGAACTCTACGGCCATCACACGCCGCCCGCCGACGGCCGCGCCGGTCTCGAGCCGCTCGCCCGCTGGCTAAACGACACCCCACCCGCCCAGCTGACCCGCCGGGCCGAGGCGGCCGAACGCTACTTCCGCGAACTCGGCATCACCTTCGCCGTCTATGGCGAGGAGGAGGCGGCCGAGCGCATCATCCCCTTCGACCTGATCCCGCGCGTCTTCACCCATTCGGAGTGGGAATCGCTGTCCGCCGGGCTGGTTCAGCGGACGGAGGCGCTGAACGCGTTGATCGCCGACATCTATGGCGAGCGGCGCATCCTGGCCGAGGGGCTGATCCCGGACGACGTGGTGCTGGGCAACCCCCAGTTCTGCATCCCCGCCAACGGCGTCGTGCCGCCCCACGGCATCCACGCGCACATCTGCGGCATCGACATCGTGCGGACCGGCGCAAACGACTTCTTCGTGCTGGAGGACAACGCGCGCACGCCGTCGGGCGTCAGCTACATGGTCGAGAACCGCGAAGCGATGCTGCGCCTGTGCCCGGAACTGTTCCGCGCGTTCGACGTCCAGCCGGTGGACGGCTACGCCGACAGCCTGGCCGCGATGATGGGATCGGTGGCCCCGAGAGGCCGCGAGGCGGCGCCCAACCGGGTGATCCTGACGCCCGGCCACTTCAACTCCGCCTTCTTCGAGCACTCCTTCCTCGCCGATTCCGCCGGACTGACGCTCGTGCAGGGACCGGACCTGCTGGTCGAGGACGACGTCGTCTACATGCGGACGATCGGCGGGCGGCAGCGGGTGGACGTGATCTATCGCCGCATCGACGACGACTATCTGGACCCCCTGTTCTTCAACCCGACCTCCCTGCTGGGCGTGCCCGGCCTGATCGCGGCCTGGGCGGCGGGCAACGTCACCATCGTGAACGCGCCGGGCACCGGCATCGCCGACGACAAGGCGATCTACAGCTACATGCCGGAGATCGTGCGCTTCTATTGCGACGCCGAGCCGCTGCTGCCCAATGTCGAGACCTGGCGCTGCCGCGAGCCCGACGCGCTCGCCCACACGCTCGACCATCTGGACGAGCTGGTGGTGAAGCTGGTGGACGGGTCGGGCGGCTACGGGATGCTGGTCGGGCCAACCGCCGGCAAGGACGAGATCGAACGCTTCCGCGCCGCGCTGAAGGCCGAGCCGGCGCGCTACATCGCCCAGCCCACGCTCGCGCTCTCGACCATCCCCACCCATGTCGAGAGCGGGGTCGCCCCGCGCCATGTCGACTTCCGCCCCTTCATCCTGACCGGATCGGAGGGGTCGGTGGTGACGCCGGGCGGCCTGACCCGCGTCGCGCTTAGGGAGGGATCGCTGGTCGTGAACTCCAGCCAGGGCGGCGGCACCAAGGACAGCTTCGTGCTGGCCGCCTCCGACGAGGACATCGATCGATGATGCTCTCCTCCACCGCGTCGAACCTCTACTGGATCGGCCGCTATATGGAGCGAGCGGAGTTCGCCGCGCGACTGGTCGAGGCGACCGTGCGGCTCGGCACCCTGGCGCCGCGCCCCGCCGGTCGCTCGGCGTGGAAGAGCGCGCTGATCGTGACCGAGGTGCCCGAGGAGGAGCGCGCGCGCCTGGCCCAGGCCGAGCCCGCCGAGATCGCCCAGCATCTGCTCATCGACACCGACAATGCGGCCAGCGTCGTCAACGCCATCGCCACCGCGCGCAACGGCGCCCGCGCCGCCCGCGACGCCTTGACGCGGGAGGTGTGGGAGACGGTCAACCGCACCTGGCTGGGGCTGCGCGCCATCCGGCCGTTCGAGAACGTCGCCGAGGTGCTGCCGCTGGTCGACCAGGTGGTGGCCGAGTGTCGCGGCTTCGAGGGCGCGATCAACCGGATGCTGCACGGGCCGGGCCTGTGGTTCATGCGGCTGGGCGCCTCGCTGGAGCGCGCCGACAACACCGCGCGCCTGCTGGACGTGAAGTACCACCTGTTGCTGCCGGCCGGCGAGCCGGTCGGCGGCACCGTGGACCGCGACCAGTGGCACACGCTGCTCCAGGTCGCCTCCGCGCGCTCCGCCTATCGCCAGATCCACGGCGGGGGGGTCAAGCCGTGGCTGGTGGCCGACCTGCTGATCTTCCGCGCCGGCCTGCCGCGCTCGCTGTCCGCCTGCGCGCGCGACACGGTGCGCATCCTGGGCTCGCTCGCCCAGGCGACCGGGCGCCAGGGGAGCGCCAATCGCGCGATCCGCGAGCGGCAGAGCCGGCTGGAGGGGACGAACATCGACCGGGTGTTCCAGGGCGGGCTGCACCAGTTCCTGTCCGATTTCATCAACGAGACGGTGACCGTGGACCGCGCCGTCGCCCGCCAGTTCGGGTTCCTCTGAGATGCTGCTGACCGTCGACTACCGCACCCACTACCACTTCACCGCGCCGCAGGACCGTGTGCTGCAGCTGCTGCGGGTGACGCCGCCGTCCACCGACGGGCAATCGGTGCTGGAATGGTCGATCGAGACCGACTGCGACAGCGTGCTGCGCTCCCTGACCGACGGGTATGGCAACCCGGCCGCCATGCTCTACGTCGCCGGCCCCGTGTCGGAGATGACGATCGGCGTGTCCGGGCTGGTGCAGACGGAGGACATGGCGGGCCTCGTCTCCGGCGCGCCCGAGCCGCTGCCGCCGGCGGTGTTCCGGCGCGACACCCCGCTCACCCACGCCAGCGCGGCGATGGTCGACTTCGCCCACGGGCTGGAGCGGATGGACGAGTCGCGGCTCGACACGCTGCACCTGCTCAACCGCTCGCTCAACGAGCGCTTCGCCTTCGAACCGGGGACGACCGGGGTGTCGACCGATGCCGCGTCCGCCTTCGACGCGCACACGGGCGTGTGCCAAGATTACGCCCACATCTTCTGCTCGGTCGCCCGCCGGCTCGGCCATCCCGCGCGCTACGTGTCGGGTCACCTGTTCCGCCGCGACGGCGCGGAGGAGCAGCCCGCCGCCCATGCCTGGGCCGAGGCGTGGCTGGAGGGCCAGGGCTGGATCGCCTTCGACCCCGCCAACGGCATCTGCGCCGACGACGCCTATGTCCGCGTCGCGGTCGGCCTGGACTACGCCGACGCCGCGCCCACCGCGGGCAGCCGCAAGGGCGCCGGCGAGGAGGCGCTGGAGGTCGAGGTCCGGGTGCGCGAGGCGCAGACGCAGCAGCAGCAGTAGGAGGAGCCTGTCGAAGACAGGACCGGGCGACGATCACGCTGTCGAACGATGGACTCCGCCGGCGCTTGGCATGTCCGCCCCACCCCCTCTCCCGCCGGGAGAGGGAGGGACCCGCTCGGCGCAGCCGAGTGGGAGGGTGAGGGCGACCCAGGGTCACGCTCCTCACCCTCACCTTTCCGGCGCTCCGCGCCTCCCTCCCTCTCCCAAGGGGAGAGGGAACAGCGCGAACCGCTGCGTCCGCGCATCCCGCGGCCTTGCGGCGCGGGGGCGGTCAGCCGGTTTCCGTCACCGCCGCCGGCGCGCTGCCCGGCCCGGCGCCCCCGGCCGAGCGTGAGGCGATCAGCGCGCCGGTCACGACGATCGCCGCGCCGAGCCCGGTGGTCGCCGTCAGCCGCTCTCCGAAGAACGCCCAACCGCACACCGCCGCCCAGGCGAAGCCGGTGTATTCCATCGGGATCAGCGCCCGCGCCTCGGCGCGCGCATAGGCCCAGGACAACAGCAGCAGCGACACGGTGCCGAGCGCCGCCGCGCCCCCCAGCAGCGGCCACTCGCCCGACGGCCACGGCGCGCCGCCCGCCCAGGCGGCGATCCCCAGCAGCGGCACGACGACGAGCGCCATCGCGAAGGCGATCTCCACCGGCCGCGCCGCCTGCGCCTGCCGGCGCGCCAGGATCAGGTTGTAGGCGAACAGCGCCGCCGATCCCAGCACGGCGGCGGCGCCCCGGACGGCCTCCGCGTCCAGCCGGCCGCGCCCCAGCTTGCCGCCCAGGATGACGAGCACACCGGCGATCGCCAGCGCGGAGGCGGACCAGGCGGCGGGTCGCACCCGCTCTCCCAGCAACCCCGCGGCGAGGAACAGCGCGAGCACCGGGGCGATGAAGGACAGCGCGATCGCCTCCGCCATCGGCAGCCGGCCCAGGCCGTAGAAGAACAGCACGCTCATGGCGCTCACCACCACGCCGCGCCGGACGTGCAGCCGCATCGCCGCCGGTCCGGGCCAGCGGCGCTCGCCCGCCAGCCACAGCGCGCCCGTGAGCGCGAGGCCGAGCGCGTGCCGCCAGAACACCGCCGCCAGCGCGCCCAGCGCCAGCACCGCCCCCTTCATGGCGGCGTCCATGACGGAGTAGAACGCGATACCGGCCGCGGCGGCCAGCACGGGGAGCCAGGGACGGTGGGTCATGAGGAGGTCGTCCCAGCGAAGCCCCGGCTGGACAGCATCCGGTGGGGAGCGGCCGGCAACATCCGGACCGACGAGGCAGGCAACCGCCGCTCGCACGTCACGCCCGCTACTCGCCGTACACCCACTCGGCGAACATCGGCGACAGATCGCGCCCGCTCGCCTCCTCCATGGCGTTCTGAAGGTCGCGGCTCGTCACCGTTCCTCCCGCGTGCGCCTGGGTGTAGCGACGCAACCCGGTCCAGAACGCGGCGTCGCCGATCGCCGTCCGCAGCTGGGCCAGGAACAGTGCGCCCTTGCTGTACTGCACCGCTCGCAGCGCGCCGATCGAGGGATACTCGCCGCTCCAGGCGAGAGGCTTGTCGAAGCCCAGCTCACGCACCCGGTCGACCCGGCGCCGCGCAACGTCGAGCTCTTGCCGATAGGCGGCCTCGCCGGACTCGTGCTCCTCCCAGGCCGCGACCATGAAGGTGGCGAACCCCTCGTTCAGCCAGAAATCCCGCCAGGCGGCGCAGGTCACGAGGTTGCCCCACCATTGATGCGCCATTTCATGCGCGGCGATCCAGGCGGACGACGGATCATCGCGCTCGCGATCCAGTTCGGCCTTGCCGATCAGCGAGAAGCTGGCCGATTCCTGCGCTTCACGACCAGGCACCAGCACCTGCGTGTAGCGGCGGTCCGGCAAGGGCATCCCCGCCTTCTCCGCGAAGAACAACGCCATCGCGGGCGTCTGGGCGAACAGCGCGGTCAGATCGGCGTTGGTGCCGGTGCCGTCGAGATACACGAGTTCGCCTTGATCGGTCGGCGTGGACCGCCGCACGAACGAGCCGGCGGCGAACGCGTAGAGATAGGGCGAGTATGGCCGGGTGGATCGCCAGCGATGGAGAACCAGACCTCCGGGCAGGGCTGTCGCCGGCCCGTCACGCCCGACCCCCACCGAGGTGGCGCCGGCGGGAAGAAACAGGTCGAGCGCCAGATGCGCCTTGTCGCCCGGTGCGTCCTGGAGGCACACCATCCAGTCACACGCGAAGTAGCTGGTGTAGAGCCCGCCGGCCACCGCCGTGACGCCGCGCGCCGGTGTGCCGTCGATGCGGAAACGCAGCGTGGCCTGGCCGCCTTTCCCGAGAGCGCGAGGCAAGGTGAAGACGATGGCATCCTTGGTGGACGACACCTGGACCGGCGCGGCATCGACCGTCGCTTCGCTGATCCGCAGGGCGTTGGCCGTGAACGCCAATCGCGTCACCCGATCGGACGTGCCACGCACCACGATGGTTTCCATGCCGGAGACCGCCGTGGTCGCGAGGTCGGGACGAAGCGCCACGGCGTATCGCTCGACCTCGAACCCGTCGCCCGGCGCGATCGTCACGGGTTGCTCGTCGGCGCTGAACACGCCGGCGAGGATCAGGGGCAACATGATGAAGTGGTTCATGCCGAAGGCCTAACGCCTGCGGCACCACGCTCCAAGCCAAGTCTGGGGCAGCCGCCCGACGGCAGGTTCGGTCAGCGGTTTTTGGAGCCAGGGGACCGACTCCGGGTCGGAAGCCGACGATCGCTGTCCCGGTGCAGCGGCAGCCCTCGGCCGCCGCTCACTCCGCCGCGACCGGCTCCAGCGCCGCTCCCGCCGCCTCGATCTCGGCCGCCTTGGCCTCCACCAGCCGCACGATGTGGTCGACCATGCCCTCGTCCGCGACATGGTGGTCGGTGACGCCCGACAAGTAGACCATGTGCTTGCCCGCCCCCCCGCCGGTCAGCCCGATATCCGTCTCCCGCGCCTCGCCCGGGCCGTTCACCACGCAGCCGAGCACGGACAGGCTGATCGGCGTGCGGATGTGAGACAGGCGCTCCTCCAGCGTCTCGACCGTGCGGATCACGTCGAAGCCCTGGCGCGCGCAGGACGGGCAGCTGACCACGCGCACGCCCCGCGTCCTGAGGCCCAGCGACTTCAGGATGTCGTAGCCGACGCGCACCTCCTGCTCCGGCTCGGCCGACAGCGACACGCGGATGGTGTCGCCGATCCCCGCCCACAGCAGGCTGCCCATCCCGATGGCGCTCTTCACCGTGCCGCCGATCAGCCCGCCCGCCTCCGTGATGCCGAGGTGCAGCGGGCAGTCCACCGCGTCGGCCAGCTGCATATAGGCGGCCACCGCCAGGAACACGTCGGACGCCTTTACCGCCACCTTGTACTCGTGAAAGTCCTGGTCCTGGAGCAGCTTGATGTGGTCGAGCGCGCTCTCGACCAGCGCCTCCGGACAGGGCTCGCCGTACTTTTCGAGCAGGTCGCGCTCCAGGCTGCCGGCGTTGACCCCGATGCGGATCGCGCAGCCGTTCGCCTTGGCGGCGTCCACCACCTCCTTCACGCGGGCGGCCGAGCCGATGTTTCCGGGATTGATGCGCAGGCACGCCGCGCCCGCGTCCGCCGCCTCAAGCGCGCGGCGGTAGTGGAAGTGGATGTCGGCGACGATCGGCACGCGGGCGGCGCGCACGATCTGCTTGAGGGCGGCGGACGACTCCGCATCGGGACAGGACACCCGGATGATGTCCGCCCCCGCCTCCTCGCAGCGGCGGATCTGGTCCACCGTCGCGCGCACGTCGGTCGTCGGCGTGTTGGTCATGGTCTGCACCGTGATCGGCGCGTCGCCGCCGACCGGCACCGCGCCGACCATGATCTGCCGGCTCGGCCGTCGCGCGATGTCGCGCCAGGGGCGGATGGACATTCGAAATCTCCTTGCTCGCGCAACATAGGCCGCTTGCGACCCAGGCGCTACGCTGGCCGCCATAGCATGGGAGGCATGGCATGGATGTGACGCGCGAGCAGGTGGACAGGGACGAACGCTGGGAGACGCTGCGCGAGCTGGACGAGTGGCTGCGCACCCCCATGCTGGTGCTGTCCGTCGTCTGGCTGGCGCTGGTGGTGGCCGAGCTGCTGGGCGTGTCGAACACGCTGATGGAGGTGTTCGGCACCGCCATCTGGGTGATCTTCATCGCCGAGTTCCTGCTGCGGCTGGTGCTGGCGCCCGACAAGTCGGAGTTCCTGAAGGACAGCTGGCTCACCATCGTCTCCCTGATCGTGCCCGCCTTTCGCATCCTGCGCGGCATCCGGGCGCTCAGAGCCGTCCGCTTCCTGAAAGGGGCGCGGCTGGTGCGCGTGATCGGCACCGCCAACCGCTCGATGAACGCGCTCAAGGCGACGCTGGCGCGGCGCGCGTTCGGCTATGTCATCGTGCTGACCGTCACCGTCATCGGACTGGGCGCGGCGGGGATGCTGAGCTTCGAGCCCGCGGCCGAGGTGCCGGGCGGCTTCACCTCCTACGGCGACGCGCTGTGGTGGACGGCGATGCTGGTCGCCACGCTGGGGTCGGAGTTCTGGCCGAAGACCACGGAGGGCCGGGTGCTGTGCTTCCTGCTCGCGATGTACGGCTTTGCCGTCTTCGGCTACATCACCGCCAGCTTCGCCAGCTTCTTCGTCGGGCGCGACGCCGACACGGACGGCGCGCCGGTGGCGGGAGCGAAGGACCTGCAGCGGCTCTCCGACGAGGTGGCGGCGCTCAGGGTGGCCTTAGGGCGATGAACGACTCCCCTCCCTGCAAGGGAGGGGCTAGGGGTGGGTGCGAGCGCGTCAGCGCGAGCTTCGGCGGCAGCCGAAGCGACCCTGATGCTGGCAAGGCTCGGCTTCGCCTCGCACCCACCCCCGACCCCTCCCTTGCAGGGAGGGGAGATCGATTGGAGACCCGCCCATGCCCACCACCCTCATCGCCGGCGCCAATCGCGGCATCGGGCTGGAGTTCGCCAGCCAGTATGCCGCCGCCGGCTGGCGCGTGATCGGCACCGCGCGAGATGTGGATGAAGCGACTGACCTGGAGGAGGCGGCCGACCGCGTCCTCCCGCTCGATATCGCCGATCCAAGCTCGATCCACACTTTCGCCGAGGCCGTGGCCGAGCCCGTCGACCTGTTGCTGTCCGTCAGCGGCATCTACGGCCCGCGCCAGTTCTCCGACGATCCGGCGGGCTTCGTCGCCACGCTGGCAACCAACGCCGTCGGCCCGACGCTGCTCGCCCACGCGCTCAAGCCGCGCGTGCTGGCGGGCGACGCCAAGCGCATGGTGGCGATCACCAGCCAGATGGGCTCCATCGCGGGCAATTCGTCGGGCGGTTCGGTCGCCTATCGCGCGTCCAAGGCGGCGCTGAACGCGGCGTGGCGCTCCCTGTCGATCGACTGGAAGCCGGAGGGGCTGACGCTCGCCATGCTGCATCCGGGCTGGGTGCGGACCGACATGGGCGGCCCCAACGCGGCGATCACGGTCCAGGAGAGCGTGACGGCGATGCGCGCGACCATCGACGGCCTGACGCCGGACCGGACCGGCGCGTTCCTGGACCGCGACGGCTCCACCCTGCCCTGGTAGTCAGCGCCGGTCGCGCTCCAGCAGCTCGGCGCGCACGCGGATGGTGACGATCGCCTGGCGCACCTCGATCAGGAAGATCGCCAGCGACAGGATGAGGAGCGCCATTGCGACGACGAAGAGCAGCGCCACCGCGACCCCCGTCTCGAAGCCAGCCACCTCGCCCGCGAACAGGCCGGCGACCATCAGGCACACCGTCACCCCGCACGCCACCGCCAGCCCGATCGCGGTGTTGACCAGCCCCATCCGCCGGTCGAGCCGCCGCAGTTCCCACACCAGGCGCTCGTGCTCCGCGCCGGCGGTGCCGGCGTAGCGCTCCTCCAGCGCGCGGCTGCGATCGACGACGCGCGCCAGCCGGCCGGTCATGACGTTGATGAGGTTGCCGGTCGCGACCAGCAGGAACACCGGGGCCACCGCCGACTGGATCGTGCGGCCCAGGATCGCGAGGTCGGGAACGGTGAGGTCGGGGGTCATGGGGGGCTCATAGCGAGTCCTCCCCGGCACGGGGAGGGGGACCGCGAAGCGGTGGAGGGGTTCGCCGAAGCTGGAAGACGAGCAACGCACGACGACCGTCCGCACCCGTTCTTCCGCCCTCGGCCAGCCCCTCCGTCACGAGCTTCGCTCGCGCCACCTCCCCCTGCGGGGGAGGAACGCCTGGCCCCCACCTTGCCCTCGCCGGTCCGCCCGTTACACAAACCCCCCATGGACTCCATCCTCATCCGCGGCGGCCGGCCGCTCCACGGCACGCTCCCCATCTCGGGTGCCAAGAACTCCGCGCTCACCCTGCTCCCCTGCGCGCTCCTGACCGACGAGCCGCTCACGCTGCGCAACCTGCCGCGCCTGGCCGACGTGGACGGGTTCGGCCATCTGTTGAACGAACTGGGCGTCTCGACCGCGATCGAGGGCACCAAGCCCCAGGAATTCGGGCGCGTCCTGACCGCGCGCGCCGGGCGCATCACGTCGACCACCGCGCCCTACGACATCGTGCGCAAGATGCGCGCGTCGATCCTGGTGCTCGGCCCGCTCTTGGCGCGCGCGGGCGAGGCGACGGTCAGCCTGCCGGGCGGCTGCGCCATCGGCAACCGGCCAATCGACCTGCATCTGAAGGCACTCGAGGCGCTGGGCGCCACCATCGAACTGGCGTCCGGCTATGTCCGCGCCTCTGCGCCGGGCGGCCGCCTGCCCGGGGGCGAGTACCGCTTTCCCGTGGTCAGCGTGGGGGCGACGGAGAACGCGCTGATGGCCGCCGTGCTGGCGTCGGGCACCAGCGTGCTGTCCAACTGCGCGCGCGAGCCGGAGATCGTGGACCTCTGCCAATGCCTGAACGCGATGGGCGCGCGCATCCGCGATGTCGGTCGTGGCCAGCTGACGGTGGAGGGCGTCGACCGCCTGCACGGCACCACCTACGCCGTCATGCCCGACCGGATCGAGGCGGGCAGCTATGCCTGCGCCGCCGCAATCACGGGGGGCGACGTGGTGCTGGCGGGCGCGCGCGCCGACGACATGCGCGCGACGCTGGACGCGCTCACGGAGGCCGGGGTGACGGTCGAGGAGACGAATGAGGGCGTGCGCGTGGCGGCGGCGAACGGGTTGCGGCCGGTGCGCCTGACCACCGCGCCTTTCCCCGGTTTCGCCACCGACATGCAGGCGCAGTTCATGGCGATGCTGACCCAGGCGGAGGGTGCCAGTGTGCTGACCGAGACGATCTTCGAGAACCGCTATATGCACGTGCCGGAACTGGCACGGATGGGCGCGGACGTGGCGGTGGACGGCCGCACGGCGGTGGTGACCGGCCCGACGCCGCTGAAGGGCGCCCCCGTTATGGCCACCGACCTGCGCGCGTCGATGAGTTTGATTATCGCGGGGTTGGCCGCCGAGGGCGAGACCACGGTGGCAAGGGTGTACCACCTGGACCGGGGCTATGAGCGGCTGGAGGAGAAGCTGCAGGCGGTCGGTGGGGATGTGGAGCGGGTTGGGGGGTGAGTTGACTTGTCATTGGCACAAACTTATCTCTTCCATACTCTTTACGCGAACGGCCAGTCTCGTGAGACCGGCTTCAGTCGGGCGATCAGCCAGACGTTGTTGTTATTGTGGATGCTTATCGGCAGGGAAGGGGTGGAGAGCTCATCTCTCGGCTTCGCCTCGCCCTTCGGGCCGATGACCTCTCCACCCCTTCCCTGCCTTCCAAGGTAAAGAGTACTAGTGCCGACGGAGTTAAAGCGCCTCTTCGATGATCTCGATCAGAGTGCCCTCCGTGTCAGAAGGCCGTCGAGATTTATCTTCTTTTGCGGCGGTGCCAATCATGTCGACCCTAAAGCGGCTGCAAGCCTCCGACATTATCTTTTAAATGAACGGCGGATTGAGAGAAGGCTTCATGCCGGCATAATATTAGCTGAACAGGCCAATCAGCTGTATCGTGACACCAATTACAATGATCTAATATCTTTTGAAGAGGATATTGCGCGAATAGCAGCGATGGTGCTGGTCATCGCAGAGAGTGCCGGCTCTCTAGCTGAATTGGGAGCCTTTGCCGCTACCGATAGCATTCGGACACGGCTCAGTGTGCTCCTACAGACAGAATTTGATAGCGGCGAGTCATTTGTTCGTTATGGCCCTATTAGAAAAATTCGGAATGACGATCCCACCCGAGTAGGCGTATTTCCCTGGCGAACTAAACGGGATGGAACAATAATCAAGCGATCTGCCGCACCTCATTATAAAACTGTAGCTAAATTTATAAACAAGAATCTCAAGCGCGTTCCTGCTGAAGAGCGCTTCGATAGAGCTGCTTCAATTCAGTCATTTATATTAATTCTTTGGGTTCTACACTTGAGTCAGGCACTTTCGTTTACAGAACTTACTGAGGTAGTTAACCAACTTATCCCAATGGATCAGCATGATGTAAAGAACAAGCTTTACTGCATGAAGTTGGTCGGCTGGGTGAATGAGTATCCTTACGACAATAAGGTGCACTGGTACGCTGTGTCGCGGGACGACCCGTTCTCTCGGTACAGATTTCTTACCGGAGGTGCATTCGACACGGCTCGACGAAAGCTAGAGGTCGTGAACGAGCTTGGAAAAGAGTTTAAGCTTGATCCACACGTCAGGCAGCATGTGGCGCAGAGCAAGGTGCAGCTATGATATCATTCGTCGAAGAACTGATGATCGGTACTGGGATCCCATACCCCGATCTCATTCGCATCATTGAATCCGCACCTAGTCGCTACAAGGTATACCCCATCCCTAAGCGAGGTGGTGGTCAGCGTTGGATCGCGCATCCAGCTAGGGAGCTGAAAGCTCTTCAACGCTATCTTCATGATCGCTATTTATCACGCTTTCCAGTGCACAAGTCAGCAATGGCCTACTCTGTCGGTCGCAATATCTATGACAATGCAAAAGCCCATAGTGGTGCTGTTGCAATTCTAAAGCTGGACTTTAGCGACTTCTTCTTTAGCATAGTAACTGCTGATTGGAGGAAGTTTTTACGCGATAACCCTGGCGTCTTTACCGATAAAGAGAGCGGCTTTGTGTCAACACAGCTGCTATTCTGGGGCGCAGGCGGTATCTCCCCGAATTGCTTGTCAATAGGCGCTCCTTCATCGCCAATATTGTCTAATATCATGCTTCACTCGTTAGACACGCGTATTTCTGATGCCGCAGAGTCGTCTGACGTAATCTACACACGCTATGCAGACGATATCACCTTATCGGCAAACTCACGTGAGCGGCTGCTCGCGTTTGAAAAGGTTGTGAAGAAAGAGGTTGACCGCCTGAAATATCCAACTCTGCGGTTTAATGACAATAAACGAGGCGTTTACCTCAAAGGTGAGCGCCAAATGGTGACAGGCCTAATACTTACTCCAGATGGAAAAGTATCCTTAGGGCGAGCTCGCAAACGAAAAATCTCATCGCTGCTCTTTAAGGCCGGTAAGCTAGAACTGAGCGTTGAGGAGAAGATGGAGCTCAAAGGCTTTTTAGCGTTCTCCGTAGCGACAGAACCCGATTTCTTGAGTCGACTGCGAGCGAAGTACGGTGACCAGCTTGTCGAAGCCGCAATGAAGTTTCGTGCCCCTGAACGCACGTAGAAGTGCTTCGAAGGTGAGGGGCTGCCCTCACCCCTCCTTCTTCCGCCCCGCCTTCTTCCTCTCATGCGGATCGAGCAGCGCCTTTCTCAGCCGGATGGACTTGGGCGTCACCTCCACCATCTCGTCGTCGTCGATGTAGGCGATGGCCTGTTCCAGGGTCATGCGCTTGGGCGGAGTTAACCGTATGGCGTCGTCCTTGCCGGTCGAACGGAAGTTCGTCAGCTGCTTGGACTTCATCGGATTGACCTCCAGGTCCTCCGGCTTGGCGTTCTCGCCCACCACCATGCCTTCGTAGAGCGGATCGCCCGGCGTCACGAACAGGATGCCGCGCTCTTCCAGCATGTTGAGCGCATAGCCGACCGCCTCTCCGCTGCCGTTGGAGATCAGGACGCCGTTCTGCCGCCCGGTGATCGCCCCCTTGTGCGGGCCATAGCTGTCGAACAGCCGATTCATGATGCCGGTGCCGCGCGTGTCCGACAGGAACTCGCCGTGATAGCCGATCAGGCCGCGCGACGGGGCCAGGAAGACCAGCCGGGTCTTGCCGGCACCGGATGGCCGCTGCTCGGTCAGCTCGCCCTTCCTCAGCTGCATCTTGCTGACGACGTTCGACGCGAACTCGTCGTCCACGTCGATCACGACCTGCTCATAGGGCTCCTCACGGCCCTTCTCGCCGTCCTGGAACAGCACGCGGGGGCGCGAGATGCCGAGTTCGAAGCCCTCGCGCCGCATGGTCTCGATCAGCACGCCGAGCTGAAGCTCGCCGCGCCCGGCGACCTCGAAGCTGTCCTTGTCGGCCGATTCGGTGACCTTGATGGCGACGTTGGTCTCCGCCTCGCGCGTCAGGCGGTCGCGGATGACGCGGCTGGTCACCTTGTTGTCCTTGGCCTCGCGGCCCGCGAACGGGCTGTCGTTGACGGCGAAGCGCATGGCGAGCGTGGGCGGGTCGATCGGCTGGGCGGGGATCGGGTCGGTCACCTGGGGATCGCAGATGGTGTTGGACACGGTGGCGTTGGCAAGGCCCGCGATGGCGATGATGTCGCCCGCCTTGGCCTCCTCCACCGGCACGCGCTCCAGGCCCCGGAAGGCGAGGAGTTTCGAGGCGCGGCCGGTCTCGACCACGGTGCCGTCCATGTCGAGCGCGTGGATCGGCTGGTTGACGCGGATGGTGCCGGCGTCGACCCGGCCGGTCAGGATGCGGCCCAGGAAGTTGTCGCGGTCGAGCAGCGTCGCCAGGAACTTGAACGGCGCGTCCACGTCCACCTGCGGCTCGGGCACATGGGACACGATCATCGCGAACAGCGGGTCGAGCGTGCCCTCGCGCACGTCCGGCGTCTCGCCGGCATAGCCGTTGCGGCCGGACGCGAACAGGACGGGGAAGTCGAGCTGCTCGTCGGTCGCGTCGAGCGCCACGAACAGGTCGAACACCTCGTCCAGCACCTCCTGCGCGCGGCCGTCGGGGCGGTCGATCTTGTTGACCACGACGATCGGTTTGAGGCCGAGGGCGAGCGCCTTGCCGGTGACGAACTTCGTCTGGGGCATGGCGCCCTCGGCCGCGTCGACCAGCAGGATCACGCCGTCGACCATCGACAGGATGCGCTCCACCTCGCCGCCGAAATCCGCGTGGCCGGGCGTGTCGACGATGTTGATGCGGGTCTGGTGGCCGTGGTGGTCGTCCCACTCGATGGAGGTGCATTTGGCCAGGATCGTGATCCCGCGCTCCTTCTCCAGGTCGTTGGAGTCCATCGCGCGCTCGTCGATGCGCTGGTTGTCGCGGAAGGTGCCCGACTGGCGGAAGAGTTGATCGACCAGCGTCGTCTTGCCGTGATCGACGTGCGCGATGATCGCCACGTTGCGGAGGCTCATGGGGTGTCTCTGTGATGTGTAGGGGTTCGCGCGCGCTCGTAGCGCGGATCGGCGCGAGGGGGAAGGGTTGCGCCAACTCTCCTCTCCCCGCTTGCAGGGAGGGGTCGGGGGTGGGTGCGAGCGCGTCAGCGCGAGCTGCGGATGTCGTCGTTTCGCTCAACCCTCGGAGGCTCGGCTTCGCCTCGCCACCCACCCCCAACCCCTCCCTGACAGGAAGGGGAGTGGTCAGTCTGGCTTCACCGCCTGCGCGTACATCCCCACCAGCTCGCCCCTGGCCAGCACGTGCCCCGCCATCGCCGCCACCAGCCCCTCGCGCGTGGCACCCGGCAGCAGGTCCAGCTCGCGATCCAGCGCGAAGACCTGCAGGTGATAGCCGTGTGGGCGATCGCCCACCGGCGGGCGCGGGCCGAACCAGCCGAGCGTGCCGCGGGAGCTCAGCCCCTGGCGCATTCCCTCGGGCTCGGTCAGCTGCGGCGCGCCGGCCACCCCTTGCGGCAGGCCCGTCATGCCGGCGGGCACGTTCCAGGCGAGCCAGTGGACGATCGGGGCGGGCGTGCCGGCGTCCGGGTCCTCCGCGACGATGGCGTAGGAGCGCGTGCCCGCCGGTCCCGCCGACCAGGCGAGCGCCGGCGACACGTTCTGGCCGTAGGCGGAATGGAGCATCGGGATCGCCCCGCCCGCCGTGAAGTCGCGGGACGTCACCGCGAGCGCACTCCGCACCGCCAACGCCGGCTCCTCCGACGCGACCGGGTGCGCCACAGGCCGCTCCTCCTTCGCCCGCGCCACCGTCAACGGCCGCGCCGCGCCCCGGCCGGTGTGGCTCACCCGGTAGAGCGCGCCGTTCTCCGGATCGCCGACCAGCATCGTGCCAGACGGCTCAAAGGCCAGGCCGGTGGGTCGCCCGGTCCAGCCGATCTGCCCGTCCACGGTCTTCAGCCAGCCGGTCACGAACGGCTCGACCGCCTGCGCCCGCCCGTCCGCGCCGAAGCGGATGCGGACCACCTCATAGCCGGCGGGCTCCAGCCTGTTCCACGATCCCCGATACGCGGCGAACACGTCGCCCTGCATTTCGGTCGGGAAGTTCGTGCCCCGGTCGAAAGCCATCTGCATCGGCGCGGAATGCGCGGTGTGGCCGAGCGCCATCGGCACGCTCATCGCCTTCCAGTCGGCCATCGTCAGACCGGCGGGGGGCCGGTCCTGAGGGTTCTCGCCGCCTGCGCCATAGATGTAGGGCCAGCCGTACATCTTGTTCTGCTCGATACGATTGATCTCGCTCGGCTGCTCCGTGTCGCCCAGCCAGTCGATGCCGTGATCCAAGCCCCAGAGCTGCCCGTCGCGCGGGTTCCAGTCGAAGCCGATGGTGTTGCGCAGTCCGGACGCGAACACCTGCCGGCCGGTGCCGTCCGGGTTCATCCGCACGATGGTGGCGTTCTCCGGATTGGCTTCGGAGCACGCGTTGCAGGTGGAGCCGACCGAGATGTAGAGCTTGCCGTCCGGCCCGACCGCGATGGTGCGGTTGGGGTGCTGGCCCGCGTCGGGAAGATCGTCGACGATCAGCGTGAGCGGCCCCAGCGTGCCGTCGGCGCGGATCGGCGCGCTCCACACGTCCTTGATGGTGACGAGATACATGGTGTCGCCGTCGATCGCGATGCCGTGCATGTTAGGACGCGACGCGATGCTGCGGAACCCCTCGAACACGCCGTCGCGGTCGGTGTCCAGCAGCTGGATCACGTCGCCTTCGCCGCGCCGGGTGATGTACACCGTGCCGTCGTCCGCCACCGCCAGCATCCGGGCATTGCCCAGATCGCGCGCGACCAGGTCCACGCGGAAGCCGTCCGGCACGCGCAACGAGGCGGGGTCGGGGTCGAGCTGCTTGAACTTGTTGACATGGCCGACGATCGTCGCCTCCGGACCGGGTCCGGCGTTGCTGGACCCACCCGACTGGGCGAGCGCGGGGGTGGCGATGAGAGCGGTGGCGGTGAGGATGGCAAGGCGCATGGAAGCTCCGGACAGGGCTGGGTTTTTGGTGAACGCCGCGGGCTGGCGGAGGTTTCGGCATCCTCCCCATGCGGGATGGGGATCGTTGCTCAATTCACCATCGTCATCCCCGCGCAGGCGGGGATCCAGGCTCCACTCGACGCGACAGCGACTCTGTTTCCGCAGACGGTGCCTGGATCCCCGCTTTCGCGGGGATGCAAAGAAGGGGCGGTCTTTTCGCAACGGTCCCCTCTCCAGCGCTGCGCGGCAGGGAGGATGCCCTGCCCCTAGCCTCTCCGCCCTCCACCCGTCATGATGGCTTGAGGGCACGGCCGCTGTGTTGTACGGCCAACACGCCCTTCAGGAGGACCGCATGGCCGAGACGCTGACCGCCACCGAACCCGCGTTGACGCTCGACGCGCCGGACCCCGTGCCCGCCGTGGCGCCGGAGAAGGCGTCCGGCCTGGTCGCCATCGACAGCGAGACCCGCACGAAGCTGGACGAGAAGGTGGACGGCTTCGTCGCCGACCTGATCGCGCAGGACGCCAACTCGCCGGAGTTCGGGGCCAAGGTCGACCAGCTGACCAACATGGGGAGGAAGGAGATCACGGCGGCCGCCGGCCAGTCCAACCGCTTCCTGGACCGCCCGGTCAAGGCGATGGATCAGGACAGCTCGGTCGGCACCGACCTGGCCGAACTGCGCCGCACGGTGGAGGACCTGGACCCGTCCACCAAGGGCAATTTGCTGACCAAGCGGCGGCTGTTCGGCATCATCCCGTTCGGCGGCAAGCTCAGGAACTACTTCGACAGCTACACCTCCGCGCAGGGCCACATCTCGTCCATCCTGGCGCGGCTCGCCAAGGGCAAGGACGAGCTCCTCATGGACAACGCCGCCATCGACGTGGAGCGCCGCAATCTGTGGACCGCCATGGGCAAGCTGGAACAGATGATCCACGTCGCCGCCAAGCTGGACGAGAAGCTGGAGGAGACGGCCGCCGACCTCGACTCCAGCGACCCCGCCAAGGCCAAGGCGATCCGCGAGACGGCGCTGTTCTACACCCGCCAGCGGCGGCAGGACCTGCTGACCCAGATGGCGGTGACCGTGCAGGGCTATCTCGCCCTCGACCTGGTCAAGAAGAACAATGTGGAGCTGGTGAAGGGCGTGGACCGGGCGTCCACCACCACCGTCGGCGCGCTGCGCACCGCGGTCACCGTGGCCCAGGCGCTGGTCGGGCAGAAGCTGGTGCTCGACCAGATCACCGCGCTCAACACGACCACCGCCAACATCATCGAGGGCACGGGCAAGATGATGAAGGAGCAGACCGGCCGCATCCACGAACAGGCGGCGTCCGCGACCATCCCGCTGGAGACGCTGAGCCGCGCCTTCCAGAACATCTACGACACGATGGACCAGATCGACACCTTCAAGCTGAAGGCGCTCGACAGCATGAAGCAGACGGTCAACTCGCTGGAGGGCGAGGTCGAGAAGTCGCGGGGCTATATCGCGCGCGCCGAAGGCCAGGAGCAGGCGCGGCTGTCCGCCGGCTCGTCGAACGAGCCGTCGCTGCTGAGCGCGGTCGAGGGGTGAGCGCTCCCCGCTCCACCGACGATGCGCTGACGGTCGCCAGGGCCGGGCAGGCGCGCCGGCGGGCGGAGAAGGTCCAGCCAATCGGCGACCGCTCGCGCGCGCTCCGACGCGAGAAGGCGGTGTCCGGCGTGAAGCTGGCGGCGGCCGGGGTGTTGGCCGTGCTGGTCGCCTCCACCATTTGGGGACTGGTCTCGCCGATCGGCCTGTTGGGTGTGATGCTCGCCGCGCTGGTCATCGTAGCGGTGATCGTGTTCGCGATCATGCGGACCACCGTGCCGGAAGTCCGCGCGAGCACGCTGCCCCAGACCGGCCTCAAGCAGCTCGCAGGCCGGGCCGAGCTGTGGCTGGAACAGCAGCAGCCGCTCCTGCCCGCGCCCGCCAAGCTCGCCGCGCAGTCGATCGGCACGCGGCTGGACCAGCTCGGCCTGCAGCTCGACACCCTCGACCCCGCCTCTCCCGTGGCGACCGAGGTGCGCTCCCTTGTGGGCGAGCACCTGCCGAGCCTGATCCAGAGCTACGAGAAAGTGCCGCACCCGCTGCGCGAGAGAGAGTCCGCCGGTTCCACTCCAGACCAGCAGCTGACGGACGGACTGAAGACCATCGACCGCCAGATCGACGACCTCGCCACGAGGATCGCCCAGGGCGACCTGGATGCGCTGGCGACGCGCGGACGGTTCCTGGAGATCAAGTACAGCGGGGACGAGGGCGCGGACTGAGGACGCTCCCGCGACTTGGGCGGGATCAGGCGAGACGCTCGGATCGGTAAACGCTGGATGCCCCGCGTGGATTCGAACCACGATTGACGGAGTCAGAGTCCGTAGTCTTGCCGTTAGACGACGGGGCAGTGGGGCGGCTCGATAGGGGCCGCGCGCGTCCGATGTCAACCTGGCGGCTTCGCCTTGCCGCCGTGTCCCCGCGTCGCTACGCCGTCGGCCAAGTGCCGGGCGGCCACGCCCGGTGAGACGCGAAGAGAACGGCCAGTGACCAGCGGACCCTCCCCGGGCGGGCGGCCCCACGTTCCGATCGGCGGGGAGGCGGGGGGCACGCCGCTGCCCATCCCGGCCGTCCACCCGCACAACCGCGGCTGGAGCCGCGAGGTCTTCGCCGCGCTCGACCTCGGCACCAACAATTGCCGCCTGCTGATCGCCCGTCCGGCGGCGGCGGACGAGTTCCTGGTCGTGGACGCCTTTTCGCGCGTCGTCCGGCTGGGCGAGGGGCTGCACTCCACCGGCCGCCTGTCCGACGGCGCGGTGGAGCGCGCGATCGACGCGCTTCATGTCTGCGCCGACAAGCTGCGGCGGCGGCGCGTGACGCTGGCGCGCTCCGTGGCCACGGAGGCCTGCCGCCAGGCGGCGAACGGCACGGACTTCATCGCTCGCGTGGCCGACGAGACCGGCATCCACCTGCAGGTCATCGGCGCGGCGGAGGAGGCGCGCCTCGCCGTGCTCGGCTGCCAGGCGCTGATCGCGGAGCACAGCCGGTGCGCCATCATCTTCGACATCGGCGGCGGCTCGACCGAGATCGTGCTCGTGCGGCCGGGCGCGCACGGCGCCGAGGTCGTCGACTGGACCTCGGTCCCCTGGGGCGTGGTGTCGCTGAGCGAGGCGGAGCCGGGCACCACCACCGGGAGCACGCCGGACGATCGGCTGGCCGCGTTCGAGCGCATGCGCCGGCGGCTGCTGACGGCGCTCGCGCCCTTTCGGACACGTATGGAGGCGGAGGGTCCCGACGGCGCTCAGCTGATCGGCACGTCGGGCACGGTCACGACGCTCGCCTCCGTGTGGCTGAAGCTGCCCTCCTACGACCGCCGCCAGGTGGACGGGCAGCGGGTCCCCGCGACGGCGCTGCGCGAGATCGGCCGGGCGCTCGCCGCGATGGATCTGGCGGAGCGCCGGACGGTGCCGTGCATCGGCGCCGACCGCGCGGAGCTGGTGGTGGCCGGCTGCGCCATCCTGGACGTGATCCTGGACTGCTGGCCCGCGGCCGAACTGTCGGTCGCCGACCGGGGCATCCGCGAGGGCATCCTGCGTTCGATGCTCGCCGGCACGGCCGCGCGGCGGAGCGGCGCGTGACGAAGCCGCCCGGCCGCTCGACCCGTTCCGCCGGGCACCAGCGGGTGAAGACCGCGCGCGGCCGCACCGCCCAGTCGGTCCGCTGGCTCGAGCGCCAGCTGAACGACCCCTATGTGCGCGCCGCCAAGGCGGAGGGCTATCGCAGCCGCGCCGCCTACAAGCTGGCCGAGCTGGACGGTAAATTCGGGCTGTTGAAGGGCGCGCGCACGGTGGTCGATCTCGGCTGCGCGCCGGGCGGCTGGGCGCAGCTCGTGCTCCGTCGCGATCCCTCGGCGCGGCTGGTCGGCATCGACCTGCTGCCGACCGATCCGATTGAGGGCGCGGTGCTGATGGAGGGAGACTTCACCGACGACGGCGCGCCCGACGCCATCCTCGCGGCGCTCGGCCAGGCTCCCGACCTGGTGCTGTCAGACATGGCCGCGAACACCGTGGGCCACCAGCAGACCGACCACCTGCGCACCATGGCGCTGGTCGAGCGCGCCGCCGACTTCGCCACCGCCACCCTGGCCCCGGGCGGCGCGTTCGTGGCCAAGGTGCTCGCCGGCGGCACCCAGGGCGAGCTGCTCGCCGAGCTCAAGCGCCGCTTCGCCACCGTCAAGCACGCCAAGCCGCCGGCCAGCCGCAAGGGCTCGAGCGAGTGGTATCTGGTGGCGCAGGGGTTCAAGGGCCGGGGTTAGGGTTGGCGGCTTGCGCCCCAAGAGCGGATGTCGAACTCTCCAACCCATCAGAGCGTGGCCACGACTGGCGACAGGTCCGCTTCCCACCCAGATCACCCGTCTCCGCCCCCCGCCCGCGCCTGCGCGACCGCCGCCTTCAGCTCCGCCTCGTCCACGGCGCCGTCGATCACCCGGTCGCCGATCACCCAGGCGGGCGTGCCGGACACGCCGAGCGCGCGGGCGAGGTCGAGGTTCTTCGCGAGCTCCGCCCGTTCGGCGGCGTCGGGCGCGCCCGCCAAGCGGTCGAGCGGCAGACCCGCCCGCGCCGCCGCCGCCGCCAGCGCCGTCGGTCCGGCCGCGAACAGGGCGTCGTGGAACGCCCGATAGCGATCGGTGCCCGCCGCCTTCAGGCTCGCCCCCGCCGCCGCGATCGACGCCTCGCCAAGGATCGGCAGCTCGCGATAGACCAGCCGCACCTTCGGATCGTCGCGCAGCAGCGCGGCGACGGCCGGCTGCGACCGCTTGCAGAAGCCGCAGGCGTAGTCGAAGAACTCGACGACGGTCACATCGCCGTCCGGATCGCCGGCGACGGCGTGGCGGAACGGCGTGGCGAGCGCCTGCCGGTTGGCCACGACCGCGCCGGCCCGCTCGCGGGCGTGCAGCGCCTCCATGGCGTCGGGGATCATCGCCGGGTCGCTCGCCAACGCGGCCCGCACCGCCTCGGGCGAGGCCGCCCCCAGACCCAGGATCGGACCCGCCAGCGCCACGGCCGCCCCGCCGATCAGTCCGCCGATCAGTGCCGCGGGCAGCGCCGTCGTCCAGCGCCGCGCCGCGCTCACGAACGGCGGCCCTTGCGATCCTTGATCGCCTGTTCGGCCACCAGCGTGATGTCCTGCGCGCGGATCCAGTCGGGCGAACCCTCCGGCAGGCCCGCCATCGCCGCGCGCGCGTTGGGCAGCGCGATCTGCGGCTGGTCCTGCAGCTGCCAGCGCTCCGCCGTCGCCAGTGCGGCGCGCGCGGTGTCGCCGCGCGCCTCGTAGATCGAGCCGAGCTGCCACCAGGCGAAGGGATTGTCGCGATCCAGCACCACGGCCGCGCGCAGCACGCGCTCCGCCTCGGCCAGGTTGGCGGGATCGCCGGTCTCCAGGAGCGCGTGGCCGTAGGTGAGCGCGATCAGCGGGTTGTTGCCGGTCAACCGCGTGGCGCGGGCCAGCGGCGCCACGGCGTCGGCGGGGCGGTGCGACTCGAGCAGGATCTGACCGTCGAGCTCGAGGAAATAGGGATTGTCCGGCTCGTCGGCGAGCAGCGCCTTCGTCTCGTCGAGCGCGCGATCGGTCTGCGCGAGGCGGTGATAGGCATAGGCGCGCGCATAATGCGCGGCGGGGGTCATCTTCGTCGCGGGATACTCCCGCAGCGTCCGGGCGGGCTCCTGCAGGAAACCCGCGAGCTTGGCCTTCACCTCCGCGAAGCGCGCCTCCAGCGTCGGATCGGACGGGCGGTTCCAGGTGGGTGCCATCTGCAGCGTGGAGGTCAAGAAGGCGATGCGCTCGCCGGACAGCGGGTGACTGCGATTGAAACTGTCGGTCTGGGCGATCCCGGCGCGCAGCTCCTGATTTTGAAGCTTCCGAAAGAAGTCCAGCATTCCGTGCCCGGTGATGCCGGCCGCGTTGAGATAGCTTGCGCCGGCCGCGTCCGCGCTCGACTCCTGTACGCGGGTGAAAGCGAGAAACGATCCCTGCGCCGCCTGCTGGCCCGCCGCGATGATGCCCGCACCGGCCGAACCGGCCCCGGCCGCCAGCGCCGCCGCTCCGAGCACCAAGCTTACCAGGGAGATGCCCGTCGCCTTGGCTGCCCCCTCGCCAAAGCGGGTGACGTGGCCGCCGGCGATGTGGCCCAGTTCGTGCGCGATCACGCCCTGCACCTGGTTGGCGTTGTCGGCGGCCAGGATCAAGCCGGAGTGGACATAGACCGTCTGCCCGCCCGCCACGAAGGCGTTGATCGTCGGGTCGCCGATCAGCACCACGCGGACGTTGGCGGGGTCGAGGCCGGCGGCGCGCACGAGCGGTGCGGCCATGTCGGCGAACAGCGCCTCGGTCTCCGCGTCGCGCAGGATCGACTGGGCGGCCAGCGGCTGCACCGCCAGTCCCAGCGTGGCCACGAGGGCGAGGGTCAGGCGAAGAGAGGCGCTGAGCGGGCGCATGAGAAGAGCCTTGCTTCGGCCAGAGTGGCGAAGCGCCATGCTGCCGACGATCCGGTGAATGGAGCGTGAAGGAGCGGCAACCGGGAGGGGCGTGCCGAGGGAGCGAAGGCTTCGACAGGCCCGGCCCAGCGGGGGGTCGGCTTGGCGCGATCGCCGCCCCCCATGCCGATCTCACCCGAAGGTGCGCTGCCACCAGCCCTTCCGCGGCGAGCCGTCGGCCGGTGGCGGAGCCCCGGACGGACCCGCCTCCGCCCCGGCGGCCTCCAGCACCGCGGTCGCGGCTCCGTTGGCGGCGGCGTCCGCGTCCGCCTCGACCGGCGTGGCGAGCGCCGTCGCCTCCCCTGCGGGAGCCTCCGTCTTCGGCTTGGAGGCGCGACGACGGCGTGCCTTGGGCACCTCCGTCGCCTGGATCACGGTCTCGGTCCCAGACCCCGCCCCGGCGCCCGTCTTGGCCCCGCCAGACGGCGGAATGTCGCCCGCGTCCTTCTTCGTCCGTCGCCGGCGCGGCTTGGGAGCCTCCGCCTCCGCGGTCGTCTCCATGGGCTCGGGTCCGCCCTCCGTGGCGGCGCTCTCGGCTCCCCGCGCCGGGGTCTCCGGGGCCGGTGCGGACGTCCGACGGCGCGCGCGCTTGGGCCTGGGCTGTTCGGCGATCCCGGCCTGCTCGCCGGGCTCGAGCATCCCGGGCTCGTCGACGGCCGCGGCCTTGGCGGAGGGCGACGGCGGCGAGACGGTCTCGTCGGCCTCCGCCTCCCCGTCGGTCATCGCCTCGGCCGTTCCCTCGCCCTCCTGCGCGCGCCGGCGGCGACCACCTCGACGGCCGCGGCGGCGACGGCGACGCTCGCCGTCCGCGTCGGATTCGTCGTCGGAGCGCGTTTCGGCTCCAGCGGGCGACGCTTCCGCGCCCCCTTCGTCGGCACCCTCCTCGGATCGCGCGCCGCCGCGACGGCGCCGGCGGCGACTCCCACGACCCGCGCCGCGCTCGCCCTCGTCATCGCCGTCCGCGGCGCGCGCCGCGGCCACCGCGGCGATCTCCGCCGCCTCCTCTTCATCGATCTCCTCCTCGGGCAGATCCTCGTCGTCCTCCTCTATCAGCGGCGGCGCGGCGGCGGCGCGCACGACCGGCGGCGGGCCGGCGGCGTCGACCTCCATGCGAGCGCCTTCCAGCGTCGGATCGCCCTCGACGGTGATCGCCACGCCGTAGCGCTCCTCGACCTCGGCCAGGTCGGAACGCTTGGAATTGAGCACGTAGAACGCCGCCTCCAGACCGGCGCGCAATGTCAGCTGCGATCCCCGACCGCGCGCCGCCTCCTCCTCCAGCATCCGGAGCGCCGACAGGCCGGACGACGCGGCGGTCCGCATCAGTCCCGTGCCCTCGCAATGCGGGCACTGGTGGGTGGACGCTTCCAGCACCCCGGTGCGCAGCCGCTGGCGGCTCATCTCGAGCAGGCCGAAGGACGAGATGCGGCCCACCTGGATGCGCGCCCGGTCGTCCTTCAGCGCCTCCTTCAGGCAGCGCTCGACCTTCTTGTTGTTGGAATTGGACTCCATGTCGATGAAGTCGATGACGACCAGGCCGGCCATGTCGCGCAGGCGCAACTGGCGGGCGATCTCCTCGGCCGCCTCGAGGTTGGTCTTGAGCGCGGTCGCCTCGATCCCGTGCTCGCGCGTGGAGCGGCCCGAATTGATGTCGATCGACACCAACGCCTCCGTCGGATTGATGACCAGATAGCCGCCGGACCTCAGCTGCACTGTGGGCGAGAACATGGCGGACAGCTGATCCTCCACGCCCTCGCGCTGGAACAGCGGCACCGGATCGGCATAGTGCTTCACGCGCCGGGCGTGGCTCGGCATCAGGAGCTTCATGAACTCACGCGCCTGGGCGTAGCCCTCCGGCCCCTCGACCAGCACCTCGTCCACGTCCTTGTTGTAGATGTCGCGGATCGCGCGCTTGAGGAGGTCGCTGTCGGCGTAGATCAGCTCGGGCGCGGTGGCCTTCAGCGTCGCCTCGCGGATGCCGTCCCACAGGCGGGCGAGATAGTCGAAGT
Source organism: Sphingomonadaceae bacterium (assembly GCA_965219235.1). Taxonomy (GTDB): domain Bacteria; phylum Pseudomonadota; class Alphaproteobacteria; order Sphingomonadales; family Sphingomonadaceae; genus CBDHCC01. The sequence continues at coordinate 345,880 of OZ244721.1, read as the reverse complement.
CGCGCTTGATCTCGGCGCGCGTGCGCTGGAGGCCCGCGGTGCGCACGATCAGGCCCATCGACCGGGGCAGGTCGAACTCCGCCATGATCGACTTCAGCCGCTTGCGGTCGGCGGCGGAGCTGATCTTGCGGCTGATGCCGCCGCCCTTCGACGTGTTGGGCATCAGCACGGTGTAGCGCCCGGCGAGCGACAGATAGGTGGTCAGCGCCGCGCCCTTGTTGCCGCGCTCTTCCTTGACGACCTGGACGAGCATCACCTGGCGGCGCTTGATGACGTCCTGGATGCGATAGCGGCGGCGCACGGACTCGCGGCGCGAGCGGAGCGCGGCCACCGTCTTGGTGTCCTCCTCGTCGTGCGCGGCGGCCTTGGTGTCGGGTTCGGGCGGGGGCGCGTCCTCGCCCTCCTCGTCGCCGGCCTCCTCGCCCTCCCGCTCGGCGTGCTCGTCCTCCAGCCGCGCGGCCTCGGCCGCCTGATCCGCCTCCTCGGCCAGCAGCGCGTCGCGGTCGGCCTTGGGGATCTGGTAGTAGTCGGGGTGGATCTCGGGAAAGGCGAGGAAGCCGTGACGGTTGCCGCCGAACTCCACGAACGCCGCCTGCAGCGACGGCTCGACACGCACGACACGCGCCAGGTAGATGTTGCCTTTCAGCTGGCGATGGTCGGCCGACTCGAAGTCGAACTCCTCGATACGATTACCCTGCGTGACCGCGACACGGGTTTCTTCCCTGTGCCGCGCGTCGATCAACATGCGCGTTGCCATTGTGTGGTCTCCGGGCCGCCGCCGCGAACGGATGCGGGGGGCCATGGTTGACGGACGGGACGCGCGGGCCGACGATCGGCGGGCGCGGCGTCCTGGTGGAATGGATGGATGCGTCGGCTTTCCCCGGTGCCCCCGACTGAGGGCCGACGATCGCGCCCTCCCGCACCAATCCCAGGGGACGAGCGCGAGTGGAAACGAGGGCCTGGACCGGCATAAAGCATCAACCTGTCGTGTCCCCTGCGGGATCGCCGGGGGCGGCCGCATCGGGACGGGGTGCGGGCAGGAGCGCGGATGGCTCCTCCCCGGCGATCCGCGGACCCGGACTCGCTCACGAACCCGACCGGCACATGATCGCCGATGTCGGGTCTAGCAACGATGTCGCGCCGGGGCAACATGGGTTGACGTCCGCGCCGACGCAGCCGCCGAAAATCCTCGCCGGGGTTCCGGAGGACGACCCTGCGCTCGCTTGCGGCCATATGGCAGGAGAGGTCCTCCCCGTTTCGGAGCCGGCGCCCGCCGATGCCTCCCGTTTCCCCGCGGCCGCCCTTCGCCGCTCACACCACGGCCGAGTTTTCGCTGGACGAGGGCGAGCGGCTTGGCGCACATCCCGGCCATGGCGGCCCTCGCCCTGTTCCTGCTCGCGCTCGTCGGCGCGCCGTTGCCCGCGCTCGCCGCCGGCGTGACACGGGTCGACGTCTTCCCGGGCGAGGTCCGACCGCCCTTCGGCGTGCCGGTCGCCGGCGTCCGCCCGCTGGCGCGTACCGGACCGGACCGGCTGGTGCTCGATGGCGGCGGCGCGGAGGCGGCGATCGCCCCGCGCGTCGGTGCCGGCGACCACATCCTGAGCGAGGTCCTCGCGGGATGGTCCGCCACCTTTCGTCCACCCGCAGTGCTGCGCCGCCTGCTCTCCCCACCTCGCTACCGCGTGCGTGTCACCGTCGCCCCCGCGCGAGCCGTCGAGCGGCGGGTGGCGGTCGCCGGCCCCGAGAACCGCCCGCTCGTCGTGATCGACGCGGGTCATGGCGGCCACGATCCGGGTTCGATCAGCCCCTTCGACGGAGTGCGCGAAAAGGACGTGACGCTGGCGATCGCACGCATCGTGCGCGATCGTCTGCTCGCCACGGGACGGATGCGCGTCGCCCTGACCCGCGCGGATGACCGCTACCTGGTGCTGCGCGATCGTTTCGGCGTCGCGCGGCGGCTGGGCGCGCAGCTGTTCGTCTCGATCCACGCCGACAGCGCCCCCAACCCGGACGCGCGGGGCGCCACGGTCTACACCCTGTCGGAGGTCGCCTCCGATCGGGAGGCGGCGCGGCTCGCCTCGCGCGAGAACCGGGCCGACGCGATCGGCGGCCTCGACCTGTCCGATCAGGGCAGCGACGTCACCGGCATCCTGATCGGGCTGACCCAGCGCGAGACGATGACGGTGTCCTCGCGCTTCGCCAAGGTGCTGCATCGCGAATCGGACGCGGTGCCGTTCAAGCCCGGCTATCACCGCTTCGCCAGCCTGATGGTGCTGAAGGCTCCGGACGTGCCCTCTGTTCTGTACGAGACGGGCTACATGTCGAACGAGCAGGATGTGGCGTGGTTGACCAGCGCGAAGGGTCGCGACGCGATCGCCGCCGGACTGGCGGACGCGGTCGCCGCCCATTTCGCGCGCCAGATCGCCGGGCGCTGAGGCGCGGCGCGGCGCGCTGTTCGGCGGCGAGCGGTTCGGCCTCCGGATCGGCGAGCGCACAATCGCCTCCGGACTGGAAAAGACCCGCCGATCGGCTAAACGGGCAACCCCATGGCGTCCGCTCCTCCCATTCCCGCCGACCCTCCACCCGTCGGGCGACGTTGGCCGGCCCGGCTGTGGGGGCGCCGCTGGGTGCGGGTGCTGGCGGCGCTGGCGCTGCTCGGCCTCGCGGCGCTGGCGGTCGCCTGGGTGCTGCTCACCCGCAACCTGCCGTCCGCCGACAGCCTGCTGCGCTACGAGCCGCCGCTGCCCTCCTACGTCCGTTCGATCTCCGGCGAGCCGATCTCCTCCTTCGCCCGCGAGCGCCGCGTCGAGCTGTCCTACGACGAGTACCCGCCCGTCCTGGTCCGCGCCTTCCTGGCGGCGGAGGACCGGACGTTCTTCGAGCATGGCGGCCTGGACTACGCCGGCATCGCGTCGGCGGTGATCACCAACTTCCGCAGCGACGGCCGCCCGATCGGCGCTTCGACCATCACCCAGCAGGTCGCCAAGAACCTGCTGCTCACCAACGAGGTCAGCTACGTCCGCAAGCTGAAGGAGGCGATCCTCGCCAAGCGGATCGAGAGCGTGCTGACCAAGCCGCAGATCCTGGAGCTCTATCTGAACTCCATCCCGCTGGGTCGCCAGTCCTTCGGCGTGCAGGCGGCCGCCCAAGCCTATTTCGGCAAGGACGTGGGCGAACTGTCGCTGGCCGAGGCGGCGTTCCTCGCCATCCTGCCCAAGGCACCGGAGCGCTACGGCCGCGCCGCCAACGCACAGGCGGCGATCCAGCGCCGCGACTTCGTGCTGGACGAGATGGTGCGCAACGACTTCGTGTCCGCCGCCGCGGCCGCCGATGCCAAGTCCGAGCCGCTCGGCCTGATCGCCAGCCAGCCCGCCGCCTTCCCGCCGATCGCAGGCTACTTCACCGAAGAGATCCGGCGCCAGCTGATCGACCGCTTCGGCGAAACGGCGGAGGCGGGACCCCACAGCGTCTATGCGGGCGGACTGTGGGTGCGCTCGTCGCTCAACCCCGAGTACCAGCTCGCGGCCGAACAGTCGCTGCGCGGGGCGCTCGACCGCTATGGCGGGCGACGCTGGGAGGGGCCGCTGGCGGAGGTGTCGGCGGGCGACGATTGGCTGAATGCGCTGCGCGCCTCGGGCCGCGGCACCAACGTGCCCGGCTGGACGGTCGGCGTGGTGCTGACGAAGTCGGCGCGCGAGGCGACGGTCGGCCTGCCCGACGGTTCGACCGGCCCGCTGCCCGCCTGGGCCGCCAACCTGCCGGTGCGTGGGGCGGGCGGCACGGCGTTCGCCGCCCTCAAGCCGGGCGACGTGGTGCTGCTGGCGAACGATGGCGGCACCTGGCTGCTGCGCGCGCTCCCCAGCCTGTCCGGCGGCATGGTTGTGGAAAACCCCCACACCGGCCAGGTGCTCGCCATGCAGGGCGGCTATGACCAGCGCACCCAGAGTTTCAACCGCGCGACGCAGGCGCTGCGGCAGCCGGGCTCGACCATCAAGCCGTTCGTCTACGCCACCGCGCTCGACAACGGCATGACGCCCGCCAGCCAGATTGTGGATGGCCCCTTCTGCGTCTATCAGGGCGCCACTCTGGGCCAGAAATGCTTCCGCAACTTCGGCGGCCGCAACGCCGGCGCTCAGACCATGCGATGGGGGCTGGAACAGTCGCGCAACCTGATGACCGTGCGCGCCGCCAGCCAGGCGGGCATGGAGAACGTCGTCAAGACGATCGCGCGGATGGGGATCGGCACCTATCCCCCCTACCTGTCCGTCGCGCTGGGCGCGGGCGAGACCACCGTGTCGCGCATGACGAACGCCTTTTCCATGCTGGCGAACAACGGGCGCGGGCTGACGCCGACGCTGTTCGACTATGTCCAGGACCGGCGCGGCAAGGTGATCCCGGGCACGAGGGCCGACACCCGGCTGGCGCAGTGCGCGCGGTGCAACATGCCCGATTGGGACGGCAAGCCGATGCCGCGCCTGCCCCGGCGCGGCAACCCGGTGATCGACCCGGTGACCGCGTACCAGGTGGTCCACATGCTGGAAGGCGTGGTGACGCGCGGGACGGCGCAGCGGCTGCGCGACCTCGACCGGCCGTTGTTCGGCAAGACCGGCACGACGAACGGACCCAAGGAGGTCTGGTTCGTCGGCGGCACGCCCGATGTCGTGGCGGGCCTCTATCTCGGTTACGACCAGCCGCGCGTGATGGGCGGGGCGCAGGGCGGCACGCTGGCCGCGCCGGTGTTCAAGGACTTCGCGCTCCGCGTGCTCGCCGACGCGCCGCGCACGCCGTTCCGCATTTCCGACGGGACGCGCATGGTGCGGATCGACCGGCGATCCGGCCGCCGCGTCTTCTCCGGCTGGCCGGGCGACGATCCCAAATCGGCGGTGATCTGGGAGGCCTTCAAGCCGGAGACCGAGCCCACGCGAACCATCCGCCGCGACGAGATCGCGCAAGCGGAGCGCGCGGAACGGCGCGGCGCCGCCGCCCGCCCCGCAGCCGCACCGTCGCGACCCGCCGCATCCGAGAAGCCGCGCAGCCGCGACAGCGAGTTCCTGGAAAACACCGGCGGCATCTACTAGGGAGGCCGCGAACCGCCGCCCGCCCGGTCCCCTCCCCGTCCTGCTGGAGTTCTCCATGCGCGCCGAAGCGCAAGCCGCCCACGACCAGATCACCGCCGCGATGGCGCTCGTCCGCCGCTTCCTCGACTGGGAGCGTGCCAACCGGCGGCTGGCGGAGTTGAACGCGCGCGTCGAGGACCCCACCCTGTGGGACGATCCGAAGGGGGCGCAGGCGGTGATGAAGGAGCGCCAGCGGCTCGACGGCGCGATCGGCGCGGTCACGACCATCGAGCGCGAGCTGGCCGACACGGTCGAGCTGATCGAGCTGGCGGACGCCGACGGCGACACCGCCATGGCCAACGAACTCACCGCGTCCCTTGACGCGCTGGTCGCCCGCGCCGAGCGCGACAAGGTGACGGCGCTGCTCGCCGGCGAGGCGGACTCCAACGACACCTATCTCGAGGTCCATGCCGGCGCGGGCGGCACCGAGAGCCAGGACTGGGCCGAGATGCTGCTGCGGATGTACCAGCGCTGGGCGGAGCAGCGCGGCTACAAGGTCGAGCTGATCGAAGCGTCGGCCGGCGAGCAGGCGGGGATCAAGTCGGCCACGCTCCAGATCCGGGGCGAGAACGCCTATGGCTATGCCAAGTCGGAATCCGGCGTCCACCGGCTGGTCCGCATCAGCCCCTACGACAGCTCGGCCCGGCGGCACACCAGCTTCTCGTCGGTCTGGGTCTATCCCGTGATCGACGACGACATCGAGATCGAGGTGAACGAGGGCGACCTCAAGATCGACACCTACCGCGCATCCGGCGCGGGCGGACAGCACGTCAACACGACCGATTCCGCCGTGCGCATCACCCACCTGCCGTCCGGCATCGTGGTGGCGAGCCAGAACGACCGCAGCCAGCACAAGAACCGCGCCACCGCCATGTCGATGCTCAAGGCGCGGCTCTACGAGGCCGAGCTGCAGCGGCGCGAGGCGGAGGCGTCGGGCGAGTACCAGGCCAAGACCGAGATCGGCTGGGGCCACCAGATCCGCTCCTACGTCCTGCAACCCTACCAGCTGGTCAAGGACCTGCGCACCGGCCACACCTCGACCGCGCCCGCCGACGTGCTCGACGGCGCGCTCGACCCGTTCATCTCGGCGGCGTTGTCGCAGAAGGTGACGGGCGAGACGGTGGACGTGGAGGACGTCGAGTGAGGATACTTTCGCTCGCCCTGCTGGCGCTCGGAGCCTGCACCCGCGCGGACGGCGCCGCCGAGCGCTTTCCGCCGGCCGACCGGCCGGTGGCGAGCGTGGTGTCCACCCGCTGGTCCACCGAGGAGGCGCGCGACCGGCTGAACGAGGCGGAGGAGGTCATGGACCGCGCCGAGCTGCGGCCCGGCATGACGGTCGCCGACATCGGCGCGGGCGAGGGCTACTACACGGTGCGGCTCGCACGTCGCGTCGGGCCGACCGGCCGGGTGCTGGCGCAGGACATACAGGCGGCCGCGCGCGACGCGCTGGCGATGCGGGTCACCAAGGACCGGCTGGACAACGTGTCGGTGAAGCTCGGCGAACCCGCCGACCCCAAGCTGCCGCCGGCCAGCTTCGACCGGATCCTGATGGTCCACATGTACCACGAGATCGCCAGTCCCTACGAGTTCCTGTGGCGGCTGCGCCCGGCGCTGAAGCCGGACGGACGGGTGGTGGTGGTGGATGCCGACCGACCGACGCGGGATCACGGCACCCCGCCCGCGCTGTTGCGCTGCGAGTTCGCGGCGGTGGGCTACGCCCAGGTGGACTTCCAGGTCATGCCGTCGGCCGGCGGCTATCTGGCGACCTTCGTGGCCGACGGCCCGCGTCCGGAGCCGGCCGCGATCCGCAGTTGCTCGCAGGGCTGAGGGCGGCTGCCAGCCTGGAGTGGATTGAGGTGGCACGGACGTTCGCTTCACCGGCTGGAACATGTCCGCCCATCCGGACGCTGCCCCTGTCGATGGAGAGCCGTGCGGCCGATCCGCAGCCCCGAACCCGCGCCTGGCACCCGCGTCGGGTGCTCGTCACGCGGTCCGCGCGCGAGTGGGTGCATGGGCTCGCCATTGCGGAACGTGCGGGCGCCGCGGGGCTCGACGTGGTCGAGCTGCCCTCCGATCGCCTCGCGCTCGCCTTTCCGGACGACGAGCGCCGCGCCTATGCGGAGGCCAAGGCGACGCTGGCGATCGCGGTCTGCCCGCCCTCCAAGCGCCGCCTCCAGCCGATCGCCCCGTCCGCCGACTGGCGCGTCGACCTGGCGGAGGGTTGCCCGGCGCACTGCGCCTACTGCTACCTCGCGGGCTCGCTGAAGGGTCCGCCGGTGACCCGCGCCTGGGCCAACCTGCCCGAGATCCTCGACGAACTGCCCAAGCATCTGGGCCAGGGCACCGTCACCTCGCGCTCGCGCCACCGCGCGCGGGAGGGCACGACCTACGAGGCGTCCTGCTACACCGACCCGCTCGGCATCGAGCATCTGACCGGGTCGCTCGCCGCGCTGATCGCGTGGTTCGGAGGCTGGGAGGCCGACGCCCAGTTGCGCTTCACCACCAAGTTCGCCGCCGTCGAGCCGCTGCTGGCGCTTTCCCATGGCGGCCGCACCCGGATGCGCGCCAGCGTCAATCCGGCCGCCTACCACCGCCACGAGGGCGGCACCGCGCGCGTGGCCGAGCGGTTTGCGGCACTGCGCCGGATGGCGGACGCGGGCTACAAGGTGGGACTGACCGTCGCCCCGATCATCGCGGCGCCCGGCTGGCGCGACGCCTATGCGGAGCTGTTCGCGCAGGCGGGTGCGGCGCTGGCGGGGCTGGAGGACGTGACGGTGGAACTCATCACCCACCGTTTCACCGAGAACAGCCGGGCGGTGCTGCGGAGCTGGTATCCCGGATCGTCGCTGGCGATGGACGCGGAGGGCCGGACGGAGAAGCGCACCAAGTTCGGAGGCGTCAAGCACGTCTACGACACGGCCACGATGGCCGAGCTCAAGGCGTTCCTGGAGGAGCGGGTCACGCGCGAACTGCCGGGAGCGCGCGTGCTGTACTGGACGTGAGGTGTCGCAATCGGATGTGGCAGGTGTTCTAACGCAGCGGCGCGGGCGTCCGCCATCCGCTCCGGCTCGTCCACCGCGTCCGCCGCGTGTGCGCCGAAGCGCTCCGCCCCGTCGGGGGGTAGCGGGCCAGGTCGGAGCGCAGACGGATCAGGCTGACGTCCTTTCAATCCCAGCTTGCCCATCGCCTTCACGGGAAAGCCGAGGCGGAGCGGGGGTCGGTCGTCATGCCCGGCCAACCCCGAGGGCGTCGGGGCGGGTTCCCTCACGCACCCGCCACCCCGGCGCATCCCGGACTCTCCTTGGAACACCGAGACACCGCCCGGCATGGCGTCCGCCGGCGGAGCGTGTAACAGGTCCGATGGTCCATCCGAAGCATCACTTCTCCCATCTCCAGAAAGCGCCGTCCGATGCCGAGCTACACCGTGATCCGAACCGAGACGCTGTCGCTCGATCGAACGGGCCGGCTCGCGCAGATGTACGTCCTGAGCCCGTTCGTCTGGCGGCGGGACGACACCTTTCACTTGCTGGTGCGCGCGGTGCCGCGCCGGGATGACGAGCCGCGCCTGAAGATCGCGGAGGTGTTCCACGGGACCAGCGACGACGGCCGCCGCTTCGCCATGGACGAGGCACCGACGATCTTTCCCGGACCCCGCCCCGAAGACCTCGACGGCTGCGAGGACCCGACCGTCGTTCTGGACGCGGGCGAGATGCACGTCTGGTACACCGGCTGGAACCAGGCGGAGGAGACCGGCCGGCTGCTGCGCGCGTCCGGCCCCTCTGCGCGCGCGCTCGCCAAGCGCGACGTGGCGCTGGACTCGGTCGACGGCTTCCGCAACCCGAAGGAGGCGACCGTGGTGCGCGGCGCCGACGGGCGATGGACCCTGTTCTTCGAGTTCGCGCGCGACGGGGCGTCGCTGGTCGGCCGGGTGGGCAGCCCGGACCCGCGCGGACCGTGGACGGATCGCGAGCTGATCGTCGGGCCTCGGCCGGAGAGCTGGGACAGCTGGCACGTCTCGACCGGCCCGATCGTCGGCGCGGACACGGACCGGCCGGTCATGTTCTACAACGGGGCCAGCCGGGATGCGAAATGGCGCATCGGCTGGGTGGCCTTCGATCGCGATTTCACGCGGGTGGTGGATCGCGGCGCCGACCCGCTCGTCACGCCCTCCGACCTGCGCGACGACTGGACCGACATCGCCTTCGCCGCCTCGTCCGTGGCGGAGGCCGACGGCGACATCTGGCTCTACCACTCCATCGCGGACCGCGAGCTGCGGCGCGCGCTCGTGCGGGTCGTGGACTGACCGCCGGCCGTCCGGATCAGCGCTCCGGGAGATCCGCCGGCATGGCGGGCGTGGTCTCGTCCCAGCCGCCGCCCACCGCCTTGAACAGGGCCACCGTCGACTGCCGCAGCTGCGCGTCGCTGCCCGCCAGCTGCTCGCGCGCCGACAGCAGCTGGGCGCGTTCGGCCAGCACCGCGTCCTCCGCCACGAAGCCGGTGCGGAAGCGGGCGTCGAGCGCGCGCACCTGCCGCTCCTCGCCCGTCACGGCGTCGGCGAGCGCGACGTTGCGGCGGCGCTCGGCCTCGATCTGGCTGAGCGCATCCTCCACGTCGCGCAACGCGCCCAGAACCGTCGACTGATAGCGCTGGTAGTCCTGCTCACGGTCCTCGCGCCGCGTCTCCACCGCCGAGCGCCGCCGGCCGAAATCGAGTAGCGGGAAGGACACCGCGCCCGTGGCGGTGCGCTGAAGGCTGTCGGTGCTGAACAGGTTGCCGAGCGCCGAGGACAGGAGCTGGAGCGCGCCGGTCAGGCTGAACTTCGGATAGAGGTCGGCGACCGCGACGCCGATGTCGGCGGTGGATGCCGCCAGGGTGCGCTCGGCCGAGCGGACGTCGGGCCGCCGGCGCAGCAGATCGGAGGGGAGGCCTGCGGGGATGGCCGGCACCGGCTCCAGCGCCGGCAACGGCCCCTCCAGCTCCGTGTCGAGCGCGGCGGGCGGGCGGCCGATCAGGATGGCGAGCGCGTGACGACGCAGGTCGCGGTCTGCCAGCACCGGCTGCAGGCGCGCGCGCGCGGCGGTCAGCGCATCGGCCTCCGCCACCGCGTCGATGCGCGGCACCAGCCCCACGTCGGCACGGTGGGCGACGATCGCCACCATCCGCTCGCGCGCGGCGATCTCGTCGGAGATGACGGCGACCTGCTGGCCGTCCAGCCGATAGGCGAAGTAGGCCTGCGCCACCTCGCCCGCCAGCATCACCGCCGCGTCGCGCGCCGACCACACCGCCGCGTCGGCGCGCGCGGCGGCCGCCTGCCGGCCGCGCCGCACACCGCCGAACAGGTCGAGCTCCCACGAGGCGTCGAAGCCCAGCGCGAAGGTGGTGATGCCGTTGCCGGGCGTGGTCACGCCGCGGGTCGGTGGCGGCGTGTCGTCGCCGCCATCCTCGCCATTCCCGCCCGTGCCGCTGCCCGGCGTGCCGTTGCCGCCCGACGAGAAGGAGCGTGCGATCGTCGCGAACCCGCCGTTCTTGGAAAAATCCACGCGGCTGACATTCGCGTCGGCGGTGACGCTCGGCAGGCCACGCGCCCGCGCCGTGATCTCCGCCAGGCGCGCCTGGCGCACGCGCGAGGCGGCGATCGCGATGTCCGGATTGTCGGCGAGCGCCGTCGTCACCAGCCGGTCGAGCTCCGCATCGCCGAACACTGTCCACCAGTGCGCGGGGTCGACCGCCGCGCCGGCGGGCTGCGGCCCCACGAAGGCGGGTGGCACCACCGTCTCCGGCGCGTGGTAGTCCGGCCCGACCGTGCAGCCGGACAGTCCGAGCGCGAACGCCGAGGCGGCGACCATCAATCTGTGACGGATCATCAATGTGCTCCCGCCGGAGGTTTTTCGCCCGGCGTCCCCTGACGCATGAAGACGACGACGGGGGCGACGACCAGCACGATCACCATCAGACCCCGGAACACGTCCAGATAGGACAGCATCGCCGCCTGGCGCTGCACCTGGCCGTAGAGCACCGCCATCGCCGTCTGATCGCCGGTGCCGCCGAACGCTTGCCCGGCCTTGGCCATCCAGCCGGAATAATTGGGATTGAGCGGATTGAGCCCCTGCACCAACTCCGTCTGGTGACGTTGCACGCCGTTGGCCAGCATGGTCTGCGAGATCGAGATGCCGAACGATCCGCCCAGATTGCGCGCGACGTTCAACAGGCTCGACGCCTGCGACGTCTGCGTCTGGCGCAGGCCCACATAGGCGATCGCGTTGATCGGCACGAACAGGAAGGGCAGCGCCATCGACTGGTAGAGCCGCGCCACCGCCGCCTGCATGAAGGAAATCTCGGTGGTGAAGCCGCTCATGTGCCACAGCGCCGCCGCCTGGACCATCAGCGCGGGGAACAGCAGGAACCGCACATCGACCTTGTCGCTCAGCCGCCCGGCGAAGGGCACGGCGACCAGCGTGGCAAAGCCGCCGAAGGTGAGCGCCAGCCCGGCGTCCAGCGCCGAATAGCCCAGCACCTGCTGCAGGAACTGCGGGATCAGCTGCGTGGTCCCGAACAGGATCAGGCCGGTGATGAGCATGACGAGCAGCGTGAGCGAGAAGTTGCGGCTCTTCATCAGCCTGAGGTCGATGATCGGGTCGTCGTGGTTGAGCTCCCACACCACCAGCGCCACCAGCGACACGGCGGCGACAGAGGCGGTTGTGATGATCAGCGAGCTGGCAAACCAGTCCTCCCGCAATCCCCGATCGAGCGTGTATTCGAGGAAGCCCAGCCCCAGCACGATCAGGATGACGCCGACATAATCGATCGACAGGCCGTTCCTGAACCGCTCGGCGCGGTCCTTGCTCACCTGCTCGGGCTCATCGACGAAGGTGGTCACGAGGAAGAAGGCGACGACGCCGACCGGCACGTTGATCAGGAACACCCAGTGCCAGGTCGAATATTCGACGATATAGCCGCCCAGCGTCGGCCCCAGCACCGGCCCCACCACCACCACGATGGCGAAGGCGGCGAACGCCATGCCGCGCTTCGACGGCGGAAAGGTGTCGGCCAGGATCGACTGTTCGACCGGCGCCAGACCGCCGCCGCCGATCCCCTGCAGCACGCGCGCGATCACCAGCGTGGTGAGATTCGGCGAGACGCCGCACAAGAACGACGCGCCGGTGAACAGCGCGATCGACAGCAGGAAATAGCGCTTGCGCCCGATCGCGTCCGACAGCCAGCCGGAGATCGGGATGACGATGGCGTTGGCGACGAGGTAGCTGGTCAAGACCCAGGTCGCCTGGTCGGTGGTGACCGACAGGCTGCCGCCGATATGGTCGAGCGCCACGTTGGCGATCGCGGTGTCGAGCACCTCCATGAAGGTCGGGATCGAGATGATCGCCACGATCAACCACGGGCTGTAGCGACCGGCGGCCGAGCGGGTCGGCGTCCATTTCGGGGCGGCGGCGCTCGCCATCCTATTCGACCTTGACGGTGGGAACGACCGACATGCCGGGGCCGATCGGATAGCGGCGCGGGTCGGGATTGCCCCCGGTGTCGAACACGATCCGGACCGGCACGCGCTGCACCACCTTCACGTAGTTGCCGGTCGCGTTCTGGGGCGGCAGCAGCGCGAAGGCCTGGCCGGCGCCGTTCTGGAAGCTGTCGATGTGCCCCTTGAACTCGACGTCCGGATAGGCGTCCACCTTGATATCCACGGGCTGACCCACCTTCATCCGGGCGAGCTGCGTCTCCTTGAAGTTGGCGGTGACCCACAGGCGCTCCGGCACGATCGCCATCAGCTGCGTGCCGGGCTGAACGTAGGAGCCGACGTTCACCTGCCGGTTGACGACCTGACCCGCGATCGGCGCGGCGAGGCGCAGATTGCCCACCGTGGTGCGCGACTGGCCGAGCTGCGCCCGGCGCGCGGCGATGCCGGCGCGCGCCACCTTCGACTGGTCGCGTGCGACATCCACCGCCGCGTCGGCGCTGTCCACGTTGCGGCGCGCGGCGGCGGCCAGCGCCGCGGTTCGGGTCGCGGCCGCGCGCGCGTCGTCGATCTGCTGCTGCGCAACGGCGGCGGAGTCGAGCCGGCGGAGCTCCAGATAGCGCCGCAGGTCGTCCCTCGCCTTGGCGGCGTCGGCCTCGGGGCTCAGCGCCTGCGCGGCGGCCTGCTGGCGGGCGGCCATCGCGGAGGAGACCTGGCTGAGCGACGCGCCATATTGCTCCTGCGCCTGGGCCACGTTGGCCTGCGCCTCCGCGAGTTGATCCTCCTGGCCGGACGGCTCGATCTCCGCGAGCACCGTGCCGGCCGCGACATGGCGGTTGTCAACGTCGGCCACCCGGACCAGCGTGCCGGCGACCTGCGGCGCGATCCGCACGATGTGCGCGTCGACGAAAGCATCGTCGGTCGACTCGTACTGGCGCGCGTGCTGATAGTAGAGGAACCCGCCGATCGCGACGACGGCCACGACCGACAGCAGCACGATCCAGAAGATCGGCCGCTTGAAGAGCGACCTCTTCTTCGGCTCGTTCTTCGGCTCGTCCCGATCGCTCTCCTCGTCGGACCCATCGCCGCTCTCGGCATCGACATCCGACGTGTCGCGGGCGTCCGCGCGATCGTCGTCGCGTGCCTCCTCGTCCGTCCGGTCGGAGGTGTCGCTCTGGATGTCGGTCATGGACGTGTCCCGTGGCGTGCGGCCATCCGATCCAGGATGGCGTCGATGTTGAAGGCGACCTGCGCCCGAAAGTCGGCGAGCCGGTCGGCGTCGATGGCGGCGGCGTCGAACAGCCGCAGGACGGTGGCGCGCGACGAACGCATCACCATCGCCTGGCCGATCAGCGTCAGCGTGGCGTGCGTCGCCTCCTCCTCCGCCGCGCCCGTGGCGATGCACACCAGCTCGCGCAGGCGGCGCACCATGCGCCCCATCATGCCGGCATAGAGCGCGTCGAAGGCGGCGGTCGGACTCATCTGCTCGCGCACGATGAACATGGAGTGGTCGGACATCCGCGTGTTCGCCATCTTCTCGACGAAGCGGCCGACGATGCGCTGGATGGCCGCGCGGGCGGCGTTCCGGTCGCCCGTGTCCACACCCTCCTCGGCGTCCAGTACGGGCGCGAACTCCTGGGCCATCACCTCCGCGATGCGCTCGGCGGCCGCCTGATAAAGCTGCTCCTTGCCGCCATAACGGTAGGTGATGGTCGACATGGCGGTGTTGGCCGCCTTGGCGATCTGGCGGGTGCTGACGCCCTCCAGCCCATGCGTGCCGAACGCGCGGATCGCGGTTTCGAGAAGTCGGTCCTGCGCCATGACTCGCGATCTAGTTCGTTCGATCGAACTGTCAAGCTTTCACACAGCTGGTTGAGACGGTGCGTTGCGCCGAGGGGTCGCTCGTCCTAGCCTTTCGTGATGATGGACAGCACGATCGGGTTCGCGTCGATGGGGAACGGACCCGCTCCGGCGACACGCCGGAGCCGGCCATCGCCGTGACCCCCCGACGGGAGGCGAGGGCGTCGGCCCGCTTCCTGCCGCTGTTCGCCCTCGCCTGGGCTGGCGGCTGCATCGCCTATGTGCCTTTCCTGACCCTGCTCCTCCCCCTGCGCCTGGCGCGGATCGCGGGGGGTGGAGAGATCGGCTGGCTGGCGACGATCACCGTCGCGGGCGGACTGTCGGCGAGCGCCGCCAATATCCTGTTCGGCTGGGCGAGCGACCAGATCGGCGGTCGCCGCCCCTGGGTGGCCAGCGGCCTGCTCGCCACCTTGACGCTTACGGCGGCGCTCGCGGTGGCGGGCTCCCCCGCGTCCCTGCTGGGCGCGGTGGTGGCCTGGCAGGTCGCGCTCAACGCGATGCTGGCCCCGCTGGCCGCCTGGGCGGCGGACGCCGTGCCGGATCACCGCCGCGGCCTCTTGGGCGGCGTGTTCGGGCTGGGGCCGGCGGCGGGGGCGGCGACCGGACTGCTGTTCGGCTGGTCGCGCCTGGCGAGCCACGAATGGCGGCTGGCGGCGGTTGGAGCCCTCGTGCTCGCGGCGGTCCTGCCGCTGGTGCTGCTCGCGCAGGAGTCCGGTCCGCGGGACCCCGCGCCCCTGCCCCGCGAGCGGGCGTCGCGAACCGCGGATCTGGCGCTCGTCTGGGCCGCGCGGCTGACGGTGCAGGTCGCGCAGGCGGCGCTGTTCGGCTTTCTCTTCTACATCTTCCGCGCGCTCGGCGGAGCGGACATGCCGGAGCGGGAGTTCGCGGCGCTGGTGACGCTCGTGCTGCTCGCCTCCGTGCCGCTCACCTTCGGCGCGGCGGCGATGGCGGCCCGTGGCGGGCGGCGGCGCATCATGCTGGTGGGCGCGTGCCTGGCCATGGCGGCGGGACTCGGGATCATGGCCCTGTCGGGCACGCTGCGCACGGCGGTGGCCGGCTATGTCATCTTCGGCCTGGCCTCCGCCGTGTTCCTGGCGCTCCAGTCCGGCTATGCCATGCTGCTGCTGCCCACGCCCGGCCGCCACGGCCGCGACCTGGGCCTCCTCAACCTCAGCAACACGGTGCCCTCGGTGCTCTCGCCCCTGCTGGCGCTGTGGCTGGCGACCGCCGACGATTTCGGCCCGTTGCTCGTGACTCTCGTCGGCCTGACGCTACTGGCGGCGGCGCTGGTCGGGCGCGTGCGATGGACGGCACCCACCCACTTGCCACGGCTGCGGGAGGATGGCAGACGATGAAGTGAGAACGTTCACAAGAACGCGACATCATGTGAGAGTGGGGATGACGGAATGAAGGCTTGGCACGCGATCGCAGGCGCGTTGGTTCTGGCGGGGACGCCGGTCGCGGCGCAGGAAGCCGTGTCGTCGGACGCGGTCGCCCATCCCGATCTCTGGCCCGCGGCGCACAGTCCCGCCGCCATCACCGACCCCGCGACCGAGGCGCGAATCGCGGCGCTGATCGCGCGCATGACGGTCGAGCAGAAGGTCGGCCAGACGATCCAGGCGGACATCAGCGAGATCACGCCCGCCGACCTCGCCAAATATCCGCTCGGCTCCATCCTCGCGGGCGGCAACTCCGGACCCTATGGCGACGAGCGCGCGACGGCGAAGCAGTGGCACGACCTCGTCGCCTCCTTCCACGCCGCCTCCCTGAAGCCACAGGCGAACGGGCTGGCGATCCCCGTGATCTTCGGCGTCGACGCCGTCCACGGCCACAACAACCTGCCGGGCGCCACCGTCTTCCCCCACAACATCGGCTTGGGCGCGGCGCACGACGTGGACCTCGTGCGCCGCATCGGCGCGGCGACCGCGGCGGAGGTGGCGGCGTCGGGCATCGAATGGACCTTCGCGCCCACCCTCGCGGTGCCGCAGGACCTGCGCTGGGGTCGCTCCTACGAGGGCTACGCCGCCGACCCGGCGCTTGTCGCGCGCTACGCCGCGGCGATGGTGCTGGGGCTGCAGGGGCCGCTCGTCGCCGGACGGACCGTGGCCATCGACCGTGTGGCGGCGACCGCCAAGCACTTCCTGGCCGACGGCGGCACGGCGGGCGGCAAGGACCAGGGCGACGCGAAGATCGGGGAGGCCGAGCTGATCCGCCTGCACGCGCAGGGCTATCCGGCCGCGATCGACGCCGGGGCGCTGACCGTGATGACGAGTTTTTCGAGCTGGAACGGGGTCAAGCACCACGGCAACGCCACGCTGATGACCGGCGTGCTGAAGGGGCGGATGGGCTTCGAGGGACTGGTGGTCGGCGACTGGAACGCGCACGGGCAAATCCCGGGCTGCACCACCACCGACTGCCCGGCCGCGATCAACGCGGGGCTGGACCTCTACATGGCGCCCGACAGCTGGCGCGGCTTGTACGAGAGCCTTGTCCGCGAAGCCAGGGACGGCACGGTGCCGATGGCGCGGCTGGACGATGCGGTGCGCCGCATCCTGCGGGTCAAGGCGAAGCTCGGGATGCTGGACCGCGTGCGCCCCACCACCGAGAACTATGGCGCGATCGGCAGCGCGAAGCACCGGGCGCTGGCCCGCGAAGCGGTGGCCAAGTCGCTTGTCCTGCTGAAGAACTCCGGCGTCCTGCCGATCAAGCCCGGTGCCCGGGTGCTGGTAACCGGCGACGGAGCCGACAACATCGGCAAGCAGGCCGGCGGCTGGACGATCACCTGGCAGGGAACGGGCACGACGCCCGCCGACTTCCCGAACGGGGAGTCGATCTGGAGCGGTATCGACACGGCCGTCCGCGCGGCCGGGGGACAGGCGACGCTGAGCGCGGACGGCTCGTTCGCCGCCAAGCCCGACGTGGCGATCGTGGTGTTCGGCGAGAATCCCTATGCGGAGTTCCAGGGCGACGTCCCCACGCTCGCCTATCAGCCGAACGGCCAGACCGATCTGGCGCTGCTCAGGCGGCTAAAGGCCGCCGGTGTGCCCGTCGTCTCCGTCTTCCTCTCGGGCCGGCCGATGTTCGTGAACGCGGAGATGAACGCGTCCGACGCCTTCGTGGCGGCGTGGCTGCCCGGCACGCAGGGCGGCGGGGTCGCCGACGTCCTGGTGGCGACGGCGAACGGCGAGGCGGCGCGGGACTTCACGGGCCGACTGCCCTTTCCCTGGCCGAACGACGCGCGGTCGCCGGTCGAGGCCCCGTTGTTCCAGGCCGGCTACGGCCTCGACTACGCCAGCGCGCCGGCTCCGGCGGCGGCGCTGTCGGAAGACCCGCGCGTGGACCTGAAGGCCGCGCTGAACGTGGAGCGGTATTTCGAGGCGGGCAAGGCGCAGTCGCCCTGGACGCTCACCGTGTCCGACAGTGGCGGCGCGCGTCCGGTGGAGGCATCCACCGCCACCAGCCCGGCCGGCCTCGTGACCGTGACCAGCGTCGATGTGGCGGCGCAGGAGGACGGCAAGCGCATCGTGTGGACGGGTCCGGGCCGCGTCAGCATCGACGGCCCCGCCGCCGACCTGTCGCGCCAGCAGACCGGCGCCTTCGCGCTGACCCTCCACTGGCGGGTGGCCGCGCTGGGATCGGGGCCGGTGGAGCTGGGGCTGGGCGGGGTGGCGCTCGACATCGCCGACCGGGTGAGCGCCGGCACCGCGCCCGCCACTCTGCGCGTTCCGATCCGCTGCTTTTCGGAGCGTGGCGCGGACATCGCGGCCGTCGGCAACGCCTTTTCGCTTGCCGCGCCCGCCGGGTCTGACATTACGGTGATCGGGATCGGACTGGAACCGGTGGGCGAACCGCTGACCTGCCCGACCCGATAGGGATTGAGGGGACGCGCGCATGGCGATGACACCGACACTGGCCGACGATCTGGGCACCAGCACCGATCCGCGCCCGCTGGAGGCGGACGGCGCCCACGTCGACGCACCCGACCTCAGGCTGTTCGTCTTCGCGCTGTTCTTCATCTTCGGCGGCATCACCAGCCTGAACGACATCCTGATCCCGAAGCTCAAGGAGCTGTTCACGCTCTCGAACTTCGAGGCGATGCTGATCCAGTCGGCGTTCTTCGGAGCCTATTTCATCATCAGCCTGCCCGGCGCGGCGCTGGTCAAGCGCGTGGGCTATATGCGCGGGGCGGCCATCGGACTGCTCACCATGATGGCCGGCTGCCTGCTGTTCATCCCGGCGTCCTCCAGCGCCACCTTCGGCGTGTTCCTGCTCGCCCTGTTCGTGCTGGCGAGCGGAGTCGTCGTCGTGCAGGTGGTCGCCAACCCGCTCATCAGCCTGCTGGGGCCGGCGGCGTCCACCCACAGCCGCCTGACCTTCGCACAGGCGTTCAATTCGCTGGGCACGACCGTCTTCCCCTACTTCGGGTCGATCCTGATCCTGGGCAGCCTCGCCACCGTGACGGCGGCCGAACTGAGCGGCCCGGCGCTCGACGCCTATCGCGCGAGCGAGTCGCGCGCGATCGTGTCGGGCTATCTCGGCATCGCGGTCGCGCTCGCGGTGGTCGCCGCGGTGGTCTGGATGCGCCGCGACCGCATTCCGGTCGAACGCCACGCGCCCTCCTCGCTGTTCGCCGGCTTCGACCTGCTGCGCCGCCGCCGCTTCGGCTTCGGCGCGGCGTCGATCTTCCTCTATGTCGGCGCGGAGGTCGCGATCGGGTCGATGATCGTGAACTATCTGGAACAGGCGAGCGTGCTGGGGCTGGGGCAGGAAGCGGCCGGCAAGCTGGTCCCGCTCTACTGGGGCGGCGCGCTGCTCGGGCGGTTCATCGGCTCGGCGGTGCTGCGGATGGTCAGCCCCGGCAAGCTGCTCGCGTGCGTGGCGACGGGGTCGATCACGCTGATCCTGATCTCCGCCAACACGGCGGGCGCGGTGTCCGGCTATTCGCTGCTCGCCATCGGGCTGATGAACGCGATCATGTTCCCGACGATCTTCTCGCTCGCGTGCGAGGGGCTGGGCGCGCGCGCGGCCGACGGGTCGGGGATCATCTGCGTGGCGATCGTCGGCGGCGCGGTCGTTCCGCCGCTCACCGGCCTGCTGGCGGACGCCACCGGCAGCCTGGCGGCGTCGCTGGCGCTCCCGGCGCTCTGCTATGCCCTCATCGCTGGCTTCGGCATTTTCGCCCGGCGCCCCGCCGCGGTCGAGATCACGCCATAGGTCGCGAGGGGCAGCACCGCCCCTCGCTCTGCCAGGCAAAGGATCCCATGCGGCCTATGCGGCCGCTGATACTGGCGCATTCACCAAAGGCACCAACCACTTCGCCTACGTCGGCGCTTCCAGGGACGAAGGGCGAACGGCTGCCTACATGAACGACCCTCAAAGTGGCCCTGACACAGCCCTTGAAGAATCCGGCGGCCGACGAGGCTTGGTTTGTGGGGGGTGTGCATGGCCTTGCCACCTTGTCGAAGACGATCCGATCATCGGCCCAACCGACTTGGAGCGACAGAGCCTCGTCGCACACGGATCAGAAACCCGCAGACATGGAGAATCCAGCCTTATTCTAATTGACATTTGAAAAAGATATAGTCTTTCTACCAGGTGAACGGCCGCTGAGAGCCGTCGTCAGGTGAGGAACAGAGTATGATCAAGCTGTACGCATTCCGGGTGAGTGTCGCCGCGCCCGTGCTCGCCTTCGGTCTGGCGAGCGCCGCGTCCGCTCAGACCGTCGACGACACGCCCACAGCTCCGATCGGTGACACCACAGCCACTGAGGCGACCGCCCCGGCGTCCGTCGAGGGCACGGGTGAGGGTATCATCATCACGGCTCAGGGCCGCAATCAATCCATTCAGGATGTGCCCATCGCCGTCACGGCCATCGGGGGTGACCTGGTCCGCAACGCCGGAGTGCAGGATGTCCGCCAGCTCCAGCAGGTCGCGCCATCGCTGAAGTCGAACACCAGCGAATCGTCCATCGTCGGGGCAACGCTCTCGATTCGTGGCATCGGCACGGCGGGCAACAATCCGGGCTTCGAACCGGCCGTCGGCGTGTTCATCGACGGCGTGTTCCGCGCGCGGACGGGCATCGCGCTGTCCGAACTGCCGCCCATCGAACGGATCGAGGTGTTGCGCGGCCCCCAGGGCACGCTGTTCGGCCGCAACACCTCGGCCGGCGCGCTGAACATCATCACCGCCATGCCGAGCTTCGACGGCATCGGCGGGTTCGTCGAGGGGATGTACGGCAATTACGACGCCTACGAGGCGCGCGGCATGATCAACCTGCCCGCAAGCCCCCAGCTCGCCTTTCGCGTGGACGGCAACTACCGCAAGCGCGACGGCTATATCCGCGATGTGAACACCGGCCAGCGCTACAACGACATCGACCGCTACACCGCGCGCGCGCAGGGCCTGTTCGACAACGGCCCGCTCAGGGTCCGTCTGATCGCCGACTATGCCAGGACGGACGAGATCTGCTGCGCGGCCGTGCGCCAGGTTCCGGGTCCGTTCGGACCGCTGATCACCGGCCTGGGCCAGCAGCTGGGGCTGACCAACATTCCCAGCCGCGACCCGGCGGATCGTCAGGTCTCATACACGCCCGGCCGCACGCCCACCGAGAAGGTGGAGGACTACGGCTTTTCGGGCCAGGTCGATTATGATCTGGGTCCGGCGACGCTGACCTCCATCACGGCGTATCGCGACTTTACGGGACGGCGAAACCAGGACATCGACTTCGGCCCTCTCGATCGGGCCTACCGCGACGGCTACCGCAACGAGTTCAAGGACTTCACCCAGGAGCTGCGGGTGCGCGGCACGACCTTCAACGGCGTGCTCGATTATCTGGTCGGCGGCTTCTACCTGAATGAGAAGCTGACGCTCACCGACACGATCCGCACCGGCACGCAGGCCAACGAGTTCGTGGACGGCGTTTTCGTGGGCGCGGCCGGCTTCCAGTTCTTCGGCAGCTTCCCCGGTGTGCCGCTCTTCGGACAGGTGCTCGCCGCACCGGGCGGTCCGCTGGCCGCGGCGGCGGCGGCCAATCCGGGACTGCGCGCGCTCCTCAACACTCCCCTGCCGCGCGTCGCGGCGGGCAACGGCCAGCAGGCCGACAACTGGCGCGTGAAGACGAACGCCTATGCGATCTTCACGCACAACATCATCAGCATCACCGACCAGCTGAAGCTGACGCTCGGGGCTCGTTACAACTACGAGAAGAAGGATCTGACTGCCGACCTCAACGTCATCAACCCGGCCTGCGGCTTCTTCCTCAACCCGGCCTTCGCCCCGTACAACAGCATCACCCTGAGCGCGGTGCCCGGCGCGTTCCTGTTGAGTTGCAATCCGGAGATCAACACGGAGTTCAATGGCCAGTTCTCCGGCAAGCGGGATGATCGCGCGGTCACCGGCACGGCCAAGCTCTCCTACGAACCGACGCCGGACATCCTGTTCTACGGCGGATACGACCGCGGCTTCAAATCGGGCGGCTACAATCTGGCCCGCTCAGGTTTCCGGACCCGTCTGTTCGGCGGTCCAGGACCGCGGATCGACGATTTGTCGTTCAGGAAAGAGACCGTGAACAACTACGAGATCGGCGTCAAATGGAAGGTGGCGCCGCAATTCACCATCAACACGACAGCGTTCTACGCCAGGTACAAGGATCTGCAGCAGCTGGTGTTCTCCGGAAGCAACTTCGTCGTCTTCAACATTCCGAAATCGACTAGTCGCGGTGTGGAGACGGAGGCCTATTTTCGCCTGTCACCCACCTTTGGCGCGCAGCTCGGCTACACCTATCTGGAGGCGTTCAACGACGGCTCGAATGACTTCGCCGGTACGCCGCTCGCGGGTCGCGAGGGGCAGCAATTCGTCAACACGCCGAAGAACGTCGTGACCGGCGCCATCACATGGACGCCGCCGATCACGGGGACACTGAACGGGCTGGCCCACGTCGATTTCCGGTCGAGTTCCGAACAGGTGCTCGGTTTCAGCGGCACGGTCGCGGATCGGCAGCAGGCCTACATCCTGGTGAACGGACGGATCGGCGTGACGACGGCCAACGAGCGCATCCGGGTGGAAGGGTTCGTCGAGAACATCTTCAACACCTATTACGGCCTCGTCAGCTTCGGTATTCCCGAGCAGACCGGATCGGGAGGTGTCTATCCGAACCCGCCGCGCTTCTACGGCGTGCGGGCGCGGCTGGGCTTTTGACGGAGCACACCGCCGCTTCGGAGCGGAGGGGGCGATGGTGCCCGGGTCGGACGGCGACGGCCGCCGCGAGCCATCGCGAAGCCGGATGTCCGGGCTGGATCGGTTCTGGCGGAGCCGGTCCGTGCGAGGCGTTCCGGTGAACCCCGCGATCCCAGCCCAGCCGGACGCCGACAGCATCGCCGCCCTGTCCCGTCCCGATCGTTCGCTCTCATTGAGCGCGCGGGCTTGGGCCTGGTATCAGGGTGGCCGCGATCCGTGGGTCATCCTCATCGGCATCTACATCTTCATGCCCTATTTCGCCACGACGGTGGTGGGCGATCCGGTGCGCGGACAGGCACTGGTCGCAGGCGCCGCGAAGCTGGCCGGGTGGACGGTGGCGCTGACCGTGCCGCTCGCCGGGCTGATCCTCGACCGCACCGGTCGGCGGATGCCGTGGCTGATCGGCGCCAGCCTGCTGATGGTGCCGCTGATCTTCGCTCTGTGGTGGGGCGTGCCCGGACCCGGAGGTCTGTCGATCGAGACGATCCTCGCGCTGCACATCGTCACCACCATCCTGGCGGGCTACACCGAGGTCCTGCACAACGCGACGCTGGTGTCCGCCGCCGGTGCCGGCCACGCGCACCGGGCGTCGGCGCTGGGCATCGGGCTGGGAAACGTGTTCGGCTTTTCGCTGCTGCTCTTCGTGCTCCTCGCCTTCGCGCTGCCCGGCAGCGTGTCGTTCCTGCCCGCCCGACCCCTGTTCGGGCTCGATCCCGCCAGGTTCGAGCCGCAGCGGATCGTGGGTCCCATCGTGGCTGTGTTGTTGTTGATCGCCACGATCCCGATGGCCCTCTACACGAGGGACACGCCCGCCACCGGCGTCCGGCTCGGCACGGCGGTGCGGGGCAGCCTCGTCGACCTGCGGGCACTCCTCGCACGTCTGCCCAAGCGGCGGGACGCGGCCTGGTTCCTGGGCGCACGGATGCTCTACGCCGACGGGTTGGCGGCGCTGCTCGCCTTTATCGGCATCTACGCCGCCGGGGTGATGGGCTGGTCGGCCACCGAACTCACCGTCATGGGCCTGTCCTTTACCGCCTTCGCAGCCATGGGCGGGCTCCTGGCGGGCCGGCTGGACGCATGGGTGGGGCCGAAGCGCGCGGTGATGTGCGAGATCGGGCTGGCGTTGGCGGGGCTGTTGCTGTTGCTCGGCATCGGACCCGACATGATCTTTTATCTCTGGATCGACGGCGGCGGGGCAGTGTGGAATTCGCCCGTGTTTCCCCGCGCCTCCGAACTCGCCTTTCTGGGGACGGGCTGCCTGATGGCCGTGGGTGTGGCCGGTTCCTATGCGTCGAGCCGCACCTTGCTGACCCGCCTTGTGCCCGAAGGCGAGCTGGGCGCCTATTTCGGCCTCTATGGCCTGGCCGGCACCGCGACCGCATGGCTGGGTCCAGCGCTGGTGGAGTACACGACGAGGACATCCGGGTCGCAGCGCGGGGGTTTCGTGCCCATCGGCGGCCTGCTGCTCGTCGGCTTTCTCCTCTTGCTGGCCGTGCGCGGCGGAGAGCCGTTCGACGGGTCGGCCCCCGGAGAGCCCGCATGAGGGTTCCGCCGTGCCGCCGGGCACCGAACGTTTGTCTAGCGCTGACTAGAAAAGCTGCTCACACCAGATTATTTCAGGACCAATTGTCCATTGGAAAGCCCACCCATGACCGCCACCGACATTGCCTCCGCCCTCGACCTGGACACTCTGCGCGAACGCTACCGCGTAGAGCGTGAGCGGCGCTCGCCCGACAAGGCGGCGCGCGGCTATCGAGACATGCGCGCCGACTTCGCGGAGATGCTGGAGGACCCCTATTCCGAGGTGACGGAGCGCGGGCCGGTCACGGACGACGTCGATGTGCTGGTGGTGGGCGGCGGTTTCGGCGGGCTGATGACGGCGGCGCGGATGCGCGAGGCGGGGGTGGAGCGGGTGCGGATCGTGGAGGTCGGCGGCGATGTCGGCGGCACCTGGTACTGGAACCGTTATCCGGGTGCCGCGTGCGACGTGGAGAGCTACGTCTATTTCCCGCTTCTCGAAGAGACCGGCTACATGCCGACCGAGCGCTACGCCAAGGCGGCGGAGATCCGGGAGCATTCTCGGCGCATCGCGCGGCATTTCGGCCTCTACGACCTGGCCCTGTTCTCGACCCAGGTGACGGCGATCGACTGGGACGGTGACACGTCTCGCTGGACCGTCCGCACGAACCGCGGCGACGTGTTCGCGGCGCGCTTCGTCGTCCTGACCACCGGGCCGCTCAACAAGCCCAAGCTGCCCGCCATTCCGGGTGTGGAGAGCTTCGAGGGGCACGCCTTCCACACCAGCCGCTGGGACTATGGCTACACCGGCGGCAGCGCCACCGAGCCGATGACCGGCCTGGCCGACAAGCGGGTCGCGATCATCGGCACGGGCGCCACCGCGATCCAGGCGGTGCCGCCGCTGGCCCGCGACGCCAAGCACCTGTACGTCGTGCAGCGCACGCCGTCGTCCGTCGCCGAGCGCAACAACGCGCCCACCGATCCCGAGTGGGTGACGTCGCTGGAGCCCGGCTGGCAGCGGCGGCGGATCGAGAGCTTCACCGCGCAGTTCACCGACGCGCTGCACATCGAGGACGAGGTCGGCGACGGCTGGACGGTGCTCGCCAACGCGGTGCGCGCCAAGCTGGCGGCCGGACGGCCGGCGTCGGAGGCGGTGGCGCTGCTGGAAGAGGCCGACTTCGAGGAGATGGTGAAGATCCGCGCACGCATCGACTCCATCGTGGAGGACGAGGCGACGGCCGAAGCGCTGAAACCGTGGTTCAGCCTCTATTGCAAGCGGCCCTGCTTCCATGACGAGTATCTGCCGACCTTCAACCGCGACAATGTCACCCTGCTCGACACGAAGGGTCGGGGCGTCGAGCGGATCACACCCACGGGTCTGGTGGTCGACGGCCAGGACTATGAGGTCGACTGCATCATCTACGCCACCGGCTTCGAGACCGCATCGGACTTCGCAAGCCGCGCGGGCTTCAGCCTCCACGGCGTCGATGGCCTCACTCTTCCGCAGAAGTGGCAGGACGGGATGACCACCTTTCACGGTCTCCACACGCGCGGCTTTCCCAACCTGTTCTTCATCAGCCAGGCGCAATCGGGCATGTCGGTCAACTTCCCGCACATGCTGAGCGTGCAGGCCGAGCACGCCGCCCATGTCGTGGGCGAGGCGCTGGAGCGCGGCGTGGAGCGGGTGGAGGCGTCCGGCGAGGCGGAGCGGCGCTGGACCGAGAGGATCGTGGCGATGAGCGGCGACCGGATCGAGTTCCTGGAGTCCTGCACACCGGGCTACTACAACAACGAAGGCGGCGATCTCAGCCGCGCCGCGCGCTCCATGCCACTGGGCGCGGGTCCGCTCGCCTTCATCAGGATCCTGGAGGACTGGCGCGAGGCCGGCGAGTTCGAGGGGCTCGAACTGGACGGCGCGCCCGCGCACAAGCAGGAGGAGCCGGCATGAGCACCGCAAACGGTCGCAAGAGCATCTTCATCACCGGCGCTGCGTCCGGGATGGGCCGTGCCACCGCGCTGCGCTTCGCGCGCGAGGGCTGGTTCGTGGGCGCGTTCGATGTCGCTGAGGAGGGGCTCGACAGCCTGAAGGGCGAGATCGGCGAGCCGAACGGCCTGTTCCTGCCGCTCGACGTCAGCGACCCCGCCGCGTTCGGCCGCGCGATGGCGGCGTTCGGCGAGGCGACCGGCGGCACGCTGGACCTGATGTTCTCCAACGCCGGCATCGCGGGCGCGTCCGGAATGTTCGACGAGGTGGCCTGGGACGACATCCTGAAGGTCGTGAACGTCAACTTCCTGGGCGTGATGATCGGGGTGCGCGCGGCGATCCCGCTCCTGCGCGACACGCCCGGCTCTCTGTGCCTCATCAACGCCTCGTCGTCGGCCATCTGGGGGACGGCGGGGATCGCGATCTACTCGGCGACCAAGCACGCCGTACGCGGCCTGACCGAGGCCCTGTCGATCGAGTTGAAGCGGTATGGCGTGCGCGCGGCCGATCTGATCCCCGGCCTGATCGACACGCCGATCCTGTCCGACGGGATGCGGGCCATGGCGCCGTCCGAGGGCATGTGGCGGCTCGTGCCCGCCGATGAGATCGCGGACACGGTGTGGCAGGCCTACGGGTCCGATCGGCTGCACTGGTACGTCCCGGAGGATCTGCGCGAGTTCCACCGTCAGGTGGTCGCCGATCCGGAGACCGTGCGCGAGGAGCGCACGGCCTTGGCCGCGCAGATGGCCGCCATGGCCGAGCAATCGAACTAGGAGACGAAGCCCCATGTCGATCCTCACGAACACGGCGTCCGCCGCGCCTGCCCCGTCGGAAGACGACGGCACCGCGATCCGCGAGCTGGAGGCCGCCTTCGACGCGCAACGCAAGGCGTTCGCGGGCGACCGCTCCCCCAGCCTGGCCGAGCGCCGCTCTCGCATCGAAGCGCTGGTCGGCGCGCTCGTCACCAATCGCGCGCGGATCGACGAAGCGCTGTCCAGCGACTTCGGCCACCACCCGTCGGGCGCGTCGGACCTGATCGAGATGCTGGGGATCGTCGGGCGCGCGCAGTATGTGCTCGACCATCTGGAGGAGTGGATGGCCCCGCGGCCGCGCGAGGTGGACCCCGCCGCGCTGGGCAACGCGCGCGCCTTCATCCGCTACGAGCCCAAGGGGGTCATCGGCAACATCGTGCCGTGGAACTTCCCCATCGACATCGCGCTCGGGCCGCTGGCCGAGATGCTGGGGGCGGGCAACCGGGTCATCATCAAGCCCTCGGAATACGCGCCCGCCTGCGCCGATCTGGTGGCCGAGATGGTGAAGGCCGCCTTCGACCCCGATCTCGTCCACGTCGCCGTGGGCGGGCTGGAGCTGTCCAAGGCCTTTGCGGCGCTCCCCTGGGACCATCTGCTCTACACCGGCAGCCCCGATGTCGGGCGTCAGGTCATGGCGGCGGCGGCGGCCAACCTCACCCCGGTAACGCTCGAACTCGGCGGCAAATGCCCGGCCGTGCTGACGCCCGGCTCGGTGACGCCCGAGGCGGTGGAATCGGTCATCGGCACGAAGATCATCAAGAACGGTCAGATGTGCATCAGCGTGGACTACGCGCTCGTGCCGCGCGGGGAGATGGAGGGCTTCATCGACCACGCCCGCGCCTTCATGGACCGCGCCGCGCCCGACTACTCCCACGGCGAGGAATGCACGGGGATCATCTCCGAGCGCCATCTCGACCGGCTGACCGGGATGCTGAGGGAGGCGGAGGAGCACCAGACCCGCATCGTGGCGCTGGAGGACGATCCCCGTGTCGATCCGGAGACGCGGCGAATGCCGCTGTCGCTCGCCATCGACCCGGCCGACGATCTGCGCATCATGCGAGAGGAGATCTTCGGCCCCATCCTGCCGGTGCTCCCCTATGACACTCTCGAGAACGCCGTGGCGCACATCAACGCCGGCGAACGGCCGCTCGGCCTCTATGTTTTCGGCGACGACGAGGCGGTGACCGACCGGGTGCTGGCCGAGACCAGCTCCGGCGGCGCGGCGGTGAACACCTGCGCGCTGCAGGGCGGCCTGCCGTCGCTCGCCTTTGGTGGTAGTGGCAACAGCGGCATGGGTCGCCACCACGGCGTCGAAGGCTTTCGCGAGTTCTCCAACCCGCGCGGCATCGTCGTGCGCGGTGACGCGGGCGACCACATCGACGCCTTCTACGCCCCCTACAGCAAGGCCGCCGCGATGGTGGATGCGGCGCTGCAGGGGTGATAGGAAAGCGCGATGAGCGCGCCTGCCACCTCCGTCCTGCCTGCCCGTGAGAGCGCCGATCGCGGCAGCGGTGCCAAGCCTTTCGCCACCAGCCGAAAATCGCAGGCAAAGCGCGAAGCCATTATCCGGGCGGCCACCGAAATCATCAACAACAAGAGCTTTGCGCAAGCGACGATGACCGAGATCGCATCGTCTCTCGAGCTTCGCGATGCGACGCTCTACTACTATTATCCGAACAAGCAGGTGCTGGGTTTTGAATGTCACCTCAGATCTCTGGACACGTTTGATCGAGTTCTGAACGATGCAGAAGGGACGGGCACCTCCGGTGCGGAATGCCTCCAGCTGTTCATCGAGGGCATGCTGCGTGACGCGACGCAGAACGGTCCCCAACTCTACTTCGGCGACGACTCCTACTTGAACAAAGAACAGCAGGAGGTGGTACGAACCCGCCTTGAGGGACTTCTTGGCCGTATGACCTCAATCCTGGAGAACGGTGTCGCCGATGGGACGATCGCTCCGTGCGAACCCCGTTTAGTGGTTCACTTGCTGGCAGGTATGCTCATTTGGCTGGCGAAGTGGGTGCCGCAAGTCGAAGGGCTGACCCGGTCACGTCTGATGAACGCCATCCGCGTGGTCAGCTTTCAAGGATTGGACCCTCGCAACGCGCCTCAAGAAGTGAAAAGCAAAGCATGAGCTTTGGCCCGCAGCTACATGTCCAACCCTTCATGTTGTTACATGTCCCGCACCTCGCCCAGCGTCGGCTCGGATGCCGGGCCAGTCGACCGGCGATTCCGCCCGCTCGAGCTGATTGAACGACAGTTTTCGGTACGCCTCGCCGCCGGCCGATCTGTTGGAGCTGGTCATCGGAAGGCCTGTCGGTCGGCAATCGCCGGCGCTTTGGAATGCGAAAGTTTCGGTTTGCATCCCGGGCAGGCGCGCCCGTGCCCGCGAGCGCCGCCTTGTCTCTTCAACGAGTGCAATGGAAAATCGAGTCGATGTGTGGTGCCGCTTGCGTGACTCGAACACGCGACCCCCGCATTACGAATGCGATGCTCTACCGGCTGAGCTAAAGCGGCTTGGACCGGGTCCTTAGCGTCGCCGCCCACGGCAGACAAGTCGGCGTCCTTTACACTTCATCAACCAAATCGGTGCACACGGACCGCCCGAGGACGGAGTGCGCGAATGTTGGAACGGCCGATCGATCGCGGCGGCGGCGGCGAGGACGCGGACGGCGAGCTGGGTCTCGCCGCTGCGATCGGCACCGACGAGCGCCGGATGCACGTGCGCGCCTACAACCACTGGGTGTCGCTGCTGGACGGGCGCCCCTATCCCAGCGTCGCCGACATAGAGCCCGGTCGCATCGCCGACTTCGGCCCGCACAGCGTGCTCCTCGACTTCCGCGACGGCATCCACGAGCCCGTCATCAAGTACATCGGCGAACTGCTGTGCGAGGAGTGCGCGCTCGACACCACCATCCGCACCGTGGCCGACGTGCCCGCGCGCAGCCTGCTCTCGCGGCTCACCGACCATTATCTCCAGATCATCGCCAACCGCGCCCCGATCGGCTTCGAGGCCGAATTCGTCGGCACGCGCGGCACGACCATGCTTTATCGCGGCATCCTGATGCCCTTCTCGTCCGACGGGGAGACGATCGACTTCATCTACGGGGTCATCAACTGGAAGGAGCTGCTGGACGAGGCCGGCACCCACGAGCTGCGCCTGGAGATGGAACAGGCGCTCGCCCGCGACGCCGCCGGAGCGCCCGGCCCGTCCTGGGCGGACGGTCCCAGCCACATGGACGAGCCGGCGGTGCCCACCGAGGAGCCCTTCGGCGAGGCCATCGACAGCCTCGCCGACCGTCTTGCCCGGGCGCGCGACGAGGCCGAGCGGGCGCTCGCCGCCGATGTGCGCGGCCGGGACGCGCTCTATCGGGCGATCGGACGCGCCTACGACTTCGCGCTCGCCGCCGAGCGGGACCCGGAGGGCTACGCCGAACTGCTGGGGGACAGCGGGTTGAAGGCGCGGGGGGGGGCGCCGATGACCCCCATCGTCAAGCTCGTCTTCGGCGCGGACCACGACAAGACCCGGTTGGCGGAGATCGCCGCCGTGCTGACCCGCGCGAAGGCCGAGGGGATCGAGGCGGGCGGCGCGGCCGCGTGGATCGCGGGCCACCCAGGCGGGATCAAGGGCATCGTCGCCGCCGCCCGGGCCGCCCGGCGAACGGTGTCGAGACCCGACCGGCTCACGACCATCCGGCAGCGCCTGCGCGAGAGCGCGCCCGATACGCTCCTGCCGCTGAGCGGGGAGGAAGAGTTCGTGCTGATCGTCGCCCGTCGCGTCGACGGCGAGCGCGTCGGGCTGGTCGACCGGATCACCGACGCCGCGACGGTGGATCGCGCCCTGCGGTCGCTCGACGCCTGATCACGGCTCGGGCAGGCCGCCCAGCAGCTTGTCGCAGGTCAATGGGAAGTCGCGCACCCGCACCCCGCAGGCGTTGAAGACCGCGTTGGCGATCGCCGCGCCAGCCCCGCAGATGCCGAGTTCGCCCAGCCCCTTGGCGGCCAGCGGGTTGGCCCTCGTGTCACGCTCGTAGAGGAATTCCACCTCGATGGCGGGCACGTCCGCGTTCACCGGCACGTGATATTCGGCGAGGTTGGGATTGACCGGGCGGCCGTCGCGCCGATCGTGGCGCAGGTCCTCCATCAGAGCGGCGCCGATGCCGAAGATCATGCCGCCGTAGCATTGCGAGCGCGCGGTCGCCTCGTTCAGGATGCGGCCGGCGGCGAACACGCCCAGCATACGGCGCACCCGCACCTCGCCGGTGACCGCGTTCACGCCCACCTCCGCGAAGTGCGCGCCGTAGCTCGCCTGGTTGAACCGCTCGTCCATCGCACCCGGCTTGATCGTGCCGACCGCGCTCAGCCCGCCGCCGATCTCGGCCAGCGCGTGCTGGCGGTTGGCGGCGATGACCGTGCCATCGGCGAAGGACAGCGAGTCCTCGTCCACTCCCAGCTTGCGCGCGATGACGGAGCGCAACTCGGCGCAGGCGAGATAGACGGACGATCCCGACGACGCCGCGCCCCAGCTGCCGCCGGAGCCCGCCGCGGGCGGGAAGTCGGTGTCGCCGAGACGCACGCGCACCCGCTCGATCGGCAGGCCCAGCAATTCGGCGGCGATCTGGCCCAGGATCGTGTAGCTGCCCGTGCCGATGTCGGTCATGTCGGTCTCGACAATGGCCAGGCCATCGGGCGTGATCGACACGCGCGCGGACGAGGTCTGGAGGTAGTTCGTCCGGGCCGCGACCGCGACGCCCAGGCCGACCAGCCACTCGCCCTCGCGGCGCTCGCCGGGTGCGCGGCGCGCGGTCCAGCCGAAGCGCTCGGCGCCGCGATCGAGACAGTCGGTGAGCTTGCGGGTCGAAAACGGTTTGTCCGTCTCCGGGTCGCGCTCCGGCTCGTTGAGCTTGCGGAGCGCGATCGGGTCCATCTCGAGCGCGACGGCCAGCTCGTCCATGGCGCATTCGATCGCGAGCAACCCCACGGCCTCGCCGGGCGCGCGCATCGCCCCGGACAGCACCAGGTTCATCTCCACGAGTTCGTGACTGACCCGCCGGTTCTCGCCCGCGTAGAGAGAATGGGTGGCGATCCCCGC
This sequence comes from Sphingomonadaceae bacterium, assembly GCA_965219235.1. Classification (GTDB taxonomy): domain Bacteria; phylum Pseudomonadota; class Alphaproteobacteria; order Sphingomonadales; family Sphingomonadaceae; genus CBDHCC01. Next base: position 313,794 of record OZ244721.1, on the reverse strand, counting down.
CGGCTCGAAGAACTCGTCACCCGGCAGGTTGGACAGGATGGAGTCGTGACCGATGCCCGTCAACCGCCCCTCCGCCGTCGCCGCCAGTCGCACGCGCTGGCGCGAGTTGGAGCGGCGGGTGACGGCGGTGAACACCTGCGGGCGCGTCATGACGACCCGCACCGCCCGGCCCAGGTCGCGCGCCGCGATCGCCGCCGCCACCGCCTCCGGCGTGATGCCCAGCTTGGACCCGAAGCCGCCCCCCAGGAACGGCGTGAGAATACGGACCTGTTCCTTCTCGAGGTCGAGCGCGTCGGCGAGCTGCTTGCGGCACGACGCCAGCATCTGCATCGTCGACCAGACCGTCAGCCGCCCGTCCTCCCAACACGCGATCGTCGCGTGCGGCTCCATCGCGGCCGACGACTGGCTGGGCGTGGTGTAGGTCACGTCGACGGCCACGCCCGAGTCGCGCATCGCGGCGTCGAGATCGCCCTGCGCGGTCTTCACCTGGAAGGCGCCCCCGCCTTCGGGTTCGAAGGCGTCGGGCAACAGCCGGTCGAAGTCGGCCCTCGCCTCCGCCGCGTCGAACTCCAGCCGGATCGCCTCCGCGCCTTCCCGCGCCTCCTCCGGCGTCTCCGCGACCACCAGCGCGAGCGGCTGGCCGTGGTAGAGGATGCGGCGCACGCCCTGCTCCGGCGCCTCCTCCTCACCGCCATGCTGGGCGGTGGCGAGGAAGCGGCCGAAGTCGCTCACCACGGCGATCACCCCATCGACCGCCAGCGCCGAGGCGTCGTCCATCGCGATGAGCGTGCCCGCCGCGACCGGACTGGGGACGAGCACGCCGTGCGCGGCGTCGATGCGGTGTTCGGCGGAATAGGTCGCGGTCCCGCTGACCTTCAGCGGACCATCGATCCGCTCCACCGGCTGGCCGACGATCGCGCGCGGGGCGTCGTCGAGCAGCGAGCGGGTCTGCGGCTCGTCCATGACGAGGGTGCGGGTGTCGGTCATCGGGCGGTCTCCGTCAGCTCGGTCAGCACCGCCATCAGCGTGCGGCGCGCGAGCGGGATCTTGAAGTTGTTGTCGCCATGGCCCCGGGCGTCGGCGAGCAGCGCGTCGGCGGCGGCCGCGAAGCTGTCCCGGGTGGCGGGACGCCCGACCAGAGCGCGCTCCACCCCGGGGTCGCGCCACGGCATGGGGGCCAGGCCGCCAAAGGCCAGCCTCGCCGCCGTGATAGCGCTCCCATCGCAATCGATCGCGGCCGCGACGGACACCAGCGCGAAGGCGTAGGACGATCGATCGCGCACCTTGCGGTACGTCTGGCGGCCCGGCGGCGGGGGCGGCAGGGTGACGGCGGTGACGAGCTCGCCGGGCTCCAGCACCGTCTCGATGTCCGGCGTGTCGCGGGGCAGGCGGTAGAACTCGCCAAGCGGAACGGTGCGGGTGTCCCCGCCCTCGCCCGTCAGCTCCACGCTCGCATCGAGCGCGCGCATCGCCACGGCCATGTCGGACGGGTGGGTGGCGATGCAGTGCTCGCTCGTGCCCAGGACCGCCAGGATGCGGTTCTCGCCACCGCGCGCCGGACAGCCGCTGCCCGGCACCCGCTTGTTGCACGCACTCGTCGGGTCGGTGAAGTAGGCGCAGCGCGTGCGCTGGAGCAGGTTGCCGCCGGTGGTCGCCATGTTGCGCAGCTGGCCGGACGCGCCGGCCAGGATCGCGCGCGACAACACCGGATAATCGCGCCGCACGCGCGCGTCGGCGGCGAGGTCGGAGTTGGTGACGAGCGCGCCGATGCGCAGCCCCCCGTCCGTCTCCTCGATCCGCCCGAGCGGCAGGTCGCGCAGGTCGACAAGCCGCTCGGGCCGCTCGACGCCCAGCTTCATCAGGTCGAGGAGGTTGGTGCCGCCGGCCAGGAACTTCGTGCCCTCCGACACCTCGGCGACCGCGCCGTCGATCGTGTCGGCGGCTCGGTAGTCGAAGCGCCTCACGCCGCCACCTCCACGCCCGCCACCTCGGCCACCGCCTGCACGATGTTCGGATAGGCGGCGCAGCGGCACAGATTGCCGCTCAGCCGTTCCCCGATCTCCTCGCGCGACAGTGCCACCTTGCCCTCCAGATCGTCGGTGACGTGGCTGGGCCAGCCCATCGCCACCTCGTCCAGCATTCCCTGGGCGGAACAGATCTGGCCCGGCGTGCAATAGCCGCACTGGAACGCGTCGTGGGCCACGAAGGCGCGCTGGAGCGGGTGGAGGTCGGCGGGCGTGCCCAGCCCCTCGATGGTGACGATCTCGTCGCGGGCGTGGCGCACCGCCAGGGTGAGGCAGCTGTTGATGCGCCGCCCGTTCAGCAGCACCGTGCAGGCGCCGCACTGGCCGTGATCGCACCCCTTCTTCGTGCCGGTCAGCCCCAGCTCGTCGCGCAGCAGGTCGAGCAGGGACGTGCGGACGTCCGGGTCCGCCTCGTGCATCCGGCCGTTGATCGTGAACTGCATCGGTGTCTCCTCAGCCGCCCCAACGCGCGCCGGGCGGCGGGGGTTGCGCGGGCCGGCGGGAGAACCGAAGTCGCGTCGGCATGACCCATCTCCGCCCCGCTTCCGCCGACCCGGTCACCGGCGACCTGGTTCCCTCGGTGCTGGACCTGCTGGCGGAGGGTGAGGCGAGCGGAGTTCCCGGCGCGCTGGTGACGCTGGTGGAGGCCGACGGGGGTCCGCGCTCGGTGGGCGCGCAGATGGCGGTGCTCGCCGACGGTCGCTGGCGCGGGCATCTGTCGGGCGGCTGCGTGGAGCAGGCGGTGGCGGCGGAGGCGCTGGCCGCGCTGGCGGCGGGCGAGGACCGCACGCTCCGGCTGGGCGAGGGCTCGCCGCTCATCGACATCCGCCTGCCCTGCGGCAGCGGGCTGACGCTGCGCCTCTCCGTGACGCGACCCGCCGGGTGGGCCGCCGCCGTGCTGAAGTCGCTCACCGACCGGCGCGCGGTCTCGGCGCGCATCGCGCCGGCGGTCGCGGCCGACCCCGCCGGCCATCCGACCGGCTGGACCGGGACGGAGTTCCACCGCCGCTATCGCCCGCCCGTGCGCCTTCTCATCCTGGGTTCGGGGCCGGAGGCGCTGGCCGTCGCCGCGCTCGCGCGGACCGGCGGGCTGGAGACGCTGCTGCTCGCCAGCCGGCGCGAGGTGGCCGAGCGGGCGGAGGCGGCGGGCCTGCCGGTGCGCGCCCTCACCGCGCCGGCCTGCCCCCCCGAACTGGTCGACGACGCCACCGCCGTGCTGTGCCTCACCCACGAGGCGGAGTGGGACGTGCCCTTCCTGGCGCAGGCGCTGGCGACGCCCGCCGTCCATGTCGGCGCCCTGGGCAGCCCGCGCACCCACGCGCTCCGGCTCGAGGCGCTGGCGGCGCTGGGCGTGCCGCCGGAGCGGACGGCGCGCGTCCGCTCGCCGGTGGGCGCGGTGCCCGCGACGCGCGACAGCCGCTCGCTCGCCTTCTCGGTCCTGGCGGAGGTGACGGCGGTGGCGACCGAACACGGGCTGACGGGCGCGTGAGCGGGCTCGCGGTCCTGCTGCTGGCGGCGGGCCGCTCGCGCCGCTTCGGGGCGGCGGACAAGCTGATGGCCGGACTGGACGGACGGCCGGTGGTGGAGTGGGCGATCGGCGCCCAGGCGGGTCTCACGGCGCGGCGGTTCGCCGTGGTGGGACCGGACGGCGGCGCGGCGGCGGCTCGATTGGCGGCCGCGGGCTTCGAGCGGGTGGTCAATCCCGATCCCACGGCGGGTCAGGGGCACTCGCTCGCGCTGGGTGCCGCGGCGGTGGCGCGGACGACGGAGACGGAGAGGATGCTGGTGCTGCTGGGCGACATGCCGCGGGTCACGCCGGCGCTGCTCGCCCGGCTGCTCGCGGCGGGCGATTTCGCCGCGTCATCGGACGGCAGCCGGTCGGGGCCGCCCGCGCTCTTCCCCCGGCGGCTGTTCGGCGAGCTGGCGCGGCTTCGCGGAGAACACGGCGGCCGCGACTGGCTGGCGGGAGCCGTGCCGGTCATCGCCGATCCCGGCGAGCTGGGCGATATCGACACCGTGGCCGACCTTCACGCTTTGTCCACCAGCAGCGGCATGGCGACGTAGGCGACCACCGGCAGCCCGAAGCCCGCGACCGTCAGCGCCACAAAGGCGATCCGCACGACAAGAGGATCGAGGTCGAACGATCGGGCGATGCCCGCGCACACGCCGAGCAGCGTGGCGCGGGACTTGTCGAGGGTGAGGCGGGTCATGGGACTTGGGTTTCCTTCAGATCAGGGTGGCGGAGATCAGGGCGCTCGACAGCACGAGCGCGGCGATCAGCGAGACGAGGTTGGTGGACAGACGGGTGGCGAACATGGTGGAACTCCGTTCGGAAAGGGCTGGACGGCTCAGGCGATGGCCGCGCCGATCATGACGCTGGACATCAGGAGCGCGCCGAGGACGGACACGAGGGCGGTCTGGAAGCGGGCGGCGAGGAACATGAGAGGTCTCCTTGTTGGCGGGTCCCGGCGAAGGATTTCGGGGACATGAACGACGTTGCACGGGGCGTGCCAAACGAGGATCGCGCCTCCAACCCACCGCGTCGGAGCTGATGCCACTCTCCGCGTCGGGACCTGGTTACCGAGATGTGGCGCGCGATCCCACCTTGTGGTCGGACAAGACCTCCGCTGCGGAACACCCTCAGTCGATCATCCGCCTCCGGCCAGTGGCACGTAGGGATCGATCACCCTACATCGTGATCCATGACGACCACGCCCGCGGCCGGGGGTGCCGAGTTCTCGCTCGCCACGCTGCGCCGCTTCCTCCCCTATATGTGGCCCGCCGGCGCGCCGGAGATGAAGCGGCGGGTGGTGCTCGCCATGGTCCTGGTCGTGATCGGCAAGGCGGTGCCCTTCCTGATGGGCTTCGCCTATGCCGGAGCGATCAACCGGATCGCCGGCGGCGCGGTCGGCGAGGCCGCGACGGTCGCCATCGCGCTGGTCGTCGCCTACGCCGCCGCGCGGTTCGGCGGCACCTTCTTCGACAACATCCGCAACGTGGTGTTCGAGCGCGTCGGGCAGGACGCCACCCGCGCGCTGGCCGAACATTCGTTCGAGCATCTGCACAAGCTGTCGCTGCGCTTCCACCTCGCGCGGCGGACGGGTGCCGTCTCCAAGATCATCGAGCGCGGCACCAAGAGCATCGACATCATGCTCTATTTCCTGCTGTTCAACATCGCGCCCACGCTGCTCGAGCTGATCGCGGTCGGCGTCACCTTCTGGATCAAGTTCGGATGGGAGCTGGTGGCGGCGACCGCCGTGATGGTGGTGGCCTACATCACCTTCACGCGGATCGTGACCGACTGGCGCAACAAGCTGCGGGCCGAGATGAACGACCTCGACACCGGGGCGGCGGCGCGCGCGGTGGACAGCCTGCTGAACTACGAGACCGTCAAGTACTTCACCGCCGAACAGCGCGAGCTGGACCGTTATGCGGAGTCCACCCACCGCTACGCCAAAGCGGCGGTCAAGAACGAGAATTCGCTCGCCTGGCTCAACATCGGCCAGGCGCTGATCACCAACCTGATGATGAGCGGCGCGATGGCCTACAGCGTCTGGGGCTGGAGCCGGGGTCAGTTCTCGGCGGGCGACGTGGTGCTGGTCAACACGCTGCTGGCGCAGCTCTTCCGCCCGCTCGACCTGCTCGGCATGGTCTATCGCACCGTGCGCCAGGGGGTGATCGACATGGCCGCGATGTTCGACCTGGTCGACACCGCGCCCGAGGTGGTGGACCAGCCCGGCGCGCCGCCGCTCAGGGTCGGCGCGGGCCATGTGCGGTTCGAGGGCGTGCGCTTCGGCTATGAGCCCGACCGGCAGATCCTGAAGGGCGTCGACATCGCCGTTCCGCCGGGCAAGACGGTGGCGATCGTCGGCCCCTCTGGCGCGGGCAAGTCCACCATCGGCCGGCTGCTCTTCCGCTTCTACGACCCGCAGGCCGGCCGCATCCTGATCGACGGCCAGGACATCGCCCGGGTGCAGCAGACCACCTTGCGCGCGGCCATCGGCATCGTGCCGCAGGACAGCGTGCTGTTCAACGACACCATCGGCTACAACATCGCCTATGGCCGCGAGGGTGCCACGCACGACGAGGTGGTCGCCGCCGCCCGGGGGGCCGCGATCCACGACTTCATCGAGAGCCTGCCCCAGGGTTATGACACCGAGGTCGGCGAGCGTGGGCTGAAGCTGTCGGGCGGCGAGAAGCAGCGCGTGGCGATCGCGCGCACGCTGTTGAAGGACCCGCCGATCCTGCTGCTCGACGAGGCGACCAGCGCGCTCGACAGCCGCACGGAGGCGGAGATCCAGTCGGTCATCAAGCGCGTCGAGCGGGGGCGGAGCACGCTGGTCATCGCCCACCGCCTGTCGACCATCGCGGACGCCGACGAGATCGTGGTGATGGACGACGGCCGCGTGGTGGAGCGCGGCCGGCACGGGGCGCTGCTGGCGGCGGGCGGACTGTACGCGGAGATGTGGGAGCGGCAGGCGTCGGAACGCGAGGAGGAGGAGGAGCGTGAAGAGGTGGCGGCGGAGTGAGGGTTCCGATCGTGCCAGGAACCATTCGTGCTCCTGCGCAGGCAGGAGCCTATTGCGGGTTCAGCATGGAGAGGGCGTACCCAGTTGAAACGGCAATGGGCTCCTGCTTTCGCAGGAGCACGATAGAGTGACTTCGATGATCGACATCGAGCCGCACCAAGCACCTCCCCTCCCTTTCAGGGAGGGGATCGAGGGGTGGGTGGCGAAGGCGCAGCCGAGCCAGGGAGCTTGCCGCTTTGCTCCGCAGCTCGCCTGCGGCTCGCACCCACCCCCAGCCCCTCCCTTGCAGGGAGGGGAGTAGTGGTTGTCTCCCTCGACGCCGCCCGCGACAAGCTCCGCCATGTCTGGGGCCATGCCGACTTCCGCGGCCGCCAGCCCGACGTGATCGAGCGCGTGCTGGCCGGCCGCGACACGCTGGCCGTCATGCCGACCGGCGCGGGCAAGTCGGTGACCTACCAGATCCCGGCCCTGCTGCGGCCCGGCACCGGCCTCGTCATCAGCCCGCTGATCGCCCTGATGCACGACCAGATCGCCGCCGCGCGCGCCTTGGGGTTGAAGGCCGCCGCCCTCTCCAGCGCCGACAGCGACGGGCCGGAGGTCGCGCGCGCCTTTTCCGACGGCGAGCTGGACCTGCTCTACGTGGCACCCGAACGCGCCACCAACGACGGCTTCGCGCGCCTGCTCGACCGCACCCCGCTGTCGCTGATCGCGGTGGACGAGGCGCATTGCGTGAGCGAATGGGGCCACGATTTCCGCCCCGACTACCGGCTGCTCCGCCCGCTGCTCGACCGCTTCGACGTGCCCCGCCTGGCGCTCACCGCCACCGCCGACGCGGCGACGCGCGCCGACATCCTGAAGCAGCTCGGCATTCCCGACGACGGGCTGGTGCTCGCCGGCTTCGATCGGCCGAACATCACCTATTCGATCAGCCCACGTGGTCAGCTGACGGCGCAGCTGGCGGAGGTGGCGCGCGCGAACCCCGGCCCCGGCATCGTCTATGCGCCCACCCGCGCGGCGACGGAGAAGCTGGCCGCCGGGCTGGCGCGCGAGACGGGGCGCCCGGCGCGCGCCTACCACGCCGGCCTCGACGCCTCGGTGCGCGCGGCCAACCAGGCGGCGTTCGTCGGGTCGGAGGACATGGTGATGGTCGCCACCGTCGCCTTCGGCATGGGCATCGACAAGCCCGACGTGCGCTTCGTCGCCCACGCAGCACTGCCCAAGTCGATCGAGAGCTATTACCAGGAGACCGGCCGCGCGGGCCGCGACGGGGACCCGGCGGTGGCGGCCCTGTTCTGGGGTGGCGACGACTTCGCGCGCGCCCGCCAGCGGCTGGGCGAGATGGGGCAGGACCGGATCACGGGCGAGCGCCAGCGGCTGGACGCGCTCGGCGCGCTGGTCGAGACCCCGGGTTGCCGGCGGGCCGTGCTGCTCCGCCATTTCGGCGAACATCCGCCGGACCGCTGCGGGGCGTGCGACACCTGCCTCAATCCACCCACCACCGTCGACCGCACCGACCTCGCCCGCAAGCTGCTCTCAGCGGTCTATCGCACCGGGCAGAGCTGGGGCCTCGGCCATTTAACCGACGTGCTGACCGGCAAGGACACCGCGAAGGTGCGGGGCAAGGGGCACCAGTCGCTCTCGGTCTTCGGCCTGGTGGAGGGGGCCGAGGCGGCCGAGATCGCGCCGGTCGCCCGCGCGCTGGTGGTGCGCGACGCGCTGCGCCTCACCGAACATGGCGGCTACCAGCTCGGCCCGGCCGCCAAGCCGCTGTTGAAGGACGAGGCGACGCTGGCGATGGTCGATCATCCCAAGCCTGTGCGCTCCCGCAGGTCGAAGGGCAGTGCCGAACCGAACCCGATCGGCGATCCGCTGTTCGAGGCGCTGCGCGCGACCCGCAAGCGGCTGGCGAGCGAAGGAGGCGTCCCGCCCTATGTCGTGTTCCACGACTCCGTCCTGCGCGCGATGGTGGCGGAGCGGCCGGGCACGCTCGCCGAGCTGGCGCGGGTGCCGGGAGTAGGCGACGCGAAGCTGGAGCGGTACGGGGAGGCGTTCCTGGCAGTGCTCAGGGAGGCGGAGTGAGAACAGCCCTCTCCCCTTCAGGGGAGAGGGAGGGAGCGCCGGAGGCGCGGAAGGGAGAGGGGCGCATCGTTTGGACAGAGCGCGCCCGACCCATCGACGACTCCCCTCTCCCAACCCTCTCCCCTAAAGGGGAGAGGGCTTCTATACCGGGGCCATGATCCGCCCCCTCACCCCCACCTTCGCCTCCCAGCTCACCCCCGACGATGTGCGCGCAGCGGCGGCCGGTGGTTTCACCACGCTCGTCAACAACCGTCCGGACAACGAGGAGGCCGGTCAACCCACCGACGCGGCCATCCGCGCGGCGGCGGAGGCGGCGGGCATGACCTATCTTTCCCTGCCGATGGACCCGACCGGCCCCACGCGCGAAACAGTGGATGGGATGGCGGCCGCGATGGACGCGTCGACCGGCCCGGTGCTCGCATTCTGCCGGTCGGGCACGCGCTCCACCTTCCTGTGGGCGCTCGCCCGCTCGCACTCGGGAGACGCGGCGGACACGCTGATCGAGCAGGCGGCCGCCGCCGGCTACGACATCACCCCGATCCGCCCGATCCTCTAAGGGCCGTTTCGGACGAGATCCGCTCAGGCTGAGCCTGTCGAAGCCCTCTTTCCACCAGCCTCACGGCCGCAAGACGCTTCGACAGGCTCAGCGTGAGCGGAGGCGGAGATCAAGCCGCCGCGACCTCCGCCACGATCTTCCTCGCTGCGTCGCCCAGATCGTTGGCGGGCACGATCGCGAGCCCGCTGTTCGCCAGGATTTCCTTGCCCTTGTCCACGTTCGTGCCCTCCAGCCGGACGACGAGCGGCACCGACAGCTTCACGTCGCGCGCCGCCGCGACGATGCCGTCGGCGATGATGTCGCACTTCATGATGCCGCCGAAGATGTTGACGAGCACGCCCTTCACCGCCGGATCGGACAGGATGATCTTGAACGCCGCCGTCACCTTCTCCCGGTCCGCGCCGCCGCCGACGTCGAGGAAGTTGGCGGGCTCCGCGCCCTCCAGCTTGATGATGTCCATCGTCGCCATCGCCAGGCCGGCGCCGTTCACCATGCAGCCGATCGTGCCGTCGAGCTTGATATAGGCGAGGTCGTGCCTGGACGCCTCGACCTCCATCGGGTCCTCCTCGGCCTCATCGCGCAACGCCTCGATGTCGGGGTGGCGGAAGAGCGCGTTCGTGTCGAAGCTCATCTTGGTGTCCAGCACCATCAGCCGGCCATCCTCGGTCGCGACCAGCGGATTGATCTCGATCATCGCGCAGTCGAGCGCGACGAACGCTTCGTAAAGCTTGCGTGTCAACTCGACGCAATCGTCCGCCAGCGCACCCTGGAGCTTCAGCGCCCTGGCGGCCGCGCGGCCGTTCGCCTCGGTGAAACCCGGGCCGGGGTCGATCGCGATGGTCGCGATGCGGTCGGGCGTGTCGTGCGCCACCGACTCGATGTCCATGCCGCCCTCCGTGGAGACCACCATCGCGACCTGTCCGCTCGCGCGGTCGACCAGCATCGAGAGATAGTATTCGTGCGCGATGTCCACACCGTCGGTGACGTAGAGGCGCTGGACCTTCTGGCCGTGATCGCCGGTCTGGATCGTGACGAGCGTGTTGCCGAGCATCTCGGTCGCCGCCTCGCGCACCTCGTCGAGCGACTTGGCGAGCCGCACGCCGCCCTTCGACCCGGCGGGCAGTTCCTTGAAGGTGCCCTTGCCACGCCCGCCGGCATGGATCTGCGCCTTGACGACGTAGAGCGGCCCGGGGAGCTGTTTCGCGGCCTCGACCGCCTCCTCCACGCTGGTCGCCGCAATGCCCTTGGGCACCGCGATGCCGTGCTTCGCCAACAGGTCCTTGGCTTGGTATTCGTGGATGTTCATGGGGCCTCGCGTCGGTTGGGGATTGCCCTCACAAAGCACGGAGGAGGCGATAGGTCCAGGGCGGGCAGCCGTTCCTCCCCGAGCTTGCCTCGGGGAGGGGGACCGCGGCGCGAAGCGGCGTGGTGGAGGGGTTCGGTGCCGCGCCCCTCCACCGCCTTCGGCGGTCCCCTCCCCAAGACAAGCTTGGGGAGGAACTCCTCTACCCCGCCAGCCCGCTCGCGCAGAGCGCCGCCGAGCTGGTGGCCACCCCGACGATCTCCGGGTCCTTGAGCGCGCGCAGCCGGTGGAGGAACTGGTCGACCGACTCCGACGACCTCGCCTTGGGCAGGCCGGCGATGCGGCGCAGCTGGAGCAGCGAGAGCCGGTCGACCATCCGCCCCGCCATGCAGTCCGACACCCCCTGCGACAGCCCCGCGTCCCGCAACCCCGCCGCCAGCTGCGCGCGCGGCGTGACCGCGCAGGCCGAGACCACGCAGAGGAGGAGCGGAAGGAGCCGGCGGGTCATCCGCCCTCCCTAGCGCCGCACACCGTGCCCGCGCCAGTCCGTCGCCCATGACATGACCGCTCCGCCGCCGCCCCCGCTCCCGCCGAGCGCATCGCCGGCTGGCTGGAGGTGAGCAGGTCGCACGAACTTCGCACCCAGTACCTAGCCTATCTGGCACCATTTGTTCAGAACCGCGCCCCTTCTCCGGCGGAGGGCATTCGGCGCCTTGTCAGCTGCGGAAGATCGAGTTCGGATCGATATAGCCCGACTTCTCCGCGACCGCCTGGCCGACCGCCTCCTCCGGCGCGCGGGCGGCGGCCTCGCGCTCGGCCTTCAGCTCCTCGAGCAGCGCCGCGCGGTCGGTGTCGATGCGCTCGTCGGTCGGCGCCTCGATGCCGGCCTTCTTGGCCGCCCGGGCGACGTTCGCGTCCAGTTCGCGTTGCGTGGTGAGGCCCAGCGTCACCGGGTCCTTGGGCACGATGTTGGCGATGTTCCAGTGGCTCTTGTCGCGGATCGCGTTGATCGTCGTGCGCGTGGTGCCGATCAGCTTGCCGATCTGCGCGTCGGAGAGCTCCGGGTGGTTGCGGATCAGCCAGGCGATGCCGTCCGGCTTTTCCGCGCGCTTCGACACCGGCGTGTAGCGCGGCCCCTTCGTGCGCGTCACCCGCTCCGGCCCGGCGGTGAGCTGGAGTGCGTGGGTGGGGTCCGCCTGCGCGCGGTCGATCTCCTCCTGGGTGAGCTCGTGGGCGCGCAGGGGGTCGCGCCCGGTCAGCTTCGTGCCGGCGGTGTCGTCGGCGATCGCCTGCACCTCCAGGATGTGCAGGCCGCAGAACCGGGCGATCTGTTCAAAGGTGATGGCGGTGTTCTCGACCAGCCAGGCGGCGGTGGCGTGCGGCATCAGCGGCGTGGCCATGGTGTGCTCCCGAAACAAAAGGGGCCGCCCCTTCCCGGAGCGGCCGCGTCATGGTCCGGGATAGGGGATCGGGGCCGTCGGAGCAAGCGGTCCGGCCCGCGTCCGCTTCACTCCACCGCCAGCACGATCTTGCCCATGTGCTCGCCCGCCTCCATCCGCGCGTGGGCGGCGGCGGCGTCCTCGAGCGGGAACACCCGGTCCATGGCGGGCCGGAGCGCGCCCGCCGCCAGGTGCGGGCCGACGGTGCGGGCGATCTCGTCGGCGACCATCGACTTGAACTCGACCGAGCGCGCGCGCAGCGTCGAGCCGGTGAGCGTCAGGCGCTTGCGCATGATGTCGACCACCGACACCGTCGCCTCCGCCCCGCCCTGGAAGGCGATGGAGACGTGGCGGCCCTCGTCCGCCAGGCAGGCGAGGTTGCGAGGCACGTAGTCGCCGCCGACCATGTCGAGCACCGCGTTCACGCCCCGCCCGTCGGTGAGCGCGTTCACCCGCTCGACGAAGTCCTCCGTCCGGTAGTTGATCGCCGCGTCCGCGCCCCAGCGCACGGCCTCGGCGCACTTGGCGTCCGACCCGCAGGTGACGTAGGTGGTCAGCCCGAAGACGCGGCCGAGCGCCACCGCCATCGTGCCGATGCCGCTGGTGCCGCCATGGACGAGCACCCGGTCGCCCTCGACCGCGTAAGCGCGCTCGAACAGGTTGGTCCAGACGGTGAACAGCGTCTCGGGCATCGCCGCCGCCTCCGCCATCGACAGGGCGTCGGGGACGGGGAGGCACTGTCCGGCGGGGGCCACGCAATAGTCGGCATAGGCGCCGCCGGCGACCAGCGCCATGACGCGCTGTCCCAGCAGCGCGTCCTCCACGCCCTCGCCCAGCGCCACGACCTCGCCCGCGCATTCCAGGCCCAGGATGGAGGGCGCGCCCGGCGGCGGCGGATAGGCGCCGCGCCGCTGCAGCACGTCGGGGCGGTTCACCCCGGCGGCGGCGACGCGGATCAGCACCTCGCCGGCGCCCGGCGCGGGCACCGGCCGGTCCACCGCGCGCAGCACCTCCGGCCCGCCCGGCGCGTCGGGGTCGATCGCGCGCATGGTCGCGGGAAGGCCCGCCACGGCGGTCGGCTGCTCCATCGTCCGGCTGGTCACGCGCGTCCCCCTTCTGGCGTGCGGTGGCGATCCCGCCGCTTATTGACACGCGGCCCAGCCCGGTCAACGTGCCCGTCGATGGACGCCGACGAGCCCCGCCCCTCCGAACCGCTCCGCCTGCTGGAGGCGGAGGACCTGGACGCGCTGTCGCCGGCGGACTGCGACCAGCGCATCGTACGCCTGCGAACGGAGATCGCGCGGACCGAGCGGCGCCGGGCGGTCGCCTCCGCCCACCGATCGAGCGCGGACGAGCTGTTCCGGCGGTAGGAGGGGGGGAATCCTCACCTCGTCATCCCCGCGAAGGCGGGGATCCACGCACTGAACGCTCGGGGGTCGAGCCCGTTCTGCGACACCGCGTCGTGCCCGTCGGTCCGGAACATGGATCCCCGCCTGCGCGGGGATGACGGCGACGGGGCCACGACCACCCTTCCTTGCACCCCGCCCCGCCCGACCGCATATTGGCATCCACAGAGCGGCCCGCCCGTTGCCGGCCGCCACCGGAGAGCCCCATGCCATCCTTCGCGCCCGAACTGGAGGAGACCCTCCACAACGCGCTCGCCCAGGCCGCCGAGCGCCGCCACGAATACGCCACGCTGGAGCACCTGCTCCTGGCGCTGACGGATGACGAGCACGCGTCCGCCGTCATGGAGGCGTGCGGCGTGAAGACGGCCGAGTTGAAGGGCACCGTCATCCAGTATCTCGACAGCGAGCTCGACGCGCTCAAGGTCGGCGATCCGATCGACCCCTCGCCCACCAGCGGCTTCCAGCGCGTGGTGCAGCGCGCCATCCTGCACGTCCAGTCGTCCGGCCGCGACGCGGTGACGGGCGCCAACGTGCTCGTCGCCCTGTTCGCCGAGAAGGAGAGCTACGCCGTCTATTTCCTGCAGCAGCAGGACATGAGCCGCCTGGACGCGGTCTCGTTCATCTCGCACGGCGTCGCCAAGAACGCCGCGCCGGGCGCCAGCACGCCGCCGGTGGGCGCGGACGAGAAGGAGGGCAAGAGCGACAAGGGCAAGAAGGAGTCCGCGCTCGCCCAGTTCGCGGTCGACCTGAACCAGAAGGCCAAGGACGGCCGCATCGACCCGCTGATCGGGCGCGGGGCGGAGGTGGACCGCACCGTCCAGATCCTCTGCCGCCGGTCGAAGAACAACCCGCTCTATGTGGGCGATCCGGGCGTCGGCAAGACCGCCATCGCCGAGGGCCTGGCGCGCAAGATCGTCGAGGGCGACGTGCCCGAGGTGCTGAAGCCCGCCGTGATCTACGCGCTCGACATGGGCGCTCTGCTCGCCGGCACGCGCTATCGCGGCGACTTCGAGGAGCGGCTGAAGCAGGTGATGGGCGAGCTGGAGAAGCTGCCCGACGCCATCCTGTTCATCGACGAGATCCACACGGTCATCGGCGCGGGAGCGACCAGCGGCGGCGCGATGGACGCGTCGAACCTGTTGAAGCCCGCCCTGTCCGGAGGCCAGATCCGCTGCATCGGATCGACCACCTACAAGGAGTTCCGCAACCACTTCGAAAAGGACCGGGCGCTGCTCCGCCGGTTCCAGAAGATCGACGTGAACGAGCCGTCGATCGAGGACACGATCGCCATCCTGGCCGGCCTGCGCTCCGCCTTCGAGGAGCATCACCACGTCAAATACACCCCCGACGCCATCAAGGCGGCGGTCGAGCTGTCGGCGCGCTACATCAACGACCGCAAGCTGCCCGACAAGGCGATCGACGTGGTGGACGAGGTCGGCGCCATGCAGATGCTCGTGCCGCCGTCCAAGCGGAAGACCACCATCGGCACGGCCGAGATCGAGGCGGTGATCGCCACCATGGCGCGCATCCCGCCCAAGTCGGTCAGCTCCGACGACAAGAACACGCTGATGAACCTGGACAAGGACCTGAAGCGGGTCGTGTTCGGGCAGGACGCGGCGATCGACACGCTGGCGTCGGCCATGAAGCTCAGCCGAGCGGGCCTGCGCGACCCGATGAAGCCGATCGGCAACTACCTGTTCTCCGGCCCGACCGGCGTCGGCAAGACCGAGGTGGCGCGCCAGCTCGCCGAGCTGATGGGCATCCCGCTCCAACGATTCGACATGAGCGAGTATATGGAGCGCCACTCGGTCAGCCGCCTGATCGGCGCGCCTCCGGGCTATGTCGGCTACGACCAGGGCGGGCTGCTGACCGACGCGGTGGACCAGAATCCGCACTCGGTCCTGCTGCTCGACGAGATCGAGAAGGCGCACCCGGACCTGTTCAACATCCTGTTGCAGGTGATGGACAACGGAAAACTGACCGATCACCACGGCAAGACCGTTGATTTCCGCAACACGGTGCTCATCATGACCACCAACGCGGGCGCGTCGGACATGGAGCGCGAGGGCGTGGGCTTCGGCCTCCAGAACCGCGAGGACGTGTCCGAGGAGGCGGTGAAGCGGATGTTCACGCCGGAGTTCCGCAACCGGCTCGATGCGATCGTCGCCTTCGGCTATCTGCCGCCGGAGGTGGTCGCCCGCGTGGTCGACAAGTTCGTGCTCGAGCTGGAGCTGCAGCTGGCCGACCGCAACGTGCACATCGAGGTGGACGAACCCGCCAAGAACTGGCTGACGGCCAAGGGCTACGACCGGCTCTACGGCGCGCGGCCGATGGGTCGCCTGATCCAGGAGAAGATCAAGCAGCCGCTGGCCGAGGAGCTGTTGTTCGGCAAGCTGGTCCATGGCGGCGAGGTCAAGGTCCATCTGAAGGACGAGGCGGCGGGCGAGCTCGGCTTCGAGATCACGCCGGCCCCGCCCACGGTGAAGGAGGAGGACGCCTCCGTAACGGCCGACGAAGGCGACAGGGTGGATTGAGCGTGTGGGGGTGGGCGGCGCCCCTGTTCGCCGCCTGTCTCTCGGACCTGGCTGAGGCCGAACGGCTGCTGGCCGAGGTGGCGAGCGGGGCTCCGCCGATCCTGGCGGTTCCTTCCTCGTCCCAACCGGGCAAGCCAGTTCAACTCCGTCTCATCCCGTCGCCCCGGGCTCGACCCGGGGCCTGGCTTCTTCGGCCCGCCGTCCGAACCGAAAGCGAAGCTGGACCCCGGCTCGAGGCCGGGGCGACGGTCGTGGTGAACGCGCCCTACCCTCTCTGTGAACGCCCCCCTCCGCCTCCCTTTCCCGCTCATGCTGAGCCTGTCGAAGCATGCTGTCGCAGAACGGTGACGCTGGTAAAAACGTGCTTCGACAGGCTCAGCATGAGCGGTAAGAACAGGGTTCCGATCCCCACCACAGGAGCCCACCCATGCCGATCGACTTCTACACCAACCCGATGTCGCGCGGGCAGATCGCGCGGTGGATGCTCGAAGAGGTGGGGGCCGACTACGCCGAGCACCTGCTCGACTACGGCACCACGATGAAGGCGCCCGACTATCTGGCGATCAACCCGATGGGCAAGGTGCCGGCCCTCGTCCATGACGGGCGGGTCGTGACCGAAGGGGCGGCGATCTGCGCCTATCTGGCCGAGGCGTTTCCGGCCGCCGGGCTGGCGCCCCTGCCCGACGAGCGGGCGGACTATCACCGCTGGATGTTCTTCGCGGCGGGACCGATGGAGCAGGGCATCACGGCCAAGGCGCTGGGCTGGGAGCCGTCGAGCGATCAGGAGCGCACGGCGGGCTTCGGCTCCTACGACCGGATGGTGGATGTGGTGGAGGCGCGGCTGGAGGAGAGCCCGTATTTCGCCGGCGACCGCTTCACCGCCGCCGACGTCTACGCCGGGTCACAGGTGGACTGGGGCCTGCTGTTCAAGACGCTGCCCAGCCGCCCCGCCTTCGAGCGCTACGCCGCCCGCCTGAGGGAGCGCCCCGCCTACCGCAAGGCCAAGGCGCACGACCAGCAGCTGATCGCGGCGGCGCAGTCCTAAGGAAAAAGGCCCGGCGGATCGCGCTCCGCCGGGCCTTATCAAATCAACGGTGAACCGGGCTCAGTTGCGGTTGCCCATGAAGCTCAGCAGGAACTGGAACATGTTGATGAAGTCCAGATAGAGGTTCAGCGCCCCCATGATCATCACCTTGCCCATCATCTCCGTGCCGGCGACATGGGCGTAGATCGCCTTGAGCTTCTGCGTGTCGTAGGCGGTCAGCCCGGCGAAGATCAGCACGCCGGCGGCCGAGATCACCAGGTTCATCGTGCTCGACTGCAGGAAGATGTTGATGACCATCGCCACCAACAGCCCGACCACGCCCATGATCAGGAACGTGCCGATGCCCGACAGGTCCTTCTTGGTCGTGTAGCCGTAGAAGGACAGGCCGGCGAAGGCGGCGGCGGTCGCGAAGAACGCCTGAGCCACCGACGTGCCGGTGAAGACGAGCAACAGCGTGCTCATCGACAGGCCCATCAGCGCGGCGAAGCCGAAGAACATCGCCTTCAGCGTGGCGGCGGAGAAGCGGTTCTGGCCGAAGCTCATCGCGAACACGATCGCCAGCGGCGACAGTACGATGATCCACTTCAGCGGCCCGCCGCCGAACAGGATCTGTTGCGCGTAGCCGCTCGACGCGAACAGCATCGCCACGATGCCGGTCAACAGCACGCCGGACGTCATGTAGTTGTAGATGCCCAGCATGTAGCTGCGCAGGCCCTCGTCGAGCGGGGCCGAGCGGATGTCGCCCGAACGCGGCACGCCGGACAGCGTGGAGCGCGTCGTGGTCCGCGGGTCGGTCCAGTTCGCCATGGTGTTGGTCTCTCCCAAAGTCCGGCACCAGCGCCGGTCGTTCAATCATATCGCCGTTTCCGTCGAGATTTTCAAGTTGGAGGCCCTCGCGTTAAGGCTCCCGCCATGCCCCGCCTGTTCGCCGCCCTCCGGCCCCCCGCCGCCGTCCGGGACCGTCTGACGCTCGCCATGGGCGGGGTGGAGGGCGCGCGCTGGCAGTCGGACGACCAGCTGCACTGCACGCTGCGCTTCTTCGGCGAGCTGGACGGGCACGGGGCCGACGACCTGCTGGCGGCGCTGGGTTCGCTCTCGCTGTCCGCGCCCACCCTCAGGGTGGAGGGCACGGGGTCGTTCGACCGGCGCGGGCGGGTGGACACGCTGTGGGCGCGCGTGGTCCCGCGCGCGCCGCTCGCCGCCGTCGCCGCCAAGGTCGAGCGCGCGGCGCAGGCGGCGGGGCTGCCGCCCGAACGCCGCGCCTACCACCCTCATGTCACGCTCGCGCGCGGCCGGATGGCGGGCGCGGCCGCCTGGGTGGAGCGGACGCGGGCGCTGGCCACGGAGGCGTGGGTGCCCGACCGCTGGGGCGTGTACGAGAGCACGCTGGGGCGCGGCGGCGCGGACCATGCGCTGGTGGAGGGGTATGGGTTTGATCATCCCTGACCCTCTCCCCCTCTTCTAGCCCTCTCCCGCTGGCGGGAGAGGGTTGGGTGAGGGTGGGCGAGCCTGCAAGGCTCGCGCGAGCTTCGCTCGCTCACCCATCATCCAACTCCGCCTAGCCGCTGAAGCGGCAAGGCTCCGTATCCTTCTCCCCTCCACGAGGGGAGAAGGGTGGGAACGGTTGAGCCTCCCCGCCCCCCTGGCGTCGCCCCGCAACCCCGCTACACTCTCCCCAAAACAGGGGAGCGACCGCGCCTTGAGCGACACGACCGACACCGCCCAGCCCGTGCCGACCTTCGAGGACGCCCGCGTCCAGCCCTACGCCTGGTACGTGCTGGGCGTCCTGGTCCTGCTCTATGTCCTGAACTTCATCGACCGGCAGATCGTCTCGATCCTGGTCGAGGACATCAAGCGCGACCTGGGCGCCGACGACGCGCAGATGGGCTTCCTGACCGGCGCGGCGTTCGGGGTGTTCTACGCACTGTTCGGAATCCCGCTCGGCAAGCTGGCGGACGATTGGCACCGGGTGCGGCTGATCACCGCCGGGCTGACCCTGTGGTCGGCGATGACGGCGCTGTCCGGGCTCGCCCGCTCGTTCGGCGCGCTGTCGCTCGCCCGGCTGGGCGTGGGAGTGGGCGAGGCGACGGCCAGCCCCGCCGCCTACTCGCTGATCTCCGACTGGTTTCCCAAGCGGATGCGCGGCACCGCGCTCGCGATCTATTCCTCGGGGCTCTATCTCGGCGGCGGCGTGTCGCTGTTGATCGGGGCGGTGATCGTGGAGCGGTGGAACGCGGCCTATCCCGGCGGCGGGCCGCTGGGACTGGTCGGCTGGCAGGCGGCGTTCCTGGCGGTCGGATTGCCGGGGCTGCTGCTGGCGGTGCTCGTCTTCACCCTGCGCGAGCCGCCGCGCGGCCGGTCGGAGGGGATCGTCAGTCCGCCCCATCCCCATCCCTTTCGCGGCTTCGCGGCCGAGCTGTTCGCGATCATCCCGCCGCTCACCCTGATCGGCGCGGCGCGGCAGGGCGGCGGCGTGCTGGCCCGCAACCTGATCGGCCTCGCCGCCGTCGTGGTCGTGGCGGGCGCGCTGACGGCCCTGACGGGGTCCTGGCAGCAGTGGCTGGCGGTGGGGATCGGCTATTACGCGGTCTTCTCCTGGGCGCTGACGCTCAAGCGGCGCGACCCGCCCGCCTACGCGCTCATCTGGGGCAGTCCGGCGTTCCTCGCCACCATCCTGGGCTATGGCTGCGTCGCCTTCGTGTCCTACGGCGTGTCGATCTGGTCGGCGCCCTATGCCGAGGCGGAGCTGGGGGTGCCCAAGACCCAGGTCGCCTTCTGGCTCGGCAGCCTGGCGGCGGTCGGCGGCTTCCTGGGCGTCATCATCGGCGGGCGGGTGTCGGACTGGTGGCGGACGCGCGATCCGGGCGGGCGGCTGCTGGTCGTGCTGTTCGGGGTGCTCGCGCCGATCGTGCCGCTGATCGTCGCCTTCACCACGACGAGCTGGCCGGTGTTCGTGGTGCTGAGTTTCCTGCTGTCGCTGTTCGCCAGCTCGGCGCTGGGCGCGGCGGCGGCGACCAGCCAGGACCTGGTGCTGCCCCGGATGCGCGGCACGGCGACCGCCACCTTCTTCCTGGCCACGACCCTGTTCGGCCTGTCGCTGGGGCCGTATCTCGCCGGGTTCGTGTCGACGGTGACGGGGAGCCGGTCGACCGGGGTGCTGTCGCTGCTGGTGGTGGCTCCGTTCGGAGTCGCGCTGCTGTGGGCCGCCTACCGCCTGGTGCCGCGCGCCGAGGCGACGGTGCTGGAGCGCGCGCGCGCGGCGGGCGAACCCCGCTGAGGGACCCGCGCGGCGCGTCCACGCGAAACCGCCAAAGGTCGCACGAAAGTCGCACCATGCGATGGCGCGTGCGCGCGCGCATCAGCGCCGACGCGGGGGCTCGCGCGACCCCGCCCCGGCAGGCGCGCGGACGGGTTGAGGATGGCGTTCGAGGTTCCGCCATAACTAACCTGAAAGGATCGTGTTGTCAAGTCCCGCTCACCGCATCAGCACCAGCTCCTCCGCCATCGTCGGGTGCAGCGCCACGGTCGCGTCGAAGTCCGCCTTGGTCAGCCCCGCCTTCACGGCGATCGCCGCCGCCTGCAGGATCTCCGGCGCGTCGGGGCCGATCATGTGCAGGCCGATCACCCGCCCGTCCCCCGCGTCGCAGATCATCTTGTAGAGCCCGCGCTCGTCGCGGCCGGCCAGCACGTTCTTCATGGCGCGGAAGTCGGCGCGGTAGATGGCGATGTCGCGGCCCTGGCGGCGCGCCTCCTGCTCGGTCACGCCCACGCCGGCCATCGGCGGGTGGGAGAAGACGGCGGCGGGCACGCAGGTCCAGTCCACGGTGTGGGGCGTGTCGCCGAACACCGTGTCGGCGAAGGCCTGTCCCTCGCGGATCGCCACGGGGGTCAGCTGGATGCGGTCGGTCACGTCGCCGACCGCGTGGATCGAGGGCACGGAGGAGCGCGACGCGTCGTCCACCACCACCGCGCCGTTCGGCTTGAGCGCGACGCCGGCCGCCTCCAGCCCCAGGCCGGCGGTCTGCGGCGTGCGCCCGATGGCGTAGAGGATCAGCTCGCTTTCCAGCGTCGTCCCGTCCGACAGATGGCTGACCAGCGTGCCGTCGTCGCGCCGCTCGATCCACTCGAAGATCGCGCCCAGGTGGAACGCGATGCCCTTGGCCCGGCTGATGTCGAACAGCCGCCGGCGCACCTCCTCCTCGTACCCGCGCAGGATGGTGTCGGAGCGGTTGAGGATCGTCACCTCGACGCCCAGCTCGTTGAAGATGCCGGCGAACTCGTTGGCGATGTAGCCGCCGCCCGCGATGACGATGCGGCGCGGCAGCTCGGGCAGGTGGAACACCTCGTTGGACGTGATGCCGTGCTCGCATCCGGGACAGCCGGGCAGCACCGGCCGCGCGCCGGTGGCGATCAGGATGTGGCGCGCGGTGACGGTGCGGCCGGAGGCGAGACGGACCTCGTGGGGGCCGACCACCTCGGCCCGCTCCTCGAACACCTCCACGCCAGCGTCGGCCAGCGTCTCGCCGTAGAGGCCGTGCAGCCGGTCGACCTCGGCCAGCACGTTGTCGCGCAGGGTGGGCCAGGAGAACGCGCAGGTCGGCACCTCCCAGCCGAAGCGGCGCGCGTCGGCCAGGTCCTCCGCGAAATGCGCGCCGTAGACGAGCAGCTTCTTGGGGACACAGCCGCGGATGACGCAGGTGCCGCCCACCCGGTGCTCCTCCGCCACCGCCACGCGCGCGCCGTGCGACGCCGCGACCCGCGCCGCGCGCACCCCGCCCGACCCGGCGCCGATGGTGAACAGGTCGTAGTCGTGGGTCATGGCGGCTCCGGAGGTGGGAACGGGCGGGAATCGGGCCGGCCTAGGCGCGTCGCCCCGCTTGATAAAGCCCGCGCGCCCGATCAAAGCGCTGGCACCGATGGCGACCACCTCCCCCACCCCGTCCGCCCGCCGCGAGGGGCCGCTGGACCTCGTCTGGTTCCTGCTGAAGTGGGTCGTGTTCCTGATCCTGGTGCGCACGCTGGTCGTGTCGCCCTTCACGATCCCGTCGGAATCCATGCTGCCCCGGCTGGTGATCGGCGACTATCTGTTCGTGACCAAGTGGAACTACGGTTGGTCGCGCTGGTCGTTCGAGCTGCCGCTGCCCGCGGCCTGGGACGCGCGCGCCGCCACCGATCCCGCGCTCGCCCCGGCGGAGCCCGGCGCGCGCCGCCTGCTGCCCCACCTGCCGGAACGCGGCGACGTCGTCGTCTTCCGCGCGCCGCCGGCGAACAACCAGGACTACATCAAGCGCGTGATCGGCCTGCCCGGCGACCGCGTGCGGCTGAAGGCGGGGCGGGTGATCCTGAACGGCGAGCCCCTGCCCCGCCAGCGCGTGGCCGACCTGATCCTGCCGGAAAGCCCCAACACCCGCTGCCTGGCCGACCGTTTCCGCGAGGTCGCGCCCGGCGGCCGCTCGGTGTGCCGCTACCCGCGCTACCGCGAGACGATGGCGGGCGGGCGGTCCTACGAGGTGCTGGACACGACGCGCTCGCCGCAGGACGATTATGCGGAGATCACCGTGCCGCCCGGCCGGCTGTTCCTGATGGGCGACAACCGCGACTATTCCGCCGACAGCCGCTTCCCGCCGGTGCCCGGCCAGGGCATCGGCCTGGTGCCCGCGGACAACCTGCTCGGCCGTGCGGCGCTGCTGTTCTTCTCGACCGACGGCTCGGCGGAGTGGTGGAAGCCCTGGACCTGGGTGTCGGCGGCGCGCACCGACCGGATCGGCGGCGGCTTTTGAGCGCGCTCGCCGAACTGCTGGCGCACGCGCCCGGCGACGCCGCGCTGTTCGAGGCGGCGCTGACCCACTCCAGCGTCGGCGGGGTCACTTACGAGCGCCTCGAGTTCCTGGGCGACCGGGTGCTGGGGCTGGCGATCGCCGAGTGGCTGTACGAGCGCCACCCCGCCGCGCCCGAGGGCCAGCTGTCGCAGCGCATCAACGCGCTCGTCAGCCGCGCCACCTGCGCCCGGGTGGCGCGAGCGGTGGGGCTGCCGCCGCTCGTGCGGCTGGGCAAGCAGGCGGAGGACGACGGCGGGCGGGACAGCGACAACATCCTGGGCGATGTGGTCGAGGCGCTGATCGGGGCGGTGTTCCTCGACGGCGGCCCCGACCCCGCCCGCGCCTTGGTGCGCCGGTGGTGGGAGCCGGTGATGGAGGACGGCGGCGCGGCGCGGCATCCGAAGTCCGCCCTGCAGGAATGGGCCGCCGCGCAAGGCCGCCGCCCACCCGCCTACGCCATCGTGGCGGAGAGCGGGCCGGACCACGCCAAGCGCTTCACGGTCGTCGTCACGGTCGGCAGGCTGGAGGCGAGCGCGGAGGGGTCGACCAAGGGTGCCGCCGAGCGCGCCGCGGCCGCCCGCCTGCTCGAACAGGTGAGCCGATGACGGGCGACACCCACCGTTGCGGCCGCGTCGCGCTGATCGGCGCGCCCAATGCCGGCAAATCGACGCTGACGAACGCGCTCGTCGGGCAGAAGGTGGCGATCGTGTCGGCCAAGCCGCAGACCACGCGCGCGCGGCTGACCGGCATCGCGATCGAGGGCGACGCGCAGATCCTGCTGGTCGACACGCCCGGCGTGTTCGAGCCGCGCCGGCGGCTGGACCGCGCCATGGTGCGCGCCGCCTGGGATGGCGGCGACGACGCCGACTTGGTCTGCTGGGTCGTGGACTCGGGCGCCACCGACGGTGCGCGGGGCCGGGAGGACATCGACCGGATGGTCCACCGGCTGCGCAATGCCACCGAGCCGCTGTGGGTGGTGCTGAACAAGGTCGACGCCGCGCCCAAGGAGCCGCTGCTCGCGCTGGCGCGGTCGCTGGGAGAGCGGGTGCCGGTCGCCGACACCTTCTTCCTCTCCGCCACGACCGGCGACGGCGTGCCGCAGTTCAAGCGCGCGCTCGCCGATGCGATGCCGGAGGGGGCGTGGCGCTTCCCCGCCGACCAGCTCGTCGATGCGTCGGAGCGGTTGCTGGCGACCGAGATCACGCGCGAGCAGCTCTACCTCCAGCTGCACGCCGAGCTGCCCTACGCCGCCGCCGTGGAGACGGAGCGGTGGGAGGAGCGGCCGAACGGCTCGGTCGAGATCCACCAGCAGATCCTGGTCGAGCGCGCGTCGCAGCGCGCCATCGTGCTGGGCCGGGGCGGCGAGCGCATCAAGGCGATCGGTTCGACCGCGCGCGCCGCCATCGGTGAGCTGCTCGGCCGCAAGGTCCACCTCTACCTCCACGTCAAGGTCAAGGAGGACTGGGGCGAGGACCGCGCGCTCTACGACGCGATCGGGCTGGACTGGCGTTAGCGGCGGGCCGAGCGGACCGGCACGATGGATCGACACGGATGGGTGTTGATATGTTGTAACATGACGTATAGCAGGCCGGTTCCACGCTCCCGGCGAAAGTTGTTGTTCCATGCGCGTTGCCACTGCCCTCCTCCTCGCCACCATCGCATTGCCCATGCCCACCCTGGCGCAGCCCGCCTCGACGGATCGCCAGCCGGGCGAGGAGGCGCCCGCGTCGGCCACGCCCCCCGTCAGCCCGCCTGCGACCGACGAGTTCCACCAGGACGACTCGGCCTCCATCGTCATCACCGGCCGGCGCGTGGCGCGCGAGGACATCCTGTCGGGCGTGTCCGTGCTGACCGGCGAACAGCTGACCCAGGCGCTCCGGCCCACGATCGGCGACACGCTCGCGCGCACGCCTGGAGTTTCGGCCACTTCCTTCGGCCCGTCGGCGTCGCGGCCCGTGCTCCGCGGCTTCCAGGGCGAGCGCGTGCGCGTACTGACCGACGGGATCGGGTCCATCGACGTGTCGAACACGTCCGTCGACCACGCCGTCATCATCGACCCGCTGCTGGCCGAACGGATCGAGGTGTTGCGCGGGCCGCAGGCGCTGCTGTTCGGATCGTCGGCGGTGGGCGGCGTCGTGAACGTGATCGACCGGCGCATCCCGCGCGCCGTCCCCGACGAGACGGTCCACGTCGCCGGCATCGCCACCTATGGCTCGGCCGCCAACGAACGCTCGGTCGGCGGCGCGGCGGACGCGGCTGTCGGATCGACCGGCTTCGTCGTCCACGCCGATGGCAGCTATCTGAAGAGCGACGACCTGGAGATCGGCGGCTATGCGCTCAGCCCGCGCGCGCGCCGCGAGGCGCTGGCGTCGGCCGCGCTGGGCGGCGAGGACGCTGACGAGTTCGCCGCCAACGCCGCCATCCGCGACCGGCTGCCCAACACCGCCAGCGAGACCTGGACGGCGGGCGCCGGCGTGGCGCTGATCCGCGACGGCGGCGATCTGGGGGTCAGCTACAGCCACTATGACAGCCTCTACGGCGTGCCGATCCGCTACGCGACGCTGCCCGGCCAGGAGCAGGAGGCGCCGCGCCTGGACGTCAAGCAGAACCGGCTGGACGCGCGCGCCGGCGTCGATACCGGCGGCGGCATCCTGGACCGCATCAACCTGCGCGCGGGCTATGCCAGCTATCGCCATTTCGAGCTGGAGCCCAACGGAGCGATCGGCACCGCCTTCTACAACAAGGGCGGCGAGGGGCGGCTGGAGCTGGTGCAGGCGACGCGCGGCGTCTGGGGCGGCACGACGGGCGGCCAGTTCTTCTACCGCGACTTCAACGTGGTGGGCGACGAGGCGTTCCTGCCCAAGAACTCGACCGAACAGCTGGGCCTGTTCACGCTGCAGACCTTCGACTTCGGTCGGCTGAAGCTGGAAGCCGGCGGGCGTTACGAGCGCTCGATCCTGACCGCCACGCCGCTGCCCGACCAGCCGCAGTTCTTCGGCGGCACGCGGCGCTATGCCAACGTGTCGGTGTCCGGCGGCGGCTCCTACGGCTTCGCGGACGGCTGGCGCGCCGGCGTCAGCGTGTCGCGCACCCAGCGTGCGCCCTCGGCCGAGGAGCTGTTCGCCAACGGCCCCCACGCGGGCACCCAGGCGTTCGAGATCGGCAATCCGTTCCTGAAGACCGAGCGGGCGTTGGGTGTCGAAGGTGTGCTGCGCGGTCGCGGGCGCGGCTACACGCTGGAGCTGTCGGGCTTCTACGACGACTTCAAAAACTTCATCTACGAGACCCAGACCGGGGAGGAGGAGGACGGCCTGCCGGTCTTCCAGCAGAACCAGGCCGGCGCGCGCTATTACGGGTTCGAGGCGCAGGGCACGCTGACTCTCGCGCGCTTCGGGGCGGCGCAGGTGGTGGCCGACGGGCTTGCCGACTATGTCCGCGCGACGGTGAAGAGCGTCGGGCCGGTGCCCCGCATCCCGCCCCTGCGCCTGCTGGGCGGGATGGGCGTGACCACTCCCAAGGTGGACGTGCGCGGCGAGGTCGAGCGCGTGTTCGACCAGGATCGCATCGCCGATTTCGAGACACCGACCGACGGCTACACGATGGTCAATCTGAGCGCCAACGTGCGCCCGTTCGGCAAGACCCGCTCGCTCAGCTTCGCGCTGTCGGCCAACAACCTGTTCGACGTGGACGCGCGGCGCCATGCGAGCTTTCTCAAGGACTTCGCCCCACTCGCGGGCCGCGACCTGCGGGTGAGCGCGCGGCTGGATTTCTGAGGAGCGATCCCAGCTATCGAAGATGGAGAGGGGGACCGCCGAAGCAGGGTCTCCCTCTCCGCGTCCAGGCTGAGCTTGTCGAAGCCCGTGACACGCCAACCCGCCTTCGAGAGGCTCAGGCTTGCAGGGGCAGGGCTTCACCGCCCGTAGGCCGCGTCCAGCACCTTGGCCACGCGCACGACGCTCTCGACCGCCGGATCGTAGCGGCCGCCTGCGTCCAGAGAACGCGCCCAGTCGGCCGCGACCCGGCCGCCCCACTCGTCGGGTGGGGAGGCGAGGGTCGTGGCGGTGGTGCCGTCGAAGCTGAGCGCCTCCAGATCGTAGAAGGAGCCGCCGACATTGCGCACCGCCGCGCCGCCCGTCGTGCCAGCGAACCGCGCCTCGATCACCGCATCCCGCCCCTCGTGCGCGCCCCAGCTGCAGGCGAGGCGCACGGCCGTTCCGCCGGCGGTGAACGACAGGAGCGCGTAGTCCTCCACCTCGCCGGGCCGCAGCGGCGCGCCGTCCTTGAACAGGGTCGCCGACACCTCGCTCACCTGATCGGTGCCCAACGCCCAGAGCGCCAGGTCGACGAGGTGGACGCCGAGGTCGATCAGGCAGCCGCCGCCGGACAGAGCGGGGTCGTGGAACCACGGCTTGTCGGGGCCGTAGGCGTTGTGGAAGGTCAGGTCGGCGGCGAAGACGCGGCCCAGTTCTCCGCTGCGGACCAGGCCGGCGACCGCCTCCACCGCCGCCGTGCGGCGGTAGGAGAAGTCCACCCCCAGCAGGCGGTTCGCGGCCTTCGCCGCATCGACCACGGACGCGCATTCCGCCGCCGTTCGTCCAAGTGGTTTTTGGCAGAAAACCGCTGTTCTTGCATCGAGAGCAGTGCGCGCCTGATCGGCGTGGAGCGCGGAGGGCGAGGCGATGACGAGGCCGTCGAGGCCGAGCGCCAGCAGCTCCTCCAGCCCCGCCACCCGCGACGCGCCCGGTGCCAGTGCCAGGGCCTCGGCGGCGCACTCATCCGACGGATCGGCCACGCCCGCCGTCTCCACCGTGCCGGTCGCCAGCATCGCCGCCATCCGGTGCCGCCCGATCCAGCCGGTGCCGAGAAAGCCCAGCCTCTTCAAGGGAACACCACCAGCGCCTTCACGAACCCGCCCGGCTTGTCGCGCGTCGCGTCCAGCGCCTCGCCCAGCCGCGCCAGCGGATAGCGGCCGGTGTAGAGCGGCGTCGGGTCGAGCCGCCCGTCGGCCACCATCGCCACCGCCGCGCGCGCGCCCGCCAGCACCACCGCCGGGTCGCGCTCGTGGGCGTTCACCACGTCGATCCCCTTCCAGTTCCAGCCCTGCATGTTCACCTGGCGCGGCCCGTCCTGGTGATAGCCCGCGATCACCAGCCGGCCGCCCGTGGCCACGACCTCGCCGGCGAGGTCGAGCGGCCACTGCTTGCCCACCGCCTCGATCACCCGCTCGCAGCCCCGGCCGCCGGTCAGCGCCATCACTCGGTCGATGATCGCCCCATGGTCGTCCATCGCGATCACCTCCGCCGCGCCCATGGTGCGAGCCAGGTCGAGCGAGGATCGGCGGCGCGAGATGGCGATCACCCGCGCGCCCGCGTCCGTCGCCAGCCGGGTCAGCAGCGCGCCCAGAAAGCCGATGCCGACGATCGCCACCCACTGGCCCGCACGGATGTCGGAGCGGCGGTGGATGTTGACCGCGCAGCCCAGCGGCTCGGCGGGCACCGGCCGATCGGTGAGCGCGGGCGGCAGCGGGATCAGCGCGTCGGCGTCCGCGATGTCGTACTCCGCGAAGGCCTGGCCGGAGAGCGTCGCCACCCGGTCGCCGAGCGCCACTCCGTCCACGCCGTCGCCAGCCAGGTCCACCACCCCCCAGCCCTCGTGCCCCAGCCCGCCGGGCGGCAGCGGATAGTCGATCCACTCCGACCCCGCCCAGGGCAGCAGGTTCGACGCGCACACCCCGCACCCCTCCATGCGCACGCGCACCTGGCCGGGGCCGGGCGTCGGCACCGGCACCTCGTGCACGGTCATCGCGCCGGGCGCGATCAGCACGGCGGCGCGCATCGTTTCAGACACCTGGGCGTTCTCCGGGGGCAGCTGACAAAGGAGTGACCCTATGGCCGACGAATTCCACAAAGGCGACAAGGTCGAATGGAACAGCCACGGCGGCACCGCGGAGGGTGAAGTGGTGCGCAAACAGACCAGCGACACCAAGATCAAGAGCCATCAGGTGCGCGCGTCCAAGGACGACCCGCAATATATCGTCGAGACCGACGAGGGGAAGCGGGCGAGCCACAAGCCGGACGCGTTGAAGAAGCGGTAGGCCGTGGTGACGGACTTATGGAGGGTCCGGCGCGGACTTCCCGCGTTATCCCGGCGTACGCCGGGATAACGCGGGAAGGAGGGCAACCACGGTGGAGAGGGGGGGTCCGTCGTACCAGCTCCCCATGCCACCCCGGCACAGACTCCCCACCGTCATCCCCGCGAAGGCGGGGATCCAGGCTCCCGTCCCGGCAAGCGGTGCATGGATCCCCGCCCTCGCGGGGATGACGAAGAAGGGAAATGACGAAGAATTGGTGGGACAAGGAAGCGATGGTCCGCGATGTTCAAACTCCCACCATCAGGAAGTACGAGCATGAGAAAACCTTCCTTAACCCTTGGGAGATCAACTGACGCCGCAGAATGGAGCGCAACCGGTGAACCATGTCCCGACCCGCACGGCCTGCACCGGCTGCCGCGACGGCGCGGCGATGGACTTCGAGATCGCGATGGCGTTCCAGCCGATCGTCGATCTCACCACCGGCACGCCCTTCGCGCACGAGGCGCTGGTGCGCGGCCCCGCCGGCGAGAGCGCGACCAGCGTGCTGTCGCGGGTGACGGCGGAGAACCGCTACGCCTTCGACCAGCGATGCCGCATCGCGGCGATCGAAGGGGCGGTGAAGGCGGGCCTGTTGGAGACGGACGCCCGGCTGTCGATCAACTTCCTGCCCAACGCGGTCTATTCGCCGCTCGCCTGCATCCAGTTGACGCTGCGCACGGCGGCGGCCTGCGGCCTGCCGACCGACCGGCTGATCTTCGAGTTCACCGAGAACGAGGAGATGGGCGACCCGACCCACGTCGCCGGGATCATCGAGAGCTACAAGACGATGGGCTTCGGCACCGCGCTGGACGATTTCGGCGCGGGCCATGCGGGCCTGAGCCTGCTGGCGCGGTTCCAGCCCG
The DNA here is from genome assembly GCA_965219235.1 of Sphingomonadaceae bacterium. Classification (GTDB taxonomy): domain Bacteria; phylum Pseudomonadota; class Alphaproteobacteria; order Sphingomonadales; family Sphingomonadaceae; genus CBDHCC01. The sequence continues at coordinate 284,067 of OZ244721.1, read as the reverse complement.
ACATGCTCAAGCTGGACATGGAGCTGATCCGCGGCGTTGAGGACAGCCGCCCGCGCCGCACCATCGTGGAGAGCCTGGTCGGCATGGCGGGCGCGCTCGGCCTGACGCTCATCGCCGAGGGGGTGGAGACGGAGGCGGAGCTGGCGGTGCTGGCCGCGATGGGGGTGCGCTACGTCCAGGGCTTCCTGTTCGCCGAGCCGGCCTTCGAGGCGCTGGCGCCCGTGCGGCTGCCGGGGTCGTGGAGCGCTTCGGGTTCAGAAGGAACTCCCCTCCTTGCGAGGGAGGGGTAGGGGTGGGTGCGAGCGCAGCGAGCTGCCTCGCGTGGTCGCAACCAGCAACGGTCGGCACGCCCGCCCTCACGGCCCGCAGGTCCAGCGTCCCTTCGCGTAGGTGCGTGTGCGGTCGCCGTCGCGCACCGTCAGATCGGCGATCCACGCCTGGGACTCGAAGCCGTCCTCTGCCCCCTCGTCCGACCCGCGTGCGAGCGTGGCGCGGAGGCCCTCGCCGTCCGCGAAGCTCGTGCCGGCGGTCAGCGTCCCGTAGCCCCCGCCCCGCTCGCCGGTCAGGACCCGGACGCGCCCGTCGAGCTTGACGGCGGCCTTGGGCGGCTCGGACGCGCCGACGAAGCCCTTGCCGATCAGGAGCGCCGGCGAGCGCGCGCCTCCGTCCGCCGCAAAGGCGCAGCCGAGCTCCTCGGGCAGCTTGCCGCGCGTCTCCTCCAGGGTAATCGGCTGCAGGGCGAGGGAGGAGGGCGGGACCGGCACGGGGTCGGTCACCGCCTCAGGTGAGGGCTGACAGGCCGCGAGGGCGATGGCGGGGACTAGGACGGGGGCGAGGCGGGGGAACGGGCTGGTCATGGATCGGGGAATGGGCGGAGCGGCGCCGGGGTTCCGGTACGAGGGGTTGAGCCCGTAAATGGCCGCCCCCTTCTTCGTGGAATATGCGATGATCCCCTTCAGGGAGGATGAGGATGGCTCACCCTACCCCGCCGGCGCACCCCCCACCCACGCCTCCACCGCGTTGCGAGCCGCGTCGTCCGTCATCTGCTCCGGCGGATGCTTGCAGAACCAGGCGCTCGCGGGCAGCACGGGGCCGGCCAGCCCACGGTCGAGCGCCAGCTTGGCGCAGCGGATCATGTCGATGGCGACGCCGGCCGAGTTCGGGCTGTCCTCGACCGACAGCCTGAGCTCCAGGTTCATGGGCACGCCGCCGAACAGCCGGCCCTCCATGCGCAGGAAGCACACCTTGTTGTCGTTCTGCCACGCGACGTAGTCCGACGGACCGACATGGATGGTCTCGTCCGCCATCCGCTCGGCGGCGACCGACTGCACGGCCTCCGTCTTCGATTCCTTCTTGGACGCCAGCCGGGTGCGGTTGAGCATGTTCAGGAAGTCGGTGTTGCCGCCGGTGTTGAGCTGGTAGGTCCGGTCGAGCGCCACCCCGCGCTGGGCGAACAGGTCGGTCAGCACGCGATGGACGATGGTGGCGCCGAGCTGCGCCTTGATGTCGTCGCCGATGATCGGCACGCCCGCTCTTTCGAAGCGCGCGGCCCAGGCGGGATCGCTGGCGATGAAGACGGGGATCGCGTTCACCATCGCGCAGCCGGCCTCCAGCGCGCAGTCGGCGTAGAACTCGGTCGCCCGCTGGCTGCCCACCGGCAGGTAGTTGACGAGCACGTGCGCGCCGGTGTCGCGCAGGGTGGCGACCACGTCGTCATGGCCGGGTTCCGGCGCGTCGGAGAGCAGGAAGGTGCGCTCGTCGGGATAGCCGCCCATGTGCTCGGCGACGCCGTCGAGCACCCGACCCATCGCGACGGTCGCGCCGGTCGGCTCGATGCGCTCGCAGAACACGGTGGTGTTGTTGGGGTGCGCGAAGATCGCGTCGGCCACGTCGCGCCCGACCTTGCGCCGGTCCACGTCCCAGGCGGCGACCACGCGGATGTCGCTGGGGCGATAGCCGCCCAGCGTCTCGCGCATAAGGCCGATCGTCTCGTTCGCGCCGGCGCGGTAGTGGTGGATGCCCTGGACGAGCGAGCTGGCGCAGTTGCCGACGCCGACGACGGCGAGCCGGATGGCCTCAGGCGGCGGCGTGAGCACGGGGCGCCTCCACCGCTGCGGGCGCATAGCGCTCCGTCATCTCCTGGCAGAAGTCCGCGAAGCCCTGCGGATCGCGGGCGGCCGAGGTGTGGTGCGCCTCGACGCCCAGATGCTGGGGCGTGAAGCAGTAGGTGACGGTGGTGTCGAACTCGGCCAGCGCCTCCATCTGCCGGTCGAACCAGTCGAGCGCGCCCTCGCGGAAGCGGTCCGCCCAGGAGAGCCCGGTGCGCAGCTTGGTGACGCCCAGCTCGCGCATCCAACGCACCGCGTCGTCCAGGCGGGGGTCGTGATAGTGGAACCACTGCATCAGGCCCATGGCGCCGCCCAGTCCCCGGAACGTCTCCAGCGCGGGCTTGGGGCTGCCGTCCTCGCGGATCAGGCCCATATAGAAATGGCGGTAGTAGCTCGACCCCTCCGCCTCCCGGTGCCGCGTCTCCGCGCCCCATTCCCGCGGCAGGTCGAACAGCGAGTACCAGAAGACGCGGGGCACCCGCCCGACCAGCAGCTCGGCGGTGCGCTGGACACCGAACACCTGCACCTCCTCCGCTCCGAAGGAGCCCACGCCCACCTCGGTCGCCCAGACCGGCTTGCCGCCGACCACCGCCTCGATCGACGCCACCTGCTCCGGCCAGTCGTGGATCGGCCAGAGGTTCCAGTCGAGGGGAAAGCCGTGGACGGCGACCACGTCGACCGCGTCGAGGACACCCATCTCGCCCATGCGACGGGTCCAGTGCGGGTCGATCGGGCTCATGCCGCCCAGCACCTTCGTCACTGCCGGATTGGCGCGCGCGATCGCCGCCGAGGCCAGCCTCACCGTGTCGGCGAAGCGCGACCAGTCGGGGTCCACAGCCGGGTCCCAGTGCGACTTGTTGTTGGGCTCGTTCCAGATCATCGCCGCTTCGATCACGCCGGCGCATCTCCTTTTGCTGGATAGACCGCGTGCGGCCCGTGCTCCGCATAGGGCACGTCCGCCACGCGGCAGAGGAAGACCTCGTCCTCCGGATTGCTCTCGATGGCGAAGCCGGCCGCGCGCAGCATGGCGGCGGAGCACGCCCGGTTGGGCGCCCACCAGTTGGTCCAGTCGTGCGCGTATTCGCGCTCGATGAAGTGCATCTTCGGATAGCCGGGCGCGTCGAAGATCGGCGGCGGCTCGTAGGTGCCGGGCACGTGAAACGGGTGGTCTTCAGGCACCTGGGCGATCTCGCGCGGCCCCTGCTGCATCGTCTGGAACAGCATCCGGTCGCCCGCGACGTGCTCCCGGATCAGGTCGAGTGCCAGCAGCGGATGGCGCAGGTGGTAGAGCACGCCCATGAAGATCACGAGGTCGAACCGCTCGCCCAGCGCGCCCACGTCGTAGACGGAGCATTGCCGGAACTCGACATCGTCGAAACCGAGCGCGTCGGCCGCCAGCCGCCCCTGTGCCAGATAGCGCGCGTCGCTTTCGATGCCGAGCACGCGTCCCGCCCCGCGCTTCTTCATCTCGAAGGCGTAGAAGCCGGCGTTGCACCCGATGTCGAGCACGCTCGCGCCCGCCAGATCGCCCGGCAGCGCATGGGCGAAACGTGTCCATTTGAAGTTGGGGTAGTCGCCCAGGAAGTGGTCCGGCGCGGTCCACAGCCCCTCGCCGAGATCGATGTTGTGGAACCACGGCGACAGCGCCGCCACGCGGTCGGCCAGCCCGCTCACGGTCGCGCTCCGTTCAGGCTCTCGAGCGTCGCCGCGCCGCCGGCGAGCGTCAGTCGGGTCACGGAGGCCGCGTCCACGGCGAAGCGGTGGACATGGTCCAGCGACAGGCCGATCGCGCGCGCGACCACGCCGCGCACCACGTCGCAATGGGTGACCAGCGCCACCCGCGCGCTGTCGACCAGTGCCGTGAGGTGCGCCCACGCCCGCTCCACCGCCTCCGCCATCGTCTCGCCGCCGGGCGCGCGGGCGGTGGCGCGGTGGCGGTTCCACTCGCGCCAGGACGGGTCGCCCTCCAGTTCGGCGAAGGCGCGGCCGGTCCACGCGCCGAAGTCGATCTCGTCGAGCGCCGGCACCACCGCCACGGGCAGGCCGCACGCCGCGCCGATCGCGTCGGCCGTCTCCCGCGCGCGCCGGACGGGTGAGCTGTGGATCGCGGTCAGCCCGACGGCGGCGAAGTCCTCGCCCAGCGCCCGCGCCTGCGCCCGCCCGCGCTCCGTCAGCGGCAGACCGGGCTGGCGGCCGGACAGCGTGCGGTCCAGATGGCCGTGCGCGCCGTGGCGGATGAGGTACACCGTCGTCGCCACTCACCCCCTCCTGCACGGCCGATCGGGCGGCCAAGTTCCCTTCATGGAACAACAAAGCTAGCGGCGGGAGACGGTGTTGGCCACCCCCGGCGTGCGCCGCCCGATCCCCCTTGCCGCGAAGGTGGGGAGGATGGAAGCGGCCGTCGAACACTGCCCCTTGACCCCATCCCCCGAGAAGATGATGCTAAGCGCCTCACGGCAGGGGACGAATGCGTTGACCGAGACGGTGCTGGTGACGGGCGGGGCGGGGTTCATCGGCCGTTTCGTGTGCGACGAACTGCTGGGGCGCGGGCACAAGGTGCGCGCGCTCGACAGCCTGATCGAGCAGGTCCACGGCGACGCGGGTCGGCCGGATGCGCTTTCTTCCGACGTGGAGCTGGTCGAGGCCGACGTGCGCGACAAGGCCGCGGTCGCCCGCGCGCTTCACGGCGTGGACAGCGTCGTTCATCTGGCGGCCGAGGTCGGCGTCGGCCAGTCGATGTACGAGGTGGAGCGCTACACCTCGACCAACGATGTCGGCACCGCCGTGCTGTTCGAGGCGCTGATCGACCGGGCCGTCCGCCGCGTGGTCACCGCGTCGTCCATGAGCATCTACGGCGAGGGCCTCTATCGCGACGCCGACGGCGAACTGGTGCAGGACGCCGAGCGCCACGACCTAAAGGACGGTCAGGCGCAGTGGGAGCCGCTGGACGATCTCGGCCGGCCCTTGATCCCCGTGCCCACGCCGGAGTGGAAGCGCCCCGCGCTCTCCTCCATCTACGCGCTCAACAAATACGTGCAGGAGCGCACGACCCACATCATGGCCGCGCCCTATGGCATGGAGGGCGTCTGCCTGCGCCTGTTCAACGTCTATGGCCCGGGCCAGGCGCTGTCGAACCCCTACACCGGCGTGCTGGCGATCTTCGCCTCGCGGCTCTTGAACGGACAGGCCCCGATGATCTTCGAGGATGGCGGGCAGCGGCGCGACTTCGTGCATGTGACCGACGTGGCCCGCGCCTTCGCCGATGCGCTCACCCTGCCGGCGGCGGCGGGCGGCACCTTCAACATCGGGTCGGGGCACGACCGCTCCGTGACCGAGGTGGCACGGGAACTGGCGCGCGCGATGGGCAGGAACAGCGTCGAGCCGGAGATCGTCGGCAAGGCCCGGGTCGGCGACATCCGCCACTGCTTCTGCGACACGGCGCTGGCCCGGGACCGGCTGGATTTCGGGGCGCGACAGGACTTCGGCGAGGGGCTGGCGGAGCTGGCCGAGTGGGTCGGCCGGCAGACCGCCGAGGACCGCGTCGGCCAAGCGCGCGCGGAGCTTGAGAAGCGGGGGCTGGTCGCGTGAGCGACGCTCCGGTTCTGGTAACGGGAGGCGCGGGCTTCATCGGCTCCAACCTCGCCGACCGGCTGGCGGCGGACGGCCACCGGGTGCGGGTGTACGACGCGCTCAGCCGGCCGGGCGTGGAGCGCAACCTGCGCTGGCTTCAGGAGCGCCATGGCGACGCCATCGAGCCGGTCATCGCCGATGTGCGCGACCACGCCCGGCTGGCTCAGGCGGCGGACGGCGTGGCGGCGGTGTTCCATCTGGCGGCGCAGGTGGCGGTCACGACCAGCCTGAACGACCCGCGGGCCGATTTCGACATCAACATCGCCGCGACCTTCGCACTGCTCGACACGCTGCGGCGGCAGAAGGACAACGGGCGGGGCGACACGCCGATCGTCTTCGCGTCTACCAACAAGGTCTATGGCGATCTGGCCGATCTCGACTTCGCGCTGGAGGACTCCGCCTACCGACCCACCGACCCGGCGATCCGCGCTCACGGCATCGGCGAGGACCGGCCGCTCGATTTCCACACGCCCTATGGCTGTTCCAAGGGGGCCGCCGACCAGTATGTGCTGGACTTCGCGCGCTCCTACGATCTCCCCGCCACCGTGCTGCGGATGAGCTGCATCTACGGCCGCCGACAGATGGGAACGGAGGACCAGGGCTGGGTCGCGCACTTCCTGATCCGCGCTCTCGAAGGCCGGCCGATCACGCTCTACGGCGACGGCCACCAAGTGCGCGACGTGCTGGACGTGGGCGACGCGGTGGACGCCTATGTGGCGGCGTGGCGGCGGATCGACCGGGTGAAGGGCCGCGCCTTCAACCTGGGCGGCGGGCCGGACAATGCGGTGAGCCTGCGCCAGCTGCTCGCCTATATGGGCGAACTGCTGGGGCGCGTGGTGGACGTGGAGTTCGCCGACTGGCGCGCGGGCGACCAGCGCTATTTCGTGGCCGACACCCGCGCGGCGGAGGCGGAGCTGGGGCTGGGCGCCAAGCGCGGCTGGCGCGACGGGGTGGCGGCGCTGGCCGACTGGCTGCGCGCGGAGCGGCCCGGGCCGGCGGACACTCCGGCACTCGCCGTCGCCGCTCAGTAGGCGTGGCCCCGCTCAAGCTCCTGATGACCGCCGACGCGGTGGGCGGTGTGTGGACCTACGCGATTGAGCAGGGCGGCGCGCTGGCGGCGCGCGGCCACCGGGTGACCCTCGCCGCGACCGGGCCGGCCGCGTCCGAGGCGCAGCGGGCGGAGGCGGGCGCGGCCGGGCTGGCGCTGCTGCCGGATGCGCTGCCCCTCGACTGGCTGTGCGACGGGCCGGCGGAGGTGCTGGCAGGCGGGGAGCGGCTGGCGACGATGGCGGCGGACCACGATCTGCTGCTGCTCAACAGCCCGGGGCTGGCGGCGCGGGCGCGGTTTCCAGTGCCGGTGATCGCGGTGGCGCATGGCGATGTCGGCACCTGGTGGCAGGCGGCGCGGGCGGGGGTGGCGCTGGATCCGAGCTACGGATGGCTCACAAATCTGATCGGCGAGGGGCTGCGCACCGCCGATCGCGTGGTGGCTCCCACGGCGGCGCATGGGGAGGCGGTGCGGGCGTTCTACGGGTTGGAGCGGGTGGAGGCGGTCCACAATGGGCGAACGGTGCTCCCAGACACCGTGCTCCTGCGAAAGCAGGAGCCTATTGCGGGTGCGACCGGGCGACGGCCGGGAGAGGTCGAAAGCGGGAATGGGCTCCTGCTTTCGCAGGAGCACGAGATTGAGGAGGACGCCCCCACCCCTGCCCTCACCGTCGGCCGCCTATGGGACGCCGCCAAGGACCTCGCCACCCTGAACGCTGCTGCCGCGCTCACCTCCGTGTCCGTCCGCGCCGTCGGCGCCCTCACCGGCCCGAGCGGCGAGCGCGCCGACCTGCCGCACCTCGACACCCCCGGCCCCCTTCCCCACCACCGGCTCGCAGCACTGCTCGCCAAGCGGCCGGTGTTCGTCTCGACCGCCACCTACGAACCCTTTGGCCTGGCCGTGCTGGAGGCGGCGCAGGCGGGGTGCCCGCTGGTGCTGTCCGACATCCCAACCTTCCGCGAGCTGTGGGACGGTGCGGCCACCTTCGTCCCCCCACGCGACGCCCCCGCCGTCGCCCGCGCGATCGAAGCGCCGCTTGCGTCGGGTGACGCGGCCCGCGAACGGGCGGCGCGCTACACCGTCGACGCCATGGCCGAGGGGATGCTCACTCTCATCCGCGACACGCTGGCCGGGCGTGTGGCCCAGGAACAGGCGGCGTGAGGATCGTCTACCTCACCCACTCGCTGCGCTCCTGCTGGAACCACGGCAACGCGCATTTCCTGCGCGGGGTGATGAGCGAGCTGCTCACGCGGGGGCACGAGGCGATCAGCTGGGAGCCGGAGGAGAGCTGGAGCCTGGGCGCGCTGATCGCCGACCACGGCATGGCGGGGTTGAAGGCGTTCCACCTCGCCTATCCGGAGCTAGACCCGCGCACCTACGCCCCGGACGCCGACTTCGCCAAGCTGACGGACGGCGCGGACCTCGTGATCGTTCACGAGTGGAACGAGCCGGCGCTGGTCGCCGCGCTAGGCGCGCTCCGCAAGGCCGGCGCGCCCTGGACGCTGCTGTTCCACGACACCCATCACCGAGCCGTCAGCGCGCCCGAGCAGATGCGGGCCTACGACCTCACCGGCTATGACGGCGTGCTGGCGTTCGGCGAGGCGCTGAGCGAGGTCTATCGCGGCTGGGGCTGGGGGACAGGGGTGTGGACCTGGCACGAGGCCGCCGACCTGCGCCGCTTCCACCCGCCGGAGGAGCAGCAGGACCGCCACGGCCTGATCTGGATCGGCAACTGGGGCGACGGCGAGCGCACGGCGGAGCTGGAGGCGTATCTGCTCCGCCCCGCCCGCGACGCCGGCCTGCCGCTCGCCATTCACGGCGTGCGCTACCCGGATGACGCAAAGTCGCTGCTGGCCGAATACGGCGTGGACTATCGCGGCTGGGCCGCCAACGCCGCCGCGCCCGCGCTGTTCGCGGAGCGGCTGGCGACGGTCCATGTGCCGCGCGGCCCCTATACGCGATGGCTGCCGGGCATCCCCACCATCCGCGTGTTCGAGGCGCTGGCCTGCGGCCTGCCGCTCGCCTCCGCGCCGTGGGACGATGCGGAGGGGCTGTTCCGGCCGGGCGACTTCCTGATGGCCCACTCGGGCGAGGAGATGACCCGCCATTTGCGCGCGCTGTCGCACGACCCGGCGCTCCGCGCCTCGCTGGCGGCGAACGGCTGGGAGACCGTGAGCAGCCGCCACTCCTGCGCGCAGCGGGTGGACGAGTTGCTGGGGATCGTGGAGGGGTTGCGGGGGTGAGCGGCCCACTTCTACTCCCCTCCCTGCAAGGGAGGAGCTGGGGGTGGGTGCGAGCGAAGCGAGCCCTTGCGGCCACCCACAGGCCCCATCTTTTTAGGCGCGCAGACGCGCGCACCCACCCCCGACCCCTCCCTGCAAGCAGGGAGGGGAGGAGTTCGGCATGACCCTCTCCTTCTACGGCTCCTCCCTCCTCTCCTCCTACTGGAACGGGGCCGCCACCTACTATCGCGGCGTCCTCCACGCGCTGGCGAAGCGGGGCTGGTCCATCACCTTCTACGAGCCCGACGCCTTCGACCGGCAGGCGCACCGGGACACCGACGGCTTCGACTGGTGCCGCTCGGTCGTCTATCCGGCGACGGCCGAGGGGGTGCGCGACGTGCTGGCGGACGGCGCGGGCGCGGACGTGCTGGTCAAGGCGAACGGCGTCGGCGTGTTCGACCGGGAGCTGCTGGAGGGGATCGTCGCCCATGGGACGAACGCCACCACGCGGCTCTATTGGGACGTGGACGCGGCCGCCACGCTGGACGAGATGCGGGGCGACCCGTCACACCCCGTCCATGCCGCGCTGCCCGCGCTCGACGCCGTGTTCACCTACGGCGGCGGGCCGCCGGTGGTCGAAGCCTACGAGGGCTTCGGGGGGCGAGAGTGCGTCCCCATCTACAACGCGCTTGACCCCGCCACCCACCATCCCGTGCCGGCCGACCCGCGCTTCGCCGTCGACCTCGCCTTTCTGGGCAACCGCCTGCCGGACCGGGAGTCGCGGGTGGAAACCTTCTTCCTCGACCCCGCCGCAGCGCTGCCCGGCCGCGCCTTCCTGCTCGGCGGGTCCGGGTGGGAGACGAAGGCGATGCCGGCCAACGTGCGCCATCTGGGGCACGTCGGCACTGGCGACCACAACGCCTTCAACGCCTCGCCCTTGGCGGTGCTGAACGTCGCGCGGGACTCCATGGCCCATGTCGGCTTCTCGCCCGCCACCCGCGTGTTCGAGGCGGCGGGTGCGGCCGCCTGCCTGATCACCGACGCCTGGGAGGGCATCGAGCGGTTCCTGACGCCTGGCGAGGAAGTGCTGGTCGCGCGCGACGGGCAGGACGTGGCCGGGCATCTGGCGTCCCTGACTCCCGCCCGCGCAGAGGCGATCGGCCGCGCCGCCCTTGCCCGAGTGCTGGCGGAGCACACCTACGAGCAGCGGGGCGAGGAGGTCGACCGGCGGCTGCGCGCGCTGGTCGCGGCCAAGCGGACGGCGGCGTGAGGCTCGTCGTCCTAGGCCTCTCGCTGTCGTCGAGCTGGGGCAACGGCCATGCCACCACCTTCCGCGCGCTGCTCTCCGCCTTCACCGCGCGGGGCCACGACGTGCTGTTCCTGGAGCGCGACGTGGAGTGGTATCGCAACCACCGCGACCTGCCCGACCCGGACTTCTGCCGCCTCGAATATTACCACAGCGTCGCCGACTTGGCGCGCTTCGTCCAGGATGTGGCGGCGGCGGATGCGGTCATCGTCGGCTCCTACGTGCCCGACGGGGTCGAGGTCGGCCGCTGGGCGCAGGCAACCGCGAGCGGCCCCGTCGCCTTCTACGACATCGACACGCCCGTGACGCTCGCCAAGCTGGAGCGCGGCCATCACGAATATCTCTCGCCCGACATCATCCCCGGCTACGACCTGTATCTGAGCTTCACCGGCGGCCCGACGCTCACCCGGCTGGAGCGCGAGTTCGGCTCCCCCGCCGCCCGCGCGCTCTATTGCTCGGTCGACCCGGCCCGCTACCGGCCCACCGGCGCGCCGAAGCGCTGGGACCTCAGCTATCTCGGCACCTGGTCGGAGGACCGCCAGCCGACTCTCGACCGCCTGCTGATTCAACCAGCGCGACGCGCCCCCGACCGGCGGTTCTGCGTCGCCGGACCGCAATATCCGGACTCCATCGACTGGCCGGCCAACGTGGAGCGCATCGAGCACCTGCCGCCCGCCGAGCACGCCACCTTCTACTCCGCCAGCCGCTTCGCCTTGAACGTCACCCGCGCCGACATGATCGCCGCCGGCTGGTCGCCGTCGGTGCGACTGTTCGAGGCGGCCGCCTGCGCCATCCCCATCATCAGCGACCGCTGGGAGGGCCTGGGTGCGCTGTTCCCGCCGGGCGGGGCGATCATCCTGGCGGACACGGGCGACGACGTGCTCGCGGCGCTGGAGCGGGACGCCGACGCGATGGGCCACGCCGCGCAGGCGATCGTGCTGGCGGCGCACACGGCGGCGCACCGGGCGGCGGAGCTGGAGGGGGTTCTGGAGGAGGTGGGTCCTGACCCTCTAACCCGCTCAGGCTGAGCCTGTCGAAGCCTCGTTCCTCAACCCATCCCGTCACCCGGGCCTTGAGCCGGGGTCCAGCGTCTTACCCTCTGTCGCAGGATGAGCGCCCCAGGCAGCTGGACCCCGGGTCAAGCCCGGGGCGACGTGGACAGGATTCAGTCCCCCATCCCCGCCACCCCCCGCACCACCACGTTGGGCGGGTCCAGCGACACCTCCGCCTCTACGCCATAGACCGCCCGCACCCGCGCCGCCGTCAGCGTGTCGGCCACCGTCCCGTCCGCCACGATCCGTCCGTCCGCCATCCACACCAGCCGGTCGGCATAGGCGGCCGCCAGGTTGAGGTCGTGGAGCACGGTCAGCACGCCCTGGTCAGTTCGGGTGGCATCGCGCAGCAGGCCCAGCACCCGGTGGGCGTGGAGCGGGTCGAGCGCGGCCACCGGCTCGTCCGCCAGCACCAGCGCCGCCTCGCCCGCCAGAGCGCGCGCCAGGTGCATCCGCGCCGCCTCGCCGCCCGACAGCGTGTCCGCGCGGCGGTGGGCGAAGGCGGTCAGCTCGCAGTCCGCCATCACCCGGTCCACCGCCGCCGCATCCTCCGGCGAGAGTCGGCCCAGAGTGGCCCCATGCGCGAACCGGCCGAGCGCCACCACGTCGCGCACGGCAATCGGCCAGGCGATCTCGCGCGCCTGGGGCAGGTAGGCGACCGCCCTCGCCCGCTCTGAGGCAGACAGGTTCGCCAGCGGCCGGCCGTCGAGCGTCACGGTGCCCGACGTGGCGGGCAGCAGCCCCAGCGCAGTGCGGAGCAGGGTAGTCTTGCCCGCCCCATTGGGGCCGAGCAGCGCCACCAACTCACCGGGCGCAAGGGTCAGGGTGGCGTCGTGGAGGAGCGGCGCGTGGGAGAGGGTGTGAAGGTTTAGGGTAATCATGACCGGTCGCGCTCGCCTGTCCCGCTTTCGTGCTCCTGCGAAAGCAGGAGCCCATTTCCGCTCTCAACCTGCTCAGGCCGTCGTCCGGTCGCACCCACAATAGGCTCCTGCTTTCGCAGGAGCACGGACGAGCGCGACCTTGTGGGACAGGGCCTCACGACCGCCCGCGCCTCGCCGCGATCCAGGCGAAGGCGGGCGCGCCGACCAGCGCCGCCACCACGCCCAAATTCAGCTCGCCCTCGCCGGGCAGCAACCGCACCAGGATGTCGGCCGCCAGCAGCAACAGCCCGCCCAGCAGCGCCGACGGCGTAAGCGAGCGCGCCGGGTCGTGGCCGACCCAGCCCCTCACCAGATGCGGGGCGACGATGCCGACGAAACCGATCGCGCCCGCCACCGCCACCGCCGCGCCGGTCGCCAGCCCCGCCCCGACCACCACCGCCAGCCGCTGGCGCGCGAGGTCGAGGCCGAGGCCCGCCGCCGCCTCCTCACCCAGCGTCAGCGCCGACAGCCCGCGGCGGCTCGCCCACAGCACGGCGCAGCCCAGCGCGGCCGGCGGCAGCGCCAGCCACAGGTCGGGCCAGCCCCGGTTGGCCACCGACCCCAGCGTCCAGTTGACCAGGTCGGCCAGCGTGAAGGGGTTGGTCGACAGGCTCATGGTCAGCGCCATCACCGCGCCCGCGAAGCTGGACAGCGCCACGCCGACCAGGATCAGCGTGACGGCCGAGCGCGTGCGGATCGCGACGGCGGCGATCAGCGCGGTGGCGGCCAGCGCGCCGCCGAGCGTGGCGACCGGCACCACCCAGCCGCCCACCGCGCCGGCCCCCAGCGCCAGCGTGACCGTCGCGGCGAGCGCGGCCGTGGCGGAGACGCCGAGCACCCCCGGCTCGGCGAGCGGATTGCGCAGCAGGCCCTGCAACGCCGCCCCGCTGAGCCCCAGCAGCGCCCCCACCCCGAACGCCGCCACAGCGCGCGGCAGGCGGATCGACCACACGATCACCCGGTCGCCCGGCGTCCCGCTTCCCCCTAGCGCCGCCAGCATCCGCGCCGGCGGCAGCGGGACGGACCCGAGCAGGCAGGAGGCGAGGAGGAGGACAACCGACGCGGCCGCCAGGGTGAGGGTGAGGGCGCGGGGGGTCATGCGAACCGGCTGCCCTCCCTGCACGCAGGGAGGGGAGTTCGATCGCCCTCCTCACTCCACCCCCTCCCGCGCCCGTGCCATCGCCTCCACCCCGTCCATCACGAACCACGCGCCGCACGCCGTCATCGCGCCGGGCAGCGGCACCACGGGCCGGCTCGCCAGCAGCCGCTTCGAGACAGGATGCCGCGCCGCGCTCCAGCGGTCCACGCCGGTCGTGCCACCGTCGAACACGCCGGCCACCACGAGGTCGGGTGAACGGCTCGCCAGCCGCTCCAACGGCAGCGGCGACCAGCCGGGCGCGGGCGCGGTGTTGGCGAGGCCGGCGGCGGCCATCATCCGGCCCACCAGCGTGTCCCGCCCGCTCGTGACGCCGCCGGGCGTCAGGTAGAGGACGCTCACCCGGCGGCGCGGTGCCCGAAGTGCCGCGAGGCGGCGGTCCCACTCCGCCGCGATCGCCCGGCCCTTGGCGGGCTCGCCCAGCGCCTGCGCCACGCTGAGCGAGGCGGCGCGCACCTCGGCCAGAGTCTCGGCGAAGGGCAGTTGCAGCACCGGCACCCCCGCCCGCTCGAACGCCGCCGCCGCGCCCGGTCCTCCGCCATAGGAGCGCACGACGAGGTCGGGGCGCAGCACCAGCGCGTCCTCGGCGCGGGGGCGGACGGTGGGCACGCCCTCGGCTTGGCGGCGCAGGTAGGAAAAGGAGCGCGTCGCGTCGGGCGAGAGCGCGAGGATGCGGTCGCGGGGCAGCAGCTTCAGCAGCCACTGGTCGGCGCAATAGTCGAGGGAGACGACCCGCTGCGGATGGGCGGGTGCGACGGGCGGCGGCGCGGGGGCGCAGGCGGCGAGGAGGAGGGAGAGAGGGAGAAGCCCTTTCCCCTTCAGGGGAGAGGGTTGGGAGAGGGGAACATCCGCAAAGACGTTCGTTTGGCGGACAATCCCCTCTCCCTTCCGCCACCTGCGGTGGCTCTTCGCCTCTCCCCTCACCGCCCCAACGCCACCCGCAGTCCGGCATAGGCCGCCCGGCCCGGCTGGCCGTAGCGCGCCGCCGTCTGGTAGCGTTCGTCGAACAGGTTCTCGACCCGGGCCGTCAGCGCGAACCGCTCGCCGAGCGGATAGCTCGCGCGCAGGTCGACCAGCACATAACCGTCCAGCGGGACGCTTTCGAAGGCATCGTCGAAACTGTCGCCGACATGCAGCACGGTCGCCCCCGTTTCCAGCCCGAACGGCCAGCGATAGTCGGCCAGCACGCTGACGGTCTGCTGGGGCCGGCGGGCGAGGTCCAGCCCCGTGTCGCGGTCGGTGGCGTCGATCAGCGAAACTTCGCCCCGGATCGACAGGGCTGGCACGGGCGATATGGTGGCCGTCAGCTCCACCCCCTCGGCGCGTGCGCGCGCGACGTTGTCATACACCCCGTTGGGCCGATCGACGCAGATCGGGCTCGGGTCCTGGAAGCAGGAGAGATAGACGATCAGGTCGCGGGTGTCGCGGCGATAGACGGTCGCGCCCAGTTCCACCCGCCCGTCCGCCAGCCGCAGCGCCGCGCCCGCCTCGTAGGACCGGGCGCGTTCGGGCTGAAGACGCGCATTGCCGATCGCGAAGCCGGCCGACAGCTGGAACAGCGACGGCACCTTGAACCCCTCGCCATAGGTTGCGCGCAGCGTCAGCGGGGTGACCGGCGACCACACCGCGCCCGCCCCCAGGCTGGTGTTCGACCCGAAGCTCTCGTGATCGTCGTAGCGCGCGCCGCCGGTGACCGTCAGCCGCGCCGCCGGGGTGATCGCGAGCTGGCCATAGACGCTGTCCAGGTCGCGGGCGGCGCGATCGACCGCGCCGAAGCCCTCCGTGCGGCTCTTCGTGTGCTCGTGCTCCGCGCCGAACACCGCCTCCACGGCGGCGACGGGGGTGAGCACGCCCTGATACTCCACCCGCTCGATCGTGCCCTTGGCGTCGAAGGTCGGGTTGCCGTCGCCGTTGCGGTCCGCCCGGTTGATACGTGTGGCCGAATAGGCGACGCGGTTGCGAAACCGTCCGTTCAGCAGCGCCAGGTTGACGCCGGCATAACCGACATATTGCTTGGAACGCGTCGTGTCGGCGGTGTCGGTCAGCTGGAAGGTCGCAAAGTCGAAGCCGTCGATGTTCGCCTTCGCGTCCGTGTGGAAGCCGCGCAGGTCGAGGCCCAGCGCGTCCGTCAGCGCCACCTCGACGCGCGCGTGCGCGCCGACGTTGCGGTAGGGATCGCGCTCCGTGCCGTCCGCAAAGGCGGAGATGTTGTCCGTGCGCAGGTAGCTGCCGCCGACGCTGGCGCGCACCGGGCCGAGCGCCCCGCTGGCATTGGCCGAAAAATTGGCGGTGTCGCGCCAGCCGCCCTCGCCACGCAGCGTCAGGCGGGGGTCGTCGGTCGGCGGCCGGGTGATGAGGTTCACCACCCCGCCGATCGCCTGGCTGCCCCAGATCACGCCGGGCGATCCGCGCACCAGCTCGACGCGCCCGATCTGGCCCGCCAGAAGATCGCCGAAGTTGAAGCCGGCGGCGGGCGCGGACGGGTCGTTGATCCGCACCCCGTCGATCAGCACGAGCGTCTGATCGGCGTTCGCACCCCGGATCGACACGCCGCCGACTCCGCCCACGCCGCCGTTGCGGGTGACGGTGACCCCCGGCTCGGTCCGCAGCAGGTCGGTGACGGTGAGCGGCTGGCGGCGCTCGATCTCGGCCGTGTCGATCACGGTGACGGACTCCGCGACCTGGGCCAGCGGGCGTTCGGTGCGGTTGGCGGTGACGACGATGCCGGTGGAATCGGCGGCGTCCGGCAGATCGACCGGCTCCGCGCGGGCGGAGGCGGAGACCAGGACGAGGGAGAGGATGGGCAGTCGGGTCATGGCGGAACGGTCCTTCGCGCGCGCCTCGCCGACCTGGCGCGCCCATCAACGACACATGGCCCGCCGGGCGCGGGACGCCCGACGCCGGAGACCGGCCACGACTGTCGCTGCAAAGGACGGTTCTCCCGTCCCGCACCCAAGGCTGGACCCGGCCCCGGCACGAACGACGCGGATGGCAGGTCTCCTGGCTCGCCGATCGTCGCTCATGTGCGATCCGTCTTCCCGGCGGACGAGCCGCCAGTGACATATGGATCGCGAGCTCCCGGCTCACAGTTGCGGGCACAGCGCCGGTGTCGCACCGGCTTCCCTCTTCGCCACGCTCTCGCGCGGACCATCCGCCTGCGTCCATGCCGTGGCGCACCCGGTTCGGTCAAGCGACTTCGCGCCGCCCTCGCGCGTTGAGGCGGGAAGGAGAGACCCATGAGAACACTGACGAAGCTGCTGGTCGGGACCGGCGCGGTCGCGGGGGCGGCGGTCGCCGGCACGGCGCTGGTCGCGCGCGGGGTGAGGCGCGCGGTGCCGCCGCAGGGCCGCTTCCTCCATCTGGACGGCGAGCGCGTCCACTACACCGACTCGGGCGAGGGGCCGCCGCTGGTGCTGATCCACGGGCTGGGCGGCCAGATCGGCAATTTCGCGCACTCGCTGGTCGAGCGGCTGACGGGCGACTTCCGCGTGGTCGCGATCGATCGGTCGGGCAGCGGCCATTCGACCCGCGGCGAGCCGGGCGCGGCAGGGCTGGGCCGGCAGGCGGCGCACGTCGCCCGGGTGATCGAGGCGCTGGCGCTCGACCGGCCCACCGTGGTCGGCCATTCGCTGGGCGGCGCGGTGGCGCTGCGGCTGGCCGCCGACCGGCCCGAGCTGGTCGGCGCGCTGGCGCTCGTGGCCCCTCTGACCCAACCCGTGGCGGAGCCGCCGGCGGTGTTCCGCGCGCTGGCCATCGAATCGCCGGCGGTGCGCCGCGCCGTCGCCTGGACGCTCGCCACCCCGGCCGCCGTGCTGCGCGGCCGGGAGACGCTGGCGGTCGTGTTCGGTCCGGAGACGCCGCCCGCCGACTGGGCGACCGTCGGCGGCGGCTATCTGGGCCTGCGCCCGTCCGCCTTCCTCAACGCGTCGGACGACCTGCGCGCGATGCGCGACGACATGCCGGTGCTGATGGACACCTACGGCCGGATCGAGGCCCCGACCGGCGTGCTCTACGGCCGGCAGGATCGGATCCTCGACGCCGAGCTGCAGTCGCGGGTTGCCGACCAGCTGCCGGACGCCGAGCTCGAGCTGGTCGATGGCGGCCACATGCTGCCCGTCACCCAGCCGATCGAGACCGCCGACTTCATCCGCCGCGTGGCGGCGCGGCGGGGGGGGGACTGACGGGGTCACAACCCGCTCAGCCTGAGCTTGTCGCAGGTGATTATGTAGTTTGCCAACCCACCGTTTCACTCCGACCGCTTCTAACGCACAGGCGGGCGTCGAACTCTCCAACCCCGATCCGCTCGTCCTGAGCTTGTCGAAGGACGTTGGGCATGGCGCTACTGGCGGTCGCCGCAGCTGAGCCATTGGTACTTCCTTCGACAGGCTCAGGACGAGCGGAGTTCCCGGAAACGGTCAGCCGTGGAACACCACCCCGTCCTCCAGCGCAGCCCGCTCCGTCCTCGCCGCCGCCGATGGGTGCTCCTCGTCGGGATGGCCGAAGGACAGGCCGAACAGCAGCATCAGCTCCGGGTCCACCCCCAGCTCGCGCTTCACGAAGCTCGCCTGCTGACCCAGCGCGCCCTGGGCGCACGAGCCGAGCCCGTGCGCGGTCAGCGCCAGCATCAGCGTCTGGACGTACATCCCCACGTCCGCCGCGCCGTGCAGGTGGAACGCGCGCGGCAGGAAGAAGAAGGCGGCGTGGGGCGCGTCGAACAGCTCGAAATTGCGCATCATCGAGCGCCCCCGCGCCTCCGCGTCGTGGCGGCCCACGCCCGTCGCCTCGAACAGGGCCACCGCCGCGCCGATGCGCCGCTGCTTGTAGACGCCGGTGTAGGGGTTCTCTTCATAGGCCGCATCGCTGTCCAGCCGTCCCGCCTTGGCGTTGGCGATCAGCTGGTCCCGCATCGCGTGGAGCCGGTCGCCGGACACCACGTGGGTGATCCACGGCTGGGCGTTGCAGTTGGACGGCGCGAGGCCGGCGAGCCGGAAGACGCGGTGCAGCACCTCGTCGGGCACGGGGTCGGGCTTGAACCCGCGCACCGAGCGGCGGGCGGCGGCGATCGCCTCCAGAGTGGCGAAGGCGGCGGGGGTGGAGATCTCGGTGGTCATGGACACGGCCATAGGGCCGGATGAAACCGGCATGAACCGCTAAACCGTCATCGTGGAGGGCGCAGCCGGCGAAGCCCGCCCGCTAAACCCCCTCCCCGTCGAACAACCCGCCCTGCCCGGCGCCCGGCGCGCCGTCCGGCACGGGCAGACCCAGATGCGCCCAGCCGGACGGGTTCAGGCACCGCCCGCGCGCGGTGCGCGCGATCAGGCCGAGCTGGATGAGATAGGGTTCGATCACCTCCTCGACCGTGTCGCGCGGCTCCGACAGGCCAGCGGCCAGCGTCTCCACGCCGACCGGCCCGCCGCCATAGGGATCGGCGATCATGCCCAGGTAGCGGCGGTCCATCGCGTCCAACCCCAGCCGGTCGACCTCCAGCCGGGTCAGCGCCGCGTCGGCCACGGTCGCCGTGACGGTCCCCTCCCCCGCCACCGCCGCGAAGTCGCGCACGCGGCGCAGCAGCCGGCCGGCCACCCGCGGCGTGCCGCGCGACCGGCGCGCGATCTCCCCTGCCCCGCCCCCGTCGATGGCCATTCCCAGCAGCCCGGCGGCGCGCGTCACGACCCGCTCCAGCTCGTCGGCGGTGTAGAACACCAGCCGGATGGGGATGCCGAAACGGTCCCTCAAGGGCGTGGACAGCAGCCCCTGCCGCGTCGTGGCGCCGACCAGCGTGAAGCGCGGCAGGTCGATCCGGACCGAGCGCGCCGACGGCCCCTCGCCGATGATGAGGTCGAGCGCGCGGTCCTCCATGGCCGGATAGAGCACCTCCTCCACAGCGGGCGCGAGCCGGTGGATCTCGTCGATGAACAGGACGTCGCCGTCCTCCAGGTTCGTGAGCAACGCCGCCAGGTCGCCCCCCTTGGCGATCACCGGGCCGGAGGTGGCGCGGAACCCCACCCCCATCTCGCGCGCCACGATCTGGGCCAGCGTGGTCTTGCCGAGACCGGGCGGGCCGAAGAACAGCACGTGGTCGAGCGCCTCGCCGCGCGCCCGGGCGGCGACGATGAACACCTTCAGGTTCTCGCGCGCCGACCGCTGCCCCACGAAGTCGCCCAGCGTGCGCGGGCGCAGCGCCGCGTCGGCGTCCTCGGCCGTGCGCTCGGGGGTGAGGAGGCGGTCGGGGTCGGTCATCCTGGGAGAGGGTGGTAGCGGGGCAGGGCGGCACTTGCCATGCTCATCGTGGCCTCATTGCAGAGCGTCATCTCCGCACATCCTCCACCGTCATCCCCGCGAAGGCGGGGATCCAGGCTCCGCAGGATGAGCCCGCCCGAAGCCGGCAGAACTCGCACGCGGTCTATCCTGCGGAACCGCGGAGGATTTCGATCCTGGATCCCCGCTTTCGCGGGGATGACGGTGGCTTTCGCGGAGATGACGGTGGTGGCTGGATTCCCGCCTTCGCGGGAATGACGGTGGTGGGACGTCGTGAGACCTTGCGCCATCCGCCCCCCCCGCTAACTCGGCCCCATGGACGCCCCCCCGACCACCGGACTCCAGGTCGCCCAACTCGCCAAGACCGTCGGCACCGACCGCACCCTCTTCACCGGCCTCGACCTCCTCGTGGCACCGGGCGAGCTGGTGGCCATCCGGGGCGACAGCGGGGTGGGCAAGTCGACGCTCCTGAACCTGCTCGCCGGGCTGGACCGGGCCGACGCGGGGGAGGTGTGGGTGGCCGGCACGGCGCTGTCGCCGCTGGGCGACCGGGCACTGACCGAGCTGCGCCGCGCCGCCATCGGCTTCGTGTTCCAGGCGTTCCACGTGCTGCCGACGCTGACGCTCGCCCAGAACGTCGCCCTGCCGCTGGCGCTCACGCGGACGGCCGGCGTGCTGGCACCGGCGGAGCGCGCGCTGGAGCGGGTCGGGCTGGGCGGGCGTGGGAGCGAGTACCCGCGCGTGCTGTCGGGCGGCGAGCTGCAGCGGGTCGCCATCGCCCGCGCGCTGATCCACCGCCCGGCCGTGGTGCTGGCCGACGAGCCGACCGGCAACCTGGACCCCGACACCGCCGACCGAGTGCTCGACCTGCTCGCCGATGCGGTGCGGGAGGACGGGGCGGCGGGCGTGCTCGTCACCCACTCCGCCGCCGCCGCCGCGCGGGCGGACCGGGTGCTGCGGCTGACGGCCGAGGGGTTGGTGGGGGCGTGAGAGGGTGCAACAGCCTCCCCTCCCTTCCAGGGAGGGGTCGGGGGTGGGTGGCGAGCGTCAGCGAGCCCGTGTCCACTTGCGAAGGCTCGGCTTCGCCTCGCACCCACCCCCAACCCCTCCCTGGAAGGGAGGGGAGTCGATGACCGCCACCCTCGCCTCCTCCCGCCTGGCGCTCGGCTGGCTGGTGGCGGGCGAGTGGCGGTCGCACCCCGCGCGCCTGCTCGCCACGGCGCTCGCGATCGCGGTGGGGGTGGCGCTGGGCTATGCCGTCCACCTGATCAACGGGTCGGCGACCGGAGCGTTCGGCGGGGCGATCGCGTCGGTGACGGGCGACGCCGACCTCACCGTCACCGCGCGAACCGGCGGCGGGCTGGAGGAGGCGCTCTATCCGCGCGTGTTCGGCACGGCAGGGGTGACGGACGCCAGCCCGGTCCTGCAGCTCCCCGCGCGCATCGACGGGGAGGCCGTGACCCTGCTGGGCGTGGACGCGCTGAGGGCCGGGCGGGTCACCCCCGCCCTGGTCGGGCGGCCCGCACCGGGCGCGGAGCCGAGCGCGCTGTTCGCCACCGACACGGCCTTCGCGTCCGCCGCCACGGGGCTGAAGGCCGGCCGAACCGTCACGGTCGCCGCCAACGGGCGCACCCACGCGGTGCGCATCGCCGGCTCGCTGCCGGGCGTCACGGGGGGCGAGCGGATCGTCGTCATGGACATCGCGGCGGTCCAATGGCGCTTCGACCGGCTGGGCTCGATCGACCGGCTGGACGTGCGGACCGCCGACGTGGCGGGGGTCCGCGCCCGGCTGCGTGGCCTGCTGGGCGAGGGCGCGGCCGTGGCGGGCGCGGCGGAAAAGGGGCGGCAGACGGACGCGCTGACCCGCGCCTATCGGGTGAACCTGCAGATGCTGGCGCTGGTGGCACTCGTCACCGGCGGCTTCCTCGTCTTCTCCGCCCAGTCGTTGAGCGTCGCGCGTCGGGTCCGCACCTTCGCGCTGCTGCGCACACTCGGCCTGCCGCGCCAAGGCGTGGTGGCGGCCGTCATGGTCGAGGGGCTGGCCGTCGGCGCGCTGGGCTCGGTCGCCGGGCTGTTCGGCGGCCGCGCGCTCGCCGCGCTGGCGCTGGACCGGCTGGGCGGCGACCTGGGGGCGGGCGTGCTGCGGAGCGGGTGCGGGCTGGAGTGGGCGCCGGTCGCCACCGCCGTGTTCCTCACACTCGGCATCGCCGCGTCCGTCGCCGGCTCGGCGCTCCCCGCCCGCGCCGCCGCGCGCATCCCGCCGGCGGTGGCGCTCCGCAATGCGGGCGACCCGATCGACCCGGCCGCCCGCGTGCCCTGGCGGCCCGCGCTGGTGCTGCTCGCCGCCGGAGCCGCGTTGGCCTTCGTGCCGCCGATCGGCGGCCTGCCGCTCGCCGCCTTCCTGGCCATGGCGGTGCTGCTGGCGGGCGGAGTGGCGGGCGTGCCGTGGCTGGCGCGGCGGCTGCTGACCCCGCTCACCGCGCTGGACCAGCCGGTGCCGGCCGCGCTCGCCATCCGCCAGCTCCACGGCGCGCCCGGCCGGGCGGTGGTGGCGCTGTCGGGCATCGTCGCGTCGACCGCGCTGATGATCGCCATGGCCACGATGGTCACGAGCTTTCGCGGCGCGGTGGACGAGTGGCTGGGCCAGGTGCTGTCGGCCGACCTCTATCTGCGGCTCGACGGGGCGGAGTTCGCCGCCGCCGACCGCGTCCGGCTGGAGGCGGTGCCGGGCGTCGCCGCCATCGCCTGGGGTCGCCAGACGCCGCTGACGCTCGCCCCCGACGAGCCGCCCGTCACGCTGGTGGTGCGCGAGGTGGCCGACAGCGGGCCATCCGCCCTCCCCCTCCTCACCGGCACCGCCTCCCCGCCCGCCGGAGTGGTGCCGGCGTGGCTGTCGGAACCCGCCGCCCGGCGGCTGAAGCTGGGCGTCGGCGACCGCCTCGTCCTGCCCGTCGCCGGCGGCCTCGCCACCCGCGTCGCCGGCACCTGGCGCGACTATGCCCGCCAGACCGGAGCCATCGCGATCCGCCCCGCCGACTGGACCCGCGCCACCGGAGAGGCGGGGGCGACCGAGGGCGGGGTGACGCTGGAACCGAGCGCTCGGGGCCGCACCGTCGCGCCGGCCATCCGCGCCGCCGCCGGCCCGGCGCTCCGCCCCTTCCTCGACACCGCCGCGCCCGGAGCGCTCCGCCGCTTCGCCCTCCAGCTGTTCGACCGCTCCTTCGCGATCACCTACGCGCTGGAGGCGGTGGCGATCGCGATCGGCTTGGCGGGCGTGGCGGCGACGGCGGCGGCGCAGGTGCTGGCGCGGATCGCCGAGTTCGGGATGCTGCGGCATATCGGTGTGACGAGGCGGCAGATCGGGGCCATGCTGGCCACCGAGGGCGCGCTCCTCGGCCTGATCGGCGGGCTGGCGGGGATCGGGCTGGGGCTGGGGCTCGCCCTGGTGCTGATCCACGTCGTCAATCCGCAGAGCTTCGGCTGGACGATGGGGACGCGGGTGCCGTGGGGTACGCTCACCGGAGTGGCGGTGGCGCTGATCGTCACTGCGGCGGCCACCAGCGTGCTCGCCGGCCGTCGCGCGCTCTCGACCGCCGCCGTGCTGGCGGTGCGGGAGGACGCGTGAGGCTCCTGGCCCTCCTCGCCGCGGGCACGCTGCTGGCCACAGGGCCGGCCGAGCCGATCTATCCGACGATCGCCGGCCCAGCGCCGCTCAGCCTGCCGGCCGACCAGGGCGCGCATCCGACGCACCGCACCGAATGGTGGTACGTCACCGGCTGGCTGGAGACGGCCAAGGGCGAGGAGCTGGGATTCCAGGTCACGTTCTTCCGCACCCGGCCCGGCGTGGCGGAGGGCAATCCCAGCGCGTTCGCCCCCACCCAGATCCTGTTCGCCCACGCGGCCTTGTCCGACCCGGCGCTCGGCCGCATCCGCCACGCCGAACGCTCGGCCCGCGCCGGCTTCGGCATCGCATCGGCCAAGGTGGGCGACATCGACGTGGGGCTCGCCGACTGGCGGCTGAGGCGGGGGGCCGACGGCACCATCCGCGCCCACGCGGCGGGCGAGGACTTCACCCTCACCCTCGACTTGCGTCCCACCCAGCCGCCGATCCGGCAGGGGGTGGACGGCTACAGCCGCAAGGGGGCGGACCCCGCGCAGGCCAGCCGCTACCTCTCCGTCCCCCAGCTGGCGGTGACCGGCACGATCCGGCGCGGGGGCGGGCCGGAGCGGGTGACGGGCACGGCTTGGATGGACCAGGAGTGGTCGTCCGACCTGCTCGCGCCCGACGCGGTCGGCTGGGACTGGACCGGGCTGAACGGCGACGACGGCTCCGCGCTGATGGCGTTCCGCATCCGCCGCGCCGACGGGTCGAGCCTGTGGGCGGGCGGCGGCTGGCGCGATCCCGCCGGGCGCTTCACCCCGCTGGAGCGGGACGATGTGCGCTTCCGCCCGCTGGACTGGTGGACCAGCCCGCGCACCGGCGGCCGCTATCCGGTGAGGCAGGAGCTGACCGTGCGGCTGCCCACCGGCCCCCGCCGCCTGATCCTGACGCCGCTGTTCCCCGATCAGGAGCTGAGCGGCGGGGTGCTGCCGGTCTATTGGGAAGGCGCGGTGCGGGTGAAGGGCGGGCGCGGCTATCTGGAACTGACGGGCTATGCGGGCAAGCTGGAGATGTGACGTGCCATCGGATAGGTCATGAAGTGCGCGGACAGGTATTGGAACCGGGCCTCTGAGTAGAGGCGGAAACTTAACTCAATGCAACAACGCTAAAATACTAAAATCCGCTCATTTCACTCAATTCATGAGGTTTTTGGTCGTAGCTACTGGAAACGTCGATGATATTCCTGCGAAAGTCGAATGAGTAACGCGCCGTAGGAGTTGGAGACGTTCTGCTCATCAACCCATTGGAAATGATGCGGAGGCTGATTGGTCGCGACGAACGGTAGCACGAGAAGTTCGTCATAGGCTTGTCCTATCCGCTGCCGGACACGACGCTCCGCCTCCGCACACTCTTGGCTAGGGTGTCGATAACCCGACCTACCTTCCGTTAGGAATGTTCGATTGCCCTCGTAGGAGAGATACTCCGGCGCTTGATTGATGCCCACCACTGCGACGCAAATAGGGCTGCCTCCAGCGGATCGGAACACGCGGGCTTGATTTTCAAGGTCCGACATGACGCGGTCGATCTGCTTGATCATTGCCTTAGCAAGTATCTTTGTCTCAACTCCGATCTCAATATTGGCGATCGGGCCACGTCCAACTCGGAAGTCATCGACTATGGTCGGCTGAAGAGCAGGTAGCAGTTCCCCGAAACTGCCGTCGCCCCGTCTGTTCTCTCTTCCGGTTACAAGGTTCTTAGTACTCACCACTCGAGAACCAGAACTCACTCGCTCTACGAACGTCGGAGAACGACCGAGGTCGAGCAGGTCTTCAAACAGTTCGACCGCAACCCTATCGCCGTTCGTTGACGCTCTGTGGCGGTAAATCTGCCCCTCAAAGATGTCGCGAAACCGATCCAGCAGCTTGTATGTCACGCAACCTCCGTGTGCGCGGCTCGCATCTCTTCGCCCACGAAAAGCAGCTTGGCATCTACAGCTCCCTTGGTTCGGGTGCCACAGATTGCCTTTTCAATATTCCGGCGGGCCATCTCGACGTAGGTCGGTTCAATGTCCAGAGTGATAGAGCTGCGCCCGGCAGCTATGGCAGCGACACTGGTGCTTCCGGTCCCGCCAAACGGATCGAGCACCGTGTCACCCGCAAAAGAAAACATCCGGATCAAGCGCTCCGCTAGTGCCGGAGGAAATGGTGCGGGATGGCCTACTTTGGTCGAAGCACCACGGATATCGGTCCATACGCTCCGCCACCACGACTGCATCTCCTGCTTCGTCAACATGGACAAGGCTTTTTGCACCGGCTCGACCTTCCGGTAATCTCCTCCTTTTCGCAAAAAAAGAATATACTCCATGTCATTTTTCACGACCGCGTTCGGCTGATACGGCTTGCCGTAGAAGCCTGCGCCATTCCCTTCGGCTTCGGTCACTCCATTGGCAATCTTGTGCCACAAAATAGGGGTTAAGACGTCGAGGCCGAGCGAGCGCGAGCGAACTTGAATATCAGCATGAAGAGGTATGACATGGTGGCGCCCAGCCCGCCTGCGCGGAAT
This sequence comes from Sphingomonadaceae bacterium, assembly GCA_965219235.1. GTDB lineage: Bacteria > Pseudomonadota > Alphaproteobacteria > Sphingomonadales > Sphingomonadaceae > CBDHCC01. Next base: position 258,204 of record OZ244721.1, on the reverse strand, counting down.
ACACACGTCACCCACAACACAAGCGACACGGCCACCGGGCACTAGAACGCGTTCGCACTCCCGCCACACATTGTCGAGCTCATCGAGAAAGTCTCCGTAGTCGTCCAAATCGCCGAGTTGGCCGTCCGACCCTTCATACTGCTTGAGCGTCCAATAGGGCGGAGATGTGACGATTAGATGCACCGATCTATCCTCAATGCCGCTGAGACTACGAGCGTCTCCTATATTCACACGATGGACTGTTTTGTTGTAAGGCGCTGGCCAGGCAACCTCCCGAAACCGCTCATTCGCCGCACGAAAGATCTTAAGCGCTTCGGAACTGTTGTCTGCGGCCGGCAGTCCAAAATCGTCATCACCTAACCTGACTACCTCGCCCATCTTCCACGCTCCTGTTCCCGTTTCATTCTCTGCCACCAGCTATGTCAGAAGCAGTTGTTGACGCAAACCCCTCACACCCGCGACGCGCGCTTCAACGCCGCCCTCACCAGCGGGTCCAGCTCCGCCCCCGCACCCAGTTCCTCGCGCGCGCTCGCCACCGCCGCCGCCGCGTCGCCGCTCCTGAAGCCCAGGTTCACGAGCGCGCTCACCGCGTCGGCGTCGGGCGAGCCGCCGGCGGGGGCGCGGACGCCGGCGACGCCGATCGCGCCGACCTTGTCCTTGAGTTCGTTCACCACCCGCGCGGCGAGCTTCGGCCCGACGCCGTTGGCCCGCCCGATGGCGGCCGTGTTGCCGTCGGCGAGCGCGCGGGCGAGCGCGTCGGGTTCCAGCGTGGACAGGATGGCGAGCGCCACCTTCGCGCCCACCCCCTGGAGCGCGATCAGACGGCGGAACCAGTCGCGCTCGGCCGCGCTGGCGAAGCCCACCAGCCGCAGGAAGCCCTCGCCGACCAGCAGCTCGGTGTGGACCGTCACCTCTCCGCCCGGCGCGCCCATCGCGTCGAGCGTGCGCGCCGAGGCCTCGACCAGATAACCCACCCCGCCGACGTCGATCACCGCGTGCGCCTCCGCGCTCGACACCAGCCGGCCGTTCAGGCGGGCGATCATGCCGGCACCTTCGACGCGAAGCGCACGTGATGGGCGTGGGTGATGGCGATGGCGAGCGCGTCGGCGGCGTCCGCGCCCGCGATCGCCACGCCGGGCAGCAGGCGTTCGACCATCGCGCGGATCTGCGCCTTGTCCGCCCCGCCGGTGCCGACGATCGCCTTCTTGACCAGGCGCGGGGCGTATTCCCCCACCTCGATCCCCGCGCGCGCCAGCGCCAGCACGCACACCCCGCGCGCCTGGCCCAGCTTCAGCGTCGAGCGCGGGTTCACGTTCACGAACACCTCCTCCACCGCGCCGGTGTCCGGCCCGTGGTCGGCCAGCACGGCGGCGAGCTGGCTGTCGAGATGGGCGAGCCTGCGCCCCAGCGACGCCTCCGCATCCGTGCGCAGCTGACCGTTGCCCAGATGGGTCAGGCGGTTGCCCTCGGCCCGGATCGCGCCCCAGCCGGTGCAGCCCAGGCCGGGGTCGAGGCCCAGCACGATCATGCGTCGAGCAGCGCCAGCGCCTCGTCGGTGAACTCGTAATTGCCCCACACGGTCTGGACGTCGTCGTCGTCGTCGAGCGCGTCGACCAGCCGGTAGAGCGTCTCGGCGGTGTCCGCGCCGACATCGACAGGCACCTGCGGCCGCCAGGCGAGCTTGACCGTCTCCGCCTCGCCCAGCGCCGCCTCGAGCGCGGAGGCCACGGCGTGGAGGTCGTCGCCCGCCGTCCAGATCTCGTGCTCGTCGTCCCCCGAGCGGATGTCGTCCGCGCCGGCCTCCAGCGCCGCCTCGAGCACCTGCTCCTCGCTGCCGGCACCCGCCGGATAGACGATCAGGCCGAGGCGATCGAAGCCGTGGGCGACGGAGCCCGACGCGCCCAGATTGCCGCCGTTCTTCGAGAAGATGGTCCGCACGTTGGTCGCCGTGCGGTTGCGGTTGTCGGTCAAGGCCTCGACGATCAGCGCGACGCCGCCGGGGCCGTAGCCCTCGTAGCGGATCTCCTCGTACTCGTCGCCGTCGCCCATGGTGGCCTTGTCGATCGCGCGCTGGATGTTGTCCTTGGGCATCGACTGCGCCTTGGCGGCGTTGACCGCGAGCCGCAGGCGCGGGTTCATGTCGGGATCGGGCAGACCCATCTTGGCCGCCACCGTCACCTCCCGGCTCAGCTTGGAGAACATCGCCGAGCGCTTCTTGTCCTGCGCGCCCTTGCGATGCATGATGTTCTTGAACTTGGAATGGCCGGCCATGTCTGGGGCGGGGCTCCTGATGTGGGTCTCGACCCGCTCTACCCAGCGTCGCGGCTGGGTTCAACTTGGGGGAGCGCCCCCTCTCCCCTTGGGAGAGGGTCGGCGTGAGGGTGACAGGCCTCGCCCGCCTGTCACCCTCACCCTTCCGCTGCTTCGCAGCTCCCTCCCTCTCCCGCTGGGAGAGGGATTACCCCAGGCCCAGCGCCGCCTTGTAGGTGTCGAGCAGCGCTTCCATCTCCTGGCGGTCGGCGTGCTCCATCTTCCTCAGGCGGACGATTTGGCGCATGATCTTGGAGTCGTACCCGCGCGCCTTGGCCTCGGCATAGACGTCGCGGATGTCGTCTCCCACGGCCTTCTTGTCCTCCTCCAGCCGCTCCACGCGCTCGATCAGCAGGCGCAGTTCGTCGGCGGCCACGGGTCCGTCGCTCATCAAGTGTCTCCGGCAATGTGAAGCGGGGTTGCTAACCGCAGCCTCCCCTCCCTGCAAGGGAGGGGTCGGGGGGGGTGGCGACGGAGCGGGCTCGATGCCCACTTCGTCGCTCCTTCGGAGCGAGCCGCCAGACGGCGGCACCCACCCCCAGCCCCTCCCTTGCAGGAAGGGGAGGATTTGGGCGTCACCGCCCTCTGTTGGGCACCACCGGCAGGTCGATCCAGCTCGCCTGCCCGCCCGCATGGTGCACGGCGTTGTTCGCCACCCGGCTCTCCACCGTGGTCTCGTTGTTCGCCCCCGTGTTCAGGTTGCGCGCGAATTTCGGGAAGTTGGACGACGTCACCTCCACCCGGATACGATGGCCGGGCAGGAAGGTGTTGCTGGTCGTGATCGGCGTGGGCTTGAGCGTGTAGACCTGCCCCGGCGTCATCATTGTCGGCCGATCGTAGCCGTCGCGGTAGCGCGCGCGCAAAATCGTGTCGCCCAGGATGTAGGCGGTGCCGTCCGGGGCCACGTCGACCAGCTTGACCGCATAGTCGGTGTCCGGCGCGTCCGACGACACGGCCAGCACCGCGCGCACGAAGCCGGTCACGTCCATCGGCTCCGTCATCGGCTCGCTGGTGTAGACCAGCACGTCGTCGCGCGCCTCGATCACCCGCTGGTCGAACGCGCCCGCCGTCACCAGCCCGCCATTGCAGCAATCGCCGCCGCCGATCGTCTGGACCGGGTTCATCGGGTCGTAGCGATAGCGGTCCGCCGCCTCGCCCGCCGGGGGCGCCTGGATGGAGAGCGTGCCGCCGCCATAGAGGCTGTTCGCGTCGCCGCCGGAGCGCAGGTACATCCGCACCGTCTTCGCATCCCGGGGCGGCCATTGCTCCGCCGAGCGCCACTCGTTGGCACCCATGTTGTAGTAGCGGACGGGGGCTGTGGAGTTCGGGAACGCCTTGGCATCCCCCTTCAGCCAGCGATCGAAGAAGGCGTAGATCTGCCCGTCCGTGTCGAACGACGGGTCGCCCAGCGCGCGGTCGCCCGAGGTGAAGCCGGGCGCGAGGCGGGCGAACTGGCAGTGGTTGTTGGGGCCGACCACGGCGAACTGGTTGGCGCTGGCCTCCGCGTCCGACTTCACCGCGCGCGCGTGGTTGAACAGCGCCAGGTTCGGCCCGATCGACACGTCGTACCAGCTGTCGAACCACAACGCCGGCACGCCCCAGCCCATCGAATCGTCATAGAGGCCGCCGGTCTTCCACGCCGGATCGGCGGGAGTGCGTCCGATGAACCGTTCGAAGGTCGCGGGCGGCTCGCCCAGGTCGGACAGCATGGTGTCGACCGGCAGGTGCTTGACCTGCTCCGTCCATTTCACGTCCGGCTTCTTGGCATCCAGGTCGTTGTAGCGGGCCACCCGCGCGCGGGTGGCGTGGTCCATCGCCTGCGGCAGCTGGACGCGCAAGGGGTTGTCGACGCCGTAGAGCCAGACGAAGAACAGGGTGCGCGGCACGCCGCCGGTGTACCAGTTGCCCTGTTCCTGGAACTCGCCGACCTTGCCGATGCCGGCCCCCGAGGCCATCGGCACCATCGCCGCGTGGGCCGGATGGTTCTGGGCGGCGAGCTGCAGCTGCCACTCGGCGGAGGACGAGCAGCCGAGCGTGCCGACCTTGCCGTTCGACCAGGGCTGCTTCGCGATCCAGGTCAGCGCGTCATAGCCGTCGGTCGCGGGCTTCCCCAGGATCTCGTACTGCCCTTCCGAATAATAGCGCCCGCGCTCGTTCTCGACCACGAAGGCATAGCCGCGCTTCGTCGCCTCCAGCGCCCGGCGGCTGGTGGCGGTCTGGGTGGACAGCTCGTTGTAGGGCGTTTTCCAGAAGATGGTCGGCAGCGGGCCGGTGACGCCCTTGGGCCGGTAGACGTTGGTCGCCAGCCGCACGCCGTCGCGCATCGGCACCATGACGATCATCTGGGAGTCGACCCGCTTGGCAAGTTCCGCCGCGATCGCGTCGTCGGACCATTTGGCATAGTCCTGCGCGGGTGCCGCGCCGGCGAGGCTTGCGAGCACGAGGGCGGCGACGAGACGGTTCATGAGTGGGTTCCCTTGTTGCGAGTGGTGTGGCGCAGGCGCGGACAGGACGCCAGCCTGTTCCTCCCCAAGCCCGCTTCGGGGAAGGTACTCCACCTTGCCTCAGGTTGGCGACTCGCTAAGGGACGCGGGGGATGAGCCGCGACGGGGACCGCCACCGATGACGACCGTCTTCCCGCCCCGGCGTCGCAAGGTGCGCGTGCTCGCCACGCTCGGCCCCGCCAGCCACTCGGCCGAGACGATCCGCGCGCTGCACGAGGTCGGCGCGGACGCCTTCCGCATCAACATGAGCCACGGCGAGCACGCCACCCACGCCGAGACCGTCCACCGCATCCGCGCGCTGGAGGCGGAGGTCGGCCGGCCGATGACCGTGCTGGTCGACCTCCAGGGGCCGAAGTTGCGCGTCGGCCAGTTCGACGGCGGCCGGGTGACGCTGACCGCCGGCGCGCGCTTCGTGCTCGACCGCGACCCGGCGCCCGGCGACGCGACCCGCGTCTGCCTGCCGCACGCCGAGATCCACGCCGCCGCCGAGCCGGGCCAGCGCCTGCTGCTCGACGACGGCAAGCTGGTGCTGCGCGTGGTGGAGACCGACGGCGAGCGGATCGTCACCGAGGTGGTGGTCGGCGGCGCGCTGTCCGACCGCAAGGGCCTGAACGTGCCCGACGCGGTGCTCGACCTGTCGCCGCTCAGCCCCAAGGACCGGCGCGACCTGGATTGGGCCTTGGACAACGGCGCGGACTGGATCGCGCTCTCCTTCGTCCAGCGGCCCGACGATGTGGCGGAGGCGAGGAAGCTGATCGCCGGCCGCGCCGCGCTGCTCTCCAAGATCGAGAAGCCGGCCGCGCTCGACCGGCTGCCGGAGATCGTGGAACTGTCCGACGCGGTGATGGTCGCGCGCGGCGACCTGGGCGTGGAGCTGCCGCCCGAGCTGGTGCCGCCGGCGCAGAAGCGGATCGTCGAGCAGGCGCGCCGCCTGGGCAAGCCGGTGGTGGTCGCGACCCAGATGCTCGAGTCGATGATCGCCTCGCCCACGCCGACGCGCGCCGAGGTGTCCGATGTGGCCACCGCCATCTACGACGGGGCCGACGCGGTCATGCTGTCGGCGGAGTCGGCGGCGGGCGCCTATCCGACCGAGTCGGTGCGGATGATGAACGCCATCGCCCAGGCGACGGAGGGCGACCCCGCCTACGCCGCGCGCGTCCACTTCACCGTGACGGCACCCGAGCCCACCACCGCCGACGCGCTGGCCGAGGCGGCGAACAACATCGTGAAGACGGTGGGCGCGAGCGTCATCGTGTGCTTCACCCTGTCGGGCTCGACCGCGCGGCGCATCGCGCGCGAGCGCCCGGCGGTGCCCGTGCTCGTGCTGACGCCCAAGCGCTCCACCGCGCGGCGCATGGGGCTGCTGTGGGGCGCGCACGCGGTCCAGACCCGCGATGTCGGCAATTTCGAGGAGATGGTCGCCAAGGCCAAGCGCATGGTGCTGCGCCACGGGATGGCGGGCGCGGGCGACCGGCTGGTCCTGGTGGCGGGCGTGCCCTTCGGCGTGCCGGGGAGCACCAACGTCATCCACGTGGTGCGGCTGACCGGCGACGAACTGACGGAGTATGGGCGGGGGTAGTGGGCGTCCTGCTCCCCTCCCTTGCAGGGAGGGGAAGACCTCAGACGGTCAGCCCTGGCGCGCCTTGAAGCGGCGGTTCGTCTTGTTGATGACGTAGGTGCGGCCGCGCCGGCGGATCACGCGGTTGTCGCGATGCCGACCCTTGAGGCTCTTGAGCGAATTGCGGATCTTCATGGGGTCTGCGCCTGAGTCGAGTGGATGGGCGGCCATGCGACCGCGAAGGTCGGTGCCCTATGGCGACGCCGCCGCATCGTCAAGGACTGCGGGAGCGTCTTGTCAATGTTAGGCGAAAACACTATAATTTGGCCATGGAAAAGACGATCACGGCGACAGAAGCGAACCGGCAGTTCTCCCGCATCCTTCGCGAGGTGGAGGCCGGCGACAGCTTTACGGTGACGTCGCATGGCCGCTCTATTGCTCGCATCTCGGCCCCGCCTCAGCCCGGAAGCCAAGAAGCCCTGTCGGACTTCTTGGCCTGGGCGCGCAAGCAGCCCGTCCGCGTTGTCGGACCCTGGACGCGCGAAGAGCTCTACGAGAGGTGAAGATCGCGCTCGATACGAATGTCCTCGCCTACTCCGTCGGGCTCGTCGTGGCGCTGGAGGACCGGGAGAAGGTGCAGGCGAGCCGGGCAATGATTGCCGATCTGATGACCTCCGCCAAGCTGGTGGTGCCGGTGCAGGTGCTGGGCGAGCTCTTCCACCTGACGCGCCGGCGAACGGACGACCTGGAGTTCGCCCGCACGTCGGTGGTGCAAGCAGCCGAACGCTTCGAGACCGTCGCCTCGACGCAGGACCGACTGCTCGCCGCAATCGATCTAGCCACTGCCCACAAGCTGCAGTTCTGGAACGCCCTCATCCTCACCGCAGCTGCCAACGCCGGCTGTTCCCTGCTGCTGTCAGAGGACATGCAGGACGGGTTCGCCGTCTTTGGCCTGACCGTGGTGAACCCCTTCGCCCCTACCCCGCACCCGAAGCTGGCGGCGCTCCTCGCCCGCTAGGCAGGCCCGCCGCTCCCACGCCAGCGCGTCGGCGACGATGCCGTCTTTCACCCTGCGCGGGCGCGTCATCGCGCGCGTCGCTCCCGTTCGGCCTGAGCCGATCGCGCAGGGATGATACCGCCTGTTCGGATCACCACGGTTGTGCTTGCACGGTAGGACAAAAGCGTGTTGTCGTGAACTTCCAAAGCAACAGGAGGACAGCATGATGGACACTGGCAAGCACACGGTCCGAGGCGCGGTGATCGGCGGGCTGGCTGTCGCGGCCGCTTGGGGCATGTCCTTCGCCCTGCAGAACGCATCCGAGGAGCCCGTCCTTATTGGCGGTCGAACTCTCATGGTGAACGGCACTAGCGAGAACATCATCGGCTTTACCCAAGGATTGTCGTTCTCCGGCACCATAAAAGGTTACAAACACTACTCTGCGAATGGGGGCCGCAACGCCACGGTGGAATTGTCGCCTGATGCCACGGGTGCCACGCTGGTCGCGGTCACCAAACAGGCGCTCGACGCCGGCCTGAGCTACTCCTTTATCGCCGCCGTCCCGCCAACTTGATGCCGCCGGCGGCCTGATGGCCTTATGATTATCGGATTGGCCCGCTAGGCCGGCCCGCCATTCCCACGCCGCTCCGCCAGCGCCCCCTCCCAGGCGAGCGCGTCGCGCACGATGCCGTCAAGGTCGTCGTGCGCCGGCTGCCAGCCGAAGCGCGCCCGGATGGCGTCGTTCGCCGCCACCAGCTCGGCCGGGTCGCCCGCGCGGCGCGGCTCCAGGCGGCGGTCGAGCGTCACGCCCGCCACCCGGTCCACCGCGTCCAGCACCTCCAGCACGCTCGCCCCGTGGCCATAGCCGCAATTGAGCGTGTGGCTCTCCCCCGGTTCCGCCATCAGCGCCTCCAACGCCAAAACGTGCGCGGCGGCCAGGTCGCTGACGTGTATGTAGTCGCGCACGCCGGTGCCGTCGGCGGTGTCGTAGTCGGTGCCGAACACCGCCACGCCCTCGCGCCGCCCCAGCGCCGCCTCCACCGCCACCTTGATCAGGTGGGTCGCCCCCGCCGTCGACTGGCCGCTCCGCCCCATCGGGTCCGCTCCGGCCACGTTGAAATACCGCAGCGCGCAATAGTTGAAGTCGTGGGCGGCCGCGGTGTCGGCCAGCATCCACTCGGTCATCAGCTTGGACCGGCCATAGGGGTTGATCGGCACCGTCGGATCGTCCTCCGCGACGGGCGAATGCGGCGGCGTGCCGTAGGTCGCCGCCGTGGACGAGAACACCATGTGCCGGACCCCGCCCGCCACCAGCGCCTCGATCAGGGTGCGCGAGGCGGCCGTGTTGTTGGCGTAGTATTTGAGCGGATCGGCGACCGACTCGGGCACGACGATCGAGCCCGCGAAGTGCATCGCCGCGCCGATCCCGTGCTCGGCGATCAGCGGGTCGAGCACGGCGCTGTCGCCGACCTCGCCCACCACCAGCGGCACGCCCGCCGCCACCGCCCAGTCGAACCCGGTGGAGAGGTTGTCGAGCACGACGACGGGCCAACCGGCGTCGGTCAGCGCGAGCACGGCGTGGCTGCCGATATAGCCGGCGCCGCCGGTGACGAGGACGGTGGGTCTGGTCATAAGGCGGCGATGTAGCGGGTGGGGGTTAAGGATGCACTGGAATTGCGGCAGCGCCGTGCGTTCCGTGACCCGGCCACTTCACGTCATCCCCGCGAAAGCGGGGATCCAGGCACCGAACGGTCGAACCGAAGTCGCCATCGGAAAGTCCGCGCCCTGGATCCCCGCTTTCGCGGGGATGACGAAATGACGACGGAGACCCTTGTCCCCCTTCCCCGGCTCCCCCGCCCCTCCTAAACCCCGCCGCCATGACCATCCGCATCAGCTCCGCCTTCGACGGCGGCAACATCCGCGTCGTCGCCACCGACGGCGACACCGCCACCCTTGAAATCCCCACCGACGCGCACAGCGAGTTCGCGCAGTGGTTCTACTTCCGGGTGACGGGAGAGCCTGGCGCCGACGTCACATTGACACTCCAGAACCTCGACAAGTCCGCCTATCCGATGGGCTGGCCGGGCTACCGGGCGCGGGTGAGCGAGGACCGGCTGGACTGGAGGCAGGCGGAGACGGACTATCAGGATGGCCGGCTCACCATCCGCCACACGCTCGAAACCGGCACCGCCTGGTTCGCCTATCACGCGCCCTACACATGCGAGATGCACGACGATCTGGTCGCCTGGGCCGCGTCGGCGGGCGCGCGGCACGACGTGCTCGGCTGGTCGATCCAGGACCGCGCGATCGACCGGCTGCGGATCGGCGACGGGCCGAAGCAGGTCTGGCTCTATGGCCGCCAGCATCCCGGCGAGCCGATGGCGGAATGGTGGATGGAGGGCGCGCTCGAACGCCTGCTCGACCCGGAGGACGCGGTCGCGCGCGTGCTGGCGCGGGAGGCCACCATCCACCTCGTGCCCAACATGTGCCCGGACGGCACCGCGATGGGCCACCTGCGGACGAACGCGGTCGGAGCTAACCTCAACCGCGAGTGGGTCGATCCGACCTGGGAGCGCGCGCCGGAGGTCCGCTCGGTGCTGGACGCGATGGACGCGAGCGGCGTCGACCTCGCCATGGACGTGCACGGCGACGAGGCGATCCCCCACGCCTTCTTCGCGGGCTTCGAGGGCATCGAGGACCACCGCGCGGACCGGCAAGCCTTGTACGACCGGATCAGGGAGACGCTGGCGGCGCGCACGCCCGACTTCCAGACGGCCAAGGGCTACCCGCTGACCGCGCCGCGCAAGGGCAACCTCACCATGTCCACCAACCAACTCGCCCAGCGCTTCGGCGCCGTGGCGATCACGCTGGAGATGCCGTTCAAGGACAACGACGACTGCCCCGATCCGGAGCGCGGCTGGTCGCCGGCGCGCTCGAAGCAGCTGGCGCGGGACTGCCTGGCGGTGCTGGCGGAGGTGGTGGGGGAGGTTTGAGCGTACACACCCCGACTTTATCCACTCACGCCATATGAAGCAGCCCTGCGTCTACCTTCTCGCCAGCCAGAAGCGGGGCACGCTGTACACGGGCGTCACGTCTGATCTGCCGCAACGCGTTTATCAGCATCGCACCGGGGAGGTTCCGGGTTTCACGGCTCGACACTCCGTCAAGCGCCTCGTCTGGTTCGAGCGCCACGAAGAAATGGAACACGCCATCGCGCGCGAGAAGCGGATCAAGAAGTGGGAGCGGCCCTGGAAGTTTCGGCGGGTCGAGGAGGAGAACCCTTACTGGCACGACCTGGCGGTGACGATCCTCGGCTTCGAGCCTCTGCACCTCCTATCGGCGCCTGGATCCCCGCCTGCGCGGGGATGACCCCTAGGTCTTACATTCGTCATCCCCGCGAAGGCGGGGATCCAAGCTTCCAAGGCTTGCCTCGAACACGCAAGCCCGTGAATGAGAAACCTAACCGAACCAACCGAAAGTCCCCACCCCATGCCCACCCTCGTCCTGCTGCGCCACGGCCAGTCCCAGTGGAATCTGGAGAACCGCTTCACCGGCTGGTGGGATGTGAATCTGACCGAGAAGGGCGAGGCGGAGGCGAAGGCGGCGGGGGAACTGTTGCAGGCGAAGGGCTACGACTTCGACCTCACCTTCACCTCCTTCCAGACCCGCGCCATCAAGACCCTGCACATCGCGCTCGAAGCCATGGGCCGGCTGTGGCTGCCCGAAATCAAGGACTGGCGGCTGAACGAGCGGCACTACGGCGGCCTTACCGGCCTCAACAAGGCGGAGACGGCGGCCAGGCATGGCGACGAGCAGGTCCACATCTGGCGGCGCTCGTTCGACACCCCGCCGCCCGAGATCGAACCGGGGCAGGACTACGACCCCGCCGTGGATCACCGCTATGGCGGCGTGAACGTGCCGCGCACCGAAAGCCTCAAGGACACGATCGCGCGCGTGCTGCCCTATTGGGAGAGCGCCATCGTGCCGGAGATCCGGGCCGGCAAGCGTGTCCTGATCTCAGCCCATGGCAACTCGCTGCGCGCGCTGGTCAAGCACCTGTCGGGAATCGGCGACGCCGACATCCCGAACCTCGAAATCCCGACGGGCGAGCCGATGGTGTACCAGCTGGACGACCGGATGCGCTCGACCGACCGCTTCTACCTCAAGGATCGGTGAGCCGCGCGGATCGCGAGGCCGAGTGGCTCCGGCTGACGCGCGAGGTCATGCCGGGGTTGGCGGCGACACGTGGCTGGCCGGTGCGGCTCGACCATTGCTTCCAGCGCATCCTGCTCGACGCCGAGCTGGGCAGCCCCTGGACGGAGCGGCTGGCGGGGCGGCCCGCGTACAAGCGCGTGGACGACGCGACGCTCGAGCGGCTGATCGCGCTGGCAGAGGCGGTGGTGGCCGGCGCGGCGGATTTGCGGGCGCTGAACCGGATGTCGCTGGAGGGGCGCGGCAAGGGCTGAGCGGGAGTCCGGACCCTCTGGACAAATCTGAGATTATGTGCCATATGGGTTTTATGCCGACCTCGCCCTTCCCGGCTCGTTCCGACGCCTGTTCGCCCGACCCGCATCCGCCTGGTCCAACGTCTCACCCGCGCATGTGTGCTGTGACTTTCTGTGACCTTTGGCAGTTTTCCGCCAGTACGGGATCGCGAGGGTCACATCTGCCGTGACACGGGCGCGCGCAGAACGAGCGCCAGCCCCTCGACGGGCCCGTCCGGTTCGCCCACCCGCCGCACCGCGTCGGCGCGGGCGCGGGCGAGCAGCGCGGGGGGACAGCCGGGCGGGTGCCACACCGTGTCCGCCTCGCCCATCAGCCGCGCGGTGCGCAGCGTGAGGTCGTCGGGGTCGAAGCTCGTCAGCGCCACGTCCACGCGGCCGGTGACGATCGCCGCTGACGCTCCCTCCAGCCACTCCCCCACCCTAGCCGACGCCCCCTCGCGCATCGGGTCGAGCGGGCCGCCCTCGGCCAGCGCCGCGTCGATCGCGCGCCGCCGGTCCGCGCCGTCCGGCCAGTGCGCTCGGATCGCGTCGCGCGCCGCCGACAGCGCCTCGGCGAGCGCGCCCGCGTCCTCCGGCAGCAGCCGCTCGATCCGCTGGCGCACCGCCTTGGCGAGGCCGGCCGACGCGCCGCCGGTGGCGACCGCGACCAGCAGCGGCCCGCGCTCGACCACGGCCGGCGTGGTGAAGTCGCAGAGCGCCGGGCGATCCACGACGTTGACCAGCAGACCCGCCGCCTTCAGCGCGTGGGCGGCGGCCGTCGCCTCCGCCTCGTCCTCCACCGCCACGAAGGCGAGGCGCACGTCCGGCTCCCGCGCCGTCACCACCCGCGCGCCGGCCCGCTCCAGCAGCCGCCGCTTGGCGTCCGCCGCCGCGCCCTCGCCGATCAGCAGCACGGGGCGGCCGCGGACGTTGGCGAAGACGGGGAGCTGGTTCATGGCGACACCCCCCCGCCTCTCACGTCATCCCCGCGCAGGCGGGGATCCAGGCGCGCAAGCCGGGGCAAGGCGCGCGTCGTCCGGCCACGCAACGAGCCCCACCGCCGGCGCGTGGATCCCCGCCTCCGCGGGGATGACGGTGACAGGGCAATCAGCGCCCTCACTCCTCCCATACCCGCTCGCCGCGCACCAGATCCGCCGCCGTGCCGCGCTCCCGCACCAGCTGCCAGCGGTCGCCCTCCACCATCGCCTCCGCCGGCAGTGGCCTGGAGTTGTAGGTGGACGCCATCGACGCGCCATAAGCCCCGGCCTGTTCGATCGCCACCAGATCGCCCGCCCGCAGCGGAGTCAGGGTCGCGGCCGAACGGAACAGGTCGCTCGTCTCGCACACCGGGCCGACCACCGCCGTCTCCTGTTCGCCCGCGCGCGGCTGGACCGCACGCAGCTCATGCGTCGCGTCGTAGAGGGCCGGGCGGAGCAGGTCGTTCATGCCCGCGTCCAGAACCGCGAAAGGCCGCGTCACGCCCGCTTTCACCCGCACCACGCGCGCGAGCAGCACGCCGGCGTCCGCCACCAGGCAGCGGCCGGGCTCGACCGACAGGGCCGCGTCCCAGCCCGCCGTCGCGCGCGCCACCAACGCGCCGTAGTCGGCGAAGGAGGGCGGCTCGACCCCGCCGCTCGCCACCCCCAGCCCGCCGCCCAGGTCCACCGCCGACACCCGCAGGCCCTGCGCCCTCAGGCTCTCCAGCAGCGTCCCCAGCCGGCCAAAGGCGCGCTCGAACGGCACCAGATCCAGGAGCTGGCTGCCGATGTGGACCGCCAGCCCGTCCAGCCTCAGCCCCGGCCGCCCGGCCAGCCGCGCGAACACGCCCGCCGCCCGATCGTGGGGCACGCCGAACTTGGTGTCGCCCGACCCCGTGGTGATCTTGGCGTGCCCGCCGCCGCCGACATCGGGATTGATCCGCAGCGCCGCGCGCGCCGTCAAGCCTTGCGCGGCGGCCAGCGCGGCGAGCTCCACCCCCTCCTCCTCGCTCTCCAGATTGACGCAGCCGACCCCCGCCTCGATCGCGGCGGTCAGCTCGGCGATCGTCTTGCCGACGCCGGAGAACACCACGTCGACCGCCGCGATCCCGGCCGCGAGCGCGCGCGCCAGCTCGCCGCCGGACACCACGTCCGCGCCATAGCCCTCGGCCATTAGTGTCGAGAGAACCGCGCCGTTGGGGTTCGCCTTGCACGCGAAGTGGCAGCGCGCGGGGGCCAGCGCGTCGCGGAACGCGCGGGCGCGGGCGCGGATGGCGGTGCGCGAGATCACGTAGGTGGGCGTGCCCAGCGTGGCGGCGACATCCGGCAGCGCCACGCCCTCCATGTGGAGGACGCCGTTGGCGAGCGAGAGGGGGGGTTGGTGAGTCAGTTTAGGTCAGACCTGGAGACGGATTGGATGTCCTCTCCTCCCTGCAAGGGACGGGCCGGGAGTGGGTGGCGGCGGAGCGGGCTCGACGCCCGCTTCGTCGCTCCTGGCGGAGCGAGCCGCCTGACGGCGGCACCCACCCCTTTATCCCCTCCCTTGCGGGGAGGGGAGATCCGCCGGCGCCAGCACCCCCCTCAGTCCGGCGGCAGGTCGAAACGGTCGGGCTGGCGCTCCTCCGACCGTTTGAGGATCTCGTCCGTCCGGTCCGGCCGCGCTTGCGGGCCGGGGTTCGTCAGCTCGCCCACCGTCGGCGGCTCGGTCGCGCCGGGCACGGGCGGAGGCAGGCTCCGGCCCACCTGCGGCTCCAGCGGCGAGCGGTTGCCGCACGACGCCAGCGCCAGCGCGGCCCCGGCCAGCAGCAGCCCCCTCACGCCCACTCCCCGCGTGCCGCCGCCACGGCCTCCCTCACGCGCGCGGGCGCGGTGCCGCCGAAGCTCGTGCGGCCCGCGACCGAGGCGTCGAGCGAGCAGGCCGCCCGGCCGCCCTCCAGCCTGGGATCGATCGCGCCCAGCTCCGCGTCCGTCAGCTCCTCCAGGGCGCACCCCCGCTCGTCCGCCGCCCGCACGGCCCGGCCCGCCAGCCCGTGCGCCTCGCGGAAGGGCGCGTCGCGGGCCGTCACCAGCCAGTCGGCCAGGTCGGTCGCCGTCGGGTGACCCCTGGCGCAGGCCGCGCGCATGGCGTCGGGGCGGAAGGTCAGCGCGCCCATCATGCCCTCGGTCGCGGCCAGCATCAGGCCCATCAGGTCGTGCGCCTCGAACACCGGCGGCTTGTCGTCCTGCAGATCCTTGGAATAGGCCATGGGCAGACCCTTCAGGGTGACCAGCAGCGCGGTCAAGGCGCCCAGCACCCGGCCGGTGTGCCCGCGCACCAGCTCGGCGGCGTCGGGATTGCGCTTTTGCGGCATGATCGAGCTCCCCGTGGACCAGGCGTCGGGCAGGGCGACGAACCCAAAGGCGGGCGTGGCCCACAGCACGATCTCCTCCGCCAGGCGCGACAGGTGGATGGCGAGCTGGGTGAGCGCGAACAGGTAGTCGGCGGCGAAGTCGCGGTCGCTAACCGCGTCCATGGCGTTGGCCATCGGTCGATCGAAGCCGAGCGCCTGCGCGGTCGCGTGGCGGTCGATCGAGTAGGGCGTGCCGGCCAGCGCGGCGGCGCCGAGTGGCGACTCGTTCATCCGCGTGCGGGCGTCCGCGAGGCGCGAGCGGTCGCGGCCCAGCATGGCGACATAGGCCAGCAGGTGGTGCCCGAGCGTGATCGGCTGGGCGACCTGCAGGTGGGTGAAGCCCGGCATCACGGTCGCGGCGTGCTCGTCTGCGCGTCCGATGAGCGTGCGGGCCAGTGCTTCAACGCCGGCCAGCGTCTCGTCGGTCGCATCGCGCACCCACAGGCGGAAATCGGTGGCGACCTGGTCGTTCCTCGACCGCGCGGTGTGGAGGCGACCGGCGTCGGGGCCGATCGCCTCGGCGAGCGCCGTCTCCACCGTCATGTGGATGTCCTCGAGCGCCAGGTCGACGGGCACCTCCCCGGCGGCCCAGCGCGCCTCGATCGCGTCCAGCCCGGCCGCGATCCGCTCCGCCGCGTCGCGCGCCACGATGCCCTGATCGGCCAGCATCGCGACATGCGCCCGGCTGCCGGCCAGGTCCTGCCGCCACAGCCGCCGATCGAACGGAATGGAGGCGTTGATCTCCCGCATCACCGCCGCCGGTCCACCCGAGAACCGGCCGCCCCAAAGGGGGTTGGTGGATGAGGGAGCGGTCATGGGCCGCGACTATGGAAGGCGGCGGCGGGACGCAATGGCCGCCGCGGCGGCAAGGGTCCGGCAGCTGGGAGGTTGAGGGCGGCGTCTCGACTCCCCTCGTCATCCCCGCGCAGGCGGGGATCCAGGCGCGGTGACGACATCAGCCCCACACAGTCACCGGATGGCTCAGAGCGCGATATCGGCGCATAGATCCCCGCTTTCGCGGGGATGACGGCGGATGAGGTGGAGTCACCCGCCGGACCCGAACGCAGCCAGGCTCACCTCCCCTCACGGCCGCAGCAGCTCGTTGATGCTGGTCTTGGCCCGCGTGCGCTCGTCCACGCGCTTGACGATGACCGCGCAATAGAGGTTGGGGCCATCGGGGTTGCCGGCGGTGGGCGCGCTGCCCGGCACGACCACGGCGTAGGGTGGCACCTCGCCATGGAACACCTCGCCCGTGTCCCGGTCCAGGATGCGGGTGGAGGCGCCCAGATAGACGCCCATCGACAGGACCGCGCCCTCGCCGACGCGCACGCCCTCCGCGACCTCCGACCGCGCGCCGATGAACGCGCCGTCGCCGATGATCACGGGCTCCGCCTGCAACGGCTCCAGCACGCCGCCGATGCCCGCGCCGCCCGACAGATGCACGTTGCGGCCGATCTGGGCACCCGAGCCGACCGTCGCCCAGGTGTCGATCATGGTCCCCTCGCCGACATGTGCGCCGATGTTGACGAAGGACGGCATCAGCACCGCGCCCTTGCCGACGAACGCCCCGCGCCGCACGATCGCGCCGGGCACCGCGCGGAAGCCGGCGGCCCGGAACTCCGCCTCGCCCCAGCCGGCGAACTTCGAGGGCACCTTGTCCCACCCCGGCGCGCCCGCCGAGCCGCCGTCCACCAGCGCGTTGTCCCACAGGCGGAAGGAGAGCAGCACCGCCTTCTTCGCCCACGGGTTCACCCGCCAGCCGTCGCCGTCCGGCTCAGCGACGCGCAGCGAGCCGTCGTCCAGCCGGCGCACCACGGCCTGGACCGCCGCGCGCGCCTCCGCGTCCCCGGAATCCAGCGTGTCCCGCCGGTCCCACAACGCCTCGATGGCGCCCTGTTCGTCCATGCCGTCCCGCTCCGCCGTTCCGTTGCCTCCCGTCCATGGCCTCGGTCCGCCCCCGCGCCAAGTGGCGAGTTCCCTTTGTTCACCTTTCGTATAAGCTGCGTCGCCACAAGGAACGCGGGGACCGGCGCGGCCGGCCGCTGAAGGATGCGCCGATGAGCCTGCCCGTGTCTCGCCGTTCCGCCATCGCCGGCGTGACGCTGATCGCGGTGACCCTGCCGCTGGCCGCCTGCGGGGGGGACGGCGGCGGAGGCGTCCAATCCACCCCCGTGCCGCCGCGCGTCGTCCCGGCTCCGCCGCCGCCTCCACCGCCGCCACCCCCACCACCCCCGCCGCCCGGTCCGGCGGCCTACGATCGGGCGGAGTACAGCCTGTCGAACGGCCCCGTCTCGATCAACGCGGCCGCCGCCTACGCCAAGGGGGTCACCGGCGCGGGCGTGCTGGTGGGGGTGGTCGACAGCGGCATCGACCGGGATCAGATCGAGTTCAAGGGACGCATCAGCCCGCTGTCGCGCGACTTCGCCGGCAACAGCTCGGTCGACGACGAGGACGGCCACGGCACGGAGGTGTCGGGGGTGATCGCCGCCGCCGCGAACAGCCGCAACACGCTGGGCGTCGCCTTCGGTTCGACCATCCTGGCGCTCAGGACCGACAAGCCCGGCAGCTGCGCGCGGACCGGCGAGGACGAGGGCTGCGAACACCCCGACAGCGCCATCGGGCAGGCGGTCGACTTCGCGCGCACGAGCGGGGCGAAGGTCGTCAACATCTCGCTCGGCGGGTCGCCGGCGGGGCCGACGCTGCGCTCCGCGATCGGGCGCGCGACGGCGGCGGGCATCGTCATCGTCATCTCGGCCGGCAACGACGGCGAAAAGCCCGAAGGCGCCGACCCCGACCCGCTCGCCCAGATCGCGCTCGACCGCGCGGTGTCGCGGGGCCTGGTCATCATCGCGGGCGCGCTCGACGAGGACAACGCCACGCTCGCCGCCTTCTCCAACCGGGCGGGCACGGGGCAGGATGTCTACATCTCGGCGCTGGGCCGGCGCGTGCGGACGGTCAACGCCGACAATCAGGCGGTGCTGGCCAGCGGCACCTCCTTCGCCGCGCCGATCGTGTCGGGCGCGGTGGCGCTGATCCGCGAGGCCTTTCCCAACCTGACCGGCGCGCAGGTGGTCGACCTGATCTACCGCACCGCGCGCGACCTCGGCACGCCGGGCGTCGACGCCACCTTCGGCCGTGGCGGGCTGGATCTCACCCGCGCCTTCCAGCCGGTGGGATCGACGACGCTGGCGGGCACGGACGTGGTGCTCGGCCCGCTGGACGGGGGCCAGCTGGGGTCCGCGATGGGGGACGGCGGCCACATCGCGGGGTTGAGCGCGGTCGCGCTCGACGACTACGGCCGCGCCTTCGACCTGCCGGTCTCCGGCCGCGCGCGGGCGGACGTCGCGCGCTCTGCGCTGGCGAGCGCGCTGGCGGACGGTGGCCGGACGGCCGCGTTGCGCACCGGCCGCGACGGACTGGTCGCGGTCTCCGTCGAGGGCGCCACCGGGGCGCGGCCACTGGCGTTGCGCCAGGCCGACGCGGCGGCGGCGCGCGCGACCGCGCTCGCCTTCGTGCAGCGGCTGGACGCCCGCACGCGGGTGGGGCTCGGGATCGCGCGCGGCGCGGACGGTCTCGCCGAGCGGCTGGACACCGCGCGCGAGGGCGCGTTCCTGCTCGCCGGGCGCGCGGACCGGCAGACCGGCCTGCGGCGCGACGCCGACGCCGCGGTCGCGATCGGCCGCGATGTCGGTCGCGTGCGGCTGAGCGTCGCGGCGGAGAGCGGGCAGAGCCTCTCGGCCGCCGACCGCCTGCTGCCCGCCGGCCGCCCCGGCTGGGATCGCGGTGGCTATGCGACGCTCTCCGCCGGCGCGGACGGCCGGGTCGGCGCGGCCGTGCTGTCGCTGGGCGCCACCCGGATGAGCGAGGAGCGCTCGGTGCTGGGCGCGCGGCTCGGCCCCGCGCTCGGTGCGGGACGGGGGGCGGACAGCTGGTTCCTGGACGCCGGCGCGAGCGTGGGGCTGGGCGACGGCTGGAGCGCCGGTGGCGGCTGGCGGCGGGGCTGGACCACCGCGCGCTCCGGCGGCGCGCTGACCGGCGGCACGCTGACCAGCGGCGCCTGGTCGTTCGATCTCGGCAAGGACGGGCTGGTCGGCGACGGCCGGCTCTCGCTGCGAGTGAGCCAGCCTTTGCGCGTGACCGGCGGCGGCCTGTCGCTGTCGCTGCCGACGAGCTACGACTACGCCACGCTGGCGCCCGGCTACACCGACGCCACGCTGAACCTCTCGCCCCTGGGCCGCGAACGGGTGGCGGAGGTCGCCTATGCGCGCTGGCTGTGGGGGGGATCGCTGTCGGTGAACGGCTACTGGCGCGCCGACCCGGGCAACAACGCCTACGCGCCGGACGAGAAGGGCGCGCTGGTGCGGTGGAGCGCGGGGTTCTGAGGACTGCGTCACCCTTACCCTTCCGCCGCTAGCGCGGGGAGAGGGACAGGGTGAGGGTGACGCAGTCCTCAGACCGTGAAGCTCTCCCCGCAGCCGCAGCTGCCGGTCGCGTTCGGGTTGGCGAAGGTGAAGCCGGCGGCGAAGTCGTCCTCCACCCAGTCCATCGTGGAACCGATCAGGTAGAGCACCGATCCCGCGTCGATGAACAGCGTGCCGCCGGGCGTGTCGATGCGCTCGTCCATCGCCACCGCCTCGTCGACGTAATCGACCGAATAGGCGAGGCCGGAGCAGCCGCGGCGCGGCGTGGACAGCTTCACGCCCACGGTGCCGTCGGGCGCGGCCGCCATCAGCTCGGCGATGCGCGCCTCCGCGGTGGGCGTCAGGTTCACCGCCTTGGGGCGTTCTCTCAGCTTCGTGGCCATCATAGCATCCCCAGTTCGAGCTTCGCCTCGTCGGACATCTTCGACGGGTCCCAGGGCGGGTGCCAGACCAGCACGACCTCCGCCGACATGACGCCGGGGACCGACGCGACCTGCATCTCGACCTCGCCCGGCATCGATTCGGCGACCGGGCAGTGGGGGGTGGTCAGCGTCATGGTGACCAGCGCATGGGCATCCGGCCCGACCTCGACATTGTAGATCAGGCCGAGATCGTAGAGGTTCACCGGGATTTCGGGATCGTAGATCGTCTTCAGCTGGTCGATGATCGCGTCATAGAGCTCGCCGCCCGGCGCGGTGGCGGGCATTTCGGCCGGCTTCTGCGCCAGGAACCCCTCCAGATAGTCGCGCTTGCGCGCCATGGTGTCGCGGGGAGAGTCGAGTTCGACCCGCGCCTTGGGCGGTCCGTCCACCGCGTCGACCTGTTCGACCTTGTAGCTCATCCGAAGATCGTCCTCACCCGTTCGATGCCGTTCAACAACGCGTCCACGTCGCCCTCGTCGCTGTAGAGCGCGAAGCTGGCGCGGACCGTGGCCGCCACGCCCAAGGTCCGCATCAGCGGCTGAGCGCAATGGTGGCCGGCGCGCACCGCCACGCCGTCTTCGTCCAAGATGGTGGCGACGTCGTGCGGATGCACCCCCTCGACCTCGAACGACACGATGCCGAGCGAATCCTCCGGCCCGAACAGCCGCACGGAGTTCATCGAGCGCATCCCGGCACGGGCGCGAGCGACCAGGGCCGTTTCGGTCTCGTGGATCGCGTCGAGCCCGACCGTCTCGACATAGTCGATCGCCGCGTGGAGGCCGACCGCGCCGACGATGTGCGGCGTGCCCGCCTCGAACCGGCCCGGCGGCGGCGCGTAGGTCGTGCCCTCCCAGCTCACCCGGTCGATCATCGATCCGCCGCCCTCGATCGGGGGCATGGCGTCCAGCAGCTCGGAGCGCGCCCACAGAGCGCCGATGCCGGTGGGGCCGTAGAGCTTGTGGCCCGACAAGGCGTAGAAGTCGCAGCCGATGGCGGCCACGTCCACGGCCGTGCGCGGCACCGCCTGGCAGCCGTCGAGCAACAGCTTCGCGCCGACGGAGTGCGCCATGCGGGCGGCGCGCGGCGCGTCCAGGACGGAGCCGAGCACGTTGGAGACGTGGCAGAGGCTCACCAGCAAATGATCCTCCGTCACCATCGCCTCGGCCGCGTCCAAGTCGATGCGGCCGTCTTGGGTGAGCGGACAGACCTCGATCGTCAGGCCGTGCCGCTCTGCGGCCATTTGCCACGGCACGATGTTGGCGTGGTGCTCCAGCGCGGAGAGCAGGATGCGCCCGCCCGGCCGCGCGACGGTCGGCAGCCAGGATCGGGCGACCAGGTTGATCGCCTCCGTCGCCCCGCGCAGGAACACGACCTCGTCCGCCCGCCCGCCGATGAAGCCGGCGAGGCGCGCGCGCGCGGCCTCGTAGCGCCGCGTCATGTCGCTCGACCGCTGATAGACGCCGCGATGCACGGTGGCGTAGTCGGGGCCGTAGGCGGCGGCGATCGCGTCCACCACGGTCTGCGGCTTCTGCGCGGTCGCGGCGGAGTCGAGATAGTGCCAGTCGCCGACGCCCGGAAAATCGTCGCGCAGGCGGCGGATGGGGGCGTGGACGTTCACGTGATCGCCTCCAGCGCGGCGGTCGCCGCCACCTCCAATTCGGCGCGCTCGGTCTCGTCCTCGACGGCGGCAAAGGCGTCGAGCAGGAACGCGCGCAGCATCAGCCGCTTGGCCTCCGCCGGAGGAAGGCCCCGGCTGGCGAGGTAGTAGAGTCCGGCCGCGTCCAGCTCGCCCACCGTGGCGCCATGGGCGCACAGCACGTCGTCGGCGAAGATCTCCAGCTCCGGCTTGGCGTTGGCGGTGGCCGTGCGGTCGAGCAGCATGGCGCGGATGGACTGGGAGGCGTCCGTCTTCTGCGCGTGGCGCGCGACCGCGACCCGGCCAAGCACCGACCCGGTGGCGCGGCCCGCCAGCACCGATCGCACCGTCTGCGACGAGCGTCCGTTCGGCTCCAGATGGCGCACGTCGGACACGATCTCCAGCGTCTGGTCCCCGCCCGCGACGATCGCGCCGCCGAGCATGAAGGAGGCGCTATCATGGCATTCGGCCGTCACCGCGATCCGGCCGTAGAGCCCGGCGGCGGCGAGCACCGTGAGCGTGGCCGAGGCGCCGGCCTCCAGGGTGAGATGCAGGTCGGTGACGGTCACGCCATCGGGTGCGGCGGTCGGCACGACGATGCGCTGCCAGCTCTCGCCGGCGGGGACGGTAATCCGCTCCTGCCGGCCCGCGAGGTCGGACCAGTGGGGTTCCAGCGCCAGCAGGTCGGCATAGCGCCACTGCTCGTCGCGCCGGGTGGGGAGGGGGGCCAACGCCATCATGACCCCCCTCCCTGCAAGGGAGGGGTTGGGGGTGGGTGCGAGGCGCAGCCGAGCTGTCGCCTGTCCCGCAAAGGACCTTCTTGGGCGCGCAGACGCGCGCACCCACCCCTTGATCCCCTCCCTTTCAGGGAGGGGAGAAGAAGAGCCCCCCTCACGCCACCGCCTCGTAGCCCTCGCGCTCCAGCTCGTGGGCCAGCTCCGGCCCGCCGGTGCGCGTGATCCGCCCGTCGTCGAGCACATGGACGAAGTCCGGCTCGACCACGTCCAGCAGCCGCTGATAGTGCGTGATCAGCACCACCGCCTTGTCGGGCGCGCGCATGGTCGCGTTGATGCCGTCGCCGACCACGCGCAGCGCGTCGATGTCCAGGCCGCTGTCGGTCTCGTCCAGCACCGCGAGGCGGGGCTGCAGGATGGCCATCTGCACCATCTCGTTGCGCTTCTTCTCGCCGCCGGAGAAGCCGACGTTCACCGGCCGCTTCATCATGTCCATGTCGAGCTTCAACAGCGCCGCCTTCTCGCGCGCCAGCCGCAGGAAGTCCGCCCCCGACAGCTCCGCCTCGCCCCGCGCCCGCCGCTGGGCGTTCGCCGCCTCGCGCAGGAACTGCACGTTGGACACGCCGGGGATCTCGACCGGGTACTGGAACCCCAGGAACAACCCGGCGGCGGCCCGCTCGTGCGGTTCGAGGGCGAGGAGGTCGATCCACTCCCCGTCGTCGGGACCCGCCCCCTCCCCCGCTCGTCCTGAGCCTGTCGAAGGACGTGGACCGGGTGTCGCACCTGGGGAACGTGCTTCGACAAGCTCAGCACGAGCGGGTTCGTGGTGGGCGAGGGCGGGAGCAGGGCGGAACCGCACAGACCCCTCCGTCACCTCATAGCCCGGCCGGCCGCCCAGCACATAGCCGAGCGTCGACTTCCCAGCCCCGTTCGGCCCCATGATCGCGTGCACCTCGCCCGCGTTCACGGTGAGGGAGAGGCCCTTCAGGATCAGCGTGTCGCCGATGGCGGCGTGGAGATTGGTGATCTCAAGCATCATATATTCCCGGGAGTGTTTATGCCGCGTTCTCCCCTCCCGCTCGCGGGAGGGGTCGGGGGTGGGCCTGCGGACTCGAGCGCCTGCGCGATCGCCGTCGCAACACCGTCCAGGCTGCCGAGCACCTCCTCGTTGGTGAAGCGCAGCACGCGGTAGCCCAGACGGCGCAGCTCCGCGTCGCGCGCCGCGTCCCGGTCGAGGCGATCGTCGTGCGACGCTCCGTCCAGCTCCACCACCAGCATCGCCGACCGGCACAGGAAATCGGCGAAGAACGGTCCGACCGGCATCTGGCGGGAGAATTTGAACCCGTCGAGCTTGCGCCCGCTCAGCGCCGTCCACAGCCGCCGCTCGGCCGGGGTCGCGGCGTGACGCAGCTCGCGCGCACGGGCGGTGTCGCGCGGACGGAAGCGCCCACCCCCGACCCCTCCCGCGAGCGGGAGGGGAGCGCCGGCATCGGCCGCCGTCAACCCACGACCCCGTTCACCATCGCGCGCACCTCGCCCGCGTTCATGGTAAGGGAAAGGCCCTTCAAGATAGGCGTGTCGCCGATGGCGGCGTGCAGATTTTGGATGTTAAGCATTTACTGCTTTCTCGCCACGCGGCGCTCTAGAAATCTAAGCCGGCTATCATCCTTCCAAGCCAGCGTGACAGCACTAACTGCAATATCCGACTGCTCGCCGGACAAGCTCCCACTCGGCTGACTGGCAGTCTGGAGAGCGGCCCGAAAATCTAGGTTCTCCCCAGGACATGCAGTAACGGCTGCGGCGTAAGTATCCTCAAAATCTGCTTCAGCCTGTTCAAGGCGAAGGGTGTTATCCAAGATGCACTGATGAAAGCGCTGCATCTTAGCAATACCGTCATCAGACAACCTCGCGGTTATTTCGAGAACGCTAGGTGCAGTTGTCAGCGTCAATATAGCAAGTAGGCTAATCACCCCACACTCCCCTCAAGCGAAATCCCCAGCAACTTCTGCGCCTCCACCGCGAACTCCATCGGCAGCTGGCTCAGCACCTCCTTCGCGAACCCGTTGACGATCAGCGCCACCGCCTGCTCCGTGTCCAGGCCGCGCTGCATCGCATAATACAGCTGGTCGTCGCTGATCTTGCTGGTGGTCGCCTCATGCTCGATCTGCGCCGAGGGGTTCTTCACCTCGATATACGGCACGGTGTGCGCGCCGCACTGGTCGCCCAAGAGCAGGCTGTCGCACTGGGTGAAGTTGCGCACGCCCTCCGCGCCCGGCGCCACCTTCACCAGTCCGCGATAGGTGTTGTCGGACTTGCCAGCGCTGATCCCCTTCGAGATGATCGTGGAGCGCGTGTTCTTCGCGTTGTGGATCATCTTGGTGCCGGTGTCGGCCTGCTGGTGGTTGTTGGTGAGCGCGACGGAGTAGAACTCGCCCACGCTGCCCTCGCCGTTCAGCACGCAGCTGGGGTACTTCCAGGTCACGGCCGATCCGGTCTCCACCTGTGTCCAGCTGACCTTGCTGTTCTTGCCCTGGCACAACGCGCGCTTGGTCACGAAATTGTAGATGCCGCCCACACCGTTCTCGTCGCCCGGATACCAGTTCTGGACGGTGGAGTATTTGATCTCCGCGTCGTCCAGCGCGACCAGCTCGACCACGGCGGCATGGAGCTGGTTCTCGTCGCGCATGGGCGCGGTGCAGCCCTCCAGGTAGCTGACGTAGCTGCCCTTGTCGGCGACGATCAGCGTGCGCTCGAACTGGCCCGTGTTCTCGGCGTTGATGCGGAAATAGGTGCTGAGCTCCATCGGGCAGCGCACGCCCTCTGGAATGTACACGAACGTCCCGTCCGAGAAGACGGCGGAGTTCAGCGTGGCGAAATAGTTGTCGCGCTGCGGCACCACCTTGCCCAGCCATTTGCGCACCATGTCCGGATATTCGCGGATCGCCTCGCTGATCGAGCGGAAGATGACGCCGGCGCGCTCCAGCTCGTCGCGGAAGGTGGTGGCGACCGACACGCTGTCGAACACCGCGTCGACCGCGACCTTGCGCGCGCCCTCGACGCCGGCCAGCACCTTCTGCTCCTCGATCGAGATGCCGAGCTTTTCGTAGACCCGCAGGATCTCGGGATCGACCTCGTCGAGCGAGCCGAGCTTTTCCTTCGCCTTGGGCTCGGCGTAGTAATAGGCGTCCTGATAGTCGATCGGCGCGATGTCGAGCCGCGACCAGTCGGGGGCCTCCATCCCCTGCCACAGCCGGAACGCCTTGAGGCGCCAGTCGAGCATCCACTCCGGCTCGCCCTTCTTGGCGGAGATGAAGCGCACCGTGTCCTCGGTCAGACCCTTGGGCGCGAAGTCCTGTTCGATGTCGGAGGAAAAGCCCCATTCGTAGGTCGAGAGCTTGTCCACCGCGTCGCGCGCGGCCTGGTCCTTGACGGGAGCGTCGGTGAGGGTGTCGGTCATGGGGTTCCTGCGGAAAGGTGGGCGAGCGACACGCCCGCGAGCGCGCCGCGCACGGCGTCGTTGATGGACGGCCAGTGCGGCTTGACCCGGCAATGGTCGGTGAGCGCGCACGGCGTGTCCGCCTCCGTCACGCAGCCGGCGAGTGCGATCGGCCCCTCCATCGCCTCGACGATGTCGGCGACCGAGATGGCGGCGGCGGGCCGGGCGAGCGCGAAGCCGCCCCGGCTGCCCCGCCCGCTGGTGAGCAGGCCGGCGGCCGCCAGCTGCCCCAGCACCTTCTGCGCGGTGGCGAGCGGCACCTTCGTGGTCCCCGCCAGCTCCGTCGCGGTCACCCGCGCGCCCAGGCCTTCACCCTTGCGCGCCGCCGCGGCGAGCATGACGACGGCGTAGTCGGCGAGGTTGGAGAGGCGCACTGCGTGAGGCTTTCGGAGCGATTCGGTGTGATTGGCATGTGGGGGAGCGGGGGTGCGGGGGCAAGGCCTGATTGTGCGGTGCGGCACAACCCGTGCTCCTGCGAAAGCGGGAGCCTATTGCCGGTTCCACAGCCGCCGCCGCCGGAGCGGTGGAGAGCTGGAATGGGCTCCTGCTTTCGCAGGAGCACGGCAGCGCCTAGACGATCCCTCATGCGCCTCCTCCCCCTCCTCTCCCTCCTCGCCGCGCCGGCCGTCGCGCAGGATCGCCCCTTCTGTGCCGACCGCCCCGGCCTCAACACGCCGCCCTGTACGTTGTCGCCGGGCGTGGCGCAGCCGGAGATCGGGTTGGGCGACCTCACCCGCGATCGGGTGGACGGCGTGCGCACCGACACGCTGGTGCTCGCCGACAGCCTGGTGCGCGTCGGGCTGACCGACCGCCTGGAGGCGCAGGCCGGCTGGACCGCGTTCGGACGGGTCGCGACGCGGTTCGCGGGCCGGCGCGAGCGGGCGAGTTCGACGGGCGACGTGTCGCTGTCGCTCAGGCGGAACCTGATCAATCCCGACGGCTCGGGCACGTCCGTGGCCGTGATGGGCACCGCCGTGCTGCCGACCGGCGGCGACGCGATCGGCCAGGGGACGACGAGCTTCGCGCTCCGCGTGCCGGTCTCCACCGACCTGCCCGGCGGCTTCTCCTTCGCCGCCACGCCGGAGGTCGACGCGGCGGCGGATGTGGACGGCGGCGGGCGACATCTGGCCTTCGGCTCCGTCGTCGGCGTCTCGCACTCCGTCGGCCCGTTCGGCGTCACGGGCGAGCTGTCGGTGTTCCGCGACGACGATCCGCTCGGCCGCACCACCCAGTCACTCGCCGCCCTGTCGGCGGCGTGGCAGCCGGCGGCCGACTGGCAGCTCGACCTCGGCTCCGCCTTCGGCCTGAACCGCGACACCGCCGACAGCCGCGTGTATGTCGGCGTTGTGAGGCGCTTCTGAGCCTCTATCGGCTCGCCCGCCCGGCGCTCTGGGCGCTGGAGCCGGAGCGGGCGCACGGCCTTGCCGTCGCGGCCCTGAGGGCGTTGCCGGAGCGCGCGCCGCCCACCTCCGCCCGCCTCGCCACCACGGTCGCCGGGCTGCACTGGCCCAACCCGGTCGGTCTGGCGGCGGGGTTCGACAAGGATGGGGTGGCGGTGCGCGGAGCCTTCGCCGCCGGCTTCGGCGCGGTGGAGGTCGGCACGCTGACGCCCAAGCCCCAGGCGGGCAACCCGCGCCCCCGCCTGTTCCGGCTGGCGGAGGACGGCGCGGTCGTGAATCGCATGGGCTTCAACAACGGCGGGCAGGCGGCCGCGCTGACCCGCCTGGAGCGCGCCCGGCGGCGCGGCCCGCTGGGCGTCAACATCGGCGCGAACAAGGACTCGGCCGACCGCCACGCCGACTACCGCTTGGGTGCGACGGCGATGGCCCACATCGCCGACTACCTGGCCGTCAACGTCTCGTCCCCCAACACACCCGGCCTGCGCGCATTGCAGGGTGAGGGGCTGGCGGAGCTGCTCGCCGGAGTGATGGCGGCGGCGGAGGGGACGCCCGTGTTCCTGAAGGTCGCCCCCGACCTCGACCGCACCCAGGTGGACGGCCTCGCGCGCGTGGGCGTGGAGGCGGGGCTGGCGGGGCTGATCGTGGCCAACACCACCGTGACCCGCGACGGCCTGCGCTCGCATCACGCGGGGGAGGCGGGCGGCCTGTCCGGCGCGCCGCTGAAGGCGCTGGCCCGCGCCCGGCTGGCGGAGTTCGTCGCCGCGCTGGACGGCGCGCTGCCGCTGATCTCGGTCGGCGGCATCGACGGGGCGGAGGAGGCGTACCTGCGCTTGCGGATGGGCGCGAGCGCGGTCCAGCTCTACTCGGCCCTGGTGTTCGCCGGCCCGGGGCTGGTGCGCCGCACGGTGCGCGGCCTTGACCGGCTGCTGGAGCGGGACGGGTTCGGGAGCGTGGCGGAGGCGGTGGGGAGCGGGCGGTGAGGGGCTTCACCGCTGCCGATCCCTCTCCCCTTGGGAGAGGGAGGGAGGCGCGCAGCGCCGGAAGGGTGAGGGTGACCGGAGTCCGAAGAGCGAGCTGTGCAGCCGGTCACCCTCACCCTGCCCCTCTCCCAAGGGGAGAGGGGACGCTGTCGAACCGACGGCACCCGACCGCCGGCTTGGGCTACAGGTTCCTCCCCGGTACGGGGAGGTGGCAGGGCGAAGCCCTGACGGAGAGGCTGGCCAAAGACCGGCGGTAAAGTCGTTCCAGTAACTGTTAGGAACCCGACTCCCAACCTCGGGCAAACCCTTCAGCCGGCTTCGACCCACTCCCGTTCGACAGACCGGCACGGCATCTCGAAACCGGCCGTTCGGGAAACCCGCAGCAGTCCCGTTTCTCCATGTTCAACAGGCCGTTTCGGGAAAGCGGCCCGGCCAGACCCCATCGGGGAAACCGATCCTGCCTCCGCCTGTCCCGCTCTACGTTCGTTTTCGAGACAGCCGCATCGCTGGTAAGCCGCTCGGGGGGTGCCAGCGCCCATCCTGCTCCGGCAAGCGCCATCATCAAAAACCTTCCTTTTTGCCGTTCCAACCGACTACACAATATGGAATCACTCTGACGGGGGATAGAAAATCAATGATCGTCAAATCCGGTAAGATGCTTTGTTTGGCCGTCGTCACGCTGGCTTTTGCCGGTCCGACCGAGGCAGAGCAACCGACTTTGCAGGACGCGCTGCTTGATAAGCTGCAAGGTGCTTGGGTTATTACCGGGACCATAGCGGGCGAGGAGACTACCGATGACCTCGACGTTGAATGGGTGAATCAGCACCAGTATCTTCGATTGCACGAGATTTCACGCGATCGGAGGCCGAACGGCCGACCAAGGTATGAGGCGACGGTTTACATCGGGTGGAATCAGCCAACCGCTAAATACGGCATTGTTTGGCTGGACGACTTTGGCGGACTGTCCACCCAATCCATCGGACTCGCTTCCAAAGTAGACGACCAGCTCCCCTTCGTGTTCACCAACCCGGACGGTAGCTTTACGCGAACAACCATGACCTACAACCCGGCAACGAAGGGTTGGACTTGGACCATTGACGAGGATCGCGCCGGCAAGCTTTCCCGGTTCGCGGCGCTGACGCTGACGCGGGCGGAGGCGCAACGCGGTAATCCGCACCGGTCCCGGCATCACCGCTAAGCGCGTTCGTAAGAAAGCATAGGAGATTGCTCATGGCCCGCATCAATTTCATCGAGCTACCCGCGCGCGACCTCGGCGCGGCACGGACCTTCTACTTGACCGTGTTCGGGTGGGAACTGACCGACTTCGGCCCCAGCTACTCGTGCACCATGACCGGCAACGTCGACCTCGGGCTACAGGGAGACATGAACGAAGCCCCAAGGATGCCCCTGCCAGTGGTGCTTGTCGACGACATCGAAGCGGCGCAAACCGCTGTCGCCGAGGCCGGGGGGACCATCAGCAAGCCAGTCTTCACTTTTCCGGGCGGCCGACGCTTTCACTTTCTCGATCCCAACGGGCTTGAGCTGGCGATTATGCAGACGGACTGATCTAGCTTTCCCAGAATACCATCGTGGCGGGACAGCCGCGCACCGGAGAACGACAGGTAATCGTCGCCCAACTCACGAAAGCTTCCTGTCGGTAGTCCACCAAAGCCCCCCCACCTTGCCCCCGCCCGCAACCCGGCTAGTGTCGCGCGCTATGATCCCGCGTCTGCTCGCCGCCCTCCTGCTGCTCGCCCCCGCTGTCGCGGCCGCGCGCGAGCCGGCGTCCACCGAGGGCGTCGTCTCCGCCGCCGATCCGCGCGCGGCGGAGGCGGGGGCGGCGATGTTGCGGCGGGGGGGGAGCGCCACCGACGCGGCGCTCGCCACGCTGCTGGCGCTGGGCGTGGTGGAGCCGCAGTCGTCGGGGATCGGCGGGGGCGGGTTCCTGGTCCATGCGGCCCCGGACGGGACCGTCACCTCGATCGACGGGCGCGAGACCGCGCCGTTCGCGGCCGACCCGGCGCGCTTCCTCGGCCCGGACGGCAAGCCGCGCCCGTTCGGCGAGGTGGTGCCCGGCGGGCTGTCGGTGGGCGTGCCGGGCAATGTCGCGCTGATGAAGCTCGCCCACGACAAGTGGGGACGGCTGCCCTGGGCGGCGCTGTTCGAACCGGCGATCGCGCTGGCGCGGGACGGCTTCACGGTGAACGCGACGCTGGAACAGCGGCTGGCGAGCGTGGCCGATCGCTGGAGTCCGTTTCCCGCCGCGCGCGCGCTCTACTGGCGGGACGGGCGACCCAAGCGCGCGGGCGACCGAGTGGTCAATCCGGAGCTGGCCGCGCTGCTGACCCGCATCGCCGCGCAAGGTCCGGACGCCTTTTACCGCGGGGCCAACGCGGCGGCGATCGTGGCCGTCGTGCGCTCCGCCCCCAACCCGTCCGACATGACGGTGGCCGACCTCGCCGCCTATCGCGCGATCGAGCGGCCCGCGCCCTGCCGCCCCTATCGCGAATACCGGGTGTGCGTGATGGGGCCGCCGTCCTCGGGCGCCACGACGGTGCTGGAGATGCTGGGGCTGCTGGAGCGGTTCGACCTGGCGGGGCTGGGGCCGGACTCGCCGGAGGGCTGGCACCTGATCGAACAGGCCATGCGCCTCGCCTACGCCGATCGTGGCCGCTATGTCGGCGATCCCGGCTTCACCTATGTGCCGGTGCCAGGCCTGCTCGACCGCGCCTATCTGGCGAGCCGTTCCGCGCTGATCGACCCGGACGGAGCGATCCCGGCGACCCCGCCCGGCACCCCTCCCGGCGCCCTGCCCCGCCGGCCCGCCCAGCCGGGCGAGAAGGGCGGCACCTCGCACTTCGTGGCGACCGACGCCGACGGGTCGGTGGTGTCGATGACCTCGACGGTCGAGGGCGTGTTCGGCAGCCAGCTGGTGGTGAACGGCATGGTGCTCAACAACGAACTGACCGACTTCTCCTTCGCGCCGGTGGAGGACGGCGAGTGGGTCGCCAACCGGGTGCAAGGGGGCAAGCGGCCGATGTCGTCGATGTCACCGGCGGTCGTGTTCGACGCCACGGGCCGCGCGGTCTTCACCGTCGGCGCGGCCGGCGGGCCGACGATCATCGCCCAGGTCGTCAAGACGCTGATCGCCTGGGTCGACTGGGATATGACCGCCGAACAGGCGCTCGCCGCCCCGAACATCTTCTTCAGCGGCTCCTCGCTGGTCGTGGAGGCCGGCGGTCCGCTCGCCCGCCTCGCGCCCGCCCTGGCCGCGCTGGGCACGACCGTGGTGGAGAGCGACCGGCTGGGCGGCAAGGCGAACGCGGCGGAGCGGACGGTGGCCGGCTGGATCGGCGCGGCGG
This sequence comes from Sphingomonadaceae bacterium, assembly GCA_965219235.1. Classification (GTDB taxonomy): domain Bacteria; phylum Pseudomonadota; class Alphaproteobacteria; order Sphingomonadales; family Sphingomonadaceae; genus CBDHCC01. The sequence goes on along the minus strand of OZ244721.1, from coordinate 226,533 downwards.
ACCCGCGCTCCGAGGGCGCGGCGGTGGCGCCGTGAGACCGGTCCGCCATCTCCGCTCCGGGGCCGCTGGACGCCTCGCATGACGCTGTCCCGCGACAAGGCGACGATGGACGCGATCCGCGCCTGCCCGAACCTGCCCACGCTGTTCCTCCAGCGCGCGGAGCAGGAGGGGAACAAACCCTTCCTGTCCCGCAAGATCGACGGGGAGTGGCGATCGATCTCCTGGACGGAGGCGCGCCGCCAGGCGACCGCGCTGGCGCAGGCGCTCGCGGGACTGGGTCTGGGCGACGGCGACACCGTCGTGCTGCTGTCGGAGAACCGGCCGGAATGGGCGATCGCGGACATCGGGATCATGATGGCCGGCTGCGTCACCGTGCCGGCCTACACCACCAACACCGAGCGCGATCACCAGCACATACTGGAGAACAGCTGCGCCAAGGCGATCGTCGTCTCCACGCCCAAGCTGGCGCGCGCGGCGCTGCCCGCCGTGCTGCGGTCCGACGTGGAGCACCTGATCGCGATCGAGCCGCTCCGGACCGGGCAGACCGGCGCGGTCGCGTTCCACGACTGGGCGACGCTGACCGCCGGCCCCGACGCGACCGCCGCCGTGCGCGAGCGGATGGCGGCGGTGGGGCGCGGCGACACCGCCGCCATCATCTACACCAGCGGCACCGGCGGCAGCCCACGCGGCGTGCGCCAGCACCACGGCATGATCCTGCACAACATCCATGCGGCGGGCACCATCGTGCTGGAGGATTTCGGCTGGGACGAGGAGGTGTTTCTCTCCTTCCTGCCCCTCTCCCACGCCTACGAGCACACCGGCGGCCAGTGGCTGCCGATCGGGCTGGGCGCGCGGATCCACTACGCCGAGAGCCTGGACAAGCTGGGCGCCAACATCGAGGAGGTGCGGCCCACCATCATGGCGGTGGTGCCGCGCCTGTTCGAGCTGCTGCGCGCTCGCCTGCTCAAGCAGCTGTCGACGGGCGGCCGGGTCGCGCAGGGGCTGATGCGGCGCGCGCTGGCGCTGGGACACAAGCGCGCGGAGGGCCGCGCCGGTGCGCTCGACCGGCCGATGCAGTTCGTCGTCGACCGCACGGTCAAGCCCAAGGTGCGGGCACGCTTCGGCGGGCGCGTGAAGGCGATGATCTCCGGTGGCGCGCCGCTCAACCCGGAGGTCGGGCTGTTCTTCCAGTCGCTGGGCGTGCCGCTGCTCCAGGGCTACGGCCAGACGGAGGCGGGACCGATCATCAGCTGCAACCGCCCCGCCGCCGGAGTGGCGATGGACACCGTCGGTCCGCCCATGGCGCACACCGAGGTGCGGATCGCGGAGGACGGCGAGATCCTGGTCGCCGGCGAGCTCGTCATGCACGGCTATTGGCGCAACGACGCGGAGACCGCGCGGGTGCTGAAGGACGGATGGCTGCACACCGGCGACATCGGCCATCTGGACGACGACGGGCGGCTGGTCATCACCGACCGCAAGAAGGACCTGATCGTCAACGACAAGGGCGACAACGTCGCGCCGCAGAAGGTGGAGGGAATGCTGACGCTCCAGCCGGAGATCGGCCAGGCGATGATCCACGGCGACAAGCGGCCCTATGTCGTGGCGCTGCTGGTGCCGGACGCGGAGTGGGCGGCCGACTGGGCGCGGGAGAACGGCCGCGCCTACGACCTGGCCGCGCTCGCCCGCGATCCCGACTTCACGGGCGCGCTGCGCGCGGCTGTGGACCGGGTCAACCGCGAACTGTCGGTCACGGAGCGGGTGCGCCGGACGACGCTCGCCGACGAACCCTTCACGATCGAGGCGGGCGAGATGACGCCGTCGATGAAGATCCGGCGCCATGTGCTGCGGGAGCGCTATGGCGAGCGACTCGACGCGCTCTATCGCTGATGGCGGGCGACGCTCAGCGAGTGCGTTCGTAGCGGGTGAAGCGGGCCAGCGGGCAACGTGGCCCCGGGATGTAGGTCGGCCTCGTGCCGGCGTCCCGCACGGCGTCCAGCCGACAGATCCGCGACCCGAACCGCTCGACGAGCAAGGTGTTCTCCGGCCGCAGCCCGGGACAGGGTTCGTCCAGTTCGCCGATCCACTTCTCGCCGCGGGTGCGCGAATACACGATGTGCGACGCGTCGACGACGCGCGCGGCGGCGGTGTCGTAGTCCGACGGCAGGCACTGCGCCGTCTCGCGCTCCGCGAAGCCGGCCAACTCCACCGCGAGCGCGGACCGCTCCGAGTGCCGCACTCCACCCACCTGCCCGGCACACGCGGCCAGCGCCAGCACCGACAGGACCGTCAGCCGCCTCACCGCGCCGGTGTCCGGTAGGGGACGAAATCGCCATAGACGCAGCTGCCGATCGGGAAGTTGCTGCTCCGGTCGACCAGCTCGGCGATGTCGCCGCGGCAGAGCTGCGTCTGGGTGGCCCGGCGGATCAGATAGGCGTCGCTGGCGACCCGCCCCAGATCGCACCGACCGCCGAACTGCTGCACATAGGCGAGGCTGGAGGACACGCGATAGGCCGTAGCCCCGTTGGCGAGCTGGACGGGGTGATCGGCGTCACGAGCGCGGATGCAGCCGACCGGCTCACCGGCAACCTTTCCGGCAAGCAGCCGCTCACCCGCGCTCGAATTCGCCTGGGGAGGCGGCATGGCCTCGCGCGGTGCGGCCGTCGCACAGGCGCAGAGCGCGAAACAGGCGGTCGGAACGAAGACGCGCATCGGAAATCTCCTCGATTCCCTGCAACGCACGAGACCCCTGGCCGGTTCAGGCGGCGTCCTTCGCCGCCCGCAATCGTCCGAGTGCTCCGGCATCGGCGGCGCGCAGAAAAGGGTTGGTCGCCTTCTCGCGGGCCACGGTGGTGGGCAAGGTGATCCGGCCTTCGGCCCGCAGCCGTTCGACCTCCGCCAGCCGCTCGGCGATCGCGGCGTTCTCCGGCTCGGCCGAGGCGGCGAAGCGGGCGTTCGACAGCGTGTACTCGTGCGCCGGGAACAGGCGCGTGTCGTCCGGCATCGCCGCGTAGGCGCCCATGGCGGCGAACATCTGCTCCGCCGTGCCTTCGAACAGCCGACCGCATCCCATCGCGAACAGCGTGTCGCCGACGAAGGCGATCCGGGCCTCCGGCAGGTGGAAGCTGATGTGGCCCGCGGTGTGGGCGGGCGTGTCGATCACGCGCACCTCCAGCCCCGCCCAGCGGAAGCGGTCGCCGCCCGCCACCGTCCGGTCGAGCGTCGGGATGCGGTCCGCCTCCGCCGCCGGTCCCGTGACCGGCGCGCGGATCGCGGCCTTCAGCTCGGCGTTGCCGCCGGTGTGATCGGGATGCCAATGAGTGTTCCAGATGGCGTCGGCGCGCCAACCCCGCTCCTCCAGCGCGGCGAGCACCGGCGCCGCCTCTCCCGGGTCGACGACGGCGGTGTGTCCATCGTGATGAACCAGCCAGACATAGTTGTCCGCCAGCACCGGGACGGCCACGACCTCCACGTCCGTCACCATGTGCCGGTGTTCTCCATCGAGACCCACGGTTCGCGCGGCGGCAGCGAGCCCTGCTGGAGCAGCTCGATGGAGATGCCGTCCGGCGTCTTCACGAAGGCCATGTGCCCGTCGCGCGGCGGCCGGTTGATCGTGACGCCCGCCTCCATCAGCCGCTGGCAGGTGGCGTAGAGATCGTCCACGCGGAAGGCGAGGTGGCCGAAGGCGCGGCCGGTGCCGCCCTCCTCGCCATCCCAATTGTGTGTCAGCTCGACCTCCGCCACGCCCTCCTGCCCCGGAGCGGCCAGGAAGACGAGCGTGTAGCGCCCCTTGTCGTTCTCCATCCGGCGCACCTCCTCCAGCCCCAGCAGACGGAAGAAGTCGATGGTCGGCTGCGGTTCGCGGACGCGCAGCATGGCGTGCAGGTATTTCATCGGGGCGGTCTCCTTGGGGAAGGAACGCGCCGGACCCGCCGCGGGGTTCCGCCGCCGGCGCGATCGGCTAGAGCGGATCGGCATGACGCACGCCCTCGACATCGCGCGCTCGCTCTCCGGGCAGCCCTGGCGCTGGCGCACGGCGGGTGCCGGGGACTGGGGGCATCGCCCGGACGACCTCGTCACCCGGCTGCTGCTCGCGCGCGGGTGCCCGGCGGACGCGCTGGCCGCCCACCGCGCGCCCACGCTGCGCGCCTTCATGCCCGACCCCTCCGCCTTTCGCGACATGGACCGGGCCGCGGCGCGCATCGCCGACGCCGTGGAGCGGAGCGAGCCGACGGTGGTCTTCGGCGACTACGACGTGGACGGAGCGACCTCGGCGGCGCTCCTGATCCGGGTGCTGCGCGCCGTGGGGCTGGAGGCGGCGCCCTACATCCCCGACCGGCTGACCGAGGGCTACGGCCCGTCGGGCGAGGCGCTGGAGCGGATCGCGGCGGGCGGCGCCAGGCTGTGCGTCACGGTCGATTGCGGCGCCCAGGCGTTCGAGGCGCTGGAGCGGGCGGCGGCGGCGGGGCTCGAGGTCGTCGTGGTCGACCATCACCAGTGCGCCAGCCGGCTGCCCACCGCCCACGCGGTCGTCAATCCCAACCGGCTGGACGAGGGCGAGGAGGCGGCCGCCCACGGCCACCTGGCGGCGGTCGGCGTGTGCTTCCTGCTCGCCGCCGCCGTGATCCGGACGCTGCGCGGGCGCGGCTGGTTCGAAGGACGGGCGGAGCCCTCGCTGCTGCCGCTGCTCGACCTGGTGGCGCTCGGCACGGTGGCCGACGTCGCGCGCCTGGCCGGCCTGAACCGCGCTTTCGTGACGCAGGGACTGAAGGTGATGGCGGCGCGCTCGAACGTCGGCCTGGCCGCGCTGGTCGAGGCGGCGGGGCTGAGCCGTGCGCCGACCTGCTCCGACCTGGGCTTCGCCTTGGGGCCGCGCATCAACGCCGGCGGGCGGGTCGGACGCGCCGACCTGGGCGTGCGTCTCCTCACGACGGAGGACGCGGGCGAGGCGCGCGCCATCGCCGCCGAGCTCGACCGGCTGAACGTCGAACGCCGGGTCATCGAGGCGACCGTGCTCGACGCCGCCACCGCGCTCGCGGACGGGAACGCGCGTTCGGTCGTGATGGTGAGCGGCGCGGGTTGGCACCCCGGCGTGATCGGGATCGTGGCGTCCCGGCTGAAGGAGCGCCTCGGACGGCCGGCGATCGTCGTGGCGCTGACCGACGACGGGCTCGCCAAGGGGTCGGGACGGTCGGTGACGGGAGTCGATCTGGGTGCGGCCGTGCTGGCCGCGAAGGACGCCGGCCTGTTGATCGCGGGCGGCGGGCACGCGATGGCGGCGGGCCTGACCGCCACGCCCGACCGGCTGGGCGCGCTCGCCGAGTTCCTGCACGAGCGGCTGGCAACCGGCGTGGCGCGGTCGGCGGACGCGCGCGCGCTGACGCTCGACGCCGTGGTGGCGACCGGCGGGGTGACCGCCGACCTGGCCGACGCGCTGGAGGGCGCGGGTCCCTACGGCGTCGGCTGGCCCTCTCCTCGGCTGGCGGTCGGGCCGGCGCGCGTGGTCAAGGCCGACAAGGTGGGCGAGAATCATGTGCGCCTGATCGTGAGCGGGCGCGAAGGCGGCCGGCTGAAGGCGGTCGCCTTCCGCATCGCCGACACGCCGCTCGGCGCCGAGCTGCTCGCCGCCGCACCGGATCGCGCGCTGTGGCTCGCGGGCCGGGTGAAGCGGGACGACTGGAACGGCCGGGGCGAGGCGGAGCTGCACCTCGACGACGCGGCCTGGGCTTGACGCCCGCCAGCCCCACCCGGGGCCGTCACACGCCCTTATAGCTCCTTTGCCAACACCACGAACTCCAGCGGCCGGTCCGTCGCCACCGGAAACGGCCGGCGCTCGCCCGTCGCGCGGTAGCCGCGGCGTTCGTACCAGGCGATCAGCTCGGCGCGGCCGTCGATCACGGTCATCTCCACCACGCTCGCTCCCAGCGCGAGTCCGGCCGCCTCTCCCGCCGCGAGCAAACGCCGGCCGAGACCGCCCGCCTGCCGCCCCGGATCGACGGTGAGCAAGCCCAGATAGGCCAACCCCCCGCCCCGCCCGGTCACCTGCACGCAGCCCGCGAGATCGCCGACGCCGTCCGCGACGAGCAGCCGCACGGCCGGGTCCGCCAACGCCGCCGCCAGCTCCGCGCGCGCGATGCGCGGGCCGGAGACGAGGTCCGCCTCGTGCGTCCAGCCCGCCCGCGCGGGTTCCCCGCGGTAGGCGCGCTCGATCAGCGCGCGGAGCTCGGGCAGGTCCGAAGGAATGGCGGCACGGATGCGGGTCATGCAGGACGCCCCTAGCGCGGCGTCGAACGGCGCGCACCTCGCCCTTGACCCTGGCGCGCCCCACCCGTAAGCGCCACCTCGCCCAGCCAGCGTTTCCCCCGTGGTCCCTTCGTCTAGTGGCCTAGGACGTCGCCCTTTCACGGCGAAAACACGGGTTCGAGTCCCGTAGGGATCACCAGGAACTCCGGCGAAGCCCGCGGCCCCTTCGTCTAGCGGTCCAGGACGTCGCCCTCTCACGGCGAAAACACGGGTTCGATTCCCGTAGGGGTCACCAGTCACCGCCAAGGCGTCTTGAAACCTCCTGATCCCGTTCTGACGATGGGTCGGGTGCCGGTCGGGCGTGGCCATTCTGAGGGGATCGCAATCCGGCGACCGCGTTGTGCTCGCCCCGCGCCCGTTCTAGCATGGCGGACCATGAGACGGCCGGACGTCCAGACGGTTTCCATCGGCGCTGAGCGGCAGCCGCTCGTGATCTTCGACGATCTCGTCCGCGACGCCGCGGCCCTGCGCGCCGTAGCCGCCGCAGCGCGGTTCGGTCCGGCGGGCGAGCACTATCCGGGCCTCCGCGCGCCGCTGCCGGACGGCTACCTGGCCGAGCTGATGCCGGCGGTCGCCGCCGCCGTCGGCCGGTCCTTCGGTCGAAGCCGGGGATTGCGGCTGATCGACGCCAGCTTCTCGATCGTGACAACCCCGCCGCACGACCTCACCCTCGCCCAGCGCCTGCCCCATGTCGACGCGCACGGGGCCGAGCGCATCGCCATGGTCCATTATCTGTCGCCGGACGACGCGGACGGGACCGCCTTCTACCGCCACCGATCCACCGGCTTCGAGACGATCGACGCCGGGCGTGCCCCGGTCTATCGCGAACGGCTGGCCGCCGACCTGGCCGAACACGGGCCTCCGGACGGGGGTTATGTCCGTGACACGACCGCGCTGTTCGAACGCACGCTGCTGACGGAGGCGCGCTGCAACCGGGCGTTGCTCTATCGCAGCTACGTCCTGCACAGCGGCGCCATCTCGCCGGACGCGGTGCTGTCCCCCGATCCACGGAGCGGGCGGCTGACCGTGACGGCGTTCTTCTCACTGGAGTCGGGTCGATGACGCGCGACGATCAGCGGCGAAGAGGCGCGAACCGGATGGACACGGCCGAGCCGACGCGCCGAAGCGTCGTGAAGGGCGTCGCGGGCGCGGGGCTGGCGATGGCGGCGGGCGGCGCGGCCCGTCCGGTCCGGGCGGCGCACGGCCGGAGCTGCGACCCCTGGCTGGGTCCCAACGTCGTGATCGTCGATCCGTCGATGGACCGCGGCGCGATCCAGGACCGGCTGGACACGATCTTCCGCCGGCAGGAGCGCGCGCACTTCACCGACGCGCGCTATGCCGTGCTGTTCAAGCCGGGGCGCTACGCCGTGGACGCGAATGTCGGCTTCTTCACGCAGATCGCCGGACTGGGCGCGCTGCCGGGCGACGTGGCGATCGATGGCCACGTCCATGCGGAGGCCGACTGGAACGGCGGCCGCGCGCTGGTCAACTTCTGGCGTTGCGCCGAGAATCTGTCGGTGCGTCCACCCGACGGCGGCGACCGCTGGGCGGTGTCCCAGGCCGCGCCCTACCGCCGCGTCCATCTGCGCGGCGACCTGGCGCTGGACGACGGCGGCTGGTCCAGCGGGGGCTTCATCGCCGATTGCCGCATCGACGGCACCATCCGTTCCGGCTCGCAGCAACAGTGGTTCACGCGCACCAGCGCGATCGGAGCGTGGGAGGGATCCAACTGGAACATGATGTTCGTCGGTGTCGAGGGCGCGCCGCCGACCGGCTTTCCCGATCCGCCCTACACCACGCTCGCGACGGCGCCGATCGTGCGGGACAAACCCTATCTGTACGTCGAGGACGACGAGTGGCGCGTGTTCGCGCCGTCGGCCCGCACCGACGCGCGCGGGCCGAGTTGGGGCAGCGGTCGCCCCCGCGGCCGTTCCCTGCCGCTCTCGCGCTTCCTCGTCGCCACACCGGACATGCCGCCCGCCCGCATCAACGCCGCATTGGCGGAGGGCCGTCACCTGCTGCTGACGCCCGGCATCTACGCGCTGACGGAGCCGCTGCGGGTGGAACGCGCCGGGACCGTCGTCCTGGGGCTTGGGCTCGCCACCCTCCTGGCGCTGGGCGGGACGAAGGCGATGACGGTCGCCGACGTTCCCGGCGTGGCGGTGGCGGGACTGCTGTTCGACGCGGGGCCGGAGATCTCCCCCGTCCTGCTGGAGGTGGGGCCACGCGGCGCCGCCGGCGATCATCGCGCCGACCCGGCGTCGCTGTCGGACGTCTTCGTGCGGGTCGGCGGGGCCACGGTCGGGCGGGTCGCGACCGGCGTGGAGATCAACAGCCGGGGCGTGCTGGCGGACCATCTGTGGATCTGGCGGGCGGACCACGGCGACCGGCCGTCCGGCCGGGTCCATGTCGGCTGGGACGAGACCATCGGCGACCAGGGGCTCGTGGTCAACGGCGACGACGTGACCTGCACCGGCCTGTTCGTGGAGCATTTCCAGAAGTACCAGACGCTCTGGAACGGCGAGCGCGGGCGAACCCTCTTCTACCAGAACGAACTGCCCTACGATCCACCCTCCCAGGCCGCCTACAGGGCCGGATCCACGCGCGGCTGGGCCGCCTACAAGGTGGCCGATCACGTGCGGCGGCACGAGGCGGTCGCGTTGGGCGTCTACGCCAACTTCACCGCCGACCCGACGGTGGTGCTCGAGAGCGCGGTCGAGGTGCCGGACACGCCGGGCGTGGTCGTGCGCAACGTCACCACGATTTCGCTGGGCGGCGGCCAGGGCACGATCGCCCATCCGGTGAACGACGCCGGCGAGGCGGCCCGGCCCGGCGCGGTGCGCCAGACCCTGCTCCGCTACCCGGCTGTCGGCGGGACGGAGGGGGCACGGCCATGAGCCCGCTGCTCCTGGCCCTGCAGCTCGTCGGACTCGGCGCCGACAACTACGCCGTGGACGGACCGATGGCTCCGCCGACCGAGGCACCGACCTTTGCCGAAGAGTTCGACGGGCCTGAGGTCGATCGCCAGCGCTGGCGCTTCGACACGTCGCGCAACGCGACCGGCTGGTTCAACAACGAGCGCCAGTACTACGCCGACGACCGGGCCGCCAACACGCGCATCGAAGGCGGCGCGCTGGTGATCGAGGCGCGTCGCGAGACCCTGCCCCGCGAGCGCTATCCCGATTGGGGCGGTCAGGCCTACACCTCCGCCAAGCTGGTGACGCGAACGGCGCTGGGGCCGGGCTTCACCGAGGTGCGCGCGATGCTGCCCTGCGGGCGCGGCACCTGGCCCGCGATCTGGATGCTTCCCGCGACCGGCACCTGGCCGGCGCAGGGCGAGATCGACGTGATGGAGATGGTCGGCTGGAACCCCGGCGTGGTCCACGCGACGCTGCACACCGCCGCCTTCAACCACGCCCGGGGCACGCAGCGCGGCGCCGAGATCGCGGTGCCGACGAGCTGCACCGAGTTCCACCTCTACCAGCTCGACTGGCGCGCCGGATCGATCATGGTCGGGGTGGATGGGCGCGCCTTCATGCGGGTCGCCGACGATCGGCCGGGCGGCGCCGACGCCTGGCCGTTCACCCGGCCGTTCCACCTGATCCTGAACCTTGCGATCGGCGGCGACTGGGGCGGCCAGCGGGGCATCGACGACGCGGCGCTGCCCCAGAGGATGATCGTGGACTATGTGCGGCACTGGCCCGCGGGGACCCCGGAACCCGTGCCCGACTGACGAACGCACGACCGCCATCCATCGGAAGCCTTCGGAAGGCGGTCGAAGCGCTGGCCGGGCGGGTTCGCGCGAGCTTGTTTGTCGCACGTTGTCATGAAATTGCGAGCGTTCCCCGGATCGCGCAGACGACTTGACACGCCTTTTTGCAGGTCGCAGGTGAACGTTCTCAACCAGGCGCGGATCCAACCGCGCCGACAAATTAGGGGTGGTTCTATGCGAGGGTTCTCTGCTCGTTCGCTGTCGCGGCTGGTGATCGGGACGTCGACGCTGGCGATCGCGTCGGTGTCGCACGGCGCGATGGCGCAGGAGGCTCCGGACAGCCCGCCGCAGGAACAGGTTCCCCCCACCTCCTCCACGCTCGGCAACACGGGCGGATCGGATATCCAGGCGCAGCCCGGCGACGCGGCCGCCGAGCCCGAAGCCGCAGGCATCGTCATCACGGGCATCCGCGCCAGCCTGCGCGAGTCGCTGTCGATCAAGCGCGACGCCCAGGGCGTCGTCGACGCGATCTCGGCGGAGGACATCGGCAAGTTCCCAGACACCAACCTGGCCGAGTCGCTGCAGCGCATCACCGGCGTGTCGATCGACCGCGCGAACGGCGAGGGCTCGTTCGTCACCGTCCGCGGCTTCGGCCCCGAATACAACCTCGTCATCCTCAACGGCCGCCAGTTGCCGACCTCGACGCTCGGCGACGGCAACAGCGCGCCGTCCTCGCGGTCGTTCGACTTCGCCAACCTCGCGTCCGAGGGCATCGCCTCGCTGGAGGTCTACAAGTCCGGCCGCGCGACGGTGCCGTCGGGCGGTATCGGATCGACGATCAACATCCGCACGCCCCGCCCCCTCGACCAGCTGGGCACGCGCGGATCGCTGGCCGTGCGCGGCGTGATCGACGAGTCGCAGAACGGCAAGAACGACATCACGCCCGAAGTCTCGGGCATCTTCAGCACCACGCTGGCGGACGACCGCGTCGGGTTGCTGATCACCGGCATCTACCAGAAGCGCAAGGGCAGCGCGAACGTCGCGAATGTCGGCTATCGCGACGGCTACCTGGGCAACGAGAACAACTGGGGCTCGCTGGCGCAACCGGGCGATCCGCGCGCGGCGAACATCACCAATCGGCCCGGCCCGACCGACGTGTACGAGGTGCCGCAGAACGCCTCCTACGACATCAACGATTTCACGCGCGAGCGCATCAACGGCCAGGCGGTGCTGCAGGTCCGCCCCATCGACACGCTCACCGCGACGGTCGACTACACCTACTCGCGCAACGAGGTGGAGAACCGCAACGCGAATGTCGGCATCTGGTTCAATCACAACGACACGTCCTCGGCGTGGACGGACGGCCCGGTCGCCGGCCCGCTCTTCTACACCGAGCGGTTCACCGCGAGGGAAACCAAGGACCTCAGCTATTCGAGCTCGCTGACCGCGGGCCGCACCGAGAACAAGTCGCTGGGCGGCAATCTGACCTGGGATGCGCCCGGTGGCGTCACGATCTCGCTCGACGCCCACCATTCGACCGCGGAGTCGAAGCCCACCAACAAGTACGGCAACAGCAACTCGCTGGGTCTCGCCATCTTCGGCGTGGCCACCCAGACGATCAATTTCGAGAACGACTTGCCGGTCATCTCCTACGCGATGCAGCCCGGCATCGACCCGCTGAACCGCGCGCTGATCACGCCGACCGGCAACGCCTTCCGCAACTCGTACTTCCGCGACCGGATCAACCAGATCCAGCTGGAGGGTCATTACGACCACGAAGGCGCGTTCCTCGACTCGCTCGATTTCGGCGTGCAATACACCGACAACAATGTGCGCTCGGCCTATGGCGTCCTGCAGAACGACACCTGGGGCGGCACCGGCGGCGACAGCCCCGAGGCGCGAGCGGCGGCGGCGGCGTTGCTGCCGGACGACATCTTCAACCTCGTCACCATTCCCGACAAGTTCAAGGGGATCTCCGGCGCGAACGACCCGGCGATCACGCCGGCCTTCTACAGCTACAACTTCGAGCAGGTGGTGTCGCTGCTGGACCAACGGTACGGCATCTGCGGCGGCGACGGGGACTGCCGTACGCCGTTCACCACCGATCGCCGCATCCGCGAGAAGACGATCGCGCCGTTCGCTCAGATCACCAACACCTTCGACCTGTTCTCGCGCCCGTCGCACCTGATCCTCGGCCTTCGCTTCGAGAGCACCACGGTGCGCTCGTCCGCGCTGGTGCCGTTGTCCACCGGCACCCGCCAGAACTCGCCCAACGAGTTCAACATCATCCAGCCGCCTGGCCAGTTCACCATCACGACGTTCAGCGGTGCGTATGACAATTGGCTGCCAGCGGTCGACTTCGACGTCCAGCCGATCCAGGACGTGAAGCTCCGCGCCTCCTACAGCCACACCATCACCCGCGCCGACTACGGCTCCTTGCAGGGCGGCCTGACATTCGATCAGTTGTTCCGAGCAGGCGGCAACGGCACTGGTGCGCAAGGCAATCCCAACCTCATACCGTTCAAGTCGAAGAACATCGACCTGTCGGCGGAATGGTACTACGGACCGGAAAGCTATCTGTCGGTGGGCTATTTTCACAAGAAGGTGTCGAACTACATCGGCAATGCGCAGGTTCGCCTGACGTCTCCCGGCCTGACGGATCCGTCGAACGGTCCCCGCTATCGGGCAGCGATCGCGGCGCTCGGAGCGGATGCGACATTTTCCGATATTCGCGATTACATCGCGGCCAACTTCCCGGGCACGGTGGTGAACGGGACGATCCTCGGAACGCCCGAGGATGCGCCCGTGACGTTTGTCGTCACCCAGCCGTTCAACAGCGACGACACGGCGACGATCGACGGCTTCGAATTCGCCATCCAGCACAGTTTCTGGAACACCGGCTTCGGCACGATCCTCAACTACACCATCGTCAACAGCAATCGCAGTTTCGACAACAGGCTGCCCGGCAGCATCAATCAGTTCGCCGTGAACGGCATCTCAGACAGCGCGAACGCGGTGTTGTTCTTTGAAAAATACGGCTTCCAGGCGCGTGTCGCGTACAACTGGCGCGACGAGTTCCTGTCGGGCGGCGGCAGCAACCCATTCTACACCGAGGCCTACGGTCAGGTGGACGCGACCGCCAGTTACCAGATCATCCCCCGTTTTACGGTGTTCGCGGAAGCCATCAACCTGACGGGCGAGGATCGTCGCGGGCATCGCCGATCGGATCGCAACGTCTACTTCGCGACGAAGCAGGATCCGCGCTATTCCGCCGGCGTTCGGTTCGCGTTCTGATCGGAGAGCCCGGATTGAACCGGCCAATGCTTCACGGCAGGAAGGATGGCCTTTTGCCGATCGGCAGGGTCGCGCTATAGCCGATCCGGCAAGTGAGGGTCTGACGCGCGCCATGGACACACCGATCGCCAACGTCGTGATCGTGGGCGGCGGCACGGCGGGCTGGCTGGCGGCGGCGCTGCTCGCCGCGCGCGCCGATCCCGCCGCGCCCCACCCGCTGAGCGTGACGCTGGTGGAGTCCCCCGACGTGCCCACCGTCGGCGTTGGCGAGGGCACCTGGCCCACCATCCGGCGCACGCTCGCGCGGATCGGGATCGCGGAGCCCGAGTTCCTGCGGGCGTGCGACGCCTCGTTCAAACAGGGATCGCGATTCGACGGCTGGTGCTCCGGCGCGGCGAATGACAGCTATCACCACCCCTTCGTGGCGCCCGTCGACGGCGAGCCGGCCGAGCGGCTGGCCGCCTGGTCGGAGCTGGGCGGCGCCGAAGGGTTCGCGGAGGCGATGAGCGCGCAGCCCACCGTGTGCGCGCGCGACCTGGCGCCGCGCCAACGCTCGATGCCGGACTATGCCGGCGCGCTCAACTACGCCTACCACCTCGATGCCGCCAAGCTGGCCGACCTGCTGCGGCGGCACGCGACCGGGCGGCTGGGCGTCCGCCACATCCGCGACCACGTCGTGGGCGTGGACCGCGCGCCGGACGGCGACATCGCCGCCGTGCGGGCGCGCTCTGCGGGGCCGATCGCGGGCGACCTGTTCCTCGACTGCACCGGCACCGCGGCGCTGCTGATGGGCGAGCGGCGCGGCGCGGCGTTCGTCGATCGCGGCGGCGAGCTGTTCAACGACCGCGCGCTGGCCGTGCAGGTGCCGGTGCCGGCTGAAAGTGCGATCGCCTCCCAGACCGTCGCGACCGCCCACCCGGCCGGATGGATCTGGGACATCGGGCTGCCGACGCGGCGCGGCGTGGGTTGCGTCTATTCGTCCCGCCATGTGAGCGAGGAGGAGGCCGAACGCACCCTTCTCGACCATGTCCGGCGGACGGCGCCCGGCTGCGATGCGCGGGCGCTCGCGATCCGTCCGCTCTCCTTCCGCTCGGGGCACCGGGAGCGGTTCTGGGATCGCAACTGCCTGGCGATCGGCCTGTCGGCGGGCTTCCTGGAGCCGCTGGAGGCGTCCGCGATCGTCCTGATCGAGCTGTCGCTGGACGCGCTCATCGACAATTTCCCGCGCACACGCGCGACCATGGACATCCACGCCGGCCGCTTCAACGCGCTGTTCCGCCAGCGCTGGGACCGGATCGTGGAGTTCCTGAAGCTCCACTACGCGCTCAGCCGCCGCACGGAGCCCTACTGGCGCGACCATCGCGATCCCGCCACCATGCCGCCGCGCCTGGCCGATCTGCTGCGCCTGTGGCGCCACCAGCCCCCCTCGCGCGCCGACCTGCCGCTCGTCGACGAGGTGTTCCCGGCGGCGAGCTATCAGTACGTGCTCTACGGCATGGGCTTCCCCCCGCCCGCCGCCGGGCCGATCCGCGCGGACGGGGTCGCCGGGGTGCGCGGCCGCATGGCGCAGGCGGCGCAACGCGGCCGGACGCTCGCCGCGAGCCTGCCGACCAACCGCGCCTATCTGGACGGATTGCGCGGCGCCCTGCGCCCGGCCGCGCTGGAGCGCGCGTCGTGAGCCGCGCCAACCACGCGATCCTGACGCCCGAGGAGCACGGCGATCTGCGGGTCCGCACCGAGCGGGGGGCCGCCTATGGCGACGCGGTGATGTGCGGCCTCGTCGTGCCGGACGAGTTCCGGCAGGCGCAGGCCGACTACCCGATCCTGTTCCGGCTTGACCGCGAGCGGGACACATTCTCCGCGCTCGCCCTGTTCGGGTTCGAGGACGGCGAGAACCTCTTCCTGCGCGACGACGGCGCCTGGGACGCGGGATACCGGCCGCTGGCGATCGACATCCAGCCCTTCCTGATCGGCGCGGCACCGGATCGGCCGGACCTGCGGCAGGTGCACATCGACCTCGACAGCCCGCGCCTGTGCGACGAGAGGGACGAGGGGGTGCGGCTGTTCGACGGGACCGGGCGGCCGACGCCCTATCTGGACGCCACGTCGCGGCGGCTCGGCGCCCTGGACGAGGGCTATCGGTCGTCGCCGGAGTTCTTCGCGGCGTTGCGGCGGCACGATCTGCTGGAACCGCTGTCGCTGGAGATCACGCTGGAGGACGGCGCGACCCATTCGCTCGTCGGCTTCCACGCCATCGACGAGGAGCGGATGCGGGAGCTGGACGGCGACGCGCTCGCCGAACTGCACGCGGACGGGCACCTGATGCCGATCTTCATGACGCTCGCCTCGCTCGCCCAGCTCGGCGCGCTGGTCGAGCGCAAGAACCGGCGGCTGAGCCATGGCTGAGGCGGATCCCGGCCCCATGGCGGCGCCGACGCCGGTGCCGGAGGTCGAGGTCGCCGGCCCGGACGATCTCGACCGGACGCTGCGCGCGGCCACGCGGCCGTTCGTCGTGCGAGGGCTGGTCGCCGACTGGCCGCTGGTGCAGGCCGGACGCCGATCGGACAGGTCGGCGCGGCGGTATCTGCTCGACCACCGCCGCGACGTGCCGTTCACCGTCTCGGTGGGCGAGGCGAACGGGGACGGCCGGCTGTTCTACGACGACGCGCTGAGCCTGAACTTCCGCACCATGAAGGCGCCGCTGCCCGACATCTTCGCCCGCATCGACGCCATGGAGGACGGAGCGGAGCCGCGACCCATCTACCTGGCGTCGATCGACATGCAGGGGTTCTTCAACGGCCTGCACGAGGCGAACCGCGTCGATTTGGGCGCGCGATCGCCGCTCGCGAGCATCTGGATGGGCACGCGCACGCGGATCGCCGCCCACAACGACGTGCCCCACAACCTGGCCTGCGTGGCGGTCGGTCGGCGACGCTTCACGCTGTTCCCGCGCGAGCAGTTCCGCAACCTGTATCTGGGACCCGTGGACAACACGCCCGCCGGCCGCGCGATCAGCATGGTCGACTTCCACGCCCCCGACCGCGACCGCCACCCACGCTTCGCCGAAGCATTGGAGAGCGCCCTGACGGCCGAGCTCGAAGCCGGCGACGCGCTCTACATCCCGGCCCTGTGGTGGCACCATGTCGAGGGACTGGCGCCGTTCAACGTGCTCGTGAACTACTGGTGGCGCGAGACGCCGCGCTGGCTCGGCCAACCGCAGGACGCGCTGAACCACGCGATGATGTCGATCCGCGACCTTCCGGCCGACGAAAAGGAGCACTGGCGCGACCTGTTCGACTATTACGTCTTCGGGAACACCGACGCGGCCGTGGCCCACATTCCGGAGGCCGCGCGCAGCGTGCTCGCGCCGCTGACGGCCGAAAGCGCGGGGCGCATCCGCGCCTTCCTGCTGCGGGCGCTGAGCCGGTGAGCGGGGGGAGCGCGCATCCTCGCCGCATCGTCATCGCCGGCGGGGGCACGGGCGGGTGGATGGCGGCGGCGGCCATCGCGCGCACGATGGGCGGCACCGTCGAGGTCACGCTGGTGGAATCCGACGCCATCGGCACGGTCGGCGTGGGCGAGTCCACCATCCCGCCGCTCGTCACCTACAACCGCCTGCTGGGCATCAAGGAGGCCGAGTTCATGGCCGCCACCCAGGCGACCTTCAAGCTGGGCATCCTGTTCGACGACTGGCGGACGGTGGGTGAGCGCTACTTCCACTCCTTTGGTCTGACCGGCAAGGACCACTGGTCCGCCGGCTTCCAGCATTTCTGGCTCTACGGGCGCTCCAAGGGCCACGAGCAGCCCTATGACGACTATTGCCTGGAGCTGGTCGCCGCGATGCAGGGCAAGTTCGCGCACCTGCCCGGCGAGGGCATGAACTACGCCTACCAGCTCGACTCCACGCTCTACGGGCGTTTCCTGCGCCGCATGGCGGAGGCGGACGGGACGCGGCGCGTCGAGGGCCGGATCGAGCGGGTGGAGCTGGACGAGGAGAGCGGCGACATCGCCGCGCTGGTGCTGGAGTCCGGCGAGCGGATCGCGGGCGAGCTGTTCCTGGACTGCACCGGCTTTCGCGCGCTGCTGATCGGCCAGGCGCTGCATGTCGGCTTCGACGACTGGACGCATTGGCTGCCCAACGACGCCGCCATCGCCGTGCAGACGGAGAGCGTGCGGCCGCCGGTGCCCTACACGCGCGCGATGGCGCACGACGCGGGCTGGCAGTGGCGCATCCCGCTCCAGCACCGCACCGGCAACGGCATCGTCTATTGCCGCCGCTACCTGGACGAGGAGGCGGCGCTCGAGCGGTTGATGGGCAATGTCGAGGGCGCGGCGCTGACGGAGCCCAATCGCATCCGCTTCACCACCGGCATGCGGCGCCGGCAGTGGCACCGCAACTGCGTGGCGATCGGCCTGTCCGGGGGTTTCATGGAGCCGCTGGAGTCCACCTCAATCCACCTGATCCAGCGCGCGATCCTGCGGCTGATCCGCCTGTTCCCGCAGGGCCGGGTGAGCGAGCGCGACGTGGCCGAGTTCAACGAGCAGAGCCGGCTCGACTTCGAACAGATCCGCGACTTCCTGGTCCTGCACTACAAGGTCACCGATCGCCGCGACTCCCCCTATTGGCGGCACTGCGCGGCGATGGCGGTGCCGGACGCGCTCGCGCAGAAGATCGAGCTGTTCCGGGAGACGGGTCGCGTGTTCCGCAAGAACGACGAGCTGTTCGCCGAGAACAGCTGGGTGCAGGTGATGATGGGACAGGGCATCGTGCCCGCGACACATCATCCGATCGCCGAAAAGCTCGGCGACAAGGAACTGGCGCACCTGCTGACGACGCTCCGCGACACTGTGGCGCGCACCGTGACCTCGCTGCCGGACCACGCCACCTATGTCGCGCGCTATTGCGGAGCGGTTCGCGCCGAGGCTGCCTGAGGCTCAGGCCGGCGCCGGCCCCGTCGATTCCCGCACCACCAGTTCGAACGGCACCGTCTCCGACGCGGGCGGTGCCGCCTCGTCCTGTCCGTCGGTCATCAGCCAGTCCGCCGCGCGCGCGCTCATGGCCGCGATCGGCTGGTCGATGGCGGTGAGCGGCGGGTGGCTGAACCGGGCGAGCGGCGTGTCGTCGAAGCTGACGACCGACAGGTCGCCCGGCACGTCCAGGCGCCGTTCCGACGCCACCGCCACGCAGGCGAGCGCCATGCGGTCGCTGCTCGCCACGATCGCCGTCGCCGGTTCGGCGCGGCCCAACAGGCGCCGGGCGGCCGCGCGACCGGACTCGAAGCCGAAGTCGCCGGGCTCGGCCATCGGCGGCAGCCCCGCGTCGTCCATGGCCGCGCGATAGCCGTTCAGCCGCGCACCGCTCAGCGCGTACTCGGGCGTGCCGGCGATGAACCCGATGCGCCTGTGCCCAAGCTCTATCAGATGCTGGGTCGCGCGACGCGCGGCGGCGGCGTCGTCCATGGCGACCGACAGGCCCACACCGGCCTCGGCCGACCCGATGCGTGCGAAGGGGACGCCCTGGCGCTCCAGCAGCGCGGTGATCTCGCGATTGTCGGAGTGCGGAGGCGTCAGGATGACGCCGTCGGGTCTCAGCGACTGGAGCGCACCCAGGACCTCGCGCTCGACATGGTCGGCGTGGGTGTCGACGAGCTCCAGGATCAGCCGGTAGCCGCGCCGGGCGCACGCCAGCATTCCGCCGAGCAGCATCTGACCGACCCAGTCCGCCCCTTCGCGCGAGCGCCAGTCCTCGATCGTGCGCTCGCGGTCGTTGAGCGCCAGCAGGAGGTAGGATTTCGAGCCGCCCATCCGCTGCGCCGCGATGGAGGGCACATAGCCGAGCCGGGAGACCGCGTCCTCCACCCGCGCCTTCATGGCGGGGCGCACGTTGGGTTCGTTGTTGATGACCCGGCTGACCGTCTGCAGCGAAACGCCGGCTTCGGCCGCGACGTGGCGGATGGTCACCGATCGTCGTCCCCGTGCGGCCATCCCTCTCCCCCCTGGCAGGACCGCTTGGCTAAAGCGTGGCCCGCCGCGATGCAACGGCGCGCTTGATATGCGTGCGTCCGCCGGTCGGGCCACCACGCGCGTCGGCCGATTTGCGGCGCTGGCGGCGCGGCCGTAGAGCTCGAAGCGACAGCCGCTTCGAGCGCGGCATTCGCCCGGAGAACCGCAATGAGCGCACGCCACCACCTGATCCTGTCGCTGCTCGCCGGCGTCGCGGTTCCGCTGGCCGCCCAGCCCGCGTCCATCCCGCCCGCCGCCGGTGCCTCCGTCACGGCGGTCGAGGACCGGCGGCTGGTCGCCTTCCTGGACGAGGCGTTCGACGCGCAGGTGGCGCTGAGCCCGGAGACCTCGACCAGCCTCGGCCTGAAGAGCGACTACGACAAGCTCGACGACACCACGAACGCGGCCGACGACCGCCGCCTCGCGCTCGGCGAGGCGCAGCTGGCGGAGATGAAGCGGCGCTTCTCGACTGACCGTCTGAGCGAGCAGGGCCGGCTCAACTACCGATTGTTCGAGGAGCAGGTGAAGACCGCGCGCGAGCAGGCGGCGTTCCGCGACCTTGCCTTCCCGGTGTCCACCAACGGCAGCCCGGCGGGCGACATTCCGGTGTTCCTGGTCAACCAGCACCGGATCGACAGCGTGGCCGACGCGGACGCCTACGTCGCGCGGCTGCGCGACAGCCAGCGGGTGATGGCGGAGACCGCCGACCGGATGCGCGCGCAAGCGGCCAGCGGCATCGTGCCGCCGATGATGGTGTTCGCCCCCGCACGAGCCGACGCGCAAAAGGCGCTGACCGGCGCGCCGTTCGAGGAGGGGGCGGACGGCGTGCTGCTTGCCGACTTCAAGGACAAGGTCGCCAAGCTGGACGCGGACGACGCCACCAAGACGCGGCTGATGTCGGAGGCGACCTCCGCGCTGACCGGCCCCTATCGCGAGGGCTTCGACACGCTGTTCGCGGCGCTGGACGCGATCGAGCCCAGGGCGACGGGCAACGACGGCGCGTGGAGCCTGCCGAACGGCGACGCCTATTATCAGTCCCGCCTCCACTACTACACCACGACCGACCTGACCGCCGACCAGATCCACACGATCGGGCTGGAGCAGGTGGCGAAGATCCGCGCCGAGATGGAGGCGGTGAAGGCGCGGGTCGGCTTCAAGGGCACGCTCCAGGAGTTCTTCCAGGAGCTGCGCACCGACCCGAAATGGCAGTATTCCAACGACGCGGCGGGCCGCGAACGCTATCTGGAGGACGCGCGCGCCGACATCGCCCAGACGATGGCCGCCGCCCCGCGCTTCTTCCGCACGCTCCCCAAGGCCGCGCTGGAGGTGCGCGCGGTCGAACCCTTCCGGCAGGACACGGCGTCCGTCGCCTTCTACAACCGTCCCGCGCCCGACGGCTCGCGGCCGGGCATCTTCTACGTCAACCTGGCCGACATGACCCAGGTGCAGAAGACGCAGGTGGAGGCGATCGCGCATCACGAGGGCGCGCCGGGCCACCATTTCCAGATCGCGCGCGCGCAGGAGCTGCCCGGCCTGCCGAAGTTCCGCCGCTTCGGCTTCTACGGCGCCTATGGCGAGGGCTGGGGCCTCTATTCGGAGCGGCTGGCCAAGGAGATGGGGGCCTACACCGACCCTTATTCGGAGTTCGGGATGCTGTCGCTCCAGATGTGGCGCGCCATCCGGCTGGTGACCGACACGGGGATGCACGCCAAGCGCTGGTCGCGCGAACAGGCGATCGACTATTTCCGCGACAACGCGCCCTTGAGCGAGCGCGACATCGTCAAGGAGGTGGACCGCTATCTCAACAACCCGGGCCAGGCGACGAGCTACATGGTCGGGCAGCTCAAGATCAGCGGGCTGCGGGCGCGGGCCGAGCGGGAGCTGGGCGGCCGGTTCGACATCCGCGACTTCCACGAGGCGGTGCTGGGCGGCGGCGCGGTGCCGCTCGACGTGCTGGACGACCGCGTCCTGGCCTACATCGCGCGGGCCAAGGGTTAGACCCCCCCAAAGCCCCAGTTCCACCTCCAACCCCGCTCAGGACGAGCGGGAGGAGGCGAGACCAGCGACGGCGATGGGATCGCGAGCGGCTCTCGATCCTGGCGGAGTTCAAGCCCGGATGCGATCGCCACCCTCTGCCGCCGTCAGCGCCAGGAGGGCGAAGGTGGCGAGCCAGTGTGCGCCCATGTAGCTGTCGTCCAGATGCGGCAGGCTGGCGGCCAGATGGCGCCCGGCCGCGACTCCCATCGCCCCGACGTGCGGGTGCTCCGGCAGCGCGGCGGCGAGCGCGCGCCAGCACCAGGCGCGCGACAGGTCGAGGCCGTCCAGATGCACGATCTTCCCGTCCGAGCGGTCCGACACGTGGACGGGCGCGAACAGGGTCGCCGGCACGCCCGCGCCCAGGTCCGGCAGGAACCCGTCGAACCAGCCGACGAACTCCTGGGGCGGCAGCACGCGCGCCATCAGCAGCGCGAAGGCGGTGTTGGCGTGCGTGCCCGCGCGCACGGGATAGGTGAGCGTCGGCAGATAGCCCCGGAAGCGCCCGGCGAAGGCGCGCGCCAGCGGCTCCAGCGCCGCCGCCCAGGGCCGGTCGTGGCGCTGACACGCGCCGTGCAGCGCCAGCAGCCACGTCCAGCCGTAGGCCGCTCGAACCCCGCCGCCGACGGACGCTCCAGGGTGGCGAGCTCGCCCGTCACAGTGTCCGGCACCAGCATCCGGTCGGCCCGCGTCGCGATCTCGGCGGCCCGCGGCAGGTCGGGGAACAGGGGCAGCAGCTCCATCACCTGCCACCAGCCATGGACGCAGCCGTGCCAGTCGAAGCTGCCGTGGAAGATCGGGTGGAGCTCGGCGGGCGTGCGCGCGTCGTCGGGACCGTCCATCACATGGTCGAGCTTGAACGGCCAGGGCCGCTCCAGATGGCCGAGCGTCAGCGCCGCGAACCGCTCGGCGAGCACGGGAGTCAGTCCCGTCGTCACCGGAACGCCAGCAGGTAGAGGAGCGCGATATTGACCGCCAGCAGCGGCACGGCGGTGCCGATCTGCGCCTTGATGACCGCGTTCTTGTCGCGAAGGTCGAGGAGGGCGGCGGGCACCAGATTGAAGTTGGCGGCCATCGGCGTCATCAGCGTCCCGCAGAAGCCCGCCAGCATCCCCACCGCGGCCACCACCGCCGGGTCGCCGCCATGGCGCCCGACGAGCAGCGGCACGCCGATCGCCGCCGCCATGACCGGGAAGGCGGCGAACGCGTTGCCCATGATCATCGTGAACAGCGCCATGCCCAGGCCATAGACCACCACCGCGCCCAACAGGCTGCCGTCG
The DNA here is from genome assembly GCA_965219235.1 of Sphingomonadaceae bacterium. Classification (GTDB taxonomy): domain Bacteria; phylum Pseudomonadota; class Alphaproteobacteria; order Sphingomonadales; family Sphingomonadaceae; genus CBDHCC01. Next base: position 203,907 of record OZ244721.1, on the reverse strand, counting down.
GGGATGGCGAGCCCGGCGAGCCGGCCGACCACCTCCCCCACCCCTGCGAGCGCGAACACCGCGCCCAGGCTGGCGAGCATCTGGGGCAGGATCGCGGCCCAGCCGATGCCGTCCATCAGCCGCCGCCCCTCCTCGAACGGCGTGGCGGGGCGCGGCCGCAGCCAGCCGCAGGCGATGGCGAGCGCGGCGAGCACCCCAAGGGTGAGCGCCACCAGCGTCGCCTGCTTCGGATCGACCAGCTCCGGCACCGCCTTGAAGGCCAGCGTGCCGCCCAGCGCCACGACCGGGATCACCAGCGCCGGGCCGAACAGCCGGTCGCCGCGCCGCGCCGCCTCCCCGCGCCGCGCGTCCACGCTCGCGGTGCGCTCCGGCCCGCGCCCGATAGCACCCAGCCCTGCGAGCGCGACGAGGGCGAGCACCAGCACGCCGTTGCCCAGGTCGCCCAGCCGGTCGCCGGCCAGGAAGCTCAGCGCGAGCAGGCCGTAGAAGCCGGCGTTGCCCCGGCGCCTGGGATGGTCGCGCGCCGCCACGCTCAGCCCCGCGAAGATCGCGAAGGTGGTGCCGGCGACCGCGTAGACGAAGTTCAGTCCGATCACGCCTCCGGACCCCGCGTGCGCGCCAGCCGCCGGTCGAACAGCAGCAGGCGGGTCCCGTGGATCGCGAACGCCGCGATGGCGGTGGGGATCGCCCAGACCGACAGCTGGAGCGGGGCCAGGTCGATGCCATAGCCCTCCAGCACCGCCTTCATCAGCAGGATGGAGCCGATCGCGATGAAGATGTCCTCGCCGAAGAACAGGCCGACATTGTCGGTGGCCGCCGCCATCGCGGGCACCCGCTCGTCGTCGGCCGCGCGCTCGCCGGTGCGCAGGTCGGCCGCCGCCTCCGCCATCGGGGCGACCAGCGGGCGCACGGTCTGGGCGTGGCCGGCGATCGAGTTGAGGCCCAGCGCGGCGGTGATCTGGCGGAACAGCAGATAGCCGATCAGCAGCCGCCCGGCGGTCGCACCCTTCAGACCCGCCACGACCTGGCGCGCGCGCTCCTGCAGCCCGTGGCGTTCCAGGAGGCCGATCACCGGCAGGACGATGTAGATGATGGTGACGTAGCGCGTGTCGTTGAACGCCTTGCCGAAGGCGGCGAGGATCGCGAGCGGCTCCAGCCCTGCGGCCACCCCCGTCACCGCGGCCGCCACCGCGACCACGAGCAGCGGGTTGAAGCGGAGCAGGAAGCCCAGCACGATCACCGCGATGCCGGACAGCACGAGCATCAGCCGGGCGCGCCCCAGCCGCCGCCGCCGGGCGTCTCGATCACGATGGCGTCGCCGGGCTCGACGGCGACCGATGCCGTCGCGCCCAGCGTCTCGGCCGTTCCGGCGGCCCGCTCGATCCGGTTGATCCCGACGGCGCCGTCGCCGCCTCCCGCCATGCCCGCCGGGGCCACGCGGCGGTGGTTCGACAGGATCGCCGCCTGCGCGTGCTCGCGGAAGACGAGGCGGCGGACCGCACCGTCGCCGCCGCGCCAGCGCCCCGCCCCGCCCGACCCGCGCCGGATGGCGAAGCGGTCGACCAGCACGGGAAAGCGGCTCTCCAGCACCTCCGGGTCGGTCAGCCGGCTGTTCGTCATGTGCGTCTGCACCGCGTCCGACCCGGCGAAGGACGGTCCCGCGCCCGCGCCGCCCGCGATCGTCTCGTAATACTGATGGCGGGCGGTGCCGAAGGTCAGGTTGTTCATCGTCCCCTGGCTCCCCGCCAGCGCGCCGAAGGCGGCGAACAGCGCGTCGGTCACGATCTGGCTGGTCTCCACATTGCCCGCGACGACCGCCGCCGGAAAGCGGGGCGAGAGCATCGACCCGTCCGGCACCCGGATCGCGACGTGGCGCAGGAACCCGTCGTTGAGCGGCACCGGCTCGTCCACCAGGCAGCGCAGCACGTAGAGCACGGCGGCGCGCACCACGGCGGGCGGAGCGTTGAAGTTGCCGGGATGCTGGCCGCTGGTGCCCGCGAAGTCGACCGTCAGCCCGTCCGGCCCCGGTTCCACCGCCACGCGCACGACCGCGCCGTCGTCCAGCGCCAGCTCCGCGCGGCCGGGTGACAGGCGCGGCAGCAGGCGGGCGACGGCGGCCGCGGCGTGATCCTGCACGTGCGCCATGTAGGCGGCGACGACGGCCGCGCCGTGCTCGCGCGCGGTCGCCGCCAGCCGCTCCGCCCCGCGCGCGCAGGCGGCGATCTGGGCGGCGAGATCGGCCATGTTCGTGTCCGGACTGCGGGCCGGATGCGGCCACGAGGCCAGCAGCTGGCGCACCTCCGCCCCGCGCAGCCGGCCCTGGTCCACCAGGAGCACATTGTCGAACACCACGCCTTCGTCCGCGATCGAGCGGCTGTCGGGCGGCATGGAGCCGGGCGTGGTGCCGCCGACATCGGCGTGGTGGCCCCGCGCGGCCACCCAGAAGTCGGGCGCGGCGCCTTCGTCGGCGAACACCGGCCGGATGACCGTGATGTCGGGCAGGTGGGTGCCGCCGTCGTAGGGCGCGTTGAGCGCGTAGACGTCGCCGCGCCGGATGCCGCGTCCGTCCGCCGACCGGCGCGCGATGACGGTGCCCACGCTGGCGCCCATCGAGCCGAGGTGGACCGGGATGTGCGGGGCGTTGGCGATCAGCCGGCCCTTGCCGTCGAACACCGCGCAGGAGAAGTCGAGCCGCTCGCGGATGTTCACGGACGACGCGGAGTGCTGAAGCGCGGCCCCCATCTCCTCGGCGATCGCCATGAACAGGCCGGAGAAGATGGCCAACCGCACCGGATCGCACGCCGCGCCCGCCGCCGCCGTCCGGCGGGGCACGATGCGGGTGAGCACCAGCGTGCCGTCCGGGCCGATCGTGCCGCGCCAGCCCGGCTCCACCGCCGTGGTCGCGACCGGGTCGACCACGAGCGCCGGCCCCTCCACCGTCGCGCCCGGCAACAGGGTGTCGCGGCGATGGATCGGCGTGGGGCGGCGCTCACCGCCCATGCGGATGCTGGCCGCCTCGTCCGGGCCGGCCGGCGCCGCGACCGGCGGCGGCGGCGGCGCGCCGGCGGCCTCCGCGATCGCCTCCACCGCGACCGAGTCGATCACGATCCCGCCCGGGGGGCCGTAGCCGAAGCGACGCTGGTGGTCGGTGGCGAAGGCGGCGGCCATCGTGTCCGGGTCGGTGAGGGCGATGGGCACGCTCGACTCGGTGCTCGCAGAGCGCAGCCGGGCGCTCGCGTCCGTCCGGATGGCGGCGCGCTCCACCCCCTCGGACGCGAGCGCCGCGGCGGCGGCGGCGGCGAGCGCGCGGGCGGTCGACTGGACCTCCGGCCAACCCTCCTGGCCCAGCGGCACGCCGAGCGTCCGCTCGCGCACCGTGCGCCGGTCCGCCAGGCCCAGGCCATAGGCCGACAGCACGCCGGCGAGCGGGTGGACGAGCACCGTCTCCATCCCCAGCTCGTCGGCGACCCCGCAGGCGTGCTGCCCGCCGGCCCCGCCGAAGCACGCGAGCGCGAAGCGGGTCACGTCGTGGCCGCGCGCGACCGAGATCGCGCGGATCGCGTTCGCCATGTCCGCCACCGCGATCGCGACCAGCCCCTCGGCGAGCTCGTCGAGCGGACCGGGTCGGCCCGCCTCGGCCGCCAGCGTCTCCAGTCGCGCGCGCGCCGCCACCGGATCGAGCCGCTGATCGCCCTCCGACCCGAACACGGCGGGAAAGTGGTCGGGCTGCAGCTTGCCCAGCACCAGGTTGCAGTCGGTGATCGTCAGCGGCCCGCCGCGCCGGTAGCAGGCCGGGCCGGGAACCGCGCCCGCCGACCCCGGCCCGACGGTGAAGCGGCCACCGTCGAAGCGGCAGATCGAGCCGCCGCCCGCCGCGACCGTGTGGATGCGCAGCGTCGGCGCGCGCACCCGGACGCCGGCGACCACCGCGTCGCTGTCCCGCTCGTAGCGGCCGGCGTAGAGCGACGCGTCGGTCGACGTGCCGCCCATGTCGAAGCCCACCACCCGGTCGTACCCCGCCGCGGCCGCGGTGCGCGCCATGCCGACGATGCCGCCCGCCGGGCCGGAGAGGATCGCGTCGCGCCCGCGAAAGATCGACGCCGACGCCAGCCCCCCGCCCGACTGCATGAAGAGCGGCGCCTGTCCGCCGCCCAGCGCCGCCTCGAACCCGGCGACGTAGCGGCGGAGCACGGGCGACAGATAGGCGTCGACCACGCTCGTCTCGCCGCGCCCGACCAGCCTGATGAGCGGACCGACCTCGTGGCTGACCGAGATCTGGGTGAAGCCCACCTCCGCCGCCCAGCTCGCCAGCGCGCGCTCGTGCGCCGTGTGGCGATAGCCGTGCATCAGCACGATCGCGACCGCGCGGAGCCCGCTGTCGTAGGCGGCCGCCAGTCCCGCTCGCGCCGCCTCGCGATCCAGCGGGCGCAGCACGGCGCCCTCGTGCGTCACCCGCTCATCCACCTCCAGCACGGCCGCGTGGAGGGGAGGCGGACGCCGGATGTCGAGCGCGAACAGGTCCGGGCGGTCCTGCGTGCCGATCGTGAGCGCGTCGCCGAAGCCGCGCGTGATCGCCAGCAGCACGGGCTCGCCGGTGCGCTCCAGGAGCGCGTTGGTGGCGACCGTCGTGCCGATCCGGATGTCGGCGGCGGGCAGCGCGCCCTCCCCCCCGCCCGTCAGCGCGCGGATCGCGGCCACGGCCGGGTCGCGCCCGTCGGGCCGCTCGGACAGCACCTTGCGGACGGACAGCGCGCCGTCGGGCGCGCGCGCGACCACGTCGGTGAAGGTGCCGCCGCGATCGATCCAGAACGACCAGCGCCCCCGCCCCTCGACCATGCTCGACCCGCCTCCCCGCGCAGCGACCGCTCCAACAGCAGGCGCGCCGGCTTGGCAAGGCGGCGTAAGGTCGGGAACCCCGGCCGACTCGACAGCGGTGGCGCAGCGGCCCACAACGACCATGGGAGGCGGGCGATGGGCGAGACGATCCGGCGGGCGGTCGACGGCGCCATGGCCACCATCACGCTCGACCGGCCCGACCGGCTGAACGCCTGCACCGCCACCATGGCCGGCGAGCTGATCGCCGCCTTCGACCGCACCGACGCCGACCCCGACGCGCGCGCGGTGATCGTCACCGGGGCGGGCCGCGCCTTCTGCGCGGGCGCGGACCTGGCGGCCGGAGCGGACACCTTCGGCGGGCGCGAGACCAGGCCTGCGGACCGGGCGGACGAGGCGCATCGCGACACCGGCGGCCGGGTCGCGCTCCGCGTCTTCGCCAGCGCCAAGCCGGTGATCGCCGCGATCAACGGCGCGGCGGTGGGCGTCGGCGACTGGCCCGGTCGCGTGCCCGCCGACCTGCCCGGAGACTGGCCGTGGCGGCGCGACCCGCCCTGGGCCGGCGGATGACGGGGAGCGCGCCCGTGACGGACGGCCGCGCCAGTCAGCGGCCCCGCGCGCGCCGGCTCGCCTGGCTGGCGCTGGCGCTCGCCCTCGGCGGTGCGCTGGCCGGACTGGCGGGCGCGGCGGGCAGCGGGGCGGGCGGCTGGCCCTTCACCACCGGCTTCGTGCTCTTGCGCTGGGGCTTCTACGCGGCGGCGGCGGGCGGCCTGCTGGCGGCGGTGGCGCTCGTCTGGGGGTGGCGGACGCGCGCGCGGGCCGGTCTGGTCGGCGCGGCCGCGCTGGTGCTGGCGGTGGGCTATTGCGGCTATCTGTGGAGCTGGCTGGCGGTCGCCGCGCGGGTGCCGGCGATCCACGACGTCACCACCGATCCGGCCGATCCGCCGGAGTTCCGGGCGCTGGCCCTGCGCGCCGACAATTGGGACTCGATCCCCGATCTCGGCGACCCGGAGCTCGCCGCGGCGCCGCCCCGCGAACGTTGGCGGGAGGTGGTGCGCCGGCGCTATGGCGAGCTGCGGCCACTCCATCTCGATCTCCCGCCGGCCCAAGCGCTGGCCCGGGTCGAGGCGCTGGCCCGCGCGCGGGGCTGGGCGATCGCGCGGGTCGATCCGGCGGCGGGCACGCTGGAGGCGACGGACACCGTCTCGCTCTTCCGCTTCCGGGACGACGTGGTGGTGCGCGTCCGGCCGGAGCGCGGCGGCTCGCGGGTCGATGTGCGCTCCGTCAGCCGCGTGGGAACCAGCGACCTGGGGGTGAACGCGGCGCGGGTGCGCGCGTTTCTGGCGGAGCTGTCGCGCGGTTAGCCGCGTGGACGGACGAGTTGATCCGCGTTAAGACGATCCCGGTTGCGTGGACGGCTCCCGTAACCGATCGCCCGTTCGAGCCGAAGAGTGCCGGAGGGTCGGGCGAGGTGCCGCCCCTGAGACGAAGGGGACACGAGGATGGCGACCAGTCCCGCTGACGGACCGGACCACACCGCACGGCCGGCCGCCGTGCCGCCGGCTCTCGAAGCCGGCCCCCCTGCCGGCGAACGGGTCCGGCGCCACGGCCTGGCGACCCGCGTCTGGCACTGGACCAACGCCGTGGTGCTGCTGGTCATGTTCATGAGCGGGCTGATGATCTTCAACGCCCACCCGCGCCTCTATTGGGGCCAGTATGGCGCGAACGCCGATCCCGCCTGGCTGGAGATCGGATCGCGCGGCTCGTCCGGCTTCCTGCGCGTGGGCACGCTGCAGATCCCGACCACCGGCGTGCTCGGCGTGTGGACCGACGCGGGGGGCGCGGTGCAGCACCGGGCGTTCCCCGGCTGGGCGACGATCCCGTCGGGCTACAGCCTGGCCGACGCCCGGCTGTGGCACCTCGCCTTCGCCATGGTGCTGGCCTTCGCGCTCCTGGCCTACCTGATCGCCTCGCTCGCCAACCGCCACGTCCAGCGCGACCTGGCGCTGCGGCGGGACGAGGTGCGGCCCGCGCACGTCTGGCGGGACATCAAGGATCACGCCCGGCTGCGCTTTCCCACGGGCGCGGCGGCGCTCCGCTACAACGTGCTGCAGAAGGCGAGCTACATCGGCGTCCTGTTCGTGCTGATCCCGCTGATGATCGGAACCGGGCTCACCATGTCGCCGAACATGAACGCGGCGTGGGGCTGGCTGCTCGACCTGTTCGGCGGGCGGCAGTCGGCGCGCTCGCTGCACTTCCTCGCCGCCTGGGCGCTCGTCGCCTTCTTCGTCGTCCACATCGCGATGGTGATCCTGGCGGGACCCGTGAACGAGGTGCGCTCGATGATCACCGGGCGCTGGCGCGTCGAGGGAGAGCGGGCGTGACCGACCCGCTGGACCGCAGGCGCCTGCTGCGCGGGCTGGGGCTGGGCGCGGGCGGGCTGATGCTGGCGGGCTGCGACGCGCTCAACGCCGACGCCGGCGTGCGCCGCGCGCTGATCGGCGCGGAGCGGCTGACGATGGGAAGCCAGCGCCTGCTGACCGACCGCGCCGCGCTCGCCCGCGAGTTCGCGCCCGCCGATCGGTCGCCGATCTTCCGCTCGAACGGCACCGCCCGGCCCGACTCGCCGGAGTACGCGCGCCACGTCGCCGGCGGGTTCGCCGACTGGCGGCTGGTGATCGACGGACTGGTCCAGCGGCCCGCCGCCTTTTCGCTCGCCGAGCTGCGCGCCCGCCCGTCGCGCACCCAGATCACGCGCCACGACTGCGTGGAGGGGTGGAGCGCCATCGGCCAGTGGACCGGCGTCCCGCTCGGCGGTCTGCTCCACCAGGTCGGATTGGCGAACGGCGCGCGCTACGTCGTCTTCCACTGCGCCGACCTCTATTCGGGCAACCCCTATTACGAATCGATCGACCTGATCGACGCCTTCCATCCCCAGACGATCCTCGCCTACGGCCTCAACGGCCGGGCGCTGCCGGTCCAGAACGGCGCGCCGCTGCGCCTGAGGGTGGAACGGCAGCTGGGCTACAAGCAGGCGAAGTACGTCGGGCGCGCCCAGGTGGTGGACAGCCTCCGCGCCATCCAGGGTGGTCGCGGCGGCACTTGGGAGGACATCGGCGACTACGCCTGGTATGCCGGCATCTGAGCCCGGCGTCAGCCGGCGACCGGCGGCACCGTCTGGCTGTGCTGGATCACCCGCCAGCCCCGGTCGCCCTTCCAATAGGTGGACGAGCACCAGGCGGTGTAGCCCTCGTCCTCCCGCCGGGCGTGGGCACGATAGGAGATCGCGACCAGGTCGTCGGCAAGGCGCGAGAGGCTGCGTCGCGACAGCTCGGCCGAGGTCCAGCGCGGGGTGTCCGCCACCGCCTCGATCGCCTCCCGGCCGCTCATCGCGAAGGGCTCCTCCGGCAGCACCATGACGCACTCGGGATGGATCGACTCGCGATAGTGGTCCGCGTCGCCGATCCACAGGCTCTCCTCGTAGCTCCACAGCTCGTCGTCGGTCATCGGCCCGTCTCCTTCGCCCAGCCAACGAAGAGGTCGCCGATGCGGTCCATCACGCCCGGCCGGGTGCCGTCGGGCGTCTTGCCCAGGCGCACCACCACCAGGCTGCGGCCACCCGGCGTGCGGTCGGCGAGCACATACTGCCCCAGATGGCCGGAGGCGGCGGCGACCGTCGGCGGCCCCTTGCCGGGGAACAGCACCGGGTCGCCCTTGCCCGGCCGGTTGAGCCAGGTCTGCGCGCCGTACTGGCCGTTGGCGGGCGAGGGCGTCTTCATGAAGGCGAGCCAGTCGGGGGCCACGATCTGCTTGTCGCCACCGTCCGTGCCGTCGAGAAGCATGAGGCCAAAGCGCCCCCAGTCGTTCAGCGTCATGTGGATCAGCGACCCGCCGACCTGGGTGCCCGCCCCGTCGAACTCCAGCTTGGCCGAGGTGATGCCGGCCGGTCGGAACAGCCGCTCATCGGCGAAGTCGGTGTAGGCCCGCGCCCGCGCCCTGGGATCGTCGGAGGGGGTGAGCGCGCGGGTGACGATCTCCGACAGGATGACGGTCGTCAGGCTGTCGTAGGTGAAGGTGGTGCCGGGCGGGCTCGACGGCGGTCGGGCGATGGCGTCGGCGGCCATGTGCTGTGTGCCCGACACGAACAGCACCTGGTTGGTGTCGGAGTTCTGCACCGGCTCGCCGACCTCGATGTGGCGCAGGCCGGAGCGCATCTGGAGCAGCTGGCGCAGCGTGATGGCCCGGCGAGGATCGCCCGGCGCCTGCCACTCGGCGATCGGGACCGGCGCGTCGAGCCGGAGCCGCCCGTCGGCGACCAGCTCGCCCACCAGCATGGCGGTCACCGTCTTGGCCATCGACCAGCTGATGAAGCGGGTGGCGTCGGAGAAGCCGGGGGCATAGCGCTTGGCGACCACCGAGCCGTCCTCGATCACGAGCGCCGCGCGGGTGCCCTCCCCGTCGCCGAAGAGGGGCTCCAGGCGGCGATTGTCCCAGAGTTCGTCCACATGGACGGGCTCGGGAACGGCGGACACCGACAGGCCCACCCCCGGGGCGATCGCCAGCGCGAGGCCGAGCGGCCAGAGCCTTTTCTTTTGCACGGGCGCAGCCTAGCCCTGCCCCCCGGCATGGCAAGCACCACCCGCTCCCGCGTGATCCAGGGCACCGTCGCGGTGCTGCTGCTGCTGGCCGTGCTCACCTTTGCATACATCCAGTCGATGAAGCCGCTCCTGCAGCTCGGCGTCGGCTACGGCGCGCGGGTGGCGTGCGGCTGCCGCTATTTCGGCAACCGGCCGCTCGCCAGCTGCGCCGCCGACTTCGAGCCGGGCATGGAGTCGATCCGGCTGAAGGAGGATCCGGCCACGCGAAGCGTCACCGCCTACGTCCCCCTCATCGCCAGCCGCACCGCCCGCTTCGACCCGGTGCTCGGCTGCCAGCCCGACCCGCTGGCGGGCGAGGGATGGACGGTGCGTCACGGTGCGGACACGTCGACCCGCTAGAAGGCCCCGATGCGCCGCCTGCTCCTCCTCCTCGCCGCCCTCCTTCTCCCCAGCGCCCCGGCCTTGGCCTGGGGCGAGTACGGCCACCGGACGGTGGCCGCCATCGCGCTCGACAACGTCACGCCCGCCACCCGGCGCGAGATCCGGCGGCTGCTGGCGCATCGCGACGAACTGCGCACCCCCGACTGCCCGCTCGCCACGCTGGGCGACGCGGCGGTGTGGGCCGACTGCATCCGGCGCGACAAGGCGCGCTTCGACTACACCGCGCCCTGGCATTATCAGAATGTCGACATCTGCAAGCCGTTCGACCTCGACACGCCGTGCGCCAACGGCAGTTGCGTCAAGGGGGCCGTGGACCGCGCCTTCGCCAGCCTGTCGAATCGCAAATTGGCCGACTGGGAGCGGCTGCAGGCGCTGGCGTTCCTGACCCACTTCACCGCCGACCTGACCATGCCGCTCCACGCCGGCGACCGGGGCGACAGGGGCGGCAACGACGTGCCCGTCGCCTGGGGCGTCTACGCGCCCGAGTGGCTGAACCTGCACGGGGTCTGGGACAGTGTGGTGGCGGAACGGGCGCTCACCACCGGCCCGTCGGTGGTCCGCCGCTACTCGCCCGCCGAGCGCGCCGGACGGGTGGCGGGCACCACCGCCGACTGGAGCCGCGAGAGCTGGGAGCTGTCGCGCACCGTCGCCTACGCCCGCGCGCTCGACGGCGACCCGTGCGGGCCGAAGCCGGCGGGGCGGCTGACGTTGGACGAAGCCGACGCCGCCGTGTGGATCCCGGTCGCCCGCGAACAGATCGTCCGCGCGGGGCTGAGGCTGGCGCGGATGCTGGACGCGGCGTTGGGGTGAGGAAGCCAAGGCGCTGACCCTCCACCCGTCATCCCCGCGAAGGCGGGGATCCAGGCGCGGCGGGTGGGTCGACCCGGTGCTCGGACAGCGTGTGCCAGCCGACGGCCGGCACCTGGATCCCCGCCTTCGCGGGGATGACGAAGAAGGAGGAAAGGTGCGCGTGACCCACCCCCTCACTTCACCCCCCGCGCCTTCAGGGCCTCCGCCAGCAGCACCGCGATCTGGGCGTTGACGGAGCGCAGTTCGGCGGCCGCCAGCTTCTCCACCCGCGCGTGCAGCCGGGGGTCGAGGCGCAGCGCGAAGGCTTTGCGGTCGGCCATGGCGGGTCGTCCTCGTGCGCCCGCTCACTGATAGAGCGTGCCGGTGTTGACGATCGGCTGGGTGTCGCGCTCCGAACACAGCACGACCATCAGGTTGGACACCATCACCGCCCGGCGGTCGTCGTCCAGCTCCACCACCTTCTTGGCCGACAGGTCGCGGAGCGCGTATTCCACCATGGTGACCGCGCCCTCCACCAGCTTGGCGCGCGCCGCGATCACCGCTTCGGCCTGCTGGCGGCGGAGCATCGTCTGGGCGATCTCCGGCGCGTAGGCGAGGTGGGTCAGCCGGCACTCGTCCACCGCCACGCCGGCCGCCGCCACCCGCTCGGCCAGCTCGACCGCCATCTCGTCGGCCACGTGCTGGCCGTCGCCGCGCAGGGTCAGCTGATCGACCTCGAAGTCGTCATAGGGATAGCGGCTGCCGATCGCGCGCACGGCGGACTCGATCTGGATGTTCACGAACTGGGCGTAGTCGTCCACGTCGAACAGCGCCTGGGCGGTGTCGAACACGCGCCACACGACGTTGGCGGCGATCTCCACCGGGTTGCCGCGCTTGTCGTTCACCTTCAGCCGTTCGGAGGTGACGTTGTGAATGCGCACCGAGATCTTCTTCTTCTGCAGCCACGGCCAGGTCCAGCGCAGACCCGACGTGCGGTCGGTGCCCTTGTACTCGCCGAACAGCAGGATGGCGGCGGTCTGGTTGGGCTGGAGGAGGTAGAAGCCGGCGATGACGAACAGGAACACGAGCGTCCCCAGGCTCAGCAGCGCGAAGCCCGCGCCGCCGGGCAACAGCGTGATGGCCCACACGCTCGCGGCCAGCGCGAGCAGCAGGACGACCAGCATCGGATAGCCGCTCATGGCGGAGGCGCGCCGCTCCTTCGACAGGCGCAGGTCGCCGACGGAGGCGGCGGGCGGGACGATGGGGGCTTCGGTCATGACGGGGTCTCCCTGGTTTGATGGCACGGTGATATCATAACGATTGAGTTTGGCAAGTGTCTTCCAACTTCCCTTCCTTCCTGGGAGGGCAAAGCACCCTTCCCCTCCCCCGCCCCGCTGGCTAAGCGTCCGCTTTGCCGGCCGATGGGGACGCGAGGATGGGCACGGACGAGGCGCCGCTGGTCGGCGTCATCATGGGGTCGCAGTCCGACTGGGAGACGATGCGCCACGCCACCCAGACGCTCGCGGCGCTGGACGTGCCGCACGAGGTGCGGATCGTGTCGGCCCACCGCACGCCCGATCGCCTGGCCGATTACGCGCGCGGCGCGGTCGCACGGGGATTGCGGGTCGTGATCGCCGGGGCGGGGGGGGCGGCGCACCTGCCCGGCATGGTCGCCGCCCAGACCCGCCTGCCGGTGCTGGGCGTGCCGGTGCGCTCGGAGGCGCTCTCCGGCCAGGACAGCCTCTGGTCCATCGTCCAGATGCCAGCCGGCGTGCCGGTCGGCACGCTCGCCATCGGGCGCGCCGGCGCCATCAACGCCGCGCTGCTCGCGGCCGCGATGCTGGCGACCACGGACGCGGCGCTGGCCGGACGGCTGGACGCCTGGCGGGCGGAGCAGACGGCGGGAGTGGCGGAGGCGCCGGAATGACGGTCTGGCCGCCGGGCTCCACGCTCGGCATCCTGGGCGGCGGACAGCTCGGGCGCATGATCGCCGCCGCCGCGGCGCGGCTCGGCTATCGGACGCTGGTCTATTCGCCGGAGGCGGATCCGGTGGCTGCCCAGCTCGCCAACGCGCACATCCGGGGTGGCTGGAAGGATGCGGACGCGCTCGCCCGCTTCGCCGAGGCCTGCGACGTGGCGACCTTCGAGTGGGAGAACGTGCCGCTCGCCACGCTGGACGCGCTGGCGCCCCGGGTGGAGGTGCGCCCAGGCCGCGCATCGCTGGCACACACGCAGGACCGGGCGGACGAAAAGCGCTTCGTGAACAGTCACGGCGCGCGCACGGCCGAGTGGGCGGTCGTGGACGGGCCGGCGGACATCCGGGCGTTCGATCGCTGGCCCGCCGTGCTCAAGACGCGCACGCTGGGCTATGACGGACGCGGCCAGGCGCGGCTGGATGGCCCGGAGGAGGCGGAGGCGGCCTGGGCGGCGATCGGCGCGCGGCCGGCGGTGATCGAGGCGCGGGTCGCCTTCGAGGCCGAGGTCTCGGTCATCCTGGCGCGCTCGGCGGACGGCCGCACGGTGGTGTGGGACGTGCCGGTCAACAGCCACGCGGGCGGCGTGCTGTCCCGCTCGATCGTGCCCGCGCCGGACGCCCTCGCCGCGCGGATCGCGCGGGCGCGCGAGCAGGCCATCGCGCTGGCGGACGCGCTGGGCCATGTCGGCGTGATGACGGTGGAGTTCTTCGCCTGTGAGGGCGGACCCCTCGTCAACGAGATCGCGCCGCGCGTCCACAATTCCGGCCACTGGACGATCGAGGGCGCGGTCACGAGCCAGTTCGAGGGCCACGTCCGCGCGGTGCTCGGCCTGCCGCTGGGTTCGACCGCGCTGGTCGGCGCGGGGGCGGTGATGGACAACTTGCTGGGTGGGGCGGCCGGTGAGTGGGAGGCGCTGTTGTCCGATCCGGCGGCCCACCTGCACCTCTACGGCAAGGGCGAGGCGCGGCCGGGGAGGAAGATGGGGCATGTGACGCGGGTGGTGGGGGCAGACACATCCTCCCCAGCTCCGCTGGGGAGGGGGACCGCCGAAGGCGGTGGAGGGGTATGGCTCCAAGGACGACGGTAACGCGCGCTCGCCAACTGCGCCGCACCCTCACGCCGCCGGAAGCGAAGCTGTGGGCAGCGCTGCGTATTCGCCCAAGTGGGCTGCGTATCCGGCGGCGACATCCGATCAGACCTTATATCCTCGACTTCTATTGCCCTTCGGCGAAGCTGGCGATCAAGGTGGATGGATCATCGCACGATTTCGGCAGTCGGCCGGCGCTCGACTCCGCACGTGACGAGTGGCTCCGGTCACGCGGCGTCTCTGTTCCGCGGCTGAGAGCATCCGAGGTGTTGGCCGACGTGGATACATGTGTGCGTGCGATCGTCGCTTGCGCGACGCCCCTCCACCGCTTCGCGGTTCCCCTCCCCATCGAAGATGGGGAGGATCTCTGAGCGGCATCCCCCGGCCAGGGACCCCCTCACCCAACCCTCTCCCGCCTGCGGGAGAGGGCTATCAACCCCCCGCCAGGAACCCCCTCACGCCGCGCGCCGCCTGCCGGATGCGCTGCTCGTTCTCGACCAGCGCGATGCGCACGAACCCCTCGCCCTCCTCGCCGAAGCCGACGCCGGGGGCGACCGCCACGCCGGCTTCCGCCAGCAGCCGCTTGGCGAACTCGACCGAGCCGAGCGCGCGGAACGGCTCCGGGATGGGCGCCCAGGCGAACATGGAGGCGGGCGGGCTGGGCACGTCCCAGCCGGCGCGGCCGAAGCTTTCGACCAGCACGTCGCGGCGGCGCCTGTAGAGCGCGCGGTTCGCCTCGACGATGTCCTGCGGGCCGTTCAACGCCGCCACCGCCGCCGCCTGGATGGGCGTGAAGGCGCCGTAGTCGAGATAGCTCTTCACCCGGGTGAGCGCCGCGATCAGCTCCCGGTTGCCGACCGCGAAGCCGATCCGCCAGCCGGCCATCGAGTAGGTCTTGGACAGAGACGTGAACTCGACCGCCACGTCCTTCGCGCCGTCCACCTGCAGGATCGACGGCGTCGGTGTGTCGCCGAAGTAGATCTCCGCATAGGCGAGGTCGGAGATCACCCAGAGCGTGTTGGCGCGGGCGAAGCGCACGACCTCCTCGTAGAAGGGCAGGTCGGCCGTGTAGGCGGTCGGGTTGGACGGGTAGCCCATCACCAGCACGGACGGGCGCGGCACGGAATAGGCCAGGCTCATCTCCAGCCGGCGGAAGAAGTCGGGGCCGGGCGCGGCGGGGATCGAGCGGATCGCCGCGCCGGCGATGATGAAGCCGAAGGTGTGGATCGGGTAGGACGGGTTGGGCGCCAGCACCACGTCGCCCGGCGCGGTGATCGCCTGGGCGAGGTTGGCCAGCCCCTCCTTCGACCCGAGCGTGACCACCACCTCCGTCTCCGGGTCCAGCCCGACGCCGAAGCGGCGCTCGTAATAATCCGTCTGGGCGCGGCGCAGGCCGGGGATGCCCTTCGACGCCGAGTAGCGGTGGGCGGTGGGCGAGGCCGCCACCTCGGCGAGCTTGGCGATGACGTGCGGGGCGGGCGCGCCGTCGGGATTGCCCATCCCCAGGTCCACGATGTCCTCGCCCGCGGCGCGCGCGGCCGCCTTCATCGCGTTCACCTCCGCGAAGACGTAGGGGGGCAGGCGGCGGATGCGGTAGAAGTCGGCGGTCATGGGGAAGGTTGTAGGGCGGTCGGCAGGGCGCGCAATCGTCCGGCGGATGTCACCCTCACCCTTCCGCCGCCGACGCGGCTCCCTCCCTCTCCCGTTGGGGGAGGGACAGGGTGAGGGTGACCTCCCGTCCCCGTGCTATTAGGTCAGGCGACAGAAGGAGACTCGAGGCGGCGATGGCGGACGACGACGACACCAGAGCGGCGGTCGGCGACTGGATCGCGGCCTGGAGCGACGCCGCCCGCACACTGACCGGCCTGTGGGCCGACGCGATGCCGGGGCTCGCACAGCTCACTCCCCCGGTCATGCGCCCCGCCGACGCGCCGGACCACGAGGCGCTCGCCACGGACGACTGGCTGATCGAGCAGACCGACTGGTGGGGCCGGGCCTGGCAGGGCTGGGCCGCCGCCTGGACTCCGGCCGAGGGCAAGCCCGACCGCCGCTTCGCCGACCCGCGTTGGGACGAGCCGCCCTTCTCGCTCATCCGCGACGGCTATCTCGCCGGAGTCGCCGCGTCGGAGGCGGCGGTGGACGCCCTGCCGCTGGAACCGGCGGACAAGGCGCGGGCGCGCTTCGCCGCCGCCGCCTGGGCGGACGCGATCGCGCCGACCAACCACCCGCTCACCAACCCCGTCGTGCTCGCCCGCACGGTGGAGACGCGCGGCGAGAATCTGCGCGTCGGGCTGGAGCGGATGATGGGCGATTTGGAATCCGGGCAGCTGACCCACGTCGCACCCGATGTGTTCGAGGTCGGCCGCAACCTGGCGATGACGCCGGGCGCGGTCATCCACCGCACGGAACTGTTCGAGCTGATCCAGTACACGCCGACGACGGACGAGGTGCTGGCGGTGCCGC
The DNA here is from genome assembly GCA_965219235.1 of Sphingomonadaceae bacterium. Lineage (GTDB taxonomy): Bacteria > Pseudomonadota > Alphaproteobacteria > Sphingomonadales > Sphingomonadaceae > CBDHCC01. The sequence goes on along the minus strand of OZ244721.1, from coordinate 187,720 downwards.
TCGTCATCTTCCCGCCCTGGATCAACCGCTTCTACATCCTGGACCTGACGCGGGAGAAGAGCTTCATCCGCTGGGCGGTGGACCAGGGCATCACCGTCTTCGTCTGCTCCTGGCGGTCCGCCACGGCGGAGATGGGCCACCTGACGTGGGACGATTACGTCCGCGCGCAGATGGAGGCGGTGGACGTGGTGCTGGGCGGGCTGGAGGTGCCGGCGGTCCACGCGATCGGCTATTGCGTGGCGGGAACGACGCTCGCCGCCACGCTGGCGGTGCTGGCGGCGCGTGGGCAAGCCGAGCGGGTGAAGTCGGCGACCTTCTTCACCGCCCAGGTGGACTTCGAGCTGGGCGGCGACCTCAAGCACTTCGTCGCCGAGGAGGCGCTGGCGCTGGTCGAGCGGATGAGCGCCGGCGGCACGCTGGACGGGCGGGTGATGGCCGCGACCTTCAACCTGCTGCGCGGGCGCGACCTCATCTGGGGGCCGGTGGTCAAGCACTGGCTGATGGGCGAGACGCATCCCGAGTTCGACCTGCTCCACTGGAACGGCCACACCACCAACCTGCCCGCCGCCTGGCACGGCAGCTACCTGCGCGACCTCTACCGCGACAACCGGCTGGTGGAGCCCGGCGCGCTGGAGGCGGACGGCACGCCCATCGACCTCACGCGCATCGAGACGCCCGCCTACATCCAGGCGGGCGTGGAGGACCACATCGCGCCCGCCGAGAGCGTGTGGCGGATGACCCACCATCTGGCGGGGCCGATCCGCTTCGTCCTCGCGGGCTCGGGGCACATCGCGGGCGTGGTGAACCCGCCCGCCGCGCGCAAATACGGGTTCCGGACGTTTGATGGCAAGCTGCCCGAGCGCTTCGAGGAGTTCGTCGGGCAGGCCGAGGAGACGAAGGGCAGCTGGTGGCCCGACTGGCTCGCCTGGCTGGAGGCGCGGGACGCGCGGCGCGTGCCGTCGCAGGGCGCGCGGCGGCCCGGCGCGGGATCGCTGCCGGCCATCGAACCCGCGCCGGGACGCTACGTCCGGGAGGCCTGAAGCGACGCGCAGCGGGAATGCTGCGGCGCACCATTTTCTTGACATCGCGGTGCGAAGCCTTTATGCTGCAGCGCACCATGAGTACAAAAGCGCCCGCCAAACCCGTCCGCCGATCGAACTCCAAAACCGGCTCGGCTCCCCCGGCGAAGCGGTCGCCCGTCTCACGCGACACCCTGGCCGTGGCGACCGCGCCGCCGCCGCTTCCCGACACCGACATCCAGGAGATCCCCGTGGCCACCCAGACCGACACGAACACCGACAACACCAAGGCGAACGGCCCCGACACCAGCCGCGAGGCGATGCGCGAGGACGCCAAGGCGGCCTTCTCCGCCGGCGACGGCCAGATGGCCGACGCCATGAAGAAGACGACCGCGATGGCATCGGGCATGACCGACATGGCCAAGGGCAATCTGGAGGCCATGGTCCAGTCGAGCCGCATCGCGGCGACCGGCGCGCAGGACTTCGCCAAGGACATGGCCGAGTACAACCGCCGCACCTTCGAGCACGTCACCGCCGCCATGAAGGAGATGACGCAGGCCAAGAGCCCGACCGAGCTCTTCAAGCTCCAGTCCGACTATGCGCAGAAGCTGTTCGACCTGGCGATCGCGGAGACCAGCCGCACGACCGAGTCGATGATGAAGCTGGCCGGCGAGGTCGCCCGCCCCATGCAGAACCAGATCGCCGAGGCGACCGCGAAGGTCCGCGGCCGGTAAGGCCGAGCCCTGAAGGCTGGGAGAGGCCCGCTCCGCGCGCAACGCGTGGGGCGGGCCTTTCGCATCCAAGCTCCTCCCCTTGCGCCCACCCGCCCCGAACCGATATTCCAGACGCATGAGACCGTCCCCCATCCGCCTGTCCGACGACCGCATCGACGACGACCGCGACGACGGCCGCGCGGGGACCGGCCTCGCCACCAAGACGCGCACGCGCACCAAGAAGCCCTCGCTCTACAAGGTGCTGCTGTTGAACGACGACTACACGCCGATGGAATTCGTGGTGCTGGTGCTCCAGCGCTTCTTCCGCATGGACCTGGACGCGGCGACGCAGGTGATGCTGCACGTCCACCAGAAGGGGGTCGGCGTGTGCGGCGTGTTCTCGCTGGAGGTCGCGGAGACGAAGGTGACGCAGGTGATGGACTTCGCCCGCCAGAACCAGCACCCGCTGCAATGCACGCTCGAAAAGGCGTGAGGACGGTGATCTAGCTCCAGTCCACCACCCGCCAGCCCCGCCGCTCCGCCTCCGTCCGCAGTTCGGGCGCGGGATCGACGACCACCGCCTCGTCCGCCAGTTCGAAGGACGGGATGTCGGAGATGTGGTCCGAGTACATCGTCAGGTGGATGTCCGCGCGCGCCACGCCGTTGGTCGCCATCCAGTCCACGATCTTGGCCGCCTTGCCGGGGCCGTAGCAGTTGCCGCCGTGGATGCGCGGGCTGAAATGCCCGCTGTCGAGCACCGTCACCTCGGTCGCGATCACCGCGTCGAACTTCAACAGCTCGCCGATCGCCTCGACATAGAAGCGCGAGGAGGCGGTCGCCAGGATCAGCTTCGCGCCGCGCGCCCGGTCGGCGGCGATCTGCCGCACCGCGCCGGGTTTCAGCCCGTCCGCCACCGTGCGCCGGGCGAAGCGGCGGGCGGGGCCGTCCAACCGCTTGGGATCCACCGTGTCGCCGAGCAGCCAGCGCTGGTTGAGCTCCTTCAGCCGCGCGCGGTCGACCAGCCCCAGCAGATAGCCGCCGAGCGCGCCCGCCACGGCGGGCAGCAGGGCCACGCGCCACGGCGCCAGGCGGAAGCTGACCGACAGCAGGAACGGCAGCAGCGTCGGACGGCGCGTGATCGTCTCGTCCATATCGTAGATCGCGAGGGCCTGCATGGCGCCAGCGCCTAACCGCTCGGCGACGGGGAGGCCAGCCCGGCGACTTGCCGCTGTCGGCGAAAAGCCGCATGGAACGCGGCGATGAGCGAGCGCGCCGCCGAACTGTCCCTGGAGGAGCGCGACGGCCGCCGGGTGATGGCGCTGTCCGGCCCGCTCACGCTCCCCCACGCCCGCGAGCTGTCGGACCTGTTCGACGCCCATGGGGAGGCCGTGGACGCGATCGATCTGTCGGGCGTGGACGCGCTCGACACGGTGGGTGCGTGGCTGATCCACTGTCGCGCCGAGGCGAGCCACGCCGAGGTGACGGGCGCGTCCCCGCGGCAGGCCGAGCTGTTCGAGCGGGTGGCGGCGGCCGACGAGCAGGTCGCGATCCGCCCACCCCGGCGCAAGCGGCCGATCCGCGCCGCGCTCGCGGGCATCGGGCGCGACCTGGAGAATGGTTGGGAGGGCTTCCTGGCGCTGCTCTCCTTCTTCGGCGGCACGCTGATCGCGCTGGCCGCCACGATCCGCCATCCCCGCCGCTTCCGCACCAACGCCGTCGTCCAGCAGTTCGAGGCGGTGGGCATCCGCTCGCTGGGCATCATCGGGGTGATGAGCTTACTGATCGGCGTCGTCATCGCGCAACAGGGCGCGGTCCAGCTGCGCCAGTTCGGGGCGGAGGTCTACACCATCAACCTGGTCGGACGGCTGACCCTGCGAGAGCTGGGCGTGCTGATGACCGCGATCATGGTCGCCGGGCGCTCCGGCTCGGCCTTTGCCGCCCAGCTGGGCACGATGAAGCTGACGGAGGAGATCGACGCCATGCGCGTGATCGGCGTGTCGCCGATGGAGGCGCTGGTGGTGCCGCGCGTGCTCGCCTCGACCCTGATGATGATCCTGCTCGGCGTGTTCGCGTCGTTCATCGCGATCATCGGCGGCGGCATCCTGGCCTGGGCGTCGCTCGGCATCCCGCCCGCGACCTTCATCCAGCGGCTGCAGGAGGTCGTGCCGATGACCGACTTCTTCGTCGGACTGATCAAGGCGCCGGTGTTCGGGGCGATCATCGGGCTGACCGGCTGCTATCAGGGAATGCAGGTCTCCGGCGACGCCGAGCAGGTCGGCCTGAAGACCACGGCGGCGGTGGTGCAGGGCATCTTCCTCGTCATCGTGCTCGACGCGGTGTTCGCCATCTTCTTCGAGAAGATCGGCTGGATCTGATGGCGGCGGCGATCGACAGCGTCTCCGAGCGCGACGCGCGCGAAGGCGAGCCGGTGATCGTCGTGCGCGGCCTCAGGAACCAGTTCGGCGACCAGGTGATCCACGACGACCTGAACCTCACCGTCCGGCGCGGCGAGATCCTGGGCGTGGTCGGCGGATCGGGCACCGGCAAGTCGGTGCTGATGCGCTCCATCATCGGCCTGCAGCGGCCGACGGCGGGCGAGGTCGAGGTGTTCGGGGAGGAGACCATCGGCAAGGACGTGAACGAGATGGAGGACGTGGCGCGGCGCTGGGGCGTGCTGTTCCAGGGCGGCGCGCTGTTCTCCACGCTGACGGTGGCCGAGAACGTGCAGGTGCCGATCCGCGAGTTCTATCCGGACGTGACGGCGTCGCTCATGGACCAGATCGCCGCCTACAAGGTGGTGATGACCGGCCTGCCGGCCGACGCCGGGCCGAAATACCCCGCCGAACTGTCGGGCGGCATGAGGAAGCGCGCCGGACTGGCGCGCGCCCTGTCGCTCGACCCCGAGCTGTTGTTCCTCGACGAGCCCACCGCCGGCCTCGACCCGGTCGGCGCGGCGGCGTTCGACGAGCTCATCCAGCAGCTCCAGTCGGCCTTGGGCCTGACCGTCTTTCTGATCACCCACGATCTCGACTCGCTCTACGCGATCTGCGACCGTGTCGCGGTGCTGGCGGACAGGACGGTGATCGCGGTGGGGACGATCGACGAGCTGATGGCGACCGGCCATCCGTGGATCACCGAGTATTTCACCGGCCCGCGCGGCCGGGCGGCGCAGGGCACGGCCGAACGGCTGGAGGCCGAGCACGAGCATGAGCACGGGGATGTGAACTGATGGAGACGCGGTCGAACCATGTGCTGGTGGGCGCGGTGGTGCTCATCCTGCTGGCGTTGCTCGCCGGCTTCCTCGTCTTCCTGGCGCGCGTGTCGGGCACCGAGCAGAAGCCGTACGACATCTTCTTCCAGGATTCCGTGGGTGGGCTGGCGCGCGGCAGCCAGGTGACCTTCTCCGGCGTGGGCGTGGGCGCGGTGAAGGAGATCGTGCTCGATCCCAACAATCCGGCCTTCGTGCGGGTCAGGATCGAGGTCGACGAGGACACGCCCGTGCTCCAGGGCACGACCGCCACCATCCAGAACATCAGCTTCACCGCCCCGCCCGCGATCCAGCTCGACGGCGCGGTGAAGGGGGCGCCGCCGATCAGCCGCCTCGGCCCCTACGGCGCGCCGGTGATCCCGACCGCGCCCGGCGCCATCGGCCAGCTGTTGTCGAACGCGCCCCAGCTGCTCGAACGGCTGACGACGCTGACCGAGCGGCTGACCGAGCTGCTCTCCGACCGCAACCAGGCGTCGCTCGCCGGCATCCTGGACAACACCGAGCAGCTGACCCGCGCGTTCGCCGATCGGGGACCCGAGATCAGTGCCACGCTGGCCGAGGCGCGCGAGGCGGTGCGACAGGCGGGTATCGCGATCGGCGAGGTCGGCCAGCTCGCCGACTCGACCGACAAGCTGGTCCAGAAGAACGGCGACGAGATCTCGGGCGAGCTGAAGCTCACCATCGCGTCGGCGCGCGACACCACCGACCGCCTGAACAAGGTGATCGCCGGCGCGCAGCCGGGCGTCGACCAGTTCAGCAAGGAGACCGTGCCGCAGGTGAACGCGCTCGTCCCCCAGGTGAACGCGCTGGTCGCGGAGCTGCGCGCCACGACCGCCAACATCCAGTCGATCACCAAGAAGATCGACCAGAATGGAGCCAGCTCGCTCATCAGCTCGCGCGCGCTGCCCGACTACGAGCCAAAGGACCGCCGATGATCCGCCCCCTCCTCGTCCTCGCAGCGCCGCTGGCGCTCGCTGGCTGCATCTCCTTCGGAGCCAAGCCGCCGCCGGTGCTGTTCACGCTGACCCCCGCCACCCCGGTGGCCGCGGGCGCGCGGACGAGCGAGGGGCGCGCGCTGTTCCTGGACACGCCGTCGGTGCCCGAGAAGCTCGCCACGCTCCGCGTGCCCGTGCAGGCGACCGACACGACCCTCGCCTATGTCAAGGACGCGCAGTGGGTGGAGGCGCCCGCCGGGCTGTTCCGCGACCTGCTCGCCGAGACGCTGACCGCGCGCGCCGGCCGCTACGTGCTGCCCGCCCGCCAGTTCCCGACCGCGCCCACCGCCACGCTCGGCGGCACGCTCTCCGATTTCGGTCTGGACGCGCGCACGATGGAGGCGGTGGTGACCTTCGACGCGATCAGCGCCCCCGGCGACGGCGCCGCCGCCGCCGCCGCGCGCCGCTTCACCGCGCGCGTGCCGGTCGCCAGCGCGGAGGCCGGCCCCGTCGCGGTGGCGCTCAACCAGGCGGCCAACCAAGTGGCGGTTGAGGTCTCAGACTGGTTGGGGCGGTAGGCCCGGGGACATCCCTCCCGTTCAGGAGCGCCCGGCCCCTACCCGAGCGACCGCCCCACCTGTTCCGCCACATCCTTCGACAGACTGTCCGCCCCGGCGATGCTCTCCAGCGCCGCGCGCATCCGCCGCCCCTCGCCCTGCGCGAAGCGCCGCCACTGGCCGAGCGGGGCGACCAGCCGGGCGGCCGCCTGCGGGTTCAGCCGGTCGACCGCCACGATCTCGCGCGCCAGCAACTCGACACCGCCCTCGGAATGCAGCGCGCCCGGATTGGCGGCGAAGGAGGAAAGGAGCGAGCGCATCCGGTTGGGATTGGCGCGGGTGAAGTCCGGATGGCCGAGCAGCCGCTCCACCTCGTCGCGGGTGTCCGGCCGCCGCGCCGCGCCCTGCGCCGCGAACCACTTGTCGAGCGCGGTCGGCTGGTGGCGATGGCGCTCGTAAAAGGCGGCGAGCGCCCGGTCGCGCTCGGGTGCCGCCATGTCGGCCAGCACCCCGAGCGCGTTCCGCCGGTCGGTCATGCCGGCCGCCCCCTCGAACAGCGCCCAGGCGAGCGCCGCCCCCTCCGCCTCGTCGGCCGCCGCGATCATGGCGATCGCGAGCGCCCGGAGCGACCGCCAGCCGGCATGGTCGTGACGCGCCGCCTCCGCCGCCAGCGCCCGCCAGCGCGGGGCGAGCGCGCGGCCCAGCGCGGCGGCGAGCCCCGCCCGCGCCTCCACCACCGCCCCGGGATCGACCACCAGCATCCGGTCGGCCAGAACCGACTCGGACGGGATCGCCAGCATCTCGGCCGCGAAGGCCGGATCGGAGCCGGCTCCGTCGACCGCCCGCCCCACGGCGTCCGCCAGCAGGGTGTCGCCATGCGGAGCGCCCGCCGCTCGCGCGACCAGGTCGTCCAGCATCAGCTCGTTCAACGCCTCGAAGCGCGCGAACGGGTCGTCGTCGCGCGCGGCGAGCAGCGCCAGCTCCGCGCGGTCCCTCTCGCGCTCCACCAGCACGGGCGCGGAGAAGCCGCGATTGAGCGAGCACGCCGGCGGGCGATCCACGCCCTCCCAGCGGACGGTCGCCTGGTGCCCGGTGAGCACCAGCAGCCGCTCCTCGCCCAGGGGTTCGCCCGACTGGCGGTCGAAGAGCCGGGCGCGGACCGGCAGCGGCAGCGGTTCGGCGACGTGGGGCAACGACTGGCGGAGATCGAGCGTCGCCGCCCCGCCCTCGGCGTCCCAGGCGAGGTCCGCCGCGAGGGTGGGCGTGCCCGGCGTGGAGTACCAGCGGCCGAACTCCGCGACCCCGGCCGGCAGCGCTCCGTCCTCGCCCCGCGCCGCGTCGGTCATCGCGCGGAGGAAGTCGTCGCAGGTCGCCGCGGTCCCGTCGTGCCGCTCGAAATACAGATCCGAGCCCCGCCGGAAGGCCTCGCGCCCGATCAGCGTGCGGAGCATGCGGAGCACCTCGGCCCCTTTGTCGTACACGGTCGCCGTGTAGAAGTTCGAGATCTCCGCATACTCGTCCGGGCGGATCGGGTGCGACAGCGGCCCGGCGTCTTCGGGGAACTGCCGCGCCCTGAGCTCGCGCACCTGCCGAACCCGCTCCAGCCCCGGCGAGCCGTGGTCCTCGCCGAACTGCTGGTCGCGCAGCACGGTGAAGCCCTCCTTGAGCGAGAGCTGGAACCAATCACGGCAGGTCACCCGGTTGCCGGACCAGTTGTGGAAATACTCGTGCGCCACGATGCGCGCGATCGCGTCGCGGTCGGCGTCGGTCGCGGTCTCCTCGTCGGCCAGCACGTAGCGCGAGTTGAAGATGTTGAGCCCCTTGTTCTCCATCGCGCCGAAGTTGAAGTCGTCCACCGCCACGATGTTGAAGCGGTCGCCGTCATACTCCCGACCATAGGCGCGCTCGTCCCACGCCATGGCCTCCCGCAGTGCCCTCAGGGCGTGTCCGGTGCGCCCCTCGTCGCCGGCGCGGGTCCAGACCGCCAGCCGCACCCCGCGCCCCGACGCGGTGGTGAAGGCCGCGCGGCTGGCGACCAGGTCGCCGGCCACCAGCGCGAAGAGGTAGGACGGCTTGGGCCAGGGGTCTTGCCACTCGGCCCAGCCCTCCCCCTGCGCCACGGGATCCCCGTTGGACAGCAGCACGGGATAGCGCGCGGGGTCGGCCTCCAGCCGCACGGTGTAGACGGCGAGCACATCGGGGCGGTCGGGAAACCAGGTGATCCGCCGGAACCCCTCCGCCTCGCACTGGGTGCACAGCAAGCCGCCGGACTCGTAGAGGCCCATCAGCTGGGTGTTGGAGGCGGGTCGGATGGCGACGGTCGTGACGAGCTCGGCGGCGTCGCCGGGGATGGAAAGCGTCAGACGGGTGGGGGTGATCGCCGGCTGGGCGGCCGCGCCGTCGAGCGTGACGGTCAGCGTCTCCAACTCCTCCCCGTCGAGCACCAGCGGGCGGTCGTGACCGCCGTTGCGGCGCAGCGCCAGGCGGGCGGTGACCACGGTGCGCTCCGCGTCCAGCACGAAGGCCAGGTGGACCGTGTCCACCAGCCAGTCGGGCGGGCGGTAGTCGAGGCGACGGGTGACGGCGGGGGTGATCGCGGGGACAGCCATGCGGTGGGGATATGTCCTGTTTCCTCCCCTCCCCGCAAGGGAGGGGATTGAGGGGTGGGTGCCGCCGTCCGGCGGCTCGCTCCGCCAGGAGCGATCATTGCACCGGGGCGGCGGAGCGGGCATCGAGCCCGCTTCGCCGCGACCCACCCCCAACCCCTCCCTTGCAGGGAGGGGGGGTGATAACGGCGTCCCATGACCCTCCTCGTTCTCGGCCTCGGCTACACCGCCTCCCGCGCCGCGCCTCGGCTGGCGAACGGCGGCGCGATCGTCGGCACCAGCCGGGATGGTCGAGCTGGCACCCTGCGCTTCGACGACGACGATGCCGTTCGGTCCACCATCGTGTCCACCACCCGCATCCTGGTCAGCGTGCCGCCCGGCGAGGACGGACGCGATCCGGTACTCGGCCGCTATGGCCCCGCCATCGCCGCCTCCCGCGCGGAGTGGATCGGCTATCTGTCGTCCACCGGCGTCTATGGCGACACGGGCGGGGCGTGGGTGGACGAGGAGTCGTCCACCGGCACCGGCCGTCGCGCGGCGCGCACTGCGGCGGACGGGGCGTGGGCGGCGCTGGACGGGCGGGTGCGGGTGTTCCGGCTGCCGGGCATCTACGGCCCCGGCCGCTCCGTCCTCGACCGGCTGAGGGAGGGACGCGCGCGGCGGTTCGACGCGCCGGACCACGCCTTTTCGCGCATCCATGTCGACGACATCGCCGGCGCGCTGGTCGCCAGCCTGTCGGGACCGCCCGGCACCTACAACATCGCCGACGATCTCCCCTGCCCGCCCGCCGACGTCACGGCCTTCGGCGCCGCGCTGCTGGGCCTCGAGCCGCCGCCGCCGGAGCCGCTGGACCTCGCCTCCATGAGCCCGATGGCGGCGGGCTTCTGGAGCGAGAGCCGGCGGGTGGCCAACGGACGCGCCAGGCGGGTGCTGGGGTGGCGGCCCCGCTATCGGGACTATCGCGCGGGGCTGTTGGCGGTGCGGGCGGAGGAGGTTGGAGCCGCGTCCGCGTAACATCGGCTCTCTCGCGCGCGCCCACTTCGGCGGGTTGGAGGGAGCCCCTCAACCCACCGCCCTGAGCGTCCTGGGCTCCCGCGACCTGAGCGCGATCACCAGCCCCACGCCCGCCAGCGCGGCGCCCCCGACCGCGAGCGGCGTCCAGCGATAGCCCTCGAACAGCGTCGACAGCCCCATCGCGATCACCGGCACGATCAGGCTGGCATAGGCCGCCTTGCCCGGCCCGATCGCGCGGATCAGCCCGAAATAGAGCGGGAACGCCACGGCCGACGCGAACACCGCCAGATAGGCGACGCCCGCCCAATAGCCGGCGCGCGCCTCCGACACAGGTGGTCCGTGACCGACCCACGCCACCACGCCGTCGCCGACAGCACCCATCAGCATCGCCCAGGCGAGCACTCCCAGCATCGGCGCGGCCCGGCCGGTGGGCGTCGCCTGCAACACGTTGGCGACCGACGCGGCGAGCACGCCGCCCAACGTCAGCGCGATGCCGAGCGGCACGTCCTGGCCCATGCCGGAGCGCCGCGCCTCCACCACGAACAACAGCGCCACGCCCGTGATGGCGATGGCCGAGCCCGCGAGGAACCCGCCGGTGACCGGCGTCTTCAGCCACCAGCGGGACAAGGCCGCGTTGGGCACCATCAGCAGTGCGAAGACGAGGGAGACGAGGCCCGACGTGACGTGGCCCTCCGCCGCATAGACGAAGTTGAAGTTGAGGACGAACTGGAACACCCCGATCGCGAGAGCGAAGCCCCACTCGCGCCCCGCCAGCCACAGCCGCTGGCGGCGCGCGGCGACCAGCGCGAACATGGCCGCGGCCGCGATCAGGAAGCGGTAGGTGACCGACCAGGGCGCCGGCACGACGCCCAGCCCGTCCTTGATGACGATCCAGGTCGAGCCCCAGATCAGCACCACGGCGACGAAGGGGAGCGCGATGCGGGGGGTGAGGGTCAGCGCCTCCCCTCCCTTGCAGGGAGGGGATCGAGGGGTGGGTGGCGATGGCGAAGCCGAGCCTGTCCGGGCCTTGGAGAGCTCGCTGACGCTCGCACCCACCCCCAACCCCTCCCTTGCAGGGAGGGGAGCAGGTTCGGAGCGGAGGCGGGACTCACGACCATCCTCCCCAACCGAGCTTGGGGAGGATCACGGGAGCGCCGCCAGCGCGTCCGCCAGCGGGCGCACGTCCTGCGCCGTCTGGTCCCAGCTCGTCACCAGCCGCGCCTGGCCCTCGCCCCAGTCGTAGAAGTCGAAGCCCTGCGCCCTGAGGTCCGCCGCCTCCGCCGCGCTCAAGCGCACGAACAGTTCGTTGACCTGGCACGGCCGCACCAGCCGCCCGCCCGCCGCCTCCGCCAGCACGGCGGCCGCCGCGTTGGCCCCCCGCGCGCACTCCAGCCAGCGGTCCTCCTCCAGCATCGCGAGCAGCTGGGCGGCGAGGTAGCGGCCCTTGGACAGCAGGTGCCCCGCGCGCTTGCGCCGCCGCCGCGCCTCCTCGGCGTGGGCGGGGTCGAAGAACACGAGCGCCTCCGCGTTCATGCCGCCGTTCTTCACGAAGCCGAAGGACAGCGCGTCCACTCCGGCGTCGCAGGTCAGCGCCGCCGCGCCCTCGCCGCTCGCCACCACCGCGTTGGCGAAGCGCGCGCCGTCCATGTGGACGCTCAGCCCGCGCGCGTAGGCCAGATCGGCGAGCGCGCGCACCTCCGGGCCGGTGTAGATCGACCCGCTCTCGGTCGCGTTGGTGAGCGAGAGGACGTGCGGCTGAACCTGATGCACGTCGGCGCGGATCGTGCCCAGCGCCCGCTCCACCCGGTCGGGCGTCAGCTTGCCGTCGTCGCCGTCCACCAGCAGCAGCTTGGCACCGCCGGTGTAGAACTCCGGCGCGCCGGCCTCGTCCACCTGGATGTGGGCCTCGGCCTCGCACACGATGCCGCCGAAGGGCGGGCACAGCGTGGCGAGCGCCAGGCAGTTGGCCGCCGTGCCGCTCGCCACCCACAGCACCGCCACCTCGCGTCCGAACACCCGCCCGAACGCCGCGTCCAGCGCGGCGGACCAGCGGTCGCCATCATAGGCGGTGTCGAGTGTGTCCACCTCCGCCAGCCTGGCGAAGATGGCGGGATGAACGGGCGCCGCGTTGTCGGAGAAGAAGCGCATTCGGTGTGCCGGTTGGAGGACAGGAGCCTCGCCCTGCCAGCATCGTCATTCCCGCGAAAGCGGGAATCCAGGCTCCGAGTCGTCGGACCTGTGGAGCTGAGGGAGGTCACCGGTTCTGGATCCCCGCGTTCGCGGGGATGACGGGTGGGGCCAAAGCGAGCAAGAGTCGGCTACCCCTTCAACCCCTCCGCCACCTCCACCGCGCGTTTCACCGCCGGGCGCTCAGCGACGCGCCGCGTCCAGTCGGCCAGCCGTGGCCAGTCGCCCTCGACCGCGCCCAGCGCCGCCTCCGCCCACTTCCAGCTCATCATGTCCGCGATCGAATAGTCGCCGGCCAGATACTCCCGGTCGCTCAAGCCCCGCTCCATCACGCCCAACAGCCGCGCGCTCTCCTTGCGATAGCGCTCCAGCCCCGGCCCATTGTCCGGTGCGTTGGACGCGAACCAGTGCGCCTGACCCACCATCGGCCCCAGCCCGCCGACCTGCCAGAAGGTCCAGCTCATCGCATCGGCGTGGGCCTGCGGCTCGGTGGGCAGGAAGCGGCTGGTGAGCCGCGCCAGGTGCAGCAGGATCGCGCCCGACTCGAACAGCCTCAGCCCCTCCACGCCGTCCGCCGCGCCGGTGCCCGGCTGGTCGGTGTCGATCATCGCCGGGATGCGGCCGTTCGGATTGACGGTCAGGAACCCGTGCGACTTCTGCGCGCCCGAGGAGATGTCGATCGCGTGCAGTGCGTAGTCCAGCCCGCACTCCTCCAGCATGATGACCGGCTTGATGCCGTTGGGCGTGTTCCAGGTGAAGAGGTGGATCATCGAGGGAGCCTTTCCGGTTTGTTTCACGTGAAACACGCCAGGCGCTCGTCGGGTCCGGTGGTGCTGCTGGAGAGGATCGAACTCTCGGCCTCACCCTTACCAAGGGTGTGCTCTACCACTGAGCTACAGCAGCCCGTTCGGACGGCCCGGGCCTATCGGATGGGGGTGTTGCGCTGTCAAGGCGGGCCGCTAGGATGGAGGGGATGGCCGTGAAGACCGATCCCGACCGCGAGGGGCGGCTGGCGCGTGAGCTGCGCGAAAACCTGCGTCGGCGCAAGACGAGCGCACCGCTGGAGGGTCCGGACGACGCGCCGGTGCAGACGGACGCCGGCGAGGCGGACGCCGCCAGCTCGCTCCCGCTGCTGCCACCGGACTGAGCGCGGTCCCTCTCCCCACTGGAGAGGGAGGGAGGCGCGAAGCGCCGGAAGGGTGAGGGTGACGCACCCCGTATTGTGGTCACCCTCACCCTCCCACCCGCTGACGCGGGCGGACCCCTCCCTCTCCCAATGGGAGAGGGGGTTAAAGCTCACCGATCGGCGCGCACTTCCCCTCGAGCCACCCGCGCTTTCCCTCGTCCAGCGCCGGGCCGATGCGCGCCAGCACGTCGGCGTGGTAGTCGTCCAGCCACGCCCGCTCGCCGGCGTCCAACAGCTCCGGCTCGATCAGCCGCCGCTCGATCGGCGCGAAGGTCAGCGTCTCGAAACCCAGCATCATGGCCTCCGCGCCCGGCACCTCGCGCTCTTCCACCAGCACCAGATTCTCGATCCGGATGCCGTACTCACCCGCCTTGTAATAGCCGGGTTCGTTGGAGAAGATCATGCCGGCGCGGATCGGCTCGGCCGGGCCGCCGCCGGGATAGGTGATCTTGGCGATCCGCGCCGGCCCCTCATGGACCGACAAGGCCGCGCCGACCCCGTGGCCGGTGCCGTGGGCGTAGTCGAGACCCACCTGCCACAGCGGTGCCCGCGCCAGCGCATCGAGCGCACCGCCGGTGGTCCCGTAGGGGAAGACGGCCCGTGATAGCGCTATCATGCCCTTGAGCACGCGGGTGAAGCGGTCGCGCTGCTCCCCTGTCGGCTCGCCGACGGGGATCACGCGGGTGATATCGGTGGTGCCGCCCGCATACTGCCCGCCGGAATCCACCAGCAGCAGGTTGCCCGTGTCGATCCGTGCGTTCGACTCTTCGTCCACCTTGTAGTGGGGACTGGCCCCGTGCGCGCCGAAGGCGGAGATGGTGGAGAAGCTGGCATCGGTCGCGCCGGCCTGCCGCCGGAACTCCGCCAGCCGGGCGACCACGTCGAGTTCGGTGAGGCGGCCGGACGGCGCCTCCTCCTCCAGCCACATCAGGAACCGCGCCATCGCCGCGCCGTCCCTCGCCTGCGCCTCCCGATGGCCGGCGATCTCCGCGTCGTTCTTGAGCGCGCGCGGGATCAGAGTCGGGTCGCGCAGCGCGAGGGGCGTCGCACCCGCCTCCTCCAGCGCCTGGAACACGGCGGCCGAGGCGCTGTCGGGATCCACCGCCACAAGCTGCCCTGTTCGACTGCCCAGCCGCTCGGCGAAGGCGGAGCGCGGGGCGAGCGACACGGCGTTGCCCAGCCGCTGGCGCACCGCGTCCCCGACCTTCGCCTCGTCGGCATAGAGCGTCGCGGTGCCGTCCGCCTCCAGCGTCGCATAGGCGAGGCCCACGGGCGTGTTGTCGATGTCCGCGCCCCGGACGTTGAACGTCCAGGCGACCGACTCCAACGTGGTCAGCACGGCGGCGTCGGCGCCCTTCGCCTTCAGCCAGTCGGCCACATCTGCGCGCTTCTCGGCGGACGATCGTCCCGCGACGCTGTCCTCCTGGATGCGGAGCGGGGCCGGCGAGGGGGCCGGCCGGTCGGTCCACACCGCGTCCACCGGGTTCGCCTCGACCGGGACCAGTTCGGCACCCTTTGCGTTCAGCGCCGCGCCAACGTCCTTCGCCCAGCCCCGCGTGTGCAGCCAGGGGTCGAAACCGATGCGCTGCCCCGCCGTGACCCGCGTCGCCAGCCAGTCGGCGATCTTGACCTCCGGCACCGGCTCGAACGACCAGTCGGTCGGGTCGACCTGCTCGCGGACCTGGAGCGTGTAGCGGCCGTCGGTGAACATCGCGGCCTGGTCCATCAGCACCACGCCGGTGCCCGCCGACCCGCCGAAGCCCGACAGCCAACCCAGCCGCTGGGCATAATCGCCGACATATTCGCTGCCGTGCTCGTCGGCGATCGGCACGACGAAGCCGTCGAGGTTCAGGGTGGCGAGCTGGGCGCGAAGCGCGGCGAGGCGGTCGTGATGGGGGGAGGTCATGGAGGGGGTGTGCCCGACCTGCTCCCCTCCCTGCAAGGGAGGGGTTGGGGGTGGGTGGCGAAGGCGGAGCCGAGCCTGCTGACGTGGAACATAGGCCGACCATCCCAGCTCGCTTCGCTCGCACCCACCCCCGGCCCCTCCCTTGCAGGAAGGGGAGGCGATGGCGCATTGCCCCCCCATGACCACCCAGCCCATCGCCCCACTCCGCCCGCACTCCACGACTCACCACGGCCAGACCGTCCACGACCCCTATGCCTGGCTGCGCGACGCCGGCTATCCGACCGTCCAGGACACCGATGTGCTGGCCTACCTCAATGCCGAGAACGACTGGTTCACCGCCGCCATGGCCCCGCGCCAGCCGCTGATCGACCGGCTGTTCGCCGAGATGAAGGGGCGGGTGAAGGAGGAGGACGCATCCGTTCCCTACAAGGACGGCGATTGGATGTACTGGACCGACTTCGCCAAGGGGACGGAATATCGCCGTTGGTGGCGCTGCCCGGTCGGAGGGGGCGCGAACGAGCTGCTGCTGGACGAGAACGCGCTGGCCGAGGGCCACGAGTATTTCCGGCTGGGCGCGTTCTCCGTGTCCCGAGACGGCACGCGGCTCGCCTACGCCACCGACACCGACGGGTCGGAGCGGTTCACGGCGCGGATCAAGGTGATCGACACAGGCGAGCTGTTGCCCGACACCATCCCGAACACATTGTCCGCGCTCGTCTGGGTCGCGGGGGACACGGCGCTCGCCTACTGCCCCGCCAACGACCAGTGGCGCACCGACCGCGCCATGCTGCACCGGCTGGGCGGCGAGGTGGCCGACGACGTGGAGCTGTATCACGAGGACGACCCCGGCTTCCGCGTCGGCGTCGGCCTCACCTCGTCCGAACGCTGGCTGGAGATCAGCGCCGGCGACCACGAGACCAGCGAGGTGCGGTTGGTCCCCTCCGCCGATCCGACCGCCGAGCCCCTGCTGGTCCGTCCGCGCAAGCCAGGCGTCGAGTACGACGTGGACGACCATGACGACACGCTGTTCGTGCTGGCCAACGACGAACACGAGAACTTCCGCCTCGCCACCGCGCCCCTCGCCAGCCCCGCCGAGTGGACGACGGTGCTGTCGGGCGACGACCGACTGTATCTGACCGACGTCACCTGCTTCGCCGGCTTCTTCGTGCTCGACAGCCGGGTGGACGGCCTCGACCAGATCGAGATCCGCTCCTACGCCGACCCGCTGGAGCCGCACCGGATCGAGTTCCCGGAAGCCGCCTACGTCGCCGGCCTCGGCCCCAACGCCGAATACGCGACGGACGTGCTGCGTCTCTCCTACCAGTCGATGGTCAGCCCCAAGACCGACTACGACTACCATCTCGCCGACCGGCGGCTGGAGGTGCTGAAGGTGCAGGAGGTGCCGTCCGGCTACGACGCGAGCCAATACCGGACCGAGCGGCTGACGATCACCGCGCGGGACGGGACTCAGGTGCCCTGCTCCGTCGTCTGCCGCGCCGACCGCGAGCCCACCGACGACCTCCTCCACCTCTATGGCTACGGCGCCTACGGCATGGCGATGCCGCCGGGCTTCTCGACCAGCCGGCTGAGCCTGGTCGATCGCGGCTTCGCCTATGCCATCGCGCACATCCGGGGCGGCGACGATCTGGGGCGGGGCTGGTATCGCACGGGCAAGCTGACGGAGCGCCAGAACACCTTCAACGACTTCGTGGACGTGGCGAAGGGCCTAGTGGAGGCGGGCTGGACGAGGCCCGGCCGCATCTCGATCTCCGGCGGGTCCGCCGGCGGCGGACTGATGGGGGCGGTGGTGAACTCCGACCCGGAGCTGTGGGGCGCGGTGGTGGCGCACGTGCCCTTCGTGGACGTGCTCAACACCATGCTGGACGACACCCTGCCGCTGACGCCGGGCGAGTGGCCGGAGTGGGGCAATCCGATCACCGACGCGGCGGCGTTCGAGACGATCCGCGCCTACTCCCCCTATGACAATGTGCGCGCGCAGGCCTACCCGCCCATGCTGGTGACGGCCGGGCTGAACGACCCGCGCGTGACCTATTGGGAGCCCGCCAAATGGGTCGCGAAACTGCGCGCGACGCGGACCAGCGACGCCGTGCTGCTGCTCAAGACCAACATGGGCGCGGGCCATGGCGGCAAGTCGGGCCGCTGGGAGTCGCTGAAGGAAGTGGCGGAGGAGTTCGCCTTCATCCTGTGGCAGCTGGGGGTGGAAAGTGAGTGACTTTGCGCTGACCTTCACCGCCACGGCCGACGACATCGACGAGCTGGGCCACGTCAACAACGCCCGGTGGGTCGCCTGGCTGGAGCGGCTGTCTGTCGATCACTGGCTATCGCTGACCGACAAGCCGACGCAGGACCGCTGGTTCTGGGTGATCCGCCGTCACGAGCTGGACTACCGCGCCAATATCGGCGCGGGCGAGACGGCGACCGGCACGACCTGGGTCGATCCCGAGGGTCCGAGCGGGGCGACCTGGGACCGCCTCGCCCGCTTCACCGCGAACGGCCGCACCTGCGTGGAGGCGCGCACCACCTGGGCGGTGATCGACCGCGCGCGCGGCCGCCCGGTGCGCGTGCCGCCGGAGCTGGTGGCGCTGTTCGGGGGGTGAGCTTGGCGGCCTCCCCATGACCAGAACACCGCTCAGCCTGAGCCTGTCGAAGGCCGCGTCCCGCAAAAGGCCTAACCACACAACTGCTGCATCCTCCGCCCACCGGGCCTTCGACAGGCTCAGGCTGAGCGGGTTTGTGGGGCCGTTCGGCTCCAAAGTGCCGAACACCCCATGCTGACCCTCGCCGGCTGGCTGTCGCGCCACGCCTGGCGCGCACTGGTGTCGCTGGTCGTCATCGTGCTCATCCTGATCGCCGGCTCGGTGGCGATCCCCTGGGTGAAGGCGGAGTGGCGGCAGGCGCAGACCCTCTCCACCCAGACCGGCACGCTCGCAGAGGCCCGCGCGCGGTTGGGCGATCTGGAGCGCCGGGTGCCCTCGGCCGCCCAGCTGTCGCGGCTGGGCGATGAAGCCCTAGTGGAGCGGCGCGCGACCCTCGCCCGGCAGCGGCAGGCGGCGGAGACGCGGAGGCTGGGCGAGGCGCAGTTGCTCGCCGCCGCGGCGACCGGCGACGCCGAACGCATCGCCGCACACGGCCGTGCGGCCGTCGAGCTGGCCGCGATCGACGCCGAAGACGCGGCGCTGCGCACGATCCAGGCGCAGCGGCGGGCGGGGCAGGCGCGGCGGATCGCGCTCGTCGCCAACGCCCGCGCGCAGCAGCTCGCCGAGCGGGAACGCCAGCTCTCCTCCGTCGAGTTCGCGGAACAGCGCACCGCCGTCTGCCGTGCGCTCGGCACGCCCGACGCCTGTTCGCGGGTGCGCGAGCTGAACCGCGTGCAGGCCGACCTCGCCCGCGCCCGGCAAGCGCGCGACGCCGCGATCTCCGCCTTCCGCCGACAGCAGGGTGCAGCCGAGCTGGCGGCGCGCGCCCAGGCCCGGCTCGCCTCGGTCGAACAGGCGGCCGAGACCGCCCGCGCCGACCTCGCCGCGCGGGAGGCGGCGCTGAGCGCCCAGGTGAGCGACAACTGGTGGGAGTGGCTGTCGCGCCCGGTCCGCAAGGTGCTGCCCCAGGCGCTCCTCATCCTGCTCGGCGTCATCCTGACCCCGCCCGCGATCAAGGCGATCCTCTATTTCGTGGTCGCGCCCGCCGCCGCCCGCCGCCCGCCCATCCGGCTGCTGCCGGGGGCGACGGGAGTGGAGAGCGCCGGCCATGTCTCCGCCGTCACGCTCGCCCTGCCGCTGACGGCGGGCGCGGAGCTGCTGGTGCGCCCCGACTTCCTGCAAAGCTCGCCCGACAGCGCCACCAAGCGCACGCGCTGGCTGTTCGACTGGTCGATGCCGCTCACCAGCCTGGCCGCCGGTCTGGTCGGGCTGACCGCCGTGCGCGGGACGGACGGACGCACCGTCGCCGTGTCGGCCAAGGGCGATCCGCTGGCCGAGGTCGGGCGTGTGGATTTGGGCGACGGCGGCGGCTTCGTGCTGCAACCGCGCGCGCTGATCGGCCTGATGCAGCGCGCCGACGCGCCGATGCGGCTGACGCGCCACTGGCGGCTGGGGGTCACGGCTTGGTTGACCTTGCAACTGCGCTATCTCGTGATCCACGGGCCGGGCACCGTCATCGTCGCGGGCACGCGCGGGGTGCGGCTGGAGGAGGCCGGCGCGGGGCGGGTCAGCGACCAGGCCGGCACGCTCGGCTTCGACGCCGCGCTCGCCTATTCCGTCACCCGGTCGGAGACGTTCGGCGCGTACCTGATGGGCAAGGCGGAGCTGTTCGACGACCGCTTTCGGGGCGACGGGCGGTATCTCTATGAGGAGATGCCGAGGGGGCGCAACGGCGGCTCGATCTGGGGGCGGGGGCTCGAAGGGTTGAGCGACGCGGTGCTGAAGGTGTTCGGGATCTGAGGGTGACCGGGGGTCGCCCTCACCCTGTCCCTCTCCCAAGAGGGAGAGGGGACGCGCGCGCAAGTCCCTCTCCCACTGGGAGAGGGAGGGAGCCGCGTCAGCGGCGGAAGGGTGAGGGTGACCAGCCCCTCAGTACCGCACCCGCACCGTCATGCGCCCGTTCACCGGCGCGCCGGTCGAGATGTTGTTGTCGTTGTGCGCGGTCGGGAAATAGCGGGTGTCGGTCAGGGTCTCGACATTTGCCTGCAGCTCGATGCGGTCGCTCACCCGGTAGAAGACGGCCGCGTCCAGTCTGGCATAGCCAGGCAGCGTGACCGTGTTGGACAGCCCGGTGAAGCGCTTCGACTGCGCGATCAGCCCCAGCCCGACGCCCAGCCGGTCCGTCACCTGCCCCTTGCCCCACAGCGACAGCTGATGTCGGGGCACCAGCGGCACGCGGCGGCCGGCGGGGGCGGCGGCGGTCGTCTCGACGATCTCCGCCTCCTGCCAGGCATAGCCGGCGCTCACCTGCAGCCCGGGCGCGACCGTCCCCGCCGCCTCCAGCTCCAGCCCCCGGCTGCGCTGCGCGCCGGTCAGCACCGTCTGCCCCGGCACCGGCCCCGCCGCGCGCGTGTTCGTGCGGTCGAGCCGGTAGAGCGCGGCGGCGAGCAGCAGGTCGCCGGTCGCCCGCCACTTCGCGCCCACCTCATAGTTCGTGAACCGCTCCGGCTTCAGCGCCTCCGTGGTGAGGTCGAGGGAGGTGAACTGGTCGCCCGATTGGGGCAGGAAGGAGCGGGCGTAGCTGGCATAGAGGCTGACGCGCTCCACCGGATGCACCACCAGTCCCAGACGCGGCGACCAGACCGAGTCGCGGCGGCGGAAGCGCGCGCCCGCCAGCCGGTCGGTGGCGTCCAGCGTAAAGCGGTCATGCCGCAGGCCGGCGATGACCTGCACCGGCCCAAGCTCCAGCTGGTCCTGCACCGTGACGGCCAGCACGTCGGCTTCGCTGGCACTCCGCCGCTCGCCCGCGCCGCCGAGATAGTCAAAGGCGGGCACGACGAGTGGGTCCGTGACGGCCACCATCGCGCGCCGATCGCTTCCGAAAAAGGCGTTGAGGCGGTCGCTCCGCGTCTCCTGATGCCCGACCTCGACCGAGCCCAGAATGATGTGCGCGACTGCGCCGGTCGTCGCTGTCAGCACCAGGTCGGTCTGGCTGAACAGATTGTCGCGCACGGTGGCGTCGGAATAGCCCGACAGCTCGACCGTCCCGTTCACGACGGCGGAAGCGGGCAGGATGTTGCGATAGAACTTGTCGTAATGGCCGTAGAGCAGCCGGCTGGTGAGCCGCAGACGGTCGGACGGCTCGTGCGTCACCTCGGCGCGCGCGATGTGCGCCTCCAGCCCCAGCCGGTTGCCGTCGGGCGAGCCGAAGAACAGGTCGCGCGCGCCCGCCAGCGGCCGGCCGTCCTGCGACGGGATGCCGCGATCGACCACCCGGCTGTCGTCGACATTCGTAGGAGAGGAGCGCGCCGGTGTCGGGGCCGAGCGCCACGGCCGCCTGCGGGTTCAGCGCGATCGTGCGGCCCTCATGGACGTCGCGGTGGTTGTGGAACCGCTCATAGGTGGCGTTCAGCCGCCCGGCCGCATCCGCGCCGAAGGGCTGGTTGAGGTCGGCGTCGAACGCAAAGGCGCCAAAGCTGTCCACCCCCGCGCTGCCCGCCAGCAGCGTGTCGGCCAGCGGCCGCTTGGTCACCCGGTTGACCACCCCGCCGCCGCCGCCGCGCCCGAAGATCAGCGCGTTCGGCCCGCGCAGCACCTCGACGCGCGCCAGGTTGTAGAGCGGGCGGTAGTACTGCGTGTCGTCGCGCAGGCCGTCGATGAAGAAGTCGGCGGTCGAGTTGTTGCCGCGCAGCACGATCTGGTCGCGATGGCCCTCGCCCTGCGCCGCCACCGCGCCGGGCACGGTGCGGATCACGTCGGCGATGGAGCGCAGGTCGCGGTCCTCGATCTCGCGCTTCGTCACCGCGGTGACCGCCTGCGGCACGTCGACCAGAGGGGTGTCGGTGCGCGTGGCGGACGAGGTGTCCTCCACGCCATAGCCCTCGCGCCGGCCGGTGACGATGCCGCCCGGGCCGGTCGCCTCCACGGCCGCCGCGTCCGCTCCCGCCAGACTCGCCACCACCCCTGCCGCCAAGATCAGTCCCACCCGTTCTCTCCCGTTCCTCGATTGGAGCGGGTCTCCTAATGAGAATGAGAACGCTTCGCAATAGCAATCAGGGCAAGGAGCGGTATTCCGGCGTCTCCTCGATGACGTGAGCGACGAAGGGGCATTGCGGCACGACCGTCAGGTTCCGCTCCCTGGCATCGTCCAGAGCCGCGGTGACGAGGCGGGTGCCGACCCCCTTCCCGTCGATTTCGCGCGGGACGACCGTGTGGGTGAAGGTGATGCGATCGTCGTCCAGCGTGTATTCGGCCATGGCGGTCATCCCCTCCACCGTCAGCTCGTAGCGGTTCTTCGCCTCGTTGTTCGTCACGTCGCTCATTTCGCCTCTCCTTCGGTCAGCCAACGCGCGGCCTGGCCGGGAGTTCGCTTGTCGGTGTCGCGGTCCACCATCAGGTTGGCGCCACGCATCCGCTCGATCGACACCGCGCCCACCAGCGGCCGGAGGGCGGCCACAAGTCGGGGATCGGCCGCCGCGCGCGCGGACAGCAGCAGCACCGCGTCGTAGGAGGGCAGCGCGCGTTTCGGGTCCGCCAACGTCACCAGGTCCAGCCCCGCGATCCGCCCATCGGACGAGAAGGCGGCGATCACGTCCGCCTGCCCCTCGGCGATGGCGCGGTACATGAAGGTCGGATTGTAGGACCGCGCGTCGGCGAAGCGCAGGCCGTAGGTGCCCTCCACGCTCGCCCATTCCGGCCGCGAGAGGAACTCCAGATCGGCGGCCAGCCGCAGGCGCGGGGCGACGCGGGCGAGATCGGCGAACGAGGTCACGCCCAGCGCCGCCGCCCGATCGCGGCGCATGGCGAGCGCATAGGCGTTCTCGAACCCCAGCGGCCCCAGCACCGTCACGCCGTCGCGCCGCTTCAGCTCGGCCGCCAGCGTGCGCTGCAACTCGGCGGGCGGCGGGTTGTCGGTGCGGCCGAGCACGTTGGCCCAGAGCGTGCCGGTGTAGTCGACATAGACATCGACATCGCCCGCCGCGAGGCTGCGATAGACCACCGCCGAGCCGAGGTCGTCGCGGCGCTCGACCGGGTAGCCCGCCGCGCGCAGCCGCCCCTCGATAGCGCTCGCCAGGATGTACTGTTCGGAGAAGTTCTTGGCGCCCACCACGATCGGCGGGTCCCCTCCCGCCTGTGCGCTCCGCGTGGGCCAGAGCGCCACCGCCAGCAACGCGGCGAGCCCGACGAGCCCGAGCCCCCACCGCCGGCGCTCCCGGCGCGCGACTCCGCCCTCCACCAGCGCCAGCAACGCGTCCACCACGATCGCCAGCGCCGCCGAGCCCAGGCAGCCGACCAGCACCCGGCTCCAGTTCTCGGTCTGCAGGCCGGAGAAGATCAGATTGCCGAGCGAGGGCTGGCCGACGGTGGTCGCCAGCGTGGCCGCCCCGATCGTCCACACCGCCGCCGTGCGGATGCCGGCCATCAGCACGGGCGCGCCCAGCGGCAGCTCCACCAGCCGCAGCCGCTGCCAGCGGGTCATCCCCAGCCCGGTGGCCGCGTTCACCACGCCCGCGTCCACCCCCGTCAGCGCCGCCACCCCGTTCCGCACGATCGGCAGCAGCGCGTAGAGGGTGAGCGCCAGGAGAGCGGGCAGGAAGCCGAGCGCGGGGATCGCCGCCCCGGTGCTTCGCCCGAGCGCCAGCAACAGTGGGTAGAAGAGCGCGAGCAGCGCCAGCGCGGGCACCGTCTGGATCAGCGCCACCGCGCCCAGCACCGGCCCCCTGGCGCGACCCGCGCCCGCCGCCCAGACGGCGAGCGGCACACCCACGAGCACCGCCAACAGCACCGCCGATCCGCTGATGAGCAGGTGCGCGCGGGCAAAGGCGGGCGCGGCGGCCAGCGCATCGGCAAGCGCGGGGGTCATGAAGACCCCCTCATCCCGCGAGCTCCGCCAGTCGGCGCGCCTGGTCCCTCGGCACGGCGAACAGCGCGTCGACGGACGGATCGGGGTGGCCGCCCATCAGATCGGCCGGCGCGGCATCGGCCAGCAGGCGACCGGCACCCAGCACCGCGATCCGGTCGGCGAGCAGCAGCGCCTCGCCGACATCGTGGGTCACCATGACCGTGGTCAGCCCCAGCCGCCCGTGCAGATCGCGATAGGCGCGGCCGAGCTCGTCGCGGGTGACCGGGTCCAGTGCGCCGAAGGGCTCGTCCATCAGCATCAGGCGGGGCGCGGCGGCCAACGCGCGCGCCACGCCCACCCGTTGCGCCTGCCCGCCCGAGAGCGCGTCCGGCGTACGGTCGGCCAGCGGGGCGGGGAGCGCCACCAGCTCCAGCAGCTCCGCCACCCGGTCCCGCCGCCGCTCCCGGCTCCAGCCCAGCAGACGGGGCACGACCGCGATGTTCTCCGCGACGGTGAGGTGGGGCAGCAGGCCGGTGCTCTGGATGACATAGCCGATGCCATGGCGCAGCGCCTCGACCGGCTGCGCGGCCACGTCGCGCCCGCGCACCAGCACCCGCCCCTCGTCGGGGCGGACCAAGCGGTTGACCGTCCGAAGCAGGGTCGTCTTGCCCGACCCGCTGGCCCCGACCAGCGCCAGCAGCGTGCCGGGCGCCACCGCGAGCGTCACGCCGTCGAGCGCCACCGCAGCGCCGAACCGCTTCGTCACCCCCTCGAAGGCGAGCGCCGCCCCGCCCTGGTCCCGCTGCTTCATGGGGCGAGCGTGGCCCACTTCGCCAGCCGGCGCCAGCGCTTCGTCCTAGTGGCTGTTTCAGCTACGGTTTTCACCAAACCAGGCAGCAGCGGCAGAGTTCATCCTGTGCCCAAACCCGGATTGGAGGAGGTTCCGATGTCCCCGGTTCAACTGCCGCTCCTGATCGGCTTCGTCGTCACGTCGCTCGCCTCGCTCGGCATCTACGCCACCGGCAGCAAGGATCCCGAGTGGCGCCATCACACCCACGGCCACTCGATCGTGCCGTTCATCGCCGCGACCACCTGCCTCGCCATGACGCTGGGCACCGGCACTTCTCGGAGGAGGATGCGGTTGGCCGATCGGCCTGGGAGCGGGTCGCGCGGGGATCGAGGCCGGCAGGACTGCCGGCGCTTCTCCACCCGACCGCGTTGGACGGGCTGATCGCGCCGGTGGTGGGCGGCTCCGCAATCGACGCTCGACTCGTGGGCGCCGTGATGGCGGCCGCCGGTGTCGGAGCGCAGGTGGCGCTGGCGGGCTGCTGGCGGGCCGAGCGGCGCCTATCGGTAGAGGCGGCTGCGTCCTCGCTGGCGCTCATCGCCTGCCCGCCGCTGCTGGACTTCGCCCTGTTCTTCGCGTTCGGCCACTCCCGCCCCGCCGCCGGGCGACGGCGCTCGCGGCTGGGGCTCTCGATGCGAGACTACGCGCGGGCTTGCGCGCCGACCGTGCTCGGCGGCGCGGCGGTGCTGGCGGCGGCGGCATGGTGGCTGCCGGGAGCGGGGCTGGCGGGCTGGATGGTCATAGGGTTGGCCGCGCTCACCGTGCCGCACAGGGTGCTGGTGTCGGACGGACTGGGCGATGTCCGAACGATACTCGCCATCCGCTCGGGCTGAGCCTGTCCAAGTTCGACGTCCACCGGATCCTCCCCCATCCCGAATGCGCTTCGACAGGCTCAGCGTGAGCGGAGGTGGTGCGGGTGAGGGGCCTTAAGCCTCCACCGCCTCCAGCCGTTCGCTCGCCGCCAGCCATTCGGCCTCGGCCGCCTCGATCCGTTCTTCCAGAGCGGCGCGGCGCCGCATCAACTCGGACACCGACAGCCGGGCCAGCGCGCCCTCCGCATCGTCCGGCGCGAACAGCGCGCGGTCGATGGCGGAGCGTTCGGTGGTCAGCTTGCCCACCGCGGTCTCCGCCTTCTGCGCCGCCCGCTTCAGCTCCTTGCGCTCCTCGCGCGCCTTGGCGGCGTCCTGCCGCGCCTGCTTCGCCCCGCCCTTCGACGGCTTGGGCTCCGACGAGCCGGTCAGGACCAGCTGGATGTAGTCGTCCAGCGACCCGTCGAACTCGCGCGCGGTGCCGTCGTCCACCAGCACCAGCCGGTCGGCGGTGGTCTCCAGCATGTGCCGATCGTGGCTCACCAGTACGACGGCCCCGGAATACTGGTTGAGCGCCTGGACCAGCGCCTCGCGGCTGTCGACGTCCAGGTGGTTGGTGGGCTCGTCGAGGATCAGCAGGTGTGGCGCGTCGCGCGTGATCAGCGCCAGCGCGAGCCGCGCCCGCTCACCGCCCGACAATTTGCCCACCCGCGTCGTCGCCTTGTCCGCGCCGAAGCCGAACCGGCCGAGCTGCGCGCGCACCGCCGACTGGCTGGCGGTCGGCATGAGGCGCGTCATGTGTTCCAGCGGGGTGTCGTCGGCGTCCAGCTCCTCCACCTGATATTGCGTGAAGTACCCGACCCGCATCTTCGAGGACGACGTGACCTCGCCCGCCATCGCCGGCAGTTGCGCGGCGATCAGCCGGGCGAGCGTCGTCTTGCCGTTGCCGTTGCGGCCGAGCAACGCAATCCGGTCGTCCGGGTCGAGTCGAAGGTTCAGGCGCTTGAGCACCGGCGTCCCGGCATAGCCGACGCTGGCGAGGTCCATGGTGACCAGCGGCGGCTTCAGCTCGTCGGGATCGGGGAAGGCGAAGGCGAGCGACGGGTCGTCGACCACGGCCGCGATCGGCTGCATGCGCGCCAGCGCCTTGGCGCGGCTCTGCGCCTGTTTGGCGGTGGACGCGCGGGCCGAGTTGCGCGCGACATAGTCGGCCAGCTTCTCGCGCTCGACCTGCTGCCGCTTGGCCGCCGACGCCTGCTGCGCTTGGGCGGCCGCCCGCTGCCGCTCGAAGGCGTCATAACCGCCGGGGTAGAGGGTCAGGCCGCCGCGCTCCAGATGCAGGATGTGGTCGACCACGTTGTTCAGGAAGTCGCGCTCGTGGCTGACGACCAGCAGGGTGGCGGGGCAGGACTGGAGGTAGCTCTCCAGCCACATCACCGCTTCGAGGTCGAGGTGGTTGGACGGCTCGTCCAAGAGCATGACCTCGGGCGCGGAGAACAGCAGCGCGGCGAGCGCGACCCGCATCCGCCAGCCGCCGGAGAAGTCGCTCAAGGGCTGGCGCTGCATCGCCTCGTCGAAGCCCAGGCCCGCCAGGATGCGGCCGGCGCGCGCCGGGGCGGCGTGGGCGTCGATGGCGTTCAGCCGTTCATGGATCTCGGCCAGCCGGTCGAGCGGCGGCTCCGTCTCCGCCTCCGCCAGCAGGCTCTCGCGCTCGGTGTCGGCGGCGAGCACGGTGTCGAACGGGGTGGCCGAGCCGGCCGGCGTCTCCTGCGCGACATAGCCCAGCCGCGACCCCTTCGGCATGGCGGCCCGGCCGGCGTCCGGCTCCAGCAGGCCGGCGATCACGCGCACCAGGGTGGACTTGCCCGCCCCGTTGCGGCCCACGAGCCCGACGCGCGAGCGCGGCGGCAGGGCGGCGGTGGCACCGTCCAGGATCGTGCGCCCGCCCAGGCGCACGGTGATGTCGGTCAGGTTGAGCATGGGGGTGGGCCGTTAGCAGGGGCGGCAGGCGATGTCGTCCCCCTGCGATCTCCTCCCCTCCCTGCAAGGGAGGGGTTGGGGGTGGGTGCGAGCCGAAGGCGAGCTGGCGCAAGCCGCACCATCGGAGGGCTCCGCTGCGCTCCGCCACCCACCCCCGCCCCCTCCCTGGAAGGGAGGGGAGAAGAAGGGGCGGCTCGTGCGTTTGCTTTCGCACCAAACAGAAAGCCCCTCCCATGAAACACAACCGCCTCGGACGCACCGGCCTGTTCGTCTCCGAACTCTGCCTCGGCACCATGACCTTCGGGGGCGGCACGGGCATGTGGGAGCAGATCGGGACGCTCGGCCAATCCGACGCCGACGCGATGCTGAAGGCCGCGATCGACGCGGGCGTGAACTTCGTCGACACCGCCGATGTTTACCACTCCGGTCAGTCGGAGGAGGTGACCGGCCAGGCGATCCGCAACCTTGGAGTGTCGCGCGACGAGATCGTCGTCGCCACAAAGGCGTTCGGCGAGATGGGCGAAGGGCCGAACGGGCGGGGCGCCAGCCGCACCCACCTGATCGCCGCGTGCCACGCCAGCCTGAAGCGGCTCGTCCTCGACCATATCGACCTCTACCAGATCCACGGCTTCGACCCCGCCACCCCGATGGAGGAGACCTTGCGCGCGCTCCACACGCTCGTGGAGCACGGCCACGTCCGCTATGTCGGCCTGTCGAACTGGGCCGCGTGGCAGGTGGCCAAGGCGACCGGCATGGCGGAGCGGCTGGGGCTGCACCGGCCGGTCAGCCTCCAGTCCTACTACTCGCTCGCCGGACGCGACCTGGAGCGCGAGATCGTGCCGATGCTGGAAAGCGAGGGCGTCGGACTGATGGTCTGGAGCCCGCTCGCCGGCGGCTATCTGACGGGCAAATATTCGGATGGCGACGCGAAGGGTCGGCGTGAGAGCTTCGACTTTCCGCCGATCGAGGCGCGGGGCGAGGCGGTGGTGGACGCCATGCGCCCGATCGCCGAGGCGCACGGATGCTCGATGGCTCAGGTGGCGCTCGCCTGGCTGCTGGCGCAGCCGGGGGTCACGACGTGCATCGTCGGGGCGACGAAGATGGCGCAACTGACCGACAATCTGGGCGCGGTGGACCTGACGCTGAGCGAGGACGAGCTGGCGACGCTGGGCAAGGCGAGCGCGCTGCCCGGCGAATATCCTGGCTGGATGCTGGAGCGTCAGGGGGAGGTCCGGCGCGGACTTCTGGCGGAGGCGAAGCCGGTGGGGTGACCCAATGATTCCTCCCCGGCACGGGGAGGGGGACCATGCGCAGCATGGTGGAGGGGTTTGCCGAAGGTTCAGGATATGGCTCTTTTGTCGATCGGAAGCGCGTAACATCCAGTCCGGGCAAGCCCCTCCACCGCTTCGCGGTCCCCCTCCCCGTGCCGGGGAGGAACTCTCGCTTGCTCCCGCCCCTCTCCTCCCCAACAACGAGAGGAAAGGAGTCCTCCCATGCCGCACTATGGCGATTACCAGAACCGGATCTACCTCGCCGGCCTGAACGGCGTCGTGCCGAGGACGCCGGTGGACTGGGCGACGCTCCAGGCGCGCGCGGCCGCCGCCCTGCCGCCGTCCACGCTGGCCTACGTCCAGGGCGGCTGCGGGGACGAGCACACGCAGCGGTGGAACGCCGACGCCTTCGCCCATTGGGGGATCGTGCCGCGCATGATGGTGGACTGCGCCACGCGCGACCTGTCGGTCGGGCTGTTCGGACTGACGCTCCCCTCGCCGCTGTTCATGGCCCCAATCGGCGTCAACGGGATCTGCACCCAGGACGGCCATGGCGACCTGGCCGCCGCGCGGGCGTCGGCGATGACCGGGGTGCCGTTCTGCGTCTCGACGCTCTCCAACGACCCGATGGAGGCGGTGTTCGCGGCCTGCGGCGACACGCCCGCCTTCTTCCAGCTCTATACGCCCAAGAACCGCGAGCTGGCGGAGAGCCTGATCGGGCGCGCGGAGGCGGCGGGCGCCAGGGCGCTGGTGGTGACGCTGGACACCTGGGTGACCGGCTGGCGGCCGCGCGACCTCAACGCCGCCAACTTCCCGCAGCTGAGGGGCCATGTGCTGGAGAACTACTTCTCCGACCCGGTCTTCCGCTCGCTGCTGGCCAAGCCGCCGGAGGAGGACCTGAAGGCGGCCGTGGCGACCTGGGCGGCGACCTTCGGCCAAGTGCTGACCTGGGACGACATGGCGTGGCTGCGCGAGGCGACCAGTCTGCCGCTGGTGCTGAAGGGCATCTGCCATCCCGACGACGCGCGCGAGGGCATCGCGCGCGGGGCGGACGCGATCTACGTCTCCAATCATGGCGGGCGGCAGGCGAACGGAGGGTTGGCGGCGATCGACCTGCTGCCCGATGTGGTCGCGGCGTGCGGCGATGTGCCGGTGCTGTTCGACTCCGGCGTGCGGTCGGGCACGGACGTGGTGAAGGCGGTGGCGCTCGGCGCGAGGGCGGTCGGGCTGGGGCGGCCCTATGCTTACGGCCTGGCGCTGGACGGAGCGGACGGCGCGGCGCACGTCCTGCGCTCCGTGCTGGCGGAGGCCGACCTGCTGATGGCGGTGGACGGCCTGCCGACGCTGGCGGCGGTGCGCGGGGCCGGCGCGGTGCGCGTCGCGACGGCGACCGGCTGAGCGCGACGCGCGAACCCGCCAACCGTCCCTCTCCTCGGGGCCGGTTCCATCCATTGTCACCCGACTCTAAGACGATGCCGCCGTTCTGCCCCGAGGGCGAGCCTGTCGAAGCCTCCCTTCTGCGACAGCATAGGATCGGTAGGAAGGGCGGTCGTTCAGGACTGGCTTCGAGCGGTCCAGGCAAGCGATGGTCGAAGAGGGGGCGGCCGGACCGCTCGCCTGTTCCCGCCCCGGCTGGGACTTCCTCACAGCGCCTGGCCGTGCTGGTCCACCAGCACCTCGCGCCGGCCGACGTGGTCGGGCCGCGCCACGATGCCGTCCTCCTCCATCCGCTCGATGATCCGCGCGGCCGAGTTGTATCCCACCCTCA
Organism: Sphingomonadaceae bacterium; assembly: GCA_965219235.1. GTDB lineage: Bacteria > Pseudomonadota > Alphaproteobacteria > Sphingomonadales > Sphingomonadaceae > CBDHCC01. The sequence goes on along the minus strand of OZ244721.1, from coordinate 157,155 downwards.
ACTGCCGCTGGAGCCACGAGGTCGACGCGCGCTGGTTCTCGGCGACCAGCTGCACCGCCTTCCTGTAGGTGCGCTCCTCCGGCGTGTCCTCGCCTTCCGGCGCGCCGTCGAGGGCGAAGCCACCGTCCTCGGGCTCCTCCGTCACCGCCTCGACATAGTCGGGCTGGCCCTGGCCGCGCCAATGGTCGGCGACCGCCTTGACCTCCTCGTCGCTCACGAACGGGCCGTGGACGCGGCTGACCTGCTTGCCGCCGGGCATGTAGAGCATGTCGCCCTTGCCCAGCAGCTGCTCGGCCCCCTGCTCGCCCAGGATGGTGCGGCTGTCGATCTTGGACGTGACCTGGAACGAGATGCGGGTCGGCAGGTTGGCCTTGATGACGCCGGTGATGACGTCGACCGACGGGCGCTGGGTCGCCATGATCAGGTGGATGCCGGCCGCCCGAGCCTTCTGGGCGAGCCGCTGGATCAGGAACTCGACCTCTTTCCCCGCCGTCATCATCAGGTCGGCGAGCTCGTCCACGATGATCACGATCTGGGGGAGCACGTCGTAGTCCAGCTCCTCGTCCTCGTAGACCGGCTTGCCGTCCTCGTCGTGGCCGGTCTGGACCCGCCGACCCAGCGGCCGCCCGCGCCGCTTGGCCTCGCGCACCTTGTCGTTGAAGCTGTCGAGGCTGCGCACGCCCGCCGTCGCCATCATGCGATAGCGCTCCTCCATCTGCTCGACGGCCCATTTGAGCGCGCGCACCGCCTTGGCCGGCTCCGTCACCACCGGAGCGAGCAGATGCGGGATGTCCTCGTACATGCTGAGTTCCAGCATCTTCGGGTCGATCATGATCATCCGCAGGTCGGTGGGGCTGAGCCGGTAGAGCAGGCTCAGGATCATGCAGTTGAGGCCGACCGACTTGCCCGACCCGGTGGTGCCGGCGACCAGCAGGTGGGGCATGGGCGCCAGGTCGGCGACGACCGGGTCGCCGGAGATGTTCTTGCCCAGCACGATCGGCAGCTTCGCCCCCGGTTCGTTGAAGGCGGCGGACGCCACCAGTTCGCGCAGCACGACCGCTTCCCGCCGCTGGTTGGGCAGTTCGATGCCGATGACGGTGCGGCCGGGGATGGTGGCGATGCGCGCCGACATGGCGCTCATGTTGCGCGCGATGTCGTCGCCCAGGCTGATGACGCGTGTCGCCTTGATGCCCGGTTCGGGATCGAGTTCGTACATCGTGACGATCGGGCCGGGGCGGACCTCCACGATCTCGCCCTTGACCTTGAAGTCGTCGAGCACGGATTCGAGCAGCCGCGCGTTCCTCTCCAGCCCCGCCTTGTCCAGCGCCGCACCGACCGGGGGCGGCGGTTCGGACAGCAGGTCGAGCGAGGGCAGCGTGTAGTCGTCGCGCAGGTCGAGCTGCTCCTGGCGCTTCGTCGCGGGTGCGGGTGCGGCCGTGTCCGTGCGGTCGGCGATCTTGGGCTTCGACTTGCGCGGCAGGGCGGGCAGCCGCGGACCCTTCGGGGCAGTGGGCGGGACGGGATCGGCCTCGCCCGCCGGCGCAGTCGCCTCGGCCTCCCCGCCGAAGCCGGGCAGCGTGGGCAGCCGCTCGCGCACTCGGGACCAGCGCGGCCGCGCGATGGACAGCGCGGCCATGGCGAGCGCCAGCGCGGCGAGCGCGAGCGCCCCGGCCAACACTCCTCGCAACCACGGACGCGCGCCCTCGCCGGCGAAGCCCAGCCCCCACTCCGCCAGCCCCGCGCCCAGATAGCCGACCGCGCCGCCGGTTCCGCCGGGCAGCTGGGTCGGCACCGGCCCGCGCCACAAGGTCAGCGCCACCGCGCCCAGCGCCATCGCGCCCGCGCCGGCGACGAGCGTCGCGCGCCAGCCGACCGGGGTCTCGCCACGCCACAGCTTCAGCCCGATCGCGAAGACGAGCGGAACCAGCAGCACCGCCGCCGGTCCCGCCGCCATCAGCAGCGCGTCGGCGGCGTAGGCGCCGGGCCAGCCGATCAGGTTGCCCGGCGGCCCGGCGGCCGCGGTGTCGAACGACGGATCGGTGCCGCGATGGCTGCCGAGCGCCAGCGCGAGAAGCACCGCCAGCCCGATCAGCGCCAGGCCGGCGGTCAACGCGACGCTGCGCCCCACCCCCTCCCGCACCGTCGCGCGCCAGTCGTGTGTCGCCGTCGTGGCCATCGTCGTCTCCCGCCGGCGCGAGTCTGGCGCGGGCGGGAGTCCGGCGTCAAGCGTCTGCCGTTCGCTCGACACGGCATGCGGCGGGCGATTGGCTCGCACGATCACGTCCGGTATCGGCCGCGCGATGCGTGAATCCGCCATTCGCCCGCGAGAGTTGGACCTGACCACCCTGCTGCGTCAGGTGGAGGTTCGCCGCGCGGCTTGGCAGCAGGCGAGACCAATCCTGGACGCGAGACTGGCCGACCGCTTCAATCCACTCGACTTCCTCCGTACGAACGAACTCGGCCTATCCGCGATCCTCCGGTGGATGCTCGACGCGGGCGAGACGCACGGGCAGGGCGACCTCTTCCTCCGCCTCTTTCTGAGCGAACTCGACCTCTTTCCCAAAGCCGTCACCCGCTCGGCGCGCGCACGCTGCGAGGTGCCCACCGACCGGATCGGGCGGGCCAACCGCCGGCTGGACGTGCTCGTCACCTTCGGCACTCACGCGCTCGCCATCGAGAACAAGCCGGACGCCGGGTGGCAAGCTGATCAGGTGAAGGACTACTTGGCGCACCTCGCGTCACTCGGCGGCACACGAACGTGCCTCCTGGTGCTCAAAGGGGAGAGAGGCGACTTTCCGAAGGAACAGCTCGCGGTCGCCGAGCGCAAGCGGCTGTGCGACGCCAAGCTCCTGATCGACACCGACTACGAGGCGCTGCTGCCCTGGCTGCGCCTGTGCGCCAGCCGGGCGGAGGCGGAGCGGGTCCGCCATTTCCTGCTGGAGCTGGCGCGTCATATCGAACATCGTTTCCTCGCCACGGGAGATACCAGCTTGAACCGCGCCATCGTCGATGACCTCTTGGCCTCACCCCACCTCCTCCTGCCCGCCGCCGACATACTTGGCGCGCGCGAGCCGATCCTTACCGCGATCGGAGAGCGCTTCGACCAGGCAATCCGGACGCGGTGGTCTGCATCGGGCGTCGGCCGCCTTGTGTCGTCCCGGAGGCCGAACCGGACCCTGGATCCGCGCAAGACCTACACGGGCCTGGACCTGGAATATGCGTCAAGCGCCGACGTGTGCTTCCGCATTCAGTTCGACCGTAAGGATTACACCGATCTAGCCTGGGGGCTCGACTCGCTGACACCCCTTCATCGGAACCGTAGGACAAGGCTCGCGGACCACAGCGAACGGGCGCTCGGCTACTCCGTTCATCGGCCGGACACGGATTGGGTGTGGTGGCAATGGATCGAGCGGGCGGACGCCGACTTGAGCTTGAACAGCCCGGCGGATGTTTGGCGGGCCATGGCCGATCCCCACGAAGCCCTGGCCGCGGCTGTGGTCGCCCAAGCCGAACGGATGGCGGAGGTGGTTCAAGTCTCCGCTTGAGCATCGGCCCCTGCAACATCCCCGTCACACCCCTGTCGCGCCCACGACTCACTGGGCGGCTATGCGCGACGCGGACCCCACGACGGAGACCCGCGCCATGGCCACCCTCACCCGATCGCCCGCAGCACTCCTGCCCGCGCTCCGCGCGCAACTGCCCGACTGGATCGCCCAGCCGACCTCCTACCAGCCGCCGCGCCCGCGCACGCACTACCGCACCGTCTTCGTCTCCGACCTGCACCTCGGCACCGCCGGCTGTTCGGCGACCGCGGTGGCGGAGTTCCTGCGCTCCGTCGAATGCGACACGCTCTACCTGGTCGGCGACATCGTCGACGGCTGGGCCTTGAAGCGCGGCTGGCACTGGCCCGCCGCCCACAACGAGGTCCTGCGCCGCATCCTGAAGATGGCGCACCACGGCACCCGCGTCGTCTACATCCCCGGCAACCACGACGAGGCGTTCCGCGACTATGCCGGCCTCACCTTCGGCGGCATCGCGGTCCGGCTGGAGGACGTCCACACCACCGCCGACGGCCGCCGGCTGCTGGTGCTGCACGGCGACCGGTTCGACGCGGTGGTGCTCTACCACCGCTGGCTCGCGCTGATGGGCGACTGGGCCTACACCGCTCTGCTCAAGGCCAATCGCGGCTACGACGCGCTGCGCCGGCGGCTGGGCCTGCCCTACTGGTCGCTCTCCGCCTACGCCAAGCGCCGGGTCAAGAACGCGGTGCAGTTCATCACCTCCTACGAGGAGGCGGTGGCCCACGCCGCCCACGAGGCCGGGGTGGACGGCGTCGTGTGCGGCCACATCCACACCGCGGCGATGCGCGACATCGGCCGCGTCGCCTATCACAACACCGGCGACTGGGTGGAGAGCCGCACCGCCCTGGTCGAGCACCCCGACGGCCGCCTGGCGCTGATCGACTGGCGCGCGGAGGAGGAGGCGCGCGAGCGGGCGCGGGCGGCGGAGGTCGCCGCGTGAGGCTGGCGCTGGTCAGCGACGCCTGGGCGCCGCAGGTCAACGGCGTGGTCCGCACGCTGGAGGCGACCATAGCCGAGCTGCGCCGGCGCGGACACGAGGTGGCCCCGATCACCCCCGACGGCTTCGCCACGGTCGCCTGCCCCGGCTATCCGGAGATCCGCCTGGCGCTGACGCCGCCCGGCGCGGTCGGGCGGCGGCTGGCGGCGAGCCGGCCGGACGCGGTCCACATCGCCACCGAAGGCCCGCTCGGCTGGGCGGCGCGGCGCTGGTGCCTGCGGCGGAGCCACCCCTTCACCACCTCCTTCCACACCCGCTTTCCCGACTATCTGGCGCTGCGCACCGGGCTGAAGGCGGAGCGCTTCTGGCCGATCGTGCGCCGCTTCCACGCGCCGGCGGCGGGCGTGTTCGTGGCCACCGGGCGGCTGGGGGCGGAGCTGAACGCGATCGGCCTGCCGCGCACCAGGCCGTGGTCGCGCGGCGTCGACCTGTCGCTGTTCCGGCCCGACGGCGCGCCGCTGGCGCTCGCCGCAGACCTGCCGCGCCCGATCCACCTGGCGGTGGGCCGGCTGGCGGTGGAGAAGAACCTGGACGCCTTCCTGTCGCTCGATCTGCCGGGCAGCAAGCTGGTCGTGGGCGACGGTCCCGCCCGCTCCGCACTGGAGCGGCGCCATCCCCACGCGGTGTTCGCCGGCGCGCTGGCGGGCGAGGCGCTGGCGGGCGCCTACCGCGCCGCCGATGTGCTGGTGTTCCCGAGCCGAACCGACACCTTCGGCCTGGTCGCGATCGAGGCGCTCGCCTGCGGCACGCCGGTCGCCGCCCTGCCCGCGCCCGGCCCCGCCGACATCCTGGCCGGCGCGCGCGCGCCGGTGGGCGGGGTGGACGAGGACCTGGCCCAGGCGATCGCCACGGCGCTGACCCGCGCCCCCGCCGCCTGCGTGGCGGAGGCCCGGCGCTACAGCTGGGCCGCCTGCACCGGCCAGTTCCTGGCCGGCCTGGCCGCGCCCGTGCCGGTGGAGGAACGGCTGGCGGCGTGAGGGGGAGGGCGCCGGATGCGTCCGCTTTCGACCCGTAGATTAAGTCATGCAGGCGACGAAGCATGCTCCCCGGACCAGACATTCGCCGGGAACCGACGATTGGTTCAAGCGGTGGCGAGACGCCGTCGCAACTCGTCCAGCAGCCATCGGCCCGCGGGGCCTAGCGCGCGGTCTCGCCGGTGCGCCGCGTAGATGACGAGTCCCTCACCGGGCGTCGAATCCTCCTCGATCCGGAGCGAAACCAGCTTTCCCTCCGCAATCGGGGCCGCGACGAGGTGCTCCGGCATTCGACACCACCCGAAGCCCGCGAGCAGAAAGTCGAGCCGCCGGCCAAGGTCGACGAAGCGCCACAACCGCGCGCTCGTCAGGCCGTAGGCCGCGCCGCCGGGATCGACCGGATCGGACAGCACGAGTTGGACGTGCGGCTCCAGATCGCCGCGCGTGGCGGAGCGCCCTAGCGACGCCAAAGGGTGGCCGGGCGCCACCACTGGCCGCATCGCGATCCGCAGCAGCGGGTAGGCGGCCATGTCCTCGGGGACGTCCGGCAGCAGCAGGCAGATGCCAAGCGCCGCCGAGCCGCTGCGCAGCCGTCGCAGCGCGCCGCCCAACCCCTCGGTCGAGAAGCTGACGGGCAGGTTGGCGAAGCGCGCGCTCAGGTCCCGCAGGCTGTCGATCAGCGGTGCGGTCGGCACCAGCGGGTCGATCGCGAGCGCAAGTTCGGGTTCCAGCCCTTCGCGCGTCCCCGCCGCGACCGCCTCGAAACGGGCGGCGCTGGCGAGCACCAGTCTTGCCTGATCGACCAGCACGCGACCGACGTCGGTGAGCCGCGGCCGGTGCCCGCCGCGGTCGAACAGCGTCACACCCTGTCCCGCTTCCAGCGTCGCGATCGACTGGCTGATCGCAGACTGGACGCGTCCCAGCTTGCGACCGGCGGCGGAAAAGCTGCCGGTCTCGGCGACCGTCATCAGCACGCGCAACTGATCGAGGCTCAGATTGCCGATCATGATCCATCACCTTGGCCGATGGAAACAATCACAATTCGATCGCTCCCAAATGCGGGTCCTGCGGCTTAGATCGTCGCCATGCAACCGACTTACTTCATCAATCACGGGGGTGGCCCGTGCTTCTTCCTCGATCCCGGTCCCCTGCGAGAGACGTGGAGCGAACTGGAAGAGTATCTTCGCGGCTTCGCCGACGCGCTCGTGGAGCGGCCCCGTGCCGTTCTCATCGTCTCGGGGCATTGGGAAGCGACGCATCCGACGGTCAACGCCGGAGCCGCGCCAGCCTTGCTGTTCGACTATGGTGGCTTCCCCGCACACACCTATCGGCTGACGTGGCCAGCACCGGGAGATCCGGGGCTGGCGGCGCGAGTTCGCACACGGCTGGAGGCCGCTGGAATCGAGAGCGGCGCGGACACCGCGCGGGGCTGGGATCACGGCGTCTTCGTGCCGCTCAAGGTCATGTTCCCGCGCGCCGATATCCCCGCCGTCCAGTTGTCGCTTCGGCACGGGCTCGATCCCGCGACGCATCTTGCCATCGGCCGCGCGCTCAGGCCGCTGCGCGAGGAGGGCGTGCTGATCATCGGCAGCGGTCAGACCTACCACAACATGCGCGGCTTCATGAGCGGCGGCGTCGATCCCGCCGCCGAGGCCTTCGACGCCTGGCTGCGCGAGGCGGTGACGGACGGCGCGACGCGCGATCGTTCGCTGATCGCGTGGGAGCAGGCGCCCGGCGCCCGCCAGGCGCAGCCGCACGAGGATCATCTGCTGCCGCTGATGGTGGCGGCCGGCGCCGCGTCCGGCGAGCCGGGCCATCTCGCCTTTCACGGCCACGCGCTCGGCAAGCCGATCTCCGGCTTCCGCTTCGGACACCCCTTTGAAGGAGACCATCAATGACCAGGCTTCTCGTCGTCGAGACCAGCCCGCGGGGCGACCGTTCCATCTCGCGCAACATGACCCGTCGCTTCGTGGCGGGCTGGCGCGCCGCCCACCCGAACGGCGAGGTGGTCGACCGCGACCTGATGAAGACCGACCTGCCGTTCGTGACCGCGCCGTGGCTCCAGGCCTATTTCACGCCTGCCGGGCAGCTTTCACCGGACATGAAGGAGGCGCTGCGTCTGTCCGACGAACTGGTGGGCGAGATCCTGGCCGCCGACCACATCGTCATCGCCACGCCGGTCTACAACTACAACATCCCCGCCGCCTTGAAGGCGTGGGTGGACCACATCGTCCGCAAGGGACTGACGCTCGGCCTTGACGGCGGCGGCCTCGTGACGGGCAAGAAGGCGACGGTGCTGCTCGCTTCGGGGGGTGTCTACACCGAGGGCTCGCCGATCCGCGACCGCGACATCGCGACCCAGTACCTTCGCCTCATCCTGGGCGTCATCGGCATCGCCGACGTGACGGTCGTTGCCGGCGGTGGGGCAAAGGCGGTCGATATGGGCGAGCAGACGATGGACGGCTTTGTCGCTACCGTCGAACCCGAGATCAAGCTCGCCGCCGCCGCGTGAACCATGGTCCGCGTTGGAGCATTCTCGAAGGGCTTGGGCATACGTGGCCGCCTTGCTCGGTTCGCAGCCCGGAAGCGGACCGAGAACCCACCATCCAAAGCTGGCATGCTCCAGGTGCGATCGTCGGACAGCCGTGGCCGGACCCGCTCGCCGGCTCGCCAAAACCTTTCCGCCTTTAGCACTCCCCTTCCCGGATCGTGGGATCCGCGCCTTCCCCCATCGACGCCTATCCTCTATCCGCTCGACCCCATGAGCACCCCCTCCGCACCCCCTCCCCACGCCATCATCCTCGGCGGGGGGCTCGTGGGGTTGACGCTGGCGCTGGCGCTCGACCGCTCCGGCCTCGCCTCCGTCGTGGTCGATCCGCTCGATCCCGCGCAGCTGACCGCGCCGGGGTTCGACGGGCGCGCCTCCGCCATCGCGAGCGCCAGCTGGCGGATGATGGAGTCGCTGGGGCTCGACGCGGCGCTCGAACCGCTCGCCTGCCCGATCCGCGCGATCCATGTGGCGGAGGGCGCGGCGGGGCGCGACGGGCTCGACTTCGTGACAGGCGAGGACGACGACCCGCTCGGCCGCATGGTGCCCAACCGGGAGTTGCGCCGGGTGCTGAACGAAGCGGCGGCGGAGGCCGAGCACATCACGGTGCTGTCGAACCGGCGACCAGTCGAGGTGGTGCGCGACGCCCATGCGGCGCGCGTGACGCTGGACGACGGCACCCGGCTGGCCGCTCCCCTGCTGGTCGGCGCGGACGGCCGCAAGTCACCCACGCGCGAGCGCGCGGGGCTGCCCGCCGCCCGCTGGTCCTACGACCACGCCGCGATCGTGACCGCGCTGACGCACGAGCGGCCGCACGACAATGTCGCCTACGAGATCTTCTACCCCGATGGCCCCTTCGCGCTCCTGCCGCTGCTCGACGACGCGGACGGCCGCCACCGCTCGGCGCTGGTCTGGTCGGTCAGCCGCCCGGATGCCGAGGGACTCCTCAAGCTCGGCCCGCGCGGCTTCGCGGCGGCGGCTCAACCCAAGTCGCTGGACGTGCTCGGCCGGATCGAGCTGGCGGCGGACCGCTCGACCTACCCGCTCTCCTTCCACCACGCCGCGACCATCGTCGCCGAGCGGCTGGCGCTGGTCGGCGACGCGGCGCACGGCATCCACCCGATCGCGGGGCAGGGGCTGAACCTCGGCCTGCGCGACGCCGCCGCGCTCGCCGAGGTGCTGGTGGAGGGCCGCCGCCTGGGGCTGGAGGCGGGCGACCACCAGCTGCTCGCCCGCTACAACCGCTGGCGCGCGCTCGACGCCTTGAGCGTCGCCGGAGCGACGGACGGGCTGACGCGGCTGTTCGGCGTGCGCGGCCGGGCGGCGGCGCGGGTGCGCGCGACGGGCCTGGCGGCGGTGCAGCGCAGCGGGCCGCTGAAAGGGTTCTTCATGGCGGAGGCGCGGGGCGAGGCCGGACAGCTGCCCCGCCTGCTCCAGGGGATGACGGCGTGAGCATGACCGCCAGCTTCACTGTGGGCATGATCGGCGCGGGTCAGATGGGGGCCGGCATCGCGCAGGTGGCCGCGCAGGCGGGTCACCGGGTGCTGCTGTCGGATGTCGGGCTGGCGGAGGCGACCGCCGGGCGCGCCAGGATCGGCAAGGCGCTCGACCGGCTGGTGGGCAAGGACAAGCTGACCCGCCCGGACGCCGACGCCGCCCTCGCGCGGATCGAGCCCGTGGGCGCGCTCGCCGCCATGGCCCCGGCCGCGCTGGTGATCGAGGCGGCGACCGAGCGCGAGGCGGTGAAGCGCGCCATCTTCGCCGAGGTCGGGCCGGTGCTGTCGGAGACCGCGATCCTGGCGACCAACACCTCGTCCATCCCGATCACCCGCCTGGCCCAGGCCGCGCCCGATCCGGCGCGCTTCGTGGGCGTCCACTTCTTCAACCCCGTGCCGGTCATGGGGCTGATCGAGCTGATCCGGGGGCTCGCCACCAGCGACGACACGGTCCGCCAGGTCGAGGCGTTCGCGGAGGGGCTGGGCAAGGTCGTGGTCCACGCCAACGACGCGCCCGGCTTCATCGTCAACCGCGTGCTGATGCCGATGCTGAACGAGGCGGCGTTCGCGCTCGGCGAGGGCGTGGCGTCGGTGGCCGACATCGACGCGGGCTGCCGCCTGGGCCTCAACCACCCGATGGGGCCTTTGACGCTCGCCGACTTCATCGGCCTCGACACCTGCCTGGAGATCCTGCGCGTGCTGCAGGAGGGCACCGGCGACCCGAAATTCCGCCCCGCCCCGCTGCTGGTGAAGTACGTCGAGGCGGGCTGGATCGGGCGGAAGGCGGGGCGTGGGTTCTACGACTACAGCGGCGACGAGCCGGTGCCGACGCGGTGAGGGGTGCGTCCATCCGCCGCCGCTTGCTCCCCGTGCTGGCCGCACTGGCGCTGGCCGTGCGGCTGCTCGTGCCGGCCGGTTTCATGCCGAGCGGGGCGGGCGGGATCGCGATCACCATCTGCACGCCGGCCGGGATGCGGACGGCGGGCACGCTGCCTACACGCCACGACCCCGCGGCTCCGTCGACGGACCGGCATCCCTGCGCGTTCACCGCGCTCGCCACGCCGCCACTCGACAGCGCTCCTCCCGTCTTTGCAGCTCCGACCCTCGATCGGCTTGCGGTCGCCGGCACCTCCAGACTGCCGGCGATGGCCCCTCGCCCGGCCGATCGACTTCGCCCGCCATTGCGCGCGCCCTCTCTCCCGGCCTGAACCATCCACCACCCGCCTTGTCGGCGGACCCGTTCAGACCCGCCCGTCCGACCGACGGGACAGGAGACTTCCATGCGTACGACACACTTCGCGGCCATGCTGCTGGCCTTCACCACGCTCGCCCCATCCCCCGCCCGCGCCGACGACCGGCCCGACTCCCATGCGCCGATCGGCGTTATGGCCGACCACACGCATGAGGCGGGGGAGGTCATGTTCTCCTACCGCTTCATGCATATGGACATGGGCGGCACTCGGATCGACGACGATCCGATCGCTCCCGACACCATCGTCACCACGGTGCCCAATCGCTTCTTCGGCCGCCCCGGCCAGCCGCCCACCTTGCGTGTCGTTCCGCTGGAGATGCGGATGGACATGCACATGGCCGGCGTCATGTATGCGCCTACCGACTGGGTCACGCTGATGGCGATGGGCAGCTACGTCACGAAGGAGATGCCGCACCGCACCTACCGCGGGGGCATGGGCACGGATGTGCTGGGCGGCTTCACCACCCGGCCGGAGGGGTTCGGCGACACGATGCTCGCCGCCCTGTTCCCGGTCATCAAGCGCCACGACGAAACCTCGGCGTTCGAGGTCAACCTGCGTGCCGGCGTCAGTCTGCCGACCGGATCGACGACGAAGACGGACGAGGTGCTCACGCCCATGAACATGCGCGTGACGCAGCGCCTGCCCTACCCGATGCAACTGGGCTCCGGCACTCTCGACCTGCTGCCGGGCGTGACGGTGAAGGGGCACGAAGGTCGATTGGGATTCGGCGTGCAATATCAGGGCACGGTGCGGACCGGCACGAACGATCAAGGCTATCGGTTGGGCGACACGCATATGGCGACCGCCTGGGGCAGCGTGCTGGCCGCGCCGTGGCTCAGCCTGTCGGCGCGGGTGAGCGGACGGACGACGGACGACGTGCGCGGCATCGATCCGGCGATCGTAGCTCCGGTGCAGACCGCCGATCCGGCCAATCAGGGCGGAGAGCGGCTGGACCTGTTCGTCGGCGCGAACACGATCGCCACCGGCGGACCGTTAAAGGGCTACCGGCTGGGTGTGGAAGCAGGCGCGCCCGTTTACCAGCACCTCAACGGCCCGCAGCTGGAGGAGAACTGGCAGCTGACGGTCGGGTTGCAGAAGGCGTTCTGATGCCCATCGGCTAATGCCGGTTCGCTGGGCGAGGAGGAGGCGGTCGTCTCCGATCGCCTCCTCCTCGCCCAGGCCTGCACCAACGACGCCGGTGCGCGGCAAGGGGCGGGCCTGTCCGGGTGACGCTGAGAGGTACGATCGGACCTGCCGGTTCTACAATGTCCCGGACGCAGACCTTCTGGCGACGCTCCACCGGCGAGCGGGACCTTGAGAGTCGACAGAGATCGACCGCCATTGGAGTCGCGAGTATGAGGGAGTCGCGAGCTGTTGGGTCGCCGTGAGCGCCCGACGGCCGCCGGACGACGACCCGGGAGATGATCGCATGTTCACAATCATTGCCGCCATGGGAGTGCTCGCGATCGCTCCGCTTGCGACCCCGTCCGTTCCCGCCGAGGTGCAGGCCCCCGGCCCCGACGGGCCGCTCGCCGGCACGCTGCTCCAGGCGGAGCGGGAGGACGCCCCCGTCGTGCTCGTCCTGCCGGGCTCCGGCCCCACCGACCGCGACGGCAACAACCCGCTCGGAGTGCGCGCGAACAGCTCTCGCCTGCTCGCCGAGGGGCTGGCGGCGGACGGCGTCTCCTCGCTCCGGATCGACAAGCGCGGGCTGTTCGGCAGCAAGGCCGCGATCGCCGATCCGAACGCCGTCACGGTGGCGGACTACGTCGCCGACACGCGCGCCTGGATCGCGGTGGCCCGCGCGAAGACCGGCGCGCCGTGCGTGTGGCTGCTCGGCCATTCGGAGGGCGGCGTGATCGCGCTCGCCGCCGCGCGGGAGGAGGGCGTGTGCGGCCTGGTGCTGGTCGCCACGCCGGGCCGGCCGCTGGGCGAGGTGATGCGCGGGCAGTTCCGCGCCAATCCGGCGAACGCGCCGATCCTGGCGGATGCCGAGACGGCGATCGACACGCTGGAGGCGGGCGAGCGGGTGGACGTGTCGGCGATGCATCGCGGCATCCGATCGCTCTTCAACCCGGCCGTGCAGGGCTTTCTGATCGGCCTGTTCGCGCTCGACCCCGCCAAGCTGATCGCCGACGCGCCCGGCCCCGTGCTGATCGTGCAGGGCGGCCGCGACATCCAGGTGGCGGTGGCCGACGCCGAACGGCTGAAGGCGGCCGCGCCCGATGCCGACCTGGCGCTGTTCCCGGCGGCGAACCACGTGCTCAAGGACGTGGCGAGCGACGACCGCGTCGCCAACCTTGCCGCCTATGCCGATCCGGACCGTCCGCTGGCGGCGGGATTGGCGGAGCGGATCGCGGCGTTCGTGAAGGGGCGCGCGCGAGCCGGATCGTGACCACGCCGGCCCTCCGCGTCCTGATGCTCGCCTATCCGGGCCTGACGCAGCTCGACCTGACCGCGCCGTGGGAGGTCTTCGTGCGCTCGCCGGAGCTGGAGGTGCGCATCGTCGCCGCGACGCAGGAGCCGGTGCGCGACTCCAACGGCCTGCGCCTGCTGCCCGACGACGACTTCGCCTCCGCGGGCCGGGCCGACATCCTGTTCGTGCCGGGTGGGCCGGGACAGATGGCGCTGATGGAGGACGAGGCCGTGCTGGACTGGCTGCGGGCATAGGCGGCGGGTGCGCGGTGGATCACGTCGGTCTGCACCGGCTCGCTGGTGCTGGCGGCGGCGGGGCTGCTGACCGGCCGGCGCGCGACCTGCCACTGGCTCTCGCTCGATCAGCTGGCGCTGTTCGGGGTGGAGCCGGTGGCCGAGCGGGTGGTGGAGGACGGCGACCGGATGACGGGCGCCGGCGTCACCTCCGGACTGGACTTCGCGCTGACGCTAACGGCGCGCCTGTTCGGGGAGGAGCGGGCGCGCCGCGTGCAGCTGTCGATGGAATACGACCCCGAACCGCCCTCCGCCGGCGGCTCTCCGGCCTCGGCCGCACCGCGCGATGTCGAGCGCGTTCGGACGCTTTCCCACCGTCTTCAGAGTGAACGCGCCGCCTCCGCCCGTCGCGCGGCGGAACGCCTAAAGGATTCCCGATGACGCGCTGGCCAACCCTCACCACCGACGACCAGCCGACGCTGGCGACCCTTCACCTCGCCAGCCAGATGATCGGCAAGCTGGCGGTGGCGCTGCTGCCGTGGGAGAACCACGGCTGGCACGTTACGCTGACGGTGACCCCGCGCGGGCTGGAGAGCCGCACGCTGCCCGCACCCGCCGGCGCGTTCCGGCTGCGGCTCGACCTGACCCAGCGGGCGATTGTGGTGGAGACGGACGACGGCGGGCACGAGGTGCCGCTGGCCGGCACCACGGCGGCAACCCACGCAGCGCTGGTGGCGACGCTGGCGAACCTCGGCCTGCCCAGCGCCTTCGACAGCGCGCCGAACGAACTGGCCGAGGCGATCCCGTTTGCAGAGGACCAGCGGCCTCGCCTCTGCGATCCGGACGCCTGCGACCGCCTGCGCCGGGCGCTGCCCCTGGCGGCGGACGCGCTCGGGCGATTCCGCACCGGCTTTCTCGGCAAGGCCAGTCCGGTGCAGTTCTGGTGGGGCAGCTTCGATCTCGCGGTCCAGCGCTTCTCGGGCGATCTCGCGCCGCCGCATCCGGGCGGCGTGCCGAACCTGCCCGATCCGATCACACGCGAGGCCTATGAGCGCGCGCTGTCCTCGGCCGGCTTCTTTCCCGGCGGTGCGGAGGGCGGCGAACCGGCCTTCTACAGCTACGCCTACCCCGCGCCCGACGGGTTCGCGACGGCGGCGGATCTGCCGTACGGTGCGCGGTGGGACACGGATTTGAAGGAATACATCCTCCCCTGGGCACGAGTAGCGGAGGCTCTGGACCCGGACGCCATGGTGCAGGCGTTCTTCACCGCCACCTATGGCGCGGCCGCCGACCTGGGCGGCTGGGACCGCGACCGGCTCGACGCGCCGGTCGGGCGCGCGGGAGTGGTCCGACCGGTGGAACGGGAGGGGTTCTGAGGCCGATTGCTACTAGAGCGGGATGTGTTCAAGCGGACTTACGACAAGCCCCTCCCCTGAAGGGGAGGGGTGAGCGCACCCCACTCATCCCAATCCAACAAACCTAGAGAAGAGACTGCGCGCCCGGCTCTTGAAAGAAGGCGGGCACCCCCTCACGCCGCGACCCGCTCGTCCTCCGGCAGCGCCGCTCTCGCCTGCTTGACGATGGCGGAAAAGGCCGCCGGTTCGTTCATCGCCAGGTCGGCCATGACCTTGCGGTCGAGTTCGATGCCGGCCTTCTTCGCCCCGTTCATGAACTGGCTGTAGGACAGCCCCTCCATGCGCACGGCGGCGTTGATGCGCTGGATCCAGAGACCCCGGAAGGTCCGCTTCTTCACCTTGCGGTCGCGATAGGCGTACTGGCCGGCCTTTTCGACCGCCTGCTTGGCGATGCGGATCGTGTTCTTGCGACGGCCGTAATAGCCCTTCGCCTGCGTCAGGATGCGCTTGTGCTTCGCCTTGGTCGTGACGCCGCGTTTCACTCGTGCCATGTCTCAGTCCCTCACTTCAGGCCGTAGGGCGCCCAGAGGCGCACATGGCCGGTGTCGGCCTTCGACAGGACCTCGGTGCCGCGATTTTGGCGGATGTACTTGGCGTCGTGGCTGATCAGGCGGTGGCGCTTGCCGGCCACCCCGTGCTTCACCTTGCCGGTGGCGGTGAACTTGAAGCGTTTCTTGACACCGCTCTTGGTCTTCAGCTTGGGCATTTGATCCTCCTAGACTTCAGTGCCCGCGACGCCGGTAGGCGCGGGGCGCGAACGGACACGGCAGCCCACACTGGCCGGCCCGCTCTTCGATTCCGTGACGGAAGCGATGGCGGGTAGCAGGGGCGGAGGTGAGGGGCAAGGGTGGCGCAGCGTGCCGGCCCTCTCCCCCGAAGGGGAGAGGGCTTTCACCCCGCCAGCGCCTCCACCACTTCCTCCAGCCTCGCCGGGTCGCCCAGTGCGATCACGTCGCCGGCACTCTCGAGCGACAGGGGCTGCCCAAGCCAGTCGCACATCAAGCCGCCCGCCCCCTCCACAACCGGCACCAGCGCGGCGAAGTCGTGCGGCTTCAGCCCGGCCTCGACCACCAAGTCGATGTGGCCGGCCGCCAGCAGCCCGTAATTGTAGGCGTCGCCGCCCCACACGATGCGCGGGCGGGCGACCAGCGCGGAGAGCCGGAGGAAGGCGGACGCCTCCGCGTCGGTGAAGAGCGTCGGGCTGGTGGACGCCAGCACCGCGCCGCCCAATGTCGAACAGGCCCGCGCACGGACCGGCGATCCGCCGAAGCTCGTCGGCCGGCCGAGCTGCCCGATCCACCGCTCCCGCGCGATCGGCTGGTCGATGACGCCCAGCGTCGGCCAGCCCCCCTCCGTCAGCGCGATCAGCGTGGTGAACAGCGGCCGGCCGGCCAGGAAGCTCACCGTGCCGTCGATCGGGTCGAGCACCCACTGCCTGCCGCTCGACCCCGCGCTAGTGCCCTCCTCCTCGCCCAGCACGCCATCATCGGGGCGCTCGGCCGCCAGCAGCGCGCGCATGGCCGCCTCTGCGGCCCGGTCGGCGAGCGTCACCGGGGAGCCGTCATTCTTGGACTCACCTGCCAGGCCCGAGCGCCAGTGCCGATGGATCACGAGCCCGGCCGCGTCGGCAAGGCGATGGGCCAGCGCCATGTCATCGGGTCGTGGTCGCATGGCCGGGCGTTGCCCCGATTCACATCGATTGCGCAAGCCGCACAGGCCCGGTTGATCCTCATGGCGCAAGGGTCGCAAGGGGACCGCGCGTCGACCCCGGCTGCGCATCAGAACGGCGCGATCGGCGCAGCCACCTCCGCGTCCCGTAGAGCGCCTCCGGCCGCTGGCCTGGACATCAGGAATGGTTTGTCCTGGGTTCCCGAAGAAGTAGACAAGACCAGCCTGATTGCATCGACGGCGGTCCCGATTCGGTCTGGTTCCGCTGTAGAGTGGTCTCAGTGACTTGTGTTGCGCCTAATCCACAAGGGACGCGAGATAGCGTCCGTAGGCGTTCTTGCGATAGCGCTGCGCCTGCTCCGCCAACTTGCGCTTGTCGATCCAGCCCATGACGTAGGCGACTTCGTCGGGCGAGCCCGTCTGCATGCCTTGCCGGTCGGTCAGCGTGCGCACGAAGTTGCCGGCGTCCAGCATCGAGGCGTGCGTGCCCGTGTCCAGCCAAGCGAAGCCGCGCCCCATGAGTTCGACGGTGAGCGAACCCTCCTTGCGATAGAACTCAAGCAGATCCGTAATCTCCAGTTCGTTGCGCCCAGATGGCTGGACCTGCCTTGCAAATTGGGGCGCTCGTCCATCCAGGAAGTACAGGCCTGTTACGGCGAAATGCGAAGGCGGCACGAGCGGCTTTTCAACGATCGCACGTACGGTGCCGTCCTCGTCGAAATCCGCCACGCCATAACGTTCCGGATCGCCGACGCGGTAGCCGAAGACACTTCCGCCCGTCTCCTTGTCGCGCGCCTTTGAAAGGATCTCTGGCAATCCATGTCCGTAGAAGATGTTGTCGCCCAGAATCATCGCCGATGGAGCACCGGCGAGAAACTCGTCCGCAAGAAGATAGGCCTGCGCCAGACCGTCCGGCGACGGCTGGGTGATGTAGGTCAGTGCGATGCCCCACTGGCTGCCATCGCCGAGCGCACGTCGAAACTGATCCTGATCTTCGGGAGTGGTTATGATTACAATGTCCCGAATGCCCGTGAGCATCAAAGTAGTCAGCGGGAAGTAAATCATCGGCTTGTCGTAGACTGGAAGCAGTTGCTTGGAAATCGACAGCGTAATCGGCCACAATCGTGTTCCTGACCCGCCGGCCAGAACGATACCCTTCCGATTTGTCACGTTTGGATTTCCTCGACTATTGAACTCAGGTCACGACGCCAGTCAGGCCGCTCGATCCCGAAATCGGCTCTCAGGGTGGCGCAATCCAGCCTGGAATTGCGCGGACGATGCGCCGGCGTGGGATAGTCGGCACTCGCGATGTTGCGCACTTCGCACGCCAGCCCTCCCTGGGCAACAATGGCACGGGCAAAGTCCGCCCAGTTCGTATCCGGCGCCCCGCTCAGGTGATAGGTTCCACCGGCATGACCGGCTATCATGGCACGCGCGATCACCATCAGGGCTTCGGCCACCGCGCTCGCCGGTGTCGGTCCGCCGAACTGATCGGCGACGACGCTTATCTGGTTGCGCTCTGCACAGAGCCGCAGCATGGTTTTCACGAAGTTTTGGCCGAATTGGGAAAACACCCAGCTCGTGCGCAGTATGACATGCGCTCCTCCCGCCGCACGAACGAGTTCTTCGCCGGCGAATTTTGTGCGTCCGTAGGTGCCGAGCGGGTTCGGCTTCGCGTCGGGCCGGAAAGGCGCGTCGCCTCGCCCATCAAAAACATAATCGGACGAGATGTGAAGGAACGGCAGTCCGCGCCGGGCGGCCGCGACCGCGATCGCGGCGGGGCTTTCGGCGTTGACGCGCAAAGCCGTGGCCTCTTCCGTCTCCGCCGCGTCGACGGCCGTGTAGGCCACCGCGTTGATGATGGCGTCCGCATCGCACGCCATGACGTGCTCACCGATGCTCTCCGGCGAGCCAAAATCGGCCTGCCGCCGATCCAGGAACGTGATCTGGTCTGCCTGAGACGAAACGCGCTGCAAGGCGCTGGCGACCTGGCCCGACTTGCCGAACACCAGAACTTTCAAGCGGGCACCTTTCACCGGGACCCGGTGAGGCGCCGGTGAAACACCGCTCGCGCCATCATATCGCCTCCGCGCGGAAGGGACTGATGCTGTGTTCGACAGTAGGAGCCGATGCATCCTTTTCGGACAGCGTCGGCTCTCCCGTCAGAGGCCACGCGATGCCGACCGCTGGATCGTCCCAGCGAATGCTTCCGTCGCATTCCAGCGAATAGACATCGCTGCATCGATACTGAACTTCGCAATCGTCGGTCAGCGTCAGAAATCCATGAAGAAAGCCTTTCGGGATGAGGATCTGGAGCCCGTTCTCCGCCGAGAGCTCACGCGCGACATGCCGAAGATAGGTCGGCGATCCCAAGCGAAAATCCACAGCGACGTCCCACATTGCCCCATGCGAACACCGGACGAGCTTATCCTGCGATCGAGGTGGAGCCTGGTAGTGGAGGCCGCGTAATGTGCCCTTCCGTGCAGAATAGGAGTGATTGTCCTGCACCCAATCGAAGTGAAGGCCAGCGTCGATCATCCGCTGGGCGTTCCAGGTTTCGGCGAACCATCCCCGTCGATCGCCGAACCGGCGGGGGCGGATCAGCTTGACATCCGCGAGTTGGGTGGGTTCGACGTTCATGGCGGGTTGCGGCTGCGAGTTGTCCATTGCGAGAGCGCAGCCCTTACAAACCGCGACACGCTTCGGTAAAGCGCAAATGCCCCCGCAGACCCGAAGCGGGCACCAGACGCGACGCTCCGTGTGGCGGGATCACTCCCAGCCCCCTTTGGCGACTGGGGTCCCCGTCCCGCCACCTGGCCCCGCAGGCGTGAAGGGTCGGGGGTGAGATGCGACTGAGGTTCAAGCGCAAGGCCGAAAGCGGACGCGGTCAGTTGTTCTTGATGACCTGTGCGGCCGTCGTGACCGTCAAGAGCGGGCTGAACAGCTGGCTGATCAGCTGGACGAGCTTGGACGGCTGATTGGCTCTCGCATTGCCGACATACAGGACATCCCCGTCCTGCATCAGAAAGCGTTGCGCCAGGAAATACGTCCCGGTGCGCCTCAAATCGAAGTGATAGACGACCGGCTGCACATACCCTTCCCCGTCGGGCACGAGGCGGAACACGAAGACCGCCGCGGGGTCGCCGATCGCGGGATTGACGCCCCCCGCCTGCGCGATCGCCTCGATCAGAGGAACGGATGCGCGCCCGAACGGCAACAGGTCGACCCGACCGGCCGCTCCCAGCACGGAGAACGTGCGCGGCTCGCGCAGGACGGAGATCCGGTCGCCCGGAAAGGCGGGGACGTCGCTGATCTCTCCGTCCAGCAGATCGGACAGCCGAAAGGTCGCGGTCTGGCCCTCCCGGATGATGCGGACCGCCAGATCCTTCGCCTCGCCGCGATACCCGCCGGCCAGCGCCAGGACATCCGACAAGGTCTCGCTGCTGGTGGTGAGCGGCAACCTGCCGGGCCGCTGCACCTCGCCGCCGACGATCAGCGTGTTCGACACCGACGAGCGCACCGCTACGAGGACCTGTGGATTTTCGGACAAGCCGCGAAGCGATCGGCGGACGAGGGACTGCAGCTCGGTGATGCTGAGCCCGGCGACCTGCAGGGTGCCGGCATAAGGCAGAGTGATCGTGCCGGCATCGGAGACACGGATGGGCGGCAGACCTTCGGTCGATACCGTCGGAGTGACCAGCGACACGGTCGCGCCCGTCGAACGTTCGGGGCCGCCGAACAGCGCCACCCCGGCTTCGTAGACGAAGATGTCGAGGACGTCGCCCACGCCGATCCGGTCGGTCTGGCGTGGTGGGCGCTCCGGGAAGGGGATGTCACCCGCCGCCTCCGCCAGCGGGACCTCCGCGTATTCGTCCATCTCGACGATGCTGATTGGCGTCCCATCGACGGTCGAGTTCGCCGTCTTGCGTATCCCGGCTCCCGTCGGTCCGCTCGTAGGCAACGTGGCGCACCCGGCCATCGCCGCGACCGCCAGGAATTGCAAAGCCAGAGCCGCGTATCGGCGGAGCACCTCGGCGAGGTATCCTGAAACCATGCGTAGAAGCGCTTCCCATCCCAACGATCTTCGCCCTACCAGTCCGATTTCGGCGGCGCAACAAAACCACTGATCGGGTGCGTCCAGTAAGAACGGCAGGACTCTTTTCCCGGTTGCAGGACATTGGAACCGTTGGCCGCCCCCTCTCCCCCAGGGAGGATCGAACAGGTTGGGACGCCTTGTCGTCTGGCGCGTGGCGGGCGAAACGGATAGAGGCCGGTCTCAGATGTCGGATCATGCGCCATCCAGACTGGCCCTGCTTCAGCAATGGCTGACCGTCGCCCCTCGCGCTCCGCGGCAGGCGGCCCGCATCGCCTATTGGGCGGCCACCCGCCGGCGCCTCCGTGCCCGGTTGCAGCTTCGAGCCGCTTACGGCGAACAGGTCTCGCCGTATCGGTTCTGGCTCGCATGGGAGGAGCGCCATGAGGTCAGCGACGACTCGCTGCGCGGTGCGCTGGCGGGCATCGTGGAGGCGCCGCTTGTGTCGGTGCTAGCCCTGGCCGGACGCGACGATGCGGAATGGCTGCGGCAAACGCTCGACGCTCTTCGTGATCAGCCCTATACGAACTGGGAGGTCCTGGTTCCGGAGGACGGGCCGGCCGCTGACGCTTCCGATCCATGGGTCAGGCTGGTTGACGTGAAGTCGTGCATGGACGCCCCGGCCCGGCTCCGCGCCGCCGTGGTGGCAGCGGGCGGTGAGTGGATCATGATTCTGGCACCCGGCGAGGTGCCGTCGCGCCAGTCGCTCGTCCGGCTGGTCGCTGCGGCCGTTTGTAGCGAAGCCGATATGGTGTACGGCGACGAAGATCGGACCGACTCGAGCGCGAGGCGGCACGACCCCTGGTTCAAGCCAATCTGGAACGAGGAACTGGCGCTCACGCAGGATGTTGTGACCGGCGCCTGCCTGCTGCGAAACGCCGCCGCGCTGGATCACATCACTGCCCCGTTCCCCGTGATGGAGTGTGCGCCCTACTGGCTCGCGATGCGCATTGCCTTGTCTTCTGCTGAGCCCCCCCGCCACACCCCTCACGTCGTATCTCATCGCGTGCGCGACAGGGCGCCGGCCGATCAACGCCGCGCAGCCGTCGTGTCCTTGTTGTCCGGTTCCGGCGCTGCCGTGAGAGCTGGCCGGCATGACACGCTCCGCGTGGATTGGCCGCTGCCAACCCCGAAGCCGCTCGTCAGCGTCATCATCCCCACACGCGATCGTCGTGACCTGCTCGAGCCCTGCGTCGAAACGGTGCTAACGAAGACGCGGCATACGTCGATCGAAATACTGATCGTCGACAATGGCAGCAGCGATCCAGACACCTTGGCCTATCTCCGACAAACCGCCAAAGATCCGCGTGTAACGGTGCTTTCGTTTGCAAAGCCGTATAACTACTCTCAAATTAACAATTTCGCGGTTCGCAAATCAGGCGGTGAGTTCGTCTGCTTGTTGAACAACGACACCCAAGTAATTTCGGATGACTGGCTGTGCGCGCTGCTTCGGCAGGCAAGCCGCGACCACGTCGGCGCGGCAGGCGCGAAACTTCTTTACAACGACGACACGGTTCAGCACGCGGGCGTGGTGATGGGAATGGGCAACGCCGCAGGCCACGCGCATCGGCATCTGCCCGACCGGGAGCGCGGATATCACGCGCTTGCGCACAGCGCGCATTATGTCAGCGCGGTCACCGCCGCCTGCCTGCTGGTCAGCAGGGCCAAGTTCGAGGCGGTCGGAGGGTTGGACGAGATCGACCTGCAAATCGCCTACAACGACGTCGATTTCTGCCTGAAGCTGCAACGCGCCGGCTGGCGCAACGTCTACGTGCCGCAGGCAATGCTCTACCATTTCGAATCGAAATCCCGCGGGTCCGACTTCTCGACGGAGAATCACGCGCGGTATCTGCGTGAACTTGCCACGCTGCAGAACCGTTGGAACACAGCGGACGTTGTCGATCCCATGCACCATCCGCGGCTCGACCCAGCCAGTGAGACATACCGGATCAAGATCTGAGGACCCCTTTGTGAGCATCTCTGAACACACCCAGCTGCTACCCGGCGTGCCATTCATCGAATCACCTCTGTTCGACACTCTGATCGACGAGAGCGATCTGTCGAGCGAGGAGATTTCGATAGCCCGCCAACTCAACGAACGCGGCTTTGCCGTGATCGATTTTCCGGACCGGGATCTCTCGTCGCGGATCGACCGAATAAAGACGAACCTTGCGCCGCGATATACAGTGGACATGGAGAACCCGGATACAATCAAGGCGCAGGGCGATCAGCGCATCCAGGATGCTTGGCGATTCGACGATGATGTGCGGGCGATAGCGACCAACCGGGCCGTCATCGGTTTGCTGGAAAAGCTCTACGGACGACGAGCCTTCCCGTTTCAGACTCTCAACTTTCCTGTGGGGACGCAGCAGGCGCCGCATTCCGACTCCATCCACTTCTCCAGCCTTCCCGAACGGTTCATGTGCGGCGTCTGGGTCGCCTTCGAGGATGTCCATCCCGACGCCGGGCCGCTCGTCTATTATCCAGGCTCCCACCGATGGCCGGTGCTGAACAATGCCATGATCGGCCAAAAAAAGAGAAGCCACGACAACCTGTCCGCTCAGACGCCGTTCGAAGGGGTCTGGCAAGCCATGGCACGCAGCCACGGCATTGATCCCGAGACGTTTCTCGCGAAGAAGGGTCAGGCGCTGATATGGATGGCGAACCTGTTGCATGGTGGCAGCCCACAAGCAAATCCTCGTCTCACCCGCTGGTCCCAAGTCACCCACTACTATTTCGCCGACTGCATTTATTACACGCCGGCCTACTCGGACGAACCCCTTGGTCGTTTCGATCTTCGGGTGGTTCACAACATCGCCACCGATCAGATCGAGCCAAATTCCTATCTGGGCGAGACGTTGCCCGAGCCGGTGGAGCGCGCGCCCCGCCACGGCAATCAGCTGTCCCGACTGGCCCGAAAGCTCTCGCCGCGCTCGATTCCAAAGCCGGTGAACTCCGGGACCGGCAGCGAGCCGGCGCCGAATCCCGACGCCGGCCAGATCGGGCACCCGGTCGCCATCGACGAGCAACCGTCAAGTGGCGAACCGGGCCAGATGCCGGATCGGGGTCGCGCCGCCCTCCTGCCCCCGGATTTCGATCGTGATCTCTACATGGAGCTTAATCCCGACGTGGCCAAAAGCGGCATGGCGGCTGACGTGCACTACTTGGCATACGGCTGTGAGGAGGGCCGCCGCTACAGGGAGTGACTTGGCGGCGACTGCACCGTCACACCGCCCTTCGTCGAAGGGACGGACCGTTCGGGATGATCACTCCGCGGTCGCTTCCGCTCTCCGACCGCCAACATTCGACTTGATGGCAGCGATGACCTCGTCCACGGCGGCGTACCCCACCTCCGTCAAGTTGATCTGCCCCGCCTCCGCCAAATCCGAAAGCCCTGTGGCGCGGCGAAATGAAATCACCGGCAGATTTCGGGCCGCCGCGTCCAGCGCCACATTCGGAAGAGGATCCAGGCGCGAGGTCACGAGGAAGACGTCGGCGGCATCCATCAGAATCTGGTACAGGGGACCCGCGGGCTCGAAATGCACCGCCAGTTTGCCCTCCTCGTCCTTGCTGCGCTCGATCTGAGCGTGAAGGTAGACACCGTAATGCAGTTCAAACTGACTGACCTGTTCACCAATCCACACGCACACATAAGGCTCATCCTCATGCGCAAGTTGATTGGCGACTTGAATGAAAATATCCGTGCCTTTGCGCATCTGAACCTGACCCGCACCTAAAACGAGCGTCGTGTCCTTCAAATCGAGACCAGTTGCCCTTTCCACTTCTTGCCGAGCCTCGGCTTTGGGCATTTGGCGTGAGCCACTGGCAGAGGCGGGCTGAGGCAGTACCAATATTGATTCCGGAGGTCGCAACACGTCATCTAAGATTGGACTCCAAGACTTCAAAAGCTCTTTCGAGGAAAAGACCAGGAGATCAGATTCAAAGGCTACATTACGAAAGTAATTGGTATACTCCAAGAATTCATGTACCAGACATGTGATATGACAGTCCAAAGCGGCGATTTTGCTCATGAGAGGCTCACATACAACACTTGAAAAGATCGCTTTGTCGAACCTAAAATTTTTGTTCAAATAGTTTACAAGATAGTTCTGCTCAGTATCAGAATAGCCGGCAGCTACCGCTACGACCGGAAAGAGGTCTCTTGCTTCTTTCAAAATGGGGCCATCTTTCATTGATACAAAGATAATATTCATCGATTGTGCCAATGATCGAGCCAAATCCAACCCTACGATTGGCGCTCCGGTTCGTGATGCCTCGTGCACCCCGATCAAAACACACGAGCGATCCGGATCGTACAGACTGCTATTAAAAGCAGCGATCTTCGTGTTGACGGCTCTGCCTTCAGAAAAACCATATTTTAAGTAGTGAAAGATTGGTGCAACATTACTGGTTGATAAATCTGGATGTCGTTCGCGATAAAATGTGTTCGAAAAATACTCCAGCGTGTCGTTGCACGTCTGAAGTGACAGATCCAACTGAGTAAGGTATCGCGGATCATCGGCACCGACGCTGACTGGCGGTATCAATCCTTCGCTCTGCGCCAGCCGATCCAGGTCGTGTTCGATCAACTGCGTCGCCAGACTGCCACTGCGCCCCTCAAGCTGACCGTTTTCGACGAAATGTAGGATCAGGCTCGTCGCGTGCTGCAGGTCGTGATTGGTACAGCGGTAGAATGCGGGATTGAAGTGGCCGCTCGGCGACAACCCCTCTGCTTCCCCGAAGCGAATATAGTCTTGCGCCAGTTCTTCGTCCGAAGCGTCGGCCATTCCCTGGCGTTGCGCAAGATAATGCTGCCGATCCAGCAGGCGCCGCCGAATCATCTCGGCAGCGAGGCGCTCCACCAATTCATCGCTGAGCATTGGCCGGCGCATCCTCTGGGTTCGGTGTCGTTGGAGGCAGACGCAAGGCGTTCACCGGCGCCGTGGGTCGCCGGACGGGCAATCGTCCGAGCGCTCTCGGCTTTCGCGTGAGGTTCAGGCCGCGTCAACAGGGCGTCGCCTCCACTGCTGCCCGGTAGACGCATGGGTGAAATCGAAATTGCTCGCGTCCCTTTTCCCTGCCATTAAAATCGTACAGCCGGAGCTTCAAGCGGTTGGACGGGGTGAGACGGGGGCGGTGTGACCGGCGCAAAGTCTGTGGCAATCATCGGCGGGGGCCTGATCGGCGCGGCCGGCGCGGTTGCGCTGGGCCGCGCGGGTTGCGACGTGACGGTCGTCACTCGCGCACCAGCCGCGCTCAACGCCGAGCGCGTGCGCTGGACCTACGGCGATCTCAGAAGTGCAGCCGCCGCCGAAGCCGTCGCGGTGTCGGACACCGTCATCTACGCGGCCGGAACCGTGGGACCCGCGACGCGCCTGCAGACGGTACACGGCGCGATCACCGACGAAATCGTCCCGGTCGTGCGTTTGGCTGAAACGGCGGCACAACATGGCTCGCGCACCTTCGTCTTCATCTCGTCTGGAGGGACCGTTTACGGGGCCGCGGACGAGCTCCCGACGCCGGAGGACAGCCCCACAGCCCCGCTGAACATCTACGGCCGGATCAAGGTCCTGTCCGAACAGGCCCTGATGGAAGTCGGGCGGCGCTACGGCCTTTCGGTGGTCGTGTTGCGCGTGGCCAATCCGTATGGTCCGGGCCAGTCGGGGGTCAGAGGGCTGGGCTTCGTCGCAGCCGCCATCAAGGCCGCCGTCACACAGGAACCACTGGTCATCTGGGGCGACGGCAGCACGACCCGCGACTTCATCTACATCGACGATGTCGGCGACGCGCTGTCGGCTGCGGCGCATCACGAAGGCGGCAGCGTCATCCTGAATATCGGATCGGGCGCCGAACGCTCCTTGATAGAAGTGTGCGACCTGCTCTCGAAGAGGACTCGCAGGCCGTTGGCGGTGCAGTTCGACCCGGGTCGTGGGTTCGACGTGCCTCGAAGCTGGCTCGACATATCGCGTGCGGCCGATGTAATCGGCTGGCGGCCGCGGGTCTCGTTGGAGACCGGCATCG
Source organism: Sphingomonadaceae bacterium (assembly GCA_965219235.1). Classification (GTDB taxonomy): domain Bacteria; phylum Pseudomonadota; class Alphaproteobacteria; order Sphingomonadales; family Sphingomonadaceae; genus CBDHCC01. The sequence goes on along the minus strand of OZ244721.1, from coordinate 130,460 downwards.
ACAGAACCTTGGGGAAGGCGTTCCACGAGGCGCGGCTCTCCTCCGGTCCTCCGATGGACGCGTAGGCGAGGCGGGCAGTTGACAGTGACGGGAAAACGCAATGCATGACACGGCATACCTCATCGGTGGGCTCGTCATCGACGGCTACCTTCCGGCCCGGCGGAGCCGCATCCTGGAGATCGGCGCCCAGAATGTGAACGGCACGCTGCGCGATCACGCGCCGCGCAACGCCGAATACATCGGCCTCGACTTCGAAGCCGGGGACGGCGTCGACCGCGTGGTCACGGGACGCGACGACTGGAACGTGGACGACCGATCCTTCGATCTCGTCATGGCGTCGTCGGTCTTCGAGCACGACCAGGCGTTCTGGCGCACGTTCGAGGCGATGTGCCGGAAGACCGCCGACGGCGGCCACGTCTATGTCAGCGCGCCTTCGAACGGGAAGATCCATCGCTATCCCAAGGACTATTGGCGCTTCTATCCCGATGCCGGCCTGGCGCTCGAGGAGTGGGCGCGGTCCGAGGGGCTGGAGGTCACCCTGGTGGAGAGCTTCACCGCCGAGCGCGAACAGGACGTCTGGAACGACTTCTGCGCCGTCTTCCGCTGCGGCTCGACGGACGCGGACCTGAACACGGAGTTCGTCCATCTGAAGGTGCCTTGCACCAACGTCATCACCTGGCGGTCGGGTCAGATCATCGACCCGGACGAGTTCTCCGAGGACATGCGCCTGATCGCGGACAAGCAGGAGGAAGTGGAGCGCTGGATCGGGCACGCGGATCATCTCGGCTTCCTCGCGTCGCAGCGCGAAGAGGAATGGCGGGGCGAGCGCGAGCGGCTCGTCGCGCAGGCGGCGGAAGGGGAGCGCTGGCGGGCCGAGCTGGACCGGTGCAGGAACGAGGCCGTGCATCTCGATGAGGAGATCGCGCGGCTCAAGGAGGCCGGTGAGCGGCACGCCCAGGCGCTGAGCGCCAGCGACGAGACGCTCAGGTCCAAGGACGCATCGATCGAGGAGTTGCGGACCGACCGTGAAACCCGGGACCGGCGGATCGGCGAGCTCGCCGAGAGCGCGGCCCTCAAGGACGGCGAGATCGGCCGGCTGGCGGCCGAGACCCAAACCCGGGACCGGCGGATCGTCGAGCTCGCCGAAAGCGCGGCCCTCAAGGACGGCGAGATCGGCCGGCTGGCGGCCGAGACCCAAGCCCGGGACAGGCGGATCGGCGAGCTCGCCGAGAGCGCGGCCGCCAAGGATGGCGAGATCGGCCGGCTGGCGGCCGAACGGGATGATGGCGCCACACGGATCGCGGGGCTGGAGGGAGCGCTCGCGGCGAACGAGACCGAGATCGGACGCCTGCAGGTCGATGACGAGCGACGAGCGGGGGAGCTTCAGCGACTGAGGCGCGAGGCGGACGCCTCGGCCGAGGAGCGACGCAAACAGGAGGCGCAGGTGACCGACCTTCGTCAGAGGTCCAACGAGCTGAAGAGCCGACTGGCGCAGCGCGACGAGGAGGTCTCCCAGATCTGGGCCGAGGTCGAGCGGCTGGGCCAGGAACGCGACGGTCTGCAGCGGACGATCCGGGACATGGGGGAGCAGTTGGTGGAAGCGAACTCTTGGGTCGCGCAGCTGGCGCTGCATCGGACGAACTCGGAGCGTCACATCGCCCGGCTCGAACGATCGCTGGCCCGCAGGATGGAGGATCAGGACAGCCGGCCCCAGCCTTCGCAGGCACTGGAAGACGAGATCGGCCGGACGCGCGCCGAGTTGGCGACAGTCCGCGACGACCTGCGGCAGTCCAGAAGCGAATTGCAGGCGGCGCGTGACGAATTCGCCGAGGCCGCGGCCGGCTATGCGGACCGGCTCGAGGCCGGTGGCGATGAACTGAAACGGACGCGAAAGGACCTGTCGGCCGTCCGGGCCGAGCTGGACTCGAACCGCGAGACATCGGGCGCGGCGCGGCGCGAGCTCGAGACCGCCGCGGACGATCTCGCCCGGAAAGGCGACGCGCTCGAAAAGGTTTACGCCGAAATGGCCGCCCTCAGCAGGATGCTGGTCGATGCGCAGGACGATCGAGATCGGCTGGAGCGGCAGAACGACTGGCTGCGCGCCGTCGGCACCTTCCTGGTCGAGCACGACGGCCGGACATCGCTTCTGCGTCCCGGGTCCTGGTCGAAGGGAAAGCGGGACCGGGTGCTCAGGGACAGCGGCCTGTTCGATGCCGCGGCCTATGCGTCCCGCTACCCCGATGTGGAGACGTCCGGACAGGAACCGCTCCGCCACTTCATCAAGCACGGCATCGCCGAAAACCGACAGCTCGACTGACGTGCCGGGCGATTGGCGGACTTCACCGAGGAAGTGTCGGGCATGATCGACTTCGACCCCGACTGGTATCGGGAGCGCTATCCGGATGTCGCGATCAGCGGCCTGTCCGCCGCCGAGCACTACCAGCGCATCGGCCGGCCGCTCGGCCGCGCCGGGAGCGGGATCGCGGGTCCGGGCGATCCCCGCTCGACCCCGGCCCGGCCGGAGCCCGCCCCGCCCCGGCACGATCCGATGCAAACCATCGGCGAGGCGACGCTCGGGCGCATCCGCGCCAGCGGCCTGTTCGACGAGGCCTGGTATCGCGACACGCACGGGCCGGACCTTCAGGCGGCCGACGATCCCCTGGAGCATTATCTGCGCCGATCCGCCGGTGATCCGGCGGTCGACCCCGGTCCGCTGTTCTCGACGCGATACTATCGGAAGGCCAACCCGGACGCCCGGGGCGTGCCGGCGCTCGCGCACGCGGTGAACCATGGGCTGGTGGAGGGTCGACCCGTGTTCGATCCCACCCGGATCAACCCGTTTCTCGCCTCGTCTTCGGGGCAGCGACCCACGCCCATCGACGACCTGATCCCCGACACCAGGCCGGTGAAGATCCTGTTCTGGAGCGAGGGCAACTTCTTCTTCTCGGACATCGCAAGATACCTGTCGGCCTTTCTGACGGAGCTGGGTTACGAAGCCAGCTGCGGCGAGGTCGCGTCCCGGCGGGAGCTGTCGAGCCACACCCTGATCGTGACCGCCCCCCACGAGTTCTGCGTCTATGGCCAGGGACGGGAGTGGCCCGCCTCCGCGCTGGAAGCCGCCATCTACCTGAACACCGAGCAATGGCACACCACCTGGTTCTCGCTCGCTTACGCCTTCATCCAGCGATCGCGGCGCGCCCTCGACATGAACCCGGAATCGGCTGCGGGACTGGCTGCTCTGGGGATCGACACGGCGTTCCTGCCGCTGCTACCCCTCCCCGGCAGCCCCTTCGCGGTCGAAGACGGTCCGATCTCAAGCGCCTTCGCCAGGGACCGGGACATCAAGGCGCTGACCTTTCCCGACCGGTTCCGGGAGCGCCCCTACGACCTGTTCTTCGTCGGCGCGCTGAACGACCGGCGCGCGATCGCGCTCGCCAACATGGCGGAGTGCCTAGCCGGCCACGACAGCTTCCTCCACTGCGCGCGCCTTGCGGGTCCGGTCCGTCCCGGCGACCCGGACGCGATGGCGACCTCCGATGTCGTGAAGATCGCGCGAAATTCGAAGATCCTGCTCAACATCCATCAGGGCGACAGCCACTATTTCGAATGGCACCGCCTGTTCCTCTTCGGCATCATGGAGGGATGCGTGGTGGTGACCGAACCGTGCCTGCCGAACCAGTGGGTGCGATCGGGGACGCACTATATCGAATGCGAGGCGGCGGAGATGCCCGACAGGCTCGACCGGCTGCTCGGCACCCCCGCTGGCCGAGAGGAGATGGAGCGCGTCCACGCGAACTGCCGCCGGCTGCGAACTGTGGCCCTGGACCCGCGCGAGTTCGGCCATTGATCGAGGCGCAGCCGACCACGACGGTGTTCCAGCGCGGCGACCCGGCGCGGGCCGTGTCGGTCGTCGTTCCAATGTACAATTACGCCAAGCTGGTGCCCGAGACACTGGACAGCGTGGCCGCGCAGAGCTTCACCGACCTGGCGCTCATCGTCGTCGACGATGCCAGCACCGACAATTCGTGCGCGGTCGTGTTGGATTGGATGGAACGGCGGTCCGGATCGGATCTGTCGCTGCTTCTCCTGTCCCACCACGACAACGTGAAACTGGCCAGGACGCGCAACAGCGGTATTGCGAACGCGCGATCCCAACATTGCTTCTTCCTCGACGCCGACAACCTCCTCTTCCCCCGGTGCATCGAACGGCATGTCGCGGCGCTGGACGCAAAGCCCGACCACGCCGGTGCCTATTCCCTGATCGAGGAGTTCGGGTCGGACAGCGGCATCATCGGCAGCAACGTCTTCAACCGCGACACCTTGAAGCGAGGCAACTACATAGATGCGATGGCGATGCTCCGGCGCCAGACGCTCGAAGACATCGGCGGCTATCGCGACATCGAACACGGATGGGAGGATTACGACCTCTGGCTGCGGCTGGTCGAGGCGGGCGAGAAACTGGTCCACATCCCGCAGATCCTCTCGCGCTACCGCAATCACGACTCCTCCATGCTCCGCGTCCAGACGAACGTCGACGAGAACATCCGGGCGCTCTGGCGGAACATGCAGACACTGCACCCATGGCTCGAGCTCGAGGAGCCCCGACCCCAGCTGAAGCAGCGGAATCATGCCAATGACCACCTGAGAATGTCATTGATGGCACTGAAAGAGCAAAAGCGAAAACACCCAAGTCAGGCGTTAAGCGTTAATCCGGCTGATCGAGATTATGCAGACCGCATCATGGAAAAGATTGCGAAAAGCAGCGCATCATTCTTTCTGCCGCGTGACACCCGTATAGTCCCCGACTACACCGGCCCGATCACCGGAACGCCCTTCGACCCCTTCGTCACACCGGATCAGCGCGATCGGACCCGTGAACAGGTCGGAAAGATGCTACGCCTCGGTATCAGCTGGATAAACCCTGAACCCGGCGTCCATTCGACTCGCGACGCGTCGGGGGACTTGGTTCGGTATCCGAGTGTCGTTTCGCAAAACCGCCCAGTGCGATCCATTCCTGACAATTTTCTGATACACACCCACGCGTTCTATCCCGACATCTTGGGCGAGATGCTCGGCCGCTTGACCGATAAGGCCAGAACCGCGCGCTTGATTCTAACGACCAGTACAGAAAGCAACTATGCTGCGGTGAGCAAGCTCATCGAGCGTGAGGGCTTCACCAAGGCATTGGTTCTGCTGATCGAAAATCGAGGGCGCGATATCGGCCCCTTTTTGGACGTCGTTCTGGATCATGCGCATGAAACTGATGTCATTGGACATGTCCATACAAAGAAGAGCCCCGATCTGACGGAGAGCCATGGCGCCCGATGGCGCGCGGTCATGTATGAATCACTGCTTTCGCAGGACGCCGTCGACACCTTCCGGGATCCCAAGCTCGGTCTCCTGTTTCCGGACAGCTCGCGGAGTGTCGGGTGGGGCAGGAACAAGGAACTGTGTCAGCTGATCGCTGACCGCTTCGACACCAGTTTGGGTGATCATCCGGGTCCGATCCCCGTTGGTAACATGTTCTTTGTCCGAGCAAAGGTAGCCTCGGTTATGCGTGAGGCCACACAGGGAATTGCCTGGCCGCGCGAACCCATTCCGTATGACGGCACTGTGCTGCACGCCATAGAACGAATGTGGCCTAAAGCTTGCCATTACGCCGGTTTCGAATGGGCGGCGATCTATCCAAAACTCGAGTAATTTCGGTCAGATCGGATTCGCCATGGCGGTGTGAGAGTCTGCGCATGCTTCAGGGCAATTGTATGGAAGAATTCGCGGTTCTGCGGAGAAGTCCTTCGAGCGCCTTGCCAATGCGTGCAACACGATGGCGCATGTTGACGTTTCGTGTCACTGGTGAACATTCGAACGCAACCCTGTCCATACCAAAAACAATTAAAGTCAAAGAAGATTATAGATGCGAAGCGCTTCGTCAACGTCTTCGAAGACGCTCATGTGCCCCCCGTGCAATAAGGCGCCACGATTACAATACTCTTTGACTGCTTCATCGCTATGGGAAGCGAGAACGATGGCTCGATCCTTGCGTTTGTCAAAAAGTTCGTAATGGCATTTTTCCTGAAAGTTCTTATCGCCAACGAGAAGAACTTCATCGATAAGGTAGCAATCGAATTCAATGGCCAGCGATAACGCAAAGGCAAGCCGCGCTCGCATTCCTGAAGAGTACGTCTTCACGGGCATTCGCAGCTGGCTGCCAAGCTCTGTGAAATCCTCAACAAAGCTGCGCATCTGGTCATAATCTTGCCCGTAAATACGGGCGATGAATCGCGCATTGTCAAAACCGGTCAGGCTGCCCTGAAAGCCGCCATTGAGTCCGAGCGGCCATGAGCAACTCATCTGTCTGCGAATCCGGCCGGAAGTCGGCAATTCCACTCCGCCGATCAGCTTGATCAACGTCGATTTGCCGGCGCCATTGCGGCCCAGCAAGCCAATCCGGTCCTTGGGGCCTATGGTGAGGTTCACCCCCTTCAGCACCTGCCGCTGGTGTCGTCCGACCGGGTAGTTTTTGCGAACGTCGGTGCAGGAGATCATTCGACGACCAGGTTCCGACGCGCGCGCCGGCAAAGCATCAGCCCGATCACGGCGACGACGGCGGACGCGCCGAGAGGATTCCAGATGTTGTAGTAGGGTCGCACAGCGTCTCCGAAGATGCCGTACCGCATCATCTCCATCGCGTTCACGAGCGGGGAGCCGAGCACGAACGCGCGGGCTTCGGGGGTGAGCCAGGATGCCATGTTGAACGTTCCGGAGAACGGAATGGCAATGTAGACCGTGACGGGCAGCAGCTTTTCCAGAGCCTCGGAGGACTCGGACAACGGCGCGATCACCAGACAACACGCGCAGGTGAAGAGCATGTAGAGGGACCATCCCGACAGCAGAAAACCCGGATTGGCGGGGATCGGAAACAAGCCGAAGACTATGAGGACGATTCCCAGGAAGAGATACGCCATCATGCCCCCGATCACTTCTATCATGAAGCGCACGATCACGAAGTCTAGGATGCGCACCTGCCGGTGGTAGAGGAGCGCGCTGTTCGCCAGGAAGATGTTCACGCAGCGGCTGAAGGAGTTGCGCATGACGGTCAGCGGAATATAGCCGCTGGCGATGAAGGCCACCACGCCCACCCCATGTTCGGCGGATCCGATCATATAGCTGTACACGATGCCCACCAGGCCGGCGAACAGCAGCGGCTCGACCATGATCCACAGGAACCCGATATTCTCGCGCCCGAAACGGGTGGTCAGTTCGCGGATCATGAGCGCGATGATGACGCGGCGCTGCGCGTCCCAGGCCTTGGCCATCCTCGCCATACCTTCAATCCTCAGGCGCGTGCTCGAGGATTCCGACGATCAGCATCCAGGCGATGAGATACAGCGCGAGCGCGGCGGCGGCGACCACCAGGACGCGCTGGAGGCGCTTGGGATAGAGCGCTTCGTCCGGGATGTTCGGTTCGACCACGCGTTCGAGGTAGAACTGCTGGCGCTGCGCTTCGGTGCGCGATTGTTCGAGGGAGGCGTTCGCCAGCCCCAGCATCTGGGTCGCGAACTCCTGCTCCAGCGACAGGTTGTCGTATTGCGTCAGTTTCGACGCGAGCCCGCTGTCGGTTCCCACCGCCCGGCTGTTCTGCGACGAGATCTGAACACCCAATGCGCTGATCTGGCGTCGGAGCGAGGGTATGGACGGATGGGACGGCGCCGCGCGCTGCATCGCGTCCAGCTTGGCGCGTGCGGCCGCCTGCTGACTGACGAGCGCGTTGGAGACCTCCAGCACGCCCTTGGCCTCGGCCGTGGGGTCGAGCACGTCGCTGGTGTTGCGGAAGGTCCGCAGGGCCAGACCCGCGTCGCGCACCCGGTTCTGGGCGTCGCGCACCCGATCCAGCGACTCCGCGATCGCCTTTTTCTCGAAGCGGCTGTTCAGCCGGTTCACCAGTTGCTCGCTGGCCCCCAGCAACTTGGCGTTGATCGCATAGGCGTCCTTCGGCTCGAACGCCTTGACGGTGAGCACCACGGAGCTGGTGTCGTTGTCGATCCGGGCGCTGACCATATTGCGATAGTATTTGTACAGACTTTCGAAGCTGTCGGTCCGCAAGGGTGGTGGGTAGCCGCTGAGCCAGTCGATGAACGGTCTTGAAAAACGGGATTTGATGTCGGCGCTTGCCTGAAGCTGGCGGAGCGCATCGCGCGAGCCGATATAATCGAGAACCTCGTTCGTCTGATCCATGCCGCCGGACATGCCGGTCGACTGGATCAGGTTGGCGATGCTCGAGATCTGCGGCTGCTTCTGACTTGGGGCTTTGATGACGAAGCGCGACTCCGACTGATAGACATCCGTCGCGATGAAGCCGTAATAGATGGCGGCGACGACAGTCGGCAGAACGACGAACAGCAAGAGCCATCGGTGTCGATGCAGCCGGCCATGCGCCGGTGCTGGTTTCGTATTGGCGGGCAAGGCGTCCTCACAACATGAATGATTTGACAGGTTGCACGCGCTCAACCCGGATGGACCCGATGGCGGAACCATTATGGGAAGTGCCTATGGGAAACAAGAGAGAGATACCCGTCCACGCCGGGAGTCGGGGGCGCCTGAAAGGCGCGGGCCGCCGAGTTCAAAGGATTTCCGCTGCTGCTCGGCAAGGCGTAACAACGTCGTGCGTGTCAGCTGCTTAATGTGAAGCAGCCGACACCAGGAGAGAAGCCCATGCCAGTCGTGATCCTTGTCCTCGCCGCCTCCGCTCTCAGCGCCTTGGGTCAAGCCGAGGTGGAACGTGATCCGATTGCCGTTGTGGATACCGAGGCCGGATCGCAAGCCGCCGATGCCGTGCCCGACACGGGCATGGAACCCTGTGCGATCCCGGAGGTGCAGGATGGTTCTGACTCCCGTGCCGGTGGTCTCATCGGCGTCGCTCCCGACGGCAACGGTACGACCGCACAATCGCGGACGTGCATCGCGCTTATCGGAAGGCGAAAAACGGCACAGGTTGCGCAGACGATCGAAGTCAGTGACGGCGCGAACGGACCCGACTCCGGGCCTGGACTCTCGACCGCCGACAGCGCCAGCTACGCTCTCTCGCTCGTCAACGTTCGGCCAAGATGGGAACGCTCGCAGTTGCAGGGTGAAAGCAATGGTCTGAGTGTGTTCGTGCGCCAGGCAAAGAGCGATGCGGCGGCGATCCTGGCGAATGTCGGTGCCCGTGAGGGCTTCGCGACGACCCTGGAGTCCTACACCTTCGCGGCGGATGAACACGGCAAGCCCGTTCGGGCCGTGCGAACACAGCTGGGCGTCGTAAATTCGCGCGACGGGGGCGAGTTCGGCCTGTTGGCCATCGCCGAGGATGGCGAGCACCTGTCCGCCGCTGTGCGGGCGGCGGATTCCGGCCATGCGAACTGGCGCAATTACTTCGAAGCGGTGAACTCGAGCGGTGCTCCAGTCGCATACATTCGCGGCCGCGATGGAGCCTTCATCGGAGGCGATGTCGCCCCACTTGAGGACCGTTCGCACGATCTGGGCGCCGCGTCCCGCCGCTATGCCGCCACCCACACGCAGATCCTCGATCTGGGGACGAGCCGTTTCGCGGACCTGCCGCCATGCGGCAGCGGCTCGGGCGCAGGCGCGATCGCCTTTGTCGATGATGCTCGAACGGCACCGAAGGCCTGGGGTGAGGTTGTGGAGGATGGTGGTGGTCTCGCAAAGACGTTCGTGAAGTGCGACGGCCGCGCCTGGCGCGCCTTCTAGCAGTTGCCTTCCTCTCGTCTGAAACAAGGATCTCCCGTGATTGCCGAAGTGAAACTGGGGAATGGCGTTTGCTTTCGGAACGATGCGCCCTTTGTTCTGATTGGAGGCATGAACGTATTGGAGTCAGCCGATCTGGCACAAGAGGTGGCGTCGGCGTTCGCACAGGCGGCGCGTGAACGTGATCTCGCGTTCGTTTTCAAAGCAAGCTTTGACAAAGCAAACCGGTCGTCGATCACTTCCTACCGCGGACCGGGCCTCGAACGAGGCCTGCGAATTCTGCAGGATATCAAGGACCGGTTCGGTGTGCCGATCCTGACCGACGTTCACGAGCCCTGGCAGGCTCTGCCAGTCGCAGAGGTCGCCGACATCATCCAACTTCCTGCCTTTCTGGCGCGACAAACCGACCTTGTGGTCGCGATGGCGCGCACCGGCACGGTTATCAACGTGAAGAAGCCGCAGTTCCTGGCGCCCGCGGAGATGCGGCACATCATTGGAAAGTGCGCCGAAGCCGGAAACCACCGAGTGTTGCTGTGCGAACGTGGATCGAGCTTCGGGTACAACAACCTGATCGTCGATATGCTCGGCATGGATCAGATGAAGCGGATGGCCCCAGTCATCTTGGATGTGACCCATGCCCTGCAACAACCCGGGGCGCGGGAGGACGGCGCCGACGGACGAGGACCTCAGACCGCCGCGCTGGCACGAGCTGGGTTGGCGGTCGGCATCGCCGGCCTGTTTGTCGAAGCCCATCCCGATCCCGATCAGGCTCTGTGCGATGGGCCATGCGCGCTGCCACTGCAGCGTCTGGCACCGTTCCTGGACCAGGTGGTGGCGATCGACCGGCTTGTGAAGGCGTTCGATCGCCTGGACCCGCTCGAATCAGACGTCCACCCCGGTTCTTCAGAGGAAAGGTGAGCGCAGGTAACGGTCAGCCCAGAGGCGCACTCGCCGCGCCACAGCACCCTTGCCGTGCCGCAGGTCGCGTAGCAGCCGCCGCGCATCGGTCCTGGCGGATGTGCGGTCATCAAGTCCCCGGTAAATGGTCCAGAACTCCTCGGGTCCGATGGCGTCCGGCATATTGAAAACCCCGTGAAACCCGAAGCTGCGGGACAGTTTTCCCTGGCGTTCGCAGGAGAAGGTGTCCGCGACCTGCTCGTCGGCGAAGCGCATCCCTTTGGCCTCCAGCCAGGCACGGTTCGTGCGGCCTATTGCCACGTCCTCGGGATGATGCATCTGGAAGTCCGGACTTTGGCATGCGCTCATCAGCCGCCGGCTTCGCAACGAGAAGCCACCATTGCCGACATCGAAGCCATCGTCGAACTGGGGCCAGACAGCGCCGATGTAGTCGTAGTCCAAGAACTGCGGATTCCAGCGTCGCCCGTCCAGCACAAAGCCATCCCATTGCACCAGCAAGCAATGTCGGGTCGACACGTAGTCGACCAGGCATTTAAGCATGAAGTGGGAATAGGCTATCGATGTCTCCAGCCGATCGATGGTCACATGGCGTATCCTCGGATCGAGCTCAGCAGGTGTCACATCGGACAGCAGCACGCACGCGGCGAAATCGGCGTGAGCCAGAGATCGCTGGAGCGCCGCCACGGTGGCTGGCATGTTCACGGACGACACTGCGCACAATGTGACGTCCGGAATGGATGGCCTGATCTCGGGCGCCAGCGGCCGCAGCTCCAAGCCTGTCAAGGCGCGATCACGAATTGTTCGCTGAAGCGGCTGAGTTGTGGAGGATGCCATGGATCCCGGTGCGTCTGCGTGTTCCACATTCGTTGAAAGGCGGCGACCTCACGGGCGAGCCGGACCGAGCTCACCTTGTCCCGTTCGGAGCCGCGCGATGCGGACTCATGATGCACCACCATCGCTCTCGGTTCGTAGAGAGTTCGCCATCCGTTCGCGTTCAACCGCAAGCACAGATCGACATCGCTGAACGCGACCTTCAGCTCATCGGCGTTCAAGCCGCCAACAGCGTTGAACTTGCTACGCTCGACGACCAGCACTGCGCCGGTCACCGCGGACACAAGCTGCGGAAGCGCGTGGCGCCAGTGATAGCCCTCCTCCTCCGGGCGAAGTCCGCGGTGTGCATGGCCCGCGCATCCTCCGACGCCTAGGACGATGCCGGCATGCTGGATCGATTGGTCCGGATAGAGCAGCATCCCGCCGACGGCTCCGATGCCAGGTTCCAGCGCACGGGATACGAGAATACGCAGCCAGTCAGGTTCTGTGAACTCAAGGTCGTTGTTCAACAGGCAAAGATACTGGCCGCGCGCCACGGCCGAGCCGGCGTTGATCATGGCGGAATAGTTGAACGGTCCCGGATGGCGCAGCACGGTGACTCGCGCCGGATCGAGGGCATCGAGGTAGGCGAGGGACTGAGGCTCGTCGCTGCCGTTGTCGACCACGATCACCTCGAGGTCGGGGTAGATGGTTCGCTCCAAGCCCTTGATGCAGGTACGCAACAGGTCGAGTCTGTTCCTACTGGGTATGATCGCAGTGACGCAGGGCAGGGACGCGGTTTCGCGCGGCACCAGCGCAGCAACGCTTGGCGTCGAGCGCGATCTTCGATGGTGGAGGATGAGGGGGATGTGCTCCCCGCCGAACTCTGCCGCATCGCGGAACAACCGCTCCATCCAATCGGATGCGCGGCCCACCAGTTCGAAGGTTGCGTACGGAACCCTCACCACACCCGAGCCGCTCACGAAGTCGAAATGTCTGTAGAGTTCGGCGTTCCAATCCGCTTTGAAATGCGGCGCGTGCCTTTGCCCGCTCTGGTCGATTAGATCGTCATCCGCATAGATGACCGCAGCACGCGCAGAACGGACAGCGTGCGAATAGACCTCCAGCGCTCCGGCGGCGAGCCGGTCCCCTGCGCGCAGGGGCATCAGCCAGGGGTCCTGGATCCGCTCAATCCTTTCCCTCACATCTGCGAACGCGGTGACGGTCCGGTCACCGGGACGGCCGCCGACTATGATTGCCGATGCGCTCGCGGTGCCCAGGGATTCCAGCGTGTCAGCCACAGAAGCATCATCGGAATCGTCGGCCCTTACCACCGGCACGATGTGGGCCAACGGAGAGCTGACGTCTTCGCTCGTCCGAAAGCGGAGACGGGGTTCACGCCGTGCCATCCAAAGATCGTATGCGTGGGGCGAACGCCCGATAACGGGCGCAAAGAGGGTCCGGGCACGCAGCCGCTTTCCACGTAACCACCACCACATGGCCGCCAGAACAGTGCGTGGCTCGGCCCAGAGCGCCTCCAGTCCGACACGCAGATAGTGGCGCCACCAACGAAACGGCAGCGGACCGCTCCGGTCCGGCAAGCCAAGCAAGGGCAGCGCAGGGTCGCGGCCGCTCATCGTTGATGTGTGCAAAACCATCAGAAATCTGCGGATCGACTATGCAATCCCGCGCTCCCGTAGCACGCCTTCCACCAGTGGCCGATCGCTTGGATTGTTGACCTCGAAAACATCCCAGTCGAGCGGATCACATCGCACCACTCCGACAGGGAGGCCGAGATGGAGAAAGCGCAGCTGCTCCAACCCTTCGAGCCGCTCAAGTTCGCACATTTCGCTCTCGCGGTACGCCATCAAAGCGGAGCGGCGGTAGGCATACAGGCCAAGGTGCAGGTGCACCGGCGGCGGCGCATCCGCCTTGCACCGTGCCTCTGTCAGGTGAGGAAGCACGCGCTTGGAGAAATAGAGCGCCCGGTCCCTCGCGTCGAAAACCACCGTGGTGCCGCCGACCCGGCCTTGCGCCTGGTCATTGACCAGATGCGCATACATCGCCCACGACGTACGCACCGCGGGCGTCGCCATTGCCAACGCGGCATCGTCTTCCAGTCGCGCGACAAGATCGGCCGCGACAAAGCCTGGCGACAGGGGCGAGTCTCCCTGGAAGTTGACGATGACGTCGGCGGCTGGCGTTATCCGGAGCGCGGCCTCGGCGCACCGCTCGGTGCCGTTTGCACAATCGGGCGATGTCATGACGACCTCGCCCCCGAACGCCATTACTTCTTCCGCAATGCGATCGTCGTCGGTGGCGACCCAAGTTCCGACCGCGCCGTCCACCTGCATGGCGCATTCCCAGCTTCGCCGGATGAGCGATTTCTCGATCCCGGTGGCGCCGGCGAGCCGCACGAGCGGCTTGCCCGGATATCGCTTGGACGCAAAGCGCGCGGGGATGATGATCGCGAAGCGGGTCGTCGCCATGGTCAGAGCCTCACGACAATCCGAAGCCCAGGAAATCGTGCATGTGGATAATGCCGATCGGGAAGGCGTTCGGGGATGGAACCCCTTTATCGATGACGAAAGCGCACGTTATCTTTTGTTCATTGAGAAAACGCAGGGCATCCTCCGCCAGCGTGTCCGCCGGCAACAGCCTCGGATGGGATGTCATGACGTCACGGGCGAGCAGGTCCCCCTTCTCGGTGAAATGGCGCCGCAGATCGCCATCGCTGATCACGCCAACCAAGCGCCGTCGATCATCGACCACGCCCGTGATGCCAAAGCCTTTGTCACTCATGCATGCGATTACATCGGCCATCGGCAGATCGGTCGACACGATGGGCATCTTGTCAGACCCGTGCATCAACTCGCGGATCGCGGTCAACCGCAATCCGATGTTGCCGCCTGGATGCAAAGCCTTGACATGGGCCAGCGGCAGACCGCGAATGTCCATGACCGCCATTGCGATGGCGTCGCACAGTGCAAGTTGCATCGACGTGGACGTCGTGGGCGCGATGTTGAACGGACAGGTTTCGCGCACGACCGGCAGACGCAACCAGATGTCGGTGCCGATCATCACCAGAGAGCCCGGCCGCGACGTGATCCCGATGACCTCGATCCCAACCTCTTTGGCATGGCTGATCAGCGGCCGCAGCTCTGCCGTCTTGCCGGAGTTCGAGATGATGACGAGCACGTCGCCGAGCACCAGCATTCCCAAATCGCCATGCGCGGCTTCGGCCGGATCGACGTAGAGGGCGGGCGTTCCTGTCGCAGACAAGGTCGCGGCAAATTTGCGGCTGATGTGGCCCGACTTCCCCATGCCTGTCGTGACGATCCGCCCGCTGGCACCATGTATCAGGCGACAGGCTTGGACAAAGGCGGAGTCAAGAGATTGCGCAAGCAACTCCAGCGCGTCAGCGGCGAGCCTTATGACTTCCACGCCACGGTCTAGGATGACTTGGTCATCCCCCGTCTTCAGCTTTGCGTTGTGCATAGTCGATTGGTTCCATTCGGACACACAGCCGATGATCCAGCTCCTGTCGCTGTCAGCCTAATCGATTTCGACCTGTCCGTAGGGCTTTCGCGGAATCGCGTCAAACCTAGCGTCTGGTGGCTTGCGATCCCTGGACGATGCGCTTTGAAACCCGATGAGAAGTGGCGACACTCTCTCGCGCGCCCAATCGGGCGGTGTCATAGCGGCGCGATAGAATTGGCTCCCACCAGTCCGGTCGTTCCAGAAACCACGTCACCGTCCGATCGATCCCTTCATCGAAGCCGAATTCGGGCTCCCAGCCCAAATCGTCGCGGATCTTGGTTGCATCGATTGCATAGCGTTGATCGTGACCGGGTCGGTCGGTGACGAACGTGATGAGCTCGGCATAGGCGCGGCCGTCCTCGCGCGGTCTCAACCGATCGAGTGCGGCGCAGATCGTCTTCACCACATCTATATTCCTGCGCTCCGAGTTGCCGCCGATGTTGTAGGTCTCGCCCGGCACGCCCTTTTCCAGAACGGTGTGGAGCGCCCGCGCATGATCCTCCACGAACAGCCAGTCGCGCACGTTCGAACCATCGCCATAGACGGGCAACGAGTCGCCGGCGAGCGCACGACTGATGATCAGAGGAATCAACTTCTCGGGGAAATGATAGGGACCATAGTTGTTCGAGCAGTTCGTCACCAGGATCGGAAGATCAAAAGTGTGCCACCAAGCGCGCACGAGATGGTCCGACGAGGCTTTTGACGCCGAATAGGGCGAGCGGGGATCATAAGGCGTGTCCTCGACGAAATGGCCGTTTTCTCCTAGGGATCCGTACACTTCGTCGGTCGAGATGTGGTGGAAACGGAAGTCCGCTCGTCGTGCCGGATCCAGATCCCGCCAGTAGCCCAGCGCGCACTGCAGCATCGTGAAGGTGCCGACCACGTTGGTTTGAATGAACTGTCCTGGTCCGTCGATTGACCGATCGACGTGACTTTCGGCGGCAAGGTGCGCGATCGCGTCCGGTTGGAAGCCCATGATTGCCGCCTCAACCGTGGCATGATCGCAGATGTCGCCTTGAACGAATTGGTAGCGGGCGTCGTCCGCGACCGGAGCAACCGACTCGAGGACACCGGCATAGGTGAGCTTATCGAAATTCAGCACTTCATGCTCGGTGTTGCGTATCAGATGGCGGACCAGCGCCGAACCGATGAAACCGGCACCGCCGGTAACCAGAATTCGCATGCGAGCTATCCTTACGAACCTTGTCCGACCCGCTCCGGTGGACACAACGTGTCATCATCGAGCCTCAGGTGGGTTCGACAGCTGGAGCCCGAAGCACGTGCGCAGCGGCGACACAAGCTGTGATCGCCGAAAAACCTGAGGGGCACCTGCCCTTTTGGACCTATAGCGTGCCAGCGGGGCGGCCAGGGCATTTCGCTCGGCTTTGGTGGGCGGCGATCAAGTGTCGGGAAGCTCGCGCTGTTTACGCGCGGTCGACAGGCGAGCGCACGCCGACCGGTTGCCAAGGCTGCCCGATCCATTCTTTCAGTCGGTCCCGTGCGCTCCACAGCCAGCCCACGCGACGTTCCGCGATTCCCGGCAAGCTGAGCACGTCGCCCCCCAACCAGGGGATATAAGGATTGCGGCGGCTGTAGGACCACAGCTCCAGCCTTTCCACAGGCCGCGCCGCAGCGCCGCGGGCGTGGAACCCGAAAGTGTCGGCGACGACGAGCGTGTTGGCCGGAACCGCGATCGCGCGCGGTTCGGGCAACCCGAGGGTATCCAGATCGGCCGCGCTGGCCCGGGGCGACCCGCGCGCCGATAGCCGATCCAGCTCGGAAATCGCCTTGGTGCTGCGCTCGTACTCCCAATCGAGGCGCTGCCTGGACAGGATGTGCGATCCGGGAACGAAGGTAAACGGCGCCGCGTCCACCGCCACATCGTTCAGGAAAAGCCAGGACTTCAGCGACGAGTGAAACGTGTCCGCATGCAGACTTTCCTGCGGATCGGCTGCGGTCGCATCATTCCCGGTGATGATCGTCTGGACATAATGAAGCGGCTCTATATTGAAGCTCGAGACGTAGTGGAACAGGGCTTTCAGTTCCGGATCCGTCAAAAGGTCGCGAAGTGGGGGTATCGCCTCCATCATTGATGCATCGATGGCCAGACGCCGTGTAATCGCGCTGCCTTGCCGCATCTCCCGCGCGGGCGCGTTGTATTCGATCACCGCCCGGTGCAACTCTGCGAAGGTATCCGCAGGAACAAAATTCCTTAGCAGCACGAAACCGTCGCGATCGAAGCTGTCGCGCCAAGCTGGGGGAACCTTCGCGGCAAGGCGCCGGCGGCGCCAGCGACACATCGCGTGGGCGAGACGCACGCGCCCCCGGTGCAGGCCCCACCGGTTGAGCCGACGGGATGCCAACAGGGGATTGTCGCACCGACTCTTGGCACCGGTCGCCAGCTGAAGCACCCAATACGGCATCAGAACGACAGTCCGGGCGTGTGCTAGAACGTTCATGAGGAGACGACGCCAGTTGCAAGCGTGGGACTCATCTTCCATTCACGCCACGCGTGCAACTCCATTCTCATCAGGTTCAGCCCGTCTCTCGCAGGCGTCGCGGACGGGAAGAGCAACCGAACGGACGTCCGCACCGAATGTCGATCACCAGCTGCCTCCAGTCGCCTGCCGATCCATGCCGATCACCCCGCACTGAGGAGGTGTCGCCGGACACGTACAACGCCGCATCAAGAGCGGCTCGTCGTCGGCGTCCTGGGGTGGAATGATGGTTGAGCCGTTTCTTCGCATCCCTCCCTTTCCGCACCACCGCGCCCGTCCTCTCGTCCGGCAGGGGATCAGTTCGGAGACACCGGAGCCTGCCGAACTCGTAGCTCTGCTGCGCCGTCACCGCGTGGGGGGCCGATTCTGGGGATCGCGGGACGCCCTTCCCGAAGGCCGCGATGTCATCGTCTGCCCCTCCAGTCCGGACACGCTCCTTGCGCTGCTCGATGCCGTTCGGACTGCGGGGCTCGCCGATCGAGCGACTGTCCTGGGCGATTGCGGGGATGATGCGGCTTCTTCCTCGATGTCTGCCAGCCGAGACCCATGGGATGTGTGTGACAGAGCGGCCTTCGTATTCGCCGATGCCGGTAGCGAAGTGGCGCTTGTGGCGGCGCTCACCGGCACACCGTGCACGCTAAGCGGAGATGGCTGCTATGCCGGGCTCGCCAGTCCCAAAGCACTGGAGTCCGTCGTTCGGGAGCGACTGTGCGAGGGGTTGACGTACCTCGATCCTTTCACGGGCGATCCGACATCTGCGCGCGCCGCGATTGAGACACTCGGTCGCTGGAGGCGTCTGATCGACAGCAATCGTGGGTTCGCCGCGATTTACGGGGTCGCACCCTGGAAACGAGTCACGGTGGACGCGCTCCTCTGGGATGGTGGCGAGCGAGTGCGCCACTACTATTCTGGAGGGGACAGTCCGAACGCCGGCCAACTGGCGCTCGCCTGGGTCAGCCGCACCGACACTGCACAACTCGCCGATCTGGAACGGCGCAGGGTGAAAGTCGGGGAGATCGAGGACGGCTTGATCCGCTCAACGGGACTCGGCGCCAATTGCGTCCCGCCCCTGTCCATCGTAATCGACACCGAGGGTCCGCATTTCGATCCGGCCAAGCCCAGCGAACTCGAGCGAACGTTGCAGGATGCTCCAATCGATGCGGGGCTCGCGGAACGAGGATCGGCACTCCGACGAACACTCGTAAGCGCGGGGATCGGAAAATATGGAGTGGATGCCGACCACGACGCGCACCCGCTCCGTGGAAACGGCGAGCGGCGGGTCCTGGTCGTCGGCCAGGTGGAAGACGACCGGTCGGTCCGATGCGGAGGCGCGGGGCTTACGAACATCGAACTGCTCCGCCGGACACGAAAGGCGGAGTCCGATGCCCGAATCGTGTTCAAACCCCACCCCGATGTTGAGGCCGGACATCGCAAGGGCCACGTGCCGGACGACATCGCGCTGGAGTTCGCCGACGAAGTGGATCGGTCCGCTTCGATCGCTGCGCAGCTCGCGAGCGTGGACGCGGTGCATGTCATCACGTCGCTAGCCGGGTTCGAGGCCTTGCTGCGCGGCCGGGAGGTGATCACCCACGGCGTGCCGTTCTATGCCGGCTGGGGCTTGACCCGGGATTTGGGGCCAGTGCCCGCGCGGCGTACCCGCCGCCTGACGCTCGACGAGCTTGTTGCCGCCGCCCTGCTCCTCTATCCCCGCTATCTCGATCCGGTTACGCGCCTGCCCTGCGAGGCGGAACTGCTTGTCGACCGGATCGCCGCGGGAACGGCATTGGTCCGCTCGCCCCTCGTGCTGCTGCGGGAACTGCAGGGTCGGATCAAACGCGTGGCACATCAGCTGAAGGTCGTCGGAACGCCTGGGACATGATCGGCCTCACACGCAGTTTCCTGTTCTTGCAGGGTCCTCCCGGCCCTTTCTTCCGGCAGCTGGGCGTCGCCCTTCGCGATCGGGGAGCGAGCGTCTTTCGCCTAAACTTCTCGGGTGGCGATCGAAGGGATTGGCCGCACGGCTGTGACAGTTATCGCGGCCGCATGAAGAACTGGCCGCTGTTCTTCGACCAATATCTCCAGGACAACGCGGTATCGGACATCGTGCTGTATGGCGATTGTCGACCGATCCACGTCCGCGCCCTTCGATTGGCGCGTTTGCGCGGTGTTCGCATACACGTCTTCGAGGAAGGCTATGTCCGGCCCGACTGGATGACTCTCGAAGAGGACGGCGTGAACGGCCATTCCCGGTTCGACCGCGATCCGAGCGCGATCCTCGCCGCCGCGGACCGTGTTCCGGACGTCCCCGACTTGCCCCCCATCACAGCGTCGTTCGGTCGGCGGGCGCACGACGCCTATTGGCACTACCACAATGTCGTGACCGGGCGGCTGCTTCTGCAATTTCCGTTCTACCGCAGCCATCGGCAGGGATCCATCTGCGGCGAGGGCATCGGATGGGTCTTCCGGTTCGCCAGGCGGAACCGCCGCGCGCGTCAGGCGATCGAGACGCTCGCCGCGCTGGATGGTCAGAGGTTTTTTCTCGTGCCGCTCCAATTGACTGGGGACTATCAGATCCGGCTGCATTCCCCTTTCCTGTCCATGCGGATGGCACTTGACTACATCCTCGCCAGCTTCGCCAAACACGCGCCGGCCGACACCAGGCTTCTGGTGAAGGAACATCCAATGGACGTCAGCTACCGCAACTGGCGGACCCACTTGCGTCGTCGGGCACGCCACTACGGTCTGAGCGACCGGGTGATGCACATCGATGGCGGAGACTTGCAGACTCTGTGCGTGAATTCCGTCGGAATGGTATGCGTCAACAGCACTTCGGGCACGCTCGCAGTGTCCGTGGGAACGCCGGTGGTGGTTCTGGGGGACGCGGTCTACGACGTGCCCGGGATCACGCATCAAGCGTCCCTCGACCGCTTCTGGGCCGAACCCGAACTCCCCGACATCGCGTTCTACGAAGCTTTCAAGAAAGTCCTTCACGCCAAATGCCTCGTGCGCGGCGGTCTGGCGAGCGAGTCGGCCACGCAGATCCTGATCGAGAACAGCGTCGAGCGTCTGATGCCGCTCGCGAAGGGTGAGGCGGCAGGCGGTGACGAGGCCTCGGCCGACCGCGCGGAGCCGGACGACTCGCCGTCAGCTGCGTTGGCCGCGGAATGACCCGCCGGCCATCGCTCGCCGAGCCTGCGGTCGAAGTCCAGTGGCCGCACCGCCCTGCATCCTCCGAGAGATCCACGAGCGTTCCGGTCGTTCTGGACGTCAGTCGGTTGGTCTGGAGACGGTGGAAATCGTTTCTGCCGACGGGCATCGACCGCGTGTGCCTCGCCTACCTGGACGCCTTCGCGCCGGACGCGAGAGCGATGCTGCAGTGGAAGGGCCGGCGCCTCGTCTTGCGCGAACACGACAGCCAGCGTCTGTTCGCCCTCTTGCGCGAACCGGGCGACACCGGCTTTCGACGCCGGTTGGCCGTCCTCCTCGGTCGCGCGCTCCTCGTGGCGCGGATCAAGCCGACGGGCACCGCGGGCCATTTCTACTTGAACGTGGGCCACACGGGGCTCGACGCGGACGGCCTCGATGGCTGGCTGACGCGTGGTTCGCTGCGGGCTGTCTATCTGGTCCACGATCTGATCCCGATCCGTCATCCCGCCCATTGCCGCCCCGGGGAAGCGGCGAAGCATGCCGCGCGGATGCGCACGGTGCTGCGCACGGCGACAGTCGTCATCGTGAACTCCGCGGCGACCCGGGCCGAGCTCGCTCGCTTCGCCGCCGAGCAGGGGCATCGCCTTCCCAGGACGGTAATCGCCCATTTGGGAGTGGAGACGCTTCCGGACCCGGGCGGTGCGCGCAAGCGGACGAAGCCGTATTTCCTGTGCGTGGGCACGATCGAGGCGCGCAAGAACCACCTCCTGCTGCTTCGGCTGTGGGACCGGCTCCGCGCGGACCTCGGGCCGGACACGCCGGATCTGGTGCTTGTCGGACGGCGCGGCTGGGAAGCGGAGGCCGCGTTCGAGCTGCTGGATCGCCCCCAGCCCGAGTTCGGGCAGGTCGTCGAACTGGCCGCGTGCGGAGACGTCGAACTGGCCGGACTGCTCGACGGCGCGGTCGCTCTCCTGATGCCGAGCCTGGCCGAAGGGTTCGGATTGCCGGTCTTCGAGGCGATGTCGCGCGGAGTTCCGGTGATCGCTAGCGACCTTCCGGTGTTTCGCGAACTGACCCACGACATCCCACTGCTGCTCGACCCGAACAATGAAGACCGCTGGGAGCAGGCGGTTCGCGCATTCCTGCAAGACAGAGCCCTGCGCGAAGAACAGCGCCACCGGCTCGCAACCTTTGCGCCGCCGGAGTGGGCCTCTCATATGGCAGAGGTCCACGCAGCGCTGACGACGGACTAGCCTGTGTGAAGCCCACAAGGATGGTGCCAAGCCGCACTTATCCGCAGAGGCACGGCGTTCGTTCAGCGGGCGCCCTTCGGCAACGAGTGGGTTGATGAGCGAGGCGTCGATCCTATCGCGCCCGAGGAACGCTTATGACCTCGTGCGCCGATCCATGCTATTCCCGCTGCTCGCTGGTATGGCGCCCGTCTTGACCATGTCGCCGGAAACGGACGGTACGCCGGCGACGGAGGAGTTCGGCTAGTTCAGAACCGACACCCTTCGCGCCGCCCAGCGTTGTCTCAGAGTGCGATCAGAAGTGGAACACCACGCCGGCCGACGGACGGACGCTTTGGAAATCGAAGGTGTTCGCCTCCAGCCGCAGGCGCACGCCCGACTGGCCGATCAGACCGCCCAGGCCGATGTCCTTGGGCCCGACCTCCACGCCCAGGCCGTAGGCAATGGCGTTGTCGCGCTGCCTGCGGCCGGTGAAGATGTTGCGCTCCTTGGTGCGGACCCACTGATAGCCGACCTTGCCGTAGATCATGCCGCTCTCGCCGGCGCGACCGCCGAAGCGACCGTACACGCCATACTCGTAGTCCAGGCCCTTAAAGCCCTTGGCGATGTTGCCCTCGACGCCGATGAACACCGGACCCAGGCCGCCGTTGATGCCGGCCACGCCCTCGACGAACCCGCCATCGGCGCAGCCCGACGCGCCGTTGCAGCCGCGCGTGAGCGGTCCGCGCTGGTCGCTGTCAAACTCGTGGTAGCCCCCCATGACGCCGACATAGGGCTCGATGGTGAAGGCGCGCGTGCCGTCGGGAGCCTCGTCCTGCGCCATCGCGGGGGCGGAGATGGCCGCCGCGGCCGTGACGATCGCTGCTGCTGTGATGATCCGCATATTATTTTCCTTTTGCTGACGCTGCGGCGGCCCTTTCTTCTCTGCCAAGGCCGCCGTCAAGCGCTAACAACAGCGAGATGACCAAATGTTTTCCATAGAAAAAACAATCGGGACCGAACCGTGGCATTTATGTAACGGTTTGGCCAAGGGCATCACATGATCAACGGAGTCCGACGGATCGTCCGCACCCTGAAAGAGGTGCCGACCGCAGGACCGTAATGGAATAGATGCTGGACGACACGCCGCCTGCCGCGTCGCCACGTTGTCCGGGCGCGCTCAGCCGGTTGGCGCTGCGATGCCAGCGCCCCTCAGCAGTCCCAGTTGTTCGCGCCCGTGCCAGCGTGCGCCGAGGGCCAGGGCGACAACCGCCAGTCCGGTCGCCAAGCCGATCCATATGCCCACCCCCTCCAGGCCCGCCGGAAAGCCCAGCACCACCGCCGTGCCGAAGCCCGCGACCCAGTAGCCGAGGCCAGCGACGATCATCGGCACGCGCGTGTCCTGCAGGCCGCGCAGCACGCCCGCCGCGACCGTCTGCGCGCCATCGAACAGCTGGAAGGCCGCCGCCACCGCCAAATAGTCGACGGCCAGCCCCACCGTCCGCGCGTTCGCGGCCGCATGGACGTCCAGATAGGCGGAAACGAACAGGCGCGGCGCGATCCACAGCGCGGTCGCCGTCACGCCCATGAAACCGATCCCGGTGGCCAGCGCCACCCGCCCGGCGCGCGCGATCCACACCCGGTCCGCCGCGCCATAGGCCATGCCGACCCGGATGGTGGCCGCCTGGGCGATGCCGAACGGCACCTGGAAGGCGACCGCGGCGATCTGGAGCGCCACCGCGTGCGCGGCGACCTCCGTCACGCCGATCAGACCCATCAGGAAGGCGGCGGCGCTGAACACCGCGCCTTCGAAGGTCATGGTGAGGGCGATCGGGACGCCGAGGCGCACCAGCTCCACCATGCGGCCCCACTCCGCGCGCCACCACGCGCCGAACAGGCGGTAGCGGCGAAGATGCCGGTCGCCAGTGAAAATGACGACGTAGCTCGCGACAGTCGCCAGGCTGGTGACGGTGCTCGCCAGCGCCGATCCGCGGATGCCCATGGCCGGAAAGCCGCCATGGCCGAACACCAGCAGCCAGTTGCCCAGCACGTTGACCGCCAGCGCGGCCGCGGTCACCGCCATCGCCCAGCCGGGTCGGCCGAGCGCCGCGACCGTGATTCGCATGACCGCCGCCACGACCGTGGGCACGAACGCCCAGAGCAGGATGTGGAGGAAGGCGTCGGCGCTCGCGGACGCGGCGACGTCCTGGCCCAGCGCGCTCAGGATCGCGCCGCCGTGCGCCATCACCGCCATGCAGGGCAGGCTGGCCAGAACCGCCAGCCACAGCGCCATGCGGAACGAGCGGCGCACCTCGCGGACTGCGTGACGGCGCCGCCCGAGCTCCGCGGCGATCAACGGCGCGGCGGCGCTCACCAGGCCGATCAACGCGAACAGCACGACCGTGTAGAGATAGACGCCCAGCGTCGCGGCCGCGAGCGCGTCGGTGCCGAGCCGGGCGATGAAGATCACGTCGCTGGCATAGACCGCCATCTGGAGGAGGTTGGCCCCGACCAGGGGTCCGGCGAGCGACAGAAGCGCGCGCAGCTCTCCGGGCGTCCCGGCCGACCGCCCCCCACGCTCCCGGTTCGGATCGCCTGCGGCCGCCATGGCGGCGCGCCTAGCACGAACGTCGCGCGCCTACAGCAGCCACTCGATCGGCAGATGAGAGAGGAGCCGCACGACGGCGCGCGAGGCGACGGTGGTGCCGGGCTCCACCCGCTCCGGCTGCGGCTCGTCGTCGCGACGGTCGATCCAGACGAGATCGCCCGCGGCGGTCGCACGGACGTTGTAAGTGGCCGGGATTATATCCTCGTCGAAGGCGCGGGCCATCTCGCCGGCGAGATCCGCGCTCTCGATCACCAGCCCCTGCTCGGTGTTGAGGTGGATCGAGCGCGGGTCGAAGTTGAACGAGCCGACGAACAGCCGCTCTCCGTCCACCCCGAAGCTCTTCGCGTGCAGCGTCGTGCCCGCCGCGCGCAGCGAGCGGCCGCGCCCGGACCCGGAGCGGACGAACTTGCGGACGGTCTTGGCCTGGTCGTCCGGGGCCGGCATCTCGAACAGCCGCACGCCGGCGCGCGCCAGGCGCTTGCGGCGGCGGACATAGCCCGCATGGACGAAGCCCACGTCCGTCGCGGCGTAGGAGTTGGTGAGCACGCGCACCTCCACTCCGCGCCTCGCCATCGCGACCAGCGCGTCCGTGCCGGCCCGGGTGGGCACGAAATAGCCGGAGATCACCGTCAGCTGGCGGCTGGGCTCGCCCAGCGCCTGCGCCAGCCGACCCGCGAGCAGCTCGCCCGGCGGCGCTCGGCCGACCGCCTTGTCCGGAGGGTCGCTGATCAGACGCGCGGGCGCCCAGGTGAACTCAAGCTCGCCGTCCTCCATCTCGTCGAACAGCGGCAGCTTGCGGATCGCCTCGCGATAGTCGTGCGCCTCCTCGCTGTCGGCGACCGCCGCCGCCCGACGCGCCAGCTCCGCCTTGCGCGCGTCCGACACCGGTGAGAGGATGCGCTCGGCCGGATAAGCGCAGCCGCTGTTCCAGTAGCGGTCGAAACAGTCCGACACCTGTCCCACCACGCCGCCCAGGCACAACACGTCCAGGTCCACGAACAGGTCGTCCTCGCGCGCGCCGAAATACTCGTCACCGACATTGCGCCCCCCCACGATCGTCGCCTGGTTGTCGGCGGTGAAGCTCTTGTTGTGCATCCGCCGGTTGAGGCGCGCGAAGTCGAGCAGGTAATTGAGGCTCTTGGGTTTGCGGATCACGAACGGGTTGAACAGCCGCACCTCGACCCCGGGATGCTCGTTCAGCGCCGACAGCGTGTCGTCCAGTCCGCCGATGCCGTTGTCGTCGAGCAGCATCCGCACGCGCACACCCCGGTCGGCGGCCGCGCGCATCTCGCTCAGCATCAGCGTGGAGGAGAGGTCGTGATGCCAGATGTAGTACTGCACGTCGAGCGTCCGCTCGGCCGCGCGGGCGAGCAGCGCGCGCGCCGCGAACGCATCCTTGCCGTCGCGCAGCAGATGAAGGCCGCAGCGGTCCGGATGCGCCGCCAGCCGCTTCGCGATCGTTCGGCCGAGCACCGTATCCGCGGTGTCGGCGGGCGCCGTGGTGTGCGTGCGACCGGCGAGGGACGGCAGTCGGGGTGCGAACATCGCGGGCGGACCTCCGGGTGGATGTGCGGCTCCTTCGCATCGAACACGCCGATCCGTCAAAAGCGTTAACGAGCGCCGGTCTCCGCCACACAGAGATGCCGGTCCAGCGTTCCGATCACACCGCAGGCAGGCGCTGCTCGGCGAAACCCCAGCCGGTGAGATCGGGGGCGGACGCCCGGGCGATCAGCGCGCCGGCGTGGGCGATGGCGAAGCGGGCGGCGGTGTCCAGGTCGGCGAGCTCCCCCCACGCGACCGGCGCGGCCACCGGCGCGCCGGCGCGGGCTCGCACGGAGTAGGGGACCACGGCCGTGCTGCCGCGCTGGTTCCTCAGCCAGTCGATGAAGATGCGTCCGGTGCGCTTGGCCTTGCTCATCGTGGCGGTGAAACGGTCGGGTTCGGCCAGCGACAGCGCCTCGGCGAAGCGGCGGGCGAAGTCCTTGTGCGCGTCCCAGTCGTGATCGGGGGTGAGCGGCACGATCACATGGACCCCCTTGCCCCCCGACAGCATCGCGAAGGAGGCGAGGCCGAGGTCGGCCAGCCGGTCGCGGATGTCGGTGGCCGCCGTCTTGACCTCGGCGAAGCCCAGCCCCTCGTCCGGGTCGAGGTCGAAGATCATGCGGTCGGGCCGCTCCAGCGCGTCCACCCGGCTCATCCAGCCATGGACCTCGATCGTGCCCATCTGCACGCATTGCAGCAGCCCGGCGGCGTCGGTGACGTAGAGATAGTCCTCCACGCCGCCGTCCTTTTCCGGCACCGGAACGTGGCGCACATGGTCGCCGAAGGAGCCGCTGTCGTGCTTCTGGAAGAAGCATTTCTTCGCGCGGCCCTGCGGACAGCGCACCAGGCTGATCGGCCGCCCGGCGGCGTGGGCGAGGAGCAGCGGGGCGATGGCGGCATAATAGTCGGCCAGCTCACCCTTGGTCTGGCCGCTGTCGGGGAAGACCACGCGGTCGCGCGAGCTGATCCTGACGGGCGAGGCGGGTGGCGGCGCGGGCGCGGCGCGCTCCGGCACCACGTCGGCGGCCGGTTTGTCGCCGCGCAGGCCCAGGAAGCTGGCGTGGCGCACCCGGCCGTCGCCGGTGAACTCGGCGAAGGCGACCTCCGCCACCAGCTTCGGCGTCACCCAGTGCGCGCCGCGCGCCTCCGCCTTCGGCACGTCTGTCGGCGGCGTCTTGCGCTCGATCCGGTCGAGCTTCGCCGCGACATCGCCCATTATGGCCTCGTCGAAGCCGGTGCCGACCTTGCCCTTGTAGACCAGCGCCTCGCCCTCGTGCTGCGCGAGCAGCAACGAGGCGAAGGCGCGGCCCTTGGCCGTGCTCTCCGACCAGCCGACGATCACGAACTCCTGCCGCCGGGTGCATTTCACCTTCACCCAGTCGCGCGTGCGGCGGCGGCGATAGGGGGCGGCGGCGCGCTTGGCGATGATCCCCTCCTGCCCCGCGTCGCACATCGTCCGATAGAGCGCCTCGCCCGCGCCGATGACGTGGTCGGCGACATGGATCGGCGGCGTGGCGGCGGCCAGCAGCGCCTCCAGACGCTCCTTGCGCTCGATGTTGCTGTGGGAGGTCAGGTCCTCGCCGTCCGCCTCCAGCAGGTCGAAGGCGAAGAGGTGGAGCGGGGCCGGCCGCTCGCTCTTCAGCGTGGTCCGGAGCGCGGTGAAGCTGGGGTTCCCGTCCGGCCCCATCGCGACGATCTCGCCGTCGATCAGGCACGAGGGCAGGTCGAGCGCGGCGATCGCGTCGGCGATCGGCCGGAAGGTCTCGGTCCAGTCCAGCCCGGAGCGGGTGTAGACCGTCACCCTGTCGCCCGCCGCCGCGATCTGCGCGCGATAGCCGTCGAACTTGATCTCGTACAGCCAGTCGTTGCCGGTCGGCACCGCGTCCACCAGCGTGGCCAGCTGGGGCTGGCGGAAGGCGGGGAGCCTGGCGGGCTTCCGCTTCGCCTTGGCCTTCCCATCGGCTTTGGCGGGAGGGGGTGCCTCCCGCTCCACCCCGGCCGCGATCTCCGCCATCGACCGGCCGGTCGCCACGCTGGTGAGCGCGCGGGCCACCAGATCGTGACCGGGATCGGCATAGGCATCTTCAATCTTGCGGAGCAGCCAGTTCTCGCGCTTCTCGCCCGGCCGCCCCTTCATCCGCACCAGCAGCCACTCGCCCTTCATCCGCTCGCCGTGACACGTGAAGTGCAGGTGCCCCTCCTCCAGGTCGGCCGCGCTCTTGCCCACGATCGGTGCCCAGGTCCCGCGATCCCACAGCATCACCGTCCCGCCGCCATACTGCCCCTTGGGGATCGTGCCTTCGAAGGTGGCGTAGGACAGCGGATGGTCCTCCGTCCGGACCGCCAGCCGCTTGTCGCCCGGGTCGAGCGACGGCCCCTTGGTCACCGCCCAGCTCTTCAGCACCCCGTCCACCTCCAGCCGCAGGTCCCAGTGGAGCCGGGTGGCGTCGTGCTTCTGGACCATGAAGAGGTTGCCGGCCGCACGCGCCGCCTGCCCGGCCGGCTCCGGCGTGCGCGCGAAATCGCGCTTGGCGTTGTAGGTGGCGAGCGGGTCGGCGGCCGGCACCGGCTCAGGCCTTCTTGCGGGCCTTGGCCGCCGGCGTCTTGGCCGGAGCGGGCGCGGCGCTGTCCACCGACTTCTTGAGCGCGGCCATCAGGTCGATGACGTTGCTGCCGGTCGCCGGCGGTTCGTCCGCCTCCTCGATCACCTTGCCGCCCTTCGCCTTGGCCTTCTCGTCGATCAGGCGGCGCAGCGCATCCTGGTAGCGGTCGTGGAACGCCGCCGGGTCGAACGGCGCGGTCTTCTTCTCGATCAGCGCCTCCGCCAGCTCCAGCAGCTCCGGCTCCGGCGTGCCGTCCGGAATGTCGTCGAAATAGCTGTGGGCGCGGCGCACCTCGTCGGCGTAGCGCAGCATCTCGAGCACCATCCCGTCGCCGCACGGCTTCAGGCTGACGAGCTGTTCCTTGCCGCGCACCGACAGCTGGCCCAGCCCGACCTTGCCCTGCGAGCGCAGCGCATCGCGCAGCACGATGAAGGCGTCCTGCGCCAGTGTGTCGGCGGGCACCACGAAATAGGGCTTCTCGTAGTAGAGCACGTCGATCTCGTGCGCGCCCACGAACTGGACCAGCTCCAGCGTCTTCTTGCTCTCGATCCTGACCGCCTCGATCTCCTCGTCGTCGAGCAGCACGTAGGAGCCCTTCTCGATCTCGAAGCCCTTGATGATGTCGTCGCGGTCCACGGGGCCGACGCCAGGCACCACCTTCTCGTACTTGATCCGCTGGCCGGTGGGTTCGTGGATCTGGTTGAAGGCGATGGCCGCGCCGGATTTGGTGGCGGGGTACAGCTCGACCGCGATCGACACGAGCGCGAGCCGGATCTGCCCCTTCCAATAAGCGCGTGCCGCCATCGCCATACCCTCCTGTCCGGTGGGGAACGCGCGTGGAGCGTTCCGGGTGCGTCAGGAGGGTCCGTCGGACTCCAATGCCTTGGCATAGGGCCACACCGGCCGGCCCGCGATCCAGGTCTGCCGCACGGTGGTCGCCCGGATCGCTTCGGGCGAGGCGGTCGTCGGATCGGTGTCGACCAGGACGAAGTCGGCCCACTGCCCGGGCGCCAGCCGGCCGAAGCGGTCGTCGGCGAAGGCGGCGTAGGCCGCCTCGCTGGTGAAGCCCGCCAGCGCCTGGGCGCGGGTCAACCGCTCGGCCGGCCGCCAGCCGCCATCCGGCTGACCGTCCGCGTCCTGCCGGCTGATCGCGGCGGCCAGCCCGGCGAACGGATCGGGGCTCTCGACCGGCGTGTCGGAGCCGAGCGCCAGGTGCGCGCCCGCCCGGATCATCGACTCCCAGGCATAGGCGCCCGCCAGCCGGTCCACCCCCAGCCGCGCCTCCGCCATCAGGCGGTCGGAGGTCTGGTGGGTGGGCTGCATGGAGGCGACGATGCCGTTGCGGCCGAATCGCGGCAGGTCGGCGGGATCGACCACCTGCGCGTGCTCGATCCGCCAGCGGCGGTCGCCCCTGTAGGTCGGGACCAGTTCGTCGATCGCGTCGAGCACCTGCTCGTTCGCCCGGTCGCCGATCGCGTGGACGGCGAGCTGGAAGCGGTCCATCGCCGCGCGGCTCATCTGGTTGCGAAGCTCCGTGTCGGACAGGAACGGCAGTCCGGTCTGGCCGGCCGCATCGGCGTAGGGCGCCTTCAGCCACGCGCCACGCGATCCCAGCGCGCCGTCGGCGTAGAGCTTGACCCCCACCAGCCGCAGTCGGTCGTTGTAGAGCCACGGCGTCGGGCCGGTGCCGCCGATCGCCAGCGCGGCGGGCACACCGGCGGCATAGCTCACGATCCGCACCTGCAACCCGCCCGCGTCCGCCAGCCGACGGAAGACCAGCCAGTCGTCCGGCGTGGTGCCCATGTCGGCGACCGCGGTGATGCCGTGGGAGAGCAGCAGCTCCTGCGCCCGGACGAAGGCGCGGTCGCGATCGACCGGCACGGCGGGCGGGATCGCGGCGGTGACGAGCGCGGTGGCCTTGTCGACGAACAGGCCGGTGGGCTTGCCCGCCGCCGTCTCGATCCGGCCACCCTCGGGCGCCTTGGTGGTGGCGGTGATGCCGGCCGCGCGCATCGCCGCGGTGTTCGCCCAGCCGGCATGGCCGTCGACCCGCTCCAGCCAGACCGGCACGTCGGCGACCGCCGCGTCGAGATCGGCGGCGGTCGGAAAGCGGCCGAGGCCCCACGTCTCCTGGTTCCAGCCGCGCCCGACGATCCAGCCCCCGCCGGTGCGCGCCGCCGCCCACGCGCGGATCTTCGCCTGCGCCTCGGCGAGCGAGGCGGTGTCGGTCAGGTCGAGCTGCATCCGCTGCTCGCCGGTGCCCATCACATGGACGTGCGCGTCCATCAGGCCGGGCAGCAGGGTCGCGCCCTTGCCGTCCACCACGGCGACGTTCCTGGGCCGCTTGCCGTCCTTCTTCAGCCGGGCGACCACGCGGCCGTCCCGATCAATGACCAGGCCGGTGAAGCGCAAGAGCTCGCCGTCCTCGATCGCCACGCCGTCGACATTGTCGATCAGCACCGCCGGCTCGCCCGGCCTGGGGATGTCCTGCGCGGAGGCGAGGACGGGCATCAGCAGGGCGAGGAGCGCGAGGAAGCGGGTCAGCATGGCCAAAGCGCCTTACCCCGGGGAACAGCGGAGCGGCAATGGTCCTTGGATGAGCGCTCAGCGCAGCCGCCGCAGCAGCGCGCTGGTGTCGTCGCGCCCGCCGCCCATCGCCTGCACCTCGGCGTAGAACTGATCGACCAGCGCGGTCAGCGGCAGGCCGACACCCTTCGCATTCGCCTCCGCGACCGCCAGCCCCAGGTCCTTGCGCATCCAGTCGACCGCGAAGCCGAAGTCGTAGCGGTCGGCCGCCATCGTCGACCAGCGGTTGTCCATCTGCCAAGACTGCGCCGCGCCGCCGCCGATGGCCTCGTGGACGGTCGCGGGATCGAGCCCAGCCGCGCGCACGAAGCGCATCGCCTCCGCCAGACCCTGCAGCACGCCGGCGATCGCGATCTGGTTGGCCATCTTGGCCGACTGGCCCGCACCGGCCGGGCCGACATGGACCACCCGCTTGCCATAGGCTTCGAGAAAGGGCCGCGCCGCCGCCATCGCGGCGTCCGTGCCGCCGCACATCACCGCGAGCCGCCCCGCCTCGGCCCCCGCCTGTCCGCCCGACACGGGGGCGTCGAGCACCAGAAGGCCCCGCCCCTCCCCCTCGGCGGCGAGCGCGCGGGCGGTGCCGGGGCCGATCGTGGTGTGATCGACGAACAGCGCGTCGGCGGCCATCGCCGCGAAGCAACCCTCCGGCCCGGTGGTCACCGCCGCCACGTCCGCGTCCGCCCCGACGCAGGCGAACACCGCCTCCGCATCGCGCGCGGCCTGGGCGGGCGTGGCGGCGGTGGCGCCGCCATGCTCCGCCACCCACGCCTCGGCCCGCGCGGCCGTGCGGTTGTAGACGACCAGCTCGTGCCCCGCCGCCGCCAGGTGGCCGGCCATCGGCGCACCCATCACGCCCAACCCCAGGAACGCCACCCGGCTCACGCGCGCGGCTCCACCGTGCGCCACACCAGCAGCGCGAAGGCGAGCACGACCGCCCCCATCGCGAGCACATAGCGCGCGTGGACGCCCTGCCCGCTCGCGTCCAGCAGCAGCCGCCCGCCGATCAGCGCGGCGACGAAGACCGCCGTCGCCACCCAGCCGGCGGGCGAGGCGGGGATGACGCCGACGCCGGCGCGCTTGTGTCGGAACCAAGGGGACATGGCCGCCCTCCTGCGGTCCGCCCGAGGCATGGTCAAGCAGGGCTGGCGGCGCGAGAGCGGCGCCGATAGGAGCGGCGGCGATGACGCCGCCCCGCCCGCCCCTGATCCTCGGCCCGGCGGGGCTGCTGCCGCAGATCGTCGCGCTGGCGGTCGCGCTCTGGGCGCCCGTCGAGTGGCGCTTCGCCGGCGTCACCGCCGCGCAGTTCTACGCCGCGGCGATCCTGAGCTTCCTGGGTGGCGTCTGGTGGGGACTGGCGGCGCGGGCACACGACCCGCCCCGCTGGACGTGGATCGCCTCCGTCCTGCCGAGCCTGTGGGCGGCCGCCGCGCTGTTCGCGCTGCAATGGGGCTGGAACGACGCCGTCCTGCTGGCGCTCGCGGCCGGGTTGCTGGCGGCGCTGATCGGCGACCGGGCCCTGCGGCGCGAGGGGCTGATGCCGGAGTGGCTGTGGCGGCTGCGCGTGCGGCTGTCGGTCGGGCTGGGGGTCGCGACGGTGGCGGTAGCCGCGGTCGGCTGAGGAGCGGCGGCTGGGAGGCGGAGGATCGTGAGCCGCGGGAGGCCCGTCCGACCGCCGCTCGAAAGGTCCCGAAGTTCGCACGACGGTGAGAAAGGCGCAGAGCGCGGGTGTAGGAAATCGTGCACCACCCAGACCCGCCGTTCGAAGCAAACATCACCACGGACGAGGCGGCGGACGGGGCCATAAAACCCTTATGTCACAATTTCAACTGGATGTCCAGTTGCTCGTCCCCGCGCGCGGCCGGTTCAGGCCGCCAGCCGCAGGTCCAGCCGGCCCCAGATCTCCGCCAGCGCCTCGGCCAGTTCGTCGATCAGCGCCTCGCCATGGTTCGGACCGGGGGTGAAGCGCAGGCGCTCGGTGCCGCGTGGCACGGTCGGGAAGTTGATCGGCTGGACGTAGACGCCGTATTCGGCGAGCAGGATGTCGCTGATCGCCTTGGCCTTCACCGGGTCGCCGACCATCAGCGGCACGATGTGCGTCTCGGTCTCCAGCACCGGCAGGCCGGCCGTGGCGAGCGCCGCCTTCAGCCGCGCCGCGGCGCGCTGCTGCGCCTCGCGCTCCCGGTCCGACGCCTTCAGGTGGCGCACGCTCGCCAGCACGCCCGCCACCAGCACGGGCGACAGCGAGGTCGTGAAGATGAAGCCGGGCGCGTAGGAGCGGATCACGTCGATCACCGTGCGCCCGGCCGCGATGTAGCCGCCCATGACGCCGAACGCCTTGCCCAGCGTGCCCTCGATGATGGTCACGCGGTCGGCCACCCCGTCGCGCTCCGAGATGCCGCCGCCGCGCGGGCCGTACATGCCGACCGCGTGGACCTCGTCCAGGTAGGTGAGCGCGTTGTGGCGGTCGGCCAGGTCGCAGATCGCCGCGATCGGGGCCACGTCGCCGTCCATGGAATAGACCGACTCGAAGGCGATCAGCTTGGGCGTGTCGGACGGCTCCGCCGCCAGCAGCTCCTCCAGATGGCCGAGGTCGTTGTGCCGGAACACGCGCTTCTCCGCGCCCGAGTTCACGATGCCCGCGATCATCGAGGCGTGGTTCAGCTCGTCGGAAAAGACCACGCAGCCGGGCAGCACCTTGGCCAGCGTGGAGAGCGTCGCCTCGTTGGACACGTAGCCGGAGGTGAACAGCAGCGCCCCCTCCTTGCCGTGCAGGTCGGCGAGCTCCGCCTCCAGTTCGATGTGGTAGTGCGTCGTGCCGCCGATGTTGCGCGTCCCGCCGGAGCCCGCGCCGACATCGCGCAGCGCCTCCTCCATCGCCGCGATCACGGCGGGGTGCTGGCCCATCGCGAGATAGTCGTTGGAACACCACACCGTGATCGGCTTCGGCCCGTTGTGCCCGGCGAAGCAGCGCGCGTCGGGATAGCGGCCCCGGTCGCGCAGGATGTCGATGAAGACCCGGTAGCGGCCCTCGTCGTGCAGCCGGTCGATGGCCTGGGAGAACAGCCGGTCGTAGTCGGCGGGAGGCGTAAGGGCGTCGCTCACGCCCCTCCACATAGCGGCGGAGCGTCGTTTTTCCAGTGCGAACGACTCACAACAAGGTCGGCGCCGCGAAGCCCTCCCGCGCCCAGGCTCGGGCGAGCGCGGCGGGCACGGGCGCATGGCCGGTGAGCACGACGCGGTGGACGGGCGTGGCGGCCAGCGGCCCGGGGTCGCCCAGAAGGTGCGCGGCGCGGCGCGCGATGCCGTCGGCGCCGTCCACGAAGCGCACCCCCGGCGCCGCCGCCGCCAGCTCCGCGCCCAGCAGCGGGAAATGCGTGCAGGCGAGCACCACCGTGTCGACCCGATCGCCTCCCGGCGACGCCCACAGCCCCGCGAGCGCGGCGGCGACCCGGTCCGGTGCCGGAGGCTCTCCGGCGAACGCCCGCTCGGCGGCCAGCACCAGGTCGGGCGCGCCGTGGCGCACCACCGTCAGCCCCTCGGCCCATTCGGCGATCAGGCGGTCGAGATAGGGCTGGCGCACCGTCGCCTCCGTGCCCAGCACGCCGATCGCGCCGGTGCGGGTGGCGAGCGCCGCCGGCTTCACCGCCGGCACCGTGCCCACCACCGGCAGGTCGAGCGCCGAGCGCACGTCCGCGAGCGCGATCGTGGAGGCCGTGTTGCACGCGATCACGACCAGCGCGGGCGCGACCCGCTCCGCCAGCCGGCCGAGCAGCGCGGGGACGCGCACCGCGATCTCCCGCTCGCTCCGGCCGCCATAGGGAAAGCCCTCGCGGTCGGCGGCGTAGACGAGCGGCCAGCCCGGCAGCCGGGCGCGCACCGCGCGCGCCACCGACAGGCCGCCGACACCGCTGTCGAAGATCAGGATGGGGGCCGGGCCGGGCCGGGGGGCGTCGCTGCGATCCATGTGTGTTGAGGGTGTCACACTGCGGTGCTATTGTGAACGTCTTGTAAGAAAGCGCGAAAGGTGCTCGCCGAGTGGAGACGATCGTGCCCTGGCAAACCCCCGCGCTGGCGCTGGCGATCGGATATCTGCTGGGATCGATTCCGACCGGCGTGATCCTGACCCGCCTGTTCGGCGCGGGCGACCTGCGTGCGATCGGGTCGGGCAGCACCGGGGCCACGAACGTGCTCCGCACGGGACGCAAAGGGCTGGCGTTCGCCACCGCGCTTCTCGACCTGTTGAAGGGGACGGCCGCCGTGCTCGTCATCGCGCGCATCGCGCCGGGGCTGCAGCCGCTCGCGGCGATGGCGGCGGTCGTGGGGCACTGCTATCCTGTGTGGCTGGGCTTTCGCGGCGGCAAGGGCGTGGCGACGCTGATGGGCGTGACCGTCGGCCTGGCGCCGGTCGCGGGACTGGTCTTCGCGGCGGTCTGGCTGGGGGCGATGGCGGTCGCGCGGGTCTCGTCGCTGGCGGGCATCCTGGCGGCGATCAGCGTGCCTGTGACCTTCGCCGCGATCGGGATGTGGAGCGAGGTGGCGGCCGGGATCGGGCTGGCGCTGCTCGTGCTCTGGCGGCACCGTGCCAACATCGACCGGCTGCTGGACGGAGCCGAGCCGCGAGTCGGCGCTCAAAGGTGACCGCCGGCCAGTGGAGCGCCGCCGAGCGGCTGGCCGCGCTGCGCCTGATCCGCACGCCGCGCGTGGGACCCGTCACCTACGCCCAGCTGCTCGCGCGGTTCGGCTCGGCGTCGGCCGCGCTCGCCGCGCTGCCGGACCTGGCGGCGCGCGGCGGCGGCAAGCCGCCGGCCGTGCCGCCGGTCGCGGTGGCCGAACGCGAGATGGCGCGGTCGCGCGAACTGGGCGGCCGCCTGATCTTCCTGGGCGAGACCGCCTATCCCACTCTCCTGGCTCAGGCGGACGGCGCGCCGCCGGTGCTGGCCGTGCGCGGAGACGCCGGGCGACTGGACGGCCGGCTGGTGGCGATGGTCGGCGCGCGCAACGCGTCCGCCGCGGCGCGCAAGATGGCGCGCGAACTCGCGGCCGAGCTGGGCCGCGAGGGCTGGCTGGTGGTGAGCGGGCTGGCCCGAGGCATCGACACGGCGGCGCACGAGGGCTCGCTCAAGACGGGCACCGTCGGCGTCATCGCCAGCGGCCTCGACATCGCCTGGCCGCCGGAGAACGCCGCGCTGCAGGCGCGCATCGCGCAGGAGGGCGTGCTGCTGGCCGAACGGCCGCCGGGCACCCAGCCGCTGGCCCGCCACTTCCCATCGCGCAACCGCATCATCGCGGGACTGGCGAGGGGCACCGTGGTGGTGGAGGCGGCGCTGCGCTCCGGCTCGCTCATCACCGCGCGGTTGGCTGGCGAGGCGGGACGCGAGGTGATGGCGATCCCCGGTTCTCCGCTGGACCCGAGGGCGCGGGGCTGCAACGCGCTGATCCGCGAAGGGGCGACGCTGGTGGAGTCGGCGGGCGACGTGATCGAGGCGCTGACCACCGTGACGGGCGGGCTGCGGCAGGAGCGGCTGGGCTACGACGCGGGAGCCCCGCGTGCCGAGGAGCCGGGGGAGGCGGAGCGGCGCGCGCTCGCCGATCTGCTCGGTCCGGTCCCGGTCGCGATGGACGAACTGGTGCGGCAGTCGGGGTTGAGCGCGGCGCAGGTCGCCGCCGTGCTGCTGGAACTGGAGGTCGCCGGTCGGCTGGAGCGGCACGCGGGCAACCGGGTGAGTTGGGGCCGGTCCGCCTGAGCCTCAGTGCGGGGCGATGCCCAGCTCCACGCCGGTCTTGTCGTGGCGGGCGAACTTGTCGACCAGGTCGGCGCTCGCGCGGTTGACGCCGACCACGTCGACCTTCGTGCCGCCGCGCTGATACCGCTCCACCACCCGGTCGAGCGCGGCCACCGCCGAGATGTCCCAGAAGTGCGCGCCGCGCAGGTCGATCCGCACCGCCGGCGCGGCCTCCGCGCGGCTCAGCGCGCGCACGAAGCGTTCGACCGACGCGAAGAAGATCTGACCCGTGACGGTGTAGGTCGCCGCCCCGTCCGGCGCCTCGGTCCGCTCCACGGAGAACATCCGCTGCACCTTGCCCGCGAAGAAGATGCCCGACAGCAGCACGCCCGCCAGCACGCCGAGCGACAGGTCGTGCGTCCCCACGACGACCACCACCGTCGTCAGCATGACCACGGACGAGGGCCAGGGGTGGCGGCGCAGGTTGGGGATCGAGTTCCACGAGAAGGTGCCGATCGACACCATGATCATCACGGCCACCAGCGCCGGCATCGGAATGCGCCCGACGAACGGCCCCAGCGCCGTCAGCCCGAACAGCAGCACCGCGCCCGCCGTGAAGGTCGACAGCCGCCCGCGGCCGCCGGACGTCACGTTGATCACCGACTGGCCGATCATGGCGCACCCGCCCATGCCGCCCACCAGCGCGGCGGCCATGTTGGCCACGCCCTGCCCGCCGCACTCGCGCCGCTTGTCGCTGTCGGTGTGGGTCATGTCGTCCACGATCTGCGCGGTCAGCAGCGACTCCAGCAGCCCGACCGCCGCCATGGCGAGCGAGAAGGGCAGGACGATGCGCAGCGTGTCCCAGGTCAGCGGGACATCCGGCAGCGCCAGGGACGGCAGTCCGTCGGGCAGCGTGCCCATGTCGCCCACCGCGCGCACCGTGGCTCCGCTCGCGATGGATGCCGCCGTCAGCAGCAGGATCGCCACGAGCGGGGAGGGCACGGCGGTCGTGAGGCGCGGCAGGCCGTAGATGACGGCGAGGCCGACGCCGACCATGGCGTAGGTCTGCCACCCCACCCCCGTCAGCTGCGGCATCTGAGCCAGGAAGATCAGGATGGCGAGCGCGTTGACGAAACCCGTGATCACCGAGCGCGAGACGAATTGCATGAGCAGGTCCAGCCGCGCCAGTCCGGCGACGATCTGGATCACGCCCATCAGGATCGTCGCGGCGAACAGATACTCGACCCCGTGGTCGCGCACGAGCGGCACCACCAGCACCGCCACCGCCGCCGTCGCCGCCGAGATCATGCCCGGCCGCCCGCCCGTGATGCTGATCACGATGGCGATCGCGACCGATGCGTAGAGCCCGACGCGCGGGTCCACGCCCGCGATGATGGAGAAGCCGATCGCCTCCGGAATGAGCGCGAGCGCCACCACCACACCGGCCAGCATGTCCGCGCGCGGATGGGACAGCCAGTCGCGGCGAAGCGTGGCGGCGAGAGCGGGCATGGCGGAAACCTTGGGCGTGTGCGGGTGAGGAAGAGGAGGGGCGGCGGGCGATCCGGAAGGGCGCCGCGGCCGCGCTACGACGCCCCCATGGCCGATCGCGGCGCGCGCGTCCACCGCCGCTCCCCCCTTGACGCCCCCCGCCGCGCCCCACCACCTTCGCGTGCACACGTGTAAGGACCGCCGCACTTGACCAATCTCGTCATCGTTGAATCCCCGGCCAAGGCCAAAACCATCGAAGGGTATTTGGGGAAGGGCTACCGCGTGCTCGCGTCCTACGGCCATGTCCGCGACCTGCCGCCCAAGGACGGGTCGGTCGATCCCGACGACGGCTTCGCGATGCTGTGGCAGGTGTCGGCCGACCGCTCGAAGCAGCTCAAGGCCATCGGCGACGAGGCGAAGAAGGCCGATCGCCTGATCCTGGCGACCGATCCCGATCGCGAGGGCGAGGCGATCAGCTGGCATGTGCGCGAGTGGCTGCGGTCCAAGAAGGCGCTGCCCGACGACGTGCAGCGCGTGACCTTCAACGCGATCACCAAGCCCGCCGTCACAAAGGCGATGGCCGAGCCGCGCGCGCTCGACGACGACCTGATCGATGCCTACCGCGCGCGCCGGGCGCTCGACTATCTGGTCGGCTTCACGCTGTCGCCCGTGCTGTGGCGCAAGCTGCCCGGGGCCAAGTCGGCGGGGCGCGTCCAGTCCGTCGCGCTGCGGCTGGTGGTGGACCGCGACCGCGAGATCGAGGCGTTCGTGCCGCAGGAATACTGGTCGGTGACCGCGCGGCTGGAGGCGGACGGGACGCCCTTCACCGCGCGGCTGAGCCGCTACGACGGCGACAGGATCGACCGGCTGACGATCGGCGACGGCGACACCGCCCGGGCGGCGAAGGCTGCCGTGGAGGCGGGCCGCTTCTCCGTCGCCAGCGTCGAGACCAAGCCCGCCACGCGCAACCCGCCGCCGCCCTTCACCACATCGACCATCCAGCAGGAGGCCGCCCGCAAGCTGGGTTTCTCCGCCAGCCACACGATGCGCGTCGCCCAGTCGCTCTACGAGTCCGGCGCGATCACCTACATGCGGACCGATGGGGTCAGCATGGACGGCGATGCCATCAGCGCCGCGCGCAAGGCGATCGCCGGCCGCTATGACGGCTCCTACGTCCCCGACAAGCCGCGGATGTATCAGACCAAGGCCAAGAACGCGCAGGAGGCGCACGAGGCGATCCGGCCGACCGACTTCTCCCGCGACCGGGCCGGTTCCGGCGACGACGCGCGGCTCTACGAGCTGGTCTGGAAGCGCGCGCTCGCCAGCCAGATGGCGTCGGCGCGCATGGAGCGCACGGCGATCGAACTGGTCGACGGCTCCGGCCGCCATGCGCTGCGCGCGACGGGGCAGGTGGTGCTCTTTCCGGGCTTTCTGGCGCTGTATGAAGAGGGCCGGGACGACAGCGCCGACGAGGACGCCGCCCGCCTGCCGATGCTGCGCGCCGGCGATGCGCCCGCCAAGCACGGGGTGGATGCCGAGCAGCACTTCACCCAGCCGCCGCCGCGCTATTCGGAAGCGTCGTTGGTCAAGCGGCTGGAGGAGCTGGGCATCGGCCGCCCCTCCACCTACGCCGCCACGCTGCAGGTGCTGAAGGACCGTGCCTATGTGCGCGTCGAGGCCAAGCGGTTCATCGCGGAGGAGAGCGGGCGGCTGGTCACCGCCTTCCTCGAACGCTTCTTCCCCAACACCGTGGCCTACGATTTCACCGCCGATCTGGAGGGGGAGCTGGACGAGATTTCCGGCGGGCGGGCGGACTGGCAGGCGGTGCTGGCGGCGTGGTGGAAGACCTTCCAGCCGGCCGCCGCCGAAGTCATGGAGCAGCAGCCGAGCGAGGTGACCGCCGCGCTGGACGAGTTCTTGGGCGACTGGCTGTTCCCACCCAAGGCGGACGGATCCGATCCGCGCCTGTGCCCGCGCTGCGAAGCGGGGCGGCTAGCGCTCCGAGGCAGCCGCAACGGCCCGTTCGTCGGCTGTTCCAACTATCCCGACTGCGCCTACACCCGCCAATTCGTGGGGGGAGCGTCGGCGGAGGCGGCGGTGGACGACACCGGCGTGCTCGGCGCGCATCCGGAGACCGGCGAGCCGGTGGTCCGCAAGACCGGCCGCTTCGGTCCCTATCTGGAGACGGCGATCGGCGGCGAGGCCAAGCGCGCCTCCATTCCCGACGATGTGATTCAGGATGGGGGCGAGCTGACGCTGGACCTCGCCGTCCAGCTCCTCTCGCTGCCCCGAGTGATCGGCGCGCATCCGGAGACGGGCGAGCCGATCGAGGCCGCGATCGGCCGCTACGGCCCCTATCTGCGCCACCAGGGCAAATACGCGCGGCTGGCGAACACCATGGAGGTGTTCGAGACCGGCATGAACGCCGCCGTCGCCAAGCTGGCCGACGCCGCCAATCGTGGACCGCGCAAGGGCACCCGCGAGCCGCTGAAGGTGCTGGGTCCGCACCCGGTCTCCGGCGCGGAGCTGAAGCTGATGGAGGGCCGCTACGGCGCCTACGTCACCGACGGTACCACCAACGCCACCGTGCCCAAGGGCGTGGACGGCCAAGCGCTCGAGCTGGACGAGGCGGTGCGTCTGGTGGACGAGCGCGCGGCCAAGGCGCCCGCAAAGGCGAAGAGAAAGGCGCAGGCGCCCGCAAAAGCGAAGGCCGCAAAGACGGCGACGAAACGCTCCAAAGCCGCGAAACGCTAGCGCCGGCGTACGACGCCTCCCAAGGGGCGAGCGAGCAGCCCCGCCCTGGGTCTGGGATGGATTGATGCGCGCGCACGCGGCCGAAGACTAAAGAACGACTCACATCGCCTGTCCTCACATCCGGCCGCGCAGGTTGAACAGGATGACCAGCGTGCCGCCCGCCATCAATGCGATGATGAGCACGGTGAACAAAATCAGCTGCAGGTCCTCGCGTGTGGACCCGCGCAGCCGGATGTGCAGAAAGAACCGGAAGTGGACGATCATCTGGGCCAGCCCGAGGCCGAACACGACGGCCAGCGCGGTCGCCCCGCTCCAGACCCCCCAGTGGACGACCCCGAACGCCGCCGCCGTGAGCAGCAGGGCCACGCCATAGCCCGCCAGATAGCCGCGCCGTTCGCGCCGCGCGTCGGACCCGCCGCTCACCGGATGAGGCCCTGCAGATAGACGACGGAGACGATCGCGATCCAGACGATGTCGAGGAAGTGCCAGAACAACCCCAGGCGCAGCAGGTTGATCCTCACCCGCCGGTCGGTCCCGAACACCCTCAGCTGCGCCATCATCACGACGATCCAGACGCACCCGGCGAGCACGTGGAGGCCATGGAGCGGCACGAGCGCGAAGAACGCCGAGAGATAGCCGCTGCGCGACGGCACCGCCCCGTGCGAAACCATCGTGTGAAAGTCGTGCAGCTCCATCGCCAGGAACGCGACGCCCAAGCCCAGCGTGACCGCCAGCCAGCCGATCAGCGGTCCGCGCCGCCCGCCGTGCTTGAGGCTGAGCGACGCCAGGCCATAGGTCAGGCTGCTGGTGAGCAGGATCAGCGTCTCGGCGAAGGCGGGACCGATCCTGTACTCGCTGGCCGGCGTCGGCCCGCCGGCTGTGCCGGGCAGCATCACGCCGTAGGTGGCGAACAGCAGCGCGAAGATCACCGCGTCGCTCATCAGGAAGACCCAGAAACCGAACACGCCACCCTCGGC
Organism: Sphingomonadaceae bacterium; assembly: GCA_965219235.1. Classification (GTDB taxonomy): domain Bacteria; phylum Pseudomonadota; class Alphaproteobacteria; order Sphingomonadales; family Sphingomonadaceae; genus CBDHCC01. Next base: position 88,293 of record OZ244721.1, on the reverse strand, counting down.
CTCCTCCTGGGCATCGCGGTCGGGATGGCGGATGTTGAGGCCGGGGTGGGCGGTCTCCGCCGCCGCGCTCACGTCGCGATCTCCGCCAGGCCGGCGTTGGCGCGGGTGGTCTCGCGCTCCCGCTCGACGGGGACGGCGTGACGGACGAGGCGCAGCCACCGCTCGTGGCTCCGCCGCACCTCGTCGGCCGGAATGGTGCGATGCAGGTTCCGCGCGAAGCTGCGCGCGATCACGGCCGCGACCACGACGGCCGCGCCCAGCACCGCCAGCCACCGGATGTGCCAGGTCAGGCCAAAGCCGGCCAGCGCGCCGGCCACGCCGATCACCGCGCCGGTGGCGCTGTTCCTCGGCAGCTCGATGTCTTGGTAATCCTCGGGCGATCGGTAGGGATCGCCGGCGCGCTTGCGGTCGTGCCACACGTCGCGGCGGTGCACGGTCGGGATGACGGCGAAGTTCCACTCCGGCGGCGGCGCCGACACGGACCATTCAAGCGAGCGGCCGTCCCACGGATCGCCCGCCGTCACGCGGTTCAGGCCCCGATCGCGGACCGACACCCACAGCTGCGCGAACAACGAGGCGAGCGCGGCCAGCAACACGAACGCGCCCACCCCGGCGACATAGAGCCATGGCCGGAAGGACGGTTCGTAGATCTCCGCCGTGCGCCGCGCCATGCCCGACAGGCCGAGCGCGTAGAGCGGCATGAAGGCGAGGTAGAACCCCACCACCCAGCAGCCGCACGCGATCCGCCCCCAGCGTTCGTCCAGGCGGAAGCCGAACGCCTTGGGAAACCAGAAGGTCGTGCCCGCCAGCATCCCGTAGAGCAGGCCGGGGATGACCATGTTGTGGAAGTGCGCCACCAGGAACAGCGTGTTGTGGACGACGTAGTCGAGCGGCGGGGTGGCCAGGATGATGCCGGACATGCCGCCGATGACGAAGGTCACCATGAAAGCGATCGAATAGAGCATCGGCACCGTCAGCCGCACCTCGCCCCGGAACATGGTCCAAATCCAGTCGTAGATCTTGACCCCGGTGGGAATGCCGATGGCCATGGTGGCGATGCCGAACACCGCGTTGATGTCCGCGCTCTGCCCCATCGTGAAGAAGTGGTGCAGCCAGACGGTGAAGGACAGGACCGCGATCGCCATGGTCGCGATCACCAGCGACACGTAGCCGTAGAGCTCCTTGGACGAGAAGGTCGACACCACCTCCGAATAGACGCCGAAGGCCGGCAGGATCAGGATGTAGACCTCCGGATGGCCGAACAGCCAGAACAGGTTGGCGTAGTTCATCATGTTGCCGCCGAGATCGTTGGTGAAGAAGTGGAAGCCGAGATAGCGGTCGAGGGCCAGGAGCGCGGTGGCGACGGTGAGCGGCGGCATCGCGAAGATCATCAGGATGCTGGTGCACAGGCTCGTCCAGCAGAACATCGGCAGCCGCATCCACTCCATGCCCGGCGCGCGCTTCTTGTAGATGGTGCACGCGATGTTGAGCCCGGTGAGCGTGGAGGCGACCGAACCCAGCGTCACCGCCCAGATCCAGTAGTCGACGCCCTCGCCGGGCGAGAAGGCGAGCTCCGTGTAGGGCGGGTAGCCGCTCCAGCCGCCGGTCGAGAAGCGGCCGACGACGAGCGACGCCATCATCAGCCCGGCCGCGCCCCCGGTCAGCCACAAACTGATGGAGTTGAGCAGCGGGAACGACACGTCGCGCGCGCCGATCTGCAGCGGCACCGCGTAGTTGATGAGGCCGGTCAGGAACGGCATCGCCATGAAGAAGATCATGATGGACCCGTGCGTGCTGAACAGCTGCGCGAAGTGCTCGGGGTCGACCACGCCGGGCGCGTCGATCGCGGTCGCCTGCTGCACCCGCATCAGCACCGCCTCTATGAGCGCGCGGCTGAGCATGACGAAGGCCAGCACCACGTACATGATGCCGATCTTCTTGTGGTCCAGGCTGGTCAGCCAGTCGCGCCACAGCGGCCGCCACCAGCCTTTCCACGTCAGCAGCGCCACGACCGCCACCGCGCCCAGCACGACCATCGCCGCCGCGCCCGCCCCGATGATCTCGCTGAGCGACGGATCGCGCCACGCGCGAACGAAAGCGAAGGACGACGGCTCGATCCGCCCGACGAGCCACCCGGGTCGGGTCACGGCAGCCGCCGCTGCGCGCCCGTATCGAAGCGGGCGAGCACGCGTTCGAACAGACGCGGGGGCACCTGGCCGAAGGTCAGCGGGCGCCGGGCGAGGGAGGGGCGGAACAGAGCGGCGACGACCAGCCCGTCCAGTGACCCGCCGCCGGCCGTCACGCGCGCCACCCAGGCCGCGTGGGCGTCGGGCGGCAGGGCGGTGACGGCGAACGTGTTCAGCGGAAAGCCCGGGCCGTTGTACTGAGTGTTCTCGCCGCGAAAGCTGCCCGGCGCGCTGGCGGCCAGGTTCAGCTCGGTCGTCATGCCCGGCATGGCGTAGATCTGGCCGGCCAATCGCGGGATCAGCAGCGATTGCATGACCGTGCCGCTCGTCAACGTCACGTGGACGGGCCGGCCGACGGGCAGCACCAGCTGGTTCACCGTCGCCACGCCCTCGGCCGGATAGACGAACAGCCACTTCCAGTCGAAGGCGATCGCCTGCACCTCCAGCGGGGGCAGGGCGGAGGGCAGCGGCTTGTAGGGGTCCATGCCTTGGGTGCGGTTCCACAACAGCACGCCCAGGCCGATGACGATCAGCGTGGGCGGCACCCAGATCAGGCCCTCCAGGATCCAGGAGAACCCCCACTGCGGCCGGAAGGCGTGCCCCCTGTTGCCGATGCGGTAATGCCAGGCGATCAGCGGAGCCAGCAGGATGACCGGCCCGACGACGAACAGCATGACGACCAGGACGATGACGAGATACTCGCGCTGCTCGCCCGCGACCGGTCCGGCGGCGTTGAAGACGCCGTGGTCGAGTGCGGCGCAGCCCGCCAACAGGCAGGCCGGCATGAGGCCGGACAGGGCACGCGCCCTCACGCCCGACGCACCGTCGCGCGGCGCGGTTCGCGGTCGTTGCGCGAATAGTAGAGCCAGATGGCGCCGTCCCGCTCCACCAGAGATGCCGCGAAGTTGATGTCACGGGACCCGCTCGCGTGGGCGGGCGGCATTATCAGGGCCTGGTCGCAACGCTCGATCACGCGGGTGAGATCGGATGTCAACGCGACCCATCCGATGCCCCACTCCGCGCCGCGATCAGCGCCGTTGTAGAACATGACCGGACTCCCGGGATCGTCGCGCAGCAGCGGGCCGGTGGACAGATGCCAGCTGTCCCACCGTTCGGGCCGGGGCGAAAAGGGATCGGCGCGCTCGTTCCACGGACCCGCGGGTCCGCGTCCATCGGTCAGGCTGATGAGCGAGTGGCCGGCGTGCGAATATTCATAGAGCAGTCGCCAGGTGTCGCCGGCGTGTGCCACCGTCGCCTCCTTCGTGTTGCGCTCGCTCTTGGAAGAGGACAGCGCCACGCCCCGCTTCGACAGAGCGCGCGCGTTGGAACCCAGCGCGTAGCAGAGATCGCCCTCCCCCGCTTCGTTCACGCCGGTGTAGTAGACCACGAGTCCATCCGCGGTTGGCACCACCGTCGGATCCTCGCACCCGCGACAATCCGGGCCGGGGCCAGGCGCAAGCGCGGGAGCGTCGTCCATACGGAAGCGCAACCCATCGCTCGAGGCGCGTCCGAACCACAGACGTCCGCTCTCCTCGGCCGGCTGGCGGTCGGGGGGCACGGCGCGGACGAGCATCTCCAGCACGTCGCCCCCCGGCTGTGCCCAGACGAACGGGCTCATCAGGTTGCGCGACAGGAGTTCGTCGGGGCCGTCGATCACGAGGGAGTCGATCCTCTCCACCTCGAATCGCATTCTCAGGCCCCTTGGCCAAGCAGCAGCGACAGGCCGCCGTCGATGGTGACGGTGGAGCCGGTGAGGTACGCGCCCGCCGGCGAGGCCAGGAACACGGCCACGCCCGCCACCTCCTCCGGCTGGCCGGCGCGCTTCAGCGGGATGTTGGCCGCACGACTGGCGCGCACGGCGGGGTCGTGGAGCGCCTCCGGGTTCATCGGCGTCAGGATCATGCCCGGTGCGATGGCGTTCACCGTGATGCCGTCGGCCGCGACCTCCAGGGCCAGCGTCTTCGTCAGATTGCGCTGCCCGCCTTTGGCCGCGTCGTAGTCCGCGCCGCCCGCGCGCATGACGGTCGAGTGGATCGACGTGATGTTGATGATCGCGCCCCCGCGGTCCGTGCCTTTCAGGTCGCGCACGAAGCGGCGCGAGGTGAGGAAGCTGCCGGTGAGGTCGGTGGCGATCACGTCGCTCCACTGCTCGGTCGACATCTCCGACACCGGCACGCCCGACATGTTCTTGCCCGCCGAGTTCACCAGGATGTCCGGGACGCCCAACGCCCCGCGCACGGCGTCGAAGGCGGCCTCGACCTCCGCCTCCTTGCCGACATCCGCGCGCACGGCGATGGCGCGGCGGCCGTGCCCGCGGGCGGCGTCCGCACTCGCCCTCCCCGCCCGCTCGTCGCGATAGTAGATCACGCCGACATCGGCGCCCGCCCCCGCCAGCGCCGTGACGCAGGCCGCGCCGATGCCGGATTCTCCGCCGGTGACCAATGCAACGCGGCCCTTGAGGGTGAGATCGACCATGGGATCACCTGTTCTTGCGAGGCGGGAACCATCCCCGCCTCAGGCGATTGAACGCGATGTCGGGCGGTCGGCTCCGCCCAAGTGGATGAATTTTCGGACAGCGGCGGATGGCGAAGGTGGTCGTCATAACGGGAGCGGGAGCCGGGGTCGGGCGGGCCACGGCGGCGGAGTTCGCGCGACAGGGCTGGGACGTGGCGCTGCTCGCGCGTGACGAGGCGCGGCTGGAGCGCGCGGCCGGCGAGCTGCGTGCGACGGGCGTGCGCGCGCTCCCGCTCTCCTGCGACGTCGCGGACGCCGACGCGGTGGAGGCGGCGGCGGACCGTGTGGAGGCGGAGCTCGGGCCGATCGACGTGTGGATCAACAACGCCATGGCCACCGTCTTCGCACCCGTCGCGGACGTGACGCCCGAGGAGTTCCGGCGCGGAACGGAGGTCACCTATCTCGGCACCGTCCACGGCACGCAAGCGGCGCTGAAGCGGATGCGCCCGCGTGGACGCGGCAAGGTGGTGCAGGTCGGCTCCGCGCTCGCCTACCGCTCGGTGCCGCTGCAGTCGGTGTATTGCGCGTCCAAGGCGGCGATCCGCGGCTTCACCGACAGCCTGCGCTCCGAGCTGATCCACGACCGCGCCGGCATCGGGCTCACCATGGTCCAGCTGCCCGCGGCCAACACGCCGCAGTTCGATTGGGCGCGCAACAAGATGGGCCGAAGGCCCCAGCCCGTGCCGCCCATCTTCCAGCCCGAGGTGCCCGCGCGCGCGATCTATTTCGCCGCCACCCACGATCGGCGTGAGGTGTGGGTGGGCTGGCCGACGCTGAAGGCGATCCTGGGCACGCGGCTGGCGCCCGGTTTCGCCGACCGGCGGCTGGCGAAGGAGGGCTACAGCGGCCAGCTGACGGATCAGCCCGCCGAGGACCGGCCCGACAATCTGTTCGACCCCGTGGCCGGCGACTACGGCGCGCACGGCCGGTTCGACGACCGCGCGCGGCCGGTCAGCTGGCTGATGCTGACCGACCGGCACAAGCACGCCGCGCTCGCCACCGGCACCGCGGCGCTCATCGGCGGCGCGGCCTGGCTGGCGGGCCGGCTCCGGCGCTGAGCACGCTGGGACGTGGACGTTCGCCTCGCGCTCGATCTGCACGCCACCATCGGCGAGTCCGCGACCTGGGTGTCGGCCGAGGAGGCGCTCTACTGGATCGACATCAAAGAGCCCGCGCTCCACCGCTGGCATCCAGGGACCGGCGAGCGGGCGCGCTGGGGCCTGACGAGCGACGTCGGCGCCTTCGCCTTCCTGGAGGACGGCGGCGTTGTGGTGGCGCTTCGCCAAGGACTTCACCGGCTCGATCTCGCCAGTGGCGCGCTCGACCCGATGACACCACCCCCGTTCGATCCGGCGCTGTTCCGCTTCAACGAGAGCGCCTGCGACCCGCTGGGGCGCCTTTGGGTCGGCGTCATGTTCGACCCGCTGGACGGCTCGCCACCCCGGCGGAAGGGGCCGCTGTACAGCTTCACGCTCTCGCAGGGCCTGCGCCGGGAGGAGGACGAGGCGGAGCTGCACAACGGCATGGCCTTCAGCGCCGACGGCGGCACCTTCTACCTGGCCCACAGCAACGAGCGCACCATCTTCGCCTTCGACTACGACCCGGACGGCGGGCGGCTGTCCAACCGCCGGGTGTTCGCCACCACGCCTCCCGAACTCGGCATTCCGGACGGCGCGGCGCTCGACGCGGATGGCGGCTATTGGTGCGCCATGCACCGTGGCGGGGTGCTGCGGCGGCTCCACTCCGACGGCTCGCTCGACCGCGACCTCGCGCTGCCGGTGCGCCAGCCCACCATGCCCGCGTTCGCGGGTCCGGCGCTCGACATTCTCTATCTCACCAGTGCCTCCGACGGCATGACCGTGGACGAGCGCGAGCCGCACGCGGGCGGGTTGTTTCGACTTGAGACGGGCGTGCGCGGCCTGCCCCGTGACATTCTGGTCAGGTAGGAACCGACCGTTGTCCTCGTCATTGATCATTTGTGAATGACGGAGGGTGAGATGGCACGAACGGTCGGCGACTTCGTATGGGCAAGACTGCACGACTGGGGCGTGCGACGCATCTTCGGTTATCCCGGCGACGGCATCAACGGCCTGCTGGGTGCGCTTCAGCGGGTGGAGGACCAGTTCGAGTTCGTGCAGGTCCGGCACGAGGAGATGGCCGCCTTCATGGCGTCCGCCCACGCCAAGTTCACGGGCGAGCTGGGCGTCTGCCTCGCCACGTCCGGTCCCGGCGCGTCGCACCTGCTGACCGGCCTCTACGACGCCCGGCTGGATCACATGCCGGTGCTCGCCATCGCCGGTCAGCAGGCGCGCACCGCCATCGGCGCGCACTACCAGCAGGAGCTCGACCTGAACGCGATGTTCAAGGACGTGGCGGGTGCCTTCGTGCAAACCGCCAGCGTGCCGGCGCAGGTGCGCCACCTGATCGACCGCGCGGTCCGCATCGCGGTGGGCGAACGGCGGGTGACCGCGCTCGTCATTCCCAACGACCTGCAGGACGAGGCGATGGAGGAGCCGCCGCGCAAGCACGGCGCGGTGTTCTCCGGCGTCGGCTACAGCGCGCCCGTCGTGGTGCCGAAGGACGACGACCTGCGCTTCGCCGCCGACATCCTGAACGCGGGTCACAAGGTGGCGCTGCTCGTCGGCGCCGGTGCCAAGCACGCGGTGGACGAGGTGATCGCGGTCGCCGACCGGCTGCAGGCGGGCGCGGCCAAGGCGCTGCTGGGCAAGCAGGTGCTGCCCGACGACCTGCCGTGGGTGACGAACTCCATCGGCCTGCTCGGCACCAAGCCGTCCTGGGAGCTGATGCAGCATTGCGACACGCTGCTGATGCTGGGCTCGGGCTTCCCCTATGCCGAGTTCCTGCCCAAGGAGGGCCGCGCGCGCGGCGTCCAGGTCGACCTGGAGCCCGGCATGTTGTCCATCCGCTATCCGATGGAGTGCAACCTGCAGGGCGACGTGGGGTCCACGCTCCAGGCCCTCCTGCCGCTCCTCGAGCAGAAGGAGGACACGAGCTGGCGCGACCGGATCGCGGGCTGGATGGACGACTGGAACGAGACGCTGACGGATCGCGCGATGGCCAAGGCCGACCCGGTCAACCCGCAGCGCGTGTTCACCGAGCTGTCGCCCAAGCTGCCGGACGACGTCATCCTGACGAGCGACTCCGGCAGCTGCGCCAACTGGTACGCGCGCGACCTGAAGATGCGCCGCGGCATGATGGCGTCGCTGTCGGGCGGCCTCGCCTCCATGGGGGCCGCCGTGCCCTACGCCATCGCGGCCAAGTTCGCGCATCAGTCGCGGCCGGTGATCGCGCTGGTCGGTGACGGGGCCATGCAGATGAACAACATGGCCGAGCTGATTACGGTGGCGAAGTACTGGGAAGGTTGGGACGACCCGCGCTTCGTCGTGATGGTCCTGAACAACCAGGACCTGAATCAGGTGACCTGGGAGCAGCGGGTCCAGGAGGGCAATCCGCGCTTCGTCGCCACCCAGAAGATCCCGGACGTGCCCTATCACCGCTTCGCGCAGATGATCGGGCTGGAGGGATTGTTCGTGGATGATCCGAACGATTTGTCGGACGCCTGGGACCGGGCGCTCGCCGCGCGTCGGCCGGTGGTGCTGGAAGTGAAGACCGACCCCAACGTGCCGCCGCTGCCGCCGCACATCTCGCTGGCTCAAGCGAAGAACTTCACGTCGTTCCTGGTCAAGGGCGATGCGGACGAGGGCAGCGTCATCAAGGACACCGCTCGCCAGGTGCTCGCCCACCTCCTTCCCAATGGTGACTGAGAGCGCGACCCGCGCCGCGCGGCTGGCTTCGGCCGGGGCCGCGACGTTGGGGCTGTCGGTGCTCGCCGACAGCGCGATGGAGCATTACCGCGGCTCCTTCCGCAATCCGGCGATGGTGCTGCCGCTGATCGCGTCCGTCGTCACGATCGCCGTCAACGCCCGACCGGCCTCAAATCGGCGGAACCCCAGGCGGACGTTGGCGGCGCACCTCGGCGCGGCCGGTGTGGGGGCAACCGGGCTGGGCTTCCACGCCTGGAACATCGCCAAACGGGCGGGCGGTCCGCGTCTGACCCACTTCTTCTACGGTGCGCCCATCGGCGCACCGGCCGCGCTGATCCTGTCGGGTGGGCTGGGCGCGGCCGGCGACCGGCTGCGCGCCGGACGCGGCGTAGTGCCGGGCGGGCGGGTTGGCGACGGCCCGGCGCTGGGGCTGCTGGTGGCCGCCGGCATCCTGGGCACGGTGGGCGAGGCCGGGTTGCTGCATTTCCGTGGCGCCTATCACAATCCCGCGATGGTCGCTCCCGTGACTCTGCCACCGATCGCGGCGCTGGCGCTGGCCATCGACGCTCTGCGCGGGAGGCGAGGCGCCGTGACCGGCGGGTTGCTGAAGGCGACCGCCGCGCTGGGCCTGGCTGGCGTCGCGTTCCACGCGTGGGGCGTGCAGCGCAACATGGGCGGCTGGCGCAACTGGCGGCAGACGCTGCTCGTCGGCCCGCCGCTCCCCGCGCCGCCCGCCTTCACCGGACTGGCGGTGGCAGGACTGGGCGCGCTGGCCCTGCTGGAGGAAACCACGTGACCGATCGCTTCCCGGATTTCGACGTGCTGGCGAAACGCGACACGCCGAGCTGGAACGAGCAAACCCGCCGGGTGATCGACCAGCGGCTGGCACTGTCCGTTCCCGACAACGTGCTCGACGCGGCGGGCCGCGCCACGCTGGCGGCGGTCATCGACCGGATCGTGCCGCAGCCCGCCGGGCGCCCGCCGGTGAATGCGCTCGCCATCCTGCTCGACCGGATCGGGCGCGACGCGGGCGACGGCTTCCGCCCCGCCGGCCTGCCGCGCCTGCGCGCCGCCTGGACGATCGGCCTGACCGCGATCGACGCCGAGGCGCAGACCGGGCACGGATGCGCGTTCGCCGATCTGCGGGCCGGCGACGCGGACGCGCTTCTCCGGCGGGTGGAGGACGGCGAAGCGGCGGACGATGCGTGGCAGGGGATCGCCGCGAAGCTGTTCTGGGAGTGGCGGCTGATCCCCGACATCGTGTCGGCCTATTACGCCCACCCCTCCGCCTGGAGCGCCATGGGCTTCGGCGGTCCCGCCTCCCCGCGCGGCTATGTCCGCTTGGACGCCGACCGCCGCGACCCGTGGGAGGCGGCGGAGGCGGACGACGGCGGCCTGCTTTCCCCCTCCTGGCGCAACCGCCATGTCGGCTGACGCCCGCCACGCGACCCGCGCCGCCGCCGGGCGGGCGCCGGATGTGTTCGTGCCCGGCGGCTGGGTGCCGATGCGCGACTATGGCGAGGAGGAGGTGGACTTCGCCATCGTCGGCACGGGCGCGGGCGGCGGCACGCTCGCCGCCAAGCTGGCGGAGGCGGGATTCTCCGTCATTGCCTTCGACGCCGGGCCGTACTGGCGACCGCTGGAGGACTTCGCGTCCGACGAGCACGAGCAGGCCAAGCTCTACTGGACCGAAGACCGCGTCGTGGACGGCGACGACCCGATCAAGCTGGGCGCCAACAACTCGGGCCAGTCGGTCGGCGGCTCCACCGTCCATTTCGCGATGGTGTCGCTCCGCTTCCGGCCCGAATGGTTCCGGTCGCGCAGCCTGCTCGGCTACGGTGCCGACTGGCCGATCGACTGGCGCGAGATGTGGCGGTATTATGCCGAGGTCGAGCGCGCGCTGATGATCGCCGGTCCCGTGCGCTATCCCTGGGGGCCGCGCCGGCCGCGCTACCCCTATCGCGCCCATCCGCTCAACGCCGCCGCCTCCGTGCTGGCGCGCGGGGCGGAGGCGATGGGGATCGACTGGACCGAGACCCCGATCGCCACCCTGTCGGCCCCGCGTGGAAGAGCGCATCCGTGCGTCTATCGCGGCTTTTGCGTCACCGGCTGCTCGACCAACGCCAAACAGTCGGTGCTCGTCACCTGGCTGCCGCGCGCGCTCGACGCCGGCGCGGAGATCCGCGACCTCGCCACCGTGGGCCGGGTGGAGACGAAGGCGGGCCGCGCCACGGGCGTCCATTACCACCGGGACGGCGCGTGGGCGTTCCAGCGGGCGAAGAACGTGGTGGTCGCCGGCTACGCGATCGAGACGCCCCGCCTGCTGCTCAACTCCGCCACGCCCGAGTTCCCCGACGGGCTCGCCAACTCGTCGGGCCTGGTGGGCCGGAACCTGATGGTCCAGCTCAACCAGGCGGCGTGGGGACAGAGCGCGCACGAGATCCGCAGCTACAAGGGGCCGCCCAGCCTCTCGATCAGCGAGCACTGGAACTACGAGGACCGGGGCAAGGACTATCACGGCGGCTGGTGCTACATGGCGCAGGGGCCGCTGCCGGTGACCTGGGCCAAGACCCTGGCGGGCGGGCGAGGGCTGTGGGGGCAGGCGCTGGTGGACGAGATGGCGCGGGCGAACCACTCGGTCGGTCTCAAGATGGTGGGCGAGACCCTGCCGCAGGAGCGCAACCGGGTGACGCTCACCGACGAGGTGGACGCGCTGGGATTGCCGGTGCCGCGCGTCACCTTCTCCTACGGCGACAACGAGCGCGCGATGATCGCCCACGCGCTGGGCTTCATGGAGGAGAGCCTGGCCCGCGTGGGCGTGGGCGAGCTGTGGCGGGAGGAGGACGACACCTGCCACCTGAACGGCACCGCGCGGATGGGGGACGATCCGGCGACCAGCGTGGTGAACGCCGACGGGCGCAGCTGGGACGTGCCCAACCTGTGGGTGTGCGACGGCTCGGTGTTCCCCACGTCGGGCGGCGTGAACCCGAGCCTGACCATCCAGGCGCTCGCCTGCCGCACCGGCGACCGGATCAAGGCGATGGCGCAGCGGGGGGAACTCTGAAGGCTCGGCTCTGAGCCACTGGTCCCAGCCACAGCAGACCGCGTGGCCCGGAGCGTTCCCAATGCTGTTCCTGTTCGGCGGATCTGAACGAGGAGGGCGTGGGCCTGAGGTCGCGGACCGGCGGCGTCGCGAAGGCCCGTGTTCCCGCGCCCCCCAAGCGCCTCGATCGGCAGGGCGCCCGCCTACGCTGCTACATCTTCTCCTTCACGCCTTTCTGGATGAGCCACCCGTTGACCGGATAGGCGGTGCAGAAGCCGGCGATCATCGCCCACTGCATGGCGAACCAGAATTCCGGAGTGTTCACCTCAGCCGTGCCGCCGAAGAGGTCGGAAGAGGAGGAACTGGATGATCGCCATGAGCCCGTACATGCCCACCTGCCAGGACGTGATCGACGCCGTGTCGGCCTTGAGCGCCTGCCAGATGCCTTGTCCGACGGACAGGTCGCGCATCGGTTTGATGGTGAAGCACTGAAACCGACGCCGATCAGGAAGGCGAGGATGAAATCGGGGACCCAGATGGCGACGATCTCCTCGGAAAAGGTCCGGACTGCCGCACGAGCTTCTCCGCTCGCGCGGAGAAGCTCGACAGAGCGGCGGACTTGTCCTGGCGACTGAGCGCGGACCGCTCGTTGAGGCGGAGGCAGTAGGCCGTCACCAGGTAGTTCACGATCTCGCCGGGGCGCCCGCCTGGGTGCCGGGTGCGAACGGCGGCGGCCACCGTGCGGATCTCGTCCGTGCCGCCACGACCCAGGACACCGCCGGCCTTTGCCGTCTGCTCCGGGGTTTCGGGAAGAGCGCCGACGATCTGCCCACTTTGGGGTACGGGACAGGCCAACTGCTCACCACCGCCGGAGCATCCCGCAACGAGAAGCAAGAGAGCAGGAACGCGAGGCGGGATGAGGCGCATGACACAGCCCGGTCAGTGCACCAACAACTCCGACCGGGCGCGTGAGTTCACCCGCCTTCGTCAGCTCCCACAGCGGTGAATAGCGCCATAGTCGACCCCTCGGCTCACGGAAGTGATGAACGGCGCCGCGGCGCACGACGGATGGATGGTGTCCGAGGTCCCGGTGCATGGACCCGCACCAATCATCGGTGGGGATGTCCGAGCGACCTCAAAAAAAATAGGCGGCGACGAAGTCGGCGAGATGCTGCCGGAGTTGGTCACGGATCATGTCGCTTGCTCTCCGCAAATGGGCTCACGGGTTCTGATCAGGGAATCTTGGTATGCTGCCGGAGGAATGACTCGCGCGCCTCTCCCCGCTACACGCCTCCCATGTTCCGCCCTCTCCCCCGCACCTTCCGTGTGAAGTCCTTCGGCTGCCAGATGAACGTCTATGACGGCGAGCGGATGGGGGAGCTGCTGACCGCCGAGGGGCTCCGTCCCGCCGAGGAGGGCGAGCAGGCGGAGCTGACGGTGCTCAACACCTGCCACATCCGCGACAAGGCGACGGAGAAGGTCTATTCCGACATCGGCCGGCTGGCCAAGGAAGGCCGCAAGTCCGGCGTCCGGCCGATGATCGCGGTCGCCGGCTGCGTGGCGCAGGCGGAGGGCGCGGAGGTCGCCGCGCGCTCGGCCGACGTGGACGTGGTGGTCGGCCCGCAGGCCTATCACCAGTTCCCCGCCCTCTTGGCCAAGGCGGCGCGGGGCGAGGCGGCGCTCGACACCTCCCTGCCCGCGCTCACCAAGTTCGACCGGCTGCCCCAGCGCGGCCTCCAGCGCCGCACCAGCGCGTTCCTGACGGTGCAGGAGGGATGCGACAAGTTCTGCACCTACTGCGTGGTGCCCTACACGCGGGGCGCGGAGGTCAGCCGATCATGGAGCCGCATCCTGGACGAGGCGCGCGCGCTGATCGACGCGGGCGCGATCGAGATCACGCTGCTCGGCCAGAACGTCAACGCCTGGGCGGGTGAGGACGAGGCGGGTCGCGCGCAGGGACTCGACGGCCTGATCCGCGCGCTCGACCGGCTGGGGGTGCGCCGCATCCGCTACACCACCAGCCACCCCAACGACATGACCGACGGCCTGATCGCGGCGCATGGCGAGGTGGCGGGCCTGATGCCCTACCTCCACCTGCCGGTGCAGTCGGGCAGCGACCGGGTGCTGAAGGCCATGAACCGCAGTCACACGGCGGCGAGCTATCTGCGCGTGCTCGACCGCGTGCGCGCGGCGCGGCCGGATATCGCGCTGTCGGGCGACTTCATCGTCGGCTTTCCGGGCGAGACGGAGGTGGAGTTCGCCGAGACGCTGAGCCTGGTGCGCGAGGTGGGCTATGCCGCCGCCTATTCCTTCAAATACTCGCCCCGCCCCGGCACGCCGGCCGCCGCGATGGACGGCGCGGTGCCGGACGAGGTGATGGACGACCGCCTGCAACGCCTGCAGGCCGCGCTGGCGGTGGGCGCCACCGCCTTCAACGCCGGCTGCGTCGGCCGCCGCTGCGAGGTGCTGCTCGACCGCATGGGCCGGCGCGAAGGACAGCGGATCGGCAAGTCGCCGTGGCTGCAGTCCGTCCACCTGATGACCGACGCCCCGCTGGGCTCTCTGGTGGAGGTGGATCTGGTCAGCGCCGGGCCGAATTCGCTGGGCGGGGTGATGGTGGAGGGCACGCACTGAGCCTGTTCCTCGTCCTGGCGCTCTGCGTGCTGGTGCCGGTGGTGTTCTTCATCTGGGCAGCGGTACGCGGGCGAGATCGAGATATGGGCGGCATGCTGTTCAGCGATGCGCGCCGGCGCACGCTTTACCCCGCGCTCGTCATAGCACTGCTGCCGGCGCTGAGCATGCTGTCCGCTTCCGGAGCGCGCGACGGAGGGATGGGCGCGACGCTGTTCGTGTTCGCCTGTTTTTTCCTGCCAAGCGTCACCGGCCTGGTCCTGTTCGGCTTGCCCGCCACCCTGTGGCTGGCGCGCTGGCGGCCACCGCTCGCCATCGCGGTCCTGACAATGCTGGGCGTGGCGTTCGCCGGCGGTTGGCTGCTCCTGTCGCTGGCGTTCGGCGCGGAGTGGCGTGGCGACTTCTTCGACATGAGCGGCGTACGCCTGTTCGGCGGCGTCGTCGCGCTGGCGGTCGGCGTCGCCTGGATCGCCTTCAACCACCGGCTGCTGCGCGACACCTTGTCGGCGCCGCGCTCGCCGCGCGAGCGGCCGGTGTTCCCCCGCTCCAACGAGGAGGGCGGATAAACCGCACCTCGCCGCTGGTGGCAATCCCGAGGCGTCGCGCCCATCTTGGCGCATCGGAACACGGAAAGGATCCTGATTGAGCCGCAAACCCACGCCCGCCCAGCCGGGTGATCGATCCCGTGTCGAGGTCACGTTCGACCGCGCCGACCGCCTGACCGAGCTGTTCGGGCAGTTCGACCAGCATCTCGTCGCCATCGAGAACCGGCTGGGTGTCGCCGTCGCGGCGCGCGGAGCGCGGCTCACCATCGAGGGCGAGGCGGAGGCGGCGGGCCGCGCGCGCGACGTGATCTCCTCCCTCTACACCCGCACCCGCCGGGGCGAGGCGATCGACAGCTCCACCGTCGAGGCGGCGATCGCCATGTCGGACCAGCCGGTGCTGGACGGCATCGTGCGGCGCGAGACCGACCACCAGCACCCCATCTCCATCCGCACGCGCAAGAAGACGATCGTGCCGCGCACCCATGCGCAGGCCGCGTACATGGAGCAGCTGACCGCGCACGACATCATCTTCGCGCTGGGGCCGGCGGGCACGGGCAAGACCTATTTGGCGGTGGCCCAGGCGGTCAGCCAGCTCATCACCGGCTCCGTCGATCGCCTGATCCTCTCGCGCCCGGCGGTCGAGGCGGGCGAGCGGCTGGGCTTCCTGCCCGGCGACATGAAGGAGAAGGTCGACCCCTATCTCCGCCCGCTCTACGACGCCCTCTACGACACCCTGCCGGCCGAGCAGGTGGAACGGCGGATCGCGTCCGGAGAGATCGAGATCGCACCCATCGCCTTCATGCGCGGGCGCACCCTCGCCGACAGCTTCATCATCCTGGACGAGGCGCAGAACACGACCGTGGCCCAGATGAAGATGTTCCTGACCCGCTTCGGCGAGGGCAGCCGGATGGTGGTGTGCGGCGATCCGCAACAGGTCGACCTGCCGGGTGTCGGCGCCAGCGGGCTGGCCGACGCGGTCGGGCGGCTGGAGGCTGTGGAGGGCATCGGCACCGCGCGCTTCACCGCCGCCGACGTGGTGCGTCACCCCGTCGTCGGCCGGATCGTCGAGGCGTACGAAGGGACCGGCGACCGTGCTTGACGTCCATGCGGAGGTGGAGGACGGCTGGCCCGATCACGGGTGGCAGGACCTCGCCGCAAACGCGGTGGAAGCCGCGATCCTCGCCTCCCCCCATTCCCGCTTCGCCACCGAGTCCTTCGTGACCGAAGTGGCGGTTCGCCTGACGAGCGACGACGAGGTCCACCGCTTGAACAAGGCGTTCCGGCACAAGGATCAGGCGACCGACGTGCTGTCCTTTCCCATGATCCAGCCCGACCTGCTCGACGCGAGCGCGAACACCGACGACGGCGAGGTCATCCTGGGCGACATCGCGCTCGCCGCCGGCGTCGTCGCGAGGGCGGCGGAGGCGAAGGGCGTGGCGCTCGCCGACCACGTGACCCATCTGGTGGTCCACGGCACGCTGCACCTGTTGGGCTTCGGGCATGGCGATCCGGGGCAGGCGCACGCTATGGAGGAGATCGAGCGCGCTGTCCTGGAACGGCTTGGCGTCGCCGATCCTTATGCCGACGCCTGAGGGAGGGGCGCGCACATCATGGGAGACCCTTCGAGTCCCGAAACGGGCTTTCTCGGCCGGCTGAAGCGCGCCATCGGCGTTCCCAACGGCGACGCCTCGCTGCGCGCGCAGCTGGAGGAGGCGATCGACGAGCACGAGGAGGAGGAGGAGGGCGAACCCGGCGCCGTGGACGCCGCCGACCTGCTGCCGATCGAGCGGCAGATGCTCCGCAACCTCCTCCACTTCAACGAGCGCACCGCCGACGACGTGGCGGTGCCCCGGTCCGACATCGTGGCCGTGGCCGAGAACACGCCGTTCCAGGAACTCGTGGCGCTCTTCGCCGAGGCCGAGCATTCGCGCTTGCCGGTCTATCGCGGGACGCTGGACGAGGTGGTGGGGATGCTGCACGTCAAGGACGTGTTCAAGCGGCTCGCCGCCGCCGACATGGGCGACGACTTCTCGGCCCTGATCCGCCAGCCGCTCTACGTGCCGGAGTCGATGCCGCTGGTCGATCTGCTGGCGGAGATGCGCGCCAGGCGCACCCACCTCGCCATCGTCCTGGACGAGTATTCGGGCACGGAGGGACTCGTCACCATCGAGGATCTGGTCGAGGAGATCGTGGGCGAGATCGAGGACGAGCACGACGACGAGCCGATCCCGTCGCTCGTCGAGGTCGCGCCCGGCCTCTGGGACGCCGACGCGCGCACGGAACTGCGGGAGGTGGCGGAGATCGTCGATCCCGCGCTGGCGCACGTGGAGGAGGACGTGGATACGCTGGGCGGCCTCGTCTACGTGCTCGCCGACCGCGTGCCCGCCGTGGGCGAGACGGTGGCGCACCCGTCGGGCTGGCGCCTGGAGGTGGTGGAGGCGGAGCCCAAGCGGATCACGCGGCTCAAGCTCCACGCGCCGGACCCGGCGGTGGAGGAGTTCTAGACCCGGCTCCCATCATAGCCCTCTCCCGCTTGGCTGGGAGAGGAGCGAGACTTGGCCGCTTGCGGCCTAGTCGCAGCGGTGAGGGTCTTCTTCTTCGACTGCCAACAAGAGAGCGAGAAGGAAAGACCCTCACCCAACCCTCTCCCGCAAGCGGGAGAGGGCTAAGGACAGTCGATAGGACCTGAGCGTTGCTCACCCGCCCGTCAACGCCTCCAGCGAGGTCAGCAGCCCGTCGCGGCCGTCCGCGTCGAAGCCGAACCAGTCGCGCATCCCCGTCGCCAACGCTTCGAACTGCCCCCCGCGGGGATCCGTCCTCCGCCAGGCCAACACGATGGTCCGCGCCGGGTCGGGCTTGGCGAAGGGCGCCAGGGTGAGCCGCGCCGCCTCCACCGGCTTCATCCGGGCGAACAGCTCCGGCAGCAGGGTGGAACACGCGCCCGTCGCGACCATCTCGACCAGGGTGGCGAGGCTGGTGACGCCTTCCTCCACCGGCGGTGTTTCCAGCGCACAGTGGCGGATCGCCTGGTCGCGCAGGCAGTGACCCTCCTCCAGCAGCACCAGCCGTTCGTCCACGCCGCCCCGCCGGCGCGGCACCGCGCCCGGCGGCCGGGCGAGGAGGAAGCGGTCGCGGCCGAGCGACGCGCCGACCAGCGCCTCGGCCTTGAGCGGCGCGCTCGCCAGGATCACGTCGAGCGCGCCGCCCTCGATCTCGCGCACCAGCCGGTCGGTGATCGTCTCGCGCACCACCAGCGTCACGCCGGGGAACGCCTCGGCCATCCTGCCGTGCAGCGGCTCGATCAGGAAGGGCGCGATGGACGGGATGACGCCGAGCGTCAGCCGGCCCGTCAGGTGGTCGCGATAGCGCTCGGACAGCCGTTCGATCGCCCGGCCGTCGGCCAGGATGCGGGTCGCGCGCTCCGCCAGCTCCACGCCCGCCCTGGTCAACGTCGCGCCCCGCGCGTGGCGTTCGACCAGCGGCACGCCGACGATCGCCTCCAGGTCCCTGACCTGGTTGGAGAGCGCCGGCTGGCTGATCGCGACCCGCTTGGCGGCGCGGCCGAAATGCTCCGTCTCCGCCAGGGCGGCGAAGTATTCCAGCTGGCGCAGCGTCACCCTCATCCATAGGCTCCCGTTATCGGCACCATCCGCCGATACGATTGGATGTGATGGTGAACAAGGCGCTATGCCGGGCGTTGACTCGACGACCCCCTCTGACAGGAGCCCGCACCATGACCGAACCCTCCCCCCATCGCGAAGGCCGCCCGACGCTGACCACCACCGCCGGCGCGCCGGTCGGCGACAACCAGAACTCCATGACGGTCGGCCCGCGCGGCCCGCTGATGGTCCAGGACTATCAGCTGTTCGAGAAGCTCGCCCACCAGAACCGCGAGCGCATTCCGGAACGCGTCGTCCACGCCAAGGGCTGGGGCGCGTTCGGCACCTTCACCGCGACCTCCACGGAGGTGAACCGCTACACCAATGCCAAGCTGTTCGAGGCGATCGGCAAGGAGACGCAGATCCTGGTCCGCTTCTCCACCGTCGCCGGCGAGCAGGGTGCCGCCGACGCCGAGCGCGACGTGCGCGGCTTTTCGATCAAGTTCTACACCGAGGAGGGCAATTGGGACCTGGTCGGCAACAACACGCCGGTGTTCTTCGTGCGCGACCCCTACAAGTTCCCCGACTTCATCCGCACGCAGAAGCGCCACCCCAAGACCAACATGCGCTCGCCGACCGCGATGTGGGACTTCTGGTCGCTGTCGCCGGAATCGATGCACCAGGTCACGATCCTGTTCTCCGACCGCGGCCTGCCGATCGGGCCGCAGTACATGAACGGCTACGGCTCACACACCTTCTCCTTCTGGAACGACGCGGGCGAGCGGGTGTGGGTCAAGTTCCACTTCAAGACCCAGCAGGGCCACAAGCACTACACCAACGAGGAGTCGGAGAACCTGATCGGCAAGACGCGGGAGAGCTATCAGGAGGAGCTCTACGGCGCGATCGACCGGGGCGACTTCCCGAAATGGACGATGTTCGTCCAGGTGATGACGCAGGAGCAGGCGGACGCCGAGACGATCAACCCGTTCGACCTGACCAAGGTCTGGCCCCATGGGCGCTATCCGCTGATCGAGGTCGGCGAGCTGGAACTGAACCGCAATCCGGAGAACTACTTTTCGGAGATCGAGCAGGCGGCGTTCAGCCCGTCCAACATCGTTCGCGGCATCAGCTTCTCGCCCGACAAGATGCTGCAGGCGCGCATCTTCTCCTACGCCGACGCGCACCGGCACCGGCTGGGCGCGCATTACGAGGCGCTGCCGGTCAACCAGCCGAAATCGCCGGTGAACCATTACCACAAGGACGGACTGCTCAGGTTCTTCGCGTCCAACCACAACACCGACGCCTATTACGAGCCCAACAGCTTCGACGGGCCGGTGCAGGACGAGAGGTATCTCGAGCCGCCGATCCACGTCGAGGGCGAGGCCAAGCGCTGGAACCACCGCGAGAACAACGACGACTACGGCCAGGTCAAGGCGCTCTACGACCTGTTCGACGACGGGCAGAGAGGGCGGCTCTACCGCAACCTGGCAGCCGCGATGCACGGCATCCCGCAGTTCATCATCGACCGTCAGATGAAGCACTTCGAGGCCGTCGATCCTTCCTACGCCGAGGGCGTCCGCAAGGCGCTCGCCTCCACGGGCAAGGACGACGAGACGATGGAGACCGAAAAGGACATGGACCGAATGGCGCTGGAGCCGCAGGCGGCGGAGTGAGACCTGTTCCTCTTTCCTGAAGGGGATCGTTGCGAAATTCATCAACTGTCATCCCCGCGAAGAAGGCGGAGGTGGTTTCGCAACGATCTCCGGAAGGGGGACAGGCTTCTCACCACCGCTTGACCCGTTCAAGACACCGCCCCATTCCTTCCTGATGCTGAAGCACGTCTGGCGGGTGGTCCTCCTGTTCCTTGTCCTGGGCGGTCTCGCCGTCTGGTGGCTGGCGCGTCCGACCCTGGCCGAATACACCACGGAGCAGCTGAGCGGCGTCGATCCCGTGATCGCCAGTCCCGAGACGCGGCTGATCCCCAACATCGTCGTCCCCGACGTGGTCGGCTGGAGCGGCTCCGAGGCGCCGACGCCCGCCCGGGGCTTCGCCGTCCGTCCCTTCGCCACCGGCCTCGATCATCCGCGCAACCTGCTCGTCCTGCCGAACGGCGACGTGCTCGTCGCCGAGTCCGCCGCCCCGCCCAGGACGGAGAGCGGCGGCGTGCGCGACTGGATCGCCGGCCTGCTGATGAGCAGGTCCACCGGCGGGGCGGCGTCCGCCAACCGCGTCACGCTGCTGCGCGACACCGACGGCGACGGGCGCGCCGACCAGCGGACGGCGCTGATCTCCACCGGCCTCGATTCGCCCTTCGGGCTGGACCACAAGGCCGGCACGCTGTTCGTGGCGAACACCGACAGCCTGATGGCCTATCCGTTCACCCCTGGGCAGACCCGGGTCGGACCCGGACAGAAGCTCATGGACCTGCCCGCCAATCCGCCCAACTATCACTGGACCCGCGACGTGGTGGCGTCCGACGACGGTCGGACGGTCTGGATCAGCGTCGGCTCCAACAGCAACGTCGGCGAGGACGGCTACGACGCGGAGGTCAACCGCGCCGCCATCCTGGAGCTGGAGCGCGCGCGCGGCCGGGTGCGGGTGTGGACGGCGGGGATGCGCAATCCCACCCATCTCGCCGTCGATCCGCGCACCGGCCTGTTGTGGGCGGTGGTGAACGAGCGGGACGAGCTCGGATCCGACCTCGTGCCCGACTATCTGACGGTGGCGGAGTTCGGCGCCAACTACGGCTGGCCGGGCTATTACTGGGGCGGCTACGAGGATCGCCGCGTGCCGACCCGCAATCCGGCGCTCAAGAGCTACATCCGCCGGCCGGATTACGCGCTCGGCGCGCACACCGCGCCGATCGGCCTCGCCTTCGCGCGCGACCTGCGCTTCGGACCCCGCTTCGCGCGCGGAGCCTTCGTCGCGCGCCACGGCTCCTGGAACCGCTCGCCGCCGGCCGGCTACGACGTGGTCTTCGTGCCGTTCCGGGAGACCGGCTATCCCACAGGCAAGCCGGTGGAGGTGCTCGGCGGCTTCCTCAACGGCAAGGGGGACGCGCGCGGTCGGCCGGCGGGCGTGGCGCTCGACACGCGCGGCGGGCTGCTCGTCGCGGACGACGCGGGCAACCGCATCTGGCGGGTGACGGCGGCGCGCTAGGTCGCGAACAGCTGCGCGTCGTCGGCGAAGGCCTTGAACTCCAGCGCGTTGCCGCTGGGATCGCGCAGGAACATCGTCGCCTGCTCGCCCGGCTTGCCGGCGAAGCGGACCCGCGGCTCCAGCACGAACTCGACGCCCGCATCCCGCAGCCGCTCGGCGAGCGCGCGCCAGCGCTCCATCGTCAGCACCAGACCGAAATGCGGCACCGGCACGCCGTGCCCGTCCACCAGCTGGCGCGCCCGGTCGCGCACGGGTCCGTCCACCAGATGCACCACGAGCTGATGCCCCTCCAGGGAGAAGTCGATCCAGCGTTCCGCGCTCCGCCCTTCGGGACAGCCCAACGCCTGTCCGTAGAACGCGCGCGCCGACGCCAGGTCGTCGACGGCGATGGCGAGATGGAAGGGGCGCAGGCGCATCGCACCCGTGGTGCCCTCCCGGGCCGACAGGAGCAAGGTTCATTGTCACTTAGCCATTTCCGCTGATAAAGCGTCGACCATGCGTCTTCGAGAACACCGCCTCTCCGTCAGCGCCGTGGGCGGAGCGATCGCAGCGCTCGGCTTTGCCCCACTCGACCTGTGGCCGCTGACGCTGATCGGGGTGGCGATGCTCGCCTTCGCGGTGTTCGAGAGCACGAGCATCCGCCGCGCCTTTTGGGCGGGATGGGTGTGGGCCGTGGCGCACTTCACCGTCGGCCTGAACTGGATCGCGCATTCCTTCACCTATCAGGACGCGATGCCGCACTGGTTCGGCTATAGCGCGGTGGTCGGGCTGTCGCTCTATCTGGCCATTTTTCCAGCGCTCGGCATGGCGCTCGCGCGCTGGGGCGGGCGGGATCGGCCGGTGCCGTTCGGCCTCGCCTTCGCCGCGTGCTGGGCGGTGGCGGAGTGGGTGCGGGGCGTGGCGTTCACGGGCTTCGCCTGGAACCCGCTCGGCGTGGCCACCCTGCCGATGGGCGAGCTGTCGCAGCTGGCCCCGGTCCTGGGCACCACCGGACTGTCCGCCCTGCTGGCGCTGGCGGGAGCGAGCCTGTGGCTGCTGGCGACCGGCTGGCGCACCGTCCCGCTCGTCCTGCTGGGCCTCACGGCCGCCGCCGCCCTCCTGCCGGTCGCCCGCCCCCGATACGAGCCCGATCCCTCCGCCCCGGCCGTCGTCGTGGTCCAGCCGAACTTCAGCCAGGACGTGAAGCACGGCCCGGACTACGCCGCCCGGGCCTGGGAGCGGCAGATCGCCCTGACGCAGGCGGCGCCCCCAACCCCCGGCCCTCGCATGATCCTGTGGCCGGAAGGCGCGATCGAGGAGCCACCCTTCGAGGATCCGGAGGTCTCCGCCCGTGTCGCCGCCCTGTTGCGGCCGGGGGATGCGCTGATGGCCGGCGGCATCACGCTGGAGCGCGACCGCTTCGGCATCGCCCGCTCCGCCACGAACAGCGTCTTCACCTTCACGTCCGGGGGCGAGATCGTGTCCCGCTACGACAGGGCGCATCTGGTGCCCTATGGCGAGTATCTGCCGATGCCCCGCCTGCTGGGCGCGCTCGGCCTGTCGCGGCTGGTGCCGGGCAGCGTCTACTACGCGCCCGGTCCCGGCCCGCGCTCGATCGCCGTGCCCGGCGTCGGTCCGGTGGGCGTGCAGGTCTGTTCCGAGATCATCTTTTCGGGCGAGGTGGTCGATCCGTCGCTCCGCCCCCGCGCGATCTTCAACCCGTCGAACGACGCGTGGTTCGGCGCCTGGGGACCGCCCCAGCACCTCGCCCAGGCGCGGATGCGGGCGCGGGAGGAGGCGCTGCCGGTGCTGCGCTCCACCACTAACGGCATCTCCGCGATCGTGGCGGCCGACGGGTCGATCCTGGCCACCATTGCGCGCCACCAGCCCGGCGTGATCGCGCGGCCCCTGCCGCCGGCGGGGCCGCCCACGCTGTTCTCCCGCTACGGCAACCGCCTGCCGCTGTCGGGAGCGCTGCTCCTGTTGCTGGCGGCCGTTGCCATGGCGCGGCGGCGTGGCTAAGGCGCTGGCCGACATATAAAGCCAGCGTTATATCCGCAAACTCGCCAGCCGGGAGCGCCACCCCCATGCGCAACGATTTCCTGTTCACCTCCGAGTCCGTGTCGGAGGGCCATCCCGACAAGGTCGCCGACCAGATCTCCGACGCGATCGTCGACCTGTTCCTGTCCAGGGACCCGGAGGCGCGCGTCGCCTGCGAGACGATGACGACCACCAACCGGGTGGTGCTCGCCGGCGAGATCCGCGCCCAGGGCGTGTACGAGGAGCCCCAGGGCTGGGCACCCGGCGTGGAGGAGGAGATCGAGCGCACGGTGCGCGACGTGGTGAGGCGCATCGGTTACGCCCAGGACGGCTTCCACTGGGAGACGCTGACCTTCGAGAACCATCTGCACGGCCAGTCGGGCGAGATCGCGATGGGCGTGGACGCGTCCGGCAACAAGGACGAGGGGGCCGGCGACCAGGGCATCATGTTCGGCTATGCCTGCACCGAGACGGATGAGCTTGCGCCGGCCACGCTCCACTATTCCCACCGCATCCTGGAGCGGATGGCCGCCGACCGCCATTCGGGTGCCGCGCCCTTCCTTGAGCCCGACGCCAAGAGCCAGCTGACGCTGCGCTATGTCGACGGCCGGCCGGTCGCCTGCACGGCGGTCGTCGTCTCGACCCAGCACGAGCGCGGCTACAGCGAGAAGGGCGAGCACGCCGACCTCGCGAAATACAAGCAGCTGACCGACTATGTTCGCGGCGTGCTCGACGACGTGCTGCCCGGGGGCTGGCTGTCGGACGACACCGCCGTCTACATCAACCCGACCGGCGCGTTCGAGATCGGGGGGCCGGACGGCGATGCGGGTCTGACCGGCCGCAAGATCATCGTCGACACCTATGGCGGGGCGGCCCCCCACGGCGGCGGCGCGTTCTCCGGCAAGGATCCCACCAAGGTCGACCGCTCGGCGGCCTATGTCGCGCGCTACATGGCCAAGAACGTGGTCGCCGCCGGGCTGGCCACGCGCTGCACGATCCAGTTGTCCTACGCCATCGGCGTGTCGGAGCCGTTGTCGCTCTATGTCGACACCCACGGCACCGGCACCGCGCCGGACGAGGCGATCGAGCGGGCGCTGCGCGAGACCGTCGGGCTGACCCCGCGCGGCATCCGCGAGCATCTGGGCCTCAACAAGCCGATCTACGAGGCGACCGCCGCCTACGGCCATTTCGGCCGCACGGCGGCGGGCGACCTGTTCCCCTGGGAGCGGACCGACCTTGGGGAGCGGCTGAAGGCGGCGGTGGGGTGACGGCGGCTCTCGTTCATTCGCTCCGTTCGCGCTGAGCCTGTCGAAGCGCCGTCCTTCTCGAGAGGAGCAGTGCAAGACCCCGTTATCCGCTCGTCCTGAGCCTGTCGAAGGACGTTGGGCAGGACACGTCCCGCAGTCGCCGCGGGGCTGAGCCATTGGTGCGTCCTTCGACAAGCTCAGGACGAACGGAGAGGGGACTCGGCTCACAAACGTGCGGGCGTCTTCACTCTCGGCACTTCAGCGGTCCGCTGACGCTCCACCCCCCACCGTCCAGGCCAGCAGTGTCTCGGTCTGAATCACCTTGCCGTCCCGAGCCACCGTCAGCGTCGCCGCGCCCGGGTCGAGCCGGTACTCGTAGCCCTCGTTGCGAAACGCATACACCCCGCCCCGCTCACGCCCGCCGGTGAGGTCGAGCGACGCCTCCGTTCCCCGCTCCGGCGAGGCGGTCTTCAGCGGCGCCAGCGTCGCGCCGTCGTTGAAGGTGCGGTAGCGCAGCTGCCCTTGGCCCACCCGCCCGGTGACCAGCACGGTGCGCCGCGGCGTCACCGCCAGCACGCGGGTGTTCGGCGCCCAGCGGCAGCCGTGCGTCGTATCGCCCACCTTCACCGACGACACGCCGGGCGTCGTCTGGTCGGGCAGGATGCCGGTGTTGATGGCATGCACCAGCCCGACGTCGCGTCCGTCCACCGTCAGCGGGTAATAGATGTTGCCGGCGCCCGGGTCGCCCCGTCCCACGGTGACGGCGCGCGCAGAGGGCAGCCGATCGGCCTTGGGGATGGTGACGAGCCGCGCGCGGCGTTCGGCGTCCGGCACGGTGAGCGCCAGGACCTGCGGCCGGTCCAGCGAGTCGCACAGGAACAGCGCCGTGCCGCCCGCCGTCTTCGGGTCGAGGGCCAGGACCGTCCTCGACCCCGCGCCCAGGTTCCAGAAGGAGGAACCGTCCGGGCCGGCGGCGGCGGGAGTCGTCCGCCCGGCCGGCATCGGCTTTTCCACGGCGGAGGGCGCTTGATGCGCGTCCGGCCGACCTGCGGCGGCGGATCGGCCGTCCGCTTCGACATCGGGCGCATTCGCTGCGCTGGACTCGACCGCAGCGGGAGTGTCGGCGGAGCGCTCCGCCGTCGCCCCATCGCCGCACCCCGCCAGCAGCGCGGCCACCGCCAGCGGCAGCGCTCGTCCCACTGTCGCCTGTCCGCCCGTCGAGTTAGTGAGCGCCACCATGTCCGATCCTCTCCAAATCCGTCGTCTCTACGGCCGTTCCAAGGGCCAGCCGTTGCGCGACCGCCAGCAGCGGCTGGTCGATCAACTCCTGCCCGCCCTTTCGGTGCCCGACGAGGGGGCGGTGACGGCCCGGCGGTTGTTCGGCGACGACCGGCCGCTGCATCTGGAGATCGGCATGGGGTCGGGCGAGCATCTGATCGAGCGCGCCGACCTCCTGCCCGACCACGGGCTGATCGGGGCGGAGCCTTATCTGAACGGCGTCGCCGCCGCTTTGTCCGATCTGCACGAGCGCCGGCTGCCCAACGTCCGCCTGCACCATGGCGACGCGCTCGACGTGCTGGAGCGGGTGCCGGACGGGGCCTTGCGCTTCGTCTATCTCCTCCATCCCGACCCCTGGCCCAAGAACCGGCACGCCAAGCGGCGGATGGTGAACGAAGGGCCGGTGTCGCTGATCGCCGACAAGCTGGAACCCGGCGGCGAGTTCCGCTTCGGCACCGACCATCCGGTCTATCTCGCCCACGCCCTGTCGGTCATGCGCAGGCACCGTGACCGGCTGGAGTGGCTGGCGGAGCGGCCGGGGGACTGGCAACACCGCCCCGGCGGCTGGCCGGAGACCCGCTACGAGGCCAAGGCGCGCCGGCAGGGGCACGAGGTCTGGTACTTCCGCTATCGGCGGATTTAGATCAATGGCCCATCACCGCTAATCGTAATCTTTCAACAGTTTAGCATGAAACCCGCCGCCGCCTGCCGCCGCTGGTTTCCGCCTCGGTGATTGCTGGGTGATTACTTTCTGGTACATGAGGTTCGTCATGGCACCGGAAAAATCACCAAGCGGACCCTCGACGCGCTTCAGGCAGGCGGCGTTACCGGCTTCCTCTGGGATGACGAACTGAAGGGGTTCGGGCTGAAGATCAGCGCAGGCGGCTCGGCGTCCTACGTCGTCCAGTATCGCATGGGCGACCGGGAGGCGAAGACACGTCGCTACACAATCGGCGGGCATGGCTCGCCCTGGACGCCATTCACCGCTCGCGAGGAAGCGACGAGACTTCTCCGCCTTGTTGATCAGGGCATCGACCCGGTCGAATCCGATAAGCAGCGACGCCGCGAGGCTGTCGACCTCGCATTTTCAAACTACGCCGATCGGTTCGCGGCGAGCTGCAAGGGCAAAGGGTGGTCGACGCTCGTAACTCGATCGCTGCACCTTCACGTCAAGCCGGTTCTGCGGGACAAGGCCCTCCCCGCCATCACCCGTGTCGACGTCGTTGCCGTCATCGATCGCATGCCGCGTGAGCAGGCAGCCAATCGCCGCAACGTCTTCGCCGTGTTGAGGCGCCTGTTTCGATGGGCGGTGAGCCGCGGCGACATCGACAGAAGTCCGATGGAGGGGATGGAGACGCTCAAAGCGGTCAAGGCCCGCGAACGGTGGCTGAGCGATAGCGAGCTGGCGAGGGTCTGGAGGCAGGCGCCGGAGTGCCATCGGTGCTTCGGACCGATCGTCCGGCTGCTGATTGCCACCGGCCAGCGCCGGGAGGAGGTCAGTGGTCTTCACTGGCAGGAATTGGACCGGGCGGAGCGCGAAATGCGGCTGTCCGGCGATCGAACGAAAAATGGCGAGCCGACGACCATCCCTCTCGATGATCTTGCGATCGCTGAGCTCGATAAAGTGGCCGGTGATGGAAAGTGGCCAAGTCGCGGCCGGGTTTTTCCGACCGCCACAGGTGCCGCGTTCACCGCCCATGCCAAGGGTAAGGCTAAGCTCGACAAGCTGATTTCGAAGGACGGGGGCAACCTTATGCCGCCATGGCGTCTCCATGACCTCAGGCGGACGCTTGCCACAGGATTTCAGAGGCTGGGAGTTCGGTTTGAGGTAACCGAAGCGGTGCTCAACCATGTCGGTGGTTCGCGGTCTGGAGTGGCAGGCATCTATCAGCGCCACGACTGGAAACCTGAAAAGCGTGAAGCGCTATCGACCTGGAACGATCACCTGTCCCGCGCCATCGAGTCAGCGCGAACCTAGCCGGACATAAGTTTGTAAGCTGATATCGAGTCGCGTTGCAGCGCCCGCACGCGACTTCAGTTCGAATTCTTGCGGGCGCCCCGCGCTGGATAAACATAACGAATATGTGTTGACGTTCGCTCCACGATAGAGCCGCCACTGGGCGCTGATCGCCGACGTGCGCCGAACTGCGACGTCGCTGAAGCTTCAATGCCATTGGGTGATTATACATCAGGGCGCGGTCGGGTCGCTCAGATGAAGCTGGGGTCGGCGGATACCCTTCAGCTAGTCGAATACACCTTGTCGGACCTGTGTATCTGCGGCTGACCAAAATACGGCTTGGCTGAGTTATTCAGGCACGTGAACGTTTTCGCTCGTCCTTACTCGTTGATTATAGCGCCGAGCTTTTGCGCGATTTCCGCATACATCCATCAAATCGCCGAACTGGGCCCGGTGCCCTGGCTGGTCGCATCGAACGGATATCACTATCTTGGTCAAGCGGAATGGCGCGCTCGCTTTCCCGAGGCGGTGAGCCTTGCGCCTCGCGGAGCGCACGCGCGGTTAAGCGGTAAGTGTTCTGTGCCGTTCCTTGCCTTGAAGAGGGAGGAGACGACTTAGCGCCGCTCCGTTCATTCGTCCTGGATGGTATGAAGTCGCCTGACGCATTGCTTGACATCGGCACGCCGGACGGTCCCATCTGATGGATGGGCGACCTCTTCAGCAACAATGAGCGTTACGACCAAATTCTTCCTCCGCGCATTATCGCGCGGTTGACTGGGAGCGGCCTGGGCTTTCGCTGCAACGCACGGCCGGAATTGGTCTACGTCGCGGATCGCGACGCCTGGTCGCGGTCAATCGTCCGTCGGCTCCACGAGCGTAGGCCGATTACGATCATTCCAGCGCACGGCCGTCCGGTGCAAGGTCGCGGCTATGAACGGGCTTTGGACGCGATCACGAGCGCAATGCCCAAAGTTGCCTTAGCCCCGCTGACACCGACGTAGTAAACTGACATCATTTTTCCGGCTGAACATGAGCGGCGATGCTATCAGCCGGAGCCTCGGCGCGATTCGTCATGCCGTAGTCGCGAAGCACGCTGGCGACGCGCAACCGATAATCGGAGAATACGCCAGCGCGGCCGCGTGCCTGAGTCGCACGATGGGCGGCCGTGTTACGCCATTGCCGCACCGCGTCCTCATCGCGGAAATAAGACAAGGACAGCATTCGCTCGGGATTAGTGAGGCTCTGAAAGCGCTCGACCGACAGGAACCCATCAATCGTTTCAAGCTCTCCCCGCAATGCCGCCGCCAAATCAAGATACTGCTGCTTCCGGCCCGGCGCCGGTTCGACTTCGAAGATGACGGCGATCACGGCTGCACCGAGGAATGGGGAGCAGACGCCAGTCGGAGAAACACGCGATCCTCCTTCAGAATGAAGCGCTCGCGCTTGGCGAATCCATAATTTTCGCGGCCTAGGGGGTCGTCGCGCAACCGCGCCCGGTATTGTTCGTACGCGGCGAGACTGTCGATATTGTAGACGCCGTAAGCCGTGGTTGCGGAGCCCTCCTGTGGTGCGAAATACCCGATCAGGTCAGCGCCGCAGCGCGGGATCGCCTGCCCCCAGTTGCGGGCGTACTCTTCAAAAGCATCTGACCTGAACGGGTCGATCTCGTAGCGAATAAAGCATGTCAACATGATCGGCATATCTCCTGTCTGTGTTACCGTCATTTAGCTGGCCGTAGCGGGTCAATGCTTCGTTCGACGCCGAAGCATTGCGGGCTGAGCTGTGCTAACGTGGTATCTAACTGCCCGCCCGGAACCGCTCGATGCTCACCACCTCAGGACTTGCCGAAACCGCCGCCCTGGTCGGTGATCCCGCACGGGCCAATATGCTTTTGGCCCTGATGGACGGACGTGCCCTCACCGCGACCGAACTGGCAGGAGCGGGCGGCATCACCCCGCAGACCGCGAGCGCTCATCTCGCGCGCTTGACGCAAGCTGGCCTGATCGTGGTCGAGCGGCAAGGTCGTCATCGCTATCATCGGCTCGCGTCGAAGACGGTCGCGCAGATGCTCGAAGGTATCATGGCGGTGGCCGCGACACCGCCCCGCCTTGCGAAGGCTCCGCCCCGGACAGGTCCAAGGGATCATGCCTTGCGACGCGCGCGCACATGCTACGATCACCTTGCCGGGCAGATCGCCGTTGCGATGGCCGATCGGATGATCGAGTGCGAACACGTCGAACTATCGTCGGATGGTGGCATTTTGACGGAAGCCGGAGAGGCGTTCCTTCGCAGCATTGGAGTCGACCTCGATAGGGCTGCGCCGCGCGCAAAGCGCAGGCGGGTGCTCTGCCGGCCATGCCTCGACTGGAGCGAACGCCGTCCTCACATCGCCGGTACAGTAGGCACGGCACTACTGGCGACCTTCTTCGCCAGGGACTGGGTGCGTCGTGTCGACAGTTCGCGAGCAGTCACCGTGACGCCAGCCGGTCGTCATGCTCTGGATCGAGCATTCTCTTTCGACACGGAATTGTGGGCCGATGCTTAGCCATTTCAATCTGCCTATATGCTATCACATCGAACGGTTGCGGTTTTTATCACTCATTTTGATGCTTTCTGATACCCGTTCGAAACCAGCTTGCAATTCGGCACTCACTGAACGCTCGGGCGACGTGGCACCAAGATGGAAAGCTCTCAACTCATCCATGAAAGCATTCCACATCTCCGGTCCGCCTTGCTCCAAGAGCTCGGCTCTAATCGACAACTCGGGCGAGACGGCGGTGTGGCGCCTCCCCCAAGCGCCCATGTGAGCGAGAAGCGGTACGAGCTGAACCGCGGATTCGGTCAGACTGAAGATTGCGCTCTGCTTGTGCCGCGGATCGTCGCTTTTGGTCAGCAACCCGGCGCTGACCAGCCGCTTCAACCTGTCAGCCAAAATATTGGAAGCGATTCCCTCTTCACTCCTCGTCAACAGCTCACGGTAGCGCCGACGGTTTCCAAACATCACGTCGCGGATGACGATCAGGCTCCAGCGATCGCCGAGCACTTCCAGCGTCAGATTGATGGGGCAGCCGGATCGCCGCTCAGTGCGTATGCTCACATCGCCTCCGATCTCAAACCACTTGCAAACTGGCAGCAGCTAGGCTAGCCCGCAACCAATTGCATTATGCAAGCGGTTTTGTAGGGGGATCGGCGATGATCACTGTGTTCGGCGAAGGGAGAGGTTTCCGCGTCGTTTGGCTCCTCGAGGAATTGGGGCTTCCATACCAGCTGCGGCCGGTAGACCTGCTGGCCGGGGTCGAACACGATGCCGAATTCTTGGCGATCAACCCCGCTGGCTTCATCCCGCAATCCGGGACGGTGATGTGACGATGGTCGAATCGATCGCGATCATGGAGTATTTGATGGCACGTCACGGACCGACGCCGCTAGCGCCGGATTCTCACGACCCCGCCTTCCCGGCGTACCAGCAATTTCTTCATCTCGGCGAGGCCGGTCTTGCCATGCCGAATAATGTCGCGGTCGCCAGCCAAATGCTCGCACCCGAGGTCGAGCGGCAGAACTGGACCGTCCGCTGGGCATTGGAGATATTCGAGAGCCGGCGGAGACTGGTGGCGCGGCAACTCGACCAGACGCCCTATCTTGCCGGCGATAAATTCACTGCGGCCGACATCTCGGTAACTTACTCCCTGGAGTTCGCCCAGAGAACAGGAAACGCGGTGTTGGACAAAACAGAGCGAGACTATGTCGCTCGTACGACTGGACGCGAAGCTTACAAGCGGGCGATGAACACGTGTCAGGCCACCAAAGAGTGGGCTTCCAAGATGAGCGGACTATAATGCTGAAATTTGAAGGCGGTGGGAGCCTGTACAAAATGAGAAATTGTATAGGCGCCGTTGTGCTCATGGCATCCGTTGCAAGCGCGGCGGCTGGGTCACCCTCTCTTTCGGAAGCGACAAGGCTGTTCGACGAAGGGGCCATGATCTGCGCACGCGATGATGGGCATCTATGGGGCTCGTCGATTTGCGGACCCATTCTTCTGGTGGATTGGCACGATCGATCAGTGGTCGCGAGCGCGGCGGACGCCGGCGGGACATTGCGCCGCGATGGCGCGGTTTTTCGTGGTGTGCTTCCCGAGAGTGTTGTAATCGCCAATACACCGATCGACTGGTCTGGGACGCGATGGACGCAGCTTGTCGGCCCAACGCCCGAAGACGACGCGACACGCCACGTGCTTATCGCGCACGAGTTGTTCCATCGGGTTCAGGAGGGGTTGGGATTGACCAGGCCCGAGGCCGCGAATCATCATCTCGATACCCTCGAAGGCCGTTATCTCCTCCAACTCGAATGGCGCGCGCTGTCTCGCGCGCTGGGCGCTACTAATTTCCGTATCCGCAGGGCAGCGATTACCGATGCGCTGGCATTCCGGGGAGAGCGATATCGCGCGTTTCCCGGCGCCGCCGCGGAGGAAGGTGCGCTGGAGATCAACGAGGGCATCGCCGAATATACCGGAGTCCGGCTCGGGCTGGCGACCGCGTCAGAGCGCGTGACCTTCGCTCAGCATGATCTGCAAGCATTTGTCGCGGCCCCAACGTTCGTGCGGTCGTTCGCCTACGCCACTGGTCCCGCTTACGGCCTGCTACTCGACAATGCCGATCCCGGCTGGCGGAAGAAGATCGGCAAGCGTCGGTTCGATGAACTTCTCGGCACTGCGCTCCGCATTCGTCCCGCTGGCGCAACGATCGCCGAGCGTGCCAAGAGATACGACGACGGCTCATTACGGGTATTGGAGGAAAAGCGTGAGAGTGATCGCGTGGCCCGCATTGCCGGATACAAAGCCCGGCTGGTCGACGGGCCAGTGCTGATCCTGCCGCTATTGCACAGCAACTATCAGTTTAACCCGCAGACCTTGGTACCCTTGGAAGGACAGGGCACGATCTATCCCACCATGCGGCTGGTTGACGATTGGGGTGCTCTCGAAGTCGAAAGCGGTGGAGCGCTGATTGCACCGAGTGCCGGTCGAGCGACTGTGACGGCAGTCGGTGCGGATCCTGAAAAACTCAAGGGACAGGGATGGGCGCTGACGTTGAAGCCCGAATGGACAATCCGCCCGGGCTTACGTTCCGGAGACCTAGTCATTGCGCGAACTATCCCCTAGTAATTCGAGGGCCTATGCAACAAGCAGCTCCTCAAAGTTACTTGCATGAAGCTTTGACTCACCAGACCGGCGAGACGAGTGCAAGGGCCGGAACGTTGAATCGGTGACTGCGCCATTGTTGGTGGAGGCCTGCGCTCGCCTACTGGACGGAGCGACGCGTCTAGGCCAGCGCGGGCCGGGCGAGGTGTTTGACGCGCGTGTTATATGTGGCGCCCGGCCACGTGCTGATGCCGCAGTTAATTTCCTGATCTTTTCTCTTGAAGTACGATCCTTGACCAAAGCCGAGCGATGTAAAGTTTTTACGAACCACACCGCAGCGGTGATCCGCTCGTTCTAACCAACATCTGGGACGCTGGAAGCGCCAAGGCCGTTGCCGACGACGGTGCGAAGGCGTTGGCGACGTCGGGGCGGCGATCGCGGGTCACGGCATCGCGATCGCCTCGCCTATCCTGTTTTTTGACGAGATGGAGGCCGGCTGGTCCCCGCACATGATCTCGTCGCGACGACGGTCGCTCGTTCTGGTTCGTCTTTCCGATCGTCAGGCAGAAGAGTGCGAAGCTGTCCCTATTCCCGGACTGGGTGGCCGACGAGGCGAGACAGGCGTGCTCGGCGGTTGCTTGGTCGATCGGAAGCGCCGCTGGCCATGGAGGGTTGGCACATTCCTTACCGGAAGTACGAGGAGCCTGAGCCGACGGGAATTTGGACCGTGACGCAAAGTCCGCCAGTCGCGCGCGGCGCGAGGGTGATCGTGCCGCCATGTGCTTCGGTGATCGCCCTGGCGATTGCCAAGCCTAATCCGACGCCTGAGTGACCGGCGCTAATTCGTTCGGTTCCGCGCTGAAAAGGCTCGATTAGCGTCGACACGACTTCCGGAGCGAGCTGCTCGCCGGTATTCTCGACGAGAAGCACGGACGCCCTCGTATCAACGCGTGTGGTGACCCACACAGACCCTTGGTCAGGTCGGTTGTGTACGATCGCGTTGTGCACGAGGTTCGTCACCAGTTGAAGGAGAAGGGCGTGCGAGCCGATCGCCGGGCTGATGTCTCCGGCGATCTCGAGAGCCACGCCGCGTGTCTCGGCGAGTGGAAGGAGCGTTTCGCTCGCTTCCTCCGCCAGCAGCGACAGGTCCATATGCTCACGCGTGAAGGACCTTTGATCGGCGCGGCTTAGCAGAAGCAATGCCTCGGTAAGGTCGATCGCCCGTGCATTGACCGCGTGGAGACGCCCGACAAGTTCGTCGACGTCGCGATCCGGATCGTTTCGGGCCACGTCGAGCAGAGATTGAGTGATCGCGAGTGGAGTGCGCAGTTCGTGCGACGCGTTGGCTGCAAACCTTCGCTGATCGGCGACATGGGCCTCAAGTCGCGCTAGCATGGCGTCGAAGGTGTCGGCGAGTTCACGGAATTCATCCTGGCGGCCATCGAGCGCGACTCGATGTGAAAGCGAGCCCGCTGCCACCCTCCGAGTGGCATCGGTGATGCGCGTCAGTGGGTTGAGCATGCGTCCGGCGAGAAGCCATCCGCCCACGAGCCCGAACACCAGCAGGAATGCCATCACCACGACCGCGGCCGCGCCGAAGACCACCGGGCCAAAATTGCTGGGGTCGAATACACGCAGGAAATCGGAAGGATGAGGGATGAAAATGCTGACTGATCGATCGCGGAGCAGAAACACCCAAACGGCAATGAATAGCAAAACGCCCGCCACTATCAAAAACCCGGCATAGCTGAGCGTAAGCTTGAGGCGAACGCTCGGGCCAGGCGTTCTACTCAAGATCGCCTCCGTTCGGTCCGGCGCTCGACATCACGTCGATGCGGTAGCCGACGCCCGCTATAGTAGAGATAATCGCAGGTGTCCCGAGCCGCTTGCGGAGCGCCGACACTGTGATGCGCACAGCGTTCGTAAACGGGTCCGCATTTTCGTCCCACGCCTGTTCCAGAAGCGCCTCGGCGCTGACAACGCCGCCTTCGGCCGCGACGAGAACCTCAAGCACGGCGAACTGCTTGCGGGTGAGCGGTACGTACCGGCCATTGCGATAAACCTCACGTCGGAACGCATCCAGACGAAGGCCCGCGATCTCCCGCACAGGCGGGCGATTGTGCGCCCGCCTGCGGTCGAGCGCCCTGAGTCTGAGCACGAGTTCGCGCAGGGCGAAGGGCTTGGTCAGGTAGTCGTCGGCGCCGAGTTCGAACCCGGACGCCTTGTCGTCGAGCCGATCCGCGGCGGTAAGCATGAGGATCGGCATCCCGCTGCCGGAAGCGACGATGCTCTTCGCGATCTCGTCGCCGGAAGGGCCGGGGATGTCGCGGTCGAGGACGGCGATATCGTAGCCGTTGATGCCAAGAAGTTCGAGCGCGGTGTCCCCGTCGCCAGCAACGTCAGCGGCGATTGCCTCCAGGCGAAGGCCGTCGCGGATCGCATCCGCCAGATAGGGTTCGTCCTCGACAATCAACACGCGCATTGTGACACCTTACTACTTGCCAACGCATATCGTCAGCATATCGAAAAACTCCTACGACCTGGCAACGGCAATGCGACCTTAGTCGCGGCATGCATCACGACAGAACAAAATCGGCGCCTCGCCCTCTTCGATCGACAGTCTCGGTCGCCATCATCGGAATCATTGCCGCGGGCGGCTTGTCGATCGGTTACCAGGCTTTGCAAGCCCCCGCCCGGCAGGTCGAGAATGCCCAACCGCTCCTTGGTTCGCGTCCGGGCCCACCAACGATGATCGCCAGCGGCCAGTCCGGCGCACCGGGCCGGATTCAGGCTGATCTTCGCGACGACCTGACGGACTTGGATAGCCGCGAGCCTACCGTTGCTAACCTCGATCCCCGTCTGCTTCGGGCACTTCGCCGAGCCTCCACAGATGCCGCGCGCGGCGCAGTCACGATCACCATCAATAGCGGCTGGCGTTCTCGGAGACACCAGCAGCAACTCCTAGACCAAGCAGTTGCCGAATACGGCTCTGCGGACGAGGCCGCTCGGTGGGTCGCCACGGTCAAGACATCGCCACACGTCGTGGGCGATGCCGTCGACCTCGGTCCTGCGCGCGCGATCAGCTGGTTGACCGAACACGGTGTCGATTATGGGCTGTGCCAAATCTACGACAATGAGCCGTGGCACTTCGAGTTGCGCCCTGCCGCGGTGGCCCGTGGGTGCCCTCCCAGATACTCGGACCCGACCCGCGACCCGAGGATGCAACGATAACCGGCCGAACCAGCTGCCAGTGATTTCACTAATTGCGTCGTGGCCGGTACACCCCAGGCGCCGCGCAACAGGTCGTCGGTATCTTTCTCAGAGGGCGTGCAGTCGTAGTGTGCCACGAGGCCGTCCAGCTGTACCCACGCATGTTTTGATTCCTCGAACGTCGACACGGTGGGCGCTTGAAGTCCGCGTTGGCCAGCGCCCCCACGGCCACTCCGACAACCGCTGGCGCGCCGGCCGGCCTCCAATAGACAGTGGACCGCAGGATCGTCGAACCGGGGCGCTCGCGCGGTTCGAGTCTTTCGCCGCAGCCCGTTGGCTGGCGATGGCCGATGGTTTCGCCGATCGTTTGTGCAGCATCGACGTCGCCTTCTAGCGGCCCGGACATACCGTCAGCATATCGAAAACCACATACGCGCCAACAACATCACATGGGCTTGAATGGCTGCCTGTATTTTCGGGAGCCGGAGCGAATGACCATCAAATCTATTCTCCTTGCGGGATCAGCAGCCTTGATGGTGCCGACCATCGCCGCTGCGCAGGACGTCATGCCGATCGGCCCAACGATGCGG
Organism: Sphingomonadaceae bacterium; assembly: GCA_965219235.1. Lineage (GTDB taxonomy): Bacteria > Pseudomonadota > Alphaproteobacteria > Sphingomonadales > Sphingomonadaceae > CBDHCC01. Next base: position 51,396 of record OZ244721.1, on the reverse strand, counting down.
CCGGGCCAGCAACCGGCTGGCGCGGCCGGCGAGACGCCCATGGGACCGGAAAGACAGGATTCATCGACAAACCTCGGTGAGATCGTCGTCACTGGCGAGCGGAAGGGATCGGTACGGGGAGATATTCCACCGGAGAACGTGCTGACCAATGCCGACCTGCGAGCAACGGGTGCGTCCGACATCAAGGCGCTGCTCGACGTCCTTGCGCCGCAACTCGGCAGTGCGCGGGGCCGTGACGATGATCCCCCAATCCTTTTGCTTGACGGTCAGCGCGTATCGAGTGGCCGTGAGCTTCGCGATATACCCACTGAGGCAATCGCCCGGCTTGAGATCTTCTCCGAAGAGGTCGCTCTAAAATACGGCTATCGCACCGACCAAAGGATTGTGAATATCGTCCTCGTCGACGCCTTTAGCTCGCTCGCGGCTCTGATCGGCGGCTCGGCTGCTACGGATGGCGGTTATGCCGACGGGACCGTGAACTTCACTCGCCTGATCATCGACGACGGCGCCCGCACCACAGTCAACCTGTTTGCCCAGGGCAATAGCCTTCTTACCGAAAACGAGCGCAATATCGGGAGCGAACGCCCGCCTGAGCTAGGCAGCGACCAAGTACGGGCGGCAAGGTCGCTGATCGGGTCGATGCGCGATGTTCGCGCAGCCTTCACCCATTTTCGGCAACTCGGCGGGGCCGGAGTGAGTGGCAATCTGGAATTCGGCCAAAGCCGAGGTCGCTCGCTGATCGGCCTTGGCGAGGTAAGGCTCGTTCCGTGGGCTCGCGATGCGACGGAGAACAATCTGCACGCCGGTGTCGTCGCAAACGGTAGGGCCGCGCGATGGTTCTGGTCCGTGACCGGCAACGCTGACGTTTCGCGGAATACCATTGACACCGACCGCGATGCCGCTGGTCGCGACCGGACTGAAAGCAATATCGTGTCGGGCGACATGGATGCGATGCTAACTCCGTGACGCATGACGACGCGGTAAATTCCGCGCGTGCCTTGAACGGGCCGGGCATTCACTGCGAACACCACCGCGTCGCCGCGCCGGAGCGGCACGACCGTAGCCCGGCTTTGCATCCTGGGCCGCTGCTCGGTCAGGACGAACTCACCTCCGATGAAATCGTCGCCGGGCTCGGACAACAGCACCGCTACTTGGAGCGTAAAGACGTGTTCCCCGTAGAGGTCCTGATGGAGGCAGTTAAAGTCGCCCGGCCCGTAGCGAAGCAGGAGAGGCGTGGGGCGGGCTTGGCCGGCTGCGTGGCAACGGCCCAAGAAGTCGACATGATCCACCGGAAACCGCACAGCGAGCCCCATTCGATCATACCAACGGTTGGCGATCGGGGCGAGCCGGACGTAAAGTCCGGGGCGCAGCGTCGCCAGGAGGTCCGGCAGCGGGTAAGCGAAATACCGATATTCACCCCGGCCGAACCCATGGCGGGCCATGACGACGCGAGAGCGGAATAATGTGTCGTTGTCGTAGAGGGTGCCGGTCGCCTCGCACTCGGCGTCGGTGAGAAGAGCCGGCAGCACCGCCCAGCCTTCCGTGTCGAGCGCGTCACCAACAGCTTGCCAATCATGAGCATCGAGGCGGTCGGTCACGCGGCTTGTTCCGCTTCGCGATTGAGGAGCACGCGCTTGCGCTCGACACCCCAGCGATAGCCGGAAAGCGCACCGTCGTTCCGCACGACCCGATGACACGGGATGGCAACCGCGAGCGCGTTCGCGCCGCAGGCTTGCGCGACCGCGCGCGCCGACTTGGGCGCGCCGATCGTGCGCGCGACATCGGCGTAACTGACGGTTGACCCGGCCGGGAGCTCGGTCAACGCGCGCCAGACCCGTTGCTGAAACACGGTGCCGCGTATGTCGAGCGGCAGGTCAAGCCCCAGGCGGGGGCTTTCGACAAGGCCAACCACCTTGGCGACCGTGCCCTCGAAGTCGCCGTCCGCACCCACCAAAGTTGCCTTGGGGAAACGGTCTTGCAGATCACGAACCAGCGCGTCGGGATCGTCTCCCATCAGGATCGCGCACACCCCCTTGTCGCTCGCGGCTACCAGGATGGGACCGAGCGAGGACTCGCCCACCGCAAATCGGATCACAGAGTCGACGCCGCCATCGCGGTAACGCGTCGGCGTCATGCCCAGCATGGCATCGGCCTTTTCGTAGAACCGGCTTCCGGAGCCGAACCCGGCATCATAGATCGCGTCAGTCACCCGTTCTGTCTCGATCAGACCTTCGCGGACACGCCGGGTCCGCTGAGCCGCAGCGTATTGGCGCGGGGTCAGGCCGGTGACGGCTTTGAACACGCGATGGAAATGATGAGGGCTAAGCCCGGAACCGGCCGCGAGGTCGGCTAGAAAGGGCGCGGTTTCCGCACTCTCGATTACGCGGCAGGCAGTCGCAACCAAGTCGGCGCGCTGCTGTTCTAACGGCGGCTCATCAGGCTTGCACCGCTTGCAAGCCCGAAATCCGGCAGCTTCAGCGTCGACCGTCGAGAGATGAAACCGGACGTTCTTCGGATTAGCGAGCCGGGCTGCGCAGCTTGGGCGGCAATATACCCCTGTCGTGTTCACCGAGTAGAAGAACGACCCGTTCGCCCTCGTGTCCCGTGCGACCACTGACGCCCAGCGGGGATCCCACTCGGTGGCGGCTTGCGCTTTCAACAATGTAGAGTTCACATCGCTCTCCCTTCATGAGAGGCACCATGGACGACGATGCGACCATCATCACCCCGGCGCTTGCGATCAAATCGATTTGATGGAGGCACGCGCACCTCTGCTCTCTGCTAGTCTGATCGCTCACATCCACGTTCGTTTTCGGAAAAAGCGCTTAGTGTCACTACCGGTCGGTTGTGACACCGGGCAGGTGTAGCGCGTGGTGTGGAGGCGCGGCGCGGATCGAAGCGGTGGGGCCAAATGCACCGCGATTGCGACACCATCGGTATGGCACGAAACCGTGGGCGGGTAGTCGGTTTAGAACCGACCGGTTTTGACACCAGTGCTTGAGAAACAGATCACCTGACCGGTCCCAAACTGCACCGGCAACATTAGCTCTTGATTTTCAGCTGGTTGTGCGATCGAAAGGTTCTGCGATGTCGATCGCTTCGTCGAATAGATACTCCAGAGGAAGCGGTGCCGTGACCGCGATGAATTCCCATTCCAGCAACCCGGCTTTGGAAAGGGGGAAATCATCGACATAACGCCGTGCTGTCGCGACATCGTCGCACTCGAATACGATGACAACGCCGGGCTCATCTGCTCGCGCATAATTCTCCCGGACGATCCCGGCTTTCCACAAGCGCCAGACATTGGAGACTTCCTCTTGAAGATATGGCGTGACGGTCTCCATCGTGACGCCGGGCTTGAAGCGGTCGTAGGCAATGATCTTCATCGAATGGGTCTCCATTGATCCGATCGGCACATGGCTATGATGACGCGGGCTGCGAAACAACGCACCATCCGGTGCGTGGCCACGCCATGTTTTGTGGTTTAGCCAGGTTCGATCTGGAGAATTGAGGGATGACGATCAGAGGGCGGTTGTACGGGTGCCCGGTCGAGCTGTCGCTCGGTCTGCTGGGCGGAAAGTGGAAGACCATCATCCTGGCGCGGCTGAAGGAGGGACCGCTCCGCTATGGAGAGTTGCGCCGCCTGATCCCCGACCTTTCGGAGAAGATGCTCTCTCAGCGGCTGCGCGATTTGCAGGATGCCGGATTCGTCGCGCGATCGGATGAGGACGAGAAGCCCGTCTACGCGCTCACCGCGCGCGGCCGCTCGCTTCAGCCGACGCTGGAAGCGCTGTATGCGTGGGGCGAGGCCGTGGCGGTGGAGACCGGCGCACGATTTCGGAAGCCAGTGGCATCGTGAGTTTGCTCAGGAATCGTGCCTCTGGCCGTGCGCGGGTCGGCTACGCCGAACTCCTGTTCGATCTCGTATTCGTCTATGCGGTGACGCAGCTCAGCCACAAGCTACTGGCCGATGCCGGCTTCATGGACGTGCTCGGCACGGTGGTGCTGTTCCTCGGCATCTGGTGGGCATGGATCTACACCGCCTGGGTCACCAATTGGCTGGACCCTGAGCGCAGCACGGTCCGCCTCATGCTGTTCGCGTTGATGGCGGCGGGGCTGGTGGTGTCGATCGCCATCCCGCACGCATTCGCCGCAACGGGTGCCGCTTTCGGCGCCGCCTACGCCGCGATGCAGGTTGGGCGCAGCGTGTTTACCTGGCGCGCGCTGCGTGGACCATCGCCCGACAACTCGCGCAATTTCGCAAGGATCAGCGCATGGCAGGCGTGTTCGGGTCTGTTCTGGCTGGTAGGGGGCTTCGGCCCTCCGGCTTGGCGTCTGCCGCTCTGGCTGCTGGCTCTGGGGATCGACTATATCTCGCCACTCGTCGCCTTCTTCGTGCCCGGGCTCGGCCGCTCGGTCACCGCGAACTGGGACGTGGAGAGCGGTCATCTGTCGGAGCGGTGCGGACTCTTCATCATCATCGTGATCGGCGAAGTCATCCTGATGACCGGTGCGACGTACGCCGATCACGCTCCCGACGCGGCGGCGACGCTGGCTTTTATCGCGTCTTTCGCATCGGCTCTGGCGCTCTGGTGGCTCTATTTTGGGGCCACCGCCGAGCGCGCCGGCACGCGCTTCGCTGCGGCCGACAATGTCGGCGCGGTCGCGCGCATGGCCTACACCTATTTGCACGTGCCGATCGTCGGCGGGGTCATCGGGTTTGCGGCGGGCGTCGAGCGGCTGATCGCGCACCCCGGCGGCCATGTCGCCTATTCGACCGCCGCGCTGCTGGGCGGCGGTCCGCTGCTATACATCACCGGCTTAGCTGCCTTTCGACTGTCCATCGGGATCGGCGTTCCCGTCGTTCACTGGATGGCGCTGGTCGCGCTGGCGATCTTCGTCGGCTGCGCGGAGCTGTGGATGCCGCTGGCGCTTGCCGCCGCCGTTACCGCCACGCTGATCCTCGTCGCCGCGCTGGATGATCGTGTTGATACCCGCTCTTTGAAAGGATCTGCCTGTGCGTGACGTAAACGGACTCTCGATCCCCGAATCGCTTGAGGAACTTCTCGAACCCCGGACGACGGCGCTCGTCGTCTACGACATGCAGGCCGGCATTTGTGGCCAGGTTGCCGACGGTGAGCGGATAATCGGTATAGTGGGGCAAGTGCTGGACGCCGCCAGAACCGCTGGCGTGCGAACCTTTTTCACTCGCCACTTGTCGTTGCCGCGCGAACTGATGGGCGTGATGCAGTATCGCACCGCGATGGCCTGGCAACGCCTTGACGACCCTGAGAAGGTTAAGCCTTGGTTCCTGCGCGACAGCCCCGGCTTTTCGATCATCCCCCAGCTTGAGCCCCGCGCGAGCGAGGCGGTATTCGACAAAATAACGATGTCGGCCTTCGAGGGTACGCCGCTCGCCATAGCGCTGCGTGATTGCGGCCTCCGATCGGTAGTGCTTGTCGGGATAGCCCTTGAGATCGGCATTGAGCCGACCGCTCGTCATGCGGCCGATCTCGGCATCGTGCCGATCATCGTCCGTGATGCTTGTGGATATGGCGACGAAGAAGCCGGAAAGCGTACGATCGACGCGCTCTCATTCCTAGGGGATGCTCAGATCGCAGATGTCAGCCAAGTCGCAGCTGCCTGGACCGTTGCCGTGTAGAAGTCTGACTGATGGAACAACACACCTAATCCTTTGGCGTGGTGTACTTCCGCGTCGAGGACTAAGTTCTTCCGTAGTGCCATCTTCAGTGTCATAACCGGACGAGGCAGTTGAAGAAGTCGATTTTGAGTTGGGTGTGACTACTCGCGTAACAGACTGAAATCTCCCAGTGGCTTTGTAGCCCTCCTTTGCGGCGTCGTAAAAGCCCGTGATTGCCACGTTTTAGTGTAAGGAGCTGTGTGAGTCTCGGCCAAGGCGGGCAGTCCCGATGGGCAGTCGGTGCGGAGCGGTTCCCTGAAGGACGGAGAACGACCTCTGCCTACAAAAGCCGCAATCTTGACCCGAACGATGTAGCTCGAAATCAATCGCGTCGATCAGGCGAGCATTGGTCCCTCGCTGCGCCTCGTCCGTCCCTTGGCGCCGCAAACCGCCTCTTCTTCGACAGTTGGTGATTGCTGGGTGATTACCGCTGACGAACAAAGAGGGGCATCGATGGGAAATTTAATTTATAGAACAGACACTTTTGATGGCCCCGCAGATAAGGTCTGTTACTTCCGGTAACGGCGGAGGTGATTGGGACCCGCAACACCTACCGTCCCGTATTCCGCTCAGGCTGAGCCTGTCGAAGCCCGTGTGGCCGCGAGCAGTCTCATCAGCCCGGCTACGGCCTCAGCGGAACGCGGGCTTCGACAAGCTCAGCCTGAGCGGGGGTGGGAAGTTGGTTCCTCACTCCTCCACCTCGTCAGCGCGGAACCAGTTCGATCAGGCGCCCACCGCTGCCGTTCTTCCCGTCCTCCAGCACCCAGATCGTGCCGTCGCCCCGCTCCGCCACCGCGCGGACCCGGTTGCCGAACAGCGGATAGCGGGCGACTTCGCGTGCCGACCCGCCGTCGAACGCGACGCGGATCAGCGCCTTGGACGACAGGCCCGGCAGCAGCGCGCTGCCCTTCCACCCCGCATAGCGGTCGCCGCGCACGAACATCAGCCCGGCGGGCGAGATGACCGGGTTCCACCAGGTCACGGGCGGCTTGAACTCCGGCCGGGTGGCGTGGTCCGGGATCGGCGTGCCGTCATAGTCGTCGCCGTTGGAGACCACCGGCCAGCCATAGTTGGCGCCCCGCTCCTCCCGGTTGATCTCGTCGCCGCCCTTCGGCCCCATCTCGCTGGTCCAGAGCTGGCCCTTCGCGTCGTAGGCGATGCCGAGCAGGTTGCGATGGCCGTAACTCCACACCTGCGCGCCCGGTCCGCCCCGGCTGGCAAAAGGGTTGTCGGGCGGCACGGAGCCGTCGGGGAACAGGCGCAGCGTGGAGCCCAGATTGTTCGACAGGTCCTGCGCGGGTGCGCCTTTCTGCCGCTCGCCGGACGTGATCCAGAGGAACTTGCCGTCGGGCGAGAAGGCGATGCGGTGGCTGAAATGGCCGCGCCCGGTGACCTTCGGCGTCTGCTCCCAGATGCGGCGGATGTCGGTCAGGTGCGGCTGGCCGTCCAGGTCCAGATGCGCGCGCACCACGACCGCGCCGCGCGTGTCGTTCGCGCCGGCCTCGACATAGCTCAGATAGAGGTCGCCCGTGCTGGCGAAGTCGGGGGCGGGCACCACGTCGCCCAGCCCGCCCTGCCCGCCATAATCCACCTTCGGCACGCCCGCGACATCGCGCACCGCGCCGCTCTCCTCCCACAGCTTGAGCGCGCCCTGCTGCTCGGTGACGAGCGCGAGCGGCGTGCCGGGGATGAAGGCGATCGCCCAGGGGTTGGTGAAATCGGCCACGACCCGGGCGATGAAGGGCAGCGGCGATTCCGGCGGCTGCTCGGTGGAGTGGGTGGAACCCGTCTGAACGCCGGCGTCGGCGCTGTTGTTGGTCAGCGGCGGAGCGTCGGCCGCGCCGGTGCAGGCGGCGAGCGCCAGGGCGGAGAGCGGCAGGGTCAGGCGCATGGACGGGTCACTTTCGACGGGGAAGGCGGCACGGGAAACCGCCGAAGGTCACCGCAAAGTCCCATGGTCGCACAGATGTGCGCGGGTGCCCACGCGCTTGCGGCAGGACCGCGGAGAGAACGAGGAAGGGTCAACATCAAGGTCCTGTAGCATAAAGGAACCAGATAGGCAAGATGTTTTCATCTTGCGCGTGGCAAAGCAGGATGGCGGAGGCGCACCCCTCCCCTACTCCGCCAGCGCCTCGACCTCCTCGGCCAGCGTGAGCCAGCGCTCCTCCGCCGCCTCGCGCTCGGTGCGGGCGGCGGCGATGGCGTCGGTCAGTCGGGTGAACGCGTCCGGAGCGCGGGCGTAGAGGTCGGGGTCGGCGAGCGCCGCCTCGTCGCGCGCGATCCGCGCCTCCAGCGCCTCGATGTGGTCGGGCAGGCGTTCGTAGTCGCGTTGATCGTTGTAGGAGAGTTTGGGGGCGCGTCTGGTGGGGGCGGGGGACCCCTCCACCGCGCTGTCGCGCGGTCCCCCTCCCCGGTCCGGGGAGGAACTCTGACGCTTCGCCACCCAATCCGCATAGCCACCGGCCACCACATCGACCCGGCCCGAACCGTCCAGCCCCAGCGTCATCGTGACCGTGCGATCGAGGAAGTCACGGTCGTGGCTGACGATCAGCACCGTGCCGTCATAGTCGGCGATCACCTCCTGCAACAGGTCGAGCGTCTCGAGATCGAGGTCGTTGGTCGGCTCGTCGAGCACCAGCAGGTTGGCCTCCCGTGCGAACTCGCGCGCGAGCAGCAGGCGGGAGCGCTCGCCGCCCGACAGGTTGGCGACCGGCGTGTCGATCAGCGCCGGGTCGAACAGGAAGTCCTTGAGGTAGCCCACGACATGCGTCCTGGCGCCGCGCACGTCGACCCAGTCGCCGCCGTCGGCCAGCACCTCGCGCACCGTCTTCGGCCCCAAGGTGAGCGCGCGCTGCTGGTCGATGACGATGCCGGCGAGCGTCTTTGACAGCCGCACCCGGCCCTCGTCGGGCGCCAGTTCGCCGGTCAAGAGCCGGATCAGCGTCGTCTTGCCCGCCCCGTTCGGCCCGACCACGCCGATCCGGTCGCCGCGCTGCACCGTCAGGTCGAGGTCGCGGATCACCGCGCGCCCGCCATAGCGCTTGGTGACGCCCGTCGCCTCGATCACCGTCTTGGTCCTGGTCCCGTCGGAGGCGAGCGCGACCTTGGCGGTCCCCTGCTGCCCGATCATCGCGGCGCGTTCGGCGCGCATCTGGTGGAGCTGGGTCAGGCGGCCCTGGTTGCGCTTGCGCCGCCCGGTGACGCCGCGCCGCAGCCAGTGCTCCTCCTGTTTCAGGCGCGCGTCCAGCCGCTGGGCGTTGCGGGCATCCTCGGCCTCCACCTGCTCGGCCCACGCCTCGAAGCCGCCGAACCCGACCTCCTGCCGCCTCAGGCCGCCGCGATCGAGCCACAGGGTTTGGCGGGTGAGGCGGGTCAGGAAGGTGCGGTCGTGGCTGATGGCGACGAACGCGCCGGCATAGCGCGCCAGCCAGCTTTCCAGCCAATCGATCGCCGCGATGTCGAGGTGGTTGGTGGGCTCGTCGAGCAGCAGCAGGTCGGGCTGTGAGGCCAGCGCGCGAGCAATGGCGGCGCGGCGGCGCTCACCCCCGCTGGCGGTCGCGGCGGAGCGGGTGAGGTCGACGCCCAGCTGATCGGCGATCGCCTCCACCTCGAACGGTTGCGGCGCGTCGCGGCCCGACAGCGCCCAGTCGGCCAGCGTGGCGTGGCCGGAGGGGTCCGGGTCCTGTTCCAGCAGCACGACATGGGTGCCGGGCTTGACCGCCACGCCGCCCCGGTCCGGCTCGATCCCGCCCGCCAGCAGGCGCAGCAGCGTCGTCTTGCCTGCCCCGTTGCGCCCGATCAGCGCGAGCCGGTCGCGCGGCCCGACATGCAGGTCCAGCCCGTCGAACAGCCAGCCACCGCCCTGTCGCAGGCCGACGGCGTCGAGCGAGAGGATCGGGGGTGGAGCCATCGGGCGGGACGTAGGAGGGCGGCGGCGCGATGTCACGGGGCCGCCTCAGCCGGGGTTCAGCGGAACGCGCCCATTCCTCCGACGGTTCACCATGACGGAACAACAGGAGACCCGACCCATGCACCTCGCTCCCCTCGCCCTGGCCACCCTGGCCCTTCCGGCGGCCGCGCTGGCCCAGCCCGTCATGCCGACCGCGCCGATGATGGCGCCGGGCGGCGCCACCCTGTCGCTCGCCGTCACCGAGCGGATCGAGGCCGATCCCGACTTGGCGATCGTCACCGGCGGCGTCACCACGACCGCGCCGACCGCGACCGAGGCGCTGCGCCAGAATTCGGCGGAGATGGAGAAGGTCGTCGCCGCCGTGCGCCGCGCCGGCATCGCCGAGAAGGACGTGCAGACGGTGGGCATCAACCTCGCCGCGCAATACGACTATCGCAACCGCGACGACGGACAGCCGCCGCGCTTCATCGGCTATCAGGCGTCCAACCGGGTGCAGCTTCGCATCAAGGACATTCCGAAGATCGGTCCGATCCTGGACGCGTTGGTGCAGGCGGGCGCGACCGACATCAACGGCCCGGACTTTCAGCTCGAGAACTCCGACGAACTGGAGGCGCAGGCGCGGCTGAAGACGATCGCCACCGCCCAGGCTCGCGCCGAAGCCTACGCGCGCGCCGCCGGCTTCCGCTCCGCGCGCTTGACCGGCATCAGCGAGACGGGCGCGGCGCCCGCCCCGCCGATGCCCTATGGCGAAGCGCGCATCGTGACCACCGCCGCCGCCGCGCCGCCGATCTCGCCCGGCCAGGTCCGCGGTCAGGTGACCGTCAACTTCACCTACCTGCTGGAGCGCTGAAGCCATTCACAAGCTATTCAAAGCGTGGCAGCTACGTCCCGACCCATGAAAGCGCCCCTGCTCGCCGCCCTCCTCGCCCCGCTCCTCCTCACCCCGCCTGCGGAGGCACAGCGGGTGCGCGACCAGGACATCGCCTATCAGCAGAAGGAGGCGGGCAAGATCCTGCCCGCCCGCGCCATCGAAGCGCGGGTCGTGCCGCGCATGGACGGCATGACCTATCTCGGCTTCGAGTTCGATGCGGCGACGAGCACCTATCGGCTGAAGTTCATGGACGGGCGGCGCGTGGTGTGGGTAGACGTGGACGGCCGGACCGGACGCATCCTGGGGCGCTCGGGCTGACGGTCGCGAACGCCACCAACGGGGGACCACCATGCGCATCCTGATCGTCGAGGACGAGCCCAGCCTCGGCCAGCAGCTGCAATCCACGCTGGAAGGCGCCGGCTACGCCGTCGACCTGGCGACCGATGGCGAGGACGGTCACTTCATGGGCCAGACCGAGAGCTACGACGCGGTGGTGCTCGACCTGGGCCTGCCGGAGATCGACGGCCTGACCGTGCTCGACCGCTGGCGCAAGGAGGGCAAGGCGATGCCCGTCCTGGTGCTGACCGCGCGCGACAGCTGGTCGGACAAGGTCGCGGGGCTGGACGCGGGCGCCGACGACTATCTGGCCAAGCCGTTCCAGGCGGAAGAGCTGATTGCCCGGCTGCGCGCGCTGATCCGCCGCTCGACGGGCAACGCGTCGAGCGAGCTGACCGCCGGGCCGGTGCGGCTCGACACCCGGTCGGGCAAGGTCTCGCTCGACGGGTCGCCGGTCAAGCTGACCGCGCAGGAATACAAGCTCTTGTCCTACCTCATGCACCACAAGGGCAAGGTGGTCAGCCGCACCGAGCTGATCGAGCACATCTACGACCAGGATTTCGACCGCGACTCGAACACCATCGAGGTGTTCGTCACCCGCATCCGCAAGAAGCTGGGGCAGGAGGTCATCACCACCATCCGGGGCCTGGGCTACTCGCTGGAAGAGCCGGAGGATCGGTGAGCTTGAATTCCTCCCCGAGCTTGCTCGGGGAGGGGGACCGCTCCGCAAAGCGGAGTGGTGGAGGGGTTTGGAGCCGCACCCCTCCATCGGCTTCGCCGGTCCCCCTCCCCATCGAAGATGGGGAGGATGCTTGTCCATGCTGACCACCCCGACCCCCACCACCGCCACCGCCCGGCCGCTCGACGCGCAGCCGACCACCGGCTCGCTCTCGCGCCGCATGATCGGGGTCGCGGCGATCTGGATCATGGTGCTGCTGTCGGCGGGCGGAGTGGCGCTCGACCGGGTGCTGGTGGGCGCGGTCACCAGCAACTTCGACTCGTCGATGACCTACGTCCTCAACGCGATGATCACGGCGGCCGAGATCGGACCCGATGGCGAGGTGCTGTTCAACCGGCCGCTGTCCGATCAACGCTTCGTGGAGCCGAACTCCGGCGCGTACTTCCAGATCTCCGCGCCCGGCGAGGAGACCTACCCGTCGCGCTCGCTGTGGGACCAGCGGCTGCGCGTCGACTCCCGGCACGACGACACCGCGGTGCATTTCTACGACTCCGCGGAGCTGGGCACCGCGCTCCGGGTGGCGGAACGCGACATCGAACTGCCGGGATCGCCGAAGGTGTGGCGCTTCCAGGTGGCGGAGGACCGCGAGCTGCTCGACGGCCAGATCGGTGCGCTGCGCCGCGTGCTGGTGCGGTCCTTCGCGCTCCTGGCGCTCGGGCTCGTGGTGCTGGCCGCGCTCCAGACGCTCTACGGCCTGTGGCCGCTGCGCCGCATCCGCGAATCGATCGCCGCCATGCGCGAGGGACGGATCGACCGGGTGCCCGCCGCGCTGCCGCGGGAGGTGCAGCCGATGGTGACCGAGCTGAACGCGCTCATCGACCACAACGAACGACAGGCGGAGGAGGCGCGCCGGCACGCCGGCAATCTGGCGCACGCGCTCAAGACGCCGCTCACCGTGATCCTGAACGCCGCGCGGGACGGCAGCGACGACCTGGCCCCGCTGGTCGAGCGCGAGGCGGCGACCATGCGGCGGCAGGTCGACCACCACCTCGCCCGCGCGCGCGCCGTGGGCCGGCGCGGCCATGCGCACAGCCGGGCGGAGGTGTGGCCCTCGCTCCAATCGATGGAGCGCGCGGTCGCCCGGTTGCACCCCGACGTGCGCGTCGACATCGACGGCGACGAGCATCTGGCGGTGCGGGTCGAGCGGCAGGACTTGGACGAGCTGCTCGGCAACCTGATCGAGAACGCGGCGAAATACGGCGGCGGCAGCGTCTTCGTGACCGTGCGGCGCGAGGGATCGGACGTGCTGATGGTGGTGGAGGACGACGGCACGGGCATCGCGGAGGCGGCGCGCGAGCGCATCTTCGACCGCGGCGCGCGGCTGGACACGTCCAAGCCCGGCACCGGCCTGGGTCTCGCGATCGTGCGCGACGTGGCCGAGATCTACGGCGGCTCGGTCACGCTTGGCGAGAGCGAGGACCTGGGCGGCCTGGCCGCCACGCTGCGCCTGCCCGCCGCGCGGGTGAAGGCGTAAGGAGGGCGGGGTAGCGCCCTCATGCTTCCTTTCCGGTACGGGGAGGTGGCACGCCGAAGGCGTGACGGAGGGGCTTGCCACACGCGCGTCGGCCAGGCCGGGTGTTGATCTATAGACTTGGGCGGACCCCTCCACCGCTCTTGGAGCGGTCCCCCTCCCCGTTCCGGGGAGGAACTCCACCCCCCTACCGCGCCTCCGCCCCACCTCCCGGCGTCGCCTTGCGCGCGGCGTGGCGCGCCTTGCGGGCGTCGATCTTGGCCTTCATCTCGGCCGAGGCGTGATCGAGCAGCGTGTTGTCGGCCATCATCGCCCCGCGCCGGCCGATCGGCCGCTCCGGTCCCGTGGTGCTGTCGCGCGCCGTCTGGCGCTCCAGCTCCGCGTTGAGCACCGCGCCGAGCAGCACCGCCTGGCTGGACAGGAACATCCACATCACGAACACCGCGATCGCCGACAGCGCGCCGTAGGTCGCGTTGTAGTCGGAGATGTACTGGACGTAGAGGCTGAACAGCAGGCTCGCGAGCGCCCAGAGCGCGGTCCCCAGCACCGCACCGGGGTACAACCAGCGCCAGCGGGCGTTCCGCCGATCGGGGCCGTAGCGGTAGAGCACCGCGAACACCGAACTGCCGATCGCCACGGCGGCCGCCCATGTGAGGATCTTGATCAGCGGCGCGGCCACCGGCCCCAGCCACTGCTCGCCGAACGTCTGCAGCAGGCCGAAGACCGAGGCCGACGCGATGCCGACCAGCGCGAGCGCCACGATGGCGAGCGTCAGCAGGATCGACAGGCCGGTCAGCCGGATGATGTTGCGCGTCTCGCGCTCCTCGTAGATCACGTTGAGCGCCTGGATCATGCCGCTGGTGGCGCGCGTGGACGACCAGATGGCGAACAGCAGCGCCAGCGCCAGCGCCAGCCCGGTGGTGCCGGAGTTGGAGGTCACGATCGCCTCCATCTGCTCGCGGATCAGCGTCGCGGCCTCGGACGGCACCAGCTGCACGATGGTGTCCATCTGCCTGGCCACCGTCTCGGGATTTCCGACCAGCCCATAGGTCAGCACGATCGACGCGATCAGCGGGATGAAGGCGAGGAAGCCGTAGAGCGCCATGCCCGCGCCGAGCAGCGACAGGTTGTGATAGCCGATCATCACCCACACGCGCTTCAGCACCGCCTTCCAGGCCGGCCAGTCGAGTTCGAGCGGCGAATGCGCCTGTGCGCCGGGGATGACCGCGACGGCCTCCTCCTCGACGGCACGGGCCTCTTCGGCCGTGCGGGGGGGGTCCGGCTCGTCGATGGCGGAGTCGGCGGTCGTGCTTGTGTCGCTCATGGCCGCGCTGTATCAGCATCGAACAGGGAATGGGACGCAAGAACGCACGTCGGCTCAGCCGGTTGCCGATCGCAGGAGCCCGTGGGGTGGAATGGTGACGTTGGTGTCTGCCCGATCCGGGCGCCTGATCCCGGCAGCGGCCCTGCTCGGCACCGTCAGCGGCTTGGCGCTGGCGAGTCCTGCGGTGGCGCAGGACACCCCGCCCTACGTCTTCGCTCCGGCCCCGGTTCCCTCCGGCACGACCGACGCCGACAGCGCCCCCGACACGCCAGTCACGGACTTCCCCAAGACGGATGGGCCGGCCGCGGAGCCGCTGGTGGTTCCGTCGCAGGGGTTCGACAACCCGATCATCCCGGACGACGAGTTCAACGCCGCGATCCCGTCGCTCGACGCGCCGCTCGAAAGCCTGGACGCCTTCGACCAGCGCACCCGTGCCGGCAACGCGGCGGTCGCGGCCCAGGCGGGCGAACCGGCCGCCGGCCCGACCGAGCCGACCACCGACCCCGCGCTCGCCGCGATGCCCGCGCTGCAGGACGGCGACAGCTTCGAGAGCATCGCCGACGCGCCCGTCACCGACTCCGCGCTGGCCGAGCCGCTGCCCGCGATCGCGGACTTCGACGTGCGGCCCGTCGAGGTGCCGGGCGACCGCGCCGACCAGCAGACGGAGGTCGCCTACACCACCGAGCTGAAGGGCCAGGGGATCGAGGGTGTGCGCGACCTGTTCGATCAGCTTTCCGCGCTGAAGGATGGAGACGGCGAGGCGGACAACGCCGCGCAGGTCGACCAGCGGGTGCGCTCCGACCAGGAGCTGCTCGTCCGCATCCTGAACTCGGAAGGATTCTGGGACGGCACGGTGAACACCGACGTCGCCCGCCGGGAGAACGGATCGCTGCAGGTCACGCTGACGGTGAACCCCGGTCCGCTCTACACCTTCTCCTCCGTCACGCTCGACGCCCCGCCCACCGTGCCGCCGGAGCTGGCGCGCACCGCCCTGCCGCTCAAGGTCGGCGATCCGATCGAGGCGACGCGGGTGCAGGGGGCGGAGGCCAACCTCGCCATCGCGCTGCCGGAGAACGGCTATCCCTTCGCCAAGGTCGGCCAGCGCGACATCCTCCTGAAGGCGACCGACGCGACCGGCGACTACACGCTGCCCCTCGACCTGGGACCGCGCGCCACCTTCGCGGGCGTCGAGACGACCGGCGACCTCGCCTTCGACGCGGAGCACGTGGAGGTGCTCAAGCGGTTCAGGTCGGGCGACCTCTATGACAGCCGCAAGGTCGACGATCTGCGCAAGGCGCTGGTCGCCACCGGCCTGTTCTCGTCGGTCGGCGTCGAGCCGAAGCGGACGGGCGAGACGCTGCCCGACGGCACGGAGGCGGTGACGATCCTGGTGACGCAGGACGCCGGCCCGGCGCGCCAGCTCGCCGCTTCGGCGGGCTACGGCACCGGCCAGGGCTTGCGGATCGAGGGCAGCTGGACCCACCGCAACCTGTTCCCGCCGGAGGGCGCGCTGGGCGTCAACGCCGTGGCCGGCACGCAGGAGCAGGCGCTGGGCGTCAGCTTCAAGCGCTCGAACGCCGGACGGCGCGACCGCATCGTCACGCTGCTGGCGCAGGCGTCGCACTCCAACTTCAACGCCTTCGAGGCGTTCACCGGCACGCTGGCGGGCAACATCGCCTATGTGTCCACGCCGATCTGGCAGAAGCGCTTCACCTATGCCTACGGCTTCGAACTGGTCGGCACGAACGAGCAGGACTACGACTTCGCGCTCGGCGAGCGCGACCGGCAGACCTTCTTCATCGGCGCCCTGCCGGGGCAGGTCGGGTTCGACACGTCGGACGACCTGCTCAATCCCACCAAGGGCTATCGCGCGCTGATCCGCGTCAGTCCGGAGGTGTCGCTGGGTCGCGGCACCAACCCTTACGCGCGTGTCCTGCTGGAGGGCTCGACCTACCATCCCATCGGCGACTCGATCGTGCTCGCCGGGCGTGTGCGGGTCGGCACGATCCCGGGCATCGAGCGCCAGAATCTGGCGCCGTCGCGCCGCTATTACGGCGGCGGCGGCGGATCGGTGCGCGGCTTCGGCTATCAGGAGCTGGGGCCGAAGGACCCGAACAACGATCCCATCGGCGGCCGCTCGCTCAACGAGGCGGCGTTCGAGGTGCGCTACCGCTTCGGCAACTTTGGTATCGTGCCGTTCGTCGATGTCGGCCAGGTCTATGAATCGACGCTGCCCGACTTCTCCTCGCTGCGCGCGGGTGTCGGCATCGGCGGGCGCTTCTATACCAATTTCGGGCCGTTCCGCGTCGATGTGGCGACCCCTCTGGGACGCAAGCCCGGTGAGTCCACCGTAAGCGTGTATGTGTCGATCGGGCAGGCGTTCTGATGGCAGAGGAGACCATAGAGACGCTGGATGGCAACAGTCTGGTGACGTCAGAGCGCGAGCGCCGGTCCTGGCCGGTCCGTATACTGCGTGGGCTTCTGTTCCTGCTGATCGGCTTGGTGGCGCTGGTCGGGATCGTGATCCTCGGCCTCAACACCGGGCCGGGCAAGCGGCTGGTGGTGGACCAGCTCAACAAGTTCGAGCTGGCGAGCGGGCTCGGCTTCAACGTGGGCGCGATCCGGGGATCGCTCTACGGGCGCATGACGTTGGTGGACGTGCGGGTGCGCGACCAGAAGGGCGTGTTCCTGACCTCGCCCGCGATCACGCTCGATTGGCACCCCTTCGCCTTCGCCAACAACCACATCGACGTGAACGAGCTCGCCAGCCGGCGCGTCGTGCTGCGGCGGCTGCCGGAGCTGAAGCCGGACCCGAACGCCGACCCGAATGCTCCGATCCTGCCGAACTACGACATCGACGTGGGCCGGCTGGCGATCGGCCAGCTGGTGCTCGAAGCGCCGGTGACGGGCGAGAGGCGGGTGGCGCGGGTCAACGCCCGGGTCGCCATCGCCGACCGGCGCGCGCGGGTGAAGGCCGACCTGGGCACGCTGGCGGTGGCGGGGTTGAAGGGCGGCGACAGGCTGTTTCTTAACCTGGACGCGGTGCCCGACGACAACATTCTGAACGTGCAGGCCCAGCTGCGCGCGCCGGCCGACGGTGCGGTGGCGGCGCTGGCGGGTCTCGACCGGCCGCTGACAGCGCAGGTCGCCGGGCGCGGAAGCTGGGCCGACTGGAACGGCCGACTGGTCGCGACGCTCGGCGGCGAACAGCTGGCGGGGCTGCGCATCCGCGCGCGCGACGGCACCGTCCGCGTGAAGGGCGGTGCGCGGCCCGACCTGATCGTCACCGGCCAACCCGCCGCGCTGTTGAAGCCGCTGGTGCAGCTCGACGTCACCGCCGCGCTCGACCAGCGGCGCGTGGACCTGAACGGACGGATCGGCTCGCCCGCCTTCGACCTCGTCGCCAACGGCCTGGTCGATCTGGGCGAGAGCCGGTTCTCCGACCTGAAGCTCGCCTTCCGCCTCGACCAGCCGTCGGTGATCCTGCCCAACCTGTCGGGCCGCGACGTTCGAGCGACGTTGGCGCTGGACGGCAAGTTCGCCACGCCGGTGGTGGACTACCGCATCCAGGCGGCGGCGCTGGGGTTCAACGACACGGTCGTCCAGGGGCTGAACGCCACGGGCAAGGCGCGGGTGAACTCCGACCGTATCCTGATCCCCGTCTCGGCGCAGGCGCGCGCGATCACCGGGCTGAACGCGACCGCCGGCGAGCTGCTGACGAACGTGAGGATCGACGGCGACCTGGCAATCAAGGGGCCGCGCATCCTGTCGGACAATCTGCGCATCCGCTCCGACCGGCTGAGCGGCACGGCGGTGGTCGTCGCCGACACCTCGACCGGGCTCTACACCGGCGCGATCAAGGGCCGGCTGAACGGCTATCGCATCGCCTCGGTCGGCCTCTTCAACCTGAACACCGATGTCGACCTCAAGACCACGCCCAACGGCGGCTATGCGCTGGTCGGGCGCGTGCAGGCGAAGTCCACGGCGCTGTTCAACGACTCCGTGCGCGAACAGCTCGGCGGCAACGCGGTCGCCTCGGCGCGGGTGTATTACGGGTCGGACGGCATCGCGCGCTTCGACCAGCTGACGGTGCGCGCGCCGCTCCTGAGCATCACCAACGGCTCGGGCCGCTACCTGCCGTCGGGCCGGATCGAGTTCGCCGCGCAGGGCCGCTCGGCCGCCTACGGTCCGATCCAGGTGGCCGTGACCGGCACCCTGACCGACCCGACCGCGCGGCTGAGACTCCAGTCGCCGGACTTCGGCGTCGGGCTGGCGGGGCTGGACGCCACCGTGAGGGCCAGGAACGGCAACTACGTCGTCACCGCCACGGGCATGACCGACTATGGCGCCTTTTCGGCCGACCTGACGGTGGCGGCGGGGCGTGGGCCGCTCGCCTTCGACATCCGCAACGCCCGTTTCGCCGGCATCGACTTCGCCGGACGGATGAACCAGACGGCGGCCGGCCCCTATGCCGGGCGGTTGACCGCGCAGGGATCGGGCATCGACGGCACGGTGCAGCTCGCCGCGTTCGGGAAGCGGCAACGGGCGGTCGTGCGCGCGCGGGTGAACGACTACTCCGCGCCCGGCCGCATCCCGCTCCAGGTCGGCCGCGCGCTGGTGGACGCCACCGTGACGCTGGGCGACCCGTTGGAGGCGGTGGGCGACGTGCAGTTCGCCGATGTCGCCTACAACACGCTCGACCTCGCCGCCGGGCGCGCCAAGTTCGACGTGGTCGGCGGCCGCGGCCGGGTGCAGGCGCTGCTGGAGGGCTCCACCGGCGTGCCGTTCCGCGTGGCGCTGAACGGCGACATCGCGCCCGAGCTGAGCCGGGTCGCGCTGCAGGGGCGCGCCAACGGCATCGACTTCCGCACCGCCGCGCCCGCGCGGGTCGTCCGGGAGGGCGGCGACTGGCGCCTGCTGCCGACCCGCGTGGACTTCAGCCAGGGCTCGGCGCGGATCGCGGGTCGCTACGGCAAGGGGCTGGAACTGCAATCGCGCCTCGACCAGCTCGACCTGGCGCTGCTCAACAGCTTCTCGCCGGGCCTGGGCCTGGGCGGGCGCGCGAGCGGCAGCCTGGACTTCTCGCAACCCGCCGACGGCTCCTTCCCCCGCGCCGACACCCGGCTGCGGATCCGCGGCTTCACCCGCACCAGCCTGTCGGCCCAGTCGAAGGCGGTGGACATGGACGTGGTCGGCCGGCTGATCCCGACCGGCGGCGACCTGGCCGCCGTGATCCGCCGCAACGGCGCGCTGATCGGCCGGGCCAAGGTCGCGCTGTCGCCGCTGGGGCCGGGCGCGGGATCGTGGACCACACGCCTGATGGAGGCCCCGCTGGGCGGCGGCATCCGCTACAACGGGCCGGCCGACATCCTGTTCTCGCTCGCCTCGCTGTCGGGCCAGACGCTGACCGGCCCGATCGGGGTCGCCGCCGACTTTTCCGGCCGGGTGTCCGCGCCGCGGCTGACCGGCCTGGTGCGCGCCAACGCGCTCACCTACGAGAACGAGACCTACGGCACGCGGCTGACCGGCATGGCGATCGACGGCCGCTTCACCTCCTCCTCCTTCCAGTTGAACCGCCTGACCGCCAAGGCCGGCGACGGCACGGTGCAGGCGATGGGACAGGTCAACCTGGCGGCCGACGCCGGCTATCCGGCCGACATCCAAGCCCGCTTCCAGGACGCGCAGCTTGCCAGCGGCAACAACCTGGCCGCGCGCGCGACGGGCGACCTGCGCTTCGTCAACACCGCCAACGCCGACCCGATCATCACCGGCACGCTGCGCCTGCCCGAGACGCGCTACAAGCTCGTCAGCCAGGCGTCGGCCGAGGTTCCGGTGCTGACCGGCGTGCGCCGCGCCCCGCCCGCGCCCGACAGCCGCCGCCGCATCACCGGCGACCGACAGGCGGCCCCGCCCGCCCCGTCCAACATCCGGCTGAACATCGCGGTCGTGGCCGACAACGAGCTCTACGTGTCCGGCCGAGGGCTGGAGAGCGAGTGGTCCACCAACCTGAAGGTGACGGGCACCGCCGCCAACCCCCGCGTGACGGGCGAGGTGAACCTGATCCGGGGCACCTTCTCCTTCTCGTCCCGCCGGTTCGAGCTGCAGCAGGGCGTGGTCCAGTTCACCGGCGGCCAGCCGATCGAGCCCAACGTGCGCCTGACCGCGACGACGGAGATCGACGGCACGACGATCAACCTCAACGTCAGCGGCGCGGCCTACAACCCGCAGATCGCCTTCACCTCCTCCCCCGCGCTGCCGCAGGAGGAGGTCATCAGCCGCATCCTGTTCGGCAGTTCGGTGACCAACCTGTCGGCCATCCAGGCGGTGCAGCTCGCGTCCGCGCTCAACGGCCTGCGCGGCGGCGGCGGCGGGCTCGACCCGATCGGCAAGATCCAGTCGGCGACCGGCATCGACCGGCTGCGCATCCTGAGCCCGGACAGCGCGTCCGGACGCGGCACCGCGCTCGCCGCCGGGCAGTACATCACCAAGGACATCTACATCGAGATCATCACCGACGCGCGCGGCTTCACCGCGACGCAGTTGGACATCGCGCTGTCCCGCGCGCTGTCGGTGATCTCGTCCTTTGGATCGTTCGGCGGGTCCAACGTCAACGTGCAGTACCGCAAGGAATATTGATGCGGGCGGCCTGGCTGCTTCTCCTTCCGCTCGCGCTCACCTCGTGCAAGCGCGAGCCGAGCTTCGACGAGCGCTACGACAACGCCCAGGCGGAAATCCGGAACACCTCCGCCGAACTCGACAACGAGATGCGGGCGATGGAGGCGAACGAGGTGGATGTGGGGCGGCAGGCACCAGTACCGCCGCTGAAGCCCTGAACCCCGCACCGAGCAAATCTCGATCGTCCTTCTCCCCTCCCTGAAAGGGAGGGCGGGGGTGGGTTGCGGCGCGCGAGGCTCGATGCCTCGCGCGCCGCTCGTCCGGCTCCGAAGCTCCCCGGCTCGCTTCGCTCGCACCCACCCCCAGCCCCTCCCTGCAAGCAGGCAGGGGAGTTTCGAAGTGCCGCCTCATTGCCCCCGCCCCACCCCTGTGCTTGAAGCCCCCCATGTCGGGGGCACCACTCAGGGTCGCGCTGTTCAGCGGGAACTACAACTACGTCCGCGACGGCGCGAACCAGGCGCTCAACCGGCTGGTCGGGCACCTGATCGAGCGCGGCGTGACCCCGCGCATCTATGCGCCCACGGTGGAGAGCCCGGCCTTCGAACCGACCGGCACGCTGATCCACGTTCCCGCCGTCGCGCTCCCCGGTCGCGACGAGTATCGCGCGGCATTGGGCCTGCCCGGCCGGGTGCGCGAGGACCTGCGCCGTTTCGCGCCCGACATCGTCCACGTCTCCGCGCCCGACATCCTGGGCCACCGGGCGGTCAGCTTCGCGCGGGGCGAGGGCTGGCCGATCCTGGCGTCGGTCCACACGCTGTTCGAGACCTACGCCAGCTACTACCACCTTGGCTTTCTGGAGCCGCTGATGGTCCATCTGCTCCAGCGCTTCTACAACCGCTGCGACGCCGCCGTTGCGCCGACGCCGGAGATGGCCGAGCGGCTGCGCGAGCAGGGCGTCACCGTGCCGATCGACGTGTGGTCGCGCGGCGTGAACCACGCCCGCTTCTCGCCCGACCGCCGCAGCCTGGAGTGGCGGCGCTCGCTGGGCATCGGCGACGACGAGGTGGTGATCGGGTTCTTCGGCCGGGTGGTCTTGGAAAAGGGCCTGGACATGTTCGCCGCCGCCGTGCGCGAACTCGACGCGCGCGGCATCGCCCACCGGGTGCTGGTGATCGGCGACGGTCCGGCGCGCGGGTGGCTGGAGGGCGAGGTGCCCGACGCGCTCTATGCCGGGTTCCAGTGCGGCGACGATCTCGGCCGCACGGTCGCCTCGCTCGACATCCTGCTCCAGCCGTCGGTGACGGAGACGTTCGGCAACGTCACGCTGGAGGCGATGGCCGCCGGCGTGGCGGTGGTCGCGGCCGACGCGACCGGCGCGCGCGACCTGGTGGTCGACGGCGTGACGGGCCGGCTGGTCCCGCCGCGCGACGTCGCCGCCTATGCCGACGCGCTCCAGCGCTACATCCAGGACCCCGCCGCGCGCGCCGCCGCCGGGCTTGAGGGGCACGAGGCCGCCGCCGCCTATCGCTGGGACGCCGTCAACCAGGTCGTGCTCGACGCCTATCACCGGGTGCTCGCCCAGCGCGCCGGCCGTGGCTGACCTGTTCGCCGACGACCCGCCGCCTCCCGCTCCGCCCCGGCCGGCACCCAACGCGCCCCTCGCGGAGCGCCTGCGCCCTCAGTCCTTGGACGAGGTCGTCGGGCAGGACCATCTGACCGGCCCCGACGGCGCGCTGACCCGGCTGGTGGCGGCGGGCGCGCTCCCGTCGCTGATCCTGTGGGGGCCGCCGGGCACGGGCAAGACGACCATCGCCCGCCTGCTCGCGACCGCCACCGCAATGCGCTTCGACGAGCTGTCGGCGGTGTTCTCCGGCGTCGCCGACTTGAAGCGGGCGTTCGAGGCGGCGCGGACCGCCGCGCGGGCGGGCCAGCGCACGCTGCTGTTCGTGGACGAGGTCCACCGCTTCAACCGGGCGCAGCAGGACGGCTTCCTGCCGGTGGTGGAGGACGGCACCGTCGTGCTGGTCGGGGCCACGACCCAGAACCCGTCCTTCGAGCTCAACGCGGCGCTGCTGTCGCGCGCGCAGGTGCTGGTCCTGCATCGGCTGGACGCCGCGGCGCTCGAAGCGCTGCTCGACCGGGCGGAGGCTCTGGTCGGCCGCGCGCTGCCGCTGACGGACGAGGCGCGCGCGGCGCTGATCGCGGACGCGGACGGCGACGGGCGGTTCCTGCTGAACGGGGCGGAGGCGCTGTTCGCCGACGCCCCCGACGCGCCGCTCGACCCGGCCGCACTGGCCGCGCTCCTCGCCCGCCGGATGCCGATCTACGACAAGGCGGGTGACGGCCATTACGACCTGATCTCCGCGCTCCACAAGGCGGTGCGGGGGTCGGACCCGGACGCCGCGCTCTACTACCTCGCCCGCATGATGGAGGCGGGCGAGGACCGGCGCTTCCTCGCCCGCCGCCTGATCCGCATGGCGTCGGAGGACGTCGGCCTGGCCGACCCGCAGGCGCTCGTGGTCGCGGTCGCCGCGCGCGACGCCTGGGAGTTCCTGGGCTCGCCGGAGGGTGAGCTGGCGCTGGCGCAGGCCTGCCTGCACATCGCCACCGCGCCCAAGTCGAACCGCGCCCACACCGCGTTCAAGGCGGCGACCGCGCTGGCGAGGGAGACCGGATCGCTCGCCCCGCCCAACCACATCGTCGGCGCCCCCACCGAGCTGATGCGCTCGCTCGGCCGGGCGGAGGGCTATGCCTACGACCACGACGCGCCGGATGCGTTCTCCGGGCAGGACTATTGGCCGGACGGCGTCGAGCCGCGCCAGCTCTACGAGCCCAGCGACCGGGGCGCGGAGGCCGGCGTGGCCGAACGGCTGGCGGAGTGGCGCCGCCGCCGAGTGGAGAGGTGACGCCGTGGAACCCCAGCTCGCCACCGCGGTTTGACGGGAGGTGAACGGCCGCTAGAGTCGGGCGCGAGTTCGACACGTCTAGGATCAAGGGGGGCAGACGGCATGGACAGGTATCGGATCGACTGGGATCAAGTGCAGACCTGGGGGGAAAGGATCGTCCAGGCGATCGTTATCCTCATCATCACCTGGATCGTGGCGAAGGCGGTGAAGTGGGCGTTTGCCAAGCTGGTCGACGCGATCCCCGCGCTGCGACACCACACCTCGTCCGGCGACACGGTCGGCCATTCGCTGGGCCGTGTGCTGTCGCTCCTGGTCTGGCTGTTCGGTCTGGTCGCCGTGCTGCAGGTGTTCCAGCTCAACACCGTGCTCTCGCCGCTGCGCACGCTCCTGGACCAGGTCGGGGCCTATGTGCCGCGCATCATCGGCGCGGGCCTGATCTTCTATGTCGGCCTGATCGTCGCGCGGATCGTCAAGCAGCTGATCGAGACCTCGCTCCAGACGGTCGATTTCGACCGCTGGATGTCGAAGGCCGGCGTGAACCAGGTGACCGGGAGCGACGCCTATCCGGCCACCTCTTCCACCACGACAACATCGGCGACCGCGGGGTCTTCCTCGTCGGGCTCGATCAACCTGTCGAGCATCATCGGCACCATCGCCTACGTCCTCATCATCATCCCCGTCGCCATCGCGGCGCTGGATGTGCTGAACATCCAGGTGATCACGGTTCCCGCGCGCGAGATGCTGCAGCTGATCCTGCACGCGGTGCCGCTGATCATCGCCGCGGCGATCTGGCTGGCGCTCGCCTATTTCATCGCGCGCTGGGTGGCCGGGCTGATCGAGTCCATCCTGCCCTCGCTGGGCTTCGACCGGGCGTTGAACTCGGCCGGACTGGCGGGATCGTCGGTGCGGCCGTCCAAGGTCGTCTCGACCATCGTGGTCACCGCGATCATGCTGTTCGCCGCGATCGGCGCGGCACGGCTGCTCAACTTTCCGGAGCTGTCGCTGATCATCGACCAGATCCTGTCGCTCGGCGGTCGCGTCGTGTTCGGCGCGATCGTGATCGCGGCGGGCGTGTGGCTGGCCAACCTGATCTCGGGCCTGATGGCGTCGTCGACGGGCGAGCGCGGGCCGGTGCCGGTGATGGTGAAGTACCTCATCATCGCGGTTGCCACCTTCATGGGTCTGACCTTCATGGACGTCGGCCAGGAGATCGTCGTGATCGCGTTCAGCGGCGTGGTCTTCGCCGCCGCCGTCGGATCGGCGCTCGCCTTCGGGCTGGGCGGCCGTCCGACGGCGCACAAGCTGCTCGACCAGTGGACGGACGGCGGCACCACCGTGCCGACGCCCGCGCCCCGGCCGGCCCCGGTTCCCAGCGTCCCGACCGCGCCGAGACAACCGGCCGCGCCGGTGCCGCCGATCGCACCGGACGACACCACGCTCTGACTTGACGCGGCGGCGCGGCAGGGGCGGGCTCGCAAGGGTCCGCCCCTTTGGTTTCGGACACCGCATTTCGTCATTGCGAGCCTCAGGCGAAGCAATCCAGCCCCATCGCTGTGCCGCGACCAGTCTGGGTTGCTTCGTCGCCTTCGGCTCCTCGCAAAGACGAGACACGGCCATGAAGCCCGCAAGCCAATCCCATCCGCACTCCCCCGCGACACCCTTCACCCACTTCGCCGTCGCGGACTGGTCGGGTGCGAGGGGCGCGCGGCATCCCGGCATCGCGCTGGCGGTCTGTTCGATCGGGTCGGACGCGCCGGCGCTGGTGCCCCCGCCGGAGCGGCACTGGTCGCGCACCGCCATCGCCGATCGGGTGATCGCATTGAAGAAGGCGGACGAACGGACGCTGATCGGCTTCGACTTCTCCTTCGCTCCGCCCTGGCGCGCGGCCGGCTATCTGCCGGGCCACGCCACGGCCCGCGACGCGCCGGGCTTCTGGGCCTGGCTCGACGGGCAGGCGTCGGCGGAGGCCGATCTGGGCGCGGCGGGCTGGATGGAGGGCGCGGGCCGCGCGCACTTCTATTTCGGCGCGGCGGACGGACCCAAGGCCCGCTACATGGTCGCGCGCGCCTGCGAGGAGCGGCTGCGCGCGACCGGCGGCTCCAAGCCCTCCACGGTGTTCGACGCGATCGGCGCGGCGCAGGTCGCCAAGGCGAGCTTCGCGGGGATGCGCCTGCTGCATCGGGTGCGCGGCGCGGGCGTGCCGGTGTGGCCGTTCGACCCGCTGCCCAACGCTGGCCCGCTGGTGGTCGAGATCTACACCTCGCTGGCCGCGCGCGCGGCCGGGCGGGGGACGCGGCGATTGAAGCTGCGCTCGATCGGCGACCTCGACGCGGCTCTGGAGGCGGTGGGCAGCCGACCCCACGGACGTGCGGCGAACGAGCACGAGGCGGACGCCATCCTCACCGCGGCCTGGCTCCGTCAAGCGTCCGGCGATCCGACGCTCTGGAGTGCCCCGGGCCACGACCCCCGCTCGACCCGCGAAGGCTGGACCTTCGGCGTGGGCTGACGCATGGCGGCGGCGGGCGCGCCGTGTTAGCTCAGCTGGTAGAGCAACCGCCTTGTAAGCGGTAGGTCGTCGGTTCGAGTCCGACACGCGGCACCGCCTCTCCCGGCGATCGGCGGCCCGACCCTCAGCCTTCCGGACGGGGCGCGTCGACGGCGAGCGCGATGACGGTGCAGACCAGCCGCTGGTCCTCGTCCGTCACCTCCACACGGAAGTCGCGCCCGTCCCACAGCACGCCGGGGTCGTCCGACAGCAGCGCGCCGGCATAGCGGATCGCCTCCACCCGCGCCGCGTGCGGGTCGCGGCAGTTCATGCCCTCCGTGTCCCGGTCGCGCGACCCGTCGGCGGTGTGGAAGAAAAAGCGGCTCATGGTCGTCCTCCGGATCCGGTGGCTTCTTCCATGAAGAAAGCGGGTGGAACCTATTGGTTCCACCCGCTTTTCCAACAGAGTGCCGACAAGGGACTTCCCACCCCCTTATCGCGAGCCGCGGGTGAGGCGATCCTGTACCGTGGAAGCGGTGCGACGGCTCAGCTCCAGTAGGGCTGCTCGTCGTAATAGTCGTAGACCTCCGTCTCGCGCTCCCGGGGATAGCCGCCGGAATAGTCGTCCGACCGGTCCATCGACGGCGCCCCCTTCAGCTGCTCCGGGGTCATGGTCAGGTGATAGCCGCCGAGATCGGTGTTGTACTGGAGCTTCGACCACGGCACCGGATGGTATTTGGTGCCCACGCCCAGAAAGCCGCCGATCGACAGCACGGCATATTCGACCTTGCCGCTGCGTTTGTTGATCATGACCGACTTCACGTCGCCCATCTTGTCCCGGTTGGCGCCGTACACGGCGGTGCCCTCCACCTTGTCGGCGGAAATCAGCTGATCGGTCTCATCGGTGGCCACCTTCGCCATGATCGTCTCCTTGGTGTCCTGACGCTGGACCAACTCCTTGAGCCGCTTGCCGGTTGCACGAAAAGGGCGGGGCCTCCCGGCCCCGCCTCGATTCGCGCTGTGTCGGAGGTTACGAGCGCGGCGGCTGCTCACCGTAGTAGCTGTAGACTTCGGTCTCGCTCCGGCGATCCGGGTTCAGCAGAAAGCCTTCGTTCGGCTCGAAGGTCGGCGCCTTCTTGAGCTGGTCCACGGTCACATTCAACAGGAAGCCGTCCAACTCGGTGTTGTAGTCGAGCTTCGACCACGGCACCGGATGCAGCTTCGCGCCCATTCCAAGCACTCCACCGATCGACAGGACCGCGTACTCGACCTTGCCAGTGCGCTTGTTGATCATGATCGACTTCACGTCGCCCATCCGGTCCCGGCTCGCGCCGAATACCGGAGTGCCCTCGACCTTGTCAGCCGCAATGATGTCGCTGGTTTCGCGGGTTTTCAGGTCGGTCATAGTATATCTCCATTTATTCAACTTACAACTATTCAATGATTGGCTGCCGACAAAGTTCCGGAATGTTCAAACTATATTCAGCTTCTTGTGTTCCGTTTCAGCGCGGCGCCATCCGGATGGCGCCGTCGAGGCGCACGTCCTCGCCATTGAAATAGCCGTTCTCGATCATCGCGAGCGCCAGCTGGGCGTATTCCTCCGGCAGGCCCAGGCGCTTGGGGAACGGCACGCTGGCGGCGAGCGCCTCCTTCACCTGCGGCGGCGCGGCGTTCATCAGGGGCGTGTCGAAGATGCCCGGCAGGATGGTGTTCACGCGGATGCCCTCGCCCATCAGGTCGCGCGCGATCGGCAGCGTCATGCCGACCACGCCGCCCTTGGACGCCGAATAGGCGGCCTGGCCGACCTGCCCGTCCTCGGCCGCCACCGACGCCGTGTTGACGATCGCGCCACGCTCGCCGTCCTCGCCCGGATCGAGGGTCATCATCCCGGCGGCGGACTTCGCGATGCAGCGGAAGGTGCCGATCAGGTTGATCTGGACGATGAACTCGAACGCGGCCATCGGGAAGGAGCGGATCGAGCCGTCCTCCTTCGACCGGCTGGCGGTCTTGATCGCGTTGCCGGTGCCCGCGCAGTTCACCAGGATGCGCTCCTGGCCATGCGCCTCACGGGCCTTTGCGAAGGCGGCGTCGATCGACTCCTCGCTGGTGACGTTGGCCTCGCAGAACACGCCCCCGATCTCCTTGGCGACGGCCTCCCCCTTCTCCTCCTGCAGGTCGAAGATCGCGACCTTGGCACCCTTGCTGGCGATCAGGCGGGCGGTGGCGGCGCCCAGGCCGGAGGCGGCGCCGGTGACGATGGCGGCGGTGTTTGGGGTGATCTTCATTGGGGTCTCCTCAACAAAACTCCCCTCCCTGCAAGGGAGGGGTGGGGGGTGGGTGGCGAGGCGAAGCCGAGCCTACCTGGGCAGAGGTGTGAGAGGCGCGCTGTCGCGCGCACCCACCCCTCGATCCCCTCCTTTCAAGGAGGGGAGGATTCAGAGCCGCTCGACGATCGTGACGTTGGCGATCCCGCCGCCCTCGCACATCGTCTGCAGGCCGTATTTGCCGTCCCGCTGGTCGAGCACGTTCAGGAGCGTCGCCATCAGCTTGGTGCCGCTGGCCCCCAGCGGGTGGCCGAGCGCGATGGCGCCGCCGTTGACGTTCATGCGCTCCGGATCGGCGCCAACATGCTTCGCCCAGGCGAGCGGCACGGGGGCGAAGGCTTCGTTCACCTCATAGGCGTCGATATCGCCGATCCGCATTCCCGCGCGCTCCAGCGCCTTGTCGGTCGCGAACAACGGCTCCTCCAGCATGATGACCGGGTCGCCGGCCGTCACCGTCAGGTTCACGATGCGGGCGCGCGGCGTCAGGCCGTGCTCCTTCAGCGCCCGCTCGCTCACCACCAGCACGGCCGACGCGCCGTCGCAGATCTGGCTGGCGTTGGCCGCCGTGATGACCCCGCCGTCCTGCAACAACTTCACCGAGCGGATGCCGTCGAGCGTCGCATCGGCGCGCACCCCCTCGTCGGTGTCGTGGCAGACCGCGCCGTCCGGCGTCTCGACCGTGATCCCCACGATCTCGTTGTCGAACCGGCCCGCCTCGGTCGCCGCCTTGCCGCGTTGGTGGGACTGGAGCGCGTACTCATCCAGCTGGTCCTTGGTCAGGTCGTGCTTCTTCGCGACCATCTCCGCGCCCAGGAACTGCGAGAACATGATGCCGGGGAAGCGTTCCTCCAGCCGGGGCGATTTGTAGTGGCCCAGCCCCTCCTTCATGTGGAGCGAGCCGGTGGAGCCCATCGGCACGCGCGTCATGCTCTCGACACCGGCCGCGATCACCACATCCTGCGTGCCGCTCATCACCGCCTGGGCGGCGAACTGGATCGCCTGTTGGCTGGAGCCGCACTGGCGGTCGATCGTCACCGCCGGCACGCTGTCGGGCAAGTTGTTGGCGGCGAGAACGCAGTTGCGCCCGACGTGGAACGACTGCTGCCCGGCCTGCATGACGCAGCCCATGATGACGTCCTCGACCGCCGCGCCGTCCAGCCCGGTGCGCTCGATCAGCGCGTCGAGCACGTGCGCGCCCATGTCCACCGGGTGCGTGCCCGCGAGCCGACCCCCGCGCTTGCCGCCCGCCAGCCGGACCGCGTCCACGATGTATGCGTCTGCCATGATGTCTCCTCTGCCCGCCTTCTCCCCTTGGGAGAAGGATACGAAGCCTTGCTGCTGCAAGCAGCTAGGCGAAGTTGGATGAGGGTGACCGGCGCGAGATGATCCGCCCCCGCTCACCCTCACCCCAACCCCTCTCCCAAAGGGAGAGGGGCTTTGCGTCACGCCGCCTTCCGCACCGAGATCGTCTGCGGATAGGTGAACTCGTGCAGCCCCTCCTCGCCCAGCTCCGCGCCGAAGCCGGAGTTCTTATGGCCTCCGAACGGGGCGAAGGGTGACAGGTGGAGCGCCTCGTTCACCCACACCGTGCCCGTCTCCATCCGCTTGGCCAGTTCGTACCCCGCGTCCGGATCGCTCGTCCACACGCTGCCCGCCAGGCCGTAGTCGCTGGCGTTGGCGCGCTCCAGCGCCTCCTCGGCGGAGTCCACCTTCATGATCGGGAGCACGGGGCCGAACTGCTCCTCCGCGACGATGCGCGCGTCCTCCGGCGGGTTGTCGAGGATGGACACCGGCATGAAGTAGCCCGGCACATCGGACGCCTCGCCGCCGACCAGGAACGTGTAGCCCTTGTCGTGCGCGTCGGCGATCAGCTCCGTCACCCGCTCGAATTGGCGCTTGTTCTGGATCGGGCCGACGGTGGTCCCCTGCTCCGCCCCGTCGCCGACCTTGACCGACGCGGCGAGCTCCGTGAGCGCGGCGGCGAACTCGTCGTAGATGTCCTTGTGAACGTAGACGCGCTTGGCCGCGATGCAGATCTGGCCGGCGTTGGTGAAGGCGGCCCAGAACACCTTCTGCGCCACGGCTTTGGGGTCGGCGTCGGGCAGGACGATCGCCGCGTCGTTGCCGCCCAGCTCCAGCGTGATGCGCTTGAGGTCGGCGGACGCGGACTCCATCACCTTCCTGCCGGTCGCGGTCGAGCCGGTGAAGCTCACCTTGTCGATCCCCGGATGGCTGGTGATCAGCGGGCCGAGCCCATCGCCGCCGGTGATGATGTTGAGCACGCCGACGGGCACGATGTCCTTGACCAGCTCTGCCAGCCTGAGCGTGGCGAGCGGGGTGTAGGGCGAGGGCTTCAGCACCATCGTGTTGCCCGCCAGCAGCGCCGGCGCGATCTTCTGCACCGCCATCAGCACCGGGAAGTTCCACGGCACGATCGCGCCCACCACACCGATCGGCACCCGGCGCACGGTGGTCTTCCGGGTGTCGGAGTCCTCGGTGACCTTGTCGTCGAGGCTGAGCGACGCGAGCGCGCCCGCCATGCCGGCGGCGCCCAGGATTTCGCCGGTCGCCTGGGCGTGCGGCTTGCCCTGCTCGCTGGTGAGGAGCCGCATCAGCTCGTCGGAATTCTCCTTGATCGCGGCGCCCATCCGCTGCAGCACCTGACGCCGCTCCTCGATCGGCCGCCTGGACCAGGCGGGAAAGGCGCGGCGGGCGGCGTCCACCGCCCGGTCGAGCGTGTCGCCCCCAGCGTCCGGCACGCGCCCGATCGGCCGTTCGGTGGCCGGGTTCACCACCTCGATCCAGCCGCCCTCCGCCACCAGCTCCCCATCGATCAGGTTGCTGTAGCTCTTGAGGTCGGTGGCGGGGGTCATGCGTCGGTCCTTTCGGGGGGCGGAGGGGGAACGCCCTCGCGTCGGTAACGGTCCCGGATGAGGCGTTTGTAGAGCTTGCCCGTCTCCGCGCGCGGCAGTTCGGTGACGAATTCGATGCGGCGGGGCGTCTTCACGCCCGACAATCGCGCGCGGACCCAGGCGATCATCTCGGCCTCCAGCGCGGCGGAGGCCTGCGCGGGGTCGGACAGCCGGATGGCGGCGACGACCTGCTCGCCCAGATCGGGATGCGGCGCACCGACCACCGCCACGTCGGCGACCAGCGGATGGCCGACGAGCAGGTCCTCCACATCCTGCGGATAGACGTTCACCCCGCCCGAAATGATCATGAAGTCGGCGCGGTCGGTGAGATACAGATAGCCGTCCCCGTCCACCCGCCCGACATCGACCAGCGTGGTCCAGCCGTTCGGGTGCGTGACCGAGGCGGTCTTGTCCGGATCGTTGTGGTATTCGAACGTGCCCGCGCCGCCGAAATAGATGAGGCCCTCCTGGCCAGGCGGCAGCTCGCGGCCGCTCTCATCGCAGACGTGCAGCTCGCCGATCAGCGCCTTGCCGACGCTCCCCTCGTACTGGAGCCAGTCGGCCGAGCCGATCATGGTGAGGCCGTTGCCCTCGGTGCCGGCGTAATACTCGACCAGCACCGGCCCCCACCAGTCGATCATCGCTCGCTTGACCGCCACCGGACACGGTGCCGCGGCGTGGATCGCGACGCGGAGCGAGGAGAGGTCGTGCGCGCCGCGCGCTGGGTCGGGCAGCTTCAGCATCCGGACGAAATGGGTCGGCACCCACTGGGCGTGGCTGACGCCGTAGCGCTCGATGGCGGCGAGCGCGGCCTCCGGCTCGAACCTCTCCATCAGCACCACCGTGCCACCCAGCCGGTGCGCGGTCAGGCACCAGCGGAGCGGTGCCGCGTGGTAGAGGGGGGCGGGCGAGAGGTAGACGGTCCCCTCCCCCATCCCGAACGCCATCTGCGCCAGACCTGCCAGGCTGTTGGCCCCGTCGATCGCCGGGTCCTCGGGCAGCGGCAGCCGGATGCCCTTGGGTCGCCCCGTGGTGCCGGAGGAGTAGAGCATGTCGGTCCCCGCCCGCTCGTCGGCGATCGGCGTGCCGGGCATCGTGGCGAGGAGGTCGTCGAAGTCGCCGCCGACCGCCAGCACCGGCACCGACAGCGCGCCCGGCAGTGCGGAGAAGACCTCGCCGATCCCCGGCCCCGCGATCATCAGCCGAGCGCCGGAGTCCTCGACGATATAGGCGATTTCGGCCGCCGTCAGCCGGGTGGAGACGGCGACCAGCGCCAGCCCCGCCCGCTGCGCCCCCCAGGCGATCGCCAGATAGTCCGGCCGGTTGTCGAGGCACAGCGCCACCGTCGCACCGACCCCTAATCCGCGCGCCCGGAACAGCTGCGCCACCCGATTGGAGGCGCGGGCGAGATCGGCGTAGCTCCACATCTCGCCCGTGCCCGCCATGACGATCGCCGGATGGTCGGGTCGCGCGCGCGCGTGGGTGGACGGGTGCATCCGCTCTCCTCGCCCGCTCTCGAACGACGGGACCTGGGCGCAGCGTAGCGCAGAGCGGGAGTGGGGTGAAGATGACTGGAGCCGCACTGGAACTCCCCTTGCGTCGCAGGGGTTTGCGCTGGATGGGGGAGAGGGGAAGCGGCGTGACGGAAGCCACCCCGGCGCGGGCCGTCGCGGTCGGCATTCCGATGAAGGACGAGGCGGATCACGCCGCCGCCTGCCTAGCCGCGCTGGATCGGGCGGCGGGCATGTGGAGCGGCTCCGTGGTGCTGGTGCCCTTCGCCAACAACTGCGCGGACGGGACGGTGGCGGTGCTCCGCGCCTTCCGCCCCGCCCACGCCACCGTCGCCTGGCGGGCCGCCACCCTGCTGCCGCCGCACGCCCATGCCGGCTGGTCGCGCCGGCTGGCGCTCGACGCCGCCGCCGAGGCGCTGGCGCGGCCGGACGACGTGCTGATGGCGACCGATGGCGACACGACGGTGGCGTCCGACTGGATCGTCCGCACGCTCGCCCATCTCGATGCCGGCTGGGACGCGGTCGCCGGTCGCGCGCTCACCAGCCGGGTCGAGCGATGGGCCTTGCCGGCGGAGGGGCGGCGGCGGCTCAATCGGCTGACGCAATACTACCTCGCCCTCGACTGGCTGAGGACGGCGGGCGAGGACGGCGAGGAACCCTGGCCGCGCCATTATTACGAGGGCGGCGCCAGCCTGGCGCTGCCGCTGGCGCTCTACCGCCGCATCGGCGGCGCGCCGACGCCGCCGGTGGCGGAGGATCGGGCGCTGTTCGCCGCCGTCAAGGCCGCCGGCGGCCGCGTCCGCCATGCGACCGACGTGCGGGTCACGACGTCGTGCCGCCTCACCGGCCGAGCGCCGGGCGGAATGGCCGACACGCTGGCGACCTGGCTCGCGCAGGACGAGCACGCGCCGATCCACGAAACCTACCGGCTCGACGTGGCGCTGGCCGGCGGCGGGGGCGGCGCGGACGCCTGCCTGACCTTCGCCACGCTGCCCGCCGAACTGGCGCGCGCGCGGCGGCGGATCGCGATAATGAGAGAGGGCGTGCGGGAGGCGGGGTGAGCCCGTCGTGCTCCCGCGCCACCCGTGCTCCTGCGAAAGCAGGAACCTATTGCCGGTGCAGCGGCGACGACGCCGGAAACTTTGAGACGACGTGTTCGCGGAGAGCGCATTGGGCTCCTGCTTTCGCAGGAGCACGGCGTCCGATCGTCACCCGAGCCAGCGCCACCGATCCAGCCGGTACTTCTCCCGCCGCTCCGTCACCTCGACCGCCACCCGCTCGCCCAGGTCCGCCCTGAGCCCCTCCACGGCGGCGTCGCCCGACTGCGGATAGTCCGTCTCGCCAATCCAGTGGACGAGCAGCAGGTGGCCGCCCCTTGCCACCCCGCCGCTCCGCACCCAGTCGGCCAGCCGCGCCACATCGGCGCGGTCCCAGTAATACACCACCTCCGACAGCACCACGAGATCGAAGGGGCCGGGCGGCATCTCGCGCGGGGCGCGCTGGCTCAGGAACCGGATGTTGGCCCGGTCGGCACCCCGCTCCCGCGCCGCGGCAAGCGCGGTCTCCGACACGTCGGTCGCCAGCAACTCGCCCACATGAGGCGCCAGCCGCTCGGTCAGCACGCCGTTGGCGCACCCGACCTCCAGCGTCCGCCCGATCGGGCCGGGCGGCAGGTGGGCGAGCGTGTCGTCGTACTTCGCGCGCTCGTAGTCGCTGGTCTCGAACTCCCACGGATCGCCCTCGCGCGCGAACAGGTCCTCGAACCAGTCCGGGTCGATCGAGCCTTCACGCCGGCTCACGCGCCGCTCCCCTCGAACAGCAGCAGGCGCGGACGCTCCGTCAGCCGCCACATCGCGCGCGGCAGGCGGAAAGCGTCCGGTGAACCGTGGATGCGCGTGCCGAGCTGGCTGCGGTGGTGCAGCAGCGCCCGGCGGGCGGCGGGACGGCCGCCCCCGACAACCACCGCCCGCACCGGTTGCGGGCGAAGCCGGAGGGCGAGATCGGCCTCGGTCCAACCCCACACCGCCACGCTGTGGACCGCGACGGGCGAGCGGCTCGCCCGGGCGGCGGCGTCGGCCAAGCGCGCGGCGGCGAGGTGGTCGCAATGGCCCTCCCCGCCCCAGCTCGTCACCAGCCGCCGCACCCGGTGGCGGCGCAGGTGCGCGCCCAGCCGCCGCACGGTGCGCCGCCAGCCGGGCGAGCCGGGCGCGTGCGGCCGCGCGTCGGTCCAGCCGAGCCACAGCGGTCGCCGCGACAGGCCCAGCGCCCGCGCCGCGCGCGTGCCCTCGCCGCGCCGGGCGGCCGCCACGCGACCGGGGCTCCAGCTCGCCGAGCCGGGATGCGAGCCGCTCCCGTCCGTCAGGAACGCGAGGTGTGGCCGCTCGCCCGCCGCCGACAGCGCCGCCAGCAGCGAGCCCGCGCCCAGCGCCTCGTCATCGGGGTGCGGGGCCAGCACGAGCCACGGTCCGGCCGCGCGAGCCTCCCGCACGCTCATCGGCCGGGCGCGGCGATGGAGGCTGCGCCAGGCGCGCCAGCCCACCACGCTCATGGACGCGCTACCACCAGTCGTCCTCGCCCCAGCCATCCGCCTCCAGCCACGCCGCCGCCGCCCGGTCGCGCGCCTGGTCCGGCACCGGCTGGCGCAAATAGAGGCCGAGATCGCGCACGATCCGATCCACGCGCCCGCCGGTGACGAAGGAGCGCGTGCCGATCGCGCGGGTCGCCGCCTCCATCGCCTGCATCGCTGCGTCCTCGACCAGCCCGCGCGTCATCAGCACCAGCGGGATCGCGTTCGCCGCGCCCGCCTCCGCCGCGTCCGCCGCCTGCGCCACCCACAGACCGGCCGAGCGAACCGCCGCCGCCGCCCGGCCGAAGCGCAGGCGCTGGATCGGATCACAGCCCTTGCCGCTCTCCACCAGATGCTCGCGATAGAGCCGCATCAGCGCCTCCGCGCCGCCCAGCTGCACGGCGGTGAAGCGCCACGCACCCGCCGAAAAGCGCGGCTCTTCTAAATAGTCGTCGGGCGCACCGATCAGCCAGTCGTCGGGCACCGCCAGCCCGGTGAAGTCGTAGCGGCCGGACCGACTCGCCCCCATGCCGCGCACGGTCCAACCCGACTGGTCCACGCGCGATGCCTGCTCAGGGGTGTGATCGACCAGCACCATCTGCCGCCCACCGCCGGGATGGGCGGCGGTGATCAGCATCCGGTCGACGTCGCCCGCGCCGGTGGCGAAGGTCTTGGCGCCCGCCAGCCGCCAGCTGCCAGGTCCACCCTCCAGCCGCACGGGATCGCCCGCCTCCGTGTTCCAGACGCCGAACAGCCGGTGCTCGGCCAGGTCGCGCGCCAGGCGAGCGCGCTGGGCCGGGGTGCCGCACGCGTGGACGAGCTGGGCGGCGTTGACATGGCCCTCGAAGATCCGTCCGCAGGCGAGATCCGCCCCGCCGATCGCGCGCAGCGCATCCTTGAGCGCCGCGACATCGGCGGAACCGCCGAGCGTCGCGAACACCTCGCCCGCGCCGGTGGCGAACAGGCGGGTCATCGCGGCGGTGGGAAAGCGGTCCTCCGCCGGACGATCGGCGGCGATGGCGGCGGCGGCGGCGTGCACGCGGGCGAGGATCGGAGGGGTGGAGGTCTTCAACTGGGTGGCCATCGGCGCTCCTTCGGACGCGGAAACGCCGGGGCGCGAGGGGGCGTTCCGGTTTGCACTACCCCGCGGGTGGTTGCCCCGCCCCTCATTCCACCCCGCTCATGCTGAGCCTATCGAAGCCTGCGGCCGCAAGAGCCGGTGTGTGGGGCCGCGTCCTTCGACAGGCTCAGGACGAGCGGGGAGGTGGGGAGCAGTCGAGCGTACCTCTCCCCACCTCGCTCACGCCGCCGCCGCCGCGCCCCTATCGCCGCCATTTCGCCAGCCGCCCCGCCCACCAGCGCGGCATGGCGCCGAACACCAGCCCCTCGTGCAGCGCGAAGGCGGCCGCCTTGGAGATCTCGGAGCGCGTGGGATAGGCGACCACGGCAGATGCGAGCGAGAAGGTCGACGCCTTGCCGGCGAGGATCTGGCTCCACGGCACCAGCAGCTCGCCCGCGTGCGCGCCCACGATCGTGACGCCGACCACTGTGCGCCCGCGCCGCACCACCTTGATGAAGCCGCGCGGGTCGCCCTCCGTCACGGCGCGGTCATTCTTGGCGAAGTCCCGCCGCTCGACGGTGACGCTCCAGCCGCGCTCGCGCGCCGCCGCCTCGGTCAGGCCGACCTGCGCCAGCTCGGGCGTGGTGTAGGTGGCCCAGGGCAGCGCGTCGTCGTCCACCGGCGAGGGCACACCGAGCGCGATCTCCAGCGTCACCGCCGACCCGTCGCGCCCGGCGGCGTGGGTCAGGCGCGGGCCATCGCGGCAGTCGCCGATGGCGTAGACGCCCTCGATGTTCGTGCGGCGACGGCGATCGACGGTGATGCCGTTGTCGCCCACGGCCACTCCGGTGGTGTCGAGACCGTAGCCCCCGGTGCGCGCCTGACGCCCGGCCGCCACCAGCAGGTGGGTGCCCGCGACGGACGCGCCGTCCTCCAGCCGCACGGTGACGCCATCGCCATGCTCGACCGCACCGGCGGAGCCGGTCACGAAGCGCACGCCCTCCGTCTCCAGCGCGTCGCGGACGACGGCCGCCGCATCCTCGTCATCGCGTGAGAGCAGCCGACCCTTGTCGATCACGGTGACCTCGGCCCCCAGCCGGCGGAACGCCTGCCCCAGCTCGCAGCCGATATTGCCCGCGCCCAGGATGACGAGGTGCTCGGGCAGGTGGTTCAGGTCCCACAGGGTCTCGTTGGTGAGGTGGGGACCGTCCGTCAGGCCGGGGATCGGCGGCACGGCGGGATCGGAGCCGGTGGCGAGCACCAGGCGCGGCGCGCTCAGGTCGCGGCCGCCGACCCGCAGCCGGCGCGCGCCCACAAGGGTCGCCTCGCCGCGCACGACCTCGACCCCCATGCCTTCCATCCGCTCGACGGAGTCGGCTTCGTGCAGCGTCTCGATGGCGTGGCGGATGTGCGCGCGCACCCCTGCGAAGTCGATGCGGGGCGCGTCCGCTTGCACCCCGAACCTCGCGCCGTCGCGCACGGCGGCCGCGTGGGCGGCGGCCGCGAGCAGCGCCTTGGACGGCACGCAGCCGGTGTTGAGGCACTCGCCCCCCATCCGATCGCGCTCGACCAGCGCGACGGTCAGGCCGAACAGGGCGAGACCTCCGGCGGCCGTCAGCCCCGCCGACCCGGCGCCGAGGACGAGGACGTCGTGGGTGAAGCGGGTGGCCATGGGGTGGGTTTAGGGGAGTGGGAGGTGGGTAGCCACACGCTTCAGTGTCGACGAGGTCACCCTCACCCTGTCCCTCTCCCCTTGGGAGAGGGAGGGAGCCGCGTCAGCGGAAGGGTGAGGGTGACCGCTCCTCGATCAACCCCGGCCCTGCCGTTGGCCGCCACCCTGGCCGCCCCCGCCCTGGCTGCCCCTGTGCCCGCCACCCCGGCTGCGCGGACCTCTGCCGCTGCCGCCGGGCCGACCCCCGGCCGGACGCGCCTCGCCGGCAGGCTGGGCGGCGTGGGTGGCGCGCGGCTTGCGCGGACCCTGGTTGCCACGCCCGCCACCGGGATGCCGGCGCTCCTCGCGCTTGGGCTCGACCACGCCGACCGGGGCGGCCGCCGTGAAGTTCGGCGGCAGCTTCAGGCGCGTGACCGGCTGCTTGGTCAGTCGCTCGATCGAGGCGAGGTAGGCGCGCTCCTCGCCATCGACGAACGCCACCGCCTCGCCGTCCCGGCCCGCGCGCGCGGTGCGCCCGATGCGGTGGACGTACTGCTCGCTCACGTTGGGCAGTTCGTAGTTGATGACGTGGCTGACGCCCTCCACGTCGATGCCGCGCGCCGCGATGTCGGTGGCGACCAGCACGCGGGTCTTGCCGGCGCGAAAGGCGTCGAGCGCGCGCTCGCGCTGCGGCTGCGACTTGTTGCCGTGGATCGCGGCGGCGTCGATCGAGTTGGCGGCGAGCTGGCGCACCACGCGGTCGGCGCCGTGCTTGGTGCGGGTGAAGACCAGCACCCGGTCGTAGTCCCAGCCCTGCAGCACGGTCGCGAGCAAGGCCGGCTTGTCGCGCTGGTCCACGAAATAGGCGGACTGATCCACCCGCTCGACGGTCGTCGCCTGCGGAGTGACGGCGACCTGCGCCGGGTTGGTGAGGTACTTGCCCGCCAACTCGCGGATCGCGGGCGGCATGGTGGCGGAGAAGAACAGCGTCTGGCGCTCCCGGGGCAACAACGAGACGATCTTGCGGAGCGCATGGATGAAGCCCAGGTCCATCATCTGGTCGGCCTCGTCCAGCACCAGCACCTCGACGCCATTGAGGTTGAGCGCGCGCTGGTCGATCAGGTCGAGCAGCCGGCCGGGCGTGGCGACGCACACGTCGACGCCGCGCGACAGTGCGCGCGCCTGCTTCGACACCGGCACGCCGCCGAAGACGGTGGTGACCGACGGGCGCAGGCGGCGGCCATAGACCGAGAAGCTCTCGGCGATCTGGCTGGCCAGCTCGCGCGTCGGGGCGAGCACCAGCACGCGAGCGGACTTGGGCGTCGGCACCACGACCTTGTCGAACAGGCGATGAAGGATGGGCAGCGCGAAGGCCGCCGTCTTGCCGGTGCCGGTCTGCGCGATGCCGAGCAGGTCGCGCCCTTGCAGCACATGGGGGATCGCCTGCGCCTGGATCGGCGTGGGCGTGGTGTAGCCCTCTTGGTTGAGGACGGCGAGAAGGGGCTCGGCGAGGCCGAGGTCGGTGAACTGTGTCATTAAATAGGGTCTTTCTTGCGCGACAATGGCGCACGCGAGCACGTCCGCGTCCGCTCCGGTCAGGGAGACGGCCCGCGTGAGTGGGACGTGTCGTGGGATAGGACCGCAACTGAAAAGGCCGACGCGGGAGTTTGCACCCCCTTCACGCCATCGACCCAAAAGCGAGCGAATGGCTCACCGATGCGGTGACGGGCAGATGGGCGACGCGCGCGGGAATGTCAATGATGGGCGTTGGAACTCTCACCCGCTTTGGGCCGCTTGCTCCCACCGTCCCGGCGCCCTAACACACTTCATGCTCACCCTGACCGATGTCGCCAAGCGTTATGGCCGCAAGTCCGTGCTTACCGGCGTCACCCACAGCTTCACGCCCGGTCTGACGCTCCTCGTCGGGCCGAGCGGGGCGGGCAAGTCCACCCTGCTGCGCCTGATCGCCACCGCCGAGCGGCCGAGCGCCGGCGTTCTCGCCTGGAACGGCGCGCCCCTGCCGCGCGCCACCCGCGCGCTGCGCTCGACCCTCGGCTATGCGCCGCAAGCCGTCGAGCTGCCCGACGACCTGACCGCGCGCGAGTTCGTAGGCCACATGGCGGCGCTGAAGGGACTGGAGGCGGGCGCGGCCGACCGGCAGTTCCTGGCGCTGGCCGCGCGCGCGGGGCTGCACGCCGACGCCAACCGCCGCATCGCGACCTATTCCGGCGGCATGAGGCGGCGGCTGATCCTGCTCCAGGCGCTGCTCGGCGAGCCGGAGCTGCTGGCGCTCGACGAGCCGACGGCGGAGCTGGACCGCGACACCGCCGACGCCGTCTCCGCGCTGATCCTGGAGCGGGCCGAACGGGCTGTGGTGGTGATGACCACCCACCTGGCCGACGACCTCGCGCCACGCGCGGCCGCCGTGCTGCGCGTGGCGGACGGGCAGGTGACGGACAGGCGGGTGGCGGGGCCGTGAGCCTGGCGGTCGCCCGCTCCGGCTTCGCCACCGCGCTGACCCGCTATCGCCGCAGCCGGGGCTTGTGGCTGATGCTGCTCGTCGCCCCGATCGGCGCCCGCTTCATGATCGCGGGCGACGACGGGGCGGGGATGCAGGTGGCGGTGGACGATCATCTGCCGGTGCTCGACTGGGCGACGATCGGCGTGTGTCTGGGCGTGGTGGTCGCCACCATCCTGCTGCCGGTCGCCTTCCTCTATCTGCGCGCGAACGTGACACGACGGGTGGCGTGGCAGGTGGAGGAGGTGACCGCCGCATCCCGACCGGCGCTGGCGTTGGGGCGGTTCGGTGCCGACCTGGCGGTGTTCGGCGGCGTGCTCGTGGCGCTGACGCTGGCCGGCTGGGTGCTGGCCGGGGCGGTCGGCGTGGGCGAGGCGAGGCCCGGACTGCTGGCGCTGGGGCTGTGGGCCACCGCCGGGCCGGCACTGGTGCTGGTGGCGGCGATCCGGAGGCTGTGGGGCGCGGTGCCGTGGCTACGCGGAGCGGGGGGCGAGCTGGCATTCTTCCTAGTGTGGATGTGGATGCTGGTGAGCGCCATGATCGCGTCCACCGGGTTGGGCACGCAGGGCTTCGCGGGCGCGCTCACCGACCCACTAGGCTTCCTGCGCCCACTGATGTGGAACCTGGCGGGCGACGAGCACGGCCTGTCGATCGGCAGCGGCGCGGTCCTGCCCGGGCGGGTGCCGCTGGACGTGTCGAGTGGTCTGCTGTCCCCCGGCTATCTGCCCTCCCGCCTCGCCTGGGTGACGATCGCCGTCGCGCTGGCGCTGTTGGCGGGGGCGGTGCATCGCCCGCACACCGAGCGGCGGCGGCGGACGCCCGGCCGGTTGAGCCGCTGGCTCGCCCCAGGCGCTCCGCCGGTCGCCGAGCGTGACGCACCGGCAGCGGCCAAGAGTCGCTGGCCGGCGCTCGGGCTGGTCCTGTCGGAGGCGCGGCTGATCGGGGCCGGGCGGCTGTTCCTGATCCTGGCGGCGGGCGCGGCGCTGGCGGGTGTGCTGGGCGACTATCGCCACCTCGGCTCCCCGGCCGCGCTGCTGCTGCTGGTGTTCGCGCTCACCGCCCAGGCCGGACGGACGGAGGCGGCAGGTCTGCGCTCGCTCGTTCGAACAACGGTGCTGGGGCCATGGCCGCGCCGAGCCGCCTTCGTGGTGGCGGGCATCGGTTGGGCCGTGGCGATGGCTCTGCCGGCGGCGGCGGTCGGAGTGTCGGCCGAGCCGCTCCTCCTGGCGCTGCTGACCGGCGGAGCGGCGTCGCTGGCGGCGGTGGGCCTGGCGGCGCTGACGGGCACGGCGTTCGTGCCCCGGCTCGTGCTGCTGCTGGCGTGGTACGCGTATTTTTCAGCGTGAAATCCGGCAACTCGCCAGCCACTCCAAGCCCGTGATCGGCCGGTCGGTGGCAGTTCCGTAGCGCCCGATGGGGCCGACGACCACGTAAGAAGAGACCTACGGCCGTCGTTTTTTCGACCACGCGCTTCCCACCACGATGACGGCTGCGACGGCCAATCCGCCCATGATCAAAAGCGTCATTCCATGTCTTCTTCAGTCCGCTTCCACCGCG
This sequence comes from Sphingomonadaceae bacterium, assembly GCA_965219235.1. GTDB lineage: Bacteria > Pseudomonadota > Alphaproteobacteria > Sphingomonadales > Sphingomonadaceae > CBDHCC01. The sequence goes on along the minus strand of OZ244721.1, from coordinate 8,939 downwards.
ACCAGCAGCCGGGCGTCTCCGTCCACGCTCACCTCCGCACCAGCGGGCGCATAGAGGCATTCGCCCGGCCCAGCGCTCTCTCCCTCCACAGTGGCGCGGCCTTCGATCGGGACCAGCCAGCGGGCCTGATCCTCCGCGATCCCGTCCAGCGCTCCCTCGCCAGCCCGCAGCCACAACCGGAAGTGGTCGCCATCGACCAGCGGCTTCGGCCCCGGTTCGGGACGCGAGTGGCGGCTCATCGGGAAGGGCTCGGCCACCGCCACCGCGACGCCGTCGTCCAGATGCAGCTCGCGCGGGCGGCCGTAGTCGTACAGGCGGTAGGTGATGTCGGCGTTCTGCTGCACCTCGATCAGCGTGATGCCGGCCCCGATCGCGTGGACGATGCCGGGTGCCAGCGACCAGAAGTCGCCCGCCCGCGTCGGCTTCCACTCCATCTTGTCCTTGATGGAGCCGTCCAGCGCCGCCGCGCGCAGCTCCTCGCCCGTCATCGGCCGCTTCGTGCCCAGGCCCAGCGTCGCGCCCGGCTCCGCGTCGAGGATGTACCAGCACTCCTCCTTGCCCGACGGCTGGCTCCGCTCGCGCGCCTGAGCGTCGGTCGGGTGGACCTGCACCGACAGCTTCTCGCTGGTGAAGATCCATTTGACGAGGATCGGCAGGTGCTCGCCCGGCGCGTCGAACCACACCTCGCCGAGCTTCGCGCCCGTCTGGAGAGAGGAGAGCGCCGGGGGCAGGTCGCACCGGCCCCAGGGCTTCTCCACCACCTTGGTGTCGAGCTTCACAGCTTGGCCGTCAGTTCGGGGACCAGCGTGAACAGGTCGCCCACCAGGCCCAGGTCGGCGACCTGGAAGATCGGCGCGTCCTCGTCCTTGTTGATCGCCACGATGATCTTGGAATCCTTCATGCCGGCCAGATGCTGGATCGCCCCGGAGATGCCGATCGCGAAATAGGCCTCCGGGGCCACGATCTTGCCGGTCTGGCCGACCTGATAGTCGTTGGGCACATAGCCCGCGTCCACCGCCGCGCGCGACGCGCCGACCGCCGCGCCGAGCTTGTCGGCGAGCGGCTCGATGATCTCGTTGAACTTCTCGCCCGATCCCAAAGCTCGCCCGCCGGACACGACGATGCCCGCCGAGGTCAACTCCGGCCGCTCGCTCTCCGCGATCTCCTCGCCCGCGAAGGTGGACAGCGACTGGTCGCCCGGCCCGCTCACCGCCTCGATCTCGGCCGAACCGCCGGTCGTGTCCGCCTTGGCGAAGGCGGTGCCGCGCACCGTCAGCACCAGCTTGGGGTCGGAGGACTTGACGGTCGCGATCGCGTTGCCGGCGTAGATCGGTCGGGTGAAGGTGGCGTCGCCCTCCACCGACAGGATCTCGCTCACCTGCATCACGTCGAGGAGCGCGGCGACGCGCGGCGCGATGTTCTTGCCGGTGGTGGAGGCGGGGGCCACGAAGGCGTCGTGATGGCCCATCAGATCGGCCACCAGGGGCGCGACGTTCTCGGCCAGCCCGTGGGCGTAGGCGGAACCGTCCGCGACATGGACCTTGCCGATGCCGGGCATCCGCGCGGCCGCCCGGGCGACGGCGTCGACGCCCTCGCCGGCCACCAGCAGGTGGGTCTCGCCCCCCATTTCCTTCGCGGCGGTGACCGCCGACAGGGTGGAATCCTTGATCTGGCCGGCGTCGTGATCGACCCAGACGAGCGTCTTCATGCCGCCACTCCCATGTCCTTGAGCTTCGCCACCAGTTCATCGACCGAGGCGACCTTGATGCCCGCCTGCCGCTGCGGCGGCTCGGTCACGATCAGCGTCTCCAGCCGCTTGGCGACATCGACGCCCAGCTCCTCCGGAGTGGTCGTCCTCATCGGCTTGGACTTCGCCTTCATGATGTTGGGCAGGCTCGCATAGCGCGGTTCGTTGAGGCGCAGGTCGGTGGTGACGATCGCCGGCAGCGGCAGCGTCACCGTCTCCAGCCCGCCATCCACCTCGCGCTTCACCGTCACCTGGCCATCGGCGAGTTCGACCGTGTTGGCGAAGGTCGCCTGCCCCCGCCCCATCAGCGCGGCGAGCATCTGGCCGGTCTGGTTGGAATCGTCGTCGATCGCCTGCTTGCCCATGATGACGAGGTCGGGCGCCTCCTCCTCGGCGATCTTCGCCAGGATCTTGGCGACGCCCAGCGGCTCCACCTCCTCGTCCGTCTGGACCAGGATGGCGCGGTCGGCCCCCATCGCCAGCGCGGTGCGCAGCGTCTCCTGCGCCTTTTGGGGACCGACCGAGATGGCCACGATCTCGGTGACGCCGCTCTTTTCCTTCAGCCGGATCGCTTCCTCGACGGCGATCTCGTCGAACGGGTTCATGCTCATCTTGACGTTGGCCAGGTCCACGCCGGACCCGTCGGGCTTCACCCGCGGCTTCACGTTGTAATCGATGACCCGCTTGACGGGGACCAGCACCTTCATGGGGGCTCCTTTTCGTGGCTGACGTTTACGTCAACGTCATGTAGCACGTCGTCGCGTGCCGTTCCAGTGGTGAACGAGCGGCAGGGGGGCGGGTTGCGTGCCCCGCTTGCCCACCTTGCTGACACGGGTGTAAGTTGCCCGCCATGTCCGACCTGCCCAGCCCGGTCACGCTCGCGATCCCCGCCTTCATCCTGCTGACGGCGCTGGAGGCCTGGCTGCTTCGCAAGCGCAAGCCGTACCACCTCAAGGACTCGATCGCCTCCATCTCGCTCGGGCTGGGCAGCCAGGCGACGGGGCTGCTGGCGGCGGGCGCGGTCTATGGCATGGCGGTGTGGGTGAGCGGGTTCGCGCCGGTCGATCTCGGCTGGGCCTGGTGGGTGTGGCCGCTCTGCTTCGTGCTCGACGACCTCGCCTATTACTGGTTCCATCGCTCCGCCCATCGGGTGCGCTGGTTCTGGGCGAGCCATGTGGTCCATCACTCGTCCGAGCACTACAATCTGTCCACCGCCGTCCGGCAGACGTGGACCGGCTTTCTGAGCCTGTCGTTCCTCTTCCGCCTGCCGCTGTTCCTCCTGGGCTTTCCGCCCGCCATGGTGTTCTTCTGCGCCGGCGCGAACCTGGTCTATCAGTTCTGGATCCACACGGAGGCGGTCGGCCGGCTGCCGCGCTGGGTCGAGGCGGTGTTCAACACGCCGTCGCACCACCGCGCCCACCACGGCAACAACCCGCGCTATCTCGACACCAACTACGCCGGCGTCTTCATCGTCTGGGACAGGCTGTTCGACACCTTCGAGGCGGAAAGCGATGAGGAGCGGCCGCGCTATGGCCTGGTCCAGCAGCTCGGCCACCACAACATCGTCAAGGCGGCGCTGCACGAGTGGGTCGGCATCGCGCGCGATGTCTGGACGGCGCCGGGCTGGCGCGCCAAGCTCAACTACATGATCCGGGAGCCGGGATGGTCCCACGACGGATCGCGCGAGACCAGCGGCCGGATCAAGGCGCGCTGGCTCGCCCATCGGGAGACGGATGCGTGGCCACCACACACGACCAGTTCGACGTCGTCGTCATCGGCGGCGGCTCGGCGGGCAGCGCCGTCGCCGGCCGACTGAGCGAGGACCCGCGCCGCGCCGTCTGCCTGCTGGAGGCGGGCGGCACCAACGCCGACTGGCGCATCCGCACCCCGGGCATGATGCCGTTCCTGCCCGCCGCGTCGAACTACCGCTACGACACCGTGCCGCAGCGAGGGCTGAACGGACGGCGGGGCTATCAGCCGCGCGGACGCGGTCTGGGCGGATCGTCGGCGATCAACGCCATGCTGTATGTGCGCGGCCACGCCTGGGACTACGACAACTGGGCCGCGCTGGGCTGCGACGGCTGGGGCTACGAGGACGTGCTGCCGGTGTTCCGCGCGGCGGAGGCGAACGCGCGCGGCGCGGACCACTGGCACGGCGCGGACGGCCCGCTCCACGTCTCCGACCAGCACTGGCCGAACCCGGGCTCCGCTGCCTTCGTCGAAGCGGCCGCCGAGCTGCAACTGCCCGTGAACGGCGACTTCAACGGCGCCGCCCAGGAGGGGTTCGGCCTCTACCAGACGACGCAGCGCGCCGGCGAGCGCTGGTCGGCGGCGCGCGCCTATCTGGACCCCGCGCGCGGGCGCCCGAACCTCGACATCCGGATCGACCGGACGGTCGCCCGCCTCTTGATCGAGGACGGACGCGTCACCGGCGTCGTGCTGGCGGCCAGGGACGGCGGCGAGGACGTGGTGCGCGCGCGCGGCGGCGTGGTGCTGTCGGCGGGCGCGTTCAACTCGCCCCAGATCCTGATGCTGTCGGGCCTCGGTCCCGCGCAGCACTTGGCGGAGCACGGCATCGGCGTCGTGCGCGACTGCGCCGCCGTCGGCTCCGACCTGCAGGATCACGTCGACTACGTCGACAGCTTCGAGAGCCACGACCGCACGCTGATCGGCGACACACTGGAGGGCACGCTCGCCATGGCCAAGGCGGCCTGGCTCCATCTGCGCACCAAGTCGGGGGCCTTCACCACGCCCTGGGCGGAATCGGGCGGCTTCTGGAAAAGCCGCGCGGACGCGCCCGCGCCCGACGTGCAGTACCACTTCGTGCCCGCCATGCTGGAGGATCACGGCCGCACGAAGGTGAAGGGCCACGGCTTTTCGCTGCACAGCTGCGTGCTGAGGCCGGAGAGCCGGGGGACGGTGCGCCTGCGCTCGACCGATCCGCGCGCCGCGCCGGCGATCGATCCCGCCTTCCTGACGGCCGGCGCCGACATGGCGCTGCTGAAGGCGGCGGTGCGGATGGGCCGGCGCGTGCTGGAGGCCCCCGCGCTGGCCCGCTACGCGGCCCGCCCGCGCAAGCTCGCCACGCTGGAGGACGACGGTCCGCTGGAAACCGCGATCCGGGGGTCGGCGGACACCATCTACCATCCGGTCGGCACCTGCCGCATGGGCTCGGACCCGGATGCGGTGGTCGACCCGAAGCTCAAGGCGCGCGGCGTGGAGGGGCTGTGGGTGGCCGACGCCAGCATCATGCCGCGGCTGGTCGGCGGCAACACCAACGCGCCCTCCATCATGATCGGAGAGCGCGCGGCGGCGTGGGTGGCGGAGGAGTTGGCCTAGAGTCCCTGCTGCCACCCAGCCCGAACCCGTTCATGCTGAGCCTGTCGAAGCGTGCGGCCCCACACAGCGGTCTTCGTGACCACGTCCTTCGACGGGCTCAGGACGAGCGGGGTGGCTGGCTGGTAGAGGAGGCGGTCACCCCGCGTCAGTAATTGTACGCCCGCTCCCCGTGCTCGCCCAGGTCCAGACCCTCGCGCTCGACCTCGGGCGCGACCCGCAGGCCCATCGTGAGCCTGAGCAATCCGAACACCAGCGCCGAACCGATCCCCGCCCAGGCGATCGCCGTTCCCGTCGCGATCAGCTGCGTCGCCAGCTGCGGTCCGAAGGCGTAGTCCGCGCCGCCCGGTCCGCCCAGCGCGGGCAGCATCGTCACCGCCGTGCCGATCGACCCGACAATCCCCCCCAGCCCGTGAATGCCGAAGGCGTCGAGCGAGTCGTCGAGGCCCAGCCGTGCCTTGAGACGAGTCACGAAGACGAAGCAGATGAGGCTCGCCACCGCGCCCAGCAGGATCGCTCCGAACGGGCCGCTGTTGCCGGCCGCCGGCGTGACCGCGACCAGCCCGGCGATCACGCCCGACGCCGCGCCCAGCAGCGACGTCTTGTGCCCGCTCGCGCGTTCGGCCAGCATCCACGCGACGGCCGCCGCCGCCGTGGCGGTGAAGGTGTTGACCATGGCGAGCGCCGCGGTGCCGTTCGCCTCGAGAGCCGACCCCGCGTTGAACCCGAACCAGCCGACCCACAGCAGCCCCGCTCCCGCCAGGGTTAGCGAGAGAGAGTGCGGCGCCATCCGCTCGCGCGGGTAGCCGGCGCGTCGACCCAGCATCAGCACGCCGACCAGCGACGACACGCCGGCGTTGACGTGGACCACGGTGCCGCCGGCGAAGTCGAGCGCGGCGGGCGTCAGGTTGAACAGGACGCCGTCCGTCCACCAGACCATGTGCGCGATCGGATAGTACACCGCGAGACTCCACAGCACCGTCCACACCATCATGGTCGAAAACCGCATCCGCTCGACCACGCCTCCCAGCACCAGAGCCGGGGTGATCGCGGCGAACGTCATCTGGAAGCAGACGAAGACGTATTCGGGGATCTCCACCCCGTCCGTGAAGGTGGCCGCCCGGCTGTCCGCCGTGACCCCGCGCAGGAACAGCTTGCCCAGCCCGCCGACGAACGGCGTCGCGTCGGTGAACGCCAGCGAATAGCCCCAGCACACCCAGCACAGCATGGCGACCGCCGCGATGCCCAGCGTGCCGGTCAGCACCGACAGCATGTTCTTGGTGCGGACCAGTCCGCCGTAGAACAGCGCCAGTCCGGGCACGATCATCAGCAGCACGAGCACGGTGGCGGTCATCATCCACGCCGTGTCGCCCTTGTCGACCGTGGCGGTCGCGACCGCCGCGCCGCCCTGCAGCGCGGCCTCCTGCGCCCGCGCCGTCCCCGTCGCCAGGAGCGCTCCCAATCCGATCCAAAGCTTGCCGCGCATCTCCGCCCCCGCATGATGTTGCAACGCAGCATCCTGACGCGGGCGAGCGCGGTCGGCAAGGGCGACCTAGAGGATCAGGTCGGCCCAGACCGGCAGGTGGTCGCTCGCCCGTCGCGCGGTCGGCGAGTGGTGAACGGCGGACCGCCCCACCTCCACCGGCCCGGTCACCACGATGCGGTCGAGCGAGGCGACCGGACGCCGGCTGTGGAACGAGGCTCCGGTGGCGATCAACCGGTGTTGCGGTCCGAACTCCGTCAGACAGCCGCGGTCCGACCACTGGTTCATGTCCCCCAGCATCACCGCCGCTCCGCCGTCCCGCTCCTCGTGGTGGACGGCGTTCAGGATGAAGCGCAGCTGACGCCGCCGCCACAGGCCCGATAGGTCGAGATGCATGCCGACCACGCGCAAGGGACGGCCGTCCACCTCGAGGTCCGCCATCACGGCGCCGCGCGGCTCCAGCGTCGGCAGGTCGAGCGCCCGCGCCTCCACCACGTGAACGCCGGACCGGACGAGCAGCGCGTTGCCGTGCCAGCCCAGGCTGTGCGGCCGCTGGGCGAGCGCGACCGGCTCCCAGCCCGCGGCCGCCAGCGCGCTCTCCGGCAGCGCGCTCGCCCGCTCGCCCAGGCGCCGGTCGCACTCCTGCAGGGCGACCACGTCGGCGTCGAGTTCGCTCAGCACGGCGAGCGTGCGGTGCGGGTCGCGCCGACGGTCGGTGCCGATCCCCTTTCTCATATTGTAGCTGGCGACGCGGATCATGGAGGGGATGAACGGCCGGACCTGCCTTAAGGTGCCACTTCGTCCAGGATCGCACGCGCGTCGGCGCGCCGGTGCGCCTCCACCATCAGGCGGACGGGGACGAGCAGGCCGGACCCGTCGGCGATGTTCATGCCGCCGTCGAAGACGTGCGCCGCGATGCCGTGCGAACCGAGCAGCCCCGCCGCCATCGCCGCCTCCATGCCGTCCGGAAAGCGGGCGAGTTCGACCAGTTCGCTCACTTCGGCTCCCGGCTGATGGAAGACCGGAGCGGGACGGGCGCCACCCACCGCTCGGGGGGACGGACGGGCAGGCCGTCGATGCTCTCGGTGCGATCCGACAGGCGCTCGACCCACTCGTCGGGCGCGAACTTGGCGTGATACTTCAGCAACGTCGCGCGCTCGTGGTCCAGCGCCATCACCGGCACGCCCCAGCCGCAGCTGGTCTGGACGCTGTCCACGGCGATGTCGAAGATCTGGCGGGTGCCCGGCAGCAGCTCGAAATGCGCGGCCAGCGCGTCCCAGCCCTCGTCGCCCGCCAGCACGGCGCGGCCGGTGCCGTAGATGCGCAGGATCAGCGCGGGCCGGGCGAACTCGCAGAACATGATCGTGATGCGGCCGTCGGCGGTCAGATGCGCCTGCGTCTCGTTGCCCGATCCGCCCAGGTCCAGCCAGGCGACGCGGCTGGGCGAGAGCACGCGGAGCGTGTCGTAGCCCTTGGGACTCAGATTGATGCGCCCGTCGGCGGCGGCGGTCGCGGTGAAGAACACCGGCTGGCGCTCGATCATGGCGCGATGGTCGTCGGTCAGCGCGTCGGTGAAGTCGGACATCGTTCAGCTCCCTCGCGCAGCCACCCTACCAGTCTGCGCCGGCCTGCACAGCCTCCCGCTCCTCCGGCTTCGTGTGGCGGCCGAGCGCCGCGTTGCGATGCGGGAAGCGTCCGAAGCGGGCGATCGCATCGCGGTGCTCGCGGGCGAAGGCGAGCGCCTCCTCGTCCCCCAGCGTCCCGAACAGCGCGACCGAGCGGTCCTGGTCGGCGAGCTGCTCGGAGTGCATGAAGGGCAGATAGGCGAACCGCCGCCCCTCGGCGGTCAGCCGCTCCTCCCAGCCATGCTCCAGCACCGCGTTCGCGATCTCGAGCGCCGTCGCATCGGTGGCGAACGCGCGACCGTCGTCGCGGAACAGGTTGCGGGGGATCTGGTCGAACAGCAGGATCGCCGCGAGTGCGGCGACCGGCGTGGCGAGGTGGTCGGCCAGTGAGTCGTTCCGGTGGGTGTCGTAGAGGGTCGCGAAGCGGTCGCGCACCTCTGAATCGAACTCAGCCCCGCCGCCGAACCAGTCGTCGCGCCCGTGGTCCTCGAACCAGAAGGTGAGGAGGTCGACGGACTGGGCGGGGGTGAGGCTCATGACGCGCTGTAGCGGGTGCGCCGCTGAGGGTGAATGGGGGACCGGGTCGGCCTGTCCGGCTCCCCAATCTCTCCACCCCGTCGCCCCGGCCTTGAGCCGGGGTCCAGCTACCTTTTTCGGATGCAGTGGAGCAGGAGGAAGCTGGACCCCGGGTCAAGCCCGGGGCGACGTGCGGAGGGTAAAGCTCTTCAGAACAGGCATTGGGATTGCG